>NZ_JBPGWO010000001.1:0-3687500 GCF_056754745.1 Luteibacter sp. TLI7-4A | reverse complement strand
ATCCTTGCCGGCACCGCCTTCCTCCTCGTCATCCTGTCGGCCCTGGTGATCCCTGCCTGGGCGGGCGCCATGAAGAAGCAGTCGCTCACCACCGCCATCCCGGCCGTGCATGCGGTGGTACCGCTCGCCGTGCCGAAGATCGATCCCGCCTCGATCAAGCCGGTCGTTCCCGAGGAAACCTGGCAGACCGTGCAGGTGCAGCCCGGCCAGACCCTCGCCGACATCTTCGTCGCCCAAGGTCTTTCGATGACCGACCTGCAGCACGTCATCGACGGAGCGGGTGGCACGAAGGTGTTTCACCAGATCAAGCCGGGCCAGGAATTCCAGTTCCTCGTCGATGGCGATCATGTCCTCAAGGGCGTGCGCTTCGACCAGGACGAAGCGACCATCGCCACGCTGCGACTGGATGGCGCTTCGCCCCAGCTCACCACGCAGAAGCGTGACGTGCAGCGCCGTGAGCACATCGCGCACGGGCTGATCGACAGCTCGCTGTTCGGTGCGGCGTCGAAGGCCGGCATGAGCAACGCGATGGTGCTCAAGCTCGCCGAGGTGTTCAAGTTCGACATCGACTTCGTGCAGGACCTGCGCGTGGGCGACAACTTCACCGTCATCTACGACGATGTCTACAGTGACGGAGCCTTTCTTCGCGAAGGCGATATCGTCGCGGCGGAATTCGTGAACCAGGGCAAGCGCTACACCGCCTACCGCTTCAAGAACAGCGACGGCAAGGTCAGCTACTTCAGCGAGGAAGGCCGTCCGCTCACTGGCTCCTTCCTGCGCATCCCCGTCGACTTCACCCGTATCTCCTCTCAGTTCAGCGCCGGTCGCATGCATCCGATCCTCGGCAAGATGCGCGCGCACAAGGGCGTGGATTACGCGGCGCCCTCGGGCACGCCCATCCACGCGGCGGGCGATGGCGTCGTGAAGTTCCGCGGCTGGATGAACGGCTACGGCAACTTCGTGGTCATCCAGCACAACGCCACGATCAGCACCGCCTACGGCCATATGTCGCGCTTCGCCAACCTGCGTGTCGGCCAGCGCGTGAGCCAGGGCAGCACCATCGGTTACGTCGGCATGACCGGCCTGGCCACCGGTCCGCACCTGCATTACGAATTCCGCGTCAACAACGTGCAGCGCGATCCGCAGACGGTCACACTGCCGAAGCCCGAGCCGCTGCCGGCGGCTCAGTTGGCGAAGTTCAAGAAGGAAGTGGTCGGCCCGCAGCTCGCCCGCCTCAACCAGGTGGACAGCAACGTGAAGCTCGCGCGTAACGACGCCGACCAGCACAGCGCGGACTGATCCGTGGCATCCACCATGGATGGCCTCTACCTCGGGCTCATCTCGGGCACCAGCGCGGATGGCATCGACGCCGCGCTGGTTCGCTTCACCGACGGCCACCCCAGTCTTCTCGCCGGATTGACCCACCCCTGGAACGATGCGCTGCGCACGCGCATCCTCGCCGTGGCGCAGGATGAACTTCGCCTCGACCTCGATGCCTACGGGCAACTCGATGTCGCCGTGGGCCATGCCTTCGCGGACGCGGCGCAAGCCGTCATCGGCGCGGCGGGCGTCGCCGCCGGCGACGTGCGCGCCATCGGCTCGCATGGCCAGACGATCCGACACCGGCCCGGCGGAGAGTTCCCTTTCACCTTGCAGATCGGTGATCCCTCGGTGATCGCCGAACGCACCGGCATCGACACTGTCGCGGACTTTCGCCGGGCCGACGTGGCCGCCGGTGGCCAGGGCGCACCCCTGGTTCCGGCCTTCCACGCCACCGTGCTGCGCCCGGAGCACGGTGCGCGCGTGGTGCTCAACCTCGGCGGCATCGCCAACGTCACCCGGTTGACCTCGACCGGCGAAGTCACCGGTTTCGACACCGGCCCCGCGAACGGCCTCATGGACGCGTGGACTCTTCGCCACCGCGGCGAATCCTTCGACCGTGGCGGCCTGTTCGCTGCGTCGGGACAGGTGGACGAGTCATTGCTCGCCGAACTTCTCGACGACGCCTATTTCGCCCTGCCGCCGCCCAAGAGCACGGGACGCGAACACTTCCACCTGGCCTGGCTGGACGCGCACCCGCGCGTCACCGAGTTGTCGCCCGAAGATGTTCAGGCCACCCTGCTTGCGCTCAGCGCGGTATCGGTGGCGGAGGCGATCGAACGCCACGCTGCCGACGCGGTGGACGTGGTGGCTTGCGGGGGCGGTGTGCACAACACCGCGTTGATGCACGCCATCGGTGCACGGCTGGAAGGACGGCCCTTGCTGGCGAGTTCGGCGTTCGGTATCGATCCCGACGTCATGGAAGCGATGGCGTTCGCATGGCTGGCATATCGGCGCGTGCGTGGCGAGCCGGGCAACCTGCCGGCCGTGACGGGGGCCCGGGGGCCGCGCCTGCTGGGGGCGTTGTACGCCGCTGCCTGATCGGCCGCCTTGCTGGTGGCTTTCTGTGGAGCCGCTTCTGTCTGTGGAGCCGCTACTGTGGGAGCCGCTTCAGCGGCGATAGGTGCTTGCCTCAGTCTGGCCCGCTGCCGCGGGATCGCCGACAAGGTCGGCTCCCACAAGGAACTCGGCCCAGGAAACCTGGTGGGCTTGCCAGAACGATCTGGAGGGTTTGCTAGAACGATTCGGTCGATTTCACCGAGCGCGACGCAGCGTCGGCCAGGGTCGACGGCGAGGCCTGGGCCAATGCCGAGAGGGCTTCCTGGAAGGCCGCCTGTTCTTCCGCGTCCCACGCGCCGGTCAGGTGCGCGATGTCGCCGGGTTCGAGCAACAGCTCGTTGAACACGTCGCCGGGACTCAAGCCGAGTCCATAGCGCAATGCGTGCAGGATCACCTCATTGATCGACCAGCGTCGTTCGCGCGCGAGCGTTTTGATGCGCTCGGCCATCTGCTCGTCGATGTGCCTCACAACGATATCTGGCACGTGCGTCACCTCCTCGCGCATGCCCCCTGTGGCGGCGATATTACACAGTTTTGCTCGCTTGCGAAGATAGGTCGTCCGGCTTATCCCGCCTCGGCGGGACGCGGCATGCGGCGCCACAAGAGGGCGAGCACGATCAGGGTCGGGACGATGGAAACGGTGCTGACCACGAACAGGGACGCATAGCCGGAGTCCTTCACCAGGAAGCCCGACAGCCCCCCGATCAGCTTGCCTGGGAGATTGGCCAGCGCGCTCAGCAAGGCGTACTGCGTGGCGGTGAAACTGCGGTTGACCAGGCCCGACATGAAGGCGACCAGCACCGGGCCCGCAAAACCTTGCGCGAAATTGTCTCCCGAGAGAGTCGCCACGAAGGCCCATGTCTGGCCCGGGTTGGCCGCCATGATCAGGTAGAGCATGTTCGAGAGCGCCACGCCGATGGCGGAGACGACCAACAGCCGGCGCATCTCGAAGCGCGTCACGGCCCAGCCGCCCAGCAAGGCGCCGACGATGCCCACGATCACCCCGTAGACCTTCGACACCTCCGCGATCTGCGTCTTGCTGAAACCCGCGTCGAGGTAGAACGGATACGCCATCACCCCGAGCATCTGGTCGGGGAGCCGGAACAGCGCGACGAAAAGCAGCAGTCCCAACGCCAGGCCCAGGCCGTAGCGGGAAAGGAAGTCGCGGAACGGCCCGATGAAACCCTCCTGCACGGCCACGCGCAACGGCACGCGCTCGCGCACGCGGTGCTCCGGTTCGCGTGCGACCAGGACCGTGATGAAAGGGATGACCAGCAGGGCGCAGATGGCGACATAGCCGCCTTGCCAGCCGAAGGCATCCGCCACCAACAGGATGCCGGCGCCGCCTGCGATCAGGCCGAAGCGATAGCCGAGGGTATACGTGGCCGCGAGGGCACCCTGCGCCTCCTGTGGCGCGATCTCCACGCGATAGGCATCCACGACGATGTCGATCGTCGCCCCCGCCAGTGCGGCGACGCCGGTCACGACCATGAAGCGCGGAAGCGACACGTCCGGCGGCATCGCCGCCATCCCGAGCAGGCCGGCCGCCAGCAGCAACAGGGCGAACATCAGCCAGCCGCGGCGCAGGCCGAGCCGGCCGAACAGCGGCAGGCGGAACTTGTCCACCAGCGGAGCCCACAGAAACTTGAAGTTGTAGGCGAAGGTGACGTAGCTGGCGATGCCGATGGCACCGTAATCCACGCCCGATTCCTTCAGCCAGGCCGACAACGTGTTACCGACCAGCAGGAACGGCAGCCCGGACGCGAGACCGAAGAACAGCATGGTCACCGCCCCCGGCTGGGCGAACGCGGCGGCTATGCCACGCAATCCCTTGTAACGGACCGCTCCGGTCCCGGCCGCTTCGCTCACTCCGCGTAGTCCACGATGTAGGGGGCATGGTCGGAGAAGCGCTCGTCACGATAGATCGAACAATCGCGCAGGCGTTCGCGCAGGCCCGGCGTAACGATCTGGTAGTCGATACGCCAACCCACGTTGTTCGCGCGGGCCTGTCCGCGGTTGGACCACCAGGTGTATTCCACCGCGTCGGGCTTGATGGCGCGGAAGCTGTCCACCCAGCCGATGTCCTTGAACAGCAGGTCGAGCCAGGCGCGCTCCTCGGGCAGGCAACCGGAATTCTTCTGGTTGGACGTCCAGTTCTTGATGTCGTTCTTCGTGTGCACGATGTTCCAGTCGCCGCACAGCACGTAGTCCCGCCCGCTCGCGGCCCATTCGCGCAGGATCGGCGTCAGCCACTCCATGATCCGGAACTTGTACTGCTGGCGTTCGTCGCCGGAGGACCCGGAGGGGATGTAGAACGAGACCACGCTGAGATTCCCGTAGCGGGCCTCGATATAGCGTCCCTCGCAATCGAAGTCTTCCCTGCCCAGCGAAACGCGCACCTCATCGGGCTCGCGCCGGGAGTAGATCGCCACGCCGCTGTATCCCTTCTTGCTGCGTGCATCGTGATAGAAACAATGATGGCCGTCCGGGCGGAACATCGGATCGGTGAGCTGCGATTCCTGCGCCTTGGTCTCCTGCAGGCAGACGACATCGGCATCCTGTTTGCGCAGCCACTCGAACACGCCCTTGGTGGCGGCGGAGCGGATACCGTTGGCGTTCAGCGAAATAATGCGCATGGGACCTTGATCGGGTGTTCGGCGATCCGTGCATCATAACCTCCTATGAATCCATCCATTCGCGTCCTTCCCGTCGACGAAACCCTGCGTGCCGCCGTGCTCGCGCTCGACGTCCATCCCGACCAGCGGCCCTTCGTCGGCCATACCCGTGACTCGCTCGCCGACGTGGCCGTGTGCCCCGGCAGCGAGGCGCTCGCCTTGCTCCACGGCGACGCGGTGGTCGGCTACGTCCGCATCGACCGGCGGGCCTCCGCGCTGGCGGATCATCCGCTGGCCCCCGGAGCGGTGGCACTGCGCAGCTTCCTCATCGATGCCCCGAGGCAGGGCCAGGGCCTGGGCCGCGCCGCCCTGGATGCGATCCACGCGTACGTCGCCGGTCGCCATCCGGATCGCGAGCGGATCCTCCTCACCGTGAACGTGCGCAATGAAGCGGCGCTACGTGCCTACCAGCGCGCCGGCTATCGCGACAGCGGCGGGTTGTACCATGGAGGCAGCGCGGGACCGCAGTACGTGCTGTGGTATCCGCTTGGCCCTTCGATCGACTGAGAGATTCCCGTGCACGACTACCAGCGCGAATTCATTGAACTCACCCTCGCCCGAGACGTGCTTCGCTTCGGCGACTTCACGCTGAAATCCGGCCGCAGCAGCCCCTACTTCTTCAACATGGGCCGGATCGACAGCGGCGCCGCGCTCGCCCGCCTCGGCCGCGCCTATGCCGCCGCCGCCGTGCGCTCGGGCGTGCCTTTCGACATGCTCTTCGGACCGGCCTACAAGGGCATCGCCCTGGCCGCCGCCACCGCGATCGCCCTGGCCGATACGCAGGACCGCGACCTGCCGTGGGCCTACAACCGCAAGGAAGCCAAGGACCACGGCGAAGGTGGCACGCTGGTCGGCGCCCCCTTGCGGGGACGCGTGCTGATCGTCGACGACGTGATGACCGCCGGCACCGCCGTGCGCGAGTCACTGGAGCTGATCCGGTCCCAGGGCGCCGAACCGGCCGGCGTGCTCATCGCGCTCGACCGGCAGGAGCGCGGCCAGGGCGAACGCTCGGCGGCCCAGGAAGTCGCCGCGCAGTTCGGCATCCCCGTCATCGCCATCGCCACGCTGGCCGATGTCCTCACCTACGCCGACGAGCGGCCGGAGCTGGCGGCGGAACATGGCCGCCTGCTCGCTTATCGGGAGCTCTACGGCGTGAAGGCGTGACCTGAAACAGCGACTGCGTCACGCGATCCGCGCGATGTGCCGGTCCCGCACAACCTGTGGCCGCCCGCTGGCTATACTCCGCGCACAGGAGGGGAACCCATGCGAGCAGCGCGTTACATCCTGGCGGGGGCGGCACTGTGCATCGGCACGGCCGCTTTCGCCCAGAAGAACACCGCCAACAACAACGCCTACCGCTATCGCTGGAAGGACGCCTCCGGGCAGTCGTACTTCAGCGACAGCCTCACGTCCGACGCGATGAAGGCCGGATACGACGTGGTGAACAGCCAGGGCATGGTCGTGCGTCACGTCGACCGCCAGCTCACGGCGGACGAACGCGCGGCGGCCCGCAAGGTCGCCGATGCGCAGGCGGCGGCCCAACAGGCGCAGCAGCAGCGGCAGCGTGAAGACGCGCAGATGCTGAACGCCTACCCGGACGAAGCCGCGTTCGCCGCCGCGAAGAACGCCGAGGTCGACAATTTCGAACAGGCCGCGCGCACCACGCGACTGAACCTGCAGGGCCAGGAGAAGGCCCTGGCCGACCTGCTCACTCGCGCGGGCGACCTGGAGCGGGCCAAGCAGCCGGTGCCGAAGTACCTCAGCGATCGCATCACCGAACAGCGCAACACGGTCGCCTCCCTCCGGGCCACGCTACAGCGCCAGCAGACGGCCAAGGACACCGCCAAGACGAACATGGAAGCGCAGCTTCGCCACTATCGCGAACTGAAGGCGGCGGACGCCGCGAACGGCGGCCGCTGACCGCGGCAGCCTCGCCTCAGAACGGCAGGGCCAGATGACGATCCACCGCCAGCAGTCGCAGGCGGAAAACCTGCTTGATGCGCTCCAGCGCCTTGCCGTTGTCGGCATCGAAGCGGAAGACCAGCGCGGGTGTCGTGTTGGACGCCCGCACGAGGCCCCAGCCATCGGGCCAATCGACACGGATGCCGTCGATCGTCGTCACGCGGGCGTCGTCGAAGGTCGCGGAGGCGCGGAACGCCTCCATGAAGCGGAACGGCGCACCCTCATCCATCGACAGCTTCAGCTCCGGCGTGGAGACGCTCTTGGGCAGGCTGTCGAAGAGCTCGGCGACGCTGCGCTCCTCCAGGTCGCCCGCGACGATTTCGAGCAGGCGTGCCGCCGCATAGATACCGTCGTCGAAACCATACCAGCGGTTGTTGTCGGCGAAGAAGAAGTGGCCACTCATCTCACCGGCCAGCGCCGCGCCGGTCTCGCGCATCTTCGCCTTGATCAGCGAATGCCCCGTGCGCCACATCAGCGGTACGCCCGCGGCCTCCTGGATCACCGGGCGAAGGTGCCCGGTGCATTTCACGTCGTAGATCACCGTGGCGCCCGGGTTTCGCGCCAGCACATCCTGGGCGAACAACATGAGTAACCGGTCGGGGTAGATGATTTCGCCAGCCTGGGTGACCACGCCGAGCCGGTCGCCGTCGCCATCGAAGGCAACGCCGAGATCGGCGCCCACGGTGTGCACCGCGGCGATCAGGTCGCCGAGATTGCGGGGATCGGATGGGTCGGGATGGTGATTCGGGAAGCGGCCGTCGACATCGCAGTACAAGGGAATCACCTCGCAGCCGATGTCCTCCAGGACCCGGGGCGCCACCAGTCCGGCCACCCCGTTCCCGGCATCGACCACGACCTTGAGCCGGCGCTCGGCGGCCACGTCGCCGGCGATGCGCGAAACGTAGGCCTCCACCACCGGTTGCTCGCGCCAGGTTCCGACGCCGTCCGACGGCAGCCGATTCTCCACGATGCGCCGGTGCAGGTCGGCGATGGCGTCCTCGGCGAGTGTCTCGCCGCCGATCACGATCTTGAATCCGTTGTGGTCGGGAGGATTGTGGCTGCCGGTCACGGATACGCCGCAGCCCGTGCCGAAATGATAGGCGGCGAAATAGACCAGGGGCGTCGGCACCATGCCCAGGTCGATCACGTCGATGCCGGCCGCGCGCAGGCCGTCCGACAGCGCACCCGCGAGTTCCGGCCCCGACAGCCTGCCGTCCCGGCCGATCACGATCTCACGCAGGTCGCGTTCGACCATCGACGCGCCGATCGCCTGGCCGATGCGGTGGGCCACACCGGAGGTCAGCGCGCCACCGGCGACGCCACGGATGTCATAGGCACGGAAGATGGAGGCATCCACTTCCTCCAGGGCACTCACCGCCAGGCGTGGCGGTGCCGTCGCGGTCGACGGCGCCGGTGGCAGGCGTGGCTTGCGTGCCACGTCGGCCACCAGCACGGGCTCTTCCGGCTCGGGTTCCTCGGCCACGACCGGCCGACGGCGCAGGGCCCAGAGGAGGAAGGCGCCGCCGCCGAACCCGACCAGGGCCAGCAGGACGGCGAGCGCCTCGGAGTGGGGAATGACGATGAAGGCGCGCGGCATCGCCGCGAACACGTATAGCGACGTACCCGCCACGCGTTGCCCCCCGGCCTCCAACTCGGCGGAACGGGAACCGTGCGAAAGCAGCGACAAGCTGTCGTGCCCGTCGCCCTGGCGCAGTTCGATACGCCCCGCCCCCGGCGAAGCGGCTTCGAACCGCGTCGCCACGTCGTCGAAGGGATATTCGAGCCAGATCCATGCGCGCACACCGCCGTCGGCGGCAACGGGTTCCACCATGGTCAACCGGCGCTCGTTGCCGTGCAGCGAGGTGGAAGCGGGTGGTGTCTCGCTGGCCCCCAGCGCGGCCATCAGCTGGGCGGCCTTGGCATAGCCGAATTCGCGGTAATTGGCGCGCACGACCTCGTCCAGCCCGCCGCTGTACACCTCGACCGCATGGACACCCTTCAGCTGCGCGCGCAGCCGTTCGGCCATCGCCACGCGATCGTCGGTCGCCCCGGCGAGGGCGAGCGAGCGCTGTACCTGCTGGCGCTTGCCGGCGATCAGGTCGTCCAGCGCCTTGACCGTCTGCCGCTGCGCCGCCCGCGTCCGCTCGGCCGCATCGCCTTCGTCGGCGATCAACCAGGCCTGCCATGCGGAGAACGCGCCGGCGACCAGCAATACCGTCGCGCCCACCAGGGGCAGCAGACGTCGCAGATCGATCCGGAGCGCATGCCCCGCCCCTCCCTCTTTCCGAGCCATGGTGCCCCTTGTGTCCGTCTCGACCGATCAGCCGATACCGGTGGAACCGAATCCTCCCTCGCCCCGCTGCGAGGGGGTGAATCCGTCGACGACGCGCAACCGCGCCCGTCCCACCGGTACCAGCAACAATTGCGCAATCCGGTCGCCTGGCGCGATGGTAAGGGTCGCGATCCCGCGGTTCCAGCAGGAAATCATCAGCGGCCCCTGGTAATCGGCGTCGATCACGCCCACCAGGTTGCCCATCACCAGGCCTTGCTTGTGTCCTAGCCCCGAACGCGGAACGATCAGAGCACACCATGCCGGATCGCCGATGTGAATGGCCATGCCGGTGGGCACCAGCAAGCTTTCGCCCGGCGCCAGCGTCACCGGTGCCTCCACCGCCGCACGCAGGTCCATGCCGGCGCTACCCAGCGTGGCGGGTTCGGGGAGGGGGATGGAGTCGCCCAGGCGGGCGTCGAGGATCTTCAGTTCGATGTCGATCAAGGCGGGGTTCCGGAGCCGGAGAGGAATCGTTCCGCGATACGCGCGACCAGGCGGCGGGCCAGTTCGGTCTTGGGCATCTCGGGCAAGGTGTCGTCGCCATCGCGCCAGTAGACGTGCAGGGCGTTGTCGGCCACTTCGAAACCCTTGCCGCCACCCACTTCATTGGCCGCGATCATGTCGATGCCCTTGCGCCGGAGTTTTTCCTGGGCATACGCGGCAAGCGCACTGGTTTCCGCCGCGAAACCAACCAGGAAAGGCCGCTTCGCCCGGGCCGCCAGCGCGGCGATGATGTCCGGGTTTTCGGTGAGTTCGAGCCGCAACGGCGCTCCGTCGGCCTTCTTCAGTTTGTGGGCCGAGGCTTCCAGCGGGCGGTAGTCGCCGACCGCGGCCGCGCCGATGTAGATGTCCGCGGCGGAGGCCTCCGTGAGCACCGCCTCGTGCATCTGCCGGGCACTGCGCACATCGATGCGGTGTACACCGTGCGGCGTCGGCAGGGAGACGGGACCCGCCACGAGGGTCACCGTCGCACCGGCATCGCGCGCGGCGGCGGCCACGGCAAAACCCATGCGACCGGAACTGCGATTGCCGATAAAGCGCACCGGATCGATGTCCTCGTAGGTCGGACCCGCGCTGACCACCACCGTGCGCCCGCGAAGCGGCTGCTCGCCGAACGAGGCGACCAGGATGTCGCGCAACTCGTGCGGTTCCAGCATCCGCCCGGAGCCGATATCGCCGCAGGCCTGGTCGCCGTCCGCCGGACCGAGCACGCCCACGCCACGCACGCGCAGCGTGCCCACGTTCGCCTGCACGGCCAGGTTGGCCCACATCTGCTGGTTCATCGCCGGGGCGACATAGACCGGCGCCGCCGTGGCCAGGACCACGGTGGAAAGGAGGTCGTCGGCGAAACCGTGCGCAAGCCGTGCCAGGGTGTCGGCGCTGGCCGGCGCGATCAGTACGCGCTCGGCCCAGCGCGCCAGTTCGATGTGGCCCATGGCGGCTTCGCCCTGCTCGTCCCACAGGCTCACCCGCACGGGTTGCCCGGAAAGCGCCTGGAAAGTGGTGGGCGTGACGAAATGCGTGGCGCCTTCGGTCATCACCACGCGCACCTCCGCCTCGAGGTCGCGCAGCCGGCGCACGAGTTCGCAGACCTTGTAGGCGGCGATACCGCCGGTAACGCCAATCAGGATGCGACGCTGGCGAAGAGTCATGACGAAACGACGCTGTTCGGAAGACACGTTAGCTTAACGGATTTCCGTCGTACGACCGGCGCACGATTTTTCAGAATCGTTCTATCGTCAGGCACCCGCCGCAACTCTATGTTGTAGGTCTCGCCGCGACTCCGTCGGCAAGACATCAAGGTAGACCGATGAAGCACGGGCCCGACCGTCCCTCCCCCGTCCGAGATGCGCCGATGGCGCCCGTGACCTTCCGGCCCCGGCCCATTCGCCAATGGGCTTCCCACGACCGGCCCCGGGAGCGGTTGCTCAGCCATGGCGCCGCCGCGCTATCCGACGCCGAACTGCTCGCCGTCCTGCTAGGTAACGGAAGCGCGGGCTGCGATGCCGTGGCGACCAGTCGCGCCCTCCTTTCCTCGGCGGGCAGCCTGGGCAAGCTGCTTGCCGATCCCGGCCATGTGGCGCCGGTGACCGGCGTGGGCCCGGTGAAGCGGGCACGCCTGATGGCGACGCTGGAGCTGGCGCGGCGCGCCCTGGGCGAGGGGCTCGTCGACCTGCCCCGCCTGGAAAGCCCGCGCGACAGCGCCCAGTACCTCCGGGCGAAGCTGTGCCACCTGCCGTACGAGGTGTTCGCCTGCCTGTTCCTCGACACCCGGCACCGCGTCCTCGCCTACGAGCAGTTGTTCCGCGGCACCATCGACGGCGCCAGCGTCTACCCCCGCGAGGTGGTCCGCGCGTGCCTCCGGCATCACGCCAGCGCCGTCATCCTGGCCCACAACCACCCTTCAGGCGTCGCCGAGCCCAGCCGGGCCGACCGCGACATCACCCGAACCCTCGTGGATGCGCTCGGCCTGATGGAAATCCGCGTGCTGGACCACATGATCATCGGCCAGGGCGAACCCGTCTCCATGGCCGAGCGCGGCATGCTGTGAGCAAAAAACGCTCGCCACATGCCGCACCCGGGTGGGAAACGGGCTGGCCCGCGAGCCAAAAAAAGTTCTTCACGTATTTCCGGGGTTCGCCTGGTGTGGGCTCGGCTTCGCCCTCGCATTCGCCGTGTGCGTGGCGGGGGAGCTGCCGGGCGCCACCCTCGGCGCGACGGTAGTCGCCGTCCCTTGGGCAAGGATGCCGCTGGCGCGGCCGTGTCTGATGGCTGGCGCCCCTTCGGGCTCGGACGGTCGGGCGGGGGTTTCCGATTCGCCCTCCTGGCTCAGCGGAAACGATCGGCCGTCCTGGCCGATCCCCTACGGGCCTTCTCCGCCCGCCCGTCCTCGGCTCCTAATGTCGCGCCGAGGGTGGCGCCCGGCAGCTCTCTCGACCCTGGGGTGGGTGGGAAGGAAAGAGCACCGCTCGTCGCGTGTCGCTTGCCGCCCCCGGGTGGGAAGCGGGCTGGCCCGCGAGTCCTCGATCCCTCCGCTGGCGAAGGAGGCGTTGCACTGATCGGGCGAGGCTTGTCACCGCTCGATTGGTTGCGATGCACGGCTTCATTCGCTCGAAACAGGGTGGCGCATCGCGGGCCAGCCCGCTTCCCACCCGCGTGAGGGTGTTTCACACGGAGACGGCATTCGTCCGGGAACGGCAGCTCCTCAGGTAAACGGCGTTGCTTTTGTCGCACGCCCCCTCCGTGCCTGGGAGAGCCGTCGGCCGTCACCCTCGTCGCGACGTGTGGAACCGAGGAGCGACGGGCGAAAAGGCCCGTCAGGGGGCCGGCCTGGATGGCCGGCCGTTTCCGCCGAGCCATGGAAGGCGAGTCGGAAACCCCGCCCGGCGCGACGGGCGCGACGGGGCGCCAGCCATAGAACATGGCCGCGCAGCGGCTTCCCTTCCCGAGCGACGGTGCAACCGGAGCGACGAGGGTGGCGGCCGACGGCTCTGCCTACCGCGCTCCCGGACTTCCGTGAAGAACCAAAAAAAACGGCGCGAGTGCCGCTCGCGCCGTTCTGGGTCACCTTTCGAGGGAGGGGTGGGTAACCCGCCGTGCCTTGGGCCGGGGAGACACCGGGCACGAAACGAATTGTGACGGGGGGCGATGACAGCTCCGTGACGCGTCGCTTCAACACCGATGACGGCCTTGCAAATTCCGACTTATGCACATTGGGCCAAATCCTCACTTGGCCGTCACAGCTGCTGCCAGCACGCAAGTGAATGCCTTAACCTCATGAATAACAACGGGATTAGTTATTACGAATCCATGTCATCATCCCTACCTCGCTGGGGGCCACCAAAAACCGTCGTATTGCCCACAGAGTTATCCACAGGCTGTGGATGATGCGAAACCCGCCACGACCGGCCGGCTCGCCCCTTCTGATAGGATTGCCGGTTCCATATCCGCGCCGCGTATTCCGTGAAACAAGAGCTGAAACAACTCGTCCTGCAGGCCATCGGTGCGCTGCGGGAGTCCGGCAAGCTGCCGTCCGACTTCGTCGCGCCCACCTTCGTCATCGAACGTACCCGTAGCCGCGAGCACGGCGACTTCGCGACCAACGCCGCGATGATGATGGCCAAGACCGCCGGGCGTAAGCCGCGGGACATCGCCACCGACCTGGTCGAGGCGATGCCGGCGTCCCCGTGGGTCGGCAAGGTCGAGATCGCCGGGCCCGGTTTCATCAATTTCTTCCTTGCGCCGGCCGCTTTCCACGCCGAGATCGTCCGCGCCCTCGGCGAAGGCGACCGCTATGGCCGCAACCGGGATGGCGCCGGCCGCACGGCGGGCGTCGAATTCGTCTCCGCCAACCCGACGGGCCCGCTGCATGTCGGCCACGGCCGCGCGGCCGCCATCGGCGACAGCCTCGCCCGCTTGCTGGACGCGGCAGGCTGGAAGGTATTCCGCGAGTTCTATTACAACGACGCCGGCGTCCAGATTGCGAACCTGGCCCTCTCGACTCAGGCACGGGCCAAGGGCATCGCCCCGGACGAGCCCGGCTGGCCGGAGTCCGGTTACCGGGGCGATTACATCGCCGAAGTGGCGCGGGCCTTCCTGGCAGGCGAATCCGTCGAGGCCGATGGCGAGACCGTGACCGCCAGCGGTGACGCCGACAACCTGGACGATGTGCGCCGCTTCGCCGTGGCCTACCTGCGCCACGAGCAGGACCTCGATCTCAAGGCCTTCGGCGTCGGCTTCGACGTCTATTACCTGGAGTCGTCGCTCTACACCGAGGGCAAGGTCGAGGAAACCGTGCGGGAGCTGGTCGCCCACGGCCACACTTACGAGGAAGGCGGTGCGCTCTGGCTGCGCTCCACGGATTTCGGTGACGACAAGGACCGCGTCATGCGCAAGTCCGACGGCACCTACACCTATTTCCTGCCGGACGTGGCCTACCACCGCACCAAGTGGCAACGCGGCTACGAGCGTGCGATCACCGAACTGGGCTCCGATCACCACGGCTCCCTGGCGCGCGTGAAGGCCGGCTTGCAGGCGCTCGACACGGGCATTCCGAAGAACTGGCCCGAGTACGTGCTGCACCAGATGGTCACCGTCATGCGCGGTGGCGAGGAGGTGAAGATCTCCAAGCGCGCGGGCTCGTACGTCACCTTGCGTGACCTGATCGACGAAGCCGGACGCGACGCCACGCGTTACTTCCTGATCGCGCGCAAGGCCGATTCGCAACTGGTGTTCGACATCGACCTGGCCCGTTCACAGAGCAACGACAACCCCGTGTACTACATCCAGTACGCCCACGCGCGCGCCTGCCGCGTGTTCCGCGAACTGGCCGACCGTGGCCTGTCCACCGACCGTGGCAACGGCCTGGCGAAGCTCGACCTGCTCGCGACGGAGCACGAATCGGCGTTGATGGTGCAGCTGTCGCGGTATCCGGAAATGGTCGAGGCCGCGGCGGCCAATCTGGAACCGCACCTGATCGCGCAGTACCTGCGTGAACTCGCGGGCGAGCTTCACAGCTACTATCACGAGCACAAGTGGATCGTCGATGACGCCGACCTGCGCGATGCCCGTCTCGCCCTGGTGGCGGCCACGCAGCAGGTGCTCAGGAACGGTCTGGATCTGCTGGGCATTTCCGCCCCGGAGAGCATGTAATGGCAACACGCAAGAAGGGCAAGGGCCGTCAGGCCGTCCGCAATGGTTCGAGCGGCATGCCGGGCTGGAGTTGGGCGCTGATCGGCATCCTCGCCGGCGCCCTGCTCATGGCTTTCGCGATGCGCGGTACCTGGATGCCGATGATGCACCAGCAGGATGGGCCCGCACCGAATCCACAGGCCACGGCGCAGAAGGGTAGCGACCCTGGCGTCGTCGACCAGCAAGCCGCCGAGCCGGAAAAACCGAAGAAGCCGTCCTACGATTTCTATTCGGTGCTGTCCGAGAAGGAAGTTCGGATCCCCGATGCGGAGATCCGCGCGCAGGCCAGCGCCGAGGCACAGCAGAAGCAGCAACAGGCCACGCAGCAGCAACAGCAGCAAGCCGCCGCCGCGCAACAGCAGGCGGCCGCGGCCCAGCAGGCCCAGGTCACTTCGGCGACCTCGAACCTGCCGAAGGCAACCACGCAGACGGTAACCGCGGCACCCCCGCAGCAGGCACCCGCGGCCACTTCCGCAGGTTCTGGTTATCTCCTGCAGGTCGGCGCGTTCCCGAGCGCGGCGGATGCCGAGGCGCTCAAAGCCAAGCTCGCCTTGCAGGGCTTCGTGGCCAACGTGCAGTCGGTCAAGGTCGGTGCGCAGACATACAACCGTGTACGCCTTGGCCCATTCAAGTCGGCGACGGAGCTGGAAGGCACCAAGCAGCGTTTGCAGTCGGCGGGCATCAGCGCCATCGCGCTGAAAGAAGGCGGTTGAACCAACGCCGCGCTTTCGACGAACACGAAAAGCCCGCCTGGCAAGGCGGGCTTCTTTTTTCAGGGTGCCTACCTACCCCCGGCTAGGGGATTCAGGCCTCTGGAACCGCGTTGTCCGGCAAATCCGTATAGGGCATCGAGAACGAACCCTTTCGGATGATGCGATCGCCGAGTTCCTCACCGGCCGCATCGAACTCGAAGGTGGCATCGACGCGGGTTCGATCGGCATTGAACTTGAGGTCGATCCATCCGCTGTCGGCGTTGAATACGGCGAAGCCGACAAAGGGCGGCGGTGCGTCTATGGGCTCGCCAAGGGCCATCTCCGGCTTGGGCCCCCCGGGTGGCGCCGTGGGCAGCCCGAATTCGTAATGACCGTCGCGCACGTGGGTATCCCCGTTTCTCACCGGAATCGAGAGGATCAAGGCGCGGCCCCTCTCCGTCGGGCCATGTTCGATGCCCAGATAACGCCGGCCATCCAGTTGAAAAACGGATTCGTAGGCGAACGCCTTCGTCGCGACGAACGGCGCACCATTGACCCTCGCCGTGATCAGGCCATCGGCAGTCGCTGCGCGGACGGCACGGTCTTCCTGGGCTTGTATGGCCGACAGCGGGACGGTTCCGGTGGAACCCACATGCACTCGTTCGGTCGCCACGGCATGGAGCGAGGCCGTCAAGAGCGACGCCGCAAGAATGGAACGGGTCAGACTGGGTCGATATTTCAAACGGTGGTCCTCACGATTGGGAGGACTCACCATATTTTCTGCTATCGCGAATCACCATCGGACTGCTCTGAAAATGCCGATCCATTTGCAGCAGGGATGGTGGGAGGCGGACTCGATCGCAATCGTTTATGACGGCCGTTTCAAGCGAATCAGCGCCGAGATATCGTCGTCACCGTAGCCCTGGGCCATCAGTTCACCGAAGTCCGCCAGCGACTGCTCGATGATGGTGCGGTCGGTGCCGGCGTCGGTGGCGATGCCGCGAACGATGCCGAGATCCTTGTGCAGCAGGGCCAGCTTGAAGCCCACCGAAAACTCGTTGCGCAACATGGTCGCGCCGCGCTTGTCGAGGAACCAGTTGCCCGCCGCGCCCGCTGCCAGCGTGGGGATGAGGCGATCCGCTTCGAGACCCAGCGCCTCGCCAAGGGCGAGCCCTTCCGTCACCGCATGGGCGATACCCGCCACCAGCACCTGGTTCACCGCCTTCGTCGCCTGGCCGCTGCCGATGGGGCCCATGTGCGTGATGCGCGCGCCATAGGCTTCCAGCACCGCACGCGCACGCTCCAGCACGGCCGCGTCGCCGCCCACCATGACCGAGAGCTTGCCGTTCTTCGCGCCTTCGACGCCACCGGACACCGGCGCATCGAGGAAATCCGCGCCGACGTCCGCGAGCATGCGCGCCGCCTTCGTGGCCGTCGCGGGCGCCACGGTCGAGTGGTCGACCACGATGGCGCCCTTCCTGAGCGACGGCGCCAGCGCTTCGACCACGCCGATGACATCGGCGTCGGCGCTGACGCAGAGCGCGATGACGTCGCAGGAGGCCGCGATATCCGCGAGGCTTGGCGCCTGGACGCCGAGTTCCTCCGCCAGCGCATCGGCCTTCGCCTGGCTGCGGTTGCCGACGGCGGCCAGCAGGCCCTTCGCGTGGAGATGGCCGGCCATGGGCGCGCCCATCGCGCCCAGTCCGATGAAAGCTGCCCTGAGAGTCATGGTCGTGCCTTGTGTCCTGCGGTTTCCGCGAGATACGTGTAGCCGGTGAGGCCCTTGTCGAGCGACGTCGCCAGCGTTTCCGCCTCGGCACCGGCAATGCCTGCCGCGGCGATGCGATCGGCATAGGCCTGGCGAAGCAACTTCAGGTCGTAGCCCACGTAGTCGAGCATCAGGTCGGTCGTGTCGCCATGGCGGATATGCGCGAACTCATAGCCGTCTTTCGTCGCACGCACGTTCACCGCGTCGGTGTCGCCGAACAGGTTGTGGATATCGCCCAGGGTCTCCTGGTACGCGCCCACCATGAAGATGCCGAGGCGATACGACTCGTCGTCCTTCAGCGGGTGCAGCGGCAGGCTCACGTCCACGCCTTCCGCGTCCACGTAGTGGTCGATGCGGCCGTCGGAATCGCAGGTGAGATCGGCGATGACACCGCGTCGCGTCGGCTCTTCATCCAGCCGGGAGATCGGCACGATCGGGAAGATCTGGTCGATCGCCCAGATGTCCGGCACCGATTCGAAGACGGAGAAGTTCACGAAGTACTTGTCGACCAGCTTCTCGTCCAGGTCGTCCAGGGCCTGCCGGTGGGCACGCTCCGCCGGAAGCAGGCGCGGCCGCACCGCGTTCGCGATGGCATAGAACAGGTCGTCGAGCCTCGCACGATCGCGCAGGTCGAGCTGGCCCAGCGCGTAGAGGGTCTGGCCCTCCGCAAAATGGTGTTGCGCCTCGTGGAAGAGCTCCAGCGGTGGCCGGTGGTCGAGTTCGGCGTGGGTCTCGCGCAGGTGTCGAAGCACCATCGGTTCGCCCTCGCGCGCCGCGGGAATGGCGCCCTGCGGGAGCGACTCCACTTCGCTGACGTTCACCACCATCACCGCGTGGTGCGCCGTCATGGCGCGCCCCGACTCGGTGAAGATCACCGGCGCCTTCATGCCGTGCTCGGCCACGGCCTCGGCCAGGGGCTGGACGATGCTGGCCGCGTACTGTTCGAGGCTGTAGTTGATCGAGTTGTAACTGCGCGAGCGCGTGCCTTCATAGTCCACGCCCAATCCACCACCGACGTCGACGATCTCAAGCGGCACGCCCAGTCGATGCAACTCGACGAAATAGCGGACGGCCTCGCGCATGCCCGCGGCGATGTCGCGGACGTTGGAGATCTGCGAGCCCATGTGGAAGTGCTGCAGCTTCAAGGTGTGCTTGAGCCCCGCGGCCTCCAGGCGCTGGATCAACTCCAGCACCTGGCCGGGGCTGAGGCCGAACTTGCCCTTGTCACCGCCCGTGTTCTGCCACTTGCCGGCGCCGATCGAGGACAGGCGCACGCGCACGCCGAGCAGTGGCTCGACATCCAGCGCCCGGGCCTCGGCGAAGACATGGTCCAGTTCGGACAGCTTCTCGATGACGATGTGCACGCGCAGGCCGAGCTTGAGGCCGATGAGCGCGAGGCGGACGTACTCACGGTCCTTGTAGCCGTTACAGACCACCATGCTGCCCGGCCGCGCGTGGGCGAGTACCGCCATCAGCTCCGGCTTCGAGCCGGCTTCGAGGCCGAAGCCCTGCTCGCCGGCGGCGACCAGTTCGCTGACCACGCCGCGCTGCTGGTTCACCTTGATCGGATAGATGGCCGTGTAGGAGCCCGCGTAGCCGGCGTCGTCGATCGCCTTGGCGAAGGCCTGCTGCAAGCGGGTCAGGCGGTCGGCGAGGATGTCGGGAAAACGCACGAGCAAGGGCAGGCGCAGGCCTTCGGCGGTCGCCTTGGCGACGATGGCGGGCAGGTCGAGCGCCGGGCCTTCGTCGCCGCGGGGGCGCATCAGCAGGTGGCCATCGTCGCCTACGTCGACGTAGCCATTGCTCCAGTGGGGGATCGCATAGGTCAGCTTCGCGCGATCGGTGGTCCAGTTCGTCATGGGTGTGACGATCTCCAAGTGATTGTGACGTGTCCCCGGAAGGGGGCGCGGAACAGTCGCAGCGGCGAACCTTGACCTGAAGCGGGCCTGGCGGCCGGGAGCCTCGCACGCCGCGGGGCCGACCAGACTTTCTTGCTGCGCGCGGCCCGGTGCGGGTACGGCAGGCCGCCTATTGTAGCGGCGCCTCGTGACATCCGGGTATCGGCCGGCCCCGTTGTAAGGCTTCGCTCACGTACCAGGCAGGGCAAGGACTTGGCCGCATTCTGGCCCGGAGCCGGTACAATCCGGGGTTTAGTCCCCTTACCCGTTTCCAGGAAAGCGTCATGTCGCAGCAGCAGCTCAGCTGGTTTACCGAGGCCCACCAGGCTTCGGGATCCTCCATCGGTTTCCGCGTCGAGCGCCTGTTGCACGCCGAGAAGACCCCGTTCCAGACGATCGAGATCTACCAGACCACCGACTGGGGCAACCTCATGGTGATCGACGGCTGCGTGATGCTCACCGGCCGCGACAATTTCCTCTACCACGAGATGATGACCCATCCGGCGCTGTTCACCCACGCCCGCGCCAAGCGCGTGGTGATCATCGGCGGCGGTGACTGCGGCACGCTGCGCGAGGTCCTCAAGCACGAGGAAGTCGAGACGGCCACCCAGGTGGAGATCGACGAGCGCGTCACCCGCCTCGCCGAGCAGTACTTCCCGGAACTGTGCGACGCCAACGACGACCCGCGCGCCGAACTCCTGTTCATCGACGGCATCAAGTACATGGCCGAGGCCGACCCGGAATCGATCGACCTCATCATCGTCGACTCCACCGACCCCGTCGGCCCGGCGGAAGGCCTGTTCAACGCCGCCTTCTACTCCAGCTGCTACAAGGCGCTGCGTCACGGCGGCATCCTGGTGCAGCAGTCGGAATCGCCGCTGGCCCACATCGAGTTGATCAAGGCCATGCGTTCGGCCATGCGTACGTCGGGCTTCAAGGCCGTGCGCACCCTTCCGTTCCCGCAGCCGTGCTACCCCACCGGCTGGTGGAGCTGCACCATGGCCCGCAAGGACGGCGACCTCTCGGGCTTCCGCGAGCGCGGCGCCATCAGCAAGAACTTCGCCACGAAGTACTACAACGCCGACATCCACAAGGGCGCCCTGGCCCAGCCGGAATTCATGCGCGAGGCGCTGGGCGAGTAAGCACCGAAGTGATGGTGGGAGCCGACCTTGTCGGCGATCCCGCGGTAGCGGGCCAGGTTGCGGCAAGCACCCATCGCCGCTGAAGCGGCTCCCACAACAGCCAATCGAGTAGACCGGTCAGGAAAGACCTGGTGGGAGATTGGGAACAGACCTGTGGGAGCCGACCTTGTCGGCGATCCCGCGGCAGCGGGCCAGGTTATGGCAAGCACCCATCGCCGCTGAAGCGGCTCCCACAACAGCCAATCGAGTAGACCGGGCAGGAAAGACCTGGTGGGAGCTTGGGAACAGACCTGTGGGAGCCGACCTTGTCGGCGATCCCGCGGCAGCGGGCCGGGTTATGGCAAGCACCCATCGCCGACAGGGTCGGCTCCCACCGACGGTCGGCTCTCACCGAATACGGGGTTGGCCCCCGACCGAAGCAGGGCCGGGTTCGGCCCTGCTTATTTCTCTACCTTGGCCGGCTCCCAGCCGGCGGGCGCCTCCGGCGGCATTCCGTAGGCGCGCAGTGAAGCCAGGATCACGCTCATCTCCGTGCCGCCACTGCGGGCCAGCGCCAGCAGCTTCTGCGCGGTGGCCTTGTCGCCCTGCGCCTGAATGTTGAGTTGGGCGAAACGCTGCATCTGCCAGACCAGGTTGAGCCGGGCGTTCTTCGCCGCCTGCTGGTCGGCCGCGTCGGGCGACAGCGTCTCGCGCAGGTGCAGGCCCAGCGAACGGCCGAGCGGGCTGCTGCCCCACTCCAGCACCTTGGCCAGCTTCAGGCAATCGCCCACCACGCCCGCGTCGGACTTGTTGTCCTCGCAGTACTTGGCCGTCGCCTGGAATCCGGGCAAGGGTTGCGCACTGGCGAGACCGAAGACGATCACCATCTGCACGCCGGCAGCCCCCGCGCCTTGCAGCGGGTTATAGGTATCGGCTGGCGGCGGGAGCTGGCTCACCGAATTGGCCAATGCCTTGAGGCTGGCGCCGAGGTAATCGTCGTAGAGCTTGGCGTTGGCGGCACGGGTGAGGTCGGCGCGCACGGCGTCGCCGGCACCCGCATGTTCATCCATGCCCAGTTTCAACAGCCAAACGGCCGCGTTGTCCGGCGCCTGTTTCTCCAACACGTCCAGCGCGTCGGTATTGGGGCAGGTACCGGCCTTCGCATCGCAGTCGGCCAGGCGGGCCCAGGCCACCTGCGGACCGGCGTCGGCATTGCGCGACGCGCGCTCGAGCAGGGCGTGGTAGGTCAATACCTCGGGGGGATTCGCCAGCGGACGGGCCAGCAGGGCGGCACCCAGCAACGGTTCGGCCTCGGTGCGCAGCGCAAGGACGCTGGCAAGGTCCTTCTGGAACTGCAACAACGCCTTGGTCTGGTCCTTCTGCACGACCGGCCCCTTGGCGGGACCCTTCGTTGCGCCGGGCCACGGCGTGGCCGCCACGACGGGCAGGGAAAGCAGGCCCGCTAGGGCCAGGGTCAGGACGCGGCATCCCCGCATGGGCCCATCTCCGTGAAATAAAACGTCAAGCATACGGCCCCACCATGAACGGAAGCTGCGCCCGGACGATGCCATTCGCGGCAAGGTTGTTACTATCGGAAACCGCGCGGGGGGAACGCCGGCCCTTGGTCCACGTGACTGCGCGACCCAATCCTGCGACAGAACAGGAGTTTAGAATGGATCAATTCGCCCTTTTCGCCAGCGAACGCGCTGGTTTCTTCGTCGGCTGGGGCACCCTGACGCTGATCAACGCCGGCCTTGCCCAGGGCAAGAACCGCAGCGGCTTGCTCTGGTGGGTGCTTTCCCTGTTCCTCGGCCCCCTGGCCACGCTGATCCTCGTGATCCTGCCGAAGGTACGCGCCAAGATGTTCTGAGGCGTACGGCCGCGCCTACCACCGGTGGCCCGGGATGTGTAGGCTAGGAGTCCTCCCAAGGCAGGTGCTCGCGGATGCTTACGACGCTCGTGGCAAGCAGCAAGGGTGGTTGCGGCAAGACGACGCTGGTCACCCAGCTCGCGACACACTGGGCCCAGACCGGAAAGCAGACGGCCGTCATCGACGCGGACCGTCAGCACTCCAGCTTGCGCTGGGTCGGTCGCCGTCCTGAGAACGCGCCAGGCATTACCGCCATCGAAGGCAGCCGCAGGGCTTTCGACCGCCTGCCGGGCGACGTGCAGCGGGTCATCGTGGACACCCCCGCCGGCGTGGGCGAAAAAGACCTCGAACCCTATCTCGAACGCGCCGATGTCATCATCGTGCCCGTCCTGCCCTCCCATTTCGACCTGGATGCGACCCTCGACTTCCTTACGATGCTGCGAGGCATCAACCGGGTGAAGCGTGGGAAATTGCCCGTCGGTCTCGTAGGCAATCGCCTGAAGCCGTGGACAAACGCCAGCCAGGCCGCCATCGCCGAACTGGGCGAACGTGCCCCCTTTCCTGTCGTCGCGGAACTTCGCGACTCCCAAGCGTACGTATTGCTCACGGCGCTCGGTAAGGGCATCTTCGACTACCACTCGGAAAATGTACGCGGGCATCAGGAAGACTGGGCGAAACTGCTACGCTGGATAAAGCGCAGCACCTGAGCCGACCGGGGCCGCGTCATCGATCACGCCACCTTGCGGTGGCACAGCGGAGGACGGTACCCATGCGAGAACTCATCCTGTTGCGTCACGCGGAAGCGGAACCCGGCGAAGGCAAGGACGACCGCGAGCGACGACTGACCGAACACGGCAAGAACGAAGCCCGCGCGGCGGGCGAATGGTTGTCGTCGCACCACATCAGCTACGACCGCATCCTCTGCTCACCCTCCGAGCGCACGAAGGAAACCGCGGCGCTGGCCCTGGGCCAGGTGGAACCCTCCTACGAACCAGCCATCTACGACGCCACCCCAGGCGACCTTTTCGACCTGCTCGACCAACACAAGGATGCGGAGCGGGTGGTCCTGGTCGGCCATAACCCCGGCATCGAACAACTCGTCGCCTTCCTCGTCGAAGGACGTTCCGAGGACTACCGCGGCATGCCGCCCGCCGGCATGGCTCGCCTTCGCTTCGACGGTTCCCTGGAACCGGGCAAGGCCAAGCTCGAGACATTCTGGTCACCTCCGAACTGAGCCTGTCGAATGCGCCACCTGTTGCCGGCGATCGCCATGCTCCTGTCGGCGGCGCCGTTATCCGCCGCCGACCTGCGCATCGACCCCATGCGTTCACGCGCCGAGTTCAGCGTCCGCCTGCTCTGGGTGAGCACCGTGTCGGGTAGCTTCGACGGCATCCGCGGCGATCTGGTCATCGATCGCGCGGCGCGGACCGCCGTGGTCAACGCCGATATCGACACCGAAAGCATCCGCATGGACTCGGCCCGCTTGCGGCGCTGGGTCCTTGCGCCGGAATTCTTCGATGCGAAGCACCATCCACGCATCCATTTCGAGTCGGAGCCCACCGCCCTGCAACTGCTGAGCGAGGGCGGCGACGTGCAAGGCAAGCTCACCATGCGCGGCGTAACCCAGCCGGTGACCTTCCGCCTGCAGGCCAATCGCTGTCCACCGGAGGCACTGGCCGGGTGCGTACTGCAACTCCAGGGCATCATCGACCGCACCGATTTCGACATGCGCGGGCGGCGCGGCGCGCTGTCGGACCGCGTGAACCTGGGCATGGCCATCGTATTGACGCCCCCATAGGCAAGGGGGCCGGGGCGGCCGGCTCACGTGGCGTTGTCGAGGCTCGCCTATGATCTGCGCCATGCGCCGCCTTCCCACGATCCTGCTCCTTGCCGCCGTCCTCGCCACGAGTGGCTGTTCCCTGTCGCGCGCGCGCATCCAGAAGGCCGACGCGGTGGTGACCCTCACCGTCGACCGGCAAGACAGCTGCGACCCGGCCGACACCACCCATTGCGCCACGCCCTCCCCACTCATCGATGCCGCCATCGAGGCGAACGCCGCCTCGACGCCTTCGCGTCCCGTGCACGTGGCGACACTTCTGGAAGATGGCGAGAGCGCCCTGGCGGCGCGCATCAACCTGATCCGCGCCGCACGGAAGTCGATCGACGTGCAGACCTACATCTGGGAGCAGGACGACGCGGGCAAGCTGGTCCTCGACGAGCTGGTCCAGGCCGCCCGCCGTGGCGTGCATGTGCGCATCCTGGCCGACCAGCTGTTCTCGTTCCGCGACCCCGGCCTGCTCGCGGGGCTGGCCCGCGCCAGCGACCGCCTGGAGATCCGCCTTTACAACCCGACCTTCCACAGCGCCCGCACGCCTCCGCTGGAGTTCGCGGCGGGCATCCTCTGCTGCTTCTACAAGTTCAACCAGCGCATGCACAACAAGCTGCTGGTGGTCGACGATCTCATCGGTATCACCGGTGGCCGGAACTACGAGGACCGCTACTTCGACTGGGACGAGACCTTCGACTACATCGACCGCGACGTCATGGTGGGCGGCCCCACCGCGAAGGCGATGGGCGCGAGCTTCGAACAGTTCTGGACGCACAAGCGTTCCGCGCAGCTGACCCACTTGCGCGACGTGAATCGCGAACTCCTGGCCGACACCGACGATCCCCGGCACTGGAACGTCCCCACCTACGAGCGCCCCGACCGCGTCGCGCAGATCGTCGCCGATGCCGAGGACCCCGCCTGGATCGAGGAACACCTCAGCCGGGCCTCCCTGCGCCTGAACCGCGTGGAGTATCTCTCCGACCTGCCGGGCAAGACCGACGAACCGAAGCGCCGCGAGGTGCGCGCGCTGACCCGCCACATCATGGGCCTGCTGCGCGGAGCCAAGAGCGAGATCGTGCTGCAGACGCCCTACCTGGTGATGAGCAAACCCGCGCAGAAGGTCTTCAGCGGACTACGCCAGCGGGAAGAGCCGCCGCGCGTCGTGGTCTCCACGAACTCGCTGGCCTCCACGGATGCCTTCGCCGTGTATGCGATGTCCTACAAGCATCGCAAGCGTTACCTGACTGACTACGGCTTCGAGATCTACGAACTCAAGCCGCACCCGGCGGACAGCGATATCGACGAACTGGAAGGCCGCTCGACCGAAGTGGCCACGCCGCCGCTGGCCGCACAGGCGACCGGCAAGAGCGGGCGTGGGCGCGGTTCGTCCCAAGGCGCCTCGGCCGGTCGACCGGGACCACCGTCGGAAGCGGCGGGCTTCCTCGGCTTCGGCAGCCGTTCGGGACGCGGCGCGCGCAGCCGCCCGGCGCCACTGCTGACGGCCGGCGTCCGCTTCGGCCTGCACGCAAAGTCGATCGTGGTCGACGACACCTTCGCCATGGTCGGCACGCACAACCTCGACCCACGCTCGGACCACTACAACACCGAGTCGGGTGTCATCGTCTACGACAAGCGCTTCGCCGACCGCCTGCGCGATTCGATCATGCAGGACACCCGGCCCGGCAACGCCTGGGTGATCGCGCCGCGGCAGAAGTCGATCCCGGTGTTGTCGTCGGTCAATGAATTCATCGGCGATGTTTCCGAGCGGTTGCCGTTCTTCGACCTCTGGCCGTTCCGCTACGCCACAAGCTACGAGCTCAAGCCCGGCTGCATCCCCATGCGCTGGAGCGATCCGCGATTCTTCGAATGCTACGAGCCGGTGGGCGACTTCCCGGAAGTGGATGTTTCGCTGAAGTTGATCTACACGCGAATGATCACGGCCTTCGGTTCGTCCGCGGCCGGCATCCTCTGAACGGCGAACCGCCGGCCACGTTCGCTCAATACGTCCGGGTCAGCTCGAAGTTGACCGGCAGGTCGGTGGTGTAGCGCGACGGACGGTCAGCGGCGGCGAAGCGCCAGCCGCGCACGGCGTCTTCGGCCGCACGGTCCAGCTCGATATCCCCGCTGGAATGCCCGACGGTGACGCTGGTGACGTCGCCTTCGGGCGTGACCGTGACGCTCAGCACCACCTTGCCTTCCCGCCCTGCGCGCAGGGCGGACATCGGGTAGCGCGGCGATGGCATATAGACGGGCACGAGGGGCTCCGTCGCGGGAATCGGGGCCGTCGTTTGCACGGGGGTCACCCGCGGCGCGGGAACCCGCGCGACGGCATGGCGCGAACGCAACGCCGCATCCGCCACCGCCGGCGACGGCGCGATACGGGACACCGTCTTCGAGACCAGGGCGGGCGCGGCCGTGGGCAGGGTCACCTCGGCCAGGCGGCGCGTCATGGGTGCGCGTTCGTAAGTCAGCGCCGTGAGCCAGCTGGTACCGGCGATACCCATGACGAGGGCCAGGGCACTGAGCGATGTACTGCTGCGTAGTGTGAGCATGAGTCTTGCGCGGAGGGCATCAGGGCCGTTCGAGGATGGCGGTGACGCCCATGCCACCGGCCGTGCAGATGGAGATCAGGCCGCGACCCGACCCCTTCTGCTCCAGCATCTTCGCCAGGGTCGCGACGATGCGCGCACCGGTCGCCGCGAACGGGTGACCGGCGGCGAGACTGGAACCGTTGACGTTGAGTTTCGCCGGGTCGATCGATCCCAGCGGAGCTTCCAGACCCAGCCGGTTCCGGCAATAGTCCTCGCTCTCCCATGCACGCAGCGTGCAGAGCACCTGCGCGGCGAAAGCCTCGTGGATTTCGTAGAAGTCGAAGTCCTGCAGCGTGAGTCCGGCCTGCTTGAGCATGCGCGGCACGGCCACGGTCGGCGCCATCAGCAGGCCTTCGCCGTGGACGAAATCCACGGCGGACACCTGGGCGTGCGTGAGGTAGGCCTGGATCCGCAGGCCGCGCGCGGCGGCCCATTCGTCGCTGGCCAGCAGCACGGCTGCCGCGCCGTCGGACAGGCCCGTGGAGTTACCCGCGGTGAGCGTGCCCTGGCCGCTGGTCTTGTCGAAGGCCGGCTTCAGCGAAGCGAGCTTCTCGAGCGTGGAATCGGCACGCAGGAAGCCATCGCGCTTCAAGCCCCGGAACGGCACCACCAGGTCGTCGAAGAAGCCCGCCTCGTACGCGGCGCCCAGCTTCTTGTGGCTGGCGAGGGCCAGTTCATCCTGCTCGACGCGGCCGATCTTCCACTCCTTGGCCATCAATTCGCAGTGGTCGCCCATCGACTTGCCGGTACGCGGCTCGGCCACGCCCGGAAACGACGGTTTCAGTTCCTTCAGGGAGAATCCGCGCGTGGCGACCTGGAACTTCTCCTTCAGCGTCTTCGCCCGGTTCAGTGCCAGCAGCCGCTTGCGCAATTTCTGGCCGTAGACGATCGGCACATCGCTGGTGGTGTCCGAGCCGCCGGCGATACCGGCGTCGATCTGGCCCGTGGCGATCTTGTTGGCGATGAGGATGGCATTGTCGAGCGAGGTGCCACAGGCGCGTGCCGTGGTGATGCCGGGCGTGGTGGGCGCCAGCCCCGACGACAGCAGGGCCTCGCGGGCCAGGTTCCAGTCCGAGGAGTGGCGGATGACCGCTCCCATCGCGACCTCGCCCAGTTCCACGCCGTGAAGGCCGAACTTCTCCACCAGGGAGCCCAGCACCTTGACCGACATCCCGAAGTTGCCGACATCGGCGTAGGCGGTGTTGTTGCGGCAGAAGGGAATGCGGACGCCGCCGACCACACCCACACGCTTTTGCGTCTTATCCATGCTTGAGAAACGATCCAGACCGATGGGGATGCCCACGGGGGCAAGCCGAAATGCGAAGACGAAGGGATCGCGGACGCCGACGATCGCCGACGAACGCGTATCGGCAAGGCTAACCCGCATCCCCGCCCGGCGAAAGCCCGACGTGCCCCGATGATAGAATCGCGTTCCTTTGCCGTTCGGAAAAACCCGCCGTGAACGAGTCGTTGATCGCCTGCCCCGCCGTCCTGGCGCTGGAACTGGCCGCGGGCGAAGTGCCCGCCCGGCTGGAACTGACCCGGGACGAGGCACAGGCGGTGGCGACCCTGGTGGCCGACGACCTGCGCACCCTGCTGCCCGGCGTGGAAGCCTCGCGCTTCGCCCTGGCCGGCGCCCTGTTCGACGGCGTCGAACTGCTCAGGCCCGGTTTCCCCGTGTTCGCCACGCTGGAAGAACTGGCCCGGCGCATTCCCCGCGTGACCACCGCGGGCGGCGTGGTGGCCTTCGGCACCCATGAGGGACACATGCCGGCCCAGCCGCTGGTGCCTGATACCCGCTATGCCGGCGGGCCGATGCGCCTGGTGCCATGGATGCTGCTGGCGCCGGAAGACCTGGCCGCGGAACTCACGGCGCGCATGGAAGTGGAACTGGTCGGGCGCGGCGAAGCCGGCGCGGCGACCGCCGACTTCCTCATGCGCACGTTGGGCATGCGCCTCGAACACGCGCGCTACCTCAGCCGCGACGACCTGCTGGCGCTCACCTGCGTGCAATACGAACACGTGAACCTGGCCCCGTTGTGGACGATGCTCGAAGCCGCCCTGCTCACCCCCTACAAGGAAGAGACCGCGCTGGGCTCGCGCGGTCTTCCGCTGCATTACGCCGAGGGCCGGGTCGGCATTCCCGGTCCGGCCGCCTGGTTCGCCCGCGCCGGGGCCCAGCGGGAAAACCCCGCTCACGAGTTCGCCGGCACCCTGTTCGAACTTCGCCAATACGCCGCGCTGCTCGCGGCGCACCACGTGCCCCTGCACCTCCAGGGCCAGCCCGCGCAGACCGCCGGCTACCTGGTCGAGCCGGTCGCCGAGGCCGATCCCGCCCTGCCTTCGCCCGCGATCTACGCGCACGAGGCACCCGGCCTGGGCATGGCCGCGCTCACGGTGGCCCAGCCGGCGGCAGGCAGGGCACGCATCCTGGCCCACGGCTACCCGCTGGCGCCCGATGCGCTGGCGCCGCTGCTGGACACCCTGGCCGGACGCTATGCCACGGAGCACGAGGTCCATGCCCTCGGCCGCGTGCTCCTCGACGCGAATGGCGCGCTGTCGGCACCCTCGCCGAGCCTGCACTGAAACCCGCGTTTTCCCGAATCGTTCGATATACGCGGGCCAGGGTGACGGATTAGAGTGGGTCGACGTCCTGACGGCGACCGCATGCCTGCTTCCGCCCTTCCCGCGAACGCTTCACCCTCGGACTGGTCCGCGTACCTGCTGGAACGCGCGCCGGCGATGATCGCCTACGTCGATACATCCCGGTGCTACCGCTATGCCAGCCCCGCCTACCTCGCCTGGATGAACATCCAGGAAGACGACGTGGTCGGCCGGCGCATCGACGAACTGATCTCGCCCGATCTCCACGCAAGCATCGAACCGGACCTGTGCGCGGCCCTCGCCGGGGCACCCATCGTGGCCGATCGCGCCATCGCCCACGAGGATGGCAGCCGCCATGCCCAGGCCACCTTCTCGCCCGACATCGACGCGCTGGGCAAGGTGCGTGGCGTGGCCATCCTGCTTGCCGACATCTCCAGCCGTCGCGAACTCGAGGCGCGGCTGAAGGAAAGCGAGCGGCGCTTTTTCCAGGCGTTCCGCTACGCCGCCATCGGCATGGCGCTGGTACTTCCCGACGGGCGCTGGTTGCAGGTGAACGACGCGCTGTGCGACATGCTGGGCTACGACGAAGACGAGCTGATGACGCGCTCGTTCCAGGAGCTCACCCATCCCGACGACCTCGCCGCCGATCTCGCGCTGGTCGGGAAGCTGCTCGCGGGCGAGAGCCTGTCGTACCACATGGAGAAGCGCTACCTGCATCGCGACGGACACGTCGTGCATGCGCAACTCAGCGTGTCCCTCGTGCGCGACGAGCATGGCGAGGCGCTGTACTTCATCTCGCAAGTGCAGGACATCAGCGAGCGCAAGGCCTTCGAGGAAGCCCTGTTCCGCGAACGCGAGCTGGCCGAGGTCACGCTGAAATCGATCGGCGACGCGGTGATCACCACCGACCCGAACCTGGTCGTCACCTCGCTCAATCCCATCGCCGAGGCGATGACCGGATGGTCCAGCCACGAAGCCGTGGGCCGGCCGATGGACGACATCTTCCAGCTGCGCGACCCCCTCACCCGGCGGCCGATACCCAACCCGCTGATCATGGCGGTGGACAAGAACAGCATCGTCGGGCTCACCACCGATGCGATCCTGGTTCATCGCAACGGCTTCGACAGCCCCATCGAGGATTCCGCCGCCCCGATCCACGACCACGCCGGTAACGTCATCGGTGGCGTGGTGGTGTTCCATGACGTGAGCGAGACCCGCGCGCTCGCGCTGAAGATGGCCCACCTCGCCCACCACGACACCCTCACCGGTCTGCCCAACCGCGCCCTCCTCACCTCGCGCATGGAGTTCGCCGTGACCGTGGCGGCACGGCGCCACCAGCGCGCCGCGCTGCTCTTCGTCGATGTAGACCACTTCAAGCAGATCAACGACACGATGGGCCACGCCGCGGGCGATGTCCTGCTCCAGGAGATCGCCCGGCGCATCCGCGCCTCCGTGCGCACCGACGACACCGTGAGCCGCCTGGGCGGCGACGAATTCGTGGTGCTGCTGCCGCAAATCGAAGGTCCCTCCGATGCGAGCGCCGTGGCGGAAAAGGTGCTGGCCGCCTGCAGCCAGGCCGTCGGCGTGAACACCTCCGCGTTGACGATCAGTTTCAGCATCGGCATCAGCGTGTACCCCGACGACGCGATCGACGCCGAGTCGCTCCTGCGCAACGCCGACACCGCGATGTACGAGGCGAAGATGCAAGGCCGCAACGGCTACCGCTTCTTCAATCCGCGCATGAACGAGCGCAACAGCGCGCGCGTGCGCATCGAGGTGGAGCTGCGCAAGGCGCTGGCGCGGAACGAACTCAGCCTCTACTACCAGCCCAAGGTCGATGTCGGCCTCGGCACGATCGTCGGCGCGGAGGCGCTGTTGCGTTGGCAGGTGGACGGCGAGGATGTCTATACGCCGGAACAGTTCATCCCGGTGGCCGAAGACTGCGGCCTGATCGTTCCCATCGGTGAATGGGCGCTGCGCGAGGCATGCGGCCAGGCCGAAACATGGACGCGCCTGTACCGCCCCCTGTCGGTATCCGTGAATGTCTCCGCTTTGCAGTTCCAGCACACGCGCTTCTTCGAATCCCTGCGCGGCATCCTCACGGAAACCGGCCTGCATCCCACGCTGCTGGAGTTGGAACTGACGGAGCGCACGGTAATGGAAGGTGGCGACCACATCGCCGACCTGCTACGCAAGATCAAGTCGCTGGGTGTCTCGTTGAGCCTGGACGATTTCGGCACGGGCTATTGCAGCCTGTCCTACCTGAAGCATTTCCCGATCGACACGCTGAAGATCGACCGCGCCTTCATCCGCGATGTCGCCTGGGACAACGACAGCGCCGCCATCGTGAGCGCGATCGTCACCATGGGCAAGGGCATGAACAAACAGGTGCTCGCCGAGGGCGTGGAGAGCATGGAACAGGCCAGCTTCCTCGACTCGGTCGGCTGCTCGCAGATGCAGGGCTTCCTGTTCGGCAAGGCGATGACGGTGCGCGATTTCGAGGAGCGCATCTCGGCCGTGGATACGGGCGATCCACGCGTGCCTGTGGATTGAGGGGCATCGCCGCTGAAGCGGCTCCCACAAAGGCTTGCGTGCCGTGGCGGGCGGAGCGGCTCTGGTGGGAGCCGACCCTGTCGGCGATTCAAGGCCCCAGCGCCGCGTCATACATGCGGCACTACCTCAAGCCCCCAGCGCCGCCTCATACATGAAGTAATGACAACGCTCCATTCCCAACCCCGCATACGTCGCCTGCGCCCGTTCGTTCTCCAGTTCCACGTACAACCGAAGCCCGACCGCACCCGCGCCCTCGGCCATCGCCTTCACATGCGCGTACATCCCGCGGAACACCCCGGCGCGCCGCGCCTCGGGCGCCACGTAGACACTCTGCACCCACCAGAAATCGCCACACCGCCAGTCGCTCCACTCATAGGTGACGAGCAGGCAGCCCACGGCGACGCCGTCCAGTTCGGCAATCAGGTAAAACCCCCGCCGCGGCTCATCGAACACCGCCCGCACGCCACGGCCGATGGTCTCGGGATCGAGGCGCTTCTCCTCCGTTTCCCACGCCATGGCGATGTTCCAACGGGCGATGGCGTCGGCGTCGTCCGGCGAGGCACGGCGAATTTCGAGGGTCATGGGGTTATCCGTTCGAAGGACGGCGCTTGCGCGACGCACCGAGTTTGCGTGTAAGGGTGTTGCGGCCGACGCCAAGCGCCGCCGCCGCATGTTGCCGGTGGCCATCGTTGGCGATCAGCGCCACTTGCAGCAAGGTCTTGTCCAGGGCGTCGCGCGCGCGCGCATGCACGTCCACCTCGCCCTGCGCCAGCGCATCCTGTGCCCAGATGCGCAAGGCATCCGTCCACTCCGCGCTGCGCGTTTCGCGCGCGGGCAGTCCGCCGAGATCGCCCGCCTGGATTTCCGGACCCGGGGCGATCACCGCGAGTCTCCGGCAAAGATTCTCCAGTTCGCGCACGTTGCCCGGGTAATCGCGCTGCTCGATCAGCTTCATGGCGCCACGCGAGAAACGCTTCGGCGGAAGCTTCAACTCCGCCGAGGCCTGCGCGAGGAAATGCCGCGCCAGCAGAGGGATGTCGCCGCGCCGCTGGCGCAACGACGGCAAGGCGATGCGCACCACGTCGAGACGATGTTTCAGGTCCGCACGGAAGAGACCGGCGGCGACGCGCGCCTCCAGGTCCTGATGCGTGGCCGCGATGATGCGCACGTTGCCGTGCATCAACTCGCGTCCGCCGACGCGGTAGAACTCGCCACCCGCCAGGACGCGCAACAACCGCGTCTGCAAGGCCAACGGCATGTCGCCGATCTCGTCGAGGAACAAGGTGCCGCCATCGGCCTGCTCGAAGCGGCCGGCGTGACGGCGCGTCGCCCCCGTGAAGGCGCCGGCCTCATGACCGAACAGTTCGCTCTCCAGGAGTTCGGCCGGGATGGCCGCCGTGTTCAAGGCCACGTAGGGCTTGCCGCGCCGCGCGCTTTCCTCGTGTAGCGCACGCGCCACCAGTTCCTTGCCCGTGCCCGTTTCGCCGGTGATCAATACGTTGAGGTCGCTCGCCGCCACGCGGCCGATCAGGCGGAACACCTCGCGCATCGCCGGGCTTTCGCCCATCAAGGCATGCGCATTCCCGCTTGGCACCGGCACGATCACTTCCTCGTGCGCGATGGCCAGCGTGCGCTCCACCGCTTCGACCGCGCGGTCGAGGTCGAAGGGCTTGGCGAGATAGTCTGCCGCGCCTGCACGGTACGCCGCGGCCGTCGTCGCCACGTCGGTATAGGCGCTCATCACGATCACCGGACCGATGTTGCGCCGGGTGAGGTCTTCGAGCAGGCGCAGGCCATCTTCGCCCGGCATGCGCACGTCGGTGACCAGCAGGCCCGGCTTGCCCTCGGCCAGCGCCGCGCGCACCGCGTCGCCGGCACTGAATTCGCGCACGGTGTGCCCGGCGTCGCGCAAGGCTTCGGCGAGCACGAAGCGCACGCCACGGTCGTCGTCGGCGATCCAGATTTCAGTCATGCGGCCGCTCCATCGGAAGGTACAGCGAGAAGACCGTCTCGCCGGGACGGCTGGTGTAGCGCAGGTCGCCGCCGTGTTCGAGGGCGATTTCGCGCGAGAGCGCGAGGCCAAGGCCCGTGCCGTCCGGTCGTCCCGACACGAGGGGCTGGAAGAGTGAATCGCGCAACTCGTCCGGCACGCCGCGACCGTCGTCGACCACGTCGACACGCAAGGCCGCGCGCACCGTCCGCTCGCCCAGGCGCGCGCCATGTTCCACGCGCGTGCGCAGCGTGATCGTCTCCGCGCCGGCTTCCCCTGCGTTGCGGGTCAGGTTGAGCAGTACCTGCAGCAGGCGGTCGGTATCGCCGAGGCTATCCGGCAAGCTGGGGTCGTAGTCGTGGCGAAGACGCGGGGCATCCGCTTCGGCGCCGACGAGGCCTTCGAGCCGTTCGAGTAACTCGTGCACGTTCACCGGGCCGATTCGCGCGGCGCCGCGATGGCGCAGCAACCCGTCGGCGAGCGCCGCCAGCCGGTCGGCTTCGCCGATCACCATGCTGGCGAGTTGGCGCAGGTCGTCCTCCACCACACGGCGTTCGAGCAGTTGGGCGGCGCCTCGCAAGCCCGCGAGGGGGTTCTTCACCTCATGGGCGAAGCCGCGCAGGGTTGCCGAGAGGGGCGTGCCGCCCGGGGTCAGGTCGGGAGCGAGGGCGTGAACCTCGACCAGGATCCGGTCCTCGTCGATCGGCTGCATGGTCAGGTCGGCGGTGACCTCGCGGCCCCGCGCCACGCCGAAGGTGACACCGCGAAGGTTGAAGGCGCGGCGTTCGGAGAGGGTGCGGGTGAGTTGCGAGGCGAGGCCGGGCTCGCGCATCAGGGCGGTTAGTTCCTGGCCTACGGCGGTTCTCGGGCCCACGTCCAGGACCTCGCCGAGAGCCGGGTTGAGCCACTGGACGCGACCGTCCGAGCCTACGATGGCTAGGCCGGTGGACAGCAGGGTCAGCAGTTCCGCCTGGTTGGGTGCATGCATTGCACCAATGTAGGGAGTTAGGCGGGCGGGGGCAATGGGAAGGATTCCCGTAGTTGTGAACAGACGGGCATAGTTTGGTGCAGCCATCTGCGCCGTTCACGGCACCTATCAGTGGCAAGTCACATTGAAACATCACGAGCTCGACTGTCGCCTGCCGCGCGTCAGCGACGGTCGACGAATCATGGCACCAGTTTTAACTCCTGACGGCCTCATCCGCACGCCGCTAAGGGGCGCATATTGCTAGCCAAGACTTAGAATTGTCCGGAATGACAAGATAGAGCCCTTCAATCACTACAACATATAGTTCCAAACCGCGTTGTTTTGCCTGCGAGCGGCAGCACGCCGCTGACGGCAGCGTACAGTTGCGGTTAGCTGAACATCGATTCTCTGCAACAGTCGTAGCCCTTCAGATGCGGTGTTTAGGGCCGTCTGATCGGCGGCGGTCGCGCCGTCGGCCGATGGGCAGCCACTCGATGATTTCCTACGGAACGGTAGGAACGGGGTTGGCCCACTTCTTGCTCTGTTCCACCATAATGTAGGGAACAACCAAAATGCTGATCGCCGTGCGGCGACAGCCTGGAAAAGGGAAAGACCATGGCAGTCAAGAAATCTCAAGGCGATCAGTCGCCTACGCTTCAGCAACAGCTCGATGCTGAACGGCGCTTGGTGTCCTTTGATAGCTACGATCTGAGCGTGCGCCAACTCCTTGACATGTTCGAGGGCGGCGAAATCGAAGTCCCCCCTGAATACCAGCGTCAATTCATTTGGGACGAGGCTCGTGAATCCCAGCTCATCGAGTCGGTTCTCCTCGGAATACCCGTTCCCAGCCTTTTCATGGCAACAAACAGCGACGCAACATGGGAGATCGTCGATGGTGTCCAGCGACTAGGGACGCTTGCTCACTTCCTTGGCACACCAAAGCTATTGGCAAAGGTAAAGAAAACTCGCCCGCTTGTAATCGAAGAGCTTGAAAAACTTTCAGCTCTGAATGGCGGGAATCTTGAGGCGCTTCCAAAGTCAGTACAGTTGATGTTTTCAACCCGGCCTATGCGAGTTACGGTCCTGAACGACAAGAGCGATCTTAGCGTTCGCTTCGACTTGTTCGAGAGACTGAACACTGGCGGAGTGTCTTTAACTAACCAAGAAATTCGAAACTGCGTGTTTCGAGGTCCCTTTAATGATGATCTCAAGCACTTGTCCGAAAACAGTGACTTCAATGCAGTAGTGCGGCTGAAGCCAGGCGACGCTAAGAATGGCACTGCAGAGGAGTTTGTACTTCGCTTCTTTGCATTTCTAGACAGCTACAGAAAGTTCGACCACAGCGTAAAGGACTTCCTAAACGAATACATGGAGAAAAGTGCACTACGCAGGCTCACTACCGCACAGAGCGATCTGTTTAAGGCTACATTTGCCACGCTCAAGAAGAACCTACCCAATGGGATCGTTCGAGGTAACCGTGGCGTCACACCGGTGAACTTGTTCGAAGGCATATCCGTTGGCACCGCGCTTGCAATCGAGAGCGGAAAATCTTTTCGCCGATCTGCACTTCCCACACTGCTCGACGACACCACGCTGAGATCTGTCACAACAGGAGCCACAAATTCCAAGAAGGCCGTAGTCACTCGAATAGAGTATGTCCGCGACCATCTGGTCAAATGACATATGCTTACGGCCGTTCGATCTGAGGTTACAGCGCGCCTGTCGGAGGTTCTTCAGCTACTTGATCAGGTGAAGGACCGAGAGGCCCTCCCTCCTCTTATTGATCCGCCTGAGGCCAAGATTCTGCGTGGACTGTTCTTTGTTCATCTCTACTCAGCGCTTGAGTTCACGGTCACCAAAGCAGTCGAAACTTTCTTAACGCACGCTCAGTCGATGAGCATCTCGCCAGAACACATGCATCCACGCTTCTATAGCGTTGCGCTTGATCCGAGTTTCGCATCCTTGAAAAACGTAGGAGAGAAAAAACGCTGGTCGGGAAGAGTGAAGCTTATCGACCTCCAGAGTCATAGCAACCCGCAGACTATTAATACTCATGTTTTCGGCTTGTATCTTCAAAATGTATGGATTGAAAAGATCGAGGTGCTTTTTAGTTGTCTAGCGATTGATCAACCGCCGGTTCCAGATCCTTCGTTCCGTCTTTATGTCGACGAGCTCGTCGAACGTAGAAATGCGGTTGCTCACGGGCGCGAGAGTGCTCTCGACGCGGGGACTGCCCGCAGGTCACCTGAGCTCTTAATCAGATACCGTGCAATAAGCGCCACATGCACTCATATCCTCGATTGCCTTGAAAGCCAGCATGCGACTAAGGGAATTGTGCTGCCGATACATAGAAGCAACTACACCTAATCTAGATCTTTCTCAGATTTCATGGGCTTCGGCCTGACAGAAAAGGGGGCTGAGGTTATTGCGGCTTGCTGCATCGTTCAGCCGCCCTTTTCTAGATCGTGTTCTATGGTCCGAGGCTGCGAGCGGGAACAAACGTGTCGTCAACATCGACTACCGAGGGAAGCCTTCCTGCAGCACGAGGGTGGTGGCTTCCGGCACGCCCCTCTTGCGCAACACATCGGGCGCGGCGGGATCGTAATCGAAGTGACGATAGGCGGGGTCGATCCACCAGAGCAGCCCCATGGCGGCATGGGCCTGTGGTTGACCCAAGGCGTCCACGACGTTCACGGGCAATAGCTGCTTCCCGTGCCACTGGCCCTTGTCCAGCATCAGCTGGCCAATCTTGCCGAGATCGGCCGCCGTGAGTGGTAGTCCGGCCATGCCATAAGGATGACCTGCTTTATCCTTCTCCCAAGGGCCGGGACTGATATCCATGGATTTGAACAAGCCGTCGCGGAAAAAGACGTCCATCGGTTTGCCCGATGCCTTCTCTATAATGCCGGCAAGCAGGTTCACGGCCTTATTGTTGTAGTTGGGGTCCGTGCCCGGGTTGCTGACAAGCTCTGCCGCAAGCGCGAGCTGGATGGCGTCGGGCGAGGGATAGATTTCAATGGTGGTATTCGCGACGTTTTGCATGCCGGATGTGTGGTTCATCCGCATGCGAATGGTGATGTTCTTCTTTCGACCCTGGTGCCATTCCGGATGGAAATCCGCCAACGGTCGGTCGAATGACTTGATCTTGCCTTCGGCCACCAGCTGCGCGACACCTGGCGCCACGACCGACCTGGTCACCGACATCAACTCGATGGGGGCCTGGTCATGGCAAAGCATCCTGCTTGGCGAAGATACGCGCCATTTCCGCCGCATTCTCGGTTCCCCAGGTGCACAACGGAACGATCGCCTCGGCCAGGCTACGACCGAGCGGAGTCAGCGCGTAATCCACCCGTGGTGGTACTTCCTTGTAGTCGGTGCGCACCAGCACCTGGTCGGCCTCCAGATCCTTCAATTGCTGGATCAGCACCTTGTCGCTGACGCCCTGGATCAGCCGCTTGAGTTCGCCGTAGCGCTTCGGGCCGTCGCGCAGGAAAAACAGAGCCAGCGGCTTCCACTTCCCCGAGAGGATGCGAAGCGTGGCGTTGAGCCCGCAGCCGGTGTCGCAGATTTCCGAAGGCGTCGTCATTTTGATACTTACCAAAAAGTGCATACTTGTCGTCAGGTTATCAGGCCTGCATCTTTTGTCTCAAGCAAGCAGTTCCCTGCTTCCCCAGACACCCAATGAAGGATGCACCTCATGACCCGACTGAAAGGAAAGACCGCCGTGATCACCGGCGGCGCTACAGGCATCGGCCGCGCCGCGGCAAAGCGCTTCATCGAAGAAGGCGCCTTCGTCTTCATCTTCGGCCGCCGGCAGGAAGCGCTCGACGCGGCCGTGGCCGATCTCGGGCCCAACGCCCGCGCGGTCATGGGCTCGGTCTCCGACCTTGCCGATCTCGACCGACTCTACGCGGCGGTGAAGGCCGAGCGCGGAACCCTCGACATCGTCGTCGCCAATGCCGGGGCGGGGAGCCAGCTTCCGCTGGGCAAGATCACCGCCGAGCACATCGATGAAACCTTCGACACCAACGTGAAGGGCACGATCTTCACGGTCCAGAAGGCGCTGCCGCTGATGGGCGAGGGAGGTTCGATCATCCTGACCGGATCGAGTGCCGGCACCACGGGCGCGCCGGGCATGAGCGCCTACAGTGCGAGCAAGGCGGCTGTGCGCAACCTCGCGCGGACCTGGGCGGAAGACCTCAAGGGCACCGGCATACGGGTCAACGTGCTGTCGCCCGGAGCGACGGCGACCGACCTCGCGAAGGAAGCGCTGGGCGAGGAGGGCCAGAAAGTCTTCGCCTCGATGACTCCGCTGCAACGCATGGCCGATCCAGCGGAGATCGGCGCGGTGGCCGCGTTTCTCGCGTCATCGGACAGCAGCTTCATGACCGCCAGCGAGGTCGCCGTCGACGGCGGCCTGGCGCAACTCTGACGTGCGACGCCCGGCCGGACACTCCGCTCGACATCTGGAGTCCGCCGGGCGTGCTAAACCAAGGGAAACCATATGAGCTACGCAATTATCGGCTTCGGCAAGATCGGCCAGGCTCTTGCCAAGGCGTTTGCCCGTAACGGCATCGACGTATCCGTTGCAACCACGCGCGATCCCAAAAGCTTCGCGGCCGATGCGGCCGCGATCGGGCCGACGATCATTCCCAAGAAGCTGTCGGAAGCGGTCGAGGCGGACATTGTCTTCTTGGCCGTTCGTTTCGAGGCGCACCAGGATGTCGCAAAAGCGCTGCCCAAATGGCAGGGGAAGACCATCGTCGATGTGACCAATGCCTACGGCGTGCCACCCGAGGAACTCGGAGGACAGCCTTCTTCCAAGTTCGTCGCACAGGCTTTCACTGGTGGAAGACTGGTCAAGGGCTTCAATCATCTGGGCGCCGCCGTCCTTGCCCAAGATCCAGCCGTACATGGTGGGAGAAGAGTCGTGTTCCTGGCGAGCGACGATGACGGTGCAGCAGCCGAGATCGCTGCGCTGGCGGAAAACCTCGGTTTCTCGCCGATCAAACTTGGTGGGCTTTCGGAAGGTGGCCTGCTTGTGCAGGCGCGCGGAAACAGCTGGAGTCAACTGATCTTCAAGGACTTGGTCAAGTTCGACTGATGGGTCGCGATCGCTGGTTTGCTAAGGCCTGCTGGCTAAGTCAGGTCCTGTGATCAGCTACGCCGCCATCTGCCGGTTCCGCGCCAGGTAGCGAAGCCCGATCGAAAGCGCCATCTCGTACCCGGCGGCGGGATTACCCGGTGTGGTGACACTCACCAGGGACGGATGAGCCGGGGAGATCGTCGCCAGGTCGCCGGCGCGGCTATCGGCGTGGATCTCGATCAACGGCACGCTCAACGCGTCGAGCGCGCGGCGTAACGGAGCCACCTGTCCCTCGGGTATCGCATCCGCGTCGACGTCCAGGAGGACCAGGTCCACCGAACCAGCCTCCTGGCCGGCCAGGCAATCGGTCACCTGCTCGATGTCGGCGCACGCCCGCCAAACCAGGTCTTCCCCTTGCGCTTGCGCGCGGTCCCATAAACCCATCAACGCGTCATCGGCGACCGCCTCCGTTCCTGGGGGATGAATCGGAGCGACAAGCAACAGAATCGACATCGAGAAACTCAGCAGTGGAAACGGGACCAGTATCTGCCAGCCCGCCGTAAATTCTCTCGGTCGAGCAGAGCGTCGAGCCGTAAAAATCGCGTCAAGTTACATCCAAGTGACTAACCCGCCTTGGACAGATTCTTGAACGCCATCCCCAGCGTATGCAGCGCACTGCGCGACCGACTGTCATGCAACGCCGAATACAGCACCACCTCATGCGTGGGTAGCGGCGGCAATGAAAGCGCTTGGCCGATATCGATGGTGCCGGACGGTGCGGCACGCCTCGGCAATACGGCGACCGCCAAGCCGATCGTGGCCGCGGCCCCCACCACGGCAGCACCCTTGCCGATGAACACTTCCGTCCAGGCGATACCGGCATTATCCAGCGCACGGACCGCTGCCGCGCGGATGCTGCATGTTTCGCCCTGGGTCGACAGCGGGAGCGGTTGACCTGGGCGCGGTTGCCAGTGCGGAGCGGCTATCCACGCGAACGATTCCGCAAACAGCACTTCACCATGGCGACGGCGATCTTCCGGCTGCAACACCAGCGCGGCATCCAGCACGCCATCGTCGTAGGCCTTGAGTACTTCGTTCGAGCCGGCTACGCGCAATTCGATCACCAGATGGGGATCGTGCTCGTTCATCCAGAGCAACAAGCCAGGCAATTCGCTGCCCACCAACTGATGGCTGACGCCGATGACAAGTCGCCGCTGCTTCACGTCAAACGACGCGATGGCGCGTTCGTGCGCACCGACCAACTCACGAGCGGCCTCCATGAACGCGGCTCCCTCGGCGGACAACCTCACCTGGCGCGGCGTTCGCTCCAGCAGTCGTCGACCCAGCTGGTCTTCCAGCCGGCGCAACTTCAGGCTGATCGCCGACTGCGTGCTGTTCAGTGCATCGGCGGCGCGAGTGAAGCTCTGCAACTCAGCGGTCAGGACGAAGGCTTTGACGGCATCGAGGTCGAGGGCTTTCATGGCTTATCCATTTCATTTTTTAATGACTGAAACGCGAATTCATATATGTTCTAAATGAATGGTAGCGCACTAAACTGCGCCGCACATCGGCAGGAAATCCCGTCATGAAACCCTCGAAGACGCTTCTATTCGCCCTTCTGGCCCTGCTCCCGATCCGTACAGTCACGGCCTCGGAGCCCGGCAAGACGAACGCGGTCGGCCCCATCGAAGGCACCTGGACACTCGCCTTCGCCGACGTTCAACATCCGGATGGAACGCGAACACATGACTACGGCGATGCCCCGAAGGGCATGCTGCAGATCGATCGCACGGGTCACTATTCGCTGTTTATCTTCAACAGTTCCCGGCCCAGGTTTGCCGCCAACGACAAGAACGCGGGGACACCGGATGAATTCCGATCGGCCACACTGGGAACGAGTTCTCACTTTGGAACGGTCGACGCCGATCCCGTGAAGCGAACGCTCACGTTCCACATCGAGGGGGCGACGTATCCGAACTGGGAGGGGACGACCCAGGTGCGCAGCTATGAACTGAGCGGCGACATGCTGAGCTACAAGCTTCCGCCGCGGCCCAACGGCGATATTCCACTTACCGGATGGAAGAGAATTTCCCACTGATCCAGGCAAAGGACACCCGCTCGCGTGAGCGTCCCGCGAGCGGAATCCACCCAGAACGTCCTACCCACCTCCTCGCGGGTAGTTGACAACCGCACGTTCCTGCACCAGCATGGATTTCCCATTCGGACTTCTAAACGCCCAGACATCTGGTCGTACTCCGGAGTAGAACCGCCATGATCATGCAGCCCACGACCAACACGCGCCATCCGATCGTCTCCACGATCGGTGCGTGTTGCTGTTGTCCTGCCTGATCCCTCCGGCGCACCTGCGCCCCTCCGCCTGACGGGCGGATAGAAACACCTCCCCCATCCCCCCTGCGCCACGCGCGGCTCCCTGCCGCGTGTCGTACCGCTGCCCGCACCATCCAGGAATCCGTTCATGAGGCATGCCCTACCCGCGCGCTTGTCGCTGTCCGTCCTTTTCGCCGCCAGCCTGTATGGCCCCGTCACCCGCGCCGAGGACACCGATAAGGCCGAGGACGCCACCAAATTGCAGACAGTGGTCGTCACCGGCACCCGCTCCGTCAATCGCAGCCAAAGCAGTTCGTTGTCACCGATCGACGTGGTCACGTCGCAGGACTTGCAATCGTTCGGCGACACCCAGCTAGGCGCCGTGCTATCGCGGCTCACCCCTTCGCTCAACTTCCCGCGTGCCCCGGGCAACGACGGCTCGGGTATCGTGCGCCCGGCCGCGCTGCGCGGCCTGTCGCCCGACGAGACACTCGTCCTGGTCAACGGCAAGCGCTGGCACACCAGCGCGCTGCTCAACTTGCAGGGGGCGCTCGGCCGCGGCTCCGCGCCCGCCGACCTCAACTCGATCCCGATCTCGGCCATCGACCACATCGAGGTGCTGCGCGACGGTGCCTCGGCCCAGTACGGCTCGGACGCGATCGCGGGCGTGATCAACATCGTACTCAAGGGAGCCGCCGGTGCCGGGACCAATGAAGCGAGCATCACGGCCGGACGCTACAGCGCGGGTGACGGCAAGCAATGGCAGGGCGAAGCCAGCCTCGGCGTTCCGCTCGGCGGGGACAAGGGCTGGGCACGCCTGAGCCTCGTCCAGGGCCATGCGGATGCGACCAACCGCGGCGGACGCGACTACCGCGATCCGTCGTCGCCCGTTTACGGCCAGCGGACGCAGCGCATCGGCGAGCCGGACATCAGCAACCACCAGGCCCTGCTCAACGTCCAGTACGCGCTGGCCTCGAACGTGGACTTCTACGCCTTCGCCAGCACCAGCAGCCGCGAGGGCACGTCGCCCGCCCTGTTCCGCACGTACGACAGCGCGCGTAACGTGCCATCGATCTACCCGAACGGCTACCTTCCCCTCAACGACGTGCGCTCGATCGACAGCGCCGTGGTCGCCGGCGTGCGCGGCACCACCGCGAGCGGTTGGCGCTGGGACATCAGCGGCAACTACGGACGCGATCGGGTCAGCATCGATCCCACGCATACGCTCAACGTCGACCTCGGCGCGGCGAGCCCTACCCGTTTCAACGCCGGGCGCCTGATCGCCACGCAGAAGGCGTTCGATGTCGACGTGGCCCGCGATCTCGACGTGGGTTGGCTGACCAACCCGTTGATCCTCGCTTTCGGCATCGAGTACCTGCACCAGCAGTACGAGATCGAAGCCGGCGATCCGTCGTCGTATTTCGGCACGGGGTCGCAGGGCTTTCCCGGGTTCACGCCAGGGGACGCGGGGCGCCACAGCCGTCACGACGTCGCCGAGTACATCAGCCTGGAAAACCAGATCACCGACAAGCTGAGCGGTTCGCTGGCGATCCGCCACGAGGATTACAGCGACTTCGGCAACACCACATCGGGCACGTTGTCGGCGCGTTACGACTTCACCGACAGCTTCGCGCTGCGTGGCACGGCGGCGACGGGCTTCCGCGCACCATCGCTGCCGCAGCAGTACTACACGACCACGTCGACCAATGTCATCGGCGGCGTGCCGACGCAGATCCGCAATTTCGCGGTGAGCGATCCGGTCGCCCGCGCGCTTGGCGCGGAACCGCTCAAGCCCGAGAAATCACATAACTACACCCTCGGCGCCGTATACGCGCCCGGCGCCTGGACGCTGTCGCTCGACCTGTACCAGATCACGATCGGCAATCGCATCGTTCCCTCGGAGAACCTGGTCGGCGAGGACGTGCAGGCGTACCTGCAAAGCCAGGGCTTCGCCAACATCCAGGGCGGCAGTTACTTCACCAATGCCCTGAAGACGCGCACACGCGGCGTCGATCTCAGCGGCGGCTACCGCCTCGATTTCGGAGACGCAGGCAAACTCCAGCTCACGGCCGCCTACAACCGCAACCACACGTCGATCCTCTCGGTGGCACCCAACCCCGCGACGCTTGCCGAGAGCGGGCTGGAACTGGTGCGTGTGGGGCACATCGCGCAGGGCTACATCACCAACGGTGCGCCGCGCGACAAGATCGCCTTCGGTGCCGACTACGGCATTCGCGACTGGAGCGTGCATGCGGCGCTGACACGCTACGGCCAGTTCACGGTCAACCAGGACCCGGTCGGCAACCCCGGTTTCGACCAGGTCTTTCCCGCACGGTGGTTGCTCGACCTGTCCACCAGCTACGCGGTCCACGGCTGGACCTTCACGGCAGGCGTCGACAACCTCACCAATGTCTACCCGCAGAAGTACAAGACCGGAAGCGACGGGGCCGTCGGCGGCACCTGGCCTTATCCCGATTACTCGCCGTTCGGCTACAGCGGACGGTATCTCTACACGCGCGTCGCCTACCGCTGGTGAACGCGCTTTTCCCACGACCATCCAGGGGCTACAACGTGCCTTCCACGCTACCGATTCGCCGCCGTCTGCTGGCCGCGACACTTCTTTCCGCGCTCGGCACACAAGCTGCCTTCGCCCAGTCGACCACCGGCGCCATCTCGGGCCAGGTCGGCGATGCGCAGGGCGCCACCATCGTCGTACAAGGCGGCAACGGCCTGACCCGCGAAGTCACGGTCGATGCCAAGGGGCGCTACAGCGCAAGCCAGCTTCCGCTCGGCACCTATACCGTCACCCTCCGGCGCAACGGCGTCGACGTCGACAGCCGCAAGGACGTGGGGCTCAGGGTGGGCGCGTCGACCGACGTCTCCTTCGTCGCCAGCGCGGCCAATCTCGAAGGTGTCAGCGTCAGCGCCTCGCGCCTGCCCGATATCGACGTGACATCGGTGGACTCCCGCTCGGTGATCACCGCCGACCAGCTGGCCAAGTTGCCACTCACACGCAACGCGGATGAAATCGCCCGGCTCGCCCCGGGCGTCGTGTCGAACAGTGGTGGATTCAAGGGCCCGACCGGGTCGTCGCTGAACAGTTTCGGCGGCTCGGCGGCCAGCGAGAACGCTTACTACATCAACGGCTACAACGTGACCGACCCACAGCGCGGCATGGGTGGTATCTCCCTGCCCTACGGTGCCATCGACCAGCAGGAAGTCTATACGGGCGGTTACAGCGCGCAGTACGGGCGCTCCGATGGCGGCGTCATCAACCAGGTCGGCAAACGCGGCAGCAACGAGTGGCACTTCGGTGGGCAGGTGCTCTGGGAGCCCGCCTTCGCGCGCGCCGGGTCGGCCAATACGTATTACACCAACGGCCTGCCCGCCTCGCCCGTCGCGGGCGACCTCTACCAGCCCAATCGCGAGGATCGCAGCTGGGTGACCACGGTGAGCAGTTACGTCGGCGGTCCACTGATCGAAGACAAGCTGTTCTTCTTCCTGGCTGGCGAGTTCGAGCGGCAGGAAGGCTCGACACACAACAACGTGGACGACACGAGTCCGGACGTGCAGTACCGGTATGGCTCGCCGCGCTGGTACGGCAAGCTGGACTGGAACATCGCGGACAACCATATCCTCGAGGTCACCAGCGCCTCCAGTAAACGCGAGACACAGGGCACGATCTACGATTACGACTACAACGCCCTGCGTCGCGGCGAGCGGATCGGTTCGGATGACGACACCAAGACCGGCGGCGACGTGTGGTCGGCCAAGTACACCGGCTACATCACGGACAACCTGACCGTGTCTGCGCTGTACGGCAAGATGAAGCTGGACCAGTACGACCAGCCGGGCTCGTATAACGGTGACCTGACCTACGTCAACGGGCTCACCAACCAGAATCCCGCACTCAACGGTGGTTCGCCGTTCGGCAACAACCAGACGGTGCAGACGTTGACCAATCCGGGCCGCAGCACGCGCAGCACCAACACGCGCTTCGACGTGACCTACGTGCTCGGCGACCACACGATCAGCGCCGGCATCGACAACCAGGTCACGCGCGCGCTCGACCAGGGCTCACAGGCCTCGGGCGATGGCTATTACTGGACCTACGGCAAGGCCGACCCGAATACGCCGATCTCCACGGGGCTAGGGGTCCCCGCCACCGGCGGCATCGTCAACGGCGAGCAGGGCTACTACGTGGTCCGGCATGTGGTCAGTTCGCTGGCCAGCGTGCGCGCGAGCCAGAAGGCCCAGTACATCGAGGACAAATGGCAGGTTGGCGATCGCTGGCTGCTCTCGCTGGGCCTGCGCAACGACCAGTTCGAGAACTACAACCGTGACGGCGATGCCTATGTCACGCAGCATCGGCCACAGTGGGCGCCGCGCCTCGGTTTCAGCTGGGACGTGAACGGTGACGCCAGCTTCAAGGTCTATGGCAACGCCGGACGCTACTATCTCGGCCTGCCGCTCAATCCCGGCCTCAACGCCGCTGGCGCGTCGCTCAGCACGTCGCAGTACTTCACCTATGGCGGCATCGACGCGCAAGGCTTGCCAACGGGCCTCACGGCTTTTTCGCAGCCGGTCTCGTCGAACAACTATTACGGCGTACTGCCCGATCCGCGCACGGTCACGGCCAGCAACCTCAAGTCGGAATACCAGGATGAGTTCATCCTCGGCTTCACCAAGACGCTGGGCCAGGATTGGGTCTACGGGGCGAAGGCTACCCAGCGCATCCTGCGCAGCGCGATCGACGACTACTGCGACACCGATCGGATCATCGCCAAGGCGGCGGCGCTCGGTTACGACGTGACCACGACCAACAGCTGCTATCTGTTCAACCCGGGCCGGGCGAACACGTTCAACGTGATCGATACCTCCGGCAACCTGGTCGCCGTGCCGCTGAGCAACAGCGAGCTGGGCTTTCAAAGCCTGAAGCGCCGCTACTACTCGCTGGAAGGATTCCTGGAACACCCGTTCGACGGCCGCTGGTACGGCAAGGTCGACTATGTGTTCTCGCGCAGCTACGGCAACACCGAAGGCCAGCTCCGTTCGGACCTCCAGCAGACCGCGGCCTCGACCAGCGAGGATTGGGACAACAGCTACATCATGGAGAACACCAATGGCCCGACCAACAACGACCACACCCATCAGCTGAAACTGTTCGGTTACTACCAGCTGACGCCGGAATGGCTGGTCTCGGCCAACCTCAGCCTGACCTCCGGTTCGCCGAAGATCTGCCTGGGCTACTACGGCCCCGATTTCTCGGACCCTGGCAAGTACGGTGGCTCGTACCACTACTGCGACGGCGTCGCGTCGCCGCCGGGCAAGCAGGGCCGGCTACCCTGGATCCGCCAGCTCGACCTGGGCACGACGTATCGCCCGGCCTTCGCCGACGGCAAGCTGTCCTTCACCGCCAGCGTCTTCAATGTGTTCAACGAACAGCGTCCGTTGAACCGGTACCCCTATTCGCAAACGGATCCCGGTGTGCCCGATCCGCAGTACGGGCAGGCGGTGGTTCGCCAGGTGCCGCGTTACGTGCGGCTTGGGGTGAGTTACGACTACTGAGTGTGGCAAGTACGAAGCCGGACAACTACTGTCCGGCTTCGTACGCTTGGAAAACCCGCACCCCCGCTGGAATGCGGGTTCGGGCGTTGGCGACCGTGCAGTGAGATTGGCATGGACATCGCCAAACCCTCAGCCCCTCTGTTTCGCCAGGGAGCCTCACGCCCGCTTCACCCCCCGAAAGTCACCGCTCGCCACATAGGCAATGCGCTTCCCGAAGGGCGCGGATAAACTCGGCCTATGAACCAGGGACCTAGCGCGGCTACGACGAGTGTCCGCACCGGAACGATTGCTCCTGCCAAGATACTGGCGGCGTTGTGGACGGGGTTCTGGTTATTGATGATTTGCGCATCCCTCCAGGACGCACTCCGCAACCCGCTGATCCGCTGGTGGGAGCCAGTGCTCTGGGAAGGAAGTTCCGGACTGATTGCGACGGGGTGGATGTTGGTCGCGGTCCGCTTTCGGGGGGCCCATGCGCTGTACCTGGACAGGCCCATAGCCTGGTTTGGCCGCTACCTGCGATGGTTGCCCGTGGTGGTTATCACGTTCATTGCAGCCGTATACGCGCTACGCCACGGGATATACGCCATCCTGGGCCACCACTACGAACATCCTGGCTGGCCTTTCATCTTTGCCTACGAGACCGTCAAGCTCACGCTGTTTGCCGGGCTGTGGCTCGGCATCCTGTTCGGAATGGATTCCTATGGTCAATGGCAGGTTCAACGTCACCGTTTGCTGAAAACTCAGGCGGCACTGGCCGAAGCACGGCTGGCACAACTTCAGGGGCAGTTGCGGCCACATTTCCTGTTCAACGCGCTTAATACCGTTTCAGCCCTGATGCATACCGACGTGCCGCGCGCAGACCGTCTGGTCGCCGCGCTCGGCGACTTGCTTCGCATCAGTCTCCGGACAAGCGAGCACGAGATGACGCCACTCGCCGAAGAACTTCGCACGCTGGAGCTGTATACGACCGTCATGCGGGAGCGATTTCGGGATCGTGTGGCGCTTAGCTGGGAGGTCGATAGGAATCTGCTTCAGGCCCCCGTTCCCGCGCTGTTGCTGCAACCACTCATCGAGAACGTCTTCAAACACGGTGTCGAGCGCACGGTAACGCCCGTATGCATCGTCATCCGTGTCCGACGCGTGCTTGAGTCACTGGAGATCGCTGTGAGCAACTCCGGCCTCTCCATGGCGCACGGCATCCGCTATGGTGTCGGCCTACGCAGCTGCCGCGAACGGCTCGGCATCATCTACGGTGGCACGGCATCCCTGGAGGTGCGGAATGAAACCGATGGCGTCGTCGCGAACATCTCGATACCCCTGACAGGGACCACTCCATGATCCGTGCCGTGATAGCCGATGACGAAGCACCGGCCCTGGAGAAGCTAGATCACTGGCTAACGGAACAGCCCGATTTCATCGTTGTGGGATCGGCCGCCGACGGGTTATCTGCCGCGCACCACATCGAGAAAAACCGTCCGGACGTTGTCTTTCTCGATGTACATATGCCGACCTTGTCCGGCCTCGAAGTCGCAGCGCAGCTCGAGCCATCCTGCGCGCCGCTGATTGTATTCGTGACAGCGTTCGATGAGCACGCAGTGAAAGCTTTCGAGTTCAATGCAATCGACTACCTTCTAAAACCATACGACCGGGATCGCCTCGCACGCACCTTGGGACGCGTCCGTGAGCGATTGAGTTCGCACGAGCCCGGTGCGACCGCGGTCGCGATCGGACGCGCAAGGACAGCGCATCGTAGACGCCTGATCGTGCCGGATGGAGAACAATTGCGATTGATCGATATCGCATCTATCGAATGGCTGGAAGCCGACGATAATTATGTGCACGTACATACGACAACACACCGCTACATGCTGCGCAGGACGCTTCAGGATCTTTTGAACCAGCTGGGCGAAGATCATTTCATCCGCATCCATAGGTCGACGGCCGTGAATATCGACTCGATCGGTTCACTCACGCCACTCTTCAAGGGCGATCACGAACTCCATCTTCGCAACGGGCGGATTCTTCGCCTCAGCCGGAGATATCGCGACGCACTGTTCGCACGTCTCGACCGCTAGCATCCGACCCACCCCGCACACGCCTCCACTCGCCACATAGTCGCCGCGCTTCGGGTGACGATGCAGGAGACTCACTCCCAGCATAGAGCCGAGAGCGGGTTTGATAATGCTTGCAGATGAGATACAGGAGCGCTACGACTTCCTGGATTGGCTACGTGTCATTGCCATCTTCGTGCTGTTCTTTTTTCATACTGGAATGATTTTCGTTGGATGGGGATGGCATATCGTCAACAACCAGACCCTGCCTATACTCCAGTGGCCCATGGATATCGCGCATCGCCTTCGGATGCCATTGCTGTTCGTTATCGCTGGTGCCGGTATGTGGTTCGCACTGAGGCGACGCAGCAAGGGTCAATTTCTACGTGAACGAACGAAGAAGCTCCTGCTGCCCCTGATCGTAGGCATGTTCTTGGTCGTGCCGCCACAAATATATTTTGAACGCCTTCTGCGTGACCAGTGGAGTGGCGGGTATGCAAGTTTCTATATGGATCGCGTGCTGGAGTTCCGCCCATATCCTTCCGGCGACTTCAGCTGGCATCACCTGTGGTTTGTTCTATATCTTTACGCGTACATTCTATTGCTACTTCCCATCGTGTTCTGGTGGAAGCGATCTTCTGCACGCATGGCGCCGGGCGCATGGATTTTCTTGCTGGGGATCCCCCTCGGCATCAATGAAATGTTTCTCAAGCCCCTATACCCGGAAACGCATAACCTTGTCAGCGATTGGTACACTTTCAATCATTACTTACTTCTGACGACTTATGGATACTTCCTCGCTTCCACGCCGGGAGTTTGGGGATGGCTGTCTGACTTTCGCAGGTGGTCCCTGATCATGGGAATCGGCGTGTTCGTCCTGTTGATTACCCTGCTCGGCACGGGCGTCGCCCGCCATGACTCCATCGTCGATAGCATGGGAGCAAATATATTTACCTGGTTGTGGGTAATGGTGTTCCTTGGATACGGCTATCGATACTTGTCATTTGCAGATCCCCTGCTTATATGGGCCAGGGAAGCAAGTTATCCCATTTACATAATGCATCAGACGGTGATCGTCGCCGTCGGCTACTACGTAGTCCGGTGTCCGTGGACGCCTTGGATGAAGTACTTCGTCATCCTGTTCAGCAGTCTAGGACTGTGCCTCGTCATCTACGAAGGATGCATCCGCAGGTTCGGGATAACACGCGTGGCATTTGGAATGACGGCCCATTGCCCCTCGCAAGTCCGGACGTATCGCCGCTCACCCACTATTCCGGAGCCGGACTGAAGAAAATCTCCCGCACCTCGACCTGCCCCCGAGTGGCCGCGGCGCCCTTGCGCGCCCATGCCAGCGCCTCGTCCATATCGGCGCATTCCAGTATCCAGAAACCGCCGATATGCTCCTTGGTTTCAAGATACGGGCCATCGGTGACGAAGACGTCGCCGCTGGCTTGCGTGCGCAGCGACTTGGCGGCGCCGAGCCCACAGGCGAATTTCCTGACGCCAGCGTCGATCATTTCCTTGTTCAGCGCGTGGATGTCACGGCCGACGGATTCATCCATCTGGGACGGATCGAAATCGTCGGGGAGGTAACCAGCAACCAGATACTGCGGCATCGTCTTCTCCTTGAGTGGCTTTCAGTCGGGCCAATGCCCGCCTTACTGATACGTCGAACGAAGGGTACGAAATTCGACAGCCTCTCCCCGAATAACGCCTGGCCTGCTTAAGCAGGCAACAGGCCGGCCTGACGATAACTCTCGATCAACGTGTCGAACAACGAGATGTCCGAACGGCTTCTCGCCATCAGTTGCGCACCGGCAACCGCGGCGAAGATGGCTCGCGCGCGCGCTTCGCTTTCTTCTGCCGTGACCACGCCGGCCGCTTTCAACATCTTGCCGATCCAGGCCACATTCACATCGGCGAAGGCCTGGACTTCCTTCTTCACCGGCGCCGGAAGATCGTCGTATTCGGCGGACATGAAACTCCCCAGGCAGAGCCGGTTCTCGTTTTCGAGAGACCGCCGGAAAATCTGCGGATACTTGCGCAGGGCGTCCCGGGGTTCTGGCGTTTCCTGGGACATCGCCTCCAGGTCGGCCGCCGTGTCTTCCCAATAGCGCTTCGCCACCGCCGCGCCGAGTTCGGCCTTGCTCGGGAAGTGGTGATAGATGCTGGCCGCCTTGATCCCGACCTCCCCGGCCAGATCGCGAATGTTCAAGCCGCCGTACCCGTGCGCCTGGGCGCTGCGCCGCGCGGCGGAAAGAATGGCTTCGTTCGTACTCATGCCCGGCTCCGGTGGTTACCGCGGCAAGCATCCTACCATGTGTTAGTTAGGCCTTGACGGGCGTCGTAGATGGCGCTCATTATTTACCTACCAAATGTTAGGTAGTCTCGATATGAACAACGATATCGTCTTTTCCGACGCGACGAAGCTGGCGGAACTGGTCCGCACCAAGGAAATCTCCCCGGTGGAAATCATGCAGGCCCACCTCGGCCGGATCGCCACCGTCGACCCCAGGATCAATGCGATCGTCACGGTGGCGGATGGCGCCCTCGATGCCGCCAAGGCCGCCGAGCAAGCCGTCATGTCGGGCGACGCGCTAGGCCCGTTGCACGGTGTCCCCTTCACGGTGAAGGACTCGATCGACACGGCGGGCGTCCTCACCCAGCGTGGCTCCCCGATCTTCCAAGGCCGCGTGCCCGACACCGATGCCACGAGCGTCGCGCGCATGAAAGCGGCCGGTGGCATCCTGCTGGCGAAGACCAACCTCCCCGAATTTTCATATTGGATCGAGAGCGACAACCTGCTCTCCGGCCGTTCGAACAACCCCTGGGACCTGACACGTACACCGGGTGGATCGAGTGGCGGTGAATCGGCGGCGATCGCCGCGGGCATGTCGCCGATCGGACTCGGCACCGACCTCGCGATCTCCGTGCGTGGCCCCGCGGCGCAAACCGGCATCACGTCGATGAAGGCCACCCACGGTCGCGTACCGATGACCGGCATCTGGCCACGTGCACCACGTCGCTTCTGGCATGTGGGACCGATGGCACGTTCGGTGCGCGACATCGCCCTCGCCTTCTCCCTGCTCGCTGGACCCGATGGCCAGGATGCTTTCGCGACCGGCACCACTCCCTTCGATGCAGGCATCGGCCGCCAGCCCTATCGACAGCTGCGCGTGGGCTGGATGGTCGGACCGGGATTCGGACCGGTCGATCCCGAGGTGGTGGCCACCGTGAAGGCGGCGGCCGATGCCTTGAAGCAATGGGGGGTGTTCGTCGAGCAGGTAGGCATTCCCGCGCTCGAACGCGATTTCGCGCTCGACGTATTCAATCGGCTGCATGTCATGGAGATGAAACCCGCCTTCCGGCAAGCCACGACGGGGCGCCGTCCCGACGAACTCTACAAGATGGCGAAAACCATGCTCTCACTGCCCGACACGTCGATGGACGACTTCATCGACGCCGAACAGGCCGTGGAACGGTTGCGCGATGGTTACGCCGATTACTTCTCGCGCTACGACGCCCTGATCACCCACGTGTTGCCGATCCCCGCCCACAAGCATGGCGTCGAGGAGTTCACCATCGATGGGCAGACCGTCGATGCCACCTACCTCCAGGGCGCGACCGTGCCACTGAACCTCACGGGTTTGCCGGGTCTGGCGATGCGGTTCGGCACGAGCAAGGAGGGCCTTCCGATCAGCGTGCAGATTGTCGGCAAATGGCAAGCCGAGTCGACCATCCTGCATGTCGCTTCCTTACTCGAAGCCGTCAGCCCCGTGCGGGGTCTGCGTCCGGTGCTTTGATCCTCCATCGGAAAGCTTGATGAAAATCGAGGGAGAGTAGGCTGCCGAAAGCCACCATCCCGGGCACTGAAGAACCTCATGCAAAAGCTGATTCTCTTTCTTGCGTTGTTGCTCCTCGCGCCACTGGCGGGCGCCGCCGACTCGCCCAAGGACGTGCAGGCTCTTATCTCTCGCGGTGATTACGCGGGGGCCGAAACGATGCTTCGCGACGCCATCGCGGAACATCCGCAAAGCGCGAAGGCCCATTACGTGCTGGCCGAGGTGCTGGCTCACGAAGGCAACATCGGCGAGGCGAAGGCCGAGGCGTCCAAGGCGGCGACGCTCGATCCGGGTACACACTTCACCGATCCCGCGAAATTCCAGGCTTTCCAGCGGAAGCTGAACGAGGCGCTGGCTCCTGAGGCCAACGTTCGGACCACGGCGACTCCTGCGCGCTACGGCGAGGCCGGACAGCTGTCCGGCCGTGAAGACGGCGGATCGTCGAACCTCCTCCGGATCCTGGCGATCGGAGCCGGTATCGCGCTGATCGCGTTCCTCTGGATGCGCCGGAAGCGCGCAGCGGATGGCCCGTCCATCGGCTACCCCGCCGCGCCGCCCCCCGGCGGAACGGCTCCTTATGGCGGCTATCCGGGTAACGGCCCCTATGCTCCGCCGCCGCCTCCGCAAGGACATTCAGGCGTGGGCACGGCGGTAGCGGCAGGACTCGGCGGCGTGGCCGCTGGCATGTTGCTCGACGAAGCGCTTCGCTCCCACGGCGGTGGCCAGGTGTTGCCGGACACAGGCTCCACTGTTCGCGACGATCGCGATCCTTCGGCACAGGCCTATGACGATCTTCGTAGCGATCCGATCGACATGGGCAACGACGATAGTTCGTGGGACGACAGTTCGTCGGGTGATAGCGGGTCTTCCGACGATGACTCCTGGTAATTCGCAAAGCTGAACGTTGGCAGCTACGGCCGCCTACCCCAGTTCATCCTGCCGCAAGGAAATCCAAGGCAGACTCGCGCTGGCAGTATCCCGGCCTCGTGCCTCGTACGGAGATAGACCCATGCGCAACTCCACCCTGCTGCTGGCCGCTTCGCTCGGCCTCGTCCTTGCCTCGCACGCCGTCGCTTCCGACCGTCCCGATCCGGGCAAGCTGACCACCCGCTGCCTCGATGCCGCCGCGGACAAATTCGACGTGAAGAACGATTACATCCAGTTGCAGCCGATCCAGGCTGCAGACGCCGGTTACACCATCGCCGGTACCGCCGACGCCGGCATGGATGGCAAGAAGAACTTCACCTGCCAGTTCGACAAGAAGGGCAAGCTTGCCAACCTCGTTCCCGAGGGCAAGTAAACAAAAGGATGGGCCGCGCGCAGGGCACGGCCCATCCCATTTCCTCACGGCCTGAAAGTACGCTGTGGACGATGCTTACGCGGCAAATCCACCATCGACCAAGAGGCCCGCGCCCGTGATGTTGGCTGCCTCGGGCCCCGCCAGGTAGGCGACAAGACTGGCGACCTCGTCAGCGCGACCATAGCGGCCAACCGCAAGCATGGGGATGAGGCCTGCGGCCATCGGACCATCCGCGGGATTCATGTCGGTATCGATGGGTCCCGGCTGCACCACGTTCACGGTGATCCCCTTCGGTCCGAGATCGCGCGCAAGGCCCTGTGTCAGGCCTTGCAGCGCCGACTTGCTCATCGCGTAAACGGCCCCGCCGGCGAATGGCATGCGCTCCGCATTGGTGCTGCCGATGTGGATGATGCGGCCGCCCTTGCCCATGACGCGTGCGGCGGCGCGGCTGGCGATGACGGCCGCGCGAATGTTCACCGCGATCGTGCGGTCGATGTCTTCCGTCGTGAACTCCTCGATCGGGGCGATGGCGAGGACGCCCGCGTTGTTCACCAGGATGTCGAAGCCACCGAAGGACTCCTTCGTCTTGTTCACCGCATCCTCGATCGCCGCATCGTTCGCGCTATCCGCCTGGATGGCGACGGCGCGTCCGCCGGCCTTGGTGATGTCGTCGACGACGGCATGGGCGGCGGAAGCGCCTTGCACATAAGTGATCGCGACGGAGGCACCGCCAGCGGCCAGCCGACGCGCTATCGCAGCACCGATGCCGCGTGAACCGCCGAGCACGAGGGCGCTCTTGCCTTGGATGGAATTGAGGTCGTTCATGGTGAGACTCCGGTAGGTGGTGTTCGATTCCCGAGCAAATCTAGGCCCCTGGGCCCTCAACCACTAGCGACCTGCTGGTAGTTTCATTCGATCCATCTGGTTTAGAGTCGCGCCATGGACACCCTCAACGGCATTGCTTGCTTCGTACGCAGCGCGGAACTGGGCAATTTTGCCGCCGCCGCACGGATACTCGGGCTCACGCCCGCCGCCGTGGGCAAGAATGTGGCACGCCTGGAAGCCGAATTGGGGGTTCGCCTTTTCCAACGAACCACACGGCGGCTCTCACTCACCGAAGCGGGCGAAGCATTCCGGCTGGAAGTCCAGGGCAGCCTGGACCAGCTCCACGGCGCCATGGCCAATGCGCGGGCGCGCACCACCGGTCCTGCCGGATCGCTGAGGGTCGCGCTTCCGTATGCGTTCGGCAGGGAATACATCGTGCCGATGCTTGCCTCGTTCCTGGAAGCGTTTCCCGCCGTGAGGCCTGACTGGCGTTTCGACAACCGCCCAGTCGATCTCATCGCCGAAGGCTTCGACGTCGCCATCGGTGGAGGCTTCGACATGCGGCCGGGCGTCGTCGCGCGTGCGCTCGCACCGGCTCACCGCATCCTGGTGGCATCACCGGAATTCCTCGCGAACGGACCCGTGATCGCCACGCCTGCGGATCTCGCGGGCCGCGAAGGCATCCTCATTCGTTCACCGCAAACCGGCCGCGTGAGGGATTGGGTGCTATCCGACCGACACGGTGCGGAAGCGGCCGTGGAGTTGGATCGCCGCATCCTGTTCGACGATCCCGACGCGGCCGGTCACGCCGCCGCACTCGGCATGGGCATCGCGCTGCTTGCGGTGCAATCCGCCCTGCCCTGGATGGAGCGCGGGCGGATCGTGCGCGTCTTGCCGGACTGGTGGGTCGAAGGTGGCCACCTGTCGCTTTACTACCCGGCGCAACGCCTGCTGCCGCAGAAGACCAGGCTGTTCATCGATCACATCGTGGAATGCTTTCGCGAACAGGACTTGCCGGCACGGTTTTCCGCGGTCGATGCGACACCCGGGATCACTCGCGGCCCTGGTGCTTCGCGTCGCTGACGAGCATCAACCGGATCTTCGGTTGCCACGTTTCGGCTTCCGTTCCGATAACTGTCTCCGCCAATGTCGCGCGCCACGCATCGCGCGCATTCCCCAACGCATCGATACGTGATTCAAGATCGATGGAAGGCAGTTCATCCGTGCCATCCTTCATCGATACCATCAACACCCGCCTGTTGAGCGCCGTGCCGCTGACCGGCGCGAACCACGCCATGGGCTGCGGCGGCGGTGCCACGCGTGCCACGTCGGCCACCAGAGCATCGAACCGCGCCGCCATTCCAGGCTTCAACGTATAGATGACGATGCGCAGTGGACGTTCGGGGTGGGTGAGCGGCGAGGCGCTTGCCGGGCTGACACGTCGCCAGGTCTCGCGCAGCGACGGCGGGCCGTGGGGAAGAAACGTGCGCTGCGCATCCGCCGCATCGCCCACCGGATCGGGCCGTTTGTCCAGGCCGTCCAGAGGAATGTCGAACGTGCCATCGATGAACAGTCCGGCACGCGGCCCGTCCGCAACGGTCCATGCATACCAGGGCAATGGATCGCGGTGGGCGCGATGCCAGCCGAGGTGTTCGAGGTAGCCGTCCTCGAAGCGCTGCGCCTGGCCCGGCGCCGGCCGGTATCCGAACAGATGGGCCATCGGCCCGTCCGAGGCGATGGCCGCCGGTGGACAGGCGAGCAACAGGGCAAGGAAGATGTGGCGGTACGTCATGATCGGCCTCCGGTCATGGTTCGCAGCCTAACCGGGTAACCGTGCCCGCCACCATTCGCTTTTTCTCGCCCTCCATGTCGAAAAGACGAACGATCGACCAGATCGACCTGCGCCGCCTGGCGGTGTTTCGCGCCGTGGTGGAAGCTGGCGGAGTTACCGCAGCCGCGGCGCTCCTGCATCGTTCGCCCTCGGCGATCAGTGACGACCTGGCCGTCCTTCAACGGCATCTCGGCACGCCGCTGTTCGAGAAAGTGGGGCGCCACCTGCAACCCACGACGAAGGGTAAGGCGCTGGCCCGTTCGGTCGAGCGTGCTTACCTGGATATTCGGGAAGCATGGGAAGCCGCCGCGACCGACGATGCCAATGAACCCCTTCGCATCGCCACGGTCACCGGCTTTGGCCGTTACCGGCTGTTGCCTGTGCTTCTCCCGGCCATGCCGGCAAGCCGGCGCCTGGAAGTGCGTTTTTGCACCGCTGACGAAACAGGCGACCTCCTCACCCGAGGCCGTGTCGACATGGGTGTTTCCTATCGGCCGCTCATGGGCCCTGGCATCGCGTCGCAAGCCGTGGCCAGTGAAGACATCGTGCTGGTCGGACCACCCGGCTCCGCCACGCCCGATGACCCGACGCTTCTGCGCTTCGTCACGTACGACGAATACGAATACGTGTTCCTTCACTGGTTCAATCATCACGGCGTCCCACTACCGCAACCGTGGTGGCGATCCGATCATTTCGAAGAACTGGAAGAAACCCTGGAAGCAGTGGCGAACGGACGTGGATGGTCCGTGGTTCCCGCCGACGTGGCACGGTCACAGGCATTCATTGGCCGCCTGGTGGAGCACCCGATCGGACGATCCGCCTGCACGAACACCATCTACCTCGCGACACACGAGCGACTTCTCGATCGTACGGATGTCGGTTGGGTGGCGTCGTTGCTTTCCGGTTGATGCTGGGCTGGCGAACGCCGTTCCTTCCGTCGACCCTCAGGGCGACAAAGGTGACGGGCGCGGTTTCCTGAAGGTCAGCCACAGGGCGGACAGAAGGAAATAAAGACCGCCGAATCCAGCATAGGGCGCGAGTTGTGCGAGGCCGGGCGCCACGCCAAACGACTGGATGATGAAGACCACACCCGCGAGTGCCGACTGGGCACCGCTGATCATCATGAACACCTGGCCGCCGAGCTTGCGGCGACGGATGCCGACGGCCAACTGGAAGAGCCCGGCCAGAAGTGCCCATGCGCCGAACACCAGCACGCCGCCTGCATTTCCTCGCAGGACGAACGCGACGGCCATGGCGACGGCCGTGATCACGCTGACGAGTGCATTGAATTTCTGGCCGGGGTTGGCCTGCAAGCCACCGCTTCGGCGGGCATCGAGGACGTTGGCGAGTGCGTCCCAGGCGGGATAGACGACGAGCAGCGCCGCCGCGAGTGGCACCGACGCGGGTGCGGACAGGAGTACCACGGCCACCCATGCGAAGGCGACGCCCGCGCGCAGGTAGTAGAAGGATCGGAGGGAATTCATAGGGAGGAGGTCCTTGGAGGTCGAAACAGCCTACTAGTAGGTAGGCTACGCGTCAACTTTGTCCTGATTAATCTTTGTTTAGCCTCGGCCTTTCCTCAATGACACTCTAATAGCTACCTACCACATGGTAGAATTCGGCCATGAGCACCCAACAGAAACTCATCGATTCCGCTCGCTACCTCATCCAGACGCGTGGCTACAACGGCTTCAGTTACGCCGATGTCGCCGAGCAGGTGCAGGTACGCAAGGCGAGCATCCACCACCACTTCCCGACCAAGGCCGATCTCGCCCGGGCGGTGGTGGAGGAATCCCGAGCGTTGATCGTCGCGCAGACGCGGACGCTCGATGGCGGCGCCTTCGATCCGGAGGAACAACTCCGCTTCTACACCGGTTATTGGGAGCGCTGCATCGCCGACGCGTCCGCTCCGTTCTGCGTCGCGGGCATGCTCGCCAGCGAACTGCCCACCCTTCCCGCCGACCTGGCCGATAACGTGCGCGCGCATTTCCGCGACTTGTCGAACTGGCTGGAAACCGTATTGACCAAAGGAGCGCAACTGGGCCTTTTCGAACTGCGCGGCTCGGCCCGCCTGGAAGCGGAATCGTTCATGTCGATGGTGTACGGCGCGATGCTTACCGCGCGCGCGTATGGCGATCCGAAGGTGTTCGCGGACATCGTCGACAGCGGCTTGAAGAAGCTCTTGCGTCGTCGCGCGGGCTGAGAAGCACGCCCTTCGCTTCCCACTGTCAATTTATACAACACAGGGGGGCTTGCCGAAAGCCCCGGGGAAAGGTCCAGCATCGCTCGCCTGTCGACGTGACAGGTGACCGGAGCAGCACGATGGCCGATTCGCAAACGCTCTACCACGGCACCAAGGCCGATCTGGATATCGGCGACCTGATCGAGCCGGGTCGCCGCTCCAACTTCGGCAAGAGAAAAGAGGCGGTCTTCGTATACCTGTCCGCCACGCTCGATGCGGCTACCTGGGGAGCCGAACTCGCGGTCGGCGAAGGGCTCGGACGCATCTACATCGTGGAACCGACAGGCTCCATCGAAGACGATCCCAACCTGACGGACAAGCGCTTCCCGGGCAACCCGACGAAGTCGTATCGCACGCGGAGCGCACTTCGCGTCGTCGGCGAGGTGATCGAATGGGAAGGGCACTCACCCGAGCGGCTCAAGGAAATGCACGATTTCCTTGAGGACTTGAATCGGCGCGGTATCGAGGCGATCGAAGAATGAAGCTGTCTCGGTCAACCGCCAGCACATGGCAAAGCCCCCACGCCGACGCGCAGGCGCATCGTTATGATTCGGCTCCTAGCCACTGCAACTCGACTCTCGGACGATCCAATGAATCGCGGAAGATTCGTATGACTTCGGGAATCAAAAATGTGTAGGCGTAGAGACTGGTCGGTAGCGCCGTCTTTAGCTGCGCGGAGGCGTAGTAGCCAAATCCTGGCGTCGAAGTATCGACAGACCTGAGTAAATCATCCCGACGGACAGAAATCTCCTTACCGGCCACTGTCATGCTCATATCGTGATCTACACACACCGATAGGCGGATGGAGAAATATGCCGAGAAGTCGGGAAAGCTGTCGATCGACAAGAAAAAAATCCCGCCACGGGACCCAGAAGCATCCCTGTACGCGGCCACGCAAGAGCGCGATAGCTCTTTCAGTTTTGGCTTCCGAAGCAGCCTCACGAATCCGCAGCGAGTAAAAATCTCGTCGAATATCGTTACCGTTCGCTCGAACGTGAGATCACCCAAGTTATGCGTATTCATGAGACCAATAGCATCGAAGACTTCGGTTTCACCGATATCGGTCAGTTCATTGTTCCGCACAGCGTGTATGGCATCGACCGCGACAGTGGCCGCAGCACGAGAAGCGCTTTCGATTGTGAAATGTGCAAGCGCAGGGTGGGACCGGACGCGTGTTTCTACCTCTGAAGTTCTGTCGAAGGAGCCAAAAACCGAGCGATCCAGACCGGCTTCCTGAAGAACGCGAGAAACCAATACGGAGCGATAGCCTATCGCTCCAATAGGGCTGCGAACTAGCGTCACCCACTCCTTCAGCAGCTCTTTCTTGAATTCGTTGGCTTCAATTGAATATCCCCAATACTCCAAGCCAAGCTTCATGCCGTGATTCGCTAACGTAATAGATAGCTTCTCGCCAAGATCAGGTAAACATGCAATGGCGGTCAGATAGCCATCTAAAGAGTCAAGAGATTTCATCGATACCCTTTACATACTTCGATGTTAGTTTGGGCGCATCGGATATGTCGCGTCACCGGTCTGGTAGTAGATCATTCCATTATTGTCCGGACTCCCATAGATGTAGCTACCATCGACGCGCACACCACCAAGCGTCACACCTGTCGGTATGTTGACTACCCGGAAATTCTGGTTCGGAAAGAAATCCTTCCACCTTCCCGGTACCGCTTTCACCCCATCATCGTTCAGCGACTGAATATAGTCGTTCAGTTGCTGAATATTGCCGGGAGACTCGCAGTCCCATTGACTAAGAGGCTTGATCTCAAAGATGCTCCATGCATCCGATCCACGCGATCGGAGCATGAGGTCCACCACGCCATAGTTCTTGTTAAAGATATTATACGTGCGTTGCTCTACCTTTACTTGCACGTCACCTTTAAGAGAAGTATCGATATCGGCCTGAATAACTCGATGGACAGCCTTGCCAAGCATCATCGATTTGAACAAGGCCACCCAACGAGAATCCGAGAGTGGTTTTCCCTCCAACCCAAAGGGATCGACGAAGCCACCCGGAATGCCGAACGCGTACAGGTAGGCGTTTGGTCCTCCCGCTATTCCCATCGGATCGCTTTGCAGATACCTTCCCGTACTTGGGTCGTAGTAACGGTGAACGTTGTAAAAAAGTCCGCTCTCACTATCGTAGTACTGGCCAGCGAAGCGAAGGTTGAGCGTGTAGCCGCTTATCGATGCAGGTGATCGTTCGCCGAAGGCATTGTCTTCTTCCGTCCATGACCAAAGAAGCCCGGAGTTCGCGTCGGTTACCGCCCGGGGCACCTCCATCTCGTCGGCGTGCACGAACGAGAGCGTCGTGCCATCCAAGACACCGATCGGCAAGGTATCGAGCCATATATAGTCTCGGCTGGTGCCCTCGGCATCATTACCAGCAGATTCACTGAGTATCTGGCCAGCGCGACTGTAGAAGAAGCGGGTCGTCGTTCCATCGACTTCCTTGCTAATTCTTTCGCCCAGACCGTTGTACGAGTAGCGGCCGACAACTTCGCTGCCTCGCCTGATGGTCGCAAGTTGGCCTCGCCCCGAGTACTCGTACGTCCACGATTCGCCAGCCATACTGGCGTCCGTCGTAGAGCCTGAAGGATTATAACTCCGGCTGTCCGTTGCGATGCTGCTTAGCCAGTGGGAACCAGGTTTGTAACCATACGCACCGGTGGACAACCCATAGCCCGTCTTGGAAAGACGGTCGCTCGCGGCGTCATAGGTATACGTCGATCGTGCGCCGCCATCGCTTCCAACGACTGCCGTCAATCTTCTTAGGGAATCGTAGGTATAGGTTTCCGATGCCGGATTGGCACCCGGAGCGTCACCTCTTGCGACGACCCTCCCATCGGCATCGCGTGCAACGTGGATCGAAAGTGCGTTACTGGTGATGTCCGTGACATCGTAATCTGCGTTGTACAACCGCGTCAGCACTTGGCCTTCCCCGAGCGTGTACTTCGATACGGGTCCAAATGGCAGATAGGTGACGTTCGACAATACCTTGCGGCTCACGCCTCCGCTGGTTATCTGCGCCGAGGTGACGTTGCCTAGGTAATTACGGCTGTACGTCAGCACGGCACCATCCGGGTAGGCAACGGATGCGAGCCGGCTTCCCGGTGTATAGGTGAACTCCGCGTGGGAGACTGACGATCCCGCAGCGTGGGTCTTGCTGACAACGTTTCCGAGAAAGTCGTAGCAATAGGTAGTTGAACCCGATGCTTCGACAACGCGTGTCAAGCGCCCGAGTGGATGGGAGTCCGTGCAACCTGTTAGCGAGTCGGGTTCGTCGTAATGCCAAGAGATGTTGGCCGTTGCGTCGACATAAGATGCGGATGTGCGTCGCCCTAGCATGTCGTATGAAAAGTCGACCCGAACACCCCTCGCGTCCGTCTGACTCGACACCCTACCCGCGACGTCCCGAGTTACCGTCGAGAGTCCACTGTCCAGACTGGACGACTCCAGCACCTCGCCGAAACCGTTGGCACTGAAAATAGTCGGAAGTCCGTTCGGATCGGATGTCGCGATCAGACCATCCAGACATGGAAAGACCGTCACCCTGTCATGAAGGCACCTCGGATATGAAAGGCGGGAGCACGCTCGCTCCCGCCCGGATCACACGATCGACCGTTCCTCAGCGAACCGACTTGAACGCGGCGCGCAGTTCTTCGGCGAAGATCTGCGGCTGTTCCCAGGCCGCGAAGTGCCCGCCCTTGCTTACCTGGTTGTAGTAATACAGGCTCGGATACGCCTTCTCGCTCCAGCTCTTCGGCGCTCGATAGATCTCGTGCGGGAAGACCGTGATGGCGACGGGAACCTTGATCTCGGTGGTCCGCTGGGTCACGGAACTGAAGTTGTTGTTGTTGTTTTCCCAGTAGAAGCGCGAGGACGACGCACCCGTGTTCGTGAGCCAGTACAAGGTGATGTCGTTGAGCATCTCGTCCCTGCTCAGCACGCGCTCGGGCACGCCGTCGCTATCGCTCCACTGCGCGAACTTTTCGTACATCCACGCGGCCAACCCGGCCGGCGAATCGGAGAGCGAATAGCCGATGGTCTGTGGACGCGTGACCATCATGGCGCCGTAGGCGGCGTTGCGGCCGAAGAACGTGCTCAGCGACTGATAGGCCGCCTTCTCGTCGGGGGCCAGGCCCGCCGGGGCCGGGTCGCCGCTGTTGATGGCCTTGGCAAGGTCCCCCGGAACGGTCGCGGGCATGTTCAGGTGGATGGCGAGCAATCCCTTCGGCGCCTGCCGGGCCAGCGCGTCGGAGATCACCGAGCCATGGTCACCGCCCTGCGACACGTAATGCGTGTAGCCCAGCCGCTTCATCAGCACGTCCCAGGCACGGGCGGTGCGATCGGGGCCCCAGCCCAGGGCCGTCGGCTTGCCGGAGAAGCCGTAGCCGGGAATGGCCGGGATGACCACGTCGAAGGCATCTTCCGCACGGCCGCCATAGGCGGTGGGGTCGGTCAACGGACCGATGGTCTTGATGAATTCAAAGGGCGAGCCCGGCCAGCCGTGGGTCAGTATGACGGGAAGCGCATGGGGATGGCGGGAACGGACGTGGATGAACTGGATGTCGACGCCGTCGATCGTGGTGACGAACTGCGGCAGGGCGTTGAGCTGGGCCTCGGCCTTGCGCCAGTCGTAACCCGTGCCCCAATAGCGGACCAGTTCCTGGACGCGAGCCAGCTGTATGCCCTGCGAATCGTCCTTCACGAGCTCCTTGTCCGGCCAGCGCGTTTCAGCGATGCGGCGGCGCAGATCGTCGAGTTGCTCCTGTGGAACATGGACATGGAATGGACGGATGCTCTCGTCGACCTTGGTTGTCTTGGACGTGACATCCGCCGCTTGATCGAAAGCGACGGCAGGCTGCGCGTAGAGTGTCGGCGCGAGCATGGCGAAACCGAGGGCGACAGCGAGCGCGCGCTGGGTGAATGAAGGTTTCCGGAACATGTGTGCGTGTGCGGCTGACATCGTCGTTCTCCTGTGGGCTTCACGATTTTTATGGTGACGCCTGGCTTGCTTGCCTCGACGTGTCCACAGTCTATGAAGCGGTTTCCGCTTCGATGGTGTCTAGGAAGGGCCGATTTGAAACGGCATGTATCTCAAGGCTGACGGATACAAACGGATACAAACTTCCCCGGTAAGCTGTTCGTTCCACGCCACACCATGTTTCGCTCGAAACACCAATACGATCCCGGCGAGAGCGCTAGGATCGGATTCACAGGAAGAGACCGCCATGCAGAACCTACTGTTGCAGACCACCATCGAAGGGGATCCCGACGACTGGAACATCTCGCGTTTCAGTCACCTGAAGGCATACCTGGAGGGTCTTCGTGACGACGATGGGCAACCGGCCTTCCGCGTCACCGCCCGCAATCGTGACCCGCTCGGAAAGGCCGACGCGGTCCTTTCGCGACTCCACGAGTCGGACTTCCATCAGTTATGGCTCTTCGCCGTCGATACCGGTGACGGTCTTACCGACGAGGATTGCGACGGGATAAGCCGGTTCCGCCGGCGCGGTGGTGGCATGATGGTGACGCGGGACCACATGGACCTCGGCAGTTCGATATGCACGCTCGCCGGGGTAGGTGCGGCGCACCACTTCCACACACGCAATCCCGATCCGGACCCGAGCCGGTGCTGCGTCGACGACCGCGCCACCACGTATATCTCGTGGCCCAACTATCACTCCGGGGCGAATGGCGACTACCAGCATGTGCAACCCGTCGGCGATGTGCATCCTGTCCTGCGCGATCCGCAATCGGAGGACGGTTTCATCCGTTACCTGCCCTCCCACCCTCACGAGGGCGCGGTCGGGGCTCCAGCAGGGGACAAGACCAGTCGGGTGATCCTGCGAGGACGCAGCCAGGCGACGGAAAGGGAATTCAATCTGGCGGTCGCGTTCGAACGGTCCGACCAGGGTGGCCGGGCCATCGCGCAGTCGACGTTCCATCATTTCGCGGACTACAACTGGGACACCTCCGCCGGTTGTCCTTCGTTCGTGTCGGAAGCACCCGGTGACGGAATGATCCGTTTCCCGGAAGCGTTGCGCTCCACCCACCAGTACGTCCGGAACGTCGCCTTCTGGCTTGGCGGTGCCGATGAGAGGCCTGTATGAACATCGTCGTCATCGGTGGGCGAGGCCTCGTCGGCCGGAACATCGTGGACCGGTTGCGCGCGCGGGGCCATGACGTGACGGCCGCCTCGCGTGCCACGGGCGTGGACGTGACCACCGGAGCCGGTCTCGATCGGTGCCTCGCCGATGCCGAGGTCGTGATCGACGTCAGCAACTCGCCCACCTTCGACGACATCGCCGCGTTCGAGTTCTTCAAGGCGGCTGCCGTCAACCTGCTCGAAGCCGAAGCCCGGGCCGGAGTAAAACATCATCTTTCGCTATCGATCGTCGGCACGCACCGGCTGGCTGCCCTCGGCAGCGATTACCTGCGCGGGAAGGCGCTGCAGGATCGCCTTATCAGGGAATCCGGCATTCCCTTCACGATCGTGCACGCGACCCAGTTCTATGAGTTCCTGGTCGCTATCGTCACCTCGGCCGTACGCGACCAGACGGTCTACCTGCCGCCCGCCTATATCCAGCCAGTCGCATCCGACGAGGTCGCGGCGTTGATGGCTGGCCTCGCGGTCGGCACGCCGCTCGATGGTTCGATCGAGATCGCGGGGCCCGAACGCGAACGCATGTCGCAACTCATCCAGCGCTTCGTCGTGGACATCGAGGCGCCATGCGATGTGGTCGCCAACGTGCAGGCGCCTTACTTCGGCGCCACCCTCGATGAGTTCACCTTGGTGCCACGGGACGACGCGCATATCGGCGGGGTCGGGTTCCAGGCGTGGTGGCAACAGTCGGAGTTCGCACGCGTCAGCTGGTGACTGGCGGGAGCCGACCGACATCAGGGCGCCATGCGGTCCAGGGCCAGGTTCAACGCCAGCACGTTGACGCGCGGTTCCCCGAGCACGCCGAATTGGCGACCCTGGGTGTTGGCGGCCACCAGTTCACGAACCTTCGCAGGGTCCACGTTCCGCGTGCGGGCTACGCGGGCGACTTGATACTCGGCGGCGGCAGGGCTGATCTCGGGATCGAGGCCGCTGCCCGATGCGGTCACCAGATCGACGGGAACGGAGGCGTCGTTCGATGGATCGACCTGCTTCAGCGCGTCGATCCGCTGCTGCACCGCATCGGTGAGTGCGGGGTTGGTCGGGCCCTGGTTCGATCCTGACGACGAGGCGCCGTTGTTCGGATTGGGGGCCGTGGCCGAGGGACGGCCCCAGAAGTACCTGGGCTCGGAGAACGCCTGGCCGATCAGTGTCGAACCGATCGTCTTGCCGTCTTTCTCGACCAGGCTCCCGTTGGCCTTGCCGTGGAACATCGCCTGGGCCAGGCCGGTGGCCGCCAGCGGATACAGGATGCCGGTAAACACCGTCATGGCGATGAAGAGTACGACGCACTGCCTGATGAGCTTTTTCATGACCCTGCCCTCTTAGAACGTGCCCTGGAACATGACGAAGCCACGTGTCCCGCCGACGTTGCGTGTGTCGCTGGCGTCCGCGAAGTCGGACACACGGTGATAGAACGCATCGTCCGTGGCGTGCGTCACGCCACCGCTCACCGACCAATGCGCGGCGAACTGGTACTTGATCGTCGCCGAGTAGTCGCTATAGCTCGCGTCACGCGCTCCATTGGAGAGGGGCGTGGCCAGCTTCGCGGTGTAGTGGGTATGTCCCGCGTGCAGCGCCAACGACCATGTATCGGACAGCGGAAACGTGCCGTCCAACTGGAGATACCCTGTCCCCCGTGTATCGCCGTCGTAGCCCTGCTCCTTGTCGGCGGCGAAATAGTCCGTCAGCGACCGGTTGTACTTCAGGGTGAACTGGCGCCACGTCAGCGCGGCGTTGGCTTCGACCGTGTTGAAGGAACGCGAGCGGAGGCCGGCTTCGTCGAGATCCGCACCGGGGTAGACGTAGCCGTACAGGCCGACTCGCCAGGACCAGTCGACGTCGATGGGGCGGCCGAAACTGGCGTAGAGATCTAGCTCCATCGAACCGCCTGGATAGCTCTTGTCACTGATGCTCGACGCCCAGGTACCCGCGGAGAACCCGTTCGGGTTCGTGTAGTCGGCGCCGCCCTGGATCGCGGGGTGGCCCCAGGTCTGGGTCAAGCCGCGGAACATGTAATCCGAAACCATCGCCACGTTGCCGGTCACCGGCGAGGCGTCCTGGGCCTGTGCGATCGAACCCAGGCAGAGGAAGGAGACAACCGCCGAGGCGGTCGAGGAGACGATCTTCATGGGAATGCTCTAGCTCGAAAGTGATGAATCAGATGCCGGCGTAGCCGCCGAGGACGTAGTCGTCCTCGATGGGCGGGCGTGCGGCGGCGACCGCGCGCGGCGGTAGCGGCGTGACATTGCTTGCGACGTGCTCGGCGTGGGGCACCACGACCCGGACTTCCATGTCCAGGTCGTCGGTGTCTTCGATGAGTACGGTGAGCTTTACGGAATGCATGGGTGACCTCGGGTCAGGCCAGTCCGAACAGGACCAGCAGCATGTCGATCAACTTGATGCCGATGAACGGAACCACGATGCCGCCCAGGCCATAGACCAGGAGGTTGCGGCGCAGCAACGCGCCGGCACCCAGCGCGCGATAGGCGACACCTTTCAGGGCAAGGGGAATGAGAAAGATGATGATCAGCGCGTTGAAGATGACGGCCGACAGGATGGCGCTCTGCGGCGTGGCTAGGTGCATCACGTTGAGCGCGTTCAGGGCCGGATAGGTCGTGGCGAACGCGGCCGGGATGATCGCGAAGTACTTGGCGATATCGTTCGCGATGGAGAACGTCGTCAACGAACCGCGCGTGATCAGCATCTGCTTGCCGATGCCTACGATCTCGATCAGCTTGGTCGGGTTCGAATCCAGGTCGACCATGTTGCCGGCCTCCTTGGCCGCCTGCGTGCCGCTGTTCATCGCCACGGCGACGTCCGCCTGGGCCAGGGCCGGCGCATCGTTGGTGCCGTCGCCGCACATCGCCACCAGACGATTCTCCGCCTGCATGTCGCGGATGTACTTGAGCTTCGCCTCGGGCGTGGCTTCGGCCAGGAAGTCGTCGACGCCCGCTTCCGCCGCGATCGCCGCGGCGGTGAGCGGATTGTCGCCGGTGATCATCACCGTCCGGATGCCCATCTTGCGCATCTCGGCGAAACGCTCCTTGATGCCTTCCTTGACGATGTCCTTCAGTTCGAGGACACCGAGGGTGAGCGATCCGTCGACGACGACGAGCGGAGTCGCGCCGCGGCGTGCGACATCCTCGGCCATCCGCTTGACCAGTGGCGGCAAGTGGCTGTCCTGCGATTCCAGGTAGCGCTCGACCGCATCCATCGCGCCCTTGCGGATGTGCCGGGTGCCGACGTCGACGCCGCTCATCCTGGTTTGCGCCGTGAAGGGCACGAACTCGGCGCGCGCATCGATCGCGCGACGATCCGACCCACCGAAGCGCTTCGCGGCCAGCGTGACGATGCTGCGGCCTTCCGGTGTCTCGTCGGCGCGCGAGGCGAGTTCGGCGGCCTCGGCCAGTTCACGCTCCTCGACTCCCGGGGCCGCGTGGAAGGCGACGGCCTGGCGGTTGCCGAGCGTGATCGTGCCCGTCTTGTCGAGCAGGAGGACGTCCACGTCACCTGCCGCTTCCACCGCGCGGCCGGAGGTCGCGATGACGTTGGCACGGATCATCCGATCCATGCCGGCGATGCCGATCGCCGAGAGCAACGCGCCGATAGTGGTCGGGATCAGGCATACCAGCAGGGCGATCAGCACGGTCAGCGTGATGGGATTGCCGACGCCGGCCGCCTGCACGCTGTAGATGGAGTACGGCAACAGGGTGGCGCAGGCGAGCAGGAAGATCAGCGTGAACTTGGCCAGCAGGATCGTCAGCGCGATCTCGTTCGGTGTCTTGCGCCGCGATGCGCCTTCCACCATCGAGATCATGCGATCGAGGAAGCTCTCGCCGGGGTTGCTGGTGATCCGCATGACGACCCAGTCGGACAGCACCCGGGTGCCCCCGGTCACGGCGCTGCGGTCGCCGCCGGATTCGCGAATCACCGGCGCGGACTCACCGGTGATGGCGCTTTCGTCGACGCTTGCCGCGCCCACGACGATCTCGCCGTCGCCGGGCACGATGTCGCCTGCTTCCACGAGGACGAAATGACCCGCGCGGAGTTCGCTCGATGGCGTGAAGACGATCGGCGCGTCACGTTCGGCCCGGGCCAGTTTCTTCGCGGCCACGTCGCGGCGTGATCCACGCAATGCGTCGGCTTGCGCCTTACCGCGCCCTTCGGCCAAGGCCTCGGCGAAATTCGCGAAGAGCAGCGTGAACCAGAGCCACAGGCTCACCCAGAAGATGAACCCCGTGGGTGCCTCGCCGTGTCCCGCCAACGCCTGCACCCAGAGGAGCGTGGTCAGGACGCTGCAGACGAAGACGACGAACATCACCGGGTTGCGGAACTGGAGGCGCGGCGAGAGCTTGATGAAGGCGTCGCCCAGGGCGCGCGCCACCAGGGCGCGATCGAGACCGCGCCGGGTCGTGGTTGGATGATTCATGGATCAGTGCCCCGTGGCGGACATCAATTGCTCGGCGATCGGCCCGAGGGCGAGCGCCGGAAGGAAGGTGAGTGCACCGACGACGATGACGACGCTTGCGAGCAGCACCACGAACAGCGGTGTATGCGTCGGCAGCGTGCCTGCGGACTCGGGCACGTGACGTTTCGCCGCCAGCGATCCGGCCATCGCCAGCATCGCGATCGCCAGTGGGTAGCGTGCGAAGTACATGCAGATGGCCAGCAGTACGTTCCAGAACGGCGTGTTCGCCGAAAGGCCACCGAAGGCACTGCCGTTGTTGTTCGACGCGGAACTCACCGCATAGAGGATCTCGCTGAATCCGTGGGCGCCCGGGTTGGCGATGCCAGCAACACCGGCGGGCGCCATCACGGCGATGGCGGTGCAGATCACCACCAGGGCGCAAGGCAGGAGGACGGCCAGGCTGGCCATCTTCATCTCGTGCGCCTCGATCTTCTTGCCCAGGTACTCCGGTGTCCGGCCGACCATCAGGCCGGCGATGAAGACCGCGACGACGGCGAAGGCGAGCATCCCGTACAAGCCGGAGCCCACGCCGCCGAAGATGACCTCGCCCAGTTGCATCAGCCACATCGGCACGAGGCCGCCCAAGGGGGTCAGCGAGTCGTGCATGGCATTGACCGCGCCGCACGATGCGGCCGTGGTGATCGCGGCGAACAACCCGGACGATGCGATACCGAAGCGGGTCTCCTTGCCTTCCATGTTGCCGCCGCTCTGCAGCGCCGAGGCGTGCGCATCGATGGCCAGCCCGTGCAGCGCCGGATTGCCTGCCTGCTCGGCAGCCACCAGGCCGAAGGTCAAGGGCACGAAGATCACCAGCATCGTCGCGAGGATGGCCCAGCCCTGGCGGCGGTCGCCTACCATCGCGCCGAAGGTGTAGCAGAGCCCGGCCGGGATCAGGAAGATCGCCAGCATCTCGATGAAGTTGGAGAAGGGCGTCGGGTTCTCGTAGGGGTGCGCCGAGTTGGCGTTGAAGAAGCCGCCACCGTTGGTCCCCAGCATCTTGATGGCGACCTGCGAGGCGGCCGGTCCCATCGGGAGCACCTGCTCCTGCGTGGAAACGTGCCTGACCACCGGCTTGCCCGCCGCATCGACCACCGGGTTGCCGTCGGCGTCCTTCACCGGCTCGTCGTACGACGTTGTTTGCAACGTCGTCGCATGCTCGTAGGGACGCACGTTTTGGACGACGCCCTGCGAGACGAGCAGCAGGCTGATGACCAGCGACAGCGGAAGCAGGATATACAGGGTGGTCCGCGTCAGGTCGACCCAGAAGTTGCCGAGTACCTTCACGCCCCGACGCGAGAATCCCCGGATGACGGCAACGAGCACGGCGATGCCGGTGGCGGCCGAGAGGAAGTTCTGCACCGACAGGCCCACTGCCTGGGTGAGGTAACTCATGGTCGACTCGCCGCCGTATCCCTGCCAGTTGGTGTTGCTGGCGAAACTGACGGCGGTATTCATCGCGGAATCCGGTGTCACCGCCGCGAAGTGCTCCGGGTTCAGCGGCAACCATTGCTGCACCCGCTGAAGCACGTAGACGGCAATCATGCCCAGCACGTTGAACAGCAACATCGCCAGCGCGTACTTCTTCCAGCCCATCTCCTCGCCCGGCTCGACGCCGGCCACGCGATAGACGAGCCGCTCGATGCGTGCACCGAAACGCGTCACCTTGTTGGGGCTTTCCGCGAAAACAAGGGCCATGTACGAACCGACCGGCTTGACCAGCAGCAGCAACACGGCGAGATAGACGACGATCTGGATCCAGTCGTTCGCGCTCATTCGAACCACTCCGGCTTGAGCAACGCGACGATCAGGTAGCCCGCGAGGGCGACGGCCAGCACGCCGGCAATGAGGTAGGAGGCGTTCATGTCGGCACCCTCACCGACGACCGAGCCGGTCGCAGATCATGAGGAAGCCGATCGTCGCCGCGGTGAGCACGACGATCAGGAGGACGTAGAGGATTTCCACAGGTTCACCCAAGTGAGGAGAGCTGCGGAATTATCGAAACGTGCGGATATCTTCGGTGTAAGGCGCGGCGAGGCCCGCGTAAATTCGGCGTAAATTCCTGCGCACCGAAATCGCGCGGGAAGGGAACCCTGGCGAGAGCCCCGGTGTGGGAAGCCCTGGTGGGAGCCGACTTGTCGGCGATCCCGCGGCAGCGGGCCAGCTTGAGGCAAGCTCCCATCGCCGCTGAAGCGGCTCCCACAAGAAAGCGGGACTCGTCCTGTCAAGGATAACCAACCCTGGTGGGAGCCGACTTGTCGGCGATCCCGCGGCAGCGGGCCAGGTTGACGCAAGCACCCATCGCCGACAGGGTCGGCTCCCACCACAAAAAAACGGGGCGCCGCTTGCGCGTGCGCCCCGTCGTTACCGCCGGTTCCTGCTGGCGGTCAGAGGTTGCCGTAGAGGTTGCTCACGATCGCGCTGCCGAAGCCGCTCGCGTAATCCCAGCCGGCCGTGGCCGTCTCGCCACCGTTACTGCCGGAGGTGACGTCGTGGTAGACACTGGAAGGCACCTGGTACAGGTGCGGGCCGGCGAAACCGAGCGTGGAATGGCCGGCGAGCATGCGCGCCCAGACGGCGGCGAACAACGGTGCGGAAAGGCTCGTGCCGCCGTACTGCGCGTTGCTGCCGTTGACGATGATGATCGAACCGGAATTCGGGTCCGCATCGAACGCCACGTCGGCGACGTCGCGCGTCGTCCCGCCTCCCTGCGTCTGCCAGCTCGGCTTGGGCTCTACCGTGCTCGGGCTGCCGCCGGCCTTGGACCACAGGGTCTCGCCAGCCCAGCTGTTGCCGGTGCCGGTGCTCAACGTCGTGCCGCTGACGGCCACCACATACGGTGAACTCGCCGGATAGCTGGGCGTCGTGCCACGCGGAGCCTTGGTGCACTCGTTGGAACCGGAGTCGCCCGTGGAGATCGAGAAGGTCTGCCCCTGCGATACGCCCAGCGCGAAGATCTGGTCGTCCGCCGCCATCGAGCCATCGTTGTAGGCGCTGGTTTCGCATTCGCCCAGGGAGACGTTGATGACCTTGGCCTGGTTGTCGCTCACCGCGCGGTTGAACGCGGCCGTCAGTGCGCTGTTACTGAGCGAATTCGCCGCATAGAAGATCAGCTTGCTCACGCCGCCCGACATGCCGACGATGTTCTGGCTGTCCAGGTCCCATTCGGGCGTGCCGCTGGTGTCGGTTCCCGCCGCCCCGACCACGACCACCTGCGTATTCACGGCGGGCAGGCCATTGGCGGTGGTGAAGCTGGCCAGGTCCTTCAACGGCTGGGTCATGTCACCGTCGCTGATGATACCCACCGTGACCGTCGCCGCCGTCGGCGTGCCGCCCACGTTGTAGATGGTCGGGAACGTGGTGGGATTGTGGCCGGTCACGCCGGTCGTTGCCTTGGTGCCGATACGGTCGGCGGGCTTGATCATGGTGTGCGCGTGGTTGACCGTCTGCAAACCCACCACGGCGAGTACCGCGTCGCCGAGTGCGGCAGGCACCTTGACGTCGTCGATGTTGGCGTAGGCGGCACGGCCTTCGGCGTCCTGAGCCTTGACCAGACGCGTCGCGAAGGCCGACTGCGCGGCACCCGCGTTGCCATCCGCCGAGACGAGCAGCTTGTTCGAAGAAACGCTGATGTTGGTGAAGCCGGCCTTGCCGAGGTAGGCGACCACGGCCTGCACCTGGTCGTCGCTCGGCGAGAACATGGCGACCGCATCCGCGGGTTGCAGCGTCGCGTGGAACATCGGGCTGGACGGGTTATGCGCCGATGCGATGAAGTCGTCGAGCGTGGAGCGGTTCTGCACCTTCAACACCACTTCGATATGGACCGGCGTAGCAGCGTCCGCCAGGTCGGCGGCTGTCGCCGTCGCCGCGAGTTCGTGCGCGCGCGTGGCCGTGGCCGCCCATGTCGTCGCCGCTCCCGCGGCCATGGTGGGCGCACACACGAACGCACCCAGCACCGCACCCATCGCCACACATAGCGAGGTTTTCTTCATCTGCATGAAACGTCTCTCCCGTAAGCTGAGCCGAATCCCGATTCGGGATATGTGGTCCCGGTGACGTCGTCGTCACCGGACGCTGGCAGCCCGGCTCCTTGTCATTCCGTTTTCTTCCCCCCGGGCGAACTCCGTTTCAAATGACAAAGCACCGCTCCCCGCAACGACGCTAGCACAGGGAATCGGCGGGCCGGCATCAGGAAAATTCCTGTCTCGCAGCGAGGTGGTTCATTCGCATTTTCTTGCGCATGGTGTCCCATTGACGCGCTTTGGTTTTTTCTCCGAAAGCGATGTATAAGCGTAGCTATTTGCGACAGACGCAACGATGAACATCACCCTCGACGAGATCCAGAACTTCATCGCGGTGGTCGACACCGGCTCCATAACGGCCGCCGCGCAGCAGCTGGAGCAGACCGTCTCCGCCGCCAGCCGATCGCTGGGAAGACTGGAGCAGAAGCTCAAGACCACGTTGCTTCGCCGGACCACGCGGCGCCTCGAACTTACGGACGAAGGCGAGGTTTTCCTCGAACGAGCGCGTGACATCGTCGCGGCGGTGGAGAACGCGGAAGAACAGATGGCGGCACGGCGCGGCCGCCCGGCCGGGCGTCTCCGCATCGATGCGGCATCGCCCTTCATGTTGCACGTGGTGGTGCCGCTGGTCGCGGGTTATCGCGAACGTTTTCCCGACGTGGAGCTGGAACTGCACAGCAGCGAAGGCTACATCGACTTGCTGGAACGCCGTACCGACGTGGCCTTGCGCATCGGACGGCTGAAGGATTCCACGCTACACGCCCGGCCGATCGGCACGAGCCAGGTGCGTTGTCTCGCCAGTCCTGCTTACCTCGCCAAGCACGGCCGGCCGCGCAAGGTATCGGACTTGCGCAAGCATGCGTTGCTCGGGTTCACGGAACCCGAGTCGCTCAACGAGTGGCCCCTGCTGGACGAGAGCGGACAGCGCGTGCACATCAAGCCCACCATCGGCACGTCCAGTGGTGAAACGCTGCGCCAGCTCGCGCTCGAAGGCAACGGCATCGTCTGCCTTTCCGACTTCATGACGCGCGGCGATCGTGAAGCGGGCACGCTGGTGCCCGTGTTGTCCAGGCACATCGCCGAACTCCGCCAGCCGATCAATGCGGTGTACTACCGCAACACCGCCATCTCTGCGCGCATCGCCTCGTTCGTCACCTATCTTGTCGAGGCGATCGGGGAGCATGGCTTCGACCGCTGAGGACGCCGCGCTCAGGCGCCGGGAGGGTTCGAGTCGATCACCTGCACCTTCGACCCCGTGCTCGCGGGCTGGATGCTTTCATCGGTCGCGAGAAGCACCGAACCCGGCGACAGCAAGGGCAGCACTTTCTCCATGAACTCACGTGGCACGGCCACGCGATCCACGAGCGCCTCGTCCACCACCTTGCCCGCTTCGTCGCCATGCCCGGGGATGCCGATGGTGATCCAGTTCGGCATCCGCAGGCCCGATCGCTGCGGCGCGTCGGGCATGTAGCCGGAAGCGACGATGAAGGCATGCGTGCCGGCCAGGGGATCGCGCACCTGCACCTGGCTGCGGCCGATCTCGATGCCGTTGCGGAACACGATGACCCGGCCATCGGCCACGCTCAGCACCATGGAGATCGGTCCGGTCGGCGAGGCTTCCGGCGTCCATCGGTAGAGCTGCCCATCGGCCAGCGGTTCGAGGTTCAGGTCGGCGCCATTGCGGGGGTCGATGGGAATCACGGCGGTGGGATGCACCACCGTCACCGGCGCCGTGCCTTCCTCGGCCACCACCACGGTCATGCCCATGTTCGTCGCGTCGAACAGCAGCTTCGCGAACTCGGTCGGCAGGTGCACGCAACCGTGCGATTCCGGATAGCCGGGAAGGCCGCCCGCATGCAGGGCCACGCCATCCCAGGTCAGCCGCTGCTGGTACGGCATGGGCGCGTTGTCGTACTTCTTGGAGTGGTGGTCCTTGTCCTTCTGCAGGATCGTGAACACCCCCGTCGGCGTTTCATAGCCCTTCTTGCCCGTGCTGACCGTGGTCACGCCGATGAGGATACCGTTGCGGTACGCATAGGCCTTCTGCTCGGTGAGGCTCACGATCACCGCCATGGGCCCGGGGGAGGCGCCGCGCCCACCCCATATCCACTCACCGGGCTTCAAGGCCGAGGGAGGGGTATCGGCCGGACTCGACTGCTTCGCGCCCCAGATGGGCACGCTGGCGATGGCCGACGATGCGAGCGAGAGGGACAGCGCGAGGCCGACGAGCAAGCGTTTCATGGGCGGCTCCTGATCCGGATGGCACGAGGTTAATCGGAGCCGGTGTACCCAGGCGAGTATGGATCGTTCGCGATTTGGCCGACGCCATCCTGCGCCGGATGACGCAGTTCTCCCGTGAGGATGCGAAGCATCGGCCCGCGCGCACCCGGGGCACGCCCGATGGGTCCGAACAGCGCGTCGCGGCACCACCCCAGGGCGGTGCGGTCGGACTGGAACAATGGAGTCAGCCAACGACTCATGCGCTGGTACGCGCGAACATGAGCGTGGCGCTCGCGGCGATAGGCATCCAGCGCCACCGCCAGGTCGCTGTGCGAAGCCAGTGCATCCGCAAGCGCGGCGGCGTCGAGCAGCGCCATGTTCACACCCTGGCCGAGCTGCGGGCTCATCGCGTGGGCGGCATCACCGATGACCACGAGCCGGCCATGGTGCGGGCGTGCCAGGACGACATCGCGATAACGTGCCCTCTGTAATTGCCCGGCATGGCCGAAATGCGCCACGTGCGGAGAAAGCTCCGGCCAGATCTCGGCGACCCTGGCCTTCATCGCCGTTACGCCGGCGTCGTCGAAGCGTTCGACGGCTTCGCCGGGCAAGCTGTAGTAGAACGTGATCCAGCGACCCGCGTGCCCCGGGCGCGTTCCCACCGGCAACATGCCGATCATGGAGCGCGTGCCCGCGTAACGCTGGAGCAACCGGTCGGGCTCCGGCCAGTCGTCGATGCGAAGCAGGCTCCAGAGGGCTCCCCAGGGATACAACGCCTGGCGGCGCACGTGCCGCCCGCATCCCCCTCGCAGCACGGAATGCGCGCCGTCGGCGGCAATGACGAGGTCGTAAGGGCCATGGACCTCGCCGTCCGCATCGGCAAGGGTGTGCGCCGTGGCGTCGTATCCCACGATGCGCGTGCCGGTACGGACCCGGGAGGCGCCAGCGTGCGCATCGCGCAGCAGTTCGAAGAGCGCACCCCGCGTCATGCCCAATCCAAAGCAACCTTCGCGTCGGTCGCGATATCGCATGGCCATCACGGCGCGACCCCGCGGCGTGGTGCCGTGCAGTTCCTCTATTCGCTGGCCGAGGGCCAACGCCCGTCCCGCCAAGCCCATGCGCTCCAGGACGGCCAGGCCGGTCGGCTGTAGCAGGAACCCCGCGCCCACCGGGCCGGGCTCCGGGCTTTGCTCGAAAACGGTGATGTCGTGGCCCTGCCCCGACAGCAGGATAGCGCTGGCCTGCCCCGCCGTTCCGTAGCCCGCGATCGCGATCCTCATCCCTGCTCCCTCGGCTTTGCGACAGGATACCAAGTCATGTCGAAACCGCCTCCCGTCGTTCGACGAAAGGGAAAGCCTCCCTCGACCCCAGGTGCACCGATGACCCTGAAGCTCTACGCCCACCCGTTCTCGTCCTACTGCCAGAAAGCCCTGGTGGCCCTCTACGAGAACGGCACGCCGTTCGAATGGAAGCTCCTGTCACCGGAGAATCCCGAGGTTTATGCGGAGTTCGCCGATCTTTGGCCACTGAAGCGGTTCCCGGTCCTGGTCGATGGCCGACGCACCGTCACCGAGGCCAGCACCATCATCGAATACCTGGACCTCCATCACCCCGGCCCGGCGCCGATGCTCCCCGAGGATCGCAAGGCGGCGCTCGAGGTTCGCAACATGGACCGCTTCTTCGACAACTACGTGTCGACGCCGCAGCAACGGATCGTCTTCGACGCATTGCGCCCCGAGGGCAAGCACGACGCGCATGGCGTGGCCGAGGCGCGCGCGATGCTCGACACCGCCTACGCCTGGCTCGACCATCACATGGCCGGCCGCGAATGGGCCACCGGGGACCGCTTCAGCCTGGCCGACTGCGGGGCCGCTCCGTTCCTTTTCTATGCGGACTGGACCCACGCGATCGACGCGCGATTCGCCCACGTGCACGCGTACCGCCGACGCCTGCTCGCCCGCCCCTCGTTTGCCCGCGCCGTCGACGAGGCCCGCGTCTATCGTCCGTTCTTTCCGCTGGGCGCACCCGACCGCGATTGACCGAAGGAGACCGACATGACCGCCCCGACCCTCGTGCCCGCCACCGAACTGGCCGCGCGCAACACGTTCCGCATGCCGAACGAAAGCGCCGAGTATCGCGCGGCGCGCAATGCCCTGCTCGCCGAGGAAATCGAACTGCGCCGGCATATCGAACGCGTGGCCGTGCAGCGCCGCGCCCTCCCGCCCGGCGGCGAGGTGCGCGGCAACTACCGCTTCATCGGCCAACACGGCCCGGTCGATTTCGCCGCGCTGTTCGGCGACAAGTCGACCCTGGTGACGTACAGCTGGATGTTCGGGCCGCAACGCGAGCGCCCCTGCCCGATGTGCACCTCCTTGCTCAGCGCCTGGGACGGCGAAGCCCGCGACATGGAGCAGAACGTCGCCCTGGCGGTCATCGCGCGGTCGCCATACGAACGCATGCAGGCCTTCGCACGTGAGCGCGGCTGGCGGCACCTGAAGCTCTATTCGGACGCCAACGGCGAGTTCAGCCGCGACTACCACGCGATCGGCAAGGAAGGCGGCGACGAGCCCGCCCTCAACGTCTATACCCGGCGCGACGGGGTGATCCGCCACTTCTGGGCTGGCGAGATGGGCTTCGAGACAGCCGACCCCGGCGAAGACCCGCGTGGCGCGCCCGACCTCATGCCCTTGTGGACGGTGATCGACTGCACGCCGGAAGGACGCAAGCCCACCTGGTACCCCAGCCTGGACTATCCGGGCTGACGACACAAAACGTCCAGGCTGGACTTGGTGTATCGACGCGGGGATCATGCCGTGCATGGCCGATCACCTTTCCACCTTCGTCCCGGTCGCCGATGCGATCGCCGCCCTGCTCCGTCCGCATGCGGAGGTGGTGATCCACGACCTGGCGACCGGCACCATCCGTCACATCGCCAATCGCCTGTCCCGCCGCGAACCGGGCGACGCGTCGTTGACCGATGCCGATGGCGTCATGTCGCTGGATACGCCGGTCATCGGTCCCTATGCGAAGACCAACGGGGACGGGCGCTCGCTCAAGTCGGTAACGGCCGTCGTGCGCGATGGCCGGCGCAAGCCCGTGGGGCTGCTCTGCATCAATCTGGACGTGAGCATGTTCGAAACCCTGCAATCGGTCTCGAGGGAATTCCTTCGCTTCGCCGACACCAGCGAGAGGCCGTCGGCGCTTTTTCGCGGCGATTGGCGCGAAGAGATCAACGATGTCGTCGGCCAGTTCCTGGTCGACCGCGGCACCACGCTCGCGGCGATGAGCCTCGCCGATCGCGAAGCGGTCGTCGGGGCGCTGGAATCCCGCGGCCTTTTCGACGTGCGCAATGCCGTGGCGTACATCACCCAACTCCTGGGCCTGTCCCGCGCCACCTTGTACAAGACGCTCAAGGCGGTGCGGGAGGCCTCGTGAGTCCGCGCCGTCAACGCAGCTGGCTGTCCTTGCTCCCGCGGCGGTTGTAGCCGGCGAACGCCGCTTCCTCGCGATCGGCCGCTTCCTGGCACACCACGCACAACCGCACGCCGGGTACCGCCTTACGGCGTGCCTCGGGTATCGGCTTGTCGCACTCCTCGCAGCGCTCCAGGCTCGGCCCTTTCGCAAGGCGGCTACGGGCGCGCTTCACCGCGTCGTCCACGGTGGCATCGATCTGGTCCTGCACGGCGGTATCGCCCGCCCATCCGGTTGCCATGGGTCACCTCCCGGCGCGTTGGCTCAGGCGCAAGAACATGGTGGCAAGTCTTTGGTTTTAAAGGCGTGAAGCGCCGCTCCTACGGCGCTTCGGCGTCAGCCGGCCACCCTCGGTTCATCGTACAAACCGAACTCCGTGATACCCGGCTGCCTTCCGGCAACGCTGAGCCTGACGCGTTTCGCCGTCGTACGCGCCACCTCGTGGAACTGGTAGTGCGCGGGCTTCGTGCCGGAGACCACCTCCACCCACGCACCGTCGCGTTCGACTTCCACCTTGTACGACGCGATGCGGCTCGTATCGCCATAGTCCTCGTCGTGCAGCGGTTCCACGATGGACAAGGTATTGAACGACACCGGCGCATCGAAGCGCACCTCGATCCAACCCTCGTTCTTGCCGCGATCGGCAAGCCAGTAGGTGCGGAAGTTATCGTCGAACGCCTGGTCCGGGCCCACGGCTTCATCGCTCGCACTGGCCCATGCCGGCTTGCCGGCGGCGAGGTCGGGCGTGGTGATCGTCACCGAGCGGCCGATCTTCGCCGCGGGCCCTTCGTTCTTCCATAGCGTGCCGATCTCGGCCAGCCGCGCCACGGCGTTGTCGTCGAAACGGCCGTCACGGTTCGGCGCCACGTTGAGGATGAGGTTGCAGTGGTTGTCGTTGAACGGCTTCAGCCATTCCTCGACGATGGTCTTCGCCGACGCAAGTTCCGAGGTGGGATAGGCCTTCTTCCAGAACCAGTCGCTCTGCAAGGTCGTGCCCGATTGCGAAGGCACGGGACTGTCCGGCGGGATCTTCTGCCCTGCGTGTTGCTCGTACTGCTTGATGTCGGTGTAGTAGAGCGCCGTGCCGGGATAGCTGCCCGCGTTGTGGTCGGTGAGCAGGCAGTCCGGCTGCAGCGACTTCACCAGGTCGTAGATCTCGCGATACGGCAACTCGGCGTACGAGATGCGCGACCAGGATGCGTTCCAGCCATCGAGGATCAACGCGGTGAGCGGGCCGTAGTTCGTCAGCAATTCGGTGATCTGCGCCTTGATCAGCGCGATCTTCTCCGGCGTGACCGTGCGCGCGCGGATGTCCTGGCGCAGGTCGAGGATGGAGAAGTACAAGCAGACCTTGAGTCCCGCCTTGCGGAACGAATCGACGTAGCGGCGCACGACATCGTGCGGGTACGAGGATTGCATGATGTTGGCGCTGCCGGTCCGCGTCGGCCACAGGCAGAAGCCGTCATGATGCTTGGTGGTGAGGCAGGCGTAGCCCATGTGGGCGGACTTCGCGGCACGCGCCCACTGGTCGGTGTCGAGGTGCTTCGGATCGAACAGCTTCGGCGACAGCGCGGGATCGCCCCACTCCCGTTCCTCGAAAGTGGCGAGGTTCAAGTGGATGAACATGCCGAAGCGGAGATCGAGAAAGGCCTGCTGCAGGGCCAGGAGGCGATCCGGATCCACTGCCACGCGATCCCTCGCCAAGGGTGAAGGCGTCGCCGCCATCGTCCTTACCGCAGGCCAGAGGCCACTGCTGAAGGCGCCCGCCGCGGCCAACGCCTTCGCGAACTCTCGTCGATTCAATGGACCCACTCCCCGGTTGGCGTGACGTTCGACTCTCGCCGCGTGGGCAGTTCATGTCAACGCGACCGCGTCACACCACCGGGCATGCGCGACGATCAGGTCGCCGCCGCCTTCATCGCGGCGATGTCGAGCTTGGTCATGTGCATCAGGGCGGCGACGGAGCCGGGGTTTTGCACCAACTCCTCGATATTCTCCGGGATCACCTGCCACGACAGGCCGTACTTGTCCTTCAGCCAACCGCAGGCCTGGGCGCGCGGATCGCCCCCCGCCGATAGCTTCTCCCAGAAATGGTCGATCTCGGCCTGATCGTGGCAGTGGACGACGAGGGAAACCGCCTCGGTGAACTTGAACGTCGGCCCGCCGTTGAGCGCGGTGATGGGTTGGCCGTCCAGTTCGAAGGCGACCGTCATCACCGAGCCCTCCGGCCGGCCCGAAACCGCCGATACTTCCTTGGAATAACGTGTCGTGCCGACCACCCGCGAATGGGGGAAGATCGAGACATAGTGATTGGCGGCTTCCTCGGCCTCGGTGTCGAACCAGAGGAATGGCGTGATGCGCTGGAAACGATGGGACATGGGGAGTCTCCTGAGTCCGGTGGGCTCGAGCGGGCCGGGGAGCGGCCTTTCACCCATTCGTCGAACGGGGACACGCCAGATCGACAATGCCCGGGTGGGGCCATGCAAGGCGTCACCCCCGTCGACGCGCTAGGCTGCCCGCCATGACCCTTCCGAACCCCTACCCCGACGAGCGCGCGGCCGGCGAGGATGCCGTCGATTGCGGCGACGCCGCACGCCGCTGGACCCTCGTCGCCGCCATCGTCGGCTCGGGCATGGCCTTCGTCGACGGCACGATCGTCAATGTCGCCTTGCCGGCCATCCAGAAAGCCCTGGACGCCACGACGGCGGACGCGCAATGGGTGATGGAAGCCTATGCCCTGCTTCTATCCGCCTTGCTGTTGGTCGGTGGCGTGCTCGGTGACCGCTTCGGACGCCGTCGCGTGTTCATGATCGGCACGGCGGTATTCACACTGGCTTCGCTGGTTTGCGCGGGAGCACCGGGCATAGCCGCCCTTATCGGCGGGCGCGCCATACAAGGGTTCGGTGCCGCCCTCCTCGTACCCGGCAGCCTCGCGCTCATCAGCAGTGCGTTTCCCAAGGAGCGGCGGGGCGCCGCCATCGGCACCTGGTCCGCCTTCAGCGGTATCACGGCGGCGGCCGGGCCGGTGCTCGGCGGATACCTGGTCGAGCATGTGTCCTGGCACTGGGCCTTCCTGATCAACCTGCCGCTCGGCGTGGCACTCGTGGCGATATGCTGGTGGCGGGTACCCGAGAGCCGTGGCGGTCTCGCCAGTGGCCAACTCGACATCGGCGGCGCCGTCCTGGCGACATCGGGGCTGGCAGGCGTCGTCTTCGCACTGATCGAAGGACCGCTGCGCGGATGGTCCGCCCCGTCGGTCGCCGGCGCCGCCTGCGTGGGCGTGGCGGCACTTGTCGCCTTCATCCTGGTGGAACGCCGCACGAGCACGCCGATGTTGCCGCTGCGCCTGTTCCGCAACCGCGATTTCTCGGCGGCCAACGCACTCACGCTGCTGCTGTACGCGGCGCTCGGCGGGAGCCTGTTCTTCATCCCACTGAACCTGATCCAGGTGCAAGGCTACGGCGCGACCGGCGCGGGCGCCTCCTTGCTGCCCGTGATCGTGATCATGTTCGCCCTGTCGCGCTGGACCGGCCAACTGGTCGACCACGTCGGCGCCCGGCTGCCGTTGATGGTGGGGCCGCTCGTGGCCGCCGCCGGCTTTGGCCTGTACGCGCTGCCCGGCGTCGGTGCAAGCTATTGGACGACGTTCTTTCCGGCCAGCTGCGTGCTCGGCTTGGGCATGAGCATCGTCGTCGCTCCTCTCACCACCACGGTGATGAATGCCCTCGATCCCTCGTTGGCCGGCACCGCTTCGGGCATCAACAACGCGATATCGCGCACCGCGGGGTTACTCGCCATCGCGGTGTTCGGCGTGGTGTTGACCGAAGTGTTCAATGCCACGCTGGATACCCGGTTGGCGACGTTGAACCTGGATGGCGACACCGTGCACGGCATCGTGACGCAACGCGCCAAGCTGGCCGGCATTCAAGTCGCGAACGCCGACGCGCGCCGTGTGATCGGGGAATCCTTCGTAGCGGGTTTCCGTGCGGTCATGCTTTTTTCGGCGGGCCTGTCGGTACTCTCGGCCCTGGTGGCGGCGCTCGGCCTGAGCCGCAGGCAGCCGGTCAGCGCCTCTGCCGACGGCGAGCTTCAACGATAGGCGACATTCACGGTGACACTCGCATTCGCGGAGCCTGGGGCGATGGGCTTTCCGGTCGTGCGATAGCGGGCCCGGAAGCCATAATTCCGGCCTTCCTGCACCGCGCCCAGGATGAGCGGAGCGGCGCTGTTGGGAATGGCCTGGGCATCGGGATCGTCGCTGCGAAGTTCCACGGCGACACCCGTCGCGGCACCGTTGCCGGTGAGCTTGAACAGGGTGGCATCGGCCTCGTCCGCCGCGCCGGCGAAGGTCAGGAGTATCTGGGTGGCGTTCGTGCATCCCGTGGCGACCAGTTGCTGCGTGGCCCAATGACTGCTTCCGGCCACGGCGAGGGTGCCGCCTTCGACGTTGCCGATCGGGAAGACCAGTCGGCGCGAGGCGAAAGCACAGGTGGGCCGCTGCGGCTCTACGCGCGCGTCGAGCAAGTCGGTCCATACCTGGGCTTGGCCGTCGTAACCGGCCCGGGCCAGGGTGCCCCGCGTCAGGGACCCTCCTTCGAGGATCGGCCCCGTCTTGACGAGTTGCACGGTGAACCGCGCGTTGCTCAGCTTGCCGTCGAAAATCCAAGGAATGTGCGAGCTATACGGCACGACCAGGTCACCCTGGCCGCTATGGTGGAACTGGATACGAATACCGACGCCGGGCACATTGGTGTCGTAGATTCCGTCTCCCAGGGCGCTGGGAGTCGTGAAAACACCCAGGCTGGCGGTACGTGTCGGCTTGACGCATTTGAAGCCGGGGGAATCCCAACCGGTGGTGACGCGTTCCGCGAGCACGGTTCGCGGTGCCGCATCCACCGCCGCCTCGACGGTACCGAAGGAAAGCGGTTGCGGCGTGCCCTGCGACGGATGGCCCAGGCATCCCGCCTGCGATGGGCCCACCGCGAGCAGGAGGGCGGTGGCAACGAAGAACCGGTACGTGGACGGCGAGGGCATGGGGCGGGTTCCCTGGGGGACAGATGTCCTGGAAGTCTGCCCACCGGCCAACACGCATCCCATACGACGAATCTGAAAATGCGATGACAACGCGCGGCCGCATTGCACGGTGCGTTCACCCGGCCTCGCCAACCATCGGCGCATGACCCTGCAGGACTACCGCCGCAAGCGAAACTTCGCGAAGACCCGCGAACCCGCGCCGGACGATTCCGCCCTCGGCGGCGGCCGCGCCATCTTCGTGGTGCAGCTGCACCACGCCTCACGCCGGCACTTCGATTTTCGCCTCCAGGTGGGCGACGTGCTGCGTAGCTGGGCGGTGCCCAAGGGGCCAAGCTACGACCCCAGGGTGAAACGGCTGGCGGTGGAAGTGGAAGACCATCCCGTGTCCTATGCCAGCTTCGAAGGCGACATCGAGGAAGGATACGGGAAGGGACACGTCGACCTGTTCGATCGTGGCGTATGGGCTACGCGAGGCGACGCCGAGGCACAGATCCGCAAGGGCCATCTCACCTTCGAACTGTTCGGCAAGCGGCTCAAGGGCGAGTGGCACCTCGTGCGTGGCGCGAAGAAGGAGCGGCAGCCCGCGTGGTTCCTGATCAAGGCGGACGATGCCTACGCGGGCGACGTGGAAGCGGACGACCTGCTGGACGCGAAGATGCGCGAAAGCACACGCCGCGCGGCGACGACACCCGGGCTGCGCGCGGCGGCGAAGAAATCCACGTCGCGCAGGAAAGCGCCACCGAAGGCACGCAAGGTGTCGGCCGCCACGCTTGCCAAGGCGGCGGCCGCGCTGGATGGCGCCCGCAAGGCACGAGCCAGCGCCGACTTCTTCGCGCCGCAGCTCGCCCGTCTTCGCGAGTCACCGCCACAGGGCGACGGCTGGTTGCACGAGGTGAAGTGGGATGGTTACCGCATCCTCACGGGCGTGGCCAAGGGCAAGGCGATGCTCTGGTCGCGCAACGCCCTGCCCTGGAACGATCGCCTTCCGGAAATCGTCGCGGCCATCGAAAGCCTCGGCCTGGACAGCCTGCGGCTGGACGGCGAACTGATCGCGATCGATGCGCGGGGGCGCAGCGATTTCAACGCCCTGCAACGCACCTTGTCGGGCGAAGCGCAGGCACCGCTGGTGTACATGCTGTTCGACCTGCCCTACCTGGAGGGTTACGACCTCACCCGCGTGCCGTTGTCCCAACGCAAGGCACTGCTCGAACGCCTGCTCGCGCACGCACCCGCGCACCTCGCCTATAGCGGACACCAGGTCGGCCACGGCGACGACGTGTTCGCCATGGCGATGGAACAGAAGCTGGAGGGCATCATCTCCAAGCGCGCGGATGGCGGTTATCACGCCGGGCGCAGTGACGACTGGCAGAAGATCAAGCGGCTCGAAAGCGATGAATTCGCCGTGGTCGGTTACACGCCGGCGAAAGGTTCCCGCCTGGTCTTCGGGTCGCTGCTGCTGGCCCGCCCGGATGCCGAAGGCGGCTGGACCTATGTCGGCCGTGTCGGCACCGGCTTCACGGACGAAATGCTGCGCGCGCTCGGCGAAACGCTGGCGAAGGGTGGAACGAAGGAGCCGACGGTGAAGATCGTGCAGGTCGATCCTACCCTGCGCGGTGCGCTCTGGGTGCCACCGACGGCGGTCGCGGAGGTCTATTACCGTGGCATCGGCAACCAGAACCTGCTGCGCCAGCCTAGCCTGAAGGCGTTGCGCGTCGACAAGTCGCCGGCGGACCTGCGCGATTCCGACCGCACCGCGCCGGCGCCCGCGAAGAAGAAGGCGAAGGCCAGGGGAGCTCCGGCCAGGGCGAGCGCCGATGCGATCGTCATCACCCATCCCGATCGCGTGGTCTTCCCAGACGATGGAATCACCAAGCAGGACGTGGTGGATTACTACCGGACCGTCATGCCCTGGATGCTTCCGGCGATCGCCGACCGGCCCACCTCGACCATCCGTTGCCCGCGCGGCATCGGTTCGCCCTGTTTCTTCCAGAAGCACGTGATGGCCGGCCTGGAGCACGTGGGTACGGCGAAACTGAAAGAGGAAACGGGTGCGCAGGCGGTGTACCTGTATCCGCGTGACGAGGCGGGCATGATCGAACTCGTCCAGTTCGGCGCGGTGGAATTCCACCCATGGGGCTCCCACGTGGACTCGCCCGACCTGGCCGACCGCGTGGTGTTCGACCTCGATCCCGGCGACGACGTGGACTGGCGGCGAGTGGTCGCGGCGGCGCGCATGGTACGGGGATTCCTCGATGAACTCGGGCTGGTCTCCTTCTTGCGCACCACCGGCGGCAAGGGACTCCATGTGGTCGTTCCGCTCAATCCCGGCGCCGATTGGGACACCGTGAAGACGTTCGCCCGTGGCTTCGCGGAAGCGATGGCGGCGCTGCATCCGCTGGAATTCGTGGCGACCGCGACCAAGCGCTTCCGGCGCGGGAAGATCTACGTGGACTACCTGCGCAACGGGCGCGGCGCCACGGCGGTGGCCTCGTATTCCCTGCGATCACGCCCGGGGGCGCCGGTGGCGGTTCCCTTGCGCTGGGAGGAATTGGGCCGAGTCAGATCCGGCAACGCGTTCGACCTTCGCAACGTACCGAAGCGCCTGGCGCGGTTGAAGAAGGATCCCTGGGACGGGATGGACAAGGTCCGCCAGGACCTGGCCTCGGTGAACGAGAAGCTGGGTGCCTGACCCTCCGCGCGCTGTAGACTCGGCATCCCACCCCCACCTGCCCGTCCATGTTCGCAAAACTCCCCGTCTTCCTGCGCGTCCCCCTTGCCTGCATCTTGCTGTTCGTCAGCACGGTATGCCACGTGCTGCCGCTGTTCGTCGTGACGGGGTTGCGCCTGATCGTCCCGCTGGCCTCGCTGCGCCGCTCCATCGGTGCCGTGCTGGTGTGGATCGCGGAAAGCTGGCTGGGATTCAACGGCTGGCTGTTCGGCGCGTTCACGCGTACGCGCTGGCAGGTGGAAGGCATCGAGAACCTCGGCCGGCGTGAGAATTATCTGGTGGTGTGCAACCACCAAAGCTGGGTCGACATCCCCGCGTTGCAGAAGATCTTCAACCGCCGGATTCCGTTCATGCGCTTTTTCCTGAAGAGCGAACTCATCTGGGTGCCCTTGCTCGGGCCGGCATGGTGGGCCCTCGATTTCCCGTTCATGAAGCGCCATTCGCGGCAGCAACTCGAAGCGCGGCCGGAACTGCGCGGCAAGGACCGCGAAGCCACCCGCCGCGCCTGCGAGAAATTCCGGCACCTGCCGGTATCGATCATGAACTTCACTGAAGGCACCCGGTTCACCCCGGCCAAGCACGACGCGCAGAAATCGCCGTACACCCACCTCCTTCGTCCGAAGGCCGGTGGCGTGGCCTTCGTGATCGACGCCATGGGCGACGCGATCCGCCAGGTGCTCGATGTCACCATCGTGTACCCCGGCGGCCCGAGCACCATGATGGACATGATCGCCGGCCGGATCCGCGAGATCCGCATCCATGTTCGCCGCCTGCCGATCCTGCCGTCGCTGCGTGGCGACTATGAAAACGACGACGCGTTCCGCGAACGCTTCCAGGCCTGGGTGAACCAGCTATGGGCCGAGAAAGACGCGCGCATCGCGGCCATGCTGGCAAAGCCCCTGTAAACAGGCTTACCGCTTGGCTTCCTGGGCGAGTTTCTCGTCCAGCCGTTGACGACCGGCTTCCGCGTACGCCGCGCACGTCTTCCCCTCGCCCTGCGAAGGATGCGGCGTGATCAGCATGTCGCAAGGCAACGCAGCGACGCGATCGAAGGTCTTGCGATACTCCGCCACATACGAAGGATGGTCGCTGTAGCGATAGCCATCGGCGGAGAAGGCGAACAGGCTGTCGACATAGGCGATGGTCTTGCAGGCCGTGCCCTCGCACGATGTCCATGTCCACGCCGTACCGCCGGGTGTGTGCCCGGGCGTGATGTGTGCGGTCAACGCAAGCTTGCCCATGCGTACCACCGTGCCATCGTCGACATCACCGATGGCATCCACCTTCGCGTACAACGGCGCTTCGCCGTGCTGCGGATCGGTCGCGTCGTCACCGCCGAGCCCCATCTCTTTCGCGCCGGCGGCCGTGGCGCGTACCGTCGCCCCGCTGTCCTTCGCGAACTGCGCGATACCGCCGGCGTGGTCGAAGTGCGCATGCGAGTTGAGGACGAGCTTGACGTCCTCCACGCGAAAACCGAGCTTGCGGATGTTCGCCTCGATGAGCGGCACGTTGTCGGCCATCGGCACGTCAATCAGCACGTGACCCTGGGGCGATGTGACGAGGATGGACGAGAGGCCCTTGGTGCCGACGTAATAGGTGTTGCCGTAGATCTTGTGCGGCGCCACGGGTGTGGTCCAGTCCCCGTTGTCCGCCGCGACGGCGGGCAAGGCGGCGAGGGTGGTGAGGGTGGTGAGGGTGGTGAGGGCGAGCAGGGTGCGACGCATGTGGAGTTCCCCTTGAAAGACGGGAGGCAGGATAAATGCGGGCACGGGGCGACAGCGAGTCGATATCGGGGCGAAGTGCGGGCGTGTGGCGGAGCTTTCACCGCTGAAGCGGCTCCCACAGGGGACTGATGGCCTCAGGGACTGATGGCCTCAGGGACTGATGGCCTCGGGGGACTGATGGCCTCGGGGGACTGATGGTCTCAGGGGGAAGAGGGCCTCCGGCGCGTGCGCGCGCGCCAGAAGAGGAATCCGGTCACCAGCAGGAACATCGGAAGCAGGCCGGTGAAGCAGGCGACCACGCGCCAAGTCGTGCCGCCCACGGCCGCCGAGTGAATCGGGAACAACGCGTCGGCGAGACGGCCGCCCGGGCCGAGCTTCGTCGCATCCACGCCCCCGATCACGGCCGCCGTGCCAGGGTCCATCCATAACGAACTGCGTCCGGCCAGGTTCCACTCGCCGGGACGGCGGATGCGCAGCACCACGCTGCCGTTGTCTTTCGATGGCAGGGTCAGGCGGGTGAGTTGCGCTTCCGGCGCCGCGGCCTGCGCGGCCTGGAGCACGGCCACCCAATCGATCGGTGTCCGCGTGGGCAGCAGTTTGGGTGGCTTCGCCGGTGCGGGCTCGCCGAATGCCGCGGTGAGTCCGCTACGCACGGCGCCCCGATAGGCCATGGTCGTCCCCGTGCCGATCATCACGATCAGCAAGGGCAACGCGGCGACGCCGACCAAACGGTGGAAGCTCGCCCAGCGCAACACCGGCGGATTCGCATGGGGCTTCAGGTGCTTCAGCGCACGCCGGCGCCCAGGCCAGTAAAGCCACACGCCGGAAAACAGCATGAACAATCCCGTGCAGGCGACGACGCCGAGCACGGTCTCGCCCACTTCGCCGGTCAACAGGTGCGTATGCCAGTCGAGCAGGAGAAGCAGACCGTCTCCGGACTTGCTCCGGCGCAACAGCAGCTCGCCCGTGCTCGCGTCGAAATAGCTGCGATTGCCGCCGCGTTCCTGTGCTTCCCACACCGGCAGTTCCGCATCGGGCAGCGATAGCCCGCGCAACCCCTTCCCCTCGGGCGACGAGAGGATCGCCTGCAACGACCTGCCTTGTGTCGCGAGATCCGGCAAGGGGCGCGACGCCAGCTCGGGATGTCCCGCGGCGAACAGCGGCTGCTCGAACAACAGTACGCTTCCCGAGAGCGTCACCAGCGCCAGCAGCACCCCGAGGCTGAGCCCGAGCCACAAGTGCAGGGTCTTCAACGTGGAGCGAAAGCGGCGCGGCGAGGGCGTCATGTCAGAAGTCCACCGAGGCCTGCACGAAGTACGTGCGCGGCAGGCCGACGTAGATACCGTCGTTGTTATCGGTCGAGCGCGTGAAGTAGCGCTTGTCCGTGAGGTTCTTCACACCCACGCCCAGGCGGAGGTTCGATGCCGACGGGCCGAAGGCGTACTCGGCGCGGGCGTTCCAGGTCGTCCAGCCGGGGATGTCGCCGAGGTCGCCTTCGGGCGAAGGCTCGGTGATGTATTCCGTGGGATTCGCGGGATCGAAGCTCGGCGAACCCGGCGAATGCTGTTTCGACTGCGCGAACGCGTCGAGGTTGAACGTCCACTGCGCGATGCCGTAGCGCAAGCCGAGATTGGCCGTGCGCCGCGAGTAGAACGGCAAGTCGCGGCCTTCGAACGAGCCGTGCTTGTAGAACGCATGGGTGTACGTGGCCGTACCCCATAACGTGAGGCCGTCCAGTGCGTCGCTGAAGGCGCCCAGGTCGACGTGCGTCGCGGATTCGACGCCCTTGTGCGTCGTCGCGCCGAGGCTGGTCCAGCCTTCGTACGAGTCCGGCACGTTCGGCAGCTTGCCGACCAGTTGCAGCTCGTGGTCGAAGTTGATCCGGAACAGCGAGATCTCTCCGCCCCACGCCTTCGTGTCGTAGCGCGTGCCGATCTCGTACGTGCGCGCCGTCTCGGGTTTCAGTCCGGCGGCGAACTGGTTGTTCGAATCCTTCTGCCCGATCTGGAAGTACTGCAACGAACCGAACGAGGTTTCCGCGTTCGCGTAGAGCTTCAACGCGTCACTCAGGTGGTAGATGACGTTGAGCGATGGCAACGGCTTTGAATAGTCTTTCGTCCGCTCCGTCGGCCCCCTGACAATCACCGTCGCGCTCGGATGTGCCTGCCATTCGCTGTCGATGCGTTCGTAGCGGATACCCGGCGTGATCGTCCAGTTTCCCGCGTTGATGGTGTCGTCGACGTACAGCGCATGCGCTTCGTTGCTGCCGGTGTTGTTGCCGGATAGCACATAAGGGCCGCCATAGGGGAAGCTATCGTACGGGGTGTAGGAGAGGTTGGAGATGTAGCGGTTGTTGCGCAGGGTGCGCTCGTGCATCGCCTCGCTGGTGTAGCGGTAGCCGACGCCGATCTCATGGGTGACCTGGCCCCAGTCGAACAGCTGCGAATAGCGCGGCTCGATGGAGAACACGTGGTAGTTGCGCGGATAGGCGATGAGCTGGTGCGTATAGCTGCCGTTCGCGTTCCGCGTGATCGTCTCGATGTGGCTGCCGCGGAAGCTGTCCGAGTAGTACGTCTGCACTTCGAAGCTACGGCGGTCGTCGACGTGGCTGTACTTCAGCACGTAGTCCGTGCGGCGGCCGTGGAAATCGTCGAACGGGCGGCGGGACTGGAACGGGTCCGCGTCGTAGTCGGCCTGGTTCAGGCCACCGGGCATGCCGGCCTGGCCGTCGTAGTGATGGATGCTGCCGGTGAGCGTGTCCTCGGGGGAGAAGGCGTACTTCGCCTTGAGCATCACGTCGTCGATGCTCTCGTTGTCCTCGTGCTCGCGGAACCCCGGGCCATGCAGGCCGTTGTAGAGCAGGGCGAGCCCGAGCCCGTTGTCCATCGTGCCGCCCACGAAGGCGTTGGTGTTGGTGCGGATGCCCCCGTGTTCGCCGCCCTGCATCTGCACGCCGGCGCTTCCGCCGAAGGCCTGCGGGATGTCGCGTGTCACGAAGTTGATGATGCCGCCCACGTTCTGCGGCCCGTAGCGCACCGACCCGCCACCGCGGACCACATCGACCGCCTGCAGGTTGCCGAGGCCGACCGGCGCCATGGACACCTGGGGCTGGCCGTACGGCGCCACGGCGATGGGCACGCCGTCGAGCAGGATGGTGGAGCGTGGCGAAAGGCGCGAGGTGAGTCCCCGCACGCCCACGTTGAGCGATACGTCGCTGCCGCCCGTGCCGTTGCTTTCCTGCACCTGCACGCCGGGAATACGGCGCAGGGCGTCACGCAGGTTCACCGCGCCGGCTTCGCGCAATTCCTCGCGGCGCACCACCGTGCGGGCGCCGGGGTGGTTCGCCACCGTGTTGCTGGCCGCTTCTCCCAACCAGTTGCCGACCACCTTGACGCCTTCCAGATCGGTGGACGGCGCGGGTGGCGGGGCTTCCTGGCCTGCCGCGGCATGCGCGGCAAAGGCGCTCGCGAGCGCCAGGGCGAGGGTGGTGGGACGGAAATGCATGAGGCGGCCTTGCTAAGAGCGAAAGGCCGCCATCGTAAGTGCGAATGATTATCAGAGCAATCAACGCTCAGCTTGGCCAGCGGTTGTGCAGGATGCACTGGACGAAATCGGTGCGCTTGAACCCGGGCTCCTTGTACGCCATGACGTCGGCCTTGACGTTGCCGAACGTGGTCTCCGGCTTGGCGCGGACGCCGTTGTAGAAGGCGTCGACGATGCCCGTCTTGAAGGACGGCCCCCGAGGATGGACTTCGGCGACCTTCTCGCGATCGGCGCTCCGGACGGTTTCGAAGCCCAGCCCGAGCACGTCCATTTCCACGCCGGCCGTCAGCAGGGCGATCTCGGGCCTCATGTGCTGCGGGATACCGGGGGTGGTGTGCAGGGCGATCGAGGCCCAGACCACGTCGATATCGTCCTGCGCGATGCCCTTGCTGGCCAGGAACGCCCGCGCGGCGTTGGCACCGTCCACCTCGAAGCGTTCCGTCTTGCTCGCATGGGCGGGCATGAGGCCCATGTCGTGGAACATCGCGGCGGCGTAGAGCAGTTCCGGGTCGTAGGCGAGTCCCTTGGCCTTGCCGGTCAAGGCACCGAACAGGAACACGCGGCGCGAGTGGTGATAGAGCAGGTCGGTCTCGGTGTCGCGGACCCGGTCGGTGATCTCGCGTGCCAGGGCGCTGTCGGGAACGGCGATGCCGGCGATGGTGGTCATGGCGGGAAGCCTCGTGGGGTGGGAGACCATTGCACCGTGCGCCGGACCCGTCATGATTTGACGTGATGTATCAAATACGGACATATTGCATGCCATGCGGCCGTCACCCCTGACCATCGTCATCCTTGCCCCCGCCGGCGTGCAGATGCTGGACGTCGCGGGCCCGGCGGACGTCTTCGCGGAGGCCAACCGCCAGACGGGCCGCGAGGTATACCGGGTGATCACCGTCGGCATGGCGCCGCTGGCCGTTGCCGCCTCGTCCGGACTGCGCTTCCTGCCCGACCGCAGCGTGCTCGACGAGATCGACGACCTCGACACCTTGCTCGTCGCCGGCTCGCCCGACCTGCCGCGCGCCGCCGTCGACCTGACGGCGGTGGCATGGATGCGGCGCCACAGCGAAAGGGCCCGCCGCTATGGCTCGATCTGCAGCGGTGCGCTGCTGTTCGCCCGTACCGGCCTGCTCGACGGGCGCCGCGTGACCACGCACTGGCGCGTGGCGGCCATGCTCGCCGGGCGACATCCATCGCTGGAGGTCGAGGCGGATGCCTTCGTCGTTCGCGACGGCCCGGTATGCACGGCGGCCGGTGTAACGGCCGGCATGGATCTCGCGGTGGCCCTGGTCGAGGAAGATCTCGGGCGGGACATCGCCATGGCGGTGGCGGCCGAACTGGTCGTGTTCTACCGGCGGCCCGGCGGGCAGATGCAATTCAGCCGACATGGCGACGCGGCGCCTGCGGGACGCGGCGCCTTGCAGGAACTGCAACGCTACGTGGTGGCCCATCCCGCCGAAGACCATTCGGTGGCGTCCATGGCGGCGCGCGTCGGCATGAGCGCCCGGCATTTCGCGCGCATCTTCCAGCATGAAGTGGGCATGACGCCGGCCACCTTCGTCGAGGCGATGCGGGTGGAGGCGGCACGCCGCCTGCTGGAGCATGGCCATGAAAGCCCGAAGCGAGTGGCTGCGCGCTGCGGCTATGCCGACGTCAACGGCTTGCGCCGCGCCTTCATGCGCCGGGTCGGGGTCACCCCGGCCGAATACCGCAAGCGCCACGCGCACGTACGGGCTTGACCCCTCCCGGCGAAACTCATGTCAGGAGCCAACCGACGAGGACCTCTCGTCGATCGCTCGCTCGGACACCTGGCTCAGAGCTCGATGATGCCCCTGCGCAGGGCGATGGCGACGGCGTGCGTGCGATCGTTCGCCTGCAATTTGGCCAGGATGCTCTTCATGTGCGCCTTCACCGTTTCCTCGGCGATGCCGAGGGCCGTGGCGACGTCGCGATTGGCCTCGCCACGGGCGACGTGCGTGAGCACCTGGGTTTCGCGCGGGGTGAGTTCGTCGTCATCCGCGTGGCCCGCCATTTCCTGCGCGATTTCCTCCGGAACGCGGCGCTTGCCTTCCATGATCTGGCGGATGGTGACCAGCATGTCCTTGCGCAGTTCGCTCTTCAGCAGGTAGCCCTGCGCGCCAGCGCGGAATGCGCGCAGCGCCTGGACATCGCCCCGGTAGGTCGTGAGCACGAGGATGCGGGCGTCGGGGAATTCGGCGCGGATCGCCTCGATGGCGGCGATCCCGCCGATGCCGGGCATCTGCAGGTCCATCAGGGTAAGGTCCGGGCGATGCGTGCGATAGCGTTCGATGGCTTCCTCGCCCGAACTCGCCTCGGCCACCAGTTCCAGCCCCTCCTGCCCCTCGATCACGGCGGCGATGCCTTCGCGCAGCAGGGGATGGTCGTCGACTGTCAGGATGCGGATGGACGGCATGGTCGGCTCGCGGGAAACTCGGAAACGGCGAGTATCGCGCAATGTCACGGCGCGCCGCATGTAAAGACGAACCCTCCACCTCATCCTTGCGAGCATCGTTCCCATGGCGACCCAACGCGCTCGAAGCAAGACCCCCACGCGGGGCGATGTCCGCACCGGCATGGGTGGCTGGACCTTTCCACCCTGGCGCGGCGTGTTCTATCCCGAGGGACTCGTTCAGAAGCGCGAACTGGAATACGCGAGCCGCCAGGTGCGGGCCATCGAGATCAATGGCACCTACTACCGCTCGCCCGACGCCTCCACCTACGAGAAATGGGCGGCCGAAACCCCGGAAGGCTTCGTGTTCTCGGTGAAGGCGCCACGGCATATCGTGCAGACCAAGGCGCTCGCGTCCACCGGCGAGCGGATCGGCCGCTTTCTCGACGGTGCGGTCGCCCTGGGCGACCGGCTCGGCCCCTTGCTCTGGCAGTTCCTGCCCACGCGAAAGTTCGATGCCGACGATATCGCCGGCTTCCTCGACCTGCTGCCCGGGAAGCATGCCGGCGTGGCCCTTCGCCACGCCGTGGAAGTGCGTCACGACAGCTTCATGGACGAGCGCTGGCTGGAACTCGCGCGCGAACGTGGCGTGGCGACGGTGTTCACCGACTCTCCGAAATATCCGTCCTTCGCCGACCTGACCGGCCCCTTCGTCTATGCACGATTGATGCGCAGCGTATCGAGCGAAACGAACGGCTATCGGGCGAAGGATCTGACGGCCTGGGCAGAGCGCGCGGCGACCTGGGCAGCGGGAGGTGACCCGGCCGACCTGCCGCATGTGGGGCCGGCCGCTTCCAGGGCAACCGCGCGGGATGTCTTCATCTATTTCATCTCGGCCGCCAAGGAACGGAACCCCGCGGCCGCGGTCGCACTCGGTAAGCTGACCGACAGCGCATAATCGCCCATCCCCAGACCGGACGAACCATGGACCGTCTCATCCAGAACCACCTGATCGACCTTTTTGCCGAGCATGGCGTCGAACTCGAAGCCGACGAAGATTGGCTGCTTACCGAAGGCGAGGATTTCCCCGCCATTCGCGGCATCTGGCACGAGGGCGCCGACGGTGGGATGGGCCGCCTCGACATCGATATCGTGCTCGACGAGGAGCGCACCATCGAGGAAAGCTTCGGCGGCATCGGCGCCGGCAAGGCGGGATGCCGCGACGCCCTGGACGGTTTCGCACGTAACGATTTCCATGTCGTGCTGGCGGCCTGCTGGCACAAGGTGAACGCGAAGAAGCTCGCTGTCCGCGAGCTGGTCGCCGGCCTGCACCGGTTCACCCTCTACATCGGCGACTTCACGCTGCGCGGCGAGAAAGACGCGCCGATGGAGATCCCGGAAGATGGTCTTTCGGCGCTGGAAGCGGCTATCGCCACGGCACCGCTCACGGCGGACGTGCATTGGATACGCGTGTTCTACGGCAACGTCGGCGACGGCAAGACCCAGGTCGAGGTGCTGCTCGACAACGAACCCTGGGCCGCGGGCCACAAGGCCATCGCATCGGTGGACTGGCCGCAGCACGAGCGCTACTACAGCCTGCGCAACTTCATCGCGCTGGTGCCGATGGATTGAGGGTCCAGTCCTCGGGTTTCATGATCGCGAAAAGGCCGTCGCGCATCGTGCGACGGCCGAGGCGCAACACCTCGGCATCGCGCGAGAACACCACCGCAGCACCCACGGCGGCGGCCAGTTCGAGGAACTTCTGGTCGTCGGGATCGCGGCAGCGTGGCAAGGGCATCGCCACCAGCGGTGGCGAAAGCAAGGTCACCGTGGCGTCGAACCGGGCGATGGCTGCCGCGATGCCCGCCTCGTCCAGTTTCAACACCGGGTAGCGCAGCACCGCGAGCCACTCGTCGCGGCAGTCGGCACGCGTCACCGCTTCGACGTCGCCAGACGCCATCGCGGCGACAAGCCGATCCGCGCGCGGATCGGCGAAGACGAAGGCGTCCAGGCACACATTGGTATCGAGGACGACCCTCACGAAGACCGGCTCAGGCCGCCGTACGGCGGGCCAGCTCCGCGTGCTGCTCCGCGACGATCGCGTAGGAACGCTTGCGCGCCTCGTGATCGAAGATCTGCGCGGTGATGATCAACTCGTCGGCACCGGTGCGTTCGATGAACGCGGCAAGGCCTTCGCGCACCGTTCCGGGAGAGCCGACCACGGCACACGACAAGGCGTGGTCCACCTGAGCCTTCTCCATCGGCGTCCACACGCCCTCCATCGAATTCACCGGCGGCGGCAACTGGCCCGGCGCGCCACGGCGCAGGTTCCAGAAGGCCTGCTGTTGTGACGTGAACAGGCGGCGCGCTTCCTCGTCGGTGTCGGCCGCGACCACGTTGATGCCGAGCATGGCGTAGGGCTTGTCCAGCACGTCGGACGGCTTGAACATCGTGCGATACACCTCCAGCGCCTTCATCATCAGGTCCGGCGCGAAGTGCGAGGCGAAGGCGAACGGCAGGCCCAGTTCGGCGGCAAGGCGTGCGCTGAACAAGCTGGAGCCGAGCAGCCAGATCGGCACGTTGGTGTCCATGCCAGGCACCGCGCGCACCGTCTGGCCCGGCTGTTGTGGCCCGAGGAAGAATTGCAGTTCCTGCACGTCGTCCGGGAAGCGGTCGTCGCTGGGGCCGAGCGAACGGCGCAGCGCGCGGGCCGTGCCCTGGTCGGTGCCCGGCGCCCGTCCCAGGCCCAGGTCGATGCGGCCCGGATACAGCGAGGCCAGGGTGCCGAACTGCTCGGCGATCACCAGGGGCGCATGGTTCGGCAGCATGATGCCGCCTGAGCCGACACGGATCGTGCTGGTCCCCTCGGCGATGTACCCGATGACCACCGACGTCGCCGCGCTGGCGATACCCGTCATGTTGTGGTGCTCGGCGAGCCAGTAGCGGTGGAAGCCGAGAGCCTCCGCGTGGCGGGCCAGGTCGCGCGAGTTGCGCAACGATTCGCCGGGCGTCGATCCACGGGGAACGGGGGAAAGGTCGAGCACCGAGAACGGGATCATTCGGGAATACCTCGCAAGGGGGAGGCGGCATGGCACCGCCGATCCGTCCCACATGGGCGCAGGGGTTGGGTTTGCAACCCTGCAAGGCGCCTCCGCGGAAACAATCCGTTCCGGAAAGCGATGCTCCATGGCGGATGCGTCGGAGGAAAATACACCCATCCACTCATCCAGTCCGGTATTCCCGGGGGAGCACGACATGATCGACGTCCGCCGCTTCACCAGTCTTGGCGGTGCCAACCACGGCTGGCTCGACGCCAAGCACCACTTCTCGTTCGCCTCGTACCACGATCCCAAGCGCATGGGCTGGGGCGCGCTGCGGGTCTGGAACGACGACACCATCGCCGCCGGCACGGGCTTCCCGCCGCATCCGCATTCGGACATGGAAATCATCACCTATGTTCGCGAGGGCGCCATCACCCATGAGGACAGCCTGGGCAACAAGGGCCGTACCGAAGCGGGCGACGTGCAGGTGATGAGCGCAGGGACCGGCATTCGCCACGCCGAGTACAACGCCGAGCCCGACGCCACCCGGATCTTCCAGATCTGGATCATTCCGGACGGCGAGCGCGAAGCACCGGCATGGGGTACCCGTCCGTTCCCGAAGGGCGAACGCTCGGGCCGTTTCGTGACCCTGGCCAGCGGCATCGCCGGCGATGAAGACGCGTTGCCGATCCGTACCGACGCCCGCGTGCTGGGCGCCAGCGTGAAAGCGGGCGAGACCGTGGAATACGCGCTCGCTCCCGGCCGCTACGCCTATATGGTTCCGGCGGCCGGCTCGGTCGAGATCAACGGCATCGCGCTGGACAAGGGCGATGGCGCCGCGATCCGCGATGAAACGGCGCTGCGCATCACCGCCACCAGCGATGCGGAACTGGTGCTCGTCGACACCGCCGCGTGATGAAGCGAGGGGTATGCTGTGGGTCATGACGACCCACGGCACACCCTATCTCGACAATCCCATCCTCGACACCGACAGCTACAAGGCCAGCCACTGGCTGCAATATCCGCCAGGCACCGATGCCACGTTCTTCTATGTGGAATCGCGCGGCGGCACCTATGAAAGCACGGTGTTCTTCGGTCTCCAGGCCGTCCTGAAGGCGCGCCTCGGCCGTCCCGTCACGCACGCCGACGTCGACGAGGCGCGCGACTTCTTCGCCGCTCACGGCGAACCCTTCAACGAGGAAGGCTGGCGCTACATCGTCGACACGCACGGCGGCCGCCTTCCGGTGCGCGTGCGCGCCGTTTCCGAAGGCAGCGTGGTGCCGACGCACCAGGCGCTGGTCACGATCGAATCCACGGACCCGAAGGCGTTCTGGCTGCCTTCGTACCTGGAAACGCTGCTGCTGCGCCTCTGGTACCCCGTGACGGTCGCGACGATCAGCTGGCAGGCCCGGCGGACGATCCTGCACTACCTGGAACGCACCTCCGACGATCCGACCGGCCAGATTCCCTTCAAGCTGCACGACTTCGGCGCCCGCGGCGTATCGAGCGCGGAATCCGCCGGCCTCGGCGGCATGGCCCATCTGGTCAACTTCCTCGGTACCGATACCGTCTCGGGCGTGCTCGCCGCGCGCACGTACTACGGCGAGGCGATGGCCGGCTATTCGATTCCCGCCGCCGAGCACAGCACGATCACCAGTTGGGGCAAGGAGCACGAGGTCGACGCCTATCGCAACATGCTTCGCCGCTTCGCGCGTCCCGGATCGCTCGTGGCGGTGGTGTCGGATAGTTATGACATTTACCACGCCATCGTCGAGCACTGGGGCAAGACGCTGCGCGACGAAGTCATCGCCTCGGGCGCCACCGTCGTCGTGCGGCCGGATTCAGGCGACCCGGTGGAAGTGGTGCACCGTTGCGTGAGCCTGTTGAACGAAGCTTTCGGCAGCACCTCGAACGGCAAGGGCTACCGCGTGCTCAACCATGTCCGCGTGATCCAGGGCGATGGCGTGAACCCGGAGAGCATCCGCGCCATCCTCGAGCGCATCACCGCCGCCGGTTACGCCGCCGACAACCTCGCCTTCGGCATGGGTGGCGCGCTCTTGCAGAAGCTCACCCGCGACACCCAGAAGTTCGCGCTGAAATGCTCGGCCGCGCGCATCGACGGCACGTGGCGCGACGTATGGAAGGACCCGGTCACCGACCAGGGCAAGCTGTCCAAGCGCGGACGGATGACCCTCCTGCGCCATCGCGAATACGGCAGCTACCGCACCGTGCCGCTACCCGATGACGCCATATCGCTCCCGGCCGATGCGATCGAACCCGGTTGGGAAGAAGTCATGCAGACGGTGTGGGAAAACGGCGAGCTGAAACGCGAATGGTCGTTCGCCGAAGTGCGGGAAAGGGCTGCCGCGGGCCGCTGACGGAACCGCCTTTGCCTTTGTGGGAGCCGCTTCAGCGGCGATGGGGCTTGCCTCACCCTGGCCCGCTGCCGCGGGATCGCCGACAAGGTCGGCTCCCACAGGTCGGCTCCCACAAAGGTTGGCTTTCACCAGGGGGGGTTTCACCAGGCCGGGGCTGCACCGGGATCGGCTTTCATCAGATCCGGAAAAAACATGGCCCTCACGCTCACGCGGAGGGCCATGGCGACCGTCCCTTGGTCTGGTGGCCGTGGCCACCCGAACGCGGCCCGGCGAAGCCGGCGCGGCGTTACCGCCGATGAAGGGGGGATCGATCCTGGCGCTAGGGACGGACGGCATCCTGCCGTCGGATCGGTCATCGGCGATTCGTTCGCCCTGCCCGACAGCCGGGCGGGGCACGGACCTAATGTTGCGTAGGTCGACCGACGACGGATATAGGAGGATTCTTAAAATTAGTGCCTATTTGCCTCGGGAAGCCTCAGCGAACCCTTACGTTCAGGCTGGGATGCGGGTCTCGCGCCGCTGTTCATGGCGCGGACGCTCCGGGCGAACGGGGCTCGGGGGCGCTTTCGGAGCCGGTTGCGGCACGCTCACGCCGCGGCTGGCGAGACTCCGCAAGGCAGCGCAGTCGGAGGATCCGTAGTCGCGTTTTCCTGGCTCTCGATGCATGGCCGTCTCCTGCTTTTCTTTCCGCCCGGACCGACAGGTTGAGCGGAAAAGAGGAAATTTCTGGTGGCACGGCCGTGAATGTTTCGTGACACGCCTTCACGCGATCGGGGCCCGAATTTTCGTTAAGGCTGCGTCGAAGCCTCCGGACGATGTCCGGGCATGCGCTGGATCAGTTCGGTGGCGAGCTTTTCGTAGTCTTCGTCGAAATGGTGCGAGCCCGGCTTCTTGTACACGGTGACGAAGGCCGGCAGCCGGCGATCGGTGCAGCCGCTGTCGTCGGCATCCTCGGCACCGTAGTAGCAGGCCATGGGTGGACGCCCGCCGAGGGCGGCGATGGGTGGAATGGCGTCGGTGTGCACCACCGGATTCAGCCATTGCAGGAAGTTGTGCGTGTGCGTGGTCCACCAGCCCTGCTGCATGTAACCCTCGAGCTCGATCTCGAAGTTCACGTCGCGGCTGGCCGAGAGCAGGACGAGCTGACTGAGCTTGTCACGATTGTCCGGGCGCAGCTTGCCGACGATCGTCGGCAGCACGTCGGCGCCGAACGAGTAGCCGACCAGCAGCACGCGATGCTTGTTCCATTGGCGGGTGTAGCGATCGAGCAGGCCATCCAGGTCGTGCGCCGATTCGTCCGGTGAGCGGTAACGCCAGAAATACTTGAACGTGCTCACCCCCGCGACAGGAATGCCGCGCTGCGTGAACACGGCGCCGAGGCGCTGGTCGAGATCCCACCAGCCGCCGTCACCGGAATAGATCACCACCAGGAGGTCTTCCTCGCCGGCCGGCGCCGCCTTCAGCGCGGGAAGCTCCACGGTGGACTTCTCCATCGAGGCGCGCGTCCACGGATGCCAGGCGAGCAAGGCCAGCACGAGCAAGGCGGCGATGCCGATCAGGACGTAACGGATCGTCTTCTTCAGGGAACGCTTCACCGGCGCACGACTCCGCCGATGCCGCCCGAAATCAGGCTGGCGACGTTGGCGAGTGCCAGCGGCAGGGCGATGCCGCCGGGAACGGCGATGTAGCGCGGCTCCCACTCGGGATCGAACTTGTCCTTGTAGCGGTGCAGCCCGCGGAAGTTGTAGAAGCGCTCGCCACGACCGAACACCATGGCGCCGAAGCGGCTCCACAACGGTGCCGTGCGGCGGTTTTGCAGGCCCGACAAGGGAGCCATGCCGAGGTTGAACCAGCGATAGCCTTCGGCTTTCGCCCAGACCATCAGTTCGATGAACAGGAAATCCATGATGCCGGAGGGGCCTTCGGGCAGGTGGCGCATGAGGTCGACGGAGGCTTCTTCCTTCGTCGCGGTAACGAAAATGTTGGCGAAGGCCATGAGCTCGTCGCCCTGCCAGACCACCGCCATGGGCGTGCGCGCGAGGTAGCGCTCGTCGAACAGGCCCAGCGAGAAGCGCTTCTCGCGAACCTTCTTGTCGCGCATCCATGCATCGGAAACGGATTTCAGTTTCGGCATCAGGGCCGGCACGGCCTCGGCGGGGACGACCTCCATGCGCAGGCCATCGCGCGACAGCTTGTTCACCGTTCCGCGCAGGGTCTTCTTCGACTTGCCGTCGAGATTGAAGCTTTCCAGCCGGACCCGCGCCTCTTCGCCGATCTTGAGCAGGTTCATGCCCACGTCGAGGTAGAGGTCGAGGTCGGCCGGACGCACCTGGTAGAAGATCGGCCAGCCACCGGCACGCTCGCAGTTCTCCCGGAACGACCAGACCAGTTCCCGGCGGGCCGCCTCGTCGGTGCCGACGGGGTCGCCCATGGCCACCCAGCTGCGCCCTTCGATGTCATACATGATGAAGGCCTGGTCACCCGGGGCGAACATCAGCATCTTGTCGCCGACCAGGGCGAGATGCGCCTGCGCGGAATCGAAATTCTTCAACAGCGGCTCCGCCCGGGCCAGGTCCGCCTCGCCCGGATAGGCGCGCCGCGGACGTGCCGGCCGGATCAGGTTGGCGAGGGCGACCAGCATCACCACCGCCGTCGCACCCACCAGCGCGCGCAGGGCTCGCGGCGCGCCACCGTGGTGGAAGCTGAATTCCCACCACAGGTTGTTGCTGTATTCGACGTGCTTGAAGCTGAAGAACACCAGCCACGTGGAACAGGCCAGCACGGCGCCGATCGCCAGCACCCAGCCGGGAGAGAAGCTGGCGCGGAACAACGAAGCGCGCCGGTAGAAGTGCCGGTGCGCGGGCGCCAGGGCGAGGGCGAGCAGGGAAAGCAGGGTCGCTTCCTCGTAGTCGATGCCCTTGAGCAGCGACAGGATGGCGCCGAGGATCAGCAGCACCAGCGTCAGCACGTAGGCGGCATCCAGCCGCCTTTGCAGGCCGCGGGCCAGGATCAGCAGCAGCATGCCCACCACGCTGGAGAGGAAGTGCGATACCTCCACCAGCGGCAAGGGCACGAAACCACGCAGGATCTCCATGCGCCCCGGAATCGCCAGGGTGGCGCCGGAGAACAGCAGCACGGCGCCGCAGACCAGGGTCAACCCGGCGAAGAACGGCGGCAGCAGGCTGCTGAACCACGGCGTGACCATGGCGGCATGGCGCAGCGCGCGGATCTCCCGCCAGATGACCATCACCGTCGCCACGCACAGCGGCAACAGGTAGTACACGAGGCGGAAGGCGGCGAGCGAGCCAAGGATGGGTGCCTCCAGGCCGTGGTCGCCGGTGGCGCCGAAGCCGGCCAGCATCACCGCCTCGAACACGCCCAGGCCGCCCGGCACGTGGCTGATCAGCCCCGCCATCTGCGCCACCACGAAGATCGCCAGGAAGTGGCCGAAGCCACCCGAAATGGCCTGGGGCATCAGCACGTAGAGCACGCCGGCGGCGAGCCCCCAATCGAGCGCGCCGGTCAGGATCTGCCGCGCGGCCACGGCGGGAGTCGGCGTGTTGACCGCCCAGCGCCACACGCGCACCGGCCGGCGCACCGCCACCGCGACGCCGAGCCAGGCCAGCGGCACCAGCACCAGCACGATCGCCAGCGGGATACGCAGGCCGGAAAGCGGTATGTCGGGCGGAATCGGCACCAGCAGCAAGGTGACGCCGGTGAGCGCGGCGAGGCCGAGCCAGAAGCTCAGGGTCGTGTACAGCACCACCCGCGCCACGTCGCCGGTACTGAGCCCTGCCTGGACGTAGAACCGGTAACGGATGGAACCGGATACCAGCAGGGACATACCCAGCGCGTTCGAGAACGCATAGCTGATGAAGGAAATCAGGCCCACCCTCCGGGCCGGCAACCGCCGGCCGATGCTGGCCAGGCCAAACCAGTCGTAGAGGGTCATGACGACATAGCCGGCCGCGGTCAGCAGCATCGCCAGCGCGATATCGCTGTTGGGCAACGCGTGCACGTAACCGGCGATCTGCCGGTAGGTGACCTCGCTGGCCATGGCGTGGAGGGCCCACAGCGCCAGGCAAAGCAGGACCACGGACAGCACGGGGCCGCCCGCGCGACGCAGCAGGGTCACATAGAGTGCGCGCTTGGCCAAAGGCTGATCTGTCGTCGGGAGCTCCGCCCTCGTTTCGTGCTCCACTTGCGCGCTGACTCCAATGGTCGTTCGGTGGTCGTAAGGTCGTGTAGGTTGCCACAGAGCGCGCGGGGACGGCAGGGCGTGCTGCTCGCGTGAACGGCCGGCCAACGGTTCCGGCGGTGAAAGGTTCCGCTAAGGTTGGGGAAAGCTCGACGTAAGCGCGGATTCTTACCCTGCGAGACATGCCGCGCCCGTCCCCGGAGCCGGATCTGTTTCGTGAGGCTCCATGCGTCCTGATTCCCCGGCCCCCGGCGCCCTGCGCCAGCGTTTCCGGCCGCTCCTGTGGTTCGGCGTCCTCTTTGTCGGCGTGGCCTTCCTGGTCCGCCTGATCCTGCTGGTGAAAACCCGCCACGAGGTTCCGCCGGACCTGGGCCAGTGGCTGTACCTGTTCCTGGTCGGCCTGGGTTACGACCTGGTCACCTACATCTATTTCGCCTGGCCCCTGCTGCTGGCGCTATGGCTGCTGCCGCGACGGGCCTACCTGTCACGCTGGGGACACCGCATCTTCCTCGGCCTGTGCTTCGTGCTGGCGTTCGCCGTGCTCTACCTCGGGGCGGCGGAGCTGGTGTTCTGGGGCGAGTTCAGCGCACGCTTCAACTTCATCGCCGTGGACTACCTGGTCTATACCCACGAGGTGGTCGGCAACATCCGCGAGTCGTACCCGATCGGTACCTGGTCGGCCCTGCTCATCCTGGGCACCGTGCTGGTGATCTTCTTCAGCCGTCGCGTCCTGGCAGCGCGTGACGACGGTTCGCGATTCCTCGGCCGCAGCGCCGTGGTGGGCGTGTGGTTGCTGCTCACCGTCGCGGTGAGCTTCGCCGTCGACGGCTCCATGAAGGACCGTTCGAGCAACAACTACGTAAACGAACTGGCCGGCAATGGCATCTATCAGTTCTTCGCCGCGTTCCGCGACAACGAGCTGGACTATGCGAAGTACTATCCGACGCTTCCCAAGGACGAGGCCTTCGCCAACCTGCGCACGTTGTTGAAGACGCCCGAAGCGACCTTCACCAGCGACGACCCGATGGATATCACGCGCACCATCGCGGCGAGCGGACCGGAGAAGAAGCTCAACATCGTCCTCATCAGCGTCGAAAGCCTGTCCGGCGATTACGTCGAAGGACTCGACGTAAGCAAGCACAAGCACCTGATGCCGAACCTCGACGCGCTGGCGTCGAAGAGCCTGTTCTTCACCCAGCTCTATGCGAACGGCACGCGTACCGTGCGCGGCCTGGAGGCGTTGTCGCTTTCGGTACCGCCGACGCCGGGCGAATCCATCGTGAAGCGTCCGAACAACGAGGGCCTCTGGTCACTGGCCGATGTGTTCAACGCGAAGGGCTACGAGTCCGAGTTCCTGTATGGCGGCTACGGCTACTTCGACAACATGGACCACTTCTTCGCGAGCAACGGTTATACCGCCGTGGACCGCGGCGCCATCGACGACAAGGACATTCACGCGGAGAACGTCTGGGGCGTGGCCGACGAGGATCTCTACACCCTCGTGATGAAGCGCATGGACGATGCGTACGCGAAGGGCAAGCCGTTCTTCGGCCACGTGATGACGACTTCGAACCACCGTCCGTTCACCTTCCCCGAAGGCCGGGTGAAGCTGCCGCAGGGTTCACGCCGCGCCGCCGTGCAATACACCGACTGGGCGATCGCCGATTTCCTCAAGCGTGCCTCGACCAAGCCCTGGTTCGACGACACGATCTTCGTGATCACGGCGGACCATTGCGCGACCAGCGCCGGCAAGACGAGCCTGCCCGTCGACCGCTACCACATCCCGCTGTTCATCTACTCGCCCAAGCACGTGGCGCCAGGCCGGGTGGATCGACTGATGAGCCAGATCGACATCCCGCCGACGATCCTGGGCATGCTCAATTTCAGCTATACCTCGCGCTTCTACGGCTACGACATCTTCAAGATCGAACCCGGCCGCGAGCGCGCCTTCCTGAGTACCTACCAGGAACTGGGCTACCTGCATGGCGACCGCCTGACGTCCCTGATCCCGCGCCAGCCGGTGAAGGAAATGATCCCGCAGAAGACCACGGGCGACGCGACGCCGGTCGAGCGGATGGACCCGGTGGATGCGAAGGACGCGGTGACGTACTACCAGACCGCCGCGTACCTTTTCACGAACGGGCTGATGAAGCGGAAGACACCTCCGGCGAACTAGCGGCCGAAGAACATCGAGATCCCCACGCCCGCGACCACGGAGGGTCCGTGGCGACCGATACGGTGAAGCGCGTAGGCGTCGAGTTGCACGCGGTCGCCCACGTCGTAGGCGACGCCGCCGCCGGCCTGCAGTTCGTTGCCGTCCTCCGCGTCGTGGATGGCGTCCGTTTCGACATAGGCGACGAGGTTCTCGCCGAACTTGCGGCCGAACGTCGGTGCCAGGGTCCACGTGTCATGGCCTTTCAGCCGGTCGAGATTCGCGTACAAGGTGTTCTGATGCGTGTCGTCCGGCTTCCACTGCATCGTCGTGCCGAGGCTGACCTGCCGCGCGCCGTTGCCGAAATCCTCGTCGCCATTCGCGAACGTCACCTCGCCCAGCGCGGCCCAACTGAAGGCACCCGCATCGCCCGAGCCGGCGGGAGCCCATTTCAAGGCGACACTGCTATCGCCGTGGCCGACCGCATGGCGGCGCGAACCTTGCCCGCGCTCCTCCAACCGGTTCCAGGCCGAGCCGCCCAGCTGGAATTCGACGGGACCGCCAAGGCCGATGCGGATGAGGCTGTCCGCGGTGTAGGTGCGATCCAGGAAACCGTCCTGGCGCTGGCGCTCGTAGGTCGGCAGGCCTTGTTCCAGCGCCAGCGTGCCCGCCGGAAGCACCGTGGTGGCGAAGCCGGCGCCCGGCCGGTCGAAGTCGGGTGGATCGGCGAAGGCCGGTGCGCCGAGCAAGGCCGAAGCGAGGAAGGCGAGGGCAGGGCGTAGGTTCATGCACCCATTGTGACCGCTGCCGGCGTGGTGGCGTCGTGCACGAGGCAGACGCCACGACGCCGGCCCGTCGTCAGGGCGCTTTCACCACTGGAAAGCTCTCCGCGACCTCGACGGCTGCTTCGCCCGCGATGTCGCTGGCCGAGCGGCCGAGCTTCACCGTGTAACGGCCCGGTGCCACGCGCCAGCGCTTGCCGACGTCGTCGTAGCGGGCGAGCGCCAGGGGTTCGAGCGGGATATCGACGCGACGGCTGTCGCCAGGCGACAGCTTCACCTTGCTCCAACCGGCGAGCCGGCGCGTCGCCGCGCCGGGCGCCGTCACGTAGATCTGCGGCACATCCGCACCGGCCACCTTGCCCGTGTTCTTCACGGTCACGTGCGCCACGGGATGGCCCGCCGCATCCTTGTCGACCGCGAAATCGCTGTACGCGAAGCGGGTGTAGGTCAGGCCATGGCCGAACGCGAACAGCGGTTCGCGATGCGTCTTCTCGAACCAGCGATAGCCGACGTCGGCGCCTTCGATGTTGTAGTCGACGTTGTCCGCCGGCTTCGCCTTGGAATAGAGCCCGGCCGCTTCGATCGTCGTCCGCGGCAGTTGCGATTCGTCCTTCGGCCAACTCACCGGCAGGCGTCCGGAGGGCGCCGTCACGCCGTAAAGCAGGCGCGCGATGGCTTCGCCGCCACCCGAGCCGGGATACCAGGCTTCCATCACGGCACCGACCTGGCCCAGCCAGGGCGTGTTCACCGGGCCATTGGTTTCCAGCACCACGATCGTCTTCGGGTTGGCCTTGGCCACGGCGGCGACCAACGCGTCCTGGTTGTCCGGGAGCGAGAGGTCGGTCCAGTCGAACGATTCAGCCGCCCATTTGGTGACGAAGACGACGGCGACGTCCGCGCTGGCAGCGGCCTTGGCGGCGACCGTGGGATCGGTACCCGGATCGAAGCTCACCTTGCCACCGGCCAGCTTCTGGATGAAGGCGAGCGGCGCCGACGCGTGGTACTTCATCGGACCCGGCCAGGCCTTCGGCTCCAGGCCGGGCACGGGATCGCCCGCCACGTCGGAGACCAGGGACGACCCACCTCCGGCGAGCACGCCCTTGTCGGCGTGGCCGCCGATCACGGCGATCGACTGACCCTTCCGTGCCAGCGGCAGCAAGCCCGCCTCGTTACGCAGCAGCACCGCGCCCGCTTCCAGGGTGTCGCGCGCCACGACGCGGTCGGCTTCGTACGGCACCTTGGTCTTCTTCACCGGCTCGTCGATGACGCCGTGGGCGAAGAGGCTTCGCATCACGCGTTTCACCATGTCGTCCAGCCGCGCCTTCGGGAACTGGCCGGATGCATACGCCTCGCGTAACGGCTTGTCGAAGAACACCTCCTTGTCGAACACCTCGCCCGCCGATTCCTGGTCGAGCCCGGCCATGGCGGCCTTGGCCGCGCTGTGCACGCCGCCCCAATCGGACATGACCCAGCCCTTGAAGCCCCATTCCTGCTTGAGCACCTGGTTGAGCAGCCAGTCGTGTTCACCGGCATAGGTGCCGTTGACACGGTTGTACGAGGACATCACCGAACCGGGGTCGCCCTTGGCGATGGCGAGCTGGAAAGCCAGCAGATCGGATTCGCGCAAGGCGACCGGGTCGATGTCGGCACTCAGCGTATTCCGGCCGGACTCGAGGTCGTTGATGGCGAAATGCTTCACCGTCGCGACCACCTTGCGCTCCTGGATGCCCTTCACCGCGGCACCGACCATCGTGCCGGCCAGCACCGGGTCTTCGCCCGCATATTCGAAGTTACGTCCGTTGCGCGGATCGCGCACCAGGTTCACGCCACCGGAGAGAAGCACGCCATAACCCTTGCCGCGCGCCTCGCCGCCGATCATGCGCCCGCCGGCATGGGCCACGGAAGGATCGAAGCTGGCGGCCGTGGCGAGCCCGGCGGGCAACGAGATCGCGCCCAACTGGTCGTTACCGGGCCGGGCCACGCCAAGACCGGCGTCGGTCTCGTTCAGTACGGGCAAGCCCAGGCGCGGAATGGCGGGAACGTATCCGGCGCCATCGAGGGAATCCGCCGGGTGGGGCAGCTTGTCGTTCTTCTGGCCGAAATCCGAGCGGATCAGCCGGAATTTCTCATCGTCGGTCATCGCCGCCACGATCAGCTCGGCGCGGCGGTCCGGCGACAGCGAGCGATCCATCCACGGCCGCTCGGCCGGAGGGGCGGCCTGCGCGGCGCCGGCGAGGCCGGCGGAGAGGGCAAGGGCGAGGGTGGTGCGGCGCGCGATATCGGGCATGGTCGCGATTCGATCCGGGGAAACACCAACCATCGCCAAGTAACGCTTTCATCGCAACCCATGCGACCGTCCCGGGTTACCCTCCGGCTTGCCAACCGGGCCTTTCGGCCCCACTTAAGTGATTCAATGAATTCACAAAAGTCGACGCCACTCACCGCTTTCCACCCCGCCGTCGCCGATTGGTTCGCGAGCACCTTCGCCGAGCCCACGGCGGCGCAGGCGGCGGCGTGGCCGGCGATCCGCTCCGGCCGGCATACCCTCGTCGCGGCGCCGACGGGCTCGGGCAAGACCCTCACCGCCTTCCTTTCCGCCATCGACATGCTGGTGCGCGAAGGCGTGGAAGAGGGTGGCTTGCGCGACCGGACGACGATCCTCTACGTCTCGCCGCTGAAAGCGTTGTCGAACGACATCCGGATCAACCTCGAAGCGCCGCTGGCGGGCATCCGCGACGAACTGCGCAAGCAAGGGCTGCCCGATCTCGAAATCCGCAGCGCCGTGCGCACCGGCGATACACCCTCGTCCGACCGTGAGCGGATGAAGCGCCGGCCGCCGCACATCCTCGTGACCACGCCGGAATCGCTCTACGTGCTGCTCGGTTCGGAATCGGGCCGGGCGATGCTGCGCGACATCCGCGAGGTGATCGTCGACGAGATCCACGCCGTGGCGGCCAGCAAGCGTGGCAGCCACCTCGCCATTTCATTGGAGCGGCTGGAATCCCTCGCCCAGCGGCGGATCACCCGCATCGGCCTTTCCGCCACGCAGAAGCCGATCGAGAAGGTCGCCGCCTTCCTCACCGGAAGCGAGCGCGAAGACTGCGCCATCGTCGACATCGGTCACTCGCGCCATCGCGACCTCGCGCTCGAGGTGCCGCCGGTGCCGCTCGAGGCGGTGATGTCGAACGACATGTGGGAACTGGTCTACAACCGGCTCGGCAACCTGATCGAGCAGCACCGCACCACGCTCGTCTTCGTGAACACGCGGCGCATGGCGGAACGCGTCTCGCGGCATCTCTCCGAACGGCTCGGCAAGGAGGCGGTCACCGCGCACCACGGCAGCCTTTCACGCGAGCAGCGCCTCGACGCCGAGCAAAGGCTGAAGCGCGGCGAGTTGCGCGCGCTCGTCGCCACGGCCTCGCTCGAACTGGGCATCGACATCGGCGACGTCGACCTGGTCTGCCAGATCGCGTCGCCACGCTCCATCGCCGCCTTCCTGCAACGCGCGGGGCGTGCCGGCCACGCCGTGGGCGGCACGCCCAAGGCCCGCCTGTTCCCCACGTCACGCGACGATCTCATCGAGTGCGCGGCGCTGCTCGATTGCGTGCGCCGTGGCGAACTGGACGCGCTGGTCCTCCCACGCGAACCCCTCGACGTGCTCGCCCAACAGATCGTGGCCGAGGTCGCCTGCCAGGAATGGGACGAGGACGCGTTGTTCGACCTCGTCCGTCGCGCATACCCGTTCAAGGACTTGAAGCGCGAGACCTTCGACGAGACCGTGCGCATGCTGGCCGAGGGATTCACCACGCGCGTCGGCCCGCGCGGTTCGTACATCCACCGCGACGCCGTGAACAAGCGCCTGCGCGAGCGCCGCGGCGCGCGGCTGACCGCCGTGACCTCCGGTGGCACGATTCCCGACACCGGCGATTACAACGTGCTGCTCGAACCGCAGGCGATCATCGTCGGCACGGTGAACGAAGACTTCGCGGTGGAAAGCCTCGCCGGTGACGTCTTCCAGTTGGGCAACCGCTCGTATCGCATCCTGCGCGTGGAGATGGGCCGCCTGCGCGTCGAGGATGCACAGGGCGCGCCGCCGAACATTCCTTTCTGGCTGGGCGAGGCGCCGGGCCGCACCGACGAACTGTCCTCCGGCGTGTCGCGCCTGCGCGCCGACATCTCGGCAGCCTTCGACGAGGGCGGACGCGAAGCCGCGCTCGCGTACCTCGTGGAAACCCTGTCGCTTTCGAAGCCCGCGGCCGAGCAGATCGTCGACTACCTGTTCCGCGCGCGCGCCGCGCTGGGTGCCCTGCCGACGCACGACACCCTGGTGATGGAGCGTTTCTTCGACGAGTCCGGCGGTACACAACTCATCATCCATACGCCCTTCGGCAGCCGCATCAACCGCGCCTGGGGCCTGGCCTTGCGCAAGCGTTTCTGCCGCAAGTTCAATTTCGAGCTGCAGGCGGCCGCCACCGAAGATGCGATCGTGCTGTCGTTGTCCACCAGCCACAGCTTCCCGTTGGACGAAGTGGCGCGCTACCTGCATTCGAACTCGGCCGAGCACGTGCTGGTCCAGGCCCTGCTCGACGCGCCCCTGTTCGGCGTGCGCTGGCGCTGGAACGCCACCACGGCGCTCGCCCTGCCGCGCTTCAGTGGCGGCAAGAAGGTCCCGCCGCAATTGCAGCGCATGAAGAGCGAAGACCTGCTCGCCACGGTCTTCCCCGACCAGGTCGCCTGCGCGGAGAATCTCGTCGGTGAACGGGAGGTACCCGACCACCCGCTGGTGAAGCAGACGCTCGAGGATTGCCTGCACGAAGCGATGGACAGCGAAGGCCTGCTCGGCGTGCTGCGCGGGCTCGAGTCCGGCGCGATCACCATGGTCGCGCGCGACCTCGCCACACCTTCCCCACTGGCGGCCGAGGTGCTCAGCGCGGCGCCGTATGCCTTCCTCGACGATGCGCCGCTTGAGGAACGCCGCACGCAGGCCGTGCAGTCGCGCCGCTGGAACGAGGCGGAGAGTGCCGACGACCTCGGCCGGCTCGATCCCGAGGCGATCGCTTCGGTACGGGAAGAGGCCTGGCCCGAGGCTCGCAGCGCGGACGAGATGCACGAGGCCCTGGTCCAGCTCGGTGCGGTCACGCTCGACGAGGTACGCGACAACCCCGGCTGGGCGAAATGGTTGTCGATGCTTTCGGCCGATGCGCGCGCGGCGCGGCTCTCCCATGATAGCGTGTCGTTGTGGGTCGCCGCGGAACGCTTGCCCGCGTGGCGAGCCATCCGCCCAGGCGTCGGCATGACGCCCGCGATCGCGGCACCCGCCGAGTTCGAGGCGCAGGCATGGACGCCTGAATCGGCGCTCGTCGATATCGTCCGCGGACGCCTCGGCGGACTCGGACCGGTGCCCGCCATCGTCCTCGCCACTTCCCTTGGGATCGCGGTGGCCGACGTCGAACTGGCCCTGGCTTCGCTGGAGAGCGAAGGCTACGTGATGCGCGGCCCTTTCTCCCCCGGTACGTCCGAGGTGGAATGGTGCGAGCGCCATCTCCTCGCGCGCATCCATCGCTACACCATCGGACGCCTGCGCCGGGAAATCGAACCGGTCGCACCGCGCGACTTCCTCCGCTTCCTGCTCGACTGGCAACACGTGACACGCGCGACGCAGGTGGCGGGGCCGGATGCACTCGCCGGCGTCATCGGCCAGCTCGAAGGCTTCGAAGCCGCGGCGGGCGCGTGGGAATCGGAACTGCTCCCCGCACGCGTCAGCGACTACGGCATCGGCTGGCTCGACGACCTCTGCCGCGCCGGACGCGTGGTCTGGAGCCGGCTGCGTCTCGGTACCGGCAACGGTGGCCCGGTAAGGGCGACGCCGATCGTGTTGCTGCCACGTCGTCAGTTGGCCGTCTGGTCAGCGGCGGCACCCGCCACGAACGACGAGCAGCCACTGTCGTCGCGTGCGCAGGCCGTTGCCGATGCCTTGCGCGACGAAGGGGCCCTGTTCTTCGACGAACTCGCGTCGACGACACGCCTGTTGCGCACCGAGCTCGAAGATGCGCTCGGCGAGCTGGTCGCCGCGGGCCGCGCCACGGCCGACAGCTTCGCCGGATTGCGCGCGCTCCTGCTTCCCGCCGCCAAGCGAAACGGCAATCGCCACCGGCGCACGCGGCGGCACATGCTCAGTGGCATCGAGGACGCCGGACGCTGGGCACTGGCGCGGCGGCCGAGCGAAAAACGCAACGATGCGGATGGCCTCGAGCACATCGCGCGCACCTTGTTGCGCCGCTACGGTGTGGTCAGCTGGCGCATCCTGGAACGCGAGGCGGCATGGCTGCCCGCGTGGCGCGAGCTACGGCGCGTGTATCACCGGCTGGAGGCGCGCGGTGAGATCCGTGGCGGCCGTTTCGTCGATGGCCTCGTCGGCGAACAATTCGCCTTGCCCGAGGCACTGGCGGCGCTGCGTCAGATCCGCCATCGCGCGCACGATGGCGAAATCGTATGCATCGCCGGTACCGATCCGCTGAACCTGGTCGGCGGCATCGTCGCTGGGAGCAAGGTGCCGTCGACGATCGGCAACCGCATCGCCATCCGCGACGGCATTCCGCTGGCCGCGATGATCGCCGGCAAGTTCGTCACGCTCACGCCATTGGAAGGCGACGACGAGCGCGAAGCCCGCTCGGCCTTGCAACGCAAGGCCGACATGCGCTCCATGCCGGCCTGAAGCCCCTTTTCGGAACCCGCTCTGGTGGGAACCTGTTCTTGTGGAAGCTGCTCTTGTGGAGGCCTGCTCTTGTGGGAGCCGACCTTGTCGGCGATTGGGTGCTTGCCTCAAGCTGGCCCGCTGCCGCGGGATCGCCGACAAAGTCGGCTCCCACAGGATCTCCCAAAGGATCCCCCACAAGGGCTTCCACAAGGGCCCCTACCAGGGGCCCGGCCAAGGCTTGGGCAAGCACCCATCGCCGACAAGGTCGGCTCCCACCGAGCCCCCTGGCCCGCAGAGCGCCGGCGCAGCGGGGCCTGATTCATCGGCCATCAGCGCAGTTGCACGTCTCCCAGCACCCATAGTTTCGGGCCGGGCTTGCCGGTGACGACGAAGCACAGGTCGTGCGTGCCTTCGCGCTTGGGCAGGACGCCATCGAGTGTGGCGCGGCCATCCTTCGCCTTCGCCAGCGGAATGCTGGTGAGCCTGGGCCCGTCGCAGGTGTCCTGGTGCACTTCCAGTTCGCCGGCGCCCGAACGCGCCTTGCGCGCGACGATGCCCTTGGCGTCTTTCCACAGCGCGTAGTTGTAGGGCAGGCGGTCCACCGTCACCGCGATGCCATAACGACCGTCGAGCTTCACGCCCTTCCACACCCAGCAGGTGTCCATGATGTCCACCTTGTACACGGGACGCTGGCCATTCACCGCATTGGGCGATTCCAGGCGCAGCACGAGCTTGTCGCTGCACGTGTCCAGTTCGTCGCTGGTCCGGCGCAAGAGCGACTTGGCGTCGATCTCGCGATCACGCGGGCCCGCCAGGCCGAATCCACCGGCGAACGCGTTCGCGCGAACCGTGGTCGGCAGCGAGACATCGAACGGACCGGCATAGGCGGTGGACTGCGCTGTCGGCGCGGAACCGTCGGTGGTATAGCGCAGCGTGCCGTAACCGCTCTGGTTGGAGAGCACGACCTTCGCCTTGTCCCCGCCGGCCGCCTCGGCCTGGATGGCGACCGCATATGCGCCATCGGAAGGAACGATGCCCGCCGCACGATAACGGGACATCTGCGCCGGAAGACGCGCGATGAAGCCGCTCCAATCCGCCTTGGGCGACCACGTGCGCTCGGCCAGCGCGGCCATGCGCGGGAAGATGGCGTGCTGCGTGCGGTACCAGTTCGGCAGGTACTCGCTGAATACCGTGACCTGCGCGCCGAGCACGTGGCTGGCCTTGTCCGGCGCGATCTCCGTCGACACCGGCTCGAAGTCGTAGAGCGTCTTCAACGTCTGCCCGGAAGGGCGGCCCGGTTGCTCGTCGGGAAGGCTGGATTGCAGCTGGTCGAGGTAGAGCGTCGGCGACGGCGCGAGCACGACGTCATGACCGGCGTTGGCCGCCTTGATCGCACCCTTGGTGCCTCGCCACGACATCACCGTGGCACTGGCGGGCACCTTTCCATCGAGGATCTCGTCCCAGCCGATCAGTCGGCGGCCATGTTTCTCCAGGTAGTCGCCGATGCGCGCGATGAACCAGCCCTGCATCTGTTCCTCGTCGGCGATGCCGAGCGATTTCATCTTCGCCTGCACCGTCTTCGAACGTTCCCATTCGTCCTTCGCCGCCTCGTCGCCACCGACGTGGATATACGTGGACGGGAAGACCGCCATCACCTCGTCGAGCACGTCCTGCAGGAAGACGAAGGTGCCGTCATCGACGTTGTACAGCGCGGTGTTGACGCCCCAATCGGACGATACGGAAAGCTTCTTGCCACCGGCGCCGAACTTCGGATACGCGGCGACCGCGGCCTGCGCGTGTCCCGGCATCTCGATCTCGGGCACCACGGTGATATGACGCTCCGCCGCGTAGGCCACGATCTGCTTCGCCTCCTCCTGCGTATAGAAACCGCAGTACGGATGATCGGCGTCGCCGGTCAGCGCGACATCGGGGCCGACGGGCTGGCGGCATGCGCCGATTTCCGTGAGTCGGGGATACTTCTCGATCTGCAGGCGCCAGCCCTGGTCGTCGGTCAGGTGCCAGTGGAAGGTATTGAGCTTGTGCATCGCCATCTGGTCGAGCAAGTGCTCGATCTCGTTCACCGACTGGAAGTGCCGGCTGGAGTCGAGCATCAGGCCACGCCATTCGAAGCGCGGCGCGTCGACGATATGCACGCCGGGGACGCCGTTCTGCGCCGCGGGGTCGGTGAGCAACTGCCAGTAGGTCACGGCACCGTAGAACAGGCCGGTTTCATCGTTCGCCGCGATACGCACGCCGCCGCCATCGACGTCGAGCGTATAGGCCTCGCGTCCCTTGATGCTGGATACGGTGGCGAGGGTGATGCCGCCGCTCCTGGGCTTGCCCTCGACGATGGCCGGGGTGAAACCCTTGGCCTGGCGGACCCAGCCCTGCAGTTGGACCGCGACGCGCCTGGCCTGCGTATCGCCCGGCGCCACGTTGATCGGCGTGCCCGCATCGAGGCGAAAATGCCCTGGCGTGCGCTGCACCTGCGCGGGCATGGGAATGAGGGATAGCGGAGTGTCGTCGACGGGACCGGCTTCATGCCTCGGCTGGTTGGCGCAGGCGGCAAGGCCTGCGGCCATGGCGAGGAGGAGGATTCGGCGCATCGAGGGCTCCTGTCTGATCGGTTGATGACTCGGTGGATCGGTGGATCGGTGGATCGGTGGATCGGTGGATCGGTGGATTGTGGCGGTAACCGGTGACGCTGCCTACCGTGGTGGGAGCCCGCTCTGGTGGGAGCCGACCTTGTCGGCGATCCCGCGGCAGCGGGCCAGCTTGAGGCAAGCACCCAATCGCCGACAAGGTCGGCTCCCACGAGGGCCCATCCAAAAAAAACGGGCCCGATGAAGATGCGTCGGGCCCGAGGGGAATGGAGCTTCGAGGGGTACGCGTGCGGCCGTCCGTGGCCGCACGTTCGGGACGCGCTATCAGAGGTCGAAGTGCACCGAGGCCATGTAGCGCCGGCCGGTGGTGTACTTGGCCACCGGCATCGCCGTGATGCCGAGGTACTGCTTGTACTTCTCGTTGGTGAGGTTCATGCCCGCGAGGGTGAACGACACCTGCTTGTTGAGCTTCCAGCCCAGGGTCGCGCCGAGGTCGCCGTAGTCGGCCGTGGTGGCCGGCGGCGCACCGGCGATGTAACCGCCGGCGAGGTACTTGCCACGCCAGTTGTAGGTGAGGCGGGCGCTGAACGGGCCCATTTCGTAGTACGGGCTGACCGAGTACGAGTTCTTCGAGTTGTACGGCAGCGAACCACCCGAATCCAGCGTGCCCTTGGCATACGTGTAGTTGGCGGTCACGCCGAAACCCGTATCCCAGAACGCCTGCTGGTAGCTCAGGCTGCCGCCGCGCACCTTGCCCGAACCGGTGTCGCGCGGGCGGCTGATGCTATAGGTGCAGAAGCCGTCCGGCGTGCAGAGGCCCTGGGCGACCTGGCGCGCGAACGTCGTCTGGTCGTTGAAGATGCCCGAGTTGAACTGCTGTTCCGGCGCGGAGTCGACGAAGGTGTAGTTCTCGATCTTCTTGTAGAAGCCGGTCAGGGCCACGTACGACTGCGGCGCGAAGTACCACTCGGCGGAGAGCGAGAAGTTCTTCGACTTGTACGGCTTCAGGTCGGGGTTGCCGCCGGAACCGGTGAGCACGGAGTCGTTGAGGAACAGGTTGTTCACCTGCATGTTGTACGGCGGGCGGGCGATCACCTTCGCCGCCGCCAGGCGCAGCACCACGTCTTCGCTGACGTCGTAGGCCACGTTCAGGCTGGGCAGCCAGTTCTTCGTGGTCTTGGACGAGGTCTGCCAGGAACCGGCCGGGGCGGGCAATACCGGAGCGCCGCTGTAGACGAAGCCCGTACCGTCGGTCTTGGTATCGACATAGCGGAAGCCCACGTTGCCGTGGAAGTCGCCGCCGGCGAAGTTACCCTGCACATAGGCCGCGTTGGTCTTCTCGACCAGCTTGTAGGTGCCGTTGAGGTAGGTGCCCGGGTCCTCGTTGCCGCCGTTCGTGTTGCGCACCCAGGCGTACTGGGCGTCACGGTCCGGCATCACGTGGCTCGACGAACCATCCAGCGCGCCGTCGAACGCGTCCAGCGTGTCGGTGAAGCCACCGAAGCCGAGCGCGGCGAGGTTGGTCGGTGCGTTGCCGCCGTAGACATGCGCCTGCATGCCTTCCTCATGGCGGTTCCAGCGATAGCCGAAGGCCAGTTCGTTGAAGAACGAATCGAAGTACTTCGAGAAGTCCAGCTGCGCATAGGTGTCACGCGACTGCGCCGAGTAATCGCCGTAGTTGCCCGGCCAGCCGCCGAGGCCATCCACATCGCCCATGTGCCAGTTCGCCGGATCGCGCGCGGCGGCCGGGTTGTCGAAGGCGAATCCCTTGTTGATGTCCCAGGTGTAGCCGCCGGCATAGACCGGCTCCATCACCGCCTGCGAGATGTTGTCGTTGGTCGCCTTGCTGTAGCCGGCCGCGCCGCCCAGCTTCCAGCCGTCGCCGCGATAGGTCGACTTCAGGTCGAACGCCGACGTGCGCACCACGGACTTGCGGATGTTGCTGTCGAAGGTGCCCTGCGCGATCGCCGGGCAGCCCACCGTATCGTTGCCGCAGACATGTCCGCCGGTGACGACGCCGTTCGGACCCTGGTTGAAGCTGGTGACGTTGCCTGGCGTGGCGCCGGTGAACGGATACAGCGACTGGTTCCAGTTGTCGAAGTTCTCGCGCACGAACAGGTTGTTGATGTCGATGTCCCAGTTGTCCGTCGGACGGATCTGGAAACCGAGCGTGGCGGTATCGCGCTTGCGCTTCTGCTGGAACCACGCGGAGTTCACCTCGTCGGGCACCTTCGCGTTCGGATCGAGCGTGCCGTTGGCGATGCCGGCGGCCACGGCGGGGCTGGACGCCCATTTCGATACCGGGCTGTAGCTGAAGATCTCGAAGCCCTGGCGATCGATCTTCTCTTCGTAGTGCTGGATCGAACCGATCACGCCGAAGGTGTTGCTGGCGTTCTTCCAGCTATACAGCGCCGAGCCGTTCGGGCGGGTGCCCGGCGTGGCCTGGTCGTTGTAGTTCAGGCCGAACGAACCGCGGATGGTATTCGCCGGCAGGTCCAGCGGCTCCAGCGTATGCAGCAGGATGGTGCCGCCGAGGCTGCCTTCCGGCAGGCGCGCTTCCGGCGACTTGTAGACTTCCAGGCGGCCGACGATTTCCGGGGCGAGCATGGTGAAATCGAAGCCACGGTTCGGCTGCGCGCCGTACTGCCACGGCGTCTGCGAGATCGGCTGGCCGTTGAGGAAGGTGAGGTTGAGGCTGGGATCGGTACCGTCGATGGAGACACGGTCGCCCTGGCCGAACGCACGGTCGATCACGACGCCGGGAATCTGCGTCATCGCCTCGGCGACGTTGGTGTTCGGGAACTTGCCGATGTCCTCGGCGGTGACCGCTTCGACGACGGCGTCGGCGTTGCGCTTGGTGTCCAGCGACTTCTCCAGGCTGGCGCGGATGCCGGTGACGGTGATGCCTTCGAGCTGGGCGGCCTTCGCGGCGTCCGCCTTTTCCTGGGCGGTCTGGGGCTTCGCCGGAGGCGGCGCGGCGTCTTGCGCGGCGGCGATCCCGGTGAAACAACACAATCCGGCGACGATGCTCGCCGTAAGCAGGTTTCTACGATGCGACATGATGTCCTCCCCTCAGAGGATGTAGCGACGACGGGTTTCGCGGCCGCGCCGTGCTTCGTTGCTATCGAAGGGCCTTGCGGCCCGGTTTTTGAACTAAGCGAAGCGTTCCTTTCCCGCTCTTCAATGAGCGGTCGAACCGTGCAGGTAGAGACCGGCGGCACCGATCACACCCAACTGTCCGTGGTCCATCAGACGTACCGGCACTTGCTGGAGAAAGGCGCGCATAACGCCCTTGTTGAAGAACCTGGTGGAGAAGCTGCTGGCGAGCAGGCGGTCGCGTACCTGCGGCAGGATTCCGCCGGCGAGGTACACGCCACCACGGGCGCCGTAGAGCATGGCGAGATCGCCGACGAAGCTGCCGAGCAGGCCGCAGAAGACGTCCAGCGCTTCGGTCGCGGCGATGTCGCCGCCGTCGAGCGCGGCGCCGGTCACGGCCACGGGGTGGGGCAACGTCGCGGGCGTGCCGCGCAGCGTGGAAATGGCTCGATAGAGATTGAGGAGGCCCGGCCCGGAAAGCGCGGTCTCATAGGAAACGTAATCACGGCCGCGCGCCAGCTCGGCGAGGATGGCGACTTCACGCTCGTTGCCCGGGGCCAGGGATATCTGTCCGGCTTCGGTCGGCAGCACGGTCGCGTGCGGCTTGCCGGGCATGAGCACGGCCGAACCGAGGCCCGTGCCGGGACCCATCACGAGGATCGGCCCCTCGGCCGGTTCGGCGACGGTCTCGATGATCGGCGTGGTCTCGTGGCCCTGCAGGAACTGGCAGGCGTAGGCCACGGCTTCGAAGTCGTTGACGACGGCGAGCCCGGTCAACCCCAGCGTCTCGCGAATGTCGCCGATGGACACAGGCCAGGGGAGGTTCTCGTTGACGATGGCGTCGCCAAGCACATAGCCGGCACTCGCCACGGCGCAATGCTCGATGGCGTCCTGGCCTTCCAGACGGCCGACGAAATCCTGCAGGACGGCGGTCAGGCTGGGCCAGTCCGCGCAGGCATAGCGCTCGTAACGGAGGACTTCGATCGCGGAGGAACCGGCGGCACGGCGAACCAGGCCGATACGGGCATGCGTACCGCCCACGTCGGCGGCGATGAACGCCCCGGTCCGCGATGCACGCACGATTCCCCGTTGTTTGGCCGACTCGCCCATCCCGCGCCCCTTATGGCTCCCCTATCTGCGGCCGAGTCTGTAAGCCGGATGACAACGTTGTCAACAGGACAAATGGCTAGGACATGCGCGATTCCATAACGCGCTGCAACAGGAATCGTCATCCCGCCGCATCCGCTTCCCCGCCAACCGGGCGCCGTGTGGCCGCTGGCATGCGCGTCGCATGGCGGATCAGTGGCTTGACGCGCCGCGACATCGAAAGCGACGCCCCCTGCCATCGGTCACGGGGAATGCGTGCACGGCGATTGACAACGTTACGCACACGAGTCAATAAAGGGACAAATCGGGCGTGTCCGGCGGTGCCGCCGTTCCGGATACCGAACACCACACGAGGGGAGCCACCCATGTCGTCCACCGCGGTCGCCGTCGACGAGACGCGTCATTCCAGCCTGGTCCCGATGATCATCATCGGCGTCCTGTTCTTCATCTTCGGCTTCGTCACCTGGCTCAACGGGCCACTGATCACCTTCGTCAAGCTCGCCTTCAACCTCGACGACGTGAACGCGTTCCTGGTGCCGATGGCCTTCTACCTGTCGTATTTCTTCCTCGCCCTGCCCTCGTCCTTCATCCTGAAGAAGACGGGCATGAAGAAAGGCATGGGACTCGGCCTGTTCGTCATGGCGATCGGCGCGGTGATGTTCGGCCAGTTCGTCACGATGCGCGTCTACCCGGGAGCGCTCACGGGGCTGTTCGTGATCGGCGCCGGCCTCTCGCTGCTGCAGACCGCCTCCAACCCGTACATCTCCATCCTCGGCCCGATCGACAGCGGTGCGCAGCGCATCGCCTTCATGGGCATCTGCAACAAGCTCGCGGGCGCCGCGGCACCCTTCGTGTTCAGCGCCGTGGTGATGAGCAACATCGGCAGCTTCGACAAGCAGATCGCGGCGGCCGGATCTCCCGAGGCGAAGGATGCCCTGCTCGCGGCCTTCGCCGCGAAGGTGCACCTGCCGTACATGGTGATGGCCGGCCTGTTGGTGGTGCTGGCGGTATGGGTGGTCCGTTCCTCGCTGCCGGAGATCAAGCCGTCGAGCGACAATTCCGAGCGCGCCATCGGCCATGCCAAGGGGAGCCTCTTCAGCTTTCCACACCTGTGGCTGGGCGTGCTCTGCCTGTTCGTCTACGTGGGCGTGGAGGTGATGGCCGGCGACGCCATCGGCACGTATGGGCAGGGCTTCGGCATGACGCCCGCCGACACGCAGCACTTCACCTCGTACACGCTCATCGCGATGCTGGTGGGCTATATCGCCGGCCTGCTCCTGATTCCGAAGTTCGTCTCGCAGCAGCGCTACCTGGCCTTCTCCGCCGTCCTGGGCGTGGTCTTCTCGATCGGCACCTATGTCACCAGCGGCTACGTCTCGGTGGGCTTCGTCGCCGCGCTCGGCTTCGCCAACGCGATGATGTGGCCGGCGATCTTCCCGCTGGCGATCAAGGGCCTGGGCGCCCTCACCGAATTCGGCTCGGCCTTCCTCATCATGGGCATCGCCGGCGGCGCGATCATCCCGGTGATCTTCGCCCACCTGAAGCAGACCTACGATTTCCAGGCCGTGTTCCTGTGCCTCATGGTCCCCTGCTACCTGTACATCCTGTACTACGGCGCGGCGGGCCACCGGGTCGGCCAGCACGTCAAGGACTGACGTCCCGCCTTCGCTAAGTAACGGCCATCCGCTAGGATGGCCGTCTTGCTATTGAGGGGTCGTAGATTGCGTAGCCCTACCATTAAGGACGTCGCCGAGCGCGCGGGCGTATCGCTCAAGACCGTCTCCCGCGTGATCAACCATGAGCCATCGGTCCATGCGCGTACCCGTGAGAGGGTGCAGCGCGCGATCGAGGCGCTCGATTACCAGCCCGACCAGGCCGCGCGGAGCCTGCGCAGCTCGCGTACCTACGCACTGGGACTGGTCTACGACAACCCCAACGCGCACTATGTCATCGCCATGCAGAACGGCGTGCTTTCGGTATGCCGCGAGCGTGGTTTCGGCCTGCAGATCCATCCCTGCGACTCCTCCGCCCCCCGCCTGGCGGAACAGCTGGGCGACCTGGTACGGCGCAACCGGCTGGCCGGCCTCGTGCTCTGCCCCCCGATGTCGGAGCAGCCGGGCCTGCTGGCGACGCTGACGGAACAGAAAGTGCCTTTCGTGCGGATCATCTCGGCGCGACAGGACCCGAAGGACGGCTGGCCCTGCGTCTTCGTCGACGACCGCGACGCGGCCTACGCCATCACCGAACACCTCATCCAGCTCGGACACCACCGCATCGGTTTCCTCTGGGGCGGCAAGGAGCACCGCTCCAGCCCCGAGCGTTACCAGGGCTACGAGGATGCACTGCGCGAGTACGGCATCGCGGTGGACAAGAAGCTCGTGGTGGAGGGCGACTATTCGTTCGACGATGGCTTCCGCGGCGCGCGCAAGCTGCTCGCCTTGAAGGAGCCGCCCACGGCTATCTTCGGCTCGAACGACGAGATCGCGGCCGGCGTGCTCGCCGCCGCCCGTTCCGGTGGCGTGGACGTGCCCTGGGAATTGTCCATCGCCGGCTTCGAGGACAGCCCGTTCTCCAAGCAGTCGTGGCCCGCGCTGACCACCGCGCGCCAGAACACGGAAGAAATCGGCCGCCACGCGGCGCAACGCCTCATCGCGGAACTCGAACGCGAGGACAACGACCCGATGATCGAGAACGAGGGCTTCAGCCCGGATCTCGTCGTGCGCGGGTCGACGGCACCGCGGCGGTTATGACCGTTCGCCGCGATCAGGCGATGGTCATCACGCCGATCGCGCCGATCGCCAGGACCACGCCGAACCAGTTGACCGCCGCCAGGCGCTCCTTGAAGCCGAAGGCGCCCACGAGGGCGCCGAGCACCACGACACCCACGTTCATCGACGCGAACACGAGCGACGGGTCCTTCGGCAACGCCTGGTGGCCACGCACGTAGAACAGGATGTTCGCGAAATTGGCGGCGCCCAGCAGGACGCCGAAACCCAGGCTGCGCGCCGTGACCGGCGCCTGCCGCGTGGCGGCACGCACCAGCACCGCGACCCAGCACAGCACCATGGCGATGAGGAACGACGCGAGCAAGGCGCTCGCGAATGGAGCGCCCGCCTGCGCGACCAGCTTGAAGCAGATGTCGATCGCGCCGAACCCCGCGAACACGGACAGCGGTGCCAGCCAGCTACCGCGCTCCGTGCCGCCGCGCTCTTTTCGCCAGAGCACGCAGAACACCGCGGCGAGCGCGAGGACGATGCCCAGCGACTTGATCCCGGTGAGTGTATCGCCGAGGAAGACGAAGGCGGCGATGAGCGAAAGAAATAACGAAAGGCGCTGCGCCACGTCGGTGCGAACGATGCCGGCGCTGCGGACCGATCGCGCCAACATCAGGAAGATCGTGGGCAATAGCACGCCAAGCACCACCAGCGGCACATAGGTGGCTTTCGCATCGATGGCGGCCTGCGGCGTCGCGTGGAGCAGCCATACGCAGAGCGACGCGGCCACGACGTAGTTCGTGGCCACCGCCTGCACGATGTCGATGTTCGCGCGGCGCGCGAGCTTGAGCAGGGCCGAGACGGCGACGCTGAAAACGACGGCAAGCAGAATGTAGGTCATGGGCACGGCGTGCGGCACGGCAGGGCTGCGAAGGATCGCACATGGGCACGACAGCCGGTGGCTACCTTCGCGCTACCCGGGCAGTGACGGCTCTCAGGCCTTGCGGGTCAGCGTCGCCGCCTCGCGTGCGAGGGCTTCGATGCCGGCCCAGTCCGAAGCGGCCAACTTGTCGGCGGGAGTGAGCCAGGACCCTCCGACGCAGACGACGTTGGGCAGGGACAGGAACTCCGCGGCGTTGGCGAGGCCGATGCCGCCCGTCGGGCAAAACCGGATCTGCGGCAGCGGACTGGCCCAGGCGCCGATCAGTTTCGCACCGCCGGCCGGTACCGCCGGGAAGAACTTCTGGAAGCGGTAGCCTCGCTCGAGCAGTTCCATCGCCTCGCTGGAGGTCGCGGCGCCCGGAAGCAGCGGCAATTCCGAGTCGTCCGCCGCATCGAGCAGGCGCGGCGCGCTGCCAGGCGACACCGCGAATTTCGCGCCCGCCTTGTATGCGTTCTCGAGGTCGCGCGCGGTGAGCACCGTGCCGACGCCGACGAAGGCGCCTTCCACTTCGGCCGCGATCGCGCGCACCGCGTCCAGGGCGGCGGGCGTGCGCAGTGTCACCTCGATCGCGGGAACGCCGCCCGCGACCAGGGCGCGCGCCATGCCCACGGCCTTCGAGGCGTCGTCGATGATCACCACGGGAACCACCGGCGCGAGGCGCAACGTGGCTTCGACGAGTTTCTGCTTCGCTTCGTTGCTCATCAGGTACTGCTCCGGTAAATCAAAAGACGCCCGCGCCCAGGTCGGCCGTGACGGCCGACTGGCGGAACATGGCGAAGAGTTCGCGACCCATGCCCGTGTGATGCATGGCAAGGTCGACGTGGTCGGGGACGCGGCTGTTCCACTCGTCGGCATCGACCAGCACCTGGAGCGTGCCGTTGACGGCGTCGACGCGCACGGGATCGCCCGTGCGGATGCGTGCGATGGGCCCGCCCGCCTCGGCTTCCGGCGTGACGTGGATCGCCGCCGGCACGCGCCCGGATGCACCGGACATGCGGCCATCGGTGACCAGGGCCACGCGGTACCCGCGGTCCTGCAACAGGCTCAGCGTCGGCGTGAGCTTGTGCAGCTCGGGCATGCCACGCGCGCGTGGGCCCTGGAAGCGGACCACCGCGACGAAATCGCGATCGAGCTCGCCACGGTCGAAGGCCGCCTTCACGTCGTCCTGTTCGTCGAACACGATGGCCGGCGCCTCGACGACCATGCGGTCGTCCGGTACCGAGGACACCTTGATCACGCCACGGCCGATGTTGCCGTTCAACATGCGCAAGCCGCCATCGTGGCGGAACGGTTCGGTGATGGAGCGGAGCACGCCACGGTTGCCACTCTCCTTCGACACCGGCTTCCACACGAGCGCGCCGTCCTCGAGGGCGGGCGCGGTGCGGTAACGATGCAGGCCGTGGCCCATGATCGTGTTCACGTCGTCGTGCAGCAGGCCGGCATCGAGCAACTGGTCGATCAGGAAGCCCATGCCACCGGCTTCGTGGAAGTGGTTCACGTCCGCGTAGCCGTTGGGATAGACACGCGCCAGCAACGGCACCACGGCCGAGAGCGCGTCGAAATCGTCCCAGCGTAGTTCCACGCCGGCCGCCCGCGCGATGGCGACGAGATGCAGCAGGTGGTTGGTGGAACCGCCCGTGGCGTGCAGGCCCACCACGCCATTCACGATGGCGCGCTCGTCGACGATGCGGCCCAGCGGCAGGTAATGATCGCCCAGGGTGTCGATGGCCAGCACGCGTTCCACGGTGGCCCGGGTGAGCGCGTCGCGCAACGGCGTGTCCGGCGCCTCGAAGCTCGCGCCGGGCAGGTGCAGGCCCATGATCTCCATCAACATCTGGTTGGAGTTGGCGGTCCCGTAGAAAGTGCACGTGCCCGAACCATGGTACGAGCGCGCTTCGGCCTCGAGCAGTTCGGCACGCGTGGCCTTGCCGGCGGCGAACGCCTGGCGCACCTTCGACTTCTCCTCGTTGGGGATACCCGAGGGCATCGGGCCCGAGGGCACGAAGGCACCGGCGAGGTGGCCGAAGCTCAGTGCGCCGATCAGCATGCCCGGCACGATCTTGTCGCAGATGCCCAGGTATAACGCCCCCTCGTACATGTCGTGCGAAAGCGAGACCGCCGTGGCCATGGCGATGAGGTCGCGCGAGAACAGCGACAGCTCCATGCCGGGACGGCCCTGGGTCACGCCGTCGCACATCGCCGGCACGCCACCCGCGACCTGGGCGGTGGCGCCGAGCGAACGGGCTGTCTGGCGGATGAGTTCCGGATAGCGCTCGTACGGCTGGTGCGCCGAGAGCATGTCGTTGTACGAGGTGACGATCGCGATATTTGCCGCATGACCGTTGCGCAGGGCGTCCTTGTCGGTCTCCGCGCAGGCGGCGAAGCCGTGCGCGAGGTTGCCGCACGACAGGTGGTGGCGCTTGGCGCCCTTGCCGCGCGCCGCGTCGATCTTGGCAAGGTAGGCGGCGCGCGAGGTGCGGCTACGCTCGACGATTCGCCGGGTCACCTCGGCGAGGGTGGGGTGAATGCTCATGGCGTTTCCTGAGGCTTGGTCCCGGAGCCGTGCGTATCTGGCGCGGCTTCAGGGCCTGGCGGGTTGCTTACGGTGCCCAGTAGACGTCGACCGGCACGCGATCCTGCTTCAGCACGGCGGCGATGGGGAAATCCGCGCCGGCCAGGGCCTTGCCCAGCAGGTCCTTCTTGTCGTCGCCTTCGATGTGCAGGTACAGCGCGCGGGTATCGAGTACACGCGGCAGGCTGAGCGTGATGCGCGGCTCGCCCGCTCCCTCGGCGCGCATCGACAGCACGGGCTGCGTGCCGTCGAGGTCGAGCGCCTCGGCGAGGTGATCGCCACCCGGGAAGAACGACGCGGTATGGCCGTCCGGCCCCATGCCGAGCAACACGACGTCGAACGGGGAGCCGAGCGCGTCGACGCGCTTGCCGACATCGGCGAGCGCGGCGTCCACGTCGTCCTTGTGTGCGCGGTCGAACAGCGGCAGGAAGGATGCGACATGCGCTTCGTGGGTGAGCAGCGTGCTGGAGACCAGGCGTGCATTCGAGCGGTCGCTGTCGGTGTCCACCCAGCGCTCGTCGACCAGCGTGACGGTGACCCTGGACCAGTCGATCTCCTGCTCGGCGAGCACGGCGAACATCACCTTCGGCGTGCCGCCACCCGAAACGGCGATCGTGGCCTTGCCGCGTGCCTCGATCGCGGCGTCGAGCTTCGAGGCGACCTCCCGGGCGAGCTTGTCGGCGAGGGTGAGACGGTCGGCGAATTCGTGTCGGTTCACTTTTGCGTTCATGCGGCGTCCTCGGCCCAGGTGCGGCCATCGCGTTCGATGAGCGCCACGGCGGCGCTCGGACCCCAGGTGCCCGCGGTATACGGCTTGGGCGTATCGCCGCCGGCCTCCCACGCGTCGAGGATGGGGCCGGCCCACTTCCATGCCGCCTCGACTTCGTCGCGGCGCATGAACAGGGTCGGATTGCCACGCACGACATCGAGGATCAGCCGTTCGTACGCGTCGGGCTGCTGCACGCCGAAGGCCGCCGCGAAACTCATGTCGAGCGGCACGTGGCGCAGGCGCAGGCCACCCGGGCCCGGGTGCTTGATGGTCAGCCACAGCTTCACGCCTTCGTCCGGCTGCAGGCGCAGCGTGAGGCGGTTGGGCAACAGCGGACCGCTGGTGGGATCGAAGATGGAATGCGGCAACGCGCGGAACGTCACCACGATCTCCGATACCCGGTTGGGAAGGCGCTTGCCGGTGCGCAGGTAGAACGGCACGCCGGCCCAGCGCCAGTTACCGATCTCCGCCTTGAGGGCGACGAAGGTTTCGGTCTTCGACTGGTCGCTGCCGAGCTCGTCGAGATAGCCCGGGACGCCTTGGCCTTCGGCCGCACCGGCGCGGTACTGGCCGCGCACGGTGAGCTGTGCCGCGTTGCGGGCGTCGATCGGACGCAGCGAACGCAGCACCTTCAGTTTCTCGTCGCGCACGGCGTCCGGCGCCAGCGACGACGGCGGCTCCATGGCGAGCATGCACAGGAGTTGCAGGATGTGGTTCTGGACCATGTCGCGCAATGCGCCGGCCCGGTCGTAGTAGCCGGCGCGATGGCCGACACCGACCGTCTCGGCCACGGTGATCTGCACGTGGTCGATGTGCTGGGCGTTCCACAGCGGCTCGAACAGGGCGTTGCCGAAGCGCAACGCCAACAGGTTCTGCACCGTTTCCTTACCGAGGTAATGGTCGATGCGATAGGTCTGCGACTCGCCGAAGACCCGCGCCACGGCGTCGTTGATCGCGTTGGCACTGTCGAGGTCGCGGCCGATCGGCTTTTCCAGCACCACGCGCGAGCGTTCGCCATTGAGCCCGAGCGAGCCCAGGCGCTGGCAGATGTCGGTGAAGATGTCCGGCGAGGTCGACAGGTAGAACACGCGGATATGGCTGGGCTCCGCCGCCATGAGGCTGGCGAAATCGTCCCAGCCATCGGCCTTGCGCGCGTCGAGCGAGCGGTAGCCGATCATCTGGATGAAGGCGTCGAGTTGGGCGGGCACGATATGCGACACGCTCTTCTCGACCGCGGCTCGCACCTGCTCGCGGTACGCGGCGTCGTCCAGGCCTTCGCGGGCCACGCCGATGATGCGGCTCTTCGCCTGGATCTGCCCGTCCGCGAAGCGGTGGTACATGGCGGGCAACAACTTGCGGACGGCGAGATCGCCGGTGCCGCCAAAAATGACCAGATCGAACGGTTCGATCGGCAGGAGGGGAGCGCTCACGACAGAGGCCTCTTGAAGGATCGTTGGAATGCCTCCGGATCGTACCAGTGACATACCAGGACGTACCAGCCCCGTACCACTCGCCGCGACGTTTCGTCGCCTTTCACGGCGGAATAACGGCCTGGAAACGTTTGGCGGGCCCATTTGGATCGTGCAAACGACTGTTTGAACGGCCGGCTGGTATTCCCCGGCTTGCACGGTCTTGCCGCAGTGGTCGTGGATTGGTATCTTCGCCGGATGGAAAGTGCCCTCGTCGCCGAATACCAGCGCCTGCAACACGACCCGGCTACCCGGCAGCCGCTGGCGTACATGCGCCTGCGCCGGGCCATCCGCAACGTGATCGAGAAAGGCGAGGTCCAGGTGGGCCACGCCCTGCCCAGCGAACGCGACCTCGCCAGGGCCCTCACCCTGTCGCGGGTCACCGTGCGCAAGGCGATCGGCGGCCTGGTCGAGGACGGCCTGCTCACCCAGCGCCATGGCGCGGGCACCTTCGTTTCCGAGCGCATCGTGAAGCCGCTGTCGCGGATGACCAGTTTCACGGAAGACCTGCGCGCCCGTGGCCTCAATCCCCGCTCCGAGTTTTTCGAGCGTGGCATCGGCGAAGTCACGCCGGAGGAAGCCATGGCCATGAACCTGTCGCCGGGCACGCTCGTGGTCCGCCTGCATCGATTGCGCTACGCGGGCGACGAACCGCTGGCGATCGAGCGGAGCGCGGTGCCGCTGGACCTCCTGCCCGACCCGAACCTCGTGGAGGACTCGCTCTACGAAGCGCTCGACAAGCTCGGCAACCGCCCGCTGCGCGCGCTGCAACGCCTGCGCGCCGTGGTACTCGGACCCGCGCAGACCCGCCTGCTCCGCCTCGGTGCCGGCAGTGCCGGCCTCAACATCGAACGGCGCAGCTTCCTCGAGGATGGCCGCATCGTCGAATTCACCTGTTCCTGGTACCGCGGCGATATCTACGATTTCGTCGCGGAACTGCAAAGCGACTGAAGAGCCCAACCACGCCATGACGATCCAGCCGCAAGACACCCTGATGTTCCGCGAAGCGCACGAGACCGCCGAGGTCGTCGAGCGGCAACTGGCCCACAACGAAGAAGTGATCGGCGCGCTCGCCGAACGCCTGCGCGCGAACCCGCCGCGCATGGTGATCACCTGCGCGCGCGGCAGCTCCGACCACGCGGCGATGTACGCCAAGTACGTGTTCGAGACCCAGCTCGGCGTCGTCACCGCATCGGCCTCGCCGTCGGTCACGTCCATCTATCACGCCACGCAGCACCTCGACGGCGCGCTCTATGTCGCCGTATCCCAATCGGGAAAGAGCCCGGACCTGGTCCGCAACGCCGAGGCGGCGAAGAAAGCCGGTGCCTATGTGGTGGCGCTGGTGAACGTGGTCGATTCACCGCTCGCCGCCGTCGCCGACGTGGTCGTGCCCCTGCATGCGGGGCCCGAGAAAAGCGTCGCCGCGACGAAGAGCTACCTCGGCGCCTTGTTCGCCATCCTTCACATCGCCGCGCGCTGGAGCGGCAACGCCGCCATCGGCGATGCGCTCACCGCGTTGCCCACGCAGCTGCGCGAGGGCTGGGACGCGGACTGGTCGGCGCTCACCGATGGCCTCGTCGACGCGCACAATCTTTTCGTGGTCGGTCGTGGCTTCGGCTTTGCCGGGGCCCTCGAAGCGGCGCTGAAGTTCAAGGAAACCTGTGGACTGCATGCCGAGGCGTTCAGTTCGGCCGAGGTCAAGCACGGGCCGATGGCGCTCGTGGGTCCGGACTTCCCGGTGCTGTTCTTCGCGCAGAACGACGACACGCTGCCTGGCGTGCTCGACGTCGCCGCTGAATTCCGCAAACGCGACGCCAAGGTCTGGATCGCCGCGCCCGGCGCGACGGGCGAGGGCGTGCTGCCACTGGTGGCGTCCGCGCCGATCAGCGCGCCGCTGCTTGCCGTGCAGAGCTTCTACCGCGCCACCGCGGCGCTTTCCCTGAAGCGCGGTTTCAATCCCGATGTCCCGCCGCACCTGAACAAGGTGACGGAGACGGTCTGACGTCGAAACCGGCCTTCGGGCCGGGCACCGCCTTCCATAAAAAGTTTCAGATAGAGGAACACCCGCATGACCATCGCCCTCGTCAACGGCCGCGTACTCACCGATAACGGATTCCAGGGCGGTTTCGCCGTGCTGGTCGACGGCGGCACCATCACGGGATTGGCGTTGCCATCGGACCCGCGCGTGCGCGCCGCGGAACGCCACGACCTCGGCGGCCGCACGCTGCTGCCCGGCTTCATCGATTGCCAGGTCAACGGCGGTGGCGGCGCGCTGTTCAACGACGCACCCACGGTGGAGACCATCCGCACGATCGGCGAAGCGCACGCGAAGTTCGGCACCACCGGTTTCCTGCCGACGCTCATCAGCGACGACGCCGAGGTGATGGCGAAGGCCATCGATGCCGTGAACGCGGCCGTGGAGCAGGGCGTGCCCGGCGTGCTCGGCATCCACCTCGAAGGCCCGTTCATCGCGCCCGAGCGCAAGGGCGTGCATGACGCCGCCAAGTTCCGCATCGCCGGTGCCGACGACATCGCGATGGTCGCGCGCCGCCATGGCGGCGTCACCTTGCTCACCCTCGCACCGGAACGCGCGTCGGACGAGGTGCTCGAACAACTCGTGTCCCACGGCGTGATCGTCGCCGCCGGCCACACCGCCGCCGACTACGAGACCACGCGCGGCGCCCTCGCAAAGGGCGTACGCGGCTTCACCCACCTGTTCAATGCGATGACGCCATTCACCAGCCGCGAGCCCGGCGTGGTCGGCGCCGCGCTGGAAGACCCGGCCAGCTGGTGCGGCCTGATCGTCGACGGCCATCACGTGCATCCGGCCTCGCTACGCGTAGCCATCGCCGCGAAGGCGCGCGAGAAGATGATGCTGGTGACCGATGCGATGCCGCCGGTCGGCTCCGACAATCCCAGCTTCGTGCTGAAGGGCGAAACCATCACCGTGCGCGACGGCGTCTGCCAGACGGCGGACGGCACGCTCGCCGGTTCCGCGCTGGACATGGCGACGGCGGTACGCAACACGGTCGGCATGGTCGGCGTCGCCTACGACGAGGCCGCGCGCATGGCCTCGACCTATCCCGCCGCCTTCCTCGGCCTCGGCGCCAGCCATGGCCACATCGCCGCCGGCTACCGAGCCGACTTCGTCGTGATGGACGAGAGCCACCACGTCGCGGAGACGTGGATCGGCGGCACGAAGGTCTTCGGCTGATACCTGTAACCGGGGCAAGCACCCATCGCCGCTGAAGCGGCTCCCACAAGGGCGAAGCTCGTCGCTATCAAGGATGAGGAGACCTGGTGGAAGGAGACCTGGTGGAAGGAGACCTAGTGGAAGGGGACCTGGTGGAAGGAGACCTGGTGGGAGCCGACTTGTCGGCGATCCCGCGGCAGCGGGCAAGCTAGCCACAAGCACCCTTCGCCGCTGAAGCGGCTCCCACAACAACAGTTCCTGCGACAAAAAAGGCCGGCGCTCCGCGCCGGCCAGTTCCAGGGAGATCTCGTCGCGCGCCCGGATACGTTGCCCGGGCGCGCTGCTGTTCCCGCTACTTAGAGCGAGAAGTCGTAACGCACACCGACGCGCACATAGCGCGGGTTCTGGAACGCGATCGGACGCTCGTAGTTGATGCTCTTCACCGGCATGCCGGTATCCTCGTTGATCGCACCCGTCTCGCCCACGTCCACCTGTGCGACCTTGCGCTGGCTGCCCATGACGTTGAACACCGTCGCGGTAAAGGCCAGGGGCTGCTTCTCGCCGGCCCACATCGGCCGGTACTCGGCATTCAGGTCGAGATTCCAGGTATACGGCAGGCGGCCCTTCGAACCGCGCGGTGACGGCTTGAGGTCGCACTCGAAGTACGACGCGCCGTAATCGATCGCGTCGACCGGATCGACACCGATGCAGTTCTTCGGACGACCCGTGGCGACCGCGAGATTGCCACCGAGCAGCCATTCCGGCGACATCTGCCAGTACCCATAAGCCTTCAGCTGGTGGGTACGGTCGTTAGGCAGCGGACCGTTCGTGTACTGCATGATTTCCGGCGCGTCCCAGTCCTGCGTCACCGACGGATCGAGCTGGCCGATATCCGACTTCAGCTGGCCTTCCGAATTGCCGTAGCTGCGCGAGAACGTGTAGTCGATACGCCCGTACCAGTCGTCGGCGAAGTGGTGCTCGAGGTACAGGTCCAAAGCGTAGTAACTGCGCTTGAGGTCCGGGAACTTGACTCCCGCAGGCGAAGTGAAGTCGTCCTTGGTGAGCTTGAACGGCACGTATTGACCGCCACCGACGTCCACGAGGAAGGTGTTCGACTTGCCCGGGTTGAACAGGTAGCAGCCCGGCAACGAGGCGTTGGAGATGTCGATGCCGTTGCGCTCCGCGTACGCTTCGAACGGCCGCGAATCGCAGAAGTCGTCGATCGAGCTCTTCAGCTTGCGGTACGTCGCCTTGGCGCCGAAGCTCCAGTTCTCGTTGATCGCCTTGTCGAAGCCGAGGATGTACTCGTCCTGGTAATAGGCATCGATACCCTGGGCCGCGACGGTCTTCGGATCGAGCGGCGTGCCATCCTCGCCGTTGAGGTAACGGCGGCTACCCAGCAGGGCGGTACCGGTCGGTTCGCCATTCGGGCCCACACCGCCGTACGAGTAATACTCGCTGTAATACGTGGAAGCGGAAGCGCCACGAATGGCGACGTTCGACGGGATGGCGAGATGGTAGCGACCGGCGTTCGCGTAGACCTTGAACGTGGAATCGCCGAACACGTCCCAGGTAGCACCGATGCGCGGCGCGAGCTGGTGGCGCTGCTTCACATACGTCGCGCCATCGCCGTTGATGTTCTTGAACTGCTCGTTACGCAGGCCGAGGTAGACCATCCAGCGATCGGTGACCTGCCAGTGGTCTTCGATGTACTGCGCTTCCTGCTCGGTCTTGACGCTCGCGCCGGTCTGGAACAAGCGCTTCTCGACGAAGTAATCCGCACCCGGCGGCGGAACGATGTCGGGACGGTTCGGTACGGTACCGGCGTCCTGGTAAACCCAGCGGTAGCCACCTTCGTAGACGTTACCCGAGTAGGACTCGAGCGTCTGGTTGTCCACGCCCACACGCAGGTCGTGATCGCCCGCGCGATATTCGATGTCCAGGCGATAGCCGTGCGTCTTGTCCTTCGCGCCTTCGCCGAGGACGGTACCGTTGACGAGGCCGCAACCGACGATCGGCGTGGAGACCGAGCGATTGTCGGTGATCCAGGGGCAATTCGGATTCGAGGAATACGACAGGTTGCGCTCGTGACGCGTCTGGGTATGTCCGTACAAGGCATTGACCGTCAGGTCATCGGTGATATAGCCCGTGTACTTGCCGATGTAGACGTCGCCACCCGGTGCCGAACCCGGACCGGCATCGAAGTTCTTGAGGTTGTCGGTGCCGATATAGGCGCCACGGCTGCGCGTCGCGTAGTTGTACTTGTAGACGCTACGCTCGGTGTTCGTCTTGTCACCGAGGCCAGTGACTTCGAGCAGATGGTTGTCGGTGATGTTCCAGTCGATTTTGGCCATCCACTTGGTGGCCTTCTGCTCCTGGTTCGTCCGCTGCGGCGCGGTGGCGACGCTCGTGATCTGGCTGTTGGAGCGAGTGAAGTCACCCGCCGCGAACAGGAACAGCTTGTCCTTGATCAGCGGGCCGCTGATGTAGCCGGTGTACTGCGTATCGGTGCTCTTGTTGCCCGAACGGTTCTGATAAAGCGTGCCGTTCTTGCGATAGATGTTGCGGGGGTTCTGGCGCAGTGCCGAAGGCTGGAAATACATGCCCACGCCACCCTTCCACTCGTTACCGCCACGCTTGGTCACGATGTTGATCACGCCGCCGGTCGAGCGGCCGTATTCCGCGCCGTAGCCACCGGTGAAGATCTGCTGCTGGTCGATCGCGTCATACGGGAGGCTGGTGAAGCCCAGGCCGGTGAGGGCGTTGGTCACCGCATAACCATTGATGTAGTACTGGTTCTCCGAAGCCGACGAACCACCGAACGAGGCCACGTTGCCATAGCGGCTGTCGCCGGAGATGACGCCCGGCGCGAGCAGCGCGGCGGCGGTGACGTCACGAGCGAGCGGCAGCTTCTGCAGCTGTTCCGAGGTGAGCACCGTGCGCGAGTCCACCTGCGACACGTCGATCGCGGGAAGCACGTTGCCGGTGACCTGCACGCCTTCGAGGTTCTGTGCCTCGGCGGTGGTGGTGGAGGCACCTGCGAAGGACACGTCGACGCCGCCGCCCAGGTTCACCTGGACATTGTCGCGGGTCTCGACGGTCTGGCCGCCGCGCTCCACGGTGACCTTGTAGCGGCCGACCGGCAGCGAGCTGGCGCGGTAGCGGCCATCGGCGTCGACGCCGACGTCACGGGTCAGGCCGGTATCCAGGTTCTGCAGGTGGATGACGGCGCCTTCCGGCTGCGCGACGCGGCCGAAGACGACACCGGAAGCATTGGACTGGGCGAGCACGGCGCCGCTGGCGAAGCAGAGGGCGAGCGCGGTGCAAAGGGTCGATCGGCGCAGCACGCCGGTACGCTTGGTGGAACGTTGCATGTCTTGTCTCCCCGATAAACAGCAAGTAAGCCGGCCACAAGAGGTGGCCGAACTCGTTTCGATGCCGTCTCATGGGCTTTGGTACCCATCCCCCCGGATGCGGCCCTGGCTGCCCATGCTCCCCGTGCGCAAGTTATTGCGCCCGACGGCTATCGGTTGCGGTTGTAATCGAATTATTTTGCGCCCGTCAAGTGCGCGTTAAGAATTCCGTTAAGTATCCGTGACAGCCGGGGGCCCGACGGGTACCATCGACCGGTTCGGGTGTCCCGACCGGCCAAGGCCGGGGAGGATGAAACGGGAAGCCGGTGCGCCACGTCGTGGCAAGGCCGGCACTGCCCCCGCAACGGTAAGCGTCCATCCGGGTAGGTCGTCAGACCTTTCTCATGGAACCGGCCTCACGCCACTGCGCAAGCGGGAAGGCACCGGTTCCGCCACCCTGCGGTGGCTGGCGCGAGTCCGGAGACCGGCCCGATGAGCGTCCCGCCCCATGTGGCGGGCGTCCCTGTTTCGGTCGATTCGCGGAGGGCGGATCCGGGCAGCCACCGGGTTTCCGCCCGTTCGCCGTTCGTCGCACGTCCTCCTCGAGCGTCCTTCGCACATTGCCGCCCGGCGGCTGAGGAAGACGGTTCCATGAAGAAGACCCTGCTCGCGGCGGCTCTGTTGTCGTCCATCGCCGCGGCCCACGCCGCCGACGAAGCCGCGCCCGACCGGCTCGATCCGGTCGTGGTGACCGCCAATCGCGCCGCCACGCCACTGGACGAGGTACTCGCGCCGGTCACCCTGATCACCCGCGAGGACATCGAGCGCCTGCAGCCGGTGAGCGTGCAGGACCTGCTCACCGGTTTGCCGGGCGTGACGATCGCCAATGCCGGCGGCATCGGCCAGCAGACGTCGTTGTTCATGCGCGGCACCAACTCGTCGCACACCCTGGTGCTGCTGGACGGCGTCCGCGTGGGCACCGTGGGCGCCGGCCTGCCCGCCTACGAGCAGCTTCCCGTGGAGCAGATCGATCACATCGAGATCGTCCGCGGCCCTCGCTCCGCCCTGTACGGGTCCGATGCCATCGGCGGCGTGATCCAGATCTTCACCCGCCACGGGCAAGCCGGCGAAGCGCCCACGCCGACGCTCTCGGTGACCGGTGGCAGCCATGGCTACTCGGCGGGCCAGGTGGGCGTGTCCGGCGGAAGCCAGCACGGCTGGTACAACGCCAGCCTGGGCGGGCAGTACACGGCCGGCATCAACGCCTGCCGCATCGGCGCCGCGGCCGCCTTCGCCGGCTGCTTCACCGACGAACCCGACCACGATGCCTCCCGCACGTACAACGGTGCGCTGTCCGGCGGCTATCGCTGGGACGACGGCACCGAGTTGACCGGCAGCTGGCTGCGCAGCAAGGGCGACATCGAGTACGACGGCGACTTCCAGAACCTGACCCGGCGCTCGCAGCAGGTGGCCGGCACGAAGCTGGCGTTCGACGTGCTGGCGAACTGGCGCATGTCGCTCAGTCTGGGCCAGAACCAGGACCGTGCCGACAATTACCTCAATGGAGCCGACAAGACCCTCGACTTCGTCCATTACGGCGTGGACAAGGCTCGCGTCGGTTACCTCTATTCGAAGCGCAACCAGGCGTCCTGGCAGAACGACTTCACCCTCGCGACGGGCCAGACGCTGAGTGCGGGCGTCGACTTCCAACAGGAAAAGCTGAAAAGCGATACGGACTACCTCAAGGACTCGCGGAACAACACCGGCGTGTTCGCGCTCTACCAGGGCCTGTTCGGTCCGCACGAGATCCAGTTGTCGGCGCGGCACGACCACAACACCCAGTTCGGCAACCACACGACCGGCTCGGCGGCCTACGGCTTCCGCTTCGACAACGGCATGAAGATCACCGCCTCGTACGGCACGGCCTTCCATGCGCCCACGTTCAACGACGAGTTCTACCCTTACGGCGCACCGGTGAACCTGAACCCGGAAACCTCGCGCACGGCCGAGATCGGCCTCTCGGCGCGGCCGGGCGTGTGGAACTGGGCGGTGAATGCCTACCAGACCACGGTCGACGACCTGATCGGCTTCGATGCGAACTTCCTGCCGGTGAACGTGAGCAAGGCGCGCATTCGCGGGTTGGAAGGACAGGTCGGCGCCGACGTCGACGGCTGGCACGTGCGGGCCTATGCCACCCTCCAGCAGCCGAAGAACCGCGATTCGGGCGTGCAAGACGGCAACTTGCTGGCGCGCCGTCCCGAGCGCACCGCGCGGGTCGACCTCGACAAGGACCTCGGCCGCTTCACCCTCGGCGGTTCGGTCTACGCGGCCGGCTACAGCTACGACGACGCGGCCAACACTCGCCGCCTCGGCGGCTACGCCACGGCCGACCTCCGCGCGACCTGGCACCTGGACACGGACTGGAGCGTGCAGGGCCGGGTCGCCAACGTCGCGGACAAGCGCTACGAGACGGCGGCGTTCTACAACCAGTTGGGACGTACGTATTACCTGACGTTCCGCTACGCGCCCGGGCGCTGACGCGCCGCCGTATGAACGGGGGACCCCTGCCTTCCGGCAGGGCCCCCACTAAAGGCACACGCGACGAAACAAGCGGAACGTCATAAAGTTCGCGGGCGCGGGGAGCCTTCCCGCGATCACAGGAAGTGTCGTGAACTTTTTTGCACCATTCATTCGCCGGCCGATCGGTACCTCGTTGCTCGCGGCGGGCCTGACCCTCGCCGGCGCGATCGCATACATGCTGCTGGGCGTCGCCGCGTTGCCTTCGATCGAGGTACCGGCGGTCTTTATCCAGGCGCAGATGCCCGGCGCCAACGCGCAGACCATGGCGTCGACGGTCATCGCGCCGCTGGAGCGCCACCTGGGCCAGATCCCGGGCGTCGACCAGATGTACTCCAACAGCACGGAGAACTCCGGCTTCGTCCGCGTCCGCTTCAACATGGATCGCTCGACCGACGCCGCCGCCCGCGACGTACAGGCCGCGATCAACGCGGCGGCCGCCGACCTTCCGGCCGGCATGCCCTCGCCACCGCAGTACTTCAAGTTCGACACCGGCCAGATCCCGGTGCTGCTGGTCGCGATGACATCGAAGACCATGCCCCCGGACAAGCTCTACGACGTGGTCGACACGCTGATCCGCCCGGCGGTGGCGCAGATCGACGGCGTTTCGCGTGTACAGGTGTTCGGCGGGACGCCCCATGCGGTGCGCATCGAACTGGACACGAACGCCCTGGCGGCGAAGCGGCTGACCGCGAACGACGTCTCGAACGCCTTGCAGGCCGCCAACGTGAACTCGCCGCAGGGCGTGCTCTCCGATGGCGAAACGCAGATGACGGTGATCGCGAACGACGGCCTGCGCGATCCGAAGGACTTCGCCAACATCCTGATCGCCATGCGCGACGGGGTGCCGGTACGGCTCTCGGACATCGCCAATGTCCACAGCGGTCAGCAAGACCAGTTCCAGGCCGCGTGGTTCCAGGGCGAGCGCTCGGTCACCATGCAGATCAGCAAGCGCCCGGAGGCGAACTCCATCGCCACCGCGGAAGCCATCCGTGCGGCGTTGCCACGGTTCCAGGCGCTGCTGCCTGCGGATGCGAAGGTCACCCCGATCTTCGACCTGACCCAGACCACGCAGTCGGCGCTGCACGAGGTCAAGGTCGCGCTGATGATCAGTATCGTCATGGTCATCCTGGTGATGCTGGTGTTCCTGCGCCGCCTGGGGCCGACGATGATCGCCACGCTCAGCGTGCCGCTGTCGCTGGCGGGTGCGTTCGTCGTGATGTGGACGTTGGGCTATACCCTGAACACGATGTCGCTGATGGCGCTGGTGCTGTGCATCGGCTTCGTCGTCGACGACGCCATCGTGGTCATCGAGAACATCGTCCGGCACATGGAGAACGGTGCGAAACCCATGGCCGCGGCGCTGGAAGGCGTGCGCGAGATCGGTTTCACGGTGATCTCCATCACGCTGTCGCTGGTGGCGGTGTTCGCGCCGTTGCTGTTCGGCAACAACATGATCACCAAGCTGCTTCGCGAGTTCTCGGTGACGCTCGCCGCGGCCGTGTTGATCTCGGCGGTGGTGTCGCTGACGCTCACCCCGGCCTTGTGCGCGCATTACCTCAAGCACGACGCGCCGGACCGCAAGCCGGGCCGCTGGGAACTGGCCCTGGAACGTTTCGACCGGGGCTTCCTTGGCGTCTACCAGCGCGCGCTCGACTGGGCGATGCGCCATCGCCGCCTGATGCGCTGGCAGCCCCTGATCCTGCTCGGCGCGACCGTCGTGCTCGCCATCGCCGTGGTGAAGACGGCCGGTGGCAATTTCATGCCCGACGAGGACACCGGCATGCTGCAGGCGCAGATCAGCGCCGACGCCAACATATCGCCCGATGAGATGACGCGCCGCCTGAAGCGCGTCAGCGAGTTGATGCAGAAAGACGACACGGTGGCGGATGTCACCACGATCCTCGGCGGCGACAACGGTGGCGCCGTGGGCAACCAGGGCCTGATGTTCGTCGACCTCAAGCCCAAGGGCAACGCCCCGGGCCAGCGCAAGGAATCGATCAAGGAGATCATGGACAGGCTGGGCAAGGAGTACGAGAAGTTCTCCGATGTCCAGGTCTTCATGAATCCGGTGCAGTTCCTCGGCGGTGGCGGTGGCAACAGCAACCGCGGCCAGTATTCGTTCCAGCTGATCAGCACCAGCGGTGAGGACCTGCAACCCTGGGCACTGAAGCTCGTGCGCCAGATGCGCGGCATGAAGGAGTTCCGCGACGTCGGCAGCGACTTCGACATCGTCGGCAAGCAGCAGATGGTGAAGGTCGACCGCGACGCGGCCTCGCGCCTCCAGGTGGGCATGGGCATGATCGACTCGGCGTTGTTCAACGCCTTCGGCCAGCGCCAGGTCTCGATCATCTATTCCGACATCAACCAATACTGGGTGGTGTTGACGGCCGCGGCCGCGCAGACACTGAGCCCCGACGCCTTGCTCAACACCTACGTGAAGAACAGCGTGGGCACGATGATCCCTCTCTCCGCCGTGGCCAAGATCGCGCCAGTCGCGGTGCCGAGCGCGGTGACCCACCAGAACCAGCTCGAATCGGCGGATATCACCTACAACCTCGCGCCGAAAATCACGGCGGACAAGGGCAACACCCTGGTCGAGCAGGCCGTGCATGCGATCAACCTGCCGGAAGGCGTGCGCATGGATTTCACCGGCGCGAACCAGCGCCTGCGTGACGCGCAGTCGAACGGCATGGTGCTGCTGATCGGCGCCATTCTCGCCGTCTACATCGTGCTCGGCATCCTGTACGAGAGCCTGGGCCATCCGTTGACCATCATCTCGACCTTGCCGGCCGCGGGCGCCGGCGCGTTCCTCGCCATGCTGGTCACCCAGACCCAGCTCACCCTGATGGCGATCATCTCGGTCTTGCTGCTGATCGGCATCGTGAAGAAGAACGCGATCCTCATGGTGGACTTCGCCCTGGTCGCGCAGCGCGAGCACGGCATGTCGCCGGTGGAAGCCATCCGCCAGGCGGCGCTCGTGCGCTTCCGCCCGATCACGATGACCACCCTGGTGGCGATGGGCGCGGCCCTGCCGCTGGCGATCGGCTTCGGCGTGGGTTCGGAAATGCGCCGGCCGCTGGGCATCGCCATCGTCGGCGGCCTGCTCGTCTCGCAGTTGCTCACCTTGCTCAGCACGCCCGCGATCTACCTGTGGAACCACGATCGCAAGGAGCGCAAGTACCGCCGCAAGCTGAAGCGCCGGTACAAGCGCTGGCTGAAGATCCGCAAGGCTAGAGGCTAGATGACTGGTGGAAGCCGCCCCTGTGGGAGCCGCCCCTGTGGGAGCCGACTTCGTCGGCGATCCCGCGGCAGCGGGCCAGATTGAGGCAAGCACCCATCGCCGCTGAAGCGGCTCCCACAACTGGGAAACTCGTCGCTATCGACGTCGAGTAGTCCGGGTGGACGCAGACCCTGTGGGAGCCGACCTTGTCGGCGATCCCGCGGCAGCGGGCCAGATTGAGGCAAGCACCCCATCGCCGACAGGGTCGGCTCCCGCCCTAGCCCTCGCCGATAGCGCGCGACGCCAGCATATGCACGTAGTCGCGCACGTCTCCCGGCCAGTCCTGGATAAGCGCCTGGAACCGCCCGGCCTCGTGACGATGAAAAGCCCGGGAGGCTTCTTCATATCCGGGCAGGTCGCCCGCGAGCGCCGACATCACCCTGTCCACCGCTTCGCGCGCCTGTCGTACGCGATCGGCCGGCGCACCGTCGCGGCTGGCCGCTTCGACGAGGCGGCGCAAGGCGACGGATGCCCCACCGGGTTGGCTGGCCAGCCATTCCCAATGCCGCGGAAGCAAGGTGACCTCGCGAGCCACGACGCCGAGCTTCGGCCGGCCCGGGCCACGCTTCGTCGCGAGGTCGGAGCCAGGCAAACGCGCGAGCACGTCGTGGACGGTGCCACGGTAGTCGATATCCACGGGCCGGCCGGTGCTGTCGTCGTAGATGATCGGCGTGGCGCCGGGATCGCTGTCGAGCAGCATCTTGCAGCGCTCGGCCACGACGGCGAGCGAGCCAGCCGCGAGATGGCGATGTTCGAGGAAAGCGGTGTAAGTGGACATGGCGCTGCCGTCGGTCTCAAGTTGCCCTGCATATTACCCGGGCTAAATATAAGGTCAATACCTCCGGGTAAAAACCTCTACAGCCCCCGCCGCCTGGGCCGGCAGTTCATCGGCGATCCAGTCCACGAAGGTCCGTAGCCGGGCGTTGTGCCTGCGCTCCGGCGGATAGACGAGATACACCGGCAAGGGAGCGGGCTGATATTCCGGTAGCAGGCTAACCAGGCGTCCGCGAGCGACGTGTTCGTTCGTCGTGAACGCCAGGGTCTGCGCCAGCCCCAGGCCGGCCATCACCGCCGCCGTGTGAGCGTTGCTCTCGTTGACCTCGACGGCCGCCTTCACCTCGATCAGGGTCTCGCGCGCGTCGTCGCGAAACCGCAGCGGCTGGGTGCGGCCGCTGCGCGCGGAGAAATAGCCGATCACGTCATGACCCTCACGCAGGATGTCCGCCGGAACGGCCGGCGTTCCACGGCGCGCGAGGTAACCGGGCGTGGCACACAACATCCAGGGCAATTCGGCGATTTGCCGGGTCACCAGGTTCGGATCGTCGGCGGTACTGCGAATGGCGCAATCGATGCCCTCGCCGATCAGGTCCACGGTCCGGTCGGTCACCCCCAGTTGCACGCGGATACCGGGATAGCGCGCGCGGAATTCCGGGAGCCTGGGCAGGATGAGTGCCGCCGCCACCGAACCGCCGGTATCCACCCGCAGGCTGCCCACGGGGTTGCCGCGGCCACCGGCGAGCGTGGTTTCGAAGTCGTCCAGTTCGGCGAGCCATTGGCGGGTGCGTTCGTAGTAGGCATCGCCTTCGGCGGTCACCGTCACCCGGCGCGTGGTGCGTTCAAGCAGACGGACGCCCAGCTCCGCCTCAAGCCCCTGGATCAACTTGGTCACCGTGGACTTGGGCATGCGCAATGCGTCGGCCGCGCGCCCAAAGCCCCCGGTCTCGACGAGGCGGCCGAACACCCGCATGGCGAGCAAACGGTCCATGGTTGTTTCCCTATATGAATAATGAAATCGTGATTCGATTATTTATCCATGCAGGACGAATAACTAGATTGGGTTCATCGGCCACGCGGTGGCCCCCCGGAGAACTCGCATGCATACCCTCGACACCAGCAACGTCCATACCTCGCGCCACGCCGGCAAGATCGTGCTCGTCACCGGCGGCAGTTCCGGCATCGGCCTGGCCACGGCGGAGCGTTTCGTACGCGAAGGCGCCACGGTCTACATCACCGGCCGCCGACAGGCCGAGCTAGACGCTGCCTCCGCGAAGCTCGGCGTCACCGCGATCCAGGGCGATATCGCCCGGGCCGCCGACCTCGACCGCATCTTCGACACCATCCGCCGTCAGAGCGGACGCCTGGACATCCTGTTTGCCAATGCCGGCGGTGGCGAGTTCGTGGCCCTCGGGCAAGTGACCGAAGCCCAGTTCGACAAATACTTCGGCATCAACGTGAAGGGCACGCTCTTCACCGTGCAGAAGGGGCTCGAACTGATGGGACCGGGATCGGCGATCGTCCTGAACGGGTCCATGGTGTCGATCAAGGGACCGGCGGCGTTCGGCGTCTATGCGGCCACGAAGGCCGCGCTGCGGTCGTTCGCACGGACCTGGGCCAGTGACCTCAAGGGCCGCGACATCCGCGTCAACGTGGTGGCCCCGGGCACCATCGTGACACCCGGGTACAAGACGGAACTGGGCATGAGCGACGAGCAGATCGCCGAATACACGGCCTACGTGGAAGGCATCACGCCGCTGGGCCGGACCGGAACCCCCGACGAGGTGGCGAAGGCGGTGTCCTTCCTCGCTTCCGACGAGGCGAGCTACATCACCGGCGTGGAACTGTTCGTCGACGGTGGGCAGGCGCAGGTCTGAGGAACGTTCCTACGCGACACCCCACGCGTAGGAATCCATCGAGAGCACGCCGTAGGTGATGCCGCCATCGATCGCCATCGGCGTGTCGCCCCGCGCGGCACCCACCGCCACCAGCAAGGGCAGGTAATGCTCTTCGGTCGGATGGGCACGGATGGCGCTCGGGGCAAGGCGGCGATAGTCGACCAGGGCATCGACGTGGCCCGACAGCACGGCCTCGCGGCTCCACGCCGCGAACTCCTTTGCATAGGCCGCCGATTCGCCCGCACGGCGGACCTCGTGCAGGTTATGGGTGAGACTGCCCGAGCCCACCACCGCGACGCCACGATCCCGCAACGGTGCCAGCGCCTTGCCGAGTCGAAGGGCGCCGGCGGCATCGAGGTTGTGTGGCATCGAGACCTGGATCACCGGCGTGTCGGCATCGGGTCGCAAGTAGCGCAAGGGCACCCACGTCCCATGATCGTAGCCGCGCTCCGCATCCACCATCGCCGCGAAACCGCCGTCGATAAGCATCGAAACCACCTCGGCGGCGAGAGCGGGCAAGCCCGGCGACGGATACGTGAGGCTGTAGAGCGGTGGAGGAAAGCCGCCGAAGTCGTGGATCGTTTCCGGCCATGGCGCCCCGGTGACGCGGATGCCGCAGGTTTGCCAATGCGGCGAAACCACGACGATGGCCGTGGCGCTCGCCAACCGTCGACCGAGCTCGGTCAGTCGCGAACCCAGCAGGCCGGGTTCGAGGGCGAAGGTGGGAGCACCATGGGAAACGAAGATCGCGGGGGCGCGGAACATGGAGAGGTCACCGGGGACGTGGCGCGATGCCACCTCGCCTCAATGTAGGCACTCCGAGCCACCGGATAAATCGCCCTACGGCGAACACATTGGCGCCTGGAACGAACGACACCCACCCATGGACACCGGATGGATGGTTTGCAGGATCGACGGTGATTCCAACCAAGCCCCCTTGAGCCTCCGAATCAAATAATTGCACCTACCCCCTTTATTCACGCTCACTGGACACTATTTACCGAACGATCCGGTTCATTAACGTCCCACCACAAGGACCTGTTCCCCCATGCGCTCGTCCCGCCTCGCACTCGGCGCCCTCGCCGCCCTATCCCTCGCCGCCGTGACCGTACCCGCCGCCGCACAGACCCACCTGGAAGTCCAGGGTGGTCGCAGCTACATGGACAGCCACGGCACCGATGCCTTCTTCATCGAAGCCGTGTTCGATCCCCGCGCGATGGGGCAGAGCCGCTTCACCTGGTCGCCGGATGTATCGCTCGGCTATATCGGCGGCCGTCATGTCGGCGAGTACCGCGGCGCACACCCGGGCGTGACGAACAACGTCTGGGTCGGCGCCGCCGGTGCGCGCTTCCACTACGGCAGCGCCGGCGACTGGTACCAGCCGTTTTTCTTCAGCTTCCAGCTGGCAGGCACGGCCGGTGGCCGCACCCAGGCACTCTCCAGCGCTTACCAGTTCGTCAGCACGCTGGGCTGGCAGTACAAGAACGTGAGCTTCCAGATCCGCCACATCTCCAACGGCAGCTTCAAGGAGCCTAACCGTGGCGAGACGATGGCCCTGGTGGGCGTCGGCTTCGATATCTGACCGCGTTTCTCACCAACAAGAAAAGCCGGCGTTTCGCAACGCCGGCTTTTTTTGTACTTCGGTAACGGCCTCAGTGACCCGAGGCCGCCGGTCCCGCCTTCGCCGCGAAGGGCGGCTTGGCCAGCCAGACCACGAAGATCAAGGCCACGAAGACATACCCGAGCAGGTGGAACACCTCGTTGAACGAAATCTGGTAACCCTGCTGGGTGATCATCTGGTTCATCGCCGCCGCCGCGTACTGCGGGTCCCCGTGACCGATCTGGGTAAGCGCCTGCTGCGCCGTGGGGTCGAACGGCGTGATGTGCTCGGCCAACCTTTCGTGATGGACGATCGCGCGGTGATCCCACAGGAAGGTGGTGAGCGATGCCGCGAAGCTGCCACCCAGCGTACGCAGGAAGGTGGCGAGGCCGGAGCCTGCCGCGATCTCGCGCGGTTGCAGGTCGGACAGCAGGATGCTGAGCACCGGCATGAAGAACAAGGCCACGCCGAGTCCCTGGATCAGCTGCACCATCGCGACGCTGTAGAAGTCGATGTCCAGGAAGAAGTCGGCGCGCATGAAGCACGTCGCCCCCATCACGATGAACGCACCCGAGGCCAGGACGCGCAGGTCGAACTTGTGCGCATAGCGGCCCACGAAGGGCGTGAGTATCACCGGCAGGATGCCTAGCGGCGCGGCGGCGAAACCCGCCCAGGTGGACGTATAGCCGACGTTGCGCTGCAACCATTGCGGCACGAGCAGGCCGATGGCGAAGAACGCCGCGTAGGCCAGCACGAGGCACAAGGTACCCATCGCGAAGTTACGGTGCCGGAACAGCTTCAGGTTGACGATCGGGTCCTTGTCGGTGAGTTCCCAGATGAGGAACACGATCAGGCCGATGGCCGCGACGATCGACGTGACCACGATGAAGGTGGAGGAGAACCAGTCTTCGTCGTTGCCCTTGTCGAGCACCACCTGCAACGCGCCCACGCCGATGATCAGCGTGATGAGGCCCACGTAGTCGACCTTGGGCTTCTCGGTGACTTCCGGACGCCCCTTCATCTGGTTGGCCACCACGAAGCTGGCGAAGATGCCGATCGGCACGTTGATGAAGAAGATCCACGGCCAGGTGTAGTTGTCGGTGATCCAGCCGCCGAGGATCGGACCGGCGATGGGCGCGACGACGGTCACCATCGCCAGCAGCGCCAGCGCCATGCCTCGTTTGGCCGGTGGATAGATCGAGATCAGCAGGCTCTGCGTGATCGGATACATCGGTCCGGCCACCGCGCCCTGGATGGCGCGGAACAGGATGAGCATGCTCATGCTCTGCGCGATGCCGCACAGGAACGAGGCGAGCGAGAACAACAGCGTCGCCCAGACGAACAGCTTCGTTTCACCGAAGCGCCGGGTGAGGAAGCCGGTCAACGGCAGGGCGATCGCGTTGCTCACCGCGAACGAGGTGATCACCCAGGTGCTCTGGTTGGAGCTGACGCCCAGGTTGCCGGCGATGGTCGGCAGCGAGACGTTCGCGATCGTGGTGTCGAGCACCTGCATGAAGGTCGCGAGCGATAGCCCGACCGTGGACAGCGCCAGGTTTGGCGGTCGAAATTCGGTGCTCATGGCCGTTCCCTTACTTCGGGGCCTGCTGTTGCTCGCCTTCGCCCGCGGAGGCGTTCTCGTGGATCACGCGAGCGATGTCCTTGTCGGCATCGGCGAGCTGCTTGTCGTAGATCGGCGTGGAGAACTCCGGCGCGGTGGGCGCCTGCTTCGCCAGCAACGGGCCGCTCTGGTCGTGCAGCGACACCGTCACCTTGGTCGACAGGCCGAGGCGCAGCGGCTTTTCTTCCAGCTGCTTGGGATCGGTGAACACGACGCGGACCGGCACGCGCTGCACGATCTTGATCCAGTTGCCCGTGGCGTTCTGCGCCGGCAGGATCGAGAAGGCGCTGCCACTGCCGACGCCGAGGCTGCGAACCTTCGCCTTGTAGACGATGTCGCTGCCGTAGACGTCGGCGGTCACGTCGACCGGCTGGCCGATGCGCATGTGGGTCAGCTGGGTTTCCTTGAAGTTCGCGTCGATCCAGACCTGGTGCAGCGGCACCACGGCCATCAGGGCGGCGCCCGGCTGCACGCGCTGGCCCACCTGCACGGTGCGCTTGGCGACGTAACCGTCGACGGGAGCGATCAGGGTGGCACGCACGGCGTCGAGGTACGCCGAGCGCAGCTGGGCGGCGGCGGCGCGCACGTCAGGATGCGAGGCGACGACGGTGTCGTCGACCAGGACCTTGCTGCTGCTGTACGCCTGCTTCGCGGAAGACAGGCTGTCCTCGGCGGAGGTCAGCGTATCGAGGGCATGCGACAGTTCCTCGGCCGAGATCGCGCCGGACCTGGCGAGGTCGCGGCGGCGCTCGTAGTCGGCACGGGCACGCGCCACGGCGGTCTGGCGCACCGCCACATCGGCCTGCGCCGAGGCCACGTTGTTGTACAGCCCGCGCACGCGGCGCACGGTGTTGGCGAGGTTGGCGCGCGCGCTTTCCAGGGCCACTTCGGCGTCGCTCGGATCGAGCTTCACCAGCACATCGCCCTGGTGGACCAGGTCGCCGTCATCGGCACCGATCGAGGTGACCGTGCCGGCGACCTGCGGCGTGATCTGCACGACGTTGCCGTTGACGTAGGCGTCGTCGGTGTCCTCGTACCAGCGGCCGTCCACGAAGTACCAGACGGTCCAGCCAATGGCGGCCAGGACGAGCACCAGGACAAGGAGCTTGAGGAAGAAGCCGCGACGGCTCTTCGGTGGCGGCGCCACGACGGCGCCAGCGGGGGCGGTGGTTTCTTGTGACATCGTTGGGTGCCTCGGGACGTGTTCTTAGTTGTGGGCCGGCGTGGCGGCGGCGACGGGCTGGTCGTCCGCCTCGGGGCGGAAACCGCCACCGAGCGCCTGGATCAGTTGGACGGAGATATCGACCTGCTGGGCGCGGAGCGCGGCCATGCGCTGCTGGGCCTGGAGCAACTGCTGGCGCACGATGAGTGATTCCAGGTAGCTGCCGACACCGGCCTTGTAACGCTGTTGCGAGAGGTCGTAGGCCTGCTGCGCCGCGTCTTCCGCACGCTGCTGCGCGGCGATCTGCGTGCCGAACGAATCCAGCGCGGAGAGATCGTCGGCGACTTCGTTCAACGCGCCCACCAGCGTCTTGTTGTACTGGGCCACGGCGAGGTCGTATTCCGCATCCTTCCCTGCGAGGTTCGCGCGGAGACGGCCCCCATCGAAGATCGGCAGGCTGAAAGCCGGCAACACCTGCCAGAAGCGTGCGCGCGAGGCGAACAGGTTTTCCGAACCGCCCGCCACCTGCGCAGCGAGGATGCCGAGGCTGACGTTGGGCAGGAATTCCGTCTTCGCCGCGGCGATGTCCTTCGAGGCCGCTTCCACGCGCCAGCGGGCGGCGACGAGGTCGGCGCGATGGCCGAGCAGGTCCGCCGGCAGGTTGGCGGGCACCGCGACGGCCGACGGCGTCAGCATGGCCGGGCGACCGATGTCGAGTCCACGGTCCGGTCCCTTGCCGAGCAACACGCTCAGCGTGCTCCGGGCCGAATCGATGGCACGTTGGGCCACCGCCATTTCGCGCTCGGCCGTGGCGACCTCGGTGTCGGACTGCTTGATCTGGATCTGGTTGTCGACGCCGGCGGCGACGCGCTGGCGGGTGAGGTCGCGCGACGCGTGGCTGCGGTCGAGCTCGGCCTTCGCCACGTCCATCTGGGTGAAGGCGTAACCGAGCTGCACGTAGGCACGCGCGACATTGGTCGAGATCTCGATGCGCGCGGCGCGGGCATCGATCTCCGCGGCACGCTGCGAGCCGAGCGCGGCTTCCCACGCGGCGCGCTTGCCGCCCCACAGGTCGAGGTCCCAGTTGAAGTTGCCGTAGCCGTACTTCGTCCAACTGAAATGGTTGCCCAGCGGCGCGGGGAACAACGTGCCGGGAAGGTGCGCGCCGGCGACACCGCCGCCGACGTTGAAGGTGGGATCGCGCGAGGCATCGGCCGCGCCGCTCTGCGCCTGGGCCTGGCGCACGCGCGCATCGGCCGAGGCGAGGTCGGGATTGTCCTTCAGGGCTTCCTCGATCAACGCACCGAGCTGGCTGTCGCCCAGCCCGGTCCACCAGTCCGCCGCCGGCCAGTTCGCCGGAGAAACCTGTGCCTTCGCCAGGCTGCGATCAGCGTGGAGAGTGGCCGGGTCGGTCAGCTGGCCCTGCGGATCCAGGCCACGGCTGGTCACGCAGCCGGAAAGGATCAACGCGGCCCCGACGGCCGCCACGAGAGTGTGCAGACGCATGAGTTTTGCCTCGACAGTGAATCAGTCTTTTTCGCGGAGCGCGTTGAGCACGCGTCCCAGGTAATCGTGCAGCCGCTCGCGCTCTTCCGCGGAAAGGTCGCGCTGGGCGCGTTCGAGCGTCGCCACGTTGCTTTCGTACAAGTGCCGCCAGAGCGCCTCGCCCGCCTCGGTCAGCTCGATCCTCAACGCGCGCCGGTCTTGCTGGTGCGGTTGGCGGCGCAGGTAGCCCTTGGCTTCGAGCTGGTCGAGCTGGCGTGTCATCGCGCCACCGTCCACGTCCACCGCGCGGGCGAGTTCGGTCGCGGACATCGGCCCGAACACCGCCAGGCGCTTGAGCACGTGGAACTGGGTGAACTTCAGGTCCGCCCCCTGCGCGGCGAGGTCGGACTCGATCGCTCGCACGATCTCGCTCCGGACCATGCCGATCAGGGAGCCGAGGCTATCCCTGCCGTCGGGTGTGGGGCAGACGCTGTTGTTCATAGCCGCACATTCTATTGCCCACAATATAGTTGTCAAGGCAAATATGCGTGCGGCAGATATTCCCGTTCACAAACGCTAGCCCTCATCCGCCAGCAAGGCCGCCAGCGCGGGATCGCGGACGTCGAACAGATCGAATATGCCGAGGGCTTTCAGGGTGGGGAGCTGGGCCAGCAGACGCGGTTCCAGCCGCCTCACCTGGTCTTCGGGGGTGCTCGGATCGAGCATGGCGTGGGCACAGGCCACGAAGGTCACCAGGGCTTCGCCTGCTTCCTGGCCTTCGCCCAGTTCACTGTAGTCGCGGGTGACGAGACGGATCATGGGGACGATCTCCGGCGTCGATGGTCCCTGAGCGTGGCGAGAAGCCGCCACGCCGGAACACTTAGTTGGGAGTGCAAATGTTAGCCATGGAAGCTATCGGCCTGATATCGTTATCTGGCCAAGTTATGTCGAGAAATGGCCAAATGCTGGATGAGAACCTGCACGCCCTGCTGGAAAGCGCCGATGGCCCGCCGCTCATCGCCTACGAGGCGCGCGGCGAAATCCCGCTTGAAGAAACCGACTGGCATAGCCACGTGCGAGGCCAGTTTTTCTATGTGGAACAGGGCTTTGTCATCACTCGGACCGAGCATGGCTCATGGCTGCTGCCACCGCACCGCGCTGGCTGGATGCCGCCGGGGGAGATGCATACGGTCAGCATCGCCGGTCCGAGCCACGCCTGGGGCGTGTTCATCGCGCCGTGCGCCACGGTGGGGCTTCCGGACCGCCCCTGCGTGGTGGGGGTGAACGACCTGTTCCGCGCGATCATCAAGCGTGCCGCCAGTTGGCCCAGGAATGCGGAAAGCGAGCCGGAGAGAGATCGGCTCTTCGCCGTCATGCTCGACGAGATGCGCCGCGCGCCGGTCGAGCAACTGCACCTGCCCATGCCGGTCGACCGGCGCCTGCGGCGCATCGCGATGGCGATGTTCGAACGCCCGGACGACACGCGCGGCATCGAGGACTGGGCCAGCTGGGCAGGGATGTCGGTGCGCACGCTCACACGCCTGTTCCGCCAGGAAACCCAGTGCAGCGTGGCGCAGTGGCGGCAGCAGGCACGTCTCACCCGTGCCCTCGAACGCCTGGCCCACGGCGAACCGGTATCGATCGTGGCTGACGCGCTCGGCTACGCCACGCCGAGCGCCTTCGTGGCGATGTTTCGCAAGGCCTTCGGCGATTCGCCCGGACGCTACCTGGCGCGTCAGGCCATGAGTGCCTGATGGTCGCTGGTCCTTTTCTGGTTTTTGGCGCGCGTTTGGGGGCCTGGCTCGGCTTCGCCATCGCGTTCGTTGTGTGCGTGGCGGGGGAGCTGCCGGGCGCCACCCTCGGCGCGACGGTAGTCGCCGTCCCTTGGGCAAGGATGCCGCTGCGCGGCCGTGTTTGATGGCTGCGCCCCGGCGGGCTCGGACGGTCGGGCGGGGGTTTCCGATTCGCCCTCCTGGCTCAGCGGAAACGGCCGGCCATCCCTGGCCGGCCCCCTGACGGGCCTTCTCCGCCCGCCCGTCCTCGGCTCCTAATGTCGCGCCGAGGGTGACGCCCGGCAGCTCTCTCGACCCTGGGGTGGGTTGGTGGGAAGAGCACCGCTCGCCGTGCCGCGTGCCACTTGCCGCACCGGGGTGGGAAGCGGGCTGGCCCGCGATTCACCACCCTGTTTCGAGCGAATGAAGCCGTGCATCGCAACCGAGCGAGCGGTGACAAGCCTCGCCCGATCAGTGCAAGGGCCTCCTTCGCCACCGGAGGGATTGAGGACTCGCGGGCCAGCCCGCTTCCCACCCGGGTGAGGGTGTTTCACACGGAAATGGCATCCACCCGGGGAGGCATCCCCGGTCGCGGGCGTTGCTTGTGCCACACAACATCTCAGTGCTCGGTAGAGCCGTCGGCCGCCACCCTCGTCGCGACGTGTGGAACCGAGGAGCGACGGGCGAGAAGGCCCGTCAGGGGGCCGGCCTGGACGGCCGGCCGTTTCCGCCGAGCCATGGAAGGCGAGTCGGAAACCCCGCCCGGCGCGACGGGCGCGACGGGGCGCCAGCCATAGAACATGGCCGCGCAGCGGCTTCCTTTCCCGAGCGACGGTGCAACCGGAGCGACGAGGGTGGCGGCCGACGGCTCTGCCCCGCCACCCCCAAACGCGAGGGCGAAGCCGAGCCGTGCGCGCAACCCGCGGGATCGCCGACAAGGTCGGCTCCCACCAGAGCCATCCTCATTCGGTCGATGGTTTGCACATCCACAATGCCTCGAAGGTATAAGCGTCGCCGCTTTGCCGCTCGATCACGTCCACGGCGATACGTCCGTGTCGCCACGGACCGTGCGTGCCCGGCGGCGTCACGTCGTAGCAGGAGCGCTCTTTCTCGTAGTGGCCTTTCTTGTCATCGGTCATCGCCCGTTCTTCCTCGCGGCACTGTGCCAGTGCTTCGTCGTGCGTCGGCAGCGACCGCTCTCCGGCGACGTAGTGCTCGTCGGTGCAATCCACGTCGGTGGCGCGGGATGTGTAGATGATGCCGATGGCGACGGCGGTGGCGACGATCGATACGGCGATAGGTGGCAGACGGTGCACGCGATGCTCCATGCGGGAGTGAACGCGTGAGGCTGCACGCGCTCGCCGGGGAAGAACATCGGACTAGTCTGAGAAATGGACCGGAAGGCCCGGGCTGTGATGGGGATCACGCGCCTGGCGAAGGATATGAAGCCGGCGTGAGGACGAACGGTCAGCTGGCGGGAAAGCGATAGCCGACGCCCGCCTCCGTTTTCAGCCAGCGCGGCGCGGATGGATCGTCGCCCAGCTTCTGCCTCAGCTTGCCCATCACGATGCGCAGGTAGTGGGTGTCGTGCGTATGCGTGGGACCCCACACCTCGCGCAGGATCTGTTGCTGGCTGACCACGCGGCCGGGATGGCGGACGAGCAAGGACAGCACCGCGAACTCCTTGCGCGTGAGGGCGACCGCCTGCCCCTCGAGGATCGCTTCCCGGCGCGCGAGGTCGATCGACAACGTGCCGTCGTCGTAACGCACCGGCGCCTCCGCCTGTCCCGCCTTCGCGCCTTGCCGAAGGAGCACCCGCAGGCGCGCCATCAATTCCTGGATGCCGAACGGCTTGGTCACGTAGTCGTTCGCGCCATTGTCCAGCGCCTTCACTTTTTCCGCCTCCGCATCGCGCACCGAGAGCATCAACACGGGCACCTGGCTCCACTGGCGCAACTCGCGCAACACATCGTGGCCCTCGCGGTCGGGCAGGCCGATGTCGAGGATGACCAGGTCGGGCGATTGCGTGGCGGCCAGGCCCAGGCCTTCCTCGCCGGTGGCGGCCAGGAACACCTGGTAGCCCTCGGCGCGAAGGCCGATGTCGAGGAAACGGCGGATCTGCGCCTCGTCGTCGATCACCAGCACGCGGGGAGCGGTCGGATTCATGGGCGGTCGTCCGGCGGGGGTGGCAAGGGCAGCGAGATGCGAATGGTCGTGCCACCGCCCGGACTGGGCAAGGCCTCGACACCGCCACCATGCGCGCCGATCATGCCGCGGCAGATCGCGAGGCCCAATCCCGTGCCCTGTCCGCCGCGATCGCCACGCGACACCGAATAGAACATGTCGAAGATCCGCGCCCGCTCGTCCTCGGGAATGCCCGGGCCACGGTCGATCACGTCGACCAGGAGACGCCCGGCCTCGGCCCGGACGATCACGCGCACCGGCTCGTCCGCCGGTGAAAAACGCGCCGCGTTCTCGAGGATGTTGAACAGGGCCTGCTCGATAAGGGCAGGGTGCACGTGCAGCAGGACCGTATCCTTCGGCAGGTGCACGTCCACGCGGACATCCGGGAACAGCTTGCGCATGCGTCCCACGGCGGCGACCACGATCTCCCCGGCATCCACCCAATCGCGATTGAGCTTCAGCGTGCCGTGGCCGAGGCGCGTCATGTCGAGCAGGTTCTGGATGTAGCGATCGAGGCGCTGGCCTTCACCCAGGATGGCCTGCAGCAATTCGAGGCGTTCGTTGTCCGGCAACTGCGTGTCGTAGCTCAGCAGCGTGCCGGCGGCACCGATCATCGAGGCGAGTGGCGAGCGCAGGTCGTGCGAGACCGACGAAAGCAGCGCGTTGCGCAGACGCTCGGTCTCTCCCTGCACGCGTGCGCTCTCCAGTTCCGTGGCGAGCCGCGCACGATCCAGTGCCTGCCCGACGTCCTGGACCATGGCCAGGGCCAGGCCGCGCCGGTCGGCGTCCGGTTCGCGCTGTCCGGAGGGGTAGCGTAGCGCGACGACTCCTGCACGGCGTCCGTCGGTACCCAGCGGCAGTACCCAGCATGCGGCACCGTTGAGCGTATCGGTGAAGTGTCCGGCCGGCTCGGCGTGGGTTTCGCTCCAATCGGCGGCGGCGAGATCCTGTGTCGAAAGCGCGAAGGTATCGGGTACCGACGCGGCGATCGCGAGGTCTCCCGACGCGTCCCGCGCCAGCACCGCCACGTCGATATCGAGCGTGCGCGCGAGGGCGCGGGCGGCGACCGCACGCACGCCGTCGGCATCGGCCGAGGTAGCCAGTTGTTGACCCAGGGCGACCAGCGCCCGGGCACGCACCTGTGCTGCGCGCAGGGAAGTGACTTGCCCTGCCAGCCGCGTCGCGAGCCGGCTGCAGACCAGCGCGGCGACCAGGAACAACACCACGGCGAGCACGTCGTCCGCGTTGGCGATCACCAGCGTGTAGCGGGGCGGGGCGAAGAAGAAGTTATAGCCAAGGAAACAGAGCAGGGCCGTGAAAACCGCCACCGCCATGCGCGTGCGCACCGCGACGAACAGCACGGCGGTAAGGAAGATCAGCGACAGATTGGCGACCGACAGGAAGCGGTCCGCCACGAACGACAGCGCCATCGCCACCGCGGTGGCCGCCGTGGCGAAGAGGTACTCGCGGCGCGAACCGTTGCCATCGGCGAAACGCAGGCGGCGGCGTGCCTTGGCGCGTTCCACCGGCGTGGCGACGATCGTGAGCTCCAGGTGCGCGCCCCGGCGGAGCAGCTGCTGGGTCAGCGAATAACCAAGCCGCCGGGCGATCGGCCGTTCGCGCGTGCGGCCCACGATGATCTGGCCCACGCCCTCCCGGTCGGCCCACGCCAGCAGTTCGTCGGCGACGGCGTGACCGCGCAGGATCACCGCTTCTCCGCCCAGGCGGCGGGCTACCCGCATCGCCGCATCCACGCGCTCGCGGCGTTCGCCGTCCACGCCACCGCGATCGACGAAGAGCACGCTCCAGGGCGCGCCCCGCCTTTCGGCGATGCGGCGCGTGATGCGCACCAGGTATTCGCTCTGCGCCGCACCGTCGATCGCCACCATCACGCGGCGTCGCACCGGCATGGCGCCGCCGCGGGCGAGCATGTGCCCGCGCAGGTCGCTTTCCACATGGGCGGCCACGGTCTCCACCGCCAACTCGCGCAAGGCGGCGAGGTTGGTCGGCGAGAAGAAGGCATCGAGCGCCACGGCCGCGGTCTCCGGCACGTAGACCTTGCCCTGTTGCAGGCGGCCGATGAGTTCGCGTGGCGGCAGGTCGACCAGCACGATGTCGCGCGCGCGATCGAGGAACGCATCGGGCACCGTCTCGCGCACGGCCACGCCGGTGATCCGGCGAACCTGGTCGTTGAGGCTTTCCAGGTGCTGCACGTTGAGCGCCGTGTAGACCTCGATGCCGGCATCGAGCAACTCGGCGATGTCCTGCCAGCGCCGCTCGTGGCGTCCTCCCGGCAGGTTGGTATGGGCCAGTTCGTCGACCAGGAGCACCGCCGGCTTGCGTGCGAGCGCCGCCTCCAGGTCGAACTCGTTGAACTCGCGCCCGGCGTAACGCACGGTCCGCGGGGGCAACACCTCGATGCCTTCGAGAAGGGCCGCCGTGTCGGCGCGGCCGTGTGTCTCCACCAGCCCGGCCACCACGTCGATCCCTTGCCGGCGCAGGTCGCGCGCCGCGGACAGCATCGCGAACGTCTTGCCGACGCCCGGCGCGGCGCCCAGGAAAACCTTCAGGCGCTGCCCGTCGCCGTCCTTCATCTCGTTGAGGAGCGCATCGGCGCGGATATCTCGGGCGTCGGCCATGGGTGCGTGCCGTCTGGAAAGGAATACGTTAGCGCGTGTCGAGGTTCAGCGCGACTGGTTTTCCAATGAACCACGGAACAGCTCGTCGATGCGGCGGTACTCGTCGTACCACGAATCGGCATGCACGAAGCCATGCCGCTCCATGGGATAGAGCGACATCCAGAAGTTCTTCTTGTGCAGTTCGATGAAGCGCTGGTACAGGCGGATGGAATCGCTGGCCAGCACGTTGTCGTCGATCATGCCGTGCTCGATCAACAACGGATCGGCCAGGGCTTCGGCATAGCGGATGGGCGAGCTGGTGGTGTAAGCCTCGGGGTCCAGTTGCGGGTCGTTGAGGATGTTCGAGGTGTACTCGTGGTTATAACTGGTCCAGTCGGTCACCGGCCGGAGCGCGGCGCCCGCGGCGAATTCTCCCGGCGCTCGCAACAGGGCCATGAGCGTCATGAAGCCGCCATAGCTGCCACCGTAGATGCCGATCCGCTTCGGGTCCACGCCTTGCCGTTCCACCAGCCAGGCCTTGCCGTCGAGCAGGTCGTCCAGTTCGGGATGGCCCATCCGCCGGTAGATGGCGGTGCGCCAGTCGCGGCCGTAGCCCTTGGAGGCGCGATAGTCCATGTCGAGCACCACGTAACCGCGCTGCACCAGCAGGTTGTGGAACATCTGCTCGCGGAAATAGGCGGGATAGGACAGATGTACGTTTTGCAGGTAACCCGCGCCGTGGACGAAGATCACCGCCGGGCGGGATGCCGCCGCGGCCGCGTCGGCGGGGCCATAGAACTTCGCCCATATCGTCCCCGCACCGTGCCGCGAAGGTACCTCGACGATCTTCGGCGCGATCCAGTCACGCGCCGCGTACGCCGGCTTGCGCGTATCGGTGAGCTCGTGTGTCGCCGTGCCGTCCACGCCGACCACGGCCAGCTGGGATGGCACGTATGGCGCCGAGTGCAGCACCGCGAGACGGTTGCCGTCCGGCGACAGGCTGAAATCGTCCAGGCCCTGGAACCGGGTGATCCGGACGAGATCGCCACCCGTGGCCGGCATGCCGTAGATGTCGTAGCTATACGGCGCCACCTTGTTCGCGCGCACGTAGAAGCGCGTGCCGTCGGGGCTGAGCACGGGGTGGTCCACTTCGAAGCGGCCCGACGTCAACGCCTTGGCCTTTCCGCCGAGTGGCCTCGTGTAGAGCTGCGTGTAGCCCGACTCCTCACTCAGGTACCAGAGGGTGCGCCCATCGCGCATCCAGCCGAAATCGTTGCCGTCCCAATTGATCCAGGCCTTGTCCGTCAGACGATGTTGGGCGACCAGCGCATGGCGATCGAAATCCACCGTCGCTATCCAGCGGTCCTTGTTGTCGATGGCGCGCAATTGCACGGCCACTTCGCCGCCATCTTCGCTCCAGACCATGCCGGGACTGTATTCGCCGTTGACGATGACGGGCCGTTTCTTCGGTGCGGCGAGCGCATCGGCACGGTCGCCCTTGCCATCCTTGCGCAGCGCGGCGATGGTCCTTGCGCGGATGTCCGCCAGCGGATCGTCGCCGATCCCCGGCAGCGTGGCCGTGTCGAGCTCGAACGTGGCGTGCGTTTTCAGGTCGAGCAGTCGCAGGGTTTGTGGCGCGGGATCGTTGCGACCGACGTAGGCACGCGTCGCCTCGGTTTCCGCGTAGCCGGATTCGGTCACGTAATGGGTGAGGTCGGCGATCTTTCCCGCATCCGCGTCCTTGGCCTGGGTCACCACCAGCATCCAGCGGCCGTCCGGCGACAAGGAGGTGTCGGCGATGCTCACGTTCTTGCCGAGCCAGAAGGGCTTCGGCGCCCGGCCTGGATCGGCCGCGGCCAGCGCGTCGGCATCGGCCTTCATCGCCTCTTCGTCGGCACGCAGGCCACGTAGCGTCTTGAACAACGACTGTTGGTCGTCGGCGAGGTCGTCCGTTTTCTTCGCCTGCGGATCGTCTTTTTCTTCCAGGTCCGCGGCCTTCACCACCGGGCCGCCGGTCAGTGCATAGGCGAACCAGTCGTTGTCGGCGCGGAAGGTCAGCAGGCGGCCATCGATGGAAAAGCGCGGATCGCGCTCCTTGGCCGCCGTGCGGGTCACTTGCACGGTGGCGCCCGTGGCGAGATCGCGCAGGAAGATGTCGCCGTGACGGACGAACGCGGCGTGCCGGCGTCCGCGATCGAATACGGGGGCGCCACCATCGGCGCTCGCGGCGGCCGCCGGGTCCAACCGCTCCGGCTTGCCGCCGTTCGCCGGTACGCGCCATGGATCGCGCACCGGGCCGCCGTCGCGCTTGAGCGAGTAATAGACCTGGCTGCCGTCGACGCCCCAGTAAACATCTTCCACCGGCGGGCCGATCCAGTCCGGATCGGCCATGATCGTTTCCATGTCCAGCGGCATCGTAGCCGCAGGCGCGGCGGCGGGGCCTTGCGTAGCGGCGATGGCCGGTGCGGCGGCGAGGACGGTAATCAGGGCGGCGGCGAGTACACGCATCGTGCAGGTTCCGGGTCGGGCAAATCGTTCAAGCATAACGCGGCCCTCTTCCGCTGGGAGCCGCGCGCCGGGCCACTACGCTCTTGTGGGAGCCGCTTCAGCGGCGATGGGTGCTTGCCATATCCTGGCCCGCTGCCGCGGGATCGCCGACAAGGTCGGCTCCCACCAAGCCGCGCGCCGGACCACTATTGCTCTTGTGGGAGCCGCTTCAGCGGCGACGGGTGCTTGCCTCACCCTGGTCCGCTGCCGCGGGACCGCCGACAAGGTCGGCTCCCACCAGGATCGGCTCCCACGAGGGTCGGCTCTCACCCGGGGTGGCGCGCTTTGCTACGCTCGGCGTTCCTCCCCCGGAGTTCACCCATGCGCGCCATCGTTCCACGCCTGCTTGCCGCCAGCCTGTTCGTCGCCTTCGCCGCCCAGGCGGCCGCGCCCCAACCGCCGCCGACACCGAAGCGCGTGGTATCCGAAAGCCTCGCAGGGCAGCCGGTGAACGATCCCTACCGTTGGTTGGAAAATCCGGACGCAGCGGACGTGACGAAGTGGATCGAGGCGCAGAACGCCTATACCGAGGCCGCCATCGGCGCGATGCCATTGGGCAAGACGCTGAGCGCGCGCATCCGCGAACTATCCATCACCTCCACGACGCGATCGTCGCCGACGCTGGCGGGCGGCACCTTGTTCTACTTCGAAAACACGCCCCCGCAGCCCCAGCCGGTACTCGTGGCGAAGGCCTGGCCCGACGGCGAGACACGCACGCTGGTGGACCTCAACAAGGGTGACGGCAACACGGCCATCACCGCCTACTGGCCGTCGCCGAGCGGTCGCTACCTCGCCTATGGAACGGCCGAAGGCGGGAGCGAACTCACCACCATCCATATCCTCGATACGAAGACAGGCAAGCCGCTCGGCGACGAGCTGCCGTTCGCCGGTGGCGGCACCACGCCGCAGGCGCTGGCCTGGGATGCCGACGAAAAGGGCGTGATCTACGCGCGTTTCGACGCGCCGACCGCCGGCAAGCCCTTGCGCGAGTTCGACGCCTACCTCGCCCACCACGTCATCGGCGAGCCCGTGGCGAAGGACCGTGTCGTGTTCGGCAAGGGTTACTCGCACGTCGCCGAGTACATCCTCATGGAAGGTGAAGGCGGCACGTCCACCGCGCTGCTGGCCAACGAAGGCGACGGCGGTCCCGCCGAGGTCTACCTGCGCAGGGGCCATGGCGAATTCAAACGCGTGCTGGGCCACGAGGCCGACGTGCGTTCGGCCAGCTGGGTGGGCGAACACCTCTACGTGGTGACTTTCGCCGGCGCACCGCGCGGCAAGATCGTCACGATAGGAGCCGATGGCAAGGCCGTCGATGTTCTCGCCGAAGGCGAAGGCGCCATCCAGCATGTGACGCCGCTCGGCGATGGTTTCCTCGTCGTGCGCAGTGCCGGCCCCGACTGGTGGGCCGACCAGTACGACGCGAAAGCGGGCTTCGTGCGGCGCGTGCCGCTTCCGGCGACGGGCGTGGCCATCGGCGGCGTGGCGTCGGAAAAAGGCCAGGACAAGGCGTTGATCTCGTATGCCGGCTGGACCACGCCCACGCACTGGGCCGAGTATGACGGCGTCACCGGCTCGTTGAAGACCATCTTCGAAGTGAAGCCGGCCGCCGACTATTCGAAGGTTCGCGTCACCCGGGTGGAAGGCACCTCGAAGGATGGCAGCAAGATTCCGGTCACCGTGATCGCGATGGACGGCGTCACGCCCAACGGCAAGCGCCCCACCATCCTCTATAGCTATGGCGGCTTCGGGATTCCGGTCACCCCGGGTTTCGTCGGCCCGAACCTGGCGTGGCTGGAGCGTGGCGGCGTGCTGGCTTACGCCAACATCCGCGGCGGCAACGAGTTCGGCGAGGCCTGGCACGAGCAGGGCCAGAAGCAGCGCAAGCAGAACGTGTTCGACGACTTCTTCGCGGCTTCGCAGGCGCTGATCGACACGAAATGGACCGACACGGGCCACCTGGGCATCCTCGGCGGCAGCAACGGTGGGTTGTTGATGGGCGCGGCGCTCACCCAGCATCCGGAGCAATACCGCGCGGTGGTCGGTGCCGTGGGTATTTACGACGTGCCGCGCCACGAAACCGCTTTTGCGAACGGGCCGTACAATGTGAGCGAGTACGGCTCGGTCAAGGACCCCACGATCGCGAAGGCCATGCTGGCGTACTCTCCCCTGCACAACGTGAAGAAGGGAACGAAGTACCCGGCCGTGTTGTTGACCACGGGCGCGAACGATCCGCGCGTGGCGCCCTGGCAGTCGCGCAAGTTCGCCGCCGCACTGCAGGATGCCAGTACTTCGGGCCAGCCGGTGCTGCTGCTCACGCGCATGAACGCCGGCCATGGCATCGGCGCACCCTTCAGCCAGCGCGTGGGCAACCAGGCGCTGTCGATGACCTTCTTCGCGACCGAACTCGGATTGGGGGAATAAGCGCATGTCCTTGCCCACCGTCGAACGCGAAACCCGTCCTTCGCCCGTCTGGTCGGTGATCTGGCTGCATGGCCTGGGCGCGGACGGCGACGACTTCGCGCCGATCGTGCCCGAGCTGGTCGACCCGGCGTGGCCGGGAATACGCTTCGTATTCCCCCATGCGCCGATCCGGCCGGTGACGGTGAACAGCGGCATGCCCATGCGAGCCTGGTACGACATCAAGGGTCTCGCGATCGCCGACAAGCAGGATGTCGAAGGCATCCGCGCCTCGATCGCCGACGTGGAAGCCCTGATCGCGCGCGAGGTGGAACGTGGCGTGCCCGCGTCGCGCGTCGTGCTGGCCGGTTTCTCCCAGGGCGGCGCGATGGCGCTTTCGGCGGGCCTCCGTCATCGCGAGTCGCTGGCAGGCATCCTGGTGCTGTCGGCGTACCTGCCCCTGCACGATACGATCGAGGCGGAACGCAGCGGTGCGAACCATGCCACGCCGATCTTCTGGGGACATGGCAGTGCCGATCCGATCGTGCCCATAACCCTGGGCGAGCAATCGCGCCGGGCCCTGGAAACGCTCGGGCACCGCATCGACTGGCATAGCTATCCCATGGGCCACCAGGTCAGCCTGGCGGAGATCGCGGACATTCGCGCCTGGCTCGCGGAGCGTTTCGCCGACGCGTGACCGGCCGCGCGCTGGCGCCGGGGAGCATCCGGCATACTCGCCGCATGCCAGCCGCCCCGTCCGCCAGCCCCGCCCCTCCACGCCCACCATCGGCGCCGCTGCCCGATTTCTGTAGCCTGCCGGTGCTGTTCGCATTGCTGGTGGTCGGTGCGCTCACCGTCACCCTGATGTGGCTCGCGCCGGGTAACGACGGTGACTTGCGCGACTATTGCATCGCCGTGTTGTTCACCAGCTGGTTGTCGATGTTGCTGACGGTGGCGCTGTGCAAGCTGCGTCCCTGGATGCAGCGGCTGCCCTGGCTGTGGCCTTACGCCGCCGTATGGCTGCTGTTGGTGGTCACGGTGGGAGTCAGCGCCACCCTGCTCGGCTGGATCGACCACAACCTCGGTGCCGGCCTCAGCCCGGCTTCGCGATTCCGCTTCGTGCGCGATAGCGTGCTTGCCACCGGCCTCCTTGGCGCGGGGTTGCTGCGCTACTTCTATGTCGTGGCGCAATGGCAGGCACGCGTGGCGGCGGAGGCGCAGGCTCAGGTGGCCGCCTTGCAGGCGCGCATCCGGCCGCACTTCCTCTTCAACAGCATGAATGCCGTGGCCGCCCTGATCCGCGTGGACCCCGACGCCGCCGAGCGCACCGTCGAAAACCTCGCCGAGCTGTTTCGCGCCGCCCTGGGCAGCGACCCGTCGTCCGTGGGAACGTTGGGCGAGGAATGGGCGCTGGTGGATCGCTACCTGGAGATCGAGGCGTTGCGCCTGGGCGACCGGTTGCGTGTGGAACGCGCCATCGACGTGCCGGACGACCTCCCGCTGCCGCGCCTGCTATTGCAGCCGCTGGTGGAAAACGCGATCCGCCACGGGGTTCAGCCCAGCCGCGCGGGAGGCACGATCCGCCTCGGTGGCCGCCGCGTGCCGGGCGGCGTGGAGATCGTGATCGACAACCCGCTGTCCGACGCGCCCGCCACCCCGGGTAACGGGCACGGCTTGCGCAGCGTCCGTGAACGCGTGCGCTTCCACTTCGGCGAACGCGCCGCGGTGCGCGCCGAGACCGATGACAACCGTTTCGTCGTGACCTTGTTCCTGCCGGAGTCCGCGCATGCGCGTACTGATCGCCGATGACGAACCGCTGGCGCGGATGCGCCTGCGCACCTTGCTGGGCCGCCGCCAGGACATCACCGTGGTGGGCGAGGTCGCCGATGGCGATGCCGTGCTGGAGGCTTGCGCCCAGTGGAAACCCGACCTCGTCCTGCTCGACATCGAAATGCCCGGGCTGACGGGGACGCTCGCGGCGAAGCGGCTCGCCACCTTATCGGCGCCGCCCCAGGTGATCTTCTGTACCGCCTACGAACAACACGCGCTCAGCGCCTTCGACCTCGGTGCGACGGACTACCTGTTGAAGCCGGTCCGCGCCGAGCGGCTGGACGAGGCGATGGAGCGCGCCATGGCGAGACTCCGGCCTGCCCACGCCGAAAGGGGTGCCTGGTTGCGTGCCAGGCATGGCGCGGACGAGGTACGCGTGGCGCTCGATGAGGTGCTCTACCTTCTCGCGGACGAGAAGTACGTGGCCGTACACCACCGTGGCGGCATGTGGCTGATCGACGAATCGCTGCGCCAGCTGGAGGCCGCGCATGGCGAGCGCCTGGTGCGCCTGCATCGCAATTGCCTCGTTCCGCGCGAGCGGCTGCTGGGATTGAAGACCCTCGCCGACGGGCGCGTACTGGCCCGCCTGGCCGGCACCGAGGTCGCCCCCGAGGTGAGCCGGCGCAACCTGCCGGGGATCCGCCAGCTGCTCCGCACGCCCGGCGCCTGACACCGGGACGTCGCACCGCGCTGCGCTCGAGGGTGGTTTGCGGGACAATCGTCACCTTTCACGATAGCCCCGTACGGACCGCCATGACCGCACCGCTCCGCATCGCCACCCGCAAGAGTGCGCTGGCCCTCTGGCAAGCCGAACACGTGGCCAGCCTGCTGCGCCAGGCGCATCCCGGGCTGGCCGTCGAGCTGGTACCGCTCTCCACGCGCGGCGACGAGATCCTCGACCGCTCGCTTGCCACGATCGGCGGCAAGGGCCTGTTCCTGAAGGAACTGGAGGTGGCGATGCTGGAGGATCGCGCGGATATCGCCGTGCACTCCCTGAAAGACGTTCCCGCCGAGCTGGAGCCGGGTTTCGTCCTTTCCGCCGTCCTGCCACGCGCCGACGCCGCCGACGCCTTCATCGCCAACGATTACGCGAACCTCGCCGAACTGCCCAACGGCGCCCGCGTCGGCACGTCGTCGTTGCGCCGCCAGGCCCAGTTGCGCGCGTTGCGTCCCGACCTGCAGTTGCTCGACCTGCGCGGCAACGTGAACACGCGGCTGGCCAAGCTCGATGACGGTCATTACAACGCGATCATCCTCGCCTGCGCGGGCGTGGAGCGGCTTGGCCTCGGCCACCGCATCCGTACGCGACTGGCCAGCCCCGGCTGGCTGCCGGCTCCAGGCCAGGGTGCGATCGCCGTGGAATCCCGAGCGAACGACAGGCGAGTGAATGAATTGCTCGCAGCGCTGGAAGACGAGGAAACCCGCATCGCCGTGAACGCGGAGCGGGCGATGAACGAAAAGCTCAGCGGCAGTTGCGCGGTGGCCATCGGCGCGTGGTGCGTCGTCGCCGAACACGGGCTCACCTTGCACGGCATGGTCGGCAACGCCGCCACGGGCGAGCTGCTGCATGCGCAGGCGGACAGCAGGGGCGACACGCCGGTGGAGCTGGGGCAGGAAGTGGCTGCGATGCTCCTGGCATTGGGTGCCGAAGAGTTCTTGAAGCCGCAGCGGTGAGGGGTTCCGGGGTAAGAGCATCGCCGACAAGTCGGCGATGCTTTCCCGAAGCCGAACCGTCAGAAGTTGTAGACGAGGTTGGTCGTCATCAGCTTGTCCGTGCTGACCGTGCCCGGCTGCGTGTCGCTGTTGTAGCGGATCTGGTAGCCGACCTTGAGCGCCATCTTCTTCGTCATGCTGACCGAGACGCCGATGTCGTTCTGGTAGTACTGGTTCTTCGAGCCCGCTTCCACCAGCAGCGTGTCTTCCAGCGCCGTGTTGTCGGTGAGGCGGTACTTGCCGTTGATCAGGCCACGGCCGACGACTTCGCTCTCGGCGCTCGGCGTGTAGGTCTCGGAGAGGGCATTGCCCTCGGCGTCGACAGCCGGCGTGCCGTCGGCGTTCAACACCGCGCGGGTCGACTTCGCCGGCTGGTAGCGCTTGAAACCGGGACCGATTTCGAACGAGAGTTCGGCGCGTTCGTTCTTCAGCGCGATGTAACCGTAACCGACCGAGATGATGCCCTGCCACAGGTTGGCGCCGAAATCGTCGTGTTCGTAGCGGGCGGCGGTCACCACGTAGCTGCGCGGATCGAACTTGTAGCCGACCGAGGCGCCCGTGTCGTAACGGTTCGCGGTGGTGCTGAACTTGTCGACGGTGTTGCCGTCGCCGTCGGTGACCGACACCTCGCCCTTCGAGCGCAGGCCGTTGAGGAAGAAGTTGTTCTTCCAGACCTCGTTTTCCTGGCTGAGGCCGAGCTTCGCATTGGCGTTCTCGGAGCGCGAGTTGCCACGGGACGAGGCGAAACCGAATTCGCCCGAACCCGTCCAGCCGCCATTCTGGGACGGGTCCTGGTTCGGATTGGCGTTGGCGTCCTGTGCCGATGCCGTGAACGGCAGCGCGGCGAGGACGAGCGTGGCGATAAGCAGTTTTTTCATCGTCTACCCGGATGTGGATTGGAAAGGGAGTTCTTCGGCCGTCTGGACGGCCAGCGGCGCGCCCCCGCGCCATGATCTTGCCTAGCCTGTGACCAGCCGGGCGTATGCGCGGCCATAGAGCCGCTGTTCGAGACATTGACCGACAACGCAGCTTAACGCGGCCAGACCGGCGGCCCACGCCTGCATCGCACCCGTCGGATGGGCGATTAACAGCAAGCAAGGCAATCCGATCGCGAGTGCCGCGACGCCGAAGCGCCAGCCAAGCAGCGAAACCGCGCTACGACCGCCCGTGATGCTCGCGGTCTTGCCGCATTCCTCGGCCAGCTGGCGCAACGCGCGCCAGCGCATGCCCTCCACCAGGCCCAGGGCGAGCGCCACCCCGAGCAGGGCCAGTCGCCACGGATTGAGCGGATCGATCGGCGTCTCAACCTGCAATGCGACGCAGAGCCAGAACCACAAGCCTCCGGCGAAGAGGGCGGAGATCGTCCGGCCGAGCGGGAGGGTATTGGCCATCGAGGCCACCGGGCCGCGCAGGCCGCGCGAATCGCCGCGTGCCGTGTAGACCAGGGTGGCCAGGCTGCAGAGCATGAGCACCGCGCCGGCCAGTCGGGTGGCCCAGAAATCGTTGCCGCCGCGCGCGAGGCCGCCCAGGGCCAGCATCGGCAGGAAGGTCGCCATGGCGATCATGCCTTCCGGGGTCGGCATCATCCGTTTCACGGGATTCCAGCCGTGCCATTCCGGCGCGAAGGGCAAGCGCAGGCAGGTCGCCACGAGGCCAACGCCCACCAGCACCAGCCCGATCGACAACGGGGCGAGCACATCGCCGCGGCCGTCCGGATAGAGACCCAGGGCCAGGGCGGTGCCGAGCACCATCCACAGGCCATAGCCGGTGGCGCTGGCCGTCTGCACGACCACGATCGGTAGGGAGAACAAGCTGGTGAGCGCGCCATCGCCATCGGACAGCCCGTGGGCCAGCGCGATGGGGGGCGCCTCGTTCGGTTCCGCCATGGTCGGGGGAGGCCTTCGGCGAATCGCAAAGGCTGCATTTTTGCGCCTATCGGTGCCGGGCGCAAACCCGGGACTCCCACCGGTACGGAAATCCTACGGCGCGCACCGCAGTCATCCCTTGCGGAGCGCACCGCCCACCGCCATGCTTGGCCTGCGTAGATACGGGCATCACGCCCGCGCGGACACACTTCCCGAAAGCTCCATCTGCCGGCGACACCCATGGACCGCTACGAGCGCATTCTCACCCTGCACAGGCTGCTTAAGTCGGCCCATTACCCGGTACCCCTGTCGCGGCTGATGGACGAGCTGGAATGCTCGCGCGCCACGCTCTATCGCGACGTGGCCTTCCTGCGCGATGCGCTGGGCGCGCCCGTGCAGAGCGTAGCCGGCGAACAGGCCTCGTTCCGCTACGAAGCGGGCGAGGGCGACAGCTTCGAACTGCCCGGCCTGTGGCTGACCAGCGACGAACTCGCCGCCCTGATGGCCTTGAACGAACTGATCGGTCGTTCCGATCCGGGCGTGCTGGCCGGCGCGCTGGCGCCCTTCAAGGCTCGCATCGAGCGGCTCCTCTCCGACCATGGCAGCGGCAAGGCCCTGCCCGTGGACCGCATCCGGGTGATCTCCTGGGGCGCGCGCAAGATGGACCAGCAGGTATTCCGCATGGTCGCCGGCGCCGTGCTCGAACGCCGCCAACTGAGTTTCCGCTACCGCGCCCGCACGACGAACTCCGATACGAAGCGCACCGTATCGCCGCAGCGACTGACCCATTACCGCGACAACTGGTACCTCGATGTCTGGGACCACGATCGCGAGGCGCTGCGCAGCTTCGCGGTGGACCGCATCGCCGAGCCGCAGGCGCTGGACGCGAAGGCGAAAGACGTGGAAGAGGCGGAACTCAACGACCTGCTCGCCTCCAGCTACGGCATCTTCGCCGGCAAGCCGAAAGCCTGGGCCACCATTCGTTTCTCCTCGCACGCCGCGCGCTGGGTGGCCGACGAGCACTGGCATTCCCAACAGAAGGGCGAGTGGTTGCCCGACGGCCGCTACGAACTGAAGGTGCCGTACTCGAACTCGCGCGAACTGCTGATGGATGTACTCAAGTACGGTCCGGATGCCGAGATCGTCTCGCCGCTGCCCTTGCGCGAGGAAATGAAGATCCTGCTGCAACTGGCCCTTTCCGGGTACCAGGGCAACGGCAATCGTCATTAAGCAGGTTTCATGAGCGACCTCGACATCGCCGATCCCGGCGCACTGCCCGCCACCACCGGCGAGCCGCGCAAACCGCGCGTCGCGCTGGCATTGGGTGCGGGCGCGGCCAAAGGCCTCGCTCACATCGGCGCCATCGAGGAACTGGAGCAACGCGGCTTCGAGATCGTCGCCGTCGCCGGCACCTCGATGGGCGCCCTCATCGGCGGCATCTACGCCATGGGCAAGCTCGACATCTACCGCGACTGGGTCTCCACGCTGGCCCGCTTCGATGTCCTGCGCCTGGTGGACTGGAGCTTCTCCGGTGGTGGATTCATCAAGGGCGACCGGATCATGGCCGCCCTGCGCGAGTTGATCGGCGAGGTGAACATCGAGGAGTTGCCGATCACGTACACGGCCGTGGCCACCGACATCGACCGGGAACGCGAGGTATGGCTCACCCGTGGACCGCTGTTCGACGCTATCCGTGCCTCGATCGCGATTCCCACGCTGTTCCGCCCCTATACGCATGAAGGCCGTCGCCTGGTCGACGGCGCCTTGCTCAATCCCTTGCCCGTGTTGCCCCTGATGCGCGAGGACGCGGATTACGTGGTGGCGGTGAGCGTGGATGGCGCGGCCGAGATGCAGCAACCGCCCGAACGCGACGTGGCCGCCGTGGCCGACAAGGGCTATGCCGCACGCCTCGGCCGCCTGATCGGGCGCGTGCTGCCGCAAGGCGAAACCAAGGTCAGGGACCCGGGCGCGTTCGAACTGATGACGCAGTCCATGGATCTCATGCAGGCGAATCTTTCGCGCCTGCGCCTGGCCGCCTATCCGCCCGACCTGCTGATCGAGATTCCGCGCAACGTGTCCACCGTGTACGAGTTCTATCGCGCACGCGAGTTGATCGAACTGGGGCGCGAACGGACTGCTCGCGCGCTGGACCATTGGACACCGCGAACAACCTTCCGCTAGACGGGCCCGGTGGGTCAGACCTCTTCGGTGCGGGTGACCTTGGCGCGGCGCATCAGCCATGCCACGCCGCGCAGGTCGGCAAGGCCGACCCAGAGGCGGTCGAGCATGCCGTATTTCGAGGTGCCCGCCGTGCGCGGACGGTGGCCCACCGGCACGCTCTGGCTGGCGAAGCCGGCACGCTTGACCAGGGCCGGAAGGTAGCGGTGCATGTGGTCGAAGTAGGGCAGGCGCAGGAAGGTCTCGCGCTCGAACAGCTTCAGGCCGCAGCCGGTGTCGGGCGTGTCGTCCTGGAGCATGCGCGAACGCACCGCGTTGGCGACCTTCGATGAGATGCGCTTGTTGAAGCTGTCGCGACGCGTGACGCGCCAGCCGGCGAACAGTTTCAGTTCCGGCTTGGCGCCCTCGCGGGCGGCCAGCAACTTGGGGATATCGGCCGGATCGTTCTGGCCGTCGCCGTCGAGCGTGGCTATCCATGGCGCGCGGGCGGCGCGCACGCCATTCCACACGGCCGTGCTCTGCCCGCTGCGGGTGAGGTGGCGGATGATCCGCAGTTCCGGATACTGCGCGCGGGCGGCGGTGAGCACGGCCACGCTGTCGTCGGTGCTGTCGTCGTCGACGTAGATGATCTCGAAGTCGATCCGTCCGCGCAGGGCCGAAGCGATCTCGGCGAGAAGGGGCGGGATGTTGTCGCGCTCGTTGAAGACGGGCACGACCACGGCGAGGTCGGTCATCGCGGTTCCGGAGGCAGGAGGATTCGGGGCGGCATTATCGCCCAACCCGCGCCGGATGGGGCCGCCGCCGTGGCAATCGTTCAGATCCGGCCCACGGCCTGGCCGGCAGGACCCTCGATGGCGGCCCGCCAACCGCGCTCCACCGCATCCCGCGTGTTCCGGCTCGCGCCCTGTGCCATCACCACCAGGGTGCCGCCACTGAGCGCCACCTGACGCCCGTCCCAGCCGTCGCGGTGGAACTCGGTGGTCTTGTCGACCATCTTGCCGGGCATGTACAGGGCGACCACCGGCTCGTCGTTCATCCGGGTGACCACGTGCACCGCCGGGTACGGGCCGACCGTGCAGTCGTGCACGTAGGTGACGCCGGCCGGGGCGGGGCCCTTCAGCCGCGTGGCGCGGCCCACGAAACCTGCCTCGACCTGGGCGTCGGTCATCGGCTGGGTGAGGCTCAGCGCGTCCATTTCCTCCGGCATGTGCGCCACGGCGAGGGCAGGCAGGGAGTTGAGGTCGGCATGGCGCCAGAGCATCCCGACACCGGCGAAGGCGATCAGGACCGACGCGGCCATCGCCATCCAGGCGCGGCGCCGCCCCACCTGGCGACGCCGTTCACCGGTGGCCTGGGCCAGCAGGATGCGATCGGCGAGCCCTTCGGGCACCGGCACGGCAAGGGCGGCTTCGAGGTCGTCCTCGAAGCGCTGGGCACGCTGCCAGAACGCGGCGCATCCGTCCTTGCAGCTGTCGCGATGGGCGAGGATCTCCGGATCGCGCGAGCGAGGCTCGGCGCCGACGCGGCGGCGGAATTCGAGGCAATTCATTTCCGGCCCCCCTCGGCCACGGCACGTCCGCCAAGCAGATCCTTCAGGCGCTGGCGTGCCCGGAACAGCTGGGTCATCACCGCGCCCGGTTGTTGCCCCGTGCTTTCGGCGATTTCCTCGCACGTCATCCCACCGAGCACCTGCATGGCGAGCGGATCGCGGTATTTGTCCGGCAGTTTCAACATGGCCTCGCGCACCTGCGCGGCGTCGCCACTGCGTTCGGGGCTGGCGAAGGCGGCGTCTTCGGGCACGTTGTCGTCCAGTTCCACGGTATCCAGGCGCTTGCGTTCGTAGAGGCGCGCGTGCTCCCGGCGCAAGATGGTGATCAGCCAGGGCTTCGCCGATTCGGCGTCGCGGAGGCTGTCGAGGTTCTTCCACGCGCGCAGGAAGGTCTCCTGGACGAGGTCCTGGGCGACCGTCTCGGAGCGCGACAGCCAGAAGGCGTACCGGTAGAGGTCCGCCGACAGGGCGCGCACCATGGCTTCGTACTGGCGCTGCTTCGGATTCACACCCTCATGGACCGGCGCCATGCGCATTTCCTTACAGGCCGCGCTCAGCGGACCTTGGTGAGGATGCCATCCAGCTCGTCGAGGCTGTGGTAATGGATGACCAGCTTGCCCTTGCCGCCACGGCCATGGGCGAGTTCGACGCGGGTGGCGAAGCGTTCGGCCAGTTCACGTTCGAGATTGGCGATGTTCGGATCGACGGCCGCCGACCTGGCCTTGCCCTTCGGAGCCAGCTGGGCCTTGCGTGCGGCCTCTTCGAGTTCGCGCACCGTCCAGCCGTTGCGCGCCGCTTCCAGCGCCAACGGTTCGGCGATGGTGGCCGGCAAGGTGAGCAGGGCACGGGCATGGCCCATTTCCAGCTTGCTTTCGTCGAGCAGTTGCTTGATGGAGGCGGGCAGTTCGATCAGGCGGAGCAGGTTGGAGACCGCCGCGCGCGAGCGGCCGACCGCATCGGCGGCCTGCTGGTGGGTGAGGTCGAATTCGTCGATCAGGCGCTGCAAGGCCTGGGCCTCCTCAAGCGGAGTGAGCTCCTGGCGCTGGATGTTCTCGATCAGCGCCATGGCCAGCACGGACTGCTCGGGTACGTCCTTCACCAGGGCGGGAATCTCGCTCATCGAGGCACGCTGGGCCGCGCGCCAGCGGCGTTCGCCGGCGATCAGCTCGTAGCTGTTCTTGCCGATCGCGCGGACCACCACGGGCTGGATGAGGCCCTGGGCCTTGATCGAGGCGGCCAGTTCGTCGAGCGCCTCGTCGTTCCAGTGGCGTCGCGGCTGGTACTTGCCTGCCTGGATCTGGTGGATCGGCAACGAGCGCAGTTCGCCTTCCTGCTCGACGATCGAGGGGGCGGCGTCGGGACCCGCGCCGCCGCCGAGCAAGGCGTCGAGGCCACGGCCGAGTCCACGTTTCTTCGCTGCTGCCACTGGGTGCTCCTTAAGGGGTCGTCGGGGTCGCGCCGCTGGCATCGGGCGCGGCTTCGTCGAGATCGCTCGCCAGCTCGCCGGCATCATGCGCGTTCATCGCGCGCTCGCGACGGATGATCTCTCCAGCGAGGCCGATATAGGCGATGGCGCCACGCGAACCGCGATCGTACAGGTGGATCGGCTGGCCGTGGCTGGGTGCCTCGGCCAGGCGCACGTTGCGCGGGATGATCGAGCGAAGCACCTTCTCGCCGAAGTGCTGGGTGAGCTGTGCCGATACCTCGTTGCCGAGGTTGTTGCGCACGTCGTACATGGTGCGCAGGAGGCCTTCGACCTCCAGCTTCGGGTTCAAGCGCTGGCGCACGGCGGAGATCGTGTCGAGCAGGCTCGACAGCCCCTCCAGGGCGAAGTACTCGCACTGCACCGGAATCAGCACGCCATCGGCCGCGGTCAGCGCGTTCAGGGTGAGCAGGTGCAGCGAGGGCGGGCAGTCGATCAGGATCGTGTGGTACTTGTCCGATATCTTCGCCAGCTGTTCCTTCAGGCGATGCTCGCGCGCCATGCCATCCATCAGCTTGAGTTCGGCGGCGGTGAGATCGCCATTGCCCGGCAGCAGGTCGAAGCCCGCTTCGGTGCGTACCAGCACGTCGCCGATGGCGGCTTCGTCCAGCAGCACTTCGCAACCGTTCGGCTTGGCCTCGTGCTTGTCCACGCCCGAGGCCATCGTGGCGTTGCCCTGCGGATCGAGGTCGACAAGCAGCACCTTGCGCTTCGCGGCGGCCAGGGCCGCGGCGAGGTTGACGGAGGTGGTGGTCTTGCCGACACCGCCCTTCTGGTTGGCGACTGCGAGGATGCGGGCCATGGAGTACCGGTAGCTACCGTGCGCGGAAAGGGCGTTAGCGTAGCATCTTCGATGGGGCGGGCCTTGGGGTCGGGACGCGCTTCTACGCCCGGCGGATGACCACGAGGTGCCGCTCCCCATCGACGCCCGGCACATGCAGCGCATGGATCGCCTCCACCTGGAATCCCTCCGGCACCCCGTCCAGTTCTTCCGCCGGATGCTTGCCCTTCATCGCCAGCCAGACGCCATCCGGCGCCAACAGATGGCCGCCCCAGCCGAGCATGTCGGCCAGGGAGGCGAAGGCGCGGGCCGTGACGCATTCGAACGTGCCCTCGACGTCCTCGACGCGGCTCTGCAGGGCCCTTGCGTTGGTCAGCTTCAGCGAGCGGATCGCCTCGCGCAGGAAGCGGACCTTCTTTCCATTGGAGTCGACCATGAGCACGTCGCGCGCCGGTTCCGCGATGGCCAGCGGAATGCCGGGCAGACCCGGCCCGGTGCCGAGGTCGGCCAGGGTGCGCCCGTGGACGTAGGGAAGGATCGCCAGCGAATCGAGCAGGTGGCGGGCGATCATCTCGTCGGCGTTGCGCACAGCCGTCAGGTTATAGGCCGAGTTCCAGCGCTCCAGCAGCTCCCGGTAATCGAGCAGGCGATCGACGGCGCCATCGGGCAAGGTCAGGCCCAGGGCGGCGATGCCGCGTTCGAGTTGGGCTTGCAAGGCTTCGCGCGCGGTCATGCGGCACCTGGGTGAGGCGAGGGGCGCAAGAGTATGGAAGCGCCGGCGCGATGGCGCCAGCGCGGGGATCAGGCGGCGTCGAGTTCGACGCGGGTCACCAGCATGCCGCGAGCCCGGAGCGAACCGTTCACGGCGTGCTTGAGTTGCGTACCGACGGCGCGGCGGTCGGCCGCATGGCCCGTGGCGGTATCGCGCAGGGCGGCGACGACGTTGCTGCGGATCAGTTCGGGCGCCTCATCGATGACTTCGTCGGCGACTTCCGGTTCGAGCACCTGCCAATAGACCGTGCCGCCCTCGAAGCGAAGCACCTGGCCGCCGAGATCGATCTTGTGGAAGACGCGGTCGAACACGGGAAGCACGACGTGGGTACCGGCGGTGAGCAGCGCGGGCGAGCGACCGAAGCGGCGCACGCTGTAGACCTGGCCTTCCGGGATGCGACGGACCGATGCCGCCGCGAGAGCGAAGGCGACGAGGGTCGTGGCAATGAGGGCGGTGGTCAACATGGCTGCTATATCAATCGGTTATCGATCTTTCCTGTCGCATCGCACAGCGAGATGCCGCATCGCGATGATCGCTGGGGTGTTAATTCTAATTTAACGGAGGGGGTTAACGCTAGTTTTACCAATGCCCCTATTCAGTTAACGGACGGGTTGGTCAAAACTTAAGCAGCACAAGGCCACTGGCGCAGGTTTGACCGGCCAGTAGCAAATGATAATAATTATCAATCAGTCCTTGTCGCCGGTCTCCGTCCATGAATCTCCTCGGCTGCGTGGCAGCTTTCGTCGCCATGGCCCTCGCCTACCTGGCCTCGCGGAACCAGCGGTTGTTGTCGCGGCCGTTGGGACGCCCTGCCCGTCTCGGCGCCAGCGTGTTCGCCTTCGCGGCGCTGGTCGCGTGGATTGCCGGGGAGACCTCCCTGCCGGGCATTTTTTCGGCGCTGACGGCACTGATGCTGGGCGCCGTCGCCCTGCCCTACATCACATGGCTGTTCCGCCCGGCCACTGAACGGAAACCACGCTGATGCTCGCCAAGACCTTCGCCGGCATCCTGCTTGGCTTGCCGTTGTCCATGGCCCTGGTCGCGGTGGCGATCTGGATCTGGCCGCATTCGAGCGAGTCGGTGGTCATCCCGATGATGGTGATCTTCTTTCCGCTGTGGATCGGGATCATGGCCGCCACCTTCCTCTTCCGCAGCGGTGTCCGCGCCTGGGCGTGGCTGGCCATGGCCAACCTCGCCGCGTTCGCCGCGCTGTTCCTCGCCAAGCACACGATGCCGGGGCTGTAACCGATGAAAGCCTCCACGCTGCGTACCTTCACCACGGTCCATACCTGGACCGGCCTGCTTGCCGGCTTCGCCCTGTTCATCGCGTTCTATGCCGGCGCGCTGACCATGTTCCACGAAGAGATCGACGCATGGGCCGTGCCTCGGGCCGAGATGGCCCGTGCGGACACCATGGACCGCGCGCACGCCATGCTGGCGGATATCGTGGCGAAGCACCCCGCGGCGGCCGAACAGATCGGCGTGACGTATCCCGCCGATCATCCTTCGCACGAAGTGGCCGCGTACTGGATGGAGAAGAACGGCGAGTGGAAGACCCAGTCGCTGGGCGAGACCGCGCCACGCGATTCGGAAGACCACGAACACGGCCTCGCCGATTTCGTCTACGAACTGCATTACGACCTCGGCATTCCGGTCGTCGGCATCTATCTCATGGGCGTCGTCAGCGTGATCTATGGACTGGCGTTGCTGACGGGACTGCTCATCCACCTGCCGAACCTCGTGCGCGAACTGTTCGCGCTGCGTCCCGGGCACAACCTCAAGCGCCTGTGGCAGGACGCGCATAACGTCATCGGCATCCTCAGCCTTCCCTTCCACATCATCTTCGCGATCACGGGCGCCTTGCTCTGCCTCACCCTCGTGATGCTGGTCGCGTTCAACACGGCCATCTTCGACGGCAAGCTGATGCCCGCCTTCGAGCGCATGACGAGCGCCTTGCCGGCCACGCAGGACAAGGGCGGCACGGCGGTGATGCTGTCGCCCGCCGAACTCGGCGCGCGCGCGCGGCAGGCCGCGCTCGCCGCCGGCGCCGCGAACTTCGAACCGGATTACATGCGCTACGTGCACTACGGGCGGCAGGGCGCCGCGGCGGAAGTGCGCGGCACATCCAGGAAGACGCTCGGTGAATACGGGATGGTCTCGCTCGATGCCACGGACGGGCACGTGCTCGGCATGCAGCTGAGCGGCGCGCGCGATGCGAACCACGCCACGTACTCGGCGATCTTCGGCCTGCACTTCGGCAGCTTCGGCGGCCTCTCGCTGCGCTGGCTGTATTTCGTCCTCGGCCTCGCCGGTGCCTTCCTGTTCTATTCCGGCAATCTCCTGTACATCGAATCACGTCGCAAGCGGCGCCAGGCGAACCAGCCGTTGAAGGTACGCGCGATGGCCACGGCCACCGTCGGCGTCTGCATCGGTGCGTGCTTCGCGATCTCGACCACCTTCCTCGCGAACCTGTTGGGCCCGCTTTGGGGCGCCTCGCCTACGGCCATCGTCCAGCCCGTATGCTTCACGGCCTTCGCCGCGGCGATCCTCTGGACCTTCTGGCGCCTGCCCGCCAGGGCGGCGGTGGAGTTGCTCTGGGCCACCGCCTTCATCAGCGTGGCCGTTGGGGTGCTCGACGCGACGATCCATGGCGACCGCCTGCTCCGCACGCTCGGCGAAGGGCGCTTCGCGGTGCTCGGTGTCGACCTGGTCGCGATCGCGATGGGCGTGGGTTTCGCCTGGCTTGGCTTCGCCACGCGCCGTCGTGCCGTTGAAGGGGACCCATGCAGCGTGTGGTCGTCCCGGCGCGCAGGCAGCGAACGATCCGCCCGCGAACTGCAGGAAGCGTGAGCGAATTCGGCAATTCCATGTAACGCCCGTTACGTGGTTCCTGACGCGACAGCTATTTACTTCCGTGAACAGTTTGTCTGCGTTTGCTGCTGCGCCGCCACAATTTCTTGCGTACCACTCAAGCCGCTGACCTCGCACGTATTTTCAAAGTGCTTCGGCAAGTGGTATCTCGTCTTCGCGTAGATCCTACCGCGATGCAGCAAACGGTTGATTTCGCACGCTTTACAAGCCTGTGTGAAAACGTTTACGTTCCGCGCCGTCAGGCCCCGGGAGGGCTGGTCAAGGGCGATAACCACGTGAGTGTGACGATCAAAGACGTTGCGAGAATGGCCAACGTATCGGTGGCTTCCGTCTCGCGCGCCCTCAACGGCCACGGCGGTGTGACGGCGGAAACCCAGAAGCGCATCCGCGAGGTCGCGGCCCGCCTTCGCTATGTGCCGCATAACGCCGCGCGCAGCCTCATCACCCGCCGCACGCAGACCATCGGCGCCCTGCTGCCCGACCTGCATGGCGCCTTCTTCTCCGAACTGATCCGCGGCATCGACCTCGCCGCCCGCGCGCGTGGGTTGTACATGCTGGTTTCCAGCTCGCATGGCGATGCCACGGAAGCGGCGATCGCCCTGCGCGCGATGCAGGGCCGGGTCGACGGCCTTCTGGTGATGTCGCCCCATGCCGACGAGGCCTTCCTCGACGAGAACCTGCCGATCGTGCTGCCGACCGTGCTGATCAACAGCCACGTGCGCTCCGATCGCCATGCTTCGCTCGATGTCGACGATTTCGGCGGCGCCCGCGCGATGACCGAGCACCTGCTGAGCCTTGGCCGCAAGCGCATCGTCTTCATCGCGGGTCCGCAGGTGAACCACGATGTGCAGGAGCGTGCCCGTGGTTATCGCGAGGCATTGGCGAAGGCTGGCCTCGGCGACCGCGCCGTCATCCTGCCGGGCGACTTCACCGAGGAGTCCGGCTATCACGCGGGCAAACAGGCGCTGGCGATGGTGCCGCGCCCCGACGCGATCTTCGCCGCCAACGACATGATGGCGATCGGCTGCCTTTCAGCGCTTTCCGAAGCGAAGCTGCGCACGCCGGACGACATCGCCGTGGTCGGCTACGACGACATTCCCATGGCGCGCTACGTGACGCCACCGCTTACCACCGTCCGCATACGCATCGCCGAGCTGGGCGAGGCGGCGCTGGAACGCCTCGTCAAGATGATCGAGGCACCCGAGGACGCCGCGCCCGAACCGCGCGTCGTCGTCGGCACTGAACTGGTCGTGCGCGCCTCGTGTGGCGGCAGCGACACGGTACGACGACGGGCCTGACGCCCCGTCGGAACGCACGGCTTGCCGGGCCGTGGATGGGACTCCCCAGGACGGCGTCAATCTCAGGACTTCGCTCGACGCGATACACGGGGGCATAACGCTCCAAGAGTGGCTCGACCACCGCGACACGACAGCCATGTCGACCCCGTGGATCACACACATAGAAAACATTTGGGAGAGGGGAACAATGAAAGCCTCGATGCAGTTGAAGAAGAAGATTCTCGCCGGCGTCATCACTGCGACTGTCGCCGCCGCCGTGGTGGCGCCCCCGGCATTCGCGCAGTCGGCCAACGCGACCCTTCGCGGCAAGGCCTCGCCGGGCGCGAACGTCACCGCGTTCAATCCGCAGACGGGCCTGACCCGCCACGCCAAGGCCGGCGCGGATGGCATGTACATCATCAATGGCCTGCCGCCGGCGACATACAAGGTCGATGCGGGTCCGGGCACCGAACAGACGGTGACGGTGACCGTCGCGTCGACCGCGACGCTGAACCTCGCCGCCGCGGCTCCCGCCGCCGGCGACGTCACCGCCAATGCGGCGAACGCCGCGTCGCTGGAAGGCGTGACGGTGAGCGCGACGACGCTGACCGAGGTGAGGACACCCGAAGTCGCCAAGACGATCTCGTTGCGCCAGATCCAGACCATTCCGCAGGTATCGCGCAACTTCCTCGAGTTCGCCGACACGGTCCCCGGCATGGTGTTCAGCGTCGACGCGCAAGGCCATACCTCGTTGCGCGGCGGCGCGCAGAACAACAGTTCCGTCAACGTCTTCATCGACGGCGTGGGCCAGAAGAGCTACGTGAAGGAGGGCGGCGTCGCCGGCCAGGTCAACAGCCAGGGCAACCCGTTCCCGCAGCTGGCCATCGGTGAGTACAAGGTCATCACCAGCAACTACAAGGCCGAGTACGACCAGGTTTCGTCGGCGGCGATCACGGCGGAGACGAAGTCGGGCACGAACGAATTCCATGGCGAGGTGTTCGATACCTATACCTCGGACAAGTACCGCAGCCGCACCCCTGCCGAGGAAGACGGCGACAAGGCGCGCTCGTTCGAGAAGGAATACGGTTTCGCGCTCGGCGGTCCGATCATCAAGGACAAGATGCACTTCTTCGTGACCTTCGAGCAGAAGAAGTTCGATACGCCGATCACCGTCACACCGGGTTCCGATGTGCCCGCTTCCGCCGTCGGCCTGCTTCCGGCGGCCGCCCAGGCCGCGCTGGGTCCCGCCAACCTGCCGTTCGACGAAAAGCTGTATTTCGGCAAGATCGACTGGGAACTGACCGATCGCGACCGCATCGAGATCAGCACCCAGGTGCGCCGCGAGACCCAGGCCGACAACATCGGCGCGGGCCAGTCGCGCGAGCAGTCCATCACCACCGAGAACCACGACACCCGCGGCACCTTCCGCTGGCAGCACAGCGGCGACTGGTTCTTCAACGAGTTCAAGGCTTCGTACGAGAACTCGTCGAACGATCCCCTGCCGCTGAACTACGGCAACGGTTACAACTACACGTGGCGCCCGAACAACGACGCGGCCATCATCGGCATCGGCTCGGCATCGGCACTGGCCACCCAGATCAAGGGCCAGGAAGGTCCGATGATCTCGGACGACTTCACCTTCAACGACCTCACCTGGCATGGCGACCACGTCGTCAAGGTGGGATACAAGTACAAGGAGGTCACGCTGCACGCGCAGGATGCGCAGAACACCAATCCGCAGTTCTTCTACAACGTCGATGAAAACGGCACGAACGCACTGCCGTACCGGGCGCAGTTCTCCAACCCGGTGCCCGGCCTGAATTCGATCGCCGAGACCAACAGCAAGCAGTACGGCGCGTACATCCAGGACGACTGGTCGATCAACGACCACCTCATCCTGAACCTCGGCGTGCGCTGGGACAAGGAAAAGACCCCGTCCTACCTCGACTACGTCACGCCGCAGAACGTGATCGACGGCTTCAACTCGCTCGATCCGAACGCCCAGGACCAGTTCCCGGGCCAGACCTATGCGCAGACGCTGGCCAAGGGTGGCATCAACTACCAGGACTACATCGGCAACGGCCACAACCGCCACGCGCAGAACCAGTGGGCGCCGCGACTGGGCTTCTCCTACGACCTGTTCGCCGACGAAGAGCACGTGATCCACGGCGGCGCGGGCCGCTCGTACGACCGCAACCTCTACGACTACCTGCAGCTGGAACAGACCAAGTCGGCCCTGCCGTACCAGGAGATCTTCTTCAACATTCCCGGCCGCAGCTGCAACGTCGGTCCGAACACGAACTGCGTGAACTGGGATCCGTCCTACCTCAACGGCCTCGAGAACCTGCAGGCGCTGGTCGCCGGCTCGAACAAGGGCCAGGAGGTCGACATGATGAACAACGACCTGAAGGCTCCGTATTCGGATCAGTTCAGCATCGGCATGTCGAACAAGATCGGGGACTGGAACACGGATGCGACGATCACGCGCGTGCTCTCGTATGACGGCTTCGCCTTCACGCTGGGCAACCGCTATCCGGACGGCTCGTTCTTCCAGAACGGCACCCAGCCCTGGAACAACGGCGTGCCCGGCTTCGGTTCGATGATCATCGGTAACAACGGCATCCGCACGCGCACGACCCAGGTGCTGCTGTCGGCCGACAAGCCGTACACCCGCGAGTCGGGCTGGAGCGCGAACTTCGCATACACCTATACGCGCGCCAAGCAGAACCGCGACATCAAGGAACACTACTCGTTCGACGAGGCCACCATCCAGGATTATCCGTTCGTCACCTCGAACGCGGCGTCGAAGCATCGCTTCGTGGCGACCGGCTCGCTGGATGGTCCGTGGGGCTTCACTTTCTCGGCGAAGCTGACCCTTGCGACACCGCTGCCCTGGAACGGTACGTATGGCTACGGCGGGGGGTACCTTTTCCCGACTGGCGAGGCAAACCGTCCGGGCGCCTTTACTCCTCCGGGTTCGAAGTTCCTCGTCGGCGGAAAGATCTGGGGTTATCGCGACATCGACTTCCAGGCCACGAAGGACTTCGTGCTCAACGAAAACGACCAGACGAAGTTCTACATCCGTTTCGACATCCTGAACGTCTTCAACTGGAAGAACCTGGTCGACTACAACACGAACTTCGGGACTATCAACGCTCCGACGGGTACGCCGGTCGTGTTCAACAAGAATGGCAACATCCAGTTCGTGCCGCGTACCGCCCGCTTCACGGCTGGCTTCAAGTTCTAAGCGCTCCAGCGGCGCATCCGGCACGCATGGCCGGGTGCGCCGTATTTGGCGCCCGCGCGTCTCCCCGCGGGCGCATTTCTTAGCCCCTGCACCAGCGGTCCAGCGATGAACAACGGCATCACCCATATCGTCGTCGTCGGTGGAGGCACCGCCGGATGGATGGCGGCATCCGCACTGGCGCGCGTGCTCGGCCGGAAGGTGACCGTTCGGCTCGTCGAGTCCGACGAGATCGGAATCGTCGGTGTCGGTGAAGCCACCGTTCCGCACATCAAGCTCTTCAACAACCTGCTGGGACTGAACGAAGCCCATTTCGTCGCCCGCACGCAGGGTACGTTCAAGCTCGGCATCCAGTTCCGCGACTGGGGCAGGCTGGGCGACTCCTATATCCACGGTTTCGGCGTGATGGGCCACGACATCGGCCTGACGCCATTCCATCAGTTCTGGCTCAAGGGCCGGCAGGCAGGCTCCGCCGCCGACCTCGGCGACTACTCCGTCAACACCGTCGCCGCCGTCCGCGGCAAGTTCATGCCCGCGCCGGTCGACGTGCCCGCGAGCAATCCCCTCGGTGGCATCGCTTACGCGTATCACTTCGACGCGTCGCTCTATGCCCGTTACCTGCGCGAATACGCGGAAGCGCGTGGAGTCCGGCGCAGCGAAGGCAAGGTCCGGGACGTCGAGTTGCATCCGGAGTCGGGCCATGTCGCCGCGGTGCTGCTCGCCAGCGGCGAGCGTATCGAGGGCGACCTCTTCATCGACTGCTCGGGATTTCGTGGCCTGCTCATCGAAGGCGCCTTGGAATCCGGCTACGAGGACTGGAGCCACTGGCTTCCCTGCGACCGCGCACTGGCCGTACCGTGCGCGCGCGTGGAAGAACCGACGCCGTATACGCGCTCCACCGCGCGCGAAGCGGGTTGGCAATGGCGCATTCCGCTGCAACATCGCACCGGCAACGGCTACGTGTATTCGAGCCGCCACATCGGTGATGACGAGGCCGCCGCGAAGCTCCTGGCGAACCTCGATGGCGAAGCCCTGGCGGAACCTCGTCCGCTGCGCTTCGTCACCGGCATCCGGAAGAAAGCATGGAACCGGAATGTGGTTTCGCTCGGTCTCGCCAGCGGTTTCATGGAGCCGCTGGAATCGACCAGCATCCATATGATCCAGGCGGGAATTTCGAAGTTGCTTCAGCTGTTCCCATCCGATGGCGTGATGGACCCCGTGCTGGTCGACCGCTACAACGCGCAGACCCGCTTCGAGGCGGAGCGCATCCGCGACTTCCTGATCCTGCATTACAAGGCCACCGCCCGCGACGACTCACCTTTCTGGAACGATTGCAGGAACATGTCGATTCCTGCTTCGTTGCAGGAGAACATCGACCTGTTTCGCCACAGCGGCCGCTTCTTCCGTACCGCGGAGGAGATGTTCGCCGTGGTCAGCTGGATCCAGGTGATGATCGGCCAGGGCATCATGCCGAGGGGTTACGATCCGCTGGTCGACCAGATGCCCGATGAGGATATTCCGAGGTTTCTTGCCAGCATCCGCGACGTCGTTTCGAAGAACGTCGACCTGATGCCCACCCACCAGCAGTTCATCGACCGCGAATGCCGCGCGCCGCAGGTGGTGTCATGACATGCGCGATTGCCAGGGCACCAGCCGGTACGTATGGTTCCCGTTCGACCAAGGCCCTGCGGGGCCTTTCTCCGACCCTCTGGCGTAAACGTTTACACAGCTAGGACCCGCGTCATGCAAGCCAAAACGACAAAGCGTCTCTCGTTCTTCCTCGCCCTCGGTGTCCTCCTCGCCTTCGCCTCGCCGTTGGCCATGGCGGAAAAAGAGACACCCAGGCCGACACACGCCCAAGCGGTGGCGATCAAGGACATCCACCCCGTTCCACCGATGATCGTGGATCTGGAGAAGCGCACGTTCCAGTGGTTCTGGGACAGCGCCAACCCGTCCAACGGCCTCATTCCCGACCACTACCCGACCGACTCCTTCGCCTCGATCACTTCGGTGGGCTTCGGCCTTACCGCCTACGGCGTCGGCGTGGAGCGCGGCTATATCACGCGCGAGCAGGCGGTCGACCGCACGCTGGTCACATTGCGCTTCTTCCACGACGCGCCGCAGAACGATTCCGAAGACGATGCCACCGGCTACCACGGTTTCTTCTATCACTTCCTCGACATGGAAACCGGCAAGCGCCACGATCGCCGGGTGGAGGCGTCCACCGTCGACACGGCGCTGTTGCTTGGTGGCGTGCTGTTCGCGCAGAGCTACTACGACCGCGACGATGCGAAGGAAAAGGAAATCCGCAGCCTCGCCGACGACATCTATCGCCGCGTGGAATGGACCTGGGCGCAGAACCACAAACCGCTGATCAGCATGGGCTGGACGCCGGGCGGCAAGCACATCCCGCACGACTGGACCGGTTACAACGAAGGCATGCTCGTGTACATCCTGGCGCTCGGCTCACCCACCCATCCCGTGGGCGAGGATGCATGGGCCGCCTGGACGAAGACCTACGACAAGACCTGGGGCGAATTCCACGGCCAGACCTTCCTCAATTTCGCTCCGCTGTTCGGACACCAGTTCAGCCACACCTGGGTGGACTTCCGCGGCATCCGCGACGCCTGGAGCCGCGCACACAATATCGACTATTTCGAGAACAGCCGCCGAGCCACGTATTCGCAGCAGGCCTACGCCATAGCCAATCCCGGTGGCTGGACCGGCTACGGCAAGAACATATGGGGCCTCACCGCCAGCAACGGTCCGGGCGGCATGATCGTGAAGCAGGGTGACAAGGAGCGCACGTTCGCCGGCTATACCGCGCGCGGTGCCGGCCTCGACTACATCTCCGACGACGGCACCATCGTGCCGACGGCCGCGGGTGGTTCCATCGCCTTCGCGCCGGAGATCGTGATCCCCGCGCTGGAGGAAATGAAGAAGAAATATGGCCAGTACATCTATACGAAATACGGTTTCGTCGACGCCTTCAACCTCAGCTTCCATACGCAGACCGACTTGCGCACGGGCAGGCTGATACCGGGCTTCGGCTGGGCCGATACGGTGCATCTCGGGCTCGACCAGGGACCGATCGTGCTGATGATCGAGAACTACCGTAGCGAGTTCGTCTGGAACGTGATGAAGAAGAACCCGTACATCCGCAAGGGGCTCGAGCGCGCCGGCTTCACCGGTGGCTGGCTCGATGCCGATACGGAAGCCAACCTATGGTGAGGCGCGTGGCGCGCGTCCTGCGCGTTACCCTGGTATTGGCGCTCGCCGGTGCCGTTGTCGCCGGCTGCGCGAAACAGGAACAAGGCACGCGTACGTTGCAGTTCTGGACGATCGGCCGCGAAGGCGAGGCCGTGGCGAAGCTGCTGCCTGAGTTCGAGGCCGAACATCCGGGGTTGCATGTGGAAATACAGCAGCTCCCGCTCACGGCCGCGCATCAGAAGCTGCTTACCGCGTATGCGGGCGACTCGACGCCGGACATCACGCAGCTGGGTAACACGTGGATTCCCGAGATGGTGGCGCTCGGCGCGCTCGAGCCACTCGATGCGCGTGTCGCCGGTTCGAAGATCGTCGCCCGCGACGATTACTTTCCTGCGATCTGGTCCACCAATGTCATCGACGGCACGCTCTATGGCGTGCCCTGGTACGTGGATACCCGCCTGCTTTTCTACCGCAAGGACCTGCTCGCCAAGGTGGGTTACGACCACCCGCCGCGCGACTGGAACGAATGGCAGGCGATGATGGCCCGGCTGGCCCAGCCTCGTGGCAAGGCCTATGGCGTGCTGTTGCCCACCAACGAGTTCGAACAACTGCTGGCGCTGGCCTTGCAGCAGGACGATCCGCTGTTGCGCGACGACGGGCGCTACGGCAACTTCCGCAGCCCGGGGTTCAAGAAGGCGCTGGCCTTCTACGTCTCGATGTTCAAGGACCAGCAGGCGCCGATGATGACCAACGTCGGCATCGGCAACCCCTGGGCCGCGTTCGGCCAGGGCTTCTATGCGTTCTATCTTTCCGGCCCCTGGAACATCGGCGAGTTCCGCAAGCGCCTGCCGCCCGAGCAACAGGGCGACTGGGGCACCGTGGCGCTGCCTGGCCCGAACGGTCCGGGCGCATCGAACGCGGGCGGCTCCAGCCTTGTGATCTACCGTGCATCGAAGCACAAGGACGATGCCTGGGCACTCATCGAGTTCCTGTCGCGCCCGGCGATCCAGGCGCGGTTCTATGAAATCCTGGGCGACATGCCGCCACGCCGCTCGTCGTGGCAGGCGCCCGCCCTGAAGGACGACGACAAGGCCACGGCGTTCCGCGACCAACTGGAACGCGTGAAACCCACGCCGCCCGTCGCCGAATGGGAGCGTATCGTCACCGAGATGCAGCTGGTCGCGGCACAGGCCACGCATGGCGATCTCACGATCGACCAGGCCGCCGAGGAAATCGACCGGCGCGCCGACCGTCTCCTGGAAAAACGCCGCTGGATGCTGGACCACGGCCACAAGGCAACACCATGAATACCACCCGCGCCGCCTGGCTCTTCGTCACCCCAGCTCTGATCATCCTCGGGCTGTTCTTCCTGTTGCCGGTGGTCGCGGCATTGTTCCTGTCCGTCACCGATTACGATCTCTACGCGCTGGCGGATATCCGCAACCTGCGTTTCGTCGCCCTGCAGAACTACTGGTCGCTGCTGCAGCGTCCGCTGTTCTGGTCGGCGTTGGGCCATACCGTGTATTTCGTGGTGGTGGGCGTGCCGTTGTCGCTGATCGCCTCGCTGGGCGCGGCGATGCTCCTCAACTCACCCATGGCCCGCTTCAAGCCGTTCTTCCGCACCGCGTTGTTCGCACCCGTGGTCACGACGGTGGTGGCCGTCGCGGTGATCTGGCGCTACCTGTTCAACACCAAGTACGGCCTGATCAACTACGTGCTCGACTCCATCGGCATGCCCACCGTGGACTGGCTCGGCGACCCGCACTGGGCGATGCCCACGATCATCCTCTTCGCCGTGTGGAAGAACTTCGGCTACAACATGATCATCTTCATGGCTGGCTTGCAGGCGATTCCCGGCGACCTGTACGAAGCCGCACGCATCGACGGCGCCTCGGCCATCGCGCAGTTCCGCCATATCACGCTGCCGATGCTGAAGCCGACGATGGTGATGGTCGGCATCCTCACCGTCTCGGGTTACTTCCAGTTGTTCGCCGAACCCTACGTGATGACCGAAGGCGGACCGCTGCAAAGCACGACCTCGGTGCTGTACCTGATGTACGAGGAAGGCTTCAAGTGGTGGAACCTCGGCTCGGCCTCGGCAGTGGCCTTCATCCTGTTCGTGATCATGTTCGTGGTCACCGCCGCGATGCTTCGCCTGTCGAAGCAGGGAGAAGCGGCATGAGCCCCCGCATGGCGAAAGCCCTCATCAACGGCCTGCTGATCGGCGGCGCCGCGATCGCCATCGCGCCATTGCTGTACATGGTCTCGGTGTCGTTCATGCCCCAGGGACAGGCCAGCTCGCTGCCTCCACCCGTGCTGCCCACGCACGCCACGCTGGACAACTACCGGCAGCTCTTCCTCAACGCCGGCATGGGCCGTTACCTCTTCAACAGCCTGCTGATCTCGACGGCCATCACCGTCATCTCGCTGGCGTTCAACCTGATGGCCGGCTACGCCTTCGCCAAGCTGGAGTTCAAAGGGCGCCAACGCCTCTTCCAGGTGTTGCTTGGTGCGTTGGTGATTCCGGCGCAGGTGGCGATGCTGCCTCTGTTCCTGTTGCTGAAGTACATGGGCCTGGTGAATACCTATGGCGCGGTGATCGTCCCCGCGCTGGCGACGATCTTCGGCATCTTCCTCGTCCGCCAGTATGCCAGCGGCATTCCGGACGACCTGATGGAAGCCGCGCGCATCGATGGGGCGGGCGAGTTCCGCATCTTCGCCACGATCGTGATGCCGCTGCTCAAGCCGATCATGGTCACGCTCGCGATCTTCACCTTCCTCGCTGCATGGAACGACTTCATGTGGCCGTTGATCGCCCTGACCGGACAAGAGCACTACACGCTTCCCATCGCACTGGCGTCGCTGTCGCGCGAGCACGTGCAGGATAGCGAGTTGATGATGGCCGGTTCGGTCGTGACCATCCTGCCGGTGTTGGTACTGTTCCTCGCCTTGCAGCGCTACTACCTGGAAGGCCTGCTGCTGGGCAGCGTCAAGGGCTGAGCATGGCGCAGAACCATACCGAAGGAACCGCACTGGTGAAAGCCTCACCTGGAGGAACCCCGCGTGCAGGAGCCTCACTTATAGGAGCCTCACTTGTGGGAGCCGCTTCAGTGGCGATCCCGCGGCAGCGGGCCAGTATGAGACGAGCACCCATCGCCGCTGAAGCGGCTCCCACAAGAGCGGCGGGGGCTTCGAAGGGTTCCAAGGGACTGCGCAGGACATTGTTCGCGCTATTCATCGCGGGCGCCGTTGCCGCTTCCGCGACAGCGGCGACATCCTCGACAGCTCTGGCGGCTCCGGCATCGTCGGCCCCCACGGCGCTCGACAACTTCGATACGACCAGCGGCTGGACGGCGACACACACCGACGACGTCTCCGCCACGCTTCGTGCCATTCCCGGGAAGACCGGGCAGGCGATCTGCCTCGACTACGATTTCAACGGCGTATCCGGCGCGGCCTCCATCCGCAAGACGCTGCCGATCGATTTTCCCGACGGTTTCGCGCTGAGCTTCGATGTGCGCGGAAACATGCCGCCGAACACCTTGCAGTTCAAACTGATCGACGACAGCGGCGACAACGTGTGGTGGTTCCAGAAACCGTCCTTCGTTCCACGCGATGCATGGCAGACGATCGAAGCCACGAGCCGCCAGGTGGAGTTCGCCTGGGGTCCGCTGAAGGACCGCACGCTCCGACATACACGCGACGTGGAATTCGTGATCTACGCCGAGGCCCAACCCAACGCCAACGCCAACGCCAACGCCAACAAGTCTCCAGCCGGCAGCATCCCTGTGGGAGCCGCTTCAGCGGCAATCCCGTGGCAGCAGGCCAGTCTGGCGCAAGCACCCATCGCCGCTGAAGCGGCTCCCACAACGGGTCCCATGGCACCTGGCGCGAACAAGGGTGAGGTCTGCTTCGATAACCTTCGCCTCGTCGCACGCAAACCCGAAGCCGTACCCGCTCCACCACCCACGCCCAATGCCATCTTCGAATCGCGTGCGAAGCAGGTACGCCGCGGCCTCTACCCACGCGGGTTCTCCGGCGAGCAATCCTATTGGACGATCGTCGGCGTCGACGGTGGCAGCCGTGACTCGGCCCTGATCTCCGAAGACGGCGCCGTCGAAGTCGTGCGCGGCGGCTTCTCGATCGAGCCGTTCCTGATCGACGGGCGCAAGCTCATCACCTGGGCCGATGTGACGACGAGCCAGTCGCTGCGCGACGGCTATCTTCCCCTTCCTTCCGTTCGTTGGCAGGCGGGCGAGCTCGCGCTCACGACCACCGCCTTTGCGCAGGGCCCGGCGGGCGCGTCGCAGCTGGTGATGGGTTACCGGATGGAGAACAACGGCGACAAGGCCCGCGACGTGACGCTGGCACTGGCCGCGCGGCCTTTCCAGGTGAATCCCCCCACGCAGTTCCTCAACGCGCCCGGTGGCGTCAGCCGTATCGACGATCTCGCCTGGGATGGCAAGGCGCTTACCGTCAACGGCAGGCGCAAGGTGATCCCCTTGCAGACGACGACCGGTTTCGTCGCCAGCACGAATGAACCGGCGACCTTGAGCGAACGCCTGGATGCGGGCGAACGGCCCTCGACGAAGACGCTGCATGACAACGGCGGCTTCGCCCAGGGCGCATTGCTATATGACCTGCGCGTGCCCGCGCATGGCCACGTGGATCTCGGCGTCGTCGTTCCGGTGAAGCCAGGCGACGATGTCGCGATGCCGAACGACGCCGGGCGCTGGCTCGCCGATCATGCCGATGCGGTCGCGGCTTCGTGGCGCGACAAACTGGATCGTGTGACGGTGACCGTACCCGACGTGGCGCGGCCGGTCGTCGACACGATGAGGAGCGGTATCGCGCAAATCTTGATTTCCCGCGACGGTCCCGCCTTGCAGCCCGGCACCCGTTCGTATTCGCGAACATGGGTCCGCGATGGCGCGATGATGCTCGAAGGCCTGTTGCGTACGGGCCATGAAGACGTCGCCTCTGAATTCATCCGCTGGTACGCGCCACATCAGTTCTCCAACGGCAAGGTTCCGTGTTGCGTCGACGCGCGCGGTTCCGATCCCGTTCCCGAGAACGATAGCCACGGCGAACTGATCTTCAGCGTGGCGGAGCTCTGGCGTTATACGCACGATCGCGCGACGGTGGAGGCGCTGTATCCGCACGTACGCAAGGCCGTCGCCTATATGGACGGATTGCGCATGAGCGAACGCGTGCCGTCACGACGGGATGGACCGGATCGGGCTCTTTACGGACTGATGCCCGCATCGATCAGTCACGAGGGCTATTCGACCAAGCCGATGCATTCGTACTGGGACGATTTCTGGGCGTTGAAGGGTTACGACGATGCCGTTGAACTCGCACAGGCACTTCGCCAGCCGGATGACGCGAAGCGCTTCATCGCGTCGCGCGATCAGTTCCGCGATGACCTGCATGCTTCCATCGCCGCGGCGGTGAAAGCCAAGGGCATCGATTTCATCCCCGGTTCGGCCGAACTGGGCGATTTCGACGCGACCTCGACCACCATCGCGCTATCGCCGGGAGGCGAGCAGTCGCGACTGCCGAAGGCCTTGCTCGACAACACCTTCGAGACATACTGGCGTGGCTTCGTCGCCCGTCGCGATGGAAAAACCGCGTGGAAAGACTACACGCCGTACGAACTACGCACGATCGCCAGCTTCATCCGGCTCGGCTGGCGCGACCGGCTCGATGAGCTCGTAGCGTTCTTCTTCGCCGACCGTCGTCCCGCCGCGTGGAACCAATGGGCCGAAGTGGTGGGCCGCGATCCGCGTGAACCGCGTTTCGTGGGCGACATGCCGCATGCGTGGATCGCCTCGGACTACGTGCGCTCGGCACTGGACATGTTCGCCTACGACCGCGAGTCCGATGGTGCCCTGGTGATCGCCGCCGGCGTGCAGCCAGGATGGCTGGGAGGCGAGGGCATAGCGATCCGCGACCTGCGCACGCCTTACGGGCGGTTCGGTTACACGTTGAAGGCGAAGGGTGGGGAGGCGGTGCTGGAGATCACGCAGCCGGTGCACATGCCGGGCGGGATCGTTCTTTCGCTGCCATCGGGCGAGGTGAAGGTTCCGGCCGGGGCGAAGCGTTTGCGGGCCACGCTATAGGTTCCGGACCTTCGGTTCTGAGGCCTGGGTACTTTGCAGGTCAGCCGCTCGGTGGCAGACCACCTGGTGGGAGCCGACCTGTCGGCGATTCCCTAGTGCGTCGCCACCCGAGTGCGCAAAAGCGCATCCACCGCCTGCTGCCACTCGGCCGAACCCGGCGACGCCTGTGGGGCTTCCTGTCCAAGCTTCGTATTCACGGCCCGGTTCCACTCGTCGGAACCCGGCGTGGGCCCATGTCCGTCGTCACTGACCGCCAACGTCTTGTCGACCCAGGCCAGCCATTCAGGCGAGCCGAGCGCCGGGTTTGCCGGCGCCGTCTTGCCCGGAGCCGGTGACGCGGCCGTCGCGGCCGCCGTGGGCGACGCCTCGGGTGCGGCGGGTTCGGAATGGGAGCACGCCGCGATGATGAACGCGGCCGTGAGCGGTACGACGGTGAGCAAGAAGCGCATGTGCAGTGAAATCCTCGCGATGCGTATGGGTGCGATCCTACGAACCCTTTCCCTTCCGGCGCCTAAACGCCTCGGGGAACTTATTGAATCCGTTCAGCTTCGCGCTGCGACTTCATCGATGTGCCGGAGCAGGTCGGCCGGGTCCTCGAACACACGGTAGGCACCCGCCCGTTCGAGTTCGTTCTCGCCATAGCCTCCGGACAGCAGGCCGATTCCCAGAGCCCTGGCCCGCTGGGCGGCGAGCATATCCCAGATCGCATCGCCGATGACCATCGCATCGCGGATGTCGGTCCCCAGCCGCTGGGCAGCGGTGACGAAGAGATCCGGGTCGGGCTTCGCGTGGCGGACCTGGTCGCGGGTCACCACCGGCACCTTGTCCGGATCGACGCCGAGGGCCGCGATATTGTGCGCCGCCGTTTCCATGCGCCCGCTGGTGGCGATGGCCCAGGGAATTTTCGCGTCCGTGAGCCATTTCAGCAGTTCGACCGCGCCGGGCAGCGGTTTCACCGCGCCGGCCTCGGCCAACCTCCCATAGGCCGCGGCATGGTTGCGGCGCAGGCGGTCGATCCGGTCCGGCGTGATCTCGGTCTGCGTCTCGCGCAGCAGGATGTCGGTGAACAAGCCGCCGCTCATCCCGATCTTGCGGTGGATCCGCCACACGGAGAGGTCGATGCCCTCCATGTCGAGCGATTCCTTCCATGCGAGGACGTGCTGGTAGACGCTGTCGACGAGGGTCCCGTCGAGATCGAAGAGGAAGGCATGCTTTTGTCTGGACATGCCCGGCAGGGTACGGCGGCAAGGGCGAACCTGACAACCGCCGCCGTCCCGTGACAGGGTTCTCGTCAGAACTTTCCCGCGCGGAAGTCGGCGATCGCCTCATGGATCTGCGCCGGCGTGTTCATGACGAACGGGCCGTAACGCGCCACCGGCTCGGCGAGCGGACGGCCCGCGACGAACAGGATACGGGCGTGTCCTTCCGCGGCGAAGCTGACCTTGTCACCTTTCGATAGCACGGCCAACTCGCTGCGCGCCAATGTCTCACCGGCCACGGTCGTCGCCGTGCCGTCGAAGACGTAGGCGAACGCGCTATGGCCTTCCGGCAGGTCGAGTTCCAGGCGGGCACCCGCATCCAGTGCGATGTCGAGATAGATCGGATCGGTACTGATGCCGGAGACCGGCCCCTTCTCGCCAGCGATTTCGCCCGCGACGACACGTACGGTCACGCCTTCGGCGGGCCGTACGACAGGGATCTCGGTGGGGGCGATGTCCTGGTAACGCGGCGCCACCATCTTGTCGGCGGCGGGCAGGTTCACCCACAGCTGGAAGCCCCACATCAGGCCTTCTTCCTGTTGCGGCATTTCAGAATGCAGGATGCCGCGCCCGGCCGTCATCCACTGGACGCTGCCGGGACCGAGGTCGCCACGGTTGCCGTGGTTGTCGCCGTGCCGCATGCGGCCGGCGAGCATGTAGGTCACCGTTTCGAAGCCGCGATGGGGATGCTCGGGGAAACCTTCGATGTAGTCACCGGGCTGGTCCGAACGGAATTCGTCGAGCAGCAGGAACGGGTCCACCATGTCGAGGGCGGGCTGACCGATGATGCGCTTGAGCTTCACGCCCGCGCCGTCGGCGGTATCCATGCCGCTGACGCGGCGGGTGATGTGGCGATGGGTCATGGCTGGCTCCTTGGTTGCCGCCAAGATGCCGGTTGTGGCGCACGCCGCCAAGGCGCGTGGCGTGAACGATGCGTTTCGCGAAGCGGGGGGTGTCAGTGCACCCAGTGGCCCGATCGCTGCCGTGGCGGGCCGTCCTCGCCTTCCACGCGCGGGCGGGTGAGCGCCTGGAGCTCGGCCTCCGTCGGCGGACTTTCACGCCAGTAATCGCCCACGGCGTTGAGCACCTCCGGCAGCTGGCCCAGGCATTCGTCGTATTCGTCGTCGGTGAGCTTTTCGAATTCGGCGTCGGCCTGGAGCACGCCTTCGTCCACCGCCAGCGCCATGATGGGGCCGAGCAGTTGCATCAGCGTGGGGTCCTCCGCGAGCCGCGTTTCCCACAGCTGGGCGCGCATGTCGATGCCGCGGCTGAAACCTTCGCACCAGCCGGCCGCCGAAAGCAGCGGTCCTTCCTCGGTGTCGATCTCGCCGAGGATGGGCTCGTAGGCATCCACGTCGAGTTCCGCGCTGATCGAGTCGTTGAGCTTGGCGAGCAACTCCAGCACCCGGTTGCCTTCGCTTTCGTCCTCGAACGCGTCGTGCAGGACCTCGTGCAGCCACTCCTCGGGCTTCACTTCGAGGGGGCCGATCGCCACGGCCGAGAGCAGGCCATGCACGCCATCGAGCATGAGGTCGCCGTCGCTACCGTGCGCGCGCAGGTAGGTATCGAGTTCTTCGAGCTCCCGGTCGTCGAGAGAACTCGGCCATTCGGACTTCGGTGTATTCAAAGGTTCAACTCCAACGCGACGGGCGCGTGGTCGGACGGCTGCTCCCACTTACGCGGCGCCTTGTCGATGATCGACGAGGTCGCGACGGATTTGAGCGCATCGCTGATCAAGATGAGGTCGATCCGCAGTCCCATGTTGCGGCGGAACGCGGCCTGGCGGTAGTCCCACCAGCTGAAGATGCCGGCATCTTCGGTGAAAAGCCGGAAACTGTCATGAAGACCCACGTCGAGCAGGGCCTGCAAGGCCGCGCGCTCGGGCGGGGAACAGAAGATGTCCTCGCCCCAGGCGACCGGATCGTAGACATCGCGGTCGTCGCGGCAGATGTTGAAGTCGCCGAGCACCACGAGTTTCGGATGCCGGGCGATCTCGGTTTCGAGGAAATCGCGCACGCGCGCCAGCCAGTGCAGCTTGTAGGTGTACTTTTCGTCGCCGAGCGCCTTGCCGTTGACGACGTAGAGGTTCACCACGCGAACGTCGCCCACCGTCGCCGCGATGATGCGCCGCTGCGGGTCGTCGAGGCCGGCGATGTCGGTCACGACATCGCCGATGTCGTCCTTGGCGAGGATGGCGACGCCGTTATAGGTCTTCTGCCCGGAAAACACGGCGCGATAACCCATGGCCGCGACCTCGTCGACGGGAAACTTGTCGTCGGTGACCTTGGTTTCCTGCAACGCGACGATGTCGGGCTGCGCCTCGGCCAGCCATTGCTGGAGATGGGGCAGGCGGACCTTGAGTGAGTTGACGTTCCATGACGCGATCTTCATGGCGCCATTGTAAAGGAAAGCCGCGCGGCGCCTGGGCGCCGCGCGGGCAAGTACGGCTCAGGCCAGGCCGTAGCTTTTCAGCAACGCGTCCGGGCGGGGCTCGCGGCCGCGGAAGGCCTTGAAGGAATCCAGCGCCGGCCGCGTGGCGCCTACCGCCAGCACTTCCTTGCGGAAACGCTCACCCGTGGCGCGGTCGAGCACGCCGGCCTCCTCGAAGGCCTCGAAGGCGTCCGCGGAAAGTACCTCCGCCCAGAGGTAGCTGTAGTAACCGGCCGAATATCCGCCGGCGAAGATATGCGTGAAGGCATGCGGGAAACGCTGCCAGGCCGGTGGATGGAGCACGGCGACCTCGCGACGGACCTCTTCCAGCACGTCGAGCGGGCGGGCCCCTCGGGACGGGTCGTACTCGAGGTGCAGGCGGAAGTCGAACAGGGCGAACTCCAACTGGCGGACGAGGAACAGGCCCGCGTGGAAGTGCCGGGCATCGAGCATGCGCTGGTAGAGGTCGTCCGGGAGCGGCTCCCCCGTTTCATAGTGCCTGGCGAACGAACGCAAAGCTTCCCGGTCCCAGGCGAAGTTCTCCATGAACTGGCTGGGCAGTTCCACGGCATCCCACTCCACGCCATCGATGCCGCCAACGGACGGGATATCCACCTCGGTCAGCATGTGATGCAGGCCGTGGCCGAATTCGTGGAACAAGGTCAGCACGTCGTCGTGCGTGAGCAACGCCGGCGCGCCGTCGGTGGGCGGCGGGAAATTGCAGGTGAGGAAGGCGATGGGCAACTGGAGGTGCCCGCCGTCGCGGAAACGCGAGGCGCACACGTCCATCCACGCGCCACCGCGCTTGCCCGAGCGGGCGTACAGGTCGAGGTAGGCGCCAGCGAATACCGTGCCGTCGGCATTCTTCAGGTCGTAGTACTTCACGTCCTTGTGCCACGTGTCGATATCGTCACGGGCGGCGAAACGGATGCCGTAGAGCCGCTCGACCACCATGAAAAGGCCGTCGATGGCGGCCGAAGCGGGGAAGTACGGCTTGATCTGCTCCTCGTCGACGGCATAACGCTGCTGGCGCAGGCGTTCGGCGGCGAAGGCCACATCCCACGGTTCGAGGTTGTCGATCTTCAATTCCTCGGTGGCGAAACGGCGCAGTTCGTCCAGTTCCTTGCGCGCCACCGGCCTCGCGCGGGTCGCGAGGTCGCGCAGGAACGACAGCACGGCATCGGGCGAGGTGGCCATCTTGGTGGCCAGCGATTCCTCGGCCGCGTTGGCGAAACCCAGCAGCTGGGCGGCCTCGTGCCGCAACGCGACGATCTTCTCGATGCGCGCCGAATTGTCGAACTTGCCCTTGTCGGGGCCCTGGTCGGATGCGCGAGTCTGGTAGGCGTAGTAGACAGCCTCCCGCAAGTCGCGGTTTTCCGCGTAGGTGAGCACCGCCTGCACGCTCGGCTGCTTGAGCGTCACCAGGAAGCCGTCGAGTTTTTCCTCGCGCGCATATTCACGAAGAACGGCACGACCCGACGCGGGAATGCCGGCGAGGTCCCGCTCGTCGGTGATGTGCTTGTGCCAGGCCTCGGTGGCATCGAGCACGGCGTTGGAGAATTCCGTCGTGAGCTTCGACAACTCGACGCCGATTTCACGGAAGCGGCTGCGCGCAGGTTCTTCCAGCGCCACGCCGGACAGGCGGAAATCGCGCAACGCATGCTCGACCGCGGCGCGGCTGGCGACGGGAAGGGCGGCGAAGTCGGGGCGGTCGGCCACCGCTTGCACGGCGGCATAGAGATCGCGGTTCTGGCCCACCTCGATCCCGTGATCCGTGAGCTTCTCCTCGGCGGCCCCATGAACCTTGCGCAGCGCCTCGGAATCGGCCACCGAATGCAGGTGGCTCACCGGCGCCCAGGCCCGTGCCATCGTCTGGTCCAGGCGTTCCTGGGCGAGGATCACGTGCTCGAAATCACGGACGCCGCCGGGCGCCGCGATCCGCTCGATGGCGGCGCGCTGCTCGGCGATCAAGGTGTCGATGGCCGGTTCGACATGTTCCGGCCGGATCGCCGAGAAAGCCGGCAAGCCGTTCGGGTCGAGAAGAGGGTTGGTGCTGGTATCCATCGGGTCTCCTTTCAGGCACCCAGCGTGGTGCCGTGGCCGGCCCAAATCAAGCGGCAGCGCGGCGTGGCGGCCCTGGGCGGGCGCCAATGGGCTCAAGCGAGGTAATCGTCCTTGAGACGGACGTAGTTGGCCGCCGAGTAGTACAGCTGCTCGACCTGGGAGTCGCTGAGCACACGCACCATTCTTGCCGGATTTCCCAGCCACAGCTCGCGTTCGCCCACCACCTTGCCCGGGGAGATCAGCGCGCCGGCACCCACGAACGCATTCTTCTTCACCACCGCGCCATCCAGCACGGTGGCATGCATGCCGATCAGGCAGCCGTCCTCGATGGTGCAGGCGTGGATGACCGCGCCATGGCCGATGGTGACATCGGCGCCGATGATCGTCGGAAATCCCCCGGGGCTGTAGGGCCCGTCGTGGGTCACGTGGATGATGGCGCCATCCTGGAGGTTGCTGCGGGAGCCGATGCGAATGTGATGCACATCGCCACGTGCGACGGCGCCCGGCCAGATCGACACGTCGTCGGCCAGTTCGACATCGCCAATGACCGTGGCGGCGGCATCGACGTAGACGCGGGCGCCAAGGCGCGGAAGGATTCCCTTGAAGGGCCTGATGGGGTTGTGCATGAGGCCATTGTACTTACATGAACGACCCACCCACGATGCGCCCATCGGCGTCGAGTTTGGGGAAGTAGCGGCTGTTGTTCTGGCGCATTTCCCGGGTGGACATCATGTCGGGGGTAACCAGGAGGACGTCCGGATAGGTCGCGCGGAATTGCTCCGGCGTCGGTTTCGTCGCGATGAAGGCGTCGAAGGCCTTCATGTCGGTGACGAAGCCGGCGACGGGCCGGGGCTGGGCGGCCGGCGCGGTCTGGCACGCGCTGAGGGCGGCACCGCCGAGAACGAGCAGGAAAAAGAGGGGAACGAGGCGATTCATGCGGGGCTCCTTGCCAGGTGGAGTGGCGATTATCGCCGCACGACTCGCGACGAAACATGAACCGGGTCCTGAATGGACGCCCTGCCCGGCGTCCGTCGCTGCCAGGGCTTACCCGAAGCGGCCACCCACGATGCGGCCCTGCTCGTCGATTCGGGCGAAGTATCGGCTGTTGTCCACCCGCCGCTCGTGCGTGGAGTAGCTGTTGGGCAGCTGCAGCTGAATGCACCCATAGGCCGCGCGGAACTGCTCCGGCGTCGGCTTGGCCGCGATAAACGCTTCGAACGTGCCCGTCTGCGTGATGCTGCAGTGCAGCGGGATACCTTGGTGGCCCTGAGCGCTCACGGCGATGGGGGCGGTCGCCAACAGTGCGAGCGCGAGGGAACGGAGGGTCTTATTCATGATCAGGCTCCTTGCCTGTAAGAGGGGTTGCGCCAATGCCGGCGCGCCGACGACTATCGCCCGGCTTCCCCCTCCGCGGAATGAATTCGACTAGCCGTTACGCCGACGCATCGCGTCAGCCTTCGCCTCGTCTTCCGCGGTAACGACCTGCTGCTGCGCGTCGAGCTTCGCCCCGAGAATGATCAGGGTGTAGTTCGTCGGATCGAAGTCGCGCAGCAGGGCGATCTCGCGGCGCGCCTCCTCCAGCTGGCGGCGATTGATCTGCCGCTCGATTTCCTGCGAGGCGAACGGCAGGGTCTCGCGCAAGGCATCCAGCGCCGTCGCGTTCTGCGGATCCAGCTGGATGACACTGAGGTAATACTCGTAGGCATTATTGCCTTGTGGCGCCACCAGTCGGCCTTCACGCGTGGCCTGACGGGCGAGGCCGAGCAGGATATCGACGCCCGACGCATCGGCGTCGCCGGATTCGGTCTGCGCCGAGGAGGAGCCATCGGCCGCCATCCCCGCGTCGACACGGTGCATGCGCAGCGTCGCGAACGCCGCGGCCCCGGCGAGGGCCACGACAACGGCGCCGGTAAGGATGACCACGCGGCGGGGAAGCGCGGCCAGGTTGAACTTGGACATGGGGAAATCCGGGAGAACGACCCGCAACCAGGCCGACCCCCTGTGGCCGACCCCAACGGGCGTGACATCTTCCCGCCCGATTGTTGCAAATCGGTGGCGGTCGCCCCGCAGGAACTCCCGCGAAGCTCGCAGCCATGCGCTTGTCGCCATTGCATCGAGGATTCGCATCCCGCCTAATGCAGCCACCATCCGGGAAAGGAATGCGCCATGATCCTGTTTCTCGCCTTGCTCATCGGTACCGTCGCCGGCTATCGCGCCATGCTCGCCCCCGCGGCCGTCGCCTTCGCTGCCCGCTTCGGCGACCTGCATCTGGCCGGCACACCGCTCGCGTTCATGGGCTATGCCTGGACACCATGGATATTCGGCATCGCCGCCCTTGGCGAGCTGGTCGCCGACAAGCTGCCCACCACCCCCAGCCGCAAGATTCCCTTGCAATTCGGCACCCGGATCATCACGGGCGCGCTGAGCGGCGCCTGTGTCGGTGCCACCGACGAGAGCCTGGTCGGTGGCCTGGTCGCAGGCATCATCGGCGCGGTCCTCGGCACCTACGGTGGTTCGGCGGCCCGCGCGTGGATGGCCGCCAGATTCCACAGGGATATCCCCGGCGCGATCATCGAGGACATCGTGACGATCGTGCTGGCCCTCGTCGTGGTCTTCCTGGTCTGACCGGTCAGAACTGAGCGTTGAGGTTCACGAAGTACTGGCGTGGCGCCCCGGCCATCAGGGTCTGGTTGTAGCCCTGCGGGTCGGACGCGACGTAGCCGTTGGTACCGGTCGAGGCGAAGTAGTGCTTGTCGAACAGGTTGGTGACGTTCAAGCCGATGCTGAGGCCCTTGAACGCCGAGACCGCGCCGAAGTCGTACGCGATGCCCGCGTCCGCCACCCAATAGGAAGGCACCGACGAGTCGTTGGTATAGGTGATGTAGCGGCGGCCGGTGTACTTGCCTTCCAGATTGGCGCGCCAACCGCCCATCTCGTAGCTCAGCGAGGTGGAGAACATCGTCTTCGGCACGCCGACGACGTACTTGTCGGCGGTGGGCACCGTGCCGGCGTTCTGGTAGTCGTCCTGGTACTGCGATTTGTTGTACGACAGCGAGTTGAGCCAGGTGAATCCGCGAATCGGCTTCCAGATGAAGGCGAGGTCCGCGCCACGGCTCTTCACGTCGCCCACGTTGTTCAACGAGGACGCGCAGGTGACGACGGCCGGGCAGGGCGTGGTCACCAGCAGGCGGTTTTCGAAGCGCGTATAGAACAAGCCGAGGGAAGCCTCGAAGGTTTCGCCGTGCGCGCGGTAGCCGACCTGCCAGGTCTGCGATTCCTCGGGCTTCAAGCGGCTCTTCGCCGCGTCAAAAGCCGCCTGTGAGGTGCTGAACGGCGTGATGCCGAAGGCGGACAGGTTCTTCGCATAGGAACCGTAGATGTCCTGGTTCTCGTCCAGGCGGTAATCGACGCCCGCCTGTGGCAGGAAACCCTTGCTCGCCTTCATGTCACCCTGGGCGAACGACGTCGTCGGCACCAGGGACGTCGCGTCCGTGGTCACGCGCAGCGACTTCGCGCCGAAGTTCACGGTGAGCCGGTCGTCGAGCAAGTGGATGGTGTCTTCCGCGTAGGCCATGCGCGTCTTGGTTTCGTAGTGCTGCAGGAACGCGCGAAGGAACGGCTGCTGGTCGTTGTAGAACGTGTAAAGGGCGGTGTACTGGCCATCCAGCGTGAAGAAGTTGCGTTCCTGGTTCGTGTTGGCGTTCTCGCCCCATACGCCCAGTTCGATATCGTGGTTGTCCAGGCTGAACTTCAGCGCGGACGTGAGGCCATAGCGGTCCAGGCCGTAGTCGGTGGTGCGCATGGAAAGCGGCACGGTGGGCGACGAGGCCTGGTAGGGCGTGGCCCACTGACCTTCGCCGCGGTCGGCGTGGTAGTACCCCGTGGCGTCGAGGGTGGCACCACCGAGGTTGAACGAACCCGACAGGCCGGCCAGGCCATCGCGGCGGATGCCGCCACCGGCGTAATACGTCGCGTCGCCCTTGCCGTAGTCCGCCGGCAGCGCGTCGAGCAGCGCGGGATATTGGCCCTTGCCGTTGAGCGCGTTGGCGATGCCGACGGCGGTGTTCCAGTCCGGCTGCAGGTAATCCCAGTCCCAGCCCAGCGCGCGCTGGCTGGTCAGGGACAGGTCCATGTAGTCGTATTCCTTGCGCTTGCTACCGTCCGCGAACAGGCTGATACGGTTACCGTCGCCCCACTGGTACACCGCCTTGAGGTTGGCCTGGTTCGACTTCTGGTCACCGAAACCTTTCCATTTGTCCGTGTCGGCATGCGCGAACGACACGTACATGGAAAAGCCGCCATGGTCGCCGCTGTCGGCGCGCACATAGGTGCGGCTGGTCGAGTCGGAACCCATGACCTGGTTGAAGCGCACGCCCGGCTTGGCGTCCGGATCGGCGGAGAAGAACTGCACGGTGCCACCGAGATTGGTGTTGGAGGCGGTGCCCAGGGCGCCGACGCCCTGTGCCAGTTCCACCGTCGCGAGGTTTTCCGACGTGATGGCGCGGGTGACCTGGAGGCCATCGGTCACGCCGTAGCCCATCGTGCCGAGCGGGATACCGTCGAGCGTGAAACCCAGGCGGGATTGGTCGAAGCCATGCAGGGTGATCTGCGTGGACCACTCGTAGGCGCCCCACGGGTCGGCCGATTGGAATTGCACGCCCGGGAGCTTGTCCAATGCCTTCAGGGCGCTGCTGCCGGGGGTCTGCTGGCGCACGATCTCCTCGGCGCCGATGCTCTGGATCTGTCGCGTTTCACCCGGTGCGATCACCGAAATCGCGTCCAGTTGTTTCGGAGTGTCACGAGCGTCCGTCGCGTCGGACGGGGCCGGAGTGGCCTTGTCGTCGTCGCCCACGGCGGCGTGCGCGAACCCGGCGTGCAGCGACAGGACGAGCGCGGTGGCGAGGGCGGTACGACGAAAGGAAATACGAACACGCGTCATCGGGGACGATCCATCGAAGGCAAGAGCCCGCGAGCGTGTGGCCCGCGCATGTAACGCTGCTTACTCCGGGATGACGGATGTTTGACTGTCGCCCGAAGCGTGACCGGGTCGACAACCGTTACGACTGAAACATTTGGACGTCCATCCTTCCGGTGGGTACAGTCGGGTTTCTCGTGCCGGAGCCCGTTCGGGGCAAGGCATGGATCGATCGCGTCCGGGGTGCCGTGATCGTCTCGTTGGGAGCCCGCCAGTTGCTCGCACGCTGAAACGAGCCGGTCATCCGGCCGGCGCAGGCTCCACCTGCATGGAGGATCCGATGCGTTACCGAATCCGTTTCCTTGGGCCCGCGCTGGCGCTCCTCGCGGGCTGCGCTTCCACGACCGCTCCGGTCGCCGTCGCGCCGTCGATGGCACCCATCGCGGTGTCGTGCACGGAAGACGCGCTGAGCGAACAACCCTGTGTCGCGATGGCGCGGCAGAAGTGCAGCGCGCCGAGAGTCGACACCATCCAACTGGTCCTGGCGGCACCGGTGGCGTCGGCGGATGGAGCGGGAACGAAGCAGCGCTACGACTACCGCGCCACGTATAACTGCCCGGTCAACGTGACGAGCGCGGACGCGCCTTGAGCGCCGCGTTTTCGATGAGTCGATGTAACTGCCGGCACGCCGTCGGAAGCCGCGCTTCGTCCACGGTGGCAACCCCGAGCAAGAGGCCCGAGCGGCGGGGGCTGCCGGGACTGAACCACGGCGACAGCGGTACCGGCGCGAGCCCATGCACCCTTGCCTCCCGCGCCACATCGATATCCGGAACGAGGTCCGGCAGGTACATGACGGCGCCCAGGCCGCCGATATGCGCGCGATAGCCGTTCGCTTCCAATGCCACCTGTAGCGCGTGGCTCTTGGCGGAATAGATACGCTTCATGCGGCGCAGATGCCTCATGTAGTGCCCTTCCCGCATGAAGTCGGCGATCGCATGCTGGATCGCGGGACCCGGTGCCGATCCGAAGCACAGTGCCGCCTCGGTGAACGAACTCACCAGCCCCGCGGGGGCTACGATGAAGCCCAGCCTCAGCGTCGGGCTAATGGTCTTGCTGAACGAGCCCATGTGGATGACCCGGCCCTCGCGGTCCAGCGATGCCAGCGCCGGCGCGGCGCGGCGTTCGAGCTGAAGTTCGCCAAGGTAGTCGTCCTCGAGGATCCACGCGTCAGTGCGCGCCGCCCAGCCAAGCAACTCGATGCGCCTGGCCAGCGACAGCGTGCCTCCCAGGGGCGCCTGCTGACCGGGCGTGACCAGGGCCAACGCCGCTCCGGGAGCCCGCTCGATGCCTTGGGAGACGTCGATGCCTTCGTCGTCCACGGGCACCGGCACGGGAACCAGCCGGGCGAGTTCGAGCGCCTTGCGGCTCTGGAAGAAGCCGGGATTCTCCATCCACGCCTCACGTCCTTCGACACCGAGCACCCTCAGCGCCGTGCCGAGCGCGCCGGCGAAACCGGCGGTGATGAAGACCTGCGAAGGGTGGCATTCGATGCCGCGCGCCAGCGCCAGGTGGGCGGCGATCTCGCGCCTGAGTTCGATCTCGCCGCGAGGATCGGGGTAGAGCGCCTGTGCGGCCGTCTCGGTGCGCACGGCATGGGCACGCAAGCGGGCGAGCAGGCTGGTCGGGAAACCATCGGGTCCCGGCACGCCCATCTGGAACATGGCGGCGCCACCGAGTAGGTGCTGGTACAGCGCCGGCGGTGTCTCCGCCTCGCCTTGCGGAGCCGCTTCTCCCACGCTCACGGGGTGATCGGCGACGCGGGTACCGCCCGGTCGCGACGACACGATCACCTGTTCGTCGGCCAGGCGTTCATAGGCCGCCTTGACCGTACCCCGCGCCACGCCGAGTTGCGCCGCCAAGGCGAGCCATGACGGAAGCCGGGCGCCGGGCGCGAGCGCACCGCTGCCGATCGCCGCCAGGATGCCCGCGCGAATCTGTTCCGTCAGGGTAGCCGGGACGGAACGGTCGATCCGGATGCGCAGGGCCGATGCCATGCCTCATGGTACATCCAGATATGCGTTTTCTGGTTCTTTTCGATGACCTGAAGCAGGCGCACGATAGCGTTCTGATTCAGGAGTCGATCATGAGAACGAAGCGTCTTCTTGCAGCGCTACTGACCGGCGACACACCCCTCACCACCCCGCACGAATAGGTTCCGTCATGTCACAACGCATCGATTACACGAAGGTTTCGCCGAACGGCGTGAAAGCGCTCGGCGGTGTCTATGGTTATGTGGCGCAGTCAGGGCTGGATGCCCGGCTGGTCGACCTCGTCTACCTGCGGGTGAGCCAGATCAACGGCTGCGCCTACTGCCTCGACATGCATACCCGCGACCTGATCAAGAAGGGCGTTCCGATCGAGAAGCTGGCGCTTCTGCAAGCATGGCGCGAAGCGGGTGCGCTGTTCGACACCCGCGAACAGGCGGCCCTCGCCTGGGCCGAATCGGTGACCCAAGTCGCGCGAACAGGCGTACCCGACACGGATTTCCAGGCGGCGGCGCGCGTGTTCAGTGAGAAAGAGCTGGTCGACCTGACCTTGGCCATCGGCTTGATGAACACCTACAACCGTCTCGCGATCAGCTTTCGCAACACGCCGGAAGCGGTCCGCGCAGCCGAAGGCTGAGCGGACCGTCGAAGATCACGCGAGGAACGGTTCGCCCTGGACTCAGAAGCGCTGCCGCAACGCGTCGTAGACGGGATCGGTGTCGGGGCGCGTACCGTGCCAGCGCTCGAAAGCGTCGGCCGCCTGCTCCACCAGCATGCCCAAGCCGTCACGGAAGTAACGGGCGCCCGCGGCGGTCGCCCAACCCTTGAAGCTGGCCGCCGCGGCGCCGTAGCAAAGGTCGTAGCAGGTGGAATGATCCTGCAGGATCGACATCGGCAGGTCGAACGAGCCGCCGGTGACGCCGATCGAGGTGGCGTTGACGACGAGGTCGAAGCATTCGCCATCCAGGCCGTCCCAATAACGCGTGTGGCAGCGCGCGGGATCGCCGATCGCGTCGGCCAGCTGGTCGGCACGCTCCGGCGTGCGGTTGACGATGGTCAGCGTCTGCACGCCGGCGTCCAACAAGGCCCAGGCCACGGCCTTGGCCGCGCCACCGGCACCCAGCAGGAGGGCGTCGTGGCCACGCAGGTCGAGCGAGTGACGCTCGGTGATGTCACGGACGAAGCCGCTGCCGTCCGTGTTGTGGGCATGCAGCTTGCCGCCCACCAGGGGCGTGAGGGTGTTGGCGGCGCCGACGCGGGCGGCCGCCTCGCTGTGCTCGCTGGCCAGGATGAAGGCTGCTTCCTTGTGGGGAAGAGTCACGTTGGCGCCCAGGCCGCCGTCGGCGAAGAAACGGCGTACGGCGGCGGCGAAGTCGCCAGGGGTCGCGTCGACGGTCTCGTAGCTCAGGCGGATACCGAGTTGCGCGGCAAAGGCCTTGTGGATCTCCGGGGACAGCGAATGCGCGATCGGATGACCGAACACGGCGTAACGGTGCGCTTCAGCGCTCATGGATTCTCCTGGCACGGCGCCGGAACACCCTGTCCGGCGAAAGGATTCTAACAACGTGCCGCCCCCCGGTCGCGGTCCGTGAGACGGCGGCGGCCCAGGCTTCCTCCATCGCCATTCCCATGCCTGGAGTACGCCATGCACGACACGCTCTCGCCGCGCCGCCAGCGCGCCCTCATCGCCCTGGCCTGGCTGGCCGCGGGCGCCCTGCTGCTCCTGTTGACCCCACTGTCGGGGCATAGCGAGACGCTGGGCTGGACCCCTGCCTTCTGGTTGCTGTTGGCCCCGGCGAGCGTCCTGGTGGCGATGAAGCCAAGCCTGCCGATGACATTGCTGATGGCGCTGTTTCGCCGGTGAGGCCGCGGATCAGGCCTGGATGCCGAGCCGCTTGAGTTCGAGGCGGCGCAGGAACTCCTGCATGATCCGCAGGTAGAGGTCCTCGCCGAGGTACGCGTCCTCGACCCCCGCGTCGATCGACGGATTGTCGTTGACCTCGATCACCACCGGGCGCTCGCCGACCTGCTTGAGGTCCACCCCGTAGAGGCCATCGCCGATGGTCTGGGTGGCCTTGAGCGCCAGCTTCACGACCTCGGCGGGCGCGTCCCGCACGGGCACGGTGCGGAAGCCGCCGGATTTCGCGGTGCCCTTGGCGCCGTGGTTGTAGATCTGCCAGTGGCCGCGCGACATGAAGTACTGGCATGCGTACAGCGGCTCGTGGTTGAGCACGCCGATGCGCCAGTCGAACTCCGTATAGAGGTATTCCTGCGCGATCAGCAGCGCGCTGTGCGAGAACAGTTCGCTGGCCGCCTTCTCCAACGCCTCGCGGGTTTCCACCTTCACCACGCCACGCGAGAACGAGCCATCCGGGATCTTCAGCACGATGGGCAGGCCCAGACGCTCGTGCAGGTCGCGCAGGCGCTTGGGATCGTCGCGGTACAGGATTTCCGTGATCGGCGTGGCCAGCTTGCGCGAGACCATCATGTCGTTCAGGAAGATCTTGTTGGTGCAGCGGAGGATCGACGTGGGATCGTCCATCACCACCATGCCTTCCTTCTCCGCACGATGGGCGAAGCGGTAGGTATGGTTGTCGCTGGCGGTGGTTTCGCGGATGAAGAGGCCGTCGTATTCGGCGAGCCGCTGGTAGTCGTTCTTGCCGATCGGATCGACTTCCATGCCCAGGTGCTTGCCGGCCTCGATGAACTGCTTCAACGCCTTCTTGTTCGACGGCGGCATCTGTTCGTTCGGGTCGACCAGCATGGCGATGTCGTAACGGAAGCGGCGGCGCGCACGCGGCTTTCGCCAGAGCTTGCGCGAGAACTTCTCCAGCGCCAGGGCGAAAGAATCCTCCTGGGCGTCGTCCAGCGTGTGCAGGCCGACCGCCTTGATCGCGGAGACCTGCCAGACCCGGTCACGCTCGAACTCGATGCGCATCAGCGGGCAAGGGAACATGTCGAACACCTGCCTCGCAAGATCCTGCAGGTCGCCATAGGAGGTCTCGCCGAAGTAGACGAGCACGCCGAAGTCGGTGGTGTCGCGCCCACCGGCCGGCAGGAACTTGGCCAGCTTCTGGTTGAGGTCGTCGATGTCCAGGCCATAAAGCGAACGGCGGCGCAGGTCGTTCACGGTGCGCACGGACGGTATGACCTTGTGCCCGCGCGCCTCGGCCAGCAGCGACACGTAGTAGCCGGTACCCAGGTATTTGTAGTTGCGGCACAGGTTGATGACCTGGGTGCGCTCGTCGTCGCCACCCACCGGCTGACGGAGGTAATCCATGGCGGTGACCACATCGGCGGACGGGTAATACGAGCCCCAGTCCGAGGCTTTCTCCACGACGATGACGAGCCGGCTCATGAGACCTCGACAGACGGCAACTCCGTTCACTCGACCCCGCCCGGGGCCGATCGTTCGCCGGTGCCGCAGTGTGTGCCCGCGATGGTGCGACACACAAGCGGGACCGTCGACGCACGTCCGGAAGGATTCATGAAAAAGTCATTGATCCATGCCGACCCGAGGTCTACAGTGCCGCGCTTGCTTCGCCCCGCTCGGCCCGCGAGCCGTCCTCCACCCGCGCCGGAGTCCCCAAAGCGCATGCAGCCACCCCCGGTCACCGCCTCGGTACGTGTACGCCGCGCCGAAGTGAGCGATCTCGACGACCTGGTCGCGCTCGAGGAATCGAGCTTCGCGCAGGACCGCCTGAGTCGTGCCCAGTATCGCAAGCACCTCGACAGCGAAAGCGCGTTGGTGCTCGTCGCCAGTGCCAACCATCGCCGCTTCCTCGGCACGGCCGTGGTGTTCTTCCGCAGGGGCACGACCGTCGCACGGCTGTATTCCATCGCGACCACGCCACAGGCCCAGGGCAAGGGCGTGGGCTCCGCGTTGATCCATGCGTCGGAAAACGCCGCACGCGGACACGGTTGCCGGTCGCTTCGCCTGGAGGTGCGCAAGGACAACGCGGTGGCCATCCGTCTTTACGAACGGCTGGGCTACGCGCGGATCGGCGAATACGCGAACTACTACGCCGACGGCGCGGACGCCTTCCGTTTCGAAAAGCTGCTTTGAGCGGACCCGAGGCTATACTGGCCTCCGTTTCCGGGGAATCGCCCATGCGCCGACTCATCTTGCCGCTTGCCCTCGCCTCCATCGTCACCGCACTGTCCGGTTGCGGCCAGAAGGGGCCGTTGTTCATGCCCCCGCCGCCCGCCGCTTCGGCCACCGCCAAGCCGCAGACGGGCGCGCACCCGGCCGCCAGCTCGACGTCGCTCGCCCCGCCGCCGGCCAGCAGCACGCGCACGCCGTTCAATTCGGTCATCCACCAGTAGTCCGCGATGCCTTCCCGTTTCACCAAGATGCATGGGATCGGCAACGACTTCGCGATCGTCGACTGGCGCGAGGATGCGCCACGCACCCCCAACGCGGCACGCGTGGCCGCGTTGGCCGACCGGCATACGGGCATCGGCTTCGACCAGCTGATCAGCATCGAGCCCGCACGCGATCCCTCCTGCGCCTATTACTACGGGATCTGGAACGCCGACGGTTCGCCTTCCGGGCAATGCGGCAACGGCGTCCGCTGCGTGGCCGCGTGGCTGTACCGCGACGGCGCCATCGAGCGCGACACCGACGTTCGCCTGGAGAGTCCTTCCGGCCCGGTCACCGTACGCGTGATCGACGAGGGCAGGGTGGTGGTCGACATGGGTGAGCCGGACTTCAACCCCTCCGCCATTCCGCTCGACCGGCCCGCGCATGCCGTCTACACGCTCGCGATCGATGGCGAAGACGTGAGCTTCGGCGCGGTCTCCATGGGCAACCCACACGCGGTGGTGTTCGTGGACGATGTGAACGACCCGCGCGTGGACACGCTCGGGCCGTTGCTCACGAACCACCCGGCCTTCCCGCACGGTGCGAACGTGGGTTTCGCCGAGCGCCTGGGCCCGGACCGCATCCGCCTGCGCGTGCACGAACGGGGCAGCGGCTGGACCCGCGCCTGCGGCACGGGTGCCTGCGCCGCCGCCGCCGTGGCGCAATCCCTGGGCCTTGCCGCGCCCACCGTCGATGTGGAACTGCCCGGCGGCACGCTGACCATCGAGTGGCACGGTCCTGGCCATACCTTGTGGATGACCGGCCCCGCCGCCTTCGTCTTCGAAGGCGAGGTGTGACGTTCGCGCGCGAACGGGGCACACTGCGACACATGCAGCACTTCGAGGAAGAAACGACATGACCGACTCCGCGATCGACGGCGATATCAAGCCAGCCACCGTGGCGTCCTACCTGCGACGGCATCCGGACTTCCTCGTCGGCTATCCCGAACTCGCCAACGAACTGGTGCTGCCCAGCGCGAACGGTCCCGCCGCTTCGCTCGCCGTGCACCAGCTGCGCGGCTTGCGCGAGAAGAACGCCGAACTGGAAACACGGCTCAAGGAATTGACGGCGGTCGCCGCCGACAACGAGAAGCTGATGCGCCGCGTGCACGGCCTGATGCTCGCGCTGCTGGGCGCCAGCGACGTCGAGGACACCGTGAGGCACGTGGTGCGCCGCCTGACCGAGGATTTCCAGTCCGAGCGGGTGCGCCTGGTCTTCTTCGGCGACCTCGCCGGGCTGCCCGACGAGCCCTGGCTGCTGCGCGAGCCGCACGGTGCCTCGGGCCTGCCCGAGTTCGCCTCGTTCCTGGAACACGGCGATCCCGTCGCGGGCCGCCTGGCGCCCGACAAGCTGCACCGCCTGTTCGGCGATACCGCGCCGGAGGTTCGTTCCGCCGCGCTGATGCGGATCGGCAAGGATGGGCTGCTCGCCATCGGAAGCGCCGATCCCGACCGGTTCCACCCCGGCATGGGCACGCTGTTCCTCGACATGATCTCGACCACCGTCGGCTCGGCCATCGAACGGGCCCGGAAGGCGGCGTGAACCCGCGCGAGGCCATCGAGGCCTTCCTGCGCCACTTCGCCGCCGAGCGCGCACCCTCGGCGCATACCCTGGCGGCGTACCGGCGCGACCTGGGTAAATTGCTGGAATTCATGGAAGCCGAAGGCCTGGACAGCTTCGACCGCCTGGGTCCGGACCGCATGCGCTCGATGATCGCGCGCCTGCATCGACCCCTGCGCGGCAAGGACGGGCGCGAGACGAAAGGCCTGGAGCCGAACAGCATCCAGCGACTGCTCTCCGCCTGCCGCAGTCTGTTCCGCTACCTCAGCCGGGAAGGCAAGCTCGACCACGATCCCGCCGCTGGCGTGCGCGGGCCGAAGGTGCGCCGCAAGCTGCCCCAGGTGCTCGATGCGGACGAGGCGAAGGAACTGGTCGAAACCAACCTCGGCGGAACACTGGCGCCACGCGACACGGCGATGATGGAGCTGTTCTATTCCAGCGGCCTGCGCCTGTCGGAGCTTTGCGGCCTGCACTGGGGCGACCTCGACCTCGACGATGGCCAGGTGCGCGTGCTCGGCAAGGGCAACAAGACACGCATCCTTCCGGTGGGGCGGTATGCGGTGGCCGCGCTCAGGGCCCTGGCCGCCCTCGGCGGAGCCGGTCCGGAGCTGCCGGTGTTCAAGGGCCGCGGCGGGGCGCCCATCGGCGCCCGCGCCATTCAACTTCGCCTGGCCAAGCTGTCCAGCGGCCAAGCCAAGCGCGTGCACCCCCACATGCTGCGGCACACCTTCGCCAGCCACATGCTGGAATCCTCGGGCGATCTTCGTTCGGTCCAGGAACTGCTCGGCCACGCCGACATCGCCACCACCCAGATCTACACCCACCTGGATTTCCAGCATCTGGCGAAGGTGTACGACGCTGCCCATCCACGGGCGAAGCGGAAGGGCTGAAGGCCCCGGTGTCCGGCGACGCCAGCCGGCCCGTACTTGCGACACCCCCGGCCGGCCCCCACCTCAGGCGTCTCCCCCAAGGAACGCACTATGGAACCGATGCATGCCACGACCATCGTCTGCGTCCGCCGCGACGGCAAGGTCGTCATCGGCAGTGACGGACAGGTCACCCTCGGCAATACCGTCATGAAAGCCAACGCGCGCAAGGTGCGCCGCCTCGGCAAGGGCGACGTCCTGGCCGGGTTCGCCGGCGCCACGGCCGACGCCTTCACCCTGTTCGAATTGTTCGAGGAAAAGCTGGTCAAGCACGGCGGCAACCTCACCCGTTCCGCGGTGGAGATGGCCAAGGAGTGGCGCACCGACCGTCGCCTGGGCCGCCTCGAGGCCATGCTGGCTGTCGCCGACAAGGAATCCTCGCTGCTGATCTCCGGCAACGGCGACGTGCTCGAACCGGAGCACGGCCTCATCGCCATCGGCTCCGGCGGCCCCTACGCCCAGTCCGCCGCCCTGGCCCTGATGGAGAATACCGGGCTGGATGCGCGCACGATCGTGGAAAAAGCGCTCAAGATCGCCGGTGATATCTGCATCTACACCAACCACAATTATTCGATCGAAGAGCTCTGACCGATGTCCGAACTGACTCCCCGCGAGATCGTCAACGAACTGGACCGCTATATCGTCGGCCAGCACGACGCCAAGCGCGCCGTGGCCATCGCGCTGCGTAACCGCTGGCGCCGCATGCAGCTCGAACCGGGCATGCGCGACGAGGTCACGCCGAAGAACATCCTCATGATCGGCCCGACCGGCGTCGGCAAGACCGAGATCGCCCGTCGCCTCGCCACGCTCGCCAACGCGCCCTTCGTGAAGGTCGAAGCGACGAAGTTCACCGAAGTGGGCTATGTCGGCAAGGACGTGGAATCGATCATCCGCGATCTGGCGGACGTCTCGTACAAGCTGGTGCGCGACCATGCCAAGGGCCGGGTGCGTAGCCAGGCCGAGGACGCCGCCGAGGACCGCTTGCTCGATGCCCTGCTGCCGCGACGCCAGTCCAGCGGGTGGGACGACACGGGCAGCAATGTCACCGCGATCGACAGCGACACCCGGCAGAAGCTGCGCAAACAGCTGCGCGAAGGCGCCCTCGACGACCGCGAGATCGAACTGGATTTCGCCATGAACGTCGGCGTGGAAATCATGACGCCCCCGGGCATGGAGGAAATGAGCCAGCAGCTGGGCAAGATGTTCCAGAACCTCGGCGGACAGAAGTCGCAGAAGCGCAAGATGAGCATCCGCCAGGCGCGTCCGATCCTGGTCGAGGAAGAGGCCGGCAAGCTGCTCAACGACGACGAACTGCGCAGCCACGCGGTGGACAGTGCCGAGCAGAACGGCATCGTCTTCATCGACGAGATCGACAAGGTCGCCCAGCGCTCGGAGTGGGGTGGTGCCGGCGTGAGCCGCGAAGGCGTGCAGCGCGACCTGCTGCCGCTGGTCGAGGGCTCCACCGTCTCGACCAAGTACGGCTCGATCAAGACCGACCACATCCTGTTCATCGCCTCCGGTGCGTTCTCGCTGGCCAAGCCGTCGGACCTGATTCCTGAATTGCAGGGCCGCCTGCCGATCCGGGTGGAATTGAACGCGCTCTCGGTCGACGACTTCAAGCGCATCCTGCGCGAGCCGAACAACGCCCTGACCAAGCAATATGTTGCACTGCTCAATACCGAGGGCGTGATCCTCGACTTCACCGAGACGGGCATCGATCGCCTGGCCGACGTGGCCTTCCAGGTCAACGAACGGACCGAAAACATCGGTGCCCGCCGCCTGCACACGGTGATGGAACGCCTCCTGGAGAAGATCTCCTTCGAAGCGGCGGACAAATCCGGCGAAAAATACGTGATCGACGCCGATTATGTCGATAAAACCCTGGCCTCGCTGGTCCAGGACGAGGATTTGAGCCGTTACATCCTCTGAACATCGGGGGCCTCCCCCTCTGCTAAACTATTGACGTATATGGGCAAGGTTATTCATCTCAAAACCAACGGCCAGCGAGCGAACCTGCGCGAAGCGCAGGACAACCAGCAGCTGGTACGTCTATGGCGCGACGAACTCGAACACGGCAGCTTCTGCGGCTACGTGGGCGGTGTCGGCCGCGAGTTCTTCCTGCTCTGGGTCGTCGGCGATGGCGTCAGCTATGACGGCATGTACATCATGCGGCACCGCGACATCTCCGAATTCGAGGCGCCGGACAAGCACGCCGGCTTCCTGGAGAAGGCGCTCGCGATGAAGGGCATCCGCCCGACGCCGCCAGCGGACTTCCCCCTCGACGACATCGCCCAGGTCGTACAGGCCGCGGCGGCGCACGCGCCGGTCATCGGCGTGCACGTCGACAGCGAGGACGAGTCCGAGGTCTGCTACATCGGCCGCGTGGTCAGCGTGGAAGACGAAGGCTTCAACATGCAGGAGATCACTCCCGACGCGGAGTGGCTGCGCGAGCCCTCGTTCTTCTCCTGGGACGAAGTCTCCACGGTGAGCATGGAAGACGCCTACGCGACCGCGCTCCTGGCTGTCGCCGGCGATCCGCCGCCGCTGGAACAGGGCACGGGCGACGGCTTCGGCCGCGCGCCCTGATCCTATGCAGCCACCGCTCGCATAAGTGTGGGAGCCGCTTCGGCGGCGAAAGGGTGCTCGCGACCACGCAGGGTGCCCTTCGTTCCAGGCAGGCATCGCCGACAAGTCGGCTCTCACACCATGTCGGCTCCCACAAGAAGCTTTAAGCTCGGCTCCCCGCTCCATTCCAAGGCCATCGGCCCATGTCCCGCCCGCGTCCCCTCGACATCGTCCTGCACTCGGCCTCGCGCATCCTCGAGGTGGCTTTCGACAACGGCGAGCGCTTCCGTCTTCCCTGTGAATACCTGCGGGTGAACTCGCCCAGCGCCGAGGTGCAAGGCCACGGGCCGGGCCAGAAGATCCTGGTCTCCGGCAAGCGCGACGTCGGCATCACCGCGCTCGAACCCACAGGCCACTACGGCGTGTTGATCCGCTTCGACGACGGCCACGCCAGCGGCATCTTCGGCTGGGACACGCTCTACGACCTCGGCCGGGCCTACGACACGGCATGGCCCGCTTATCTCGCCGAACTCGACGCCAAGGGCCTGTCCCGGTAAGGGAAAGCATGCGCATGAAAGCAACATGCGCGTGCAAGGCGTATATTTGCGCGCCATCCCGCATCCACCAGCGAACACCGGACGTTCCGCGATTCCTACTCCGGAGCAAACCAGCATGACGCGAATCGTCGTCGTCGGCAGCATCAACATGGACCTGGTCACCCTCGCGCCGCGCTTTCCCGGCCCGGGCGAGACGCTCACCGGCGACCGGTTCCTCACGATCCCCGGAGGCAAGGGCGCGAACCAGGCGGTAGCCGCAGCGCGGCTCGGTGCCTCGGTATCGATGGTCGGCTGCGTTGGCGACGATGCCTTCGGCAAGCAGCTCCATGACGGACTCGCCGCCGAGGGCATCGATGTCCGCCACGTCGCCCGCATCGATGGCATCGGCAGCGGCACGGCGTCGATCACCGTCGCCGGCGGCGAGAACAACATCGTCGTGGTACCCGCCGCCAACGGGCGCGTCACCCCCACCCAGGTCGAGGCGGCGCGCGAACTCATTCGCGGTGCCGACGCGGTACTGGTCCAACTCGAAATTCCGCTGGACGCCGTCGAGGCCACCTTGCGCATCGCGCGGGAAGAAGGCGCTCCGGTCATTCTCAATCCCGCTCCCGCCCAGCGTCTGCCGGTCGAATGGTTGTCGCATGTGCGCTTCCTCACGCCGAACCAGCACGAGCTCGCCACGGTGCTCGGCGCGGAAGGCGAATCCGATTTCCGCGATCTCATGCGTCGCGCACCCTGCCCGGTCGTGTTGACCCGCGGCGAGGACGGCGCGTGGTTCCGCGACAAGGACGACGAGCCCCGGCACCAGCCGGGCTTCAAGGTCGACGCCGTGGATAGCACGGGCGCCGGTGACACCTTCAACGCCGCATTGGCGGTGCACCTGGCCGAAGGCCTCGACATGGCGGTGCGCAAGGCATGCGCCGCCGCGGCGATCGCCGTTTCCCGCCTGGGCGCGCAGGACGGCATGCCACGCGCCGATGAACTCGCGGCATTCCTGGAGACACATCGATGAGACGTAGCGGCCTGCTGCACGCCGAGCTCAACCGCATCATCGCCGCGATGGGGCATACCGACACACTGGTGATCGCCGACGTGGGACTGCCGGTGCCTCACGGCGTGCCCTGTATCGACCTCGCGGTACTGCCGGGCACGCCCTCCTTCGCGACGGTATTCGACGCGGTATACGCGGAACTCGCCGTCGAACGCGTCACCGTGGCGCGCGAGATCCATGAAAGGAATCCCGCGCTCGTCGCGCTGTCGCGCCGCCTCGCCGGCGACGGCCTCGCGGTCGACGAGCTGTCGCACGACGACCTCAAGCAGGCGACCGCGCGTGCGGTGGCCGTGGTTCGTACCGGCGAGACCTCGCCCTATGCGAACGTGATCCTGCACGCCGGCGTCACGTTCTGATGAGCGCGCCCCTGATCAGGATGCAAGACATCCACAAGGCCTTCGGCCCGGTGAAGGTGCTCGAAGGCGTGGCCTTCGAACTGCTGCCGGGCGAAGTGCATGCGCTGATGGGCGAGAACGGCGCGGGCAAGTCGACCTTGATGAAGATCCTCACCGGGATCTACGCGCCGGACTCCGGCAGCATCGAGGTGGACGGCAAGCCGGCGTCGATCACCACGCCCGCGGATGCCGAGAAATACGGCATCGCCATCATCCACCAGGAACTCAACCTGATTCCCGCGCTCAGCATCGCGGACAACCTCTTCCTCGGCCGCGAGATCCAGCGCTTCGGCCTGCTCGACCACCGCGCGATGACCAAGCGCGCGATGGAATGGCTGGCCCGCGTCGGCATGGAACGTCTCGACCCGGGCACCTTGATCGAACGCTTGTCCGTCGGCCAGCAGCAGATGGTCGAGATCGCCCGCGCCCTCGGCCAGAACGCGCGCGTGCTGATCATGGACGAGCCGACCGCGGCGCTTACGGAGCACGAGACCAACACGCTGTTCAAGCTCATCCGCGACCTGCGCGCGCAGGGCACGGGCATCGTCTACGTGTCGCACCGCATGGAAGAGATCTTCGCCTTGTGCGATCGCATCTCGGTGCTGCGCGACGGCCATTTCGTCGGCACGCGCCCGGTCCCCGGCCTGGCTTTCGACGAGGTGGTGAAGATGATGGTCGGGCGCACGCTCGACGCGCGCTTCCCGTCGCGCGCACCGAACATCCGCGAGGTGCGCCTGAAGGTCGAACACGTGACCGGTGGCATGGTGAAGGACGTGAGCTTCGACCTGCATTCGGGCGAAGTGCTCGGCGTGGCCGGCCTGCTCGGCGCCGGCCGCACCGAACTGGCGCGCCTGCTGTTCGGCCTCGACAAGCTCAGCGAAGGCACGGTCACGCTCGACGGCAAGGTGGTGACGCCGAAGTCACCGAACGAGGCGATCCACTCCGGCTTCGGTTTCGTCACCGAGGATCGCAAGGCCCAGGGACTGGTGCTCGGCATGAGCCTGCGCGAGAACGTCAGCCTTCCGCGCGTACCGGCGCATGCGGGCCTCGTCGATCGTCCGGGCGAGAAGAAACAGACGCGCGGCCTGATCGACGCATTGAAGATCCGCACGCGCGACATGGAACTCGACGTGCGCGCCCTTTCCGGCGGCAACCAACAGAAGGTCGTCCTGGCCAAGTGGCTGGCGTTGAAGCCACGCGTGCTGATCCTCGACGAGCCCACCCGCGGCGTCGACGTCGGCGGCAAGGCCGAGATCTATCACATCATCAATCAACTCGCGGAGCAGGGCGTGGCCATCCTCATGATTTCCTCGGAACTGCCGGAGGTGCTCGCGATGAGCGACCGCATCCTGGTCATGCACGAGGGCCGCGCGACGGCCCTGCTCGACGCCCACGGTGCCACCCAGGAATCCGTGATGACCGCCGCGACCGGAGGCAAGTGACATGACTCTCCAACTCGACTGGAGCCGCGCCACGACGCTCCTGCAACGCCTCGGTTCCGTGATCGGACTGATCCTGCTCTTCATTGCGCTGTCGATCATGAGCCCGGACTTCCTCACCACGGGCAACCTGCTCACGGTGTTGCGCCAGGTGTCGATCAACGCGCTGATCGCCTTCGGCATGACCTTCGTGATCCTCGCCGGCGGCATCGACCTGTCGGTCGGCGCCATCCTCGCCCTCACGGGCGCGGTCACGGCCGGCCTCATGGCCGCGGGCCACGCCATGGTGCTGTCGGCCGGTGCGGGCTTGCTGCTCGGCCTCGTGCTCGGCATGGTCAACGGCGCCCTGGTGTCGTGGGGCAGGGTCGCTCCGTTCATCGCGACGTTGGGCACGATGACCCTCCTGCGCGGTGTCACCCTTTCGTATACGCAAGGCAGCCCGATTCCCGTCACCAATCCCGGTTTCGCGCTGCTCGGCGGAGGCTACGTGGCGAACCTGATCCCGTTGCCGGTGATCTGGATGTTCGTCGCGTTCGTGCTTTGCGGCTTCCTGCTGCGTGGCACGGTGTTCGGTCGCCATGTGATCGCGATCGGCGGCAACGAGGAGGCGGCGCGGTTGTCGGGCGTGCGCCTGTCGCCGATGAAGCTGGCCATCTACGGTCTCTCGGGCCTGCTATCCGCCTTCGCTGGCATCGTGCTCACCTCGCGCCTGTATTCCGCGCAAGCCACCGCGGGTGCCGGCTACGAGCTGGACGCCATCGCCGCGGTCGTACTCGGCGGCACCAGCCTCTCCGGTGGCCGGGGCTGGCTCTTCGGCACCCTGGTCGGCGCGCTGCTGATCGGCTTCCTGAACAACGGTCTCAACCTGCTCGGCGTAAGCTCCTTCTACCAGCAGGTGGTGAAGGGCATCGTCATCCTGATCGCCGTCCTGCTCGACAGGCGGCAGTAATAACAACGAGGGAACACACCATGCGCAAACTGACATTCCTCGCCGCGGCCGCGGCAACGCTTCTCGCGGCCTGCTCGCAACAAGGTCCGGGCGAATCCGCTCCGGCCGCCGGTGCGACCGCCGGTGGCGCCGCGCCCTCGGGCACTCCGGTGGTCGGCCTCGCGCTGTCCACGCAGAACAACCCGTTCTTCGTCGAACTCAAGGACGGCGCCCAGAAGGCCGCCAAGGACGCCGGCGTGCAACTCGTCGTGGTCGACGCGCAAGACGATCCGGCGCGCCAGATCTCCAGCGTGGAAGACCTGATCCAGAAGCGCGTCTCGGTGATCCTGCTCAATCCCACCGATTCGTCGGCCCTGGCCGGTGCGGTGCAGTCCGCACAGCGTGCGAACATCCCGGTGGTCACGCTCGACCGCGGCGTCGATGGCGCCGAAGTCGCTTCGCATATCGCTTCGGACAACGTCGCCGGCGGCAAGATGGCCGCCGATTACCTGGCCAAGGCGCTGGGTGGCAAGGGCAACATCATCGAGTTGCAGGGCGTGGCCGGTACTTCGGCGGCACGCGAGCGCGGCAAGGGCTTCGACGACGCGATCGCCACCACTGGCATGAAGATCGTCGCACAGCAGCCGGCCAACTTCGATCGCGCGCAAGGCCTTTCGGTGAGCGAGAACCTGCTCCAGGGAAACAGCGACGTGCAGGCGATCTTCGCCCAGAACGACGAAATGGCCCTGGGCGCGGTGCAGGCCCTGGCCGGCAAGAACAAGAAGGTGCTGGTCGTCGGCTTCGACGGCACGCCGGACGGCAAGGCCGCCGTGCAGAGCGGCGCGATGGCCGCCACCGTCGCCCAGCAGCCGGAAGAGATCGGCAAGCTCGGCGTCGAAACGGCGAAGAAGCTCATCGACAAGCAACCGGTCGAGAAGTCGATCGCCGTGCCGCTGAAGCTCCTCACCAAGGAATAAGCGCGTTGACTGAAAGGCCGGGCCACTGCGAGGTGGCCCGGCCTTTTTTCATGCGTCCGCTTCGCGGGAATCGCCGCTGAAGCGGCTCCCACAACAGCGCCGTGTCCGTGCTGGTGGGAGCCGACTCTGTCGGCGATCCCGCGGCAGCGGGCCAGGGTGAGGCAAGCACCCATCGCCGACAGGGTCGGCTCCCACCAAGGAAGGCTCAAGGTTCCACGTTGCATACCGAGAAGCGCACGGGCAGTCCGAAACGATTCAGCGCGTGCAGAGCATCCGTCGTCAACTGCCACTCTATCGATGCGCCAAGGTTGCCGGCTTCGACTGTGCTGGCCATGAAGACGTCGATGAACACGTTATCGGCGCCTTGAATTTGTGCTGGACGGGCTGAAGGGTGAAGCATCGCGAGCAATTGGATGATGGTACCGCTCACATCAGCCGACTGGGTTCTGCGGGAAAGCTTCCATGTCGTCGTTGCATAAACGGGCCATTCGCGTCCCCGGATTTTTGGTTCGCCCCTTCGGCTCATCTTGCTTGGACCGACTCCTAAGACCCGAGAAACATCGTCAGCGTTGAGATCCCGTCCTTTCACGTACAGGGAAACTTGCAGCAAGGAATTTACTCCGCCACCTACCGCGTTCAATCGGGTGTCGAATTGCATACCGATATTCGCAATGACAGCCCGATTCGGGCCAATGTCGCGATACTCTCCGCACTCAACGAAAGGTCAACGGGCACTTCCAGGTCGTCGTGGGTCACGGTGTTCACGAGAAGAATGTCCAGATAGGCATCTTCGATCCCACTCACCTTATTTAGTGTGGCGTCCGCAGCCAGTCTTTCAATCAAGCTTCCGATTGCGCCTTCGACATTCGCAGATGATGACGAAACCGATATTGTCCATATGTTCGTAAGGAAAAGGGCCGAGCGTTCGTTGTGCGGTACTTTCTTGTCACCCTTTCGGCGAACGTGATCAGGTGATGTGCCAAGGGATCGCGTCACCTCTTCGAGATCCAGTGACGGCCCTTTTACATATATTGATACATCCACGGTCGTCATTACTTCACATCCCTATCGATGGATGGGTAATTGCAACTAGTCCTGCGGCCCCGGCGCGATGACCTCGCGCTGGCCGTTGATGCCCATCGACGAAACGAGACCTGCCGCTTCCATGGCCTCGACAAGTCGTGCCGCGCGGTTGTAGCCGATGCGGAACTGGCGTTGCACGAACGAGATGGAAGCGCGACGCGAGCGGAGCACGAAAGCCGCCGCTTCGTCGTAGAGGGGGTCCAGCTCGGCGTCGATCCCGTCTTCGCCCGGTTCGCCGTCGATGGCTTCGCTGGCGGGACCGGCGAGGATTTCATCCTTGTAGTCGGGCTCGCCGAACTGCTTCAGCCACGCCACGATGCGATGCACTTCCTCGTCGGCGACGAAGGCGCCGTGGATGCGTTGCGGGTAGCCCGTGCCAGGCGGCAGGAACAGCATGTCGCCCTGGCCGAGCAGGCTTTCCGCGCCCATCTGATCGAGGATGGTGCGCGAATCGATCTTCGACGACACCTGGAAGGCGACGCGCGTGGGGATGTTGGCCTTGATCAAGCCGGTGATGACATCGACGGACGGCCGTTGCGTGGCGAGGATGAGGTGGATGCCCGCGGCGCGTGCCTTCTGCGCCAGCCGCGCGATCAGTTCCTCGATCTTCTTTCCGGCGACCATCATCAGGTCGGCCAGTTCGTCGATCACCACCACGATCATCGGCAACGTGTCGAGATGCTCGGGCACCTCCGGATGCGCGGGGAAGGGATTGAACAACGGTCTGCCAGCGGCCCGCGCCTCGCGGACCTTCTGGTTGTAACCGGCGAGGTTGCGCACGCGCAGGTCCGACATCACCTTGTAGCGGTTTTCCATTTCCGCCACGCACCAGTTCAACGCGTTGGCGGCGAGCTTCATGTCGGTCACGACCGGGGCGAGCAGGTGCGGGATGCCTTCGTAGACCGAAAGCTCCAGCATCTTCGGATCGATCATGATCATGCGCACGTCGTCGGGCGTGGCCTTGTAGAGCATCGACAGGATCATCGCGTTCACCGCGACCGACTTGCCCGAGCCCGTCGTTCCCGCCACCAGCATGTGTGGCGCCTTGGCCAGGTCGGCCACCACGGGCTCGCCGGTGATGCCCTTACCCATGGCCAGCGTCAGCAACGAATCGGAATCGCGGTATTCCGCCGAGTCGAGGATTTCCGACAAGGCGATCATCTGCCGCTGCTCGTTCGGCAATTCCAGACCCATGCACGTCTTGCCGGGGATGGTCTCCACCACGCGGATCGACGTGCGTCCGAGACCGCGGGCAAGATCCTTCATCAAGGCGACGATCTGGTTGCCGCGCACGCCAACGGCAGGCTCGACTTCGTAGCGCGTGATCACCGGGCCGGCGGAAGCACCGACCACCTGCACCGGCACCTTGAATTCGCGCAGGCGCTGCTCGATCAATTCGCCGGTATCGATCAGTTCCTGTTCGGAGATCGCGGTAGTGGCGTTGGCCGGCGCGGCGGCAAGCAGGGAAAGCGGTGGCACCGTGACGCCGCTCGTTTCCATCGCTCGCAAGGGACGAACCGGCGCAAGCGCTACGATAGGCGTCGACTCCACGGGCATTTCGTCGTTAGCCGCGATCGCGAATCGCGACACGGGGGCGACCGGAACAGGCGCAACAGACGGCACGACGGCCGGAGTTACGGCAGGGGTGACCGATGGTGCGACTACTGGAGACACTGCCGGGGTAACCGATGGCGCGATGGCTGGAGTCACTGCTGCGCTGACTGACGGCGCGCTATGGGAAACATCGTCGGAATGCTTCTGCGAAACCACCTCGGCGACATGCTCGACCGGCATCGCGATGTCCCGACCCGTGGGGGCCGACCCTGTCGGCGATTCAAGCCTCGCCTCACGCTCCATGACATGGACAGCCACCTCGGAACCCGCCGCAGCCATCGTCTTCGGCGCCAGCCAAGGCTCCCGAATCACCGTGTCCGGCCGCGCCCGATGTCGCGGCGGCACCGGCGTGGCCACGGAAGGTCGCACGGATGGAGCAGGTTCGCGACGCGACGTTTCAACGCGAGGCGCATGCGCCGCCGGAGCCGGACGTGAAGCGGCAGCCGTCGTTTTCCGCCGAACCGATGCGCGGTCCGGCCGGCGTACTGCGGGAACGGAACGTCTGCCGGTCGCGCGCGGCGCGGCGCGGTTGAACAGACGACGTATTCCGCCAACGGCGAGGATGCCCAGCGGTTCGACCAGCGCGTTGCCGCGCACGAGGAAAGCGGACCAGGGAACGCCCAGATACCACGGCAAGGCGACCACGGCGGCGACGACGCAGAGCAACGCCGCAAAGCCCGGGAAGCCCGAGACGGCTCCTGCCAGCCAATGGCACAGCGCGCCTCCCACGGAGGGATCGTCCGTGTAGTGCGACAGGACGAGTCCTTCGAGCGTGGCGCTCGAAAGCAACACGATCAGGAAGCCCGCCCAGAAACGAATCGCGCCGGGGCCGACGGTCGGCGGACGCCGCCGCCGGACCATCGCGACGCCGAGACGCCAGAGCAGGGGAAGCAGCCAGAGGGTGGACAGCCCGAAGGCACCGAACACGAAGGAGAGCATGCCTAACCGCGAGAACCTAGCGAGTTCTACAGTTTAGCGCGCATTCGTGCGCTGCCCAAACGGAAGTGGTGGTAAGCCACTGTTCGTGTTGGAGAGCATCGCCGACAAGGTCGGCTCCCACCAGGTTGCTCCGGATCGCCGATGAATCGGCTCCCACAAGATTGCGGTTGCCTGCTCGGTGGGAGCCGACCCTGTCGGCGATTTCGCTACATCACGCGCGATAGCGCGGTGCCACTTCCTTGCGCGAGAGGTTCGGCCCCATCGCCAGCCGCGCCGCCTCGAACGCCTTGTACTGCGCTTCATCCTGCAGCGGCGGAATCGTCACCACCTCGCCGCGGTCGTACCCGACCAGCGCCGCATCGACGAGGTCCGCCGTCTCCATCACCATGCCCGGAAGGAGCGCATCCACGTCCTTGCCCGACTTTTCCCAGATCTCCGAGCGCGTGGCGCCCGGCAACACGGCCTGTGCGCGCACGTTCGTGCCTTGCACCTTCGCCGCCAGGCTCTGGGTGATGTTGACCAGATGGGCCTTCGAACCGCTGTAGATGCCGTCGAACATTTCGGGGACGAAGGCCAGGACGGAGGCGATATTGATGATGCCGCCCTTATCGCGTGCCACGAAGGCCTTCGCGGCCGCCGCGGTCAACAAGGTGGGGGCGAGGATGTTCACGGTGATCAGCTTCTCGATGGGTTCGCTGCCGTTCTCGAGCAGGCTGCCGTCGAGCGACACGCCCGCGTTGTTGACCAGCAGGGTGATCGACGCGTCCTCGGCGAGACGACGTTCCACGGCCGAGATGTCCTTGCGGTCGGTCAGGTCGGCGCGCAACACCTCGACCTTGCGGCCGGTGCGGGCGGTGATCTTCTGCGCCACCGCCTCCAGTCGATCCACGCGGCGGGCGGCCAGGATCAGGTCGTAACCGCGATCGGCCAAGCGCTCGGCATAGACCTCGCCGATACCCGAAGAAGCGCCTGTGACCAGGGCCGTACCTTTGTTCTCAGTGCTCATGACGATGACTCCGTAGGGGTTACTTGCAAAGTGATAGTAACTAGGTTGCCCTACGATAGTGACTTCACTATCATAATGCAATGGACATCGACAAACTTTCTTCAGGCACCTGCGCGATCTCCCGGAGCCTCGCCCTGGTGGGCGATGCCTGGAGCGCGCTGATCCTTCGCGACGCCAGCCGCGGCATGACCCAGTTCGACCAGTTCCGGACCAGCCTGGGCATCGCGCCGAACATCCTGTCCCGTCGATTGAAGTCCCTGACCGAGGCGGGCGTATTGGAAAAGCGCCGCTACAGCGAACGCCCGCCGCGCGACGAATACGTGCTGACCCAGGCGGGCCGGGATTTCATTCCGATCCTCGCGGCCATGGGCGAATGGGGTCGCCGGTATAACGGCAAAGGCAAGCTCAGCCACCTCGTCAACGAGGAGACCGGCTGCCCGGTACGGGCCGTGGTGGTGGACGAAACGACGGGCAAGCCGCTCGGCGGGATAGCGATGCACCTGGAAATGCCTGACGGATCGCTGCTGGCATAGCGCAGGCGCCCGTAAGGATTTCTCGCTATCCCCGGACGGCCCGCGCGTTCAGGCGTCGCTTCGACACACGGGCACGTCGAATTTTTCGCCCGGATCGCCGTGGCGTGACGCGACGATCGGGTGTTGCGCTCCCGTGAACCAGCGCTGCGCCGGCCACCAGCGTGGGATCACGGGATGCGTCGCCGGTTCCACCGCCTGTCCCGGCTCCGGAACCAGCACGTCGGCGTGGCTGCATCGAGCCGCCGCGAGAATGCGTTCCGGCGGTTCGGTCCACGCGTGATGAGCGAGCTTGATCAGCCCCCAGTGCACCGGGATCAATACGCGGCCACGAACCTCTTCGTGCACCAGCATCGCCTGCTCCGGTCCGAGGTGCCAGTCAGGCCACTGGGGGTCATACTGGCCGGCCTCGATCATCGTCACATCGAACGGGCCGAGCCTCGTGCCCACGTCGACGAAGGTGTCATTGAGACCGGTGTCCCCGGAATAGAAGGCGCGATGAGCAGGACCGACGAGCGCGAAGCCCGTCCATAGCGTCTGGTCGCTCTGCGGCGAAAGGCGGCCCGATGCATGCCGTGAAGGTGTCGACACGATGCGCACATCGCCCACCTTCGCTTCCTGCCACCAGTCCAACTCCGTGATCCGGCCCTGCGGCACGCCCCAACCGATGAGATGCGCACCGACGCCGAGGGGCACGATGAAGCGCGCGCCACGAGCGTTCAGCGCCTGCACGGACGCGCGGTCCAGATGGTCGTAATGGTCGTGCGAGATCACGACCGCGTCGACGCGCGGCAGGCGATCGATCGGCACGGGAGGCGCGTACCAGCGCTTCGGGCCAAGCCAGGGGAAAGGCGACGGACGTTCGCTCCAGAACGGGTCCACGACGATGTTCACGCCATCGATTTCGACGAGCATCGACGAGTGGCCGAACCAGGTGACGCGCAGTCCACTCGCGGGCGGTTGCGTATAGACGGCTGAAGAATCGACCGTGGGTACCGGGGCATCGGGTTCTTCGCCCGGTTGCGATTCGAGCATCTGCAGGATGCCGCCCTTGAGGTTGCTGTACATCGGCAAGGGATTGGCGAAACGATCGCCGTGCCATTGCGGCGAACGGACGACATCCGCGGCATGCGGATCGTTTGCTCCCGAACCGATGTTGGGCCACGCGGAGACCGCGGCGAAGACGAGAAAGGCGGTGAGCAGGCCGACGACGACGGCCAGATAACGGAGGAATCGTTTCAAGCCCGGAGTCCTTTGGGATTCGCCTGGACGATAGCGGGTGGGCCCGGGTTAGTCACCGCCAGGCGGTGCTCGCGACCGGGGCTATCCGTAGGAGCGGCCCCGGTCGCGAACGTCAGTCGCCTCAGGCCGGCATGGTCGCCATGTCGATCACGAAGCGGTAGCGCACATCGTTCTTCGCCAGGCGTACGAAGGTCTCGTTGATCGACGCCATGTCGACCAGCTCGATATCCGACACGATGCCGTGCTCGGCGCAGAAATCCATCATTTCCTGGGTCTCGGCCATGCCGCCGATGGCGGAACCGGCGATCGTGCGACGTGGGAGCATCAAGGCGCCACCGATCATGCCGTCGATGGGCGTGAGCACGCCGACCAGCACCATCGTGCCGTCGAGCTTGAGCAGGTTGATGTACGGGTTCAGGTCATGCGACACCGGCACCGTGTTGAGCAGGAAATCGAAGCTGGCGGCTGCCGCCTTCATCGCTTCCGCGTCCGTCGACAGCAGCACGGCATCGGCGCCGAGGCGCTTCGCGTCCGCGCCCTTGGACGCCGAGGTGGTGATCATGGTGACGTGCGCGCCCATCGCCTTGGCGAACTTCACGCCCATGTGGCCGAGGCCACCGAGGCCGACGACGCCCACCTTCTGGCCCGGGCCGACGTTCCAGTGGCGCAGCGGCGAATACGTGGTGATGCCGGCGCAAAGGAGCGGGGCGACGGCCTTCAGGTCGAGCTTCTCGGACACCTTCACCACGAAGCGCTCTTCGACCACGACATCGGTGGAGTAGCCACCATAGGTCGGCGTGCTGCGATCCTGCTCCGTGCCGTTGTAGGTGAAGCTCGTGTGGTTCAGGCAGTACTGCTCGAGGTCGCGCTTGCACGACTCGCATTCACGGCAGGAGTCGACCATGCAACCGACGCCGGCGTAGTCGCCGACCTTGAACTTCTTCACCGCCGAACCGACGGCCTTCACCCGCCCGACGATCTCGTGGCCAGGGACCATGGGGTAGATGGAGTTGCCCCAGTCATTGTGGGCCTGGTGCAGGTCGGAGTGGCAAATGCCGCTGTACAGGATCTCGATGTGGACGTCGTGGGCACCGACGTCGCGACGCGGAACCTTGAAGGGAACGAGGGGCGCCTTGGCCTGGGGGGCGGCGAATCCGCGGACTTCGAACATGGGAGTCATCCTCTTCTGGGGTGGTTCGGTAGCCGGTAACGATAAGGGTTCAACAATCGTTCCCGCCAACGGGGATTACGGGACGAATCGTTGAGTTATCCTTCACAATCATGCGACCCGATAACCTTTCCCATCTCGCGGCCTTCGCCGCGGTCGCCCGCCACGCCAGCTTCCGCAAGGCGGGGGCGGAACTCACCTTGTCCACGTCGGCGATCAGTTACGCGATCCGCGGGCTGGAAGAACGGTTGGGCGTCACCTTGTTCCATCGGACCACGCGCAGCGTCTCGCTGACCGAGGCGGGGCAGCGGCTGCTCGAACGGTTGCAGCCCGCGCTCACCGACGTGAACGAGGCGCTGGAGGAAATGAACAACTTCCGTGCGACGCCCGCCGGCACCTTGCGCATCAACATGCCCCGGGTCACGGCCCAGTTGCTGCTACCCGACCTCCTGCCCCGATTCCTCGCGACCTACCCGGATATCCACTTCGAAGCGGTGGATAACGACAGCCTGGTCGATATCGTCGCGCTCGGATTCGATGCGGGCATCCGCTTCCTCGAAGCGGTGCCCGAAGACATGATCGCGGTGCCGATCGGAGGCGAACAGCGCGGCGCGTGCGTGGCCTCGCCGGAATACTTCGCCACGCACGGCATTCCGAAACATCCCAACGACCTCTTCCAGCACGACTGCATCCGCTTTCGCTTTCCCAGCGGGCGTCTCTACAAGTGGGAATTCGAACAGGGCGCCACCAAGCTCGACCTGGACGTGCGCGGCCGGGTCACCTTCGGCGACTTCCGCCTGTCCGTCGAGGCCGCCCTTACCGGCATCGGCGTGACCCTGGTGCTGGAAGACCAGGTGGCGGACCTCGTCCGCGAGGGGAAGCTGGTCCGCGTGCTGGAGGATTGGTGCCCTCCGTACCCGGGCTTCATGCTGTATTACCCGCGCCAGCGGCGGGTGACCTCGGCCCTGCGCGCGTTCGTGGAATTCGTCCGCGATGCCCGCTGGACGGTGGCGACCGACCGGGCAGCGGGCGTATCCTAGTCGGCATGCTGCGTCGCACCACGGCGATGCGCCCCTCGTCCCCGAGCCATCCATGACCTCTACCGCTCCCGTGATCGCCCCGGGCACGCCGCCCGTTCGCGCCCCCCACGTCGGCCTGGTGATCCTCGCCCTGGCCGTGGGCGGCTTCGCCATCGGCACCACCGAGTTCGCCTCGATGAGCATGCTGCCGTTGTTCGCGCAGGGGCTCGGCATCGACGCGCCCACGGCCGGCCACGTCATCAGTGCCTACGCGCTGGGCGTGGTGGTCGGCGCACCGATCATGACGGTGCTGGGCGCGCGCGTGCCGCGGCGCAAGCTGTTGCTCATCCTCATGGCCATGTTCACGGTGTTCAATGGCCTCACCGGGCTGTCGCCGAACTATCACTGGATGCTGGTGTTCCGTTTCCTCGCTGGACTGCCGCACGGCGCTTACTTCGGCGTCGCGGCCCTGGTCGCCTCGTCGCTGGTACCGGCGAACCGCCGCACCCGGGCCGTCGGCCAGATGTTCCTCGGCCTGACCTTCGCCACGGTGGTGGGCGTGCCGCTGGCGAGCTGGCTCGGACAGGCGGTGGGTTGGCGATGGGCGTTCGCCTTGGTGGCCATACTCGGCATCGCGACGATGTCCGCCGTGGCGGTATTCGCACCCGAAGTCGCGGCGGATAAGGACGCCAGTCCACTACGGGAACTCGGTGCGCTGAAACGTCCGCAGGTGTGGCTCACCCTCGCCATCGGCGCCATCGGCTTCGGCGGCATGTTCGCCGTCTACACGTATCTGGCCGACACCCTCATTTCCGTCACGCACATGCCGTTGCACACCGTTCCCTGGGTCATCGGCATCTTCGGTGTCGGTCTGACCGTCGGCAACATGGTGGTGCCCGTCTTCGCCGACCGCGCGCTGATGCGCACCGCGGGCGGCTTGCTCGTGTGGAGCATGGTGATGCTGGCGCTGTTTCCGCTGGCTGCCGGCAATGTCTGGACACTCGGGCTCGACGTCTTCCTCATCGGTATCGGCGGTGCGCTGGGTACCGTGTTGCAGACGAGACTGATGGATGTCGCAGGCGATGCGCAGGGCCTGGCGGCGTCGCTGAATCACTCGGCGTTCAATACGGCGAATGCGCTGGGACCCTTCCTCGGTGGGCTTGCGATCGCGCACGGGTACGGTTGGACGTCGCCGGGGTGGGTCGGCAGTTTGCTGGCTATCGCCGGCCTGGCGATCTGGGCGGCGTCCGTCGCCAGCGAGCGCCGCGCTATCACCACCGCGCCAGAGCCCTGCTGACGCCCGACCGGGCGGCACGCTCGGTGGGAGCGGACCCTGTCCGCGATTCATCCCACCTCATTTCCCGATACAAAACGAACTGAAGATCGCCCCGAGCAAATCGTCGGAAGAATACGTGCCGGTAATCTCGCCCAGCGCCCGCTGCGCATGGTGCAGTTCTTCAGCGGCTAGCTCGCCCGCGTGGCTGTCGTGCAAGGCGACAGCCGCACGATCCAGATAGTCACGTACCGACTCGAGCGCCACGACGTGACGGCGACGCGCGCTGAAAGCGCCTTCGCCCGCTCCAGCTGTCGCCAGGTCGCGCAACATCGCGCGCAATCGATCCAGGCCTTCGCCCGTGCGTGCGGACAACCAGAGGGTCTCGTACCCGTCACGGCGTTCGCGATGGGCCACCGAGTCCGACAGATCGATCTTGTTGACGACGACGACGCGCGTCGCCTGACTTGGCGTGCCGTCGAAGAAGGCGAGGTCGTCATTCGCATGCGCATCGTCCGTGACGAGAAGCGCGACGTCGCAGCGTTCGAGTTGTGCGCGAGCACGACGGATGCCTTCGCGTTCGACGACATCGTCGGACTCACGAAGACCCGCTGTATCCGCCAGCTCGAAAGTGGCGCCGTCGATGCTCACCGACTCGCGCAACACGTCGCGGGTGGTACCGGGTATATCGGTGACGATGGCGCGCTCCTGTCCTGCGAGCGCGTTCAATAAACTCGATTTACCCGCGTTCGGGCGTCCCACGATGGCCACCACGATACCGTCGTTGAGCCGCACACCGCGGCGGGTTTCGACCAACAAGGCGTCGAGATTCGCACGCAGGCTCGCTAGGTTTCGACCGATCGCCGGGTCGGCGAGGAAATCGATTTCCTCCTCGGGAAAATCGATGGCCGCCTCGATATGCACGCGCAGCGCGATCAGTTCGCCGAGCAATGCATCCACGCGCGCGGAGAACACGCCTTCCATGGAGCGCAACGCGGCGCGTGCGCCCGCTTCGGACGTGGCGGCGACGACATCGGCCACCGCTTCCGCCTGGACGAGGTCGAGCTTGCCGTTGAGGAAGGCGCGCTCCGTGAATTCACCGGGCCGCGCAAGCCGCGCGCCTAGGGCTATCGTCCGGCGAAGCAGGGCGTCAAGCAGCACGGCGCTGCCGTGCCCTTGCAACTCGAGCACGTGTTCGCCGGTGTACGAAGCCGGGCCAGGAAAATAAAGCAGGATGCCGCGGTCGATCAGCTCACCGTCGCCATCGCGAAACGCGGCGAAATGCGCATGACGCGGTATCGGTTCGCGTCCGAGCATGGCGCGGGCGATCGCCGGCGCTTGGGGGCCCGAAACACGGACGGCGCCGACACCGGCCGCGCCGGCACCCGTGGCGATGGCTGCGATGGTGTCTTCACCGTGGTTCATGGCTTACCTGTCGATAGCGAAGCGGCGCGTCTTTCGACGCGCCGCCCGGTGATCACGCCGTCTTGGCCTTGATGTCGGCCCTGTCGACGCTACGGTTGATCCACCACTGCTGGAGCAGGCTGGTGGCGCCGTTCACGGTCCAGTAAAGCACCAGGCCCGACGGGAAGAAGGCGAAGAAGACACCGAAGATCAACGGCATCACCTTCATCATCTTGGCCTGGGTCGGGTCCATGCCTGCCGTCGGCATCATGCGCTGGGTGAGCAGCGTGACCAGGAAGTAGAGCACCGGCAGCACGTAGAACGGATCGGGCGCCGAGAGATCATGGATCCAGCCGAAGAACGGCGCATGACGCAGTTCGATGGATTCGGACAGCACGCGGAGCAGGCCGATGAAGATCGGGAAGGTGATCAGGATGGGCAGGCAGCCCGCCATCGGATTGACCTTCTCCTTCTTGTACAGCTCCATCATGGCCTGCTGCATCTTCATGCGATCGTCGCCGTAACGCTCCTTGAGCGCGGCGACGCGCGGCTGCAGCTTGCGCATGCGCGCACCGGAGCGGAACTGCGCATCGGTGAGCTTGTAGAGCGCGGCCTTGATCAGCAACACGAGCAGGATGATCGCCACGCCCCAGTTACCGCTGATCGCATGCAACTGCGACAGCAACCAGTGCAGCGGCTGGGCGATGATCGTCAGCCAGCCGTAGTTGCTGGTCAGTTCCAGGCCCGGGGCGATCACATCGAGCGTGCCTTGCAGCTTCGGACCGATGTACAGGCGCGCCACGCTGTCCACGGCCTGGCCCGGCGCCACCTGGATGGTGGGGCCGAACGCACGCACGAGATAGCGCGGGGTGGCCGAGTTGGGATCGACGATGGTGCTGCTGTAGTTGACCGACTGGTCGGCCGGCGGGATCCAGGCGACGAAGAAGTAATGTTGCAGCATGCTGATCCAACCGCCGGTGATCTGGCGGTTGAGCGGCTTCTTGGCGAAATCGAGGAAGGGCAGCGATTCGAACTTGCTTTCGGGGCTGTACCACGCGGCGCCGAAGAAGCTGTGCTGGGCCGGATCGGTATAGGCCTTGAACCAGTTCACCTTCTCCGCGGGAACGCGCTGCAGCTGGTGATAGGCATTGCCCGTCCATGCCGCGCTCGTTCCGTTCTCCACGCGCTGGTCGAGATCGACTACGTAATCGGTACGTTTCAGGCTATAGCGCTTGATCACCTTGAGGCCCGACGGATCGGTCCAGGTGAGGTCGACGCTCACCGACTTCTCGCCGTCGGCCAGTGCGGCCTGGGTCTTCTCCGCATGGAACAACGCGCGGTGATCGGGCGCGGGGCCCGTATTGCTGACCAGGCCATCCTGGGCGGCGAAGAAATGCGCGGCCTCGTCGTCGAGCAGGCGTGCCGGCGGCGGGTTGGGATTCTTCTTGGTGACCGGCTCGTTCGGATAGGCCAGCAGTTCCGAACGGACGATGCTGCCGCCACGGGTGTCGATGGTCAGGCGGAGCACGTCGTTCGACAACGTGACCAGTTCTGCCTTGCCTTCCTCGGCGGGCGCGGCGGCGTCGCCCGGCACCTTGGCCGGCGCGGCGGCGCCGGGAATGCTGCTGTCCGTGTTCGGCTTGCCGGCGTCGGTCTGGGCCGCCGGCGTCGGAGCGGCCGGTTGGGGACCGTAGTCCTTTTCCCATTCCGTCCACAGCAGGTACGCCACGAACATGAGCGCGAAGAAGAGGAGCGTGCGCGTTTGATTCATTGCAGGGCCAGATCCGAATGGCGCCACGGCCGGATGGCCGGGAAAGGCGGGGAGGACGGGAAGGTCAACGCGCGATTGTGCCGTCGGCACCCTCGCGCTTCAACGGCCGGATACGGCGGAACAGCGCATCGAGCTCGGCCAGGAGCACCGCACCGGTCTCGTTGACCGCGCTGTCGCGGGCCATGACCAGGATATCGACGGGTGGCAGGGCGGGGCGTGCGTGGCGAAATGCCTCACGCGCCAGGCGCTTGATCCGGTTGCGGTCGACGGCGCGCTTGGAACAGCGCTTGGAGATCGCCAGGCCGAGCCGGGCGGTGTCGAGCTCGTTGTTTCCGAAGCGCAAAAGAAAACAGCGGCCGCCGAGGCGACCGCTGACTGTTCGCAACGCTGCGAAGTCGGCGGCGCGGCGAAGCCGCGCATCGCGCGGCAAGGCTGCGGCACGCACGACAGGCGAGCCGCTTACGGGATCAGGCGCTTGCGACCCTTCGCGCGGCGCGCGTTGAGGATCTTGCGGCCGTCGGCCGTGGCCATACGAGCGCGGAAGCCGTGGGTGCGGGCGCGCTTGAGCTTGCTGGGCTGGAAAGTACGCTTCATGGCGCTTACATCCGGGTGAAGATTGAATATGGCCGGAAAGTATGGCCGAGATTCGCGAGGACTGTCAACCGTTTGGGCACGGCGGCAAGCGAAAGGCCGCGGCTCGGCGGACCCGGGCGAGGGGGCGGAACGCTGGTAGACTTCGTCGTCCACCCCGCGCGCATGCGCCCTTTCTGTGGCAAGAATACCTGATGAGTGATCTCTGGAGACGCTGTCTCGAGCGTCTTGAAGGCGAATTGAGCGCCGAGGATGTCCATACCTGGCTGATGCCCCTGCAGCCCCGGGAGGATCCGACCGGCCTGTTCCTGTACGCGCCCAATCCCTATTCGTTGGATACGGTGCGCGAGCAATACCTGGTGAAAATCCAGTCGATCGTGGAACACCTGACAGGCCGCGCCCTGCCCGTGCGCCTGGAAGTCGGTTCGTCCGGCGGCCGCCCCGCGCCCATGCGCCCGGCGTCGGCCACGCACGTTTCCATGCCGGCATCGCCACGCGCGCCGGAAGCGGCGCCGGAACCGCCGCACGTACACAACCTCGATCCGCACTACACGTTCGAAACCTTCGTGGAGGGCAAGTCGAACCAGCTGGGCAAGGCCGCGGCGATGCAGGTGGCGATGAACCCCGGCCGCGCCTACAACCCGTTGCTGCTGTACGGCGGCACGGGCCTGGGCAAGACGCACCTGATGCACGCCGCCGGCAACCTGCTGATGCAGAACAACCCGGGAGCCAAGGTGCTGTACCTGCGCTCGGAGCAGTTCGTCAGCGGCATGGTGAAGGCGCTGCAGCAAAAGAACATGGACGACTTCAAGCGCCGCTTCCGCTCGGTGGATGCGCTGCTGATCGACGACATCCAGTTCTTCGCCGGCAAGGACACCACGCAGGAAGAGTTCTTCCATACCTTCAATGCCTTGTTCGAGGCGAAGCAGCAGATCATCCTCACCTGCGACCGCTATCCGAAGGAACTCGACAAGCTGGAACCGCGCTTGAAGTCGCGCCTGGGCTGGGGCCTGTCGGTGGCGATCGAGCCGCCGGATTTCGAGACGCGCGCGGCCATCCTGCTCTCCAAGGCGTCGGACAAGGGCATGGAAGTGTCCGAGGACGTGGCGATGCTGCTTGCCCGGCGCATCCGTTCGAACGTGCGCGACCTCGAGGGCGCGCTCAATACGCTCGCCGCCCGTGCCAACTTCTACCGCAAGCCGATCACCACCGACTTCGCCGAGGAAACCCTGCGCGACCTGCTGAACACGCATGCGCAAGCGGTCACCGTGCCGAACATCCAGAAGACGGTGGCGGACTACTACCAGGTGCGCCTCTCCGACCTGCTCTCCAAACGGCGTGTGCGCTCCCTGGCGCGTCCGCGGCAGGTGGCCATGGCGCTGTCCAAGGAATTGACCGAGCACAGCCTGCCGGAGATCGGGGAAGCCTTTGGCGGCCGCGACCACACGACGGTGCTGCACGCCTGCCGCACGATCCGTGGTTTCTGCGAGAAGGACGTGCGCATGCGCCAGGATTGGGAGCAGCTCATCCGTATATTGACGGGCTGAGAACCTGTGGATAATAGGTGGATGGATGGAGGACGGTTTTAAGGCCTGAAGTTATCCACAAGGCACCCACATGAAACCGCGTGTTCGGGCCAGTCGATATCTTTGATCAAGTCTTTGAAGAATAGATGCTTTTCGGACTTTTCAAGATATCCACCGGCCCTACAACTACCACTAATAAAATCTTAAAAACTTAAAAGCAGGAGTAGGGGACGCATGCAATTCAGCATCCAGAGGGAAGTACTGCTCAAACCCCTGCAGCAGGTGGTCGGCGTGGTGGAACGCCGCCAGACGCTGCCCGTGCTGGCCAACCTTCTGGTGCGCGCCTCCGGTAGCGAGGTGTCCTTCACGGGCACCGACCTCGAAGTGGAGATGATCGCCACCACCGCCGCCGACGGCGTGCAGGAAGGCGAGATCACGATCCCAGCGCGAAAGCTGTTCGACATCGTTCGCGCGTTGCCTGATGGCGCGAAGATCGACATCAAGTTGAACGGCGAACGCATCGCGCTCAACGCCGGCCGAAGCCGTTTCACGCTGGCGACGTTGCCGTCGAGCGAATTTCCGACCATCGATGAAATCGAGCTGGTCGAACGGGTCACGCTGCCGGAAGAAGTCCTGCGCGACCTGATGGATCGCACCGCCTTCGCCATGGCGAACCAGGACGTGCGCTATTACCTCAACGGCATGTTGCTGGATCTGCAGGAACACACGCTGCGCTGCGTCGCCACCGATGGCCACCGCCTGGCGTTGAAGGAAACCAAGCTTGAAAGCTCGGTGTCCGCCCGCCGTCAGATCATCATTCCGCGCAAGGGCGTGAACGAACTCATCGGCCTTTTCGAGGCCGGCGAGGGTTCGGTCGAACTCGAGTTCGGTCGCAACCACCTGCGTGTACGCCGCGGCGGAGTCGTTTTCACCTCGAAGCTGATCGACGGCCGCTTCCCGGATTACGAGGCGGTGATCCCGCTCGGTGCCGACAAGACGGCGACGATCGAGCGTGACGTGCTGCGCAGTGCGTTGCAGCGTGCGGCGATTCTCTCCAACGAGAAGTACCGTGGCGTGAAGCTCGAACTGAGCCCCGGTCGTATCAAGATTGTCGCGCACAACCCCGAGCAGGAAGAGGCCCAGGAAGAAGTCGAGGCCGAAACCGTGGTCGACGATCTCGCCGTGGGCTTCAACGTGGGTTACCTGCTCGACGCGCTTGGCGCGCTGCGCGGCGACAAGGTCCGGATCAACCTGCGCGACGCCCAGTCGAGCTGCCTCCTGCAGGAAGAGGGCAACGAAGAAGCTCGCCATGTGGTGATGCCGCTTCGCCTCTGACCGGCAGGCACGTTAAAGTTCGGCCCACGACGCCGGGGATGTCTTCGACACCCCGGCGTCGTTCGTTTGGGATGGGAAAAGGCTGGGAATGAAGTTCGAGTCGTTGCGGATAGCCGGATTGCGTTGCCTGGAATCGGTGTCGTTGACCCCGGCAACAGGGATCAACGTGTTCGTGGGCCCGAACGGCGCCGGTAAAACCAGCGTGCTGGAGGCGGCCTATCTGCTGTCGCATGGCCGTTCGTTTCGAGCCGGCTCCCGCGATGTCCTGTTGAAGCGAGGATCTAACGCTCTTTCGGTCTTTGCCGAGGTGCGTTCCGAAGACGGCCGGACGCGCCGGCTCGGCCTGGGTCGTGAAGGAGGGCGTTGGCAGGCTCGTGTCGACGGTGATTCCGCCGCATCGCTTGGCGCGCTGGTTCAGGAATGCGCCGTCGTGTGCTTCGAGCCGGGGTCGCACGACCTGATCGCGGGAGCCTCGGACGAACGCCGCCGGTTCCTCGACTGGGGCATGTTCCACGTGGAACATGCTTTCGTGAACCAGTGGCGCCGGTACCAGCGGGCACTGAGACAAAGGAATGCGCTGCTTCGGGCCGGTGGGCCGCTGGACGGGGGACTCCTGGAACCGTGGGAAGCGGAGTTGGCCGCTGCGGGAGAGGGCATAACGGCTTTCCGGCGAGGGTACCTGGATCGGTTGATCCCTCACGTCCGTGAATTCACGACGAATGTTCTCCCGGAACTCGGCGACTTCTCCGTCCGCTATCGGCCTGGCTGGGACGAAGCGGCTGATCTGGCCACGACATTGGCCGAACGACGGCTGCGCGACTTGGGGAGGGGCCACACCACGGTCGGGCCGCATCGTGCGGACTTCTCCATCGCGTTCGAACAGGCGCCATTGCGCGAACACCTTTCCCGTGGGCAGGAAAAACTGTGTGCCCTGGCTTGCTTGCTAGGGCAGGCCTCCCTCCATGCCGAAATCCGCGGAGAATGGCCTGTCGTCTGCCTCGACGACCTTGCATCCGAGCTCGATCGTACCCATCAAGAGTGGGTTGTCGCGCAGCTTCTGGGCCGCGACGCTCAGGTCTTTATCACGGGTACCGAGATCCCGTCCGCCCTTGCCGACCAGTCCGTCACGATGTTCCACGTGGAACAGGGTGTGGTCACGGCTTTGCTATAATCGACCGACTGTCCCGAAGCTTTTCCGCGCCGCATCGGGACCGCTCTCTGGCGCCATCACCAGGCATCGCATGAACGAACCTCTCGATCCGACGAATTCGAACGCCTATGACTCCGGCAGCATCAAGGTCCTGAAGGGCCTGGACGCGGTCCGCAAGCGTCCAGGCATGTACATCGGCGACACCGACGACGGTACGGGTCTGCACCACATGGTGTTCGAAGTCGTCGATAACGCCATCGATGAAGCCCTTGCCGGCTACTGTGACTACGTCACCGTCACCATCCACCAGGATGGCTCGGTCAGCGTGGCCGATAACGGCCGCGGCATTCCGGTCGATACCCATCCGGAAGAGGGCAGGTCCACGGCCGAAGTGGTCATGACCGTGCTTCACGCGGGCGGTAAGTTCGACGCGAACTCCTACAAGGTCTCCGGCGGCCTCCATGGCGTCGGCGTCTCGGTGGTCAATGCGCTCAGTTCCCGGCTCTGGCTCACCATCTGGCGCGAAGGCAAGGAACATCGCCAGGAGTACGCCCACGGTGAACCGGTCGCCCCGATCGCCGTCTTCGGCGACACGAGCCGTCGCGGCACCATGGTGCGCTTCCTGCCCAGCCCGGCCACGTTCACCAACAACATCGAATTCCATTACGACATCCTGGCGAAGCGCCTGCGTGAGCTGGCCTTCCTCAACTCGGGCGTCACGATCGAGCTGGTCGACGAGCGCAACGAGCGAAAGGACATCTTCGCGTACGAAGGCGGCATCAAGTCCTTCGTGCAGCACCTGGCGCAGCTGAAGACCGCGCTGCACCCGACCGTCATCAGCTTCAGCTCGCAAACCGACGGCATTACCGTCGAACTGGCGATGCAATGGACGGACGCGTACCAGGAAACGATGTTCTGCTTCACCAACAACATCCCGCAGCGTGACGGTGGTACCCATCTCACGGGTTTCCGCGCCGCGCTGACGCGAACCCTGCAGAACTACATCGAGAAGGAAGGCCTGGCGAAGAACGCCAAGGTCGGCCTGTCTGGCGACGACATGCGAGAAGGCATGATCGCCGTCCTCTCGGTGAAGGTGCCGGATCCGAAGTTCTCGTCGCAGACCAAGGACAAGCTGGTCTCCAGCGAGGTGAAGACGGCGGTAGAGCAGGTCATCAACGAGAAACTCGCCGAGTTCCTCCTCGAACACCCGGCCGAGAGCCGCAACATCGCCTCCAAGGCGGTCGACGCCGCGCGTGCGCGCGAAGCGGCCCGCAAAGCCCGCGAGATGACCCGCCGCAAGGGCGCGCTCGACATCGCGGGCCTGCCGGGCAAGCTCGCGGATTGCCAGGAGAAGGATCCGGCACTGTCCGAACTGTTCCTGGTCGAGGGTGATTCCGCAGGTGGCTCCGCCAAGCAGGGTCGCAATCGTCGTACGCAAGCCGTGCTGCCGTTGAAGGGCAAGATCCTCAACGTGGAAAAAGCCCGCTTCGACAAGATGATCTCGTCCGCCGAAGTCGGCACCTTGATCACCGCGCTGGGCACGGGCATCGGCAAGGACGAATACAACCCGGACAAGCTGCGTTACCACCGCATCATCATCATGACCGACGCGGACGTGGACGGTTCGCACATCCGCACGCTCCTGCTCACCTTCTTCTACCGCCAGATGCCCGAGTTGATCGAGCGTGGCCACGTCTACATCGGCCTGCCGCCGCTGTACAAAGTGAAGCAGGGCAAGCAGGAGATGTACATCAAGGACGACACTGTCCTCAATGAGTACCTGATCGCCAGCGCCGTGGACAACGCGTCGCTGACGCCGGAAGAGGGCGCTCCCGGCATCGATGGCGTGACCCTCGAGAAACTGTTGCGCGACTATCAGGTTTCGCTCGACCAGATCGCACGCCTCAGCCACCGCTTCGACACCGTAACCCTCACGGCGATGATCGAGCATGTGCCCATGGACGACGGGCTGTGGTCCGACCCGGCGCGCATGCAGGCATGGCTCGACGGTATCGCCCAGCGACTCAGTGCCAGTGGCCTGGGCAAGCCGACCTATGCCTTGCGTTTCCGTCCGGCCCTGAACGAGCAGCAAGGCGCGGCCATCGAGGTCGAGCGCATGCAGCATGGCCTCAGCCACACGTGGATCATGCCGCAGAGCTTCTTCGGCGGTACCGAGTTCCGCGCGATCCAGTCCATCTCGCAGCAGCTGGCCGAACTGGGCCTGCAGCCCGGCGCCGTGGTGCGCCGTGGCAATGCCTCGCGTGGCGTGCTCAGCTTCGCCGAGGTGCGCAACTGGCTGCTCGACGAAGCCAAGAAGGGCCGCACCATCCAGCGCTTCAAGGGCCTGGGTGAAATGAATCCGGAGCAGCTATGGGAAACCACGGTGAATCCGGAGACGCGCCGCATGCTCCAGGTGGGCATCGAAGATGCCGTCGCGGCCGACCAGATGTTCTCGATGCTGATGGGCGAGGCAGTGGAACCCCGCCGTGATTTCATCGAGGCGAATGCGCTCAAGGTCGCCAACCTGGACATCTGAGGACGCTCTACCACGCCAGTGGAAGGGACAGGAACGCCCGGTCGGCAGCGACCGGGCGTTTTTTTGTGTTCCGTCACATTTCCGCGTAACGGGGATGAAAATGCCGTTTTCAAGGCAACCTTTTACCTAGAAATCTGTAAGTCCCAACATTCTCCTAACAAGTGATTGTTTTATTTGAAATTTTTTCTTGCACTGCGACTTGTTCTTAGGAATCGAATCGGGTTAACCTCTGTAGTCCCCCGGAGCACGTCACTGTGCGACGACTCCTTCAACAGAGGTCAGTCAATGAAACAGGGTTCCTTCATCAAGATGGCGCTCGCTACCGCGATCGCACTTTCCCTTGTCAGTGGCGCCGCGGTTGCCCGCGATACCGCTTCCAAGGAAAAGAAAGAAGCGCTGTATCCGAATGCCACCCGCACGGAGCCCAAGCTCGACCTCAAGAGCGAGAAAGACCAGAAGGCCATCAACGAAGGCCTGGACGCCGCCAACAATGGCGAGAAGGACAAGGCGCTGCAGATCCTGCAGCCGCTGGCCGACGGTTCGGGCACGAGCAGCAAGTACGCACAGGCGCTCGCGCTGCAGGGCATCGCCAACCTCAAGTACAACGACGGTGACGTGAAGGGCGCGATCACCACGCTGAAGCAGGCACTCGATATCGGCGTCATGCCGAACGACACCTACTTCCAGCTCAAGTACATGTACGTGCAGTTCCTCGTCGCCGACGAGCAGTACGCCCCCGCACTGCAGGCACTGCAGGAATGGCGCACCGAAGGCAAGAAGGAAACCGCCGACTCGTACGGCCTCGAGGGCAACATCGACTACCGACTCGAGAAGTACCCGGAAGCGATCGCCGCGATCACCAAGGCGAAGTCCATGCCGGACGCCAAGCCGCAGGGTTCGTGGGACCAGATCCTCGCCGCCAGCTATGCGGAGACCGGCCAGGGCGACAAGGCCGCCGATCTCGCCGCCGCCGAACTGGCGAAGAACCCGAACGATCCCACCGCGCTGAACAACGCCGCCTCGGCCTTGATCCAGGCGCAGAAGTATCCGGAAGCGATCTCGCTGATGGAGAAGGGTCGTGCCGCCGGTGCGTTCAAGGACGAGAAGCAGTACGTGAACCTCGCCAAGGTCTACCTGATCGACGGCCAGGACCACACCGACCGCCAGGAAGCCAACGCCGCGAAGGCTGGCCAGGTGCTCGAGGACGGTCTCGCCAAGGGCGTCGTGAAGCCTAGCGCCGAGGTCTACAAGCTCCAGGGCGACGCCGCGATCACCGGTGGCAACATGAAGGCCGCGTTGGCCGCGTACCAGAAGGCCGCGCCGCTCGCAAAGGATGGCGAGGTGACGCTCAGCGTCGCGCGCCTCCAGCTACAGGAAAACAAGTACGGCGAGGCCAAGAAGGCCGCGACGGACGCCATCAGCAAGGGTGTGCAACATAAGGGTCAAGCCTACATGGTGCTCGCGGAAGCCGAGCGTGGTCTGAAGAACAAGCCGGGTGCCATCGCCGCCATGAAACAGGCAGCGCAGGATCCGGAAACGTCTGCCAAGGCCAACGCCTGGTTGAAAACCGCAGGTACCGGCAAGTAAGTGCTTGTAAAGTCCCAGAAGGGGGGCTTGTGAACAGCCGTAAATCCTCCCTTCAGGTGTCTATACAAACACCAAATGCTGGTGTAACTTGCATATCTTTCCGCTTGCAGAAACCTGCGTTTTCGGCAATGTCAACACGCCGAGCGCCGGAAGAGCAGTGCGGGCTCACTTCCGCTTGATTAGCTCTTGATAGTGACTGATGGCCTCAAGTAACGAATCAACCGGCCAAGCGCCGTTCAGTTGGGGGCGCACAAGTGCGTTGGCAGTAGCCATTGCACTGCACTCGTTTGCCTTCCTGCTGCTGGTCGCGCCCATGGCGCCGCCGAAGTCGCAGGAAAAGCAGAAAGAGAAGGTGGTACAGGTCGATTTCATCGAACCGCCGCCGCCGCCCCCGCCTCCTCCGCCGCCGCCGCCGGAACCTCCCAAGCAGCCGCCCCCGAAAATCATCCAGCAGGTGAAGCCGCCGCCGACACCTCCGCCGCCGGCCCCACCGCCGCCGGCTGTCGAAGAGGCGAGCACGAATGCTGTTCCGGCACCGCCGCCGGCGCCTCCCGCGCCGCCAGCACCGCCGGCCGACATCGCACCTAGCGAGAATCTGTCGTACCGTCAGCGTAATCCGCCAAAGTATCCGCCGCAGGCGGTTCGTCAGCGGCATGAAGGTACGGTGGTACTACTGGTCCTCGTGGGTGTCGACGGTGCGCCGAAAGACATCCAGATCGATCAGTCCAGCGGTTTCCGCGAACTGGACAAGGCAGCGCAGGATGCGGCAAGGAACTGGCGATTCAACCCGGGCAAGCGAGGCGGTCAGGCCGTCGAAGGCTATGCACGTGTCCCCGTTACGTTCAACCTAAACCAGCTGTAAGTTCTCCTTCACTTACTGCTCCGTTAATGTTTGATTTCCCCAAGGGTAGCGTTATGTTGCAAGACACCTCCGCTCAGCCTGCTAATCCAGGTCAAAACTCCAACGCCGACGCCCTCAAGCAGATGGGCTTCGACCACCTGATCCACAACTTCGACTTCCTCGGTTGGATCGTGTTCGTGGTGCTGGTCGCGATGTCCGTGCTCTCGTGGTACTTCATCGTCGCCAACTTCATCCGTAACAGCATGGTGCGTGCGCGCGCCGACAAGGTCATCCAGGGTTTCTGGAACACCCCGTCGACGCAGGAAGCCATTCGCATGCTCGAAGAGCAGCCGAAGGGCGAACCGTTCTCGAAGATCGCTCTCGACGCCGCTTCGGCCGTCGCTCACCACCAGGCCGCTGCCGGTGGTCGCCTCGCCGAGACGCTGTCGCGTTCGGAATTCATCGACCGCGCCCTGCGCCAGGCCGTGGCTCGCGAGAGCCTGCGTCTGGAAGGCGGCCTGACCCTGCTCGCCACGGTCGGTTCGTCGGCTCCGTTCATCGGTCTTCTCGGTACGGTGTGGGGTATCTACCACGCGCTGATCGGTATCGCCGCGTCGGGCTCCGCTTCGATGGACAAGGTCGCCGGCCCCGTCGGTGAGGCGCTGATCATGACCGCGTTCGGTCTGTTCACCGCTATCCCGGCCGTGCTCGCGTACAACTTCTTCATGCGTTCGAACCGCCTGACGTACGCCCAGTTCGACGAATTCGCGCACGACCTGCACGACTTCTTCGCCACCGGCGCCCGCGTCGAAGGCAACGCGCCGGTCGCACCTGCCAAGAAGTGAGGAACTGACCCATGGCTATGAGCAGCGGGGGCAACAGTGGCGGTCCGATGTCGGAAATCAACGTCACGCCGCTCGTCGACGTGATGCTGGTTCTGCTGATCATCTTCATGATCACGGCACCTCTGATGTCCCATAAGGTCCAGATCGATCTGCCGAAGGCTAATCCGAACGTTAAGGATGACACCCCGGTCGAACCGATGGATCTCGCGGTCAAGCCGGACGGTACGTACTTCCTCAATGACGGTGAAGTCAGCGAGGCTGAACTGAAGGCCCAGTTCGCGGTTGCGGCGGCGAAGTCGCCGCAGCCGGAACTCCAGATCCGTGCGGACCGCACCACCGAGTACAAGGTGGTAAAGAAGATCCTTGGCGACGCCAAGGATGCCGGCATGGTCCACGTCGGCTTCATGTCGACTGGCAAGGAGTAACGAACCATGGCATTCAGCTCAGGCAACTCCGGTGGCCCGATGTCGGACATCAACGTCACGCCGCTCGTCGACGTGATGCTGGTGCTCCTGATCATCTTCATGATCACGGCTCCGATGCTGTCGCATAAGATCAAGATCGATCTGCCGCAGCCGAACCCGAACATCGTCAACCCAGAGAATCCGCCGGATCCCGTCCGGCTGCAGATTCGCCAGGATGGCTCGCTGTACTGGAACGACACACCGGTCGACGAACTGGGCCTCAAGGCTCAGATCGCGGTGATCGCCCAACAGTCGAACCAGCCGGAACTGCAGATCGACGCGGATGACGCGGTCCAGTACGAGGTCGTGGCACGCGTGCTTTCCGACGCGAAGGGCCAGGGCCTGACCAAGATCGGTTTCGTCAACAACTGATCGCAACGGTCGTCCGGTAACACCGAAAACCCCGCCTCCCGGCGGGGTTTTTTTGGCAGGCCACGCCTGCCGGGATGCTTTGGTGAGAGCCGCCCCTTCCGGCAATCGGTGCCTAGTGGGAAGCCGCCCCTTCCGGCAATCGAAGCCTGGTGGGAGCCGACCTTGTCGGCGATCCCGCGGCAGCGGGCCGGATTGCGGCAAGCACCCATCGCCGACAAGGTCGGCTCCCACCAGGGCTACAGGCTCTCACCAGGGCGGTCGGTTATCCACCTGACTTGTCAGCGCCTGTCGTTGCGCTCAGGAAAGGATGTCGAGGTACGCGCGGACGGTGTTTGCCAGGCCTTGGTACAAGGCTTCGCCGATCAACGCGTGGCCGATCGACACTTCCGCCAGGCCAGGAATGGCCGACTTGAACGTTCCGAGATTCGCCTGGTTGAGATCGTGCCCCGCGTTCACCGCCAGTCCGGCCTGTTGCGCACGCGTGGCGGTATCCGCGAATGAGGCGAGTTCCGCGCGTGCATCGCCTTTCGCGAAAGCGGCCGCGTAAGGACCTGTGTAGAGCTCGATGCGCTGGATGCCGATGGCCTTCGCCTCCGCGAAGCCTTCCCCACCCGCGTCGACGAATACGCTGACCCGGCAACCGAGTTCACGGAACGCCGCGACGACTGGCTTGAGCAGCTCGATGTCCTGGGTGAGATCGAAACCGTGATCGGAGGTGATCTGACCGTCACCATCGGGCACCAGGGTGACCTGGGTCGGCCGCACTTCACGGGCGAGTTCGATCAGGCCGGGATACGCACCACGTGGCCCGGCGAAGGGATTGCCCTCGATGTTGTACTCGACGCGACCGCGGAGCAGTCCGGCCAGTGTGCGCACATCGTCGGGCGTGACGTGGCGCATGTCGGGCCGCGGGTGGACGGTGAGACCGCCGCAACCCGCGTCGATGCCGGTGTTGGCCGCGGTGGCGATATCGGGTTCATCGCCACCGCGCGAGTTGCGCAGCATGGCGATCTTGTTGAGGTTGACGCTGAGTAGGGTCATCGACGGTCCATAAAAAAACGCACGCCGCCATTGCAACGTGCGTAATGACTGTCATCCCAGCATAACTCGCCACGTCCCTGTGGCGCACTCCACGGTCACACACACGTAGGATCAGACACGGCCCGCGAGGAAAAGGTTCAAAGCGGAAATGTGAAGACGCGGACATTCCGTTCATGACCGCGCCAGGCCACGGCGGATACCAGGCCATCGCCCAGGGGGAGCGGCTGAACACGCCATCCTGGCGCTGGCCCCACGTCGCCTTCGAAGTGACCGGGCGTGGCGACACCGCCGGGCAGGCTGAACGACACACGGTGCAGGCCGTAGGACAACCCACCCCCATGCGCTTTCAGTACGGCTTCCTTGGCCGTCCATAAGGTGAGGAAGCCACCCAGCTGTTCCGCTTCCGGCAAGGCCACGAGCGCGGCCGTCTCATCCGGCGCAAAGAATCGCTTCGAAAGTTCGAGGGCGCGGGCTCTCGGACGCACCGTTTCCACGTCGACGCCGACTTCGAATCCCGCCTGCCCGCGTCCTACCGCGAGCACGGCGACGTCACCACTGTGCGACCAGTTGAAGCCCAGCGTGTCGAAGGGTGGCGGGAAGCAGGGCTTTCCGCGTTCGCCGCGCTCGATGGGTGGCGCACCGGGGCCCGCATAGGCGGCAAGCAGGCTGGCGAACACCACTTCACCGGCGCCACCGGACCAGCGGGTGCGCCAGATGTGGATTTCGTCGTGATCCAGGACAGGTACGGTGGGCGGGACTTCGCTCATTCGGTGGATCGTGCTTTGAATGAGGGGCTTGGGGCAAGCGGGTTCGTGATTGGATGGTCTGGGGGGCCGTTCAGGAGCATCGCCGACAAGTCGGATCCCACAGGAAGCAGGAGCATCGCCGACAGGGTCGGCTCCCGCCCGGTTACCGCCACCTGGTGGGAGCCGACCCTGTCGGCGATGCTCTGCCGGCAACACAACGAACGGATCTGCAACACGCAGCCATCAGCCCCTAGAATGACCCCCGTGCCATACGGGGAGCGCCATTCGTGATCGCAGGCTGGCTGTTGCTGCTGGTGTCGCTGCTCTATGTGGGCCTTCTCTTCGCGATCGCCTATGTGGGAGATCGCCGCCCGCTATATCCACGACAGCCCAAGTTGCGTCCCGTCGTCTACAGTTTGGCGTTGGCGGTGTACTGCTCCTCGTGGACGTTCTATGGCGCGGTCGGTACCGCCGCACGCTCCGGCTTGTCCTACCTTCCGATCTACCTCGGGCCCCTGCTCCTCTTCGTCCTGGGCTTCGGCCTGCTCGAACGGCTGGTGCTCGTGGCCCGCGAGCGAAACATCACCTCGATCGCCGACTTCATCGCCGCGCGATTCGGCAAGTCGCACGGTCTCGCCGCGCTTGTCGCGATCATCGCCGTGGTCGCGATCATTCCGTACATCGCGTTGCAGTTCAAAGCCGTTGCGATGTCGTTCTCCGTGCTGGGCTCGGGCAGTACCGCCTGGTGGTTCGGAGATACCGCGCTGTGGTGTGCCGCCCTGCTCGCCGTGTTCGCCATCCTGTTCGGCACCCGCAACATCGACGCCACGGAACATCACCACGGCATGATGCTGGCCGTGGCGGTGGAATCGCTGGTGAAGCTGCTGGCTTTCGTCGCCATCGGCGTCTATGCCTACCTGCATGGACCAGGCCTCGTCGAGACCATGCGCGCGCCCATGCTCCAGGTGGAGAAAGGCAGCATGCCACCCGGCTTCGTCGCGCAGACCCTGCTCGCCTTCTGCGCGATGTTCTGCCTGCCTAGGCAATTCCAGATCGGCGTCGTCGAGTGCGAAGACCCGCGCGACCTGCGTCGTGCGCGCTGGTTCTTCCCGCTCTACATGATCCTGATCTCGGTAGCCGTGCTGCCGATCGTCAGCGCCGGTCTCCACCTGCCGCAGGTGACGCAGGGCCATGTGGACGCATGGGTGCTGAATCTGCCGATCGCACTCGGCGACAACGGCATGGCCCTGCTCGCCTTCGTCGGAGGGTTCTCCGCCGCCACCGGCATGGTCATCGTGGCCGCCGTCGCGCTGGCGACCATGATCAGCAACGACCTGGTGATGCCTGCCTTGCTGCGCGTGAAGCGCCTCGACCTCGAGCGGCGCGGCGACTTGTCGAACATCGTATTGCTTGTGCGCCGTATCGCCATCGTGGCGCTCGCCGGCCTCGCCTACATGTACTACCGCGTGATCGCGGATGCCGAGAACCTCGCCGCGACGGGCCTGCTGTCGTTTGCGGCGGTGGCGCAGTTCGCACCGGCCATCGTATCGGCGCTGTACTGGCGTGGCGCGAGCCGTGTCGGCGTTTACATCGGCTTGTTGGCGGGTTTCATCGTCTGGGCGTATACCTTGCTGCTTCCCGCGATGACGCGTGCGGGGTGGTTGCACCCCGCATGGATGGACGACGGCCCCTTCGGCATCGGCTGGCTGAAACCGACCGAGCTGTTCCACCTGTCGGGATGGGAGTCCGTCACGCACGGCACGTTCTGGTCGCTGCTGTTCAATGTCGGCTGCCTCATCTTCATCTCGCTGCGTTTCCGCCCGAGCGTGGCCGAGCGCCTGCACGCGGCGCTCTTCGTCGACCCGTTCGTGCGCAGCGCGACCGGCGCCGGCGATTGGCGCGGTCGCGTGACCGTACGCGACCTTGGCACGATCGCTGGCCGCATCGTCGGCGATCGGGTGACCGTGCGCGCATTCAACGAATATGGACAACGTCACGGCGTGACGCTCTCCCCCACCGACTCCGCCGACCGTCCGCTCATCCAGTTCACCGAACGCCTCCTCGCCAGTGCCGTCGGCGCGGCCAGTGCGCGGCGTATCCTCATGGGTGCGCTATCCGGCACGGGCCTGGATATCGCGGAAGCCATGGCTCTCATGGACGAGGCGTCACAGGAACTGCGCTTCAACCGCGAGTTGTTGTCGACGACGCTGGAGAATGTCTCTCAAGGCATCAGCGTGGTCGACGGCGAGATGCGATTGGTTGCGTGGAACCGTCGCTACCTGGAACTGTTCGATTACCCGGAAGGCATGGTCTACGTCGGCCTGCCCGTCGCCGACCTGATCCGCTGGAACGCCGAACATGGCGAGTGCGGTCCCGGTGAGGTGGACGAACACGTGGCCAAGCGTATCCGCTACATGCGCGCCGGCTCGCCACATGTTTTCCAGCGCGTACGGCCGGACGGTACCGTGATCGAAATGCGCGGACGTGCCTTGCCCGGTGGCGGCTTCGTGACGACCTTCACCGATGTCACGGCATACAAATCGGTCGAGCAGGCTTTGATCGATGCGAACGAAACGCTTGAGCAGCGCGTGGATGTGCGTACGGCGGAATTGTCCGAGGCCTTGACCGCGACGGCGATCGCGCGCCGCGAGGCGGAAGCGGCCAATGCGTCGAAAACGCGCTTCCTCGCCGCAGCCAGCCACGACCTTCTCCAACCCCTGAATGCCGCGCGTCTCTTTACTTCCGCGCTTCGGCAACACCCGGGCCTCGACAGCGAAGCGGCCCAACTCGCGGAACGTATCGATGCCTCGTTCCGCGCCGCGGAAGACTTGCTCGATGCCTTGCTCGATGTATCGCGACTCGATGCCGGCAGCTACCGTCCCGAAATCGCGCCCTTCGCGCTAGCCGATCTGTTCGACTCGTTGCGGCAACAGTTCGCCGTGGTCGCCGAGCAGCGTGGGCTGACCTTGCACGTCGTGCCGACGTCGTTGTCGGTACGTAGCGATGCGCAGTTACTGCGACGTATCGTGGCGAACTTCCTTTCCAACGCGTTGCGATACACGCGTGCAGGCGGTGTCGTATTGGGCGTTCGCCGTAACGGCGAGCAGGCACGCATCGAAGTCTGGGACAGCGGCCCCGGCATCGCCGACGAACAGCAAGCGCGGATCTTCGGTGAATTCCAGCGGTTGGAACGCCCTTCGCCCTGGGGCGAAAAAGGTCTCGGCCTGGGACTTTCCATCTGCGATCGTCTCGCCGGCATTCTCGGCCATGCGCTCGGCCTGCGTTCGCGCGTGGGGCATGGCAGTTGCTTCAGTATCTCCGTGCCGCGTACCGAAGCGGTGTTGCGTAAGCGTGCTCCCGCCGTCGTGCGTCCGGGTGGCGGCGAACAGTTGCCACTCACCGTGCTCTGCCTGGACAACGACGAGACCATCCTCGAAGGGATGCGTGCGCTGCTCGGGCGTTGGGGTGTCGATTGTCGCCTCGCCGTCGATGTCGATACGGCGATGGACATTCTTTCCACGACGCATGTCGACCTCATCCTTGCCGACTATCATCTCGGCGATGAGATGGATGGGCTGGAGGCATTGCACCTGCTCGGCACGAAGATCGTGCCGATGCCACCGGCGGCGATGGTCACGGCGGATGGCAGCACGGAACTGAAGCAACGCGCACGCACGCTGGGCTATCCCCTGCTGCATAAACCGGTGCGCCCCGCGGCGCTTCGTGCCTTGCTGGTCGCGCTGGCAAAACGAACCGGCACGCACGCGGCGTGAATCAACCTTCCTGGGAAATGCCCGGGAAGGTTTCCTTCTCCACATCCAGGTGGCTTGCCGCCAGCGCGACCTGGGTACGATTCGAGACGCCCAATTTGCGCATGATCGCCGTCATGTGCGCCTTCACCGTCGCCTCGGACACGCCCAGGTCGTAGGCGATCTGCTTGTTGAGCAAACCTTCCGCGATCATCGTGAGCACGCGGAACTGCTGTGGCGTGAGCGAGGCCACGCGGGCGGCCACGTCGGCTTCATCCGCCTTCAGTTCCACGCTGCCACCGACCAACTGGTGCGGCAACCACACGTCGCCATCGAGGACGGCGCGCACCGCCTCGACGATCTGTTCCACCGCCGCCGATTTCGGGATGTACGCGGATGCGCCGTGCGCAAGCGCGCGCCGGGCGATCTGCCCTTCCTCGTGGCCGGACACGACGATCGTCGGCAAGCCCGGATACTGCCCGCGAATATGCGCGAGCGCCGAGTAACCCCGGGCTCCCGGCATGTGCAGATCCATCAACAGCAGGTCCGCATCGGGCAGGGATTCGATCAGGGCGAACAGCGCGGGCACACTGTCGGCGGTGTGCACGGTGGCGTCCGGCAGCGCCGCCAGCACCGCACGCTGCAAGGCGTCGCGAAACAGCGGATGGTCGTCTGCGATCAGGACATCGGACATGGGCTATTTGATCAACCGTTCTTCCACGAGGTTCTTCACCACGCCCGGATCCGCCAGCGTGGACACATCGCCCAGTTGATCGGGCTGGTTTTCCGCGATCTTGCGCAGGATGCGGCGCATGATCTTGCCCGATCGCGTCTTCGGCAGGCCCGGTGCCCATTGCAGGTGATCGGGCGCCGCGATGGGACCGATCTCCTTGCGCACGCCGGCGATCAATTCCTTGACCAGCTCGTCGCTGCCCGTTTCACCCGCATTGAGGGTGACGAAGGCATAGATGCCCTGGCCCTTGATGTCGTGCGGGCAACCGACCACCGCCGCCTCCGCCACTTTCGGATGCGCCACGAGCGCGCTCTCCACCTCGGCGGTACCGATGCGATGGCCGGACACATTGATCACGTCGTCCACACGGCCGGTGATCCAGTAGTAGCCATCCTCGTCGCGGCGTGCGCCGTCGCCGGTGAAGTAATTGCCCGGATAGGTCTTGAAGTAGGTGTCGATGAAGCGCTGGTGATCGCCGTAGACGGTGCGCATCTGTCCCGGCCACGAATCCGTGATCACCAGGTTGCCGCTGCACGCGCCTTCCTGCTGCCGGCCCTCGGCATCGACGATGGCCGGCACGATGCCGAAGAACGGCAGCGTCGCCGAACCCGGTTTCAGGTCGGTCGCGCCGGGGAACGGCGTGATGAGGAAGCCGCCGGTTTCCGTCTGCCACCACGTGTCCACGATCGGGCAGCGCTCTTCACCCACTACTCTGTAATACCAGTTCCACGCCTCGGGGTTGATCGGCTCGCCCACCGTGCCGAGCAGGCGCAGGCTCTTGCGCGAGGTTTTCTTCACGGGTCCGTCGCCCTCGCGCATCAACGCGCGGATGGCGGTGGGCGCGGTGTAGAAGAGCGTGACCTTGTGCTTGTCGACCACCTGCCAGAAGCGGCTGAAGTCCGGATAGTTCGGCACGCCGTCGAACATCACCACGGTGGCGCCATTGGCAAGCGGGCCGTAGACGACGTAACTGTGACCGGTGATCCAGCCCACGTCGGCCGTGCACCAGTAGATGTCGTCCTCACGCAGGTCGAAGGTCAACTCGTGCGTAAGGCTGGTATAGACGAGGTAACCGCCGCTGGTGTGCAGCACGCCCTTGGGCTGGCCAGTGGAACCGGAGGTATAAAGGGTGAAGAGTGGGTCTTCCGCGTTCATTGGCTCATAGGCGCAATCGGCGGACTGCCCTTCCATCAGCGTGTGGTACCAGCGGTCGCGCGGCGATTGCAGGTTGATGGCCCCGCCGGTGCGGCGCACCACGATCACGGTTTCCACGCTGTTGGTGCGCGGCCGGGTCAGCGATTCGTCCACGTTGGCCTTGAGCGGGATCTTCTTGCCGCCGCGGCAGCCCTCGTCGGCCGTGACGATCAGCTTGGCGCCGGAATCGGCGATGCGGCTGGCCAGGGAATCGGGCGAGAAGCCGCCGAACACCACCGAATGCACCGCGCCGATGCGCGCGCAAGCGAGCATCGCCACGGCCGCCTCGGGGATCATCGGAAGGTAGATCACCACGCGGTCGCCCTTGGTCACGCCCAGGTTCTTCAGCGTGTTGGCGAACTTGCATACCTCGGCGTGCAACTCCCGATAGGTGATGCTGCGCGATTCGCCCGGATCGTCGCCTTCGAAAATGATGGCCGTCTTGTCGCCGCGCCGGTCGAGGTGGCGGTCGAGGCAGTTGGCTGAGACGTTGAGCTGGCCGTCCTCGTACCAGCGGATATGCAGGTCGGCCGGGTCGAACGACACGTCCTTGATCTTCGTCGGCGGCACGATCCAGTCCAGCCGTTCGCTCATCTCCTTCCAGAAGCCTTCGGGGTCCTGGATGGAACGCGCGTACATGCGCTCATAGTCGCCCTTGCGGACGCGCGCCTGGGCGGCGAAGGCGGGATCGACCGGATGGATGTCGGACATGCTTGCTCCTGGAGACGAGGGTACGTGGGGCTATGCCCGAAGTTTAGCCTCGCGGCGCAACATAAAGCTGCGACACCGCTACGACTTTGGTCGAGGTTCGACCTTTGGCGAATGGCACCCCACCCGGGTGTGTCACATGCTCGGCTCGCCAATGGTTGGGGAGACCATGATGAAGACGATCCGTTCCGGTGGCCGCAAGGCCATCGCCCTGAGTGTGGCCTGTGCCCTCATGCTGCCCATGGCGGCGGTACCGGACACGGCCCATGCCCAGTCCAAATCGAAGAAGACGTCGAGCCGCGAAGCGGAACTCGAGTCCAGGGTGAACCAGCTCGAGCAACAGCTCGCCGAGCTGAAGGCCATGATCCAGGAACAAAAGGCAGCCACCACGCAGGCCACGGCCACGGCGCAAGCCGCGCAGACGCAGGCCCAGCAGACCGACGACAAGGTCGCCAAGGTCGAGAAGACCGTGGCCGCGGTACCGGCCAAGCCCACGTTCACCTCGGCACCCGGCGTATCCGTGGCGCTGCATGGCTTCATCAACGCCAACGCGTTCACCCAGAGCAAGGGATACACCTTCGGCAACGGTGCCAACGCCGAATACCCGATTCCCGGCCAGGGTGGCCGCGTGAACGATTCGCTCAGCGGCGTTGACATCCGCAATACGCGCTTCTGGCTCGATTTCACCGGCGCCAAGTTCACCGAGAACTGGGGCGGCGGCGGCCGCATCGAAATGGACTTCTTCGGTGGCTTCAACGGCACCGGTCCCTACAGCCAACAGCAGCCGACGCCACGCCTGCGCCAGGCATACATGGACATCACCAACGCGGACACGGGCACCACGTTCCGCGTGGGCCAGATGTGGGACCTCATGTTCCCTCTCGACTATATCCCGCAGTCGCTCTCGCATATCGCCTTCCCGCTGGGCTACGGCACCGGCGTCATCGGTTGGCGCTACCCGGGCGTGATCTGGATGCAGGATCTCAACCATGGCTCGACGGGCACCAAGTGGCGCTTCGATCTCGCCGTGCTCGAAGGCAGCTGGAACGGCCCCGGCCTGACCACGAACTACCTCACGGCGGGCAATGCCGGCTTCAAGCCGCAGGTCGAGGCGCGGATCACGGCGAAGGGCGGCAACTGGCAGGCCTTCGCCGCCGGTCACTACAGCAAGATGGACCTGCACGGCGTGGACGGCACGGTGGTCACGCCGATCAAGAGCAACATCAAGAGCACGGCGTTCGAAGTGGGCGGCATGTGGATGCCGGGCAATTTCATCGTGAAGAGCGCTCTCTACACGGGTAACGCCATCGGCCAGATCTTCGGCGACCTGTCGCAGTTCGGCGACATCAAGGACAAGGGCGGCTATCTCCAGGTGGGCTACAAGTTCACCCCGAACTGGAGCGTCTACGGCTTCGCCTCGGCCAGCAAGCCCGACGAGGGCGACGTGCTGCGCTGGCGCGCGCCGAACACGGCCGGTTTGCTGAAGAACCGCCAGCAAGCGCTCAGCCTGCAATACACCGCCGGTTCGTACGACCTCAGCGTGGAATGGATCCATTCCAATCTCGATTCGACCACGACCAATGGCCTCGGCCGGCAAAAGACGTCGGCGAACGAGTTCACCCTCAACGGCAACTACCGGTTCTGATTGGAGACCGATATGGCGACTACCGCAGGCGGCCTTCGAGCCGACGGCACGATTGGAACCAGCCACAAGCGCGTGATCTTCGCGTCCAGCCTCGGCACGGTCTTCGAGTGGTATGACTTCTACCTCTATGGATCGCTCGCCGCGATCATCGGCAAGCAGTTCTTCACCGGCCTGAACGAGACCAGCCAGTTCATCTTCGCGCTGCTCGCCTTCGCCGCCGGTTTCGCGGTGCGCCCGTTCGGCGCGATCGTGTTCGGTCGCGTGGGCGACCTGATCGGACGCAAGTACACGTTCCTCATCACCATCGTCATCATGGGTACCTCGACCTTCCTGGTCGGCGTGCTACCCGGGTATTCGACGATGGGTGTCCTCGCGCCCGTCCTGCTCATCCTGCTGCGATTGCTGCAAGGCCTGGCGCTCGGCGGCGAATACGGTGGCGCGGCGACCTATGTCGCGGAGCATGCGCCACAGGGCAAGCGTGGCCTGTACACCAGCTTCATCCAGATCACCGCGACCTTCGGCTTGTTCCTGTCGCTGCTGGTGATCCTCGGTACGCGTCTCGGCCTGGGTACCGAGCAGTTCGAAGCCTGGGGCTGGCGCATCCCGTTCCTGATCTCGGCGGTGCTGGTCGGCGTGTCGGTGTACATCCGGTTGCAGTTGCAAGAGTCGCCGGTGTTCAAGCAGATGAAGGCGGAGGGCAAGCAGTCGAAGGCACCGCTCACGGAAGCCTTCGGCCAATGGAAGAACCTGAAGCTGGTGATCTTCGCCCTGCTCGGTGCCACGGCCGGCCAGGCGGTGGTCTGGTACACGGGCCAGTTCTATTCGCTGTACTTCCTGACCCAGAGCCTGAAGATCGACGGCACCACGGCGAACCTGTTGATCGCCGCCGCGCTACTCATCGGTACGCCATTCTTCGTGTTCTTTGGCTGGCTGTCCGACAAGATCGGCCGCAAGACCATCGTGCTGGCCGGTTGCCTCATCGCCGCGCTGACGATGTTCCCGATCTTCAAGGGCCTTACCCACTTCGGCAATCCCGCCGTGGAAGCCGCGGCCGCCTCGGCGCCGGTGGTGGTCACCGCCGATCCGAACGCATGCACGTTCCAGTTCGATCCCGTCGGCAAGAAGACCTTCACCAGCTCGTGCGACGTCGCCAAGAGCGTGCTGGCCAAGAAGGGTATTCCGTATACAAACGCCGAGGCGCCGGCAGGCACGCTGGCCACGGTGAAGATCGGCGACGACGTGATCGAGTCGTTCGAAGGCACGGGCCTCGACAAGGCGGCGTTCATCGCGCAGAGCAAGGAATTCACCGCGAAGGTGGCGGCGCAGGTCAAGGCCGCCGGCTATCCGGAAAAGGCCGACCCGGCGCAATCCAACTACCCGATGCTGGTGTTGCTGCTGGCGATCCTTGTGCTCTACGTGACGATGGTCTACGGCCCGATCGCCGCGTGGCTGGTGGAGATGTTCCCGACGCGCATCCGCTACACCTCGATGAGTCTGCCGTACCACATCGGCAATGGCTGGTTCGGCGGCTTCGTACCGACCATCGGCTTCATGCTGGTGGCCTGGAAGGGCGACATCTACTACGGGCTCTGGTACCCGGTGGCCGTGGCGTTGATGACCTTCATCGTCGGGTTGTTCTTCGTCCGCGAAACGAAGGATATCCCGCTGGAGCATTGAGCCACGCGATATCGCGGGTGATGCAAGCCGGCGGCCGCGAGGCCGCCGGCTTTGATCCCACAACAGCATCGAGTAGACAGGGCTGGAATAGACCTTGTGGGAGCCGACCTTGTCGGCGATCCCGCGGCAGCGGGCGAGGTTACGGCGAGCACCCATCGCCGCTGAAGCGGCTCCCACAACAGCATCGAGTAGACAGGGCTGGAATGGACCTTGTGGGAGCCGACCTTGTCGGCGATCCCGCGGCAGCGGGCCAGGGTGAGGCAAGCGCCCGCAGCGGGCCAGATCGAGGCAAGCACCCATCGCCGACAGGGTCGGCTCCCACCATGGCATGTGAAGCTGCCGCAGGTCACGGCGTCTTTATCGGCCACGTCGTACGTTGACGTCATGAGCCTCGATCCCTTCGACATCTTCTTTCGCCTGGCCACCGCCGCCGTCCTGAGCGGCATCATCGGCCTCAACCGCGGAAGGCTGGAATGGACGGCCGGGCTGCGCACGCACATGCTCGTCGGCGTGGGCGCCGCGCTGGCGATCGTGGTGTCCGCCTTCGGTTTCGCGGACGTCATCAACGCGCCGCACGTGGTGCTGGACCCTTCGCGTATCGCCGCCCAGGTCATCAGTGGCGTCGGATTCCTCGGCGCCGGCACGATCCTGTTCGTGGAACGCGACCAGATCGTGCGCGGCCTCACGACGGCCGCGAGCTTGTGGGCCGTGGCATCGGTGGGGCTCGCCGCCGGTAGCGGCCTCTATGCGGCAGCCGTCATGGCCACCGCGATCATCTGGGTGATCCTCGCCTTGCTGAAACCGGTGGAGCGTCGCTTCACGGGGAGGAAGGGTCGAAGGCCGCGCCTCGTTGCGAGGCTGACCGGCACGAACGCATTGGCCGCGTGTGAAACGGCGCTCGCCGAACAGCACCTGCCGTTTACCAAGACCGTGCTGCGTCGCGAAGAAGATGGCGACGACGTTGTCACCATCTTCTTCGCCAAACCCGTCCGCCATGACCAGCTTGCGGCGCTGGCCGATGCGTTGCGCCAGGTGGACGGGCTCAAGTCGGTGAGTTACGACTCACCGGATCTCGCGAAGCGCTAGCGTGCCTGGCTCAGTCGCCCTTCGCAGCCTTCTCGATCAGGCTGGCCACGTCCTTCGGGTGCGAGATCATCACGACGTGTGAAGCGCCCTTCACCACCACGGTCTTCTTCGACTTCGCACGCTCGGCCATGAAGGCCATCGACGCAGGCGGAATGTTCTTGTCGGCGTCGCCGTAGATGTGCCACGACGGGATGTGCTTCCACGCTGCCGCGGTCTCGGCTTCGTTCAATGCCGAGGCGGTGATCGGGCGCTGCTCGGCGGCCATCACGGTGGCCTGCTTGACCGGGACGTCGCCGGCGAACTGCGCCGGGAACTTGTCCTGCTGCACGTAGAGATCCTTGTCTCCATTGGATAGGTCGACCGGCGGCGCCAGGGCGGGGCCGAGCGTGCTGCCGGGGAACTTGCCCGAGAGGCCAGCGGCGGTTTCACCCACTTCCGGCGAGAACGCGGAAACGTAGACCAGGGCCTTCACGTTGTCCTGCCCCTCGGCTGCCTCGGTGATCACCGAGCCACCGTAGGAATGGCCGACCAGCACGACCGGTGTCTTGATGCCCTTCACGACATCGGCGATATACGCGGCGTCGGACTTCACGCTACGCAGCGGATTCGCCGCGGCGACCACGGTGTAGCCATCCTTGTGCAGCTGTTCGACGACGCCGTTCCAGCTGGAGGCATCGGCGAAGGCGCCATGCACGAGGACGACGGTGGGCTTGTCGGCGGCGAAGGCCGCCGGGCTGGCGGCCAGGGTAGCCAGCATGGCGATACGGAGGAGCGAGCGATGCAACATGGGTGGATCTCCTTTGGGGACGGACATCGCGGCACGTCGGCCGGCGATGGGCGTCGATTGGAGCACCCGCCCACGACGGTTTTCTTGTCGCATTCACGCTCGCCCTTGGCCCTGTCGTCGCCGTATCGCGTTATTTGAGACGGAGAGGTCGTACATTTGTACGATGTCAGACCCGATCCCCATGATTCGCCAGCACAAGGGCCGCGGCGCCGCCTCGAATCCGGAAGGCCGCTTCGAATCCACGCGCTTCCAGGCCGAGGACGACGGCTGGCACCGCGAAGACGACGAAAGCCGCCCCGCCACCGAAGTGCGCGAGGAACTGGCGCGCAGCGTCATCACGCGGAACGACTCCCCGGACGTCGGTTTCGACCAGGCGACCAATCCTTACCGTGGCTGTGAGCATGGCTGCATCTATTGCTATGCGCGCCCCTCGCACGCCTACCTCAACCTTTCGCCCGGTCTCGACTTCGAGACCAAGCTGTTCGCCAAGACCAATCTGGAGGAGATCCTCCGCGCGGAACTGTCCAAGCGGAGTTACGTATGCAAGCCGATCAACATCGGTAGCAACACCGATCCCTACCAGCCGATCGAGAAGAAATGGCGCCTCACGCGCGCCGCGCTGGCGTTGCTCAACGAGTGCAATCACCCCTGCACCATCGTCACGAAGAACGCGCTGATCGAGCGCGACCTCGACCTCCTCGTGCCGATGGCGGAGCGCAAGCTGGTGCAGGTGTTCCTCTCGATCAATTCGCTGGACAACAAGCTGGCGTCGAAGCTGGAGCCGCGTGCGAGTGCGCCGCATCGGCGGATGAAGGCGGTGGAGACGTTGGCGAACGCGGGTGTTCCCGTGGGGGTGCTTGTTGCGCCGATCATCCCGGCGCTCAACGAGCGCGACCTGGAGGCGATCATCGAACAGGCGGGCGCGGCCGGGGCGAATTCGATCGGGTATACGTGCGTGCGCTTGCCGCATGAGCTCAAGCAGCTGTTCCGGGAGTGGTTGGAGTTGCATTACCCGGATCGCGCGGCGCACATCATCAGCCTGATCCAGCAGATGAATGGCGGGAAGGATTACGACTCGAACTTCGCGACGCGTATGCGTGGGCAGGGGGTGTTCGCGGACATTATTCGCAAGCGGGTGCAGGTGGCGATGCGGAAGGCTGGGTTGGATCGGGCTTGGGATACGGTGTTGGATACGTCAGGGTTCGTGCCTCCGCGGATTGTGTCGCCACAGGGTGAGCTCTTCTGAAATTGTCCTAATCGTGACGTGCAAAGCCAGCAGCCGTTTGAGTTACCCCCTTTTGTACCGTAGTCCATTAATTGAAACCCGCGCTGGTTTGTCAGTTGTGATACCGTCCGTCCACGCTGGCAGGGGACCGGCATATAAAAATGGGCAGTTATGGACCGACGAGCTTACGGCATTTGCTTGGCAGCGAAATGCCTTGCATTGGTGACAATCTTCCTTACTGGTCAAGTCACCGCGCAATCAAGAACGGTCACCTACTATTACAGTGACCAGCTAGGATCTCGCCTCCTATGAAAATTGATGCTGCCCGGCGCAGCTTTTTCGTTGAAGACGAGGGTGCGCTCGACGGTTTCGCCCGACCAAACTGGCGCGGTGCAGTGCTGTATAGAGATAAATACGACTGGCACGCGATGCCAAGATCCCTTTGGAATGCCTTGCGAGAAGCGAATGGAGATTCGGCGTGGTTTATAAGTGGATACGGCTTGGTCGGTGAATCGCTACCAGAACCGATATGCTTTCCATTCGACTGGGACTCATTCCTCACTCTCCCCAACAATCCCGGCCTCGAACCTGCCGAGTGGGTTGCATATAACGCCTCGCAAACTATCGCGATACTCGCAGAGTATGATGTGACCGTCGTCGGTGCTGCACAACAGGTTGCTGACGATATCGATAGAGCGCTCAAGGCCTACGGAACTAGCCTGCGACAGCTCACGAGGGACGATTTCTCGATATCCGACCGACTAGAAAGCTTTATTAAATCCGTTGTGAAATAACCTCTAGTCTCGACCATCCTCCATATCCAGCGTGGGTTGCTCTGCAGCTGTCCCCGGATGGCACGCTCTACCGCAGGGGCCGTTGGTCTCATGAGGGGGTAACTAAGCCCCGGGACAACCATACGGGCTCTGAAGGCCAGAATGCGTCAACTGAGGGATGATTTCCGATATCCGACCGAGTGGAAGGCTTTATCAATTCCGTTATGAGATAGCCCGCCGCGAGGTAGCAAGCAGCATCTGCCCAAGAATGATTTCATGGTCATGAAAAAGTACTCAGCCGGTTTATGATGAGTAGCTGACGCAACGTTCGTATGCGTCTCTCACCACTCACCGCGAGTCCTTCATGCACCCAATCATTCCTGCTGGTTCGCCGGCTACCACTACCCGCAAGTTCTTTCGCCCTGTCGTAGCCCTGACGATGGCGCTCGCAGCAGGCACAGCTGGTGCACAACAGACGGTTTCCGATCAAGTTCCACCACCGCAGGACTCGCCCTATGTCGGAACGGTAGCGATCCACGTCGACGCCAACGACACCATGCAGGGCATCTTCCGCGTCCATGAAACCATTCCGGTGAAAGCAGGCGCGTTGACCCTGCTATACCCGCAGTGGATTCCCGGCGATCACTCGCCGACCGGCCCGATCGCGATGCTCGCCGGCCTCAAGCTCAGCGCCAATGGCAAGCCACTCGCGTGGAAGCGCGACGAGTACAACGTCTACGCGTTCCACGTGGATGTGCCCGCGGGTGTCTCTACCGTCGAAGCGGAATTCCAGTATCTGTCGGAGCGCGAGGATAGCGCGGACTTCGAGATCACCGACCGCATGATGGCCATGGAATGGAGCAAGGTGGCGCTATACCCTGCAGGCTACTATTCGCGTGGCATCACCTTCGCGCCCAGCCTGACGTTGCCGCACGGCTGGCAGCTCGGTACCGCACTGGAAACGGCTTCGAAGTCGGGTGACACCACGACCTTCAAACCGGTGACATTGGAGAACCTGATCGACTCGCCAGTCTATGCGGGCCAGTACTTCAAGCGTGTCGCGCTCAACCCGGGCGACAAGGCTCCAGTGTACCTGGACGTCGTCGCCGACGAGCCGAAATACCTCGAGATGACGCCTGAGCAGGTCGCGGTGCATCGCGCGCTGGTAACACAGGCGGTGAAGCTATTCGGATCGCATCATTACGATCACTACGATTTCCTGTTCTCGCTATCGGATCAATTGGCTGGCAACGGTACGGAACACCACCAGTCCAGCGAAGACGGCCTGGGTGCCGACTACTTCACCGCCTGGAAGGAGGCAGCGTCAGAACGCGACCTGTTGGCTCATGAATACACGCATTCGTGGAACGGCAAGTTCCGTCGCCCAGCTGACTTGTGGACACCCAACTTCAACGTACCGATGGGCGATTCGCTCCTGTGGGTCTACGAAGGGCAGACGCAGTATTGGGGCTTCGTACTGACCGCGCGCGCCGGCATGTGGACACCACAACAGTTTCGCGACGGGTTGGCCATGGTAGCGGCCAACTACGAGCGCAACCGCGAAGGTTTCCAGTGGCGAACCCTCGAAGACACCACGAACGATCCGACTGTCGCCAGGCGCTCGGCCCTGCCATACCGAAGCTGGCAGATGAGTGAGGATTACTACAGCGGGGGCCAGCTGATGTGGCTGGCCGTCGATGCCAAGCTGCGCAACCTGACGCACGACAAACAGTCGCTCGACGATTTCGCGCGCGCGTTCTTCGGCGTCGACAACGGTAGCTATGTGCCCAGGACCTACACGTTCGACGACGTGGTGGCAGCCTTGAACGGTGTCGCCAAGTACGATTGGGCAAGCTTCCTGAACGCGCACGTCAATACGCTGAATCCGCCACTTCAGGACGGCCTCGCGGCCACGGGCTGGAAGCTGGTCTACGACGAGAAAGAAAGCGAGTACGAGAAGCAGGCGGACGGGCGGCCCGAATCCTCTCGCCACCTACTCAACTTCACGTGGTCGATCGGCCTGACGATGACCGACAGCGGCAAGGTCAACGACGTGCGCTGGGACGGTCCTGCGTTCAAGGCTGGCGTCAGCACCGGCGCCACCGTGGTCGCCGTCGACGGCAACACCTATTCCAAGGACGCCCTGGCCAGCGCGATTACCGCCGCCAAGGACAGCAAGACACCCATCGCGCTGACGGTGAAGTATCAGGGCCGCTACCGTACGATCCCGGTGGACTATCACGGCGGTCTGCAATACCCGCATCTGGTGCGTATCGAGGGTACTCCCGATTACCTGAGCGAGATCATCGCCGCGCGCAAGTAATATTGAGTGATGCCTTCAAGACGAATTTTGCGTGCCATCAAACGGAGTGCGAACGGATGGGCTTCAGAGAATCCCGGGAATCAACGCCTTCGTACGTCTCTTGTATGCGGCGTACGTCTCACCGAATGTTTCCCCAAGCATCCGCTCCTCCATCCGTAGCTTCCGCCAGAACGACGCGAAAAGTATCAAGATGGCGACTATCCCACGGATGTCGCCCTCCTTCGCCGCGGTTCCGATGAACGCGATCAGGATACCGGTGTAGATGGGATGGCGAATGTATCGATACGGACCAGCCTCCACAAGTTCGTGGTCGTGCTTTATCTGGACGACGCTGCTCCAGTTGCGCCCCAAGAGTACGCGCGACCAAATGGCCAGGCCCACCCCCACGACAACGATGACCAGCGAAACAGCGAACACGGGCACCGTATGCGGCACGATGCCCTCGCGCAACCAGGTGTGACCGAACCAGTCGCCCGGCCCGAGTAAGCCGAACGCCACCACCAGCGGTATCCAATAGAGCAGCATTCGGGTATGCCACGGCTCGCCCCGCGTGGCACTCTTGTTACCCCTCGAACTCCATATCCACCAGGCCAACAAGACCCACCAAGCGGCGCTGATACCTTGTTTCAGCCAATCTTCCGTCGACACGGTTCGTTCTCCTTGTTCTCAGGTCATCCTAGGGGTAGACGGGCGACGCCCGCCCCTGCCGAAAGGCCTCGTCATGATTGGCGCGACTGGGGTTTCCGCACGCATCTCATAGCCTGCCTGTCTGGAACGGATTTCGATGGTGGCGACGTTGTCGAGCCGATGACCGTGTTGCACGTATAGCTTGAGATTCGTGGAACTGTTATTCGCACAAGTGCAGTGAGTTTCATTATTTACACTCACTCCAAAAGCACGCAGACCGGGAGCCAGTATGTATCGTGCCGTATCGATGCCGATGCTTTCGAGGCGAGCGCCGCCGTCTTCGACAGCCGCGTCTTCGTGCGCATGTGCCACGACCGTGTGTTGGTCCGGGTCAAGGACGATGACATCGAGATCGCGCATGAATTTGGAGTCGTCGTTGGATTTCTGGCCGCTCTTCTCCTCTCCCGCGGTCCGTATGTTCAAAGCAAATTCCCCTGTACTACCACCTGGAAGCCAGACGCGGACTCAGTTCTGCGCGCGAGCGGCGCCCTCCGTGAAGCCGGTCAACGCTCGTTCGACGGCGTTATTAGACCGCACCAGAGCGGGCGCGGACAGGCCCGGGGGATGGCGAACTTCTGACAAACGGACCATGCACTCACTGGTGGCCGGGCGTGGCAGGTGTCTCCTGCATCAATGCGGCATGTCGGTGAACTGTGGCAGGTTCTTCTCCTTGGCCTGCTCGTGTTGCCATGGTTGCCGTCGCTTGGTGAACATCTCGAGCATCGGCTTGACACGATCCGGATTGTCGAGACTACCCAGCATGACGAATACCGTTCCCGGGAACGCGCCGAGATTGCTGGTGAAAACGCGCGAACCACAATTCGGGCAGAAGTTTCGCTCCAATGGCAGGCCGGAGTTGGCGATGTAGTGGTAAGCCTTTGGCGCGCCGCTGAGCAAGACGAAGTCGTCGGCAGGGACGCCCATGAACGTTGCCATGGTGCCACCCGAGGCTCGCTGGCAATCCAGGCAATAGCAATCTGCGACAAAGGTCGGATCGGTGTCGAATTCGAAAGTGATGGCGCCGCATGCACAGCGCCCCGAATGTTTCTTCGCCATGACCGGTGCTCCCGATGTGTCCATGGACATGCTGCGCCATGGAAGAGTAAATCGGTGCAATGAATTGTGAAGCGACAAGCCGCTGTCCACCGCCAGGTTCGCGACTGCTCACGGGTCGAGGAAGCCGCGCTGCAGCGCTATCATCACGGCATTCGTGCGATCCCGTGCATCCAGCTTGCCGAGGATGCTGCGCATTCTCGATTTCACCGTCTCCTCCGAGATGGATAGGGCACGGCCGATTGCCTTGTTGCCGTGACCTTTGGCCACGAGGCGGAGCACGCTGATCTCACGAGGGGTGAGCGCTTCAGCGCCGGCGTACGCGGCCAGCTGATGAGCTGCTTCAGGGTCCATGACGTGTCGACCCACTACGGATGCCCGGATGGCTTGTACTATTTCGTCTAGGCTGGAGGTCTTCAACAGGTACGAAGTCGCGCCGAGCAGGAGGGCGCGCATGATGCGAGCATCGCCCGGATAACTGGTCAACACGATGATGTTGGCTTGGGGGAATTCGGTTCGGATGTCGCGAATGGCGTCCAGTCCATCCATGCTCGGCATCTGCAGGTCCATCAGGACCACGCTGGGTTGCAGTTGACGGAATTTCTCCACGGCCTCCCAGCCGTTCGTCGCCTCACCCACCATCTCCATGTCCGGTTCGACGGAGACCGCCGCGCGTAATCCGTGGCGCATGACGGGATGGTCATCCGTGATCAGCACGCGGATCATGCCTGCCTGCCCTGGAGGGATGTTCATGGCTCGTTTCCAACGTGGTCCACAACGATCTATCCACCGATTCATCCGCCAGATCAAGCCCCGATCGGGTGAAAACGCCGGCCGCGAACAGGGCATCCTCATCTAGACCGCGGGGTGTGTCGCGCCATGTATGCGCCAGCTAGGTTGTTTCCTCGAATCGCCCGTATGGTGCATGGCAATGAGCCTCAAAGATATCTTTCCTTCCCGCCACGTCCTGGGCTTCGGGACGGCCCCTTTGGGAAACATGTTTCGCGACATCCCTGAAGCCGAGGCGATAGGTACGGTGGAAGCGGCCTGGGAGCAGGGTATCCGCTACTTCGATGCGGCCCCTTTCTATGGAGCAGGCCTCGCCGAGATCCGCCTGGGTAAGGTATTGTCCCGTCACGACCGCGGTGACTACGTTCTGAGCACCAAGGTGGGTCGCATCATCCTCGACGAAGTGGAAGACACCGGCACGCGAGACCTGGGCGAGAAGAGCGGCCTGTTCGCGGCGGGTCGGCCCAACAAGGTGATCAACGACTACTCGGCGGATGCCACGTTACGGTCCATTGACGATAGCCTGCAGCGGATGGGTGTCGACCGGATCGACATCGTTTGGGTCCACGACGTGGCTCAGGACTTCTACGGTGACGAATGGCTTGCGCGCTATGAGGATGCCAGGCGTGGAGCGTTCCGTGCTCTCACCCGGCTACGAGACGAGGGCGTCATCAAGGCTTGGGGCCTCGGCGTCAACCGGGTCGAGCCACTGGAGATTACGTTGGATCTCGAAGAGGCCCGGCCTGACGGCTTTCTGCTGGCGGGCCGATACACGTTGCTTGACCACGCGCGCGCTCTGCAACGACTGATGCCGGCCGCCGTAGCGCAAAACGTCGACATCGTGGTGGGTGGTCCGTACAGCTCCGGCATCCTCGCCGGCGGTACGCATTTCGAATACCAGAACGCGCCAGAGGCCATCGTCGGGAAGGTGAACGCGATCCGCACCCTGGCGTCGCACCACGGCATCAGCGTGAAAGCCGCGGCGCTGCAGTTCGTATTCGCGAACCCGGCAGTGGCGGCGGTGATCCCCGGCGCAAGCCGTCCTGGACGGCTCGTAGAGGATCGCGCCGCGCTGGCGGAAGCCATACCGGACGGTTTCTGGAAGGACATGCGAGAGCAGAGGCTCGTATCACCTGATGCACCACTTCCCATCGACCGCGAGTGACTGGCGCACGTCGCGGGTCATGCGTGGCGCAGGAGGCTCGCCATGAACGAATCGTATTCTTTCGGGCCGTTCCAGTTGATTCCAAGGGCGCGAGCCCTCTACCGCGACGGTAACGAGGTGCATCTGGGCAGCCGGGCATTCGATGTCCTCGTTGGCCTGGTCGAACGTGATGGAGGCGTACTGACTCCCCGCGAGATGATGGCCATCGCATGGTCCGGTCTGTGCGTGAGCGAGGCCAATGTCCGCGTGCAGATCGCCAACCTGCGCAAGGCGCTAGGGTGTGGACGCGACGGACAGCGCTATATCGCCAGTGTCACCGGACGCGGTTACTGCTTCGTGGGAAGCATCGAACAGGTTGTCGCCCGTCGGGTCACGTGACCGCGGCAGTTGCGAATCGTGGTGCCCGGGGTAACGTCAGACCGAACACCACGAGCCCGAGCAGGGTGAGGCCGAAACCGGCCCATACCGCGGACAGGAACCCGAAGCCCGAGGCGACGGTCAGTCCACCGGCCCATGCTCCTATCGCGTTGGAGGTGTTCAACGAGGCCAGGTTCATGGCACCCATGAGGGTCGGCGCCTCGGGAGCAAAGTGGTTGAGGCGCACCTGGAGCGTGGGGATGGCACACATCATCGCTGCGCCGACCCCGAACATGGCCGGCATCTGTACCCATGGATTCGCGCCGAACATGGCCAGCATAGCCATGACGACCAAGGCACAGGCAAAACCGATCACCAGCCCCCTGGCGGGGAAGCGATCGGCCAGGCGGCCCCCGAACAGGTTGCCGGCGGTCATGCCGAAGCCGAACATCGCCAGGGCGAACGGTATCCAGTCCTGGCTCAGCCGCGCCGTTTCGGTGACCAGCGGCCCAATGAACGTGTAGACGGCGAAGATGCTCGAGACACCGAGGGCGGCAACGACCATCGTGATCCAGACCTGCGGTTTGCGCAGCGCCGTGAGCTGCTGCATTACCGGGCCACCGTCCAGCGCGACGGTACGGGGAACCCAGCCTAGCAAGCACAGGAGAGCCAGCGTGGCGATCGCCGCCACGGCAAGATAAGTATCGCGCCAACCAAGGTGTTGCCCGAGAAACGTCGCCAGGGGAGAGCCGACGATGGTGGCGATCGTCAGCCCCATCATCACCAGAGCGAACGCCCTGCCACCCTTGCCGGGGCCGACCACGTAGGACGCGACTACCGCACCCGCGCCGAAATATGCTCCCTGCGGCAGGCCGCTGATGAAACGCGCGACGGCGAACATGACCAGGTTCGTGGACATCGCGGAGAGGACGTTGCCGGCGACGAAGATGACCATCAGCCACAGCAGAAGCGGTTTGCGGTTCATCCGCGCCGCGGCGATCGTCACCGCGGGCGCTCCGATGACGACACCGAACGCATACGCGGTGATGGCATTGGTCGCGGCGGGAAGGCTGATTTCGAGGCTTGCCGCGAACAGCTGAAGAATGCCCATGCTCGCGAACTCCGACGTCCCGATGCAGAAACTGCCAAAGGCGAGGGAAAACAGGATGAGGCCACAGCGTCGGGCCACGCGCGGTTCGGCGTTGTGGACATCGACGGCGGCGCACTGCGCTTCGAAAGCCTTGTTGTGCATGGTCATTCTCCTCGTGCCGAGGCTGATGGAGTTCTTCCCCGCGAGGAAACAACTATCACGGCGCTCGGATGGGAGCACGTTAAATGACGCAAAGAGTGGCAAGCGCCGTGGGCTGTCGTGCCCGATAGGCCGGGTGTCAGCTTGTCGGGTTACCGTCGTTGCGAAGGCGAGCCCGTTTGAGCGGTAGTCGCAATGGTGCGGTGAGTTCGATCGTCGTTCCGCCCGGCATAGAACGAATCGACAGGTGGGCGCCTATTCGCTCCGCACGCTCGCGCATGCCGGCGATGCCCCAATGACCCGTGGTTTGTGTGTTCTCGAGGATGCCGGGGGAAATACCCACGCCGTCATCGGTCACGCGCATGAGGATGTCGCGTCCCCTCATTGAGAGCTCGAGGAAGATCCGGGTTGCTTCGGCGTGGCGCAAGGCGTTGATGAGACTCTCGCGGCAGATGGCCAGGATTTCATCGCCCAAAGCCGGATCTATAGGGTGGTCCGGCACGTGTGCAACCGTCTCCACGGACACATCGGACGCATCCTGCAGGACACGTGCGAGATCGAGGATGGCGGTTACCAAGTCGTGGGTCGAATCGAGACGGGAACGTAATTCCTTGACTCGATCACGTCCTTCGATGATGAAGTCGCCGGCGATCTGTAACGTCCCTTGGATATCTTTCTTCAGGACATCGTCGTCCTTCATCGCGGCAGCGATGGCCTGGAATTTCAGGACGATGCCGTAGATCGCCTGCAGCAGCGTATCGTGCAACTCACGAGCTATGCGTTCGCGTTCCTCGTGTCGCGCGCTCGTCTGCAGCCGTATCGTACGTGCGACATAGCGCACGCGCAGTACGTAAGCGGTACCTACGATGGCCGCCACGAGCAAGGCCTCGAAGAGGTGGAACCACCATGTCTGGTAGTAGCGGGGACGGATGGTGATGGAGAGGCTCGCGCCATGTTCATTCCATATCCCCTGATCGTTGGACGCGATGACATCGAAGCGGTACGTGCCCGGGGCAAGATTGGTGTAATACGCTTGGCGGCGTGTGCCGGGATCGGCCCAGTCAGCGTCTTCGCCGACCAGGCGGTAGCGAAACCGTACACGGGTCGGTGAGGTGAGGCTTAGCGCCGTGTATCCGAACTGTAGGGCGCTCGTGCCGGCGGGAAGAACCATGCCATCGCGAGGTTCCAGGCGCCGGTCGTTGGCCAGGACCGACTTGATGTAGACGGGTGGTGGAATGAGGTTGCGTCGTCCATGGGACGGATCGATCCAGTACGCGTTCTCGTTCGTCAGGAACCAGATGCGCCCCGTGGCACTGCGCTGGATGGTGGTTACGGGCTGACCTTGCCGTGCACTCCCCTGGATGCCATCGCGGAAATCGAAGCTGCCCATCGCCGGCCGGTACGCTGGGTCGGCAAAGGCACGCTCCAGTTCGGCCGCCGTGAAATGCAGCAAGCCGCGCCCCGCGTTGATCCATACGTCGCCGTTCGGCTCTTCCACCATACCGGTGATGCCGGTCAGGGCAGGGAAATCCCGGTTGGTCAGTGATACGAGGCGGCCGTTGCGCAACGTCGCCAGTCCCGCGCTTCCGCCAAACAGCACACCGAAGCGACCGGTAGCCATGGCCGACACGGTGCCGATCTCTTCGCCGGGGCGGAACCTGAAGACCTGCTCCGCGCCCCGGTCGTCGAGGTACAGCAGCGTACTGTCGGCATATCCGAACCATGTCGCACCGGCCGCGTCGACAGCGATGCTCGTTGGGCTGACCTCAAGTCCCTTTGTCCTCAAGGCCTGTGCATGCCAGGTCCCAGCCTTGAGCTGGTAGATGCCCAATCCCTCGATTGACGCCCAGATAACACCATGCGGCGCGGGCGCGACAAACTTGAGACGTGAAGCATCGAGCCCGTTTGGAAGCGGCAGTTTTTCCAGATGCCCCTCGAGCGAGTGAAAGAGGTCGTGGAAGCCGATCACCCATAGCGAATCATCGCTATCCCTGAACGTGCTGAGGATGGCATCGGATAGGCCCGTGATTTCGGGCTTTACCGTATCTTCCTCGAGTTTGTAGATGGTATCGAAACTTGACAGCCACAGCTGTCCCACGCGGTCGCTGGAAATGCCGAGGTGAGCCTTCGGCTCGACGTTGAAGTCATGCAAGGTTCCCACCTGGCTCAGGTGGTAGCTGTCGATGCCGATGCCCGTTCCCACCCAAATGGTGCCTTCTGCATCGACCGTGACCGCAATGGCATGGTTCGACGTGAGTTCCAAAGGAGCCTTGAACGTGTCCGCTACGGCTGAAGCGGGGATGCTTGCGCCAGCCGCCGGCCACGCCTTGCGCGGTACGTGGAAGACGGATGCGTTGTCACGCGACGTCGCCCATAAACCGCCGCCACGGTCAAATGCCATGCGCGCCGCCGCGTACTCGCCGGCGGCGGGAAGGGGCGTCGAATCGGGGAGGTTCGGGTGAGCCGCCGAAAGTCCATCAAGACGCCGTGTGCCGTAGAGATGATCGCTCGCCCATAACCGGCCTCCACCATCGACTCCCAGGACGGCTCCCGGTGCCAACGGAAAGTTGGTTGACGCGAACTGCCGTGCGCCCCTAGGCAGGTAAACCAGGCGGTCAACCGCGGCGACCCACAACGTCCCATCATGATCGACGACAACCCAGTCGGCCCGATCGGCGGGATAGTTCCAGTTCGCGCCGACGGCTTGCCAGCGACCTTTCGAGAAACGTCCCAGCCCCTGTCCCGTGGCGACCCAGACCTCTCCATCCAGCCCTGACGAAAAATTATTCACCCATCCGGCCGGAAAGCCGTCCCGGGTACTCCACGAACGGACATTTCCGTCCTTGAGGAGAGTGGCTCCTCCATCATAGGAGCCGATCCACAAACCGCCATCACGGGTGAAATGGAGAGCCGTCAGGTTGGTGGACACGAGGTGTTGTCCCGACGGTGGCTGATAGCGACTGAACTCGACGCCGTCGAAACGGTAGAGCCCGGCTCCCGTGCCCAACCAAAGGTAACCGTCCGGACCTTGTGTCATCGCGCAGATGGCAGGTGGTGCGCCATCTTTGATCGTCCACGACTGATGCACGTACTGGGACGGCTGTACCCCTTCCGACGACTGTGGTTCTGCCTGGGCAGCCAGCAAACGGCCCGCCGATCCCAGCGACAGCGCAAGCATGATGAGGGCGGTCTTGAGGGGCACGTGGCCTCGCTCTTCAAGGGACCTGTCGCGGTTTATATAGGAACGGTGCGACCGTAGGATTGCCCGAAACCTCCTTCGACGGCCAGTTCGCCCCCCAAGATCCGAGTGAGCACAAGCCGCCGTCATCTGCGCGAGTGTGACGTCCCGCTAGCCGTCGATAAGCCCCGCACGAACCGCATCGGCCACGTCTTCAGGAGTGTCCAGGCCGCGAGCCAAGGCGTCGCGACGAATGGCCGCCGGATGCCCGCCAGCCCATAGGCGGCGGAAGGCGGCATCGCCACGGAGCGCACCTGCCTGGGCCAGCGTCTGTGGACGAAGCAACGCCGGTGGACCCAGGGCATCTCCATAAGCCGATACCACGTCACAGCTGCCGTCATAGGCGACCAGCAATTTGTCGAGGTGCTCCTGGGTGAGGCAAGGCTGGTCAGCCACGGCGACCAGCAAGGGGTATGACCGGCCGGCCAGTGCCGCCGCCGCGCGACGCAGGGACGAGGCCACGCCTTCTTCCCATGTAGGGTCGAACAGGATGGCGGTACCGGTCACCAAGGGAGCCAGCCGTTCGGCATGCGCGCCCAACACCACCATCAGATGGGTCGGGCCGGTGGCCTTGACCATTCGGACGGTACGCTGGAGCAAGGTTTCACCGGCGACCGTCAGCAGTTGCTTCGGCGTGTCCAGCCGATGATTGCCCTCGGCAGCCATGATGACCGCGTCGTGTGCTTCGCATCCACGCATGTGTATTCCGAAAAAGGCGATGAGCCAGGCTCTAACGTACATGCCCGCTCTCTTCGAGAACAAGCTTGCACAAAACCACCCGGCGACATTCCAAACGTTCTATCTTCCCATGCGGCCGCCACATACCCTCCGCCTTCCCACGGCGAAACGTCCATCGGAGGCGCGGTAATACATCATGACTCGAACGCAAATTCTCCTTGCCACCCTGTCGCTGGCGATCGTGCCGGCCGCCTTCGCTTCGACGCGGGACTTCTCGGTCGGTCCCCAATACGACACGACCCATGTGTACGTCGCCGCCGCGGATCTGGACGCCTTCGTCCGTAGCTTCGCCGCCACATTCGCCGGCCAGTCGACGACCCCGGTGGTCGTCACGGTGACCCCGACTCCATCGAAGACGACCTCGCAGGTGGTTCGTACGCCCTCCGGCGCGATCTCCGTATTCGGTTTCCAGACGCCGGTACCGTATCCCTTCGGGCAGGAGCGCACGGGCTATCTCGTCACCGACGTGGACGAAGCGGTCAAGGCTGCCAACGCCGCTGGCGCCGCGACCCTGGTGGCGCCTTTCGACGATCCCATCGGCCGCGATGCGGTGGTCACCTTTCCCGGTGGCGTGAACATGCAGTTCTACTGGCACACGAAGAAAGCGGAGTCCGCGCCGCTGGACCATGTGCCGGAGAATCGCATCTATCTCCCGGTCCAGTCGGCGGACGCATTCGTGAAGGCATTCGTGGCGTTCGCGCATGGCAGGGTGCTCTCGGACGAGCGCCACGCATCCGCGGTGGAAATCGGTCGCGGCGCTGGCACGTACCGGCGTATCCGTCTCGTCTCGGGTTTCGGCAGGGCGACGGTGCTGGTGACCGACGGCCACCTCGACTGGCCTTATGGCACCGAACTTGCCGGTTATGAAGTCGGCGACCTCGATGCCACGCTTCGCCGCGCACGTGACAGCGGAGCGACGGTAGTCGTGGAAGCGCACCCCGAAGGCGACCGCCGCGCGGCCATGGTCAGGTTTCCCGGCGGTTATGTCGCGGAGGTCCATGGCGTGGTGAACTGAAAGGGTTGGTGATATCTACCGGCTCGCGCGTGCGAATGCCTGTCGATACTTCAATCGCAGCCAAGAAGCTCATCTTCTTGCCCCACTACCGCTTTTGCCGGAACAGTGCATCCTTGCGCGTCGAAGCAACCGACGTGCCATCTTTGTCCTGAAAATCGACATCAAAAAAACGTGATGATTTTGTGAGATAGACGTCACGATTTAGATCGTGCATATCTTTCCTGTAGGAGTAATTGCGCTATAAAAAAACCACGGGTCATGTCCCGGCTTCGATGCCGGCTGAACCATGGAAGAAAGCTGCAGGGGGAGTAGCTCACGCGATGGATAATTCGTACCCATCCAGGTGGATTAGCGAGCGGAATTTCCGGACAGGCCATTGCCTGGGCCGAAACCATTCCAGCGTTCCCCGACCCGGAAGCTCCCGGTTTCCCCTAATGGCGGCCCAGCACCCCCCGCCCACTGCACGCTCGCGATTACGACCAAGCTCGATCTGAGCCTTCTCGTCGCCCGACGGGACGCATGACGTCCGTGCGCGTTCGCGCGCGGCCGTAAATAAAAACCTCCAACCCTCCACCCGGACGCGTTCCTGCGTTCGCGGCCCTTTGCGCGCCTGCGTTTCAGTTCCCAACCACGTTCCCCCGGTGCATCAGCCCCTGCAGAAGGAAATCGTATGAACAAGATACATAGCAAAGTCTGGAACCGCGCGCTGAACCAGCTCGTGGTCGCTTCGGAGATAGCGACGTGCCACCGCGGTGGCAGCTCGGGACAAGGCCGGCACCGATCCCCATCACGCGGCCTCGCCCCCATGGCCTTGACCCTGTTGCTGGCGACAGGGTGGATCGGATGGAGCGGATCGGCGGCGGCACAGGCGGTCGACTGCACGGCGGCGCCTTACAACGCCTATAACAGCACCGCATCGTGCATGGGCTATGGGGCTGCGAGCAGCGGCATCGGGGCAACGGCTATCGGGTCGCTGGCAAGAGCCAACGTATTGGGCGCCCTGGCGCTCGGCTATAGCTCGACTGTCAATGCCCAGAACGGAATAGCCGTTGGCTTCGGCGCCTATTCCAATGCCATCAATTCCGTTTACATCGGCGCACGTACCGCTAACGGCACGGGTGCGCTCGCTGGTGGCGCCATCGGCGTAGGCACCGACGTTACCGCTTCGGGCGCCAATTCGATCGCTATCGGCACCCAGTCTGCGTCGACCGCCGGCCAAGGTGTCGCCATGGGCATCAACTCGCGCGCCACGGGAACGGCCGCGACCGCGATAGGTCCGGCCGTCACCGTCGCCGGCGTGGGCGCGGTAGGCATGGGGAACAGCGCGTCGGTTGATGCGAACTCCGCCAACAGCGTCGTCATCGGCAGCGTGGCGAAGGCGGTCGGCGCCCAGAACGCGGTCGCCCTCGGTACGTCCGCCGCGGCCAACAATGGACAGGCAACGGCGGTCGGCGGTTTCACGGTAGCGACGGGGGAAGGAGCGACAGCCCTCGGCCTTTCGTCGCAAAGCGTATTCGCCCACGCGACCGCCATCGGTTGGCAGGCCTACTCGACCGCCCTCAATGCGGTCTACCTCGGATCTCGCACCGTCGGGACGGGCGCATCGGCCGAATCGGCCATCGCCATCGGCACGGACGTGAGCTCGTCGGGCCTCTACTCGATCGGCATGGGCTTGCAGGCGAACGCGAGCCAGGCCGACGCCATCGCCATCGGCAGGCAGGCGAAGGCGACGGGAATCAATTCCATCTACGTAGGTGCACTTCAAAGTGGCGTGGCGGGCGGCGGTGCCACGGCGAACAACGCCATCGCGCTGGGTATCGATATCGTCGCCAGTGGTGTGGGTGCGGTCGGCATAGGAAACTTCACGCTGGCGTCGGGCACGAACAGCACCGCCGTGGGCGGCAGTTCCGCGACGGCGACGAATGCGCTGGCGCTGGGCCGCGCGAACACCGCATCGGGGATCAACAGCGTGGCGGCCGGTACGTCGTCACAGGCGCAGGCGGCCTCCACGGTCGCGATCGGCGATACGAATACGGTTGCCGCCGGTGCCGGTGCGGGTTCGTTCGCCGCGGGTCACAACTCGCAGGTGCTCGGTGGCCTGGGTGCGGTCGCGCTGGGCGAAGCGCAGACCGCCAACGGCAACGGCGCGGTCGCCATCGGCGATCCGAACTCCGCCATCGGCAACGGCGCCGTGACCGTTGGCTCGAACAACACGGCGAATGGCGATGGCGCGGTGGCGGCCGGTAACGGCAATAACGCCCAGGGTGTCGGCTCCGTCGCCCTGGGCAACGCCAGCAGCGCACTCGGCGCCGGCTCGGTAGCCTTCGGCAACGCGGCCACGGCGAACAACGCGAACGATGTCGCGCTGGGCTCCGGTTCGACCACCACCGCGGCGGTCGGCACGACGAGTGCCTCCATCAACGGTACGACCTATGCCTTCGCGGGTACGAACCCCGGAAGCACGGTGAGCGTCGGTGCCGGGGGTGCGGAACGCACCATCACCAACCTGGCGGCGGGGCGCATCGATGGCGGCAGCACCGATGCCATCAATGGCTCGCAGTTGTTCGCGACCAATCAGGCCGTCGGAACGTTGGGCACGAGTGTCACCAACCTCGGCAATACGGTGACCAACCTGGGCAACACCATCGCCACCACGATCGGTGGCGGCACCACCTACGATCCCAGCACAGGCAACATCACCACCAGCGTCACCTATGGCGGCAACACCTATAGCTCGCTGCAGCAGATCTTCAACCAGATCGGTGGCGACGTGACCGCGGGTGCCGTGCATTACTACAGCGTCAACGATAACGGCACTCCTGGCGGGAACTACGCCAACGACGGCGCCAGCGGCCTCAACGCGCTGGCGGCGGGTGTCGGCGCCACGGCCACCGCCGACAACGGCACCGCGCTCGGTCAGGGCACCGGTGTGTCGGTACTCGGTGGCGTGGCGCTGGGTTCCGGCGCGGTATCCGATCGCGCGATCGCTCCCACCTCCGGCTCGATCCTCGTCGGCACCAACGTCATTCCGTACAACACCACCGACCGCAATCTGCTCGGCTCGGTATCCGTGGGCAATGCCACCGACTTCCGCCAGATCACCAACGTGGCGGATGGTACGGAGGACCAGGATGCCGTGACGCTGCGCCAGTTGAAGGGCGCGATGAGCTCGTTCTCGGTCACGCCGATCAAGTACTTCCATGCCAATTCCACGGCCGCCGACTCGTTGGCGGCAGGTGCCGAGTCGGTGGCGATCGGTCCGCAGACCACGGTGAACGGCGACAACGGCATCGGCATGGGCAACGGCGCCATCGTGCAGCAGACGGCGCCGGGTGGCACGGCGATCGGCCAGAACGCCACGGTGAACCTCGCCGATGGCGTGGCGCTGGGTACCAACGCGGTGTCCAACGGCATCCAGGCGTTGGCACTCGGCCCGGGTTCGCAGGCGGCGTTCGCCGGCAGCGTGGCACTGGGTGCGGGTTCGTCGACGGACGCGGCGGTGGGTACGGCCAGCACGGTGATCAACGGCACCACCTATGCCTTCGCGGGCACGACGCCGGGTTCGACGGTCAGCGTGGGCGCGGTCGGCGCGGAGAGGACCATCACCAACGTGGCGGCCGGCCGTGTCGACGGTGGCAGCACCGACGCCATCAATGGCTCGCAGCTGTTCGCGGCCAACCAGGCGATCGGCACGGTGGGTACCAGCGTCACCAATCTCGGCAACACGGTAACGAACCTGGGCGACACCATCGCCACGACGATCGGCGGTGGCACCACCTACGATCCGGCCACCGGCACGATCAACACCAGCATCACCTACGGTGGCAACACGTACAGCTCGTTGCAGCAGATCTTCAACCAGATCGATACCGGTGGCATCAAGTATTTCCACGCCAACTCCAACCTGGCCGATTCCCTGCCGAACGGATTGAACAGCGTGGCGATCGGTCCGGTATCGACGGCCAACACGGAAAACGCCGTGTCGATCGGTAACGGCGCCACTGCCGGTGCCAACGTGGGCGATGTGGCTTTGGGTGCGGGAAGCACCACGGGCACGGTGGTGCAAACCGCCAGCGGAACCATCGCCGGCAACACCTATGCCTACGCGGGGACCACGCCTGGCAGCACCGTGAGTGTCGGTGCGGTGGGTGCCGAGCGCACCATCACGAACGTCGCGGCGGGACAGGTGAACGGCAACAGCACGGATGCGATCAACGGCTCGCAGCTGTTCGCCACCAACCAGGCACTGGAAACCTTGAACGACACGGTGGCCGCCAACGCCATCCACTACTACAGCGTCAATGACAACGGAACGCAGGGCGGTAACTACGCCAACGACGGTGCGACCGGCATCAATGCACTGGCGGCGGGCGTCGGTGCGACGGCCACCGCGGATAACGCGACAGCCCTGGGCCAGGGCACCGGCGTATCCGTCTTGGGCGGCGTGGCCTTGGGTTCGGGTGCCGTGTCCGATCGCGCGATCGCTCCTGCCTCCGGCTCGATCCTCGTCGGCACCAACGTGGTTCCGTACAACACCACCGACCGCACCCTGCTCGGTGCGGTATCCGTGGGCAACGCTACGGATTTCCGTCAGATCACCAATCTGGCGGACGGCACGGAGGACCAGGACGCGGTGTCGTTGCGTCAGCTGAAGGGCGCGATGAGTTCCTTCTCGGTCACGCCGATCAAGTACTTCCACGCCAACTCCACCGCTTCCGATTCGTTGGCGGCGGGTGCCGAGTCGGTGGCGATCGGTCCACAGACCACGGTGAACGGCGACAACGGCATCGGCATGGGCAACGGCGCCATCGTGCAGCAGACGGCGCCGGGTGGCACGGCGATCGGCCAGAACGCCACGGTGAACCTCGCCGATGGCGTGGCGCTGGGTACCAACGCGGTGTCGAACGGTATCCAGGCACTGGCCCTGGGCGCGGGTTCGCAGGCGGCGTTCGCCGGCAGCGTGGCACTGGGTGCGGGTTCCTCAACGGATGCGGCGGTGGGTACGGCGAGCACCACGCTCAATGGCACCACCTATGCTTTCGCGGGCACGACACCGGGTTCGACGGTGAGCGTGGGCGCGTTGGGCGCCGAGCGCACGATCACCAACCTGGCGGCCGGCCGGATCAGTGGCAGCAGCACCGACGCGATCAATGGATCGCAGTTGTACGCCACCAACCAGACGCTGGAGTTGCTCGGCTCGCAGATCATCAACCTGTCCAATGTCGTCAACAACTTCCCGACCGGAGGTGGCGGCAGCACGACCAACAATACCTACCAGAACAGCGGGGACAACAACACGCCCTCGACCGCCACGGGCGACAACAGCACGGCGATCGGTGCGGGTTCGTCGGCCACGGGTGACAACAGTGTCGCGATCGGCGCGGGCTCGGTGGCCAACCAGTCCAACACCGTCTCCGTCGGTTCGGTGGGCAACGAACGCACCATCACCAACGTGGCGGCGGGGGTGAACCGCACCGACGCGGTAAACGTGGGCCAGCTGGATCAGGCCATCGAGAGCGCGAAGAACTGGACCAAGGACTATGTCGACCAGCGCTTCCAGAGCGTCGACCGTGACCTCAATCGCATCGGCAACCGCGCCAACGCGGGCATCGCCTCGGCGATGGCCATGTCGAGCCTGCCGCAGGCCTACCAGCCGAACCAGAACGCGGCGGCGGTGGCGGTGGGCAGCTTCCATGGCGAGACCGGCATCGCCGTCGGCATGTCGACCATTACCGAGAGCGGACGCTACGTGCTGAAGCTCAACGCCACGACCAACTCGCGCGGCGATGCGGGCGCGGGCGTCGGCGCGGCCGTGGTGTGGTGAGGAGCGAACCCATGAATGCTATCCAAGGAATCAAGAACATGCGCGCATCGTTGAAAGGCATCCCCGTGGTCTCGCTCGCACTGGCACTGGCGGCCTGTGGAAACATCAGTCACGACGTGGCGAAGGACGGCCGCTCGGCAGGCGAAGTGGTGTGGCCGGCGGTAGGCGAGGTCACGCCCATGCACAAGGACGGCACGTTTCCCAACCTGTCGAACTTGCGACAGATGAGGTCCGGGCTCAATAAGCAGCAGGTCTCCGACTTGATCGGGTACCCCCACTTCAGCGAAGGCATCTGGGGGGTGAGGGAGTGGAACTACGTGTTCAACTTCCGCAAACCCGGCAGCGACGAAGTGACCGTGTGCCAGTACAAGGTGTTGTTCGACGACGACAAGCTGGCTCGCAGCTTCTACTGGAAACCCGAGGCGTGTGCCGACTTCCTCAAGGAAGCGGCGCCGGCTCCCGCCCCGGTAGCCCCCGCGCCGGTCGCGGCGCGCAAGCCGCGCGTGCTGTCCGCCGATGCACTCTTCGCGTTCGACAGCGCCGAGTTGTCGCCAGCCGGCAAGGGCAGCCTGGACGAGATGGCCACGACGCTGCGCGATCAGGGAGACAAGCTGCGATCCGTACGCATCGTCGGCTATACCGATCGTCTCGGTAGCGACGCCTACAACCGGGCCTTGTCCCAGCGCCGCGCCGAGGCGGTGAAGGGCTATCTCGTGGCGCAAGGCATCCCCGCCGATCGTGTGACCGCGGAGGGCCTGGGCGAAGCCGATCCGGTGAAGGGTTGCGAGGACGCGCCGCGTGGACAGTTGATCGGATGCCTGGCGCCCAATCGCCGCGTGGAGGTGTGGGTGACCGGGGTCGAATAAGCGTAGATGGCCTGTCGACCGGGCCCCGTTGCCGGAACACCGGCAACGGGGCCACGGGATTTACCGTACCTGTGACTTTCGATACGTTCTTCGTGTGACCCGTCGTGGGAGGATTCGGGGTGAATCCGCAGGGCGCGCGACGAAGCCATGACCAGGGCCACGTTCACCATCCTCTCGTTCGTCGTCATGTCCCTCATGACATCGGCCGTCCATGCGGCTGACGACGAAAGCCAGGTACGCGCCGCGGACAGCCGGTTCTGGCAGGCGTACAACGCCTGCGACATGAATGCGATGGGCGACCTGATCACCACCGACGTCGAGTTCTACCACGACAAGTCGGGACTCACGACCACTCGCCAGGGCTTGCTGGATTCCTTGCAGAAGGGTCCCTGCGCGGACCCGAAGATGCGCCTGCGCCGTGAGGCGGTGGATGAAACCATCACCTTTCATCCGCTCAAGGGCGGATTCGCCATCCTCTCTGGCCGTCACCGCTTCTATGTGGACGAAACCGGAAAGCCCGAACGTCTGGACGGCCAGGCGGATTTCACCACGCTCTGGAAACAAACCGGCGGCACGTGGCGTATGCACCGCGTGCTCAGTTACGACCACGGTCCCGTGGCGTATGTCCCGCCTGCGCGAACCCTGACACTGCCGGCCACGGCGCTCGCCGCCTATGCGGGACGTTATCGTTCCGCTCGTATCGGCGACATCGTGGTCGCTGTCGATGGCGATCACCTGAAGCTCACGGCCGGTGCTTTCGTCGCCACGCTCTACCCGGAGTCGACCACGCGTTTCTTCGCTATGGAGAAGGACCTTCGCTTCGACTTCGAGAAAGGAGAGGGCGGCAAGCCGGGAACCCTGGCGGTCTACGAGAACGGTGCCCTCGGCGAGCGGGCGCAACGTATCGATTAGTGGCACGGGCATGCCGTTGCCCGCCGACGCCGGAACGCGCGTCCAGCGCGCTCATTCATGAATTATCGATATGAGATCTTGCGGATTCGAGATCTACAAACCCGGCCCTGAATGACCTACGCTCGGCGAGCTAGCCCCGGCCGCCTGTCCAGGCAAACCCCAACAGCGCTGAGGACCGACCCATGGATCCGTCGAACGACTGGAAATTCACGCGCCGCGAAGTCCTGAAAATGGGAGCGGTCTCGGCAACGGCGCTCGCCGTTCCCGGACTCGTCGCCGCCCCTGCCGCCAAGGACGGCACGCGACCGCCCGTCACCGCCAAGGTCGCCATGGAGGTCAACGGCAAGGCGCAGGAGCTCGACCTGGATACACGGACGACCCTGCTCGACGCCTTGCGCGAGCACATGCATCTCACCGGTACGAAGAAGGGTTGCGACCACGGTCAGTGCGGCGCCTGCACCGTCATCGTCGATGGCCGCCGCATCAACAGTTGCCTCACCCTGGCGGTGATGCACCAGGGAGCGAAGGTCACCACGATCGAAGGCCTCGGCACGCCCGCGCGCCTTCATCCGATGCAGGCCGCCTTCATCAAGCACGACGGTTACCAGTGCGGCTACTGCACGCCGGGACAGATCTGTTCGGCCGTGGCGGTCCTCGACGAGATACGCGACGACATTCCCAGCCATGCCACGACCGACCTGACCGCCAGGGCCCGGATAAGTCCCTTGGAGTTGCGCGAACGGATGAGCGGCAACATCTGCCGCTGCGGCGCGTACTCCAATATCCAGGAAGCGATCGCCGAAGTGGCGGGGGTGAAGGCATGAAGTCGTTTACCTACGAACGCGCCGAATCCCCGGCCGCCGCCGCGTCCGCGGCAGCCCGTGTTCCCGGAGCGAAGTTCATCGCGGGCGGAACGAACCTCCTCGACCTGATGAAGATCGGCATCGAGGAACCGGCGCACCTGGTCGACGTCAACGGGCTGGACCTCGATAAAATCGAGCCCACCAATGAAGGTGGGCTTCGGCTCGGCGCCATGGTCCGCAATACCGACCTCGCCGCCGACGCGAGGATCAGGCGGGACTATCCCTTGCTCTCGCGAGCCTTGCTCGCCGGTGCCTCCGGCCAGTTGCGCAACAAGGCCACCACGGGTGGCAACCTGCTCCAACGCACGCGTTGCCCGTACTTCTACGACACCAACCAGGCCTGCAACAAGCGCTTGCCAGGCAGCGGCTGCGCGGCGATCGGCGGCTTCAGCCGGCAGCACGCGATCGTGGGGGCGAGCAAGTCGTGCATCGCCGTGCACCCGAGCGACATGGCCGTGGCCATGCGTGCGCTCGATGCCACGGTGGAAACCGTGCGTCCGGATGGCAGCACGCGCCGCATCCCCATCGCGGACTTCCATACCTTGCCTGGAAACACGCCGCACATCGAAAACGTGCTGGTGCCGGGCGAGCTGATCACCGCCGTCACCTTGCCCAAGCCCGTCGGCGGCACGCAGCTCTATCACAAGGTGCGCGACCGCGCGTCCTATGCGTTCGCCCTGGTGTCGGTAGCCATGATCGTGCAGTCCGATGGCAGTGGCCGCGTGGCGCTCGGTGGCGTGGCGCACAAACCATGGCGGGTGGAGGCGGCGGAAGCCGAACTCCCGAAGGGAGCCAAGGCCGTTGCGACCCGGTTGCTCGCCGGCGCGCAGCCGACCGAAGGCAATGCCTTCAAGGTCACCTTGGTCGAACGGACCATCGCGGCGGGCCTCGCCGAAGCGAAGGAGACGAAGGCATGAAATTCGACACTCCCGCCACCACCAATCCGATCGATCGCCTGAAGGTCGTCGGCCAGCCCGTGGACCGCATCGACGGGCCGTTCAAGACCACGGGCACCGCGCATTACGCGTACGAACAGCACGAAGCCGTTCCCCATCACGCCTATGGCTATGTAGTCGGCTCGTCCATCGCCAAGGGCCGCATCGCCTCGATCGACCTCACCCGTGCGCAGCGCGCACCCGGCGTGCTGGCGATCGTCACCGCGAAGACGGCGGGCAAACTGGGCAAGGGCAAGTTCAATACGGCGAACTTGCTCGGCGGCCCGGAAATCGAACACTACCACCAGGCCGTCGCGGTGGTGGTCGCGGAAACCTTCGAGCAGGCACGCGCCGCGGCACAGCTCGTGCGCGTGGATTACGCCCGCACTCCCGGCAAATTCGACCTCGCCGCGGCGAAGGACACCGCTACGAAACCGGAACGAGGAAAATCGGATACGGCGGTGGGCGACTTCGCCGCGGGCTACGCGGCCTCGGCGGTGAAGCTCGATGCCATGTACACCACGCCGGACCACTCGCACGCGATGATGGAACCGCATGCCACCATCGCGGCATGGGAAGGCGACAAGCTCACCTTGTGGACGTCGAACCAGATGATCGACTGGGGGCGGGGCGATGTCGCGCTCACACTGGGCATTCCGAAGGAGAACGTACGGCTCGTTTCGCCGTACATCGGCGGCGGCTTCGGCGGCAAGCTCTTCGTCCGCTCCGACGCATTGCTTGCCGCACTCGGCGCACGGGCAGCCAGACGTCCCGTGGCGGTGGCCTTGCCGCGTCCCTTCATGATCAACAATACGACGCACCGCCCCGCGACGATCCAGCGAATCCGTATCGGTGCCTCGAAAGACGGGAAGATCCAGGCCATCGGCCACGAGAGCTGGTCGGGCGACCTTCCGGGCGGCGATCCGGAAACGGCGGTGCAACAGACGCGCCTGCTCTATGCCGGCGCCGACCGCATGACGGCCACCCGCCTTGCCGTGCTCGATCTTCCCGAAGGCAACGCCATGCGTGCGCCAGGCGAAGCATCGGGATTGATGGCGCTCGAGATCGCGATCGACGAGATGGCCGAGAAGCTCGGCATGGATCCGATCGAGTTCCGCGTCCTCAACGACACCCAGGTCGATCCGGAAAAGCCCGACCGTCCGTTCTCGCAACGCCGGCTGGTCGAATGCCTGCGCACGGGGGCGAAACGCTTCGGCTGGGAACGCCGCGCGCCGCGTCCCGCGACGACACGTGACGGGCGCTGGCTCGTGGGCATGGGCGTGGCGGCCGCGTTTCGTAACAACCTCGTGATGAAGTCCGGTGCCCGCGTGCGCCTGGATCGCAACGGACGCGTCACGGTGGAAACCGACATGACCGACATCGGCACGGGCAGCTACACGATCATCGCGCAGACCGCCGCCGAGATGATGGGCCTGCCGCTGGATCGCATCGACGTACGCCTTGGCGATTCGACGTTTCCCGTCTCGTCCGGTTCGGGCGGGCAGTGGGGTGGCAACAGCTCGACGGCGGGTGTCTACGCCGCATGCGTGAAATTGCGCCAGGCCATCGCCCGGAAATTGGGACTGGACCCTGAAGCGGCCAATTTCGAGGACGGCAAGGTGGGCGCGGGCGGGCGCAGCGTGCCGATCGCGCAGGCCGCGGCGGACGGCGAGGTGGTCGCCGAGGACAGCATGGAATACGGCGACCTGAGCAAGCGCTACCAGCAATCGACCTTCGGCGCGCACTTCGTCGAAGCGCGCGTCGACGCGGCCACGGGAGAGATCCGCATCGACCGCATGCTGGCGGTCTGCGCCGCCGGGCGCATCCTCAATCCGAAGTCGGCACGCAGCCAGGTGATCGGGGCGATGACGATGGGCGTCGGCGCGGCACTGATGGAAGAACTCGTGGTGGACCGGCGCCTGGGCTTCTTCGTCAACCACGACCTCGCCGGATACGAAGTGCCCGTGCATGCCGACATCCCGCACCAGGACGTGATCTTCCTCGACGAGACCGATCCCATGTCTTCGCCGATGAAGGCCAAGGGCGTGGGTGAATTGGGCATATGTGGGGTCGCCGCCGCCGTCGCCAACGCGGTGTACAACGCCACCGGCGTGCGCGTGCGCGACTATCCGGTGACCCTGGACAAGTTCCTCGACACGTTGCCGCCCGTGGCCTGACCCGGGCGGCGATCAGGCATCGGTGCCCTCGCTGCCCACGCCGTGGTGCACGAGGAACAGGCGGTCGGGATCGTAACGACGCTTCGCCGTGGCGAGGCGCGTGTAGTTGCCGCCCCAGAAGGCACGTTGCCAGTCCTGCTGGAAATAGTCGCTTTCCGAAACATACGAGCCGGCGCCGGGAACCGTCTTCAAGAGACGCGCGTATGCCGCCTTGACCCTGGCCGCGCCGTCTTTCGCCCGTGCTTCATCCACGTGCGCGCCCGGCAGTCCTTCATAAGCGGGATCGCCGCTGTTGCCGATGATCGCGAGGGCGAAGGCGTCGAGCATGGCGGGATTCGTCGCCGTGTCACGGCTCGCGGCGATGGCTTCCGGCGGAGCGCCGAAAAGACCTTTATTGAAGTGCAGGCCCACGTCCATCCGGCTCGCGGCATCGCATATCGCCGCCGCCAACGCCTCGCGTTCGCCATCGCCAAGGAAACGCGAGGGCATCCACGCCGACGCATAGCCATGGATGTACCAACCCACCTGCCCCTGATCGCCTTTCCAGAGGATGTGGTCGCGCGGCGCGCCCTCGCGCGCGTCGGCGACGACCACGTCAGGTGCATGCTCGCGGAAGAAGTCCGCGTCCCAGTAGTGGCGCGCCGGCATGGCGAGCACCTGGAGCGGTTTGCGGAACGAGTACGCCGGGCGTTGCTTCACCCAGTCGATGAAGGGTGCCCAGGTGGCCTCGGCGGCCGCGCGGTCCAGGCCCTGGAACACCATCGCCACGGACATCCTGCGTTGGTCCCGGAAACCGATCTGCTCGCCCCAGTGCGGGTTGCACAAGGCATCGCGATAGAAGCGCAAGGCTTCCGACGCCAGCGCACGATAGGCTTCCTCGGAATCGGCCTGGATCTCGCCGAACACCGCGCCGACGGTGTCCGGCAAGTCGTGGGTGCGCAAGGTCAGGCGCGTGACGATACCGACGCAACCACCGCCGCCACCCTTGAGGGCCCAGAAGAGTTCCGGTTCGCGGTGAGCGTTCACGACGCGTATCTCGCCGTCGGCGGTGACCACCTCGGCTTCCAGCAGGTTCGACGCGGCGGTGCCGAAACGCTTGGAGAAGCTGCCGAATCCTCCGCCGGTCACGAGTCCCGCGACGCCGACGGTAGTGCAGCCGCCACCCTGGACATAGCGGCCACCCCGGGTGGTCACCTCGCCATAGGCGTCGATCCACATGGCCCCGGCGCCCACGTCGACCGCAGGCACGGGGCGTGTACCCGGCGCCGCGCCGCTGGGGATGAAGGCATCGTGCATCTCCACGCGGTTCATCCTTCGTGTCCAGACCAGCAGTGAGTCGGCGGCGCAGGAGGTGCCCTGGTAGCTGTGGCCACCGCCTTTCACGACCAGGCGGACGCCGTACTTGCGGGCGAATTTCACGGCGGCGGCGATGTCCTCCGCACTCTCGGCAGTCAGGGCATAAGCGCTCGGCCGGGACATCCAGGCCCCGAAGTAGCCGCTGGTCTGGGTCAATGCCACCTGGTCGCCGATGTAGAAGGGGTTCGTCAGCTGGGCGAGCGCTTCGGCGCGGGTGGCCGCATCGTCGAGGAAAGGAGAGCGGGGCACCGACAAGCGACCGCCCACCTCTCGGTTCAACGCCTGCCATTGCGCCGGGGTGGGCCAGCCCGCCGAACCCGGGCGCACGCGCGTGGCCGCGCGCGTCGCGGTGAAGGCGTCCAGCTTCAGGGCATAGGGAAGCAGCGGCAGGACCAAGGCGGTCTTGAGCAGGGTGCGTCGATCCATGGAAGAAGCCTCGTGGAGGACGCGCTGGCGTCCGTTGGGGTGGACGGAGCTTTGCACCGTGCTGAGCGCGTGTCGCCCGCGAAGTGAGGAAAACAGCGGGTCAAGGGACGAAAGGCGGGCCTGCGGTGATGAACGGCGAGCTATAATCACGCGGCACCTGTCGCCCGCGAGCTTCCCCGTGCCTGCCTGGACCGACCGCCGTATCCTCGACCTCCTGTCGATCGACCAGCCCCTGCTGCTGGCGCCGATGGCGGGGTCGGGCCTGTCCGCGCTGGCTATCGCCGTGGCGCGGGCCGGTGGGCTCGGCGCCATCCCGTGTTCCTCGATCAGCGTGGAGAAGGCGACCGCCGAGGTCGAGGCGTACCGTGCCGCGGTACGCGCGCCGATCAATCTCAACTTTTTCGCGCACCGGTCCGTCACGCCGGATGCCGATGCCATGGCGCGCTGGCTGGCGCGGCTCGCTCCCTACTACGACGAGTTCGGGGTCGATGCGAGCGACCTGCCCGCCGCCGGTGGCCGCGCGCCGTTCGACGATGCCATGTGCGCCATGGTCGAGGCGTTGCGCCCGGAAGTGGTGAGCTTCCACTTCGGCCTGCCGGAGGAACCCCTGTTAGCGCGAGTGAAGGCCATCGGTTCGGTGGTGTTTTCCTCGGCGACCACGGTGGCCGAGGGTCGCTGGCTGGAACAGCGCGGTTGCGACGCGGTCATCGCGCAGGGCTACGAGGCCGGCGGCCATCGCGGCAACTTCCTCACCGATGACATGTCGGCCCAGCCGGGCACCATGGCCCTCGTACCGCAACTGGTCGACGCCTTGACCATTCCCGTGATCGCGGCCGGTGGCATCGCCGACGGGCGTGGCATGGCGGCGGCGCTGTGCCTGGGTGCCTCGGCCGTGCAGGTAGGCAGCGCCTTCCTGCTTTCGGACGAGTCGACCAGCGTGGATGTGCATCGCCAGGCGCTCCGTTCGGCACGCGACGACAACACGGCGATCACCAATGTGCTCACCGGACGGCCCGCGCGCGGCGTGATCAACCGGATCATGCGGGAAGTGGGTCCCTTGTCCGACGATGCCTTGCCGTTCCCGCTGGCGGGTGGACCGCTGACGTCGTTACGCAAGATCGCCGAAGCACGCGGCAACGGCGATTTCCAGCCCCTATGGGCGGGGCAATCCGCAGCCATGGCCCGAGAGGTCTCGGCGACCGCGATCGCGGCGGACATGGTCGAAAGCGCGGCGCAGCTGCTCCGTCTCTGAGCGGCTCAGGCCTTCTGGCCGTGCTGCAGCAACCACAGCTTCACGTACTTGCGCCGCACGTATTCCACGCGGAGCAGGGCATAGACGATGCCGCGCCAACCGTCGAGGAAACCCGCGCGCAACACGTAGCCACGAAAGAATCGCCACATCGGGCTCACTACGATCTGGGCGAGCGTGGCGCGCTTGCCCGCGGCGAATTCCTCGATGGCCATCATGTGCGCGTAGCGCTCCTGCTTGGCCATCAGCTCCGAAAGCGAGCGATACGGGTAATGATCGAGGAAGCCGGGCAACATCCGTACCTCGCCGTCGACGCTCACCGACTCGTGGATCTCTCGCGGGCCACGCCAGCCGCCCTGGCGGCGATCGAACAGGCGCAAGACCTTGTCCGCGCCCGCATTGCCGTGGCGCATGAAGCGGCCGAAGAAATCGTTGCGGCGATAGAAGCGAAATCCCGCCGCGCCGCGAAATCCCTCGTCACACGCTTGCTCGATCGCGGCCCTCAGTTCGGGCCCGACGCGTTCGTCCGCATCGAGGCAGAGCACCCAGTCGTTCGTGGCCTGGGCCACCGCGAACGCCTTCTGGCTGCGGAAACCGTCGAATGGCCGTGAGATCACCCGTGCCCCGGCATTTCGCGCGATGGCGACGGTGTCGTCGGTGGAGCCGCCATCGACCACGACCAGGTCGTCGCAGAACGGCGCAGCCGACGCCAGGCAGTCCCCGATGCGATCGGCCTCGTTCTGGGTGATCACGCAAAGGGAAATGGGGCGTCGGGTCATCGGGGTGCGGTGTCGGGTATCGAGCCGTCATAATGCCACGTCGTCCAGCGTGGAGTGCCGCCCTTGAGCGCGTGCCTGATGTTCGCCACCGAAACCTACGCGTTGCCGATCCTGCGTCCGCTGGCCGCGGCGGCGCAGGCTCGCGGCCAGGAAGTGGGTTGGGTGGTGCCGGCGGCGGTGGCGACGGAACTCGCGGCGGACGAACGCCGCGTGCGCAGCCTGCGTGAGGCGAGGGCGCTGCATCCGGAAGCCGTGTATTGCGCGGCCAACTGGGTTTCGCCCGCCTTGCCCGGGATCAAGGTGCAGGTGTTCCATGGCTTCAATGCGCAGAAGCGCGAGCCGGATCGGGGTCACTTCGCGATTCGCGGTTTCTTCGATCTCTATGTCACGCAGGGTCCGTCCACCACGCTGCCTTTCGAGGCGCTCGCGCGGGAACACGGCTACTTCGCGGTACGCGAAACGGGTTGGCCGAAGCTGGACCCGCTGTTCGGGCCCGCATCGGCAACGACGCTCGATATGCCCGCGGACGGTCGCCCCGTCGTCATGTATGCATCCACCTTCAGTCACCGCCTGAGTAGTGCACCCGCGATGGTCGAACCGCTGCGTGCCATGATCGCGCGTGGCGACCGGCAGTGGTTGCTCACCTTGCACCCGAAGTGCCCGGAGGAATTGTTCGCAGCCTATCGCGGCCTGGAAGCACCCAACGCGCGCTTCTTCACCTCGGAACGGCTCGTCGACATGGAGCGGGCGGCCGATGTGCTCGTTTGCGATACGTCGTCGGTGGTGCATGAGTTCGCGGTCATGGGCAAGCCGGTGGTCACCATCGCCAACCGCGTGCCGCAGCCGTTCATGCTCGACGTGCCAACGCCGTCCGACGTCGATGCCGCGATCGATCGCGCGCTATCGCATCCGCCCGAACTGATGGCCGCCCTGCGTGCGCACGGCGACGACATCCACCCGTATCGCGACGGTCATTCCAGCGAACGCGTGCTCGACGCCACCGATGCGTTCCTGCGCGGCGACTTCGGCCCGTTGCGGCGGAAGCCTCTCAACCTGATCCGGCGCTTCAAGGCGCTACGCGACATCGGCCACCTGCTCGACCTGCGCTGACCCACGAGCCAACCACCAGCCAGGCCGCCAACCAATCCACAGGCAAGTCCCAACCAGCTCAACCAGCTCAACCAGCTCAACCAGCCCGAACAGCCCGAACAGCCCGAACGGCCCGAACGGCCCACCGGCCCTTGTGGGAGCCGACCTTGTCAGCGATCCCGCGGCAGCGGGCACCCCGCAGTAACTCCTCCCCTTGAAATTATCCCCATCATCCATAGAATTACAGCTGTAATTCAACTTCCTCCTGGTGCCCCGTGGCCGCCGTCGCCGACTCCGCCGTTCCCGTCAGGGCACGCAAGAACTCCCTGAAATTCATCGCCATGGGCGCAGCCGCGCTAGGCATCGCCCTCTACGGCGCGCACTGGTGGACCAGCGGGCGCTTCATCGAAACCACCGACGACGCCTACGTCGGCGGAGACATCACGGTGATAGGACCGAAGGTAGCGGGCTATATCCAGACCATCGCCGTCGCGGACAACCAGGTCGTGCACAAGGGTGACCTGCTGGTGAAGATCGACGACCGTGACTACCGCGCCGCCCTGGAGAAAGCCGAGGCGGCGGTGGTCGCGCAGGAGGCCGCGTTGCGCAACCTCGATGCCGTGTTCGAGTTGCAGCACAGCCATATCGCCGAAGCGCACGCGGGGCTCGCCGCCGCGCAGGCGGAGGCCACGCGATCGAAGCTGGACGATGAGCGCTATCGCCTTCTGGTCGGGCGTTCGGCCGTGTCGGTGGAAAGCGCGCAACGCGCGACGGCGACCTTCCAGACCGCCCATGCGGCAACCGCGAGTGCGTCGGCGGCGGTGCAGGCCGCGCAGCGGCAACTCGACGTGATCGACACGCAGAAGCGGCAGGTGGAAGCGGCACTGGCGCAGGCGCGCGCCGAAGCCGATATCGCACGGCTCAACCTGTCGTACACCGAACTGCGCGCGCCGGTGGACGGTGTGATCGGCAATCGTCGCGCCCGCGTCGGCGGCTATGCGGCCACGGGCAGCCAGATGCTGGTGGTGGTGCCTTCGCATGGCCTGTGGGTAGACGCCAACTTCAAGGAAGACCAGCTGGCCCGGATGCACGTGGGCCAGGAAGTCGAGGTGCGCGCGGACGTGCTGCCGGACAAGGGTTTCAAGGGCCATGTCACCAGCCTCGCTCCGGCCACGGGCGCCCAGTTCAGCGTGCTGCCGCCGGAAAACGCCACGGGAAACTTCACCAAGATCGTGCAGCGCGTGCCGGTGCGGGTGACCCTCGACGGCAGCGATGGCGACCTCGGCGTGCTGCGTCCCGGTTTATCCGTCACCGCGCGCATCGACACGAAGGCGCCATGAGCCCGGTCGCACACCTCACGCCGGGGCAGAAGATCTTCGCTTTCGCCTCGATGTGCCTGGGCATGTTCATCGCGCTGCTGGATATTCAGATCGTCTCGGCGTCGTTGCGCGACATCGGCGGTGGCCTGTCCGCCGGAGCGGACGATACGGCCTGGGTACAGACCAGCTACCTGATCGCGGAAATCGTGGTGATTCCCTTGTCGGGATGGTTGAGCCGCGTGTTCTCCACGCGCTGGCTGTTCGCCGCGTCGGCCGCCGGTTTTACGCTGACCAGCCTGCTTTGCGGCATGGCCTGGGATATCCAGAGCATGATCTGGTTCCGCGCCGCGCAAGGCTTCCTTGGCGGTTCGATGATCCCCTTGGTGTTCACGACCGCGTTCGTGTTCTTCCAGGGCAAGCAACGCGTCATCGCCGCGGCCACCATCGGCGCGATCGCTTCCCTGGCGCCCACGCTCGGGCCCACGTTGGGTGGTTGGATCACGGACAACTATTCCTGGCACTGGCTGTTCTTCATCAACCTGCTGCCCGGCGCCTTCGTCACCATCGCCGTTCCCCTCCTGGTGAAGATCGACGACGCCGACCTCTCCCTTTTGAAGGCCGGCGACTGGATCGGCATCGCGCTGATCGCCATCTTCCTCGGTTGCCTCGAGTACACGCTGGAAGAAGGGCCTCGCTGGAACTGGCTGGAAGACGACACGATCCGTGCCACGGCATGGGTCAGCCTCGCCGCGGGCGTGCTATTCGTCTGGCGTGGACTGACGGCGACACATCCCATCGTGGACCTGCGCGCGTTGCGCGAACGCAACTTCGCCCTTGGTTGTTTCTTTTCCTTCGTCACGGGCATCGGCCTGTTCGGCACGATCTACCTCACGCCGCTGTTCCTGGGACGCGTCGAGGGATACAGCGCCCTGCAGATAGGCAAGGCGGTGCTTTCGACCGGCGTCTTCCAGATCATGGCGATCCCCGTGTACGCGATGATGGCCAACCGCGTGGACCTGCGCTGGTTGCTGATGCTGGGGCTGGCGTTGTTCACGTTGTCGATGTTCGAGTTCACGCCGATCACGCACGACTGGAGCGCCACGGAACTGATGCTGCCGCAGGCCTTTCGCGGCCTCGGCCAGCAGTTCGCCGTGGCCCCCACCGTGACGCTCACGCTGGGCAGCCTTCCACCCGCGCGACTGAAACAGGCCTCCGGGCTCTTCAACCTCATGCGGAACCTGGGTGGAGCGATGGGCATCGCCGCCTGCGCGACCATCCTCAACGACCGAACCAACCTGCATTTCTATCGGCTCGCAGAGCACCTTACGCCGGCGAACGAGCCGATGAACCGTCTGTTCGACGGCGTGCAGCCCGACACCGAGGCGTACACCGTCGCGTTACGTTCGCTATGGCAGCTGACGTTCCGCGAAGCGCAGACGCTGACCTATAGCGACGCCTTTTTTTCCATCATGGTGTGCTTCGCGATCGCCACCGTGATGGTTCCCCTGATGCGCAAGGTGCAGGCGCCCCAGGCGCCTTCCGCCGACGCGCACTGATCCTTTCTTCGCAGAGGGACACGACCCATGCGTTATGAAATAGACCACAAGGAGCGGACGCGCCAACGCATCGTCGACACCGCGTCGCGGCGATTCCGCGAACACGGCATCGAGGCCGAAGGCATGAAATCCCTGATGTCCGCAGCCGGCATCACCAATGGCGCGTTCTACAACCATTTCGATTCGAAGGAAGACCTGACACGCGAGGCCGTGACCGCCGCGATGAACGAGCGCCTCGGTAGGCTGCGCCACTGGATCGATTCCGGAGAAGGCCTGGCGGGCATGATCCGCAGCTATTTCTCGGTACGCCACCGTGACCATCCCGGCACGGGCTGCCCCGTCGCCATCCTCTCCGCCGAAGTGGCCAGGCATTCCGACGTCGTGCGCAGCGCCTATACGGACGGTGTCACCGAATTCATCGAACTGATGGCTGCGCAGTGGCCTTCCCTCCCACGCGACGATGCGCTTTCGCGTGCCACCGTTCTCTATGGCCTCATGGCAGGCACCATGCAGGTCGCCCGCGCCACCAACGACGATGCCCTCTCCGCGCGTGTCCTCGAGGGCGGCATGCACGCGGCCCTGGCCTTGGCGGACGCAAAGCACCGATAATGACGGCCAGCCCAATCTGGCCGCGATCATGCCGACTTCCACCGCCGAAAACGTCGGAGCCGCTTTCTCGCGTGAGAGCATGCTCGCCGCCCGCGAGCGTTCCTGGGTGGCTTTACGGGACATCGCCGTGCGCATCGTTCCCGGCATGAATGAAGCCGATGCCGCTGCGTTGGCGAAGGAACGCCTCGACGCCGCCGGCATGCAACGCATCTGGCATCCGAGCATCATTCGCTTCGGCGCGAACACGTTGAAGACCTTCCGGCAGCCTTCCGCGCCGGGCACGGTGCTCCAGGACAACGACATCTTCTTCATCGACCTCGGCCCTGTCTTCGATGGCCACGAAGGCGATGTGGGCGACACCTTCGTCGTCGGTGACGATGCCGATAGGCGCGCCTGCGCGGAGGCGGCCCGCGAACTCTTCGCTCGGACGGCGGCAAGGTGGCGCGAAGGCGTCACCGGCACGGCGTTGTATGCCCATGCGGAAGACGAGGCCGCGGCCATGGGCTGGCGCCTCAATCACGAGACCAAGGGGCACCGCGTCGGCGACTATCCGCACGCGGTGCACAAGGCGGGCCCGTTGGGCCAGTTCGATGCCGCGCCTGCGCCGGGTCTCTGGATCCTCGAGGTACAGATCGCCCATCCCTCCTTGCCCTTCGGCGCCTTCTTCGAAGACCTGCTGATCGCCTGACTGTCGCCGTGTGCTACCCAAGCGCACCGGCAAGACATGCCCGACGGCACTGTCCGGGGCGGGCGGGCATGGGCAACCTCACGGCAACCTCATGGATACCCGATCATGCCGAAGCACACCGTACGCCGCTGGATCATGGCTCTTGCCCTTGTGTTCGCCGTGGCCTCGGCGATGGCTGGGACGGCGAGGTTGCCATGGAAAGGCGGCTCGAATGGCGACGCCGGGATACGTGAGCTGGCGGCCGAGGCGATCGTCGCCTACACGGAGCCGGACCGCGCGGCGTATCTCGACAACCTGGCGGCCTTGCAACTGGTCGCGCACCGCTACGACGATGCCGCGCGAAGCCTCGGTGAACTCGTTGTCCTGCGCAAGGCGAGCGCCCAGCCACTCGATGCGGCAGGTGTCATCTGCTGGCTGGTCTATGCGCGTGCGCGCCAGGCCGAGGCCACCATGCACCTGCCGTTCGGCGAGGCATATGCGCGTGCGTTCCGGGAAGTGTTCGCCACGCTCGACGACGTGATGGCTTCGCAGGTCATCTCCAGCTTGGGTTCGGACATGGAGCCGTACGGCCCACAACCTGCTCGGTTGCGCGCGGATTACCTGGACCTGCTCGCGCAGCGCAAGGGGAGTGACGTCGCGGTGGCTGACGCGGTCGCCCTGGTCAAGGCGTACCAGACCGCCGAAGCCTATGCGGCATTCCGCCCCTTTACCGAGAAGCTGATCGACGAAGACGATCGCCGCCGCTACGACGTACGGGAACCGATGCTCGTGCCGACTCCCGATGGCGCATCGGTCACCGTGCTGGTCATGCTGCCCAGGCATCGCACCGTGCCGCTGCCCACCTTGCTCGGTTTCACCATCTACGCCAATCCGTGGTGGTCCTCGACCGAGCTGCGCCTCACCGCCGCGCACGGCTACGCCGCCGTGGTCGGCTATTCGCGTGGCAAGGGACTGTCGACCGGACAGACCGTGCCCTACGAACACGATGGCGTGGACGCGGACGCCGCGATCGAATGGATCGCGAAACAGCCATGGAGCGATGGCCGTGTCGGCATGTATGGAGGAAGCTACAACGGTTTCACCCAATGGGCCGCCGCGAAACACCGGCCGAAGGCGCTACGCGCGCTGATGCCCTCGGTCACGGTGGCGCCGGGTATCGATGTGCCGATGGAAGGTAACGTGTCGTTGTCCTTCGTCTACCCATGGGCGCCGTACGTGGCCGAAGGCAAAGGCCTGGACGAAAAACGCTACGGCGACAAAGCGCACTGGAACGACCTCTATCGGCGGTGGTACGAAAGCGGCAAGAACTACCGGGCGCTCGACGAACTGGAAGGCAAGCCGAATCCGGTCTTCCAGCGCTGGCTGGACCACCCCTCGTACGACGACTACTGGCGGGACATGATCCCGCAGGGCCGCGAGTTCGCCGCCATCGACATTCCCGTGCTCACGACGACCGGTTACTTCGACGGTGGACAGATCGGCGCGCTGCATTACGTGCGCGAACATCGGCGCTACAACCCGCATGCGGAACATTACCTGCTGATCGGCCCGTGGGACCACGTGGGCGCGCAACGCAAGGCACGGCCGGTGGTCTACGGTTATGCCATCGACCCGGTGGCGAAGATCGACATCAGTCGCGTGCTTCGCTACCAGTGGTTCGACTATGTCTTCCGTGGCGGAGCGAAGCCGGCCTTGCTGGAAGACCGGATCAATTACGAGGTGATGGGTGCGAACGTGTGGAAGCACGCGCCCAGCATCGAGAGGATGGCGCCGGGAAGTCGGCGGCTCTTTCTCGTGACGGAGGATGGCGAGGCCAGGCTGCGGGATCGTCCTTCCACGAGCACTTCGGTTCTTAGCGTGAACCTTGGCGAGCGGGACGACCTTCCCGCGGAGGATGCGTCGCCGGCCGTGCTGGACGATCGCCATGCCCTCGTCTTCACCAGCGAACCGTTGCCCGCCGGTACCGAGTTAAGCGGCTTGTTTTCGGGCAAGCTCGACGTGGTGACGAACAAGCGAGACTTCGACCTGCGCATCACGCTGTACGAGAAGAAGGCCAGCGGCGAATACTTCCAGCTGTCCTGGTACCTGGCACGCGCCAGTTACATGGAGGATCGCGCGCGGCGGCACCTCCTGGTGCCGGGCAAACGCACGACGCTCGCGTTCACCAATGGGCGTACCACCAGCCGGTTGTTCGAGCCTGGCAGCCGGCTCGTCGCGGTGGTGTCCGTGGTCAAGGAACCGGGCTCGTCGATCAACATGGGGAGCGGCAAGGATGTCGGCATGGAAAGCCGCGCCGATGCGGGTGAGCCGCTGCGGATCGAGTGGCTGGGCGGCAGTTATCTCGACCTTCCCATGGGCGGGACAGCGCTCCCGGCCCACCCTGGTAAATAACATTCATTCGCATTATTGCGCGGGAAGGGGCTTTTAAGTCATCATTGTAATGAGATTCATTCGCAATAATGACCGGGTGCGGCAGCCGATGCCGCCATGCGCCCGAACAGGGAAAGTCCATGATCCTACGCAAGAAAACCTTGCCCGCGCTGCTCGCCGGGTTGCTGATGTCGTTCACCGCGCCTGCCCAGGAGGCGGAACCGCCCACGTCCGGGGACAAAGCCGTGCAACTGGCCCCCGTCGCCGTTCATGGGCAGAGACTGGACGAGGGTTACGCCCGCACCGAGGCCTCCGCCGCGACCAAGACCGATACACCACTCATCGAGACGCCCCAGGCGATTTCGGTGATCTCGAACACGCAGATGATCGACCAGGGCGTGCTCACGGTGCAGGATGCCTTGCGCTATTCCGCCGGCGTCCGTGCGGATGCCTATGGCGTGGACAGCCGGGGTGACGACGCGTTCCTGCGCGGCACCTCGTTCACTCAATACCTGGATGGTCTGAAGCAGAATTTCGGCGGTGCCTATGCCCGCACGGAACCCTATTTCCTGGACCACCTCGAGATCGTCCGTGGCCCGTCGTCGGTGTTGTACGGGCAAGGAACCACGGGTGGCCTGATCGCGCTTTCGTCCAAACTGCCGCAATTCACCGCTTCCCACGAGGTGGAAGCGCAGCTGGGCAACAACGCGCGCAAGCAGGTGGCATTCGATTTCACCGGCCCCCTCGACGCCGCGGGCCATTGGGCCTATCGCCTGATCGGCGTCTATCGCGACGCGGATTCACAGATCGACCATGTGCCGGACGACCGCAAGGCGATCGCGCCCTCGGTCACCTGGATGCCCGATGCCGATACCCGCTGGACGCTGCTGGCCAACCTCCAGTTCGATCACAACGGCACGTCGCTGAACTTCCTGCCGCACTCGGGCACCTTGCTGCCCAATCCCAATGGCCGGATCGATACGCGGCGCTTCGTCAGCGAGCCCGGGTTCGATCGCTATGACACCCAACAGCGATCGTTCACCTCCTTGTTCGAGCACCGTTTCAACGACACCTGGAAGTTCGTGCAGAACATGCGCTACTCGCACGATAACGTCGATTACCGAAGCCTCTACCCGGACGTCTATTCGAATCCGTCGTATCCCTTCCTCGACGATACACAGCGCACCGTCGCGCGTTACAGCTACATCAGCATCGACCGGCACAAACGCTTCGTCACGGACACGCATGCCGAAGCGGACTTCGACCTCGCCTCGATGCACCACCGTGTCCTCATCGGACTGGACGTCGGCTATTCGCATACCGACAGGCGGCAGGGCAACGGCTTCGACGGCGTCCCCTTCGATCTCTACGCGCCCGTCTACGGCAACGGATTCGTCGCTCCGGATATCTTCCCCGTGGCGTCGAGCCACACGCGCCAGACAGGCGTATACGTGCAGGACCAGATCAACTGGGGCGAACACTGGATCGCCACGGTCGGCCTGCGCCACGACCGCGCGACCCTGACCACCGGTGACAGCCGCTCGGTCGACAATGCCACGACATCGCGCTTCGGCGTCATGTACCGCTTCGATAACGGACTGGTGCCATACGTCAGCTATACCGAGTCGTTCCAACCCCTGGATAGCCTCGACTTCTACAACCGCCCCTACGAGCCCCTGCGCGGCAAGCAATACGAGGCTGGCGTGAAGTACCAGCCGGTCGGTTCGCCCACCCTGATCACGGCGACGTACTACGACCTGCGCGAGGAAAATCGTCTCGCACCGGACCCGGCCAATCCGCTCAACCAGGTCCAGGCCGGCAAGGCGAAGACTCGCGGCGTGGAACTGGAGGCCTCCACGCGCATCGGTCGTCATGTCGACCTGATCGGCACATACACGTGGACCAAGGCGCGTCCCGACGACGGCACGATCGTCGCCGGCCTGCCGAAGAACCAGGGCTCGGTGTGGGGCGTGTACCACGTGAACGACGCCGACAGCGATGGCGTCAGTTTCGGTGTCGGTGCACGCTACATCGGAACGAACTACGACGAGACGGGAACGCTGAAGGTCCCGGAAGAAACGCTGTTCGATGCCATGGTGGCCTACACGCAGGGGCCGTGGCGCTTCTCGGTCAACGCCGCCAACCTCACCGACCAGGCCTACAACGCCACATGCCTGGCCCGCGGCGATTGCTTCTATGGCCCACGCCGGAGCATCGTCGGCACCGCACGCTACAAATTCTGACCGCCATTCGCATTCGGCCGTCCGAACCCGTTACGATCGGAGATTCCACACGAACGACGGGATGATCGGGATGGAAGTCCGGAAGGTTTGGCAGGTTGTGCTGCTGGCTGTATCGATGTCGACCGCCGCGGTCGCCGCACCACCGCCGGGGCATGCGGGCAATCCCGTTTTCCCCGGTTGGTATGCCGATCCCGAGGCCGCCATCTTCGACGACACCTACTGGATCTACCCGACCACATCGAAGGAATACGCTGCCCAGACGGGGTTCGATGCGTTTTCCTCGCCCGATCTCGTGCACTGGACCAAGCATGCCGATGTGCTCGACATCAAGGACATTCCTTGGGCGAAGAAGGCGCTGTGGGCACCGTCGGTGATCGAGAAGGATGGCAAGTACTACTTCTTCTTTGCCGCCAACGATATCCAGAACGACCACGAACTCGGCGGCATCGGTGTCGCGGTGGCGGACAAGCCCGACGGCCCGTACCGCGATTTGCTCGGCAAGCCGCTCATCGGTGCGTTCCACAACGGCGCTCAGCCCATCGACCAGTTCGTGTTCCGCGATGACGACGGCACCTGGTACATGATCTACGGCGGCTGGAAGCACGCCAACATCGTGAAGCTGAAAGCCGACTTCACCACCGTGGAACCGCTGGCCGATGGCACCTTGTTCAAGGAGATCACGCCCGGGCCGGAGTATGTGGAAGGGCCGATGATGTTCAAGCGTGGCGGCAAGTATTACTTCATGTGGTCGGAAGGTGGTTGGGGCGGCCCGGATTATTCCGTCGCCTATGCCATCGGTGACTCGCCGATGGGGCCGTTCAAGCGGCTCGGCAAGATCCTCCAGCAAGACCCGAAGATCGCCACCGGCGCCGGCCACCATTCGGTGTTCCATGTGCCCAGGGACGACAGCTGGTACATCGTCTACCACCGGCGGCCGCTGGGGCACACGAAGGCCAACGATCGCGAGACGGCGATCGATCGCATGTACTTCGACAAGGACGGCCACATCCTCCCGGTGAAGATCACCAACGAGGGCGTGGAGGCGAATCCCCTGCGCCGTTGATGGTGGGTTTCACCCCGGGCTGAGACGACCTGGTGGGAGCCGACTTGTCGGCGATCCCGCGGCAGCGGGCAAGGTTTCAGCAAGCACCCATCGCCGACAAGGTCGGCTCCCACCAGAGCATCGGCTCCCGCCGAGGCACTGCAGCCACGCACGGCCATTTTCTTCAAATGCGCCGATTCCAGCAAAACGCCCGGATGGGTTTTCGTCGTAAGCTGCGTGTTGTCATGCATCCCGCCAGCGGAGCCGTCCGCTCCGCCCAGCCCCAAGGAGCCGTCATGGTCACGTTGCGCGTCAATGGTGAGGATCGTCAGGCGGACGTGCCGCCGGACATGCCCCTGTTATGGGTCCTGCGCGACGTGGTCGGGCTGACCGGCACGAAATTCGGTTGCGGCATCGCGCAGTGCGGCGCCTGCACGGTGCACCTGGACGGCCAGCCCGTGCGTTCGTGCCAGCTACCGGTATCGGCCGTGGGCGGCCGGGCGATCACGACCATCGAAGGCATCGGCGCCACGCCCGAAGGCGCCAAGGTGCAACAGGCATGGCTGGCCGTCGATGTCGTCCAGTGCGGTTACTGCCAGTCCGGCCAGATCATGGCGGCGGCGGCCTTGCTGGCGCGCACGCCCAACCCGACCGATCGCGATATCGATGCTGCCATGTCCGGCAACATCTGCCGGTGTGCTACCTATGTGCGCATCCGCGAGGCGATCAAGCAGGCCGCGACGGGCCAGCCCAATGGCTTGCAGGTGATCGTCGATGGAGGTGCCGCATGAGCGCGCACGATCACACCGGCACGATCGACGAGGGGCGCCGACAGGCGCTCCGCCTCGCTGGCGGCGGTCTCGCCGTCGCCTTCCTGTGGAGCGCGGGCATGGGCCCCGCCGTGGCGCAGATGAATCCGCGCCGGCAGCCTGGCGACGAAGCCGCGGCGGCGGCCGATGGCAATCCGCCATTCGCTCCCAACGCCTTCATACGTATCGATGCCGACGGCAGCGTGCGCCTGGTCATGCCTTCGGCGGAGATGGGCCAGTCGATCTATACCGGTATCGCGATGATGCTGGCAGAGGAACTCGGCGTAGGCTTCGACCAGATCAAGGTGGAGCACTCGCCACCGAGCGATGCGCTCTATGGCCAGGCGTTGCTCGGCGGCGGACAGATCACCGGCGGCTCCACCAGTACGCGTGGCCAGTGGCAGGCCCTGCGCGAAGCTGGCGCGGTGGCACGCGAGATGCTCGTCGCCGCCGCCGCCGCACAGTGGCATGTCGATCCGGAGGGTTGTTCGGTGGCCCGCGGTGTCATCACCCACGTGCCTTCCGGACGCACGCTGGGTTTCGGCGCCGTGGCCGAAGCGGCGGGGCGCTTGCCCCAGCCGGCCAGCGTCAAGCTGAAGGAACGTAAGGATTTCACGCTGATCGGCAAGCCCTTGCGCCGTATCGACTCGCCGGACAAGGTCAACGGTGGCACGCAGTTCGGCATCGACGTGAAGGTGCCGGGCATGAAGTTCGCGGCGGTGAAGACCAGCCCCGAACTCGCCGGCACGCTGGGCGCCGTGGACGACAGCAAGGCCCACGCCATCCCCGGCGTGATCGAGGTCATCAAGCTCGACGATGCGGTGGCGGTGGTCGGCGAGCACTATTGGGCCGCCCAGCAGGGCTTGCAGGCCCTGGACATCGAGTGGAAGCCCGGCGTCAACGCGAAGCTGGACACCCAGACCCTCATCGCCGCGCTGCAGGAGACCTCGCGCAACGGCAAGGCCCTGGTCGGTCGCAAGCCGAAAGGCGAAGCGCCCGCGGGCGGCAAGCGCGTGGAGGCGGCCTTCGTGTCGCCCATGCTCGCCCATGCGACGATGGAGCCGTTGAACGCCACCGTGCATGTCACTCCCGGCCACTGCGAAGTGTGGACCGGCACCCAGGTGCCCACACGCGTGGTGAAGGAAGCGGCACGCATCTGCGGTATTCCCGAGCAGGCCGTGGTGCTGCATAACCAGTACCTCGGCGGCGGCTTCGGTCGCCGCCTGGAAACGGACCAGGTCGAGCAGGCGGTCGCCTTCGCGAAGCAGGTGTCCTACCCGCTGAAGGTGATCTGGAGCCGCGAGGAAGATATTCGCCACGATCGCGTGCGTCCGCTGTACTACGACCGCATTTCCGCCACGCTCGGCGACGATGGCAAGCCCACGTCGTGGCAACACCGCATCACCAGCGGCACGGTGCTGGGCCGCTGGTTGCCTGCGGCGATGGGCAAGGACGGCATGGACAGCGACGCGATCGAATCCGCCGCCGATCTTCCCTACGAGATGGACAACGCACTGGTCGAGTGGGCTTATCACGTGATGCCTCCCGGCCTGGTCGTGGGCTGGTGGCGCGGTGTCGGCCCCACGCACAACCTGTTCATCGTCGAGAGCTTCATCGACGAGCTGGCGCACACGGCGGGAAAGGACCCGCTCGAATACCGCCGGTCGCTGATGAAACCCGGTTCGCGTGCCCTGGGCGTCCTGAACCTCGCCGCCGAGAAGATCGGCTGGGGTGGCCAGCCCCTGCCCGCGCGTGTCGGGCGCGGGATCGCGGTGGGCTCGCCCTTCGGCAGCCATGTCTGCGCGATCGTGGAGGCCGAAGTGACCGCGCAAGGCCAGGTGCGCTTGCGCCGCGCGGTGGTGGCGGTGGACAACGGCATCACCATCAACCCGAGTTCGGTGCAGGCACAGATGCAGGGCGGCCTGCTGTTCGGGTTGAGCGCGGCTCTCTACAACGGCATCACCCTGAAGAACGGCGCCATCGAGCAGAGCAACTTCCACGATTACCGTAGCCTCCGTATCAACGAGGTGCCGCAGATCGACGTGTACTCGGTGGAAAACGACGAAGCGCCGGGCGGTATCGGTGAAGTGGGTACGGCGATCGCCGCGCCAGCCCTGGCCAATGCGATCTTCGCGGCCACCGGCATCCGCCTGCGCGAGCTGCCCGTGTCGCGTACCCAGTTGGCCGAGTCGCCGGACGCGTTGAAGAAAATAGCTGGCGTCCTCAATGGCAAGGAGGACGTGGCATGAAACGTTTCCTCATCATCGTCCTGCTGCTGATCGTGATCGGCGTCGGTGCCTACTTCGTGCTCAACCGCACGGATAAATCCGATGGCACGGCACCGGCGATCGCCGGTGCGCCGGCCAACGCCGATCCCGTGGCGCGTGGCGAATACCTCGCCCGCGCGGCCGACTGCATCGCATGCCATACCGTGCCCGAGACCGGAAAGCCCTTTGCCGGTGGCGTCGCCTTCAAGTTGCCGTTCGGTACGATCTACTCGTCCAACATCACCGCCGACGAGGAAACCGGCATCGGCCGGTGGAGCGACGACGAATTCGTACGCGCGGTGCGCGAAGGCGTGCGCAAGGATGGCAAGCACCTCTATCCAGCTTTCCCGTACACCTCGTATACCCAGTTGAGTCGGGCCGATGTGCTGGCGATCAAGGCCTACCTCTTCACCTTGCCCAAGGTGCGCCAGCCGGAGACGCCGAACGATCTCGGCTTCCCGTTCAACCAGCGCTGGGCGATGGGTTTCTGGAACGCGGCTTTCTTCCGCAGCCAGCGCTTCGAGCCAGATGCCTCTCGTTCCCCGGAATGGAATGCCGGCGCCTATCTGGCCGGTGCGCTGGGCCATTGCGCCGAATGCCATACGCCACGCAACCTCGGCTATGGGCTGAACCATCGCGACGAACTGGCGGGCCAGGAGTTGCAGGGCTGGCGCGCATACAACATCACCTCGGACCCGGAGCACGGCGTCGGCAAGTGGAGCGACGAAGCCCTGGTCCAGTACCTGAGCACGGGCTACGCCGCCGGCCATGCCTCGGCGAACGGCCCGATGGGCGAGGCCGTGGCGCACAGCCTTCAATTCCTGAAACCGGAAGACACCGCGGCCCTCGTCGCATGGCTGCGCACCGTGCCGCCACGCGAAGGCAAGGACCCCATCGTGGTCGATCCGGCGCCCAAGGCCATGGTCGCTTCCAGCGCCGTGGCACCGGGTGGCGACGATCCGACCGCCAACGTGGACGGACAGCGCTTGTTCGAAGGCGCTTGCGCGAGCTGTCACCAGTGGAACGGCGCGGGACAGCAGACACCGAACGCCGGCCTTGCCGGTACGCGCGGCGTCAACGATCCGCGCGGCGCGAATGTCACCCAGGCGATCCTGCATGGGGTGAAGATGCGCGTCGGCCAGACCGACATCTACATGCCCGCCTTCGGCCAAGCCTATAGCGATCCCGAGGTGGCGGCCCTGGCCAACTACGTGATCCGCCACTTCGGCGGCAAGGAAGGCACGGTGACGGCGAAGGACGTGGCGGATCGCAGGCAACTGTGATCCGCCGGGAAGTCCCCATGACGCTCGACATTTCAACGCGCAAGGATTGGCTACAATAGCTCCGGGCAGGGAGAATCCCTGGGGAGCGAGCAGCATGCGTTACGAGAAAGGCCATAAGGAACAGACCCGCCAGAAGATCGTCGAGGCGGCGTCGCAGCGTTTTCGCGCCGACGGCATCGACGCCGTCGGCGTGGTCAGCCTGATGGGCGAGGTCGGCCTGACCCAGGGCGGCTTCTACAACCATTTCGGCTCGAAGGAAGACCTCGTCCGTGAAAGCGTGGCGATGGCGGCGGCCAGTGCCGTCGAACGCTTGGGCGCCCGCGTGGCGGCCTCGCGAGGCGAAAGCTACCGCGCGCTGGTCAACAGCTATTTGTCGGCGGAACACCGTGACGCGCCCGAGGCCGGTTGCGTCGCCGCCGCCTTGTCGGCGGAGATGGCACGGCGTCCCGTCGAAACACGCGCGGCTTTCACCCGTGGCTATACCGAGATGGTCGAACTCATCGTCTCGACGCTGCCGGACGGCATCCGTGGCAAGCGTCGCCGCACCCTGGCCATGGCGGTGTTCGCCTCCCTGGTCGGCTCGCTGTCGCTGTCGCGCGCGGTGGCCGATCCGGCCCTCTCCGACGAGATCCTCTCGCTGGGCCGTCAGTCCGCCCTGGCCCTGGTGGACGCCGGCTGATCAGTGCGTCGCCACCGCGACGGGTGGCTTGCCCATGGCGGCCGTCTTCTCGGCGATCTTCGCCCTGATCGCCGGGATGGCCGCCAGCGCGGCACGTTCGCCTTCGAGGATCGCGACGTTCTTCTGGTCGAAATCGGTCGGGCCGATCTGGCCCACCTTCGGCCGGATCACGATGTCGGCCCGGGCCAGTTCCTGCTCGGCCAGCTTGCGCCCCATGATCGTGATCGACTGGCCGACGATGCCGACCATGCTGTCGGGATTGCTGCCATCGGGCCGCGCCGAGATGTCCACGGCGATGACGATGTCGGCGCCGAGCTGGCGTGCCGCGTCCACGGGCACCGGGCTGACCACGCCACCGTCGACGAAGTGCTTGCCGTTGATATCCACCGGCTCGAACACGCCGGGGATGCTGCTGGACGCGCGCACGGCCTGGCCGGCGTTGCCACGGATGAAAACGGCGCGCGAACCGTTCTCCAGTTCCGTGGCCACGGCGGCGAACGGTATGCGCAGCTTCTCGATCGGCGTCTGCTTGAGCAGTGCGTTCACGTAGTCCTGCAGTTTCTGGCCCTGGACGAGGCCGCCCGAGAAGAAGCGCACGTCGCGGATCTTGCCCTCGTCGAGTGCGAAAGCCTGCTCCTGTAGCTGGAAACCGTCCATGCCGCTCGCGTAGAGCACGCCGACCACGCTGCCGGCGCTGGTGCCGGAGACGGCGTCGGGATGGATGCCGCTGGCTTCCAGTATCTTGATGACGCCGATGTGCGCAAAGCCCTTCGCCGCCCCGCCGCCGAGGGCCAGCCCGATGCGCGGCTTCGCCGCCAGCACGGGCAGGGCGGTGTCGGGGCGGGTGTCCGGCTTGCCGCCGCCGAAACAACCGGCGAGCAGGGCGGCGAAAACCAGCGGGAGCCAATGGCGGGCGTGGCGGAAGGACATGGAAGGGACCGGGAGGATGGCTGGCGGATCATCGGGCATGCGCGCGGCGACGGCATGACCGGTTCATGGCGGAAGCCGGGCGGCATGGCCGCCCGGCGGGAACGTCAACCGCGGGTCTGGTCGGCCTCGAGGTGGTAGCGGGTCGCCACCTCGATCTCGTTACGCGAACCGAGGAAAACCGGAACGCGCTGGTGCAGTGCGCCGGGCTGGATATCCATGATGCGTTCGCGGCCGGTGGTGGCGGCACCGCCGGCCTGCTCGACGATGAAGGCCATCGGGTTGGCCTCGTACATCAGGCGCAGCTTGCCGGTGCCGCCCTTGGCCGTGATCTTGGCATCGAGCGGATAGATGAAGACGCCACCACGGGTGATGATGCGGTGCACGTCGGCCACCATCGAGGCGACCCAGCGCATGTTGAAGTCGCGTCCGCGCGGACCGTTGGCGCCGGCCAGCAACTCGCCGATGTAGCGCTGCATCGGGGCTTCCCAATGGCGCTGGTTCGACATGTTCACGGCGAACTCGCCCGTCTCCGCGGGAATGGTGATGCCGCGGCGGGTGAGCACGAAGCTGCCGTGCTCGCGGTCGAGGGTGAACTCGTGCACCCCGTGGCCGAAGGTCAGCACCAGCAGGGTGCTCGGGCCGTAGACGACATAGCCCGCCGCCACCTGCTCGGTGCCGGGCTGGAGGAAATCCTCCACCTTCGGCTCGGTGACGCCGTCGGGGCAGCGCAGGACGGAGAAGATGGTGCCCACCGAGACGTTGACGTCGATATTGGACGAGCCGTCGAGCGGATCGAACAGAAGCAGGTGATTGCCCTTGGGGTAGGCATCGGGGATGGGCTGCGGGTCTTCCATTTCCTCCGAGGCGCAAGCGGCCAGGTGGCCGCCCCAGGCGTTGGCTTCGAGCAGGATCTCGTTGGAGATCACGTCGAGCTTCTTCTGCGCCTCGCCCTGTACGTTGTCCGATCCGGCGTTGCCCAGCACGCCGCCCAGCGCACCCTTGCCGGTGGCGACGGAGATGCGCTTGCAGGCGCGGGCCACCACCTCGATGAGCAGGCTGAGCTGGGCGTTGATGTGCCCCGCGCGCTTCTCTTCGATCAGGAACTGGATCAGGGAAATGGGTTTCGTCATCGGAAGGAGACCTGGCGCGAAAACCCGCATTGTCCGGGTGGCGGGTGAATGGCGCCAGAGGGACTGCTGACAGTACGTTGTCAGCAGCCCCCGCGCAGACTCTCCTTCACACCAACGGGAAGGGGTAGTCGCATGAATCGGTTCCTCGAACGGCTTGCCGACCTTTACGCGCCACTGGGGCGCCGCGGCATGCTGATGGATGGCCAGTACCGCTTCGCTCCCGATGACGACACCGGCGCCGCCAGCGGGAGCCGTCTCCGCGGCCGTTCCGCGACAGTGGCCCCGGTCCGGCCGAAGCAGCCAGCCGCCGGCGCCGCGACGGCGCCCACCCGCTCGCTCGCCCTCCGCATCGTCCACTCATTTCATCGCTGACAGACAAGGGAATCACCGCATGAACGCCAACAGGATCAAGTTTCACCACGCACCGAACAGTCGCTCGGGTAGCACGCTGATGTTGCTGGAGGAATTGGGTGCGCAGTACGACATGCACGTGATGGACCTCACCCAGGGCGAGCAGCGCCGCCCGGAGTACCTGAAGGTCAATCCCATGGGCAAGGTTCCGGCCATCGAGCACCTGGACGGCCTGGTCACCGAGCGGCCGGCTATCTTCACCTACCTCGCCGACCTCTACCCGGAAGCGGACCTGGCGCCGGGGCTGCGCGATCCGCTTCGCGGGCCGTACCTCCGCTGGCTCGCGTTCTACGGTTCGTGTTTCGAGCCGGCGGTGATGGATCGCTTCATGAAGCACGAGCCCGCGCCTGTCTCGACCTGTCCCTATGGCGACTTCGACACGGTGATGGACGTCATCGAGGCGCAACTCACGCCGGGCCCCTGGTTGTTCGGCGAGCGCTTCACCGCGGCGGACATCCTCTGGGCCAATGCGCTGGACTGGACGATGAAGTTCGGCATCGTGCCGCGCCGCGATGTCTTCGAGCAGTACGTGGCGAGGCTGATGGTGCGCCCGGCCATCGTCCGCGCCGCGGTGCAGGACGCGGCGCTGGCTCGCGCCCAGACCCTGGCCGCCGCCTGAGCCGGCGGATATGCGCGGCCGTGACCATCGCCGCTTCCCGCGCCGCGCGCGGGAGGCGATGATTCGGGCATGCGCCGCGCCGATCGCCTGTTCCTCATCATCAACGCCCTGCGCGGGCGGCGCACCGCGCTGCCCGCGCGGCAGCTGGCCAGCACCCTCGAAGTCTCGCTGCGTACCGTCTACCGCGACGTCGCCGACCTCCAGCTCTCCGGCGTACCCATCGAAGGCGAGGCCGGCGTGGGCTACATCCTGCGCAAGGGCTCGGACATCCCGCCACTGATGTTCTCCGCCGACGAACTGGAGGCGCTGGTCGCCGGAACCCGCTTCGTCCGCGCGTTCGCCGGCGAGCGCTTGGCGCGGGAAGCGCAGGCCGCCCTGATCAAGATCGAGGCCGTGCTGCCGCCCGACCTGCGCGAGAAATCCGCGCAGTCGAAGATCTTCGCACCTATCTGGCGCGACCCTTTCCAGAACCAGGTCGCGGTGATGCTCGACCGCCTGCACGCGGCCGTGCTGGCGCGCCGGGTGCTCTGCCTCGACTACCGCGATGCCGAAGGGCGTGGCACCACGCGCGAAGTGGAGCCGTTGTGCCTGTCCTTCTGGGGCGGCGCGTGGACCCTCGGTACCTGGTGCCGCCATCGCCAGGCGTTCCGCAACTTTCGTCCCGACCGCATCGCCGACTGCCGCGACGCAGGCGAGACCTTCGCGGATCTTCCCGGCCGTAACCTCGAAGCCTACCTCGACACCATGCGCGGGCATTACGCGGGACTCGAGTAAAGGTTCTTCGCGGATGTTCTGAATGGCGTTTCGGCTCGGCTTCGCGTTGGGGTGGTGGGGCAGAGCCGTCGGCCGCCACCCTCGTCGCTCCGGTTGCACCGTCGCTCGGGAAGGGAAGCCGCTGCGCGGCCATGTCTTATGGCTGACGCCCCGTCGCGCCCGTCGCGCCGGGCGGGGTTTCCGACTCGCCTTCCATGGCTCGGCGGAAACGGCCGGCCATCCCTGGCCGGCCCCCTGACGGGCCTTCTCGCCCGGCGCTCCTCGGTTCCACAAGTCGCGACGAGGGTGGCGGCCGACGGCTCTTCCGGGCACTGAGGGGTCGTGTGGCACAAGCAACGCCCGCGACCGGGGGATGCCCTCTCCGTGTGACCCCCCACGCGGGTGGGAAGCGGGCTGGCCCGCGATTCGCCACCCTGTTTCGAGCGAATGAGGCCGTGCATCGCCACCGAGCCAGCGGTGACAAGCCTCGCTCGATCATCGCAAGGCCTCCTTCGCCACCGGAGGGATTGAGGAATCGCGGGTCAGCCCGCTTCCCACCCGGGTGCGGCGAGTGGCAAGCGCCACGACGAGCGGCACGCGACACGTGGCTGGCATCGCTCTTTCCCACCAGTCCACCCCAGGGTCGAGAGAGCTGCCGGGCGCCACCCTCGGCGCGACATTAGGAGCCGAGGACGGGCGGGCGGAGAAGGCCAGCAGGGGGCCGGCCAGGGATGGCCGGCCGTTTCCGCTGAGCCAGGAAGGCGAATCGGAAACCCCCGCCCGCCCGTCCGAGCCCGAAGGGGCGCAGCCATCAAACACGGCCGCGCCAGCGGCATCCCTTCCCAAGGGACGGCGACTACCGTCGCGCCGAGGGTGGCGCCCGGCAGCTCCCCCGCCACGCACACGACGAGCGCGATGGCGAAGCCGAGCATGAATAAAGCCGTGCGATGATCGGGGTTTTCCCCGCACCTACGGAGCCCGCATGTCCCCCTGGATCCGAGCCATCGCCTTCGCCGGACTGTTCGCCGGTACCGCCCATGCCGCTCCGCCGGCCGACGACGCGTTCAAGGCCATCTACACCAGGGAATGGACATGGCGTAACGGCCAAGCCGGCATCCTCACCTCGGGCGAGGCGCAGCCGGGTGACGGACGGCTCGACACGGTGGATGCCGCGAGCCAGGCCAAGCGGCTCGCCTACTGGAACGACGTGCTGGCGCAACTCGACCGCATCGACCCCAAGTCGCTGAGCGGGACCGTCCGCGTCGACTACGCCGTCTACCGCGAACAGATCGGCAACCTCGCCGCCGCGCAGCGTTTCGCGCAGTGGCAGATGCCGTTCAACAGCGACTCCGCCTTCTGGTCCGATATCTCCTATGTGCTGCATGGCGACGACCTGCGCACGCGCGACGACTACCGCCACTACGTCGAGCGCCTGCGCCAGATTCCCGCGTACATGGACCAGGAAATCGCGAACATGCGCCTGGGCCTGGCGCGGGGCTTCACCGTGCCGCGCGAGGTGCTCGGTGGCCGCGATGTCTCGATCGCGGCGGTGGCGGAGCTGAAGAATCCCGAAGACAGCGCGCTGTACAAGCCTTTCAAGGCGATGCCGAAGAACCTCCCGGCGGCCGATGCCGAGGCCTTGCGCAAGGACGCGCGCAAGGCCATCGCCGAGGGCGTGATCCCGGCCTACGGACGCTTGCTGACCTTCTTCCGCAACGAGTACGTGCCCAGGGCACGGCCAACGCTGGCCGCCGAGTCGTTGCCCGATGGCAAGGCCTACTACCGCCAGCAGATCCACGAGTACACCACGCTCGACCTGTCGCCCGACGAGATCCACGCGATCGGCCTGCGCGAAGTCGCCCGTATCCATGCGGACATGCTGGAGACGATGAAGGAGACCGGTTTCAAGGGTGATTTCCCGGCGTTCCTCGCCTTCCTGCGCACCGACCCGCGCTTCTATGCGAAGACCCCGGACGAACTGCTGATGCGTACGGCGTGGGTCGCCAAGCAGGTCGATGCGAAGCTGGGCAAGTACTTCGGCTTGCTCCCGCGACAGCGCTTCGCCATCGAACCGGTGCCCGCCGACATCGCGCCTTACTACACCTCCGGCCGCGGCGGAGCGGACGTCTATCTGGTGAACACCTACGACCTGCCATCGCGGCCGCTGTTCAACATGCCCGCGCTGACGCTGCACGAATCGATGCCCGGACATGCCCTGCAGCTGGCGCTTTCGGCGGAGCAGCAGGGCCTGCCGCCGTTTCGCCGCGATGGTTACATCTCCGCCTATGGCGAAGGCTGGGCGCTGTATTCGGAGTACCTGGGCGAGGAGATGGGCATCTACCACACGCCCTATGAGCACTTCGGCTATCTCACCTACCAGATGTGGCGTGCCTGCCGCCTGGTCGTGGACACAGGTATCCACCACCTGGGCTGGACGCGCCAGCAAGCGATCGACTACCTCACGCAGAACACGGCGCTGAGCGATCGCGAGATAGCCAACGAGGTGGACCGGTACATCAGCTGGCCGGGGCAGGCCCTGTCGTACGAACTGGGCTACCTGAAGATTCGCGAATTGCGCGAGCGCGCCGAGAAGCAGCTGGGGGAGAAATTCGACCTGCGCGCCTTCCATGACACCGTGCTGGCGCTGGGCTCCGTGCCGTTGCCGGTGCTCGAACAGCATGTGGACGCCTGGATTGCCTCGAAGAAATCGTAGGTTGCTACTCCAATTTCTCCATAAGTGGAGTACACTGCATCACAACTCCACAGGTAAAGCCACGATGCAACCAGCCATCCACGCCGAACCGATCCACGCCGGAGACCTTGGCGGTCCCGCCCTCCGCGCCTTCTTCGCCCTCGCGGAGCGTTGGAAACTGCGCGCCGCCGAGCAGAGAACCCTGCTCGGCGAGCCGCCTGAATCCACCTATTTCAAATGGAAGAAGCAGCAGGACGGCGCGCTCTCCCGCGACGTGATCGAGCGGATCAGCTACCTGCTCGGCATCTGGAAAGACCTGCAGATCCTCTTCCCCGATCCGGCCCAGGCCGATGCCTGGGTACGCAAGCCGAACGACGCGCCGCTCTTCGGTGGCCATTCGGCCCTGGAGCGGATGCTCTCCGGCAATGTCGCCGACCTCTACGTCGTCCGCCAATACCTGGACGCCCAACGCGGCTGGAACGGATGAGCCCCGCGCCACCGCTGCGCCGGATCCGCTGGAGCCAGGCCTACCGGATCGTGCCCAGCCGGTTCCCGCCCGTGGGTCTGTTCGATCGCATCGCCGAGCCGAAGGACATCGACGCGGTCATGGCCATCGAATCGCTGACCAATCCACGCCTGCGCGAGGAGATGGGCGCACTCCGGCTCACCCCGCCGGAGCGCCGCGTCTCCGGCCCCGGCACCTCGCCGATCATGGCCGCTTTCACCCATATCCCGCCCGAAGGCAGCCGTTTCAGCGACGGCCACTGGGGCGTGTTCTACGCCGCGCACAGCGTGCCGACGGCGATCGAGGAAACCGTCTTCCATCGCGAAGCCTTCCTCGCCGCCACGCACGAGCCACCCACCGACGTGCAGGTACGCTGCTACAAGACCTCCATCTCCGGGCGCTTCCATGACATCCGCGGTGGCTGGCCCGCCGAGCACGATCCCGATTCCTACGCGGCCAGCGTGAAGCTGGCGCGGACGCTGCGCGAGCAGGGCTCCAATGGCATCGTCTACGACAGCGCGCGCCATGCCGGTGGCGAATGCGTCGCGGTGTTCTATCCCGACCTCGTCGCTCCCTGCGTGCAGGCCGAACATTTCATCTACCGCTGGAATGGCAGCCGGATCGAAGCGGTGCTCAAGGTGACGCCCGTCGAGCGGCAGGGTTTACCCCGGCGTCCGTAAGGGGTTACGGTGCGCGGAATGAAACGCCTGACGCTCCTCTTCACCCTGCTTGCCCTTTCCTTCGCCGCCCACGCCAAGGGCCCGGACCACAGCCAGTGGGAACACGACATCCAGGCTTTCGAGGCCTCGGACCGGAGCAACCCGCCACCGGCCCATGCGGTGTTGTTCGTCGGTAGTTCCTCGATCCGCTTGTGGGCGAGCCTTTCGGCCGATTTTCCGGAGTACCGCGTCATCAACCGCGGCTTCGGAGGGTCCGATCTCGACGATGCCACCGCCTTCGCCGACCGCATCGTCAAGCCGTACCACCCGGTGGCCATCGTGATCTATGCGGGGGACAACGACTTGCAGAACGGCGACACGCCGGAACAGGTCCGCGATGACTTCGCCGCCTTCGTGACGAAGGTACGCCAGGACCAGCCGGAGGTACCGATCGCTTTCATCTCGATCAAGCCCAGCGTGGCCCGCATGAACCTGCTGTCGAATATCGAAAGGGCCAACGCGCTGATCAGGGACTGGTCGATGGCGCAGAAGGGCGTCGCCTTCCTCGACGTGGCGCCGGCGATGCTGGATGCGAACGGACAGCCGAAGCAGGAACTCTTCGTTGGCGATGGCCTGCACATGAATCCGAAAGGTTATGCGCTGTGGGTCGCGCAGGTACGCCCATGGTTGGCGGAGCACGCCGCGGCGGCCGAAGTTAAACGGGACCCAAACGCAGCCACGAAGTGATACGGGAACTTCACGGCTCCGCCCCTATCTAAGTATTCGATCGCCGAGAGGCGACCTGTTGGCAACAGGCGCGATTGATTCGCCAGTTGTCCCGGGTCCCGCTATTTCCCCTGATAGCCTGGACCCGACGCGACCCCGGCAGCTCCTCCCCTGGCTGCCGGGGTTTTATTTTGTCTGATTTTTGACTTTTCCCCGATAGAAGCCGCGCTGTGCGGCCGCTCTTGTGGGAGCAGCTCGTGTGGAAGCCGACCTTGTGGCAGCCCTTGTGGGAGCCGACCTTGTCGGCGATGGGTGCTTGCCTCGACATGGCCCGCTGCCGCGGGATCGCCGACAAGGTCGGCTCCCACCAAGCAAAGGTTCCTGGAGAAAGGCTGCCACCAGCGAAAAAGATTCCACCAAAGACGAAGGCTGCCACCAAAGCATGGCCCCACCAAAGAAAAAGGGCGGGCCAGCCTTTCGGCCAACCCGCCCTCATCGCACCTGTCGGAGCCGACTTCGTCGGCGATCCCCAGGCGACCTCATGAGTTGTCGTCAGACGTGATGCACCCGCGTCGCATAGGGTCGAATCGACGTGTCGAACGCCCGCCACACGCCGTCGTTGCCTTCGATGTTCAGCACGATGTCCGACGCCGCGTTGGCCGCCTCGATGCGGCGGGCCTCCTGCAAGGCGCATTCGAGCGCGTCGTCGCGGGAGCAGAATTCCCCGTACTCGAACTCGTTTTTCTGCAACAACCAAAGACCGGGACCGACGGACTCGAACGGAATGTCGAAGACGACCACGATGGACCCACCCTGTTCATTGGAGTTGGGGCCATGGTAGAGGCCCGCTCGTTAGGCCGTCGTTGAGTTTCAGTTGTCTGCGCCGGAAACGAAGCCTTCGCGCGTACCGCGCCGATACACCTTGTCCGTCGCCAGCACGTCCTCCGCCGCCACGGGCGTCCCGCCCGCGAGCCTGGCGTAGATCGGGGTGAAATCCGGCCGGGTCGCGTCGAACAGTTGCTCGAAGTCGTCGATCACGAAGTAGGTCTGCTGGTAGGTATCGATCTTGTACCGGGTATTCATGACCCGCTCCAGGTCGAACCCGATCCGGTTCGGCGCCGGCGAATCGATCGAATAGATGGATTCGCCCTTCGAGCTGACGATGCCCGCGCCGTAGATGCGCAGGCCCGCGTCGGTCCGGATCAGGCCGAACTCCACCGTGTACCAGTAGAGGCGCGTGAGGTTCATCAGCGCGTCCGGGCCGATCGCATGGGCCTTCATGCCACCCTTTCCGTAGGCCTGCATGTAATCGGCGAACACCGGATTGAGCAGGAGCGGCACGTGGCCGAACAGGTCGTGGAAAAGGTCCGGCTCCGCGAGGTAATCCAGCTGGTCGGGCTTGCGGATCCACCAGCTCACCGGGAAACGGCGGTTGGCGAGATGATCGAAGAAGACCTCGTCCGGCAACAATCCTTCCACCCCGACCACTTCCCACCCGGTGGCCTTGCCGAGCACCTTGTTCAGCTCGTCGAAGCGGGGAATGCCGCCATCGCCCAGGCCGAAGCGGTCGACGCCGTCGAGGAACTCCTGGCAGGCGTAAGCCGGCAGCAGCTGGCGCTGGCGGCGGTACAGGGTGTCCCAAACCTCGTGATCGACCTTGGAGTAGCTCGCCCACGGCTGCTCCACGGTGCCGGTCGCATAGACGGGCACGTATCCGCGGTCGGTCTGCTGGTGTTCGACGCGACGGGGGGTGTCCATGACGGGCTCCTTGGGCTGTGGTTGATCGCTGAGCAACAGCATAGCGAGGAAGGCGCGCAATAAGCTTGCCTTGTTGCGTCAAAGACGGTCATATGTGCAATGATTGATTGAAAGTCAGCCAGTGGACAGAAGAATCGTGCAAGCCAACCTCGACCGTACCGACCTGCGGATCCTCGCCGCGCTGCAAGCGAACGGCAGGATCAGCAACGCCGAACTCGCCACGGAGGTGAATCTGTCCCCCTCGGCCTGCCTGCGTCGCGTACAGAAGCTCGAGGCCGATGGCGTCATTGCCGGCTATGGCGCCCGGCTGGAACCACGCTCCCTGGGCCTGGGCCTGCAGGCCTTCGTCCGCGTACAGCTGAGCCGGCACGAATCCGAGGCCATCGACTCCTTCACCGAGCGGGTGGCCGAATGGGAGGAGGTGGTGTCCTGCTACGCGTTGACCGGCGACATGGATTACCTGCTCCAGGTATACGTGGCCGACCTGGACGGATTTTCCCGGTTCCTGCTCGATCGCCTGTTGAACGCGGCGGGCGTGGCGGACGTCAACACCAGCTTCGTCCTGCGCACCGTGAAGGCTTCCACGGCCCTTCCCCTCGGGAATATCCGTAGCTAGCGCGGTGCAAGCCCACGTGTCTTAAGAATAAAGACAACTTCCCCTAGCGGCAGCGACCGCCCATCGTTAATCTTGTGCGCTCGATGGAAGCCGCCTCCGCCAACCCGACCCCACGCGACCGACTGCGTCCGCTGCGCTATGTGTGGCGAGTGCCGTTGCTGGTGCTCCATGTCCTGTTCGGCATCGTCATCTGCACGCTGATCCTCAGCTGGGCAGGCGGGGTGATGAAGAACGGGCGCGAGCCACTGGCCCACCGAACCATCCGCATGTGGTCGACCATGCTGTTGCGCGTGTTCGGGTTCCGCAGCCGCCGCTTCGGCCAGCCTTTGCCCGACCCGGTGCTGTTCGTGGCCAACCATACGTCGTGGCTGGACATCGAGCTGCTTCATTCGCAGCGTGCCGCCTGTTTCGTCGCCAAGGCCGAGATCGCCAGCTGGCCCCTGGTCGGCTGGATGGCCGCGCGCGGCGGCACCATCTTCCACCGCCGCGGCAACAACCACTCGCTGGCCTCGGTCATGGCCTCGATGGTGGAGCGCTTGCGCGAAGGGCGCTCCGTGGCGGTGTTCCCCGAGGGTGGCACGGGCCACAACGGCGTGCTGCGCGTGTTCCATGCGCGCATCTTCCAGGCCGCCCTCGATGCCGGGGTGCCGGTGCAGCCGGTGGCCCTGCGTTTCGCCCGTCACGGCAAGCGGCTGATCGATGCCGGGTTCCGCGAAGGCGAAAGCTTCATGGGCAATTTCCTGCGCTTGCTGGGCGAGCCGCCGCTCGACGTGGAAGTGCATTTCCTCGAGCCGGTTCCGGTCTCGGCCGACGGACGCCGCCGCATGGCGGAGGCCTCGCGCGAACGCATCGCGCAGGCCCTGGATACCGACACCCCGGCATGAGCCTGCCGCGGGGTTCCGACTTCCTGCCGCCGTTCCCGCTGCGCAGCGGGCACATCCAGACCATGCTTTCCTCCAGCGGCATTCGCCGCCGCCTGCTGCCGAAACGGGCGCACCAGGTGCAGGTGAACGCGCAAGAGGTGCTGATCGATGTCGGCCGTGGCGACCGGTTGAGCGGCCGTTTCACCGCCCAGCGAACGGGGCGTGAGTCGCGTGGCCTGGCCATCCTGTTCCATGGCTGGGAGGGCAGCGTCGATTCCACGTATGTGTTGCAGACGGGCAGCCGCTTGCTCGAGGAAGGTTGGGATGTCTTCCGCCTGAATTTCCGCGACCACGGCGACAGCCACGGTCTCAATGAAGCCCTCTTCCACTCCTGCCGCATCGACGAGGTGGTGACCGCCCTCGGTGAGATCGTCAGGATGTTCCCGGCGAAGGCCGTGGGCGTGGCGGGGTTTTCCCTGGGCGGCAACTTCGCGCTGCGCGCCGGCATGCTGGCGCCCAGGCAGGGCGTCTCGCTGGACTACGTGCTGGCCGTCTGCCCGATCATCGACCCCAGCGAAGGCCTGTTCTCCCTGGAGAGCGAGGCGCCCTGGTTCTACCAGGCCTATTTCATGCGCAAGTGGCGCCGCTCGTTGCAACTCAAGCAGCAGGCGTTTCCGCATGCGACGTACTTCGAACTCGAGGAACTGCGCCAGAACATGCGCGACCTCACCCGCTCGCTGGTGTTGCGGCATACCGACTTCGGTTCGCTCGAAGCCTACCTCGACGGTTACTCCGTGGCCGGCGACCGGCTGATGGACCTGCACCTTCCGGCAACCATCCTCACCTCCCGCGACGATCCCGTGATCCCGGTCGGCGCGTTCGACCAGTTGCGCGTGCCGCCGAACATCGAGCTGGATATCGCGACCTATGGCGGCCATTGCGGCTTCATCCGCGATTTCAGCATGACCAGCTTCACCGACGACTACATCGCAGCCCGTTTCGACGCCATCACCCGTTGAACCTTCCACACCCGGACAGGAACAGACGGGCCTCAACTGGGAGTCCGTTCATGCGTAGCGCCTTCGTCCTCGGCCTGGCCCTCCTCGCCGCCCCGGCCTTTGCCGCCACTCCTCCCCTGGAGTCGTTGAAGTTACCTCCCGGTTTCCAGATCGCGGTCTGGACCGACCAGGTGCCGGACGCCCGCGAGATGGCCCTCGGGGCGAAGAACACGGTGTTCGTGGGATCGCGCGACGCGGGCAAGGTATTCGCCGTGACCTACGCCGCCGACGGCAAGGTGGACAAGGTACGCACCATCGCCAGCGGCCTGCAGCTTCCGGTGGGCGTGGCCTTCCACGGCGGCGATCTCTACGTGTCCGCGATCAGCCGGATCTACGTGATCCGCGACATCGAGAATCACCTCGATGCGCCGCCGAAGCCTGAACTGATCACCGACAAGCTGCATACCGAGACGGCCCACGGCTGGAAGTTCATCGCCTTCGGTCCGGACAACAAGCTGTACGTGCCGGTCGGCGCACCGTGCAACATCTGCGATCGCGGTGACGAAGGCTTCGCCCAGCTGTTGCGCATGAATCCCGACGGCAGCGGTGTCGAGACCGTGGCGCGTGGCATCCGCAACACGGTGGGCTTCGACTGGCGCCCCACGGACAAGTCATTGTGGTTCACCGACAACGGCCGCGACATGCTCGGCGACGACATGCCCAGCGACGAACTCAACCATGTGACCAAGCCCGGCGAGCACTTCGGTTATCCCTACTGCCACCAGGGCGACACGCTCGATCCGGAATTCGGCAAGGGCAGGAACTGCAAGGACTTCACGCCGCCCGTGCTTAAACTGGGTGCCCACGTGGCGGCACTCGGCATGCGCTTCTACGACGGAAAACAATTTCCCGCCGCCTACCATGGCGCCCTCATCGTCGCCGAGCACGGCTCGTGGAACCGCACCGCCAAATCCGGTTACCGGGTCATGAGCGTGCGCCTCAACGGCAACAAGGTGGCCAGCTACGAGCCGCTCGTCGAAGGATTCCTCGTCGATGAAAAGGTGTCCGGCCGCCCAGCCGACGTACAACCGCTCCCCGATGGCAGCCTGCTGATCAGCGACGACGACAACGGTGCCATCTATCGCGTGACCTATAAGAAGCCATAAGGAGTCCCCATGCGCCTCAACAGCGACAGCATCCAGAATGGCAAGCCCATTCCCCCGAACTTCGCCTTCATGGAGGTCGGCGACCCGATCAAGCCTGCCGGCAACGTGACGCCCCACCTGGCCTGGACCGAGGTTCCCGCCGGCGCGCGATCCTTCGCCATCGCCGTCATCGACACCGATGTGCCTTCCAAGCCGGACGACGTGAACGTCGTGGGCCGTGAAGTACGCCGTGACCTGCCACGCGTGGAATTCGTGCACTGGCTGATGGCCAACATTCCCCTGGAATGCCGCGAGCTGGGCGAAGGTGCCTGCGGCGAAGGTATCGTGCCCCGTGGAAAGAAGGACCCGGTGGGCCCGCCCGGCTCGGTGCAGGGCCTCAACGACTACACGGGCTGGTTCAAGGGCGACCGCGACATGGAGGGCCACTACCATGGCTACGATGGCCCCTGCCCGCCGTGGAACGACACCATCCCCCATCATTACCACTTTCACGTCTATGCCCTGGACGTCGAGAGCGTGCCGCTGGAAACCGGCTTTTCACTGGCCGAGTTTCGCGACGTGATCGAAGGGCACGTCGTGGACCAGGCGACGATCACCGGAACCTATTCGCTGAACCCGAAGGTCAAGGCGTGAGGGCGAGGTGAAGGGTACTGGCTGAATGCGTATTGAGCGAAGCCAGCGGGCTTCACGCGGCATGCGCGGTGCGCGGGACTAAATGGTCTCGCGCTACCCACGGAGAAACCACCATGTTGCACTACGCCCTCGTCTTCCTCGTCATCGCGATCATCGCGGCCGTATTCGGCTTCGGCGGCATCGCGGGTACGGCGGCCGGCATCGCGAAGATCCTCTTCGTGATCTTCCTGATCCTGGCGATCATCTCCTTCTTCCGCGGCCGTAACGTATAGACCACGGCGTCACCCTTTTTGCCGTACCTTGTTCAATCCCAGCCCCGGAGACCCTCAAATGAACAATCCCGCCGACCCCGTCGCCAACGCCGCGACCGCCGCCGCGAACACCGTTTCGGCCGCCGAGCGCATCGATGCACGTGCCGAGCGAGTGAAGCAGGCCACCTCCGAGGTCGTGGACCGGACCAAGGAAGTGGTCGACCGCGCCGCCGACAAGGTGGAGCACACGCTGCACAACGCCACCGACAAGGCCGCCCATGGCGCCACGCGCGCGGCCGAAAAGGCCGAGGAAGCCAAGCTGCGCGGCAAGGAAGCCTATGGCGAGGCCGTGGAGACCGCGAACGACTGGCTGGACACGGCCCGCGACTACGTCCGCGAGAAACCCGTGCAGTCCATCGCGCTGGCCCTGGCCGCGGGTTGGCTGGCCGGCCGTATCCTGCGCAACTGATCCTTATCTTCCAGGGGCGCGACACATGCTGGAAGACGGCCCTTCGGGGCAAGACGACGCGGACGGAACGGCGCCGGCGGACGCGACGGCCGATCCCAGGCTGGCCATGCCCGCCTGGGTCGGGGATGTCCGCCGCCTGGGTGCCGGGCTGAAGAAACTCTTCGCTGCGCAGTTGAAGCTGATCGGCGCGGAGATCGGCCTGGCCCGGAGCGGCATCGTCATGATGCTCTTCATGGGGCTGGCCGCCATTGTCTTCGCGGTGGCGCTGGGATTCACCCTGCTGGCATTGGCCGGGTGGGGCCTGGCCCAGTGGTTCGGCTCCTGGGCGTGGGCATTGACCGTGCTGGCGGCGCTGCAACTCGTGCTGCTGGTCGGCGCGATCCTCGTCTTCCGCCGCGGCATGCACTGGCTTACGCTCCCCGCCACGCGCGCCGAACTCTCCACGTTGGCAAGGGAAGCCGCGAAACGAGGCAAGGCGGAAAGCGAGCAGGCGGAAGAGCAGGCATGAGCATTTTCAGCAGCATGGCGAAAGTCACCGCCGCCCGGGCCCGGGTCGCGGCGGCACGGCGGGAAACCGTGGAACCGGCCGCCGCCTTGATAGCGCGTGGTTACGAACACCCCCTCACGGTGCTTGGCGTGGCCGCCGGCTCCGGTTTCCTGCTCAGCAAGGTCAAGTTCAATCCGCTCGCCGTGCCCGGGGTCACAGGCCTCGTGGCGGCGGGTAGCGCCGACCTCGTCGGCAAAATCGTTTCCATCGCCGCCGGAAGTTTCCTCGGCAAGATGGCCGGCGATGTCGCGGACACGGCCGAAGAGGCACCGTGAGCGACTTTCCCAGTCCACTGCCCACGCCGGTCCCTTCGACGGCGGCACCCGGCGCCGCCGTTTCCACGATCGCCGTGCCCTCTCGCCGGAAGCCCGGCAGCGGCCGAAGCAGCCGGCGGATGTCGCGCAACCTTCGCGCGATCCGTATTTCGCTGACTTGCCTCGTCCTGCTGGCAGCGATCTACACGGTGGCCATCGGCAAGTCGCTGCTGGTACCGCTCGTGCTCGCGGGATTCATCGGCCTTGCGCTCAATCCCATCGTCGCCGCCGCCGCGCACTTGCGCATACCGCGCTGGTTGTCGGCGGTGACGGTGATGGTGCTGCTCGGCTTCGGTCTCGTATCGGCCGTGACGACGCTTTCGGGGCCCGCGCTCAACTGGTTCCACGAGGCACCGACGGCGATGCGCGCCTTCGCGCCGAAGATCAAGCCGCTGACCCAGCAGATCGAGGCCGCCAGCCGGGCGACGCAGAACCTGGTGGGCGGCACGGTGGTACGCAACGCGCCGCAGAGCCCCAACAGTTTCGCCTTCACGGCATGGGACATCCTCGCGGGCGCGCCGAAGGTACTCGCGAGCGTGTTGACGGTCGCCTTGCTGGTGTTCTTCTTCCTCGTCTATGGCGACGAGATCCTTCGGCGCGCCGTCGAGATATCGCCCACCTTCGCCTATAAGCGACACACCGTAAGCATCGTGCGCAGCATCCAGGTGGAGGTGTCGAGTTACCTCCTGCTCACGGCGGCGATCAATGTCACGCTCGGCCTGGTCACCGCAGGCATGCTCTATCTGTATGGCGTGCCCGATCCGCTGTTATGGGGCACCGTGGCGACGATCGCCAATTTCATTCCGTACGTCGGCGCCATCACCACCACGACCGTGCTCGCCATCGTCGGCGCGTTGCACTTCCAGGAGCTTGGCCCCGCCTTGCTCCCAGCCGCCACGTTCGCGGGCATCACGGCGGTCGAAGGCAACATGATCACGCCCATGTTGCAGGGGCGCCGCTCACGACTGAGTCCGGTGGCGATCCTGCTCTGGCTGCTGGTATGGGGCTGGCTCTGGGGCGTGCCCGGCGCACTGCTGGCCGTGCCGATGCTCACCTGCGTGAAGCTGATCACCGCGAAGCTGCGTGGCTGGCAGTGGTTCGCGCATATCATTTCGCGCTGACTCACCTACCAGCCGATCTTCACCCGGTCGCGAAAAAACTCGCCGGTGGCGGCTTCCCGTTCCGGCAACAAGGCCGCCCATACGATGCCTTCGGCACTCTCCGCTGCCGGCCGGCCGCCGCTGCCGCCCAGCGCGGTGGCGGTCCAACCCGGGCAAACGGCATTGACGAGGATGCCGCTGCCGGCGAGTTCACGCGCCGTGACCTGCGTATACGCATTGAGTGCCGCCTTCGAGATGCGGTACGCCGGCGCCTTGTCGCTGCACATGTTGTGCACGGCGCACTCGCTCGATACGTTGACGATCCGGCCATAGCCGTGTCGGTGCATCAACGGCAGCGCGGCCGCGGTGAGGCACCACGCGCCGAGCAGGTTCACTTCGAGCGCGCCCCGGATGACGTCCAGCTCCGGTACCGAAATACGCGCATCGTGATCGAAATAGCCACCCGCGTTGTTGACCAGGATATCGAGCCGGCCGAAGCGGCCGTCGATGTGGGCGATGGCGTGCTCGATGTCGCCCTGGCGGGTGACATCGAGCTTGATCGCGTAAGCGTCGCCGCCGAGTTCACGGATGGCCCGGGAGGTTTTCTCGCCCTTGCCGGGTTCTCGCATACCCATGAAGACCGTGACGCCGAGCGAGGCGAGCTGGCGCGACACCTCCAGCCCGATGCCGCGATTGGCGCCACTCACCAGGGCGACGCGCTGGGTGAGTGGCGGCTCGACGGCCATCGCGCTGCTGCGCTTCGCCTGTACGGGCAGGCGATGAACCTTGGCGGCACTCATGGCACCTTCGCAACCTCGCTGCACGCGTTGTCGCCACATGCCTGCCAACCGCCACCGAGCGCCTTGTACAACTGCACCGCGCGGGTATTGATGGCGGCCTCGGCCTCGGCCAGCTGGTCTTCCGCCGACAGCTGGGTGCGTTCGGCGTCGAGCAGTTCGAGGTAATCGGTGCGGCCGGCGTCGTAACGGATCTTCGCGAGGTCGGCCGCGCGGCGGCTTTCCGTCGCCTGCACCACCAGCTTCTCGACACGCTCACGCTGCTGGTTGAAGCCGACCAGCGAATTATCGACATCCTCCAGCGCCGCCAGGACGGTGCGCTCGTAGTTGGCGCGGGCCTCGTCGGCACGAGCCTCCGCACCCTTCACGCCCGATCGCACGCGCTGCACGTTCAGACCCGACCACGAAATGCTCGGGGCGAGTGACCACGCACGCGAATCCGCGCCACCGAAATCGTTGCTGCGGCCGGCGAGGAAGCCGATGAATCCGCCCAGCGTGATGTGCGGGAAGTAGTCGGCCTTGGCCACGCCGATGCGGGCGTTCGCCGCGGCGAGCTCGCGCTCGGCGATGCGGATGTCCGGACGCCGTTGCAACACCTCGTCGGCACCGCCGATGGCGAGGCTGACGTCGATGGGCTTGAAGGTCGCCGGCGAGAGGTCGATGTCGAGTTCGCCGGGGCGCACACCGAGCAGTACCGCGATGCGGAACTGGTCGGCGCTGGCCTGGGTCTGCAGCACGGGCAACTGCGCTTCCACGGAGGCGAGCCGCGCCTTCGCGCTGGCAAGGTCCTGCTCGGCCCCCGTGCCAAGCTCCACGCGCGCGGCGATCACCTTCAGCGAATCCTGCTGGTTGGCGATGTCCCGCTTCGCCACGTCGATGCGCAGCTGCGTGCCGCGCAAGTCGAAATAGTTGCGCGCCACTTCGGCGAACAACGTGACCTGCGCATCCTGCAGCGACGCCTCGCCAGCGGCGGCGTCGGCGCGTGCGGCCTCGACCGAGCGGCGGATACCGCCGAACAGGTCGAGCTCCCACGAGGCGTCGAATCCGGCCTGGTAGGCCGTGATGGTCTGGCGCTGGTCGCTGAAGCCCGGCTGCTGCTCGCGGCTACGCTGATAGGACACACCGGTTTCGATGTCGGGGATCTGCTGTGACTTCGCCGTGCCGAGCGCGGCACGCGCCTGGTTGAGGCGCGCCACCGCGATCTTGAGGTCCGGCGAGCCCTGCGCCGCGCGGACGATCAGCGCGTCGAGGGTCGGGTCGCCGAACTGCTTCCACCAGCGTGCCTGGACGTCGCCGTTGTTCTGGTGCGTCGCATCGACGCCCTGCAACGTCACCGGGGCTTCCTTGGGTGCGTGGTAGTCGGGGCCCACGCTCGCGCAACCGGCGAGGACGAGGGCCGCGAACAACGCGGTACTGCGAAGAACGATTTTCATATCAGGACTCCCGGGCCGCATGGGCGAGGAGACGACGCTCGCGGCGCGCCTGGCGGCGGGCCTCCGAACGCTCGTTCCATGCGCGGATCAGCACGTAGAAGAGCGGGGTGAAGATCAGCCCGAAGAAGGTCACGCCGAGCATGCCGGAGAACACCGCCACGCCCATCGCGTGGCGCATCTCCGCACCCGCGCCGTGCGAGGTCACCAGCGGCACCACGCCCATGATGAAGGCGAACGAGGTCATCAGGATCGGGCGAAGTCGCAGGCGGGCGGCCTCCAGCACCGCGTCGATGCGGTTCATGCCACCGATCTCCGCTTCGCGGGCGAACTCGACGATCAGGATGGCGTTCTTGCAGGCGAGGCCCACGAGGACGATCAGGCCGATCTGGGTGAAGATGTTGTTGTCGCCACCGGTGGCGATGACGCCGGTAATGGCGGACAGCAGCACCATCGGCACGATCAGGATCACGGCCAGCGGCAGGCTCAGGCTTTCATACAGCGAGGCCAGCACCAGGAACACCAGCAGCACCGAGAGCGGGAACACCAGCACCGCGGTATTGCCGGCGAGGATCTGCTGGTAGGTCAGTTCGGTCCACTCGTAGCTCATGCCGTTGGGCAGGCTCGAGGTGACCAGCTTCTCCATGGCTTCCTGTGCCTGGCCCGTGCTGTACCCCGGCGCCGCGCCGCCGTTGATCTCGGCCGTGGGATAACCGTTGTAGTGCTGCACGCGGTCGGGGCCGTTGGTCTGGCGCATGGTGAGGAAGGAACCGAGGGGCACGAGGTCGCCGGCGGCGTTGCGGGTCTTGAGGCCGACCACATCGGACGGCTCGTGACGGAAGGACGGTTCCGCCGACACGTTCACCTGGTAGGTGCGGCCGAAGCGGTTGAAGTCGTTCACGTAGAGCGAGCCGAGATACGCCTGCAGCGTCTGGAACACGTCGCCCAGGTCGATGCCTTCCGACTTGGCCTTCTCGCGATCCACGTCGGCGTCGAACTGCGGCACGCTCACCTGGAAGCTGGTGAACAGGTGCGCGAGTTCCGGCGTCTTCTGGCTGGCCGCGATGATGCCCTGGGTCTGCTTGTAGAGTTCCTCGAAGCCCATGTCGCCACGGTCCTCGATCTGCATGCGGAAACCGCCGATCGTGCCAAGGCCGTTAACCGGCGGTGGCGGGAAGATCGCCATGTACGCACCCTGGATCGACGCGAACTGGGCGTTGAGGCGAGCAGCGATCGCATCCGCCGAGAGGTCGGCCGAACGGCGTTCCTCGAATGGCTTCAGCGCGACGAAGACGATGCCCGAGTTGGTGCTGTTGGTGAACCCGTTGATCGACAGCCCGGGGAACTGGATGGCGTTGGCGGTACCCGGGTCCTTCAGGGCGATATCGCCCATCTGGCGGATCACCGCTTCGGTGCGGTCGAGCGACGCGGCATCGGGCAGCTGCGCGAAGGCGACGAGATACTGCTTGTCCTGCGGCGGCACGAAACCTGTCGGCGTCCTCATGAAACCGAAGACACCCAGGGCGACGAGGCCGGCGTAGATGAACAGCACCACGGCGGAGAAGCGCAGGATCTTCTGCACGCCACCGACATAGCCATGCGAAGCGCGTTCGAACGTGCGGTTGAACGGGCGGAACAGCCAGCCGAGGCTGCGATCCATCCAGACGGTGAGCTTGTCCTTCGGCTCATCGCGGCCCTTGAGCAACAGCGCGGCGAGCGCGGGGCTGAGGGTGAGCGAATTGAAGGCGGAGATCACCGTCGAAATGGCGATGGTCAGGGCGAACTGACGATAGAACTGGCCGGTAAGACCGCTGATGAAGGCGGCCGGGACGAACACCGCGCACAGCACGAGTGCCGTCGCGACGATCGGGCCGGTCACTTCGGTCATGGCCTGGCGCGTGGCCATCTTCGGATCGAGCCCATGCTCGATATGGCGTTCCACGTTCTCCACGACCACGATCGCATCGTCGACGACGATACCGATGGCGAGCACCAGTCCGAACAAGGACAGCGCGTTGAGCGAGAACCCGACCAGGTACATCACCGCGAATGTACCGATGAGTGACACCGGCACGGCCACGAGCGGGATGATGGACGCACGCCACGTCTGCAGGAACAGGATCACCACGAGCACGACGAGGACGATCGCCTCGAACAGCGTGTGCACGACGGCTTCGATGGAGCCGCGCACGAACACCGTGGGATCGTAGACGATGGTGTAGTCGACGCCTTGCGGGAAGTCCTTTTTCAGCAAGGCCATCTCCGCCCTGACCTCGTCCGAAATGGCGATGGCGTTCGAGCCTGGACGCTGGAAGATCGGGATGGCCACCGCTTCGCGGTTGTTCAGAAGGCTGCGCAGGGCATAGTTGTTCGAGCCCAGCTCGACGCGGGCGACGTCGCGCAGGTGCGTGACGGAGCCGGTCGGGTCGCTGCGCACGATGATATTGAGGAAGTCATCCTCGGTGACGAGGCGGCCACGCGTATTGATGTTGACCTGGAAAGCATTCGTATTCGGACCGGGCGGCGCGTTCAGCGCACCGGCGGCGACTTCGATGTTCTGCTCACGCACCGCCTTGATCACGTCACCCGTGGTGAGGTTGCGGATGGCCAGCTTCTCCGGGTTCATCCAGATGCGCATGCTGTATTCGCCCGCGCCGAACAGCTGGACGTCGCCCACGCCGTCGAGACGGGCGAGCTGGTCCTTGATGCGCGTGCGGGCGTAGTTCGACAGGTACAGCATGTCGTACCGGTTATCCGGCGAGGTGAGATGCACGACCATGGTCAGGTCGGGCGAACTCTTGGTCGTCGTCACGCCAAGGCGTTGCACTTCTTCCGGCAGCCGCGGCAGGGCCTGGGCGACGCGGTTCTGCGTCTGCACCTGCGCGTTGTCGAGGTCGGTGCCCAGGGCGAACGTGACCGTGAGGGTCATCGAGCCGTCACTGGTCGCCTGCGAGGACGTGTAGAGCATGCCTTCCACGCCGTTGATCTGCTCTTCGAGCGGCGTGGCGACGGTTTCGGCGATGACCTTCGGGTTCGCACCCGGATAGGTCGCCTTCACCACGACGGTCGGCGGGACGACCTCCGGGTATTCGCTGATCGGCAGCTTGAACACGGCGATACCGCCCGCGATCAGGAACAGCACCGATAGCACGCCCGCGAGGATCGGGCGTTCTACGAAGTATTGAGCGATTTTCATGGTGGAATCAGTCCTGGTTCTGCGCCACGCTGTCGATGCCGGCCGGGCGCGCCGCCGCGACGCCGCGCGCGGTGTCCGGTACGAGCGAGGCCATCGTCACGCGCTTGGCATTCACTTCCACGCCCGGGCGCACGCGCTGCAGGCCGTTCACCACGACCACGTCGTCCGCGTTGAGGCCCGAATCGACCACGCGCAGGCCATCCACCAGCGCACCGGTGGCGACGCGGCGGTACTCGACCTTCTTGTCCTTGCCCACGACATAGACGAACTTGTTGCCGAGGTCGGTGCCCACGGCCTTGTCGTCGATCAGCGCGCGCGGCTGCATGTTGCCGCTACGCAGCTGCACGCGTGCGAAGAGGCCCGCGGTGTAGGCGCCGTCGGCGTTCGGGAACACGGCGCGCAAGCGGATCGTGCCGGCCCCGGCACGCACCTGGTTGTCGACGAAGTCGATCTTGCCGACGTGCGGGTAGCCCTGCTCGTCGGCGAGGCCCATTTCCACTTCCGGGGCACGGCCGTTCTGTCGGCGCAGGCGGTCCAGCTTCAGGAAGGTTTGTTCGTCGACATCGAAGTAGACGTACATCGGGTCGACCGTAACCACGCTGGTCAGCGTGTCGCTAGGGGTCACCAGGTTGCCCGGGGTGATCTGGGCATTGCTTACCTTGCCGTCGACAGGGGCGCGCACCTCGGTGAACGACAGGTTGAGGCGGGCGTTATCGAGCGCGGCCTGCACCGAGGCCACCTGCGCCTTGGCGCTGGCGGCGGCGGTATCGAGGCGGTCGGCTTCTTCGCGCGACACCGCATGCTGTTCCACCAGCTTGGCGCCGCGGGCGGCGTTGGCGTCGGCGTTCCTGCTTTCGGCCCTGGCCTGGGCGAGATTGGCGGCGAGGCGGTCCGCTTCGGCGCGATACGGGCGCGGGTCGATGGTGAAGAGCAGGTCGCCCTTCTTCACCGTCGCGCCTTCGCGGAAGTGGATCGAATCGACGTAGCCGCTGACGCGCGGCTTGATCTGGATCGTGTCCACCGCCTGGATCCGGCCGGTGAAGGCGTTGGTGTCCGACACCGGGCGCAGCAACACCTGGGCGACGGTCACTTCGGGAGCCGGCGGCGCGGCGGCGGGTTCGGCGGCATGGCTTGGCGTGCCACCGGAGCTCAGCCAGATCGCCGAGGCGACGGCGACCGCCAGGGCGGTCGAACCGAACAGGATTTTCTTCTTCATGACGGGTCCTGGAGTGTCGAGGGGGATGCAAGATCTTTCGGCGGCCGCGCAGCGTGCGGCCTCAACGTTGGTTGAGGTCAAGTCGGTCCGTCGCAGGTGGCGAAATCTAGGTCTTGCTCGTCAAGCGAAAAATGGGTCTACAATCATTCCGCCTGTGACGCTCAGTCATGAATGCAATCCCCGGAGTCGACGATGGAAGACTTTTCCGCGATCAGCGTTTTCGTCCGCGTGGTGGAAGCCAAGAGCTTTTCCGCCGCCGCGCAACACCTGCAGATGACCCCGTCGGGGGTCAGCCGGGCCATCTCGCGGCTTGAGGAAAGCCTGGGTGCGCGGCTGTTTTTCCGATCGACACGTTCGCTGAGGTTGAGCGACGATGGCGCCGCGTTCTATACGCGTTGCAAGGAGATCCTGGCCGACCTGACCGAGGCCACGGAGGCTCTTGGGTACGCCAAGACCAAGCCGGCGGGCAAGTTGCGCGTGGCGGCTTCGTCGGCGGTCGGCCGCGCGGCGTTGATCCCCAACCTCGCCGAGTTCGAGCACAAATTCCCCGATATCCGCCTCGAACTGACGATGTGCGACTTCCCGTTCGACCTGAACGAGGAAGGCTTCGATTGCGCCATCCGGATGGGCGAACTGGCCGATTCGAGCCTGATCGCGCGCAAGATCGGCCATTTCAGCAATGTCCTGTGCGCGGCGCCGTCCTATCTGGCGCGGCACGGCATGCCGACCTCGATCGAGGACCTGAAGAACCACCGCTCGGTGAATTTCGTCCATCCGAGCACGGGCAAGCCTTACCAGTGGCAGTTCGATTCGCCGAGCGGCCGCGTGTCGGTGGACGTCGACGCGCACATGCTGATCAACGACGGGGAGTCGGTGATCCAGGCGGCGATCGCCGGCCTGGGCATCATCCAGGCGCCGCATTGCCTGGCGGCGAGCGCCCTGGAGAAGGGCCTGCTCGAAATCATCATGACCGACACGATCTCCACGGGATCGAACCTGTGGATCGTCTACCCGCAGAAGCGTCATCTCTCGGCGAGGGTGCAAGCCTTCATCGAGTGGACCAGCGAGTTGTTCCAGCGCACCAGCGAGCCGAAGTGCAAGCTCGTGCAACAGCAACAGGCGGAACTCGCCCGCATGCGCAAGGCCCAGCCACTGGAGATCGCGGAGGTGGCGTAGGCGCCGCCTCCCTTACTTCACAAATCTTCATACGCACTTCAGGCGCTTCACGGTGCCTGGCGCTTCACTCGGGGCTCCACCACGGGAGCCCGACCATGCGCCGCACCACCACTCGTCCGTCCTTCCCCGGCATGCGCCGCGCCGTTGCGGCGCTGGCGTTCGCCATCGCCTTTCCCACCAGCGCGGCTCAATACCAGCCACCGAAGCAGGTGGAGGATGGCTGGCCCACGGCCGACGCCGGCGCGCTCGGCTGGAAGACCGCCACCCTCGCCACCGTCGAGGACAAGATCGCCGACGGGACGTACAAGAAGATCACCAGCGTGGTCGTCGCCGACCACGGCCGCCTGGTCTACGAGCGTTACTTCAACGGCGGTGCCGCCGACCTGCTCAACGATGTCCGTTCGGCGACCAAGAGCCTGACCGCCATGCTGGTGGGAGCGGCCATCCAGCGCGGCGCGATCCGCGATGTGACGGCACCGGTGTACGCGTTCTTTCCCGATATCCACCTGGACCGTCCGGACCCCCGCCGCGAGGCGATCACACTCGAAGACCTGCTGACGATGAGTTCGGTCTGGGAGTGCGACGACGACAATTCGTTCTCCACGGGCAACGAAGAGCGCATGTACGTGTCCGAGCGCTGGCTGGATTTCGCGCTCAACCTGCCGGTACGCGGGTATGCGCCGTGGGTGAGCCGGCCCAAGGATTCGCCTTACGGCCGTACGTTCTCCTATTGCACGGCGGGGGCGTTCGTCGCGGGGGCCGTGGTCGAGCGGGCAACGAAGCAGCCGTTGGCGTCGTTCGCGCATGAGGCGCTGGAGGCGCCGCTGGGCATCTCCCAGGTGAAGTGGAACGTGTCGAGCGAGGGCATCGGCATGGGCGGTGGCGGAACGCGCTACCGTTCGCGCGACCTGGCAAAGCTCGGCCAGCTCGCCGCGGACGGGGGCCGCTGGCAGGGGAAAGCGGTGCTGCCAGCCGCGTGGGTGGCCAAAATGCTGACGCCGCACGTACAGGCGCGGGACGACGCCGATTACGGTTACCTCTGGTGGCAATTCCGCTTCCCCGTCACCGGCGTGGAGACGAAGGTGTGGGCGATGGGGGGCAATGGCGGCAACTATGTCTTCGTGCTGCCCGAGCGTGGCCTGGTCGCGGTGATCACCAGCCAGGCCTATAACCAGGGCTACGCACATGCCCAGTCGCAGGCGATCTTCCGCGACATCGTGCTGAAGTCGTTGCCTTAACGCGCGGGAGCGCCGAGGTCGGGCGGCCGCCAGGGCGCCTGAAGGACACGGTTCCGTTCGGCCTCGACACGGCGGGCAATGGTGTCGAGCACCGCGTCGAAGCCGGGGTCGCCAGCCAGCGGCGAGAACAGCGGCGACGCGCGCAGGTAACCGGCGTCGCGCCAGCCCTTGTCCACGGCATCGGAGAGGGCCTCGACCGCGCCTCTCCGATCGCCCGCCGCTTGCAGCAGCAGGGCGAGTTCGAGCCGGGTCGCCGGCCAGGGGTCATCCGCCAGCGCCGAGCGGGTGGCCGCGATGCGTCGCGTCAGCCACGCCGGATCGACCGGCGCCACGCCATGCAGCACCGCCAGCGTGGTGGGCAAGGAGGCGTCGGGCCGCAGTGCCCGGGCTTCGGCGAACGCGTTGACGGCGGCCGCGTGATCGCCACGGCGCAAGGCCAGTTCGCCGTCCAGCTGGGCCAGCTCGGCGCGCGAGGTGCCACGCGCGCGCGCCTGTGCCAGCGCGCCACGCGCTTCCTCGAAACGCCCATGGGCGAAAAGGAAGGTGGGCCAGCCGATGTTGCCGAAGACGTTGTCCGGCGCGAGGTCGAAGAGACGCTTGTAACGGGTCTCCGCGACGGCGTCGAAACCCAGCAGCTCGTATTCGCGGGCGAGTTGCACGTCACGGAATCGCACGCGGGAAGGGTCCCCGCGCATGTCGAGGTTCGCATGCAGGGCGTCGGCCAGGCGGCCCTGCTCCTGGTAGAGGTAGGCGGCGGAGGCGCGGCTCGGGTCGTCGGTGGGGTCGAGGCGCACCGCACGCTCGTAACCGGCGATGGCGCCGGGAATGTCGCCGAGGCAGTCGCGCGCATAGCCGAGCGCGGACCACGCCGTGGCGCTGTCGGGCCTCACGGCGACGGCGCGCGTGGCGAGCCGCAGCGCATCGCGCGCTTCCGCCGGGCCCGCGTTGTACAGGCAGCTGCGCGCCGAGCGCGCACGGCTGGCGCCCGACAGTGCTTCCACGTCGTCCGGCGCTTCGCGCAGGGCGCGGTCGTACAGGTCGAGGGCGCGTTCGTTGTTGTCGCGCTGGCCCATGGCGGCATACCAGCGCGCGCGGTCCAGCACGTCGCGTTGCGCTCCGGCCACGGGCTTCTGTTCGCGGGCGAGGAAGCCGACGCCGACCGATGTCGCGGCGAGGATGCCGACCGCGGCGACCGCCGGCCACAGCGTGCGCCGGCGTCGCGCGGTCCCCGTGAGCGGTTCCGGCGGCGCACCCAGTTGATAACCACGGCTGCGCACGGTGCGGATGTAGCGGGGCTGGCGAGCATCGTCGCCCAGGGCCTGGCGAAGCAGGCGCACGCGCTGGGTCACGGTTTCCTCGTTCACCACGGCGGGTGCCCACACCTCCGACATCAGCTCGTCGAAGCCCACCACGCGGTCGCCGCGCTCGACAAGGCAAGCGAACAGCTGGAAGCTCAGCCCCGCCACGTCCAGCGGCGTGCCGTCGCGTTCGACCCGCTGTCGCGCGAGGTCGATCGTGAGGTCGAGCAAGCGGTAGCGGGTCACCTTGTCCATGTGGGCGGCTGTCGCGGGTCTCAGCCGCCGGCTGGCAGGAGCAGCAACAGCGCGATGCCCAGCGCGATGCGATAAATCGCGAACGCCGTGAATCGATGCGAGCGGATGTAGCCGAGCAGCCACTTCACGGCCACGAAGGCGACGATGGTGGATACCACGAACGCGACGCCCAGGCCGGTCCAGTCCTCTCCGGCGGCGCCGCCGTGCTGGAAGGTCTTCAGCAATTCATAGCCGGTCGCCGCGTACATCGTGGGGATGCCGACGAGGAACGCGAACTCGGTCGCCGCGGCGCGGTTGTTCGTACCGGCGAGCATGGCGATGAAGATCGTCGCGGCCGAGCGGGACGTTCCGGGGAAGATCCCGGCGACAATCTGCGCCAGGCCGACGAGGATCGCCACCTTCCAGGTGATGAAGGCGCGCTCGGGCCGCTGCGCGGCAAGCTTTTCGGCGGCCATCATCCAGATGCCGCCGATGATGAGCGCCCAGGCGATGGGCGTCACGGTTTCCGGCAGCTTGAAGCCGAGCTTGGCCACGACCAGGCCGAGTGCCGCGGTGATCAGGAAGGCGACCAGCAGTTTCAGCACGTAGTCGCGCGTCTCCGGCCTGCGCCAGTTCATGGCGAGGCTCCACAACGTGCGCCAGTAGATGAAGGTGACCGCGAGGATCGCGCCGGCCTGGATCGCCACGTTGAACAGGTCCGAACGGGCACCGAGCCAACGTTCGGCGATAAGCAGGTGACCGGTGCTGGAGATGGGCAGGAATTCGGTGATCCCCTCGACGATGCCGAGGAGGATGGCGCTGATCAGGTCGTTCACGTCGGGGACTTTCCGATGGGGGACGGCCCCATAGCTTAGCCGCAGGTCACCCCGCCCCGTCACGCGATGCCATGCGACCGCCTGATCGCAGGAACTTCCGATGCGTGCCCCTCTGGCGCGAACCCGCGCCGACGAAGCGGGTGGCTATGCTTTCAGGCTGAAGTCCAGCGTCTCGGTCAGGTCACCAGGTGCCGGCCCACCGGCGGCGACCATCGCGTCGTCACGCATCTTCAGGCCGGGCAGGGTGTCCAGCTTGAACCGTCGCGTGATGAAGCGGGCGATGGAACCGGTGTCGTAGACCGTGTGTTCCACGTGTCCGCGCTTCGCATAGGGCGATATCACCAGCGCGGGAATGCGCGTGCCCGGGCCCCAGCGATCTCCCTTGGGTGGCGCGACGTGGTCCCACCAGCCGCCGTTCTCGTCGAAGGTGACGATGACCAGCATGTTCTTCCATTGCGCGCTCTTGCGCAGGTGGTGGACCACGTTGGCGATGTGACGGTCGCCCGCTTCCACGTCGGAGTAACCCGCGTGCATGTTGAGGTTGCCTTGCGGCTTGTAGAACGTCACCGCCGGTAGCTTGCCCGCGTCCACGTCGGCAAGGAAGCGGTTGGTCGCGGATGTCTCGCCCAAGCCGCCGTCACGCAGGTGCCGCTTGCGCGCCTCGCTGCCAGGAGCGAGGGAAACGAAGTAATTCAACGGCTGGTGATGGGCCTGGAAGTTCGGCGTCTGCGGAAAGGCGCCATCCGTTCCATCGCCCTTGCCATCGAGCGCGGCCTGGAAGCCACCCGCGTACCACGCCCAGTCGACACCCTTGTCCGACAGCAGGTCGCCGATGTGCCTGTGCGTTTGCGGCGGCAGCGTATTCGCACTGGTCGCATCGGTCAGCAGGGGATTCTTGCGGTCCACGTTGAAGCCGGGCGAGTAGGGCGGACCCATGGTGTTCACGGCCCAGAAATCCGGCGTCAGCGAATTGTGGTGTGCGAACTTCGGTTTGCCCTGCATGGCGCTGGCCGGCGAATCCTCGGCCATCTTCAGGCGGTGATCCTTGGGGTCGCCGCTTTCGGTCACCGCGATGTTGAACTGTGCGGGACTCTTGTCGGCATCGGGATAGAAAGGCGGCTGCGCGGCCACGAGGTACTGGTGGTTGAGGAAGGAGCCGCCGAACGCGCCCATGAAGAAGTTGTCGCAGAGGGTGAACTGCTCGGCGAGGCGCCAGAGGCGCAGGTGCACCGGCGTGCTGGCGTAGTAGCCCATGGTGAGCGCGCCGTTGTCGCCCCAGGCCACGAAGCCGTCGTTCTTGCCGCCGTTGATCTGCAGCTGGTTGTTGTAGAAGGCATGCACGAGGTCGCGCGTGACCAGGCCATGCGGCAGCGGCGTGCCGTCGCCCGTATGCAAGGCCCAGGGTGCATTGGGCAAGCCGGCGATATCTTTCTCGACGATCTTGTAGCTCTTGTGATCGACGACCTGTTCATGGGGCACCATGCCACCCCAGATCGGCGGAAGCGTCTTGAAGACGGTTCCGTCGCGATCGCGTTGGATGTACCGCTCCTGGGGCACCGCGCTCAGTGGTTGCTGCAAGCCCGGGAAGTCGCCGAACAGGTTGTTGAAACTGCGGTTCTCCGCATAGATCACCACGACGGTCTGGATGTGCTTGTCGAGGAGGGCATCCAGGTCCTTTCCACCGGGCCGTGCCGTGGGAGTCCTGCCGTCGGCGACGGCCTCCTGCAGCCCACCCAGCGCAAGCAACGCGCCCGTGGTGGCCATGCCCCCGAGCAGGCGGCGTCGCCCGGTGTCGAGGGTGTCGTCATCGTGTTCGTTCGTCATGCCATTACCCGAAATGAAGATGCGCCGCCGCCTGGGGATGGGAAGCAGCGTGATGGGAAGCGGCCCAAGCCGCGACGCAGGGTAAACGATGAGGGCCGGTCGTCGCGAAAAACGCTGAAAGGCGGCCAGAACGGTGCATTGGGACAGTAGACGCACCAATCTGGTGCATTTGCACACGGGGCCCGCGCCCGTTCTATGATGCCGGGGCTTGTCCCAGGCCGGTCCGTCGATGGCGGAAACGCTGGCATAGCGATTGCTAAACGCACTCCGCCCCATACCCATTCGAGGTTTGTATGTCCGCCGCTTCCAAAGTGCTGAACCTGATCCAGGACGAGGAAATCGAGTTCGTCGACCTGCGCTTCGCCGACATCCTCGGCAAGCACCACCATGTCACGTTCCCTGCCCATGCCATCGACGAGGGCACCTTCGAAGACGGCAAGATGTTCGACGGTTCGTCGATCGCCGGCTGGAAGGGCATCAACGAGTCGGACATGGTCCTCATGCCGGACCCGGAAACGGCGCACCTCGACCCGTTCAGCGCCCACAAGCAGCTGATCATGCATTGCGATGTGCTCGAACCGAGCACCATGCAGGCCTACGGCCGCGATCCGCGTTCCATCGCCAAGCGCGCCGAAGCCTTCCTTAAGTCCACCGGCATCGCCGACACGGCGTTCTTCGGCCCGGAGCCCGAGTTCTTCATCTTCGACTCGGTGCGCTGGCAGAACGACATGGGCCGCGTGTTCTACGAGATCGGCTCGGAAGAAGCCGCCTGGTCCTCGCGCTACAAGTACGACGGTACCAATACCGGCCATCGCCCGGGCGTGAAGGGCGGCTATTTCCCGGTCAGCCCCGTGGACAGCCTGGGTGACCTGCGCGCCGACATGTGCAAGGTGCTGGAGTCGCTGGGCCAGGTGGTCGAAGTGCACCACCACGAAGTGGCCAACGCCGGCCAGTGCGAGATCGGCACCCGCTTCAACACCCTGGTGAAGAAGGCCGACGAACTGATGACGATGAAGTACGTCATCAAGAACGTCGCCCACCAGGCCGGCAAGACCGTCACCTTCATGCCGAAGCCGATCGTCGGCGACAACGGCTCGGGCATGCACGTGCACCAGTCGCTGTCGAAGAACGGCGAGAACCTGTTCGCGGGCGACCTCTACGGTGGCCTCTCGCAGACGGCGCTGTGGTATATCGGCGGCATCTTCAAGCATGCCAAGGCGATCAATGCCTTCGCCAACTCCACCACGAACAGTTACAAGCGCCTGGTCCCGGGCTTCGAGGCTCCGGTGATGCTGGCCTACTCGGCACGCAACCGCTCGGCTTCCTGCCGTATTCCGTACGTGTCGAGCCCGAAGGGGCGTCGTATCGAGATCCGTTTCCCGGATCCGATGCAGTCGGGCTACCTGACCTTCACCGTGCTGATGATGGCTGGCCTCGACGGCATCCTGAACAAGATCGACCCGGGCGCGCCGGCCGACAAGGATCTCTACGACCTGCCGCCGGAAGAAGAGAAGAAGATCCCGCAGGTCTGCGCCAGCCTCGACGAGGCGCTCGTCGCCCTCGACAAGGATCGCGACTTCCTGAAGGCCGGTGGCGTGTTCACCGACGACTTCATCGATGGCTACATCGCGCTGAAGATGCAGGAAGTGACGCGTTATCGCGCGAGCACGCACCCGCTCGAGTTCCAGATGTACTACGCGATCTGATCCTGCGATCGATATCGCGTTGATCGATCGTCAAGCGCTCCCGTCTCGCGGGAGCGCTTGAATCGATCGATTCGGATACCGTCGAACGTCCGCGGGCCTGTGATGGGCCGCGAGGCACGAGACGACGCTCATGACCACCAGGACCAGCGCCGCCAGTTCCAACGCCGTGGGCAAGCGCCACTCCCAGAGAAAGCCGTAGATCAAGGCGAAGATGGTCTCGAAGAGGATCATCTGGCCGACGAGTGTCAGCGGCAGCAGGCGGCTCATCCGGTTCCACAACGCATTGCCCGTCATGGAGGCGAGGACGGCGACGCCGACCGAGACCATGCCGAAGCGCATCCAGTCGCCATGGCTGTGATCTGTCGTTTCAAGGACGAGCGCGAGCGGAACCAGGACGATGCTTTGTGCGCCGGTGACGATCCCGGTGAGCAGGTTCCAATCGTGCGCCGAAACATGTTCGAGGCGAACCAGGCGGCGCGCATTGCCTATCGCATACGCGGTCCATGACGCCAACGCGCCGATGGCACAAGCCAGTCCGATCATTTGTCGGCCGGTCGAGCCGGCAGATGGCCCGGCCAGTGCCTGCCAACCGATGCAGACGGCCCCCATCGCGCATAGCAGCAGGGATGGCAGGAGCTTCGTGAGGGGCACGGCACCCTCGTCGCGGCTGCCTATGACCGTGACCGCCACCGGCAGGAAACCGATCACGAGCGACGTCATGGCGATGCCGCCGACCTGCACGGCGGCCGATAGCAGGATGTAGTAGAGCGTGTTGCCCGCGAAGGCGAGCCATATGAGGCTCAGCCATTGGCGCCGGCCGATCAAGGCGGTCAGCGAGCGCCATCGCGGTGCGATGAGTGTCGCCGCGATCAGTCCGTAGCAGAGGTATCGGCCGATGCTCAGTTGCAGCGGCCCGAACTCGCGCACCAGTTCGGGAGCGAGGAACACCAGTCCCCACAACGCGCCCGCTCCCATGCCGCAAGCGATGCCGGTCAACGTGTCCCCCCGGCTTGCGGGCATGCGGGCAGGCGAAATCGGCATCGTCGTCATGCGAGAATCATACCCTCGCCTGTCGATCCTGATGTGGTGTCGACGATGATCACCGCATCGTGGAAGTCCTTCCCTTGAACAAGATCGCCGCATTCGCATTCTTCGCGCTGGTCGCGGGTTCCTTCGCCGCGCACGTCTCGGCCGGAACCATCCCCGTGTATGGCTATAAGGTGGTGCATACCTATCCGCACGACCCGCAAGCCTTCACCGAAGGGCTGTTCTATGAAGACGGCTATCTTTACGAAAGCACCGGCGAGCGTGGCATGTCCACCGTCCGCAAGGTGAAGCCGGCCACGGGCGAGGTGGTGCAGCGGCTGGACACGCCGCCGGGCTATTTCGGCGAAGGCATCGTCTCCACGGGCACGAAGCTGGTACAGCTGACCTGGCAGGAGGGTGTCGCCTTCGTCTACGACAAGGCCAGCTTCCGACGGGTGGGTGGCTTCCGCTATCCCGGCGAAGGCTGGGCGTTCACCCGCGACGCGACGCACATCTACATGAGCGACGGCACGCCCACCATTCGTGTCCTCGACCCGGCCAACTTCGATCGCACCGGGTCCATCGATGTGACCGCGGACGGCGTTCCGGTGCGGAACATCAACGAGCTGGAATGGGTGAAGGGCGAGATCTACGCCAATATCTGGCAAACCGACCGCATCGCCCGCATCGACCCCGCCACGGGTCACGTCGTCGGTTGGATCGACCTGAAGGGCTTGATGGATACGACCCGACTCGACGATCCCGGCGATGACGTGCTCAATGGCATCGCCTACGACGCCGTGCACGACCGTCTGTTCGTGACCGGCAAGCGCTGGCCCTCCTTGTTCGAGATCCGGCTTATCCGCTAGTCCCCTCCGCCCTGGGCGCGCCTCCTATCGGGAAGGGCAAAGTTCCGGTGGCTTTCAAGCCCTTGCGTGTCCTGCCGATGATGTATCAGGGCGTTGAGTCGTTTCTCATGCCCGCTGTATAGTCAGGTTCATATCGCAGCCGGCGCCGCCGCCTGCCTTTGGAAGGGGTACCCGCTTGAAGAAGTTCATCCTCGGCGCCGTGGCGCTGATCGCCCCCGTGCTCGCGGAAGCGGCCGATGCCGCCCGCAACGTTTACGACTGGCGCACCAACTGGCCGACCCATTACGTGTTCGCCGATGGCACCGACGTGGGCCTGTCGGTGAAGTACCAGTACGACCTGGACCGCTTCTCGCACGACCAGGGCATCTACGAGGACGCGCAGACCAACCGCCGCAAGGAATTCGGTTTCTTCGTCCGCAAGAAGGGCGTGTACGACGCCACGGCGGTATTCGATTTCCAGGCGAGGACCTGGTTGGACGTGTTCTTCCGCTTGCAGAGCAAGGCCGTGCTGGGTAGCGACGCCGGTGCGGTGCGCATCGGTTTCATGAAGACCCCTGTCGGTTTCGAGGGCAATACCAGCACGGGCAGCACGTCCTTCCTGGAAACGTCGCTTCCCATGCAGGCCATCTATGCGAACCGCCGCCTGGGTATCGACTGGGCGCTTACGCGCAAGGCCTATCTCGTGCAACTGGGCTACTACAACGGCGGCAACCTCCAGGGTGACCTGGACGGCCACATGGTGGCCGGCCGCGCGGCGTGGACACCGCTGAACACGCCGGGCGACGTCCTGCATATCGGCGGATCGTTGTCGCGAGAAACGCCCTATGGAACGAGCGACGGCCGTGGCCGCTATACGCCACCGAGCGTCCGCTTGCGAGCGTTGCCGGAAGCAGGGCTTGTCACCCGGCGCCTGATCGACTCAGGTGCGCTGAGCGTGGCCGAGCACGTGGACCGCCGCGGACTCGAGGCGTTGTGGATCGGTGGACCATGGTCGGTGCAGGGCGAATACCTGGATGCCAGGGTAAAGCTGGAGAACAAGCCTGCCTATAAGGCGCACGGCTGGTACGCTTTCGGCAGTTGGGTGGCTACGGGCGAGTCGCGCTCGTACAGCGCGGGCAATGTTTCCGACGTGGTGCCGAAGGGTCGTTGGGGCGCGCTGGAATTCGTGCTCCGTTACAGCACGCTCGACCTGGACGATGGTCCCACGCTGGGCGGCACCGAACACGACTGGACCTTCGGTGCGAACTGGTACCTCACGAAGTACCTCAAGTTCCAGGGTAACTATGTCCGGGCCATCAGCGATCGACGCGATGTACGCGTCGATCCCCGGATAGTCGAGTTGCGCGCACAGGTGATGTTCTGACCCATGCGTCAGGGGGCGGGCGAAGCGTCGGGTAGCCTGCAATTGGTCAGCTTGTTGGCGGGGAGCAGGCCGTCCGCGAGGAACCGGCCGGCCACGGCCGACACGCAGGGACGGTCCGTGCGTGTGACCACGCCATGCGCACGCAGGCCACGTGCCACGACCATGGTGGCGTTCGGATGCGCGTTGAGCATCATCGCCGCGTTGCGCAACGGTGCTTCTTCGTCGAATTCAGCATGCAGCATGAGGAACCGTGGCACGTCGCGGAGCATGGGCGCCGAGATGATCTTTTCGAAGGCGCCCGGCCATTCGCTGCAGACCATGCCCTGGAAGGTCTCGTTGCCGGCGCCGGCTGGCCATGTATCTCTCAGTTCAAGCGTGCGGTCGCGCCAGTATCGGCGACGCGTGCCCCACGAACCGTCGTTGCAGCGTGCCGCGAAGGCACTGGCCACGACCGAGGGTGGGATGCCGTCGGCCCGGGGCCCGAAACCGTAAGGATCGCCATTCCCTTCGGCATCGAGCCGATCGAGCAGGCGTTCCGCCGCGGCACGGATGGAGCCATCGTCCTTGGCCTCGACCGCGAATCGCGTCGTTGCGAGGGAGCCGCGAAGCGCGTCGGTTGAAAGCGTGGGATCACGCTCCCACAGGCGTCCCATCGCGAGCACGGCCGACAGTTCGTGGGCGCCATCCACGTTGCGCATCCAAACGGCATGTGCCGAAGCCGGAAGCATGCCGAGGCGTCGATGGATGTCGCTGGCATCGGTACCCCAGCCATGACGACCGGGGGTGCCGACCAGGGTCGAGATCGCCCGGCGGATCGTCCGCCCGCGTTCGGCGATGCGTGCTTCCATCGCTTCGGAGATGGAGCCGTCCGCATCCCATGTGCTATCGAGCAACAGGCGGCCGACGTTCCGCGGGTAACGTTCGGCGTAGTACGTCGCCACCCAGCCGCCGTAGCCGGTACCGAGGATGTGCAGCGTGGACTGGCCGAGGGCGTTGCGCAGCATGTCGATGTCCTCCACGCGCGGCCGCATGCCGATATGCGAATGCATCGGGTCGTTCTGGCATGCCGTGCCTACGGCCCGGGCGAGATTTTCTGCGACAGCGAAGTTGGCCTTGGTCGTGTCGGCACCCAATGAAGCATGGTGGGGCAGCCGTGAGGTCGCCGACAGGCAGTCGTTCCCGCTTGCGTCGTCCATGAGGCGTGGCGCAAGGCCAACCAGGTCGAGGCGACGCGCTACGTCGCGCCAGTTCTCATCACCGTCGAGCCATCTCGAGGCCATCGCCGCTACGGACTGGTCCAAGGGACCCGCGAATTCATCCTGCTCCAGGAGCAAGGTGCCGTCATGGCGCGCGCCCCGTTCAGCAGTGGCTCTCACTCGCACCACATCCAGGTCCAGCGTGCCGGCCGCGGGGTTGGCATGGTCACGCGGCACGGCCAGGCGTGCGCATTCCATGCGGGCCGCGACGTTGGCGGCCGCCGCGGGCACGCTGTCGCAGGGTGTCCAGGTGAGCGGAACAACGGATTTCGCCGGGGCAGGGACGGAGGTGGCGAGGGCCATGGCGAGCAGGCCAAGAGAGGCAGGTTTCATCGATGTCCTATAGGGCGGGGCAGCCGACCAAGTTATTGGTTGGTGCCGAGGATCGGTAGCGGACTACCTCCGTTATCGGATCGGTGAATGACGAGGAATCGAACCAGTGTCATGCCCTCGTCACCGTCAGTGGAAACCCTCTTGCCGACGGATCTTTCCTGTTGCGCGCGGACAGGAACGTGATCCGCGCGCAGCCCTATCAGATGAACTTGCTCAGGCGTTCGAGATGCTTCCCGATGGCACGCGACCGGTCGTCGACCGGTCGTGGGACTCGCGCAGCCCCTGCCTCGCATGACACGCGTTTCGTATCCGGTACCCGTCCTGTCAGAAGATAGGTGCCGGCCGCGGCCACGACGCACCGCGGCGCCGCGAGGCTCATCAACACGCCGTGACCATGCAGTCCTTTCGCCAGCACCATGCGTGCGTTGTCGTAGCTTTCCAATACATGGTCTGCATCGGCAAGGGAGGTCGCAGGATCGAATTCGGCCTGGATCATCAGGAAGGCCGGGATGGTACCCAGCACGGCCATGTCGGGACGCATGTTGCCGCGAGCGAGCCAGCTGGCGCAGGTGAGCCCGCCATGTGCCTCGCTGGAACTGCCGCCGGGAAAGCGGGACGCCGTATGTAGCGACAGGGCACGCCAGAACGACGAGCCGGAGGTCCATGGGGTGTCGTTACACGTGACGGCACGGTAGACGGAGAGCCCATCGGTGCCCAGGAAGGCTTCGGCGGGGTTCGGACCATCGTAGAAGTAAGACGCCAGAAGTTCGTTCGCCGCGTCTCGGATCTCGGCGTTCGTATCGTCATCGGCATGAAAGCGGTACGCGGCGACGCGCGCAGTCAACGTGGGTTCGTCCAGTGCCTGGTCATCGCGGAGCCAATCGGCCATGGTCAGCGCCGCGGCGAGTTGGGCGGGACTGCCGATCGAAGTCGCCCACTTGGCATGTGCACGCATCGGCATGGTGCGAACACGGTCGAGCAGCGCATCTTCATCGGTCCCTAGCCCGTACCGTTCCGGCGCGGCGAGCGCAGGGCGTGCCGCGTCGACGAGAAACAGATTGTGCAAACCCACGACTTGCGTGTACACCGCGTCCTGGAAATCCCGCGTGACATCCATGCTGGAGTCGAAGAGCATGCGTCCCACGTGTTCGGGATACATCGCGCCATACCATGCGCCGGCCCACGTGCCGTAGGACGTGCCGTAGAAGTTGAGTGGAGCGTCACCGAACAGCCGGCGCGCATATTCCATGTCATGGACATGCTGTTCCGTATCCACCACCCGGAAGAACGGGTCCTTAGTGCAATCGGCCGCGAACGACAGGGCGTCCCGCTCCGCCGAACGCCAGTTGTCCTCGCCCTGATCCGCCGCGAGGTCGTTGAACGGAATGCCCTCGCGGCCGGCAAGACAATCGTAGATACGGCCGCCGGCGAGGCCCCGGGGCACGACGGCGACGAGGTCGTAACGATCCGCCACCGCGCGCAGGAGGCCGAAGACGGCATCGCTCGCATCGAGCGCGTTCCACCCGTCCGCCAGGGAAGGAAGGAACTTGCGAGGGTTGCCACCGGGGCCGCCGAAGTTGAAGAAGATCGTACCCTCGCGTCGCGCGGGATCTCCGGCGAGGACGCGGATCAGCCCTACCTCGACCTCGCCGGCGTCGGGATGGCGGTGGTTGAACGGCACCTGCATGGTGCCGCACTGCAGGCGATCGACGAGGGCTGGAGCGTTCCAGCCGGTTTCATCGAACGTGCAGGGCCGCCACGGAATGGCATCGGCATCGATCGTCGTGGCGAACGTGGAGGCCGGATACGCGAACAGACAGAGGAGGGCACAGAGAAGGCGGCGTCGGTACATGATGAAGCTCCTTTCAGGGAATGTCCTTTCACCTTAGGAGCAGCATCGCGCGCTATCTGTCGGATCATGCCGGATGCGACCCCGGCTCTCTACCTGCACTTCTTCAGTGCAAAGGATGGACAACGCCGAAAGCGCCTACCACCTGGACAGGGCCGCCCGCGGTTGTTCCATCATTGCATGTGCCAGCCATGCGTCACGACCAGCGACTGTCCGGTCAAGGCCTTCGACCCGAAACCCGCGAGGAAAAGCGCGGCTTCGGCGATATCCTCAAGCGTGGTGAATTCACCGTCGACGGTGTCGCGCAGCATCACGTCGCGGATGACCTCCTCCTCGGAGATGCCCAGTTCGCGCGCCTGCTCAGGAATCTGCTTTTCGACCAGCGGCGTGCGCACGAACCCCGGGCAGAGCACGTTGGATCGTATGCCATCGGCGGCGCCCTCCTTGGCGATCACGCGGGCAAGGCCGAGCAAGCCGTGTTTTGCCGCGACGTACGGTGCCTTGAATTTCGACGCGACGTGCGAATGCGCCGATCCCATCAGGATCACCGATCCGCCCCGGCCGGAGGCCACCATCTGGCGCATGGCGGCACGGCTGGTGAGGAACGCACCGTCCATGTGGATGGCCAGCATGCGCTTCCAGTCGGCGAGAGTAAGGTCGACCAGTGGCGAGATGATCTGCACGCCAGCGTTGCTAACCAGGATATCGATCGGCCCGAGCTCATGTTCCACACGGGCGAAGCCGTCGTCGACCTGTGCTTCGTCGGTTACGTCCATGGCGATACCGATGGCGCGTCCCTCCATATCGGCGGCCACCTGCTTCGCCTTGTCGTGAGCGATGTCGGCAACGGCGACCGATGCCCCAGCCGATGCGTAGGCCGCGGCGATCGCACGGCCTATGCCGCTGGCTGCGCCCGTGACGAGGGCGACCTTGCCGGTCAGGTCGTTCATGTGTGCATTCCCGTGACTGAGATTGCCCGGATTATGCGCGTCGCCGATAGGCGGGCGCATCGTACCAAGGTACGTGGTGGCCCGATGACATTGCGCCGTCCCTGTCAGATGTGCCGATAGAGACGCCGCAGTTCGTCGCGGGTATCGCTTTCCGTGGGTGCGTCGCTCACCTCGCGGATGTCTCGCCGCACGGGCGGTGCGACGAAATCGCAGCTCGACAGTTGCGAGGCCGGCCGTTCGCCGGTGAGGAGGAAACGACCGATGGCACGTTCGACGCATGGTGTCGCCGATTGGCCGAACAGCCCATGCATTTCCGAGCCACGCGCCAGGACGATGTACGCATCGGGGGATGCGTCGAATGCCTTCATGGCGCCCGTGAGCGGCGTCACCGGATCGAACTCGGATTGAACCATCAGCAACGGCGGTGCCTTCGCCAGTTCCGTCAGCGTGGGGCTCCATCGGGGCGCCGAGGGCCAGTGAGCGCAGATCAGGCCCATGGTGACCGATCCGCCCCCTGCGGCCGGGTAGTTCGCTCCTATCCGGTTGGCCAGCGCGCGCCACGCCTTGAGATCGCTCCGCCATGGCGTGTCGCCGCAAACGACGGCGACGTATACGGAATGGTCGACCACGTCGTCCAGCGTCGGATCGTTCACCTGGTCCAGCCGGGAGGCCAGTTCCGCCGCCGCCTCCTTGATCGCGTCGTTCGCGCCGGTATCCGGACTGAAGAGGTGATTCCGCAAGCGCGCCATAAGACGATCGCTGGATATCTGCATATCGGCCCTGATCCAATCCGCGAGGGTCAGCGCCGCAGCCAGTTGGTGGGGCGTGTTTATCGCCAGGGGCCACGCCCGGAGCGCCCGATATGGCATGTCGCGAAAGCGGGACATCGCCACCCGTGGATCGCTGCCGATGCCATACACATCGGGCCGGGCAAGGGCCGGCCGCAAGGCGTTTCGCGCGAACAGCGCCTGGCGTTCGGGGGGAAATCAGTGACCTGCTGCTCGAACGTCCCGGCGTAGTTCATGACGGAATCCAGCACGATGCGTCCGCTGTGCCGCGGGTACATCGACGCGTAGAAGGCGCCGACCCAGGAGCCATAAGAAGTACCGACGAAGTGCATCACGGGCTCGTTCAGGGCGCGCCTGGCATGTTCCATGTCGACGACATGTTGCAGCGTGCCCACGTATGGATGCAGGGAATGCTCGCCACAAGTACCCGCAAACGCCCTGGCGGTTCGTACGAAACCGACCCAGTTCCAGTCAGCCAGGGAGACCGCCGGGTCATTCCCCGAGAGGAATTCCGGGTAAGGTCCACACGCAAAGCGGGTTCCACCACGCAATCCTCGTGGAATCACCGCGACGAGATCGAAGCGGTCGGCCAGGCGCCGCTTGTCGCCATCCAATGGATGGTCGATGGAGCGTGAGGCCCAGAGGTAGGCGGTGGGTGGAAGGAAATCCAGCGGGTTGGCACCAGGGCCGCCAAAATTGAAGAAAATGGCGGCTTCTCGTTGCTCGGGTCGTCCTGCCTTGAGCCGTACGAGACCGACGTTGAACCGGCCACTTCCGGTGGCATCCTCGTCGGGTGTAGCCAGCATGCTGCCGCATTCAAGCCGTTCGCCCAGGACGGTGATCCATTGCTCACTTACCAGGTCCGGTGTGCAGGCCCGCCAGTCGATCGGGGCGACGCCGGGTTGCGGGGGTGCGGCCTCGGCAATGCAGGGCAGGGGCGCGAGCGCCGCGCACAGGATTGCGCACACGCGGCATATGGCCGCTCGGCGCGAGATCCGATGTCGTTCCTTCATCGTACGCTCCTTCATGGGAAGCGTACGCTATGACAAGGCAGGTGGCCCCGGTACCGGGTGACGAGGACAGCTATGTAGTCTTCCTGCCTGCTTGGCGCGGGATTATGCCTATGTCGTCAGCTGTCCCGTAGTACGAACGTCGCAGGTATGCCCGCCGCCGACGAACCCGCGACCCATACCTGGAAGTCGCCCGGCTCCGCTTCGAACGTGGTGCCGTCGCGATGGGTAAACGCAAGATCCTTGCGAGTCAATTCGAAAGACACTTCCTCCGATGCGCCGGGGACGAGCGCGATCTTGCGGAAGGCTTTCAACTCGCGCACAGGGCGGACACGGCTGGCCACGCGATCGTGGATATACAGCTGCACCACCTCTTCACCGGCGACCTTTCCCGTGTTGGTCACGGTGGCCGATACGACGATGGTTTCATCCCAACCCACCGTGGACTTCACCTGGGGAACGCCGTACTCGAAGCTCGTGTAGCTGAGCCCATGGCCGAAGGGGTACAACGCGTCGAACGTGACTTCGCGATAGCGCGACTTGAAGGCCGGTGGCTGGTCGTTCAACTCCGGGCGCCCGGTGCGAAGGTGGTTATAGAAATAGGGCTGCTGCCCGGCATCCTGAGGGAAGCTCACGGGCAGGCGCCCCGAGGGGTTGTAATCGCCGAAGACCACATCGGCGATCGCGGGGCCGGTCTGGCTGCCGAGGAACCAGGTGACGAGGATCGCGTTGGCCTCGCGCACGGCACCGGTGAGTGCCAGCGCCCGGCCATTCTTCAGGAGAACCACGACCGGTGTGCCCGTCGCCGCCACGGCTTCGGCCAGCGCCTGTTGTGCCGGAGGGACCACGATCTGCGTGCGCGACTGCGCTTCGCCGGAATAATTCTGCGGTTCACCAATGGCAAGCAGCACCACGTCCGCCTGTTTCGCGGCGGCCACGGCGGCCTCGATGCCACCCTCGATGGGGTCTTCGATGCCGCAGCCGACGACGACGTCGAGCAGGCTCTCGTCCTCCAGGGCGGCGCGCAGTCCGGTCTCGATGTTGACGTGGCGCCGCTTGTCGCCGAACAACGTCCAGCACCCTTCGAGGTTGTCGACGTCGGTCGCGAACGGGCCGATCAGCGCGATTTTCTGTCCGGTCTTGCGCAGTGGCAGCACGCCGTCGTTCTTGAGCAACACGATGGAACGACGCGATGCATCGCGCGCGAGCGCCGCATGAGCGGCATTGCGTGAGGTATCCGCCTCGACGGCGGGATCGAGCGAACGGTACGGGTTGTCGAGCAGGCCGATGGCATGCTTCACCGAGAGCACACGGCGCACGCCTTCGTCGAGCACTTCCATCGGCACGTCGCCCTTCTCGACGAGATCGGCCAGGTGCGCCGCATAGAAGCCGCTCTGCATGCTCATGTCCACGCCGGCAAGGAACGCCAGGCGCGCCGCATCGCGTTCGTCGTCGGCGAAGCCGTGGGCGATCAATTCCATATCGGCGGTGTAGTCGGAGACGACGAGGCCTTCAAAGCCCCATTCGCCACGCAGGATATCCGTCATCAGTTCGCGGTTGGCCGATGCCGGCACGCCGTTGATGTCGTTGAACGCGCTCATGAAGGTGAGCGCACCTGCGTCCATGGCCGCCTTGAAGGGCGGCAGGTGCACATCGCGGAGCGTCTGTGGCGCGATGTCGACGGCGTTGTATTCCATGCCGCCGGCGACGGCGCCATAGGCGGCGAAATGCTTCGGCGTGGCAAGGAGGGCATCGTCGGCCGTCAGGTCCGGGCCCTGGAAGCCACGTACACGCGCCACGGCGAACGCGGCGCCCAGCACCACGTCTTCACCGGCACCTTCGGCCACGCGGCCCCATCGCTGGTCGCGCGCGATGTCCACCGCCGGTGCGAACGTCCAGTGGACGCCCGCCGCGGTGGCTTCCACGGCGGTGGCACGCGCCGTGCGCTCGGCGAGGCCCGGTTCGAAACTGGCCGCCTCACTGAGTGGAATCGGGAAGACGGTGCGCATGCCGTGGATCACATCCGCTCCGAACAGCAGCGGAATCCCGAGGCGGCTCTCCTCCACGGCGACACGTTGCGCCTCGCGGCCTTCCGTGGCGCCCACCCCGTTGAACAACGCGCCGACCCTTCCGGCACGGACCTGCTCAAGCACCTCCGCGGCGCCACGGGCATTGGTCTCCGGGTTGATATCGGGTGCGAAGGGGCGCACGGCATCGGCGAACACGCCCAGCTGGCCGACCTTCTCTTCCAGGGTCATGCGGGCGATCAGGTCTTCGATGCGGGGGTTACGGTTCATGGGCAAGGCCTTGGGGACGGAGCGACGGCGAACGGAGGCACGGCAGGCGGGCAAGGATACTGGCATCGGGCGACGAAGTGGGCACGTAAATGATGTTACATGTAAACGATTACGCCGTTGGGGCACAAAGCCTTTACATATGTGAAAGCTGTCGTCGGGCCGATCGTGGAGGCAACGTGCCCGCTCCGTCCATGACGTGGGCGAGCGTTATCGCTACGTCTTTCCGGCAGCGTTGGCGTTCTCTTGACACAGGAAGGTCTAGCGCCCGGGACAACGCCATGGAGTGCAGTTAGGCTGGGTGAACCGCCGCACCGGAGTTCCGCGATGCAAGCGCCCAAGCGGCCAGCGATCATCGAGATGCATGGCATCGGCAAGGTATTCCAGGCTGGATCGGTGGAATGCCAGGTGCTGACCGACATCCACCTGACGGTACGACAGGGGGAATTCGTCTCGATCGCCGGGCCGTCGGGATGTGGAAAGACAACCCTGCTGTCGCTGATGGGCCTCCTTGACGTACCCAGTCATGGCGAGCTGCGTTTCCGCGGTGAATCGGTCCACGCCATGGGGCGTGCAGAGAGGGCACGCCTGCGCAACCTGCATATCGGTTTCGTCTTCCAGGCGTTCAACCTGATCGACGACCTGAACGTGGCGGACAACGTCGCGCTGCCCCTGAGCTTCCGGAAGGACATGCTGGCACGCGATCGTGCGCGGCGGGTCGTCGACGCATTGGGCAGCGTAGGCATGGCGCATCGCATGCGTCACTAACCGGCCCAGCTATCGGGAGGTCAGCAGCAACGGGTGGCGGTGGCACGGGCGTTGGCGGGCGACCCTTCGATCCTGCTCGCGGACGAACCGACCGGCAACCTCGACCTGCACAACGGCGAAATCGTGATGGGCTTGTTGAACAGCCTGCATATGGACGGCCGGACCATATGCATGGTCACGCATGACGACCGTTTCAACGCGATGGCCGATCGCACCGTTCGCCTCCTCGATGGCAGGGTCGTCGACGAGAGCACGTTCCGGCAGTTGCAGAGCGAGGCGGATTCGGGTCTCGGGGAACGACGGCAGCACAGTGCATCGTTCCCATGAACCGGATCGCGGACATCGTGCGTTTCTGGCGGGCGTCGCCGCGCCAGCCGGGTTCCCTTTTGCTGGCGTCGATGACGCTCGCCATCGGGGCGGCCGCCCTGGCTGGCGCGTTTACGTTGATGGAAGCCGTATTGCTCCGTCCGCCACCCTGGCCCAATCATGCCCGTGTCGCCGTCTACGGCGGACGGACGGCCGACGATCCCATGCGCGCGGCCTCACCGAGTCTCTACGGCATGGTGGGAAGCCCGGCGCCCGTGCTTTCACGGGGCGCCGCCCGCATGCCCGAGGCGATGAACGTCGTTTATGGACGTCATCGAGGCCTGCTTCGGACGCAACGCGTCGATGCGGGGTTCCTGCCGACGCTCGGTGTCGTCCCCGCATTCGGCGAACGCGTGCCGTCCCGCTCGGGAGGCGCGGAGGTGATGGTGTCGAATTCCCTGTGGCGCCGTTGGTTCGGGGCCGACCCGGCGGCGGTCGGGCGGGTACTGCTGGTCGATGGCCAACCGATGCGCATAAGCGGTGTCCTGCCGGCGGACTATCGGTTCTTCACCGACGTCGACCTGATCCTGCCCCTGGTCATGCCCGTGGACGCCGATCGCACGGAGAACATGACGGCGGTGGCCCTCCTCGCGCCTGGAAGCATCGCGGCGTTTTCCGACAGCGTCACGGACACGGTCGGACGTAACGCCGCCAGGTTGCACCTGGAGCCGGCGGACAGCCAATGGTATGGCGCGACATCCCTGGATGCACTGACGGCTCCGGGAGCCAGGACGACCGTCTGGCTATGCGTGGGAAGCGCACTGCTCGTGCTCATCGTGGCCGCCATGAATGTTTCCAACCTCATGCTGTCCCGCGCACTGGACCGCAGGCAGGAAACCTCCTTGCTGTTCGCACTGGGAGCCACGGGATGGCGCCCCTGGATTCCGGCACTGTCGGCGGCGGTGATCACCGCCTTGCTCGCGGTGGCGATAGGCATGCCTGTGGGGGCACTCCTGGTGATGTCGGTGCGTCCTCTCGTGCCGGATAGCTGGCTGGCCTCGGCCGGACCGTTGACACCCGGAAGCGACGTGCTGGTGGCGGTACTTGTCAGCGTCCTGCTCGCCGCCCTGTTGGCTACATGCGGTGCGGTGGCCCACCAGCATCTTGCCGCGCCCGGTTATCCGGCGCCTGCTTTCGCGCCGCGCCGGCTGTATTCGGCGATGGCCCTGGCGCAGACCGCGCTGGCGACCGTGCTGCTGTGCGCCTCGACCGCGGCGGCATTGCGCTGGTGGCGCCTCGACCAGCTTCCACTGGGTTTCGACCACGCAAACGCCCTGGTGATGGAAGTCCGCGTGCCGCCGGCATGGTATCCGGGGCGGGACGCCACCGAACGGCTCGCCGAAGGCTTGCGTACCAGGGCCTTGCGATTGCCTGGCGTCGAAACCATGGGATGGTCCACCCAGCTTCCCGTCGGCGACGGCTTCGTGATGCCCTTCCTTCGTCCTGGAGGGGCCGTGGTGCGGCTGCAGTACGTGGTGGTGACACCGGGTGCGCTTGAGGCGCTCGGCCTGGAAAAGACCCGTGGACGATGGCTGGAGGACGGCGACCGGGACGATTCGGAGCGCGTCGTGGTGGTGAACCAGGCCTACCTCGAGCAGGTCGATGGAAGGGGCGTGGACGGGACGGTTCGCCCGGCGTTTGGTCGGCCTGCCGCGCGTATCGTCGGCGTCGTCGCCGATACGCCACTCGCGGGCGTTTCGGCATTGGTCGAACCGGCCGTATTCGTTCCGCTCGCGCAAATCGATGCCGTGTCGTTCGCCATCGTTCGCCAGTGGACATCGATGCATGCCGTGCTGCGAGGCCCTGGCGTGGGCCCCGCGACCGCGGAAGCCTTCGCACGCATCGTCGAGGACATGGCGCCGTCCCTCGCACCCGACAATGCGCGAGCGCTCGACCAGGTGGCGCAGGCGGCATACGCGGAACCGCGCCGCGATGCCGTGCTTCTCTCCAGCTTCGCCGGGTTCGCCCTGGCGCTCGCCTGCATAGGCCACTACTCGGTGCAGGCTGTCGAGGTGATATCGCGCCGCCGCATGTTCGCCTTGCGCGGCGCCTTGGGTGCCACACCCGCGAAGCTCATGGCGCACGTGTTGCGGCGGGCCTTGGCATGGGCGCTACCCGGCATCGCCGCGGGATTGCTCGCCGCGCTCGCCGCCTATCGATGGTTGTTCACGACCGACTCCGCCCTGCGCATGAGCGACCCATGGGTATTCGCCACCGTGGTGCCAATGATGACCATGGCCACGATCTTCGCCGTGCTGTTGCCCGCATGGCGGGCGGCCGCGGTGGAACCCTGGCGTGTCCTGCGCAGCGACTGAAAGGGACAAATAATGTACCTAGATCAAACAGTCCAGGTGCCGGTGCTCGTCGTCGACGACCATCCAGACATTCGCCTGGCGATACGTGTGCTCCTGCGTTCCGAGGGCATTCCGTCCGTAGAGGTCGATTCCCCGGCCGCGGCGCTGGATGCCGTGTCGCGACGCGAATTCGCTTGTGCGATCGTCGACCTCAACTATTCGGCCGATACCACGTCCGGACGCGAGGGCATCGAACTCGTGGTGCGTATCCGGGAGGAAGTACCGGAACTGCCGTTGGTGGTCATGACGGCCTGGGGAAGCATCGACGTGGCGGTACAGGCCATGCGCCTAGGTGCCGCGGACTTCATCGAAAAACCATGGAACAACGCGAGGTTGATCCACGCCTTGCGCGGCCAGATCGCCTTGCGCGAGATCCGCGAAGAGAACCGGCGGCTGCGCACGGAAACCGCCCTCGCCCGCCAATCCCGGGACATGCTGCGTGTCTGTGAATCGTCCGCCATGCGGCGCGTGGTCGACCTGATCGAGCGGATCGCCGTCGGCGACGCCAACGTGCTCATCCTGGGGGAAAACGGCACGGGGAAATCGTTGTTTGCCCGGGAAATCCATGCGCTGTCGAAGCGAGCGGAACAACCGGCGATCCGCGTCGACATGGGCAGCCTTCCCGATGCGCGCTTCGCCGACGAGATGTTCGGCGAGGACAAGCCGGTGCCACGGTCCGGCCGCTTCGAGCTGGCCCACGGCGGAAGCCTGATCATGGAGGAAATCACCAACATCCATCCCCTGCAACAGGCGAAGCTGCTGCGCGTGCTCGAGGAGGGCGAACTGGAGCGCGGCGGTACCATGCGTACGCGGCGCGTCGATGTGCGCATCATATCCACGACCAACGCCGATCTCGAAGCCGCCATCCGCAACGATCGCTTCCGCCGGGACCTGCTCTATCGGCTCAACGCCATGCAGGTGCGTCTGCCCGCCTTGCGCGAACGCCATGAAGATATCGTGCCGCTCGCGCGTCACTTCATGTTGCGCGACTGCCAGCGCCGCGGGCGCGGCGCCATGACATTTTCACCTTCCGCCGAACGCGTATTGCGGAGCTACGACTGGCCAGGCAACGTGCGTGAACTCGAGCACGCGGTCGAGCGCGCCGCCCTTCTCGCCAATCACGACACCATCGATGCGGAAGGGCTCGCGCTCCGCCGTCCGAGCGACACGCCGCTGGCGCTCGACGGCCTCACCTTGCCCGAGGCCGAGGAGCTCATGGTCCGCAACGCGCTCGAGCGCAACGAGCATAACCTGCAACGCGCGGCCGACGCGCTTGGCATCTCGCGTCAGGCACTCTATCGCCGACTCGGCAAGCAGCGGACGAAAGGTGCGGAGTTGGCCGGATGAACCGCACCCACCGTCGTGTCCTCCGGTACTAGCGAGGATGGCCTACACCCGGCATCCCGACAAGATGCGTCTCGGGGTCATGACGTGGGCGTGCGTCGTACTTCTGCCGGTGGCGGCGTCGGGTGGCGTCCTTGCGGTTTGCGATGGGTGGCCGCTGGCCGCCCGCGTGTGTACGTTCTTCGCCGGACTGGCGACCACGCTCGTCCTGGGCTGGCTTGCCGGGCATCGTGCGTTGGGGACGTTGGCTGCGATATCCGATCTCCTCGGCGCGCTGCGCGAGGGCGATTTCGGCATGCGTGGACGGATACGTCCAGGATACGATCCCCTGCAAGACCTGGTCGCCGATGTGAACCTCCTCTCCGACGAGCTACGCGAAGGCCGGCGGAAACGAACCGAGACCTCGCGCTTCCTCGGCAAGACGCTCGTCGCATTGGGAGACCCGGTCTTCGTCGTCGACGACGAAGACACTTTGCGGCTCATCAATCCTTCCGGCCGCAAGCTGATCGGCGCCGAGAGAAGTGCGGTCATAGGCCAGGACCTGAAGTCGCTCGGGCTCGCCGAAGCCCTGGCCGCGCCCGACAACGCCGTTTTCAACTGGCACTTTCCCGGAGGGCGTGGCCGTTGGTCGATACGACGCGCCGCGTGGCACAGCGACGGACGGGAGCACAGGCTGTTCATGCTGCGCGATCTCAGTGTCGCACTGGGAGAAGAGGAAAGGCGGGCGTGGCAGCGCCTGATCCGTGTGCTGAGCCACGAGTTGAACAACTCGCTCACGCCGATCGGTTCGCTCGCGGGCAGTCTCTCGACCCTGCTCGCGGCACGCGGTGTCGACGAGACGCGCGAGGAGTTGCAAATCGGGCTGGAAGTCATCGAACGGCGTGCCGTCTCGCTGGCACGGTTCCTTTCCGGATACGGCAAGCTGGCGCGACTGCCACCGCTGCAACTCCGCGCGTTCCGTCTCGACCGTGTGCTTGCCAGGCTGGCCATGCTCGATCGGCGCTTGCCCGTCGCCATCGATGGCACGGAGGCATTGAACCTGTACGGGGACGAAGACCAGTTGACGCAGGCGTTCATCAACCTGCTGCGCAATGCCGTCGAGGCGGCACTTCCCGTGTCCGGCGCCGTACGGGTGGACTGGCGCGTGGAGGGCCGGTACGTCCGGGTCGTCGTAGAGGACGGAGGTATCGGGCTACCTTCCAGCGACGCGCTGTTCGTCCCCTACTTCACCACCAAGCCCGAGGGATCCGGCATCGGGCTCAGCCTCACCCGGATGATCGTCGAAGCGCATGGCGGCACGGTGGAACTTTCACCCAGGGTCGATGCACCGGGGGCCGTCGCCACGGTTCGCCTTCCCCTTGGGGGCTGAGGATCGCCATGTCCGTAAACGGACAGCGTCGTCCATTTCCGGACATGGTGGCGCCCGCTTTCGATAGGCGGCCCGAGAAACATGCGCCGCACGGATCGAAACCACCGCGCGAAGGTGTTTCCACTGTTGCCAGGCCTTGGCTGCGATATCTAGATTCGCCCTGCCTCCGCGCATCGCGGGAGGCGAACGGATCATCCACGGGAGGGAAGGCATGGATCGGATACTGGATCTTCAGCGATTGATGGTGGAGACGGACTCGGCGGACGTGACGAATACCAACTACAGCAGTTGCAGTCATCGGGCCTGCTTGATCGCCAATTCGGACGGATTCGAGGACTGACCGGTCCACGACGGCAACCCTTCACAGGAAGCACCGAGGCATGGAGCGACGGACGGAACTGCTGCACTACACGGCGATCGACCGTGAGTTCTTCGAGCCCTATGGACGGCATATCATCGATCCGGCCGACTTCGTCGAGCCGGTTCGCAAGGTCGTTCCCGAACAATGGCGGATGTCGCGCGCCGGCATCTGGATGCATTGCGCACCGCCGGGTCTCGTGTTGCCGGCACAAGGCTGGAAGATCCACGTCTCGTCCGTTGCCTCGACGGCTCGCATCGTCCTTTCGATCGCGGCGGCGATGCTGGCCGCCGCCGGTATCGCGTTCAAGTTCGCCGCCGATGCCCGGATACTATCCGCGGTGAACGGGAAACGCTGGCCGCGCGGTGGATCGGGCAAGTTCATCACCGTCTATCCGCGTGATGTCGCCGACTTTCGCGGCATCATCGACGATCTCCATGCCGCGCTTTCGGGATACGCCGGGCCCTATGTCCTGAGTGACCGGCGGTATCGCGATTCGCGTGTCCTTTACTACCGCTTTGGCGGAATCGCCGGCGAGCATCGCCTCGCGGCGGACAGCCGCCCTGAGTGGTTGCTGCGCCGGCCGGACGGCCGGATGGAACCGGATGAGCGCAAGCCGCACTTCCACCTTCCGGACTGGTTGCGCGATCCGTTCCCGCGCGAGGAGGCGGGCGGGTCGACGGGCGCGCCGCTCCTGGGTGCAGGCCGTTACCGTATCAAGCGCTCGTTGTCGTTCTCCGCCGCCGGTGGCATCTACCTGGCCGACGACCTCGACGAAGGCCGTGCCGTGATCGTGAAGGAAGCGCGTCCCTTCATCGGGGGTGGCGATGCCGCGACGTCGATGTTGCGGAAGGAGTACCGGCTGTTGCGTCGGCTCGCATCCCTGCGCATCGCACCGGCACCCGTCGCCTACTTCCAGGATTGGGAGCACAGCTACCTGGTCGAAGAATACGTCGAGGGCGACACGTTGCGCAGCTGGCTGGCGCGCCGGTATCCCTGGCTGAAGACGCGAGCGACCCGCGCCGACGTCGCCGGATTTCTCGACGAGGTGGTGGAGGTATTCACCAGCATCGCCCGCAACCTCGAACGCCTGCACGCGGCTGGCATTTCGATGGGCGACCTGTCGTTCCACAACTGCATCGTCACCGCCGATGGAGGCACCCGCCTGATCGACCTGGAATCGGCGGTCGAGGAAGGCCTCGATCATCCGGTGGACGTACGTACGCCAGGATTCGCGTCGCCGCTGTCCCGGCGCGAGGCGCCCGTCGACGCCCGCGCGGAGGATGTCTATGCCTTCGGTGCGAACCTCGCCGCGGCGATCATGCCCATGAATGCCATGCTGCCGCTCGACCGGGGCGCCGCGCTACGCTTCGCGCGGCTCATGTCGACGGACATGGGTTATCCGGAGGCTTTCGTCCAGATTCTGGAGCGGTTGCTTGCCGCCGACACCAGCCGGAGGCCTCCACCGGTCGCGGCCATGGCATCCCTGCGCGCATCGCTCGCCGACCTGCCGCGGGACACCGCGCCCGTGCCGTACCTCGCAGCCCCCACGGAAGCGGTCACGGATTCCGCCGATGCGCTGTTCGACTATGTCGATGAGCGAGCTCGTGGCGCGCGCGCCGATCGCTACGTGCCCGCCGGCCCCGAGGTATTCGAGACGCATCCCTGGGGCGTGGCCCATGGCGCCGCGGGCGTGCTTCACGCCTATCTGCGCGGCGGCAGGACGCCACCTCCGGGACTTCTCGCCTATGTGCTGGAGGGCTGCCAACGACCGGATCACCGGGGTGACAGCCTCATGTACGGTGATGCCGGCATCGCCTGGGTATTGTTCGATGCGGGTGCGAATGCGGCGGCGGCGTCGTTGCTGCGAGGGCGGCCGGCGGGCGAAGGCATCCGCGAGCGCCACGGCCTGTACGATGGAATGGCGGGATGGGGCCTTGCACGTATCAAGGCATGGCACGAGACGGCCGAGGCCGGCTTTCTCGCCGATGCGTGTGTCGCTGGCGACATGCTCTTGCGCGACTCGCGCATCGACAATGGCATGCTGCACTGGCCACGCGGGGCCGTACAACCCGTGGGCCTTGCGCATGGTGCCTCCGGCATCGCGCTGTTCCTGCTCCACCTGCACGTGGCCACCGGTGACGAACGCTTTCTTCGCGGTGCGCGCGACGGACTCGCCTTCGACCTCGCCCAACGTGGCATCAATCCCGATGGTGCCGCGAGCTGGCCGAAGGACGTGGGCGGGGCGACACTGTTTCCCTATCTGCGTAACGGCACGGCCGGCATTCTCGCCGTCGTCGCACGCTTTTTCGCGTATACGGGCGACATCCGCTACCGGGATATCGTGCTCGATGCGGAAGGCGACCTGTTGCGCAGGTACGCCGTATCGCCGGGTGCCTATGACGGCCTGGCCGGCATAGGCGAAACGCTGCTGGACCTCGCGGTCCTGCTACCCGAGCGCGCGTCGATCTACAAGGAGGCGGCGCATGGCGTCGCGCGAGGCATCGAGCCGTTCCTGGTGCGCCGTCCCTGTGGCCTCGCCGTACCCGGCGTGGAACTGCTACGCCTCAGTTGCGACCTGGCGACGGGGAACGCCGGCGTGGGAGCGTTCTTCGACCGTCTCTGGCGTGGCGGCCCAGCGTCCTTCATGCTCGACGAGCACATGCCTGCGGCCGCGTGGGAGCGCGCTGTGCAGGTGGCGGCCTGACCGATGCGCGGCGGCGCCCTAACGCCGCCGCGCATCGGTCAGAGGTGGAAGGTCGCTTCCATCAGCCAGGTTCGTGACGGGTAGGGGTAGTACACGTAGTAACGCCGATCGGCGAGATTGTCGACACCGATGCCGAGCGAGACATGGGAGCTTACCTTCCAGTCCACCTTCGCATCGAAGACGAGGAAGTCGCTGGCCCCGCCGAACGTGTCCGGGTTCACGTCGCTATGGTCGAGCGTGTTGTACTGGCGTCCCGAATAACGCCCGGCCAGGACCAGCGATAGCCGCTCCGTGGCGCGCCACGTGGCGACCACGTTCGCCCGCCAGCGCGGTATGCGGTAGAACTGCTTTCCTTCCGAGGCGGGATTGCGCGTGTTCCGCACGGTGGTCGCCTGCGTATACGCCGCATTGGCGAGCAGGTCGAATCCCTGCCAGAAGACATCGCGGCCGTCGTAGCTGACTTCGGCACCGCGCGTGCGCACCCGATCCACGTTCTGCACGCTGGTGACGTTGGGAAACACGGTGGTATCGGTCTGGCTGAACAGGGTGTCCCGGGTGTCGCTGCGGTAGAGGGTGAAACGGGTGAGGCTGTTCGCCCGGTACCATTCGACCGACAGCTCGCGCGAGAAGTCGTTTTCAGGCTTCAGGTTCGGATCGTTGTTGACCAGCGAAATGCCGTTGAAGCTGCCCTGGAACAATTCGTTGACCGTGGGAAAGCGGTAGGCGCGTGCGCCGGAGAGCCGCACCACCATCGAGTCGGTCGCGCTCCAGGCCAGCGATGCCTTCGGTGAGGTATGCGATTCATCGCGCGCCGGATAGCCGATCGATGCGGTGCCTGTCGCGCGTGAACCGCCGAAGGCCCGCCATTGCTCGTATCGTGCGCCGACCGTCAGGCGCCAGCGCTCATCGAGCTGCCATGCATCCTGCAGGTATACCGCCTGTGTCTGCGTGCTGCCGCCGTTGGCGGCGGTAAGCGCGCCCGCGCCACCCGTGCGCCATCGGGCGAGCGCGTAGCTGGCGTTGTCGAGCCGGTAGCCGTCGAAGTGGTAGCCGAAGCTCACGGTATGCGTGTTCGGCGAAAGGGCATCGGGCGTATGGCTTGCACGCAGGTCGAACGTGCGCCAGCGGCTGCCGTCACCCGCGGTCAGCAGGCCCGCGCCATCGTCGGTCACGCCGGAAGCCACGCGGTCGCGGTTGCGGCCCATGTCGAACAGCGAGGCATCGGCCTCGATGTTCCATCCGCTTCTCCGGTGGGTTCCCAGCGAAATGCCGTAGAGCGTGTTTCGGCTTTGCCGCGTGCTGGGCGCGAAGAAATTTCCGGGGAGCGTGTATTGGCGGCCGTCGATCGTGACCGGGCCCGACCAGAGGGGACGGCCGTTGCCGTCGCGCAGGAACGTTTCCGTGCGATGTGACAGGTCCTGCTTCCAGTAGCCGGCGGTGAACGCGCCGGTAAGCTCGGGCGTGAAATCGTAGGTCAGGCGGATGTGCGCTTCGTCCTGGCGGGTGGCTTCCTGTCCTTCGCTGTTGATGCCCAGCACTTCGCGCGGCAAGCCATTGGCGCCGGTGTCGGCGACGGCACCCGTGACGGGGTTCGCCGTGCCACGCCGGGTGGATCGATTCTGCGTCGCATAGACCAGTGGCTGTCCATTCGATTGCAGGTGCGCCACGCCGATCAGGAAGGCGAAGCGTCCGGAGCGGTCGCCGATCGTGGCGCTCTGCCGGCTGCCGCCGTAATCGCGGTCCACGCCATAGCTGTCGACATGCTGGGTGAACGCCTGCACATGGCCGGTGACCTCCAGTTTTTCGGGCATGCGCGTGGTCATGAGCACGGTCGCGCCGATGGCGTTCCCCGGATACAACGCCGAATACGCGCCGTAGATCACCTCGACGCGCGCGAGGTTTTCCGGGAACGCCATGGACCAGCGGGGTGGGTTCGCCCAGTTGTTGCCCAGCAGGTTGGAAAGCAGCAGGCCGTCCAGGTAGACCAGGCCGCGCGCGCTCTGCTGGTTGCTGGTGCCGCGTACCGAAAAGGTGGCGTTCTCGTCGCCGATGAAACGTTTGCGGATGCCGAAGGAAGGCAGGTACTTCAAGGCGTCTTCGGTATTGACGATGTTGAGCCGGTCGAGCTGCGCGGCGCTGACGGTCTCCACGGCCGAGGGCATGTCGGGATCGATGGCGCTGGCATGGCTCGCGGCGGAGACACGTACTTCGCGTAGCGTCGTGGCGCGTTGCGGATCGTCGTCGCCGGTGGCGTGGGCGGCAAGGGAGGAAGCGCCAATGGCGCAGGCGATGGCACGCGCGAGCGCGCGTCCATGGTTGTGGGGCAGGGGCATGGGAGCAGGGTCCGTGGTCGTTGGCGTACGTCGGGATCGGGAGCGATCAGGCGTGCGCGGCGGACGGCGGACCTCGAGGTGACGCATGGATGGTGAGCGGTGCCGGACCGTGGCGAACCGCCGGTGGCATGGCCTGGGCGGGAGCGGACGATGCGTGCACATGGCCGATGAAGAACGATCCGGCGAGCGCGGGTTGCTGGGCGAACAGGGTGCAGTAGCCGCAAGCCGCGCCGGCATCGCGTGTTTCGTGCCCGTTGCCGTGGTGCTCGCCGGGGGCGCTTTCGCACCACGCGCCCAGGTCGGGAAAGACGAAGACTTCCGCCGTCCGCGATGCCGTCGGCGCAAGCACGGTGAGCCAGACGGCGACGAGCGCCATCCATGCCAACCAACCGCTTCTTGTCCGAGCTCGACGCACCGGAGCGCCCCTGTATTGCAACCCTGGACATGGGTCCAGGGATCTTCTCACGAGATCGCGTGAAGGCGATGCGACACGGTGTCGCTGGCCCTCGTGTCGGCTCAGGGCGGCGGCAGGGGCGGTACCGCGGCTGGCGTGGCGAGTACCGGCGGTTCGCGCAGGAGCAATACCAGCGCCACCCCGAGCACGCCCACGCAGGAGGCGAGGAGGAAGCCGTCGAGGATGGATAGCGTATAGGCCTGGGCACGCACCGCGGTGGCGAGCAGGCCGGCGCCCCGCGCCTCCGCCTCGCCCGCGCCCTGGCTCGCCGCGCCCACCACGCGCGCGTACGCCGCGATGCGCTCGGTGGTGACCGGGTCGCCGGCGATGACGTGCTGGCCGATGAGGTTCGAGTGCCATTGTTCGGCCTTGCGGGTGAACATGATCAGCACGGAGGTGCCGAGTTCGCCGCCGAACAACCGGGCCGTCTGGATGATCGCGCCGAAGGTGATGCCATCGGCCGGCCCGACATGGTGGCCGAAGAAATAGATCACCGCGGTGAGTTCCAGTGTTTCGCCCACCGCCTGCAAGAGCAACGCCACGCTGAAGTTTCCCTCCGCCCATTGCGACGTGATGCCGGTGGCGAGCAGGAATCCGGCGGTGGCGATGGCGAAGCCGGTGCCGATGGCGAAGCGTGCATCGATGCGATTGAGCAGCCAGGCCACCGTGGGCGCGATGATCAGCTGCGGCAAGGCGACCCAGAGCAGCGCGTTGCCCACCTCCAGGGGGCGCAGGCCACGTACCTGGATAAGATAGTTGGCTACCAGCGTGTTGCTCGAGGTCACCAGGAAACGGGTGGCGAGTACCAGCACGATAAGGATGAACACGTTGCGGCGGACCAGGAGGCCGAAGTCCACGCTCGGCGTGTCCAGCGTCGATTCGTGGAGCAGGAACAAGCCCAGCATGACGACGCCGAGGGCGAGCAGCGTGACCACCAGCGGAGACGAGAACCAGTCCAGGCGGTCGCCCTGGTCGAGTCCGATGAAGATGAGGGTAAAGCCGGAAGCGCCGATGAGCATGCCGCGGAAATCACCGCCGCGCAGGTACTCGCGATCGATCGGAAGGCGGCGCAGGCCGAACCAGTACAGCACGAACAAGGGAAAGGCCACCACGGTGTTCTGCCAGAAGATCCAGTCCCAGGTCACGTGCTCGACGTACCAGCCTTCCAGCGACGAGGCGACGTTGAGGCCCAGGATGATGTTCATCGCATAGGCAGCCAGGCCCCAGGGCCAGAGGTTGCGTGGCAGGCTGAGCAGGATGAACGACGCCGTCAGCGGGATGAAGGTGCCCGAGCCGAGGCCGGCGAAGATCTGCAGCACGATGAGGGTACGCAGGTCGGGCGAATACGGAATCAGGAATTCGGCCACGCCATAGACGACGCAACCCGCCAGCAGCACGCGCCGCGGCGTGAACGCGCGGCCGAGGAAGATCGCCAGCGGACCGATCATCATCTGCGACGCCGAGAACGCCGTGGGAATCCAGGCGCCCTCGTCGAATCCCGCACCGATCGCACCGCGAAGATCGGCCAGGCCGATGGACGTGAGGCGCGAGGTGAGCGTCGTCGCCACCGCGCCGACGAGCACGGCCACGATACCCAGCCAGGGCAGGTTCGCGGGAGGTGCGGGAGCCGCGGTCGCGGTGGTACCGGCGACCGTGTTCACGGCGAGCCCGCCGCGCTCGCCACGGGCTGCCTCGGCACGCCGTCGCCTTCCTGCCAGCCACCGCCCAATGCCTTGATAAGCGATACGGCGGCGAGCAGGCGCTGCTGGTCGTTCTGGATAGCGGCGCGCTGGCTGGCCAGCGCCTGGCGCTCGGAATCCACCACCTCGAAGTAGCCGGCAAGGCCGCGGTCGTAGCGGGAACGGGACACCTTCGCCGTGGCGGTGGCGGCCTCCACCGTGGCATCGAGCGCGGCGCCGCGTTCGCGCAACCAACGCGTATCGCCGAGCGCATCCTGCACTTCCCGGAAGGCCACGATGCCGCTTTGCCGCCAGTTCGCGAGCGCGCCGCGATAGGCCGCTTCCGCGGCTTGCAGGCGAGAACGGTTGCGGCCACCTTCGAAGATCGGCAGGTGCACGGATGGGCCGATGGACCATGCGCGGCTGTCGGCGGCGGTGAGGTCGCCCAGGCCATTGCTGGCGACGCCGCCCGAGGCGGTGAGTTTCACCTGCGGGAAAAAGGCGGCTCGCGCCACGCCGATCCGCGCGCTCGCGGCCGCCAGAGATCGTTCGTTGCCGGCAACGTCAGGCCGCCGTTCGAGCAACGAGGAAGGCAAGCCGGAGGGCACCTCGGGAACGTTCGGCGTCCACGACCGATGGTCGACCGAGAAGTCCGGTGCGTTGCGTGCTTCGAGCACCGCCAGCGCGTGTTCCAGGTTGTCCCGCCTGCGGTGCGCATCGGCGAGATCCGCGCGGGTCTGGGTCAGGTCGGCGCGCGCGCGGAGCACGTCGAGGTCGCCGACGACACCGGCGTGCGCACGGCGTTCCGCCAGACGCAGGGCGTCTTCGCGCAGGCTCACGGTGCGCGCGAGCACGTCGGTATCGCGATCGGTGCTGCGCAGGGACAGGTAGGTCGACGCCGTGGTGGCCGCGAGGCTCAGGCGCAGCGCCGCCACCGCATCGGCATTGCTTTCCACGTCCGCGCCGGCGGCCTCCACGCTGCGCCGCACGCGGCCCCAGAGGTCCACTTCATAGGCGACGTCGACCGGCACGCGCCAGAGCGTGGTTTCCAGTTCGGGCAACCGGTTGGACACATTCGCCGAGGTGCGCCCGCGTGCGAAGGCGGGATCGAGGGCGACATCGGGAAATTCGTCGGCGCGCGCGACGCCGAGCAGGGCGCGGCTCTGGTCGTAGCGGGCCAGGGCCACGGCCAGGTCCTGGTTCGCGGCGAGGGCCGCTTCGACATGTCGGCCGAGTTCCTCGTCACCGAAGAGGTTCCACCACGCGTCCGGCAATACGGCGACTTGCGCGGAGGGCGCGGGCGCATCGCGCCAGCCCGCGGGTGTGGAGACGTCCGGGCGCCGGTAGTCAGGGCCGACCACGCAGCCGGCCAGGCCGAGGGCGAGGACGGCCAGCACGAGCGGCCGCGCCGTCATGGCGCCTTTTCTCCTTCGGCGCGGATCTTCACGATGGTCGACAGTCCGGGTGCCAGCCGCTCGCGGTAGCGGCCGAGGTCTTCGGCGGAGAAGAGGATCTTCACCGGCACGCGCTGGACCACCTTGGTGAAGTTGCCGGTGGCGTTGTCGGGTGGGAGCAGGGCGAACTGCGATCCGGAGGCCGGCGAGAGGCTGTCCAGGTGGCCGACGAAGGTCACGCCGGGAATCGCGTCGACCGTCATGCGCGCCTCGGTACCGCGGCGCATCCCGTGCAGCTGGGTCTCCTTGTAGTTGGCAACGACCCACACCTCGTCGGAGACGATGGAAAGCAGGGTCTGTCCCGCGTTGACCCGGGCACCGACCTCGACGGTGCGGCGTCCCACGTAGCCACTCACCGGGGCGATCACCCGGGTGTAGCCGTAGGCCAGCAAGGCGTCGTGCAGCGAGGCTTCACCGGTGGCGACCTGCGCCCTGGCCGATTCCCGGGCGGCGAGCGCGGCCACCTTGCGCGCGCCGGCGCTGGCACGGTTGGCCACGGCCGAGTCGGCGGCGGCCTTCGCCGCGTCGTATTCCTGTTGCGACACGCCACGCGGCGTCTCGTTCACCAGCTCGCCCGTGCGCCGGAGATCCAGGGCGGTCTTCCGTGCGCTCGCCTCGGCGGCGACGATGGCCGCGTCGGCCTCGGCGATCTGCGCCTCCGCGCTGGCCAGCTGGCCCTTCGCCCGGTCGATCTCCGCCCGCGCCTGTTCCACGCGCACGTCGAAATCGCGCGTGTCCAGCTCCAGCAATACGTCCCCGGCCTTCACGTGCTGGTTGTCGTTCACCCGCAGCACCTGCACGGTGCCGGTGACGCGCGGCGCCACGGGATGGATACGTCCCGTCACGTAGGCGTCCGTGGTCGTTTCAGTGCGGTCCAGCCAGAAGAACAGGAGCACAGCCAGCGTGCCGAGCACCAGCAGTCCCCCGATGATGCGCAGCGCGTGTTTCATGCGGCCCCTTCCACCCTCGATACGGCGCCCAAGCTGCCATCGATCGCCACCGGTTTGCTTGGCGATTCCTGCGCGGGCGCGGCGCGTGGAATGTCATTGACCAACCGCTATGTAGGTTTCTATATTGCGGTGATCCACCCCCCGGAATCCGCCATGCGCCTTCGGCCGTTCGTCGCCGCGCTGTTCTTCCTTGCCGGTCCGGCCGGAGCGGCCGCGGCCGATCTCGTGGTTTCGGCGGCTTCCAGCCTGACCGATGCTTTCCAGGCGGTCGGCAAGGCCTATGAGGCGGCGCATCCGGAAACCCACGTGGTCCTCAATTTCGCCGCGTCGGATGTGCTGTTGCGCCAGATTTCCAGCGGCGCCCCGGCCGACGTGTTCGCCTCGGCCGACCAGGCCGCCATGGACAAGGCCGTGGCGGCGGGCGCCATCGAGTCCGCCACGCGGCGGGACTTCGCCAGCAACCGGCTCGTCCTGGTCGTGCCGAAGGATGGCCGCGTCCGCGTGACGCGGACGGTCGACCTCAAGGACCCGAAGGTGACGCGCGTCGCCTTCGGCGATCCGGCGTCCGTGCCCGTGGGCCGGTATACGAAGGCGGCGTTGGAGCGGCAGGGGCTCTGGGACGTGGTATCGGCGAAAGGCGTGCTGGCGCAGAACGTGCGGCAAGGCCTGGACTACGTCGCTCGCGGGGAGGTGGACGCCGGCTTCGTGTTCGCCACCGACGCAGCGCTCGTGAGGGATAAGGTGGCGGTGGCCGCCGTCGTGCCCACGCCCCTGCCGATCACCTATCCGATCGCCGTCGTCGCCGGTTCGAAGCAGGCTCGTGAGGCGGGCCGGTTCGAGGCCTTCGTACAGTCGGCCGACGGACGGGCGATCCTCGCCCGTTTCGGTTTCCTGGCGCCCTGAGTTCCCGTGGGCGCTATCTGGATTCCGCTCGCGCTCTCGCTCAAGGTCGCGCTGTGGGCGACGGCGATCAACCTCGTGCTGGGCGTGGCCGTCGCCTTCGGCCTGTCGCGCTGGCGCTCGCATGCGCGCGAACTGGTCGATTCGATCCTGACCTTGCCATTGGTGCTGCCTCCGACGGTGTTGGGCTACTACCTTCTCGTGCTGCTGGGCCGCCGCGGCGTGTTCGGCGAGTGGCTCGATCGCCTGGGTATCCAACTGGTCTTCACCTGGCAGGGCGCGGTGATCGCCTCGACCCTGGTCGCCTTTCCGCTCGTGCAGAAAGCGGCCCGCGCCGCTTTCGAGGCAGTCGATCCGCAGCTCGAGGACGCGGCGCGGGTGCTGGGGCTGCGCGAGGCCGCCGTGTTCTTTCGCGTCTCGCTGCCGCTCGCCGCGCGCGGCATCATCGCGGGCGCCTTGCTCGCCTTCGCCCGGGCGCTGGGCGAGTTCGGCGCGACGCTGATGATCGCGGGCAACCTTCCCGGCCGGACACAGACCTTGTCGGTGGCGATCTACGCCGCCGTGCAGGCAGGCGACGATCGTTCCGCGGGGATCATGGTGGCGGTCACTTCGGTGACCTGTGTCGTCGCCTTGTTGCTGGCGGGTTGGCTGGCGCCCCCCCATCTGCGGCGGATGCGTCCATGACGGTCGACATCGCCATCCGCAAGACGCTGCGTGCCGACGACCGGCGCTTCGAGCTGGACGTGGCCTTCACATCGGCGCATCGGCGCATCGTCATCTTCGGTCCCTCGGGTGCGGGCAAGAGCCTGACGCTGCGCGCGATGGCCGGCTTGCTCACGCCGGACGCGGGACACGTCCGCGTCGACGGCCGCACGCTGCTGGATACCGCGGCCGGCGTGGACCTGCCGCCGCGCGATCGCGGGGTGGCGTATGTGTTCCAGGACTACGCGCTGTTTCCCCACCTCACGGTGGCGCAGAACATCGGCTTCGGGCTCGCGCGTCGCTGGCTCAATCCCCGCCGCCGCGTGCATGACGACCGTGTACGCCACTGGCTCGACATCTTCGAACTGGCCGCCGTCGCCGACAGCTACCCGGTGCGGATCTCCGGCGGCCAGCGCCAGCGGGTGGCGTTGGCGCGTGCGCTGGCGGTGGAGCCGCGCCTCGTCTTGCTCGACGAGCCTTTCGCCGCGCTCGACCCCGCCCTGCGCGGACGCATGCGTGGTGAACTGATGGCATTGCAGGCGCGCCTCGACCTGCCGTTGCTGGTGATCACCCATGACCCGGCGGATGTCGAGGCGCTGGACGGGCATACGATCGAGGTACGCGACGGCCGGATCGTGTAGCCGTTCCTTCAGTCGGTCACGCCGACGATCACCGATGAGGCATCGAAGATGGCGAGGACGGCCGAGCCCTCGGCCAGCCCCAGCGCGTTCGCGCTTTCCATGGTGACGATGGCCGTGACGGTGCCCCCACCATCGAGTTCGAGGGATACCTCGGCGTTCACCGCGCCCGGCGTCGTCCGCAGCACCGTGCCCGGCAACTGGTTCGACGCCGATAGGCGCAGGCGTTCGTCCGGCAAGCCGAGCATGACCCAACTGGCCTTGACCAAGGCGATCACCGCGCGCCCTGGCGCCAGCGCCAGGGTGGCCGTGCTCTCCTTCGTCACCGTGGCCGCGAGCGGCGTGCCACCCGGCAAGGCGATATGCACCGTGTCGTTGACCGCGCCCGCGGTGATGGCGCGAACGACGCCGGCCAGTTGGTTGCGCGCGCTGGTCCGCATGGTGAATCGCCTCAGCAGGTGGATGTCGTCGATGGCTTCGTCGCCGAGCGCCGCGAGACGCTCAACGAAACGCCGGTGCTCCGCATCGATGCCGCGGAACGCGGCGATCAGGCGTTCGGCGCGCGGCGTGAGGCGGGCGCCACCACCGCCACGGCCTCCGGTGGCGCGCAGGACAAGGGTTTCGCCAGCCAGGTTGTTCATGGCTTCCACGGCATCCCATGCGCCCTTGTAGCTCATCCCCACCGCCTTGGCGGCGGCGGTGATGGAACCGGTGGCGCCGATCTGCGCGAGCAGTTCGACACGATCGGCGCCGCCCCAGCGGCGGGCACCGTCGGACAGCCAGAGCGAACCTTCGTAGCGAAGCATGATGTCTCCGGAAAAACCGCTGGGCGCAAGTCTAGCCCCGCCGGAGCCTCGTCGTGGGATGATGCCCGCCGTTCGTGGGCGAACGCCCGATGGGATAAGAGTGGAGCGGTGGCGCATAACGACAAGAAATGGTCCCTGAGGACGATCGCCATATGGCTGGCGAAGCACGTGCTGATGGTGGCGATCCTCGGTGTCGCCGCTTTCCTGCTGCATCGGTATATCGCGCGCATGGCCTGGCACGACGTACGCGATGCCGTCGACCGGATTCCCCGCTGGCATGTCGCCGGCTCCATCGCCGCGGCCCTGCTCAGCTGGGCCTGCCTCACCGCCTACGACGTCTTCGCCGTGGAAACCGTGGTGCCGGGCAAGGTGTCGATGCGCATGAAGATCTTCGCCGGCGCCACCACGCATGCGATCTGCAACGCGCTCGGTTTCCACGCCATCACCGGTACCGCGCTGCGCTATCGCATCCTGTCGACACGCGGAGTGAGTGCGGCCGACGTGGCACGGGTGGTCGGCCTGGTCGGTTTCGCCGTGGCCATGGGCTTCGCCGCCGTGACGGCCATCGCCCTGATGCTGGAACCGTCGATAGCGCACGGCTGGGGCCGGTGGCTGGGCGCGGCGCTCGTGAGCCTCTTCGTCCTGTTGCTACGCTGGCTGGCGGGCAAGCACGACGAACTGCGGGTCTGGAAATTCAGCACGCCCGTGCCGTCGGCCCGGTCGGCCGGGGCGCAGATCGTCATCGGCGTGCTCGAGATGATCGGCGCCATCGCCGCCATGTACTTGCTGCTTCCCGCCGAGATCGCGGGCAGCTTCCTCGATTTCGCACCGATCTATGTCGGCGCGATCATCGCCGGCATCATCAGCAATACGCCGGGTGGGATCGGGGCATTCGAAGCGTTGACGCTGGCGGCCTTTCCACAGGAACAGCGTGCCCAGGTCCTGGCGGCCTTGCTTGCCTATCGCGTGATCTACGGGCTGGGGCCACTGGCGATCGCGTCGCTCGCGCTAGGAGCCTTCGAATTCCACAACCGCACGAGGAAAGCCTCGTGAGCCACCGTTCCCGCAACCGGTGGGAGCCGACCTTGTCGGCGATGGGACTTGCCGTAACCCCCAATCGCCGACAAGGTCGGCTCCCACCAGGCCTTGGGTTTCGGCTCCCACCGGGCCTGGGGTTGTTGCTTGCGCTGTTGTTCCTCGCGGGATGCGCGGCGCCACATGCGCGCCGTACCGACGTGCTGTTCTGGGACCAGCCGCAGCGCGAAGCGGCGTTCCGTGCCATGGAAACGCACTACGCGAACAACGTGGTGCGGCACGGCAAGGCGCATCCGTTACCCGCGGGCGCGCCGCTGTCGCCGCGCTTCGAAGATGGTTCGACACTCGAAAGTTACATGGCCGCCCACCATCTGGCGGGTGTCATGGTCGTCGAGGATGGACGGGTACGCCTTGAACGCTACGGCCTCGGCGCCGGTCCCGCCACTCGCTGGACATCGTTCTCCGTGGCCAAGTCGTTCACCTCCACCCTGGTTGGCGCCGCCTTGCGCGACGGTGCGATACACAGCCTCGACGACAAGGTGACACGGTACATCCCCGAACTGGCCACGGGCGCGTATCGCGACGTGACGATCCGGCAGCTGCTTTCCATGACCTCGGGCGTGCGCTGGAACGAGGATTACAGCGATCCGCATTCGGATGTGGCGATGATGTACGAAGGCGCTCGCCAGTCGGGTGTCCCCTTGCTGGTCTCGTACATGTCACGGTTGCCGAGGGAGTTCGCGCCCGGCGAACGCTGGGCTTACAAGACAGGGGAGACCGATCTGATCGGCATCCTCGTCACACGGGCGACCGGCAAGACGTTGGCGGCGTACCTCTCCGAGAAAATCTGGAAGCCCTATGGCATGGCCGCCGATGCGCTCTGGCTGAAGGACGATGTGGACGGTACGGAGGCCGGCGGTTCCGGTGTGTCCGCCACCCTGGGCGATTACGCCCGGCTGGGCCAATTCCTGCTCGACGGAGGCATGGCCGACGGCAGGGCGGTGCTCGCGGATGGCTGGCTCGACGACGCGACACGCTCGCACGCCGACATCGGCGTGAAGGGTCGTGGCTACGGCTATCAGTGGTGGACGTACGACGACGGCACCTTCGAAGGCATCGGTATCTTCGGCCAGTTGCTGCACGTGGACCCGAAGCGGCACCTCGTCATCGTGCAGTTGGCCGCGTGGCCCGTGGCGACGGACGAGGCACAGGCCAAGGCGCGAGCCGCCTTCGTGCGCGCGGTGAACCGGGCCGTGGACGACGCGCCGGACGCGTAGCGCTATCGGCTGGCCTGACGCATCGCGTGCGGAGAAGGCCTAAAATGGGTTCCCCGATCGAAAAAGGCGCCCCCATGGCCCTCTCCTGGAACGACCTCATCTGCACGCCGGACAAGGAGGCCATCGACGCGCTCGCCGAATCCTGGCGCTGGCGCATCGGCGACGCCTTCACGCCATTGCTGTTCACGGCGCTGGGCGACATGTTCTACGAAGCGGACGAAGGCGGCATCTTCTGGCTCAACACAGGTACCGCGGAAATCGAGCGCGTCGCCGAGAGCGTGCCGGGATTCAACAACCTGCTTCGCGAGGAAATCGCCGAGGACTGGCTGCTGCCGTCGTTGGTCGAAGCGCTGATCGAAGCGGGAAAAATCCGCGCGGATGGCGAGTGCTACACCTATATCACCTTGCCGGTCTTCGCCGAGGGCGAGTACACGGTCGAGAACCTGAATCCCGTGCCGGCCAAGGAGCACTTCGAACTGACGGGTTCGGTACTGCAACAGTTGCAGGACGTGCCCGACGGCACCAACGTCAAGATCGACATCACGCACTGAGCGCGGATCAGGCGAAGTAGTCGTCCTCGCGCTGGTGGCGGATGGCGACGATCGCGACGTGTTCCTTGCCGATATGGAAGAGCGCCACGTAGCCGTGCGTTCCAAAGGGAATCACGAGTTCGCGGAGGAAGGGATTGTTCGCCTCTGCCTTGCGGCAGGTGTAGGGAAATTCCTCGAGGATCCGCACGGCGCGCACGAGCGTCGCGAGCGCCCGTTCGGCCAGGTCCGGATCATGGCCGGCGAGGAAGTCGGTGAAGCGGAGGAGGTCGGATCGCGCGCCATCCGTGTAGTGAACCTCGTAAGTCATTCCTTTCCTTTCTTTCGTCGCGCGGCGGCAATTCGCTCGGCGGCCTCCTTATGTACGCTCTGCGCGGTGTGGTAGATGCCGGTCCGTTCCGCCTGCGCCAGTGAGGCAAGGCCGCGGGCGACGAATTCACGCTGCATGGTTCGCCGTTCGATGGCTTCCGCCATGGCGGTCTCGACGAAGGCGGACAAGGTTTCCTCCTTGCCGAGGACATCTTCGGCTTTCTCCCGGAAAGCCGGTTCCACGCGGATCGAAGGGATGGTGGCGGTCTTCATGGCGCGCTCCTGCATTGCATTTGCGATGCAGGCTAGCACGGTTCGGGAATCCGTGCGCACCGTTGTCGGCAGGCTCAACCGGGCGTCGCGGACGTGCAGGCCCGGGCCCGCGATTCGAGCAAGGCGCGTTCGCGTTCGTTCCGCGTCATGCGTGCCGCGCGGAGGAACGCTTCGCGGGCGTCGTCCATGCGGCCGAGGCGGAACAGGAGGTCGCCATGCACGCTGGGCAGCAGGTGATAGTCGCGTAGCGCGGGTTCCCCGATGAGCGCCTCGACGATGGGCAAGGCCGCGTCCGGTCCTTCGGACATCGACACGGCCACCGCGCGGTTGAGTTCAACGACAGGCGAAGGCACCACCTCGACGAGCTCGGCGTACAACGCCGCGATGCGCGGCCAATCGGTATCGCCGGCACGCGTGGCGCGTGCATGGCAGGCCGCGATAGCGGCTTGCAGTGCGTAGGCCCCGTGCGCGCCACCCAGGCGTTCGGCGCGTTCCAGTGCGGCGAGGCCGCGGCCGATCAACAGGCGGTCCCAGCGACGGCGGTCCTGGTCGAGCAAGAGGATGGGTTGTCCATCGGGCGCGGTGCGTGCGCCGGCGCGGGATGCCTGGATTTCCATGAGCGCGACCAGTCCATGGACTTCCGCTTCCCCGGGCATCAGTTCGGCGAGGATGCGGCCCAGCCGCTGCGCTTCATCGCAGAGCGCGGGACGCATCCAGTCGCCGCCGGTAGTGGCGGCGTATCCCTCGTTGAAGATCAGGTAGATAACGCGCAGCACCGAAGCGAGCCGTTCCTTCAGGGCATCGCCGCGAGGCACCTCGTAGGCCACCGCTTCATCCGCCAGGCTGCGCTTGGCCCGCACGATGCGCTGGGCGACCGTGGCCTCGGGGACGAGGAAGGCGCGTGCGATCTCGTCGGTGGTCAGGCCGCCAAGCAAGCGAAGCGTCAACGCCACGCGCGCCTCGATCGACAACGCCGGGTGGCAGGCCGTGAAGATCAAGCGCAGCATGTCGTCGCCGATGTCGTCGTCGAGTGCGTCGATCAGGCGGTCGTCGTCCGACTCGAGCAGGCCTTCCATGTCCTTGCCGAGGGCTTCGAGCTTGCGGCCGGCCATGCGCTCGCGCCGGATGCGATCCACGGCACGGTGCTTCGCCGCCTGGGTCAGCCATGCACCGGGATTTCGCGGCACGCCGTCGCGCGGCCACTGCTCCAGGGCGGAAACCAGCGCGTCCTGGGCCAGTTCCTCGGCAAGGTCGAGGTCGCGCACCATGCGCGCGACCGTGGCGATCAGGCGAGGCGACTCGATCTTCCAGATCGCATCGATGGCGCGATGGGTATCGTGTTTCGTCATGGCCACGCATGACAGCATCCGCCGTCATGCGTGGCAAGCCGCGTTGCGGCAATCAGGACGCCACGGGCATCAGTTCTTCCATGCGGTAGAGCTCGCGGATTTCCAGCCGGGCATCGTCGCCGTCGGGGAACGGGTAGGTTTCCGTCCAGGCGATGACTTCATCGAGGCTGTCGACACGGAGCACCCAGAAGCCGGCGACCATCTCCTTGATCTCCGCGAAGGGACCGTCGAACACCGTCGGCTTGCCCTTGCTGAAGCCGACCCGCTTGGCGTGACGGCTGGACGACAGTCCATGTCCCGCGATGAGGAATCCGGCCTCGTGCCCTGCGCGGTTGGCCTCCACCATGCGGCCCAGGATCTCGGGGCCGGGGTTCCAGTCGGTTTCGCTGCGCTCGTTCGCCTTCAACATCACGACGTAACGGGATTTGGGGGAATCGGCTTCGCTGGGATCGCCAAAGCCGCCCAGGCCCCCGGGGCAACCGATCGGCCGGATATCCACCACGGCATCGCCGTGCGCATCTTCCACAGGCCAGCCTTTCACCCAGTCGACGGCTTCGTCCATCGACCCGGCCTCGATGATGCTGATGCCGGCGACCAGTTCCTTCGTTTCGGTGAAGGGGCCATCCTGTATCACGGCCTTCCTGTCCGGCCCGAAGGTGACCCGCACCCCTTCGCGGCTGGGTTTCAAGCCTTCGCCGGCGAGAAAACGGCCTTCGGCCGCGAGCGTGTCCACATAGTCGCCCATCGCCTCGATGAGTTCGCGCGTGGGACGCGCGCCGGCTTCACTATCGCTGTCCGCCTTGCGGATTATCAGGAATTGCATGGTTGGTTCCTCACGGGCTGGGCTTGTCGCCGGCGTTGATCATCCAGGGCACTCCGAACTGATCCTTGAACATGGCGAAACCGTTGGCCCAGAAGGTCTCGCCATACGGCATCTGCACGTCGCCCTTCTCCGAGAGTGCTTCGAATACCTTGCGGCCTTGTTCCACATCGGTGAAGCCCAGCGTGATGGCGACGCCCTGGATGCCGTTCCCGGAATCGTCGGGGTTGTCCGATCCCATGATCGTCTGGTCGCCGACGGTAAGGTTCACGTGCATGACCTTCTCGCCCATGGCCGCGAGCGCCTCCGGCGACTTGCCGCCGCAGCCGTCGTCGCCGGATCCTTCCTGTGGCGGCATGTCCTTGAAGCGATGCAATTCGCCGATCTTGCCGCCAAGCGCCTTCTCGTAGAATCGGAAAGCCGCTTCGCAGGTGCCGTTGAAAAAGAGGTAAGGCTGGATCTTCATGACGAACTCCGTCTGTCGTGGGTCAATGATGCGAGGCGAGTTCGGCGCGCAGGCGTTCTTCCTGCGCGCGCGCTTCCGGCGTGAACTCGGCGCCGAAATCCTCCGCCTCGAAGATGCGGCGGATCTCGATCTCGGATTCGCCTTCGAATGGGTTGGGCGCGCGCTTCACCCACTCGATGGCCTCGTCGAGCGACCGCACCTGGATAAGCCAGAAGCCGGCGATGAGTTCGCGGGTTTCCGCGAAGGGACCGTCGACGACCTCGCGGCGATCGCCGGAAAAACGCACACGGGCGCCCTTGCTGCTGGGGTGGAGGCCCTCCCCGGCGAGCATGACGCCCGCCCGGACCAGTTCCTCGTTGTAGTTGCCCATGGCCGTGAGTATTTCCTCGCTCGGCATCTGGCCGGCTTCGGAAGCCTCGGTCGCCCTTACGATCACCATGAAACGCATCGCCGTTCTCCTTGCTTGGTCACCGGGAAGGACTCCCGGTGTTCATGGAGACGTCGATTGTCACCCGGCCTTATCGACAAGGGCGACCGACATTTATTCAACCCGGGGCATTCTTCCTGGGCTGAGGGGACCAGGGCGGTCCCGCGGCGGCTTCGAAGATGGCGCGAACACCGTCCTGCTCGAAGCGGATGGCGGCCTGGCCGCGCGACTGGCCGGACAGCACCCGTTCGATGAAGCGCGTGCCGAATCCGCGTCTCATGGGGGCGGCGACGGCCGGACCGCCGCGCTCCTTCCATTCCAGGCGAGCCTTGCCCGGTTCCGGCGTCTCCACGTACGTCCAGGCGATCGACACCGTGCCCGACGGCGTGGACAGCGCGCCGTACTTGGTGGCGTTGGTCAGCAGTTCGTGGATAGCCATGGCCATCGCCACGGCGGCTTCCGGGTCGAGCACGAGGGGCGGACCCTCGAACGTGATCCGGGCCTTTCCCGGGTCGTGCGGGGCGACGGCGGATTGGATCACCCCGTGCAGGGTAAGGTCGTTGCGCGAGGGGTCCAGGAGCAGGTCGTGCGCGCGTGCCAGCGCGCGCAGGCGGCTGCCAAAGGCGCTCATCGAGATGTCCAGCGGACGGTCGTCGGTGAAACTCTGCATCGCCATGGCCTGGACCACCGCGAGGACGTTCTTCATGCGATGGTTCAGGTCGTTGATCACGATGCGCTGGGCGCGTTCAGCGTCGCGATGGTTGGACACGTCCACGCAGCTGCCCCAATAGCCCGCGAACGCCCCACCGCGATGGAAAGGCGCGCCATTGTCGAGCAGCCAGCGGTATTGGCCGTCGTGCCGGCGCAGGCGATATTCCATGGAAAATGGCTTGCGCGCGTCGAACGCGTCCACATAGGTTTCGAGACAACGTTCCAGATCGTCCGGATGCACGCCCGTGGCCCAGCCGTTGCCCAGTTCCGCGGCCATGTCGCGGCCGGTGTATTCGAGCCAGGGCTTGTTGAACCAGTCACAGAGCTTGTCCGGCCCCGATCGCCAGATCATCACGGGTGCGAAGTCGGCCAACTCACGAAATTCGTGGTCGCCCGTGGCGATCGCCCCCTCGATCAGACCCGTCGCGTCGTCGTTCATAGGTTCACGTTGTCGGCGAATGTAGCGACCATAGCGCAATGTCCTTGCCCGTTACATGCCGTTACGCGGCATGCGTGAGGCGGATCACGTCATATCGAATCGGTAAGCATTTTCAGAATCGTTCCATTGCAAAACGGTCGCATCGTTGCAAAGCGCCCGCAAAAAGCCCCGATCGTGTCCCGCGCTGTGCCAGAATTCCGTCGCAGCCGCGACACGGTTCGCGCGCAGCATTGTCATTGGGGATACGAAGCGAAGGCCGGTTCACCGTGGATGCGGGGGACGGGCCTTGCCGTATCCGCGGCACGGCGGCGACTGCGCCATCATCTTATGGGATCGGAAGGGACACATGGATCTGCTTCGTTTCATCGCCCTGTTGCCCGCGCGCCTCGTGCGTGGCCTGTTCTGGTTGCTGGGCCGGTTGTTCAGGCCCATTTTCGGCAACATGGCCTGGTCCGCACCCGGCTGGATGCCGGCGACCGCCCGGGTCGCCCGCAGCCATCCGCTGAAGTTCACCGGCAGTGTCGCCGGAACCCTGCTGCTGGTCGCCGGCGGATGGTTCGGCTGGCAGTGGTGGCAGAACAGGCCCAGGCCCGCGGAACCGGACCGGGTGAGCTTCGAGGCGCCAGCGCCGGCGATCAGCGATTACGAACATGTCCCCGTGACGATCCATCCCCTTACCGTGACCTTCTCTGGGTCGGCGGCCCGGCTGGAATCGCTGGGCAAGCCGGTGACCGATGGCATCGCCATGGATCCGAAACTGCCCGGCCAGTGGGCGTGGGAAAACGACCGTGTACTGCGTTTCGTGCCGGCCGGCGACTGGCCGGTGGGCCGCAGGATCGATGTGAGCTTCGACAAGGCGAAAGTGTTCGCGCCGCAGGTCTTGCTGGCCGACGACCATTTCAGCTTCAGCACCGCGCCCTTCACCGCGAAGGTCGTCAACGGCGAGTTCTATCAGGATCCGCAGGACCCGACGAAGAAAAAGACGATCGTCCAGTTCGGCTTCAATTATCCCGTGGATGCGGCGCAGTTCGAGAAGCGCCTGTCGCTGGACCTGCGCAATGGCGAGGAGAAGCGCGGGACCGCCTTGAAGTTCAGTGTCACCTACGACGAGCGCCGTCTTAACGCCTTCGTGCATTCGCAGCCGCTGCAGCTGCCCCGGGACGATGGTGCCGTGGGCGTCAAGCTGGACGATGGCGTGCGCAGCAGCCGTGGTGGGGACGGAACGCAGGAGGAACTGGCGACGTCGGTGCGCGTGCCCGGCCAGTACAGCCTGAAACTGGACGAGGTCTCGGCCACGCTGGTGGATAACGAGCGGTTCGAGCCGGAACAAGTGGTGGTGATGCGTTTCGGCGGCCCCGTGAGCGATAACGAGCTGGCCAAGCGCTTGCACGTATGGGCCGTGCCGGAAGGGGACGACAAGCACTATTCGGTCTCGCAAGTGGGCGATGCCGACCTGCGATCCTTCACTCAACTCAAGCCCGAGGTGGTGCCCACCGAGAACGACTGGTCGGAAACCCAGAGCTTCCGCTACCACGCCCAGCCAGGCCAGCGTATCTACGTGCGCGTGGACAAGGGCATGACCTCGTTCGGTGGCTACGTGATGCCCAAGGCGCGGGCCGACATGCTCACCGTTCCGGACTATCCACGCCTGCTTCGTTTCATGGCGGATGGTTCCCTGCTTTCGCTCAGCGGCGATCGCCGTGTCTCGGTGGTATCGCGCAACATCCCGGGCATGCGCGTGGAGGTCGGTCGCGTGCTGCCTGACCAGCTGCAGCACCTGGTGTCGCTCAATTCGGGCAGCTATGCGAAACCGGAGATGTACGGCTTCACTCCGGATCACATCGTGGATCGCTTCGTGAAGAAGGTTTCCTTCCCGGACGAAGGACCCGGCAAGGCGCACTACGAAGGTTTCGACCTGGGCCAGTACCTGGCCGCCGGCAAACGCGGCATTTTCCTGCTCAAGCTATCCGGCTACGACGCCAAGGCGGAGCAGGAAGCACGCGAACGTCGTGAAAAGGCCGCACGAGAGGCGGCGGCCCGCGAGGCGGGAGGGGATGCGGATAGCGCGGTGGCCGATGCCGCTGGCGAAGACGACAGCGACACCGCTCCCTATGATTGGCCGAAGGACGAGCGTCTCGTCGTCATCACCGATCTCGGCGTCATCGCCAAGAAGTCGCTCGACGGTAGCCAGGATATCTTCGTGCAATCCATCCGCAGCGGATCGCCGGTGAGCGGCGCCTCCGTGGCGGTCATCGCGAAGAACGGCAGCACGCTGTTCACCCAGAACACCGGGGCGGATGGCCGCGCGCACTTCGCCAATCTCAAGGGCTTCACTCAAGAGAAGGCACCGGCCATGTACGTGGTGCGCCAGGGGGACGACCTGTCGTTCCTGCCGGTGACCTCGTATGACCGCACCCTGGACTTCTCCCGCTTCGACATCGGCGGTGAGCCGAACGCACACAGCCAGGGCCAGCTGTCGGGATACCTGTTCTCCGATCGCGGCATCTACCGGCCGGGCGACCTCTTCCATGTGGGAATGATCGTGCGTGCCAACAGCTGGACGCGAAGCGTCGCGGGCATGCCGTTGATCGCCGAGGTGGTGGACCCGCGCGGGACCACGGTGCGCCAGCAAACGGTCGCCATGGATGCCGCGGGGTTCGCCGAGCTCGATCACACCACGGCCGAAACCTCGCCGACGGGCAACTGGACGGTGAACCTGTATATCGCCAAGGACGGCAAGCCGTACTCGCAGATCGGCAGCACCACCGTACAGGTGAAGGAATTCCAGCCGGACCGGATGAAGGTCTCGGCGGCACTTTCCACGGCGGTGGCCGAGGGCTGGGTCAAACCCGCGCAGCTGAAGGCGCTGGTCGACGTGCGGAACCTGTTCGGCACACCCGCCGCGGATCGCCGCGTCGAGGGCTCGCTTACCCTGCGCCCGGCGTTTCCCTCGTTCCCGAGCTACAAGGACTACCACTTCTACGACGTGCGCCGGGCGAAGGAAGGTTTCGAGGAGAAGCTGGCCGACGTGAAGACCGACGACAAGGGCCACGCCGAATTCGCGCTGGACCTGTCCAAGTACGCCGACGCCACCTATCAACTGTACTTCCTCGCCAAGGCCCATGAAGCGGAAGGCGGGCGCAGTGTCGCCGCGGCCACGCAGGGCATGGTGTCCTCGAACGACTGGCTCGTCGGGTATAAATCCGTCGACAACCTCGACTACGTGAGCCGCGATGCGAAGCGAAGCGTCAACCTCGTGGCGATCGACCCGACTGCGAAGCGCATGGACCTGCCGGGGCTGAAGCAGGCGATCGTGGAGACGCGTTACGTCTCCGTGCTCACGAAGCAGGATTCGGGCGTTTTCAAGTATGAATCGAAGGCGCGCGAATCGACGTTGTCGGAAACCCCCCTGGTCATCCCCGCGGCCGGGATCGACGTGGCACTGCCGACGAACAAGCCGGGCAATTTCGCCCTGGTGGTGAAGGATGCCAACGGCAAGGAAGTCAATCGCGTGGCGTGGTCGGTCGCCGGCGAGGGCAATGTCTCCCGGTCGTTGGAACGCAACGCCGAACTGCAGCTCACGTTGTCCAAGACCGACTACGCGCAGGGCGAGGCGGTGGACATCGCCATTCGCGCTCCCTATGCCGGTAGCGGCCTCATCACCATCGAGCGCGACAAGGTCTACGCACACACCTGGTTCCACGCCGACACCACGAGCACGGTGCAGCACATCACCGTGCCCGCGGACTTCGAAGGCAACGGCTACATCAACGTGCAATACGTCCGTGATCCTTCGTCGGACGAGATATTCATGAGTCCGCTGTCGTTCGGCGTGGTGCCGTTCTCGGTGAACATGGACGCGCGCCGCAATGGCATCGCCGTGGAGGCCCCGGCCCTGGTGAAGCCAGGCGATACCGTGACCTTCCACGTCACCTCGCCCCATCCGACACGCGCCGTGGTCTTCGCGGTGGACGAAGGCATCCTGCAAGTGGCTCGTTACAAGCTTGGTGACCCGCTGCAGTACTTCTTCCGCAAGCGCATGCTCGAAGTGTCCACCTCGCAGATCCTCGATCTCATCATTCCCGACTTCCAGAAACTGATGGCGATGGCCGCGCCGGGTGGCGATGCCGATGGCGCGATCGGCCGCCAATTGAACCCGTTCCGGCGCAAGCGGGACAAGCCGGTGGCGTACTGGTCGGGCATCGTCGACATCGACGGCTCGCGCGACCTGGCCTACAAGGTGCCCGACTACTTCAACGGCAAGCTGCGAGTCATGGCGATCAGCGTGTCGCCGGACCGCATCGGCACGTTCGAAGGTGCCACCACGGTCCGCGGCGACTTCGTCCTGTCACCGAACGTGCCCACCACGCTCGCCCCGGGCGACGAGGCGGAAATCAGCGTTGGCGTGGCGAACAACCTGACCGGCCTGGGCGGGAAGGAAGTGCCTGTCGCGGTCGGCCTCAAGCTGGGCCCGCAGTTGCAGATCGTGGGTGACGCGACCAGGACGTTGAACCTTGGCGAGATGCGCGAGGGCGTGGCGATTTTCCGCGTGCGCGCGACGGACAAGCTGGGCTCGGGCAACCTGGGCTTCACGGCATCCTATAACGGCAAGTCCGCGAAGCAGGGCGTCGACCTGTCGGTGCGTCCCGCATCGCCCATGCGCACGGATCTCGCCTTCGGCCATGTCGATGCGCACTCGCGTGGCGATGTGACCGGCTTGCGCGACATGCACGATGAGTACGCCAAGCGCGACGTGGCCTTCTCCACCGTGCCGGTCGTGCTGGCGCGCGGACTTGCCGCGTATCTCGTGGACTTCCCGCACTACTGCACCGAACAGGTGATCAGCGCGGCGATGCCCGCCCTGATCCTCGGGCAGCACCCCGAGTTCGGCGACGTGAAGCCCGCCCGGATGTCCGGTGATGCGCCGCCCCCGTCCGACCCGGTCGCCGCCTTGTTCGATACCTTGCGCGCGAGGCAAAACGGCCAAGGCGGATTCGGCCTGTGGACGGCGACGCCGGATATGCACACCTTCGCCACCGACTACGCCGTGCATTACCTCGTCGAGGCGAGCGATCGTGGCGTGACCGTGCCGCGCGACATGCTGGCCTCGGCCGACGAGGCTCTCCGCCAGATCGCGGCCAACGACAGCGGCGATTCGCTGGTGGAGATGCGCCAGCGGGCATACGCCATCTACCTGCTGACACGGCAGGGCAATGTCACCACGAACGACCTCGCTTCCCTGCAGCGCCGCCTGCAGGAAGTGCATGCGAACGAGTGGAAGAACGACCTCGCCGCCGCGTGGCTGGCGGCTTCGTACAAGCTGCTCCACCAGGATCGCCTGGCCAGCGACCTGATCGCCGGGCCGCGCAAGATCCTGGTGCGCAAGCCCACGGACGAGCCGTACATCTACGGCGACTATTACGATGCGCCCATTCGCGACGCCACGGTGCTCTACCTGCTGTCGAAGCACTTTCCCGATCTGGCGAAAGCCCTGCCCCCGGAGACGGTCGAGAACCTGGTCCGTCCTTTGGGCAGCGGGCACTACAACACCCTCTCCTCGGCGATGATCATCCTCGCGTTGGACGCGTGGGCGAAGGATGCGGGCGATCTTGCCGGGCTTTCGATCGGTGCGGTGGCGGCGAACGGTACGGTCACGTCGATCGGCGCGCCCAAGGGGTCGATCCTCGATGGGCATTGGCCCGCCAGCACGCAACGTCTCCGGCTGGTCAACGACGCGGACTCCACCGGTTGGTACGGCGTGGCGCAGACCGGCTTCGACCGCAAGCCGGCCAGCGATACGCGCAAGGATGGCCTGGAGATCACCCGCGGTTATACGGACACCAAGGGCAAGCCGGTGGACAGCGTGAGTACCGGCGACGAGATCGACGTGCACTTGCGCATCCGCGCGACGAAGGACGAAGGCGTCGACAACGTCGCGATCGTCGACCTGCTGCCCGGCGGATTCGAGCCCGTGCTCGACACGGCGGCACCGTCGGAGGCGGCAACGGCTTCTTCCGACGAGACGGCGCCGGCGGAGGAGGGGACCGAAGGGGATGAACCCGTCCAGGGCGAGGGTGTTGGCGAGGGCGACGAGGCGCCGGCATGGCGCTCGCCGATCGGCAACCCGGAATCCACCTGGAAACCCGAGTACGCCGATGTCCGCGAAGATCGCGTGGTCGTCTACGGTTACGCCAGCCGTGACGTGCAGGAGTTCGTCTACCGGATCAAGGCGACCAACGCAGGCAAGTTCGTCATACCCCCGGCCCTGGTCGAATCGCTCTATGACCGCGGCGTGCAGGCACGCGCTCCCGGTGGCGGCGCGATGACGGTGGAGCGGAAGCCATAAAGGTTGGGGCTTTCCGCTTCCATCGCGTCAAGTGGCACAACGCCCTCGTGGCGTTGCTGCTGCTCCTGGTCGTGCCGGTCGGGCTGCGCCTGTGGCCGCACGAGGATCTACGCGCGTGGTTTCCCTCGTCCACGGCCGTGTACGACACCGGCGGCCGGCTGCTGCGGCTGACATTGGCGAGCGACCAGCGGTACCGGTTGTGGGTGCCGCTGGAGGATGTTTCGCCGGCGCTCGTCGACGCCGTCCTCCTGCACGAGGACCGCTGGTTCCGCTGGCATCCCGGGGTCAGTGCCTGGGGCCTCATGCGCGGCGCGTGGATGACCTACGTGCGGCGTGGAAATGCACAGGGCGGGTCGACGATCACGATGCAGCTCGCCAGGCTGATGTGGCGCCTGGACACGCGCACCCCGGGCGGAAAACTGGTGCAGGTGGTCCGTGCGGTACAACTGGAGTTGCTGTATTCCAAGCACGATATCCTCGAGGCATACCTCAACGCCGCGCCATACGGCCGCAACGTCGAAGGCGTCGGCGCGGCCAGCCTCGCCTACTTCGGCAAGGCGCCCGCGCGGCTGAGCCTGCCCGAGGCACTCACCCTGGCCGTCATTCCGCAGGAGCCGTCGCGGGGGCTTCCGGGCCATGTCGATGGCGGCGCCGTGATCGGCAAGGGCCTCAAGCTATCGCGCGACCGTCTGTTCTCGCGTTGGGTCGCGAAGCACCCCGACGACGCTAGCGTGCGGCCATTGTTCGATCTTCCCCTCCGCCTGCGTCCGCTGTCGCAGCTGCCGTTCGAAGCGCCGCACTTCGTGGAGCAGGTGCTTGCCGAACGCCGGCTGGACGGCGGCAGCGACATGCGCGTCGCGACGACGCTCGACCTCGGCCTTCAGCACAGCCTGGAGCGCCAGGTGCGCCAATACGTCGAGCGCAGCGGCGATCGCGGTATCCGGAACGCGGCCGCGATCCTGGTAGACACGCGCGACATGGGCGTCAAGGCCATGGTCGGGTCCGCCGACTATTTCGATGCGTCGATCCAGGGCCAGGTCAACGGCACGTTGGCGAAACGCTCCCCCGGTTCCACGCTGAAACCCTTCATCTATGCACTGGGTTTCGACCAGGGCGTGCTCCATCCGGAGACCGTGCTGCGCGATGTGCCTTCCGCCTTCGGTCCGTATACGCCGGAGAACTTCGACGGCCATTTCCTGGGTCCGGTGACGGCGACCCAGGCGCTGGTCAGGAGTCGCAACATCCCGGCGGTGCAGGTGGCGGCCAAACTCGCCAATCCCAATCTCTACCAGTTCCTTCGGGACGCCGGTGTCTCGCGCATGGCCACCGAACAGCACTACGGGCTGGCCCTCGTGCTGGGTGGCGGTGAAGTGACGATGCAGGAGCTTTCCGGCCTCTACGCGATGCTGGCCAACCGGGGTGAACTGCGGCCGCTGCGCCTGCTCGCCGCGCAACCGAAGAGCGGCGGTACGCGCCTCCTCAGCGAGGAGGCGAGCTTCATGGTCATGGACATGCTCAGGCAGAATCCGCGTCCCGACGACGCGGTGGCCGCGCAACCCTCGCGTCTTCCGATTTACTGGAAAACCGGCACCTCGTGGAGTTTTCGCGACGCGTGGACCGCCGGGAGCTTCGGTCCCTACGTGCTTGTCGTGTGGATCGGCAACTTCGATGGGGCGGGAAACCCGGCCTTCGTCGGCGTGGACGCCGCGGCACCGTTGTTCTTCCGCATCGCCGACGCGCTGCGTGCCGAACGCCCGGGACTGGCCGAGCCGATCCGGCGCAATCCGCCGAACCTCCGCCGTGTACCCGTTTGCCTTGCGAGCGGTGACCTGCCGAACGCGTGGTGCCCGCAGGTTGGCAGCACCTGGTTCATTCCCGGCAAGTCACCGATCAAGGTGAGCAACGTGCATCGCCCCGTGGTGATCGATACGGCGACGGGCAAGCCGGCATGTCCTCCCTACGATCCCGGCACGACGCGCACGGAGGTCTACGAGTACTGGCCATCCGACCTTGCTCGCGTCTTCGCCCAGGCTGGCATGCCGCGAAGGACGCCGCCGGCCTTGCCGGATTGTCAGGGCGGCGGCCAGCCGGCGGGCGATCCACCGAAGATCACATCGCCCCTGAAAGGCAGCACGTACCAGATTCGCGTGTCCCGGCTAGGCAGCGAGCGCGTCGCCTTCTCCGCCACGACCGACGCCGGTACGCGCATGCTCTACTGGTTCGTCGACGACGCCTATCTCGGCAGCGTGCCCAGTGGCCAGGTTCTGATGTGGGCACCGGAACGCACGGGCCGCTTCCTCGTTCGCGTGGTGGACGACCAGGGCCGCACGGATTCACGCGGTTTGGACGTGGGCGCGCTCGAATAGCCGTAGACGCGCCGCACACGGGACAGATACATGCCTAGGCCTTAAATGCCGGGCATGTCATCCATAGAAGGAACGGTTCCCATGGACGTCGCAGCCCATCGGACACAGGCCACCCATCCCAAGGCGGCCATCGTCACGACATGCGTACTTGCCGCGTTGGCGGGCCTGATGTTCGGCCTCGATATCGGCGTGATCTCCGGTGCCACCCAGTTCATCCAGTCCGACTTCAAGGTGTCCGACCGGACCATCGAATGGATCGTCAGCGCCATGATGGCAGGTGCGGCCGTCGGTGCGCTTGGCGCCGGATGGATGTCCGCCGTACTGGGGCGGAAGCGATCCCTGATCCTCGCCGGCGTGCTGTTCATCGCCGGGTCCTTGTTCTGTGCGGTGGCGGGATCGGCAACGATCCTCATCGTGGCACGCTTCGTCCTTGGCCTGGCGATCGGCGTGGCGACGTTCACCGCGCCGCTCTACCTGGCCGAGGTCGCGCCGGAAAAGATCCGTGGCGCGATGATCTCCACCTACCAGTTGATGATCACCACGGGCATCCTGCTGGCCTTCCTCTCCGATACCGCCTTCAGTTCGACCGGCAACTGGCGCTGGATGCTCGGCATCATCGCCGCGCCGGGCGTGCTCTTCCTGCTCGGCCTGTTCTATCTGCCCGACAGTCCCCGCTGGCTGTTGATGCGTGGCCGGCGCGAGGACGCGGAAACCGTTCTCGTGAAGCTGCGCGGCGACGAGGCCGTCGTCAGGAAAGAGATGGAAGACATCGACGAGCAGTTGAAGACGCGGCAGCATGGCTTCAGCATGTTCAAGGAGAACCCGAACTTCCGCCGCTCCGTCGGACTTGGCGTGTTGTTGCAGGCGATGCAGCAATTCACGGGCATGAACGTGGTGATGTACTACGCGCCGCGCATATTCAAGGACATGGGTTACGACACGCATGCCCAGATGTGGTTCACCGCCGCGGTGGGCCTCACGAACGTGCTCGCCACCCTGATCGCATTCGCCTTCGTCGACCGCCTCGGCCGGAAGCCTATCCTATACGCGGGTTTCACGATCATGGCCGTCGGACTGGACATCGTCGGCACGATGCTCGGCCTCGGCGTGGACTCGCGCGGCGAGCAGTACTTCACCGTGGCGATGCTGCTTCTTTTCATCGTGGGCTTTGCGATGTCGGCGGGTCCGCTCATCTGGACGCTGTGCTCCGAGGTACAACCGCTGAAAGGCCGCGACTTCGGCATCGCCTGCTCTACCTTCACCAACTGGGTGACCAACATGATCGTGGGGGCGACGTTCCTAACCCTCCTGAGTGGCATCGGCAACGCGCAGACCTTCTGGCTTTATGCGGCGCTCAACGCGTTGTTCATCGGCATCACGTTCTGGCTGGTGCCTGAAACGAAGAACGTGACGCTCGAGCAGATCGAGAGGAACCTGATGAGCGGGAAGCCACTGCGCAAGATCGGTCAATAGCTCGCGAGGCCCCCGGTCTGTCACTGCCATAGCATGAGCCGGGGGCCTTCGTCATGAGAACTGAGCCCGTCTCGCCAAGGCGTGAGCCTCGTCGAAGTTCGGAAACAAACACGAATTTTTGAGGATTTTTCCATATGGATCCTCAGCGCGTTCCTACACACTTTCCTTAGCGCTCGCGTTTGTCGAGCTCGGCTGCGTGATGCGCGGGGATGACCCCGTGTCTCCCCAGGCCGACGGCTCCGAGGGAGTCGTTGCTCAGAACTCAAGAAAAGAAAGGTTATCCCAGTCGAACGCCAGGAAATGGTCGCCTGCTCCCTCGGGGCTGCGCTCGCCTACGACGTTCCCGCCAACGTGCTGCTCGCGGTGGCGGAGAAGGAGGCCGGCAAGCCCGGCCAGTGGGTGCGTAACGAGAATGGAACGTTCGACGTAGGAGCGCTGCAATTCAATACGGCCTACCTTCGCGACCTCGACCGCTATGGCATCACCGCGGCGGACGTCGCCGCACCCGGCTGCTACCCATTCATGCTTGCCGCGTGGCGCATACGCGGACACTTGCGTAACGACGGCGGCGATGTGTGGACGCGCGCGTCGAACTACCACTCGCGTACTCCCCGCTTCAATGCACGTTACCGCGCGGACCTGATCCGTCGTGCCGTGCGCTGGACCACGTGGCTGGACAGTCACTTCCCCACCCACGACGCCGTCGTGGATGTCACTCCTTACGGAACGAGGTAAGCAATGAAAAATACAGGCAGGCGGCTACGTCGAAATCTTTTGCTTGCGGGGGTTATCGTCGCGTCCTGGCAGTCCGGCATGGCACGGGCCAAGGGAGGTTGCTACCACTCCGCCGACGGCTACTACCAGATCGGGCAGACCGCGCAGATAACCGTCACCAACGACATGGTTCCCGGAACGGTCGTTCGTGACGAGAAAGCACGCGGCGATGGCAACGTGCTGGCGACGTGCACGGAAGGCGAGGCGACTTTCGAAGGGTCCTACAGCATGGTCACGATCAATGGCCTCGTGCCATTGACGGTCGGTGGAAAGGATTCCGGATTCGGCGTCGAGCTCTACATCGACGAACTTCAGGAGGGCACCAGCTTTTCATTCCCGCACAAGTATCAACGCACGTTCAAGCTGGGCGATACCGTGCGTAGCAACCATGCTGACATCGGGTACCGCATCGTCCGCATGACGGGTCCGGTGGAATTCGGCGCCTTCGACAAGCTGACCATCGGCCAGCAATGGACGTATCAGCCCAACGGCGCCGCGACGAAACCGTTTCGTCACATGAAGATCTACGACCTGACGCTCATCCGTCCTGCATGTAGCATCGTCGCGGAGGATCTCAACCAGACGGTGGAACTGGGCCCCTTCAATACGAGTAACTTCGCGACGCCCGATCGGGCGACGCGATGGGAGGCCTTCCATCTCAGGGTGGACCAGTGCCAGGAGCCGGTGGGCCTCGTCGCGAAATTCACCTTCGGCGACGCCAGCGATGCGGTCGTCGGCCAGCCGGACCTGTTCACGCTCGATGGGCCCGAGAATGTCGGGCTGGAACTCGGCGACGAGAATGAAAAGAATATCGCTCCCGGAGCGGGGGCCCGGTTCAACGCGTTAGGCACCGGCGATGTATATACCTTCAACGCGCGCTTGCGGGAGATCCGCCCGACCGTGCGGGGTGGCCGTTTCAGCCGCAGGGTCAGGGTTCTCGTCGAATTCATGTAATGGCGCGTCAGTACTCCGCCGTGAGGGTGTGGAAGGGCCTGGCGAGTTTCACGCCATCGGCATCCCATTCCTTCACCGCCTTGCCATCGGCGGTCACCCTCACGGGCTTCGCTCGCCCGGGCCAGAACACTCGCACCGGCGTGTCGGCGCGGATGCCTTGGTCGAGTGTCACCGTGAAGGTCTTGCCGTCCCGGCGGGCGGTCATGCTCAACGATCCGTAGGCGACGGGTAGCCGCGTTACCGAGAGGCCGCTTCCCGTCACCCACGATGCCGGAGCCCCTGGCAGGAGGTACAAACCGTCGTCGGCTTCGCGCATCAGCATGCCGAAGAGGGTGCGCGCGTACTCCGAGCCGATCCAGGTATGCGGCATGTCGCCAAGATAGCCCGGATGACGAAGCCGCGAATGCACCACCTCGGCCCACATGTTCCATTCGGGTGGCCGGCGATCGCGAACGACGTCGGCGAGTAGTTCGGCGGCGTCGTCCGGCCGGTCGAGATACACGTAGGTCAGCACGTTGCGCAGTTCGTACGGCGTGTATGCGAACAACTCGCCCGGTGCTTCGCGCTTGCGTACGTCAGCGAGGTAACGGTCGAAGGTCTTCACCAGCGCATCGTGCGGCAGGACGTCCATCTGTCCCGTCGGGTCGAGTGCGATCGATACGCTGGTGGGATCGCCATCACCGAGATCGGCGGCGGCGGGAATGGTGTCGGAACCCTTCCAGGCCATCGTCGTTTCGATCGACTTGCGCAGCGATTCGCGCAGGGCCGCGTACTGCCCACGCGCGTAGGCGGTCAGGTCCTTGTCGCCCCATTGCTCGGCCAGCCATGCGCCGTCGTGCCAGCCTTTCAATGCCCAGTAGTCGTCCCAGTAGCTGTGCGTAGGGCTGGAGTAGCCTTCGTGGCTGATCGACGGGGCGATGATCCCGTGGAAGCGTTCGGGCGCGGGCAGGTTCGACAGGTATCCCGGCACCATCGTGCGTTCACGCAGTTCCTGCATGAAATGCATCGCGGCACGGACCTTGGGCAGATAGTCCTTCACGCTGGCGGGACCCCCACCGAAGCGGGCCACGTCGGCGACGAGGTTGATGAATTCCCCTTGGCTGTCGTATTCGATGTCCGAACCGAAACCGCGGTTCACGCTGCCGTCGGCGTTGAGGATCGGCGAGACCAGGCCGTTCTCGTGCACCGCATGTGCCGCGTACCAGTCGAGGTAGTCGCGTGCGGTCTTGACCTCGCCCATGTGCAACAGGATCGACGCGGTCGCAGCACCGTCGCGGATGAACGAGCGGTTGTAGTTGCGCGGTCCCGCCTGCATGGCGTGGCCGGTCTGGTTCACCAGCATGTATGCCGCCTGCGAACGCAGGATATCCACCAGCGATTCGTCCGGTAGCGAAATGCCCACGCTGCCGAGGCGCTTCTGCCATTCATCGGACACCTCGGCCGCCAACGCGTCGTATCCGGCGGCGGTGAAAACGGAACGATCGATCGGTGGCGGTTCGGGCAGGTGGCCGTTCGCATCGGCCGGTGCGTTGCCGAGTGGGAACGCGAGGACGACGTCGCGCGTCTGCCCGGGGCCCAGGTGTACGCGGTAGCCGAGCAGTCCGGCGGCGAGGCCGTCCGGATCATGGGCTTCCCTTGCGGCGGGCGAGGAACCCGCCGCCGCGTTCGTCGTGATTTCCGTTTCGCCATGCGCACCGAAGGGAGCGGCCCCGGCCTGGTCCACTGGCGTGAGCGAGGTCAGTAGCGTCCTTCCTTCCACGCGCACGTTCGTGCTCGCGCCGGTGCCGGTGATCGCGATGTCGTGGATCGGCGATGCGCCACCATTTTGCCAGGGCGGATTGACCTGGATCGGACGTACGACCAGGGACAGCGTGCCGTCGACGACGGTGGCGCCATCGTTGTGCAGGCGATGGCGCAGGAGGACGACGGGCTGCCCGTCGCCTTGTACCGCTATGGCTTCGCTGATGATGGAGAGCCCCGGTTGCGCGGTCCAGCTCACCGATGGCATGGGCTTCCAGCCGTCGCGCAGCGCGTGTTTCCGCTCGGCGCCGTCGGAGACGGCGGTGCGGCCCGACGCATCGCGCCAGATGGCCTGGACCTGTGGGCCGCCCTTGAACGGTTCGATATTGCCGTACTCATCGAAGATCGACTTCTGCAGTCCCGCCGGCACGCCGACGGCCGTCCAGTACACCTGCTGCATGTGCAGCGAGGAAGGGAATAGCGCGGCGTTGTCGCGTGAAGCGGCTACCTGGTAACGCTTCATCGGCGTCATGGCGCGGAGGGGGCCGAGGAAACGCAGGCGTTTGATCCGGGGCGTGGCGCCGTCCTTCGCGCCGACGACGAGACGCAACGCGCCGACGTCCCTAGCCTCGCGCGCCGCAAGATAGGAACTGTCGCCGAGGCTTCCGGGATCGTTGTCGAGGGTGGACCAGGCGCCCTTGGCATCGCGTGCCTGGAGCGTGGCTCCATCACGCGGCCCGTCCCAGAGGACCTCGACGCCCGCGATGTCCAACGGACGGGGCAGGGCGATGTCGAGTTGCCGTGTGCCACGAGGGCCCTTGCCGACGATCCCCCTGGCGTGGCCATCGGACCAGAGCGAAGCGCCATCGTCCTTGCCATCGAGCCCGGCGATGCGGGCCGCATCGGCTGCCGCGAACGGCTCGAACTCGAACACGGACACGCCCCAGTCCGCCGTGCGCGCCGGCGCGGCGAGGCGCACGAAACGCGCCTCGGTGGCGGGAAACACGAGGTACTCCGTCCCACCGGGCGAGTCGGTCACGGTGTAGACGGGATGGAAATCCTTGCCATCCACGGAGGTCTGGATCGAGTACGCGGCGGCGAAACCGCTGTCCCAATGGATCCGTACGCCGCCGACCTTCGCCACCTTGCCCAGGTCCACCTGGAACCACTGGCCCGGGCTGAAGGCGCCACCCCAGCGGGTGGTCTCATCGGTGTCGATCGCGTGTTCGGGTGCCAGCGCGGGCACCTGCTGGGAGGAGCTGCTCGCCTTCCATTCCGCGCGTGGCGGCAACCGGTCGGCCGCGAACGCAGGGGTGGCAAGGAGGGTGGCCAGGGCCAGGCTCAGGCGCAGGGAGCGCGGGGAAATGAGGACGTGCATTCGTTCTACCTCCGGGGAGGCCACCAAGCCTAGGCACGTAACGCGATGTAACCAACCCTTCGGCGCTAGAATCGATGTCCCAGCGGGATAAAGAAACGTTCGCCATGCGCAATCCGTTACAGGAACAACTTCTCAAGGCTGGCCTGGTCAAGAAAGACAAGGCCGCCAAGATCGTGCGCGACCAGGCCAAGCAGCGGCAGGGCAAGGCGCCGCCGCCTCCGGCCGATGACTCCATCGACGCACGCAAATTGCAGGCGGAGCGTGCCGAACGGGACCGGGCCCTGGCCGCCGAGCGCAACGCCGAGGCCCGCGCGAAGGAAATCCGCGCCCAGGTGCGCCAGATCATCGAGACGACCAAGGTGAAGCGCGAAGGTGACAGCGCCTATCGCTTCCCGGATGGCGAGAAGATCGCCAGCATCTTCGTCAACGACGCGCTCCGCGCGCAACTGGCATCCGGCGCGCTTGCCATCGCGCGTGCCGGTGAGGGCTACGAGTTGATTCCCCGCTTGCCCGCCGACAAGATCCACGCCCGCGCACCGGACATGATCGTGCTCGACCACGGTCGCAAGGAAGGCGCGGCGGCACCGTCGGAAGAAGATGTCGACGACTACTACAAGCAGTTCGTCGTGCCCGACGACCTCATCTGGTGAGGATGCGATGACCGTTCTCGTCACAGGCAGCGCGGGCCATCTCGGCGAGGCGCTCGTCCGCCGCTTGCGAGCGGATGGCCGTGCGGTGAAGGGCCTCGACATCAAGTCCTCCTCGCACACGGATATCGTCGGTTCCATCGCCGACGAAGCCTTCGTGCGTGATGCCATGTCCGGCGTCACGCGCGTGATCCACGCCGCCACGTTGCACAAACCGCACGTCGCGACGCATTCCAAACGGCAGTTCGTCGACACCAATGTGACTGGCACGGTGGCGCTGTTGGAGGCCGCGGTCGCGCATGGCGTGCGCTCGTTCGTTTTCACCAGCACGACGAGCACGTTTGGCACTGCATTGTCGCCCGCGCCGGGGGAACCGGCGGCCTGGATCGACGAAGACGTCGTGCCCGTGCCGAAGAACATCTACGGCGCGACGAAGATCGCGGCCGAAGGCATGTGCGAACTGGTGGCGCGCAAGGAACGCCTGCCGGTACTCGTCCTGCGCACCTCGCGCTTCTTTCCCGAGGACGACGACAACGCGAGCGTTCGCTCCGAATACGCCACGTTGAACATGCAGGCCAACGAGCTGTTGTACCGGCGAGCCGATATCGAGGACATCGTCGAGGCCCATCTGTGCGCACTCGACAAGTCGCCCGCACTGGGGTTCGGCCGTTACATCGTCTCCGCGGCGACACCTTTTGCGCGGAACGATGTCACCGCGCTGCGTCGTGATGCGGCTGCCGTGGTGCGAGGACTGTTCCCGGAAGTCGACGCGCTCTATGCGACGCAGGGGTGGAAATTGCTGCCCTCGCTCGACCGTGTGTACGACAGTGCGCGGGCCCGTCGCGACCTGGGCTGGTCGCCGAAGCGCGACTTCTCCTTCGTGCTGGCATGCCTGCGGCGCGGTGAGGATTTTCGTAGCGAACTCGCGCGAGCCATCGGCGTGAAGGGTTATCACGACGAGGTGTTCGCGGAAGGGCCGTATCCGGTGCTGGGCTGAGGCAAGCTCCCATCGCGGACCAGTCCGCGACTCCGCGATCAACGTGCCGCGGCCTTCCTCTCGTGCCGCAACAGCCAGTCTTTCCGCCACAATCCTCCGCCATACCCGGTGAGCGACCCATCCGCCCCGATCACCCGGTGGCAGGGGATGACGATGGCGATCTGGTTGGCCCCGTTGGCCCGGGCGACGGCCCGAACCGCCGTGTGCCGTCCCGCGGCTGCCGCGACGTCCGAATAGCTGCGCGTCGTCCCCGGCGGAATGGCGATCAACTCGTCCCACACCGCCTTGGTGAACACCGAACCGTGCAGGGCGAGCGGCGTCTCGAAGGCCAGCCGGGTTCCGGCGAAATAATCGCGCAGCTCGGCCTCGATACGGTCGATGACCGGCGTGCGACCGAACGTGATCGTGGAGCGGCTCGACTCGCGCAGCCGTTTCAGTTCCGTGGGCAAGGCGGTCCGGTCGAAGAACTCGAGCAGGTGCAAGGCATGTGTATCGGCCACCGCCAGCATGCTGCCGATAGGGGTTTCGATCCAGTCGGCCTTGAGCAGTTCGCGCCCGCGCAGCCCGGCCGGGCTGTCGCCGATCAGCTTGACGATGGCTTCGCGAAAGCCGCTCCCGGAGTCGTAACCGGCCGACTGCTGGGCATCGATCACGCTGGCGCCAGCCGCGAGGCGGTCCATGCCGCGCCCTGCCCGGCGCAGGCGGGCCATGTCGAGGAAGGTGAGGCCGAGATGACGCTTGAAGGCCCGGCGTACGGTGGAAGGATCGTAGCCGAGACGGACGAGGTCGTCCTCGGACCAGACCCGCTCCGGCTCGTCTTCCAGATGTCGGAGCAGGGCCGACACCACGGGTTCGCGCTGGCCGACCGGATCGAGGGGACGGCAGCGAAGGCAGGGCCGGAAGCCGGCTTCGAAGCAGCCGGCGACGGAGTCGAAGAAGCGGGTGTTCTCGACGTTCGGCTTCCGCGCCGGGCAGGTGAGCCGGCAAAAAACGCCCGTGCTGGTCACGCCGACGAAGACGTGGCCGTCATAGGCGGGATCACGCTCAAGCAGGGCCCGGTAGAGGGTGTCGTGGTCGGGGAGGTCGAAGAGCATGAGGCATAGGGTACGCCGTGCCGGGCGGGCACGGCGCCGGAGATCGGGCGGCTATTCCGGGGAGGACCCGCCCCCTTAAGCCTTGTTCCGGTCCGTCTCGAACGCCTTGTTGATGCGCAGCGCCAGCAGCGTGCAGGCCACGCCCGATAGCAGGTAGGCGCTTACCGCGACCAGTCCGAAACGGGCGGACAGGCCCAGCGCCACCAGTGGGGCGAAGGCCGCGCCGATCAGCCAGGCGAAGTCGGAGGTCAGGGCCGCGCCCGTGTAACGGAACCGCTTGGCGAAGTTGGCGGTGACGGTACCGGCCGCCTGGCCATAGGAAAGGCCGAGCAGGGCGAAGCCGATGATCAGGAAGGCATCCTGGGCGATCTTGCCGCCGCCGAGCAGCCAGGGCGAGGCGATGGCGAACAAGCCGATCAGCACGGCCATCGTGCCCAGCGTATTGCGGCGGCCGACCTTGTCGGCGATGACGCCCGAGGCCACGGTGGCCAGGATCGCCACGAAGGCACCGACGATCTGCACGACCAGGACGTCGTTGATGTCCTGCGAGCGGCTGAGGGAAATCCACGACAGCGGGAAGATCGTCACGATATGGAACAGGGCGTAGCTGGCCAGCGCCGCGAAGGCGCCGATGAACAGGTTGTAGCCCTGTGCCTGGATCATCTCGATGATGCCGATCGGCTCCAGCTCGCGCTCTTCCAGAAGCTGGGTGTATTCCTCGGTGACGACCAGGCGGAGGCGGGCGAACAGGGCCACGACATTGATCGCGAAGGCCACGAAGAAGGGATAGCGCCAGCCCCAGCCGAGGAAGTCTTCACGGGACAACTGGGTGTTGAGGAAGAGGAACAGCGAGGCGGCGATCAGGAAGCCGGTCGGGGCTCCCAGCTGGCCGAGCATGGCGTACCAGCCGCGGCGGTTCTTCGGCGAATTCAGCGAAAGCAGGGAGGGCAGGCCGTCCCAGGAGCCGCCCAGCGCAATGCCCTGCAAGAAGCGCAGCACCGACAGAATCACAATGACCGTGTAGCCATTGGACGTGTTCGCCGGCAGGAAGGCGATGCAAACCGTGGAGGTGCCCAGCAGGAACAGGGCGGCGGTAAGCTTGGTTCCCCGGCTCCAGTTGCGCTGGATCGCCATGAACAGCGTGGTGCCGATGGGGCGCGCGATGAAGGCGAACGAGAAGATCGTGAAGGCCAGCAGGATCCCGTCCAGCTGGCTCAGGAACGGAAAGAACACCGACGGGAACACGAGGACGGACGCGATGCCGTACGTGAAGAAGTCGAAGTATTCCGAAGCCCGGCCGATGACCACGCCCACGGCGATCTCGCCGGGGGCCACGGCGGCGTGGCTGGTCTGGTGCTGGCGGCGGACGTCGTTCTCGGCGCCTTCCGCGGCATTGTGATGGGCGTGTGAAATGCTCGACATCGTATTCGGCCCGCTCGGGGAGGTGGATGGCAGGATAGCCAAGGATCGCACTACTCGGCTTGCAGGGCCATGGGACAAAGTGTCCTATGGCCTGCGCAGGCGTATCGGCGTATTTTTTCGTGTCCCCACGGTTGCCTCCATCATGCGAATGTCCATGAAGATGTTGCGCGGATTGCTGATCCCCGCCCTGGCCCTGCTCTTGTCGGGCTGCGATGCCGTGCTGCTATCCCCCTCGGGCGACATCGCCCGGCAGCAGCGCGACCTGATCATCATTTCCGTGGTGCTGATGCTGATCATCATCGTCCCGGTGATCGCGATGACCTTGATCTTCGCCTGGAAGTACCGGGCGTCGAACGAGGCGGCCCGTGCCGAATACGCCCCGGACTGGAACCACTCCACGGTGCTGGAACTGCTGATCTGGTCGGCACCCCTGTTGATCATCATCGCCCTGGGCGCCGTGACCTGGACCAGCACCCATAAGCTGGACCCGTACCGCCCCCTGGAACAGGTCTCCCAGGGCCGCGCCCTGGCCCCCGGCACGAAGCCCCTGGTGGTCGAGGTCGTGGCGCTGGACTGGAAGTGGCTCTTCCTCTATCCGGAACAGGGCATCGCCACGGTGAACGAGATGGCCGCCCCGGTGGATCGCCCCATCGAGTTCCACATCACCGCCTCCACCGTCATGAACGCGTTCTTCGTGCCCTCGCTGGCCGGCATGATCTACGCCATGCCGGGCATGGAGACCAAGCTCCATGCGGTCATGAACAAAACCGGCGATTTCGAAGGCATTTCAGCCAATTACAGCGGCGCCGGCTTCTCCGACATGCGCTTCCGCTTCCATAGCCTGTCCGACGCCGATTTCGACGCCTGGGTGGCGAAGGCCAAGGCGAGCGCGGACCAGCTCGGCCGCGAGGACTACCTCAAGCTCGAACAGCCGAGCGAGAAGGAACCGGTCCACTACTACGGGACGGTCACCCCCGGCCTCTACAGCGCCATCCTCAACCGCTGCGTCGAATCCAACCGCATGTGCATGAACGACATGGCGGCACTCGATGCGCGCGGCGGCCAGGGCGTGGTGGGTGCGTACAACGTGACCTCGCTCGACGCCGCGACCCGCGCGCGAGTGGGCCTGGCCGACGCCCGCCAGCGCTATGTCGGCGCCCTGTGCGTCGGCAACGGCACCGCCGGCCAGCCGATGACACCTGCCGGACGTCCGCTCTAAGAGCGGCGGCCTCCTCAGAATTCAAGCCTTGCCGAGTCCGGTAATGAACATGCCCGATCTAGCCAAACTGATCTTCGGACGCCTCACCCTCGAGGCGATCCCATACCACGAGCCGATCCTCATCGGCACCTTCATCATGGTCGCCATCGGTGGCATCGCGCTGCTTGCCCTGATCACCCGGGCGAAGCTGTGGGGCTACCTGTGGAGCGAATGGTTCACCAGCATCGATCACAAGAAGATCGGCATCATGTACATGGTGTTCGGCATCGTGATGCTGCTGCGTGGCTTCGCCGACGCATTGATGATGCGCGCCCAGCAAGCCATCGCCTTCAACGGCAATCCCGGCTTCCTGCCCCCGCACCACTACGACCAGATCTTCACCGCCCACGGCGTGATCATGATCTTCTTCGTGGCGATGCCGCTGGTCACCGGCCTGATGAACTACGTCGTGCCGCTGCAGATCGGCGCGCGCGACGTGGCCTTCCCGTTCCTCAACAACTTCAGCTTCTGGATGACGGTCGCCGGCGGCTTGCTGGTGATGGCCTCGCTGTTCGTGGGCGAGTTCGCCCGCACCGGCTGGCTCGCCTATCCGCCCTTGTCGGGGCTGGCGCAGAGTCCGGATGTCGGGGTGGACTATTACATATGGTCGCTACAGGTGGCCGGCGTGGGAACGACCCTCTCCGGCATCAACCTGATCGCCACCATCGTGAAGATGCGTGCCCCGGGCATGTCCATGATGAAGATGCCGATCTTCACCTGGACCTCGCTGTGCACCAACGTGCTGATCGTGGCGGCCTTCCCCGTGCTCACGGCGGTGCTGGTGCTGCTCTCGCTCGACCGCTATGCGGGCACCAACTTCTTCACGAACGACTTCGGCGGCAACGCCATGATGTACGTGAACCTGATCTGGATCTGGGGCCACCCGGAGGTCTACATCCTGGTGCTGCCGGTCTTCGGCGTGTTCTCCGAGGTCGTCTCCACGTTCAGCCGCAAGCGCCTCTTCGGTTATGCGTCGATGGTGTACGCCACGGTGGTCATCACCGTGCTGTCCTACCTGGTGTGGCTGCACCACTTCTTCACCATGGGCTCGGGCGCGAGCGTCAACTCGTTCTTCGGCATCACCACGATGATCATCTCGATCCCCACGGGGGCGAAGATCTTCAACTGGCTGTTCACCATGTACCGCGGCCGCATCCACTTCGAGGTGCCGATGCTGTGGACGGTGGGCTTCATGATCACCTTCGTGATCGGTGGCATGACCGGCGTGATGCTGGCGGTGCCGCCGGCCGACTTCCTGCTGCACAACAGCCTGTTCCTGATCGCGCACTTCCATAACGTGATCATCGGTGGCGTGATCTTCGGCCTGTTCGCCGGCATCAACTACTGGTTCCCGAAGGCCTTCGGTTACAAGCTGGACCCGTTCTGGGGCAAGTGCTCGTTCTGGTTCTGGCTGGTGGGTTTCTACCTGGCCTTCATGCCGCTCTACGTGCTCGGCTTCATGGGCGTCACGCGCCGCATGAACCATTTCGAGGATCCGTCGCTCGCCATCTGGTTCCGCATCGCCGCCTTCGGCGCGGTGCTGATCGCGCTCGGCATCGGCTCGTTCCTGGTCCAGCTGTGGGTCAGCTACAAGCGCCGCGACGAGTTGCGCGACGTCACCGGCGATCCGTGGCACGGCCGTACCCTGGAATGGTCGACGTCCTCGCCGCCGCCGGAATACAACTTCGCGTTCACCCCCATCATTCACGAATCGGATGCGTGGTGGGACATGAAGGAGCGTAACGCCGGTCGCCGCACCGAAGGCTACCTGCCGATCCACATGCCGAAGAACACCAGCGCCGGCATCATCATCGCGGGCTTCGCCTTCGTGCTCGGCTTCGCCATGATCTGGCACATGTTCCTGATCGCCGGCATCGCCTTCGTGGCCCTGCTGGTGACCGCGATCGGCCACACCTTCAATTACAAGCGCGACTACCACATCCCCGCCGATGTCGTGGCCCGGACCGAGGCCGCCCGCACGGAAGAGCTTGCCGCCCATGTCTGATATGAACGCCACGCCCTCCGCCGCCGTCGCGGACCAGGACATCCAGTTCTGGATGAAGGAAGACCACCACCCGGCCAACGGCACGTTGCTCGGGTTCTGGATCTACCTGATGAGCGACTGCCTCATCTTCGCCTGCCTGTTCGCCACCTATGGCGTGCTCGGCCGCAGCTACGCGGGTGGCCCTTCCGGCGCCGATCTGTTCGAATTGCCGCTGGTCGCGATCAACACGACGATGCTGCTGCTGTCTTCGATCACCTACGGCTTCGCCGTGCTGGAGATGCAGAAGAACCGCAAGGGCACGATGATGGCCTGGCTGGTCGTCACCGGCCTGTTCGGCGCCACCTTCCTCGGCATCGAACTGTACGAGTTCGCGAACCTGATCCACGAAGGCGCGGGTCCGCAGCGCAGTGCGTTCCTGTCGTCGTTCTTCACCCTGGTCGGTACCCACGGCCTGCACGTGACGTTCGGCATCGTCTGGCTGATCACCCTGCTGTTCCAGGTGGGCCGCTTCGGGCTCACGCCGGCCAACAAGCGCCGCATCATGTGCCTGTCGATGTTCTGGCATTTCCTCGACGTGGTCTGGATCGGCGTCTTCACCTTCGTTTACCTGATGGGAGTGCTGCCGTGAGCGCGCACATCGAATCGCACGATCACCCACAACACGATCACCACGATCACGACGACGGCCACAGCCACAGCACGCTGAAGGGCTATATGACGGGGTTCTTCCTCGCCGTGGTGCTCACCGCCATCCCGTTCTGGCTGGTGATGGGCAAGGTCATCCCGAACTCGCAGACGCTGGCGGTGGTGATCCTCACCTTCGCCGCGATCCAGATCGTGGTGCACATGATCTACTTCCTGCACATGAACACGAAGTCGGAAGGCGGCTGGAACATGCTGGCGCTGATCTTCACGCTGGTGCTGGTCGTGATCACGCTTTCCGGTTCGATCTGGGTCATGTTCCACCTCAACTCGAACATGATGCCGGGCATGTCCCATGACATGACCGAGCAGCAGGTGAAGAACCTGCCTTGAGCGTGGAAGGCGCCAACGACACCACGACGCCGCGCCGACCGCGCGGCGTCTTCGTTCTGGGCCTGCTGGCCCTGCTTGGGGTCGTGTTGTTCGCGGGGTTCGTCGCGCTGGGCGTCTGGCAGGTACAGCGCCGGGCGTGGAAACACGACCTGGTCGCTCGCGTCGATGCGCGGGTGCACGCCGAACCGGTGGATGCGCCCGGCCGCGGCCAGTGGCCGGTGGTAAGCGCTTCCAACGACGAATACCGTCGGGTGAAGCTCGTCGGCCGCTTCCTGCAGGACAAGAGCGTGCGTGTCCGGGCGAGCACCGAACTCGGCATGGGCTCGTGGCTGCTGACGCCACTGCGCTTGCGCAGCGGCGACGTGGTGGTCGTGAATCGTGGCTTCGTTTCGCCCGCCTGGTGCGGAGGCAAGGCCACCTGCACTCCGGGGCCGTCGGCGGAAACCTCGGTGACCGGGCTGCTTCGCATCAGCGAACCGAAGGGCGCGTTCCTGCAGCCGAACCGGCCCGCGGAGGATCGCTGGTTCTCGCGTGACGTGGCCGCCATCGCCGCGGCGAAAGGTCTCGACGACGTGGCGCCCTATTTCGTCGATGCCGATGCGGCATCCTCGCCGGGGCGCGGCGAGGGCAACGACGGCCCGGTCGGGGGGCTCACGGTCATCGCCTTCCCCGACAACCACCTGATGTACGCGATCACCTGGTTCGCCATGGCACTGCTGACCCTGCTGGCGGCGTGGATCGTCTGGAAAGACGAACGGCGCAAGCGGAACGGCGAACGGCGCAAGCCCCGCGCCTGATCCCGCGGTGGGACCACCCAAACCCCGGTGGGAGCCGACCTTGTCGGCGATCCCGCGGCAGCGGGCCAGGTTACGGCAAGCACCCATCGCCGCTGAAGCGGCTCCCACAACCGCTATCGAGTAGACCGGTCAGGAACAGACCTGGTGGGAGCCGACCTTGTCGGCGATCCCGCGGCAGCGGGGCCAAGTTACGGCAAGCACCCATCGCCGCTGAAGCGGCTCCCACGAGAGCAGGGGTTTCCGCCATGGAAGAGTCAGCTGCCATGAACCTGTGGGAGCCGACCTTGTCGGCGATCCCGCGGCAGCGGGCCAAGTTACGGCAAGCACCCATCGCCGCTGAAGCGGCTCCCACAAGAGCAGCGGTTCCCACCAGGGCAGGAATGGGTTTTCACCAAGGAAGTGAGCTCCTACCCACTGGCATTTCAATTTCCCGGTCGCCGTACGTCTTGGAGGTATGCAGCCCCGCTACCCCCACAGCGCGCCCTTCGACGACCTGCCGTTAAGCTGGACGTCGCCCCGCCAGGATCGTGGCCCCCTGGGCCTGGTGTTCGACCATGCACGGCGGCGTGCGATCTTGCGACGGTCCCGCCCCATGCCGGAACGACGGCTCGCTTACCTCTTGCGCACGCTCACGGCGTTTCGCCGCCAGGCCCAATGGCTCCGGCTGGTGAGCGCATCGCGTGCGATGCGGGTCGCCGCCGAGTTCAACCCGCGAGTGTACGAGCGCTGGCAGTCGCACTACATCTCGCGGTCTTTCGATCTCGACGCCCGCGCGCGGCTCATCGAAGCCCACTATCGCTTCATGGCGCGCGAATTCCCCGAGCGCTTGAGCAATCGCCTGCTCAAGGGCCATGACGTGCGCCTCGCCACGCTGCCGCTCGGCGATGGCGAAATGGCCTATCTGCATGCGCGCGCCCCGGAAAGCGAGTGCACCGGGGAACTCGGCTTGTACCTGTTGAATGGCGACAAGGAAGTGGTCTCGTCCTGCGCGATCACCTTCGGTGGTACGGAGGGGCTGCTCGTCGGCGCCATGCGTGGCTCGTGGGCCTATCTTGGCCGTGGTGCGATCGCCCGTTTCAGCCGGGCCAGCGGCGGACTGCGTCCTCGTGACCTGCTGTTGGCGGTGGTGCGTGCACTGGCCACGTATTACGGGGTGGAGCGCGTACGCGGCGTATCCTGTGCGGCGCATCCACTGGACCGCCGTGCCGGCGTGACGGTCGCCTCGTACGACAGGTTCTGGCGTCGTCACGGTGGCGTGCCGGGCGCCGACGGCTGCTACGACATCCCTCGTCTCGGCGGGCCGAGCGGACGTGCCGAGCGTGACGCCTTCCGACGCGAGGCCTGCGAGGTCGCGCTGAAGGCGTTCGCGAAATCGGTTGGCTGACGAATCCGGGCGGTCAGAAGTCGTAGGTGCCGGTGAGCAAGACCACGCGCCCCTGTCGTATCGGTACGAAGGTCTCGTCGAAGTTCACGGCGTACAGCGTGCGCGCGAAGAGGTTCTTCACGCCGAGCGTCAGCCGCCAGTGCTCGCCGTAGCGCGACACGTTGGTTTCCACGCTGGCTTGCCCGGGGATGCCGAAATATCGCCCGTCCGAACTCGTGCGGCCGATGCTGCGGCTACGGGCGAGAACGCCGGCCGCCACGCCCCACGGCTTCACCGTGCCCTGGCCGAAGCGGTAGCTCGCCCATACCGCCGCCTGGTGTTTCGGCGCACCGGTCGGACGGGTGTCGTCGTGGTTGCTGATATGCGCTTCAGTGAGGCTGGCGAGCACGTCGAGCCCGGGTGCGACCTGTCCCGCGAATTCCACTTCCAGCCCGCGATTGGTCTGGCCCGGCCCCGGCGTCGCGAAGAAAGGCGGTTCGGGCGAGACGAGGTCGATGCTGTGGTCGACGTGGATGCGGTAGAGCGCCGCCGTCAGGCGCGCGCGCTGGTCGAACAGGTCGAACTTCGCACCGAGTTCAACCTGGCGCGAGGTGGCCACCGGTAGCGGCTGGCCGTCCTTGCCAAGCAGGGGATCGGGCTGGAAGCCGGTGGAGGAGTCGGCATAGATGGCGATGGTGGGCGAAAGCTTGTAGACCACGCCCACTTTCGGAATCCAGCGCGACTTGCGCACCCGGCGGGGTGAACCGTCCTGCCAGCGGGTCTCCAGTTCGTACTGGGTACGGCGCAGCGCCACCAGCACGTTCCATTGCTCGCCGATCGCCATCTGGTCCTGCAGGTACAGGCCGGCGTTGGTCTGCCACGAGCCACCCAGCGCTTGCACCGTGGTGCTGACCGGCGTCACCAGCGTGTTGAACTTCGCGGAAAAATCGCTGCTGCTGCGCAGATTGTAGGCAAGCGGCCTGGTGACGATCACGGCGTCGATGTTCGAGGTGTCCGCCGTGACGCCTTCCTCGGTACTGCCGCTGCCGTTGTCGCCGGCATGCGTCCGCGCCAGGTCCAGCCCCATCAGCAAGCTATGCGTGACGTCGCCATGGCGGAACGTGGCGCTCAGGTCGTTCTGCCAGGTCCAGTAGGTTCCCGAATAGCGGAAGCTGCGATCCACGGCGTCCAGTGCCCCGGCGAATCCGCTGGCGAGATAGGACTGGCTGCGGCCATCGCTGCGCTGGCGCACGTACTGCCCCTGGCTGTGAAAGGTCCAGTCGTCGCCGAACTCATGGTCCAGTTCGAATACGGCCCGGCTCGTACGATAGGTCGATTCGTCGGTGGGATCGGCGGACAGGGAACGGTAAGGCTTGGCGGTGGACAGGCCAGGACCCAGCAGCACGGTGTGGTCGGGACCGGGCACGCGGTTGTCCACGAACTCCAGTCCGCCCATCACCCGCGTCTGCTCCCCTTGCCACGCCAGCGACGGGGCGAGATAGGCACCCCTGCCGCCGCCAAAGCCCTGCGGCGTCTTCTCGCCGCGCTGGCCCGCCGCCACCAGGCGGTAGGTCACGCTGCCGTCTTTCGAAGCGGGGCCCGCCAGGTCGAGGCCGAGCCGCGCGCCGTCGTACTCGCCCAGCGAATAGGTCAGCGTGCGCACGGGCTGGGCCTGCGGCCGCTTCATCACGACGTTGATCGAGCCACCGAAATTGTTGTTCTGCGAGGCATCGCCAAGGATGGCCTCGGGGCCACGCAGCACTTCCACGCGCTCGATGCCGATCAGTGGGGGAAGATCCTCGGTACGGGCGATGCCGTTGGGCATGCCGTCGGTCATGCCGTGGCCCGCATCGAAGCCGCGGATCAGGAAGAGCGGCGAGCCGCCATAACCGTCCACGTATTGCACCCCCGCCACGTAGCGGGCGACATCGCCGATATCCACGGCCTGCTGCGATTCGATCACGTCCCGGGTCACCACGGTGACCGACTGGGGTACATCGGTCAGTCGCGCTTCGTTGCGCGTGACGGTGCGCGTGGTGTCGGCCTTGAAGCCCGTGTCGGAAACCAGCCCTTGCACGTCCACGGTGGCCAGCGGCACGACGGTACCGGGATCGAACGCGACGTCGGGGTCCACCGGGGCGGGTGTCGCGTTGTCGGGTTTCTGCCGCTGGCGGACCACGACGGTGCGCGTGTCGTACGACTCGCGTTGCAGGTCGGTGCCCTCCAGCAACTCGTCGAGCGCGGCGTTCGGAGTCAGTACGCCCCGGGCGCCGCCCGAGCGCCAGTTGGCGATCGAGCCGGAAGCGGTGAGGACCTGCACGTTCGCTTGTTTGCCCCAGGCCAGCAACGCCGTGGCCAGCGGTTGCGGCGCGATGGCGAATGGCATGGGGGCGGAAGGGCCGTCGGCAGGTGCTTCGGCCGCCCCGGCGGCATGCGCCGCGAGAGCCAGCGCGAGCGCGCCGGTGAGTGCGCGCCGGCGCCCGCGAAGCATGTACTGCAAGACTTTGCGGCCCTTGTGGTCTTCAGCGCGGCTGGATGCTCCGCGCCATCGTGGTCTGGCGAGCGAGTTCCAGCCGGTCGGGATAGGTGTCGACACGTACCGGGAAGACGCGCGGCAAGGCGGATACCCAGCTGTCGATGGTATCCACCTCGACCGTACCGGTAAACGTCAGTTTGCCGAGGGCAGGATCGGCGAGCCGGATCGGCCGCGCACTGTAACGGTTCACGTTTTCGATCACCGAGGACAAGGGCTCGTTGACGAACTCCAGGCGATGCCCACGCCAGGCGGTGGCGCTCGCGGGATCGATGTCGAGGATCCGCATCGCTTGCGTCTCAGGGTCGAAGGAGACCTCGCGTCCCGCTCCCAGTTCGATGGTGCCGGCGTCACCCTGGGTGGCCAGGGGCGAGACCCGCACGCGGCCCTCGGTGACGGCGACAGTCACCCGGTCGCCGGTGCGGCGCACGTTGAAGGCGGTACCCAGGTCGAGAATCTGCAAGGGCCCCGCATGGACGACGAATGGCCGTTCGGCGTGCGCGACACGGAAGAAAGCCTCGCCGGCTTCGAGGTCGACGGCGCGCTCGTCGCGTCCATAGCGCGCGGTGATCGAGCTGGCTCCGCCGAGTTCGATGCTGGAGCCGTCGGGAAGGTCGATGTCGCGGTGGCCCGCCCGTTCGCTGACGTATTGCCTTGGCGCTTCACCCTGCCCATGGCGGAATCCCAGGAACGCACCCGCTCCGGCGACGGCGAGCAACACGCTGGCCGCCAGGGCGAGAGCGAAGCGCGGAACCGTGCGGCGAGCCGGCCGGCGTGGGGCGAACCGGTGGGCGAATGCCTTGCGGCTCTCCGCGTCCATGGCTCCGGCCGCCTCGGCGAGGGCGGATGCGCGGTCGAAAGCCTCCGCGTGCCGCGGGTCGGCTTCGAGCCACTCGCTCCATTGGAGCAAGGCGGGATCGGGCAGGCCGGGGTCGCGCAGGCGGACCCACCAGTCGGCGGCGGTGTACTCGATCTGCCGATCGGGAGCGAGGGTGGTCGTGGTCATCGGAGGTTCTCCGCGCGGTCGCGGCGTTCACGGCAATGCGCCAGGGCATTGCCGACGTGGTAGCGCACCATGCGCTCACTGAGATTCATCTCACGCGCGATCGTGGCGAAATCCCGCCCCTCCATCACGTGCATGACGAAGGCGCGGCTGGTCTTGGGGGGCAGTTCGTCGAGTGCCTGGCGCAGGTCGCGCCATTGCTCGTGGGCCGAGGCGTGTTGCTCGGGAATCGGCGTGGCGTGCCAGTTGTCGCCGTCGGGGTCGGCGGGCGCCGAGGCCCGCACGTTGCGCATGCGCAGGCGGTCCACGGCAAGGTTGGAGGCGGCCCGGAACAGGAAGGCGCGCGGTGAGTCGATCACGGTCGCGTCGTCCAGCGAGAGCAGCTTGAGGTAGACCTCCTGGGCCACTTCCTGGGCATCCGCGAGCGAGTTCAGCCGGGCCCGCAGGAAGCCCACGAGTGCCGCGTTGTGTTCGCGGAACAGGGCCACCACCTGGGTGGCGCGCGTGCCGCCGGGCGGCTTGCCCGCCTCGGATGGATCCATGGTTTGCCTGACCGCGTTCATGGGCTGGGGATAAGCGCTATATGGTCGCACGGTGGGAAATCGACGCCCGTACGGGCAGGGACGAACGCCGATTTCCGCACCGGCGAACCCTTTAGACGTGCCAGCCCCGGAAAATTGAAATGGATCCCCTAAGCGAACGGTAAGGGTGGCGGGGGGCCCCTTCGGCTACGATGCGCGGGACCGCCTTGCCAGACGTATCCATGCTATCCACCGACGAACGATCCCTTCGCCGCGAGTTCGGCTGGTTCATGCTGATCGCCCTGGCCGTGCTGGCGGCAGGCATCGGCTTGCGCGACCCGTGGCCGCCTGACGAGCCGCGCTTCGCCCTCGTCGCCCGGCAGATGCTCGAATCCGGCCAGTGGCTGTTCCCTCACCGGGGCATGGAGCTGTATTCCGACAAGCCGCCCATGCTGATGTGGACGGAGGCGTTCTGGATGTGGCTCACCGGCGGCTGGCGCGGCGCCTTCCTGTTGACCTCGCTTTTCTCCGGTCTCGGCACGCTCGCCCTGGTCTGGCACCTCGGCCGGCGCCTGTGGAACGCGCGCGTGGGCCTGGTGGCGGCCACGCTCGTGTTGGCGACGATGCAGTTCGTCGATGTCGTCAAGCACGCGCAGATCGACCCGCTCAACCTGTTCTGGATCACCCTGGGCAATACCGGCATCCTGCTGCACTGCCTGCGTGGCCCGAACTGGCGCATGTACTGGCTGGGCTGTTTCGCCGCCGGGCTGGGCGTGATCACGAAGGGCGTGGGCGTCATCACCTTGCTGATGCTGGTTCCTTACGCCGTGATGCGCGCGCGGCAATGGCCGGGGGTGATCGTGACCCGCGGCGACGGCTGGCGCTGGGCGGGTGGCGCGCTGGCTTTCCTGCTCGCCATCGCGCTGTGGCTGGCACCGATGCTCGCGACGGCCTACGGGCTGCGCACGCCCGAGTACCTGGCCTATGTGCACGACATCCTGTTCCGGCAGACCGCCGAGCGCTACGCCAATTCCTGGCAACACGAGGAAAAGCCCTGGTTCTTCCTGCTGGTGATCCTGCGCCAGTGGATTCCCACCTGGCTGCTGGTGCCCTTCCTCGTGCCGCGCTGGCGCGAAGCGTTGCGCTTGCGCGAACCCCGGGTGTGGATGCCGCTGCTGTGGTTCGTGCTGGTGCTGGTGTTCTTCTCGATCCCGCGCGGCAAGCGCGAGATCTACATCCTGCCCGCCCTGCCGATGCTGGCGCTGGCGATGGCGCCTTATGTGGTGGACCTGCTGAAGACGCGCTGGCTGCCCAGGGCCGCCTTCTGGACGACGGTCGCTTGCGCCGCGGTGTTCGGCGGCGCCGGCCTGTGGGCGTTGACGAAGGCGCCGAAGGCGGCGCAACGCATCGCCGAAGGCTACGAGCTGCCGGGCCACGGTCACGACCTCTGGGTCTGCGTGATCGCGGTGGGCGTGGGCTTCCTGGTATCGGCGCTGATTTTCAGGCCTCGGCGCGGCGTCGCCGCCCTGCTCGGCGGCATGGCGCTGGCGTGGATCATCTGGCCGTTGGGCACCTATCCGCTGCTCGATGCCAACCAGTCCACGCGCCAGCTGATGGAAGAGGCGGACGCCGCGATCGGCACCGACGGCCAGCTCGGCCTCGTGGTGTGGCGCGAGGAACTTCTCTACCAGGCCCGGCGACCCGTGGCGGAGTTCGGCTTCGCGCGCGACTCGGCGGCACAGCTGCGCGACGCGCGCGCCTGGCAGGCGGCCGACCCGGCGCATCGCTGGCTGCTCATCAACGAGGAAGCGTTCGACGACTGCATCGTCGCCGACAAGGTCGTGCCGCTGGGCGTGGCGAACCGCTCGCGCTTCGCGCTGCTGCCCGCCGCGGCGTCGAAGCCCGGCTGTGTGCCGTCGCCAGCGATTACGGAGTAAGCGGCGCCTCGGCCTTCGTCCGCCGCAGCATGCGCTCGTACTTCTTCTTCGTTCGCGAGGCGTTGTGCGCGCGGTTCATCGAGCAGTGCGGGATGATGTTCTTCTCGCCGAAGCCGTCGATCATGACCAGGCGCGGGCCGCCACGGGAATCCTCGCCGTAGACCACGTTCCATGCGTGCAGGTCGGCGGCGATGGTGTTGTGCGAGAGCAGGCGCGCGTAGAACTCGTCCAGTTCCGCCTGGGTTTTCGCCGTGAAGCCTTCCGCCTTTACCCAGTCGTGCAGGGTCGGCGCCAACCGGCCATCGGGCGCGCGCACCTTCTCCACGATCTGGCCGAGCCCGATATCGGTCATCTCCAGGCCGACCACGCGGGCGATGGGCGAGGTGGCGTAGCCGCCGACGTAGATCCCCGTGACGTACTCGCGAAACTCGCGGACGAAATCCTTGTAGGGCCCGCTGCGCGCCATGCGGCGATACCACGGCGCCTTGTTCCAGCGTTCCTCGATGGAGCCGCTGGCGATCACCTTGATCAGCAGGTCCGCCTCGCCGGGGTGCTGGTACACCTCGCGGACATGCCCGGTGGCGATCGGCTGGGCCTCGGCCAGTCTGAACATCGTCGATCCTCGTGCGGTGGCCGAAAGGCCGCCGTAAGTTGCTGATGGGACGCACAGTGTAAAGTCTTGGCGCTGTAACATGCGTCCTTCCACGCGTGGCCGCCCGCCGCGCCCCACCCGGATATCCAACGTGCGCAAGCTCACCTGGCGTTTCATCGTTGCCGCCCTCGTCTTCCTGACGCTCTCGCGCGTGGGGCTGTCGTTGTGGCAGTGGACCCGCGTCCACGATGCCGGCGGCCTCTGGCCGGTGCTGTTCGGCGGCTGGCGCATCGACCTTTCGCTGGTCGCCATGATCGTGGCGTGGCCGGCGCTGCTCTCGCCCTGGCTCGGCCATCGCGCATGGCCCACGCGCATCGCCGCATGGTGGTTGCGCTTCTGGTGGCTGGCCTTCGTGCTGCTGGAAGTATCCACGCCTCAATTCATCGTCGAGTACGACACGCGCCCGAACCGTCTCTACTTCGAGTACCTGACCAGCCCCCACGAAGTGGCGGCCATGCTCTGGCATGGCTACAAGCTATCGGTGGCCGCCGGCCTCGTGGTCTTCGCGCTGATCGGCTGGCTGGGCTTCCGCCTGCTGCCCACGCGCCGGCCGGACCGCGTGCCGATGCGCGGATGGCTGCGTCCCGTGGCAACGGTACTCGCCTTCGCGGTGCTCTTCCTCGCCGGCCGCGGCACGTTGCAGCATCGTCCGCTGAATGCCTCGCAAGTGGCTTTCACCAACGACGCCATGGTCAACACCTTGCCGTTGAACTCGCTCTACAACGTGCTGAACGCGGCCATCGCACTGGGTAATGAACGCTCGGCATCGGCGGTGTACGGCAAGATGCCCGAAGACGAGATGCAATCGATCGTGCGCAGGGACGCCGGACTCGAAGGCGCACCGCTCGATCCGCAATACCCGAGCCTGCATCGTCAGCAAGCGACACGCCAGGGCGAGAAGCCGCTCAACCTCGTCATCATCCTCGAGGAGAGCCTCGGCGCGCAGTTCGTCGGCAGCCTCGGTGGCGCGGGATACACGCCGGAACTCGACAAGCTGGCGAACGACGGTTGGTGGCTCACCCGCACCTACGCCACCGGTACGCGCAGCGCCCGCGGCCTCGAAGCCGTGACCACCGGCTTCCTGCCCACGCCCGCCGAAGCCGTGTTGAAACTGCCGCGTAGCCAGCGCGATTTCTTCACCCTCGGCGCACTGCTGGATACCTTCGGTTACCACACGCGCTTCCTGTACGGCGGTGAGGCGCACTTCGACAACATGCGCTCGTTCTTCTTCGGCAACGGCTTCAATGAAGTCGTTGACCGCGCCACCTTCGAGACCAAGCCGGCCTTCGTCGGTTCGTGGGGCGCGTCCGACGAAGACATGTTCAACGAGTTGCACCACCGGCTCCTCGACGATGGCGACAAGCCCACCCTCACGGTGGCTTTCTCGGTGTCCAACCATACGCCCTGGGAATATCCCGCCGGCCGTATCCAGCCCGACGGCGATCCGGCAAGCAACGCGAACGCGGTGCGTTACGCCGACTGGTCCATCGGCCGCTTCTTCGAGCGAGCCAAGCAGTCGCCGTACTGGAACCACACGGTGTTCCTGATCGTGGCCGACCACGACGCGCGCGTGTTCGGTGCGAGCCTCGTGCCCGTGCGCCATTTCCACATTCCCGCGTTGATCCTAGGCGCAGGCGTGCCGGTGAAGAAGGACGACCACATCGTCAGCCAGGTGGACCTGGCGCCCACCCTTCTTTCGCTCATCGGCATCAGCAGCGAACACCCGATGCTCGGCGCCGATCTCACCCAGCGTTATCCGGATCGCGCCATCATGCAGTACGGCGACAACTACGGTTACCTGAAGAACGACCGCCTGATCGTGCTGCGCCCCAACCAGCCGCCGACGCAGTACCGCTATACCTTGAACGGCGAGTACCGTCCCGACGGCGAGAAGCTGGAGCCACAGCCGGTCGATCCGCAGCTCGAGAAGACCGCGCTGGCGCATGCCTTGTGGCCAAGCTGGGCCTACGGCAAGCAACGCTACCGTTTGCCTGAGAAGGCCGGCGCGGCGAAACCATAGTCCGTTGCGCATGGCATCACCACGGCGTTATCCGCCAACCCGCCGACGTCGGTGAAAGACGGTCGGTGAGCCGGAGGCGATCGAGGAAGACGTCATCATGCGATACCACCACGAGCGCGCCTTCGTATTGCTGGAGCATCGTCTCCAACGCTTCGAGCGAGGCGAGATCGAGGTGGTTGCCGGGTTCGTCGAGAAGCAGCAGTCGCGGTGGCGGATCGGCGACGAGCGCCAGCGCGAGGGCGGCCTTGAGGCGCTCACCGCCGCTCAGTCGTGCGGCAGGCACCGCTATCTTGTCCGCATCGAGCCCGAGCAGGGCGAGCCGCAGGTGTAGCGCATCCTCGGTCGCCGCGGGATTCGCTTCCCGCATGTGGTCGATCACGGGGCGGCCCGGGTCCAGCGTCGAAAGCCGCTGGTCCAGCCAGGCCACGGGCACGGGTACGTCGACATGCCCGGCCCGTGGCGCGGTTCGTCCGGCGAGTACCTGCAGCAGGGTGGACTTGCCACTGCCATTGGCACCGACGACACCGACACGCTGCCCACCCATGAGGACGAGATCGACGATGCCTGCCGCACCACGCACGAAAGGCAGTTCCACGCGCTCCAGCACGACCACCCTGCGTCGTGCCACGCGCGTCGCGCTCGGGGCGAGCACGGCGAGCGACACCTCGCTTTCCACGTGCCGCGCCGCTTCGGCGACCCTTTGGGAAAGCGCGTCGCGCGTGGTTTCCTGTTGCCGTTTCAGCTTTCCGGCCGAGCCTTCGCTCCGGCTCTTCTGTCCACCGAGCAAGATGGGCGCCTGATTGGCCCGGCTGGCGTCACGTTGCCCGCGGGCCTGTCGCTGCGCCTGCCTTTCCTGCTGCTCGCGCAGCGCCTGCTCGCCGCGCTTGCGTTCGATCTTGCGTGCATCGAGCATGCGTTCGGCGGCGTGCCGTTCCTCGCGACGTATCTGTTCGTAGAAGGCGTAGTCGCCTCCATAGCTACGCAGGCCTCGCGGCGAGAGCTCGACGATGCGTTCCATCTGGCCGAGAAGCCGCCGGTCGTGGCTGACGACCAGGAGGCCACCGGTCCATCCTCGCAACCACTGCATCAGGGCCGCGCGACCGGCGCTGTCCAGATGATTGCTCGGCTCGTCGAGGACCAGGTAGTCGGTGGCCTGCAAGCGTGCCCCGAGCAATGCCACCCTCATGGCTTCGCCTCCGCTCAGCTCACTGGCGAGGCCCAGCGCATCCACGTGGGAGAGACCTTCCGCATCGAGCGCATCACGAAGCTGTTCGCGCACGTTCCATCGATCGCCCACCGCGTCGAAGTCGCGCTGGGCGGTGCTTCCCGCCTCGATCCGTTCCAGCGCGGCGATCGTGTCGCCGACACCGGCAAGCATGGCGACCGATTCGTCGGGATCGTCGGCGATGCGTTGCGCCAGGTAATGGACGGAGCCGACGCGGTTGCAACGTCCTCGTGTCGGTTCCTGACGTCCGGCGAGGATGCGCGCAAGCACGCTCTTGCCCACGCCGTTACCGCCGACGAGACCGGTACGGCGGTCGTCGAACGATTCATGGAGGTCGGAGAAAAGCGTCCTTCCGTCAGGAAGGACATAAGTGACGCCATCGAGCGTCAGGAAGGTCGTCGTCATGCGCCATCTCGTTCATGCCATCGGCTTCCCACGGTGGGGAAGATCGAAACTCCCCCTTGGGGGCAACGGCATTACTTGCGCATTGGACTGACGCCTGGATGGAAAGGAAATGGAATCTTACCGGTCGACCCAGGGCGAGGACCAGTCGCCGCGAATGGACAGGATCAGCGCGCCGCCCTCGTACGAGCCTCGTCCAGGGCACGACAGAGGGTGGCCACCCCGGACAGGATCGAGGGAGAGGGCAGGGCCAGGGTCGGCGCGTCGATCACGAAGACATTGTCGTGCTTCACCGCGGCGAGGAAGGCCGACGTCTTCCAGCCGTTCAACGATTCTCCTTCACCGCCGCCGCTGATGATCACATCGGGGTTGCGCGCCAGGACCGCCTCGCGACCGACCGTCGGCGCGGGCTGGTCGAGGTCGGCGAAGATATTGTCGCCACCACAAAGGACGAGGGCATCGTCGATGATCTGTGCGCGACCGATCGTCATCAGCGGCCGGTTCCAGACCTGGAAGAACACCTTCAGGCGCTTCTTGCCGGCATAGGCGGTTCGTAGCCGGTCGAGTTCGGCTTCGAAGGCGTCGGCGTCGCGGTCGGCGGCGGCCTCCGTGCCGGCGAGCTTGCCAAGCCGGCGCGTGGTGGATGCCACCTCGGCGAGCCGTGTCGTTTCCGAGTAGAACACCGGTATCCCCAGGCGCGTGAGTTTCTCCACCTGCGCCACCGAGTTACCGCTTTTCCACACCACGACGACATCGGGCTTCAGGCCCACGATGCGCTCCAGGTCGATCATGGTCGCGTCGCCGACCACCGGAACCTTCTTCGCCGCCGCGGGATAGTCGCTGAATCGCGACGTGCCGACGACATAGGCACCCGCGCCGGCTGCGAACAGGGCGTCGGTGATGTTGGGCGCCAGGCTGACGATGCGATGGGCCGGAGCGGGTAGCGTCACGCTGCGGCCGGCATCATCGATGACGGTGACCGACGCCGTGGCGGTGGCGGTGCCCAAGAGCAGCCCGACGAAGGTGATGAGTCGCATCATCGGGACGGTCCGTTGAGGCGTCCGGCGCGGAAGAACAGTTCATCGCCGAGCGTGACGCCATGGATGGGATGGTGGAAGGCGGCGCTGAGGTGCTCGCTGGTGACGACATCGTCCTTGAGGCCGGCCAGGGCGGCGCCCCGGCCATCCAACAGCACGGCGTGCGTCGCATGCTGGAAGGCGAGATTGATGTCGTGGACCGTATAGATCACGGACTTGTCCTGTTCGGAGGCGGCACGCATCAGTTCGTGCAAGGTCTTCATCTGGTGGTGCAGGTCGAGTGAGGACAGTGGCTCGTCGAGCAGCATGATATCCACGTCCTGGGTGAACAACGTGGCGATGTTCACCCGCTGGCGCTCGCCGCCGGACAGCGTGGTGATGTCGCGCTCCGCCAACGCATCCAGTTCGAAGGTGCGCAATGCGTTCTCCGCGTGTCCGGTGTCTTCGTCGCCCCAGGCCCAGAACGGCAGGCGGGGGTGGCGGGCCGACATCACGGCTTCCATGACCGTGAGGCTGAAGGCGTCCACGATCGTTTGCGGGAGGAAACCGCGCCGGCGTGCGATCTCGATCGGGCGATACGAGGCGACATCACGGCCTCCGAGCACCACCCGGCCACCATCGGGCGCACGCAGGCCCGCCAGCGTGCGCAGCAGGGTGGACTTGCCCGCGCCGTTCGGGCCGAGCACGCACCAGACCTGGCCCGGCGCGATACGCATGTCCAGCTTGCCGACGAGCGAGCGTCCACGCATCGATACGGCCAGCGATTCGGCGACCAGTTCGATGCTCATCGCCGCCGCACCAGCAGGAACATGAAGGTAGGCACGCCGATGATCGCCATCACCGCGCCGACGGGTAGCTGGATGGGATCGGCGACGATGCGCGAGATCGTATCGGCCACGACCACCACCATGCCGCCACAGATCGCGCAGGCCGGCAGCAGCACGCGCTGGTCGTTACCGACGATCCGACGCAGCGCATGCGGTACCACCAGCCCGACGAAACCGACGGTACCCGCCGTGGTCACGGCCACGGCCGTGGCCAGCGACGCGATGGCGAAGATCGCCGACTTCACGGCGTTCGGCCGAACGCCCAGGGCGCTGGCCGATTCCTCGCCACGCATCAGCAGGTTGAGTTGGCGTCCCAGGGGAGCGACCAGGAGCACGCAAGCGAGCAGCGTCACGGCCGGCAGCGACGCGTTGGCCACGCCACTGAGGTCGCCCATCATCCAGAACAGCATGCCGCGCAGGTTCTTGTCCGGTGCCAACACCAGCATCATGCTGACGATGGCGCCCAGGCCGGAGGCCAGCATCACGCCGATCAGGATCAGGTCGGTGGAGTCTTCGCGCTGCGCGGCACGAGCGCGGGAAAGCAGGTCGCGATGGGCGAGCACGAACACGGCGACGCACGCCAGGAGGGCTCCCGACGCCGCGCCGAGGGTGGTCGCCAGCGCGCCGGCCCCGGCCAGCATGGCGCCGAGCGCACCCACGGCGGCGCCACCGGAAAGGCCGAGCGTATAGGGATCGGCCAAGGGATTGCGCACGAGGATCTGCATGAGGCAGCCGGAGACGGCCAGCAGTCCACCCACCCCATAGGCGGCCACCGCGCGCGGAATACGAAGCTCCCAGACGATGGCATGCATCGGTGTCTCCGCGGGCGACACCAGCGCCTGCCATGACGCGGCGATGGTGGAATCGCCGCCGCCGATGAGCACCGATCCGAACAGCACCGCCAGTCCGCAGGCGAGCAATGCCAACCAGAGCCGGAGAGCGGAGAGGAAGGTCGTCATGCGGGGTGCGGTGGACTCACGCATCGGACCGCCCCGTGTCCGCGGCGCCCGTGCCAGGCCATGCGATGCGGTAACGCGTGCTGCGGCCTCCGCCGGGCAGGCGCACGATCATTCCCTTGTCGAGCAGGTCGCCCAGGTGACGCGTCGCGGTGGCCTTGGAGACTTTCGCGACGGCCTGGTACTGCGAGGCGCTGATGCCTTGCGGGAATCCTCGGTCCCCTCCGTCGAGCAGGCGATCGAGCACTTTCATCTGTTCCGCCGAAAGCTCGTGTGTACGGTGCTCACGCCAGAAGCGGGTCTTGTCCATCACGCGGTCGATATGGGCCAGTGCCTGTTCGAGGCTTCGCAGCAACGTTCGCAGGAACCATTCGAGCCACGACGTGATGTCCAGGCCGGCGCGCTGGCTTGCTTCCAGCACGTCGTAGTAGCCCCCGCGATCGTCGAGGATGCTGGTGGCCATCGTGTAGAAGCGGATGGCCTGGTGTTCCGCTTGCGCAAGCGCCAGGTCCGTGAGCGCCCGGGTCATCCGCCCGTTGCCGTCGTCGAAGGGGTGCAGCGTCACGAACCAGAGGTGGGCGATGCCGGCGCGAAGCAGGGGATCGAGCGTGGCGTTTTCGCGACTGGCCGAAAACCAGTCAAGGAAGGCATCGACCTGATTTTCCAGCCCGGATCGGGGCGGCGCCTGGAAATGGACACGAGGCTTGTCCATCCGGCCGGAAACCACTTGCATCGGTTCGTCGCCACGCAACTCCCCGATGCGAATGCGCAGGGGCAGGACGTTTTCATCTGTGGGAAAGAGAAAAGTGTGCCAGTGCAGCAGGCGAGGGAGATCGAGGGGCGCGCGGTAGTTCCTCGTGGCGTCCAGCATGAGTTCGGCCAAGCCCTCGCTGCGCGCACCCCGCCGGCCGGAAACCTCATCATCGAGGCCGAGGCGGCGCGCAAGCGACGAACGCACCGATCCGACGTCGAGATCCTCCCCCTCGATGGCGGATGAGGCCACGATGTTCTGTAGCAAGGCATCGAGTTCGGTGCCCGCTTCCCGATCCGCTTCCATTGCGCCGGCGGCACCCAGCAAGCGCCCCTGGGCGAGTTGGCAGGCGCGCAGGAGAGGGGCGACAGCCTCTTCTTGCCAGTGGAAAGCCGGCCAGTCCGAGCGCTGCCAAATCCAGGTTGGGTCGTTCATACCGCTGTCGTGAGCCGATAAACCGAGCCATTCGGCTCATTTCGTGAGCCGAATATACGCCCTATTCGGCTCACGACCAAGGCTCACTCGACAGGGAAGCGTATCTCCGCCGCCGCTTTCACTCTCGCGCGGGGGCCGAAGCTGCTGATATTGCTGAGTGTACGGTTGTGATGGGCAATGATCTGGGCGGCGGTGAGCACCCCGTTGTCGAGGGTCGAGTGCGCGTCCCCGGCGAGCGTGACGGGAAAGCCCAGGGCCAAGGCGCGCCGCACCGTCGTGTCGACGCAGAAATCCGTCTGTAGCCCGCAGACGACGAGGTCGGTGACTTCCAGCCGTTCCAGTACCTCGCTCAATTCCGTCCGATGGAAGGCGTCCGGCGTGGCCTTGCGCACGCGGATATCGCCATCGGCCGCCGCGAGCCCCTGGGCCAGTTGCCAACCGTCGCCGCCGAACACCAGCGAGCCTTCGTCTTCTTCGTGCTGGACGAAGATCACGCTGGCGCCGCCGATCTTCGCGTTGGCGATCAGCACGTTGATGCGTTTGAGCACGTCCTTGATGTCGAACGCTTCTTCCTCGCCGGAACAGAGCGCTTGCTGCATGTCGATGACGAGCAGGGCCGTGGTCATGTGTGCGCTTCACCCGTCTTTCGAAGATGCCGCACAGTCTGCACCTATATCCGCTTCAACGGAACGACGCGTAACATTCGGGTCTTCATTTGATGGAGCCTCGTCCGTGCCCTACCAAGCCGCATCGAATCGTTACGACAACCTCATGCCTTATCGCCGTTGCGGTCGGAGTGGCATCGACCTGCCCGCCATCTCGCTGGGCCTTTGGCAGAACTTCGGTGGCGCCGACGTCTTCGAGACCGGTCGAGCCATCCTGCGCCGCGCGTTCGATCGAGGCGTGACCCATTTCGACCTCGCGAACAATTACGGCCCGCCGTACGGGTCGGCGGAAGAGAATTTCGGCCGGGTGATGGCGAGCGACTTCGCGCCCCACCGCGACGAAATGATCATCTCCACCAAGGCCGGCTGGGACATGTGGCCGGGCCCCTACGGCGGCATCGGCGGCAGTCGGAAGTACCTCGTCGCCAGTCTCGACCAGTCGCTCAAGCGCATGGGCCTGGACTATGTCGATATCTTCTATTCGCATCGCGTCGATCCCACCACGCCCCTGGAAGAGACGATGGGGACGCTGGCGCACCTGCACCGCCAGGGCAAGGCGCTGTATGTGGGCATTTCCAGTTACTCGCCGGAACTCACGCGCAAGGCGGCCGCCATCCTGGCCGAGGAGCGCGTGCCCTTGTTCATCCACCAGCCCAACTACTCGATGTTCAACCGCTGGATCGAAGGTGGCCTGCTCGACACGCTGGAAGCATTGGGCACCGGTTGCATCGCCTTTTCGCCCTTGGCCCAGGGCTTGCTGACGTCGAAATACCTGAAGGGCATTCCCGCCGATGCGCGCGCCACCCGCGAGGGCTCGCTCGGCAAGGACCAGCTCAGCGAGGCGAACCTCGGGCGCATCCGTGCGCTCAACGCCATCGCCGAACGCCGTGGACAGACGCTGGCCCAGATGGCGATCGCCTGGTCGTTGCGCGACCCGCGCGTGACGTCCTCGCTGATCGGTGCTCGTACGGTCGAGCAACTCGACAACTCGCTCGACGCCGTGAAGGGCCTCGATTTCACGGCCGCGGAGCTGGCCGAGATCGACGTATACGCGACCGACGGCGGCACGGACCTCTGGCGCGAGTCGGCGAAACTCTAGCGCAGTCCGGGGAATCGCTTTCCCGGCATTCCATGGCGCGCGGATTGGCGTAGTCTTCCATCCACCGCACGCCGTGCGACCGCGATCCCAACGAAGGAGGCGATATGAGCAAGGGTATGGATTCGAAGAAGAGCGACAAGAAAAAGCCGGCCAAGACGATGAAGGAAAAGAAAGCCGCCAAGGACGAGAAGAAGAAGAGCCTCAAGTAGCGGCCTGACACCGGGTCGCCGCGTCCCGTTGGGGGGAGGAACGATGAGCCCTGTCGCAAAGGAACCGGCCGCATGATGTCCATGGATATCGGTGCGGCCATTTACGGCATGGGTGCCGCGTTGATCGTCGGCTTGCTGGTCGGCCTGGAGCGCGAGCGCGCCAAGGGTGAGGGGCCGGAGCGCGAGCCCGCGGGTATCCGTACGTTCGCGTTGCTCGGCATTTGCGGAGCTGTCGCCACCCTTCTCGGCGCGGTGGCCACCGCCGTTGCCGGACTCGCGATCGGCACGATGATGTTCGCCTCCTATCGCCGTACCCGCGACCGCGACCCGGGCCTGACCACCGAGATCGCCATGCTGGCGACCTTCCTGCTCGGTGCCCTCGCGATGTCGTCGCCGCCGATGGCGTGCGGCGTGGGTGCCGCCGTGGCCATCGTTCTCGCCAGCAAGCGCCGTCTCCACCACATCAGCAGGCACCTGATCAGCGCGCAGGATCTGCACGACCTCCTGCTGCTGGCGGGAGCGACTTTCATCGTGCTTCCCCTGTTGCCGGACCGTACGCTCGACCCCTGGCATGCGCTCAACCCATATCGCCTGTGGCTCCTGGTGGTCGCGGTGATGGCGGTTTCGGCCGTCGGCTACGTCATGTTGCGGGCGCTCGGCTCACGCTCGGCGGTCGCGTTTGCCGGGCTGGCGGGCGGTTTCGTGTCGAGCACGGCCACGATCGTGGCCATGGGCGATCGGGCACGCGCCACCCCGGAGGTGGTCGCGGCGGCAGCCAGCGGAGGAGTGGCGTCGAACGTCGCCACGTTCGCGCAGTTGGCGGTGGTCGTCGGCATGCTCTCTCCGCCTCTGCTTGCCCATCTGGCCCTGCCGCTGGCGGTGGCGGGAGGCGTTGCCATCGGCATGGCCCTCCTGCTCGGCTTTCGCTCCAGTGCATCGCCTTCCGACACCGCGGCCTTCGCCGGCAAGCGTCCGTTCGAGCCGCTGTCCGCCATTCGTTTCATGCTCATGTTCGCCGGCATCATCTTGTTGGCGGCCATCGTTCGGGATCATCTGGGAAGTACCTCGATACCCTGGGTGCTGGCGATGTCGGGTATCGCGGATGTCCATGCGGCCGCGGCGTCGGCCGCGCAAATGGTTTCGTCCGGTGAAGCCGCGATCGAGATGGGCGAGCAGGGCGTATTGGCGGCGCTGGTGGCGAATACCCTGCTCAAATGCGCGCTCGCGGTGCTCCGTGGAGGTCGTGGGTATGCGCTGCGCCTGGTGCCGTGCGTGCTCGCCGCCACGGCGGCCTTCACGATCGTGCTCGCTATCGATTGACCGACGGCCCGGCTTCGAAGGGGAGCCGTCGTGTCACGCCGAGGAACACCATGGTCACGATGCTGCCCAGCGACGCCAGCAGCATGTCCTGCTGCGCGTCCCACACATCGCCTTGCGTACCCAGGTATTCCTGGCCCAGGCCATCGCCGAACGCGGTGGCCGCGGCCCATTCGATCAGTTCATAGATCAAGGCGTGGGACATGATGAAGGTGACCGGCAGGATCCAGCGCCATATGCCCTGCGGCGGTGCCCGCCGCGCGAAGAGTTCGACGGCCGCGGGAGTGACCAGCAATCCATAGGAGAAATGGACGAGGCGGTCGAAGTGATTGCGCGTCAGGCCGAGGAGCCCGTTCAGGGTCACGCCGAAGACCCCGGCGAACCACTCGTCGTAGGGAACGTTCGAATACGTGTAGTGCGCCCCGATCTCGTGCAGGGCCAGGAACACGAAGAGCGACACACAGGTGGCGTTGGAGAAATGCAGCCGGCGGTAGCCCACGACCAGCAGCGGCAGGGCTATCGCGACGACGGCGTTCTCGAGGAGCCAGTTCGCCCAGAGGGCCGGCCTGATGGCCGAAATCGCGATAACGAGGATCGAGCCCGCCAGCAGGGCGGATGGGACGCGGCCGCGGTTCATGGCGTGCAAATCAGCTTCCCCATCCGAGGTATCCATGACGTCGTCGCGTGGGATCTACGATATCCGAGGCAAGAGGTGAAATAAAAGAGTAAAATCAGCCTCTTTTGACCAGCAGAACCGTGCAATCTTCCCAACGGACGATGGTCCGGGGACCGACGTTCATCCGCCTGCTCGCCCGGCTCACGGACGTCGAGACCCCTCCATCCAGCCAATCGCTGTCGGACCGGTTGAGCCAATGGCTCGAGTGGACCCACGCCATCGCCCTCTCCACGGCTCTCGATGGCACGCCATCGGCACCGGCCGAGGACGTGCCGGCTTTTGGCGGCGCGCAGGAGGATGAGTGCGCGCGCGCCAGGGCATCCCTGGTAAACGCCATCATGGGGGCGCGCGAACTGGCTCTTTCCGGCGATCGCGAAACCGGGCGGGGCGTCGGCGTGGACGAGACAGCCGACTACACGCTGTTCCGTCAACGCTACCTGGCCCTGCAAAGGTCGATGCAGGCCACCACGGGCCAGTTGCGGGGCCGCCTGCGGGACATGCTCGTGGCGACATCGCCCGCGCTGGCCCGGTTGGCGGAGGTCGACGCGGTGATGGAACTCGCACTCAGCCCGCGCGAGCAAAAATTGCTGGGTGCCGTGCCCGCCGTGCTCGGGAGGCACTTCGATCGTCTCCGCCAGCGGGAACAGGCGGGGGCGGGCGCATGGATGGACGTATTCCGAAAGGATATGCGGAGCGTCTTGCTCGCCGAACTGGATGTTCGTTTTCAACCGGTCGACGGCCTGCTTGCAGCGCTGCGCGCCAGCTAATTGGGTAGTCATGTTCAGAAATCTTCTTTACTTCGCCGTGTTCCTCATCGGTCTCGCGGCCATCGGCTGGATCGGCATCGGCTATGTCGGTTCGAACCCGCTGGGTGCCGCGGTCGCGGGGCTGATCGGTGCCTGTTACCTCGTCGGCGCCGTCGAATTGCACCGTTATCGCCAGGCCACGCGGTCGCTGCGGCTGGCGGTGGCCGATCTGTCCGCGCCGCCGCCGAGCCTGGCGGCCTGGCTCGAACCCTTGCACACGAGCCTGCGGAACGCGGTGCGCCTGCGCATCGAAGGCGCGCGCGCGGCCATGCCCGCGCCGGCATTGACGCCTTACCTGGTCGGGTTGCTGGTCTTGCTGGGCATGCTGGGCACGCTGCTGGGCATGATGGCGACGCTGAGGGGAACCGGCATCGCGCTGGAAAGCGCGACGGACTTGCAGGCGATCCGTGGCTCGCTCGCGGCGCCGGTGAAGGGTCTTGGCTTCGCCTTCGGCACGTCGATCGCGGGCGTGGCCAGTTCCGCGATGCTCGGGCTGCTCTCGGCCTTATGCAGGCGCGAACGGCTCGAGGCGGTACAGCTGCTCGACATGAAGATCGCCACGACCCTGCGCATCCACTCCCAGGCGCACCAGCGTGAGGAAGCCTTCAGGCTTCTGCAACAGCAGGCCGAGTCGATGCCCGTCCTGGTCGACCGCCTGCAAGCGATGATGGCGGCTATCGAAAAGAACAGTCTCGCCGCCAGCGATCGCCAGCTCGCGAACCAGGAAGCATTCCACGCCTCGACCGATGCGATGTACGCGCGCCTCGCGTCATCGGTCGAGGCATCGTTGAAGGACAGTGTCTCCGAAAGCGCGCGCGCGGCGAGCGCGACGCTCCAGCCGGTCATCGACGCCACCATGGCCGGGCTCGCGCGTGAAGCGGCATCGTTGCACGACACCGTGACGAAGGCCGTGCAGCGGCACCTCGACGGCCTTACAGCGGGCTTCCAGGCATCCACGGCGACCGTCGCCAGCCTCTGGAACGATGCCCTGGCGGAGCAACGTCGTACGAACGAGACCGTGGCGAACGATCTGCGCGGCTCGCTGGAAGCGTTCACCCAGACTTTCGAAGAGCGTTCGACGAACCTCGTGGAAACGCTCTCGACGCGTTTCGAGGCCGCTTCGCATGGGGCGGCCGCGGTGTTCGAGCGGCATGCCACGTCCCTCGTCGAAACCGTTCGCCAATCCCATGCGGGCCTGCAGGACGTCCTGGCATCGCGCGACGAAGAACGGCTCGCGTTGTGGACCGATACGCTCGCCCGCGCCGCCGGCGACATCACGGCACAGACCAAGGCGGATGCCAGCGCCACCATCGCCGAGATTTCACGCCTCGTGGAAACCGCTTCCGAGGCACCCAGGGTTGCCGCTGAAGTCGTCGCCGAACTGCGACAGAAACTCTCCGACAGCATGGTGCGCGATACGGCGATGCTCGACGAGCGCAGCCGTTTGCTGGCGACGCTGGAAACCCTGCTCGATGCCGTGAACCACGCGTCGACCGAGCAACGTGCCGCCGTGGATGCGCTGGTGGCGACGTCGGCCGACCTGCTGGAGCGTGTAGGTACGCGATTCACCGACCAGATCGAAGCCGAGACCGGCAAGCTGGCTTCGGTCGCCGCACAGGTCACCGGCGGCGCCGTCGAGGTGGCCGGCCTGGCCGAAGCATTCGGCGCGGGTGTCGAGTCGTTCGGCAAGTCCAACGAGGCCTTGATGGAACGCCTCGAACAGATCGCCATCGCATTGGACAATTCGCTCGTGCGCAGCGACGAACAACTCGCGTACTACGTGGCGCAGGCAAGGGAAGTCGTCGATCTCAGCGTGCTCTCGCAAAAGCAGATCCTGGACGACATGCAGCGGCTCGCCGCGCAGCGCATGCCGGCCATGGACGAAACGGCATGAGTGACGACATCGAATTCGAATCGGAATCGGCCGCACCGATCTGGGCCGCGTTCGGCGACCTGATGTCGGTGCTGCTGGGCGCCTTCGTGTTGATCCTCGTGGGCGTGATCGGCATGCAGCTGCAACTCTCGATCCGCCTGGATGAAGAGGTCAAGCAGCGACAGGCCGAAGCGCAGCGCCGCATGACGCTCGAACAGGCCTTGGCGGTGCCGCTCGCGGCGGGCCGCGTGACGCTCGTCGACGGGCGCATCGGCATTCGCGGCAGCGTGTTGTTCGCGCTGAACTCCGACCAGCTCCAGCCCGAAGGGCGCGAGCTCCTGAAGAGCCTTGCGGCGCCGCTCACCCAATACCTCGCCTCGCGAAACGAGGTGCTCATGGTCAGTGGCTTCACCGATGACCAGCCGGTGCGCGACAGCAACCGGCACTTCGCCGATAACTGGGAGTTGTCCGCGCAACGTGCCCTTACGGTAACGCGTGCGCTGATCGCCGAGGGGGTTCCCGCGCCGTCCGTGTTCGCCGCCGCGTTCGGTTCCGAACAGCCTGTGAGCACGAACGCCAGCGAGGACGGCCGTGCGAAAAACCGGCGCGTGGAGATAGCACCGATTCCGAAACCGTCGACGGCCAGCGTGGCGTCCCATGGACCGTAGTGCGTCGCGCGCTCGCGGTCCGCTGGGGCGGTTGGTGGACGAGTTCGCCGGCGACCCGGCGTCCAGCGCCTATCCCGAGCTGCCCGCGCTCGAGGATTTCCGGAAAATATGGTCGGGCCTGCGCGCCGAAAGCCAGCTGCGGCAGACGCTGGACTACGTTCCCCGGAACGCGGGTCCGCTCAACTCGAACGCCCTGGTGCACCGGTCGATCGAGCTCATGCGCGAGTTGTCGCCGGGATACCTGAGGCAGTTCCTTTCCTACGTCGATGACCTGGCGTGGATCGAGCGGGTGGCGGCCGGTGGTCCCTCGGGGGAAAAGGACGCCCCTCAGGCGGCGAGCATAGGGAAGCGGGCCAAGGGCAAGCGCGTTCGTCGGTAGCCCCGATGACTCTTTGAGAACGGATGTCGATTTGGGATATCCCCGTTCGTCGTAGGCAATGAGGACTCCACCTCGCCACGAGAATTTCCCATGACCGGCACTGTTCGCTTGCACCGTGTATTCACCGCCCCGCCCGAGCGCATCTACCGCGCCTTCCTCGATGCCGCCGCCACGTCCAAGTGGCTGCCGCCCGATGGCTTCACCTGCACCGTGCACGAACTGGATGCGCGGGTCGGAGGTAAGTATCGGATGACGTTCACGAATTTCTCCACCGGCAACGGCCACAGCTTCGGCGGCACCTACCTGGAACTGGTGCCGAACGAGCGTATCGTCCACGACGACCGTTTCGACGACCCCAACCTGCCCGGTAGCATGGTCACGACGATCAGCCTGCGCGCCGTGTCCTGTGGGACCGACGTGCAGATCGTCCAGGAGGGGATTCCCGACATGATCCCGGTCGAGCAGTGCTATCTCGGCTGGCAGGAGTCGCTGACCTTGCTCGAGCGACTGGTCGAAGTGGCGATACCGGACTGACCCAAAGGACATTCACGCATGAGCATTGTCATCACCGCGTTCGAGCGCTCCCCCGACGGCGGCATGGGCCTGGCGCGCGATACGCGCGTGCGCTGGGCGCTTGAGGAAGTCGGCCAGCCCTACGAGGTCCGCCTCGTGTCCTTCGGCGCCATGAAGGAGCCCGCGCATCTGGGCCTCCATCCATTCGGCCAGATTCCCACCTATGAGGAAGGCGAGCTCGTGCTGTTCGAGAGCGGCGCGATCATCTTCCATCTCGCCGACCGCTACATGGGTTTGTTGCCGGAGGATGCCAATGCCCGCGCGCGCGCGATCACCTGGATGTTCGCCGCGCTCAACACCGTGGAGCCGCCGATCCTGGAACTGGTGACGGCCAGGTTCATCGAGGGCGACAAGCCCTGGACCCAGGAGCGCCTCCCCCTGATCGCGGATCGCATCCGTGGGCGGCTGGATCGGCTTGCTGCCCGCCTGGGCGGTGCCGATTGGCTGGATGGCGCGTTCAGCGCTGGCGACCTGACGATGGTATCGGTGCTGCTCAGGTTGAGGCCATCGGGAATCCTGGCGGAATTCCCGAGCCTTGCCGCCTATGTCGCCCGCGGCGAAGCGCGTCCGGCATACCAGCGGGCGTTCGCTGCCCAGTTGGCGATCAACGCCGCTCCAGCCAATGCACCCTGAGCCAGGGGCTCGTGTCCTCGCTGCCCAGCCGTTGCATGATCCGAACGGATTCGCCATATATCGAGGCTCGGGGCTAGTAATATGGCTCCATGTTTCGACGTGAAAGCCGGGAAGCTTCGTGGTCCTAGTGAAAGGCAAGGCGAGCATCGGGATCCGCGGGCATCATGGCTGAGCGGCGGCCGGATTCCCACCGGACGGTGGCCATCTTCATCGCCTTGATCTCGCTGCTCAGCGTGGCAGCCCTGTATGCACCGCGCTTCGTGCAGCCGACATTGGGGGCACAAGCCGCTTCGCCGGTGCGGCCGATCATGCCGGCGGTCGAAGTCTGGCTGAGTACCGCCGATCACCGCCTGAAGCTGGCGCCACAGCCCGATATCGACACGAGGCCTCACGACGCCACGCCAGCCGACATCGTTGTCGACGTCGGCACCAGGTACCAGACCATGACGGGGTTTGGCGCGGCCATGACCGACTCCTCGGCATGGCTTCTCCAGAACACGTTGAACGCACTGCAACGCCGCGCGCTGTTGCGCGAGTTGTACGGTCCACCGCCGAACCTCAACCTGAACATGATGCGCCTGATCGTCGGTGCCTCGGACTTCTCGTTGAGGCTGTATACGCTGGACGATATTCCCTTCGGCCAGACCGATCCGCAGTTGGAGCACTTCAACGTCGCGCCAAACCTCCAGGACGTGATACCGGTGGTGCGCGAAGTCCTCTCCATCCATCCGGACATGCTGATCGTCGCCTCGCCATGGAGTGCGCCGGCGTGGATGAAGACCAACGAAAACCTGATTGGCGGGGAGTTGCTGGAGCAGTACGAGAGCACGTACGCGGATTACCTCGTCAAGTATCTCGATGCCTATCGCAGCCATGGCATTCCCATATTCGCCCTGACCTTGCAGAACGAGCCCGCTTATTCACCCATCAGCTACCCCGGCATGGTGATGGGTGCGGAGACGCGTGCGCGGATCGTCGCCAGGTACCTCGGGCCGAAGCTTGCCGGGCGGAAGCCGAAGACGGCCATCCTGGACTGGGACCACAACTGGAGCCACCCGGAGCAGCCGTTGAGTGTCCTGGCCAACGCCGATGCCGCGCGCTACATCGATGGCGTGGCCTGGCATTGCTACGAGGGCAGCCAGCATGAGCAGGGCCGCGTGCACCGCCAGTATCCCGACAAGGGTGCGTATATCACCGAGTGTTCGGGCGGCGACTGGCCGCTGAACATGAATGGCGAACTGCTTTGGTTCACCCGAAACCTGCTGGTCACGGGAACCCGCCAATGGGCCCGTGGCGTCATCTACTGGAACCTGGCGCTGGACGAGAACCACGGTCCGCACTTCGGCGGATGCCTGGCTTGCAAGGGCGTGATCACGATCGACTCGCAGACCGGCGCGGTGACTCGCAACGACGAGTACTACGCGCTGGCACACTTCAGCACGTTCGTCCTGCCGGGTGCCACGCGAGTGAAATCCAACGACACGGATGCCGACAAGGGGATCGCCAACGTGGCCTTCCAGAACGAATTCGACGGGTCGATCGTCCTGGTGATGGTGAACATCAATACGGCGGCGCGTCCTGTTTCGGTGACGGATGGGCGGTTCCGGTTCGAGTACACGATGCCGGCGGAGAGCGTGGTCACCTTCGTGTGGAATCCGGACCTGCCGGGCGCGTTGGTGCGACGGGCCCTGCGATGGCTGGGTGGGGCTGGTGTTCCAGCACGGGTGGAGTGAGTATGAAGAACCCGCCTGGAAAGGAGTGGAGATGAGATTCCTGCCGAGAGTCCATGTACTAGCGTTCGCTATCATGGCGTTCGCGATCACCTTGTCCGCCGCAGCCCGGACGTCGGAAGCTGCGCTTCCGACGCATTCAGCAGCCTCCCCCTGTTCGGAAGCTGGTCGCTCGATACATCACGTCTACCGATGCCGCCCGACCAGCGCCCGAAGAGCGTCACGTTTACGTTCGCCGATGCAGGCGGCGGAAAGTGGCTCACGCACGTCGACATCATCTATGCGTCGGGCGAGAAAGTCAGCGCGGTTTCCACGGCTGCGCTGGATGGAACGTACGCGATCATCGAGAACAGTCCGGAAGCCGACCATGTCGCACTGGAACGGCCGGCGCCCAACGTCCTGGTCATGGCGTTGCAGAAGGACGGCGTTCTTGTGTCGACGCGAATCTATTCCGTATGGCCAGACGGACGTGACCTCGTCGAGACCGTGGTTTATCCAGGAACCAACCGTACGCCCGTCATGCGTGCCAACTACTTCACGCGCGTTCGCTAATTCAGCCGTTCATGATGCGGGCAAAGAGCGCCTGGTGCAGCCATCGTGGCGTCGCCCACACCATCGCCACGGCCGCCTTGTTGTTGAAGCCCGGGACGACACTGATGCGGCCTGTATCGAGCGCACGGATGCCAACTCGTACCACCGGTTCGGGCTTCATCATCAGCAGCTTGAGCCCCAGCGTGATCTTTTGCTTCGCGGCCTGGGCAAAGCCGGTGTCGGAAATGCCGGGGCATAGCGTCGTAACCATCACGCCGTCACGTTTGAATTCGCGGTGCAGCGCCTCGCCCAGACGAAGCACATAGGCCTTGGAAGCACCGTAGACGGCCATGTCTTTCACGCCGAAGTAAGACAACAAACTGGCGACGAGCAGGATCTTTCCATGGCCTCGCTGGCGCATGTCTTCACCGAAGAGCCGTGTCATGAGTGTCAGGCTCGCGATGTCCAACTGCACCATGTCCAGGATGCTTTGCCGCGGCGAGTCGAGGAAGGCGCCTTGCAAGCCATGCCCCGCGTTGTTGATCAGGATCTCGATCGCGATTCCGCGCTCGCGAAGGTTCGTGTGCAGCCCCTCGACGGCGGCCAGGTCCGACAGATCGACCTGCTCCGTGATGACCTCCACGCCGTAGGTCTGGCGAAGCGTCGCGGCCAGGGCTTCCAGCCGATCGAGCCGGCGTGCGGCCAGAACCAGCGAATGGCCCTTGGCGGCGTACTGCTTGGCGAATTCTTCGCCAAATCCGCTGGATGCGCCTGTTACGAGGACCCACGTACCGACGTTGGTAGCCATGATGCTTACTCTTGTTGAGGTCACGGTGAACTAGAGGGTGGCCTCCATCCCGCGTTTCGGGCAGAATTGAAGACCGTCAGTCTCTAATATAGCAGACCATCGGTCTTTTGCAACTGCAAGGTGATTCCCGCATGACCTCGTCCCCTTCCTACGTACGCGCCCGCTCCCCCGAGCAGAAGGAAGAGCGCCGCCGGCACCTGCTGGCTACCGCACGGGCCATGCTGTTGCAGGACCCTGATGTCCTCGATCTCGGAATCAACGAGCTCGCCCGCCAGGCGGAGATGACGAAGTCGAACGTCTACCGGTATTTCGAAAGTAGCGAAGCCGTGCTGATGGATCTGCTTGTCGAGGAATTCGCGGGGTGGCACGCGGACTTGGGCGCGGCACTGGATCGTGGCGGCAAGAACGAGGGAAGTGTCGAACACATCGCCCGCGTCTTCGCCTCGACGATCGTCGTCCGTCCGTTGCTTTGCCGCCTGATCAGCATCTTGCCGTCCATTCTCGAGCGCAAGGTGTCATTCGAACGCATGGTCGAGATCAAAGGCAATCTGCTGGCGATTCGTCAACGAACGGCGCAGGACTTCCATGCCCGGGTGCCTGACATATCGACGCAGGCGTTCGATCAGGTGGTGAAGCATGCGCTGCCACTCATCATCGGCTTGTGGCCGCTGAGCAACCCGACAGGAATCGCCGCGCAAGTGATCGAGCAACCGGGCTTGCGAAGCCTGCGTTACGACTTCGAACACGATCTCGAACACGCCATGCTGGCCTTGATGCGGGGAGTGACGCAGGCATGAGGCCTTGAATCACGATCGTCGCTCCAGCCGTAGCAATCGTCCGTCGGATTCGTCGGTGAGCAGGTAGACGGTACCGTCCGGTGCCTGCTTCACGTTGCGCAGGCGCACACCGGTGAGCAGCACCTCCTCGCCGACCACGCGATCGCCCTGCAGGTCCAGCCGGAGCAAGCTACCTGTACTCAGGCCCGCCAGGAGCAGGTCATCGCGCCATTCCGGAAACTGCTTCCCACTGTAAACGGCCAGTCCGGCGGGTGCGATGGTGCGATCCGTCCAGGTCCATGCCGGCGCGGTGTAGGTCGCGCCCGGTAGCGTCTGCGGCACATATCCAGCATCGCGGTGGCGGCCCGCCGTATGCACGGGCCATCCATAGTTCGCATGGGGCCGCAGCAGGTTGATCTCGTCGCCCCGCGTGGCCCCGTGCTCGGACATCCAGATGCGTCCGTCACCCGCCTGCGCCAATCCCTGCGCGGAGCGGATGCCCAGCGCATAAATCCCCGGCACCGCGCCCTTGCCGAAATCGGGATTGCCGCGCGCCGGCTTGCCATCCAGGTTGAAGCGGTAGATCTTGCCGCGTCGATCCGTGGGGTCCTGCGACACGGGTAGCGGAGGGTTGCTGCTTTCGCGGAAATGGCGCTCGCCGATGGTCATGTAAAGGTGACGCTGGCGATCGATCAGCAGTCCACCGCCGTAATGGAAGCGTTCTGACGAGCGCGGCGTGGCGTCGAAGAGCGGTCGCACGTCGACAAGGCGATCGTCGAGCAGGCGGGCCGTGGACAGGCGGGTCGTCGTGCCATCCGCGCCACGCGATGTATACGTGAAATAGATGCGATGGTTGCGGGCGAAGTCCGGGTGCAACACCACGTCGAACAGGCCGACATTGTCACCGCGTCCCTGCGCGGCGTTTTCCAGGTCGTCGGGCATGCCCGCGATCGGATGTTTCCCGCCCTCGGGAGTCACCCGGACCAGTCCGCCTTCTTTCTCGCTGACCAGGAAGTCGCCTTGGGGAAGGAAGGCCATCGACCAGGGACGCCGGAGGCCGGTCGCAACCGGAACCGTTTCCACCTGGGCGGTCGCCATGTTCGCGGCCAGGATCAGTTCGAGCAGCATCGACGACTCCTTTGGTATGGTGCCTCGCGGCCCGTGTCGGGCACGCATCGGGTGGAAGGAGGGGACAGGCACATGTCGTCCACGAGGCTAGCGGTTGCGGAGGCACCCGGTAGGGCGTTTGCGCCGAAGCGTTGTGCGCGCGCGCCGAACCGAATCGCCGTGGCCACCCGGCGAAGGTGTCCCGTCTATGCTGCCGATAGGTCCACCATCTACCGCCATGACTCCTGATTCCGTCGCGCCGAACGATCCCACGTCGCCCCAGCCCGCTACCGGGTTGCCGCCGGTAAGGTCGGCGGGTGCGTTGTTCTGGTGGCTACACACGGGCGGCTGGGGCGGCGTGTTCCTGGTCAACTATTTTTCCGCACTCGCCAACGGGAAGCCGGCCGAGTACTGGACGGTGTTGCTCGCCGTGGCCGTTACCGGCTTCCTCGGCACGCTTGGACTGCGTTACCTGTTGCGCGCCTGCGGTGATCGGCCACCGGCGCGAGTGGCATTGCTGATGATCGTACCGGCGGTGCTGACCGCCGCGGCGATGGGGCTCACCTACAAGATGGTGACCGACCTGGAATGGTGCCGCCGATGCCTGCCCTTCACCGGTTTCGGCTATTTCACCTACGTGATCAGCCAGCTCTACGTGGTGGTGGGGTGGGCCAGCCTTTACCTGGTCATGACCACCTGGCGCAAACTTCGCATGCAGACCGAAGCGGCCTTGGCCGCGACCGCGATGGCCCACCAGGCGCAGCTGAAAATGCTGCGCTACCAGTTGAACCCGCACTTCCTGTTCAACACCCTCAATGCGATCTCGACGTTGGTGCTCGATCGCGACAACGCCACCGCCAATCGGATGGTGCAGGGCTTGAGCGCCTTCCTTCGACATTCGCTCGATGCCGATCCGATGCAGCGGGTGACGCTGAAGCAGGAACTGGATGCGATCGGGCTGTACCTGGATATCGAAAAGACCCGTTTCGCCGAGCGTCTTCGCGTGGATGTCCGGATCGATCCTTCGTGCTGGTCGGCGCTGCTGCCGAGCCTGCTGTTGCAGCCATTGGTGGAGAACGCCATCAAGTATTCGGTGATCAAGCGAGTGGAGGGCGGCACGATCGGACTGTATGCGGTCCGCGAAGGCGATCACCTGAAACTGTCCGTCATCGACGATGGCCCCGGGTGGCCGGAGCTGGACCACGATGGTGGATGGGAAGGCAGCGCGGTACATGGCAACCGCGTCGGCCTGGCCAATACGCGTGGCCGCCTGCGTGTGCTGTATGGGGAGCAGCAGAGTTTCCGGTTGCGTAATCGGGATGAGGGCGGCTTCGAGGTGATCATGAGGCTACCGTTCGAGAGTTCGGGAGCGCCACGGCAATGACCATGTCCAAAGACACGCGCGAAAGGACGATACGGACATTGCTCGTCGATGACGAGCCCTTGGCCCGTCGCGGCCTGGAACTGCGACTGGCCGGGGAGAGTGACATCCTTATCGTTGGCGAGGCCGGTGACGGCGCGGCGGCGATACGTGCGGTGTCCGAGCACGCGCCGGACCTGCTGTTTCTCGACGTACAGATGCCCGGACTCGATGGCTTCGCGACCCTGCGTGCCATCCCTGCGCAGCAGATGCCGCTGGTGGTGTTCGTTACCGCGTATGACCACTACGCACTCGACGCATTCGAAGCGAGCGCGGTGGATTACCTGCTGAAGCCGGTGGACGACAGCCGTTTGCATCAGGCCTTGTTCCGGGTGCGCGAAGCACTGGACCGGCGTGAGGCAAGCGATCATCGCGCCCGATTGCTTGGCCTGATCGGTGTACTCAGTGGCCGCCCGGCGTTGACCCTGGATGAGGCGCTTGAAGCCAGCGATGCGCAGGGATGGAGTGATCCGGATGCGCCCCTGGCTATTCGCGATGGTGCGACCACGTTGCGCTTGCCGCGTGCAAGCATCCGTTGGGTCGATGCGGCGGGCGACTACCTCTGCATCCACACCGATCGAGACACGCATGTGTTGCGTGCGACCTTGAGCCACTTGGAGAAGCGCCTGCACCCCGCTCGCTTTCCACGAATCCACCGTTCTACACTGGTCAATGCGGCGCGTGTCGTCGCCCTTCGACCGCACCTCAACGGAGAGTATTTCCTGACCCTGGACTGTGGACAGGAACTCAAGTTGTCACGCAGCTATCGCGATAGGCTCGCGTTGTTCAAATGAGGTAGCGAAAGGTATTGCGCCGAAGCGTGCGAAATCCGCGGTGAAAGCGATTGTCCGAAGGGCCATCGCCAGACATCCTGCGTCGACTTCCCACGGAGACGCGCCATGAATCAGCAACGGATTCGCAGCCTGCTCGCAGGCGCCCTCATCATCCTCACCGCGGGCGCGCATGCCGCACCCGTCGACCCACCGGCGATGCGCCAAACGACGCAGCAGGACCCCGCAGCGCAGGAAGGCATGAGGCAGGCCATCCAGCACTACTTCAGCGGGCAGGCCACCGGCGAGGCATCGCACATGCGCCTGGCCTTCCTGCCGAGTGCGCGGATCGAGAGCGTGCGCGATGGCAAGTTCACGTCGCTGTCCCTGGACGAGTTCTGTGCGTTCTTCAAGGGCAAGGTGGCGGAGAATGAAGCCTCGCGCGTGCGGACCATCGATTTCATGGATGCTTCGGGTAACGCGGGAACCGCGCGGATCACCCTGGACTATGGCGCCGTCGTGATTACCGACTATTTCTTGCTGCTGAAGGTCGGCGACGAGTGGAAGATCGCGAACAAGGTTTCGTATTTTGGCCGGCGGTCCGCATAGCTTCCCTCCTTCAATGCTGGGCGAATGAGATCTCGCGGGGCCGGTGAGGTTATAACGACAGGTATTCGGCCACGGGATAACAACGGCTAGCAGTCACTGCGTCGGTACCATCCGCCCGACGACCTTGCCCTTTTGATCGAGCATTTCGAGCGACGGTGATCCGTCCGCGGCGACTTTCATGATAATGCGCGGGTGCCCGTCCTTATCCGCCATGGAGAGCATGACCCCGTCGTCCTTGATGCCACGCCCGAGGATCATCCGCTGGGTCGGTCCACCATGTTCGGCGAAGAACGCCTTGATCTTCGCTTCCTGTTGATCGCTCGGCAGCGCCTTGATCGAATCGAAGAGCGTTATCTCTTCCATGATCGAGTAGTCTGGGTAGTCGACGAACTCCAGCTTCGTCGCGCGCTGGCGACCCTCCTGGATCGACTGGAGCACCATGGTCTGGTCCTGTTCGTAGGCATCGAAGGAGAGATGCCCGCCCGAGCGTTCGACGCCGTCCTTGCCTTTCTCGCCGCCGAAGCTGAGGCCGCCATTCTCCGTGCCTTCGGCATTGAGGAAGATCAGGCCTGCATCTTTGCGTCCAGCGGGATGGGGGTGCTCCTTGCCCTTGATATACACGCCGGGGGCCCTGCCCGAACTGCTCATGATCATCCGCAAGGTGCCGTCCGGTTCGCGAAGATTGATGCGGTGCACATCCAGTTCGTCCAGCGCCATGGATGTGGGCGTTCGCGCGAATCCGCTTGCCACGGTGATCACGAACACCGCCGTCAATACGCCCGAATAGATCATCAGAAAACGCTGCCCCGGTGCTTTCATCGCTCACTCCTCCGTTATGAGGGAATCTGGATAAGGGTCAACGAGGCCAAGGCTCCATCTTCGCGCATTGGCGTGCAAGTGTGTAATGACCCACTGAAATCCTGCTGAGGTGTTACTTCTCAAGGGAACACCCTCATAGCATCGTGATGGAAGTAGGGATCGAACGCTGGACGGACCGCGGGATCAGACAGCCATGAACCCACCGTCGACAAACAGTTCCGCACCTGCGATATAGCGGCTCTCGGCCGACGCAAGGAACAGCACGGCGCTTGCCACCTCATCCGGTTCGCCCAGCCGTGCGAGTGGCACCATCTGCTGAAGGAGGGGTTCCATCGTGGGGCGCTCATCGAGGAAGGCGCGCATCATCTTCGTCTCCGTGCCGCCGGGCGCGACCACGTTGACCCTGATTCCCCGCGGTGCAAGCTCTGCCGTCCAGCTGCGCGCGAAGGAGCGCACGGCCGCCTTCGTCGCGTTGTACAGCGATTGGCTGGCAAACCCCCTGCTGCCGGCGACCGAGCCATTGAGGACGATCGCACCCCCGGGGCCAATAAGGGGTAACGCCATCTGCACCGAAAAGAGCAGGCCACGCACATTGAGTCCGAAGAGCCGATCGAACGCCTCCTCGTCGATCTCGCCGAGCGGGCGGGGATTAACCTCGGCCATACCGGCGTTGGCGAAAAGGACATCGATTTTGCCGTGATCGCGGCGGATTCGGCTGTAGAGGGTGTCAAGGTCGCCGAGTTGGGAGGCGTCGCCCTGAACGGCGACGGTCCCGGGGCCGATCGCTTCCACAGCCGCATCGAGAGCCTCTTGCCTGCGACCCGTGATGTAGACGTGGGCTCCCTCCGCCGCAAACCGCTTCGCCGTGGCCAAACCGATGCCTTCGCTGCCGCCGGTGACGACGACGATCTTGTTCTTGAACCGCATTTCCATACGTGCCTCTAATAAGTGGAGGATTGCTCCGTTTATCTTATGGAGGCATCATCCGCTTTGCAACAGAGAGCTTCCTTGACGAGTCAGCCGCCCACCCCAAGCCAGCCATCCCTTCGGGCCGATGCCGCGCGCAATCGCGAGCGCATCCTGGCGGCGGCCGAGGACGTGTTCGTCGAACGCGGGGCAGATACCTCACTCGATGATGTCGCCAAGCGTGCAGGGGTCGGGATCGGCACGCTGTACCGGCGCTTCCCGACACGGGAAGCTTTACTGGCAGGGTTGAGCGACGAGCGCCTTCTCGCCTTGGCCGAGGCCAGCCGAAGGCGCGACGAAACCCATGATCCGCTGCAGGCTATTCGCACCTTCGTCCTCGAGCTTGTTCGTCACGCCAGCCACTATCGCGGTCTCGCGGCCTCGCTCGGCGCGGTCCTCCACAGCGGCACCCCGGGCTGCCAAGCCAGCAGCGCCGAAGGGCAACGCCTTCTCCAACGTGCGCAAGAACTAGGCATGGTCCGGAGTGACATTACGTTCGATGATGTCGTATGCGTCGTCACCGCTGTGGCTCTGGTTGCCGAGCAGGGCGCTTCATCGGCGGCGAGGGTGACTCACCTGGTCGATATCTTCACGAGTGGTATCACCAAGCGTTGAGCTTTCATCAGTTGGCCGTCTGATCCCGCCAACATGGTATTCATCAGATCAATAACGTCCGCTTCTGTCGTCATGTCGACCATGGCGATCTCGTAGAAGCGCTTCTCGCTGATCGAATCAGGTATCGCCAGCAAGCCGGGATGCCGTTGTAAACGCCAGACATAACAAGGAAGAATCCGCCCCTGCTTTCAGCCATTCTGACGGCTGCCCTCGCGGCATCTTTGAACCTGGCGGCGTCGAGTAAGAGAAGCTGTAGGGGAACCCCTACAGAAATTGGAGTGTGAGACCTACAGGACATGCGTGTGACTTAATTTACGATCGTGCGAAGTGGAGGGTCCCACGTACAGTACTGATGCTGCTTCGTTACGCACATGTGATGTTATGCATATGTGCCGGTTATCGAAGTCGCTGGCTTACTGCTTGGATGAATGAGTCGATTCGTGATTCTTGTCACGGTTTACCAAGGTCTCGTTAGGCAATGTTCGCCGCGACAACTCGACGCCAGGGAAGGTATGGATTATCCGCTACGGACAAATGGCACTGTCTGCTCGACGCTCCCGCCATGCCATCGTGCGAGCGATCTCAACGGTTCCGACGCCGGTCTTTCCGGAGACGGCAGTCCAGCACCGCCACGCACTTTTTGGGATGCACTCTGTTGTGCCCCTTTGGCCTGCTGTGGACGCCCGGTACAGGCGACATGCCTTCCCCACCATCCTTTTGAAACGCGCCTGTCAGGCGTGAAACAGCTCGGACGTATCTATACGCCGCTTCAGGGAATGATATGAAGACTTTGTTCGGAATGATGGGACTGGCTCTTTTGGCCGGTACGGCTTCGGCGGAGGATTACTGGTTCGCCCTCGACCCGCGGACGCTTCCACCACCGAACGACTCCGTCCATTATGGAACTGCCGATGCGGCATGCCGTGCAGGCTACGAGAAGGACAAGGAACAATTCGTGGGTAATCCGAGCCGAATTCTTCTCGCCTATACGCCTCCGAAGGTGGAGCCCCAGTCGGGACCGCAGTTTTTCTACGATTGCTATCAGAACTTCACGTACACCATCGATGGGAGCTCCTGGTCGTTCGACCATATCCCTCACTTTATCCAGCTACAGGGCGACTCCTGCCCGAACCTTGAAGTGTTCGATCCGCAAGCGGGGCAGTGCGAATCACTGGACGAGTTCAACCGGCGCCGCCAGTTGGGAGATCCCAATAACAATCCGAACAACGACCCGAATGATTGCCAGGGCAACCCTATCAATGCGGCCATTGGCAACAAGTTCGAGCGTGAAACAGACTTCACGGACGAGGGCGGCGAGCTGGTATTCGCGCGCTTCTACAACGGCTTGCTTGGCACATGGCGACACACCTACAGCGATACCCTAACGGTGGGTGATTCGTCGGCGACTCTGACATTCGACGACGGTCGCTCTTCGCTCTTTGCCATCAATGGTTCGGCGATCACGAGTGAGCCGAGTGAGCGAGGTACCCTATCGCGCGCGGGCTCCAGCTGGACCTACACCGGTCCCGACAATCGTGTGCTGACATTTGATGGCACGGGTCAGCTTGTCGCGGTGAAGTTGGCTGATGGACGAACGACCAGGCTTACGCACGGTTACGATGCCAATTTCAATCCGCAGGTCACGGTCAAGGATTCCCAGGGTCACGTATTGACCTGGGCCGAGGACATGTCGGGCTCCCTGGCTAGCCTCAAGGCCGCCGGGCTCAGTGTTGCGTACACCTATGGTCCTTTGGGGCAGCTCGTCTCCGTGGCTCGGACCTTTGCCAGCAAAACCGCCACCCGAACCTACCTCTACGAGGTCCCTGGCAACCCTGCCCTGTTGACCGGACTCATCGACGAGCGCGGCGTGCGTTTTGCCTCGTGGTCTTATGACGACCAGGGAAGAGCCATCTCTAGCGAGCATGCAGGTGGAGCGGACAAGGTCGCCATCACCTATGTGGACGATACAACGACCAAAGTGACCAATGCCCTCGGGCATGTCGTGACTTATACCTATACGGTGACCGCCGGCACCCGGCGCATGAGCCACGTTCAGGGTGAACCGGTTCCTGGATGTCCCATCAGCAATTCCTCGTTCACATACGATGCGCGGGGCCAGATTGCCACGAAGACGGATGCGTTGGGGCATGTGACGGCGTTTGCCTATGACATGCAGGGGCGAATCACGGCGAAAACCGAAGCCAAGGGTTCCGCCCAAGAGCGCGTGACCACCACCACGTGGGATGGGGCAAGCTTCAGACCCAAGACGGTCACGACCCCCGACCGCGTAACGACCTACACCTACGACACGCAGGGCCGGCTCACTTCGACAAGCGTGGCCGCGAGGGCGCAGTAACACGGCGCCGTAATGGAACTTAGAAGTGCAAGACGATGGAGTGGCGCATGAGAATTCTCTTTTCCCTGGCTAGCTTGATTTTCAGCACAGGCGCAATAGCGGGTGAGTATTACTACACCCTCGATAAGGACGGGTCAGATCCTGCGGCGGTCCATTACGCCACACCAGACGAAGCATGTCATGTTGCATACGCGAATGATATGGCGGGTCCACCGCCAGGTGAGGACGCAGATACGCCCCTTCCTTATAAGGACGCTTACGTTTCCTATGCGTATCCGCCAAAAGTGGAAATCTGGAGATGTGACGTCCTTTGGACCAACTCGAAATCGGGTGGAACGTACGAATATGGCCACGTCATTTACAGGAACGGTGACGATTGCACAGCCGACCAGGTTTACAATCCGATGTCTGGCTATTGCGAGTCTCCGGACAAAGAGCAAGACCGCAAGGAGCTCGGCGATCCAGCCAGTCCGGCCAATGTCGGGTTCGTTTCCTGCGGTGATCCGGTCAATCCAGCAAACGGAAATGTCTTCGAAACTGAAACAGACTACGAAGATCGCGACGGAGAGCTTCGTTTCTCTCGAAGCTATAACAGTGGTAGTGGTGCCGGGTGGTCCACCACCCTCAATACACGCATATATGCCGATACGGACGCCGATTTCCGCGGCGCTGTAGTTTCATTCGAAGATGGTCGCACAGCTCTCTTCATTGCGAAGAACGGGTCGCTTGTACCGGAAGGTGGTGAGCTTGGCACGCTGGTAAAAAATGTTAGTGAATGGGTCTACACGTCCCGGTTCAACGATCAGATGAGATTCGATCTGCAAGGGCGGCTCATTCGCTGGCGGAGGCCAGACGGCCGCGCCATCACTATCGCTTACAGCACAACGCCGACTTATGACACTGTCATGACGGTAACGGACTCGCTCGGGCACCAAATGGTCTACACCACACATTATGGATGGCCGTCTTCGCTTGTCGTAGGAAACCTGACGATCACCTACACCGTCGATGCGTCCTTCAGGTTGACGGGTATCAAGAAGACTTGGCCGGGGCACGCGACGAACCGCAGCTACCTTTACGAGGACTCGAACCACCCGAAGTTGCTGACCGGCATCGTTGACGAGCGAGGCATACGGGCGAGTACCTGGGCGTATGACTCCAGCGGGCGGGCAGTGTCTGCAGCGATGGCGGGGGGAAGGGCGCTTTTGCATTCGCCTACAACACCGATGGCTCGACGACTGTAACCAATCCGCTTGGACATCCAGTGGTGTACCGCTTCGACATTGTCCAGGGCGCCAAGCGCATCACTGCCATCGAAGGTGAGCCAGTGGCCGGGTGCCCCGCATCGAACTCGACGTTCACCTACACGGCGAACGGCCAACTCGATAGCCGCACCGACGCCGTGGGCAGCAAAACGGCGTTCGTCTATGACGCCATGGGGCGGGAGACCTCGCGCACTGAGGGGAAGGGGACCAATGCCGAACGGACGGTCGCCACGACGTGGGATGGCACCAGCTTCCGGCCGAAGACGGTGACCACCCCCGACCGTGTGAAGACCTACAGCTACGACGCGGAAGGGCGGACGATTTCGGTCGTGACGTCCGCTAGCCACTAACAATCTATCGGATGCCAAATTCATGAAACAGAAGAATGATGGGTTTTTGGCAAGGGCGTCACTGGCGATCGCCTTGATAGCGGCTGTACAGCCGGCATTTGCGAGCTATTACTACGTCATCGATGGCGGCACGAACGACCCCGATGCAGTGCAGTACCCTTCGGCTGATGCGGCATGCCAAACGGCATACGCCAATGACGTTCAACAGGGGAGTCCCTTTCCAGGTTACCCATTTCCGCCGCCATATACGGCGCCCGTCTTGGTCTACGAGTCGCCCAGGGCTGCTGGGTATAATTGTTACATCGCATGGCAGCAGACTCCTGGCGATACCGTCAACGTCTCGCTTTTCGCACATGGCGTAACGCGCTTGGGAAATAACTGTGGCGATGGAACGTCTTATAACCAGGCGACGGGAGCATGCGAGAAGAAGAACGATGAACTCGACCGCATGGAAATTGGCGACGTTTCGGCGACCGTAGCCGGCATGTGCTTTGTTGGTGATCCCATCAATCCGGCCGGAGGTAATGTCTACGAGCGCGAGGTTGACTACACCGATCGAGATGGGGTGCTGGTCCTTGCACGCGTCTACAACAGCCGCGTCGGCGGCTGGACGATGGAGACCGACAGCCAAATTTGGTTTGACAGGGATGGTGCTGCGGTTGTTTTTCCGGATGGCCATATCTCGCTCTTCAAACGCTCGGGTGACCTGTATGCAGGGGAGCCTGGCGAGCGCGGGACACTGACCTACACCGCGGGCGTGTGGTCGTATACGTCTCCTGATACAACTGTCTATAGCTACGCGATGGCCGGCACGTTGTCCGGCATCAGGTATCCCTCCGGACGCTTCGTCACCTTCGTGCGCAATGCCAGCAATCCCTTGGCCTCTGCGACGACGATGACGGACGACCTCGGGCATAGTCTGGTGGTCAACTACTCGTTCAACCGCCTCGTCTCGGCGACGGTTGGTGGATTGACCGTTTCCTACACGTTCGACAGCTCAAACCGCCTGTCGAAGGTGAGCCGGACAAAGAACGGGCACACGACAACCCGCCAATACCTCTACGAGGACACCGTCAACACGAAATCCATGACCGGGCTCATCGACGAGCGCGGTGTGCGCATTGCCACATGGACCTATGACGCACAGAACCGGGCGGTGTCGAGCTCGATGCCGCTGGCTGCCGGCAAGGTGACGGTGGTCTACGGGGCGGACGGCACGACCACCGTCAGCAACGCGCTGGGTCACCCGGTGACCTACGAATACCAATTGATCAATGGCGGTAAGCGCATCAGTGCCATCCATGGCGAGGCCGTCGCAGGCTGTCCGGCGGCCAATTCCACCTTTACTTACACCGATGCCGGCCAGATGGCGACCCGGACCAATGCGCTCGGTCAGGTGACGGCTTTTGTCTATGACGACGAAGGGCGGGAGACGTCCCGGACAGAAGCGAGGGGCACCACGGACGAGCGCCAGACCACCACGACCTGGGATGGCACCAGTTTTCGCCCGAAAACGGTAACCACGTCGGACCGCCAGACCACCTACAGCTATGACGTGCAGGGCCACCTGCTGTCGACCACCATTCATCCGGTCAAGGAATGAGCATCATGAAGACCAAGCTTCGCTGGACCCCGCTGGCCCTGGCCCTTGTTGCGGCCATGAGCCACGCGGCGATCGCTGATCGCGCGTCGACCGTGACCTATAACGCCAAGGGGCTGGTTGAGACTGTCGACGGTCCGCGTACGGACGTCACTGACGTGACCCACTATGCCTATGACGACCAGGGGCGCTTGTTCACGGTCACGAACGCCCTTGGGCAAGTGACGAAGTACGAGAACTACGATCTCTACGGCAACCCCGGCAAGGTGACCGACGCCAACGGCATCGTGACGCTTCTCACGTACACGCCGGAAGGCTGGTTGCAGACGACGACCGTCGACGCGAACGGGGCGGCGGCGGTGACGACCTTGACCTACGACGCCGTGGGCAATGTCGTCCAGACCAAGGACGCCGACGGGGTCGTACTCAACTACACCTTTGATGATGCCAGTCGCCTGACCGACATCACGGACGGGGTCGGGAACCGCATCCACTACACCCTGGACGCAGCAGGCAACCGGACCAAGGAAGAGACCTTCGATGCATCCGGAGCGGTCCGCCGGACGGTCTCCCGGTCGTTCAACAGCCTGAGCCAGTTGTTGGCCGTCACGGATGCCTTGAACCGCACCATCCTGTCTTTTGACACTACCGATGGCTATGACGCGGAGGGCAAGCCGGTCCATGCCCGGGACGCCAAGGGTGTCCAGCAAAAGCAGGGTTACGACGCCCTCGGCAGGCTGGTCAGCACCATCAACGACTACAACGGAACGAACACAGCAACCGCCAACACCCAGACGGTTGTCCAGTACGACACCAGCGACAACGTGGCTGGCATCAGCGACCCGTCGGGTCTCAATACGGTCTATGATCACAACGGACTGGGAGATCTGACCGGCATTCACAGTCCGGATACGGGAACGACCCTGTTTACGGTCGATGCGGCAGGTAACCGCATCACGAAGACCGACGCGAAGGGCATCGTTACGACCTATGGGTACGATGCCCTGAACCGAGTGACCTCGGCGACCTATGCCGATGCCAGCCTCAACGTGGCCTATTTCTACGACGAGGCCAACACGGTGACCGGATGCACTGTCTCGTCGCCCGTAAGCCATCTGACCCGGGTCGTCGAGAACGGGGTGACCACGAGCTACTGCTACGACGCCCGTGGCAACGTGACCGATAAGCGCCAGACTCAAGGCACGGTGACCGACGCCATGCACTACGTCTACACCCCTGCAGATCGTGTCCAGAGCGAGACCCGGCCTGGCGGTGCCGTGGTGGCTTACACCCGAAACAGCCTAGGGCAGGTCATCGGTGTGACCGTGACGCCGGCGACAGGCGCGGCGCAAACAGTGGCCTCGAACATCACCTGGTTGCCGTTTGGTCCCATGCAGGCCTATACCCTCGGCAACGGTCAGACCGTCACCCGCACCTACGACAGCAACTACCGGGTCACCGACATCGTCTCCCCGGTCCTCGAGCTTCACTTCTCGCTAGACGAGACGGGCAACATCACCGGCGTGAGCGAATCGGGTGGTGGCACGGCGAACTACCTCTACGACCCCCTATACCGCCTGACCTCGGTCAAGGATGCAGCCGGCTCGGCCGTGGAGACCTACACGTACAACGCCACCGGAGATCGTCTGAGCAAGACCGCGCCGGGTTCCTACACAGGGACGTACAAGTACAAGGCTGGCACGCACTGGTTGACCAATATGGGCACGGCCAGCCGCACGTATGACGCCGACGGCAACACCACGGGCAACTCGGCGGCGGGCACGGTGTGGGGCTACGGGTACAACGGCCGGAACCGGATGACTGCGGTCACGCAAAACGGCGCGACCGTGGGCACCTACGTGTACAACGCCATGAATGAGAGGGTGTCCAAGAGCCATGGCTCGACGACTACGCGTTTTGTCTACGACGAGGCAAGCCAACTGGTCTCCGAAGCATCGGGCTCGACGCGGCGCGACTACATTGCCGTTGCCGGTATCCCGCTGGCCGTGGCCGATGGTGGGTCGCTCGGCTTCATCACGGCGGATGGCCTTGGCTCGCCCCGCGCGGTCACGTCGTCGGCCGGTGCTGTCGTCTGGAACTGGCCGTACGCAACCAACCCGTTTGGCGAGAACCGGCCTGTCTCGAGCACGGGCTATGTACTGAACCTCCGGCTGCCAGGCCAGTACGCGGACGGGGAAGCCGGACTCAAATACAACCTCAATCGCAGCTTTGATGCGGCAACGGGGCGGTATCTTGAGAGCGATCCGGTCGGTCTAGCTGCCGGTCCAAGCACCTACTCATACGTGAGTGCCAATCCACTTGGATCTGCGGATCCATTGGGCTTGTGCCCAGGCGAGACCTGCGACTACTCTGGCTCCGCACCCTCACCTCAGGATTATGAGCGGCGTGGCCAGGCGGTTGGCAACGTCACCTATGCCCCCAATCCCTATGGGCCGGGTTCGCTCGGCAATGCTGGGGGCACCTTGTACAATTTGGCGACGCTATACCAGTTCAAGCGTGGCGGACCTCTGGACGCGCAGGTGCAGTATGGCGGGAGTCCTGAATATGCGAACTATGTGTACGGCGTCTATCTGGGCGCGGCAGGATGGGATCTTCCCGAAATCCTCAGTTCTGCGGACGCATACGGAAAAGCCCGCTCGGTGTATCCGTCGAATAAACAAATGGGCAAGAACTATCCCCACATTCCCCAATCGAATGTAGACAACATTACTCGCGGCTACAACGACCAGAAAATGGGAAACCTATGCACCGTCCGCTGACAGTTCCGAAAATTGACGCCCTCCTCTCCAGTTTTCTGAAGCTCTCCTTTCTTTCCCTGACACTGGGTGTCTCACTCGCAGGTTGCAGTGACGACTCCGCCGTGGTTTGGCGAAAAGATCTCCGTTCCCTCGATGGAAGCAGTATCGTGGTGGCAAAGACAACCCAGTACAGCGGACCGGGAACGGCTGCCGTCTTCACGACGGTGGATGTTGCACGCGCGGACGGAGAGGGTAAGCCGGTTCAGATACTGGTCTTTGAAGTCCCCTCCGAACACAATTCCTCGGCAATTACGGTGGATATGTCGTGGGTTGACGCAACGCATCTTGATGTTGCATATCCGAAGGACGCGAAGATCAGCTTCCGGGCTGACCTCTATGGGAGCATCAATATAAGCTCTCATCCCCGCCAGTAAATCGCGATGATCGGTATGTCGGGTGTTCCCGGTTGCCTTGCCTTCGGACTCTGTTCGGCATGGGCTGCGCACCGATTCACCTGACGGGTGTTCCCGGATGCAATCTGGACAACTCGGGTAAGGGGTACGAGGAAGATGGCCCGGCCGACTCGCTAACCCTCAATCGGACCTCGGGGAAAGCTTTTGGGATTGGATGGTCGACGGGCATTGAGGTTGTAGGCCACTAGATATGAATGACCTTGTCGCTAACTTTCGAAAAATGCCAGGGCCTCTCAGGGTCTTAACACTGTTCTCGTTGATGTCAGTATTGCTTATAGCTGCGACAGTCGTTCCAGGCGGTGCCGTTGTCGGTCAGAGGAGGGTGGGATTAGAGGACTGGTGGACCAACGGCAGCGGGTTAGTATTCGCTGCAGCTGTTTGCCTTTTCTTCAGCGCGGGAATCTTGCTACTTAAAGCTCGACGGCTTGGTCGACTGGCTTACATATCAGGCGTCGCAGGGTTCTACATTGCAGGCTATTTTATCGAGCTGATCAACGGCGTGAGTTACTCGCGTGACGACTATTTCTATGACCTTCTCTTTGTGGCTTTGCAAGTTACAGCTTTGAGCGCTTATTTTTTCCTGAACCAACGGGTGAAGAACTTCTTGGTTACCTAGCAAGGCTGCGTAAGCTGATCGAGGCTACCGATGTCATGTGCCAGGAAAGAAGCTGATGAGCTATGCCATCAGCGATGCCGATGTCTTCACTGAAAACGGAAGCTGCACTTGAGGTCTCGGTGATCGAATTGGGCGGCTCGTTTCGCCCGAGGGTTCTGTAGCGGTGGCGATTCGCCGAGGTCAAGCAATAAGAGTAATGAGCCTTCATCTCACAAGGGAATGAAATGAAGTGTCGATGCACAATTTTCTGGCATTGAGACAACGGAGGAGAGCAATGATCTGGACGGGGAAGCTGTTTTGGGGTGCGGTGGCTGCTTCGGAGCGATGGCGGCAGGATGCGTTGCCGTTTTTGTCTGTTCGCAGTCGGTCGGCAACGTTCCTGTTCTTGATCCAGAGGGCACGGCCTTCAAGATCATGCCATTTCTCGAATCGTTCGTTTTCGTCGAGAGCGTTGCCGCGCTGTCGTTGCTGGTTCGGAGGAAATCGTATGCATCAACAGCGGGGTGGGTACTCGCCTTCGCCGCCGTTGCCACTGGCGGTGGCTTTGTTGTGGCTTCGACCGCCTCGCCCCGTGGCAATCGTAGTGGGAGGGGCCAAACGCGGAATGCCGCCTAGTTCCAGGTGCAGACGAAGCATCGGTTAACCGGTTGATTTCGCCGGGAAGGCCTCTGGACTGGTTCGTATCGCCAGTCAACTACTGTCAAGGAGGGAAGGGTGGAAAAACGCGTAGAGAAGGATTCGCCCGGTAATCTCTAGTCATCGAAGACACAGCGCCATTATTCAAACAGCCATGCTCGCCTCAGCCAGCCATGCCTGCAGACACCATACGCGTTGCGCTTGATCGGATTGGCGCGGAACCGGTCAACATACCCTGCACGGATCCGTTCGGTTCCCCGTAAGGCGCTGTCGAACGCTTCTACTTCGTTCGGCTGCGCGTGACGTCTGGGGAGTCGTGGCCGCCGCCGCGTCAATCTTGCGGACTGGTGCAGGCGGCGTAACGGTCGCCCTCCACCCGCGTAACCTCGCCGCGGCCTTCTACCGTGACGCTGCCTGTGTAGTGCTTGGCGCTGTCGAAATCCACATGCGCCGAAGCCGGCGGCGCCGCCGTGCAGGTGAGCTTCCATGCCAGCGAGGTACTGCGGCGTTGCTGGTCCGTGGCGGTGCACTCGCCCTCCGCCGGCGTCCACGCGGCGAACGTGGTCCAGGGATCGGCACCTTCATCCACGCAATGCCAATGCACTTCCGGTGCACCTGCCTTGCCGTTGGCCACGTGCCGCACCAGGATCTTCCACAGTCCGGGCATGGCGCCGAAGTCACCGGGATCGGCGTGGACAGGTGTGGCCGCAGTCATGGCAAGCGCACACGCGGCGGCAGCGGCCAACGGAGCCAGACTCATTAATCGGACCCCCAACCCGGGCAGGGAAAGCTTCATCATCATCTGGCTCCTTGCAGCACGAAAACCCTGCCCGCTTTCGCCGGCAGGGTCGGTATCGAGCGAACCGTGAGCGATCAGTCAACGATCGCGGTGGCGTCGCTGACATCCTTCTTGGTGAAGTTGAACATGTCCATGAGGTTGCCGATGGCCGGCGCGTTCACCGGAACATACGGGTTCTCCTTGAACGACACCGGGTTAGGCAGGTTGTCGCGGCTGCGGGCAGATATCTGGTCTTTCAGGTTCCAGTTGGCCTCGACGAATTTGTCGAACGAGACATGGTCGTAGTACGTGTGCACGACCTTGCCGCCGAGGGAGTACTTCGACACCACCAGCAGCGGGATGCGCGTGCCGTCGCCGAAGAAGTCGATCGGCTGGATGTAGCCGGAATCATAGTAGCCACCACCTTCATCGAAGGTCACCATGATCACGGTGTCGTCCCACACCTTCGGGTTGGCTTCGGCCATTTCGACGATCTTGCGTACGTAGCCTTCGAACAGGTCCAGCTTCGACGAAGCCGGATGGCCATCGAGGATGCCGTCGGGCTTGGCGATGGAAACGGCCGGCAGCGTGTTGTTCTGGATGTCGTTGTACAGGTCGTTGATGTCCTGGTTCTTGGCGCGCAGTTCCGGGTTGGTCATGACCTGGGTGGAGTACAGGAACGGATCGCAGATGTTGCAGAAGGTGCCGCCCTCGCCGTCTTCCTTGCCGCCACCGAAGCCTTCACCGTAGTACTTCCAGGAAACCTTGTGCTTCTCCAGCAGTAGCGCCAGGTTTTCCTGTGTGGTCGGCGGGATGGTGAACTGGTCGGCGCCCAGCGGAGCCGGCGTACCGTCACCCATGTAGCCTGGGTTGTAGTTGTTCACCAGGTAGTAGGCCTTGGCCTTGCAGTCCGTGCCCTTGAACGTCAGGTACGGCAGCGAGCGCAGGTAGTTCTTGATCTGCTTCACGCCCGGCTGGCTTTCGTCGGCGCAATTGACGTACGAACCGCCACCATAGCCGTCCTGCACCCACCAGTTGTTGGTACCGAACTGCGCGTCCGGGTTCTCGATCTGGTTTTCCGGCGGGGTGGCCGGGTTACCGTTGGCGTCTGCGTAGTAGATCAAGGTACCGAAGCCAAGCATGATGTGGTTGGCACCCGTGCCGCCCATCACCGACTGGTGGAAGTTGTCGCTCAGCGCATACTTCTGGGCCAGCTTCTTGAAGTAAGGCGCATCGCCCTGGGCCATGTTCAGGAACTGCATGGCGGTGGAGCCTTCACCGGTGGTCTGGTCGGTGAAGTTCGCCGGCTGCGGAGCGCCGTTGTTGCCCGCGCCTATGGTGGTTTCGACCCAGGGAAACAGATCGTTGAGACAACCGCTGGGGTTGGCGGCGGTGGCGGCCTTGGTGTCGCAATCGAGCTGCTGCCACATCTGGAAGAAGCGGTGCACGGGGCTGTTGGCGTAAGCGTCGTAGCTGATCGACGCATGCATGTCCACCGGCGCGTTGACGAGCTTGGCCGGGAAACGGGTATCGACCACGCGGTTGGGCAGGCCCGTGCCACCGGCAGCGAGCATGTCGTAGGTGCCATCGGGCAGGGCCGGCTCAATGGCCTGCGCCTGCGCCGCGGAAGCGAAGGGTGCCGCGGTGGGTGCGCCACCGGTGTTCATCTGCGGAAGCGTCTTGTACTTGCCGGTCTTCTTCGGCGACATGTCGAACTTGCCGGTGCTCGAGGCCATGAACTGCGCGGCAAGGTCCACGTTCGGACCCGGCGTGCCGTCGGCATTGACGATGCCCTTGGACAGCAGGTTGTCCACCGACTGCCCCTTCGGCGCGGTGTAGGTGCCATAAACGTGGTCGAACGTACGGTTTTCGCCGATCAGCAGGATCACGTGCTTGATCGGGGTGGCGGTATTGTTGCTGTTGTCCTGGCCTTGGATCGGCTTGTGCAGTACGACGACGCCGCCGGGAAGGCCAACCTGGTTCTTGAAGGGAGCCACGGGCACATTCTGGCGGAACTGTGCATCGTGGTCGGGTGGAGTGGTGTCCTGGGCGCTGACGACGCCGGCGAGGCCGACGGAAAGCGCAGCAATCAACAGCGGCGAAAGCCGCGTGCGGCGCAACCATGTAACCATTGTGAATCTCTCCCTGCTGGAAGTCTTCCCCCTGATGCTTGTCGACTGAGGTTGTGGATGACCTGTCGACCGCGGTGAGCATCTACCTCGCATGTGACGGATCGTTGGCACGCGAGCGACAATGCGCGAGGGTGTGATGACGCTCACGTGTCAACGCAAGATATCGCGAACAATCGTTACCACCGCAAAAAACCAACGGGGTTCAGACCAGTTCGTAGGGGCGCATCATTTCGTTGTCTTCGTGCTCGAGGTAATGGCAGTGCCAGACGTATTTGCCTGGCTCGCCATCGAAGCGCGTGATGATGCGTGTGACCATGCCGGGGTCGCAGCGCACGGTGTCTTTCCAGCCGGCCTCGTGCGCGGCCGGTGGTATCGATGGCCCGGTGAACTTGAGTTCCTTGCGGGCGTTCCACGCGAAGAGGTCGAACGGACGGCGCTCCAGTACCTGGAAGCGCACAAGGTGCAGGTGGATGGGATGCGCGTCGCCCGTCACATTGACGAACGTCCAGGTTTCAACCGTGCCCTTCTTCGGTTTTTCGCTGATGGGATCGCTCCACATCTTTCCATCGAGAAGCATCGTCATCGGATTGCCGCCCGAATCGTCCTGCTCGCCCAGTGCAAGCACGCGGTCCTGCACCGCCGTGGATGGATCGATGCGCTGGACCTGCCGCAACGCGGCCGGCACCACCGAGGTATCGCGGCGACCCTTGGCGCGAACGCGGAACTCGACGATGCCGTCGGCCTGGTGGCGTAGCTGCACCGACTGGCCTGCATAAGCACTGAAGTCGACGATCACCTCGGCACGTTCGGCCGGGTAGAGTTCGATGCCCAGGCGATCGGTGGGCGCTTCCAGCAGCCCCTGGTCGCTGCCAATCTGCTGGAACGGCTTTCCATGTGACAGCGACAGGTTGAAGAAGCTGGTATTGGCCGCATTGATCAGCCGCAAGCGGTAGCGGCGCGGCTCCACTTCAAGATACGGATACAGCTTGCCGTTGCACAGCACCGCATCGCCGCGGCATTCGGACACCCAGGGTGCGTCGGGATCTTCCGAAACCGGGTAGTAAAGCTTGCCGCTCTTGGCGAGCAGGCGGTCGTAGAGCATCAACGGAATGTCGAATTCGCCCGAGGGCAGCCCCAGGGCTTCTTCTTCGTCGTCGTGCACATGGAAGCTGCCGAACAGGCCCGCGTAGATGTTCAGCCGCGTGATGCCCATGGCGTGATCGTGGTACCACAAGGTGGCGGCGTCCTGGTCACCCGGGTAAAGGGCGGTCAACGATTTACCCGGCACGTACCAGTCTTCAGGCCAACCGTCGTTCGGCGCGGAAACGCGCGCACCGTGCACATGGGTGATGGTGCGAACGTCGGGTCTAGATTTCTCCGCGCCATGGATGCCGTGATCGATAGGCAGGAAATGCCGGGTGGGAAGCTCGTTGGCCCATTCCACCAGTACCGGCTCGCCACGCCGCGTCACGATCGTGGGGCCCGGCGTGGACCCTGCGTAACCCCATTGCGGGGTCGGCGGCAGATCCCGGTGCACCCTGGCACTGAATGCCCGCATCGGCATGCGGTAGAGCGGCAGTTGCCTGCCTCCGAAAGCGGTATGGGTGCGCTTGCCCGTGGGCACGGCGATCGGTGGCACCGGCAGCGCATCGACGAACTTTGCCATGGTCACCGGGTTCACCAGCGGCACGTTCGGCGCGGCCAGGGCCGGCATGGCCATCCGTTGCTTCATCGGCATGGCCATCGGCGTATCCATCGCCTGGGTCACGCGCAATGTATCGACGAAGACGCATGCACCGGCGAATCCGCTGGCGACGCCAAGGAAACGGCGTCGGGAATTATCCATGGGAAATTACCGCTGATTGCCTGTCGAGCAGCCAACCGTAGGTCGCCCGAATGACAAGGACATTTCAATCCAGGTCATCGGTCACGCGTAAAATTTTACGGGCGGCGTTCATTCCACTGCATGAGTTTTCCCCATGGACGCCACATTCTGGTTATGGGTTAGCCGCGCGGCCAAGTCATGTGTTGTTGGTCACTTCGGCAAAAAGACGGCCGGCCAGATTAAGCATAGCTTGGCCGCCTTCTATGAGAACGAGGAACGATGGCTGACGGATTCGTGAGCGAACTACGCGGACGTCTTTGCCTAGCCACGAATGGCTTATGGCTGCATACGCGCCATCAAAGAGGCGTCATCCAGGGGAGGGAGCGGGCGGTGCGCGATCTCCTCTGCCTCCGACCTCGAAAGCCCGAGTGCGAGCAGCAGCTCGGTCGCCGCTCTCTCCGGCAAATGATCCGTATTGAGGGAAGGGAGTGGGAGTGGCGTGGCGGGTAATTCGTTCAATGGCGCCAGGTGCAACCAGACCGATATGGACGCAAGCACGATGCCGCCCGCGACCACCAGGCTCATGAGTGGATCGTCGCCGCGAAATCGCTTCGCCTCGATGCCTTTCTGGATATCGCGCAACAGCCGCTGACCCAGTCCGCGGGTAAGGACGCGGGTCGAGAGCCCCTCCTTGATGAGGAATTGCCCCCATCGGGGCTCTTTTTGCGCCCGGAGCATGGCGTATCGCATCGATACGGACAGCACTTCGGCTGGATCGGAGATGTTCCGACCCAGCTGATCGAGGGCGTCGGCAAAGCTCTCGAAGGCCCAATCGGTCAGGGCGGCATGAATCGCTTCCTTCGATTCGAAGTGGTTATAGAACGATCCGAAGCCCACGTCGGCGGCTTCGGTGATTTCGTTGATCGCCACGCCCTCCATGCCCTTGTGGGCCATCAGAGCCAGGGCCGCCTCCATCAAGCGCTGCCGCGTTTCCCTCTTGCGGCGTGCCCCACGCGGCTCTCGCTCCGTTGCGGCGGAACTTGCAGGGGCGGCGGTCGGGGTTTTCGGGTGTCTCGGGGCAGCGGCCATGGCGGCTCAAGTTTCTGAATACAAGCGCATCTTACTGCCAGATGTCATAATTGACAAAACTATCAGTTATGATGGATATTCCCATCATCGATCCGGAATGGCCCGGCGAAGGGTGTGTGCGATGACGCTTTGCAATAACCAGCTTGGGCCCTCCATGAGCGAGGCGCCCCCTTCCGCAGACAGGGCGTGTCGCGAGACGGATGTGTTGATCGTGGGCCTGGGGCCCGTGGGCGCCGCGTTGGCCAACCTGCTGGGACGGCTGGGTGTACGCGTGGTCGTGGTCGAGCGGAATGCCCAGATCCTGACGGCGCCGCGGGCGATCGCCCTGGACAACGAGGCGTTGCGCATCCTCCAGTGGGTGGGCCTGGAGGAGGACGATTTCGAAAAGGTCGGTATTCCGCATGTCCGCATGCGTTCGCCTTGGTTGGGCGAATTCGCGCGCATCAATACGCTCGGCGGCCTGGATGGCCATCCCAAGCTGGTGACCTTTTATCAACCGGATCTTGAGCGTGCCTTGCGCGACAAACTAAAGGCGCACGAGAGCGTGCAGCTGAGCCTGGGCGCGACGCTGACCGGTTTTGCCGAGCACGCGGATGGCGTGGTGGTCCAGATATCGGAAGGGTCGGGACGCAGCACGGAATGTCACGCGCGTTACCTGATCGGTGCCGACGGCGCCTCGTCGCTCGTCCGCGAGCTTATCGGCCAGCACTTCGACGGCCAGACGTATGCGGAAGACTGGTTGGTCGTGGATGCCCGCCGGGTTCCCCAACCCATCGACCACGTGGAGTTCCTCTGCGATCACCGCCGGCCGACGCCGCACATGATTGCGCCTGGTGGGCGTGAGCGCTGGGAGTTCATGCTGCGCCCCGGCGAGACCCGTGAGCACATGGAATCCGATGCCCGTATCCGCGATCTGCTGGCACCCTGGGGCATCGCTGATGACATGGACATCGAGCGAAGAGCGGTCTACCGGTTCCATGCCCGGGCGGCCGACGCTTTCAGCAGGGGCCGGGTTTTTCTGGCGGGCGATGCCGCGCACATCACGCCGCCGTTCGTCGGCCAGGGGCTGGTCTCGGGCTTGCGTGACGCCGCCAATCTCGGCTGGAAGCTCGCGTGGGTGGTGCACGGCCGGGCCGGCGCTTCGATCCTGAAAAGTTACGATCGGGAGCGACGCCCGCACGCGCGCGCCATGATCGACATGGCCAAATTCGCGGGGCGGCTGGTGATGCCGCGCAACGCCGCGCTCGCGCTGCTGACTCACGCGATCATGCGCGCGATAAGGTTCATTCCGCCGCTGCGCAGGCATTTCGAAGAGCTCGGCATCAAGCCGAAGAATCTATTCGCCGAGGGCCTCTTCGTCAGGGGGCGCTCCAGCGCGCGGCTGATTCGCGGAAGCTTGCTGCGACAGGGATATGTCCGCAATGCCAAGGGCGAAATAACGCTCAGCGACAACGCCTTCGGTGATTCGCTCGCACTGATCGGCTTTGGCTGCGACCCCCATCCTTCACTCGACACCGGCCTGCGGGATCAATTCCTGGCGGCAGGCGGAAAGATCGTGCAGGTGGCGCACCGCGGGCAGCAGGTCAAGGCTCCTTTCGATCGGGTCTGGGAAGACCTGGAGGGCGCGTTCCTGCCGGGCACGGCGCCGATCGGGTGGGTCGTCATGGTTCGACCGGATCGAACCATTCTTCACGACGGCCCCATCGCCGCAGTGAATCAACTGGTCCGCGAAAGCCTCGCCTTGCTGGAGACGATAACTCGCGAATCCGAAGCCGCCATCACCGAATGTCATCCAAGCGAGGTGCCCACGCCATGAAGCTGACCACCGCCCAGCCCGCCAGGCATCCCAATCCGACCACCAAGGCGGTTGCGCTTGCCTATGTCATGTTCGACCGCCCCGATCTGGAAGAGGCGGAACGGTTTCTGCTCGATTTCGGCCTGCATACGGCTGGGCGCGATAACGACCTGCTTTTTCTTCGCGCTGCCGATATCTCTCCCTTCTGCTATGTGGTCCGAAAAGCGCCAAAGGCGAAGTTCGTCGGCTTCGGCCTGCGAGTGAAGCAGCGAGAGGAGCTGGAAGCGTTATCACGCTTGCCTGAGGCCTCGGCCATCGAGTCACTGGATTGGCCGGGTGGCGGAAAACGAGTTCGACTGCGCGATCCGTCTGGTTTCCAGGTAGACGTCATACAAGGACAGCAGTCTGCGGAGACGCTGCCGCATCGCGCCGCCTTGCCGATCAATTCCGCGCACGCGACGCCCCGCGTCGATCGAACCCAGCGGCCCGCAGCCAAAGCTCCCGAAGTGCTTCGACTGGGACACCTGGTACTCGAACTGGCCGACTTTCAGGCCACCTGTGCGTGGTACACGCAACATTTCGGCTTCATTCCCAGCGACGTCCAGGTGCTGCCGGATGGCTCTCCCGCCGTCACCTTCATGCGGCTCGATCTGGGCGACCGGCCGGCGGATCACCACACCCTGGCCTTGGCCCAGGGCTTCGCCCCGATGTACAGCCACAGCGCCTACGAAGTCATCGATACCGACGCGGTAGGCATGGGGCAGCGCGCGCTCAGGGAGCGTGGCTGGAGGCATGCCTGGGGTATCGGGCGACACATCCTCGGCAGTCAGATCTTCGATTACTGGCAGGACCCTTGGGGCGACAAGCACGAGCACTACTGCGACGGCGATCTGTTCACCGATGCCGTGCCCATGGGCGTGCACGCCGTAAGCCGGGAAGCGATGTCGCAATGGGGGCAAGCCATGCCAGCGAGCTTCACCCGGCCCAAGTTGAAGTTATCGACCCTGGTACAGGCCGTCCGTCACCTGCGTCGAAGTCCGGATCTGAGCATCGCGAAGCTACGCATGCTCGCGAAGATCTTCGGCTAGCTCTGTTTATCTCCGCTCTGGATAACTCCCCATGCCTTTGAACGTCATCCATTTCAAATACGACGGCCGCCCCCAATGGGGTGTCTTGCGTAACGGCCGCGTCGTCCCTGTGCCAGGCGAGTTCGCCACCACTGCGGATTTTCTCTGCATGAATCCGCTGGAGGACCTGGCGGAGCTTCGCGGTCCGCGGCTTCTGGAATCCGATTTGGAGCTCTTGTCGCCCATCACCAGCAACCAGCAATTCATCTGCCAGGGGGCCAACTATCGGCAGCACATGATCGAGTCGGGCATGGATCCCGACGCAAAGAACTTCAACATGATCTTTACCAAGGCTTCGAACTGCATCGCATCCGCCGATGCGGACGTGGTTCGGCCGAACCAGGTGCGCTTTCTCGATTACGAGATCGAGCTCGGCCTGGTGCTGAAACGCGACATCACCGCGCCGGTGACGATCTCCCAGCATAACTTGCATGAATACGTGGCTGGCCTGGTGATCGTCAACGATTACTCGGCACGAGACATCCAGATTCCCCAGATGCAGTTCTACAAGGGCAAGAGCTATCGCGGATTTGGGCCCGTCGGACCTTATCTGTGCCTGCTCGCCGAGAGCGATATGGCCGTTCTCGACGCATTGCAGCTCACGCTATCGGTGAACGGCGAAGTTCGCCAGGCGGACTGCACCAGCAATCTGGTGTACGGCCCCGCGGAGACACTGACTGAGCTTTCCCAGGTACACGACCTGTACGCAGGCGACTTGCTGTCAACCGGCACACCATCGGGTTGTGCGCTGTGGGTGCCTTCTCCGGCGAAACAACGGCTGGCCGGACTGCTGCCCGAGCAAAAGAAATGGGCCATGTTCATGAAGATCCAGGCGCAGCGGACGGAGTACTTGCAGCCAGGAGACATCGTGGAATCGCGCATCCGGAGCACGGACGGACGCATCGATCTCGGCGTGCAGCGTAACCGCGTAGTTCAGGAGAACTAGACATGCACGGCATTGCCAATCAGGCCGATGTCGAGGCCATCGAGACGCAAGGTGAGGTGGCGAACCTTCCGGCCAGCACGTACGACATGCTGCACGAAGCGGCGGTGCGCTATCCGATGGCGCCGGCACTGTCGTTCTTCCTGCGCGTGGAAGATCACGCCCTGCCCGAGAGGTGGAGCTATCGGGAATTCTTCGCCCAGATCAATCGTACTGCCAATTTTTTCCATGGCCTGGGTGCGAACAAGGACAGCGTGATCGCCTTTGTCCTGCCCAACCTGCCGGAAACGCATTTCGTGATCTGGGGTGGGCAGGCGGCGGGCATTACCTTGGCCATCAATCCGCTGTTGAAACCGGAAGCGATCGCCAAGCTGCTCGATGCCGCCAAAGCCAGCATCCTGGTCAGCCTGGCCCCGTTTCCAGGTACCGATATCTGGCAAAAGCTTCAGCCCGTGCTGCACACGGTAACCAGCTTGCGTCACGTGGTGCTGGTGGATCTCGCCGACCGGGTCCGCGGCATCGAGGGCGTGGCTGTCCGGTTGATGCGCCTGCGCGAAAGGTGGCGCAGGCGCGATTCGCGCGCCACGGCGCCCGATAGAAATTATCTGGTCCACGATTTCGGAAAAGGTGTGCGAGGACAGCCGGCCGACCGTTTGCTCAGTGGCCGACGCTTCGATCCGGAGGATTATTCATCCTTCTTTTGCACCGGAGGTACCACCGGTACGCCAAAGATCGCCATGCGGCGCCATCGCAACGAAGTCGCCAATGCATGGAGCGTTGCGCAATTCCTCGGCCATGGCATGGGGCCGGGAAAGAACGTCTTTTGCGGCTTGCCGCTGTTTCACGTCAATGGCGTACTGGTAACTGGCCTGCTTCCTTTCTCCAAGGGGGCGCACGTGCTGCTCGGCACGCCGCAGGGCTACCGGGGCAAGGGCGTCATCGAGAACTTCTGGGCCATGGTGGAACGCCACCGCATCCATTTCTTCAGCGCGGTGCCGACGCTTTACAGCGCGCTGCTGGAGGTGCCGCGCAAAAACCATCGTCTCGACTCGCTGGAATATGGCCTGTGCGGAGCAGCTCCGCTGCCGCGCGAGCTCCTTAAGCGCTTTCAACACCAGACCGGCATCAAGATCCTCGAGGGCTATGGGCTGACCGAAGGCACCTGCGTCAGCAGTGTCAATCCGCCGCTGGGAGAGCGCAGGGCGGGTTCGATCGGCTTGAGGGTGCCCGGTCAGGACATGCGTATCGTGCAGCTCGACAGGGACGACACCTACTTGCGGGACGCTCCCATGGGCGAGCCTGGCGTTCTTGTCATCAGCGGCCCGAATGTCTTTGCCGGCTATATGGGCAGCCAGCAGAGCGAGGGTCTGTGGCTGGACCTGGGCGACGGGAAGCGCTGGCTGCATACGGGCGACCTTGCCTACCGTGATGCTCAAGGCTATTTCTGGCTGACCGGCCGCACCAAGGAACTGATCATCCGCGGCGGGCACAATATCGATCCATCAAGTATCGAACAGCCGCTGTATGCCCATCCCGCCGTGCAACTGGCAGCTGCCGTCGGGCGACCTGACGCCTATGCAGGCGAGGTGCCGGTGGCCTATGTCCAACTCAAGCAGGGGCATCAGGCCACGACGGAGGAGCTGCTCGCTCATGTGAGCAAGCACATCGGCGAGCGCGCTGCCATGCCAAAAGCGATCTTCTTCACCGACGACATGCCGCTGACGGCAGTGGGCAAGATCTACAAACCCGCTTTGAAGCGGATGCAGATCGAGAGCGTACTCAGCGAGGCCCTCGCCGACGCGCACATCGCTATCGAATTTCTTCAGCTGCGCGAGGACGAGGGTAGTCAGAGCCTGTCAGTGGACGTGGGATTGGTGCGTTCGCACCAGGCCATCTCGGCCAAGGAAGTACTGGGGCGGTATCCGTTTCCCTTTCGCTTCTATCCGTTCACGTTTGCTCGTGAGATCGACGCGGCAAAGAGCGTCATATGAACGAGAGCATCACCAGCCTCGTAACGTCGCCATCGCTGAGCTTTTTCCGGTTACCCGAAGCACTCGACTCAACAAAGGAATAATTCGTGCGCCGTTCTTCCATTTTCGCAATTCTGGCCGTTCCCGCGGTAACGCTTGCCTCACCTCAGGAGCTACCTGTCTTACCGCCACCGCCGCGCCTGCTCGCACCTCAGGAGATGGTGTCCAAGATGATCGAGCAACGTTTTGCGCAGGCAGATACCAATCACGATGGGAAATTGACTTTGGAAGAGGCGAAGTCCGGCATAGCACTTATCGCTCCGGTTTTCGAGGAAATTGATGCCTCTCATAAAGGCTACGTGACGCTTGATCAAATCAAGGGCTTTGCAAAAAAACAGGCATTAGTGCTTCCCGTCCCCGGGGGTGAAGAAGCCGGCCCAATCCCATCGCGGTGAATCGGGGCCAGCGGCTACCTGATCGCCGATCGTCGAGGCTACTCTTGGCCAGAGGGCAAGCCTTGCTGATTATTTGGCGGGCGGTGATAACACAAGTGCCGGAGAGTCCATGAACCTGGCCGGCCCGGTATTACAGTACCCCTCGCCAGAGTTCTCAAGCCACGCTCGCTAAGCGATGTGATTAACATGATGCCCCTTGCCACATGTCGAGGGTATGTGGTTATGCGCATCTTGGACAATTTGGCGGATATCCATCGAAGATTGGCCAAAGCGGACAAACTTTGGTGGATCGCGCAACTCACCAGGGACATCGCATTCGTTGGTGGGCCCACCAACCCCCATAGCTGTCCGTTAACCAACTGATCTGCATTTATTATTTCGAGTATCAAGTAATTCCGTATCCCACTTCGTATCCCCACATGAAGAGGTTAGGGCCTAAATCCGCACTCAACGCTCGCGACGAGCCAATCAGGCGAGCGCATCCGTCGCCTGAAATCTCGGCTCGATCGGAAGTACGGATATTTTTATCCTTGTCGGTGCAGATCTCGCTTGACCTGCAGCTAAAACTGGCCCACTTCTGCAACGCCGATCCAACGCCATGGTAGATGGACTGAGCTGAGGCGCTCGCCCCCTTTCTGTCCAACTACAATGGACGACTCGGATCAAGCTCTCCTAAGTTCGGGCGATCTAGCCGCATACCAACGTACACATTGTTCGGCGGCGAACTTCGCGCAAATCACGAGCCCACCCATTTGCTCCGGCGGACACTCTTTGCCTGTTGGTCTGTAGTTCGCCTTCGCGTGAGCAAGCTGATTTCTCGATGTCGTCAGTGCTGTAGCTAGCTCGGAAAGAGCGGCCTTTCGCTCCTCGGTACTGCTCTTAGGTGAAATTTTCGCAAGAAGCTTTAGGTACTTGGGTGCGTGCGATGCCATCGGAACGGGATCACAACATCGCTCGACAGACAACTTAAGAGCTTCTGCATCACGCGTTAGCACGCGATTCTCTTCAAAGAGATTGAGGAGACCATCCATGTAATCTGCGTTTGGATTGAGGACATCACGAGATAGTAATCGCTTGCGCAGATCCTCATACTGTCGCTCGCGAACGACCGTCGCAGAAACATACTCGATGCACTTCACATAACTGAGAAGCGACGCTTCAGAATTGTTCGTACCGTACCCGCGATTGAACTCCTGGAGCACAGAAGGAAGGCCTTGCCCTAGGAGCAAAGGACGGAGATTTTTAGCCCGCAGAACCAGATCACTGATTTCATCCGCCTCAGGATCTTCCATATCTCCCGTGAACCTAGGCGCTTCAAGATACTCGACGCCAAGCGTCGAATGCAGCTCAAATAAGTAGGCTTGAATTACTTCGACTGCTGCTTCCTTTTCCGCCCCTTTCGGATGTCTGACTTCGATGAAGATATCCTCAGGCAACAATGGTGGATACCACTTGTCGTAGTAGTGCCCGCGAAGGATGATGATTGCGGCATAGTGTGCCGAGATACCTCGCAAACCAACCGATGCCGAAGCCCCTTGTATCTCGGTCGCGACATCGGCTCCGAAATCCTCGTCTTCGGTGAGCTTCTCCGCGAACGACATTGATCGCATGTCCGATGAGGTGACCCTAAGTACGGTACGGATGTCAGAGTGATAAATAAGCCCATCGAATGAAGTCTTTGGATCGGCGACTTCGTCACTCAGCTCGATCAGGTCTCCAATCGAGAGGGCTGCATCCGTATCCGTACGCGGGAAGGAAAGAGTCAACTTAACAGATTGCGTCCATTCCTCGCCTTCAAAGTCGTCCAGCTGGAAGTCGGGTTCGAGCTCTGAATCCTCGAAACGCACTGTCAGTTCACCGGTGAGCTGAGCCAGAGTCTTCCGAAGATCGGATTCCAGTTGTGGCGGATCAAACTTCAACATAATTATTTGGTTCACTCTAGTTTTGCTTTGACGTTAAAATGTCTTAGCTCGACGCCCTAGGGCGATTTTGCTTCGACAGCCTCAACATAGGGACTCGCCTTAAAGAGGTCGCTCGTCTTAGGGAATATGCCTAAAGGGTCTGTCGTAACCCTAACTGCTCGCCGATCGCCCGCTGTGGACATTGTGAATTCCGCAAACCTAGTTTTGCGTCCGCCAACATAGTCGTAGAACACCCCTGAAACTTCATTGCCGACCCGCTTCCCATCGATCATAAGGTGCGGATAAGGGAGCAATCCGATCATGGGTGGCGTTCGAACCTCACCACTCACGATCCCGTTCCGCACTATCATATCAATGGTGATGAACACATCTGGCATAGGGCAGTCGACGCATCCTTCGTTTGTCCATCGTCCGCTCCAATCGTGATCAACGGCCCACCATTCGTAGGCGCGAGGCGTGGTTTGGCTCAGCGCGCTTGGTAGCTTGTTTAGGTTATCTAACACGTCGGGCCCTTCACGAGCACTCCTCTAAGAATGGTGAACAGCACGTTTGTCACCACTCCAGGCTTCGCACGCCCCTCGACCTTCGGTTGATCCAGAGGTAGGTTCCTAGCCTTACGTTTCGCCACGTCTGGTCCTTAATAGATTTGTGTGTCAGGAAAGCATGTGATTCAGCCTACCTGTTTCAACTTTGGCTTCCCCTCAGCGACAAGTATCTTCTTCGTATATCTACGCTGGCTCTTCACCAACTCACCTGCCCGATAGATGCGCATCGAGCTATCAAGCGCGCTCCATGCGTTGGGTACAAACGCTATAAAAGACACGGTGAGGGCCGTAAGAAGCTGACCCGGTTCTTTGAACATGGTCTTGGAAAAGAACAGTGGAGAGAAGGCAAGAAACGCCAGGGCAAAGTACAGAGCTCCGTAGGAGTACATGCGGAACATTCGGTACAACTTGCCCTGATAGTTTCCCTTGAGCCGAATTTGAACCATCTCGCTACCGACGTGCTCCAAATAGGGCCGACCAGTAACGTAGTCTTTCAGTGCGCGCGCGGGCTCCTCTAGTGAAAGAATGTACTCAACTTCCTCAGACCTAAGCCGAGCGTCACCGGCGATAGCTTGGAAGCCCTTCTCACGCACAAAAGGATGCATCTCCCCCTCTTTGACTTGATCCAAGAACTCCTGCGCAAATTTGTACTCCTCCCGCATGCGACCCCGACTTCCGATGGAGAGCTCGTAGATGACCTTCCACGCGCCGATGGAGCCGATGATTACTGTTGCAGCTTTGAAGATCAGGTCATACATCTCGCGCTACCTCTTCACCAGCATCACCACCACCTGTAACGCCTTCCGCGACCTGTCGGCGCCTAGCCGCGAGCCCCATCACAACGTCGCGATGCATTACACATTCACATGCTGGATCGGGCTTCCGCAGCGATGCGACTGAGGAAGAAGGACCAAGGAAAAGGTTGGCCAGCTGAAAGGACTGGGTGAACTTAGCATCGGGATAGACCAGCGCCTTCAGCATCTCGCCAATCATCATTGCTGCAGAAGCAGTAGCGACGAATGGGGCAGATGGACGAAATCCATCCTCGATTTCGATACCAAGTTGTAGTTCACTTTGCGCTTCAGTAATGGTTGCGCAGAGTGTTTTTCCTTCGGCTAGCTTTGCCCTCAACCAAGGACGCTTTCCCTCTTCAGCACCCTCGATATCAGTCTCCGTAAGCGGCCTCCCTAGATCTGACTCCAGAGACGCCCTGCTCAGCCCGGTCATAATGGATTGGCTGATCTTTTCATCTTTGAAAGGAACCCTGAATGTGCATCGAAGACACGATCCTTCAGGATGGTCAAGCCGGTGCGTTACAACTCCTGCTCCAATCGCATTGATGCCGCCATCGATCATGACGCTTGGCCAAAGAAGTTGCGCATCGTGCCTAGCCGGAACTTCATCTAGTCCATTGAGGACAAGATCCACATTCATTGACTTAACTGAAAGGCCTGAGCGAACGGACCCTATTAGTCCCTGCTCACCAGACACGTGAAGAGCGCTCCGCTCTTTCAGCCAGTCGGCTAAACATTCTGCTTTCGATGAGCCGATCCAATCGTCACGATCGAGAAGCACGCAAGTTCCAAAGTTTTCGGTGCCGTAACCTTGTTTATCAATGACATGCAACCGTCCCGAAAGATTGAACTGGGACAGCAGCAATGCAACACCATTTCCGATCGCGCCTGCACCTATAAGCAGGGTGTCAGCAAGGGAAACGTGCTGAGGGAGGCTCGGTCCCGGATTGCTAGGTGAGGTCGAATAGTCGTATAGCGAAAATTCGCTCTTTGTAACGGGCGGCACCACATCAGCTGGGACCTCATAAATGAGCTTAAACACTTCAGCCACGCCTAGCGAGGCTGCCATCAGTGCACCGACCGGATTAGTCTGCGTCGTATCCCTTGAGAGCTCCTCACCGCGAGCCGCCACTCGCGCGATCCATCCATTCGAATTTACTGTCACCCAAGGAAGATCCTGCCTTGACCAAAAGCCGACTGACAGGATCGCCTGGACATCCTCTTCGATACCCTCCTGATAGGGGCCCACTTCGAGCGCATCGATCCTCCATACGGTTGCTACCAACGCCCGAATCTCTTCCTCGAGGCTACCTAAGCCGTCCGGAATTTTGACCTCAACCTGTCCAGCCACCCGCGGTAGCAACCGCAGGCAGTCCAGAAAACACGTCCTGCCATTCTCAGTGGCGAGAGTCTCCCTATCGCCCGTAAGCACGACCTTTCTGGACATAACTTCGGTCTTGTTAACGGGGTGGCCAGTCAGTGCCTCGGCCACGCCACTCGGTCGACTTGTCGCCTTGCTATCAATGCGGCTCATGCATCCACCTCTAACGTCACTAGACCAACGTGGTCTTGGGTCAGGTGAATTCGACGCATCATCTCTTCGCTATGAAAGCGCCGATAGTTTCCTTGATCGAATAGATGAACTCCGCACTCCTCTATGGAGAGAGTCGGGAATTGGGCGTAGTAGGGACAAACCAAAGAGAGATAGTTCTGAATTCGAATGCCATAGGTCTTGTCCACCTCAGACAAATCGAGCATCCGAGCTGGATGGGAATGAATCTGACCAGCAAGATAGCTTTCTACCTTGTCTGCCAAATTGGTGATTGCTTCCATGCAGGCCAATGAAAGTCGGAGCTGCAGAGCGGAATTCCGAACTCCCCGGCCGGAGATCGAGATGACATGCGTGATCGCCACAGCGCCCTCTGCCTCGCGTCCAAGCCAAAGGGCAAGCCCCTCGTTTCCATGCGCACCATGCGGCTTCATAACTGCCAGAGACCTTGCAAGAAGGTCTTTTGGAAAACGCCACGTAATATCAGCCGTCATGGACCTCGTCCTTGGTAAGTTTGATCGAGCGAAGATTGCACATTGATCAGCGCCAGTTGGATGGGGGCATCCGTCTTGGGGAAGGCATTCGCCGAAGAGCTTTGCCATTCCGGATGTAGTCGCTGGCCCTCTTCCGTCCACGGCAAGCAGGCATCAAGCGAACTCGGACGAAAGCCATAACAGCGAGGCCACGCGTTCGGGTCTGACTCGCTTCCCGTGGACATGTGGATGAACTTGAGTGAAGGAGGCTTATAGAGATCCGACCATCGAAGGCGGGCCTTATAGGGCTCATTGGGATTGCTTCGAGGATGCATGGTCGCGAGTACCCCGAGCGGGACGGTAGCGTCCCGCTCGAGGATCCAACGCTTCGCTTCTGGCAACTCGAGAGCTTCTTGCAACTGCCGTTCAAATACGGCTAGCTCGAAGTCTGTTGCCATATGTCACCCCTGAATGAACTGCTCGATGAGGTTCATCTCAAGGTGGTGCTCGCCATTCGCGAGCTGCCCCAACTTCACAGAAAGGTCGGTCTGCTGAACACCCTGATAGGTCAGGATGTATTCCTTGCGTCCGCCATCAACCTCCCCCTCGACCAACCCAAAGAAATGAAGCACCTGCTGCTTCAGGGTGGCGAGCGTTTCATTGGGGTTTGCTTTAGGGTCCACGTATGGCTTTCCAGAAGCGGCGTAGCGGACTTTGACGTTCAGAGTTTCGTGGTGAGCGTTCTGTTCGCTCGTAGTTGCGTTTGTCATAGGGGTTTCCTAAGTGTGCAGGGAGCTATACCGGCGTAATGCCAGCATTGATGACCCTTGACAGAGGAGATCCTGCAGAAGACAATCGCGGGCGCTAACCGAGGCGAACTGTCTTTAATAGCAGCGAGTCTCTGCGGTCGGGTACTTCGGTACTCGGCCGCTTTTATTTGTGCGTCATATGGCTCTCCTCCACTGTTGTTATGGCTCCGAGTTCATCCGAAGAGCGTTCCTTTGTAACGATCCGGATCAATGATCTTCCGCTCGGCTAGCTTGTTCAGTCGATATCCCGCCGCCTGTGTGCTGGTCCCGCAGATCCTTGCCAGCTCCGCCGCAGAATGCGCCGCCTGACATGCCTCGATCGGCATCATGATTGCTGCAGTCAGTGCTTTCGCTTGCCACTCGGAATCCTCAAAGAATTTATGCTTTCCCACGGGCGAGCTACGATTCAAAGTGACCGCGTGATTAAGCACAATGTGAGCTAGCTCGTGCACTACGGTGCTCCGTGAAAAAACATCGTCCGTGAAAAGCCCGTCGTAGACGTCCTGCCGCAGAACCACCAGCTTTTCTTCCGGAATCGTGAAAGCTGCGCATTCGCGGAGGTGCTCGACTTCGGCGACGTGATAATCAAACTTCGCACTGGGCAATGTTTTTTCTAGCACGCGCCATGCGTCGATTGTCCAAGGGCTGCGGCCATGACCCTTAATACTGGGAAGCAGGCTGCGAACACCCTCCGCTACTTCCTCGAGCTTGATGTAACTCATGGGGGCAACCTTCAAGCCTGAAGGTGTGCGCATCGATTGAGAATTTCCGAGCGTGGTCATCAGTTCTCTTCCTCTCCACGTCCTTCAAGCCAACTCATGATTTCTGGGGTGGGTGCTACACCATCTTGAAGTCTGCGCGCGAATGCTGCGACTAGACCACGTGCGTCTGGAGCTAGATGTGTTGTGTGGACGACGTCTTTCGATTGTTCAGCGGCTCGCCTAACTGCCTCGATTTCTTCGGCACTCGCCCCCTTTAGAGCGAAATACTTGATGGCAGTGTCTATGTGTTTTTGGGCCAAACGCTTCTCACCGTATTCGATACCACTTAGATGAGACGCACTAATCCCCATGTTCTCCGCAGTAGATTTCAACGATAGATCGAGGCGCATGCGGAGGGTCCTTACCACTTCTCCGAACGGCGTTAGTTTCATGACAAAAATTGTCCTGCTGGGCAGAGGGACGATCCTCCAGTGACACTCTACCACAAGTCTCTAAAAAGAGAAGATCTTCTCAGAGTGGAGATGCCATCAAAAGGTATACCTTCCGGTAGCCGCTCAAACCCCTATCAAATTTCCTGTCAAAACGTTATTATCATAACATCTAAGAGGATTTGATAATGAGTGAGATCGTCGGATACGCACGAGTGAGCAGTGCTGGCCAGTCGCTGGATATCCAGCACGACAAGCTCGATGCCTTCGGCTGTACACGTATCTTCTCCGAGAAGCGGTCCGCTAGGCAGACCGACAGTCGCCCTGAGCTACAGGCTTGCCTACAGTTTCTTCGGGAAGGAGACACATTGGTGATCTCGCGTCTGGACCGCATGGCCCGGTCGATCTTGGATCTGGCTAAGATCTCGGATCTCCTCAAGAAAAAGGGTGTGGTACTGAAGGTTCTTGATCAGGCGATCGACACCGCCACGCCAGAAGGGATGCTGATGTTCAGTCTGCTTGGTGCCTTTGCGCAATTCGAGAACGATATTCGCGCCGAGCGCCAAATTGACGGTATCGCGAAAGCGAAAGAGAAAGGAGTTTCCTTTGGTCGCAAGAGAGCGCTGACCTCCGAGCAGTGCGAGCGAATCAGAACGCTGCGCGAAGAGGAAAAGTTTTCCATCTCTCAGTTGGCCGAACGCTTTTGCGTAGGCTCTGCGACAATTTACAGAGCACTTCAAGGAACTGTTCGATAACTTGGATTCTTGGTAATGTCGATCGTGGGGAGCTGGGGAGTCACCTTCCCCATATGAAGTGAAAGCGATGGCTTAGGGTGCACAGCCGATCAGGACAACACTACAGGGGCGAGGGAATCTATGGGCTTGGAAATGAGAGCGTTTAAGGATATCGATCTCAATGATTCATTCTTCGATTCGCTTAAAGCTGACTACAAGGAGTTCCCCGATTGGTTCGCCAAGAAAGTAGCCGGGGGCGACGATGCGTACATTTTCTTGAGTGATACGGGAGGCCTCGATGGCTTCTTGTACCTAAAGGTTGAGGATGGCGCGCTCAATGACGTAGTTCCCGCGTTGCCACCTCGGCCTCGTTTGAAGGTGGGAACGATGAAAATCAATCCCCATGGCACGCGATTGGGCGAGCGATTCATCAAGAAGATATTCGATCATGCTCTAGCAAAAAAAGTTGAAGAAATTTACGTGACGGTGTTCGACCACCATTCCAAGTTGATCAACATGTTTGCTGAGTATGGTTTCCACGCCTTAGCGTCGAAGACTACAGCGAATGGAACTGAGCAAGTACTGGTGCGGAACATTCATGCACCTTTCAAAGACGTTACCACCAGCTACCCGTTGGTGAAGACCGGAAACCGCACAATTTTTCAGGTGGCCATTGAGCCAAAGTGGCACACTAAACTGTTCCCCGACTCGATTCTGAGGAACGAGAGCGCGTCCATCGTCGAAGACGTGTCTCATACAAATAGCATCCATAAGGTCTACCTCGCTGGAATGCATGGCATGGAGAGGTTGCGGCGCGGTGACGTCATTCTTATCTACAGGAAGAGCGACGGCGCAGCGCCTGCTCGCTATCGCTCTGTCGCGACGTCCGTTTGCGTCATGGAAGAATACCGTAGCCTTGGTAGCTTCGCGGACAAAGCCAGCTTCCTAGCCTATTGTAGGCCGTATAGCGTGTTTACCGATGCGGAGTTGGATTACCTCTGGCAAGTCAAGAAGTATCACCACGTTATTCGCTTCACGTACAATTTTGCGCTGAAAAAAAGAGTTACACGTGGCGACATGATCGATCTGGCTGGTGTGAGCGAATCCGCCTATGCAGGGTTCCTTGAGCTTACACATGATCAATTTAAGAAGATCTTGCAGCTAGGAGAAGCGGATGAAAGTCTTGTTGTCAATTAAGCCGGAGTATGCGGAAAAGATACTCCTTGGCGAAAAGCGGTTTGAGTTCCGTAAGGCGATACCAAAGAATGCAGCGGTAAGGACTATCGTGATTTACGCCACGATGCCGGTAGGGAAGGTTGTGGGGGAGTTCGAAGTCGGCGGAATCCTCGCCGAGCGTCCTAGGAATATATGGTCGATGACCTCGGCGTTCGCGGGAATAACTAGGCGTTTTTTCAACGAATACTTCGAAGGTCGGACGACTGCCTATGCGATCAAGGTCAAGAGCCCTAAACGATACGACCAGCCCCTCGACCTGTCGTCGGTGTTAACGAGCGGAATTCCGCCCCAGTCCTTTTGTTACCTTCACTGATCGGCTGGTATCACGCGAGACGGCCGGCACGGATTGATCGTATACAAGGCTAGGCTAAATTCGTACGCGTACGATCTCGACCCAGGGTGCAAGCATATTCTTCGCTGTCTTTCTGGTTGCTCTCCTGAGGTACGGATGCGCTGCATCTTCTGCAAAAACTTCTGCTCGAAAGACAAATCGGTCGAGCACATCGTTCCGGAGTCGCTAGGGAACGTGAGTCATATCCTGCCTGCCGGCGCTGTTTGCGACAGATGCAATAACTACTTCTCAAGAAAAGTCGAGCAGCCACTGCTGGCGTCACCCATGTTTCGATTGCTTAGGGCGGCCGTTGGCGTTCCAAACAAGCGCGGGATTATTCCATCGTGGCAACCCGGAGACGGAATGTCTCTGCCCGACTATAGGTTGATGGGAAGATTCCTAGCCAAAGTTGGTCTTGAGGTGCTCGCACTGAGAACACTTTCCGTACCTAACTGGAATGAGCATCTAGTCGCTCAGGCTGAGCTAGATGAGTTGCGTCGCTTTGCCCGATACAATGAGGGACCTGACTGGCCTTTTTCGGTTCGCGCCATTCACCCCGTGAACGGAGTTTTTGAAGGCGACGACGGTTTTTTTGAGGTGCTTCACGAATTTGACCTCTTGGTGACCGAGTCTTCGGAGATCTACCTTGTGATTTCGCTGTTTGGCACGGAGATGGTGATCAACCTCGGCGGACGAGAGATGGAAGGGTACGGTTGTTGGCTTGTTACGAACCATGGGGTGTCACCCCTCTACTCGGGGAAAAATGCGGAGCAGATCGCCTGATTCCGAAAGGATCGACACATGCGAAGCAGTATTTTGTCCGTTCTCGTGCGAAAGCGGACTTGGCAATGTCTACGCAGCCCGTCGAGCAACGGCTGGATGGGCCTCCGCCTTCGGTACAAAGTTCTGCTAGGCAGCGGTTTAATGTTGCTTGATCTGACTCGTCGGTAATCGTATGAACGAATCCGTGACCGCGCAGGAAGCCCTCTACGCCCTCGCGGTCATGTCAGGCATCTTTGGATGCCACGGTAGGCGCGAAGCGTACTACAGGGCTTCGCGCGGCCCGGAATACGACATCCCGTACTACGATCGCCACGTCGAAGAGGTTCAGAAGCTCGTCGCTATTTTCCGCAGTGTAAGATGCGATCGGCTTTAACTGATCGAGGCGTTTACCTGCGGGTAGGCGGTATTACCTATTTCCGATCCTCCACTTGCACGAACGCGCTTGGCTCATCGCCTGTCCCCGGAGCCCAAGATTGTTCCGGCGGCCGCAATTTGCGCAGATGAATTGGTGGGCCCACCAGGACTCGAACCTGGAACCAAAGGATTATGAGTCCTCTGCTCTAACCATTGAGCTATAGGCCCTTGCAGCGCAAGGAGTGTAGCGGATGGCGCCCGGCAGGTGGAGAGGTTGTCATCCCAGCCACTTCGACTCACCCGCGCAACTCACCCGCGAGATCATCAAACAACTCGCGAAACAGATCCAGCGGGCTATCCAGATCCGGGCGTTCGGCGTAGGCATCGAGCGCGAGCTGTCCGACGTTCGCGGGTGTTAGTACGTTTTGTACGGCGAGCAGCGTTCCGGCGCTGCAAAGCTGCTTCACATCGCGCCCGAGCAACTTGGCTGAACCTCGAAGGTAATCGTGTCCCACGTCGTCCAGCAGTGCTGGGTCGTCATACATTCGGTCGATATTGCCTAGTTCTGCGTAATGGCTCAATAAGGCGTGGAGGTCGCTCGCGTCCTTGCGCGTCGCGGCATGGCGGTCATTCCAGGCGAACAGTTTGAGCAACGCCAGCCCAGGTGCATTCAGCACATCGATAACGGTACCGCCCACGTCGACTTGCGCCGCCGTCCTGGCGGCATCCGGATATCCCTCGACGTTCATCTCGATATCCGGATCGTTCGGCCACCTGAACTTCGGTCCGCCCACGCCTGGGCCGAATGGCACGATATCCACAGGAATGGCATGGCTGATCGTGTCGGCATGGAAATAGAGGCGATGAGCGACATCATTCCGTGTGGTAAATCGTGTGTCGTCGCGCAACCGATGGACCATCGATTCAAATGCATTCCATCCTTGGATGGCCACCGCGAAGTCGACGTCCGCCGTGGCGCGTCGTAGCGGAATGTCGTGCACATGACTGAGTACGATATCCCTCGCGCTGGCGCCGACCACCATCACCCTCACGCCGATGTCGGCGGCGGCCAGGGTCACCGCACGGATGATCGCTCGGCTGGTGGGATCCAGCGGCGCGTTGGTCCTCAGTTTAAGCACCGACGTACTCTTTCCGTATCAACGCCGCCGCCTCTGCGGCACGTGAGTCCTTCATGGTGAGGAGGTCTGCGTAGATGAGCAGCGGATTCACGATGCCTTGTGTATGCGCGTATGTATCGTCGAAGTGCCAGAAACGCTCGACGACCTCTATGGCGCCTGCAGGATCTGCCCGCAACCGGTATTTTCTCAGGAGTGGGTTGATTGCATCGCCAGTGACACCTTCCGATAGGTAGATCGTCTGTGTCGCGGGCCGTAAAAAGCCGTTCAACCTATGGGCGGCGACTTCGCCGCCCCAAAGCGCGCCGGACCCGAGATCCGCATCCTTCCACCAGTCCGGCGCCGGCGCGCTGAAGCGACGTTGGCTCAATCGTGGGCGGAGTTTGTGGGGGTAATTGTTTACCCATTCGCCCTGGAGGCGGTCGATTGCCAGGAAGTGCCTGCGTCTATCGCTGTCTCGCGCCGACACAAGGCCGCGTTGCTCGAGGTCGGCGAATATCGGCGGTATGGCTCCCAGCGATACTCCCGCCGCCATGGCCAGTTCGCGGTAAGGCGCAGCGAGCAAGGGACGATGACAGAGCAACGCGTAGACCACGCGTAGGGATGCGTAACTGGTGCCGCCCCTGTAAGGGGAGGGGGCGGTGGTCCGGGAAGGACGGTTCCCCCGCACGAGCACCCACCGCGGACCTGACCTGAGCAGGCAGTTGCCGGCGGTGTCCATGAAGTCCAGGTCGATTTCCAGGCAGTGGTCGATCTGCCCGCTTGTAAGATGGTGGGTCACGATAAGCGGCCGGGGTCGATCGTGGTGCGTCGTAATCTGTTGTCTTATAAATGTTAATTGAGCATCGCCAATGATGCGGGGCTTGCATTCGGCAACGAATGAAAGAGTGCCGTCGGGAAATTCGACGGTTACAAGCCCATCTGGCCGATAGTCGCCCGGCCCTTCTGGCGCGGGAAGAACGCGGATATGCAGGCCCGTGGTCGCCTGGACCGCCTGGGCGGCATCCTGAAGCAGCGTAAGCTCGCCCATGCCGGATCCTTGTTCAGTAATTCTATATGTTCATTTTTATAAAACATATAAAACAATTGAACAAGGGTCCTGGGCCTCCCGTTGGCGCCGCCCAAAAGAAAATGCCCGCTTGCGCGGGCATTTTTCTTCTTACCTTGTGACGTCGCCCGATCAGTCGATATCGAGGAACGAGCGCAGCGTTTCCGAGCGGCTCGGGTGGCGCAGCTTACGCAGGGCCTTGGCTTCGATCTGGCGGATGCGTTCGCGGGTGACGTCGAACTGCTTGCCGACTTCTTCCAGCGTGTGATCCGTGTTCATGTCGATGCCGAAGCGCATGCGCAGCACCTTCGCTTCCCGCGGGGTGAGGCCGGCGAGCACGTCGCGCACGGTTTCCATGAGACCCGTCTCGGTCGCCGACTCGACGGGCGAGCTGGCGTTGGTGTCTTCGATGAAGTCGCCAAGGTGCGAATCTTCGTCGTCGCCGATCGGGGTTTCCATGGAGATCGGCTCCTTCGCGATCTTCAGGACCTTGCGGATCTTGTCTTCCGGCATCTCCATTTCCTTCGCCAGCTCTTCCGGCGTCGGCTCGCGGCCGAACTGCTGGAGCATCTGGCGGGAAATGCGGTTCAACTTGTTGATCGTTTCGATCATGTGCACCGGGATACGGATGGTGCGGGCCTGATCGGCGATCGAGCGGGTGATGGCCTGACGGATCCACCACGTCGCATAGGTCGAGAACTTGTAGCCGCGACGGTATTCGAACTTGTCCACCGCCTTCATCAGGCCGATGTTGCCTTCCTGAATGAGGTCGAGGAACTGCAGGCCGCGATTGGTGTACTTCTTGGCGATCGAGATCACCAGGCGCAGGTTCGCCTCGACCATTTCCTTCTTGGCGCGGCGGGCCTTGGCCTCGCCGACGGACATCGCGCGGTTGATTTCCTTGATGTCGGTCAGCGGCAGGTACAGGGTGCGCTCGATCTGGGCGAGCTTCTCCTGCTCCGCGTCGATGGCCTCGCGGTAGTTCTTGATGTTCGGCGACCACTTCTGGCGCTTGCGCGACAGTTCGGCGGCCCATTCGAGATTGCCTTCGTTCGACGGGAAGCTCTTCAGGAACTCGGCACGCGGCATCTTCACCTGCTTGACGAAGATGTCCATGAGCACGCGCTCGTGGTGACGGATGTCGTTCACCACTTCGCGCAGCTTGCGCACGAAGCTGTCGATCAGCGCCGACGGGAGCTTCAGGTTGAGGAAGGCCTCCGACATCTGCTCGCGGATCTTCGCGACCTTCTTGTCGTTGATCTCAGCCTTCGGCGCGGCCTTCTGGAACTTGGCGTGCAGCGAACGCAGTTCTTCCATGCGGCGCTTGACCTCTTCCGGGTCGGGACCGGTCGGGCCGGCCTCCTCTTCCTCGGCGGGGGCGCCCTCGACTTCCTCGTCGTCGGTCTCGGCATCGGCGTCGACCACCACGGCGGCGTCGGCTTCGGCCTGGGCGGCGTCGGCGGCTTCTTCCAGGTCGGCGAAACCGGCGAGGATCTCGCTCAGGCGGCGCTTGCCTTCCACGTGCTGGTCGTATTCCTCGAGCAGCAGCTGGATGGTGAGCGGGAAGCTGGCCAGCGCGGTCTGGACCTGGCTGAGGCCTTCCTCGATACGCTTGGCGATGGCGATCTCGCCTTCGCGGGTCAGCAGCTCGACCGTGCCCATTTCGCGCATGTACATGCGGACGGGGTCGGTGGTGCGGCCCACCTCGGCGTCCACGGCGGACAGCAGCGCCACGGCTTCTTCGGCCGCGGACTCGTCGTCGGTACTGGCACCGGGGGCGGCGCCATCGGAAATCGTGTCGGTGTCCGGCGCGGAATCGTGGACTTCGATGCCGACGCCCTTGAGCACCGCCATGATGTCTTCGATCTGCTCCGGATCGACGATGTCGTCGGGCAGGTGGTCGTTGATTTCCGCGTAGGTCAGGTAGCCCTGCTCCAATCCCTTGGAGATGAGCTGTTTGATTTCAGACTGTTGCTCGTGAGCTTTATTAGTCATGCCGACCGCCGCGGGTTACAGGAACCGATCAGTATAGTCATCTGATGATTTTTTGACCAGTTTTCAAGTGGATCGGCCTCACCGGCACCACGCAAAAATCGCGCCAGAAGCCCTGTTCGGGCCGGGGCGTTCACGTGGCGGTGAGGAAGGATGGGGGGCTCGGCCCCTCGGACAGGACACCTCAGCGCACCTCCAGACGGAAGGTGACCGGGCCATCGTTGATCAGGTGAACCTTCATATGGGCACCGAAGCGGCCGGTTTCCACCCCCGGGTGGGCGATGCGTGCCAGGGCGACCAGGCGGTCGAACCAGCGCCGGCCCTCTTCGGGGGGCGCCGCCGTGGTGAAGCTGGGGCGCATGCCCTTGCGGGTGTCGGCGGCGAGGGTGAACTGGCTGACCAGGAGCAGGCCGCCGCCCGTCTCGGCGAGGCACAGGTTCATCTTGCCCTGCGCGTCGGAGAACACCCGGTAGCCGCGCAGGCGCTCCAGCATCCTCGCGCACTGGGCCTCGCCGTCGCCCGGTTCCACGGCCACGAGCGCGAGCAGGCCGGCACCGATGGCGCCCACCGTTTCCCCGTCGACCTCGACGCTTGCGGACTCGACCCGCTGGATCACTGCAATCATGGACAAGCTTAGCGGCGGACTGGCGCCAAGCTTAATGGCGAACGAGGCCTATTGGCAGGCGGGTTACACTTCGCGGAATGCGCCCGGACATCTATCTCCTTTATCTCCTGCTCAGGCTGGTGAGCCTGTTCCCGCTGCGTACGGTCCATGCCATGGGTGCCTGGATCGGCCGGCGCTCGTTGCGCTCCCATTCGCGCAGCGCCCGCTACAGCGCGGTAAACCTTCGCCTGACCCGTCCGGAGTTGTCCGAGGCCGATCGCGCCGACCTGCTGCGCCGGACCATGGAGGAATCGGGCAAGTCGGTGACCGAGGTGGCGGCGATCTGGGGTGGTGGCGCCGAGAAATCGCTGGGCATGGTCCGCGAAGTGGTCGGTGGCGAGTTGTTCGCCGAGGCGCTCGCCTCCGGCAAGGGCGTCATCGTGGCCGCTCCCCACCTCGGGTGCTGGGAGCTGCTGAACTACTGGCTATGCAGCAAGACGCCGATGGCCATCCTATACCGCCCGCCACGCATCAAGGCGATCGAGGCGTTGCTGCGCAAGGTGCGCGGCAAGCTCGCGCCCGAGCAGGTGAGGGCGGAAGGCGCCGGCGTGCGTACCTTGTTCAAGCGCCTGGGCGCCGGTGGCACCGTCGGCATCCTGCCGGACCAGAAGCCACGCGAAGGAGAAGGCGAGTTCGCGCCGTTCTTCGGCGTCGACGCGCTCACCATGGTGTTGCTGCCGCGGCTCGCGGCACGCACGGGGGCGACGGTGCTATTCAGCTTCGCCGAGCGCCTGCCCGATGGCGAGGGCTTTCGCATCCACGTGCTGCCGGCGCCGGAAGGCATCGACAGCACGGACCTGAAGATCGCCTGCACGGCGCTGAACCGGGGCGTGGAGCGTTGCGTGGAGCGCGCCTTCCCGCAGTACCAGTGGCACTACAAGCGCTATACCGCGCACGACCGCCCCGATCCCTACAAGCTCAACGCGGCCGCGAAAGCCGGTTGAGGAAGACGGTCATTTCCTTCGCCGCCTGGATGTCGCCGCGCCGGGTGGCGGTGTCGATACCGGAACGCCACGCGGTCGCGGCACCTTCCTCGTCGTCTACCGCCAGCAGGGCCTTGCCCAGCAGTTTCCACGCCGCGGAATAGTCCGGGTCGAAGGCCAGCGCCTCGCGGAACGACTGCGCGGCCTCCATGTACTGCCCTTCGCCGAGCAACGCGTTGCCGATCGAAAAGCGCAACAAGGCCCCGTCGCGGACGCCGCCGATTTGCGCGCGCAGCCGTTCGACGAGGGGATCGGTCACCGGAGTGCCGTCCGCGTACGCCAGTAATCCTGCGGATAGAGCAGGGTCGGTTGCCGCGGCTCGGCCGGAAGCCGGCCGTTCTGCAAGGCGTTGAGCGTCGGCGCGTCCCAGATCATGAGCCATCCCGTGCGCGAAGGCTGGATCAGGCGCGCGTAGCGGAAGGCGTTCGCAGGCGGATGCTTGGCGTAGGAGACCACCACGCCATCGGGATGGTGGCGGGCGAAGTCATCCAGTGTGTCCCCGTCGTGCACCACGTCGTCGTCCTCGTCCTCGTCCACCTGCGTCGGCATACCGGGCGCGACCTTCAACCGCGCGATCGGGTGCATCAGCCGGCCGGCGAAGTGGTACTGGCCGTTGTACGAGACACCGAGGTTGCCGATGGGCCGCCCGGCGGCATCCGCCTGGCCAAGGAACAGCGAGGCGGGAGTGAGGTCGTAGCGGTACCACAGGCCCAAGGTGAAGAGCGCGTTGAGCGCCACCGTGCCGATGAGGCCGGCGAAGGCCAGCCGGCGCATTTCGCCGCGGCCGCGAAGCAGCAGCAGTGCGCCCAGCACGATGAAGATCACGCCGAAGAAGCGCGCATACGGCGCCATGCCCACCAGCCAGATGTTGTCCGGGAAGCGCGACGGCACCACCGACGGCATGGCGAACAACGCGATGGCCAGCAGGAAGGCGCCCAGCGAAAGCGGCCATGTGCCCAAGGCGTAATGCGAAGCCAGCCCCTTGTGCCGTTCGCGCAGGTCGGCGACCGATGCGGCGACCAGCATGGTGGCGCCGGCCAGTTCGGGCAGCACGTAATAGAGCTGCTTGCCGGTGATCAGCGAGAAGGTGAGCAGGGTGGGCAGCAACCAGGCCACCAGGAAGCGCAACCCCGGTTCGAGCGGCTGCCGCGCAAGCGCCAGGAACAGCGGCAGCAACACCAGCACCACGAGGATCTTTTCTGCCCAGCCGGGGAAGTGGCCGCCCGCGGCGGACACGAGCAGGAGCAACAGCGATACGCCTGCGCAGGCCAGGGCGGCGGCGGTGCCCGCACGCCAGGGCCGGCGAAACAACGTGGTGGGCACGGCGACGAGGCCGCGCAACCAGCCACTGAGCGGGAACAGGAGCACCGGCAGGAAAAGGAAGTAGTACCAGGCCGGTCGCGCATGGTTCTGCAGGTCCTGGACCTTGGCGTCGACGACGCGCCCCGCGGTCTGGGTGAAGAACAGGCGCTGGCGATAGGCCTCGCCTCCTGACTCGCCGGCGGGAATCGCCCATGCCAGCAGGATCGCGAAGCCGAGCAGGAGGCCGAGGACGCCGAAGCCGTACCAGCGGGCCTTGTTCTGTCGGGCCCACTCGTTCCATAGCGGCCCGAGCAGGAACGGGAACAGCACATGCACCACCATCACCGGTCCCTTGGTGAGGAGACCGGCGCCGATCATCAGCCCGAACAACCACCATCGCGGTTGCGCCCGCGTGGCGGTAGGCGTGAGACAGAGCAGCGCGGCCAGCACCCAGACCACGAGGAGCACCTCGTACATGATCTGCAGGCCGAACAGGAACGCGTACGCCAGCGCCATCAACAACCACGGCGTGGCCTTGGCCACCCATGGCCGGGTGGGGAACAGGCGCGCCGCCAGCACCGAGGCGAGCACCAGCTGCACGCCACCGAAGATCACCTCGAGGATGCGCGGCCACACGTCGGTGACGCCGAACACGGCCCAACCGGCGTGGATCATCCAGAACAGCAGGGGCGCCTTTTCACTGTACGGGTCGCCGTTGATGTGTGGCACCAGCCAATGGCCGTGCGCCCACATCTCCCAGGCGACGGCGAGCGTGCGCGTGGAGAACATCGGCATCGGGCCGTGCGCGAAGATGGCGAGCAAGGCCATCGCGGCCCATAGCGGTAGCCATGGCCAGAGGGCACGGAGATGTTCCGATCGGGTATAGGCGCTGTTGGACAAGGGCGTCGTCACCGTTAAAGGATCATGAATTCTAAACGCACCATGGCGGGAATGGCTGACTTTAGTCCTACCGCTCCCCCCGTCTGTGCGGCGTGGACACCGCCGGGCACCGGCTACCCGAGCAGGTGGTCGAGCGCGCCGCGCAACCTGCCGGCGAACCCTGCCTGGTTGTTTTCGTACCAGCGCCGCGCGTTTTCCCCCAGGCGGCGCAGCTCCTGGTCGGGCATGCCGGCGGCACGCTCGACGCATGCCGCCAGGGCGGTCTCGTCGAATTGCCACAGCGCGGATGCGTTGAGCGTGCCGTTTTCGTGTGCCGCGACGAGCACGCCCCGGTCTTCGCCCACGAGCTCGTTCATCGGCGGCGCGTCCGTGGCGAGGACGACGGCGCCACAACTCATCGCTTCGACGATGTAGTGGCCCCAGCCTTCCGCTTCCGACAGGCACAGGTGGAAGGCATGCGCATTCTGCAGTCGCCGGATGTCCTCGATGTCATCGACATAGGTGACGCGGTGATCCAGGTTCGCGGCCGTGCCAGCTTGTTCGGCGCGCGCGGTGGAGGGCGATTGGAGCACGTGCAACGTGGGCCACTCAGGGTGGCGGCGCCAGACCTCAAGCAACCGTTCCGTTCCCTTCATCCGGCTGGCGCCGGCGAGGTGGAGGAAGTCGCGGTTTCGTTCGATGCCTTCGCGACGGCAATCGATGCTCTGGAACCCGATGACGTGCACCGGCAAGCCCTGTGCGGCGAAGGTGTCGCGGGCGATGGCGGTCTTGCACAGGATCGCGTCGAAGCGATGCAGCTGGCGCCGGTCGCGGCGCGAAAGCCATTCCGGGTTCGGCACGAGTGCGTTGCGTCGCGCGAGCGGCAGGTACGCCGCATGCACGTGTTCGAGCGTGATCCCCAGATCGTAACGGCGCGGTCCCCGCCGGGCCAGCCAGCGCGCGTGCATGCGCAGCCGTTGCCACCAGGCACGCCAGGGCAGGCCCCGGCTACGGCGCGGCACCGAGGTGATCGACACCTCGTGCCCCAGCGCGAGCAGCGCATCCTCCAGCAGGCGGATGTCGTGGCTGAGGCCTCGGCCGTTGTTCCAGGCGATCAGGTGGATGGAAGCCACGTTTCAGCGCACCGTGGCCGGTCGTTCGGCGGCATTCAGCAGGCGGCCGATGTAGACGGCGAGGCCCAGCGTGAGGAAGAAATAGAGCGAGTGCGGCATCGGGCGGTAGAACACGTTGTCCGTCAGCGCGCAGAGGGTGTACATGCACACGGTGCTGAGGCCCGCGCTGGCCGGCATGGCGATGGCGTTGTCCGGATGCAGCGCATATCGCAGGAAGAACACGAGGGCGGCGCCGAACAGCAGGACGAGCACGGCCAGCCCCGGCAGGCCGCCGGTCACCGCCCATTCGAGATATTCACTGTGCGGGTGGTCGTAACGTTCCACCGTGGCGTTGACCTTGCCCTCGGCGATGCGCGCCCGCGCATAGTCGCCGAACTGGTTCAGGCCCACGCCGGCCAGCGGGTGGTCGTCCAGCGCCATGGTCGCGGTGCGCCACATCTCCAGGCGTTCGCGAACGGCGCCGCTGGCGTCCTGCTCGCTGTACGTGGACATTTCCTCCGTCACCGCGGCGAAGCGGGTCAGCACCTCGCCATGCATGGTCGTCGCCGCGCCCGCGGCGGCGGCGATGCCGACCACGAGGAACAGAAGGCCTTCACGCCAGCGGCCGGTCCGGCGCGACTGGATCAGCACCACGACGACGAACACCGGCAGGAAGGCGAGGATCGGTCCGCGGCTCTGCGTCAGCAGGGCGCCGTAGATGCCCAGTGCGGCGCAAACGACGTGCAGTACGCGCTCGCCACGGCCGAGTTCGCTGCGCAGGGCCTGCACCACGGCGATCAGCGCCAGCACGAGCATGAACATGCCGAATTCGATGGCGCCCCACAGCCCGTTGTTGATCCCGTAGACGCGGTCGATGCCTTCGATGTAGTGCTGCTCCAGGCAGACGATCCCGAGTACGCCGGCGGAAGCGGCGAAGCCGATGCGCAGCACGATTGGCCGCAGCGGACTGGCGAAGCCGACGGCGATGACCAGGAAGGCGAGGATGTGCGAGGTGACGTCGAACTCACGCCAGTCGATGCCGTGGATGGCGACGTTCACCAGCCAGAACGCGAAGGCCAGCGCCGCCGTGCCCAGCACCCAGCGCGCACGACGGACGGCTGCGCGTGCCTCGGGATCGCGGATGAGCATCCAGGCGCCGAAAAGGAACAGGATGGCGGCGGGAATGGCCTTCGCCTTGATCGGGAGCGCGAACGACAGCGGCATCATCGCGATCAGCAGCGAGACGATCCATACGCGCCACGGGTTGGTTTTTTCGAGCACTCGGCACCTGGCTTGGATCGGGACGGCATGGCGGCTACGCCGCATGGCGGCCCAGATGGTACTTTACCGGACGGCCGATGCCGCTCAGAGGCGATCCTCGCGGGCCGGCCAGAATTCAGCTTCGGCAAGGACCGACCCAGGGCGATGAAGCTCCTTTTCACGAACTTCCACGACGGCGACGGCGGCGGTCACACCACTTACATCATCGGCCTGGCGCAAGGGCTTGCGGGGCGCCACGAGGTGCATGTCGCCGCACCGCCGGGCAGCCGCCTCAACCGCGAAGCGCGCACGATCGCTGGCGTGCGCGTGCTCGACCAGCCATTCCCGAACGGGCTTGGCCGTCTTCCGGCACGTCTTCGTGCGCGGCGACAGCTCGCCGACTACCTCCGGCGCGAGCGGTTCGACCTCGTCCACGTGAATGGCTCGGCGGACCATCGGCTGGTCATGTCGGCCGTGCGTGGCATGCGGCCTCGTCCCCCCATCGTCCTGACCAAGCACAACTCGAAACCCATGACAGGTCCCGGACATGCCTGGCGCTCGCGCTTCGGCACCGACCAGGTCATCGCCGTGTGCGACTTCGTGCGGCGCCAGTTGCTGGCCTCTCCTTACAGGCGTTGCCGCGTGGCCACGGTCTTCAATGGCGTGGACATCGACCGGTTCGCGCCGCGCGAGCCGGAGCCGGAGCAGCGCGTGGCGTGGCTGGCGCCGGACGCCGGGACCGATCCCCTGCTGATCGGCAGCAATGCCGGTACCGCGCGCTACAAGGGCTGGATGGATCTGGTCGAAGCGATGGCCTCGCTGGCGCCGGACGAGCGCTCGCGCCTGCGGGTGGTTCTCGCCGGTGGGATGCCCGGCGGCGAGGATCTCGCCCGGATCGAGGCGCTGGGTGTCGCGCCGCAGGTCCATTTCACGGGCCGGCTGGCGGACGTGCGCCCGATGGTGGCCGCGCTGGATGTGGGTTTCGTCTTGTCCTGGGACGTCGAGACGATCTCGTTCGCCTGCCGCGAAATGATGGCGATGGGCAAGCCGGTACTGGTCAGCGATTACGCGGGTCTTCCCGAGAACATCCGCCAGGGCGAAGACGGCTGGGTCGTCCCGGCACGCGACCGGATGGCCATCGCCGACGCCTTGCGTGCCTTGCTGGCCGCGCGCGCGTCGCTTCCCGCGATGGGGGCCGCCGCGCGCGCGCATGCGCAAGCCGAGTTCGGGATGGATCGCTTCGTCGATGCCACGGAAGCCGTCTATGCGGCGCTGGTGGCGGACTTTTCCAACAGGGCGTAGTACATGCCGTCGAGGTCACCGTCGCCCGGCAGGATCTGCCAGCCCACGGTGGCGGGCTGCCCCACGGGCAAGGTGAACGGCACAGCGATGGCATCGTCGCGGCCGGCGAGGAAGGCCGCGACCACGCCCTCGTTCTCCCGCCGCAAGAGCGAGCACGTGACGTAGAGCAGGCGCCCGCCGGGAGCCAGGACGTTCCAGCAAGCAGCGAGGATGCGTTCCTGCTGCGGGATCAATGCGTCTATGTCGCCCGCCCGCCGATGCAGGCGTACGTCGGGCCGGCGGCGGATCACGCCCGTGGCCGAGCACGGTGCATCGATCATCACGCGGTCGAAGAGGCGTCCGTCCCACCAGGCCTTGGTGTCGCCCGCGTCGCCGACGATGACCTCGGCTTCGAGCCCCAGCCGCTCCAGGTTCTGCCGGATACGAGGCACGCGGTGCGCCTCGGATTCCACCGCGACCAGCGACACCGCCGCCCGCTCCAGGACATGACAGGCCTTGCCGCCCGGCGCCGCACAGGCGTCGAGCACGTGCTGGCCATCGGCGAGGCCGAGCAGGTCGGCGGGAACCTGCGCGGCGCCGTCCTGCACGGCGAAATGGCCTTGGGCGAAACCGGGCAGGCGGGTGACGTCGGTGCTGTGCGGCAGGACCAGTCCGTCCTCCAGCCAGGGATGGAGATCGACCTCCTGGCCGGCGGCGCGCAAGGCTTCCGCCGCCTCGGCACGTGCCACGCGGCGACGGTTCGCGCACAACATCAACGGCGGTTCCGTGTTCGCGGCGGCGAGGACGTCGTCGACCTGCTCCGGCCAGTCGTTCGCGATCGCCTGTACCAGCCACGCGGGATGCGCATGGCGAGTGGCCGGCACCGCGTCGAGTTCGGCCAGCAAGGTTTCGCGTTCACGCTGCCACCGGCGCAGCACCGCGTTGACCAGCCCGGCAAGTCGTGGCCGGCGCAATTCGCGCACCGCTTCGACCGTGGCGGCCACGGCGGCGTAGCCGGGCAACTCCAGTATCTCCAGTTGCACCAGCCCGGCGACCAGCAGTGCATGCACGACGGGTTCGTTGCGCCGGATCGGCTTGTCGAGCAGGCGATCGAGCGCCGCGTCGAAGCGCGGCCACCAGCGAGCTCCCTCGTTGAGCAGCGCGGTGAGCAGGGCGCGGTCGCGTGAATCCGGCAGTCGGGGCAGGGCGCGGTCGGCGACCTCGCGCAGGGAGTGCCCGGAAAGGGCGACATCGGCCAGGGCTTCGGCCGCAAGGGCGCGTACCGAGATGGCGCGGCTCACGAGGCGGCCCGCTTCAGCTCCGGACGGGCGTTGAGGTAATCCGCCGCGCCGATCCGGCGCCCGCCGGCCCGTTGCACGGCGGTGAGTCGCAGGGCGCCTTCCGCGCAAGCCACGTCGATGCCTGCCCGGGAAGCCGCGATGACCTCTCCGGCGGGCACGCCGGGGACGCCGTCGATGGCGCGTGCGGACCAGATGCGCAGCCGCTCGCCCGCGACATCCGCTTCGGCAACCGGCCAGGGGTCGAAGGCACGAACCTTTCGCTCCAGTTCGGCGGCCGACAGCGCGAAGTCGAGGCGGGCTTCCGCCTTGTCGAGCTTGTGCGCGTACATCACGCCGTCCTCGGGCTGGGCCCGAGCGGCCAGGGTTTCACCGGCGAGCGTCCTGCGCAGGCCTTCGGAGAGTGCTTCCGCGCCCAGGACGGAGAGCCGGTCGTGCAGGCTGCCGCCGGTGTCGTCCGCGGCGATCGGCGTGCGCCGCTCGACCAGTACGGGACCGGTATCGAGGCCTGCCTCCATCTGCATGAGGTCGACCCCCGACTCGCTGTCGCCGGCGAGGATGGCGCGCTGGATCGGCGCGGCGCCACGCCAGCGCGGCAGCAGCGAAGCGTGGACGTTCCAGCAACCCAGCCGCGGAATGGCCAGTACCTTGCGCGGCAGGATCAGGCCGTACGCGACGACGACCATGAGGTCGGGCGCATAGGCCGCGAGTCGCTCGCGGTCGGCTTCGGCCTTGAAGGACTCGGGTTGCTCGACCGGGATGCCGGCGGCGAGCGCGGCTTCCTTCACCGGACTGGCGGCCAATTTGCGACCGCGGCCGGCGGGCCGGTCGGGCTGGGTGTAGACGGCGACGACGTCCGCGCCCGAGGCGCGGCAGGCCTCCAGGCAGGGCACGGCGAACTCGGGCGTTCCAGCGAACACCACCCGCAGGGAACGGCCGGCCACGATCAGGCGCTTGCCTTGCGCTGTTTTTCCATCCGCTTGAGCAGCATTCCGCGTTTCAGCGGCGATAGGTAGTCGACGAAGACCTTGCCGGCGAGGTGGTCCATCTCGTGCTGGATGCACACGGCCAGGGGGCCTTCCGCCTCGATCAGGATCTCCTTGCCCTCGACATCCCGGGCACGCACCTTCACGTGCAGGGCCCGGGTCACGTCCGCATAGATGCCGGGGAACGACAGGCAGCCCTCCTGGTAGACCTGCTGGCCGTCCTTTTCCAGGATCTCGGGGTTGATCAGCGCGAGGGGCTCGTTGCGGTCGTCGCTCATGTCGGCGACGAGCACGCGCTTGTGCACGTTGACCTGGGTGGCCGCGAGGCCGACGCCATTGGCGGCATACATGGTTTCGTACATGTCGGCGACGAACTGCTTGAGTTCGGCATCGAAGACGGTGACCGGGTCGGCGACGGTGCGCAGGCGCGGGTCGGGGAATTCCAGGATGGCGAGGGTGGACACGGTGTCACCTTGAACGTTCACGGGCCGCTGCGGCATCTGTGCCCGGATTTGCGGGCAAATCGGCGAAATCCAAGCAACGGCGTCTGTAGGATGGCCCCGTATTCTACGCCCGCGCCGGGGACCGGGCGAGCAGGCTTACGTATTGTGCCCGTTAACGATTCAGTTACACTCGCGACAGCACCGGGGAAGGGGGAAAACCCGCCATGATCAAGAAGTTCGCCATGCTGCTTGGCGGCATGTTTTTTACTGTGGCCGTCTATGCGGCGGCGGCCCAGATTCGTCCCGATCACCCCGACACCTACACGGTGCGCAGGGGCGACACCCTTTGGGACATTTCCGCCCGCTTCCTCAGCAAGCCCTGGCTCTGGCCGGAGATCTGGCAGGCGAACCCGCAGGTGCGCAATCCGCACCTCATCTATCCGGGCGACGTGCTCAACCTGTCGATGACCGGAGGCGGCCCGCGCATCGGCCTGCAGCCGCGCGTGCGCACCGATGGCGACGCCGTCCCGGCGATTCCGCTCAGCGAGTTGCGCATGTTCCTGAAGGAACTGCGGGTGATGGACGCCGACGAGGTCGAGCGCTCGCCGTACCTGGTCGGTTTCGAGGAGAACCACCTGCGCGCGACGCCGGGCAACAAGATCTACGCCCGCGACCTCGATTCCGCCCAGCCCGGCCAGCGCTGGGCCATCGTCCGTCCGACCAACCGTTTCCGCGACCATGGCGGTTCGGACGGTAACGTCGACATGATCGGCAACCCCTCGCACGGCTCGTTCGTGGCCGACGAACTCGACAGCGACGTCTCCATGGCGCCGAGCCCGTGGCGTGAGGATTCGCGCCACGACACGCATACGGGCAAGGGCGACGATCGCGGGGTCGAGGTATCGGTGATCGGCACGGCCGAGGTCATCGCGACCAATGGCGATGTCTCCAGCCTGGTCCTGGTCGACTCCACCCTCGAGGTGCGCAAGGGCGACCGCCTGATGCCGGTCGACGACAAGCCATACGACCCGTATTTCTATCCTCACGCGCCGAAGTCGATGCCGACGGATCCTCGCGTGATCGGTTTCACCGACGCCCTGAGCGGCGTGGGCAGCCGGCAGGTCATCTCCATCTCGGCGGGATCCGCCGATGGCGTCGACAACGGCACGACCTTCACCGTGATGAGCCAGGGCGAGAAGATCCCCGACGAGGTCAGCGGCAACTACAACCGCCGCGATACCTCGCGCAAGGTGCAGTTGCCCGACGAATTCGGTGGTCACGTCATGGTGTTCCGCACCTTCGACCATGTCAGCTATGCGCTGGTGATGGACGCGCTGCGTCCGTTGCGCAAGGGCGACCGCCTCGTCCTGCCGGAATGACGCAGGACGGTGGGGGCCATGAACCGCCTCCACCGCTGCGCGCACGCCCCACCTGAATTGGTGGCCTGTTCCGACAGGCAGCCCATGCGCGCCCTCTAAACTGCGCGGATGACCGACTCCGACGACCTCCGCGACTGGTTGATCCTGCTGCGCACCCCCGGCCTCGGGGCCCGGCGCATTCGTGAGGGTCTCGTCGCCCGCGGCGACGCGGCTTCCCTGCTCCGTTGGCTGGCGCGCCACCCGGATACCCTCGATGGCGAAGGCCGGGAGTGGATCGAGCGGCCGGACGAAGCCACGCTCGCCCATGACCTCGCCTGGCTCGCGGGCGACGGCCAGCGCCTGCTTCGGTGTACGGAAGAGGATTTCCCGCCACAGTTGGAGGCCATTCCCGATCCGCCGGCGGCCCTCTTCGTCAAGGGCGACGCATCGTTGCTCCTCCGCCCGCAGGTCGCGATCGTCGGTGCCCGGCGCGCCCAGGCGCCCGGCCTGGCCAATGCGCGGCGCTTCGCCGCGGAGCTCTCGGCGGGCGGGCTGCTGGTCACCAGCGGCATGGCCGACGGGGTCGACGGCGCGGCGCATGAGGCCGCGTTGGACGCGGGCCAGCCCACCGTGGCCGTGATCGGCACCGGGCCGGACAGGGTCTATCCCCGGAAACACCATGCCTTGGCCCGGCGCATCGCCGCCCAGGGCGCCATCGTCAGCGAATACCCGCCGGGCACGCCCGCGTTGGTCCACCATTTCCCCCAGCGCAACCGCATCATCGCCGGCTTGAGCCTGGGCGTGGTGGTGATCGAAGCGGGGCGCCGCTCGGGCTCGCTCATCACCGCCCGGCAGGCCGGCGAGCAGGGGCGGGAAGTGTTCGCGCTGCCCGGATCGATCCACAACCCCCTGGCCGAGGGCTGCCATGCCCTCATCGGGGAGGGCGCCCGCCTGGTCCAGAAGCCCGATGAAGTCCTCGCCACGCTGGCACCCGCGGCCTTGGAACTGGGCGCGGAACTGCGCGCCCGGCTGGAGCGCGGCGAGGGACCGGCCGGGGTCGGCCGGCGCAAGACCGGCCCGTTCGATTGGCGCCAGGATGAGGAATATCGCCGCCTGCTCGACGTCATGGGGTACGATCCCGCCTCCCTCGACGCCTTGGTGGACGCGACGGGCATCGCTCCCGGAGCGCTGTCGTCGATGCTGCTGATACTGGAACTCGAAGGCGAAATCGCGACGCTGTCGGGCAACCGCTACCAGCGCATGGTCTGATCGCCGACGCTTGACAGCCGTCACGGCGATATGTTTCCAACTAAATATATACATACGCTGGGGTCAACTCGCCCCCGCGATCCTCGGAATCGGTAACGCATGGCAAAGAACCTTCTCATCGTCGAATCGCCGGCCAAGGCCAAGACGATCAACAAGTACCTGGGAGCCGACTTCCAGGTGCTGGCGTCGTATGGCCACGTCCGCGACCTTCGGCCGAAGGAGGGCGCCGTCGACCCCGAGCACGGCTTCGCCATGGCCTACGAGGTGATCGACCGCAACGAGAAGCATGTCGACGCCATCGCCAAGGCGGCACGGGCGGCCACCAGCATCTATCTCGCGACCGACTTGGATCGCGAAGGCGAGGCCATCTCCTGGCATATCAGCGAGATCCTCCGCGAACGCGGCCTGCTGGAGGGCAAGGACGTCCAGCGCGTGGTGTTCAGCGAGATCACGCCGAAGGCCATCAAGGAGGCCGTGGCGAATCCGCGCAAGCTTTCGCACGATCTGGTCGATGCCCAGCAGGCCCGCCGGGCGCTGGATTACCTGGTCGGTTTCAACCTCTCGCCGGTGCTCTGGCGCAAGGTGCAGCGCGGCCTGTCCGCCGGTCGCGTGCAGTCGCCGGCGCTGCGCATGATCGTCGAGCGCGAGCTCGAGATCGAAGCCTTCAAGGCGCGCGAGTACTGGACCATCCAGGCCAACCTGACCCATCCGGAAGGCGCGTTCGACGCCCGCCTGGTCCGCCTGGACGGGAAGAAGTTCGAGCAGTTCGACCTCACCAACGAGGCCGATGCCCTGGCGGCGCGCGCCGCGCTGGAGAAGGCCGCCGCCGGCCGCTTCACCGTCGGCGAGGTCACCAGCAAGGAGCGCAAGCGCCGCCCGGCGCCGCCCTTCACCACCTCCACCTTGCAACAGGAGGCCGCGCGCAAGCTCGGCTTCTCCACCAGCCGCACCATGCGCATCGCCCAGGGCCTCTACGAGGGCGTGGGCTTGGGTAGCGAGGGCAATGTCGGCCTCATCACCTACATGCGTACCGACTCGGTGGCGCTCTCGGAAGACGCCGTGGCCGAATTGCGCGACCTGATTGGGCGCGAATACGGCAAGGGAGCGTTGCCAGGCGCCGTCCAGGTCTACAAGTCCAAGTCGAAGAACGCCCAGGAAGCGCATGAAGCCGTGCGCCCGACCTCGGCCATGCGCACGCCGCGCAGCGTCGCCTCCTTCCTCAACGACGACCAGCGCAAGCTCTACGAACTGATCTGGAAGCGCACGGTCGCCTGCCAGATGGTCCATGCCACGCTGAACACGGTTTCCGTGGAATTCCCCGTCGGCGAATCGGCGTTCCGCGCCACGGGCACCACGGTGATCGATCCCGGCTTCCTCGCCGTGTACGAGGAGGGTCGCGACCAGAAGGGCGAGGACGAGGACGAGCAGCGCCGCCTGCCCCGGCTCAAGCAGGGCGACGTGGTGCCGGTCTCGCAGATCGTGGCCGACCAGCATTTCACCGAGCCGCCGCCGCGCTTCTCCGAGGCGAGCCTGGTCAAGGCACTGGAGGAATACGGCATCGGCCGCCCCTCGACCTACGCCAGCATCATCCAGGTGCTACTCAGCCGCGAGTACGTACTGCTCGAAAGCCGCCGCTTCAAGCCCACCGACGTGGGCCGCGCGGTCAGCCAGTTCCTTTCGGGGCACTTCGCCCGATACGTCGACTACGACTTCACCGCCCGCCTCGAAGACGAACTGGATGCCGTCAGCCGCGGCGAGGAAGCCTGGGTGCCCTTGCTCGAACGCTTCTGGCTGCCGTTCAAGACCCTGGTGGACGACAAGACCGAGTCGGTCGACCGTAACGAGGCCACCGGCGCGCGCGAACTGGGCAACGACCCGAAAACGGGCAAGCCGGTGTCGGTGCGCCTGGGGCGCTATGGCGCCTACGCCCAGATCGGCAGCAAGGACGATGAAGCCAAGCCCACTTACGCGAGCCTGCGTCCCGGGCAGAGCATGCACACCATCACCCTCGAAGAGGCGATGGAGCTGTTCAAGCTGCCGCGAACCCTGGGCAAGTCCGACGCCGGCGAGGACGTCACCGTCGGCATCGGCCGCTTCGGGCCTTTCGTGAAGCAGGGCGACACGTATGCCTCGCTCAAGCCCGAGGACGACCCGTACGTCATCGAATTGCCGCGCGCGCTGCAGCTGGTGCAGGAGAAGCTGGAGGCCATCGCCAACCGGACGATCCTCGACTTCGGCAACGGCGTGCAGGTGCTCAATGGTCGCTACGGTCCGTACATCACCGACGGCGAGAAAAACGCGCGCATTCCCAAGGATCGCGATCCGAAAACGCTCACCGAGGCGGAATGCGCGGAACTGCTGGCCGCTGCCCCGGTGAAGAAGCCCCGTGGCGGTCGCGCGGCCAAGAAGACCGCGGCGAAGAAGACCGCCACGAAGAAAGCGGCCACCAAGGACGCGTCGGCCGTGAAAAAGACGGCGACGAAAAAGACGGCCACGAAGAAGGCCGCGAGCAAGAAGACAGCGGCGAAGAAGGCAGCCACAAAGAAGACGGCAACCAAGACCGCCGCGAAGAAAGCCGTCGTGAAAAAGACAACGAGCAAGGCGACCGCGCCCATCACCGACTGACATGCGCCGTTTCTCGCTGGCCGACATCGAACAGGCCGCCTCGCTCCTGCGCGATGGCGGCGTGCTCGCTTATCCCACCGAGGCCGTTTTCGGCCTCGGATGCGACCCGCATGACCGCACCGCCTTCGAACGCCTCTTCGCGCTGAAAGGCAGGCCTTACTCGCAAGGCGTCCTGCTCATCGCCGCCGATTTCCTGCAGGTGGCGCCGTATATCGACCTGACGAAGGTTTCCGCGAAGGCCCTGGAGCAGGTGCTCGCCTCCTGGCCCGGCCCGAACACGTGGATATTCCCCCGCAGTGCCCACGTGCCCGAATGGGTCGCCGGCATCCATGCCGGCATCGCACTGCGGATCACGGCCCATGCCCCCGCCGCCGCGCTATGCAAGGCGTTCGGTGGGGCCGTGGTGTCGACCAGCGCGAATCCCCATGGCGAGCCGCCGGCACGGGACCTGCCGACATTGGAGCGTTACTTCGGCGCCCGGCTCGACGGCGTACTGGACGCCGAACTCGGTGGCCTCGACCGTCCGACGGTCATCCGTGACGCCCTGAGCGGCGCTATCATCCGCGCCTGATAGGGGGAGAAGCCGTTGTCGTCGAACGTATTTGAGATTGCCGGACGGGCTCCCGGCCCGCGGCTGCCCTTGCTGGTGGGCTCGTTGTCACGGCCGGTCGCATGGCGCGCGGGACAACCCGTCAGCGCCGCGATGTTCCTCGGCCACGTGCGCCAGGTGGCCTCGCTCCTGCCGGACGCCGGCAGCGCGGTGAACCTGTGTGAAGACCGCTATGCCTTCCTGGTCGCCTTCGCGGCACTGGTCGTGCGCGGCCAGACCAATCTTCTTCCGCCGTCGCGCGCGCCGCACGCGGTCGACGAAGTGATGGCGGGACACCCCGGCTCGTATGCGATCGGCGAACTCGACCTGTCGCCCGCCCCGGCTGGCTACGTGCGAATGCCGGCGTTCGATGACGGCATGCCCGTGGAACCCGAGGTCCCGATGATCGCCGCCGACGCGGTGGTCGCCATCGGCTACACCTCCGGTTCCACCGGCAAGCCCAAGCCCAACGTGAAGACGTGGGGCAGCTTCGTGGCCAGCAATGCCGGGAACGCGAGCATGCTCGCGAAGAGCATCGGCAAGGCGTTCGATCTCGTCGCGACCGTGCCGCCGCAGCACATGTACGGCATGGAGATGTCGGTGCTGATGCCCCTGCTTTCCGAGGTGAGCGTGCACGCCGGGCGGCCCTTCTTCCCGGCCGACGTGGCGGCGGCGCTGGCGACGATGCCGGAGCCGCGCGTTCTCGTGACCACGCCCGTGCACCTGCGCGCCGTGGTGGAATCGGGCGTGGACCTGCCGCCGCTGGCGGCGTTCGTCTCGGCGACGGCACCCATGCCGGTCGAGCTGGCGACAATCGCCGAGGAACGCTTCGGTGCGCCGCTATACGAGGTATTCGGTTCGACGGAAACCTGTGTCTTCGCCAGCCGCCGTACGTCGACGGATGAGGACTGGACACTCTATCCGGGTGTCACGCTGCACCCGCAGCCCGACGGCACGCTGGTCGATGCCCCGCAACTGGGGGAAGCGATCACGCTGGCGGACATCGTTACCTTGCACGGCGAGGGCCGCCTTTTCCGCTTGCGCGGCCGCAACAGCGACCTGCTGGAGATCGCCGGCAAGCGCGCCTCGCTGGGCGACTTGAACCGGCGCCTCCTCGCCATCGACGGCGTGCGCGATGGCGTGCTCTTCCAGCTCGACGAAGCCGACTCGTCGGGCGTGCGTCGCATCGCCGGTCTCGTCGTCGCACCGGCAATGACCGAGCAGGCGGTGATGACGGCCTTGCGCGACGCCATGGATCCGGTCTTCCTGCCGCGTCCGTTGCGCCTGGTCGACGCGCTGCCGCGCAACGAAACCGGAAAGCTGCCGCGCGACCGGTTGCTGGCGATCCTGTTCGCGCGCTGACGCGCGGTCAGCGGGAGCCGAACGCGCCCATCGTCCCTAGTATCTCGCGCGCGATCGCCACCCGGTTGCCACCGTCCTCGGGTTTGGCGATGTCGATGTTCAGCGCGAAGAACCAGCGCTTGCCGCCGTGTTCGACCCAGCCGACATACCAGCCGATGTCGTCCGCCTTGGCCGGATCGGCATTGTTCTGCGCACCGTGCGTCGCCCAACCCGTCTTGGCGTGCAGCACATAATCCGTGCCGGCTTCGTAGATCGTGATGCGCCGCGCGATCTCTTGCGCACGTGCCGAGAAGGGCAGCGTGCCATCGGCCAGCCGCCGCAGGAAAGCGACCTGTTGCTCGGCGGAGATGCGCAATGCGCCGTCCAGCCAGAACCTGTCGATGCCGCCGCCGATATCCCGGTTGCCGTATCCCGCCTTGTCGACCCACGACTGCATCCTTTGCTGTCCGGCCCGGCGTGCCACTTCCTGGTACAGCCATACCGTGGAGTAGCGCATGCCACTGGCGAGGCTGTTGGCGCGATTCCATTCGGTCATCGGCTTGCCGCCCATGTCGCGGACCTTGCCGTCCCAGGCGATCGGATCGAACTCATCGGCGACCGCGCCGGTGTCGATGGCCACCATCGCGTTGAAGATCTTGAACGTGGAGGCGGGGATGTAGGCCTTGCGGGCGCGTGTCGCGTCGAAAACGTGTGTCGTTCCCGAGCCCTCCTCGTACACCATGAGGGTTCCGTGCACATGGGCGTCGGCAAAGACCTTGCCCCACTCCGGATGCTCCTGCCATCCGGCGGCGTGGGACGAGGTGGCTAGCACGAGGGCGAACAGTGCGGCGAGCAGATGGGGCAGGCGTACCATGCGGGCGATCTCCTTGGTCTGGGTGGGCCAGCTTCCTTCCGCCACGGGCAAGGCACGGGGCTCCGAAGTGGCGTTTCGCGGGCAGCGCCCGAAGACGCCGGGTAGAATAGGCGGTTCAATGTCTGGAGATACCCCATGAAAGTCCTCGTCATCGGCGGCGGCGGGCGCGAGCACGCGCTGGCCTGGAAGCTCGGCCAATCCGCGCGCGTGGACGAAGTGATCGTGGCTCCCGGTAACGCCGGCACGGCGCACGAACCGGGCATGCGCAACGAAGCCGTGGCGGTGACCGATATCGATGGACTGGTGGCGCTGGCGAAGCGCGAAGCCGTGGGCCTGACCGTCGTGGGCCCGGAAGTGCCGCTGGTCGCGGGTGTGGTCGACCGCTTCACGCGCGAAGGCTTGCGTTGCTTCGGTCCGGGCGCCGCGGCGGCACAGCTCGAAGGTAGCAAGGCGTTCGCGAAGGACTTCCTGGCTCGACATCGCATTCCCACCGCGCACTACGCCGTGTTCACCGAACTGGCGCCCGCGTTGGCGCACGTTCGCGAGCAGGGCGCGCCCATCGTCATCAAGGCCGATGGCCTGGCCGCGGGCAAGGGCGTGGTGGTGGCGATGACCCTCGACGAGGCCGAGGCGGCGCTGCACGACATGCTTGGCCAGCAAGCCTTCGGCGATGCCTCGTCACGCGTGGTGATCGAGGAATTCCTCGACGGGGAAGAAGCCAGCTTCATCGTGATCGCCGATGGCAAGAACGCCTTGCCGATGGCCACCAGCCAGGACCACAAGCGCCGCGACGACGGCGACAAAGGCCCGAACACGGGCGGCATGGGCGCCTATTCGCCCGCGCCCGTGGTCACCGACGAGGTGTCCGCCCGCGTGATGCGCGACATCATCGAGCCGACGCTCGCCGGCATGGCCGCGGACGGTGCTCCCTTCATCGGCTTCCTGTACGCGGGGCTGATGATCGACAAGGCGGGCGCACCGAAGGTCATCGAGTTCAATGTCCGTTTCGGCGACCCGGAAACCCAGCCGATCATGTTGCGGCTCACCTCGGACCTGGTCGACCTGGTCGAGGCGGCGCTCGATGGCCGGATCGCCCAGGCCACGGCCTCGTGGGACCGCCGTCCTTCGCTCGGCGTGGTGCTGGCCGCGGAAGGCTATCCGGGCAAGGTCCGTTCCGGCGACGCCATCGAAGGCGCCGACACCGATTTCGGTGCGGACGTGAAGGTATTCCACGCGGGGACATCGGAAGGAACGGACGGCAGGCCGGTCACGGCGGGTGGCCGCGTGTTGACGGTATGCGCGCTTGGCGACGACTTGGTCCAGGCACGCGAGAAAGCTTACGCCGCGTTGGGTGCCGTCCGTTTCCGCGGCGGCTTCTATCGCCACGATATCGCCCATCGGGCGCTGGCACGCGGTTGATCCAAGGGGCGCCGGTGTGCTCGGCTACACTGGCGTCCATCTTTTCGCAGGGACCACGGCATGTCGCAGTTCTCCCTACTCGCCAAGCGCCGCTTCGCGCCGTTCTTCTGGACCCAGGCGCTCGGCGCCTTCAACGACAACGCGTTCCGCAACGCGATGGTCATGCTGGTGGCGTTCCAGATGGCCTTGCCGGATGCGCAGGTATCGCTCTACACGAACCTCGCGCCGGCGTTGTTCATCCTGCCGTACTTCCTGTTCTCCGCGACGGCGGGGCAGCTTGCCGAGAAGTTCGAGAAGACCCGAATCATCCGCTTCGTGAAGCTGTTCGAGGTCGCCGCCATGGCGATCGCGGCGATCGGGTTCTTCACCCACCACGTGTCCTTGTTGCTCGTCGTCCTGTTCCTGATGGGCGTGCATTCCACCGTGTTCGGGCCGATCAAGTACTCGATCCTGCCGCAGGCGCTGGAGCGTAGCGAACTCGTCGGCGGCAACGCCCTGGTGGAGACGGGCACCCAGCTCGCGATGCTGACGGGCATGATCCTCGGCAACTCGCTGATGCTGATCGCCGGCTACGGCACGCTCGCCGCGTCGCTCACCACGATAGCCATCGCATGCACGGGTTATGTCGTGAGCCGCTCCATCCCGACCGCGCCGGCGACGGCCCCCGACCTGCGTTTCAACTGGAATCCGTTCAGCGAAACCTGGCGTGTGCTGAAGATCACCCATGAAGACCGCGCGGTGTTCAACGCCGTGCTGGGCATCTCGTGGTTCTGGTTCTTCGGTACCGTGATGATCGCGCAGTTGCCGAACTACACGCGGCACACGCTCGGCGGTGATGGCTCGGTGAATACGCTGGTGCTGACCCTGTTTTCACTGGGCACGGGTATCGGTTCGCTGCTGTGCGAGAAGCTTTCGGCCAGGCGTGTGGAAATCGGCCTCGTACCTATGGGCGCGTTCGGCCTCACCGTGTTCGCCGTGGACCTGTTCTTCGCGCGCCCGATGGTCACGCCGGGTGCGGGCCTGGGTTGGCTCGCCTTCGCCGGTACGCCGGGCGCATGGCGGGTGATGCTCGACCTGACGATGATCGGCGCTTTCGCCGGATTCTACGTGGTGCCGCTGTTCGCCTTCGTGCAGAGCCGCGCGCCGCGCGAGCGCCTGTCGCGCATCATCGCGGGCAACAACATCGTCAATGCCTTGCTGATCTGCGTCGCGTCCGGTTTCGGCATCGGCTTGACCGCCCTGGGGTTGGACGTTCCCACCATTTTCCTGATCACGGGCATCGTGAACGTCGCGGTGGCGGTGTACATCTTCACCCTCGTGCCCGAATTCATGATGCGCTTCATCACCTGGGTGCTGGTGCGCACGCTCTATCGGGTTCGCGTGGACGGCCTGAAGAACGTGCCCGACGAAGGCGCGGCGCTGGTTGTCTGCAACCACGTGAGCTTCATGGACCCGTTGATCCTCATGGCGAACGTGCGCCGGCCGATGCGATTCGTCATGTATTACAAGATATACGACCTGCCCATCCTCCGTTTCGTCTTCCGCACGGCAAGGGCGATTCCCATCGCCGGGCGCAATGAAGATCCCGCCTTGATGGAACGCGCGTTCGAACAGGTGGACGAGGCACTGGCGAACGGCGAAGTGGTCTGCATTTTCCCCGAAGGCGGCATCACCCGCGACGGCACGATCCAGAACTTCCGCCCGGGTGTCGATCGCATCCTCGCGCGCCGGCCGGTGCCGGTGGTGCCGCTGGCCTTGCGTGGCATGTGGGGTAGCATCTTCAGTCGCCGCGACAGCGCGTTGCGCCGGGCACGCCTTCCTCGCCGCTTCTGGTCGAGGATCGAACTGGTGGGCGGTACGCCGCTCCCCGCGGCCGATGCCAACGCGGCCGTGCTGGAGGCGCGCGTCATCGAACTCCGCGGCGACAAGCCCTGACGAATCGCCGGCTTCAGGCGAACCAGGCGGCCAGGACGATCACCGCGACCACGGCCAGCCACACGATCAATACACGACGGATGACGCGCCGGGCGTCCTCCAGTTCCGCGATCGGATCGCTCACGTCCTGCACGTAGCCGTCGCCAGCCTCCACGTCCGCATCGACGCCGGCGCGAGCGACAGCGCCGAGGAAGTCGGGTTCGAGACGGGAGCGCGGGCTGCCCGAGGTGTGATGCCACTGCCTCCAGGCGCCCATCACGGCGTCGAAATCCGACACCAGCGCCATGGCGAAGACCATCAGGTGGGCCGGCATCCAATCGAGCGCGTCGGCGACACGACGCGCGGCGTTGCGCGTGGCGGCGTCGAGTGCGAGGGCGGCCTCGCGGCCGAGGATTTGCGCGAGGCGATAGCCGAGCGCGCCGCAGGGACCGAGCAGGAAGAACCAGAACAACACGCCGAAACGCCGGCGCAGGGCGCCGTAGAACGCGGCTTCGACCATGACGGGGGCGAACCATGTCAGCGGCGCGTCGTCGTGGCGCAGGGCGGCGATGGCTTCGTCGCGGCGCACGGCGTCCGGCGCGCGCAGGATCGCATCGATGTCGGCCTCGATCTCGCGGGGGCCGAGGGCATAGACGAGCACGATCACCGCGAAGGCGAGCCAGCCCAGGTCGAAGAAGGGGAGCGAGCGCAGGATGCCCGCGAGGATGGCGCATGCGACGACAGGCACCAGCAGCACCACGGCGACGCGTCCCGGACCTGACGTATCGCCCAGCCGGTTCACCCAATGGCGGAACCAGCGGTCGTCGCGCCAGCGAGCCAGCTGCGGGACGCTCCAGGCGACGACGAGGGCGATGAGGACGGCGAGGAGACGTAGAGCCATGGTGTCGGGGAATCCGCGAGTCGTTGCCCCGATTGTAGGCGAAGCGTCGCCGTCAGCGACGAGACGCGTTGGCGACCAGTTCATCCAGGTGCACGCCGCGCAGGCCCAGCCAGTGTTCGATCAGCCGGTACGACACCGAGAGCGGCGGCGGCACGCCGAGCGAGCCCGAGGTCATGCCCTGGACGATATCGTCGACGGTGAACCAGCGGGCATCCTCGAGTTCGTCATCGCGCAGGCGGATCTCGCGTGTTCTGGCGGTCGCGGTGAAACCCACCATCAGCGAGGCGGGCAGCGGCCACGGTTGCGACGAGTGATAGGTGGCGTGCAGCACTTCCACCCCGGATTCCTCGCGCACCTCCCGCTTGACCGCGTCTTCCAGCGATTCGCCGGGTTCGATAAAGCCGGCCAGCGTGGAATAACGGCCGGGCGGCCAGCCGCGCTGGCGGCCGAGCAGGCAGGCGTCGCCGTCTTCCACGATCACGATGATCGCGGCGTCGGTACGCGGGAAATGCATGTGCGGGCCGTCTGGGTTCGTGCACTGCACGCGGTGGCCCGAGGCCACGACCAGGGTGGGCGACCCGCATTGGCTGCAGAACCGGGTCTGCCGCTGCCAATGGGTGATGCCCTTCGCATAGGCGAACAGGCCGGCTTCGAAGGCGGGAAGAATCAGTCCGGCCTCACGTAGCGACATGCGCCGCGCCCCGGTCAGGGCAATGAAGAGTTCGGCATGCGCTTCGTCGACCACGAGCGTGAACCAGGCGCTGTCGTTCGCCAGGCCGAGCAGGGTGGAGGGAAGGTCGCCGAAGCGCTCGGAACGCATCGCCGGCGTCATCCAGTGCGGCATATCCGCCTCGGCCTGGACGAAGGCCTGGCCTTCGCTGTCGAGCACGAGGAAACGCGTGCCTGGCGAGCGTTCCGTTTCCTCGACCCAGAGGCGGTCGTCACGTCGCTCGGCCATGCGGTCGATGTCGATGCCGGCGAAGACGTTCTCGCGGGCGCGGCTGGCGACCGCCTTGTCCCGCTCCTGCTCGACGCTCACGCCCACCGACCGGTCATGCGCTGAACGAGGAGCCGCAGCCGCAGGTGGTCTTCGCGTTGGGATTGCGAATGACGAATTGCGATCCGCTGAACGATTCGGCGTAGTCGATTTCCGCGCCGGTGAGGTATTGCAGCGAAAGCGGATCGACCACCAGCGTCACGCCTTCGCGGGACACGGCCAGGTCGTCCTCGGCCTGTTCCTCGTCGAACGTGAAACCGTACTGGAAGCCCGAACAGCCACCGCCGCTGATGTACACGCGGAGCTTGAGGCCCGGATTGCCTTCCTCTTCGATCAGCTCGTGCACCTTGCGGGCGGCGGCTTCGGTGAAGACGAGCGGCGCGCCCGCGGACCGATAGTCCGGTGCCGAACTCGGGGCCATGGGAAATGGGTTATTCATGCTGCTCATAATGGCGCCGTTCCGTGTCAGGTCAAGCCTCGCTGAGGACCGGGGCGGCCTCGATCGCCGCCTGGGCCAGCTGGCGAACCGTCTGCGGGGCCCGGTGCACCATCTTGCCGTTGACCTGCGCACCGGCCGCCATCTCCAGGACCTGGTAGCGCACGTCGCCCTCCACCCGGGCCAGGGGAGCCAGCTCCAGGCGCTCCGTGACGTCGATGTCGCCGGTGACGCCACCGTTTATCACGGCCTGGGGCACCTCGATATGGCCGATGACACGACCCGTCTCACTGATCGTGAGCACGCCGTCCCCGGAAGGATCGGCATGGATCGATCCCTCCACCGTTCCGTCCAGGTGCAACGCACCACTGAACAGGACGTCGCCGCGGAGGGTGACGCCACGGGCGATAAGGCTTGTGGCGGTCGTGCCCACGGCGGGAGCCTGGTTCTTCCGGTTATTGCTGAACATCGTTGGCCTCGTCGTTGCGCAGGGCATCGGTCCACGCCACCGTGCCGGTGACGGACTGGTCGCCGGTGATGTCGGCGACCAGCCGCAGGCGGGTGGGTTTAAAGCCCGCCGGCAAGGTGAAGCTGCCCTGGATCTGCTGGAAATACTTGAAGGAGAAGGGGAGTCCCGTCGTCTGCGCACCCTGGCCGAGCGCCGCGCCCTCGAGCGTCGCGACCTTGTCGTCCTGGATGCCCTCGACCGCCAGTTTCAGTGAGCCTTTCACCAATTCCCCCCGGCGTGCATTCTGGGTGAGTGTGATCATCAGGTTCCAGGCGTTCGCCGTGCCCTTTACCGGCGCGATGCGGGCACCCTGGATCTTCAGCCCGTCGCGCTGGCCACCGCCGCCGACCAGGCGCGAGTAAAAGGCGAGGTCGGTGCGCAGGCCACTGATCTCTTCGTCGCGCTCGGCCATGTTGCGCTTGAGTTCTTTCGCCGCGATGTCCGCCACCTGCGCGGAGCGCTGCAGGTTGGCCACTTGCTGGCGAAGGTCTTCGTTGTCGGCGGCGAGTTGGCGAACGCCGCCGCGGTCGGAGACCGCAGCAGGCCCACGGGCCGCCAGAACCCAGGTACCCACGGCCACCAGGACCAGGCTGAGCGCCCAGGTACCGGTCAGGACGAGGCGCTTGCGGCGCTCGCTGGCCGCGTCGTCGAGCGAGCGCACGACGAAACGCGGCGGTGGGCGTGAAGCCATGGACGATACCGTGGAGAAGACGTGAAGACGCCGATGGTATATCCCCCGTCTTCCCCCACGGTCAAGGAACCGCTCCCCATAACGGAGAAGGCCGCCTCGGGGCGGCCTTCGATCAGTCGTGGAGCGATCCGACCTTGCTGAGCATGTACCGCTCGGGGCCGATGTCGGAGATCAGGCTGAACTGGGTTTCCAGCCAGTCGATGTGCTCCTCTTCCTGGCCCAGGATGAACTTGAAGAGGTCGCGGCTGACGAAATCGTGGATGCCTTCGCTGTAGGCGATCGCTTCGCGAAGGTCCTTGGTGGCCAGCATTTCGAGGTCGAGGTCGCCCTGGAGGGCTTCGACCACGTTCTCGCCGATGCGCAGCTTGCCCAGGTGCTGGAGGTTCGGCAGGCCGTCGAGGAAGAGGATCCGCTCGATGAGCTTGTCCGCGTGCTTCATCTCCTCGATCGACTCCTCGTACTCGTGCTTGGCGAGTTCGTTGTAGCCCCAGTCCTTGAACATCCTGTAATGCAGGAAGTACTGGTTGATCGCGGCCAGCTCGTTGTAGAGGACCTTGTTGAGGTATTCGATGACCTTCGCGTCGCCCTTCATGAGGGGTCTCCCTGAGTGTGCAGGGCACGACTATACGTGGCCCGGCATGGGCATGACGTAACGAGAATGAAGGTGGTTTGCGTCCGCGAATGGATGCGGCGCGCGTCAGGCCGGCGAGGGCAGGAAGGTGAACACGGAGCGCGTTTCCGCCACGGCTTCGCGCAGGCACTGGCGGGCTTCGGACTCACAGGCCCCGCAGCAGTCCGAGCAGCCCGTGCGGGCCTGGAGCTCGGCAAAGGATTCGACGCCCTCGGCCGCGGCGCGGCGGATGGCGTGGTCGGTGACGGCGTTGCACATGCAGATGTACATGGCGCGTATTCGAACGCGAATGCGAACGATTGTCAACTACACGAATGTGAGGGGGCTGCCAGCCGGCTGGCGGCCGTCATTCCCCGCCGCGGGCCAACCGCTCCGCCTCGGCCTGCTGCGGGCAGGTTCCGATCGTCACCGAGCACACCGTCTCGACCGTGGGGGCGAACTGGCGCAACGCCCGCTCGTAGACCTGGCGCTTGAAGTTCACCACGTGATTGGCCGGGTACCAGAAGTCGACCCAGCGCCACAGGTCGAACTCGGGTTTCTCGCAGGCATCCAGGCGGAACGCGTCTTCGCCGCACTTCAGGCGGAGCAGGAACCACACCTGCTTCTGGCCGATGCAGGTGGGGCGCTGGTGATGGCGCACGAAGCGGCTCGGCAGCCGGTAGCGCAGCCAGCCACGGGTTTCCGCCAGCACTTCCACATGCTGGGCGAGCAGGCCGGTTTCCTCTTCCAGTTCGCGGTACATGGCCTCCAGCGGCGTTTCGTCGCTGCGCATGCCGCCCTGGGGGAACTGCCAGCCGTCGCGATTGACGCGGCGCGCCCAGAACAGGCGGCCGTCTCCGTTCAGGAGCACGATCCCCACGTTCGGTCGATAGCCATCAGCGTCGATCATCCGCCCTCCACGAACCAGTTCGGCGCGTCCGCAGATGCGCTCGATGCGCCCGATTCAACCACAGCGTGAGAAGCGCGGGCAAGGCGCTACTTGAACGGGAAGCCTGCGCCGATTAAACTGCCCGGCCTTCGCGGGTCCGCCCGTGAACGACCAGGTTCCATGGCTAGGTAGCTCAGCTGGTCAGAGCGCGGCACTCATAATGCTGAGGTCGGCGGTTCGAGCCCGCCTCTAGCCACCAATGCAAAAGGCCGCGCCCATGGGCGCGGCCTTTTCTTTTCCAGCGATCGGATCAGGACGCCTCGCGTTCCACCAGCGGAAGGTCCTCGCCGCGCGGTGGCGTGTCCAGGACCGCCCGCGCCAGCTCCACCACGTTGTGGACGCGCAGCTTGGCCATCAGGTTCGCCCGGTGCAGTTCGACGGTCTTCGGGCTGATGTTCAACTCGCTGGCGATGACCTTGTTGAGCTTGCCGCCCATGATCCCGTCGAGGACCTGGGATTCGCGGCGGGTCAGCGAGACATCGGGGCGGAGGCTGGCGAAGACGTTCGCCGCCGGCTCCTCGCTGCCGGGTTCGTCGTCCGGAAGGGGCATCAGGAAGACCGCATGGAAGGCCGCGGGCGGCACGTCGAGCAGTTGCCGGGTGAGTCGATAGCGGCGGGGAGGCGCATGCCGGTCGCGAAAGATGAATTCGTCCGCGTGGTCGGTGCGATGAAGGTGCTCCTCCAACCATGCCGGTCCGGCCCGTCCCCTCTCGGTCATGCCGAATTCGCGCTGGAAGGCCGCATTGACCATCACGGCGCGGCCGCCTTCGCGGCGCCAGACGACGCAGGGCCAGGGCAAGGCGGCGAATACTTCCTCGGCCAGCCCGCAGGTGTGCGAGCCGTCGAGCGAATCACTAGCAAGGCACATCGATGCCTCCTGAATGTACGCGTGGGAAGCCGGTGAAGCCCCTTCGCTTCACCCGTTGTAGTTACCACTGCAACCGTTTCCCGATGAAAAGTCCATGAATCGCGGCCGCGGATATGCCGAACTGCGACCTCCGTCGTGAATACCACTTCCGGAGGGTCGCCGGCACGCCCTCCGCTACAATGTGGAGTCATCCGTGAAAGACGCCGTCCCCATGCGCATATTCAAGACGTTCAACATCGAAGCGGCCCACCGCTTGCCGAATGTGCCCGAAGGGCACAAATGTTCGCGCCTGCACGGCCATTCATTCCGTATAGAACTGCACGTCGAAGGCCCGACGGACCCGGTGCTGGGATGGGTGATGGATTTCGGCGACCTCAAGGCGCGCTTCCAGCCGCTCTACGATCGCCTCGACCATCACTACCTCAATGACATCGAAGGCCTGGAGAACCCGACCAGCGAGAACCTCGCACGCTGGATCTTCGAACGCCTGCGGGCGGAGGTGCCCGGCCTGGCGAAGGTCGTGGTGCACGAGACCTGTACCTCCGGTGCCGAATACTCCGCCTGAGCCACCGCTCCAGGCGGAAACCTGCCTGCGCAACAATTCGCGGTTGCCGCGTTGTCGGAGGCGGGTCTACACTCCGGCACTCCCCGTTCCCCGACGGTTGCCGCGATGTCCCATGTAAACGCTTACGCCGAATTTGCCCGATGCCTCGGGCGGATCGCGTCGACTGCGTGGACGATCACGTCGCCCGGCGCATCGGCAGGCCGCCCCGCCCGGGCCTGACCGACCGCGTCTCCTCGCCAACGACGCGACGGATGGTCGCGCCGGCGGGTGGTTATGGCCTTTCGTCGCTTGTCCCGTCGTTTACGGCACTGGTATACTTTTCCAGATTAAACCGTGGCCCGTTGAACCATCTGGTGCCGCCTTCGAGCGAAACCACGGGAGCCTCGCGTTGCTCAACAGTCTTGCAGCCGGTCGTCACCTCGCCATGCGCATCGTCATCGCGCAGCTGGTGGTGGCCGTCATAGCGGGACTCGCTTTTTCCCTGCAAGGTCGTCCAGCCGCGCTGGCCGCCTTCGGGGGTGCCCTGGTCGTCGCCATCGCTACCGCGCTGCTTGCCGCGCGAGCGTTCAGCGCGCTGGGTGGAGCGGGAGCGACGTTCATGAGGTTCCTCGTGGGAATGATCCTTCGCTGGATCGTCCTCATAGGTGGACTGGCGCTCATCCTGGTTCAGTGGAAGCTGCCACCCTTGCCCGCCTTGGTGGGACTGGTGGCCGGCTACGCGGTCAACGTATTTGCATTCAGATTCAAGGGTTGAGGCATGGCGAGCGAACCGCAAGGCGGTCTGACCGAATACATCCAGCACCACCTGAACCACATGACGGTGAATTTCAGCGCCGATCATTTCTGGTTCTGGAACCTCCGTGCGGACTCGATCATCATTTCGTTCGTCCTCGGCGCCGCGTTCTGCCTGTGGTTCTGGCTGTTCGCGCGCAAGGCCACGTCCGGCGTGCCGTCGAAGGGCCAGGCCCTCGTCGAGCTGGCGATCGAGTTCGTCGACACGCAGGTGAAGGACACCTTCCATGGCGACCGCCGCACGGTGACGCCGCTGGCGCTGTCGATCTTCATGTGGGTGTTCCTCATGAACGCGATGGACCTGCTGCCGGTCGACCTCGCCGGCTGGCTGGTGCATACCTTCGCCGGTGACGAAGCCGCCCACCACACCTATTTCCGCATGGTGCCCACCGCCGACATCAACACCACCGTGGGTCTCTCGGTCGCGGTGCTGTTCATCGTCATCGGCCACGGCATCAAGGCGAAGGGTGGCTTCGGCTTCGGCAAGGAACTGCTCACGGCCCCGTTCCATGCGAACAACCCGATCGCCAAGCTCGTGCTGGTGATCCCGAACTTCCTTCTCAACGTCGTCGAAACCCTGTCCAAGCCGGTGTCGCTCGCCATGCGACTGTTCGGCAACATGTACGGCGGCGAATTGGTGTTCATGCTGATTGCCGGTCTGATGGTGAGCTGGATCAGCTTCGTGCCTGGCGTCGTGTTCAACACGGCGTGGGCGATCTTCCACATCCTGATCATCGCCCTGCAGGCGTTCATCTTCATGATGCTCACGATCGTCTACATCGCCACCGCGCGGGAACACCACTAACTCACCGCACCGACGTTAGAACTTCGATTCCAAGCCCTTTCGTTTCCACCTTTCGTTATTCGTATATCCCAGGAGAACACCATGGAACTCGCCTCGCTTCTCGCCCACGTCCAGGGCATGACCGCCATCGCCATCGGCGTGATCATCGGCCTCGGCGCGCTCGGCGCCTGCCTCGGTATCGCCGTCATGGGCTCGAAGTTCCTCGAGTCGGCCGCTCGCCAGCCGGAACTGGTTCCGCTGCTGCAGGGCCGTATGTTCCTGCTCGCCGGCCTGATCGACGCGGCGTTCATCATCGGCCTGGCCGTGGCGCTGCTCTTCGCGTTCTCGAACCCGCTGGTCGGTGTCGTGCGCGCCGCCGTCGGCGGCTAAGCAGCCGTTCGTCTTGTCGCCGTGACCCACGCGGTCACGGCGATCGTCAGTACCCAAGCGTTCGGAGTCTTTCGGAGAGATCATGGAAATCAACATGACCTTCCTGGGCCAGATGATCTCTTTTGCGATCCTGGTCTGGTTCACCACCAAGTTCATCTGGCCCCAGCTCAACGGTGCCATCGAAGAGCGCCAGAAAAAGGTGGCCGAGGGTCTGGCCGCCGCCGAGCGCGCGCGCGCCGAGCTCAAGGACGCCGACGCCAAGGTCGCCGTCGAGATCAAGCAAGCCCGCCTGCAAGCCACCGAGATCATCGACAAGGCCCAGCAGCAGGGCAACCAGATTCTCGAGAAGGCCCGCGCCGAAGCCACCGAAGAGATCAACCGTCTGAAGGCGCAGGCCCAGGACGAGATCGCGACGATGGCCCAGCGTGCACGTGAGCAGCTGCGCGAGCAGGTTGGCGCGCTCGCCGTCCGTGGCGCCGAGAAGATCGTCCAGCGCGAGATCGATCCGGCGGCCCACAAGGCCCTGCTCGACCAGCTCGCTGCCGAGATCTGATCATGGCCCAGGCGCTCACCCTCGCTCGTCCCTACGCACGCGCCGCTTTCGAAGTGGCGCATGCGTCGGGTTCGCTTGCCGAATGGCTGGCGGCGCTGAATTTCGCGGCCGCCGTCGCGGTGGATCCGCGTGTCGCCGGCCTCGGTAACGATCCGCGCGTGCTGCCGACCCAGCTGGTCGCGCTGCACCTGCCCCCCGGCGTGGCGGCCGATGCGCCGTTCGGCCAGTTCCTCGCGGAACTGGCGGAGAACGGCCGCATGGTGCTGTTGCCGGAAATCGCCGCGCTCTACGACGACTACAAGCGTGAGTCGGAGTCGACCCTGAAGGTCAAGGTCACGAGCGCACTGGATCTCGACACGGCGCAGGCCGAACAGCTGCGCGCCTCGTTGAAGCGTCGCTTCAAGCGCGAGATCGAACTGGATACGCACGTCGATCCGGCGTTGCTCGGCGGTGTCGTCATCGACACGGGCGAGCAGGTCATCGACGGTTCGGCGCGAGGCCGCCTGCAACGGCTGGCCAGCGCGCTGACGCACTGATACGAGCTTCTCATACCACCGGGTGCCGTGAGAGCGGCGCGACCCAAGGAACCGACCATGTCCAGCACCACTCTGAATCCGTCCGAGATCAGCGAGCTGATCAAGACCCGCATCGAGCAGTTCAAGCTCGGCGCCGAGGCACGCAACGAAGGCACGATCATCAGCGTGTCCGACGGCATCGTGCGCATCCACGGCCTGGCCGACGTGATGCAGGGCGAAATGATCGAACTGCCGAACAACACGTTCGCCCTGGCGCTGAACCTCGAGCGCGACTCGGTCGGCGCCGTGGTGCTCGGTGAATACCAGCACCTGCGCGAAGGCGACGCCGCCAAGACCACCGGCCGCATCCTCGAAGTGCCGGTCGGCCCGGGCCTGCTCGGCCGCGTCGTCGACGCGCTGGGCAACCCGATCGACGGCAAGGGCCCGATCGACGCCGTGGGCACCAGCCCCGTCGAGAAGGTCGCCCCGGGCGTCATCTGGCGCCAGTCGGTCGACCAGCCGATGCAGACCGGCTACAAGTCCATCGACTCGATGATCCCGATCGGCCGCGGCCAGCGCGAGCTGATCATCGGCGACCGCCAGACGGGCAAGACCGCCGTCGCGATCGACGCGATCATCAACCAGAAGCACTCCGGCATTAAGTGCATCTACGTCGCCATCGGCCAGAAGCGCAGCTCGATCGCCAACGTCGTGCGCAAGCTGGAAGAGAACGGCGCGCTCGCCAACACGATCGTCGTCGTCGCCTCGGCCTCCGAAGCGGCGGCGCTGCAGTACGTCGCACCGTATTCCGGTTGCGCCATGGGCGAGTACTTCCGTGACCGCGGCGAAGACGCGCTCATCGTGTACGACGACCTGTCCAAGCAGGCCGTGGCCTACCGCCAGATCTCGCTGCTGCTGAAGCGTCCGCCGGGCCGTGAAGCCTATCCGGGCGACGTCTTCTATCTCCACTCGCGCCTGCTCGAGCGCGCCTCGCGCGTCAGCGCCGAGTACGTCGAGAAGATGACCAACGGCGAAGTGAAGGGCAAGACGGGCTCGCTCACCGCGCTGCCGATCATCGAGACCCAGGCGGGCGACGTCTCGGCGTTCGTTCCGACCAACGTGATCTCGATCACCGACGGCCAGATCTTCCTCGAGACCGACCTGTTCAACGCCGGTATCCGTCCGCCCGTGAACGCCGGTATCTCGGTGTCGCGCGTCGGTGGCGCGGCGCAGACCAAGATCATCAAGAAGCTGTCCGGTGGCGTGAAGCTCGCCCTCGCGCAGTACCGTGAGCTGGCCGCGTTCGCGCAGTTCGCCTCGGACCTCGATGCCGCAACGCGCGCGCAGCTGGACCGTGGCCAGCGCGTCACCGAGCTGATGAAGCAGCCACAGTACTCGCCGCTCTCGATCGCCGAACTCGGCGTGTCGGTCTACGCGGCCGAGAAGGGCTACCTCGACGACCTGCCGGTCAACAAGGTGCTGGCGTTCGAGAAGGGCCTGCACGCCTTCATGCGCCAGAACCATGGCGACCTGATGAAGAAGATCGACCAGACCGGCGACTGGGACAAGGACATCGAGGCGACCTTCAAGGCCGCCGCCGACGAGTTCAAGAAGACCGGTAGCTGGTAATAGCGAAACGCGCGGGACGCCGGCGATCACGCCCGTCCCGCGAGCTGGCGACACCTTTCAAAGACGAGTAAGCCATGGCTAGCGGCCGCGAAATCAAAACCAAGATCAAAAGCACGCAGAACATGCGCAAGGTGACCGGCGCGCTGCAGATGGTCTCGGCGTCGAAGATCCGCAAGGCGCAGGACCTGATGAAGGCCTCGCGCCCGTATGCGCGTCTGATGCGCAAGGTCATCGCGCACGTCGCGCAGGCCAGCACCGATTTCACCCATCCGTTCCTCACCGAACGCGAGAACGTCGCGCGGGTGGGCTTCATCGTGGTGTCGACCGATCGCGGCCTCGCCGGCGGCCTTAACTCCAACCTGTTCCGTCGTACGCTGACCTCGATCCGCGAGTGGCAGGGCAAGGGCGCCGAGGTCGATGTCGTCGCCATCGGCCAGAAGGCCGTGCAGTTCTTCCGTCGCATCAAGGGCGTGAACCTGATCGGCTCGGCCACGCATCTTGGTGAAAAGCCCAAGCTCGAGGACCTGATCGGCGTGATCAAGGTCGTCCTCGATGCGTATTCGGATAACAAGCTCGACCGCGTTTTCCTCGTCTACAACGACTTCGTCAACACCATCGTGCAGAAGCCGAGCATCGACGCCCTGCTGCCGCTGTCGCTGGTGGCCACGGAACTCGAGAACACGGAAGGAAAGAAGTCCGAGGGCGTGAAGGTCGAGCAGACGCACGACTGGGACTACATCTACGAACCCGATGCGCGCACGGTGCTCGAACACCTGATGACGCGCTACATCGAGTCCGTGGTGTACCAGGCGGCGCTGGAGAACCTCGCCAGCGAGCACGCCGCGCGCATGGTCGCCATGAAGGCCGCGTCGGACAACGCAAGCAAGGTCATCGGCGAACTGACGCTCGTCTACAACAAGGCGCGGCAGGCGGCGATCACCCAGGAAATCTCGGAAATCGTCGGCGGCGCCGCCGCCGTCTGACCGAACAAGCCATGGCGACGCGAAAGCGGCGCCGCTACAGAACCTAAAGAAGATTCATCCGGAGCATTCCATGAGCCAGGGTAAAGTTGTTCAGATCATCGGCGCGGTCGTCGACGTCGAATTCCCGCGCGACCAGGTACCGCAGATCTACGACGCACTGAAGATCGACGGCACCGAGATCACCCTCGAAGTGCAGCAGCAGCTCGGTGACGGCATCGTGCGCACCATCGCGCTCGGTTCCACCGATGGCCTGCGCCGTAACCTCGTCGCCCGCAACACCGGCGAAGGCATCAAGGTGCCGGTCGGCAAGGCCACGCTCGGCCGCATCATGGACGTCCTGGGCAACCCGATCGACGAAGCCGGCCCGATCGGCGAGCAGGAAAAGTGGGTCATCCACCGCGAAGCCCCGTCGTACGACGAGCAGGCCGCCGCCAGCGAGCTGCTGGAAACCGGTATCAAGGTCATCGACCTGATGTGCCCGTTCGCCAAGGGCGGCAAGGTCGGCCTGTTCGGCGGCGCCGGCGTGGGCAAGACCGTCAACATGATGGAGCTCATCAACAACATCGCGAAGGCGCACTCGGGCCTGTCCGTGTTCGCCGGCGTGGGTGAGCGTACTCGTGAAGGTAACGACTTCTATCACGAGATGAAGGACTCCAACGTTCTCGACAAGGTCGCGATGGTGTACGGCCAGATGAACGAGCCGCCGGGCAACCGCCTGCGCGTCGCGCTCACCGGCCTGACCATGGCCGAGTTCTTCCGTGACGAGAAGGACGAGACCGGCAAGGGCAAGGACGTCCTGCTCTTCGTCGACAACATCTACCGTTACACGCTGGCCGGTACCGAAGTGTCCGCACTGCTCGGCCGTATGCCGTCGGCCGTGGGTTACCAGCCGACGCTGGCCGAGGAAATGGGCGTCCTCCAGGAGCGCATCACCTCGACCAAGACCGGTTCGATCACGTCGATCCAGGCCGTCTACGTTCCCGCGGACGATCTGACCGATCCGTCGCCGGCGACCACCTTCGCGCATCTGGACGCGACCGTGACGCTGAGCCGTAACATCGCTTCGCTGGGCATCTACCCGGCGGTGGATCCGCTCGATTCCTCCAGCCGCCAGCTGGACCCGACCGTCATCGGGCAGGAGCACTACGACACCGCGCGCCGCGTGCAGATGACGCTGCAGCGCTACAAGGAGCTGAAGGACATCATCGCGATCCTCGGCATGGACGAGCTGTCGCAGGAAGACAAGGAAGCCGTGTCGCGCGCCCGCAAGATCGAGCGCTTCTTCTCGCAGCCGTTCCACGTGGCCGAAGTGTTCACCGGCTCGCCGGGCAAGTATGTGGCGCTGAAGGAAACCATCCGCGGCTTCAAGATGATCCTCGACGGCGAGTTGGACTACCTGCCGGAACAGGCGTTCTACATGGTCGGCGGCATCGACGAAGCCATCAAGAAGGGCGAGGAGATGGGTGCGAAGAAGGCGGCGTAAGCCCTCTTTCCCCATCCCCGACCAACGGAAGACCAGCCCATGACCCATACCATCCGCGTCGACATCGTCAGCGCCGAAGCCGAGATCTACTCCGGCGAAGCCACGCTCGTGGTCGCCACCGGTGAGCTTGGCGAGCTGGGCATCGCGCCGCGTCACGCCCCGCTGATCACCCGCCTGAAGCCCGGTCACGTGGACGTGGTGGCCGCCAACGGCGAACGCCAGCAGTTCTACGTCTCCGGTGGCATCCTCGAGGTGCAACCGCAGGTCGTGACCATCCTCGCCGATACGGCGGCCCGCGCCGCCGACCTCGACGAGGCGGCCGCCCTGAAGGCAAAGGAAGAAGCGGAGGCCGCGCTGGCCAACCGTGGCCCGCAAATGGACGTCGCCGAAGCCCAGGCCAAGCTTGCGGAGGCACTGGCCCAGCTCCAGGCTCTCGAACGCATGCGCAAGACGCTCAAGCACTGACCGGCAAACACCGATCGAAAAGAAGCCCTTCCGTTGAGGGGCTTTTTTTTGGGGGAAGCCGATTTGGTACGAGTCGATTTGGCACGAGCCGATTTTGTGGGAGCCGATTTGTGGGAGCCGACCTTGTCGGCGATCCCGCGGCAGCGGGCCAGGTCACGGCAAGCACCCATCGCCGACAGGGTCGGCTCCCACCAGAACTCGCGAGCTCCCACCAGAGCTTGCGGCTCCACCGGAGCTTGCGGCCCACCAGAGCCCGCGACCCCCACCAGGCCCGGCGGTCTTCATCCGAAAATGACTACGGCGGCGCAAGACTCGGTGGTCACGTCACCCTGGTCGCACCATGCGCATCCACTACCGTCGCAGCCTCTGGATCATCGGCATAGCCGCCGTCGTGCTCATCGCGGCGCGGCTCGCCTTGCCGTACGCGGTACTCGACTATCTCAACGGCCGCCTGTCCCGCATGGGCGCGTACTCGGGGCACATATCCGACATCGATATCCATCTCTGGCGTGGTGCCTACTCCATCGACAGGCTGACCGTCACCAAGGTGGATGGGAAGGTGCCGGTGCCCCTGTTCGATACGGCGCGTGCGGACATCTCGCTCAGTTGGCGGGCGATCGCCAAAGGCCGTATCCGCGGAAAGATCGATTTCCACGAGCCCGTCGTGAACTTCGTCGACGGTCGTGGCGAGGGCGATACCCAGACGGGCAAGGGCGTGGACTGGAGGGCGCAGCTGCGTGCCCTGGTGCCGACGCAACTCGATGAGGTGAACGTGTTCGACGGCACGATCACCTTCCGCAACTTCGTCTCGAGTCCGAAGGTGGACCTGAAGATGACCGACGTCAACGGGACGGCGACGAACCTGACGAACGTGGAGCGCGAAGGAGGATCGCGCGTGGCGCACCTGCACGCCACGGCGAAGGTGCTCGGAGACGCGCCCCTGGAAACACGGGCGGAGTTCGACCCGCTGGAGCGGCTAGGCGATTTCCGCTACGAGTTGAGCATCCGCGACATCAAGCTGGTGAAAGCGAACGATCTCGCCCGCGCCTACACCGGGCTCGATTTCGCGGGAGGCGAGGGTGATTTCTTCATGGAGTTGCAGGCCAGGGGCCGCCAGCTGAGCGGATACGCCAAGCCCTTGTTCCACGGCTTGCAGATATTCAGCTGGAAGCAGGACGTCGAACAGGACAAGAAGAACCCGCTCAAGCTCGCTTACGAAGCAGTCGCCGAAGGCGTCACCAAGATCTTCAAGAACCAGTCCAGGGACCAGTTCGCCACCCGTGTTCCCATCTCCGGAACCATCGACGACAAGGACGTTTCCGCCATCGAGGCGATCCTCGGCATCCTGCGGAATGCCTTCGTCGAGGCGTACAAGCCGAACCTCGAGCACCTGACCGAGCGGCCGAAAGACGACTAGCCGACTTGGCACGGCGGCGTAAACGCGCGAAAGTGCGGCCCTCCCTTACCGGCAGGCAAGCGTGCCCATGACCGTCAAGCCACTCCATGTCCTGATCCTCGCCGCAGGCGAGGGCAAGCGGATGAAGTCCGCGACCGCCAAGGTGCTCATGCCGCTCGCCGGGCGGCCCTTGCTGGCCCACGTGCTCGATGCCGCCCGTGCGTTGGACCCCGCGGGGATACATGTGGTGTACGGCCATCACGGGCAGCAGGTGCGCGATGCCTTCGCCAGCGACACGTCGCTGGCGTGGATCGAACAGCGCGAACGCCTGGGAACGGGCCACGCCGTGCGCACCGCGCTGGAAGCCATGCAGGTGGCAGGCAAGCTCGAAGGCCGCGTACTCGTCCTTTACGGCGACGTGCCGCTCATTCGCACCGAAACGCTGGCAGCGCTCGTGGCCGCCGATGACGGCCTGGCCATGCTGGCGACCCGTCTGGCCGATCCACGGGGCTATGGGCGCGTGGTGCTCGATGCCACGGGCAAGGTCCGTCACATCGTCGAGGAAAAGGATGCGAGCGCGGCGCAGCGCGCCATCGACCTGGTGAACACGGGTATCGTCGCCGCCGATGCCGCGCGCCTGCTCGCGTGGACGCGGCGGCTTGGCAACGGCAATGCGCAGGGCGAGTACTACCTCACCGATATCTTCGAAATGGCCGCCGCTGAAAACACGCCGGCGGCCTGCGTGGATTGCGACGCGGTCGAGGCCTCCGGCGCCAACGATCCCTGGCAGTTGGCCGGCCTGGAGGCCCTTTATCGCGAGCGGAGCGCACGCGCGCTGGCGCTGGCGGGCGCCAGGCTCGCCGATCCTTCGCGACTGGATGTGCGCGGCAAGGTCAGCGTCGGCCGGGATGTCGAAGTGGACGTCAACGTCATCTTCGAGGGAGACGTGGAACTGGGCGACGACGTGCGCATCGGTCCCTTCACCCGCGTGCGCAACGCGAAGCTCGCCGCCGGTACCGTCGTCCTCGCCCACTGCGACCTCGATGGCGTGGTGACGCACGGGCCATGCACGATCGGCCCCTTCGCGCGCCTGCGCCCGGGGACGGATCTCGCCGCCGGCGTGCACATCGGCAATTTCGTCGAGACGAAGAACGCGCGGATCGCCGAGGGTTCCAAGGCGAACCACCTGAGTTACCTCGGCGATACCGTGATAGGCAGCAAGGTGAACATCGGCGCCGGCACCATCACCTGCAACTACGATGGCGTGAACAAGAGCCGCACCACGATCGAGGACAATGTCTTCGTCGGCTCGAACAGCGCCCTGGTGGCGCCCGTGACGTTGCACGCGGGGGCGACCATCGGCGCGGGGTCGGTCATTACCAAGGACGCCCCGCCGGACGCGCTGACCCTGTCACGTGCACGCCAGAGCACGATCGAGGGCTGGCACCGGCCGACGAAGAAGGGCTAGGGCGTCGCCGACAGGGTCGGCTCCCACCAGGGCATTCCGGACCTTCCGAGAAGCCGGGCTTGGTGGGAGCCGACCCTGTCGGCGATATCAGCCGCGATAGCGCCAGCCGTCGATTTCCACCAGCAACTCCGCACGGCAGACATCGCCGTGCACGAGTAACAGCGGAGCGCCCGGCAGGTGTTTCGCCGCGAAGCCGCGCACGGTCTCCTCGTCCTCGGGGCGTCGCACATATATCTTCAGTGGCGCCGACGGCCCGAATCCATGCGGCATGCCACTGGTGTCCAGCAGCGTTTCCAGGTTGCGCAGCGTCTCGGCCAGTTGCGCATCGATGTCGCCGGCATGCGCCGAGGCATGGCCGACGACCGCCGCCGTACCCGAGATGGCGAGCACGTCGTTCGCCGGCAGTAGCGTGGCCCGCGCGAAGCTCGGCGGAGTACGGCCGTACTGGCGCGGGTAACGCCATGCGCTCACCTGGCGGGGATTTTCCACACGGGTGCCGGGCCGGTCCGTCGCCAGGAGATAGACCTGCAACAACGCCGTGTCGGCGTGGTGCCCGATCGCCGTGGCGGCAGGGTAGCCCTGGGCGAAGATGTCGCCCATGCCGCCGATCCTTCCGGTGCAAAAGTGCTTGTAGCGTTCGTCGTCGCCGCTGCCCGCGTTGATCGCCCCGAGGTAATTCCATATCCGCTGGACATGCCGTTCGTCGGCCGTGGCCACGAAATGCGACAGCAAGCCATAGGCATAGCGTGCAGCGCCCTCGGGACCGCCGTGCTCGTCTTCGCGGCACTCCACCGCGGCGAACAGCCAACCACCTCCACGCGACCAGCGCAGGTCGCCCTGGCGGCCGCAATCGACGTCGCCGTCCACCTCCCACACCTCGGCCGGCGCATCGCCCAGGGGCTCCAGTGCCACGCGCAGCCAACGCGGGTCGTCGTGAACCGGGGCCGCGGCGCCGAAGCCGAAAGCGGCCAACGTGGAGGGCGAGAGGGCACCCGCCGGGGGCCGGTAGCCCACCCGTGGGGAGGGCGGGGCCGAGAGCGGATTCCGCTCTCGCATTTCACTTCCTGGGAGCATCGGGTCTTCCGTCCTGCGCGTTCGGAGCATGATATCGCCCCCGCGTCGGCGGGAAACGTGAACGCGGGTTGGATTCATCAGCCTGAACGCCGTTCTAAGCGTCGCCAAAGACCCCTGTGTTAAACTTCGCGGCCGCTGCCATCCGGGGGGAGGCAGGAACATCCAGGACCTGGAAACACCAATGGCAACGCAGACCGCAGCACAGCACGAACTCGCCGAACTCATCGTCACCAGCCTCAATCTCGAATCGGTGCGACCCGCCGACATCGATCCCGAGGCGCCCTTGTTCGGCGGCGAGCTGGGCCTGGATTCCATCGACGCGCTCGAAATCGCCCTGGCAGTCTCCAAGCGCTACGGGTTCCAGCTGAAATCCGACAATCCGGACAACCGGACGATCTTCACGAGCCTTCGCACGCTGTCCGAGCATATCGAGCAGCATCGCGCCGCGGCCTGACCGTCGTTCAGGTCGCACTTGCCCAGGGCATGCTTTGCTTCGCCCTGGACGGCCGGGCGAGAACCGCTATCGCCGGCATGGCCCCGATCGTGCTCCGGAGATACCGATGACCGATCCGACCGATATCGCACCCCGCGTGCGCCCGCTGCGTTTCGATGCGGCACACCCCAGCTTCGCCGGTCATTTCCCGGGCCGGCCGATCGTCGCCGGCGTGCTGCTGCTCGAGGCCGTGGCGATGTCGTTGCGTGAATGGCGCGGGCTCGTCGTGCGCCAGGTGATCGATGCCAAGTTCCTCGCGCCGCTCCTGCCCGGCGAGGATGCCGAGATCGAACTCGTCGCGCTGGACGCCGCCCGTTTCCGCTTCACGATCCGCCGGGCGACGGAGACCCTGGCGCGAGGCACGGTCGAGGGCATGGCATGAGCCACTGGAAGCAACGCGAAGGCGGCGGCCTGTTCGCCATCTGGCTTATCCGCACGATTGCGTTGAAGCTCGGTCGGGGCGTGGCCCGCATGCTGCTCTACCCGATCGCCCTGTACTTCTTCCTGCGCCGTGCCGACGAGCGCGCCGCGTCGCGCGCCTACCTGTCGCGCGTGCTGGAACGTCCCATCACCGGCTACGACGTCTTCCGCCATATCCACATGTTCGCCGCGACCCTGCTGGACCGCATGTTCTTCCTCGCCCGTGGCGAACGCGATTTCGTCGTCGACGTGGAAGGCCTGGCCGAACTCGACCGTTGCATCGACGGGGGCCGCGGCGTGCTGTTGATCGGCTCGCACCAGGGCAGCTTCGAAGCCCTGCGCGCGCTCGGCGCACGCCGGCCGGACGTGCCGCTGCGCGTCGTGCTCGACAAGCAGAAGACCCCGGCGCTAACCACCATGCTCGAGGCGCTGGCGCCGGATGTCGGCGCGGCCGTGATCGACGCTTCCCGCGGCGGTGCTTCCGTCGCGCTGGCGATGGCCGAAGGGGCCGCCCAGGGTGGCATGGTCGCGCTGCTCGCCGATCGCGGACACCAGGGCGAGTCGAGTTGCCGCGTGCCCTTCCTCGGCACGCCCGCGCCGTTCCCCGTGGGGCCGTGGCTGCTCGCGTCCGCGCTGAAGGTTCCCGTGGTGCTGTGCATGGGCATCTATCTGGGCGGCAACCATTATCGACTGATCTTCGAGTCGTTCTCGGACGGCATCGACATTCCCCGCGCGCAACGCGCGGTCGCCCTCGAAGCCGTCGTGGCCCGCTATGCGGCGCGCGTAGAGCACTATGCTCGCCTGTATCCCTTCAACTGGTTCAATTTCTATGACTTCTGGCAAGAAACTGGCCCTGCTGACGAGCCTGCTGCTGCCGCTCACCTGCCTCGCCACTCCGACGCCTGACACGGACGCCGCGAAGGCGCTGGTCGCGAGCCTCAACCGGCCCGCACCCGCACGCACCTCGTTCGCCGAGGCGCGCTTCATGCGTGTGCTCGACAAGCCCCTGGTGGTATCGGGCGAACTGGCCTGGCTCGGCGGCGATCGCCTGGAGCGCCGCGTCGACACGCCGATGAAGGAAACCTCGACGATCGCCGACGGTGAGGTCACCCAGGAACGCGAAGGCAAGAAGCCGCGCAGCTTCTCGCTGAAGCGCGCGCCGCAGCTCAAGGTATTGCTCGACAGCTTCGTGGCGTTGCTCGCCGGCGATCCCTCGCGGTTGGGCGAGTCCTTCGAAATCGCGCTGGGCCGCGATGCCGACCGCTGGCAACTGACGCTCACGCCACGCGATCCGCGGATCGCGAAGCAGATCGCCGCCATCCATGTGTACGGCAGCGGCAACGTGCCGCGTTGCATGCGCATGGACGAGAGCGACGGCGATACCTCGATCGACCTGCTCGGCGAACTCGCCGCGAAGATGCCTGCCGAACCGACCCGCGAAGGACTCATCGCGCAGTGCGGCGGCGCGATGTGAAGGGCGCGCGCCTCGGCATCCTCGTCGCCTGGCTCGCCGCGCTCGCCGCCCTGGGCGCGGTCGTCGCCACGCAACTGAAGGTGGGCACGGACCTGCGCAGCTTCATGCCCGCACCGACGACGCCGGACCAGAAGCTGCTCATGGACCAGGTGGGCGAAGGCCCCGGTTCGCGCCTGCTTCTCGTCGCGATCGACGGCGGCGACGATGTCACCAAGGCCACGTTGAGCCGGGGCCTGGCCGCCGCCCTGCGCAAGGATCCCGCCTTCACCCAGGTGGTCAACGGCGACTTCGATCTCGGCATGCTCGACACCCGCTTGATGCCTTACCGGTTCCTGCTGTCGCCGACACTCGACACGCAGGCGCTGGACGAGGACTATCTCGCCGACCAGCTGCAACAGCGCCTGGAGGACCTGGGCTCGCCCGCGGCCACGCTGCTCAAGGGTTTGTTGCCGCGCGATCCCACCCTGGAAACCCTCAAGCTCGCCGAGCGCTGGACCCCGGCACGCTCGCCCGAGGTGCGCGAAGGCGTCTGGTTCTCTTCCCGCGACGAGGCGCTGCTGCTGGCGCAGACGCGTGGCGCGGGCTTCGATCCCGGCGCCCAGGACGACGCGATCGGACGTCTTCGCGCCGCCTTCGCGGCATTGCCGGACAACGCCGGCTCGCATCTGACGATCAGTGGGCCGGGGTACTTCACGGTGGTGGTCAATGCGCAGACGCGCGACCAGGCCGACTGGATCGGCCGCATTTCCACCATCGGCTTCATCGTCTTGATGCTCGCCGCCTACCGCAGCGTGAGCAGCCTTCTTTTCGGCGCGTTGCCCGTGGCGACGGGCGCGCTCGCCGGCATCGCCGTGATGACCTTGTGCTTCGCCGAAGTGCACGGGATCACGCTGGCGTTCGGTTTCACCTTGCTCGGCGTCGCGCAGGAATACCCCATCCGCCTGCTCAGCCACCGTCGCGCGGGCGAGTCGGCCGTGGCGAGCGTGCGGGGCCTGTGGCCGCTCCTGCTGACCGCCATCGCCTCGGCGTGCATCGCCTATCTCGCGTTCTACGCTTCCGGCGTGGGCGGCCTGAAACAACTCGCCGTGTTCACCATCACGGGCCTGTTGGCCGCGGGATTCACCACCCGTTATGCGCTGCCCTACCTCTTGCCCGAGCGCGCACGCGACGTGGCCGATACGCCGGGGCTGGCCCGCTTCCGTGGCTGGCTCGATGGCTTGCCACGCCCGCGGTGGCTGCCGATTCCCGTGGCGGCGGCCGCGGTGGCGATGCTCGCGCTCGCCCCCGGCCCGTTCTGGCAGAACGACCTCTCGGCACTGACGCCCCTGCCGCGCGACCTGCTGATGACCGACGCGCGCCTGCGCGGCGAACTGGGCGCGCCGGACGTGCGTTACCTGCTGGTCGTGCAGGCCCCCACGGCCGATGGCGTGCTCGCGGCGTCGGCGAAGCTCGAGCCGCGCCTGCGCGAACAGGTGGCGGCGAAGACGCTCGATGGCTTCGAGTTGCCTTCGATCTACCTGCCCGACCTGGCGACGCAGCGTGCGCGCCAGGCGAAGTTGCCGGACCGGGCAACGCTGGACGCGGCGCTGGATGGCGCGCTCGACGGCATGCCGTTCCGCAAGGACCTCTTCGCACCCTTCGTGGACGACGTGGAAACGGCGCGTGGCGCGCCCTTGCTCACGCCGGACGTGTTCGCCCGCTCGCCCCTCGGACAGCGGCTCGCGGCGATGCTGGTGCCGCGCGGCGACCATTGGGTGGGTCTGTCCGCGTTGAGCGGCGTGCACGACGCGTCGGCCATCGCCGCGGCCGTGGCATCGGCTGGCGCGAACGCGCGCCTGCTCGATCTCAAGCACGCATCCGAATCGCTGGTGGCGGAATACCGCACGCGGATCCTGCACGCGCTGCTCGCGGCGACGCTGCTGCTGCTCGTCACGATAACCCTCGCACTGCGCAGCGTACGGCGCGCATGGCACGTGCTGGCGCCCATGACGCTGGCCACCTTCCTCGTGCTGGCCGTGGAACGCATGGTGGGCATCCCGATATCGCTGTTCCACCTCGTGGCCCTGATCCTCGCCGCCGGCCTTGGCCTGCACTATGCGTTGTTCTTCGAACGCGACACGGGCGATCCCGCCGAGCAACGGCGTACCCTGCACGCGACCGTGGTGTGCGTGATCTCCGCCTTGCTCGTGTTCGGCATGCTCGCGTGGTCGTCGATCCCCGTGTTGCGCGCCATCGGCCTCACGGTATCGCTTGGCGTCGCCTTCCATTTCTGTCTCTCCATCCTGATGGCACCGCATGCTCGCCAAGACCGACTTCATTGACCTGGTGCCCCATGCGGGCGACATGTGCCTGCTCGACGGCGTGCTGGCGTGGGATGCCTCGTCGATCCACGCGATCAGCACGAATCATGTCTCGGTGTCGCATCCGTTGCGGGGCGAGGAGGGGCTGCACGCCGTCCACCTGGCCGAATACGGTGCGCAGGCGATGGCCGTCCACGGCGCGCTGCTGGCGCGCGAACGGGGCGCGACGGAACCCAGGCCGGGCATGCTGGTGAGTCTGCGTGGAGTGAAACTGGCCGTGCGGCGCGTCGACTTGCTGGCGGGCGTGATCGATGTGCACGCCCAGTGCCTGATGGCCGACGAGGGCGGTGCGCAGTACACCTTCCGCATCGAGCACGAGGGGCACGAGATCGCCTCTGGCCGCGCCGCGGTCATTCATCCGGCGGGATGACGGTCGGCCCGGAGGGGCTGCTTGAAAGGGGACTGATGAGGAGCCTGACCGCTACCCTCCGGGCCGACCAGGAGAGTCTGCGCGGCATCCGTCTCACGGATCGCGACAGGGTACCTCAGGCGACGCGGGCGAACAGTTCCATGGGCGCATCTCGCGCAGCGAGCAGGTGCTCGTTGCCCTCCCTGAGCGAGGGATGATCCGCCGCGGCCCGTTCGACGATGCTCGCCGCCAGCGAACGCATCATGCGAACGTTCTCGCGCAACCGGTAGGCGAGGGTTTCGTCGTCGAGGGTGTCGTGCAACGTCGCGTTCATCGTGGCGAACCAGGTCAGGTCGCGCTGGTCCATCATGACCTTTCGGTTGCGACCTTCCGACATGGCGTGCCAGCGCTGGAAGAACGCCTGCATCTCGGTGTTGAGATCCGCCGATGCCATCAGCTCGGGCCCCATGCGAGTGATGAACGCCGCGTCGCCCAGGCGTTCCTGGAAGACGATCTGGCAAAGCACGCCCCAGTAATAGGCGTAGTCCCAGATGACCTTGATCGGCAGTACTTCCGGGTCGCCGAACAGGTTGTACTGCCCCCGATACATCCGCAACGTGCCTTCGTAGAACGAGAAGAACAGCCGCTCGTAGTGACGCGCATGCGCGTTCAGCGTCTCACCTTCGCGGTCCAGGCCGACCAGCAGCGTGATGTACGTATTGGCGATCGCGATGAAGTCGCTACCGGGCGAGTAGAACGGATCGAGGAACGCACCGGCCTCGCCCGTGAGGCCCCAACGATCCGGCGAGAACATCCTCGCGCACCCGTACGAAAAATGCCGGAAGAAGGCGAAGTCGAGCAGCTTGTCGCGCCGGTTGGCCACGTGCCGGGCGACGACGGGCTGGTGCTCCTGGAGCCACGCCAGGGCAAGGTCGAAGGTCTTCATCGTTTCCAGCGGATGCATCGACGCGTCCGCCACGATACCCACCGAATGGGCGCCTGACGACAAGGGAATCAGCCACACCCAATAGCCGGGTCCGCACAGGTGGTTCGTCGAGCGCCAGCGCTCGGGCGGCTCGCAGCGGCCCCTCCACGCAGCGTCGTCGCACCAGCCGTCGATCTCGAGCCTGTCGTCGATGCGGAACCACACGGCGTTGGCGTGATGGCCGTTATCGCGGGTGAGGTCCAGCTTGCGACGCATCAGCCCGGCACGGCCCGAGGCATCGAGCAGCCAGCGCGCCTGCAAGTCGCCGGTGCCGGTGGCCGTCTCGAAACGAATGGCATGCGGCCGGGTGCCGGCACCGATATCGAAGCCTCTGACCGTGACGCCCTCGCGGAAGTCGATGCCGCGGCGGCAAGCCTCTTCGCCGAGGAAGTTCTCCAGTATGCCGCGGTCGATCTGGTAACTCGGCGTCGGCAGGACGGCACTCACGCCCAGTTCGGTCACGTCGGCGAGATCGTCCCGCCCTTCGGAAAAGAAGAAGCGGAAGCCGAACTTGCGGATATGCGCATCCTCGAGATGCGCGCGCAGCCCCAGCGTATCCGCGAAGTAGTGCGCGGCGATCTCGACGGTGGACTCGCCCACCTTGTGGGCCGCCACGGGCAGCGGACGAGCCTGCCGCTCAAGCACGACGATATCCATGTCGGGATAGGCGCCCTTCAATTGCAGGGCCAGGGTGAGCCCGGCAAGGCCCCCTCCAAGGATGACGGCGTCGTGTGGCTTGCGATCCATCGTTTCGACCTCGTGCGTGGCTGCCCGAATCAATATGCCGTGTGCCCTGCTTCCCGGTCCTGGATGATCGTCGGCTTCGCGCGTGAGCGGCGATAGCTGGCGACGGCGTTTCCGTAGTGGATGATCCGGCCGACCGTATAGAACGTGATCCGGCTCACGTCGCGTACCGGGCTGAAGTGGCTCAGCCGGAATTCCCCCTGGTAACGCGAAGCGATAGGCACCGAGACCACGCCTATGCCGCGTTCACGGCAGGCGGTGATGAGGACGGCGGCCTCGAAGACGAAGTGTTCCGCGGGCAGGTCGACGAGGTCCAGCGTCTCTCTTGGATACAGCCGCTGTCCACTCTGCGTATCCGCGATCGCCCGTCCGCAGGCCCAGGAAATGCCCCAGTCCGCCACGGCGTTGGCGCGGCGCCGCCCCGGCGGTTGTTGTTCGCGTTGCAGCAGGCGTGCACCGATGACGATGCTTCCGGGGTAGCGGCGGCTCGCGGCGAGCATGGCGGGAATGTCGGAGGCGAGATGCTGGCCGTCGCCGTCCATGGTGACCACGGCGTCGTAGCCGTGGCGAAGGGCTTCGCGAAAGCCGGTGCGCAAGGCTTCGCCCTTGCCACGGCGTGTCTCGTGACGGAGCAGGGTCACTGGCATCGCACCGACGATGTCGGGCGTGCGGTCGTCGGAGCCGTCGTCGACGACGATCACGGGGAGCCCCAGTTCGAGCGCCTCGCCGACGACCCTGCCGATGGCGCGCTCTTCGTTGAGACACGGAATCAGGATGCAGCAGCGAGGTTCGGTGGAGTTCACGCGGCAACCTCCACGTCGATATGGAGATCGAGTCCGTTCGCGGCCGGTAAGCGCAAGGCGGTGGATCGGGTCAGCGCGAGGGCGCGCATGAGAGGGATGGCGCGCGCCGACGGGTTGCTCGCCGCGATGCCATCCAGCCATGGGTCGCCCATGGCCTCGCTACCGCTGTTGCCGGGCTCGGGCGTGATGTCGAGCCGTACCGCGGCACCGTCCGCCCGTGGCGACAGTACGAGTGCCGCCGCGAACGGACCCGTGGTGCTGGTCATGCCGCCGAGGGGACCGGTGCCTGCGATGTCGTAGCTGGCCAGCAACACGTCCCGGCCATCGGCCACGGCCAGCGTGGCTGCTTCGAGCAGGCCGGCACCGAAGACGTCTTCGCCACCCGATATCGCGCTGGAACTGGCGTGGCAGTGCGTGGCGATGGTCCAGTAACCGGCGGGTGCGTTGTGCACGGAATTATGGAAGCGTGTGGGTGAAAGTTCCGCGGGCGCACGGGCCAGCGTCTCGCACATATAGTCGGTGATGACCTGGTCGCCGTGGGCGGAAGCGAATACGCAGGGCAGGGTGGCCGCGTCGAGGCCACTCATGCGTACCGCCTGTCCGGCCACGGCCACGGCCAGCAACACGCTTTCCGGTGCACGGCGACGCTCGTTCGGTGGAAGGGTGTCGGCCATCGGCCGGTCGGTGGCACCGGGGGTTGCGCCGCCGGTGACGATTTCGCGGAACGCGTGCCAGTCCGCCGCGCCCGGCGCCCACAGGCCGATGCCCTTCACCCAGACCGATAGCGCGGCGCTCATGCGGCGTGTCCTGCGCGGGCGAAGGCGAGGCAGGCGTTGTTGCCGCCGAACCCGAAGGAATTGCTCAGTGCGATGCGGATGTCCCTCGCCTCGGGCCGCCATGCCATCTGCGGTCCGCATAGCGGGTCCGGCTCGTTCGCGCCGAGGTTGCCCGGGACACGTCCGTCGCGCATCGCGAGCAAGGTAAGCACCGTCTCGAGGATGCCGGCGGCGCCCAGCGTGTGGCCGGTGAAGCCCTTGGTGGAACTGGCCCGCGTCCGGGTGGGGAAGGTACGCGCGATGAGCGCGGCCTCGACTTCGTCGTTCTTCTGGCTCGCGGTGCCGTGCAGGTTGATGTAGTCCACATCGCCCGGCGCGATGCCTGCGCGGGCCAGCGCATCGCGCAGCGCCAGTTCGGCGCCGAGACCTTCCGGATGCGGCGTGGACATGTGGTGTGCGTCGCTGGCTTCGCCATAACCGATCAGGAGCGGTGCATCGTTCGGTTCGGTCACCCGTTCCAGGATGGCGAAACCGGCGGCTTCGCCGATCGAGATGCCGTCGCGCCGCGCATCGAACGGCCGGCAGGGATCGGGCGATACCAGCTCCAGCGAGTTGAAGCCGAACAGCACGCTATCGCACAGGCTGTCGGTACCGCCGACGATGGCGGCGTCGACGAGGCCCAGCCGGATCATCCGTTCCGCGTTGGCGAACACTTTCGCGCTCGACGAACAGGCGGTGGCGACGGTGAGGCATGGCCCCTCCAGCTCGAACGCGGCGGCGACGAAACCAGCGAGCGAATGGGGTGTATGCAACACCGGGCGATGCAGGTCGGCAGGCATGCGTCCATGGTCCAGGCGCCGGTAACCTTCCTCCGTGGCGCCGATGCTCGCGGTGGACGTGCCCAGCAAGACGGCGACCCGGCCACTGCCGTAGCGCTCGCGCGTGGCGCGCACGGCGTCGGCGAAACCGTCCTGGCGGAGAGCCAGCCAGGCCAGCCGGTTGTTGCGGCAATCCCAGTCGGACAATCCGGCGGGAAGCGGCTCTTCCTCCACGCCGGCAACGCGGCCTATCCAGCAGTCGAGCGGGGCGACACTGAAGTTGTTGGGCGACAGGCCGCCGCGTGAGGCGGCGAGGGCATCGGCGTGGGCCCGGAGGCCGCGGCCGAGGGCGGAGGTGGCGGTGTACGCGCGGATGGCGAGAGGAGGCATGGGATGGGGCATGCGGCGAGCCTATCCTTTTTGATCGACAGCGTCGCGTGAACGTGGACGGGCGTTCAGCCGATTGCACGGCGCGCCTGGAATACGCAGACTGCGCGTCTCCCCGGGATCGTCCCCATGTCCGGTATCCAAGCACCCAAAATCCTGCGCCGCGGTGTCTGGCGGTACCTGAGCGATCGCGACATCCTCATCGCGGCGCTGGTGACCGCGGTCGTTTTCGTCGGCAGCCTCGGCCTGCTGTACGCCGCGCACCTGGCGCGTGTCTGCTGGCTGGCCGGCCGCAGCCCGGCACGGGTGGCGGAGCGCAGGACCATGCTCGTTTTCGGCCGCCGCCTCGTCGACGACCGGCTGGAAACCGATTTCATCCAACGCCTCGCACGGGTGCGGGAACATGCGCTGGACGGGAAGGCCGAACGCGTGCTCCTGCTCGGCGGTTTCAGCGGTGGAACGATGAGCGAGGCGGACGCCGGTGAACGCTGGTTGTTGGCCGAAGGATGGCCGTCGACCGTGCCGATGCTGCTGGAACAGGTCTCCATCGATTCCCTGGAGAACCTGCGCCACGCACGGGTGTTGTTGCGCGAGCGCGACGATGTTCCCCTGCCTCGGGTCTGGTTGGTCACGAGCCGTTATCACCTCGCCCGTTGCCTCTATCTCGCCCGTCGCCTGGGCTTCGACGCCGGGCCTCTCGCGGCGGAAGAACGCTTGCCGCTGAGCCGGCGTTATGTCGCGAGGATCCTGATGGAGGCGGGCTACCTCATGTGGATCGATACGGGCATGCGCTGGGCCGCCTTGACCGGCAACCGGCGGATGGCCGGACGCATCTCCTGATGCGTCGGTTCCACGCGGCGGCGTGCCGCAGCGGGCTCGCCGTCGCGTCTTGCTAAGCTCCGCTACATTCCCCACTCGTAAGAGGCCACGCCTTCCATGTCCGGACAAGCCGACCTTGCCGAATCGTTCCTGCGCGGCCTGCAGGACCGCATCTGTGCCGCCATCGAAGCGGTCGACGGGACGGCTCGCTTCGAGGAAGACGCGTGGACGCGTCCCGCCGGCGGCGGTGGGCGCACGCGCGTGCTGCGCGATGGTGGCGTCTTCGAGCAAGCGGGCGTCAATTTCTCACGGGTATCCGGATCGCCCCTGCCTCCCAGCGCCACGGCGCACCGGCCGGACCTCGTCGGCGGCAGTTTCATCGCCACCGGCGTGTCGCTGGTCCTGCATCCGCGCAACCCGTATGTCCCCACCACCCACGCGAACGTGCGCTATTTCGAAGCCTCCAAGGAAGGCGCCGAGCCCGTCTGGTGGTTCGGCGGCGGATTCGACCTCACGCCGTTCTATCCGTTCGACGAGGACGTGCGCCATTGGCATGGCGTGGCGAAAAGCCTCTGTGAGCCGTATGGCGACGACGTGTACGCGCGCTACAAGCGCTGGTGCGACGAGTATTTCTACCTGAAGCACCGGGGCGAGACGCGCGGCGTCGGCGGGCTGTTCTACGACGACCTCAACGAGGGTGGTTTCGAACGCTGCATGGACTTCACCCGCGACGTCGGCGACGGTTTCCTCGATGCCTACCTGCCCATCGTGGAGCGCCGCCGCGGCATGCCCTGGGGCGAACGCGAACGCGAGTTCCAGCTGTATCGACGCGGCCGCTATGTGGAATTCAATCTCGTCTACGACCGCGGCACGCTGTTCGGCCTCCAATCCGGCGGACGCACCGAATCGATCCTGATGAGCCTGCCGCCTCGCGTGCGCTTCGAGTACGCCTACACGCCGGAAGCGGATACCCCTGAAGCGCGGCTGCAGGAATACCTGAAACCGCGCGACTGGGTCTGAGGGACGATTACGGCGCGCTGCCCGAGAACTTCTTCGCCGTGGCGCCTTCGATCTTGCCGACCGTCGCGGAATCGCTGACGTAGAGGTCGACGTCGCGTTCGAAGGTGAGCGAGCCCTGCACGACGGCACGCGGGCCGATCACGATCTTCGGCTTGCGGTCGTTGTTGTTGAACCAGCTCATCGAAGGCTTCTTCACGAGCAGGCCGCCCTCGACCCTGGAGCCTTCGCCGATGGTGACATCGGCGTTGACGGTCTCGATGCCGCCACCCACGTGCGCCTGGTCCAGCGAGATCTCGCCATTGACGTTCGACAGGCGGCCCTTGATGTCGGCGCCGCGATCGAGCCGCACCCGGCCGTTCACGGTCTCCACTTCGTCGCTGACCTTCGCCTGCTCGTGCAGCGTGACGGCGCCGTTGACCGTCTTCAGGACGGTGGCCGTGGCGGACTCGCCCAGTTCGACCGCGCCATTGACGGTGCTGGCCTTTTGTACGACCGCGCGGTCGCCGATGCGGACCGAGCCGTTGACCGAATGGACGTCCCCGGCGTGCTGGCCCGCCTCGACCGTGGCGCTGCCATTGACCTTGCTGATGTCGTCGTCGGCCAGGGCCGCGCCGGAAACGGAAAGTGCGATGAGCAGGGAAAGCAGGGTGCGGCGCATGTGTGTGGTACTCCACGGGTGGACTGGACCCCTAGGATGCACCTGAACCGGGGAAGGTTTAGCGTGACTGACGGCACGGGGGGCGTGGCGGGCACCCTGTGAAGTTGACGGGTCCCGGTGCAGGTTCCACCATCGGATTTTTCCTCTCCCTACGTTGGATGCCATGTACAAGCTCGTCATGATCCGCCACGGCCAGTCGGCCTGGAACCTCGAGAACCGCTTCAGCGGCTGGGCCGATGTCGACCTCAGCGAACAGGGCGTCGCCGAGGCTCGCGAAGCCGGGCGCCTGCTCAAGGAAGCCGGCTTCACCTTCGACCTGGCCCACACCTCCTACCTCAAGCGCGCGGTGCGTACGCTCTGGCACGTGCAGGACGAGATGGACCTGATGTGGATCCCGGTGGTCACCGACTGGCGGCTCAACGAACGCCACTACGGTGCACTGACCGGCCTCAACAAGGCCGAGACCGCCGCCAAGTACGGCAACGAGCAAGTGCATATCTGGCGCCGCAGCTACGACACCCCGCCGCCGCCGCTGGAACCGGGCGCGAAGTCCTTCGCCGACGATGGCCGTTACGAGGGCATCGATGTGCCGTTGACGGAATGCCTGAAGGACACGGTGGCCCGCGTGCTGCCTTATTGGGACGAGGTGCTGGCGCCAGCCATCCGCGCGGGCAACAACGTGTTGATGGCTGCGCACGGCAATTCCATGCGCGCATTGGTGAAGTATTTCGACGGGATATCCGACGACGATATCGCCGAACTGAACATCCCCAACGGCATCCCCCTGGTCTACGAATTCGACGCCGACCTCAAGCCCGTGAATCACTACTACCTGGGCGACCAGGCGGAGATCGAGGCCAAGATGGCCGCCGTGGCGAACCAGGGCAAGGCCAGGTAAGACGTCGGCCGGGCCCCAGAGGAAATAGAGGGTGACATCCGTCACCCTCGATGGGTCACAACCGCCCCTCGAACCAAAACGGCGGCTCGCTAACCTAGCCTCACACCGACCAACCGAGGCCCACGCCATGCTGGCTCCATCCGCCATTCCCTTGATCGTCGCCCCGCTGATGGCCTTCGCCGTCTACCGCCGTGTCCGTGGCAGCTTCGGCAGGCAGCCGATCCGCACGAAGCGGATGACCGTCCGGGTCGTGATGTTCGCCGTCATCGTGGGCCTGATGATGCTCTCCGGCCTGCAGGATATCCGCCTCGCCGAGGGCGCATTGGGTGGGGCGGCGATCGGGGCCTGCCTGGCTCTCCTGGTGGGCCTGCGCCTGACCCGGTTCGAGCAAGGCACCGACGGTACCGACTTCTACATACCCAACCCCTGGGTTGGCGGCGCGTTGTCGGCCCTGCTGCTCGGGCGGCTGGCCTGGCGTTTCCTGGTCCTCGCCCCCGCGTTCGCCAGCGGCAGCACCGCCGCCGTGCAGGGTCCGGCCCCTGGAAACAGCCCGCTGACGATGCTGGTGGTGGGCCTGACCGTGGGCTATTACCTCGCCTACTACACTGGCGTGCTGATCCATCACCGTCGCTACAAGCGGCAGTGGCAGGCGGCCTGACGCCGCCTGCGGGCGCCCTCGGTCAGAGGGCGTCGTTGTCCAGTTCGCCGGTGCGGATCCGTACCACCTGGTCTAGCGGGCTGACGAAGATCTTGCCGTCGCCGATCTTGCCCGTCCGCGCCGCCTGCTGGATCGCTTCGACCACCCGCTCGATCTGCTCGTCGGCCACGGCGACCTCCAGTTTGATCTTGGGCAGGAAGTCCACCACGTACTCAGCGCCTCGGTAGAGTTCGGTATGGCCTTTCTGTCGGCCGAAACCCTTCACTTCCGTCACCGTCACGCCCTGGACGCCCACATCGGCGAGGGCCTCGCGGACGTCGTCCAGCTTGAACGGCTTGATGATGGCGACCACCAGCTTCATGTATCACTCCTCGGGGCGCGGCCGGCCGCCGGCGCGCGAAAGGCCATTGTGCCATCCGGGTCCCGGATCGTCTCCATACGGTGGCTTGTAGGAAAAACCCTACACGACGTGTAGGCGTACGCCTATAGCGCCTACAATTCCATCACTTAGAATTCATCCACGACATCGAGGTGCGCAAGATGGATGTGCAGGGTATCGATCAACTCGCACAGCGGTTGGCATCGTTGGTTCCGCCAGGGTTGGCGCAAGCGCGTGAGGACATGCAGGCCAACTTCAAAGACATTCTGGCGCAGGGACTTCGCCGCCTCGATCTCGTAACCCGCGAAGAATTCGATGTTCAGAGCCAGGTACTGGCTCGTACGCGCGAAAGGCTGGAAGCCTTGGAACAACGGCTTGCCGAGCTCGAGGCAAGCACGCAGCACGGCCAATAGGACGGCCACAGGTCCCGGGACCGCCCCCGATCCGTCACCCTCACCCCGAGAGCGGTCGGGGGCGGTTATTTTCCCAGCGAACGCAAGGGAGTGCGTATGCGAACCGGATCCCCTCAGGATCATGAGCGGTCGCGCTCCCACGCGATTCGTTACCGGTTACGATATCCGTCGTCATGAGCCTCGCCGTCACCCTCTCGCGCGCGCAGGAAGGTGTCGCGGCGCCGCAGGTGGTCGTCGAAGTCCACCTCTCCGGCGGTTTGCCATCCACCTCGATCGTCGGCCTGCCCGAAGCGGCGGTCCGTGAGGCGCGTGACCGCGTGCGCGTGGCGATTCAGAACACCGCCTTCGAGTACCCCAACCGCCGTATCACGGTGAATCTCGCTCCCGCGGAACTGCCGAAGGACGGCGGCCGCTTCGATCTCGCCATCGCCCTCGGCATCCTTGCCGCCGGGTCCCAGGTGCCGCGCGAGCGTCTCGACGATTGTGAATTCCTGGGCGAGCTTGCCCTTTCCGGCGAACTTCGTGCCGTCCCGGGCATCCTCCCGGCCCTGATCCGCGCCCGCCGCTGCGGCCGCCGCATCGTCGTGCCGCGTGCGAACGCGGCCGAGGCCGCGCTCATCGGGGAGGGAGACGTCCTCCTCGCCGACAGCCTCGCCGAGGTCTGCGCCTGGCTGAGCGGCCGCGCGGACCTCACCGCACCCGCGGCCGCCGATTTCTACGACATGCCGACCTGCGGTCCGGACATGCGCGATGTGCGTGGCCAGTACCAGGCGCGACGCGCCCTGGAGATCGCCGCCGCCGGCTGTCATCACCTGTTGCTGATCGGCCCACCGGGTACGGGCAAGACCATGCTCGCGGAACGCCTGCCCGGCATCCTCCCTCCGATGACGGAATCCGAAGCGCTGGAAAGCTGCGCCGTCCGGTCGCTGTCCGGTGAGGAGATCGATCCCGGCTGCTGGCGCCGACGCCCGTTCCGTTCGCCGCACCACACCGCATCGGGCGTGGCACTCGTGGGAGGAGGTTCGTCGCCGCGCCCTGGCGAGATATCCCTCGCGCACAATGGAGTGCTGTTTCTCGACGAGCTTCCCGAATTCAGCCGGCACGTCCTGGAGGTCCTGCGGGAGCCGTTGGAATCGGGCCAGATCGTCATTTCACGCGCGGCGCGTCAATCGACTTTCCCCGCGGAGTTCCAACTCGTCGCCGCGATGAATCCCTGTCCCTGCGGCTATGCGGGCGACCCCCTGCACGAATGCCGTTGCACGCCGGACCAGGTGCAGCGTTACCGCGGCCGCATCTCCGGTCCGCTGCTCGATCGCATCGATCTTTGCGTGGAAGTTCCGCGCGTCGCCATCGCCGAACTCTCCTCCGCCCCTGGTCCCCATGATGACGACAGCGCAACGGTGAGACAGCGTGTGATCAAGGCGCGCGAGAAAGCGCTGATGCGTGCCGGCCAACCCAATTCCGAATTGAGCGTGGTCAACCTCGAACGCGACTGCGCACTGCCTTCGGCGGAGCGCGAATGGCTGGAAAGTGCGCTGGATAAACTCGGCGCGTCGGCGCGGGCGTATCACCGCATCTTGCGAGTGGCGCGGACGATCGCGGATATCGAGGGTGGCAGTGGGTGCGTGGAGCAGGCGCATCTGGCGGAAGCGTTGCATTACCGACGTTTCTGATGCGTTCGTCAGCCGGTGACGCGTGTGCATGCGTCGCCGGGACGGCTTACGTTTGAATGCCCGATCCTTACCGGGCATCGCGGGCGAGATCCGCTATGGGACCTTCATCGAAGAGACGAGAGTGATCGGGCAGTGAATGCCGGTGTACGGCGTTCTGCGTCTCGTCCCGAGGAGGACTTCGATGGATATGTCGTCGCGATGGACTGTAGGCCGAATCGCATGGGCAATGACTATTGCTCTTACGATGGGGTCAATGGCCGCTCATGCAAAAGGCGCACTGGAACATGCTCCAGTGGCTACAAACGCCTCCGCTCCTCCCGCTGCACCACCGGAGGAACGCTTCGAACTGGAGCCGATCCTCACCGCTATCGTGCAAAGTCACGTTGCCGCAGAGGAGCGGTTACCAGGACAACAACCGATCGTCGTACCGCATGTCTGGTACAGCGATACGGGTGATGTGCTGAATGTCGAACTAGGAAAGGCCTATCTGCCTACCGATTACACGATAACGTTCGAAGAACGGGTGAGTGCCATCACTAGCTTATTGATCACGTATACGCAGCAGCGCACGCCAATCTACAACGTGGATGTATGGTTCGAAGGGAAGGATATATTTTTCTACTTTCCAGAAGAGCGAGGTCCGGAGGATCGAATCGTGCCGAGATCAGTACAAGGAGCGAAACATCGGCCTAGACGAGATCTTGGGAAAGGGCGAGTGTTGGTTTCGGCGGGGCACGGGATCTACTACAACTCACGTTACAAAGATTGGAGGGCACAGCGAGATCCCGTAAACCATATGGTGGAGGATTTTTCGACACCCGCCTTTGCGCGGCGTCTGGAGAAATTTCTTCAAGAACGGGGCGGAGCCGAAGTCATTCAGGCAAGGTCGGCAGAGGGGGCCCGACATTCAGATAGCGGCATGCCGTGGCACTACATGGCTGCCCGCTACCATATACAGGCGATGCTTCCGGAGCTTCCTTCTATATGGGGCAGTCCAGGTAAAAGTGCACTTGGTATGGAAGAGCGAGACCAAGATATTAGAAGCAGGCCGCTCTTTGCCAATCATCTGGGCGTTGATGCGGCGATACATTTGCATACAAATGCCGACGCAAGCCCGGAGACTCGTGGCATCAGGGTTTTTCACCACGTCAAGAGTCCTGAGAGCGAACACTTCGCGGACCTTGCCTTGTGCTATATGAAAGAAAGTCTGAGCTCCAATGCTTTCTACGCAAATTTTCCGATCTTGTCGCATGCAAGTCGAGAGAATCATGCAGAGAACAGATTGGCAGATATGCCTAGCATTATCGCCGAGTTGGGCTTTCACACGAACAAGGACGATGCGAATGCTATCCAGAGTGATAGCTTTCAAGTACTCACGATGCGAGGACTTGAGAAGGCTTACCGGCTGTTTAGACAAGGCAACGGGTGCGTCCCCTTCGACGCAACTTACTCGGATGTGACGGTGATGTCCGACTCGACCGCCGCGGCATCAATCACGTTCGCTGGGTTCCCCCGTTTCCCGGTGAGGTTGGAATCCGTTGTTGCGGAATGTCCTTCCGGGGTCATGTGCTGGCCCATTGCTGGTTATTTCAAAGACCCGACCGCACCTCTGACGATGTCGCACAGCTGCCTGGCGAAAGAGCCCTTCACCATGAAATGGAATGTGCGTTTCATCGACGCGGATGGCATTTCTGCCCGAACTACCGCCGTCATGCACTGCAAACCGAAGGCCAAGACTCCCTCGTAGGAGTTAATACTTATTTCATGTACTGGCGGGTTGACAAATAGTGGGGTCGGGCGGAGAATTCTGTACCAGGCGGTTCTCTTAATGGGCTGCCCGCCCCGTCCCGGTGTTGGATACCCCTCCCTCCCCCCGCTCCAACACCGGGACCCGGCCTTTCTTCTCGCGGCATTCCCCTCGTTGCCCGGATCGGCCCGCCTCCTTGGCGCTGGCCGATTTTTACTTTCTGGCCCGCTCTCAGGCCGCCGAAGCCGGGTGGAACTGCTCTTCCTCGGTGGAGCCGCTGAGTGCCGAGAGCGAACTCAGGGAGCCCGAGATCACCTGGTTCACCGTGTCGAAGTAGCCCGTGCCGACCTCGCGCTGGTGCTTGGCGGCCGTGTAGCCGTCCTTCTCCGCCGCGAACTCCGCTTCCTGCAATTCGACGTAGGCGGCCATCTGACGATCGCGGTAGCCGCGTGCCAGCTGGAACATCGAGTAGTTGAGCGCATGGAAGCCGGCAAGGGTGATGAACTGGAAGGCGTAGCCCATCTCTCCCAACTGCTTCTGAAAGGTGGCGATGGTCTTTTCGTCCAGGTTCTTCTTCCAGTTGAAGCTCGGCGAACAGTTGTAGGCGAGCTTCTTGCCAGGGAACTTCGCATGGATGGCATCGGCGAAGCGGCGCGCCTGTTCCATGTCCGGCGTCGCCGTCTCGCACCAGATCAGGTCCGCATACGGTGCGTAGGCAAGCCCACGGCTGATCGCCTGCTCGATACCCTGCTTGGCCTCATAAAAGCCCTCGACCGTGCGCTTGCCGGTGAGGAAGGGCTTGTCGTAATCGTCGACGTCCGACGTGACCAGGCCTGCGCCCATTGCATCGGTGCGCGCGACGATCAGCGTGGGCACGCCCGCCACGTCCGCGGCGAGGCGGGCGGCGACCAGTTTCTGCACCGCTTCCTGCGTCGGCACCAGCACCTTGCCACCCATGTGGCCGCACTTCTTCGCGCTGGCGAGCTGGTCCTCGAAATGCACGCCGGCGGCGCCGGCCTCGATCATGTGGGTCATCAATTCGTACGCGTTCAATACACCGCCGAAGCCGGCTTCCGCATCCGCGACGATCGGCACGAGCCAATCGATGTTGTCCTTGCCTTCGGCATGGTGGATCTGATCGGCGCGCAGCAGGGTCTTGTTGATCTTGCGGACGACGTTCGGCACCGAGTCGACCGGATACAGCGATTGATCGGGATACATCGTGCCCGCCGTGTTCGCGTCGGCGGCCACCTGCCAGCCGGACAGGTAGATGGCCTGCAACCCCGCCTTCACCTGCTGCATCGCCTGATTGCCCGTCAGCGCACCGAGTGCGTTGACGTAGGGCTTGTCGTGGATGGAGCGCCACAGGCGCTCCGCGCCGCGCCGGGCAAGCGTGTACTCGACCTGGACCGTGCCGCGCAGGCGGATCACGTCCTCGGCCGTGTAGGGGCGCTCGACGTTGCTCCAGCGTTCGTTGTTCTTCCAGTCGAGCGTGATCTGTTCGGCGGTATGCGTCTTCATCGTGGGGCTCCGTGGAAAGAAGATTTCAGGCCAGGTGTTCGTAGGCGGGCAGGGTGAGGAAATCGCGTAGCTCGTCGGCATGGGTGAGCGCGGAGATCAGCGCGGCGGCTTCCTCGGCACGACTGGCTCCGGGCTGGGTGCTTTCGCGCAGGCGGTGGCAATGCGTTGCCAGGGCGTGATCGAACAAGGCCATGTCGATGTGCGCGTGGTCGCTGAATTCCAGCGGGCCGTGATGCAGCCATTGCCACAGTTGGGCGCGGGCTATCTCGGCGGTGGCCGCGTCTTCCATCAGGTTATGGATCGGCACGCAGCCAAGACCCTCCAGCCAGGCGGCGGTGTAGCGCAGGCAGACCTCGACGTTGTTGTCGAAACCTTGCCGCGTGATCGTGCCGATGGCGGGTGCGATCAACGCGTCGCGGGTCACCTGGACATCCTCGCGCAGCACATGCAACTGGTTCGGCGTCGGCATGTGTTCGTCGAAGATCGATCGTGCGATGGGAACCAGGGCGGGATGCGCGACCCATGTGCCGTCGTGGCCGGCGGTGACCTCACGCAGTTTGTCCGCGCGCACCTTGGCCATCGCCGCCTCGTTCGCGGTGTCATCGCCGCGGATCGGAATCTGTGCGGCCATGCCGCCCATCGCGAAGGCGCCACGGCGGTGACAGGTGTGGATCAGCAACTCCGAATACGCCTTGAGGAAGGGCACGGTCATCACGACCTGTCCACGCTCGGGGAGCAGGCGATCGGCATGGTTACGGAACGTCTTGAGGTAGGAAAAGATGTAGTCCCACCGACCGCAGTTGAGGCCGACGACGCGATCGCGCAATGCATGCAGGATCTCGTCCATCTGGAACACGGCAGGCAACGTCTCGATGAGCACCGTGGCCTTCATCGTTCCATACGGAAGGCCAAGCTCGCTTTCGGCGTGTGTCATCACGTCATTCCATAACGCGGCTTCTTCCATGCTCTGCAGCTTCGGCAGATAGAAGTAGGGGCCGCGGTCCCGCTCGTGCAGCGTATTCGCGTTATGGAATGCGAACAGGCCGAAATCCACCAGGGCGCCGGCGACCACATCGCCGTCGACTTCCGCGTGACGCTCCGGCAGGTGCCAGCCGCGCGGACGCACCACCAGCACGGCGGGATCCTTGCCCACGCGGTACACCTTGCCTTCGGCGTTGGTGAACTCGATGCTCCCGTCCACCGCATCGCGAAGGTTGCGCTGACCGTCCATCTGGTTGGCCCAGGTCGGGGCGCTCGAGTCCTCGAAGTCGGCCATGAACACCCTGGCGCCGGAGTTCAGCGCGTTGATGATCATCTTGCGTTCCACCGGGCCCGTGATTTCCACGCGGCGATCACGGAGTGCAAGGGGGATGGGGGCGACCGACCAGTCATCTTTCCGAATGGAAGCGGTATCCGCGCGGAAGTCGGGCAGTTCGCCTGCGTCATATCGCTGTTGCCGGGCCACGCGTTCCGCCAGCAGGGCAAGGCGGCGGCCGTCGAAGCGGCGGTGGAGTCCGGCCACGAAGGCGACGGCGGCGGGCGTCAGGATGTCGCTGTAGGCGCCTCTATCGTCGCCGAAGCGGATGCCGGCCTGCGGGTCGATCGCGATCTTGGGAACTGCCATGGGACTGAGCCTCCGGACGTAGGTCTGGTATCCACGCTAGGCCCGGGGCTATGCTTTTGACAAAGCATATGTTTCAAAGACAAGCATTAACAATGTTAATGAATATGGTAAATGATTGACTTAAATGGAGTTGCCGGTGACAAAGAAGCTGAATCCCGTCGGTGAAAAGGCCACGAAGGCTTCGCGCGGCAAGACGCGGGCCGCCGATTCGGGAAGCGATGCCGCCGCCCGCTTCTACTACAAGGGCAACCGCCTGAAGCAGTTGAGAGCCTTCGTCTACATCACGCGCCTGGGCACTCTCAGTCGTGCCGCGGAGGCACTGTTCCTGTCTCAGCCCTCCGTGAGCTTGCAGCTGAAGGCGCTGGAGCGGGAATTGGGAGCTCCGCTCCTGGAACGGACCCGCCGTCGCGTCACTCTTACCGATGCCGGAGAGGCGCTCTACGAGATGGCCCGTCCGCTCGTGGAAGGGCTCGAGAACCTGGATCGCGAGTTCCACACGAAGACTCGTGGCTCCCAGGGAGGGAAGCTCACGGTGGCGGCGGGCTCGTCCACCATCCAATACCTGCTGCCCGAGCTGGTGAAGGCCTACCGCGAGCGCTACCCGTCGGTGCACCTGCAACTGGCCAACGTCACGGGCAAGGATGGCCTTGCCTTGTTGCGCGCCGACGAAGCGGACATCGCCATCGGCTCGATGCTCGATGTGCCGAACGACATCGCATGGGCACCGGTCTATCACTACGATCCGATGCTGATCATGCCGCCGGATCATCCGCTCGCCTCGCTCGACGACATCCGCCTGGAGGACTTGTCGCCGTACGGGCTGATCCTTCCCCCTCAGCGGCTGACCACGTTTCGCCTGGTCGACATGGTGTTCCAGCAACGGCACGTGCCGTATACCGTCGCAATCGAAGTGGGTGGCTGGGACGTGATCAAGCAGTACGTGGCGATGGGGCTGGGCATTTCCATCGTCACCGGCATCTGCATCACGGAAGCCGACCGTGAGCGGCTCGCCGTGCGCAACCTGCGCCAGTTCTTTCCCCAGCGAAGCTACGGCGTCGTCATGCGCAAGGGCAAGTTCCTCAGCCCGGAGGCACGCGCGTTCATCGACCTGATCCGCCCCGGCTTGCTGACGCATCGCGATTACGACGAGTCGGGGCATTCAGAACGCTGACTTTTACCCGTAGATATCAACCGGGCGTATCCCCTTGATGGCTGCCGCCAAATAATTCAAGCCACGGGCACTCATGGCGAACTCTGCGTACAGCCGTTCCGGAGCGAAGTTCCCTTGCTTGCGCGACACGGCTTTCGCAACGGCAAGACCTTGGCGTACGTCGCGCAGAAAGTCGAACGGAATATCTGGACCGGGCTTGCCATGGGCATCGAGTGTGAAATCCTTGATCTTGTCTAACGCAGACCCGGACATCAGGCCCTCTTTACGCAGTGCCGAAGCGATTACAAGCAATTCCGAAGGACGCACGCGCGTCAGGTCCATTTGCTTGAGCGACTGCTTCACAGGGCCAGGAAGGCGCCACGAAAGCCGTACCGGGTCACAGCGATGCTGACCGACCTTGCCCAGTACATCGACTTTCGCAGGCGGAGTATCAAATCGCCTGAGCCATGATGGAATGATCATGAAGCGCACTCGCTAAAAGTAGATAGCGAGCGTCGCGCATAAAACAGTCAGGTGTTGTCAGGAATGTGCAGCGTGCCGAGTAGCTGAAGTACTCAAAGCTATCTCGCTCCTTCCCTGTGGGATTGGCGCGTCAGAACATCAAACGCCGCGGTGCTTGCCGCGGTACCCGGCGAACATGGCGCGAATGGAGGCGAGATCGCCCTCGATGTCCGCACTGGCATTCACCAGCGGGCCCACCGTGAACGTCTTCGTCGGGTAATCGATGAAGACGGTCTGGATGGGAACGCCAGCGGCACGGGCGATGCGCAGGAAGCCGGACTTCCACTGCTTCACCGCCTTGCGCGTGCCTTCCGGCGCAATGCCAAGCCACATCTTGTCGTGCGTGGCGAATCGCTCGACCATCTGGTCCACGACGTTCGTCGCCGCGGAACGGTCGATGGGGATCATGCCGAGGCGGCGCACGATGGGACCGAAGGGGCCATTGAGCACTTCGCGCTTGATCATCACGCCCAGGTCGAGGCCGAGCGCCGACTTCATCAGCAAACCCCACACGCCGTCCCAATAAGACGAATGTGGCGCACCTATGAGCACGACCTTGGGCAAGTCGGGCAGTTCGCCTACAAGCCGCCATCCACTCAAGCCGATCGCCCGGCGGCAGAAGCGCTTCCACCATGAGTCGGGCAACGATGGCACCTGGGGCGGTAGTCGCTCGGGAACCCCGATCACTCGTGGCTCCAGTCGCGCGACCGCGTGCGCTTCACCTGGCCGCGCTGGGTCTTGCCGGTGAGCCGCCGTTCCTTGGAGGCGCGCGTCGGTTTCGTCGCCACGCGCTTCTTCGCCACGACCGTGGCTTCCCGCACGATGTCGGCGAGGCGGTCGCGGGCATCGTCGCGGTTACGTGCCTGGTCGCGGAAGCGCCGTGCCTGGATGACGAGGACGCCGGCATCCGTCATGCGGCGGTCGCGGCGCGCCAGCAAGCGGGCGCGCACCTCTTCGGGGAGCGAGGGCGAGCCAGCCACGTCGAAGCGCAGTTCCACCGCGCTTTCGGTGCGGTTGACATGCTGCCCGCCGGGGCCGTCGGCACGCGTGAAGCGCTCGATCAACTCGGCGTCGGGAATGGCGATGGCGGGAGTCACGATGAGCATGGCGGGACGAAGTCTAGCAGTGGTACGACGCTTGGCATGCTGCGGCGCGATTCTTACGGGGCGTCGCGCCAGTTCCTGAAGGCTTCGGTCCATGCGAAGCGTTCGAGCAACTTGAGCCAGGTATCGTCCAGGCCGGCTTGCAGCGTCAACGGTCTGCCGTCCACCGGATGCGCGAACGACAAGGCGGCGGCATGCAGGAGCAACCGGTGCGAGGCGAAGTGTTGCTTGAAAAGGCGGTTGTGATCGCCGCGTCCGTGCTGGCTGTCGCCGACGATCGGATGATGGATGTGGGCGAAATGCTTGCGGATCTGGCGGAACCGGCCCGTACGCGGCTCCGCCGCCACGAGGGCATAGCGTTGCTTTTCGTAGCGCCCCAGCGGGATGTCGACCTCGACCGTGGCAAGACGGCGATAGTCGGTGCTGGCCTCGCGCCGCGGTCCTGTGTCGCGCGAACCGGGCAGGGGGTAATCCACCGTCCCTTCCTCCGGCTCCGGCCAGCCGCGCACCACGGCGAGGTAGCGCTTGCGCACGCTGCGGCCCATGAACTGTTCGCCGAGCCGGCCCGCTACCTCGGGAGAGCGGGCGACCAGGAGCACGCCGGAGGTGGCGCGGTCGAGGCGATGCGCCAGGTGAAGGCGTCCCTCCACCTGCTCGCGCAGAAGATCGATCAGGAAGGCGTCATCCGGACCCACGAACTTCGAGCGGTGCACGGCCAGGTTCGCGGGTTTGTTGACGGCGACGATGTCGTCGTCCTGGTAGAGGATCTCGAGCACGGCGGTCAGGGGGTGCGACGCGGCCAGCCGGCAGCGAAAGAGACAATCCCCGCCACTCCGGCGACCACGGCCGGCCACATGCCGCGTGGTGCGAGCGTCCCGACCAGGGCCGCGAAAACCAGGAGCGTGGAGCCGAGCAGGCTACAGGCCACGAGCCGGCGCATCCGTCGCGCATCGTCGCGAACCAGGGCCAGGGCCAGGGGATCGGCCACCTGCTGGCGCTGGCCGCTGGCCACCTGGCGCAAGGCATCCCGCACCAGCTCCGGCATGCGAGGCGCGCTGTGGATCCATTCCGGCAGGCGCCGCCGCACGTCACGCAGCGTGGCGCGCATGCTGTAACGCTCGCGCAGGATGCGCCGCAAGACCGGATGGGCCACGGCCCAGATGTCGATTTCCGGATCGAGCATGCGTCCCACGCCCTCGATGTTGAGCAGGGTCTTCTGCAACAGGATCAGCTGCGGCTGCAGCGTGAGCTCGAAACGTCGCGCGGTCTGGAACAGCTTCACGACCAGTTCCGCGATGGAAATCTGCGCGAGCGGGCGGGTGAAGTACGGCTCGCACACCGTGCGCACGGCCGCTTCGAGTTCATCGATGCGGACGGTGGCGGGCATCCATCCCGCCGCCACGTGCAACTGTGCGATGCGCGCGTAATCCCGTTCGAACAGCGCGATGAAGTTTTCCGCGAGCCAATACTGGTCCGCTTCCGGCAAGGAGCCCATGATGCCGAAGTCGAGCGCGATGAAACGTGGCTCGTCCACGCGCGAGGTATCGACCCAGATGTTGCCGGGGTGCGCGTCGGCGTGGAAGAAGTTGTCGCGGAAGACCTGTTCGTAGAACAGGCGGACGCCCTTGGCGGCGAGGCGCTTGCGATCGAGGCCGGCCTTGTCGATCGCGACGACATCGTCCGCGCTCACGCCGCGCACGCGCTCCAGGGTGAGCACGCGTTCCGTGCTGAAGTCCCAATGCACTTCCGGCACGTAGAGGTCGACACCACTGGCGAAGTTGCGTCGCAGCAGGCTGGCACTCGCGCCTTCACGCTGGAGGTCGAGCTCGTTCGAGAGCATCTTCTCCACTTCGGCGACGACTTCGAGTGGGCGGATCTTGTCCGCGTTCGGATGCCAGCGCTGGGCCAGCTCGCCGAGTGCGTGCAGGAGGTCGACATCGCGCGCGATGCGCTTGTCGATACCGGGACGCAACACCTTCACCACGACCTCGCGACCGTCGTGCAAGGTGGCGGCGTGCACCTGGGCGATCGAGGCGGAAGCCAGCGCGATCTCGTCGAAGGCGGCATACAGCGTGGTGACAGGCGCCTTGAGTTCGCGCTCCACGATGGCGCGCGCTTCGGCGCCGGGGAAGGGCGGTACCTGGTCCTGCAACAGCGCGAGTTCGTCGGCGACGTCGGCTGGCACGAGATCGCGGCGCGTCGACAGTACCTGGCCGGCCTTTACGAAAATAGGGCCGAGCTCGGTGAGCGCGAGTCGCAGGCGCGCGCCACGGGGCAGGCTGCGCACGTCGGCGGACGGTTTCGGGAAAAGCGGACGGACGAGCTTCAGGGGGCGGAAGAGATGGGCTCCGTCGACGAGTTCGTCGAGCTGGTACTTCAACAGGACCGCGGCGACGCGCAGCAGGCGGGGAACGAGCCGCAGCGATGTCATGCGCCGCGTCCCTTCGACGCGCGCTCCAGGCGCGCAAGGCGTGCTTCCGCGCGCTCGGCACGCTCGCGTATGGCATCCACGCCATCGAGGAAGACATCCATCTCGGCGGGCGCCACCGCCACGCGGCCTTCGTCGCGCAACCAGTCCGCGGCGTCCTCCGTGAGATGGGCGGCCGACTCGCGGGCATGGCCGAGCGCCTCGCGCATGGCCTTCGCCAACGGCACGCCGATCACGTCGCCGAAGGTTTTCGCGAATGCCTCCTCGACGTCGGGTGCGTACTGCCGCGCCAGGCGTTCGAGCCGACGGGCCAGCTCGGCGTCACCCGCGATGTCCACCTTGCCGGGTGCCACGCTGTCGTCGTCGCGGCGCAAAGCCATGGCCAGCAAGCTGCCGGGCGATGCCGTGACGCGGAGACTGCCGCCGTCCTCCGGCGGGCCAACCCGGAGGCCGCCCTTCTCGACGGAGATGCGCAAGGCCAGCCCCGGTCCCGTGAGGTACACCTGGACGCTGCGGCCATCGAGAACGTCGAGGCGTGCCCGGGTGTCCGGGTCGAGGTCCACGGCGCGGTTGAGCGCGGACTCCATGGCCCGTCCGGCGAGGACGCGCAGCGGGCGAGGCAGGAAGCGGTTGGGGCCGGCGTCGGCCGCGGGGCGATCGGAGGTCATGCGCCGGATTGTAGCTTGCCCGTACCCGCCGTTCGTCAGGCCTACGGTGTCGCGCCTTCGAAACCGGCCTGGCGCCAGGCTTCGAATACCGCCACGGCGACCGCGTTGGAAAGGTTGAGGCTGCGGTTCCCCGGGCGCATCGGCAGGCGTATGCGCTGGGCTTCCGGGATGCCATCGATCACTTCGTCGGGCAGGCCCGCCGTCTCGCAGCCGAAAAGGAAGGCATCGTCCTGGGCGAAGGCCACGTCGGTATGCAGGCGGCGGCCGCGTGTCGAGAAGGCGAAGACACGGGGATGGCCGATGGCGGCGAGACAGGCGTCGAGGTCGTCGTGCACGGCCACTCGGGCGAACTCATGGTAATCCAGCCCGGCGCGGCGCAATCGGGTGTCGTCCAGCTCGAAGCCAAGCGGTCGCACCAGGTGCAAAGCCGCGCCGGTATTGGCGCACAGGCGAATCACGTTGCCCGTATTGGGCGGTATCTCGGGTCGGAACAGGATGACATGGGGCATGCCCCATTATGAGGCCGCGCGTGGGCAGACGATGCCATCGGGCGGCAGCGCGCAAGCGGTCGCGCTGACGGTCGTGCCGACGCTGGCGAGCTGGATGGGGTTGCCGGTATAGGTCAGCATGTTGCCGAGGATCAGGCCGCAGACGACCAGGGAGGCGACCAGCAGGCTGCGCAGCATCAGGAGTTCGTGTTTCATGGTGTATATGCCTTGATTCATGGTTATTCGAAAGGGTCAGAACATCTGTGCGAGGGTGAGGCCGCAGATCAGCATCGAGGTGACGAGCAGGCTGCGGAGCATCAGCATTTCGTACTTCATGGCGTTCTCCTCATCTGGCGTCGGGTCGAAAGCCACCCGGCTTGGCAGGACTAGTAACGCAAACGTCGTGCCAGCCTTTAAGAGCGTGCAATCAGCTGATTCGCATGAGGTTTGTCAGGTGGACCTCTGGTCCTTTCCTGTCCGCGGACACTGACCACCCGTAAGCGGACACCGTCCGCGCCCTGTCCGAGCACCGATTGCGCCGGGAGGACGGCGCGGGCTAGCCTCACCGGGATCGAGGCCACGAAGGCCCCTGAGGAGCCGTACATGAAGCGTCCCTTCGCCCTGCTTGCCGCAGGGCTGATTTCCCTGGTCGGTGCCGCCACTGCGGCTCCCGCGTCGTCCGACGCGATTCCCGACATCCCCTACACGCGTTTCCAGCTGCCCAATGGCCTCACCGTGGTCGTCCACGAGGACCACAAGGCCCCAGTCGTCGCGGTCAGCATCTGGTACCACGTGGGCTCCGCGGACGAGCCCGCGGGCAAGACCGGCTTCGCCCACCTGTTCGAGCACCTGATGTTCTCCGGGTCGGAAAACCGCAAGGGCACCTATTTCCAGCCGTTCGAACTCGCCGGTGCCACCGACATGAATGGCACCACCTGGTTCGATCGCACGAACTACTTCGAGACCGTGCCCACCACGGCGCTCGACATGGCGCTGTGGATGGAATCGGACCGCATGGGCCACCTGCTCGGCGCGATCGGGCAGAAGGAACTGGATACCCAGCGTGGCGTCGTGCAGAACGAGAAGCGGCAGGATGAAAACCGTCCGTATGGCCGCGTGGACGAGAACGTCCTGCTCAACACCTACCCGGCGAACCACCCCTATCATCACGACACGATCGGCTCGATGGCGGATCTCGACGCCGCCTCGCTGGCCGATGTGAAGAAGTGGTTCCACGATTACTACGGCGCGGCGAACACCACGCTCGTGCTCGCCGGCGATATCACCGTCGCCCAGGCGAAGGCGAAAGCCGAGGAATACTTCGGGGATATCCCGGCGGGGCCGCCGGTGCCGCGCCAGCAGCCGTGGATCACTCCGCTGACGACGTCCACGCGCGGCGTCCAGCATGACCAGGTCGCGCAGACGCGCATCGTGCGTACGTGGATCGTGCCGCAGCTGGGCAGCGACGACGCCATCCAGCTCGACCTCGCAACGACCGTGCTCGGCGGCGGCAAGACCTCCCGTCTCTACCAGCGCCTCGTCTACCAGGACAAGCTCGCCGACGACGTCAGCCTGGGCATCGCGCCGTTCGCGCTCGCCAGCCAGGTGCAGCTCACGGTCGACGTGAAGAACGGCGTCGATCCGGCGAAGGTCGAGGCGGCGGTGGCCGACGTGTGGAAGGAATTCCTCGCGCATGGCCCCACCGACGACGAACTCGTCCGCGCCAAGGTCGCCAACCGAGCCAGCTTCGTCCGCGGCCTGGAAAAGGTCGGCGGCTCGAGCGGCAAGGCGGTGATCCTGGCCGAGGGCCAGGTGTACCGTGACGATCCGGAAGCCTACAAAAAGGACCTCGCCAGGGCGCAGGCGGCCACCGTGGCCTCCGTGCTTTCCGCCACGAAGACATGGCTGACCAAGGGCGACTACACGCTCACTGTCCTCCCCGCCGCGCCGGGTTTCGATCCTGCCGCGGAAGACAAGGCGGTCACGGCGCTCGGTCCCGCACAGGGGCGCCCGGCCGCGGTCACGCCGCCCGCCAAATCGTATGCCGTGGCGAAATCCGCGGTGGACCGCTCCAAGGGCGTGCCGCCGGTCACGAGCTTCCCCGACCTGGTCTTCCCGCAGCTGCAGCGCGGCAAACTCAAGAACGGCATCGAAGTGGTGCTGGCCGAGCGCCACACGGTGCCGGTCACGCAGGTGCAGTTGCTGTTCGATGCCGGCTACGCGGCTGACCAGGGCCGCAAGCTCGGCACGGCCAGCTTCACCTCCTCGCTGATCGAGGAAAGCACCAAGACGCTGGACTCGGTCGAGGTCGCCCGTCGAAAGGAACGCCTCGGTGCCTTCGTCAATTCCAGCTGCTCGCTGGATACCTGCGGGGTGGGCCTCAATGCCCTCAACTCCGAGTTGAAGCCGTCGCTCGACCTGTTCGCCGACATCGTCCGCCACCCGGCATTCAAGTCGGACGATATCGAGCGCGTCCGTGGTCAGTGGTTGGCCGGCATCGCCCAGGAAAAGACCGAACCGACCGGACTGGCGCTGCGCACGCTTCCGCCGCTGCTCTACGGCAAGGGCCATGCCTATGGCATTCCCTTCACCGGCAGCGGTACCGAGAAGGCCATCGCTTCGTTGACGGCGGGCGACCTCGCCGCCTTCCAGCGCGACTACGTGCGTCCGGATAACGTCCGCATCCTGGTCGCGGGCGACACGACGCTGGCGCAGATCCTGCCCCAGCTCGATGCCGTCTTCGGTGACTGGACACCGCCCGCGTCCGCGGTGCCGAAGAAAAACATCGGCCAGGTCGCGGCGCAGGCGAAGCCACGCGTGTTCCTGATCAACCGCACCGATGCGCCGCAGTCGCTCATCCTCGCCGGCTTGCTCGCACCCTCCACGAAGGCGAAGAACGCCATCGATCTCGGCATCGCCAACGGCGCGTTCGGCGGCACCTTCACCTCGCGGCTCAACATGAACCTGCGCGAGGAGAAGCGTTGGGCCTATGGCGCCGGCAGCATGCTTTCCGACGCGCAGGGCCAGCGCCCGATGCTGTTCTACGCACCGGTCCAGACCGACAAGACCGCGGAATCGGCTGCGGAAATCCTCAAGGAAGCGAAGGCGGTGATCGGGCCGAAGCCGTTGACCGACGACGAAATCGCGAAGATCCGCGCCCAGCGTATCCGCGCCCTCCCGGGTAGCTTCGAGACCACCGGCGCGGTGCTCGGCGCCATGACCGGCATCGTCGTCTACGACCGGCCCGACGACTACGTGCAGACGTTGAAATCGCGTATCGAAGGCGTCGACCGCAAAGCCGCGGAGGACGCGCTCGCGGCCGTCATACGGCCCGATGCGCTGACTTGGGTCATCGTCGGCGACCTGCGCAAGATCGAGGCACCCGTGCGTGCGTTGAACCTTGGCGAGGTGCACGTGGTCGATGCCGATGGCAATCCGGTCAAGGCCAGCCACGCCGGCGCTTCGACGGGCAAGGCCCACGGTACCCCGGCCGCATCGCCGGAAAGTAAGTAAAGCGCGGGCGAGGGCGTGAACGAATCGCGCCCTCGCCGGCATCCGTTTAGCATATGCCTCGTCGTTTCCCCGGAGTTCCCCCATGCGCAAAGCCTTCGTCCTTCTCGTTCCGCTCGCCCTCTCGGCCTGTACCTGGGGCATCAAGCTCGACGACGGCGCGCGTAACGTGCGCACCGCCTGGAACGGCGATGTCGGCAGCTGCAAGGAGCAGGGCAAGGTCACGGTGTCGGTCATGAACCGGGTCGGCCCGGTCGACCGTAGCGATCTCAAGGTCCGCGACGAACTCGAGGTGCTGGCCCGTAACGAGGCGGCGAAGATGGGTGCCGACACGATCAAGCCGCTCGCCGAACCCAGCGAAGGGTCCCAGCCGTGGGGCGCCTATAGCTGCGGCAGCCGCGCCGTGGAGCCGGTGCGTGGCAATACGCCCACGCCGCCGCAGAACACGGCCCCGCAGGGCGGTTTCGAAACCGTTCCGCTGAAGAACTGATCCGGCGGTCGGCGATAACTACCGCTATTGAATATACACAACTGAACTATATACTTGTGAGGTAACCATCGCGGGTACCTCCCATGAATCGTTTCGCCCCCACCGAAGCTCGTCTTGATATCACCCGGGCAAAATACCCGGAGTTTCCGCGTGGACCGGCCGCGCTCATGCGCCTGGTCAAGCATCTCTTCAAGGACATCACGGACGAGGCGAACGCGGTGATGCGTCCCTACGGGCTCAACCACCCCGAATACAACATCCTGATGATGTTGTACGGCTCGCCGGGGAACAGCCTGCATCCGTCGCAGCTGGCGGACGCGGCCGGCGAGAAATCCGCGAACGTCACGCGGCTCACCACCCAGCTTTGTGAAAAGGGATACATCGCCCGCTCGGGAAGCGACGAGGACCGCCGCAAGGTGACGTTGACGCTCACCCCGCGGGGCCTCGCCCTCATCGAAAGCTTCCTTCCCGATATCGTCACGCTGCTTCACCGGCAGACGCGTAATCTCACCGCGGGCGAACAGGGGCAGCTCGAAGACCTGCTCAAGAAGATGCTGGCCGGCTTCGGGGAATAGACGAGCGCGTCATGTCCGCTGCCAATCTTTCAACCCGCGTGCCCCTGACGCGACAGGTCGTCGTCGAGACGCTTCGCGAGGAAGCGTCGGTATGGCTGTTCGTGGCCAAGACCCTGATCGCGTTCTTTCTCACCGGCTGGATCGCGATGCGCCTGGATCTGCCTGCGCCATCCACGGCGATGTTGACGACGATCATCGTCGCCAACCGGCAAGCCGGCATGGTGCTGGCGAAAAGTTTCTATCGCGCGCTGGGTACGTTGGCCGGCGCCACGGCGGCGGTCGGTATCGTGGCCGCCTTTCCACAGCAGCGCGACCTCTTCCTCCTGGCCCTTTCGCTGTGGATCGGCATCTGTGCCGGTGGCGCCACGTTGTACCGCAACTTCAAGTCATACGCTTTCGTCCTCGGGGGGTATACCGCCGCCATCGTCGCCATTCCGGTCATCGAGAACCCGCCGGGTGTGTTCGATTCGGCCACGGCACGCATCAGCGAGGTGTTGCTCGGCCTGCTGGTCAGCGGCGTCGTCAGCGATGTCGTCTTCCCGAGCCGCATGCGCGACGTGCTACGTCGCACGGCACGCGAACAGTTCGCTAACTTCGTCGCCTTCGTCCGCGACAGCACGGGTGGCGCCATCCCTCGCGAGTCCATGGAGAAAGCGCACCTGCGCTTCGTGCGCACGGCCGTCTCGTTGGAGGACTTGCGTAGCTCCGTCATCTTCGAGGATGCCGAAGCACGTGCACGCAGCAACCACCTGCGCCTCTTCAACCAGCGTTTCATGGCCGCGTCGACCAGCTTCCAGTCGTTGCATCACCTCATTAACCGGCTGAAGCGGGCACGCCGCGATACGGCGGCGAACCTGCTGATCCGTCTCTACGCCCCCCTGGGCGAAGGGTTGGACGTGCCCATCGAGGCGGGTGCGGCAGCGCGCGTGCTGCTGCCGAGGCTGGCAGCCGCGCGCGACACGATGCGAGGCAACACCGGTGCATTGCGCGCCACCCTCGACGACACACAGGATCTGCGTGACTTCGATACCGGTGCCGCATTGCTACTTCGCTTCGTCGATGAGCTGCACGACTATGTGGACGCGGCAGCGACCTTGCAAACGCCGCGCGTCATCGCCGGTTCTGCCGAGCGCGTCCGTTTCGACCGTGGCAACGACTTCCTCGGTGCCGGCGTCGCCACCGTTCGCACGACGCTGACCATGTTGGTGCTAGGCGCGTTCTGGATCGCCAGTGCATGGCCCATGGGTTCCAGCGCGATGCTGCTCGCGACCATCTTCGCCGGACTCTTCGCCACGACGCCGAACCCCACCCGGGTCACCTGGCTGGTGATGCTTGGTTATCTCTCCGGCATGGTCGCGGGTTTCGTCTGTGAGTTCTTCGTGCTGACGCAGCTGGATGGATACGGTTTGCTCGTGGTCGGCGTCGCGCCCTTCCTCGCCGTGGGCCTGGTCATGATGATGACCCAGCGGTTCGCATCGTATGGACTTGGCTGGGCCATGGGCTTCGCTTACATCCTCGCCCTGAAGAACGTGCAGACCTACGATCCTGCGCATTTCATCAACGATGCGATCGCCCAGGTCATCGGGCTTGGCGCGGCGGCCGTCTCGTTCGTGGTGATTCCCCCGGCGATCGGCAGCGCGTGGTTGCGACGTCGCCAGCTGGCGCGGTTGCGCGGGCAGGTGGCGCTCGCCGCGGAAGCGCCGCTGCCGGGCCTTCGCCACCGTTTCGAGAGCGTCAACCACGATCTCGTGAGCCAGGTGGTCGCGCAGACCGAGCCGGGCAGCGCCGATTCGCGCGCGCTGATTGCCTGGGCCCTGGCGGTACATGAAACCGGTCGCGCACTGATCGAACTGCGCCATGACATGGCCCGTCGTGAACTGCCGGCGACGTTGCGGCCCTACCTCGAAGAAGCACTGGGCACGTTGTCGCGCTTCTACGAGAAGCCCGATGCGCGGGGTTACCTGCTGGCGCGCGACGCCGTCGCCACGGCGATCGCCAGCGTCGGGGAGCATGACGGCGTCGCACACCTGCTCGAACACCTTCATCTCGTGCGCATGGCATTGCTCGACGGCGAGTCCGTGCTCGCCGCGTACATGCCCGACGCGCCTCTCGGCAAGGAAATCCCCCATGCCTCGTGAGATCGCACTCGGCGACGCCCTCGTGCCGGGGTTGCTCGTCTTCTTCGTCCTGGCCTTGCTTCTTCTGTGGCTGCTCGACGGGCTGGCCGGCCGTTTCGGCCTGTACCGCCTGGTCTGGCATCCGCCGTTGTTCCGCCTTGCCGTCTTCGTCTGTGTCTTCGGCGCCCTGGCGCTGTTCCTGTACTGAGTGATCCCGCCATGAAATTCGCCAGTCTCATCCGTTTCGCCGTGACCGCCGTGGTCGTCGTCTTCGCGGCCTTCGTCGGTCATGCGCTGTGGAAGCACTACATGTATTCCCCGTGGACGCGCGATGGCCGCGTGCGTGCGGAGATCGTACGGATCGCGCCCGACGTCGCGGGTCTCGTCACCGACGTGCGTGTCATCGACAATCAGACGGTGAAGAAGGGCGACCTGCTCTTCGTGGTCGACAAGGCGCGGTACCAGAACGCGGTCGCGCAGGCGCAGGCCAATCTCGCCGCCGCCGAGGCCGCCGCGCGCGCCGCGGGCGCGAACATCAACGCGGCCACGGCCGGTGCCCAGCAGAGCCGGTCGAATTACGAGATGTACGAAGCGCAGTCGGAGCGCCGGCAAAAGCTGATCAACAACGTCATCTCCGCGGAGGACAAGGCCAATGCCATGGCCGCCGCGAATGCCGCGCGCGCCGGTTGGCAGCAGGCGCAGGCGAGCACGAAGCAGGCAAGCGCCGCACAACAGCAGGCGCTGGCCGCCGTGGCCCAGGCCCGGGTGGAACTCGCTTCCGCGCAACTCAACCTCGACCGGACCGAGGTGCGCGCGCCGGTGGATGGCTATGTCACCAATCTCGATGTTCGCATCGGCGACTACGCCAGCGCTGGTGCGGCACGGCTCGCCCTGATCGATAGCGATTCGTACTGGATCTACGGGTACTTCGAGGAAACCAAGCTGCCCGGCTTGCGTGTCGGCGACCCGGTCGACATCCGCCTCATGAGCGGCGGAGTCGACCTGAAGGGCACGGTGGAGAGTGTCGCGCGGGGCATCACCGATGCCGACAATCCGACCGGCAGCGATCTGCTTGCGGATGTGAACCCCACCTTCAACTGGGTTCGCCTGGCCCAGCGCGTGCCGGTGCGCGTGAAGATCGATACCGCACACCTGCCGCCCGGCACGGTGCTGGCGGCCGGCATGACGGCCACGCTCGTGGTGCGGCCGTCCGGTGGCGAGGCGGTGGCGTCCCGCTGAGGTGCGCCGCTGGTCTCAGGAATCGGCTGGAGCGAGACGCTTCAGCCGCAGCTCCAGCCACTTGTCCACGTCGGGCCACTCGGTGGCGAGGATGCTGTAGCAGACCGTGTCACGCAGGGAGCCATCCGGGCGTCGCTTGTGGGCGCGCAGGATTCCTTCGCGCTTCGCACCCAGCTTCTCGATCGCCCGCTGGGAATCCTGGTTGTAGGCGTCGGTATGGAATTCCACCGCGACCACACCCTCGTTCTGGAAGGCGTTCGCCAGCAGCAGGTGCTTGCACGCGGTGTTGACATGGCTGCGCTGCCAGCGCCGCGCATACCAGGTGTAGCCGATGGCCACGCGGAAAGGATCGGGCACGATGTCGTAATACCGCGTGGAACCGACGATCTCCCCGCTGCCGTTCTCCCGAACCACCCATGGCGCCATCCGCCCCTCGTCCTGGCCGCGCAGTGCCGACTCCACGTAGTCGGTCATGCGGCCCGGGGCGGGTACGGAGGTGAACCAGAGATTCCAGAGGTTGCCGTCGGCGGCGGCGCGCTCGAGCGGGCCGATGTGGGCGAGGGCCAGCGGTTCCAGGGTGACGTAGGCGTTTTCCAGGCGTACGGGGATCATGGATGGCTCAGGCGTCGAGGTCGGGAATCAGCCGGCTTTCGATCCGGGCGATGGTGTCTTTCAGCAGCAACTTGCGCTTTTTCAGGCGGGTGAGCTGAAGCTCGTCGCGGGTGATCGCCGCCGCCAGGTGCTCGATGGCGGCGTCGAGGTCGCGGTGCTCCACCTTGAGCTCGGCGAGGCGCTGGTTGAGTTCTGCTGGGTCCTGAACCTGCATGGCATTGGGCCGGACGGCGAGGGAAGCGCCGATTGTAACCCCGGGCGGGCGGGCCCGCAGCGGCTACAATAGGGGGACCAGCCCCCCGCATGAAGTCATCGCCGCACCATGTCCGCCTCCCCTGAAGCCACGCGCAAGCAGACCTACGAGACAGGCAAGCTGGCCAAGCGCCTGCGTCGCCAGGTCGGCCAGGCGATCGCCGATTACGGCATGATCGAGGACGGGGACAAGGTGATGGTGTGCCTTTCCGGCGGCAAGGATTCCTACACCTTGTTGGACATGCTGTTGTCCTTGCAGGCGAAGGCCCCGGTCCGTTTCGAGTTGATCGCGGTCAACCTCGACCAGAAGCAGCCGGACTTCCCCGAGCACGTGCTGCCGGAGTACCTCAAGGCGCGGGGTGTTTCCTTCCACATCATCGAACAAGACACCTACAGCGTCGTGACCCGGGTCATCCCCCAGGGCAAGACGATGTGCAGCCTCTGCTCGCGCATGCGCCGCGGCGCGCTTTACCAGTGGGCGGCCGACAACGGCATCACGCGGATCGCGCTCGGCCACCACCGTGACGACATCCTCGGCACATTCTTCCTGAACATGTTCTATCAGGGCAGCCTGAAGGCGATGCCGCCGAAGCTGCTATCGGACGATGGGCGTCACGTGGTGATCCGTCCGCTCGCGTATTGCCGCGAGGACGACATCGCGGCCTATGCCGAGGCGCGGGCCTTCCCGATCATTCCCTGCAACCTGTGTGGTTCGCAGGAAAACATGCAGCGCAAGGTGGTCAAGCGCATGCTGGCCGATTGGGAGAAAGCCCATCCCGGCCGGAGCGAAACCATCTTTCGCGCGATGGGCAACATCGCCCCGTCGCAGTTGACCGACCGAAACCTGTTCGACTTCGCCGCCCTCGGCTCACGTGCCGACGCTCCACGCGCCGACACGCGCGCCTGGCTCGCGGGTGGCGACGCCGCCGACGACAACGACTGATCATCTCCCTTCACACGCTTCAAGGCCTGCCGATCATGACCCTGTTCTCTTCCGTCGAACTCGCGCCGCGCGATCCGATCCTCGGCCTCAACGAGGCCTTCGGTGCCGATACCCGTACCGACAAGGTCAATCTCGGCGTGGGCGTGTACTACGACGAACACGGCCACGTGCCGCTGCTGCGCGCCGTGCGCGAGGCCGAGAGGGCACGGCTGGAAGCCCAGCTGCCGCGTGGCTACCTGCCGATCGACGGCATCGCGTTGTACGACAGCGCCGTGCAGAAACTGCTCTTCGGCGAGACCTCGCCCTTGCTGGCCGACCGGCGCGTGGTCACCGCACAGGCGCTCGGAGGTACGGGCGCATTGAAGGTCGGCGCCGACTTCCTGAAGCGGCTGAACCCGTCCGTCCCGGTGGCGATCAGCAATCCGAGCTGGGAAAACCACCGTGCCTTGTTCGAAGGCGCGGGCTTCCAGGTCGTGGAGTATCCCTATTACGACGCCGCGACGCATGGCGTGGACGTCGAAGCCATGCTCGGCGGGCTGGCGACGCTGCCCACCGGCGCCATCGTCGTGCTGCACGCCTGTTGCCACAATCCCACGGGTGTCGACCTCGGCTCCGACGACTGGAAGCGCGTGATCGCGACGGTGAAGGAACGAGGCCTCGTGCCCTTCCTCGACATCGCCTACCAGGGTTTCGGTGACGGCATCGCGGCGGATGCCGAGGCGGTGCGCCTGTTCGCCGAGACGGATATCGCATTCTTTGTCGCCAGTTCGTTCTCCAAGTCGTTCTCCCTGTACGGCGAACGTGTCGGCGCGCTGTCGATCGTCACCGCTTCGCATGACGAGGCGGTGCGTGTGCAGTCGCAGTTGAAGCGGGTGATCCGCACCAACTATTCCAATCCGCCGACGCACGGTGCCGCGGTGGTGTCCGCCGTGCTCAATCACGACGATCTCCGCGCGACGTGGGAAGCGGAACTTGGCCACATGCGTGAGCGCATCCGCGCCATGCGCAGCGGCCTGACCGAGCGCCTGGCCAAGGTCGGCGACTTCGGGTTCATCGAGCGCCAGCGTGGCATGTTCTCGTATTCCGGGCTGTCGGCGGCGCAGGTGGAGCGCCTGCGCGTGGAGTTCGGCATCTACGCCGTGAGCACGGGCCGCATCTGTGTCGCCGCGCTCAACCAGGGCAATATCGACCGCGTGGCCGAAGCCATCGCCCGCGTCGTCTGACCCCCTGACAAAGCCTTTTCGCCGGTGGGCGCACAGCGCCCGCCGTGGCCATCCCTTCGCATGAGATTCATCGATACATGTTTTTCCGCAACCTGACCTTGTTCCGCTTTTCCGAATCCGTCGCGGCCGACCTGGAGCGCCTCGACGAGGTGCTTCCCGAACATCGGCTGCGTCCGGTCGGCCCCTTGGAAATGGCCACCCGCGGTTTCGTCTCCCCCTTGGGCCGTCACGAAGAGGGCCTGACCCATAGCGTCGGACGCAACACGATGGTCACGGTCGGCAGCGAAGATAAGCTCCTGCCGTCCTCGGTCGTAAACGACGAGCTGGCCAACCGCGTGCAGAAGATCGCCGAGGAGGAAGGGCGCAAGGTCGGCGGCCGCGAGCGCAAGAAGATCAAGGATGACGTCATGAACGAACTGCTTCCGCGTGCGTTCGTGCGCAGTTCGCGCATGAAGGCCTATGCGGACAAGAAGAACGGGTGGCTGGTCCTGGACACGTCCAGCCGGAAGTCGGCTGAAAACACGCTCAGCCAGGTCCGTGAGGCGCTGGGCAGCTTCCCGGCCGTGCCGCTGGCGCCCGAGGAGTCGCCCCGGATCCTCATGACCCATTGGGTCGCCTCGGGGGAGCTGCCGGCCGGGCTGGCCCTGGGCGACGAGTGCGAGCTGCGTGACCCCGCCACGGCGGCGGGCGCCATCGCCCGGTGCCGCCGCCAGGATCTCGATACGGATGAGATTCGCGAACACCTGCGGACCGGAAAACAGGTCTTCCAGTTGGGACTGGTGTTCGACGACCGCATCTCCTTTGTACTTGGCGAGGACCTGATCCTGCGTAAAATCAAGTTCACCGACGTCGTCCTGGACGAGCAGGCGGACAGCCCTGAATCGGCCGCGGCGGAGATGGACGCGAATTTCTCCCTCATGGCGCTCGAATACGAGCGCCTGCTGGGCAAGCTGGAAGAATGGTTCAAGTTGCCGCGTCCGGATTGATCGGGCGTCGGCGTCGCAGGTAATGATATGGCTTGGTGGGATGTTCGTCGGGATCGACACGAGACTCGCGACATGGCATCGAACGAAGGCGACTGGCTGGAACTGGCAACCCCCACGGGTGGCACCATCCGTGTGCTCAAGGCGGCGCATCCGCGTGCCCGCCGCTTGCGCCTGACGGTCACGCCCAAAGGCGCGCGTCTCACCTATCCCAACGGCACGCATACGGCGCAGATGACGGCCTTCCTCCGCCATCACGCCGATTGGCTGGAGCAGAAGCTCGGCGAATTCAACCTCGATGCCCAGCCCTTGCCGCCACTGCGCGTAGGCGTACCCACGACGTTTCCCTTCCGTGGCGAGGAGATCACCCTCGACTGGTCGGAAGGTTCCTACCCTCGGGTGGAGCACGAGCCTGGCCTGTTGACCCTGGCCCTTCCCCGGCCGCACACGCGGGCGTTGCTCGTCGCCCGCGGCCTGCTGGCTACCTACTTCGAAGCTCAGATCCGCCGCGACGTCTCGCGCTGGCTGCCTGCCTACATTCCGCAGATCAACGCGGCCCCCACGGCCTTGCGTATCCGTCCGCTGAAGAGCCTGTGGGGCAGCCTGGACACGCGGGACAGGATCAACCTGGACCTCGCCCTGGCGCTGGCGCCGCCCGCCGCGTTGCGCTACGTGCTCGTGCATGAGCTTTGCCACCTCAAGGTGCGCAATCACTCACCGAAGTTCTGGCATTGGGTGGAGAGCGTGTTCCCCGACCACGGGGAACAGCGTGCCTGGCTGCGCGCGAACGGCAGCGGACTGAAGATGCAGTTGGACAGGCTTATCGCGGACGTGGCCGATTAGGCTCTCGAGTCTGTATCGCCGACAGGGTCGGCTCCCACCATGAGGGCGGCTCCCGGCCAAGCCAGGTCAGTGCGCGAGCGCGAATCCCGTGATGATGCGCGCGGTTTCTTCCGGCTTCTCGAGCATCGGCATGTGGTTGCAGCCGTTCAGTATGGTGGCGCCGATGGACGGCGAACTCTTGAGCCCTCCGCGCAGCGTATCCAGCGCCGACACGTCGATGAGCTTGTCCTCGCGGCACCAGAGGCCCAGGACGGGCATGGGCAGCTTGCCGATGACGGGATCGAGCGCGAACGCCTGTGCCGGTTGCTTCAGCTGGTTGAAGGTGCGCTCGATGAACGCGTGGTCCTTCTGGTTGCGTGCGACCAAGGCATCTTCCAGGCGGCCCGGGATATGCGGCGGCGTGAGGAAGATTCGCGCCAGCAGCGCTTCCAGTCCGGCGCGGTCGCTGTAGAGGAACGGATTCACTCCCGCCTTCACCTCGCGGGTGAAATCGTTGTCCTTGAAGGTCAATCCCAGCGAACTCATCAGGACGAGGCTGGCGACACGCTCAGGGTGCTGTTCCGCATAGACCCCGGCAATCGCGCCGCCCATCGACTGTCCGACCAGGAGGAAGCGTTGGGCGCCGACGGCCGCCGCGAAAGCCTCCAGGCGTGCCGCCTGCGCCGGAATGCCGTAGTCGCCGCCGTCGTTGCGCGACGATTCGCCCCAGCCGGGCAGGTCGGGGATGACGACGTGGAAATGGTCGGTCAGGCCCTTGGCCATTTCCAGCCAGGTCTCCTTGTTCGCGGCGAAACCGTGCAGGAGGACGATCGTGGGGCCGTCGCCTCCTTCGTAGTACGACCAGGTGGTATCGCCAGCGACGATGGTTTTCTTCTCGACGTGCGATGCCATCGCCAGGCGTGCCGCATCGGCCTTGAGCAGCAGCGAAGGGGCGAACAGGTAGACGAGCCCCGCGCCGATGCCGAGTACCAGCGCCACCACGACGAGGAACTTGAGCCGGCGCAGCAGCAGGCGCTGCCAGAGGGGGCGGCTATCGGGGGATGCGGAGATCGGGGTCTTGGCCATGGAATGGGGAGCCTGGAACGGAGGACGCCCCGCAAGATGCGGGGCGTCGCGGAAGGATGCAAGGCTTGTGGCCGAAGGGAGGCCGCAAGTTCGTGCGTTATTTCTTCTTCGACGTGCCGGCGAGGATGCGCTCCACGGCCTGCTGGGTCATCGGATGGTAGCCGTCCTTCGCCTCGGCGTAGGTCTGCCGGGCGAAGGCGAGGCCTTCCGGTGTACGGGCGAAGGCGCGATAGACCGGCGTGGTGAGGTACAGGCGGCCGATCCGGGCCATGTGTTCACCGGCGGCGGTCCACACGTCCTTGTCGCCGGCGGCGATGGCATGCACGTACCAGCGCATGCCGATCTCGGCGTTCGGCGTGCCCGTGAGGTGCCACGCGGCGTCGATTTCCTTGATCCGGGCAAGCGGCGTGACGTCCGGCAAGCGATCGAGGAAGTACATCCATTCCTGGGTGTTCCAGCTTTTCGCATCGAGCCTGGCGGCGTCGAGCGTGCCCGCGAGGAAGGCTTCACGCTGTTTGTCGATGCTGTCGAAGCGGGGCGATGACGGCAGCGGCGCGTCCTTCGGAATGCCCGGTTGCCAGATCCAGGCGCGGGCCTCGGCTTCGCTCATCTTGCCCGGATATTTGTCCAGCAGGTTGGTCTTGAGATAGGCGAACATCGTATCCGTGTCGATGCTCTGGAAGGCGAAGTGGGCGAAGTAGCCCTTCAGGTAGGCGTCGAAGACGTCGCGGCCGAAACGCTGTTCCAGGGTGCGCAGAAACCAGGAGCCCTTGTCATACGCAACCGAGGACAAGGCATCGTCCGCGTCCGTGCCGCGCGGGTCGGGCGTGAGCTTCTGCGCGTTCGGGGGCATGTGGCCGATGGTCTTCTGCAGCTCGCGTGCGGACAGCAGTGCTTCCTCGTCGGCAAGGGCCTTGCCGTAGACGGCTTCGGTGATTCGTCCTTGCACGTAGGTGGTGAACCCTTCGTTCAACCAGCCGTCGCGCCAGGCGGCATTGGTGACGAGGTTGCCCGACCAGGAATGCGCCAGTTCGTGCGACACCAGCGAGACGAGGCTCTTGTCGCCGACCAGCACGGTCGGCGTGGCAAAGGTCATGTTCGGGTTTTCCATGCCGCCGAACGGGAACGACGGCGGCAGCACGAGGATGTCGTAGCGGCCCCAGGCATACGGACCGTACAGCTTTTCCGTGGTTTCGATCAGCTTCTCGGTGTCCTCGAACTCATGAGCCGCCTTGCCGACGATGCTGGGTTCGGCGTAAACCGCACTGCGTGGACCGGTTTCCTTCACCGCGATATCGCCGGCGGCGATGGCCAGCAGGTACGAGGGAATCGGGTGCGGTTGGTCGAAGGAGAAGTCGCCGTTCAACGGATGCTTCGCATCGTTGATCGCGCTCATCACGACGCGGACGTCCTTCGGCGCGCTGATGTGCGCATCGTAGGTGATGCGGATGGCGGGCGAATCCTGCAGTGGCACCCACGAACGTGCGTGGATGGATTCCGATTGCGAGAACATGAAGGGTTGCTTCTTGCTGGCCGTCTGTTCGAGCGTCAGCCATTGCAGGCCCGATGCTTCGGGAACCGTCGCATAGGCGATGCGCACGTTTGCCGGGTGCGCGGGTGCCTCGATGGTAAGCTTGGATCCGAGTTCCTTGTCGCGCGGTGCCAGTGCGAACTTCAGCGGGGAGGCCTTGCCGGACGCATCCACGGCCTCCACGCTGGCGATCTTCAGGTCGCGCGTGTCCAGGACCAGGTCCTTCGCCTTGGCATCCTTCCAATCGAGCTTCAGCGTCGCATGGCCGGCGAGTTCGCGCTTGTCGAAGTCCAGCTTGAGGTCCAGGTCGAGATGGGTGACACGGACCGCGTCTGGCTGCGCGTAGGAATGCGGATCGGAGGCGAAGGCCACGGCGGGAAACGCCATGACCAGGGCAAGGACGGGAAGCAGGCGCATGCTGGGTTCCGGTGGAGTCGAGCGGCCAGTATATGCCACCCCCGGCCAAGCCCCGTCCCTTGCGTCGCGCCTACAGTTTGTAGGCGCGGTGGATGGCAACGATCCCGTTGCTGAGATTGCGCACTTCGACATGCCCGAAGCCGGCGTTGAGCATCATCCCCTTCAGGGTTTCCTGGTCGGGATGCTTGCGGATCGATTCGGCCAGATACTGGTAGCTGTCGGCGTCCTTGGCGAACAACTGGCCGAGCCGCGGCAGTATCTTGAACGAGTGCACATCGTAGAGCTTGGATAGCACCGGGCTCTGCACCTTCGAGAACTCCAGCACCAGCGCACGGCCGCCGGGCTTGAGGATGCGGTGCATGTCCGCGAGGGCCTTGTCCTTGTCGGTGACGTTGCGCAGGCCGAAGGCGATCGTGACGGCGTCGAAGCTGTTGTCCGGGAACGGCAGCATCTCGGCATTCATCTGCGCCCAACGCAGACCCGCCACGAGGCCGCGATCGGTCAGGCGGTCGCGACCCACGCCCAGCATGGCGGCGTTGATATCGCCGACCACCACCTCGCCTTCGTCGCCGACGACGGGCTTGAGCAAAGCGGCGATGTCGCCCGTGCCGCCAGCGAGATCGAGCACGCGGTCACCACGGCGTACGCCGCTCACCGCCACGAAATGGCGCTTCCACAAGCGGTGGATGCCGAACGACATGAGGTCGTTCATCAGGTCGTAGTTGCGCGCCACCGACGTGAAGACCTGGCCGACAAGCTTTTGCTTGTCGGCCAGGGGGACGTCGCGGAAGCCGAAGTGGGTGGTTTTCTCGTTTTCCATGCCGCGCATGGTACTCCCGTTCGCCCCGCTCCTGCAGGCGGCGGCGTGCTCAGGGCATCGTCGGGATCACCTCGTGCTGGCCTTGATGGAACTGGATACGGTCGGTGCCGGGTGGGCGCATGACGTAATTTCCCGGCGGCACTCCCTCCCGCACGACCAGGCCAGCCTGCGGCATGGCGTTGTTGTTCCTTACCGTGAGCATGCTTCGTGGGTAGATACGCACGGCAAACGTATCGCGGCGCGCCGCTAGAAGGCCCGTAGCCGCGCGGATTTCCTCGAACGGTGCCGTGGGCGGCAGCGTAGTGAGACGAATGCCGTTCACTTCCCCGTGGACGAGTTCGGTACGGATGCTTGCCCAGTTCGGGCTGAATCCGCGATTCCCCCGCCCCGGTGCGAGCATGCGTTCGAGGGTGCTGGTCTTGAAGGGCTTGCTGCCGTAGTACCAAAGCACCTCGGGAACCTCGGCCAACGGGACGACGGCATAACCCGCGTCACGCCAAAGGTCCGTGGGTATCCGCGGGACAACCATGTCGTGCGGGACGTTGTTCCAGGGATAGGCGCCTCGCGCTTCGTTCGCCAGGCTGCGCGCTTGCGCGCGGGTGACGGCGTCGTTCCAGCGCAGGCGCTGCGCGGCAGTGACGTTGGCAGCCGTCACGTTCTCGGTGAGCTCGCGTCGCAATTGCGTACGGACCAGATCGCGTTCGAAGGGATCGGGGAAGGCGGTTTCGAATTCTTCCACGTAGTGATTATAGAGTTCGGGCTCCAGCGCTCGCCCGGCGGCGGCGGGAACCATGCCGCCACGCGGGCCGAGTTCGTGATACGCCCATTGGCCGTCGCCGACGCGGCGGATGGCCGGTCCGCGGAAGGCGGCATTGCCGTTGGGACGGCTCAGGCGCCAGGTGCCGATGTCGCTGTCGAAGCGGGCGCCGTAAAGCTTGCTCCGGTGTTCGATATAGGTGCCCCCTTGAATGGAGAAGATGCCCTCGCGATTGGGCGCGCCGGTCTTGCGCACGCCCCTGGCGAGGTAGCCCGACTCGAAGACGACGGCCGGCTGGACGGCCGGCCGGGCCTGGACGAGACCGCCGGCGAGGCGGAAGCGCGCGCCGAGGATGGAGCGGGCCAGGGGGGCGGAGCCGAGGGCCTGCACCGGCGCGGCGGCCATGAGCGAAGCGTTGTAGAACTCGGCGAAATCGACCACGGCCTGGGCGTTGTCGCCGGCCTTCAGGGTATCGTACAGGCGCCAGGCAGCTTGGGCGGCGTGGGCCGGCGCGCTGACGACGCCCTGGATGGCATCCTGGAGCAGGCGGTCCGCCAGGCTCGAACGGGCGCGGTCCAGCAGCCAGGTCCAGTTGGCCTGCTCGGCGCTGCGGGTGAGGGTCTGCACGTTGCGCAGGCCCAATTGCACGTCGACCTCGTAGGCGGCATCGAGGAAATCGCCCTCGATGTCGCGCTCCTCGAAGCGCGCGGCGGTGCGCGTGTAGGCATCTGCGTCGCTACCCCCCAGGACCCAGTGAGCGAGGTGATCGCCGGCGAACGCGCGGGCGCTGCCGTTGGGCAGGACCCGGGCGTACTCGAGGGGCAGTCGGTCGAGCAGGTATTCGCGGAAGGCCGGATGGTAGAGGAAACGGCGGCTCGCCTGGGCGCGGTCGTCGAACTCGCGGAAGCTGATGCCGTCGGGGGCGTCGGGGGTGTACATCACGATGGTCGGGACGCTGGCGGGGTTGCGCACACCGAAGACGAGGACATCGCGCAACGGGGTGCCCTGGTAGGTCACCTGGCGGACGACGATCTCGTGGCCTTCGACACGGGCGCGGTCGGCGGCGTTGGGCGCTTCGAGCGCGGCCCGCACCCACTGGTAGCCGCGCTCGGCATGATCGTCGCGGAACGAGCGGGGGGCCTCAGGAAGGTAATAGGAAAGGCGTGCCTCGGCGGCGAGCATCCCCATGTGGGCGCGTTGCACGCTGGCAGCGTTTTCGCGGCGAAGCGCGGCGTCGGGTCCGGAGCGGAAGGTGGTCTGGATCAGCGCGGGATAGCGGGAGGCGACATCGAGGCCGCGTACGAGCTGGCGGATGGCGGCATCGTCAAGCGTGGGTAGGGCCGCGCCCTCACCCGTGTGGGCGCTCAGGCGTACCGGGTCCAAGGCCGCGATGTTCTGATACGCGAGATCGATGAGGCGGATGTCGGCCGGCACCGGTCCTTCGAAGAGGGCCTGCAGCGATTCCAGGTAGGCGGCGGGGTCGGAGCCGCGGTCGACCCGGACCAGGATATCGGCCGGATTGTGAGTAACCCCGAGGGCACGCAGTCTTTCTCCGAGGGCCGTCGTGGTGTAGTCGGTCAGCGAAGGCGGAGCGACCCATCCGGCGCTGGCCTCGCGGGCGAGGACCGCTGGCAGGGTGGCGCGATGGATGGCCTCGGCATCCAGCCAGTCCTTTGCGACGTTGGCGGGAACACGGGTCAGCCGCTGGTCGTTGAAGGCCTCCATCATGGCGGCATGGCGCACGGAGAGGAGGTGGGCCACGTCGACGGCGCTATCCAGACGCACGGCGGCGAAGGCGGTATCGGTAAAGGTCGTCTGCCGCGTGGGCGAGTCGTGGGGGGCGAGGGCGAACTCGAATGCTGCTTGTTCGAGCTTGTCGCGCTGGGTCTGGATGAGCCCGTCGACAAGGGTGTCGAAGGGTTGGCCGGCGATCGGCCGGGAGGTGACGAAGGAGTCCGACCCGAGGGAGGTCAGGTGCTGGCGGGCGATGCCGGGCAGGTCGCGGGTCATGACCAGGGCGCGGCGGGCGTGCTGCTCGATCCGGGCCAGGGCGTCGGCCAGGCTGGAAAAGGCCGTCCAACCGTCCTGGGCGGAAAACAGCAGAATGCGGCCGCTCGTGCGCTGATCCTGGACGAGCAGGACGCCCGAGTACACGGTGGAACCGAACATCGGTTCGTGGACGCTGAGGTGGGCGGGCAGGTTGCCCGCGCCGGTCGCCACCAGGTCGCGGACCAGGGCGAGGGCGTCGTCGTCGAGTGCGCCGTCATGCTGCCCGATGACGGCCAGGTCGCGTGCGGCGGTGGCCAGGTGCGCGGCTAGCATCGCCCGTCGCGAGGTGCCTTCGGCCGCGTGGCCCGGCGGTGCGTTCCAGTAAGCCGACAGGGCGTCGAGGTACGCCGGCAGAGCGCCGGCCGCAAGCGTGTCGGGAAGGGCGGGAATGCGCGCGTCTTCCGTGGCGAGCCAGGCCTGCAGGGCGACGAGGCGATCGAAGGCGTCGCTCGCTTCCTGGTAGGCACTCTGGGTAAGGGCAGGCGGGGCCTGCGGCGGCATCGTATCCATGATGATTTCCTTGTTTGTATCTGTCAGTGACGGACTGGGGGGAGAAGACGCGCATCACCACGACGCCCGACGTTGATGACGTGCGTCGACGGGACGGTGATGGGCGCGTTGCTATGTAACGTGTACTGATATTCCCCATTGGGAAGGAGGCGCCGACGCATCTCGAGTCCAGGACCCGTCCACGGTCTCTGGATGTGGTGGGCTCCTACGAGCCGATCGCGAAGACCCGCCGTGTCGATCTGAACCCAATAGCCAAGCGGGTCGCGTTGCGTGGATTCATGGACCGGCGATGTGCCGAGCACCTCGGACAGCCGGCTGGCCGGCGTTTCCGGGGGAAGCACCGAGACGGGATAGGTGCGTGGTCCGCTGCTCGTGCCTGGCCATGCCGAGCCCGGCGACAGCGTGACGCCATCGCCGCTCGGCGCTAGCTGGAAGTTGCGTTCGCCGAAATACCAGATGCGCTCGGGCCAGTCGTAAAAAGGCACGACTTCGGTGTTCGGGAGGGCTTCGGTCACGATCCCGCTGGTGGAAGCGATCGGCGCACGCTCGGGTGAGCGAGGCGCATTCCTCGCGGTGCCGAGCGCGTTGTCCCATCGCGTCTGCTGGCTCGGTGTGAGACTTGCGGTTGCAGGTGCCGCATCGCCCGTCGACGACGAAATGGACGGCGACTGGACATCCGTGTGCTCGGCCAGGTTCCATGACGACGGGACGCGACGACCATCGTCGCGTGCCCACCCACTGATATTCAGCACCTCGGCGCGTTCGCCTGCATGCGGGAACTGGACGTCCAGCTCGTGCAGGAACACACGTCGTTGATGGGCGCTGAGCGCCGTTATGTCCGGATGGAGTTGCGGCGAGACGATCACGGCGCTACGTGGGCGGACGATGAACTTGAGATGGGTTCCGTCTGGCCTGACAAATGGAGACGCACTCGGGTTGTCCGCCAACACAGCGGAGATCTCGGCACGCAACGGCTCCATCGAGGGAGGTAGGGGCAGGGCCGGACGCGGAAACGGGACGTTGGGTGCCGGGGCGGCGGCTGGAGCGGGTGGGGCAGCGGCGGGCGGAACGACCTCGACGGCGGGGGCCACGGGTGGATGCGTATTGTCGGCCACGGAGACGCGGGCAAATCGCTCGCGGAATCGGCGCATGCCGCCGCGCAACCCCACACCATGGGCGTAGCCCCATTGTTGATCGATTCGCTCTATCAGTGGGCCGGTGAAGTGGGCATCCATGGCTCCCTTCGGGGGCGCGAGGCGCCAGTGGCCGTAGTTCGTGTCGTAGCGCACCAGGAAAAAGGTGGCGTCCTGCTCGATGTACGCATGGCCGCCCACGTGAAAGATCCCTTCGGCGTCGGGGTTGCCAGGCTTGCGCAAGCCATGAGCGGCGTACCGATCGTCGAAGCGGACGCGTGGCGGCGTCAGTCGCACGCTCGTGCTTGTCACGCCGCGTGTCGAGGCACGGGAGCGCACGATCGCCCCGGCGACGTGGCGGCCGCCGACAAAGGGCGGAACGATGAGGTTGAGCGCGTTGACGTAACCCTCGGTGAAGGCGACGACGGCCTGTCCCGTGTCGCCCGCCTTTACGTGATCGTAAAAGCGCCAGGATGCCTGCGTCAGGCGAGCGAGGCTGGCGGGTACCTCGGCAAGCGCGGCCGCCACGAGCCTGGAGGCGGGATCGACGTTGAAGCGACCCTGCGCGTAGTCGAACCATGCATCGCTATCGGCGTCGGCCGTGGAGCGGGCAAGGAACCGCGTATCGCGACGATACTTCTCGACGGTGGCGTCATAGGCCGCCGCGAAAAAATCGCCTCGCACCTCGCGTTCTTCGAATGGCTCGGTAGTACGCGTGTACGAGGCATCGCCACTGGCGCCAAGGACCCAGTGGGCGAGCCGGTCACCGGCGAACTCGCGCATGGCGCCATTGGGTGAGACGGTGGCGAACTCGGCGGGCAGGCGATCGAGCAAGTACTCCCGGAAGGCGGGGTGGTAGAGAAAACGCTTCGCGGCATCCTGCCGGCTGTCGAACTCGCGAAACCTGAGATCATCCGGTGCGCCGGGTGTGTACATGACGATACGCGGCGCACTGTTCGGCGCGCGCGACGCGAAGATCAGGATGCCATCCAGCGGCACCTGCCGGTAGGTGAGCTGCGAGACCGCGATCTCGTGCTTGTTCACGCGACGCTGGCCGGCCGGCGCGTCGAGCGCGGCCTCGACCCAGCGAAATCCCCGCTCTTCCCGGTCGTCGATGAACGAGCGTGGCTCCTTGGGCAGGTAGTACGAGAGACGTGCTTCCTCAGCCTCCAGGCGCATTTGCGCCGCCTGCACCGTGATGGCCAGTTTTCTTGCCAGGGCGCCTCCCGATCCCGCGCGGAGATGCTTTTCGATATGAAGCTGGTAGCGGTTCGCGATATCCAGGTCGCGCACCATGTCGCGGATCGCCGCATGACCGAGACGGTTGCGCAGCGAGGTCCCTTGCGCGTCGAACGCATGCAGGGTTTCGAAGGAAAATCGGCCGATGTTCTGGCAGGCGAGGTCGATGAGCGAAACGTGCCGCGCTGTCGTCGATCCGGGCAGGGGATCGAGTGCCGAGAGTGGATCCGGCAGGAGCTTCTTCCGGACGATTTCAACGGAGATCGACTCTGGCGAGATGTCGATGTCCAGGGACGCGAGCCTCGCGGCGAGTTCGCGCGAGGCGAACGCCTGCAAGGTCAACGGTTGTTGCGCCCCCGTCATCCAGCGAGCGGCCGATGCCGCGGCCAGGACGTCATTGTATGCGTCAAGCGCCTCGTACCACGCTGCGGCGACGCCTGCCGGCACGTCAGCCAGGCGTGTGGCCGCGACGGCTTCGAGTAGCCGGGCTTCGCGCAGGCGTTCAATGGCGTCGATGTCCAGCATCGCCGCCGGAGAGAGCTCGTAGCGAACGCGGTCGCCCAGGTCGGTTGCCGCATCGGGTTCGTCGATGTCGAGGCCGAAGTCGTCCGCCGCCAGTGCGATGCGGCCGCGCTGCACCTCGATCATGCGCCTCGCCAGTGTGGCGAAGACCGCATCGCCGATGTCTCGTGAACCGACCGCCCCCCGCGCCTTGGCTTCTGCAAACGTGTCGTTTTCAAGACCGGTGCCGTCGGCGGCATCGACCGACTCGAGCAACCTGCGACGCGTGGACGCCAGGAGGCGCTCCAGGGAGTCGAAGGCCTCCCATCCGCCGTGAGCGGTGAACAGAAGAGCGAGGTTGGGCGTACCGTCGTCGACGAGGATCAGCGACCCCGCATGGGGAGCGTCACCCAGGATCAGTTCGCGCGCGTGTATGCCGGCGGGTAGGGTGGCACCGCTTGCCGTGGCAACGCGTGTGGCGAGCGAGACCGCGTCGTCGCCGAGCGTGCCATCGAGACCCCGGAGCGAGGCCTGCTCTTTCATTACGCTGGCGAGATGGCGGGCGAGGATGGCAGTGCGCGTTTCGCCGCCGGCCGTTTCCGGAGACGCCCAGAAGGCAGGCAACGCGTCGAGCAGTCGCTGCGCTCCCGTGGCGTCGGGTTCGCTCAATGATGGTTGCGCCCCGTACATGCGCATGAAGGCGTCACGTGTGCCGGCGAGGCGTCGCAATGCATCGATGGCGGGCTGGTTCTCGGCTTGCACGGCATCGTGGGCTGCTGCCGGTGGGATATCCATATCGCTTTCCTTGCGGTGGGGATGAGATTGGGCTCTGTATCAGTGCGACCAAAGGGCTAACGCGTACGTAGCCCCGTGCGGAACTCCCCGTGCCTCAGGGCGACGCCGGCGAGATCCCTCTGCCTCGTGGGTGAAATCGGGGCGATGCCCTGCTCAGGGGCCGGCAAGGTCGGCTTGATCACGAATTCCAGACCGGAGCGATTGGTGACCGTGTAGACGTTGAACTCGTACGTTCCGTCCGACCGTTGCCGGTTGCGCAACGTGTCCAGGTCGATTTCCACGTAGGCGCCGGCAATGCGCCGCACCTGCTCGTCGGTGAAGGTGTTCGTGCGGCGTTTACCGCGCATGATCTCCACGATTCGACGTGACGAGCGGCTCGGGTCGAGTGTCATGACGTGCAGGCCGGAGGGGCCGGTGGCCGCCGGCAAAGACTGATTGAGCGTGAGCGTGGTTCCCTTGAACATCGCGTGCCGGTGCGGCGTGGTGTAGTGCCATACCGTGGAAGGCCATTGGCTGCGTTCGAGTTTCACGAGCTCGAACCCGTCAATGGGTGGCGGCGACGGAGCGCGGATGCGGGGCGGTGGGCGGCGGGCTTCCTCCAGGGCCGTCTCCCAGCGGCGCGCGAGGGTGGCACTCGTGGGGTGGCCATGCGTGCGATCGTAGATCAGGCGTTTTACGACAGCGGAACGAAGGCCTTGTCGCGTCAAGGCCTGGACCATGATCTCGATATCGTTGTTCGTCAGCGCCGTGATCTCGGGAACCAGACCGCGGTATTCCATCAACAGATCCACGGGATCCCGATCGTACAAGTCGGGGCGGTCGGGCGTACCACCGCGGAGCCCGACATCCTTGTTGTAGCGCCATTCGCCGGTGTCGTCACGGATCACCGGTGGGGCGTAGTCGGCAGACGTGTGCTGTGGCTTCCGCAAGCGCCAGGTATCGTTGTCGCTATCGAAGTGCACGCCGTAGAGCTGGCCGCGATGCTCGATGAATCGACCGTCGCCGATCTCGTAGATGCCGTCCTTGGCGGGGCGCGCGCCCTTCAGGGTCACGCCACGCGCGATGTAGCGCACATCGAAGGTCGACTCGAACTCGGGCAGTCTGACGGGCCCGATGACCAGTTGGTTAGGTCGAGTGGGTTGGCGTAGCAGCATCGCCCTGCCGAGCGAACGCGTGAACAGGTGGCTTCCCGTCACGTCGCCGATCGAGCCGAAAGCGTCGACGAAATCCTCGAAGGCGCGTGTCGGCTCGTCGCGACGCACGTTCTCGACACTACGCCATGCCGCGTGTAGCGCTCTGAGGGTGCCCACGGCAACGCTCAGTCGCACGGGCAGGAAACCTTCCGCGAAGCGGGCGGACAACATGCCGATCGATCTGGCATGGTCGTAATCCGCCTCGCCCGTCGAACGAGCGAGGTCCGCTGAATCGCGGCCGAGTTGGCCCAGCGCCACGTCATACGATGCGTCGTAAATGTTGCCGGCGATCTCTTCCTCGGTGAATCGGCCTTGTGTCAGTGTATGAGGTCGTTCGCCGCTCTGTCCCGAAAGAGCCCACACGGCACGTCGCGTGCCCTCCGAAACGCGAAAGCGACGAGTGATCCCATCGCGACCCATCGTCGACCAGGCCGAAGGCAGCCGGTCGACAACGTATTGCTCGAATGCCGGATCGTGCAGGAAGCCGGCAGCTGCCGATTGACGATCGTCGAACTCCCGGAAGCTTCGGCCGTCGGGGGCGTCCGGAGTGTAGAAAACGGTCCGATAGACGCTTCCCTGCCCTCGAACGCCTATGACAAGCATATCCTTGACCCTGGCGCCTTCGTAGACGACATGGCTCACGACGATCTCATGGTTTTCGACGCGACGGTGCCTCGCGGAATCCGGCGCGTCAAGGACCGCCTCCACCCATCGATAGCCTCGTTCGGCATGGTCGTCGATGAAGTCCTTCGTATCGCCTTCGATGAAGGTGGTCGAGCGCGCATCCATCAGCTCGAAGCGCATCCTCGCTTCCTGCAGACGCGCCGACGCGGCCCGCAGACGCGCGCCCCGCGCCGATGTCTTCAACTCGCGCGCGAGATAATCCTGGTAGCTGTTCCTGAGATCGAGTGCGCGAACCAGGTCGACGATCTCGTCGCGACCTAGTGCCAGCAGGAGGCCGCCATTCGCCGTTCTCGCCTGCATGCCACGGAGTTCGAGAAAACCGAGGTTTTCGCTGGCCAGATCGACCAGCGAGCGTTGTTCGACATCGCTACCGATATATCCGTGCGTGGCACTGGCCGTGGTCGCGAAGAGCTCGATCGTGATGTCCGCGGGGTCGTCGTCGATACCGCGAGCGCGCAGGCGGAGGGCCAGTTCGTCACGCGCGAACCGCCGGATCGATGCGATCGTGTCGAATCCGTCCCGGGCGAGGATGGTCGCGGTGTCCGCGCGTTGCTTTCGGTAGTCAGCGAGCGCCTGCTCCCATGCCAGGCGAACCTGGGCGGGAAGTTGTGCCAGTCGCAGCTCCTGCACGCTCGACAGCAATCGGGCTTGCCGATGCCGAAGCATGGCGTTGACATCCAGGTGCGGCCCGGTCATCAGGGCGTCGTGGAGGCGATCCGCCAGACGCAGCGGGCCGCCTTCGCGATCGTCGTGCCTTGTCCACGCGTCGATCACCTTGCGGCGCTGCACGTCGATGACATTGCGCACGAGCACGTCGAATACATTGCCTGTGATGTCGCGGGAGGTCACGGAGAGTTCGCCCGTCAGCACGGATGTATCGTCTTCAGCCAATCCGGGGAGAGGCACGCTGGCAGCCAGGGACTCGCGGAGGCGCTCTTCGACCTCCGCATGAAGTGCCTCCAGGTCGCCAAAACTTTCCCAGCCCCGATCAGCCGAGAAGAGCAGCGCGGAGGCATGGGCCCCGCTATCCACGACGACGAGACTGCCCGCATAGGGAAGCGCGTTCACCATCAACTCGCACACGCGAACCTGGGGCGGCACGAGATCGCCGCGTGCGCGGGTAAGCGCGAGGATCGTCTCCTTGGCTTGTTCGCTCAGGCTGTCGTCAGCGACGCTGAGCGCGGCCTGATCCCCCATGACCGTCGCCCAGCGGAGGGCGAAGGCCTGGGCGCGCGTGACCGCGACATGACCAGGGTGGGGCGGGATGGGTGCTCGCCAGTATGCGGCGAGTTGTTCCATGAACGGTGTCTTCGCCGATGCGTTTCCATGCGTTGGAATCGGCGGCAAGGACTCTTGTTGATCGATCAGCCAGCGCTGCGTGTCACCCATACGCTGGATGAGCGCGGCGGCGTCTTCACCGGCGGTACGCGTGATCGCCGGGGGCGCTTGTGCAGGAGCCATATCCATTGGCATGCTTCGAGGTCGTGTGGCGCGCAGTGTAAGTGGGCGCGCACACGCCTGGATGCCGGTATTGCCTCGTACATGCGACGGCGGTGATCTCGACGTCGCGGCTTCGACGCTGACATCTCACCGCTGCCACGCCTACAAGGAGATCAGTGGTGCGTGTCGTGCCGGGTGTGCTCATTGGCGACATGGCGATCGTGCAGCGACTCGCCAGCCGATCCGTCATCCGGATCGATCGGAGGGCGTGCGTCGGTGTCGCGGTCGCCATCGCCACCTGGCGTGATCTTCAGGATCGAGTGACGCACCTCGCGGGCGAGGATCACGCGCGCGTCGCGCACCATGTCTTCCAGGGCGTCGCTGAAATCGAGCTTGCCGGCATCGTCGGTCCAGACGATCTTCGCTTCGCGAAGTTTCTGGATGAATCCGCGGAACAACGCCTTGTCGAAGAACTCCGGCGCCGACAGCTCGTTGAGCATGCCCAGGCGTTGCGCGGTAAGGGTGCAGGCGGTCTCCAGCTCGCCCGCGCTCATCGTATGCGGGCCGTTCTTCACCAGCGCCGCGATGGCGATGTAGTAACGCTCGAAGGCCTGCAACATGCTGCGTGCGATCACGCGTAGCTGGTAGGCCCCATCGTCCTGGCCGGGGCCGCGCTCGAGCACCCGTCCCTCCGCGCTCGTTTCGAGGATGCCGCGACCGACGAAGAATTCGATCGTGTCGTGCACCTGCGTCGCGAAGCCTTCCTTGTCCCACGGCAGGAACAGTTCGCCCTGGATAAACGGGTAGATGAGCTGGCCCAGCCGCAGTACCGAGGAACGCGACATCCGTCGGTTGTTGAGAAAGCATGCCGCCACCCATGCGGCTGCCGCGTTCAGGTGCAGCACGTTGTTGCGGAAGTAGGACAGCAGGACCGCCTGTTCACCCTCGGTGACCAGCACGTCCCCGAGCGGGTGGCGTACACGGCGGATCCAGCCCATCTGCTCCCCGTAAGCGACGACGCCCTGCGGATTCATCGGCGTGATGGTCACGCGGTCGGAGTAGGGGAGCTCCTGGAACAGCGCCTTGGTGAGTTCGATCTGGGCAAGCAGGTCGTTCTCCGCCATGGCGTGCTTCGGGGTCGCCAGCAGGGCGAGTGCGAGCAGGTTGATGGGGTTCACGTCGGCGGCGCGATTGATGTTTATCTGGATGCGTTCGGCGAGGCGGTCGACGACGCCGCTCATCCATTCGGGTTTCGCATCGGGATCGGCCGTGGCCTCGCGCCAGTTGGCCGCGGTGGCGTCGAGCATCGGGGTGAGCAGGATGGGCTCACCGAAATTCAGCGTGACATGACCATAGCGCTGGCGCAGCACTTTCAGGCCGCGTATGAGTCCGATCAGCGATTCCTTTTCCTTGGGTTTGCCCGACAACTCGCCGATGTACGACGTGCCTTCCATCAGCTTCTCGTAGCCGATGTACACCGGCTGGAACATGACCGGGCGACGCGGTGCGCGCAGGAAGGCGCGCAAGGTCATCGCCAGCATGCCCGCGCGTGGCGCGAGCAGGCGGCCGGTACGTGAACGGCCGCCTTCGATGAAGTACTCGAGCGGCACCCCGCGATCGACGAGTTGGGCCAGGTATTCATTGAACACCACGGAATACAGCGCGTTGCCCTTGAAGCTGCGACGCAGGAAGAACGCGCCGCCCCGGCGAAGGATCGGTCCCACCACCGGGAGGTTGAGGTTCACGCCCGCGGCGATGTGCGGCGGTACCACGCCGGAATGGTGCAGCTGATAGGACAGCAACAGGTAATCGGTATGGCTGCGGTGGCAAGGTACGTAGACCACCTCGTGCCCGGGCGCGGCGGCGCGGGCCTTGTCGAAGTGGTGCATCGCGATGCCGTCGTAAAGCTTGTTCCAGAAGTTCGACAGCAAGAACGAGGTCGAGCGCACCACGGGGTGGGAGTAATCGGCGGCGATCTCCAGGGCGAAATCGCGCGCGCGTCGCTGCGCTTTCGCCAGTGAGATGTTTTCCTTGCTCGCGGTGGCGGCAATGGCATCGCGCACGGGCTCGGTATTGAGCACGGCGTCGACCACGGTTCGGCGGTGCGAGAGATCGGGGCCGATCACCGCGGCGCGGATGCGCCGGAAGTGCGTGCGCAGCACGCGTGCGATCTTGCGCGTGAGGCGCTCGGGCGTGAGCTCGCCGGACTCCGCGAGCACGCTGCGCAGGGACACCGGCGCGGAAAAATGCACGACGGTGTCGCGACCGTTGAGCAGCAAGGCGAGGATGCGGCGGAAACGACCGACGACGAGCCAATTCTCGGCGAACAGCACGCTGAACCAGCCGGATTCGCGATTCGGCGCACGGCCGACGTATATCGATACCGGAACCACCTGGATATCGCGCGTCGGGTCTTCCTCGATCGCGCGGATAAGCTGGCCGATCGGTTCCTTCGGGCCGCGTGAGTCGGTGCGACCGAAAAGCCAACCCTGACGACGGCTGAGGGAAAACACGGAGCGGCGCCGGCGACCGGGGAGGTCGAGCAGTTGCATCGGGCTCGGCAAGCCGGCCTCGCGGCAGGCCCGTTCCAGGATCAGCGCATCGGACGTTCCGTCGCGCTCGATGGCGTAGCAGACCGCGGCCCCGCTGTTAAGCAGGCTCGCGGGCTCGGCGGGCTCACGTTTTATCCGCACCCACGGCTCGAGGAGGCGACCCAGCAGTTTGAACCACCAGGGTGAACGGGCGACATGGACGTGCGGATCCGCACTCATCGGAATTTCGGACATCGTGGGATTGTACGACCTCAGCGGGCCTTGGCGTCTGCCGCGGGTGCTCCAGGGACCCGCGACGCGGGCGCGGTGGAGGAGGAGGGGGCGGGTGCGCTGGCGGCGGGAATGGGCGAATCCAGACGTGCATGTTCGTCGCGGACGCGCTGGAGCAGGTCGCTGTCGTACCAGCGACCGTCAAGCAGCACGAGCGTGGCGTCGGTCTGGATCGGTTTGTCGAGTAGCGTGTAGGTGATCTTGATGTGGGCCGACCCGCCGTTGTTCTCCAGCGTGTCGATGCTCACCGAATCGAAGCTCTTGTCGACCGACAGGCCGTAGACGTTCAGCAAGCGCTTGAAACCAAGCCACGCCGTGGACCAGGTCGCCATCGACTGCTCGAAGCTCATCGAATGCAGCGCGTCGGACGTGGACAGGTGGGCCTTGCGAGCGGTGTCGACGAGGATGCCGATGGCTTCCTTCGCCTTTTCCTGGTCGCTCCAGGCGACAGTCTGCGTCCAGGGTGCGACCACGTTCACGATCTCTCGTAGCTGTCGCTTCTGCGAAAGCGTGAGATCTTTGGCCTCATCGATGGCTGTCAGCGCCATGGATTGGCCCACGCCGGCGATCAAGGGCATCTGGTCCTTGTAATCGCGATCGAAACGCACGAGGGTGGGGCGCAGCTCGGCGAAGAGCTTTCTTTCCGCATCGGGTTCCGTCAGGCGCGTGATGCCCGCCGCGAACTTGGCCTGGTCCTCGGGTGCGATTGCCTCCTGTGCCGCGCTGCGCCGCGACCAATCGGCACGAAACATCGCAAAATCGGCCGGTGGCAGCGTATGCCTCCAGAACAGTTCGAACTTGCCATCGCGCAGCAGGGCCAGCGACTCACGGGTGGCGTCTTCCGGCGAGCCGCCTCCCGGTGTGCCCGGTGCTTCCTTCTGTTTGCCGCAGGCAGCAAGCAGGGCGAGAGCTAGCAGGAGAATCCAGGCAGTCGAGCGGCGCATGGTGGGCAATCGGCGGCACTATCGGCGGGATGGGGAGGATACATGGCGACGAGTTGTCGCGTTATCGGCTGGCGGCGCAGGCAAAAGAGTCCCGAAGGCGCCGTGGCGAGCCAGGCCTGCCTGTCAGGCCGCACCGTTCGCACATAAGAAAAAACCCCGGAGACGCGACGTCTCACGGGGTTATCCAGCCCGAAGCCGGAAAGGGAAATGGCCTTGCCTGCTTTGCTTTGGGCACCGCAGGTTTTGGCGAGAGAGATGATAGTTGGCCGACATTGCTAAAGCAATACGTCAGGTCAAGGCATCTAACTCATTGATTTACTTAATGCGAAGCGAATCCATCTTTTTCTGGCGTCGTTCGTTGCGGGGCAGGCTGTAGTCGTTGTCGAAGAGGGCCGATTCCCAGGCGCCGTAGGTGGGGTTCGGCAGCACGAACCAGCGCTCGCCGATCCAGGCGGTATAGGGAGCCATGGCTTTCGCGCGGCCATCGGCGGTGTTGCCCGGGACGTTCGCGAAATCTCCTATCTGGTCGCCGAACTGCATCAGCACCCGGTAGTCCCGGGCCACGAGTTGGCGCCTGCAACCCTTTTCGCTGCCGACCTGTTCGCAGCCCTCGACGAAGGTGCCCAGGCCGAGGAAGGACTGTTTGCCAGCCACGGGGAAGCCCGCGGATCGAAGGTTCGAGAGCGTGGCGTCGTCGAGGTCCTTCGCCCGGTTGGAGATGTAGATCACGGCGATGCCATGGTCCGCCGCGAACTTCGTGAATTCGAGGGCCCCCGGCAGCGGCCGGGCGATGGCCTCGTTGCACCAGGCGGCCCACTCGGCCTCGTTGAACTCGCCGCCCGAACGGATCAGGCGTGCCTGGTAAGGCGAGTTGTCGAGCACGGTTTCGTCGATGTCCAGCACCACGGCCGGTTTCCGCCCCTTCAGCGAAGGGTGGGCTGCACGATCGTCCTTCGGCAGGGCATCCCAGTCAGGGTCGTTCTTCGCCTTGAGAAGTTTCTCCCGCGCGTCGCGGAAGGTTTGCAGGTAGATGAAATCGTGCTCGCTTGCGTTCTGCGACCAGGCCACCGCGTTGAGGTTGTCGTCGGGGGAAGGTCCGGGGGCGGGAGCGTCGGCGGGCGCCACGGCGGCGGGGGTGGGAACCGGTGCCGTGGCCTGCGGCGCATGGGCGCAGCCGGCGAGGGCGAGGGCGAGGGCAGCCGCGAGCGCGGCCGGGACGAACTTCATCATGGAAACCCCTGGCAAACAGGCATCGCGCCCGTGGGCGGCGATTGTCAGGACAGTTTACGACAGCATGACGACGGCGGCACGCCTCTGGCGCGACCACCCCACGTCCTGACAGACTGCGCCCTCATCCACGACGAGACCGCTCATGGAAGCCGCCCCTTCGCGGACGCACGCCGTGCGCATCGCCAGCTACATTGCCGCCGGACTCGGTCTTTTCCTCGTCCTCTACCTGCGCCTGCTGCCTGCCTTGCTCGCGGGCCTGCTGGTTTACGAGGTCGTGGTCTCCACGGCTCCCCTGATGGGGCGGAAGCTTTCGGGCGACCGTGCGCGCGTGCTCGCCGTCGCCCTCGTCGGCGTGATCGTGGTCGGTTTGCTCACCCTGCTCATCCTCGGCGGCATCAGTTTCTTCCGCAACGAGATCGGCAATCCGGAAGACCTCTGGCAGAACAAGCTCATGCCCGTGGTGGAGCGGGCTCGCCAGCAATTGCCGCAGGCCGTGGTGGAACGCCTGCCGGACAGCGTGGACGCCCTGCGCATCACCGCGATGGACTGGATGCGCTCGCATGCCGTGACCTTGCAACTGGCCGGCAAGGAGGCCGCGCGTGTCCTGGTGCATATCATCATCGGGCTGGTGCTGGGCGCGATCATCGCATTGAGCCGCGCCCGGCCCACCCACCAGATAGGCCCCTTCGCGGCGGAACTGAGCCTGCGCAGCGCGCGGCTCGCCGACGCCTTCCACAACATCGTCTTCGCCCAGATCAAGATCTCGCTGTTCAACACGCTGTTCACGGCGATCTACCTGCTTTGCGTACTGCCGCTCTTCGGCGTGCACCTGCCGTTGACGAAGACGCTGATCGTGATCACCTTCGTGGTCGGATTGTTACCGGTCATCGGCAACCTGTTGTCGAACACGGCGATCACCATCGTCGGCCTGTCGGTGTCGTTGTACGTGGGATTGGGGGCACTGGCATTCCTCATCGTCATCCACAAGTTCGAATATTTCCTCAACGCGCGCATCGTCGGCGGCCAGATCCGTGCGCGGGCGTGGGAGTTGCTGGTGGCCATGTTGCTGTTCGAAGCCGCCTTCGGGCTCCCCGGCGTGGTGGCCGCGCCGATCTTCTACGCGTACCTGAAGGCTGAACTGGAAGCGGAGCGCTTGATCTAGCGTTCATCGCCCGGCTGCTGGAATCGCGCCACCTTCGAGGAGTTGAACATATGGCGGGTATCCCGCACGACCCGCGCGGCATCCGGATCGCCACCTACGTGCTCGCGGCGCTGGCACTGTGGGGCATCCTGATGCTCCACCTCGTCTCGGCACTGCTCGCCGGCTTGCTGGTGTACGAGGTCGTGGAAGCGCTCACGCCACTTATCCGGCGGGTCATTCCCGGCGAACGCGCGCGATTGATCGCGGTCGGCGTGGTCACCGTGGTCGTGGTGGGCGCGATCATCCTCATCGTCGTGGCCGCGTTGTCGTTCTACCGGCGCGACATCGGTGATCCCCAGGAATTATGGGACAGCAAACTGCTGCCCTTGCTAAGCAAGGCCCACGAGCAATTGCCGCCCTGGTTGACCTCGCGCCTTCCCGACAGCTTCGTCGACTTCCGCGAACAGGGCATGGCCTGGATGCACGAGCATTCCGGCGACCTTCGCCTGGCTGGCACCACGACCGCGCGCGTGTTCGCGCATATCCTCATTGGCCTCGTCCTGGGAGCGATCGTCGCGGTGACCCATGGCGCGGGCGGCCGTCCGGCGCGGCCGCTGTCGTTCGAGTTGTCGACCCGTGCGATGCGACTGGCCCATGCGTTCCACAACATCATCTTCGCCCAGTTGAAGATCTCCGCGATCAACACCGCGCTGGCGGCGATCTTCCTTCTCGTCGCGCTGCCATTGTTCGGCGTGCACGTGCCGTTGGCGAAGACGATGGTGCTGGTGACCTTCGTGACGGGCCTGCTGCCCGTGGTGGGTAACCTCATATCGAACACGCTCGTGACCATCGCGGCGTTGTCCGTCTCGCTATGGGTGGGCGTGGCCGCGCTAGGCTTCCTGATCGTGGTGCACAAGCTGGAGTATTTCCTCAACGCGCGCATCGTCGGCGGCCAGATCCGCGCACGGACATGGGAATTGCTCGTGGCGATGCTGGTGTTCGAGGCGGCATTCGGCCTGGCGGGGCTCGTGGCCGCGCCGATCTACTACGCCTACCTCAAGAGCGAACTCGAAGCCGAAAAACTCATCTGAGCCAGCGCCGGCTCGGCCATCAGGCGCCGCCGGCCAGCATCGCCCTGATCCTCGCCATGTGCGTCTCGGCGGTCTCCTTCTTCACCTCGGCGTCGGCGTCGGGATCCTTGCCGTCCCAGTGCAGGTCGTCCTGCGGGAGTTCCCCGAGGAAGCGACTGGGATCGTTGTTGAGGATCTCGCCGTACTTGCGCGACCGCGCCGCGAACGACAAGGTCAACATCTCCTTGGCCCGCGTGATGCCCACGTACATCAGGCGTCGTTCCTCATCGAGGCGACCCTCGTCGATCGCGCCTTCATGCGGCAGCGTGCCGTCTTCGCATCCGACGATGAAGACGAAGCGGAATTCCAGCCCCTTGGCCGAATGCAGGGTCATCATGCGTAGCGCATTGCCCGGGTCGTCACGGTCGGCGTGGCTGAGCAGCGCCAGTTGGGCGGCGATATCGCCGGTGCGGCCGCCGTCCCTGCCCATCGCGCGGAACCAGTCCACCAGCTCGCGCAGGTTGCCGAGACGGCGTTCGCGGAGCGCTTCGTCGGGCGTGGACGCGGCGATCTGCGCGCCGTAGCCGGTTTTCTCGATGACGGTGTTGACGAGTTCGGCGGCACTCTCGTGGACGGCGTGACTGCGCAGTTCGTCCATCAGTCGCGCGAAACCGGCCAGCGCCGATGCGGGGCGTGGCGAGATATTCTTCAGCGCGGCGTCGCTGCGCGCGGCGTCGAGCAACGACGCATTGCGCGCTTGCGCCATCTGGCCGAGCTTCTCCAGCGACGTCGCCCCGATCTCGCGCTTGGGTACGTTCACCACGCGCAGGAAGGCCGCGTCGTCGGTGGGGTTGGTGAGCAGGCGAAGGTAACAAAGGATGTCCTTCACCTCCGCGCGGTCGAGGAACGAGAGCGCGCCGCTGAGGTGGTACGGCACGCTTGCCAGGCGCAAGGCCTTCTCGATGGCGCGGGCCTGGAAATTGCCGCGGTACAGGATGCAGAAATCATCCCAGCGGATGCCCTTGTCCTTGTACTTGGCGTGCAGGTTCGCCGCGATGGCGGCGACGCGCTCGGCTTCGTGCTCGCTGTCCTTGCACTCGATGACGCGGATGGGTGGACCTTCGACGTGGTCGCTCCACAGCTTCTTCTCGTGCACGTGCGGATTGTTCGCGATCAACTGGTTCGCCGCGCGCAGGATGCGCTTCGCGCAGCGATAGTTCTGTTCCAGCTTGATGACGCGAAGCTGCGGGAAGTCGCGGCCGAGTTGATCGATGTTTTCCGGATTGGCGCCGCGCCATGCGTAGATGCTCTGGTCGTCGTCGCCGACGCAGGTGAATCGCGCTTTCGGGCCGGAGAGTGCCTTGAGCAGGCGGTATTGGGCGTCGTTGGTATCCTGGTATTCGTCCACCAGCAGGTAACGCAACCGTTCCTGCCAGATGGCGCGTGCGTCGGCATCGCTTTCGAGGATGCGCAGGGGCAGGCGGATCAGGTCGTCGAAGTCCACCGCGTTGAAGGCGGCCAGGCGCTGCTGGTAGAGGTCGTAGATCGTCGCGGCTTCGATCTCGCGTGGGCTGCGCGCCGAAGCCATGGCTTCCTCGGGCGTGAGCCCGGCATTCTTCGCGCGGCCGACGAGGTTGCGGATGCCCTGGATGACCTCCGGCTTCACTCCCTTGGGTGACAGTTCCTTGATCATGTTGGAACTGTCGTCGGCATCGAGCACGGAGAAGCCTCGCCGCAACCGCGCGCGCTCATGCTCGATCTGCAGGAACTTCAGGCCCAGCGCGTGGAAGGTGCAGACGGTAAGGGCTTTCGCCGCGTCATCGGAGATGAGCCGGCCGACGCGCTCGCGCATCTCCTTCGCCGCCTTGTTGGTGAAGGTGATGGCGGCGATCTTTTCCGCGGCCAGGTGCCGGCGCGAGATGAGATGGGAGATTTTTTCCGTGATGACACGGGTCTTGCCGGAGCCGGCGCCGGCCAGCACGAGGAGGGGGCCGTCGCAGTATTCGACGGCCGCGTGTTGTTGCGGGTTGAGCATCGGGATCGGCCGTAGGACAGGCGGACGAGGCCACGGATGTTAGCAGGTGGGGAGGCGGGCCGTATGCCGGCCGGCGGGCTTGGCGGTACCATGCCTGGTCACGCACCGGACCGACCGCATGGCCAAGCTCTACTTCTATTACTCGGCGATGAACGCCGGCAAGACCACGACCCTGCTGCAAAGCGCGCACAACTACCACGAGCGCGGCATGCGCACGCTCATTCTCACGCCGGCGCTGGACCATCGCTATGGCGAGGGCATCGTGGCCTCGCGTATCGGCCTGCAGGCCCGGGCGATGCGTTTCGGCGGCGAGGACGACATCTTCGGTCTCGTGGAGCGGGATATCGAGCGCCGCGGTCCCCTGCATTGCGTGCTGGTGGACGAAGCCCAGTTCATGAGCAAGGCCCAGGTCTGGCAGCTTTCCGACGTGGTCGACCGCCTTGGCATTCCGGTGCTCGCCTATGGGTTGCGCACGGATTTCCGTGGCGAGCTCTTCGAAGGCAGCAAGTACCTCCTGGCCTGGGCCGACAACCTGGAGGAGATCAAGACGATCTGCCATTCGGGCAAGAAAGCCACCATGGTGGTGCGGGTCGACGAGCACGGCCGTGCGGTGACCCAGGGGCCGCAGGTTGAGATCGGTGGCAACGACCGCTATGTCTCCGTGAGCCGCGCCGAATTCAAGAGCATTACCGGCGGTGACGGCCGTATCGAGTTGCAGCAATCGGTGCTGCCGCTCGGAGAAAACGATCCCGACGAAGGAAGCCACGCGTGACCGAGACGACGCCACACGCCGCCGAATGGCCGCGCCCCTACTGGAAACCGAGTGACGAGCAGGCGGTCTTGCTGTTCTTCGTGTTCGGCGCCTTCGCCGAGGACCTGGCCATTCCCGCCGCCCGTTACGGTAGCCCGGGGCTGCCGGAGGGCGTGGAGTTGCAGCGCTTCCAGAACGCGGTGCTCGCGCGCTGGGAAGGCTATCCCCTGTCCGGCGCGCTTGGCGAACTCTTGCGCGAAGACAATCCGGAAGCCTTCCAGGCGGCCAAGGCCGCTCCGCATGTCGTGGCCATTCGTGGCCGCTTCGCCGATCGCGACCGCCTGGACTACCTGCGCGACACGCTCGGCGTGGTGGCCGCGCTGACCGACATCGGTGGCAAGGCGGTCGTCGACCCGCAGATACTCACGTTGTTCGACGCCGCAGGCTGGCGCGAGCATTACCTGGTGCAGGGCGGCGCGCCCCCTCGCCACCACGTGTTGATCCTCTGCAGCCCCGAAGAAGCCAAGGGGCGTTCCTGGATTCGCACACGCGGCATGCGCAAGTTCGGTCGTCCGGACATCAGCCTCGCCAACGTGCCCGATCGCGAGATCGATCGCGCCGGCGCGTTGGCCGAGCGTTTCGTGGAACTGGGGGCGTTGGGTGCGCATTTCGATCCCGCGCAGACGATCGATGTCGACGGCGTGCCGGGTGGATTGGCGGTGACCTTGTCCGGCAACGAAGAAGACCCCGCCTTCAACAACTCCCATGCGGACATGCGCTGGCCGGACTGATCCGGTTCACGGCAGTTCGTCCGGCGCCGACCGCGTGAGCCAGTTCGCGAAGCGCGCGGTATCGCCGTGCTGGTGGAAATCCACGGCGACGAAGTTCGGTTTGCGTCGTGCGGAAGGGCGGCAATGATCGAGGTACCGGCTCTGGAGCCGGTCGAAATCGTTGTCGCTGCGGGCATGGCTTTCGAACGGTGCTCCGTGGAACTGGTTCATCGTGAACAATGGCCGCCAGCCGGGCTTGCCCGGGATCTCCCGGCGCGATAACGGGGTGTCCCAGCGGCTGTGGCAGCTGTTGTCGTGGGTCAGGGGTGTCGCGCCGAGGCTCCAGTAGTTTTCCACGGTGAAATCCTCGCTTGGCATGATGTGGATCGCACCCGCGCGGGTCATCAATGCCCCACTGTTGTCGCGCTTGAGACTGAAGATGAGCACGCGCTGCCCGCTCTTGACGATGTCCTCGGGCGTGGGTCATTCCGGTGTCGGCCATGCATGGGGATCGAAGGTCTTTCCTACCAGGCCCGGCGACTTTCCGAGTTCGGCGACCAGGTCGTTCGCATCGGTGAAATCGTCCAGGTGAAGGCTGACGATCGCGTCGGGGTCGCTTTCCAGGAACGGCAAGAGCACCTCGTTGACGAGGTCGGCGAGGGGCTGCGCCTGGCCTGTGCATACGTTGTGACAGAGCAGCACGCGCCCCTGGCCGGAGTGCAGGTCGAGCATCAGTCCGCGCACGCCTCCGGCAAGCTGCTCGCTCACTGTCTGGGTCTGGTTGGGGAACAGGCCGTTGCTGGTGAAGGCGTTGTGGCTGGTCACCCAGCTGTAGCGGTCGAATGGCCGGCTCGTGTCCGCGGGAGCGTCGGCAAGGGCCGTGCCGGCCAGTAGGCCGATGCCGAGGGCGAGGAACGCACCGCGTCGGATGATCGGCTTCGGGCGTGGGCTGTTCATGCGGAGCTTCCGTGGCAGGGATGTGGCACGGAAGTCTAGGAAGTCACACCCTTGCGGCGCCGTAGGGCCAGGCCGTCATTTCACGTCGTCCCTGCTACTTCTGGCAGCCCGGGCAATAGAAGGAAGCGCGTTGGCCGAGCGTCACGACGCGGATGGCCTTTCCACATACCTTGCAGGGTTCATCCGCACGCCCGTACGCGAAGAGTTCCTGGAAGAAATAACCGGGCGCTCCATCCGGTGCGAGGAAATCGCGCAGTGTCGTACCGCCCCGGTCGATGGCATGGGCGAGGATGCGCTTCACCTCCATCGCCAGCTTTCGATAGCGTTCGAGCGATATCTTCCCGGCCGCGCGACGCGGGTCGATGCCGGCGGCGAACAAGGCTTCGCTCGCATAGATGTTGCCGACGCCGACGACGACGGCATTGTCCATCAGGAACGTCTTCACCGCGGCGGAGCGGCCTCGCGACACCCGCCACAGCAGGTCGCCATCGAACGCCTCGGTGAGCGGTTCGGGCCCGATACCTTCGAGCAATTCGTGCGTTTCGCCCGGCATCTGCCAAAGCAACGCGCCGAAGCGGCGGGGATCGGTAAAGCGCAGCACCTGCCCGGAGTCGAACGCGATGTCGACGTGGTCATGCTTGCCGATCGGCGTATCCGCGGGGAGCACGCGCAGCATGCCCGACATGCCCAGGTGCAACAGCGCGGTGCCTGCTTCGGTCCGCAAGAGCAGGTATTTCGCCCTCCGCTCCACGCTGTCGATCACCTGTCCCGGCAGCAACGTCGAAACCTCCGCGGGGATGGGCCAGCGCAGGTCCGGACGGCGAAGTACCACGCCCGTGACACGGCGGCCCTCGATGTGGGGAGCGATACCGCGACGCGTGGTTTCTACTTCGGGCAGTTCTGGCATGCGTGAAAGATGGGGTGTGCCGTCGCGCCTGGCAAGCGCCGTCGGCAGAGGGGAGCGCGCCGTCCGCGTACCTACCGGGCGGTCGACGTGGTCGTCGGTAGCGAAGCCGTCCGCGGCGCACGCGGCAACGCCTGGGCAGGCACGAACGCGACCCGTCCCGCCACGCGCGCATAGCGCTGCTTGCCCAATGCCGTCATCTCCCCGAATTCGATGCGCGTACCGTCCAGGATCAGGATGGCCAGGGGCGGCGCCAGGCCGATCTTCGCCGCTTCGAAGCCACTGGCCGGCGTCCACGCCGACACCGGCGTCGCCGCCAGCGCGGCTAGTTCCTGTGCCCGTCCTTCGTCGACCGGACCCGCCGGGCTGGTCCAGTGTCCGTCGCGCCGGTCGAACCGTTGCGCCGGCAGTCCCTTCAGCTCGACTTCGATGCTTTGCACGGCATCCGGATCGAGCGGGGTGAGCGTGAACGCGCGCGCCTGGGCGTCATCGGCGTGCCACTGCCATGCCACGGCAGCGACGAGGAATACGAGCAGGGCGAGGCCCGCCAGCCTGGCTTTCACCTCATCGCCTCCGTCGTCGCCATGCGATGCCCGCGCCCAAGCCCAGGAGCACGAGTGGCAGCGCGACCAGGAAACCCAGCGTGACCGCATTGAGGCCCTCCTGGGAGAGCGAGATCACGCGATCCGGCGCCCCGCGGGCGGGCAAGTCCACGAGCACGTCGTCGCCCAGCAGCCAATCGATAATGCGCTCGCCCAGGGCGCGGTTGCCGCCATTGCCGACGTAGGTATTGGAGAGGAAGTCGCCATCGCCCACGATCACGGCGCGTTGTTCGCTCTTGGCCGGGCTGGGCGAGAGGCGGTTCAGGGCGAAGCCGAAGTCGAGGGGTCCCTTCAGTTCGCCCGCCTCGGGATGGAAGGCGACGGTGGAAGGCTTGTCGTTGTCGATGCCACCGAATGCCGTCCAGCTGCGCTCGCCCGAACGCAGGAAGGGCACGACCGCCCAATCGTGATCGGATACCTGCGCGAGCGCGGATACCTGGGGGAACAGTGTGGTGTCGCGAAACGCCCGGGTGATCGCATGGAAGGGGTAATCGCCGACCACGACGATGCGGGGGTCGTCGACGTTGAGTGTGCTTCCCTGGCCATCGACCAGCACGCCGGGCAGTACGCGAACGCCCAGCACGTCGGCGATGGCGCCGGTGCCGAGGTCGCCATTGCCGGGCTCGGCCATCCACAACAGGTTGCCGCCACCGCGGACATAGTCGACGAGCGCGCCGACGGTGGCCGCCGGAAGAGGAGCGCTGGGGCTGGCAAGCACCACCAGGTCGGTATGCTCGGGCACGCCCCGGGTCTGGCTGAAATTGAGCGGCACGGCGCGGATGCCGCGCCGCTCGACCTGGCTCATGAAGACACCGAGGTCGGCGTTGGCGTGTCCGTCGGCCTGGCGTTCGCCGTCACCCGTCACGAAGGCGACGATCCGCTGGCCACCGCGGGCGAGGCGCTCCAGGGCGTTCGACAAATTGCGTTCGTTGATCGGGCTTTCGACGCGTTCCTCGCGACCCTGGTAGCGAACCAGCAGCGCGCCGTCGCCGGCGATGCCCAGCTGGCGTGAGGCGGCGGGATCGACGTCGGGGTCGACGAAGGACAGCGCGAGGTCCTTCTTTTCGCGGATGTAGCGTTCGAGCACGGCGGCGATCTGTTCGCGCAACGGCCCGGTGGGTGAGATGTAGCCCACGACGTCGACCGGGCCGCGCAGCTTGTCCAGCACCGCGATGCTCTCGGGTGCGAGGCTGGCGCGCGCGCCCCGCGTCCAGTCGAAGGTCCATACGTGGCGCGAGCTGAGGAAGCCGATGCAACCGGCGGCCACGAAGAGGCCGAGCAGCACGAGCCAACGATCGAGGCGGCGCATCACTGACGCTCCCTGTCGGAAGCCAGGCGACGGATGGCGAGACTCAACGACAAGGCGATCGCCAGCGCGAACCAGGCCAGGTCGCTGGATGCAACGAGACCGCGCAGGAGGTTTTGCAGATGCGTCGCCATGGTGAGCCATTCGAGGAAGCCACCGCTGACGCCGGCCGCCTGCGCGCCGCGGTCGATCGTCCAGAGGGCCAGCGTCACGATGAGGGTCATCGCCGCGGCGATGGCGGGGAAGGCGGTCGCCGCGGAGCAGGCGATGCCGATCGCGGCCAGCGTGGCCAGCAAAAGCGCGGTGCCGAGGGTGGCCGAGGCGAGCTTGCCCCAGTCCGCCGTGGAGCCGAAGCCGACGACCAGGGGCATCGCCAGGGTGGCCAGCAGCCACAAGGCCAGCCACGCGAGCACGGCCAGGTACTTGCCGAGCACGATGCGCCATGGCGGCAAGCCCGTGGAGGCGAGGAGGGCCAGCGTGCCGGCACGGCGTTCGCCGGCAATCAGGGTCATGGTCATCAACGGAACGACGAGGAAGGCGAGCTTGGCCAGTTCGGCGAGCAGGGGGATCGCCACGAGATCGGTGAAGCCCGGGGCGTCGGCGACGGCGGCGAGCTTCACCTGGGCGCCGAGGAACTGGCCCAGCCCGAGCACGAAGGTCCAGGCCAGCCAGGCGATGGTCAGCGCGGCCAGCGCCCAGGCCAGCGGGCGGACGGCGAGACGCTTCAGTTCGAGACCGGCGACGGCGGAGACGCTCATGCCGCGGCCCCCGTGGCGATGCCGAAAAAGACCCTCTCCAGCGAGGCGCCACCGTCTTCTCCGCCCAGCGGCGCGTCGTGGCGCAGACGTCCTTCATGAAGGATGGCCACGCGATCGCAGACGGCGACGACCTCGGCGAGGACGTGCGTCGAAAGAATGACGGCCGAACCGGCCATGGCGCGCTCGCGGATCAGCTTGCGCAGTTCCCCCACCTGGATCGGGTCCAGGGCGTTGGCCGGTTCGTCGAGGATGATGAGGGCGGGGTCGTGCACCAGGGCGCACGCCAGGCCGAGGCGTTGGCGCTGGCCCTGGGACAGGACGCCGGCGAGGCGCCGGCGCAGGTCGCCCAGTTGCAGCCGCGCGATGATCGATTGCGCGGCCCGCCGCGCCGCCTGCCGGGTGGCCCCGCGCAGCCGGGCGAACGCGATGAGGTGCTCTTCCACGGAGAGTTCGGGCCATGACGGCGCGCTCTCGGGAAGCCAGCCGACGAGCTGGCGGGCAAGGGCGGGATGGGCGACGAAATCCCGGCCGTCGAGTTCGATCCGCCCACGGTCGGGCCGGAGCACGCCGGAAAGCATCGAAAGCGTCGTGGATTTTCCCGCGCCATTCACACCGAGCAGGCCCAGTACTTCACCGCGGTTCAGGGAAAAGGACACGTCCGTCACCGCTTCCCGGCCGGAACGACGTCGCGAAATGCCTTCGATATTCAGCATTGACTCGTGCTCATGCGACTACGTCGGCGATCGTCGCGCTATGCGTAGCATCTTGCGCCCAACGTGCGAGGCGGTCGTGATCAGTCTGAACGGGTGGACGGGAAGTCATCCGGCGATTGTGCGGAATGGGCTCGCGATCCCACAACAACTCCTTTCACAATTTGCCGCTTTCCGTGCTGGTGGGTATGGATGTTGCTGGTTAGACTGGACTTGTACGTCTCCTTTCACTTCCCGCGCGGTACCGACTCGATGCTCGACACCCTGCTCGATTTCCTGGCCAACGGACTCACCCGCGCAAGCTGGGGCGAGATGCTGGTCTATCTGCTCGTGGTCACCCAGCTCACCATCTTCACGGTGACGCTGTACTACCACCGCAGCGCGACCCACCGTGGCGTGGATTTCCATTGGACCCTCAACGGCTTCTTCCGTTTCTGGGGTTGGCTGACCACCGGCATGGTGGTGAAGGAATGGGTGGCCATCCACCGCAAGCACCACGCCAAGGTGGAAACCGAGGAAGACCCGCATAGCCCGCAGATCGCGGGCATCAAGAAGGTCTTCCTGGACGGCGTGGCGCTCTACCGCGAGGCCAGCTACAACAAGGCCGACATGGAGAAGTACGGCCGCGGCACGCCGGACGACTGGTTCGAGCGCAAGCTGTTCGGCCGTCACCCCTACTGGGGCCCGACGCTCATGGCCATCATCGATATTTCGCTGTTCGGTGTGATCGGTCTCGCGATCTGGGCGGTGCAGATGATCTGGATCCCCTTCTGGGCGGCCGGTTTCGTCAACGGCATCGGTCACTGGTGGGGCTATCGCAACTTCGAGAGCTCTGACAAGGCGACGAACATCTCGCCCTGGGGTTTCTGGATCGGTGGCGAAGAACTGCACAACAATCACCACGCCTTCCCCAGTTCGGCGAAGTTCGCCCTGCGCAAGTGGGAGTTCGACATCGGCTGGGCGGCGATCTGCAGCCTGCGCTTCCTGGGCCTGGCCAAGGTGCTGCGCGTCGCGCCCACCCTGAACATCCGTCCGAACGTGCACCTGCCTGACGCAGAGACGCTGAAGGGTGTGTTGACCCTGCGCTTCCAGGCCACCACCGACTATTACCGGAACGTGATCCTGCCCACGATGCGCGAAGAAATGGGTCAGGCCGGGGACAGCATCAAGTCCGTGCCGCGTCGCCTGCGCCGTGCGCTGGCCGATGGTGGCCGCTGGCTCGACAACGACGCCCGCGAGCGCCTGCAAGCCGCCCTGGCCAACCGCCCGGCGCTGCGTACCGTGTGCGAGTTCCGCGCCCGGCTCGTGGCCCTGATGGAAGAACGCGGTGCCGACAAGTCGCTCAAGGCCTTGCAGCAGTGGATCGTGGAAGCCGAGCAGAGCGGCATCCGCTCGCTGCAACAGTTCGCGCAACGGCTCAAGGGCTATTCGGCGGTGGGCGCGTAACCCTCCCGCATGGACTCGGTCACTGAAAACCCCGCCTCATGGCGGGGTTTTTTTTGCTTTGTGTCGTGGGGTGGGTGGGGCTTCCGGCTCGGCTTCGCCCTCGCGTTCGTTGCGTGGCGTGGCGGGGGAGCTGCCGGGCGCCACCCTCGGCGCGACGGTAGTCGCCGTCCCTTGGGAAGGGATGCCGCTGCGCGGCCGTGTTTGATGGCTGCGCCCCGGCGGGCTCGGACGGTCGGGCGGGGGTTTCCGATTCGCCTTCCTGGCTCAGCGGAAACGGCCGGCCGTCCAGGCCGGCCCCCTGCGGGCCTTCTCCGCCCGCCCGTCCTCGGCTCCTAATGTCGCGCCGAGGGTGGCGCCCGGCAGCTCTCTCGACCCTGGGGTGGGCTGGTGGGAAAGAGCACCGCTCGCCACGTATCGCGTGCCGCTCTCCGTGCTGCCTACCGCTTCCCGCCCGCGTGAGGGTGTTTCACACGGAGACGGCATCCGCCCGGGTCGCGGGCGTTGCTTGGGCCACGCGACCCCTCCGTGTTTGGGAGAGCCGTCGGCCGCCACCCCAACCACGGGCGAAGCCGGGCCACAAAAAAACCCGCCGTGAGGCGGGTTCTTCGAAGTCAGGAAACGCTGCGCGTTGAACGCGGTGCGTTACTTGATCTTGCCTTCCTTGTATTCCACGTGCTTCCGGACGACGGGGTCGTACTTCATGAAGACCATCTTTTCCGGCGTGTTCTTCTTGTTCTTGGTGGTCGTGTAGAAATGACCGGTGCCCGCGGTGGAAATCAGGCGGTGCTTATCGCGCTTGCTTGCCATGGTTCGATCTCCTTAGATCTTTTCGCCGCGGGAACGGAGGTCGGCCAGCACGGCTTCGATGCCGTTCTTGTCGATGGTGCGCAGCGCGTGGTTGGAAACGCGGAGCTTCACCCAGCGGTTCTCGCTGGCGACCCAGAAGCGGCGCTCGTGCAGGTTCGGCAACCAGCGGCGACGGGTCTTGTTGTTCGCGTGCGAGACGTTGTTACCGGTCTGCACACCCTTATTGGTGACTTGGCATCTACGGGCCATGGTGGCCTCCTCTAGATTCGTTGGACCATCCTTTGGCCAGGACGGCGACGGCCCAGCCGCGACCCGGGAAACGGGTCGCCACGCGATGGCTGGCGGGTGGAGCGCTTCCGCCGATGGGGCCCGCATCGCATGACGGGCCTGCCCGACGTGTCGGGTCGGCATAGGGAAGCCGGGCATTCTCTCAGAATCCCACACGCTGGCGCAAGCCGGACTGTGCGGCGCGGCGGGTTGTGTGAAACAATCCCCGCTTTCGTGCCACTGGCACGCAATCAGACCACACGACGCCTTTTCGAGGACCACGCAATGGCAGAAATCACCGCCAACGGCCAGGCCGGCCAGCCGCAGCTCGTGCTGCAGAAGATCTATGTGAAGGACGCCTCCTTCGAAGCCCCGAACGCCCCCCAGGTGTTCCAGGAAATGGGCGAGACCGAGGCCCAGCCCCAGGTCCAGCTCAACCTCGGCCACAAGGCCGTCGACCTCGGCAACGATCTCTTCGAAGTCGTGCTCAGCCTCACGCTCACCTGCAACCTGGGCGAGCGCACGGCTTACCTGGCAGAAGTGCACCAGGCCGGCATCTTCGGTATCGGCGGCTTCACCAATGACGACCGCGACGGCATCCTGGGCTCGTACTGCCCGAACCTGCTGTTCCCGTATGCGCGCCAGATGGTGTCGTCCATGATCCAGGAGGGTGGCTTCCCGCCGTTCCTGCTCCAGCCGATCAATTTCGATGCCCTCTACGCCGAACAGCAGCGCCAGCAGCTCGAAGGCGCCGGGGCCCATCCGCTCAACAGCTGAGCGATGAGTCCCACTTCCCGACCCACCGTCGCCGTTCTCGGCGCCGGGTCATGGGGGACCGCACTGGCCGCGCTCCTGGCCCGTAACGACGTCCCCACGCGATTGTGGGGACGCGACGCGGAAGCCTTGGCGGCCATGGCGTCGGCAAGGCGCAACCTGCGTTACCTGCCCGATCTCGACCTGCCGCCGGAGCTCGTATACGAGGCCGATCTCGCCACCGTGCTGCGCGGTGCCGACATCGTCCTGCTGGTCGTGCCCAGCCATGCGTTTGCCGCGTTGCTCGACCAGATCGTGCCCCTGCTCGATCCTGGCGCGAAGGTTTCGTGGGCCACCAAGGGGTTCGAAACCGGCACGGGTCGTTTCCTGCACGAACTGGTCGACGAGAAACTGCCGGGGCGGCCCGCGGCCGTGGTCACCGGTCCGTCGTTCGCCCGCGAGGTGACCGCCGGCCTGCCCAGCGCCGTGACGGTGCATGCCACGGACGAAGCCTTCGGCAAGGAACTGGCTGTGCTCCTGCACGCACCCAACTTCCGGGCCTATACGGGTAACGACATCCTCGGTGCCGAACTCGGCGGCGCGATGAAGAACGTCCTCGCCGTCGCCACGGGGGTCGCCGACGGCATGGAACTCGGGCTCAACGCGCGGGCTGGCCTCATCACCCGTGGCATGAACGAGATGCTGCGCCTCGGCGTGGCGCTCGGCGCGCGCGCGGAAACCCTGATGGGCCTCGCCGGCCTGGGCGACCTGGTGCTTACCTGCACCGGCGACCTGTCACGCAACCGGCGCCTGGGTCTCGCCCTGGGCAAGGGCATCCCGCTCGACGAGGCCGTGCGCCAGATCGGGCAGGTGGTCGAAAGTGTCGTCACCGCCGACGAAGTGGCAAGGCTGGCAGGGTTCCACGGGCTTGATTTGCCGATTTCGGCCGCCGTGCGCGCCGTGCTGCATGGCGAGGTCACGCCGGCCGAAGGTCTGCGCGCGCTCATGGGGCGCGAGCAGAAGGCCGAGTATCCGGTCGACCTGTTTCCGCACCGCCGCGGCTGACGGCCACGGCATCTCCCCGCTCGCTGAACCGGGGCGGTCCGTCGGGTAAAAAATCCTACGGGTTCCTTCTCCCGCCTTTGCTAAGCTTCCTGTTTTGGTCGCGCGGGCGGGAACGCTACGGATGCATCAGCCGGACGACAAGCGCAGGCGGGACGACACGGCGGGATCGCTCCCGCAGGCATGGCGGCGCGCACTCGACGAACCGGTCATCGCGGTGCCCGCCGATAGCATGGTGCTTGGCTTCTTCCTCGAAGGCGTCAACGACGACCACGAGCCGGCGGCCCACCTGGATGTCGCGCCCGTCCTTCTCACGGTAGGTGCGGACGGCCGTTATTCGCGGCCCTTACCGCTGGACAGCCGCCATCTGTCCGACACCTCGTTGACCGTGAACGAGAAGCGCCTCGCCGCCACGCTGCTGGGCTTGCCGCAAACCCTGCGCAAGAGCCGCAGCTACGCCCGGTTCACCGGCGCGCTGGGCGACCAGCTGTTGGCCGAGGTGCTCGACTCCGCGCCTTGCTTCTTCGGTGGCGTGGCCGGATTGCAGCTGTCACGGGGCAAGCCCCAGGCACTGCGCTGGCGCTGGCACCTGGAAAAGGACGGTAGCCAGAAGTTGCTTCCCGATGTTCCGGCCAGCCAGCGCCTGTTCCGCGTCGGCTCGCTCTGGTTCCTCGACGCCGAACATGCCGAGGTGGGGCTGCTGGAGAGCGCACCCGCTGAAACCACGTGGCTCGACCTGCCGCCCTTGCCGCCGGAACACACCGCGGCGTTTCGTGCGGAGATGGAGTCGACGCGCATGGGTCCGCGCGTGCCCGAGCCGCAGGTCTTCGGCGAGATGCGCCGTGCGGAGGTCTCGCCGCGTCCCGTGCTGGTCCTGCACGCCTTGACGCGCCACGCGCGACTGGCTGCCGGTACGCCGCCGCTGGCCTACGGACGGCTCGCCTTCGACTATGCGGGCGAGCGTCTGCCGGGGCGGGGCGGCGAGCCGCTGGTCCGGCGCGTGCGCAACGGCACCCTGCTGGAAATCAGCCGCCGTCGCGCGGAAGAGCTGGCCTCCATGGAAAACCTCGAGAACGCCGGCCTCAATCCGGCGGTGGATACCGAGGGATTGCCCTGGGACATGGCCGATACCTTGCCGGAAGACGCCTGGCTCTTCCCGGGCAAGGGATACGCCGGTGCGCTGGAAGTGAACACGCCCGCTCGCTGGCTGGCGTTGCGGCCCAAGCTCGAAGCCGATGGTTTTGTCCTCGAGTACGCCCCGAGCTTCCCGTTCGAAGTGCTCGAAGGCCCCGTGCGCTGGTATGGCCAGGCGCACGAGGACGACGCCGACCGGGCCTTCGACCTCGAGATCGGCATCGAGATCGAAGGGAAGCGGGTGAACCTGTTGCCCGCCGTGGCGCAAGCCCTGGCCGAGCATCAGCTCAGTCTGAGTCCATCGCCGGGCGAAGCCGAGGATTCGGTCTGGTACGCGCCGGTGGACGAGCGCCGCCGCGTGCCGGTTCGCCTGAAGGAATTGCGCGGCTTGCTCGCCCCGCTTGCCGAATATCTCGAGAAGCCGCGCCAGCAACTGCATTTGCCGCGCGTGCAGGCGGGCCGCCTCGAGGAACTCGCGCAAGCACTGCCCAGCGGAGGCTCGTTCGAGGCACCCGAACGCCTGCGTGGCTTCACCAAGCGCCTGCGCGAGGCGGCCGAACGCGCCAGCGACATCGTGCCGGCCAGCCTGCGCGCCGAGCTTCGTCCTTATCAACGCGACGGCCTGCGCTGGATGAACGCGCTCGCCGAAGCCGGTACGGGTGGCGTGCTCGCCGACGACATGGGCCTGGGCAAGACCTTGCAGTTGATCACCCACCTGCTGGCGCTCAAGGAAAGCGGAGGGCTCGCCTCGCCCGCCCTGGTGGTCGTGCCGACCAGCCTCGTTCCCAACTGGATATCCGAGGTCGCGCGTTTCGCGCCGGAACTCACGCTCCTGGCCTTGCATGGTCCTCAACGCGCCGAGACCTTCACGCGCATCGCCGAGCATGACGTGATCCTCACCACGTATGCGCTGCTGCCGCGCGACGTCGAGACGCTGAAGAAGCAGGCGTTCTCGCTCGTCGTGCTCGACGAGGCCCAGCAGGTGAAGAATCCACGCACGCAGGCGCGACGCGCGTTGCTGACACTCAAGGTGCCCCGTTGCCTGTGCCTCACGGGCACGCCGCTGGAAAACCACCTGGGTGAATTGTGGTCGCAGGTGGATCTCGCCGTGCCGGGGCTACTGGGCGACGAAGGCGCCTTCCGCCGGCACTATCGCCTGCCGATCGAGAAGCACCAGGACATCGAATGCCAGGAGCGGCTCAATCGCCGCATCGCACCGTTCATCCTGCGCCGCACGAAGGCGCAGGTCGCATCCGAATTGCCGGCCAAGACCGAGATCACTCGCCGCGTGGTGATGGAACCGAAACAGCGCGATCTCTACGAAAGCCTGCGCCTCTCCCTCGCGGAAGAACTGCGCGAGGTGATAGCGCAACGTGGCATCGCGCACAGCGGCATCGTCGTGCTCGATGCCCTGCTCAAGTTGCGCCAGGTATGTTGCGATCCGCGATTGGTGAAACTGGAAGCCGCGCGCGGCGTGCGCGACTCGGCGAAGTTCGAACTCCTGATGGACATGCTTCCGGCGCTGCTCGCGGAAGGCCGCCGCGTGCTGCTATTCAGTCAGTTCACCGAGATGCTCAAGTTGATCGCCGGCGAACTCGATCGCCGCCGGATCAGCTACGTCACGCTCACCGGCGAAACGCGTGACCGCGCCGAACCCGTGCAGCGTTTCCAGAACGGTGAAGTGCCCCTGTTCCTGCTTTCGTTGAAGGCGGGCGGTGTCGGCCTCAACCTGACCAGCGCTGACACGGTCATCCACTACGATCCCTGGTGGAATCCCGCGGCCGAGGCGCAGGCGAGCGACCGCGCGCACCGCATCGGCCAGGACAAGCCCGTCTTCGTGTACCGGTTGATCACGGCCGGCACGGTGGAAGAGCGCATCGAAGAGTTGAAGGCGCGCAAGGCCGAACTGGCCGATGCCGTGCTTGAGGGCGGCGGCAGTCGCGAACGCCTCAGCTTCGACGAAAGCGACCTGGACGCGCTGCTGGCGCCGTCCGCCTGATTCATTCGTGAGAGCCGACCATGGTGGGAGCCGACCTTGTCGGCGATCCCGCGGTAGCGGGCCAGGTCGAGGCAAGCACCCATCGCCGACAAGGTCGGCTCCCACAAGAGCCTCCCACAAGAGCCTCCCCCAAGAGCCTCCCACAAGAGCCTCCCACAAGAGGCTCCCACAAGAGGCTCCCACACAGCTTTCTTTCCCCGAGGGGAAGGCGACTAGCTCAACGACGCAGCGGCGTGCCGCCAGCCTCGACGATAGCCAGTGCGGTGCCGCCGATCAGGCCCGGCTCCGGATTCATGATCGCCTGGGTCGGTACGGTTTCCATGGTGTCGCGGAAACGGCCCTTGGCCTCGAAGCGCTCGCGGAAATTGCCCTTCTGGATCCACGGCAGGAGGATCGGGGTCATGCCGCCGGTGAGGTACACGCCGTCCCATGCGCCCAGCGTGAGCACGAGGTCGCCGGCGACGCTGCCGAAGATGCCCGCGAAGGTCTCCACGGCACGTCCGCACATCACGCAGCTTTCGTCCGTGGCGCGACGGGTGATTTCTTCCGGCGTGATGGTTTCATCCGGCTTCTGGCCGGAGATCTCGCAGATGGCGGTGTAGAGGTTCACGAGGCCGGCGCCGCTGATCAGGCGCTCGTTGGAGACGCGGCCATAGCGGAGGTTGAGCACCTTCAGGATCTCGATGTCTTCCGCGCTGTGCGCGGCGAAGCCGGCGTGGCCGCCTTCGGTCTGCAGCACGCTCACCTTGTCGCCACGGATCAGCAGGCCACCGACGCCCAGGCCGGTACCGGGGCCGACGACGACGAAGGTCTGCTCTTCCTTGCTGCCGATCTTCGGAATGGCCGACTTGCCTACCTGGACCAGGTCGCGGTGGCCGCTGGCGTCTTCCTTGTCGGTCATCAACATCACCGCCATCGACTGGGCGGCGAAGTCGTTCACCAGGTGGACCCATTCCAGGTCCAGCTCCTTGGTGAGGTTCTTCGCTGAAATGGCCCAGGGATTGTTGGTGACCTTCACCGTCTCGCCGTTATCGATACGGCCGGCGGCGGCGATGATGGCGCGTTGCGCCTCGTGGCCGGTTTCCTTGAAGTACTGCTTGGCCGCGTCGCCCAGGGAGGCGTAGTCCTTCACGTGGTAACGCCGGATGCTTTCCTGGATAAGTGGTTGATCTTCATCCGGATGCGCGATACCGAAGCGCACGTTGGTGCCGCCGAGGTCGGCGAGCAGGGTCGGCGCCGGGGCGCTAACGTTGGCCATGTTGTAAAACCTGTCGTGTCACGGAAGCACGCAAGGGTGCCTCGCGCGGGGGCTGGCGTCTAGTGAGGGCTTGTCCTGCGGCTCTTCACGAGGCCCGGGAATTCCGACACGCGACGGTGGAAACCGACACTTTGATGTAAACGATTACGTCGGCAGAATACCGCATTGTCCGGATCAATGTCAGGCATCGCCTGACAGACCGGAACCCAACGGGAGAGTAAGTGATGGCAGCGGTTCGCCTCGACAAGGTGCGCAAGGTATATCCGAACGGGCACGTGGCGCTGAAGGAGGCGAGCTTCGACATCGCCGATGGCGAATTGCTGGTACTCGTCGGGCCGTCCGGTTGCGGCAAGACGACCCTGCTGCGAATGATCGCCGGCCTGGAATCGATCTCCGGGGGAACCATGACGATCGGCGACCGCGTGGTGAACGACGTCCCGCCGAAGGATCGCGACATCGCGATGGTCTTCCAGAACTATGCGCTGTATCCGCACATGACGGTGCGCGAGAACCTCGGCTTTGGCTTGCGCCTGCGGGGTGCGCCGAAGGAGGAGATCGACCGTCGCGTGACCGACGCATCCGCCATGCTCGGGCTCGACGAACGCCTGGAGCATCGTCCCGCGGCCCTCTCGGGAGGCCAGCGGCAGCGGGTGGCGCTGGGTCGCGCGCTGGTTCGCGATCCCGCGGTATTCCTGCTCGACGAGCCGCTGTCGAACCTCGACGCCAAGCTGCGCCTGTCCACCCGCGTGGAGATCGCGCGTATCCACCGGCGCCTTGGCGCGACGATGGTCTACGTCACCCATGACCAGATCGAGGCGATGACGCTCGGCCAGCGTATCGTGGTGCTGAACGGGGGCGTCATCCAGCAACTCGACACGCCGATGAACCTCTACAACAAGCCGGCGAACCTGTTCGTCGCCGGTTTCCTCGGCAGTCCCGCCATGAATCTTTTCCACGGCACGCTGCGCCGCGCCGATGGCCTGCGCCTGGAAATGAAGGGCGGCTCGTTCGAGCTGGGCACCGATTCGCCGCTGCTGGCAACGCATCTCGACAAACCGGTGATCGTGGGCGTACGGCCCGAAGACCTGTTGACGGTGGCGGACCACCCGGGAATCGCGGAACGCTTGCATGCGCACGTGGATGTCGTCGAGCCGGTCGGCAACGAGGTGTTCCTCAACATGCGCCACGGCGATGACGAACTCGTCGCGCGCGTGCCGCCTCACACGACGATCCAGCCGGGCAACGACGTGGCCCTGGGATTCCAGGCCGAGCGGCTGCACTTCTTCGACCCGGAGAGCACCGCGCGTATCGACGTGTGAGTGCCGTCGCACGGGCTATTGTGAATAAGAACCATTCTTATTAAGATGCGCTGACCCGGCCGCCAGCCGGAGGCACACGACCTCCTTCGCAAGCTCCCGATTTGTGCCGCCAGGCACGACATCTGCGAAGGAAGCATCACGTGCTGCGAAAGAATGCCCTCGCCGCGCCGATTGGCGCGGTATTCCTTTGCGTCGCCGGCGTTCACGCCGCGGACGCTCCCGTGCGCGACGGCGCCGACGACCTGCCACGCATCACCGTCACGGCGATCGGCTCGGCGTTTCGTTTCGACGTGCCGGCGACAGTGTCGGTGATCGACCGTCAGAAGATGGACAGGCACCTCGTCGTCGACATACGCGACCTGGTGAAGTACGAGCCGGGCGTATCGGCCGTGGGTACCGCGGGACGCTGGGGGCTGGACAGCTTCAACATCCGTGGCCTCGACGGAAATCGCGTCGCCATCCTCACCGACGGCGTGGCCGCTTCGAGTTCATTCGGTTTCTCCACGACGGGCATGCGCGCCGGCCGCAGCTTCGTGGACCCGGACACGTTGAAAAGCGTGGAGATCGTCAGGGGACCCGCCTCGGCGCTCGACCCTTCCGATGCCCTGGGTGGCACGGTGCGCTACGTTACGAAGGATCCCGCCGATTACCTGCGCGACGGCAGGGATGTCTACGTGTCCGTGAAGGAACGCTATGGAAGCGCCGATCGTTCATTCGGTACCTCCTTGACCCTCGCGGGCGGCACGCCCACGAACGGCATCGTGTTCGTGGCCGATCACCGTGAAGCCCACGCACCGGACAACAAGGGCGGCATCGACAGTGCCGATTACCTGCGCACACGGCCCGATCCGCTTACCCAGGATACGACCAGCGTATTGGCGAAGTACGTTCATGTCGCGCCATCGGGGCGGGAAGATCGCGTGACCGCCGACCTGTATCGCAACGACGTGAACACCAACGTCCTGAGTGCTCTCGGCCAGGCCGGCACCACGCGGCTGTCGAGCGATACCGCGCAAGACCGCGCCACGCGGGCGCGCCTCTCGGTCGGACAGCGCTATGCGAACATCGACCTGGGAATCGCCGATCGCCTGGAATGGGATGCCTGGTGGCAGAAGTCCGAGACCGAATCGACCACGCGCACGCGGGCCAATGTGCCGTCGCGGGGTGCGACCTATGATCGTCTCTACCTGAGTGACCTGGACGAACGCCTCTTCGGCGGCAAGCTGACCCTGTACAAGACGGTGGACGGTGACGTCCAGCAGCGTATCGCCTACGGCGTCGAAGCGACGCGTACCACGCCGACAGGCCAGCTTGGTGGTGAAGGCCGGGACGTGCGCACGGGCATCGTCTCCAGCAGCGCACCGTACATGCCCGAGAGCTATCCGCTGCGTCTCTTCCCGCGCAACGACACCGACCGCTACGCCGTCTTCGCACAGGACGAGATCGCCTTCCTCGATGGCCGCTTGCGCATCGTTCCCGGCGTGCGTTGGGATCGCTATACGTTCAAGCCGGATCGCGACGACCCGTATTTCGACGGCTCGTTCGTGCAGGGTGGCCTGGGCGAGGTGCGCAGCAACCGGTTTTCGCCGAAGCTCGGCGTGACCTATGCGATGAATGACGCCATCGAGGTCTACGCGCAATACGCGCAGGGCTTTCGCCCGCCGTTGTACAACGAACTGGCGGTGGCGTGGGGGACGCCGCGGCTGTACGGCATCGTGCCCAATCCTTCGCTCAAGCCGGAAACGAGCAAGGGCGTCGAGATCGGCGTGCGTGGCAACGGGGAACTCGGATACTTCAGCGCCAGCGCCTATTACAACCGGTACCGCGATTTCATCTTCGGTGGTTACACCCTCGATCGTGGCCAGTGGCCGCAATGGGCACTCGACCAGAACCTGCTCATCGTGATGCAGGCGGTGAACTTTCCCAAGGCGACGATCAAGGGCGTCGAGGCCTCCGCCGGGCTGACCCTGGGTGCCTTGAGCGATGCGCTGCAAGGCTGGCGCATCGAAGGCAACCTGGCCGCGGCCAAGGGCGACAAGCAAGTCTACGGTGCCTCCGGTTGGTCGCCGCTCAACAGCGTGGACCCGCTCACCGCCGTGCTCGGCGTTTCGTACGACGCCAGGAGCTGGGGCGTCGAACTGATCGGCAAGGGCGTGCGGCGCAAGTCGCGCCTCGACAGCTCCACCGCTTTCCAGGCACCGGGCTACGCCACGCTGGACCTGTATGCGCACTGGAAGCCGACCAAGGCCCTGGAATTCAGCGCCGGATTCACCAACCTCACCGACCGCAAGTACTGGGACTGGGGATCGCTGCATGGAGGGGTGCTGGCCAACGTGGGCAGTACCGATGGCGGCGGCGTCGACGATGCGCAGGTGCGCAACGCGCAGATCGATCGATTGACCATGCCCGGCCGCGCCGTCGCGGTGTCCGCCCGCTACACCTTCTGAGGAAACGTCCATGCGAGATATCGAGACCTCCGTGTCCCCCCATCCGGACATCCCCGCGATGATCGGCGATTGGCACCGCCTGCGCCAAGCCGAGCCGGGGCTACGCGCCCGCGATGCCGCGCGCCGGCTCGGCGTGAGCGAAGGCGAACTCATCGCCGGCCGGGTCGGCGAAGGCGTCACGCGCCTGGAGGGCGACTGGCCACGACTGATCCGTGAATTACCCACACTCGGCCGGGTCATGGCATTGACCCGCAACGAGTACTGCGTGCACGAGAAAAAAGGCCGCTACGACCATGTCGACATCGGCGGCACGATGGGCATCGTGCTCGATGAAGACATCGATCTCCGGCTGTTCCTCCGTCATTGGCGCTATGGATTCGCCGTCCGCGATTCGTCGCATGGGCGCGAACTGGAAAGCTTGCAGTTCTTCGACGGTGATGGGCAGGCGGTGCACAAGGTATACCTGACGGAGCAGAGCGACCGACCTGCGTGGCGCTCGCTCGTGCATCGCCATACCGCCGCCGTGCAGTCGCCGTTGATCGATTGCGTGGCGGTGGACGATCCCTTGCCCGTCATGCAGCCGGATCACGCGGTGGACGTGGATTCGCTACGCGATCACTGGCGCGCGCTGCGCGATCCGCACGATTTCTTCGCCATGTTGAAGAAGCATGAGGTCACGCGGACCCAGGCCTTGCGCCTGGTCGGCGATGCATTCGCCACCCGGACCGACGAGGCGGCGGTACGCCGTCTACTGGAAGCCGCGGCCATCGGAGGAGAACCGCTGATGATCTTCGTCGGTTCCCCCGGCGTGGTCCAGATCCACACCGGGCCGGTGCACGACGTGAAGATGGCGGGGCCCTGGCTCAACGTGCTGGACGATGGTTTCAACCTGCATCTTCGCAGCGATGCGATCGCGGAAACCTGGATCGTGCGCAAGCCGGTACCCGAGGGCTTCGTCACGTCCTTGGAAGTGTACGCGGCCGATGGGACGCAGATCGTGCAGGTGTTCGGCAAGCGCAAGCCGGGCCTGCCCGAGCGCGATGACTGGCGGGCGTTGCTGGCGAAGGCTGGAGCGGACGCATGAACGCGCGCAACGTATGGCGCCTGGGGCATGTGCTCGCGTTGGTCTGGGCGTTGCTGGTGTCGTCAGGCGTCATGGCCGCATCGCGCATCGTTTCGCTCGGTGGCGACGTCACCGAGACGATCTACGCGATCCACGCGCAGGACCAGCTGGCCGGGGTGGACACGACGAGCACATGGCCCGCAGAGGCGACCAGGCTGCCCAACGTAGGCTACGTTCGCCAATTGAGCGCGGAAGGCGTACTGGCGTTGCGACCTGGCCTCGTGCTGGCGACCCACGACGCGGGGCCGGCATCGGCGATGTCACAGCTGCGCGACGCCGGCGTGCGCATCGAGGTCTTGCCCGTCGCCATGACGGCACGCGACATCGGCGAAAAGATCCGCCGCATAGGACAGCTCACGGCGCACGAAAAGGAGGCATCCGCGCTCGCCGCCCGGGTGGACGCGGGCTTCGCCACGCTCGCTCGCGCGGTGGCGGCGATGCCGGCGCATCCGCGCGCGGTCTTCCTGATGTCGACGGGGCAGGGCAGCCCGATGGCGGCGGGACGAGGGACCGCGGCGGATCGCGCGATCGCGCTGGCGGGCGGCACGAACGTGGCGGACGGTATCGAGGGTTACAAGGCGGTTTCGCCGGAAGCGCTGGTCGCGATGAAGCCCGACGCCATCGTCCTGATGAGGGAGCGAGAGGATGCGGTGGGTGGCATCGCCGGGGTGCTTGCATTACCCGGTGTGGCGGACACTCCCGCAGGACGGGCCAGGCGCATCTATTTCGTCGAAGGACAGGCCCTGCTCGGCTTCGGGCCCCGTACGCCGGACGCCGCGCTGGACTTGCAGGCGCGCTGGGCCGTGCCGGCGCCATGAACGCGGTGAGCCTCGTGTTGCCGCGTGTCCGCACGCGCCGTGGTGTCGCGATGGCGGCGCTGTGTTGCCTGCTTTTCGCCGCGGCGACATGGAGCCTCACTCGCGGCGCCATCGCGATTCCAACGGGCGACGTCGGCGGGGCGTTGGCGCGATGGATGGTTGGCGCCACGGCGGAGGGGGACGACAACGTCGTGCTCATGTTGCGCTTGCCGCGCGTGTTGCTCGGCGTGCTGGTCGGCGCGGCGCTGTCCAGCGGCGGAGCGACGATGCAGGGCCTGTTCCGCAATCCATTGGCCGATCCAGGCCTGATCGGTGTCTCCGCGGGCGCCGCGCTGGGTGCGGTCGGGGCGATCGTCCTGGGCGGCCAGTCGGGTTCGCCGCTGGTCGCGGGATGCGCCTTTACCGGCGGCCTGGCGGCGACATCGCTGGTGTACCTGCTCGGTCGCCGTCGGCCGGGGACCGCGAACCTGCTCCTGGCCGGCGTCGCCATCAATGCGATCGCGATGGCCGGCGTGGGCTTGCTGACCTACCTGGCCAACGAGAACCAATTGCGCGACCTGACGTTCTGGTCGCTGGGCAGCCTCGGCGGCGCCACCTGGACGAGGCTTGCCACGGTGGCGCCGTGGATCGTGTTGCCCATGCTGTGCCTTCCACGGGCCGCGTCCGCGCTCAATGCGCTCCTGCTGGGTGAGAGTGAAGCCGCCCTGCTGGGTTTCCGCCCCGAACGCCTGCAACTGTCGCTGGTGGGACTGGTCGCCTTGGGCGTGGGGGCCGCGGTCGCGTTCACCGGCGTGATCGGCTTCGTCGGCCTGCTGGTGCCGCACCTCCTGCGCATGGGCTTCGGTCCGGATCATCGTTTCCTCTTGCCGGCTTCCGCGTTGGGCGGCGCGATACTGCTGGTGGCGGCGGATGCGCTGGCACGCACGGTCGTGGCACCAGGCGAGCTTCCCATCGGCGTACTCACGGCCCTGATGGGCGGGCCGTTCTTCCTGTGGTTACTGCTGAGCCACCGGGTCGGCGAGGGCATCCAATGAGCGGCGGTCGTCTCGTCGCCTGCGCCATCGGTGTCGCACGCGGCGGCAAACCGGTTCTTCGCGATGTGTCGCTGACCGCCCGTCCCGGCCGCCTGCTCGTGCTGGTCGGCCCCAATGGCGCCGGCAAGAGCACCCTGCTCGCCGCGTTGTCGGGCCGGATCGTTCCCGATACCGGCCGGGTGACGCTCGACGGGCGCCCTGTGTCCACCTTGCCGCCACGCGAGCTCGCGCGTCGCCGCGCCATGCTCTCCCAGCGGGTCGTCCTGGAGTTCGGCTTTACGGTGGAAGAGGTCGTGGCGCTCGGACGAAGTCCGCATTCGCCCGATGCCGCGCGCGACGCACGCATCGTCGACGCCGCCTTGCGCGCGGCGCATGTGGGGAACCTCCGTGGCCGGCGCTATACCGATCTCTCGGGTGGGGAGCAGCAGCGCGTGCAACTGGCACGGGTGCTCGCCCAGGTATGGGGCGCCACGGACGAGGGCGCGTGGCTGCTGCTCGATGAGCCGGAGGCCGGCCTGGACATGGCCCATCAGCATTTCATCCTGCGTCGCGCGCGGGATCTCGCCGCGGAAGGCTTTGGCGTGGTCGCCGTATTGCACGACCTGAACCTCGCGGCGCGCTATGCGGACGAGGTGGCCGTGCTGGCGGACGGGAGGGTGCTGCGGCAAGGGACGCCGGAGAACGCGCTCGATGTCGACCTGCTTTCCGATGTCTACGGCATCCCTCTGCGGCGCCATGGCGGCCTGCGGATCGACGCCGCATAAGCTGTCCCCGCCCCTGCGACGCTTTGCCCGCCGGCGGCGGGGCGCCAGGGAGTAAAATGGGCGGATCGTCAACGTATGGGCACCTCCCATGACCTTCCCCGCTGTCCGCATGCGCCGCATGCGCCGCGACGCTTTCTCCCGCGCCCTGATGCGCGAGAACGTGCTCACCGTGTCCGACCTGATCATGGTCGCCTTCGTCGTGGACGGCGAAGGCATCCGCCAGCCGGTGCCTTCGATGCCGGGCGTGGACCGCCTTTCGATCGACGAACTGGTGAAGCTCGCCGCGGAATGCGTCGCCCTCGGCATCCCCGCACTGGCCCTGTTTCCCTCCGTGGACGGATCGGTGAAGACGGAAGATGCGCGCGAGGCATGGAATCCGGAGGGGCTGTTCCAGCGAGCGACGCGTGAGTTGAAGCGGCGCTTCCCCGAGCTGGGCCTGATCGGCGACGTCGCGCTCGATCCCTACACCACGCACGGCCAGGATGGCCTGATCGACGCAAACGGCTATGTGATGAACGAGCCGACCGTCGAGGCACTCATCAAGATGTCGCTGGCCCAGGCCGAGGCAGGCATGGATTTCGTCGCACCTTCCGACATGATGGACGGCCGTATCGGCGCCATCCGCGAGGCGCTGGAAGACGCCGGGTACATCCATACGCGCATCCTCGCCTATTCGGCGAAGTACGCGTCCAGCTTCTATGGCCCGTTCCGCGATGCCGTGGGTTCCGCGGCCAACCTCGGCAAGGGCGACAAGCACACCTACCAGATGGACGTCGGCAACAGCGACGAGGCCCTGCGTGAAGTGGAGCTCGACCTCGCCGAAGGCGCCGACGCCGTCATGGTGAAGCCGGGCCTGCCTTACCTGGACATCGTTCGCCGGGTGAAGGACACCTTCGGCGCGCCGACCTTCGTCTATCAGGTCAGTGGGGAGTACGCGATGATCAAGGCGGCCGCGCAGAACGGCTGGCTGGACGAGAAAGCCGTGGTCATGGAATCGCTGCTGGCGATGAAGCGCGCCGGAGCGGATGCCATCCTCACTTACTTCGCGATCGATGTCGCGCGCTGGCTGAAGGCCTGAGCAAGAAAAGGATTTCATGCAAAACCCACCCATGTCCCCGTGACATAATCCAACGCGATACTCCGGGAGTCGCAGGATGGATGGGCATCACTTTCTCGAGACGGCGGTCGTCTTCCTGCTGGCGACGGTGATCGCCGTCCCGTTGACCAAGCGCTTCCGCCTCGGCGCGGTACTGGGCTACCTGCTCGCCGGCGTGGTCATCGGCCCGTCGGTGCTGGGCCTGGTCAGCGATACCGAAGGCGTCTCCACGATTTCCGACTTCGGCGTCGTGCTGATGCTGTTCGTCATCGGCCTGGAACTCTCGCCGTCGCGCCTGTGGGTGATGCGGCGGGCCGTGTTCGGCAGCGGCAGCCTGCAAGTGCTTACCTGCGCCCTCGCGATCGGCGCCATCGGCTATTTCCTGTTCGGCCTGACGTGGAAGGCCTCCGTGATCGTCGGCGGCAGCCTCGCCTTGTCCTCCACGGCGTTCGGTCTGCAGATCCTGGCCGAGCGCAAGGAAGCCGGCACGGTCTATGGCCGGCAGGCCTTCGCCATCCTCCTGTTCCAGGACCTCGCCGCCATTCCGCTGATCGCCGCCGTGCCCCTGCTCGGAGGCACGATCGCCCACGACGCCCATGCGCCGGACATCATGAGTGTCATCCGCGTCGTCGGAACGATCGTCGCCGTGATCATCGGCGGCCGCCTGCTGTTGCGTCACGTGTTCCGCTTCGTCGCCAGGGCGAAGAGCACCGAGGTGTTCACGGCCACGGCCCTGCTCGTGGTGATGGGCACGGCGTGGCTGATGGAACTGGCCGGCATATCGACCACGCTGGGTGCCTTCCTCGCCGGCTTGCTGCTGGCCGACTCGGAGTACCGGCACGAACTCGAATCGAACATCGAGCCGTTCAAGGGGCTGCTGCTGGGCCTCTTCTTCGTCAGCGTGGGTATGTCGGTCGATCTCGGCATGCTGGTGGCGAAGCCGTTGCTGGTGCTCGGCATGGTGGCCTTGCTACTGGCCGTGAAGGCCATCCTGATCATGCCGCTGGGAAAGCTCGTGGGCGCCCTGACCACGGCGGATTCGGTCCGCCTGGCGGCGGTGCTCGCCTGTGGCGGTGAATTCGCGTTCGTCATCCTCAATCTCGCCCAGCAGAACCGCCTCATCGATGGCAACCAGCGCGGCCTGATGGTGATGGCCATCTCGCTGTCGATGGCCCTGACCCCGCTGCTCGTGCTCGCCGCGTCGCGCCTGGTGCACGACCGGGTACGCAAGCCGGACCGCGAGTTCGACGCCATCGAAGCGGACACGCCCCGCGTGATCATCGCCGGCTTCGGCCGCATGGGCCAGATCGTCGCCCGTGTCCTGCGCGCGCAGGGCATCCAGTTCGTCGCGCTGGAAAGCTCGGTGGAACAGGTGGAAACCTCGCGCCGCTTCGGCGGCACCTCGCTGTTCTTCGGCGATCCCGGCCGCCCGGAAATGCTGCGCGCGGCCCAGGCCGACAAGGCCGAGGTCTTCGTCATAGCCACCGACGACCCCGAGGCCAACCTGCGCACGGCGCGCCTCGTGCGCCGGCAGTATCCCCACCTGAAGATCGTGGCGCGCGCGCGCAACCGCCAGCATGCGTTCCGGCTGATGGACATCGGTGTCGAGGACCCCGTGCGCGAGACGTTCTATTCGAGCCTGGAAATGACGCGTCACGTGCTCGAGTCGCTGGATATGGCTCCGGATGTCGTCGAAAGCCGGATCGCCCGGTTCCGCAAGCACGACGACCAGGTATTGCGCGCGCAGTATCTCGTGTACGACGACGAGACCGCGCTGGTGCAGACCACGAAGGAAGCGCTGCACGATCTGCAGCAGCTGTTCGAGGCGGACGCCGTGGAAGAGCGGGTCCGCGAAGAAGAAAAGTAGTCAGTCCGGCTGCGCGGGCTGCCGCAGCGTCTGCCGTACGCTCGGAATGGCTCCCGTGCGCCCGCCGAGTTCGTGCGCGATATCGACGTAGCCAAGGTGCCGTGCGACGTCGGCCGCGGTGCGGCCGAAGGCGTCCGCGGCGTTACGGCTGGCACCACGGTGCAGCAGCAAGCGTGCGGGTGGGAGCAGGGCATGCATGGCGCAGGCATGGAGCGCACTGACGCCCCGGTGATCGGCATGCTCGATCCGGGCGCCGGCATCGAGCAGGACAGGCACGAGCGCGCCCAGGTGCGTCGCGTCGGTAGCGACGCCGGGACGCATATGTGCGCCGAGCAGCATGAGCAACGGCGTCACGCCATCCTTGTCGGCTTTGTTCACGTCGGCACCCTTGCCGATCACCGTGTCCAGCAAGCGGCGTGCGCGCAGGCTGTCGCTGCCGCCGAAGCAGTACTGGGCGGCGGCATGCAGGGCCGTATGGCCATGGGCGTCCTCGGCGGTGGCGTCGGCGCCGGCGGCGAGGAGCATGTCCGCGATCTCCGGATAACCGAGCGTGGCCGCGATCATCAGCACCGTGGCGTTGCCTGGCAGGCGCTGGTCGACCGCCACGCCACGCGCGAGCAACAACTCCACCACCGCCTCGCGCCGGGCATTCACCGCGGCGGCAAGCGGTGTCACGCCGGATGCCGCGGCCGCCGTGGGATCGGCACCGGCGGCGAGCAGGTGCTCGACGACCTCGCGCTGGCCGGCACCGGCGGCGCGTAGCAGGGCGCTCGCGCCATGGCTGTCGCGCGTGTCCACGGGGAATCCCAGTTCGAGCAGGCGATCGACCGCCTGCGTATCGCCGGCAGCCGCGGCAGCCGGCAAATCGTCCGCACGCAACGCCCGGCGCGGCAGCTGCCAGGCCGGCCAGTTCAACCAGCGTTCGACGTCGCCGTGGCCGATGCCCAGGCCATAGGGCGTTTCGCCGTTGACGTCGGCGGCTTCGGGATCGGCACCGTGGGCGACCAGGAGGCGAACCAGCGGCAAGCTGTCACCGCCCTGTTCGAGCGCGGCGTGCAGTGGCGTGCGGCCGCCGGCGTCGCGCACATTGGGATCCATCCCACGTGCCAGCAAGGCGCGGAGGAGGGCGACGCGGCCCGTGGCGGCGGCCATATGCACGGGCGTGCGACCGCGCGCATCGGCGCCGAACGGATCCGCGCCGGCATCGAGCATGGCCAGGGTCAGCCGCTCGTCGGCGCCTTCCAGCCGGCATACGGCCTGGCCGAGCAATCCCGCGCCGGCGGGCGATGCGCCCGCGCGCATGAGCTGGAGCAGCGCATCGGCTGAATGAGGTAGCTGCGGCAGCAAGGCGTCGAACAACCGGCGGCCCAAGGTGCCTTCCTCGTCGGTGGCCGTGGCGAGCCGTGCCTCGGCGGCAAGGCCGTGGTCGAGCAGCCAGGCGCGCGCGGCGTCGAAACCGGCGCCGGCCAGGTCGACGTACAGCGTGGCAAGTTCATGCATGGGCCATTCGCGCACTTTCGTCGCGAAGGTGGAGGCCACCGCCCAGTGACCGAAACGTAGCGCATCGTACAGATGCATCGGCGAGTCCGCGCCGGCTTCCGGTACCACCGATTCGCTGAGCGATGTCGGCAACGGGGTCTCGGGATCGAGCAGGGCGACGAAGTCCCAGCGGCCGGTGGCGGCGGCGTGGTCCAGCGCGCTGCGGCCGTCGGCCCCGGCTTCCTTCGGTTGCGCACCGAGCGCGAGCAGGGCGCGCACGGTGGCGGCCTGGGCTCGCGGCGACTGGCAGGCGAGGGTCAGCGCGTCGCGCCCGTGGCCATCGCGTGGCGCGGCATCGGCATGGGCTTCAGCGAGCAGTTGCACGATGCCATGCGCGCCCGCGCGGGCGGCTTCCATCAATGCCGTCGTGCCGTGCCGATCGGCGAGGTTCGGATTGGCGTTGGCTTGCAGCAGCGCGCGGGCGATCTGCTCGTGGCCCTCCGCGGCGGCGGCGATCAACGCGGTGCGTCCGTGCGCGTTCGCCGCGTTCACCGGTGCCTTGTGCCGGAGCAGGACGCGGACGCCTTCGCTGTCGTCGTCGGCGATTCCCGCGGCCGCCACGAGGGCCGGCTCGCCGCCCACGGGTGCCGGTTTGGCGCCATGCTCCAGCAGGAAGCGGACGAGTGCCCAGTTCGCGGCACGGCAGGCCAGGGCCAGCGGCGTGTCGCCGGCGGCGTTCACGGCATCGACCGGAGCACCGGCGTCGAGCAGCATGGCGGCGACCGTCGGCTCGGCGCTGAGCACGGCGCCATGCAGCGGCGTGTTGCCTTCCGCGTCCGTGCCCGCCGCGTTGGCGCCGTTCGTCAGTAGCGTGAGTACCGCTTCCGGCCGGCCGTGCCAGCTGTCACGGCTGGCGGCGAGCAACGCGGTCATGCCGTTGCGGACGCGATCGACCTGGGCGCCCTTCGCGATCAGGGCGCGAAGCAGGCGGATGTCCGGCGATAGAGCGGCCAGGGTCAGCACGGGCCGCTGGTCGCGGTCGCCGGGTTCCGCGGCGGTATCGGGATCGGCACCGGCTTCCACCAGAGCCACCGCACGGGCGATGTCCCCTTCGCGCGTCGCTACCAAGAGGGCGCGGTCGCGCACGCCGGGCTGGTTTTCTTCATCGCTGAGCACGGGAATGGGAGCCGGCGCGACGGCCGCGACGGGTGCTTCCGCGCCGCGTCGTGGCTCGGCGCGCACCGTGCGGATATGGCCACGGCGATCGCATAGCAGGGCGCGCAGCGTTCGGTTGGCGATGACCATGCAGCCCAGCGGCAAGAGCACGACGGCATAGATGCCGAGCGCGGCGAGGCGCATCTCCGCCGGCAGCACCCCGTAAAGCCCCGACAACGCCACGGCGCTGAAGGCGAGCACCAGCAGGCCCAGGGCGGCTGGAAGGAAGTGCGAGAAGAAGCGGTCTTCCGCCGAGAGGTGGCGGCCGAAGCTGACCGAGCGGGCCATGGCGGTGAAGATCCACGAGCCGTCGCCACCCTGCGCGGGATAGGCGTCGTCCCACAGGAACACCAGTCCGAACGCGGGCCAGACCCGCCAGAGCACCGTCAAGGCGACCACCAGCGTGCCGGCGAGAAGCAGGGCCGCACCCAGGCTCGGTGCCTGGGTCAGCTTGAGCAGTGGCCAGGCGACGAGCACGAACACGACGAAGGTGTAGGCGGTGAACATGACCACGTAGGCCGAGCCGCGTCGCAAGACCGTGCGCAGGTAGCTCGGCTCGGGATCGAAGCCGATGGCATGGCAGACCGCGCTCATCGCCAGTGCGTTCGCCAGCAGCAAGGGGATCAGTGCGAGCGGGGACGCGGTGAGCCCCGCGCAAGCGACGGCGGCGAGGGCGGGAAGGAACCAGGGCAGCGCCTTGATCAGCGGCGGGCGACGACGTTTGGGATTGGCCATGCGCAGGAGTATACGGAGCGGAAACCGCCCACGCGGTAACGTCGCGTTAACCCGGGCTGCACGTCTTACCCATGCACGGCGGGTGCCTTGTCAGGCTCGGACGACGACCTGGTCCGGGTCGATCTCGCGATTGTGGTTCGGCTGGTTGCAGACGCTGAGTGTTTCGTTGGGCGGCGTCTGCATGTGCCAGCCCTGCGCGGCGAGGTTCGCCAGCACGCGCTCAGAATCTTCGTGTGGCAAACGGCGCTCCGGAGTGAGTTCCACCTCGAGCACGAGGCGAAGTTCACCCAGCAGGAGGACGAGCGGCTCGGGGAGGACATCGAAGCCCTCGCGGCGGGTGAGCCAGACATAGGTGTCGGGTTTGCGCTGACTGGCGTAGACGAAGCAGTGCATGACGGCAGGTCTCGCGTGGCGGCTCGTCCGCTTACCCTACCAAAAGCCGGTGCCGGTGGGAGGCCTGTAAGTGGTAACCGTTTCATCTTTGTTGCATTCGCACTTGCAAACAGGGCGTCAAGTCGTCCAGAGTTCGCAGCCAGAATGTTAAACGCGCGTATGAAAAGGGGAAAGTTTTACGCTTTCTGCGCGCGTCATATCGCCCCCGAACAGAACAAAAGCAGGAGCACTCCGCATGCAGAAGCTGAACCTTTCGACCCGTCCGCTGGCCGTCGCCGCCCTTTCGCTGGCCATCGCCGGTGCGTTGGTGGCTCCGCAGGCCGCCCACGCCAGCGCCTTCCAGCTCAAGGAAAACAGCGCCAAGGCGCTGGGCCGCGCATTCGCCGGCTCCACCGCCGCGGGTGATGACGCCTCCGTCATCGTCAACAACCCGGCTGCGATGTCCATGCTCAAGGGCAACGTATTCCAGGCCGATGTCACCGGCATCAATTTCAGCACCAAGTTCCATGGCACGGCCACCGATGCGCAAGGCCGTCCGATCAGCGGCGGCAACGGCGGCGAAGCCGGCACCACGATTCCCGTCCCGGCGATGTACTTCGCCACCCAGGTCAGCGACCGCGTCCACCTCGGCCTCGGCCTGACCGCGCCGTTCGGCTTCAAGACCGAGTACGACTCCGACTGGAAGGGCCGCTACAACGGCATCAAGTCCGACTTCAAGTCGTTCGACGTGACCTTGTCGGCTTCGTTCGACGTGACCGACGACTTCGCCGTCGGCGTCAGCGCCATCGCGCAGAAGACGAGCGCGGAACTGACCAGCGCGATCAATTACAACACCGTCGGTCTGGGGCTGATCCAGCGCGCCGCGGCAGCGGGCCAGCTTTCCCCGGCCGTGGCCCGTGCGCTCGCCGCGCAGTACGCGGCCGTCGTGCCTCCGGGCAGCGATGGATACGCGAAGATCAAGGGTGACGACTGGGCCTACGGCTGGCAGGTCGGCGGCCTGTGGAAGCTCACGCCGAACGATCGCATCGCGCTGAACTACCGCAGCAAGATCAAGCACACCCTGGAAGGCACCGGCAATTTCACCATGCCGACCAATGTCACCGCCGTGCTGTCGAATCCGACCGTCGGCGCCCTGCTGGGTAGCGGGCAGCCGCCGTTCACCCATACCGATGGCCGCGCGGGCTTCACCACCCCCGCCATCGCGACCGCCAGCTTCTGGCACCAGGACGAGAAGTTCGGCCTCGGCTTCGACCTGTCGTGGACCAAGTGGGATTCGTTCAAGGATCTCACGGTCAACTACTCGAACCCGAACCAGCCGTCCACGAGCGAGAACTACAGCTGGCGCAACAGCTGGTTCGCATCGGTTGGCGGCGAGTATTACCTCGACGACAAGTTCACCCTGCGTGCCGGTGTGGCCGTGGACAGCACCCCGACCTACGACGACACCCGCTCGCCGCGCGTGCCGGATTCGACCCGCAAGTGGGTGGCCTTCGGTCTTGGCTACAAGGCCACCGAGCGCTTCGAGATCAACGCCGGTTATGCGCACATCTTCGTGAACAACGCGCACATCGCCGGTGTGTCGAGCGCGACGGGCGATCGTCTCGTCGGCCAGAACGACGACAAGGGCAACCTGCTCAGCGTGTCGGCCAAGTACCAGTTCTGATCGCTCGCGCGATCGGCTGATGCAAAGAAAAAACCTCCCTGGTGACGGGGAGGTTTTTTTTATTGGTTCTTCCTGTATTTGCGGGGTTCGCCTGGTGTGGGCTCGGCTTCCGTGCACCCCGGACTTCCGTGAAGAATCTTTTTATTGCCTCGAATCGCCGATAGGGTTGGCGATGCTTTTAGTAGGCGTATTCGCGGAAGATCGGATCGACGCTCTCGTTCCATTCCTTATGGAACCGTTCGAGCTTCACGTCGGCCTGCGTCTTGCCCGAGATGGCGATCTCCATCAGGGGTTCGAGGTAGATCGATTCGTCCGCGCCGCGGTTTCCGAGCTGGTTGCGGCGTTTCAGGCCCGCTTCGGAAATCTTCAAGGCTTCCAGTGAAAGATCGCGTACGGTGTGACCGCGAAAGCGAAGGGCCAGCGCTTCCTTCGGCACGCCGTCGCGCAATGCATGGCGCTCGGCCTTGCTGAAGTCCTTCACCAGATCCCAGGCCGCGTCCAGGGCGACGTCGTCGTACAGCAAGCCCACCCAGAATGCCGGCAGCGCGCAGAGCGAATTCCACGTGCTCGTGTCGGCGCCGCGCATTTCCAGGTATTGCTTCAGGCGCACTTCGGGGAATGCGGTCGTCAGATGATCGGCCCAGTCCTTCATCGTCGCCCGCGCGCCCGGCAAGGCCGGCAGTTCGCCACGCATGAACTTCTTGAAGTCCTGCCCGGACAGATCGACGTACTGGCCGTCGCGATAGCTGAAATACATGGGCACGTCGAGGATGTAGTCGACGTAGCGTTCATAACCGAAGCCGTCCTCGAAGACGAAATCGAGCATCCCGGTGCGGTCGCCGTCGGTATCGGTCCAGACGTGCGAGCGGTACGACCTGTAGCCGTTCGGCTTGCCTTCGGTGAAGGGTGAATTGGCGAACAGCGCCGTGGCGATGGGCTGCAAGGCGAGCGCGACGCGGAATTTCTTCACCATGTCGGCCTCGCTCGCGTAGTCGAGGTTGACCTGGACGGTGCAGGTGCGGGTCATCATGTCCAGGCCGAGCGAGCCGACCTTGGGCATGTACTCACGCATGATCTTGTAGCGGCCCTTCGGCATCCATGGCATCTGGTCGCGGCGCCACTTCGGCTGAAAGCCCATCCCGAGAAAGCCGATGCCCATGTCCTCGGCGACGGCACGGACTTCTTTCAGGTGGTCGGTGACTTCATCGCAGGTCTGGTGGATCGTCTCCAGCGGCGCGCCGGAGAGTTCCAGCTGCCCGGCGGGTTCCAGGGTGATATTGGCCTTGCCCTTGGTCAGTGCCACCGGTGTTTCGCCTTCGCGGGCGATGTCCCAGCCGAAGCGCGAGGCCAGTCCCTCGAGGACGTCGCGGATGCCCGGGCGCTCGCCGGTGAAAGGCGGCGGGGTGAGATCGTCGGTATAGAAACCGAACTTCTCATGCTCCGTGCCGATGCGCCAGGCCTCGCGCGGCTTCTCGCCTTCGGCGAGGTAGGCGACCAGGTCGTGACGGTCGCCGATCGGCGTACTTTTGGCGGCGCTGGGGATGGACACGGACTTTCCTTGGCGTTGGGCTTTAGGCCGGTAGCCGCTCCACATGGGGGCACGTCTTCGTGCCCAAAAGGGATGGCCGGCGGCGCAGCGTAGCAAAAGCTGGTGGACGGGGCCCGGATACGAAGAGGCCGCCCCTTGGGCGGCCTCTTCGCAAGTTCCCGTGGAGCGCTCAGCGCTTCATGGAATTGAAGAACTCGTCGTTGGACTTCGTGTTCTTCATCTTGTCGAGCATGAACTCCATGGCGGCGAGTTCGTCCATCGGATGGAGGAGCTTGCGCAGGATCCAGATCTTCGCGAGCAGGTCCGGATCGATGAGCAGGTCCTCACGGCGGGTGCCCGAGCGGTTGATGTCGATCGCCGGGTAGACGCGCTTCTCGGAGATACGGCGGGACAGGTGCACTTCCATGTTGCCGGTGCCCTTGAACTCCTCGTAGATCACCTCGTCCATCTTCGAACCGGTATCGGTCAGGGCGGTGGCGATGATGGTGAGGCTGCCGCCTTCCTCGACGTTGCGCGCCGCGCCGAAGAAGCGCTTCGGGCGCTGCAGGGCGTTGGCGTCGACGCCGCCGGTGAGCACCTTGCCGGAGCTGGGCACCACGGTGTTGTAGGCGCGGGCCAGGCGGGTGATCGAGTCGAGCAGGATCACCACGTCCTTCTTGTGCTCGACCAGGCGCTTGGCACGCTCGATCACCATCTCGGCGACCTGCACGTGACGGACGGCCGGCTCGTCGAAGGTGGAACTGATGACTTCGGCTCGAACGGTGCGGGCGATTTCCGTGACTTCCTCGGGACGCTCATCGATCAACAGCATGATCAGATGGACGTCCGGGTGGTTGTACTGGATGGCCTGGGCGATGTTCTGCAGCATCATCGTCTTACCGGATTTCGGCTGGGAGACGATGAGGCCGCGCTGGCCGCGGCCGATCGGGGCGACGAGGTCGAGGATGCGGCCGGTGATGTCCTCGGTGGACCCGTTGCCGCGTTCGAGCTTGAACGACTTGCGCGGGAACAGCGGGGTGAGGTTCTCGAACAGCAGCTTGTTCTTCGACGCCTCCGGCGGATCGCCGTTGATGTCGTCGACCTTGAGCATCGCGAAGTAGCGCTCGCCTTCCTTCGGATGGCGGACGCGGCCGGTGATGTAGTCGCCGGTGCGCAGGTTGAAGCGGCGGATCTGGCTGGGCGAGACGTAGATGTCGTCCGGACCGGCCAGGTAGGATTCGTCGGCCGAGCGCAGGAAGCCGAAGCCGTCCTGCAGGATCTCGAGCACGCCCTCGGCCCAGATGCCACCGCCGGAGCGGGCGTGGGCCTTGAGGATGTTGAAGACGACGTCCTGCTTGCGCTGGCGAGCCACGCCTTCGCGGACGCCGAGGGATTCGGCGAACTCGAGCAGCTGGATGGCGTTCTTGCGCTTGAGCTCGGTCAGGTTGATCAGGCGATCGTTGCTGCCGGCGTCGGCGTTCTCGTCGTCGTCGACGGGATAGCCGTTGTTGTTGCGCGGATGCTGGTAGTTACCGCCACCGCCGCCACTGCTGTTGCCCGGGCTGCCACCACCGCCGCCGCCCTGGCGCTGCTGGTTGCGCTCGTTGCGCCGGCGGCGGCCGCGGCCGTCACGCTCGTTGCGGTCGTTGGCGCGATTGGGGTTCTGCTGCTGGTTGGGATTGTCGCCCCGTGCCTGCTGCGGGTTGTTCGGCTGGCCGCCTCCCTGACCCTGGGACTGCCCCTGGTTGCCTTCGCGCACGTCGTTTTGCGGCGTGGGCTGCCGGTTTTCCGGCTGCTGCGTGTTACCCAGCTGGAGTTCGGCCTGCGGAGCCGGCGGAAGTGGCGGTGGCGAGGGTGGGGGCACCGCCGCCCTGGCGGGAGCCGGCGACGGGGCGCTCGTCTCTACCGGAGCCTCGGCCGAAGCCGGGGCCTTGCGGCGGGTGCGCGGACGCGGTTCGGTCGCAGGCTGGTCGCCGGCGCCCTTGGCGTCGATGGAATCTTTGGTTTCGATATCGGACACGGGCAAACCTCACGGGGCGCCGTTGAAAGAAGAATGGGAGAGGGTTCGCGACGTGGGGGACAAGCGGTGTCCCGGCGAACTCCTGAAGCCTAGCATCGCGTGAGGCGCGGCGTAAAGCGCCTCACGCGGCGGCGGAAGTGAAACGTACAGCTAAGGCGATCAGATCGCCTTCTGGATCATCTGGTCGAGTTGGCTCTTGCCGACGGCGCCAATCTGGGTCGCCTCGACCTTGCCGCCCTTGAAGACCATCAGGGTCGGGATGCCACGGACACCGAACTGGCGCGGGGTGTTCTGGTTCTCGTCGATGTTGATCTTCACGATCTTCAGCTTGCCGTCGTACTGGTCGGCGAGCTGGTCCAGGACCGGGGCGATCGACTTGCAGGGACCGCACCACTCCGCCCAGAAGTCGAGCAGGACGGGGGTATCGGAATCGAGGACGTCCTTCTGGAAGGCAGCGTCGCTCGTGTGGGTGATCTTTTCGCTCACCGGGGTCTCCAAGGAAGGGTGAAAGGGGGTTGACGACCGTGACGCTCGCATCGGCTACACTAAGGAGCCCCATGTCGCGGGTCCAACCGGAACCGAAGGTCTTTGGCCATTGCAGCCGGCGGCCCTCATTCCAACCCAACTAGGGGCGCGATTCAAGCGATTCAAGGGCGCCGACGGGATGGTTCTCGTTGACATAGGTGAACACGCTCTCGCGGTTAACAGCCTTTTCACCTATGCCAGCGGGAACCGTCGGGTCGCGCGCCGCCGCCTCCGGCCATCGTGCGCCGGGCGCGTCGTACGGCCGCCGGTCGCAACCGGCGCCTGCCGACTCTCCCGTGGCGCCGCCGACCGGATCACCCACCGCCCCGCGGCCCATTCCTGCCGCCGGGGCGACGCCGCGTATCCGTGGCGCGAGACTCCAGGTCACTCATCCACATGTCCCAAACCGTTCTCACCGACGTCTTCTACGAAAACCTCGACCTCCATCCGCTGCTCCACCAGGGCCTCGCCACCGCCGGCATCACCCGTTGCACGCCGATCCAGGCGCTGACCCTGCCGATCGCCCTGACCGGCCGCGACGTCGCCGGACAGGCGCAGACGGGCACCGGCAAGACCTTCGCCTTCCTGGTCGCCCTGATGGACCGCCTGCTGAAGAACCCGGCGCATCCGGACCGCAAGGATTCCGATCCCCGCGCCCTGATCATCGCACCCACCCGTGAACTGGCGATCCAGATCGAGAAGGACTTCCAGACCATCGGCAAGGCCACCGGCCTGCGCAGCGCCCTCATCTACGGCGGTGTCGACTACGACAAGCAGCGCCAGCAACTGCGCGACGGCTGCGACATCATCATCGCCACGCCGGGCCGCCTGCTCGATTACTACAAGCAGGACGTCTTCGGCTTCGGCAGCGTCGAGGTCATGGTCATCGACGAAGCCGACCGCATGTTCGACCTCGGCTTCATCAAGGACGTGCGCTTCATCTTCCGCCGCCTGCCGTCGCGCGAAGCCCGCCAGGTGCTGCTGTTCTCCGCCACCTTGAGCCACCGCGTGCTGGAGCTCGCGTACGAGCACATGCACGAAGCCGAAAAGCTCGTGGTGGAGACCGAGAACGTCACCGCCGACCGCGTTCGCCAGGTGGTCTACTTCCCCTCGAAGGAAGAAAAGATGCCCTTGCTGCTCAACCTGCTCGAAGAGAGCAAGACCGAGCGCAGCATCATCTTCGTCAACACCAAGGCCGCCGCCGAGCGCATCACCGACCGGCTGAAGCGGCACAACTTCCGCGTCGGCGCCATCTCCGGCGACGTGCCGCAGGTGAAGCGGCAGAAGCTGCTGCAGCGATTCCAGGATGGCCAGATCGACCTGCTCGTGGCCACCGACGTGGCCGCCCGCGGCCTGCACATTCCCGCGGTCAGCCACGTCTTCAACTACGACCTGCCTCAGGACGCCGAGGACTACGTCCATCGCATCGGCCGCACCGCCCGGCTTGGCGCCGAGGGCGACGCCATCAGCTTCGCCTGCGACCTCTACGCCATGGGCCTGCCCGACATCGAGGCCTACATCAACCAGAAGATCCCGACCGCGTCCATCGACGCGAAGATGCTGGTGATGCCGCCGCCGCGTCCGCGCGCGGATGGCGTGCAGGATGAGATCGACGATCCGAACGACAACGACGGCCACATCCCGACCCGCGGCGCGCCGCCGGAGAAGGGCGGCCGTGGCGGTCGCGACGGTCGTGGCGGTCCGCGTTCCGGGGAGCGTTCGGGTAGCCGCGAGCGCCGCCCGCGTCCGCCGCGCGAAGACCGGCCGGCCGCCGCCGCGGACAGCGTGTCGACCGAAGTGCCGATGAAGACCGTGGTCGTCGCCGAAACGGTCGCCGAACTCCCGGCGGCCGCCGAAGCGATGGCCGATGCCTCCGCGCCGAAGAAGCGCCGCCGTCGCGGCGGCCGTGGCCGCGGGGCCCGCGAGGGCGCCGAGGGCGCTAACGCCGGCGGCGCGGGCAATGCCGGTAACAGTGCGAACAGGCGCAACGGTGGCCGCGAAGGTTCGAGCGGCGGCCGCGAGGCCTCGTCGGCTGGCAACGGCGCCTCGATGCGCGACTCCGCCAGGGCGCAGCAACCGGGTGCTTCGCGGCATGCCGAAGGCCAGCCGAACCCGAACCGCCGTCCTTCGCGCCAGGTGACGGCCAGCCGGCCGGCGTCCGCGCCTGCTCCGGCGGCGTCGCCCGCCAAGGAAAAGGTCGGTCTCCTGCGCCGCATCGGCCGGTTGTTCGGCGGGCGCTGAGGCAAGCACCCCATCGCCGACAGGGTCGGCTCCCACCAGGCCGAGTTCCGCCGGGCCGCCCCGCCGGGCCGGCCCGGCCGGCCGACGTGGTGGGAAGCCCGCTCTGGTGGGAGCCGACCTTGTCGGCGATCCCGCGGCAGCGGGCCAGGTTGAGGCAAGTCCCCTGTCGCCGCTGAAGCGGCTCCCACAGCTGGGCGGCTCCACGGCAATCCGCTTCCACGGCAGTCGGCTCCCACGGCAGTCGGCTCCCACGGCAGGCAGCTCCGATCCGGTGTGCGATTGGCTGAACCCCATCGGGCGCCGCGCCGCAAAAGCAACACCACATCCCTTATCCTCTGGGGCTTCACGGGCCAACGGGTGACGCGGTGATCGGTTTCGATCTGGTGAGCAAACGGTACGAGGGCGATCACCAGGCCCTTACCGATGTGTCCTTTAGCGTCGAGGCAGGCGAAATGGCCTTCGTCACCGGTCACTCCGGGGCGGGGAAAAGCACGCTGCTCAAACTGCTGGCGATGATCGAGCGCCCGACCAACGGCGTGGTGACCCTCGACGGCCGCAAGCTCAACACCGTGCGCCCCGCCGAGATCCCGAAGATCCGGCGCAAGCTCGGCATGGTCTTCCAGGACCACCGCCTGCTGCTGGACCGCAGCGTCTTCGCCAACGTCGAATTGCCCTTGATCATCGCGGGCGTCTCGCCAGCCGATCGTGGCCGGCGCGTGCGCGCGGCGCTGGAAAAGGTCGGCCTGCTCAGCTACGAGAAGCAATTGCCCGAGGCGCTTTCCACGGGTGAACAGCAGCGCGTGGGCATCGCGCGTGCCATCGTCGCCAAACCCGCCGTGCTCATCGCCGACGAGCCCACGGGTAACCTCGACCCGCAACTGGCGATGGAGATCATGGGCCTGTTCGCGGAGTTCCAGGCGGTCGGTACCGCCGTCCTCGTCGCCAGCCACGACCTCATGCTGATCAAGCGAATGAAGAAACGCGTCGTCGTGCTCGATCACGGCAAGCTGGTCGCCGACGTCCCCGCGATGGAGGTGGTATGAACGCCGTCCGCGAGCCGCGTCGCGCGCCCGAGCCGGAAAAGACCCGTCGCAGCGAACCGCGCAAGGTGGGGGCATGGCGTGAACACCATGCCTGGAGCATGTCTATCAGCCTGCGCCGTCTCGGCGCCCGCCCGCTCGGCACCTTGCTCACCGTGGCCGTGATGGGCGTGGCGCTGGCCCTGCCGCTGACCTTCTACCTCCTGCTCGGCAACGTGCAGCGGATGGGCGAAGCGCTCGGTCGCAACCAGTCCATCAGCGCCTTCATGAAGCCCGGCCAGAACGCCGGCATGGCCGAGACCGCCGCTTCCGCCCTGCGCGGTCGTCCGGAAGTCGCCGACATCGTCGTGCGCACGCCGAAGGATGGCCTCGACGAACTGGCGGAGGTACAGGGTTTCTCGGGCGCGCTGCAATCGCTCGATGCCAACCCGCTGCCTTACGTGCTTTCCGTGCAGCCCAAGCCAGGCTTGTCGGCCGAGGACATCGGCCGCCTCGTCGATTCGATGAAGGCCACGCCCGGCGTCGACATGGTCCAGGACACCGGTGCATGGCGGCAGCGTCTCGATGCCCTGCTCGGTGTGGGTACCCGTGCGGTCAGCCTGCTGGCCCTGTTGCTCGGCGTCGCCGCCCTGCTGGTGGTCGGTAATACGATCCGTGTCGATATCCAGAGCCGTAGCGCCGAGATCGGCGTGCTCCTGCTCATCGGCGCGAGTCGTCCGTTCGTTCGCCGTCCGTACCTGTATGCCGGTATCTGGCTTGGCTTCCTGGCAGGTGTCCTCGCCGTGGCGCTGGCCGTGGTCCTCGAGTTGGCCCTCGCCGGGCCCGTCGGCCGCCTGGCCGCGGCGTACGACGGCAGCGTGAGCTTCGGCGGACTCCCCGCCTGGCTCCTGCTTTCGGTACCCTTCGCCTCGGCCGTGCTGGGGTGGCTCGGTGCGCGGCTCGTCAGCGCGCGGCAGATTCGCCGCGCCGCGACGGCCTGACAGGGGGAGGGCGGGGTGGGATCTCACATCGGTTCGGGTGTCGCGGGCGCGACGCCTCGCATGCTCGTGGTGGACGGCTCGAAAGTCGTCCGCCAGTTGATCGCGCGCGTGGTCAACGCGGAAGTACCGGGCGTGGAGATCGTCGGTGTGTCCACCGGCGCCGAGGCGCAAGCCGAGTTGCAGCGTGGCGTCTTCGACTTCGTCACCGTGGCACTGCGCCTGCCCGACATGGACGGGCTGGACGTGGCGCGTTTCGTGCGCGAGTCCGCGCCGCAGATCTACATGCCGATCGTCGTGGTCTCCGGCGACGTCGAAGCGCGCCTGCACCGGCGCGAGCTGGGCGAGTTCGTCACCGACTACTTCGACAAGTCCCTGGGTTTCGGCGCCCTGGCCGAGTTCATCCGCGGCTACGTGCGTCCCGAGGGCGGCGCGGAAGGCGAAGTGCTCTATGTCGAGGACAGTCGCGTGGTGGCGCTCGCCACGCGACGCATGATGGAGAAGTACGGCCTTACCGTACGCCATGTCATCAGCGCGGAGGACGCGCTCACACACCTGCGCGAAGCCAGGGCGCGTGGCGAGATGGGCGCCGACGTGGTCCTTACCGATGTCAGCCTCAAGGGAGAACTCACCGGCGGCGACCTCGTCGAGCGCATCCGCAACGAGTTCGGCTACGGCAAGGGGCGGCTTCCCACGCTGGTCATGACCGGCGACGAGAATCCCGCGAACCAGGCGGCGCTCCTGCGCGCCGGCGCCAACGACCTCGTCGAGAAACCCGTCGAGGAGAAGCTGCTCATCACCAAGCTGCTGTTCCAGCTCCGGGTGGCCTTGCACCTTCGAGACAGGGCGGAAAGTTGAACGATCGCGTGAAGCTCGAGCCGTCCTGGAAGGAAAGGATCGGCGACTACCTCGATCGCCCGGAGATGCGGGCGCTCTCGGCCTTTCTTCGCGAGGAGAAGGCGCGGGGCAAGACGATCTACCCGCCCGGCCCGGAGATCTTCAACGCGTTCGCGCACACGCCGTTCGACAAGGTGCGCGTCGTCATCCTCGGCCAGGACCCCTACCATGGCCCCGGCCAGGCGCACGGCCTCAGTTTTTCCGTGCGGCCCGGCGTGCGCGTGCCCCCGTCGTTGCAGAACATGTTCAAGGAAATCGAGGATTGCCTCGGCGTCCCACGCCCCGACCACGGTTGCCTCACGCCGTGGGCCGATCGTGGCGTGCTGTTGCTCAACGCCGTGCTCACGGTGGAGGCCGGGCAGGCGGGTTCGCACCAGGGCAAGGGCTGGGAGGGCTTCACCGACGCGGCCATCGATGCCTTGAACCGCGAACGCGACGGCCTCGTCTTCATGCTCTGGGGCAGCCACGCGCAGAAGAAGGGCCAGCTGATCGATGGCCGGCGCCACAAGATCCTGCGCAGCGTGCACCCCTCGCCCCTGTCCGCGCACCGTGGTTTCATGGGCTGTGGCCATTTCGCCCTGGCGAACGCTTACCTGGAATCGCGGGGCGAGCCGCCGATCGACTGGTCGTTGCCGCCGAGGGCGGAACTCGTCGCCTGACCCGAGGGGCGATGGGCGCTCGCCAGAGACCTTGGTGGGGGCTTGCCTCGGGTCCTGGTGGGAGCTTGCCTCGGGCCTCGGTGGGAGCTTGCCCCGGGTCTTGGTGGGAGCCGACCTTGTCGGCGATCCCGCGGCAGCGGGCCAGGTCACGGCAAGCACCCATCGCCGACGGGGTCGGCTCCACGGCCGGCCGTCTGCCTCCTGAATACCTCCCTCTGAGTCCTCTGGACAGCCGGAGGGTATTTCTGTACCATTGCGTACAGTTAACCGATATGAACTTCGGGCTGACTTAGCACTCTCACTTCGGGACTGCTAATCTGCATACAGACTTTCAGGAGGTTCCACACATGTCCCAAGCCCTCGCCACCCGTAACTACGGGCTACCGAGCGTCGTTGGCAGTCTGGATTCCTATATCTCGGCGGTCCATCGCATCCCGGTGCTCAGCCTTGACGAGGAGCAGTCGCTGGCGCGCCGCTTCCACGACGACGCCGACCTCGACGCCGCCAAGCAGCTCGTGATGTCCCACCTGCGTTTCGTGGTCCATGTGGCTCGCGGCTACAACGGTTACGGCTTGCAGCTGTCCGATCTCATCCAGGAAGGCAACATCGGCCTGATGAAGGCGGTGAAGCGCTTCGACCCGGACCAGGGCGTTCGCCTGGTCAGTTTCGCGGTGCACTGGATCCGCGCGGAGATGCACGAATTCATCCTGCGCAACTGGCGCATCGTGAAGGTCGCGACCACCAAGGCGCAGCGCAAGCTGTTCTTCAACCTGCGCAAGAGCAAGAAGCGCCTGGGTTGGATGAACGCCGAGGAAGTGCGCGTCGTCGCGCAGGACCTTGGCGTGCCGGAAGCCACCGTCCGCGAGATGGAATCGCGGCTATCGGGTCGTGACGTGGGCTTCGAGGCCCCGGCCGACGCGGATGACGACGACAAGCCGGCACCCGCGGCGTTCCTCGTCGACGAAGGCGCCGATCCGTACGACAACCTCGCCGAGGAAGATGCCAGCAACAACCAGATGGGCGCGCTGTCCTCCGCCCTGGGCAACCTGGATGACCGCTCGCGCGACATCATCCAACGCCGCTGGTTGGCCGAGGACAACAAGGCCACGTTGCAGGACCTGGCCGATGAGTACGGCGTTTCCGCCGAACGCATCCGCCAGATCGAGGCGAATGCCATGAAGAAGATGCGCGTCGCCATCGCGGCCTGATCCTCTGAACTGGCGTAAGATCCGGAACGGCTCCGCGAGGGGCCGTTTTCCGTTGCCTCAGTCCATGCGGAGTGAATCCTGATGCCCAGGGCCCTGGTCATCGAAGACGACGAAGTGACCGCCCGCGACATCGTCGCGGAGCTGGGTGCGCACGGTCTTGCCGCCGATTGGGTGGCCAACGGCCGTGACGGGCTCGCGCGCGCGCTAGAGGACGGCTACGACATCATCACCCTCGATCGCATGCTGCCGGGCATGGACGGCATCGATGTGGTCTCGGCCTTGCGCAAGCGCAACGTCGATACGCCGGTCCTGATGATCAGCGCCCTGTCCGATGTGGACGATCGCGTACGTGGCCTGCGTGCGGGCGGCGATGACTACCTCACCAAGCCGTTCGCTCCCGATGAGCTGGCCGCGCGTGCGGAGGTCTTGCTGCGCCGGCGCCGGCCGAGCGCGAACGATACGCGGCTGCGCGTCGCGGACCTCGAACTGGACCTGGTCCGCCATAACGCCGAGCGCAATGGCGAAGCGCTCACCTTGCTGCCCACCGAGTTCCGCCTGCTCGAATTCCTGATGCGCAACGCGGGCCAGGTGGTGACGCGGCAGATGATCTTCGAGCATGTGTGGGGTTTCCACTTCGATCCCGGCACCAACGTGATCGACGTCCATATCGGCCGCCTGCGGCGCAAGATCGACGGCGCCGGCCAGGCGCCACTCATCCGCACCGTGCGCGGCTCGGGGTATGTCCTTGCGCCCGCTGACTGACGCCTGGCGTTCCGCCACCTCGCGCCTGATCCTCATCTATGGCGCCCTGTTCGCGATCTGGTCCGTCGTGCTGCTGGGTGTCGTGCAATGGGAGGCCTCGCGCTACCTGTCGGGCGTGGTCGACCAGATGCTCGCCGCGCGCATCCATTACCTCGAGAACACGGACCAGCGGCGCCTGCCGGCGACCGTCGAGGCGGCAAGCGCCATCGACGTCCAGGGCTTCATGTGGATCGGCTTGTTCGACGCGAAGGGCGCGCGCATCGCCGGCAATATCAGCAAGGTGCCCGAGGAACTGACCGACGAGGGCGTCGTGCGTTCGGTCAATGCCAGCCTCGCCGGCCCCACCCGCAACGCCACCATGCGCGCGCGCGGCATCACCCGCGTGCTGCCCAATGGCGACCGCCTGGTCGTCGCGAAGGAAAGCACGACCATCGACGGCATCGGGGCGATCATTCGCCGCGGCTTGCTGTGGGGCCTGTCACTGACACTCATTCCCGGCCTGCTCGGCGGCGTCCTGATCGCCCGTGGTCCCGCACGGCGGATACGGGCGATCCAGCGGGCGATGGAGCCAATCCGCGAAGGCGACCTCAGCGTGCGCCTGCCCGTCACGCGCGGCGGCGACGAGGTGGACCTGCTGGCCGCGACGGTAAATACCACGCTGACCGAGATCGAGCGCCTGCTCGGCGAGGTGAAGGGCGTCACCGACAACATCGCCCACGACTTGCGCACGCCGCTCACGCGGATGCGCACGCGCCTGTATCGCCTGCAGCAGCAGTTCGAGGGAAAGCCCGAAGCGGAGCAGCTCGACGCCTGCGTGGCCGAGATCGACACCGTCCTCAGCCGGTTCCGTGCCCTCTTGCGGGTATCCGAACTGGAGGACCGCCAGCGCAGCGCATGCTTCGAAAACATGGACCTGGGTATCGTGCTGCGCAACGTGCACGAGTTCTACGCACCGCTGGCCGAGGATCGCGGGCAACTGTTCGAGATCGAGGTGGGCCGCTTGCCACCGCTTCGCGGCGACCCCCAGCTCATGTTCGAGGCATTCGCCAACCTCGTCGGTAACGCGATCAAGTTCACCCCGGATGGGGGCGCGGTACGCCTGGTGGCGCTCACCGATCCCACGGGCGACGCGCGGGTGGATATCGCGGACACCGGTCCCGGCATCCCGCCGAACGAGCGCGAGGCGGTGTTCCGCCGGTTCTACCGGGGCGACGAGACCCGCACCAAGCCGGGCTGCGGGCTGGGTCTCGCGATCGTGAGCGCTATCGTCCGCCTGCACGGGTTCTCGTTGTCGGTGGGTGGAAACGAGAAGGGTGCGGTGTTTTCCGTGACGTGTCCGGCCGCCTAAATAAATCTTAACTACGCGGCGGATTCCGCCGGGCGCAAAATCCGCCGCGACGCAACATCGCGCTCGGAATCCGTCTTCCCATGATTGGCATCGTCCGGATCGCACTCACGCGGCCGTATACCTTCGTCGTCCTCGCCCTGCTGATCCTCATCATCGGTCCGCTTGCCGCGCTGCGCACGCCGACGGACATCTTTCCCGACATCAAGATTCCGGTGATCGCGGTGGTGTGGCAGTACAACGGCCTGCCGCCGGACCAGATGGTCGGACGCGTCTCGTCGCCGTTCGAGCGCGTGCTGACCACGACGGTGAACGACGTGGAGCACATCGAGGCCAGCTCGATCCAGGGCTTCGGCATCATCAAGATCTTCTTCCAGCCGACCGTCGACATCCGCACCGCCAACGCCCAGGTCACGGCCGTCGCGCAGACCCTCTTGCGCCAGCTGCCGCAGGGCACCACGCCACCGCTGATCCTGAACTACAACGCGTCGACGGTGCCGATCATCCAGCTGGCGCTGTCCGGCGAGGGTCTCACCGAGCAGAACCTGGGCGACCTCGGCCTCAATATCATCCGTCCGCAACTGACCTCCGTGGCCGGCGCGGCCATTCCGTTCCCGTTCGGCGGCAAGACGCGCCAGGTGCAGATCGATATCGATCCGCCGGCGTTGCAGGCCCGCGGACTGTCCGCGCAGGACGTCGCCAACGCGCTGGCCGCGCAGAACCTGATCACGCCGGTGGGCACGCAGAAGATCGGCGAGTACGAATACACGGTGCAGCTCAACAATTCGCCGTCGGACGTGGACGAGCTCGGCAACCTGCCGGTGAAGACGGTCAACGGTGCCACCGTCTTCATTCGCGACATCGCCCACGTGCGCGACGGCTCGCCGCCGCAGACCAATATCGTGCACGTCAACGGTGACCGCTCGGTGCTGATGACCGTGCTGAAGAACGGCTCGGCGTCCACGCTGGCGATCATCGCCGGGATCAAGGAGCGCGTCGCCGCGATGAAGGAGGCACTCCCGTCCAACCTCAAGATCGCGCCCATCGGTGACCAGTCCCTCTTCGTGAGCGCCGCGATCGAAGGCGTGGCCCGCGAAGGCATCATCGCCGCGGCGCTCACCAGCCTGATGATCCTCCTGTTCCTCGGCAGCTGGCGTTCGACGGTGATCATCGCCACGTCCATCCCGCTGGCCATCCTCGGTTCCATCGCGGCCTTGTCGGCGATGGGCGAGACCATGAACATCATGACGCTGGGTGGCCTCGCGCTGGCCGTGGGCATCCTCGTGGACGATGCCACGGTGACCATCGAGAACATCAACTGGCACCTGGAGCACGGCAAGGACGTCGAGACGGCGATCCTCGATGGCGCCGCGCAGATCGTGACGCCGGCCTTCGTCTCGTTGTTGTGCATCTGCATCGTGTTCGTGCCGATGTTCTTCCTCCAGGGCGTGGCGCGCTTCCTCTTCGTGCCCATGGCCGAGGCGGTCATGTTCGCGATGATCGCGTCCTTCATCCTCTCGCGCACGCTCGTGCCGACGATGGCCAAGTACCTGCTGCACCCACACTCGCACGACGACCCGCATGGCGAGGGCAAGAAGCCGTCGCGCAATCCGTTGGTCCGGTTCCAGCGCCGTTTCGAGGCCCGCTTCGAAAAGATACGCGAGAGCTACCACGGATTGCTCGCCCTCGCCCTGCATCACCGCAAGGCCTTCACCATCGGCTTCATGGCTTTCGTGGTGTTCTCCTTCGCCCTGGTGCCGATGCTCGGCCGCAACTTCTTCCCGTCGGTGGACTCGGGCCAGATCCTGATGCACGTGCGCGCTCCCGTCGGGACGCGCGTGGAGGAAAGCGCGCGCCTCTTCGCCGAGGTGACCGACGCCGTGCGGAGGATCGTTCCCAAGGAGGAACTCGGGACGGTGGTCGACAACATCGGCCTGTCCTCGTCGGGCATCAACAACACCTATAACAACACCGGCACCATCGGCTCGCAGGATGGCGACATCCAGATCGCGCTGAACGAGGGACACGCGCCGACCGCCGACTATGTGCGCCGGTTGCGCGAGCAGCTGCCACGCGAGTTCCCGGGCACGACGTTCTCGTTCCCACCGGCGGACATCATCAGCCAGATCCTGAACTTCGGCTCGCCCGCACCGATCGACCTGCAGATCCGTGGGCCGAACCTCGCGGCGAACTTCGATTATGCAAGCCGCCTGCTGCGCGAGATCCGCCGCGTGCCGGGCGTGGCCGACGCACGCATCCAGCAGTCGCGGGCCAACCCGACACTCAATGTGGACGTCGACCGCAGCCGCGCGCAGCAGGTGGGCATCACCGAGCGCGACGTCACCAACAGCCTTGGCGTGAACCTCGCCGGTTCGAGCCAGATCGCGCCGACCTTCTGGCTCAACCCGCAGAACGGCGTGTCCTACCCGATCGTGATGCAGACGCCGCAGTACAGCCTCGACAGCTTGCCCGACCTGGAGAACGTGCCGATCAGCCCCAGCACGGGCACGGCCGGTTCGCAGATCCTCGGTGGCCTTGCCACGGTGTCGCGCACGGCCACCAACGCGGTGGTGAGCCAGTACAACATCCAGTCGATGGTCGAGATCTATGCGACGACGCAGGACCGCGACCTCGGCGCCGTCGCCGCCGACATCCAGAAGATCATCGAGGCGAACAAGAAGTTCCTGCCCAAGGCGTCGACCACCGCCTTGCTCGGCCAGGTGCAGACCATGAACAACGCGTTCTCCGGGCTGATCCTGGGCCTGCTCGGCGCGATCGTGCTGATCTACCTGCTGATCGTGGTGAACTTCCAGTCGTGGAGCGATCCGTTCGTGATCGTCACCGCGCTGCCCGCGGCGATCGCGGGAATCATCTGGATGCTGTTCGCCACGCATACCACCTTGTCGGTGCCCGCGCTCACCGGCGCCATCATGTGCATGGGCGTGGCCACCGCCAATTCGATCCTGGTCGTCAGCTTCTGCCGCGAGCGGCTGGCCGAACTCGGGGACGCGACGGCTGCCGCCCTCGAAGGCGGATTCGTGCGCTTCCGCCCGGTGCTGATGACCGCGCTGGCGATGATCATCGGCATGGCGCCCATGGCCCTGGGCCTGGGCGAAGGTGGCGAGCAGAACGCGCCGCTCGGCCGCGCCGTGATCGGCGGCCTGGTCTTCGCCACGACCGCCACGCTGTTCTTCGTCCCCGTCGTCTTCAGCATCATCCACGCGCGTCGTGGTCATCCGTCACCCACACCGGCGAACACCTCCGGAGAGCCTGTCCATGTCGCCTGATACGTTGCAAACCCCTCCGCCGCGCCGGCTCCGGCTGGCTGGCATCATCGCCGCGATCGTCGTCCTGGCCGTCGTCGTGGCCGGCGTGGCGACGCGCGCCAACGACTCGCGAAAGCTGCGCGAATGGACGGATGCGCAGTCCGTACCGACGGTGAACGTGGTCGCTCCCGAGGGTGGCCAGGGCGGTGGCGACCTCAACCTGCCGGGCCGTCTCCAGGCGTATGCCCGTGCGCCGATCTTCGCGCGCACCAGTGGGTACCTCAAATACTGGAAGGCGGATATCGGGCAGAAGGTGAAGGCGGGCGAGTTGCTCGCCGAGATCGAGACGCCCGACCTCGACCAGCAGTTGCTCCAGGCGAAGGCGGACCTAGCCAGTGCGCGTGCCAACGAGGCATTGGCAAAGACCACGGCCGCGCGTTGGCAGGCCATGCGCGACTCCGATTCGGTGTCCAAGCAGGAAGTGGACGAGAAGGTCGGCGACTACGATGCCAAGCACGCGCTGGCCCAGGCCGCGCAGGCCAACCTGGAGCGTATCGAGGCGCTGAAGGGTTTCGCCAGGCTCGTCGCGCCGTTCGACGGCGTGGTCACCGCGCGCGAGACGGACGTCGGCGCGCTGATCAACGCCGGCGGTGGCGGGCAGGAACTGTTCGTCGTGTCCGACGTGCGCAAGCTGCGCATGTACGTCAACGTGCCGCAGAACTACGCGCCTTCCATCAAGCAGGGTGCGACCGTGAAACTCGCGGTGCCGGAGTATCCGGGGCAGACCTTCACGGGTACCGTCGAATCGTCGTCGTCGGCGATCAACGCCGCTTCCGGTACCACGCTGGTCCAGGTGTCGGTCGACAATGCCGACGGCAAGTTGCTGCCCGGTGGCTATGCGAGCGTCACCTTCGACCTTCCGTCGAACGCGTCGTTGCTGCGCGTACCCGCAAGTGCCCTCGTTTTCGACAATTCGGGCCTGCGCGTCGCCGTGGTCGACGGACAGGGCAAGGTCAAGTTCAAGGACGTGACCATCGCCCGCGACTTCGGGAAGACCGTGCAGCTCGGCTCGGGCCTGGCCGCCGGCGACCGCCTGATCGAGAGCCCGCCCGACGGGCTCGCCGATGGCGACACCGTGCGAGTCAATCCACCGAAGAAAGCGGAAGGCGAGCAGGCGAAGAAGGCGGATGGTGACCATGCCAAGGCCTGACACCCTCCCGGTGGGAGCCGCGCCCTTGGTGGAGGGCAGTTCCTTGGTGGGAGCCGACCCTGTCGGCGATTCGACCTTGCGGCAAGCTGCCATCGCCGACAAGGTCGGCTCCCACCGGAGCTGGGCAGGTGCCGGCGTCGCGACCGTCGTTCTGATGTCGCTCGGCCTGTCGGCTTGCTCGCTCGCGCCCAGCTACAAGGCGCCCGATGTGCCGGTGGCGGAGCAGTACGCGAACGCGGCCACCCCGTGGACGGAGGCGAAGCCGGCCGATCATATCGACAGGAACGGCTGGTGGAAGCTCTACGGCGATCCCCGGCTCGACGAGCTGCAGGCGAAGCTGGTCGCGAACAATGCGACGCTGGCGGCGGCGCTCGCGCATTACGAGCAATCGGAAGCGTTCACCCGGCAAGTGCGCGCGGGCCTCTTCCCGCAGATCGGATTGAGCGGCAACGCCACGCGCAACCGCGAGTCCGACACGCGGCCCTTGCGCGGCGCCACGTCGCCCGCCTTCTACAACTCGTACACGATCGGTGCCCAGCTCGACTACGAGGTGGACCTGTGGGGTCGGGTACGCGATAGCGTTGCCGCCGGCACCGCCGAGCAGGCCGCATCGGCGGCGGATCTCGCCTCCGTGCAGTTGAGCCTCCAGGCGCAGCTGGCCGACAGCTATCTCCAGCTCAACGGCTTCGACCGCCAGATCAAGGTTCTCAGCGAAAGTATCGAGGCGTTCACCCGTGCCCTCGAGCTGACCCGGTCGCGCCACGACGGCGGTATCGCGTCGGGCCTGGACGTGGCGCGTGCGCAGACGCAGTTGTCGAACGCGAAATCGCAGTTGACGCAGGCGCAGGCGCAACGCGGACTGGTGCAGCACGCGATCGCAGTGCTGGTTGGCGAATCCGCTTCGACATTCACGCTGGCGACGGATGACGACGACGTGCGCGTTCCCACGATACCCCTCGAAGTGCCTTCGCTGATCCTGCAGCGGCGCCCGGACATCGCGGCGGCCGAGCGGCGCACGGCGGCCGCGAACGCGCGCGTGGGCATCGCTCGTTCCGCGTTCTTCCCGCAGCTGACGCTCGACGCGCAGGGTGGCTGGCAGAGCAGCGCGTGGGGCAGCATCGCCACCGCACCGAATCGATTCTGGTCGATCGGCCCGACGTTGTTCCTCAGCGTGTTCGACGGCGGCCGCCGCAAGGCCGGAGTGGATGCGGCCAAGGCGGCGACCGAGGAAGCGGGTGCGCAATACCGTGGCGTGGTGCTCAACGCCTTCGCCCAGGTCGAGGACAACCTCACCCTGCTGCGCGACCTGGGTGCGGCGCTCACGGATCAGCGAGCGGCCGCGGATGCGGCGCAGCGGTCCGTGGACCTGTCGCTCAACCGGTATCGCGAAGGCGCCGTGGGTTACCTCGATGTCGTCCAGGCCCAGACCGATGCGCTCGACGCGCGGCGCAGCGTGATCGACCTGGAAACCCGCCAGCTTCGCGCCAGCGTGCAATTGATCCGGGCGCTGGGCGGCGGCTGGAGCAACGGCTAGGTGGGAGCCGACCCTGTCGGCGATCCCGCGGCAGCGGGCCAGGTCGAGGCAGCAGGTGGGAGCCGACTTTGTCGGCGATCCCGCGGCAGCGGGCCAGGTCGAGGCAGCACGGTGGGAGCCGACCTTATCGGCGATCCCGCGGCAGCGGGCCAGGTTATGGCTAGCACCCATCGCCGACAGGGTCGGCTCCCACCAGAAGCGGGCTCCAAGTGGGCTCCGACCAAGGCAGGTTCATGAAAGACCCATCATGAAAAAGGGGCCTTGCGGCCCCTTCGTGTATCGCGGGTGGAACGTCGCTCTAGAGCTTCGCGCCCAGCAGCTCTTCCAGCTTGCGCTGGTCGGCGGCGAACTTGCGGATGCCTTCGGCGAGCTTGTCGGTGGCCATCGCGTTCTCGTTGTGGCCCCAGCGGAACTTGGCCTCGTCGATCTTCGCCGGGCGATCCTCGCGGCGGCCGCTGTCCTTCAGGGCGACCGGCAGGTCGCTGGTGTTCTCGTCCAGTTCCTTGAGCAATTCCGGCGAGATGGTCAGGCGATCGCAGCCGGCGAGCGCCTGGATCTGGCCGATATTGCGGAAGCTGGCGCCCATCACCACGGTCTCGTAGCCATGCAGCTTGTACCAGTCGTAGATGCGGCGGACCGACTGCACGCCCGGATCTTCCGCCGGCGCATAGGTCTTCTTGTCGGTGTTGGCGACGTACCAGTCGAAGATGCGGCCCACGAAGGGCGAGATCAGGAATACGCCGGCCTCGGCACAGGCCACCGCCTGCTCGAAGCTGAAGAGCAGGGTCAGGTTGCAGTCGATGCCATCCTTCTGCAGCTGCTCCGCGGCGCGGATGCCTTCCCACGTGGAGGCGAGCTTGATCAGGATGCGCTTCTTGTCGATGCCGATCTCTTCATAGAAGCCGATAAGGCGCTTGGCCTTGTCGATCGACGCCTTCGTGTCGAAGGAGAGGCGTGCGTCCACTTCGGTGGAAACGCGGCCCGGGACGATCTTGAGGATCTCCCGTCCCACCAGCACGGCCAGGCGGTCGCTGGCGTCGACCAGCTGCTGGTCGCGGCTGTTGCCCTGGCCCTTGGCCCACTGCACGGCTTCGTCGATGTAGCCCGAATAAGCGGGAATGCCGGCGGCTTTCAGCAGCAACGACGGATTGGTGGTCGCGTCTTCCGGTTTGTACTTGGCGATCGCGGTGATGTCGCCGGTGTCGGCCACGACGGTGGTGATCTTGCGGAGTTGCTCGAGCTGAGTGGTCACGTTCGGGGTCCCGTTACCTGGTTAAGACTTTCATTGTCGCGCCGATCGCCTCGCAAATGTAGGCATCCGAAGGTATCGGTTCAGCGATATCCACATGATGTGTGAGCGCGCCCGGTGCGAATCAAGCGGAGCAGGGCACAGGCGCCGCTCGCTCAATAGAGATCGATCGGGTCCACGTCCAGCGACCAGCGCACCTTGCGCGCCGCCGGCAGGCCGGCGAGGGCGTGCTGCCACGGCCTCAGGAAGCCGTGGAGGCGCGCGCGCGATTCCGCCTCCACCAGCAGTTGCCCCCGGTGCCGCCCCGCGCGCAGCGGCATGGGCGCGGGCATGGGGCCGGCGATGCGCAGGTCGCCGGGAGCGCCGATGGCCGCGTGCGCCTGGGCGAGGAAATCGTCGACCTCGGCGCGGCCCAGCGCATCGGCACGCAGCAGCACCTGGTGCGCGTAAGGCGGCAGTTCGAGCAACCGGCGTTCCTCGAGCAAGGTGGCGGCCACGGCGGGATAACCACCACGGAGCAGGCCATGAAGCATGGCGTGGTCGGGGTGGTGGGTCTGCAGGAGGACGCTGCCCGGCTTGCTGGCCCGTCCTGCGCGACCGGCCACCTGGACGACGAGCTGGGCCAGTCGCTCCCCGGCGCGAAAATCGACGCTGTGCAGGCCTTCGTCGACGCCGACGATGGCGACGAGCGTGAGATTGGGCAGGTCGTGGCCTTTGGCCAGCATCTGGGTGCCGACCAGGATCGCCGGCTTGTCCTCGCGCAGGCCATCGAGGATGTCGCCGAAGGCCTCTCGCCGGCGCGTGGTCTCGCGATCGATGCGGACCACCGGTATGTCCGGGAACCGCTCGACGAGGGCTTCCTCCAGGCGTTCGGTGCCCTGGCCCTGGGGGCTGAGGTTGGCCGAGCCGCAGGCCGGGCAGGCCGCGGGTACCGGCATGATGTTGTCGCAGTGGTGGCAGACCAGGCGGCGCCGTCCCGCGTGCAGGGTCATCGGCCGTTCGCAGCGCGGACAGTCGGCGTGCCAGCCGCAATCGTGGCAGAGCAGCACCGGCGCGTAGCCGCGGCGGTTGCGGAACACGAGGGCCTGCTCGCCGCGAGCGACCGTCTCGGCCACGGCGTGCACGAGCGTCGGCGACAAGCCATGGTCCAGCCGCTGCGCGCGCATGTCGACGATCCGCACGCGGGTGGGGTGGGACGCGCCCGGGCGCCCCCTCAACACGAGGCGGCGGTAGCGTCCCGCCTCCACGTTGCCGAGGCTTTCCAGCGATGGCGTGGCCGAGCCCAGGACCACCGGCACGTCCAGCGCCCGTGCGCGAACCAGTGCGAGGTCGCGGGCGTGGTACCGGAATCCCTCCTGCTGCTTGTAGGAGGCGTCGTGTTCCTCGTCGACGATGATCAGGCCGGCGTTCGGGAGCGGCGTGAATACCGCCGAGCGTGTCCCGAGCACGACCCGCGCCGTGCCGTCGCGGGCGCGCAGCCAGGCGCGGGCGCGTTCGCCCTCGGCCAGGTTGGAATGGAGCACCTCCACCGCCACGCCCAGCCGCTCGCGCAGGCGGCGCACGGTTTGCGGCGCGAGCCCGATCTCGGGCACCAGCAGCAGCGTCTGCTTGCCGTCGGCCAAGGCGCGCTCGATGAGGGCGAGATACACCTCGGTCTTGCCGCTGCCGGTAACGCCATCGAGCAGGTAAGGCTGGAAACCGCCGAAGCCCTCCCCGATGGCGGCGACGGCGGCGGCCTGTTCCTCGCTCAGCGCCGGGCCGGGAGCCGGCCGGGCGGGAAGCGAGGCTTCCTCGAGTTCGAGCTTCTCGATGAGTCCTGCCTCGACCAGGCGCCTCGCGGCGGCGCGCCATGCCGGCAGGGCGAAAGCGAGTTCGTCGGCGGCGCGTGGTCCCTCGTAGAGCGCTTCCAGCAGGCTGGCCGAGCCGCCCTTGCGGCTCTTCGCGTCGCGCGCGCTGCGACCCTGCGTGGTCAGCGCCCACACCTCCCGCCCCGTGGCTGGCAGCGGGCGGGGTTCGCGCAGGGCCAGGGGCAGGGCGTTGGCGAAGGCCTCGCCCGGAGCACCCGCCCAGTAGTCGGCGGCCCAGGCCAGCGTCGCGAGCAATTCGGCGTCGAGCAGGGGGTAGGGGTCGAGCACCTCGCTGGCGCGCTTCAAGCGCTTGGCCCCCACCGAGGCCTCGGCGGCCGGATCGACCACCACGCCGACCATCTCGCCGCGTCCGAAGGGAACGCGCACGCGCGAACCGGCCTTCGCTTCACCCGCCGTGGGGGGCAGGTAGTCGAACAGGGTCAGCAGGGGGACGGGAAGGGCGACGCGGAGGACGGCGGTCATGCGAGGCCTAGTTTAATGGCATATGCCGATTTTGCTGGTCAATGATTGACCATCCACACATGGGTTTGCCTAAGAATGACATCCCCCGAAAGAGGAACAGGAGCTAAGTGCCCGCCCCGAGAACGCTTTCCATGTTATCCACAACTCCTGTGGATAACTCTGTGGATGAGCTTCGGATGGGGCCCATCCAAGGCGCATGGTTGAGCCATTGGGGTTAGCTTGGGTACATTTTAACCAAGCTGAAATATATTTCTAATTCATTGACTTACGAATCGGGTCCCGGCAAGCCTTCACTACTTGTCCATCGAGCCTTGACAAACGCGAAGGCATCTCCTGCCCTGTGCACAACCACCCGCTCCTAGGAAGAAATCCTAGTGCGCCGCAGCGATGAGGGCGGCCACCGAAAGGGCGAACAGGACCAGCCAGAAATAGACGCTGCCTATCAGCCAGTACTTCAGCAGGGTCATCGGCCAACCCTGCCGGTACACCCGTTTCTGCATCAGCAGGAGGTAGATCGGCATCCACACCCACATCGCCGCCTGGACCAGGGAGATGACCGATCCGGCGAAGGCCGCGTGCGGACGGATGGCCTCCTTGGCGAAGCCGAGGATCATCAGGCCGAGCAGGGAAATGAACAGGAAGGCATGGCTGTGCAGGGCCACGATGATGTGTTCCATGTAGAGCCGGCGGCGGAACGCGTAGAAGAGCTTCAGGATCAGCGCGAACACCGGGATCATCACGAGCAGGGTCTGCGGGATCACCGAGAAGAAGCCCTCGATCATCCGGCGCACGGCCTCTTCCTTTTGCGGCCCACCCGCCTGGATCTGCACGATGTTCGCTTTCAGGTGCGCGATGCCCACGGCGAGGCGGCGCGTCACCGCGTCAGGCAGCCAGGCGATGTCGACGACGGTCGGTCGACTGAGCCAGCCTCCGGCCCGCGGGCGTTTATCGCCCGGGGCCTGGGTGGAACCTGCGACTTCCGCGGGGTCCGCGGCGATCGGCTCGGCGTTCAGTTCCACCAGACGGCGATTCGCCGCCTCCCGAACCAGGTCGCGGGCGACTTCGAGGCCTGGCCTTGCCGCGGCCGGGAGGCCGGGTGCCTCCATCGCCTCGATCAGATCCCGGTTTTGCTCCCGATAGAGTTCGCGCACCCGCTCTGGCGTGGCCGCCTGCTGGAACGCGGCGATATCGTCGCTCGCCGCCGCGCCGTTGTCAGCCCCGCCGATATGCGTGTCGCTGATCGCCAGGTGGACGAAGAAGAAGGCCAGCAGGCAGAACACGAACATCAGGCGGAACGGCGCGATATAGCGGACGCGGCGACCGGCGAAGTACTCGAGGGTGAGGAAACCCGGCTTCGTGTACAGGGGCGGCAGCGTGTGGACGATGCGCTCGTCGAGGTGGAAGAACAGGTCGCCGGCGTCTTCGAGCATGTGCGAGACAGGCCGGATGACGCTCTTGATGGACTGGCCGCATGCGTGACAGAACTCGCCTTTCAGCTCAGCGCCGCAGTTGGCGCACATCAGGCCGAGCGACGGCTTCAGTTCGTTCATTCCCAGGTTCCCCGAGTTTTCCCCTTGCGAATTCGGATGATGGCACGGCAACCGCTACAATGGGCGGCCACCTTTCGCCACTTTTCCCATGTCCATCGACCGCGCACGCGCGCGGCGTGAGATCGGCGCCACCGTCAGGCTGGCCTTGCCGATGATCGTCGCCCAACTCTCCGCCATCGGCACCAATGTCGTCGACGCCGTGCTCGCGGGCCACCAGAGCGCGCACACGCAAGCCTCGGTCGTGACCGGCGCGAACATCTGGGTGCTGGCCATCGTGACCGGCATCGGCACGATGATGGCGGTGCCGCCCACCGTCGCGCAGCTCGATGGCGCGGGCCGCCGCGCCGAGGTGGGGCCGGTATTCCACCAGGCCCTGTACATCGCCTGGGGCCTCGGCGTGCTGCTGGGTATCGGTGTCTGGCACGCTTCGCCGCTGATGGTGCTGTTCGGCGTCGTGGAATCCATGCGCGCCGATGTCGAGGCCTTCCTCCATGCCATCTGCTTCGCGGCGCCGGCACTGACCACCTATTTCGCGTTGCGCGGGCTTTCCGAAGGCCTGTCGATGCCACGTCCGTCGATGTATTTCAGCTTCGGCGGGCTCGTCGTGCTCGCGCCGCTGGGTTACGTGCTGATGTACGGCAAGCTCGGCTTCCCGGTGATGGGCGCGCGCGGCAGCGGCATCGCGACCGCGATCGTGCTCTGGCTGGAAATGCTCGGCTTCGCCATCTATGTGCTGAAACACCGCAACTACCGCGACCTCAACCTGCGCGGGCGCATGGCGCGGCCGGACCGCCGGCAGATCGCCCAGCTCCTGCATGTCGGCCTGCCGATGGCGGTGACCCTGCTGATGGAGGCGGGATTGTTCGTCGCGGTCGCGCTGCTGATCGGCCGCCTGGGCGAGACGGTCACCGCGAGCCACCACGTGGCGCTGAACGTCGCCTCGGTGGCCTTCATGATCCCGCTGGGGCTGTCGATGGCGATCACCGTCCGCGTCGGCAACGCGGCCGGGCGGCGCGACGTGGCGGGCGTGCGTTATGCCGGCCTTTCCGGCATCGCGCTGGTCCTGGTCACCCAGCTCGTCGCCTCCGGCACGATGTTGCTTTTCCCGGCGGCGATCGCCAGCCTGTACACCCACGATGCGGCGGTGATCGCCACCGCGTCGCAGTTGCTCATCCTGGCGGGCTTCTTCCAGTTTTCCGATGGCATCCAGGTGGCCTCGAACGGCGCGCTGCGCGGCCTCAAGGACACCCGCGTGCCCATGGGCATCACCTTGTTCGCCTATTGGATCGTCGGCATGCCGATCGGGTGGTGGCTGGCCTTCGGCCATGGCCTGGGCGCGCGTGGCATGTGGATGGGCTTGATCGCCGGTCTCAGCATGGCGGCTATCCTGCTTTTCGCGCGGTTCTGGCGGAGCAGCGCGAAGGGCCGCTGGCGCGACGATCCCGACATCGCGAAGCCCATGCCATTCCACACGTGATGCCAACGCACCGACGCGCTACGCTGCGCACAATCATTGAGGAAACCGCTTAGATGCCGGATCGCTACGACACCGTGCCGCCGCCCCTGCCGGGCCGCCCCCAGCCGGTCCCGCCGCCGCGCCGCGGTGGAGGATTCGGCCGATTCATGCGTGGCCTCGGCCGTGGCATCAACGTCACCCGGCTGGTGATCATCAACGTGATCTTCTTCGGCCTGCTGGCGGTGTTCCTCCTGCTGCTGTTCGTCGGCGGACGGGCGAGCCGGATCGACGACAAGACCGTGCTGGTGCTGGCGCCGGAAGGGGCGTTGGTGGAGCAGTACAGCGCCGACGCGTTCTCTCGCGCCGTGAACCGGATGTCCGGCGATGGCGTGAAGCAGGTGCAGGTGCGCGACCTCGTCCGCGCCATCGACTCGGCCGCCAAGGACGATCGTGTCAGCCGCATCGTGCTCCGGCCCGACAAGCTGCAGGCCGGCGGCTTCGCCGCCTTGCGTGAAGTGGGCGCCGCGCTCGATCGCTTCCGCGCCACGGGCAAGCCGGTGCTCACCTGGGCGGCCAGTCTCGACCAGGGCCAGTACTACCTTGCCGCTCACGCCGACAAGGTCTACCTCGACCCGCAGGGCGGCGTGATGGCCACGGGGCTCGCGAACTACCGCCTGTTCTACAAGGACATGCTCGACCGCCTCGGTGTGCAGGTACATCTCTTCCGCGTGGGCCAGTTCAAGAGCGCGGCCGAGCCCTTCATCCTCGACCACGCGTCGCCGGAATCGAAGGAAGCCGACGCGTTCTGGCTGGGTGGGCTGTGGACCACCTGGATCGACGAGGTGGCGACGATGCGCCACCTCGATCCCACCGCGCTGCGGGCCGACGTGGATGGCCTCGCCGAGCGCGTGCGCGACGCGAAGGGCAGCCTCGCCGAGCTGGCGGTGGAGGAAAAGCTGGCGGACGGCATCGCCACCGAGCAACAGTTCACGCAGATGCTGCGCAAGGAAGGCGTGCCCGCCGGGAAGAAGGACCAGGGTTTCCGCCAGGTCGATCTTGGTGGTTACCTCGCCGATCGCGGCCTGTCCAGCGTCGACATGCTGCAGACCGGTCCCGGCGTGGCGGTGGTCGTCGCCGAGGGCGAGATCACCGGCGGCAAACAAGCGCAAGGCACGATCGGCGGCGATTCCACCGCCGCGTTGATCCGCGCGGTGCGCAACGATCGCCGCACGCGCGCGCTCGTGCTGCGGGTGAACTCGCCGGGTGGCGAGGTCTACGCGGCGGAGCAGATCCGCCGCGAGGTCGAACTCACCCGTGAAGCCGGTATTCCGGTCGTGGTCTCGATGGGTGACGTGGCGGCCAGCGGCGGCTACTGGATCTCGATGAACGCGAATCGGATCTATGCCGAGCCGAACACCATCACCGGTTCCATCGGCATCTTCGGCATGTTCTTCACCGTGCCCGACACCCTCGCCAAGATCGGCGTGAAGAGCGACGGCGTCGCCACCGGTCCGCTCGCCGGCGCCTTCGACATGACCCGCCCGCTCGACCCCAACGTCGGCGTGCTCATCCAGAGCATCATCGACAAGGGTTATCGCGACTTCGTCGGCAACGTGGCGAAGGCGCGCGGCAAGGATTTCGCCGCCATCGACGCGATCGCGCAGGGCCGTGTCTGGACCGGCCAGCAGGCGCTCGAGCGCGGCCTCGTCGACCGCATGGGCAGCCTCGACGATGCCATCCGCGATGCCGCGCAGCAGGCGAACCTCGGCAAGGACTTCAGCGTGCGCTATGCGGAAAAACCGATGGGCGCGTTCGAGCGCTTCCTCACCAGCATCGGCGACAGTTCCGAGGCCCGCGTGGCGATGTCGTGGGGCTTGCGCTTGCCCTCGTGGGTCGCCCAGCTACCGCGCCTGGCGCCGGAATGGGCGCTGTTCCGCACGGCGGAAGCCGGTAAGCCCCAGGTCTACGCTTACTGCTTCTGCTCGCCGCGCTGATCGAGAGCATCGCCGACAGGGTCGGCTCCCACCAGGTTATCGCTACCCGGTGGGAGCCGACCTTGCCAGCGATAACCCGGCTATTGCGCCTGTGCCTCGATCGCCTTGGCCTGTGCCTTGGCCTGGTCGTCGACGGCCTTCTGCACGTCCTGCGCTTTCTTCTTCTGCGCCTGCATCGAATCCCACGGGGTTTCGACGCGCGCCTGTGGCGCCGGCGGCTCGTTCGGTTGCGGTGGTTTCGAACAGGCCACGCAAGCGAGCGCGACCACGACGGGCAGTGCGATACGGATCATGACGCGGTCCTCCGGGGCTGACCCGAGTCTCGCGCGGCTACCGGGTCAGCGCAATCGCGCACCGTAGAAACCGTCGGTCCGTTCCACTTCCATGCGCCAGCCGAACAGGTCGGACAGGTGCTCGTCCGCCAGCAGCCGCTCCTTGGCGCCCTGGTCGAACAACGCGCCGTCGCGCAGCATCACCACGTGGCCGATCTCCGGCACGATTTCCTCGACATGGTGCGTGACCAGCAACAAGGTGGTGCCGTCGCGCGCGAGTTCGCGCAACAGGTCGAGGAAGCGCCGGCGCGTGCCGGGATCGAGTCCGGCGCAGGGCTCGTCCAGCAGCAGCGCCCGGGGACGGTGGACCAGTGCCCGGGCGATCAGCACGCGACGCGCCTCGCCGGTCGACAAGGTCGAGACGTCGCGTGCCGCCAGGTGCGACGCACCGACCCGTTCCAGTGCCTCCACGGCGCGCCGGCGCATGCCATCGTCGACCGCGTGGTCGAGGCCCAGCGTCATCGAGGCGAAAAAGCCGGACAGCACGGCGTTCAACGCGACCTCGTTACTGGCCTCGAACTCCCGGCGAAGGTCCGACGAGACGACGCCGAGCAGCGAACGCAACTCCGCCACGTTCCAGCGATCGCGTCCGAAGATGCGCACCACGGCCGAGCCGTCGTCGTGGACGAGCGGGTAGACCCGTCGTTCGATCAGTTTCACCAGGGTCGACTTACCCGAACCGTTGGGCCCGAGGATGGCCGTGTGCTGGCCCTGGGCGACGGTGAGCGAAAACCTGTCGAGCAACGCGCGGCCTTCGCGGAGGACGGTGGCGCGGTCGATGGAGAGCAGCGGTGTCGAAGTATCCATGTTCCCGAGCATACCGGCCCCTCGGAGCCGGCGGCGATACCTTGTACGATCGTTCCAAAGGAGACCGACATGCATCCACGACTTTCCAGTTGGCGCCTCGACGGGCGCACCGCCCTGGTCACCGGCGCCAGCAAGGGTATCGGTTACGCCTGCGCGCGCGAACTGGCCGTCCTCGGCGCCGACGTGCTGCTGGTGGCGCGCGATGAACTCGTCCTGCAGGAAGTGCGCGACGAACTGGCCGAGGAATGTCCCGACGTGGAAGTGCTGGGCATGGCGGCCGACCTCTCCGACCACGAGGACCGCCTGGCCGTGTTCGACTGGATCGTCGACCTTGGCATGAACCTTTCCATCCTGGTGAACAACGTCGGTGGCAACACGCCGCGTCCGACGCTGGACTACGAGGAGGACGAATACCGCGCGCTCTTCGAACTGAACGTGTTCTCCGCCTTCGAAATGAGCCGGCTGGCCTATCCGCACCTGGTCCAGCACGCCAATGCGGCGATCGTGAATGTCGGGTCGGTCTCCGGCATCACGCATGTACGTACAGGTTCACCCTATGGGATGACCAAGGCCGCGCTGCACCAGATGACCCGGAACCTCGCGGTCGAATGGGCGGAGGACGGCATCCGCGTCAACGCGGTGGCGCCGTGGTACATCCGCACGCAACGCAGCGAGCCCGCGCTCGCGGACTCCGAATACCTGGAGGAAGTGCTGGAGCGGACGCCCATGGGCCGCATCGGCGAGCCCGAGGAAGTGGCCGGGGCCGTGGCCTTCCTCTGCCTGCCGGCATCGAGCTACGTCACCGGCGAAGTCGTCGCCGTGGATGGCGGATTCCTGCGCTACGGCTTCTGAGGCCTTAAGATAGGCGGTTCCCCGGGGCCGCCGGCGCGCCGCCGCGCCATGCCGCCCGCCTGTCTTGCCCCCGAGAGCCCCATGAACATCGGTATCGACTTCGGCACGAGCTATTCCGCCGCCGCGACCTTCGTCGGCGACGAACTGACCCTGATCCACTTCGGCGAGGCCAGGCAATTTCGCACGGCCGTCTTCTTTCCCGAAGTGGTGCCCGATCCGAACGACTTCCAGCTGACGCCGGAACTCGACGCCCAGGTCGAGGCCCACATCCGCTCGGCACGCGCCCAGCAGCGTCAGTTCGCGACGGAAGCGCAGCAGCGCGGTGGCGCCTTCGTCGAACGCGGCGACAACGAACTGCGTCGCGACGCGTTGCGCACGGTGCGCCGCCAGTGGATGGAGCGCCGCGCCGCCGAATCGCCGACCGCGACGGTGGAAAGCTTCCAGCATGCGCTGTTCGGCGACGAGGCCGTCGAAGCCTATCTCGAGTACGGCGACGGCAACCTCATCGAATCGCCGAAGTCGATGCTGGGCTATCGCCTCGATCCGCAAGTGCGCAAGGTGATCGTGCACATCGCCACGCACATCCTCGAGCACATACGCCTCGCCGCCAGCCGCCAGCTCGGCGAGGCCGTGCGCACCGCGGTGATCGGACGGCCGGTGCATTTCCGCAGTTCCATGGGCGAGAAGGGATCGGAACAGGCGGTGGAGATCCTCCGCGAAGCGGCCGCCGTGGCGGGCTTCGACGGCATTTCGTTCCTGGAGGAACCCGCGGCGGCGGCGATGCACTACCACAAGCGGCTCACGACACGGCAGGCCGCGCTCATCGTCGACATCGGCGGCGGTACCACCGACGTCGCCTTCGCCGAGCTGGGCGGCGATGAACTGCCCCGGATCGTCCGCACGTGGGGCCTGGCCAAGGGTGGCACCGATCTCGACATCAACCTCAGCATGCACAGCTTCATGCCCCAGCTGGGCAACAACGTCACCCGCGTGCCCGTACATCATTTCGTCGAAGCGGCCAGCGTGCACAACCTGCCGAAGCAGCGCGAGTTCCGCCGCCAGGATTACCGCATGGTCGACGAACCCTGGCAGTCGCGGTTGCGCGCGTTGCAGCAGCCGGGCGCCACGACACGCCTCAACCAGGTCGCGGAGCGCAGCAAGATCGCCTTGAGCATCGTCGACGACACCCACGCCGATCTCGGCTTCCTCGAACACGGCCTCGGCGTGGGCATCGCTCGCGCCGACATGGACGAAGCGGTGGAGCCGTTCATCCACCGCATGCAGCGCCTGCTCGCCGAGGTCCGCGAGGAATGGCCCGGCGTGCCCGCCAGCGTGTTCCTCACCGGCGGCACCTCGCGCTCGCCGATCGTGAAGGCGGCCGTACGCGACAGCTTCCCGGGCATTCCCATGGTCGAAGGCGACCCCTCGCTGGGCGTGGTGTCCGGACTCGCGGTGGCAGCAGCCTGATCGAGCTTTTGTGGGAGCCGACCTTGTCGGCGATCCCGCGGCAGCGGGCCGGGTTGCGGCAAGCAACCATCGCCGCTGAAGCGGCTCCCACAAGGGCAGCGGCTTCCACAAGAGCAGCGGCTTCCACAAGAGCCACCCATAGTGAGCCGGGTCTTTGTGGGAGCCGACCTTGTCGGCGATCCCGCGGCAGCGGGCCGGATCAATGCAAGCCCCCATCGCCGCTGAAGCGGCTCCCACAAGAACAGCGGCTCCCACAGGAGCGGCAGCTTCCACAAGGGCTGAGGCTCCCGCCATCGGGTATCGGCAAGCCTTCAGCAGCCTACCCGCAGCCCTTCAACTGTGCCTGTAGCCGTGCATCCTTCGCCTCCAGTGGAGCGCGCTCGCTCTTGAACGCGTTGCGGAGCAGCCGCTGGTTCGCCTCGGCGTCGCCGCGCAAGGCCTGGCAGGCCTCGGCGGGGCTGAGCCGGCGGCACTGGTCCTGCACCCATACGTAGTTGCTGGTCGCCACCGCCGCCGCATTGCCCTTGCCGCGGTTGAGTTCCGGCGCGGAAGCGACCGCCGCGTCGCGGTTGCCATAGGTATCGGCGAGCGACGGGGTGATGGCGCCGAGCACGCCGAGCGGCGCCATGTATGGCTCGGGATGCCCGTTGTCGCTGGTGTACGGCTTGCCGTCGGTGGCGCGGATGCAACCGTAGAGCACGGGAGCCGGGGCCACGGGTGCCGCCGGCGGGGGTGTCTCGTCGACCGCCTCGCGCGATGGCGGCGGCCCGGGCATCGGTGCCACGCGCCCGTCCGCCGGTGCGGAGTCCTGCAGCTGGATCGCCTGCTGGCGCTGATTCTTCGCGCAGGGTGTCTGCTGGTAGATCGTCTGTCCACCGGCCTGGCACTTGTAGACGGTTTCCGCCGCCACGTCGCCGCCCGTCGCCAGGGCGAGGGCGGCGAGCAGGACGCGCAGGGGAAGCATGCTCAGAACTCGGCCACGTGTTCTTCGGAAGCGAGGCCGAGTGTCATCGCGCCTTCGCCGACGTTGACCATGCCCGTGATACCCATCGGGCTCTCCAATATCTCCACGCCGGCCTCGGCGCAAACGCGCGTGAGCGCCTGGTAGCCGGGCAGGTTGCGCATGTCGTCGAGATCGCCGCCGTAGCTGAGCGAGAGCGAAGGCACGAGCAAACCGGCCTGCACGCGCTTCGCGGCGTAGTCGAACAACGTCTGTGCACCATGCTCGAAGCCCCTGACCTTGCCCACCGGCCCGGTTTCACCCTTGTGCGCGCGCAGGATCGGCTTGATATCCAGCGCGGTACCGAGCATGGAACTCAGGAAGCTCACGCTTCGGTCGCCCTTGCTGCGGGCTCGGGACCGGAGATAGTTGAGGTCGCGCGGCAGCATGTAGCCGTAGGAACAATCGGCGATATGGGCGGCGCGTTCGCGTACCTCGGCGGGGGACTTGCCCGCCTGGATCGTTCGCACCGCCTCGACCACCACCGGTGCCGAGCCGGCGAAGATGTTGCGGGTATCGACCACGCGCATCAGGAAGGGGCCGCCGATGCCGGCGGCTTCGCGGACCGGCCGGTAGTTCTTGAGGATCGCGAAGCTCGCCTTGATCACGTTGTCGTGGATGGGGCTGCGCGTGGCCATGATGGTGAGGCAGACGACGCAGTCGTATTCCTTCACCATCCGCTGGAGGAAGAGGTTCTGCACGTCTTCCACCGAGCTTGCCTCGGTTTCGGCCGAATGGCTGCGGCTGCCCAGCTTCTGGTTGCGGAAACGCTGGATCTCGACCGGGTCGCGGTCGTCCTTGAAGCGTTGCAGGTCCACCTTCACGGCGATGGGCATCACCGCGATACCGTTGCGCTCCAGGAAATCCTGCGGCAGGTCGCAGGCCGCGTCGATCGCTACGCCGATTCGCATCGGGCACCACCCCCCATCGTAGGCCTGACGGCCCGCGGCGCCCGAAACACCCGATGCGTCCCGGCTTGCCCCGCTGGGCCGGATGCTACACTTGCGCGAATGAATTTGGCACTCCGCCGGCGTGGCGTCGCCGGTAACCGCGCCGTCGGCAGGCAAAGGCGAACGCCGCCGGCGCATGCGCACCCGGATTCGACATGAAAACCAAGAACGAGATCGTCTCCAACTGGCTGCCCAGGTACACGGGCACGCCCGTGGAGGCATTCGGCCGGCACATCCTGCTGACCAACTTCGGCCACTACGTGGAGCGCTTCGCCCTGGAGCACGGCGTGGAGGTGCACGGGCGCGACCGGCCCATGCCCAACGCGACGGCCGACGGCATCACGCTGATCAACTTCGGCATGGGCAGCCCCAACGCGGCGACGGTCATGGACCTGCTCAGCGCGATCGAACCCCAGGCCGTGCTGTTCCTGGGCAAGTGCGGCGGCCTCAAGAAGAAGAACGCCATCGGCGACCTGGTCCTGCCGATCGCCGCGATCCGGGGCGAGGGCACCTCGAACGACTACCTCCTGCCGGAAGTGCCGGCCCTGCCGGCGTTCCAGTTGCAGCGCGCGGTGTCCACCATGATCCGCGACCTCGGCCACGACTACTGGACGGGCACCGTCTACACGACGAACCGCCGGGTCTGGGAACACGACGACGGTTTCAAGGAATACCTGCGCCGCACCCGCAGCATGGCGATCGACATGGAAACCGCGACCATCTTCGCCGCCGGCTTCGCCAACCACATCCCCTGCGGCGCGCTCCTGCTCGTGTCCGATCAGCCGATGATCCCGGAAGGCGTGAAGACCGAAACCAGCGACGCCGCGGTCACGGCCACCTTCGTCGAACGGCATATCAAGGTGGGCGTCGAAGCGTTGAAGCTCGTCCGCCGCCACGGCCGCAGCGTGAAGCACCTGCGCTTCGAAGACGATGGCGAGCCATGAAACCCGCAGACCTGCTCTTGGGCGTACTCGTCGCACTGATATGGGGAAGCAATTTTTCCGTGATCGAGGTGGGCCTGCGCGACCTCGATCCCTTCCTCCTTACCGGACTGCGCTTCACCTTCACCGCGTTTCCGTTGGTGTTGTTCCTGCGCCGGCCGCGTGACGTGCCCGTCGCGGCATTGGCGGCGTACGGCGTGCTGTTCGGCGTCGGCCTCTGGTGGGTCGTGAACCTGGCCATGGCCAAGGGGATGTCGCCAGGGCTTTCATCGCTGGTGTTGCAGTTCAGCGCGTTCTTCACCGTCCTGTCGAGCGCGGTGTTCCTTCGCGAACGCATCCACACGCCCCAATGGGTGGGCATGCTGCTGGCGGCGGCTGGCCTGGTGATCGTGATAAGCCATATCGAAGGTACGTCCACCGCCGTCGGCATCGCGCTGGTCTTGCTGGCGGCGTTCAGCTGGAGCGTCTGCAACCTCATCGTGAAGCGGCACAAGCCGGCCGACATGATCGCGTTCGTCGCTTGGTCGAGCGTGTTCTCCGCGCCGCTGCTGTTCATCCTCACCTATGTTGTCCACGGCCTGGCTCCCTTTCAAGCCCTTGCTCACGGAGTGAGTTGGCGGGCGGCCGGGTCGGTGCTGTTCCAGGCTTATGTGACCACCGTGTTCGGTTACATGGTGTGGAACAACCTCATGAAGAAATACCCGGCGACATCGGTGGCGCCGTTGTCATTGATCGTGCCGGTGTCCGGCATCTTCACCTCGTACCTCGTGTTCGACGAGCGTTTCGAGCCCGCCGTGTGGGGTGGCATCGTGGTGATGCTGATGGGTGTCGCCTGCTTCGTCCTCGTGCCTTACCTTCGGCGTCGCGGTGTCGCCGTCGCTTGAGGTTGCTTGGTAGGCGGCAATACGCCCGGGCACTCGGTGTGGGAACTCGACCCTGGTGGGAGCCGACTTTGTCGGCGATGGGTGCTTGCTGCAACCTGGCCCGCTGCCGCGGGACCGCCGACAAAGTCGGCTCCCACCAGGCCGGTTCCCACCAGGCCGGTTCCCACCAGGCCGGTTCCCACCAGGCCGGTTCCCACCAGGCCGGTTCCCACCAGGCCGGTTCCCACCAGGCCGGTTCCTACCTGGGCCGGCTTCCATCAAAGCCTTCCATCGACGCCTTAAAAAAAAGCCGCCCGTGGGAGCGGGCGGCGATCTGGGGAGGTTGCATCGGTCGCGCGCCAGGGGCGCGCGCCGTTGTCTTCTTGTGGTGGAGCGTCAGAGCGAGAAGTCGTACTCGGCGGACAGCTGCACGTAGCGCGGCTGCTGGAAGCTGGTGGGGATCTTGTACGTGCTTCCGGAGAGTGAATTGCCGCTGTCGTCCTCGCCCACTTCGTTGATCGACGTCGTGTGTTGCTTGTTGAAGACGTTGAAGACGTTCGCCGAAAGAGTGACGCCCTTCGCCCACACCGGCTTGTACGAAGCGTTCAGGTCGATGTTCCAGTAGCTCGGCGTGCGGCCGACCGAGCCGCGCTGGACCACCATGCCGTCGCAGTAGAGGTACGCGCCCGAGCCGTAGCCGCCGACCACCTGCGAGTCGATCGGGTTCAGGCCGTAGCAGTTCTCCGGACGGCCGGTCTGGAACACGCCGTTGGCGCCCACGAGCCACTCGTCGTTGATTTGCCACGCGCCGTAGATCTTGAACGTGTGCTTGCGATCGTTCGGCAGGTAGCCGTTCGAACCGGCCATGATCTCCGGATAGTCGAACAACTCGGTCGTGCCGGTATCGGCCTGGCCGTTGCTGGAATCGACGCCACCTTCGGCATTGCCCCGCGTATGCGAGAAGACATAGGACGTCTTCAGGTACCAGGTGTTGTCGAAGTTGCGCTCGGCGGTCAACTGCAACGCGAGATAGGAGCGCTTGTACTTGGGCTCACCCACGTCCACGCCCGGAAGGTGGATGTCGTAGAGCGTGCCGGTGGCATCCACCGGCGTACGCAGTGTCACCGAGCTGCCCGGATTGAAGATGTAACAACCGGGGACGTTGGCGTCGGCGGGGGTCAGGCTCGTGGTGTCGAGGTTGAGCCCGTACTGCGCGTTGGCCGCCTTGGCGATCGGACGGAAGTCACAGGAGTCGTCGATGCCGGTCAGCACCTTGCGGTAGATGGCCTTGGCACCGAAGGTCCAGTCGGCGACCTGCTGCTGCGCGCCCAGGATGAACTCACGCTGCTTGAACGGCTTCAGGTCCTTGGTGGCGACGGCACCCGGATTCGGAACCACGCCGGCTTCGCCGTTCGAGTAGATGATGCCGGTGCGCGACGGGAAGGCCGCCGCATACGCCGCGGGCAAGGCGCCGAGACCGGTGGGTGCGCCGGTCACCGGATCGATGCCCGTGTAGCTGAAGTACTGGTTCTGGTACAGCGAGGCCGATGAGCCGCGCAGGGCCACGTTGCCGTCCAGCGGCAGCGAATAGTCGCCGGCGCTGCCATAGATCTTCAGCGTCGAATCGCCATGCACGTCCCACGAGAAGCCAAGGCGCGGCTGCCAGCTGTGCACCTGCTTCACATAGGTCTGGCCGAGGCTGTTGGTGTTCTCGAAGCCGTCGTTGCGCACGCCGATGCGGGCGACGAAGTTGTCTGTGATGTGCCAGTTGTCCTGCAGGTAGTACGACTTCTGCGTGATGCCCACCTTCGCGCCGGTGGCGAACACGGTCTGTTCGACGACGCTGTCCGCCGGATCGAGGCCGGGTGCGTGGCCGAGGATGGCTTCCGGCTGGGAGATGTACGTCCAGCGGCTGCCGCCCTCGTAGGCGGTACCGGTGTCGGTGGTGAAGTGGTCGCGCGCCCAACCGGCCTTCAACTCATGGTCGCCGAGGTGGTACTCGAAGTCGATGCGGCCGGCGTTACGCTTGTCTTCGCCGTCGGGCGTGTTGAGGAACCCGCTGGTGAACGAGCAGTGCGGGGCGGCGGTCCCGCCGTTGCTGACCGGAATGCGGTTATCGACGATCAGGGGGCAGCCGGGCGAGTTGGCCGCGTTGAAGATGTTGCCGTCGTATTCTTCCAGCGTGCCATCGGCCGTGGTGGCGCGTTCGTCGCGCCGGTTGGTGCTCTTGCCGTACTGCGCCGATATCGTGAAATCGTCGGTGATGTAGCTGGTGTACTTCAGGATGTTGTTCATGCCGCCGGTCTTGTCGTAGACCTGGCCGAGGTAGTCGCCCCGATGCGGTTGGCCGTCGGCGTCGTAGCTGTATCCGTAGATGCTCTGCTGCTGCGTGCTGCTGTCACTGAATCCGGTGTATTCGAGGATGTTGCTCTCGTTGATGTTCCAGTCCAGCTTGACCAGGTAGCGCGGGTCCTTGATCGTGGTCTTGTTGAAGTTGCCACTACCCGAGGAATCCCCGTAATGCTCGTCGGCCGTGCGCGTGCCGCCGACGAGGGCGAACATGAACAACTTGTCCTTGATCAGCGGACCGCCCAGCCACGCGTTCCAGCGCTGGCCGAAGTCGGTGGCGTTGCCGGTGTTGTTGTTGCCGACCACGTAGTTGCTGTTGTGCCGGTTGTTTTGCAGCAGGCTGCCGTTCTGCAAGTAGATGTTGGGCTGCTTGGCCTGGAACTGGTAAGGGTCCCAGGTGAAATCGACGCCGCCCTTCCATTCGTTCGTGCCGCGCTTGGTGTTCACCGAGATCACGCCGCCGGTGGAATTGCCATACTCGGCACCGTAGCCGCCGTCCTGGATTTCCTCCTGGTCGATCGCCTCGAACGGAACCTGCGAATAGGTGAGGCTCTGGAAGAAGTTGGTGACGTTGAAGCCGTTCACGTAGTAGCTGTTTTCGGCGACGGACGCGCCGCCGAAGGAGGCCAGGTTGCCGAAGGCGCTGTCGCCCTTGGTCGCGCCGGGTGCGAGCAGGGCCACGGCGGTCTGGTTGCGCGCCAGCGGCAGCTGCTTGATCTGTTCCGAGGTCATGACCGTGTTGGTCTGGCTCGAGGTGATGTCGATCGGCGGCAGCGCGTTCGCCGTCACCGACACGGTCGTCAGGTCCTGCGCATTCGCATTGGCCGCGCCAGCCGCATTGCCGGCGGCGAGGTTCAGGTTGAAGCCCTGGCCGGCGACGATCTGGATGTCGCGCGTGGAGCTCTGGCCACCCTTGGTGGAAGTGATCTTGTAGTCGCCCGGAGGCAACGACGAAATGTTGAAGCGGCCATCGCCACCGACGGTGGCGGAACGGCTCAGCCCGCTTCCCGTATTGGTGGCGGTGACCTGCGCCCCGGCATCGGCGGTGCCGTAGACGGCGCCGACCGTGCTCTGCGCAAAGCTGCCCGTGGCGACCAGGCCGAGGCCGAGCGCGATGGCGAACGATAACGAGCGCCGCCTGGTGCGCTCCATTGAGTAACGCGAATCCATGGTGATCTCCCCGGCCATTGGCCAAATGCTTCAAGTCGTCCCGTCATCCCTCGACGAACGGAACGGAGTGGTTCACGTGATGGCCGTCCGGGCCCCTGTATGGCGTCGATCTCCTCCGCATCGATGCGCCGCGTATCGCCGTTAACGAAACTGCAACAAGCGAGCGCAAACTACGCCCGGCCGACATCGGCACTCAATGCGAGTTGCATGAACGAAAGTTCTTGTCCCTCTTGTGAGCGCGGCGGGCGCAAGGGCCGGATGCCCGGATCGCAAGGCCGACGTGGCGGAGGAATGCGGTTGTCCGTATGGATGGCGCAGGAAGATGCGGGGCGCGTTAAGGCGAAGATGAAAAAGTTTTCATGCGGAACGAAAGATTTTCACTGCCTTCCGGAGACATGAAGGAGCAATGAAATGAAAAAAAGGCCGCTCCAGGCGGAGCGGCCAATCTGGGGAGTGTCGCTTTTCTTCTTCTAGGTCAGAGCGTGAAGTCGTAACGCGCGCCGAGGCGGACATAGCGCGGGTCCTGGAACGACCGGGCGCGCTTGTAGTTCGGATTGGCCAGGCCGTTCGAGGTCTCACCCGTCTCGAAGTACTGGGTCACCTGCTGCTTACCCAGAAGATTGAAGATGTCCGCGGAGAACGTGAGCTTGTGATCGGCGAAAGCCGGTTTCCATGCCGCGCTCACATCCATGGTGTACGTCCACGGCGTGCGTCCACGTGACCCACGGGGCGCTGGCTCCCCGTTGCACCAGAAGTAGTTGGCGCCGTATCCATAAGGGTCGCCACCGGCCGAGAGCGGACGGATGCCCAGGCAGCTGACGGGTGCGCCCGAGGTGACGCGGCTCACTGTGGAGAACTGCCATTCTTCCGTCGGCGCGTAGGTACCGTAGACGCGGAGCTGGTGCTTATGGTCGTTTGGCAGGTCGCCGTTGGTATTCTCCATGATCTGCGGGAAATCCCAGCTCTCGGTGGTCGATACGTCGGCCTGGACGATGTTCGAATCGAGCTGTCCCTCCGAGTTGCCATAGCTGCGCGAGTAGGTGTAGTCGATCTTGCCGTACCACTTGTCGCTGAACTGGTGCTCGGCGTAGAGGTCGAGCATGTAGTACGAACGCTTGGGCTTCGGTTCGCCGATATCCGCGGCGGAAAGCGGAACGTCGATGTACTGTCCCGCCGCCGGCGACACCACGAAGGTGTTCGCGCGTCCCGGGTTGTACAGCCAGCAACCCGTGCTCCTCGCGATGCCGGCGGCGACCTCGTCGCTGAGACCGTTGCGATCGCCCCAGGCCTGGAGCGGTGCGGAATCGCAGGTATCGTCGATCAGGCTGCGCAGCCTGCGATACATGGCCTTGGCACCCACGACCCAGTTGTCGGTGAGTTGCTTGTCGAAGCCGAGGATGTACTCATCCTGGTAATACGAATGCAGGTCGCGAGCCGAGACGGTCTTCGCATCGGGAGGGGTGCCGTTGGCGCCGTTGAGGTAATAAGTGTTCGAGTACGCCCCCTGGCCCAGCCCCGTCGGGATGCCCGTGGCGGGATCGATGCCGGTGAAGCTGAAGTACTGCGATGGATACGTCGACGGTCCGGCGCCGCGTACGGCCACCGACGTCGGCAGGCCGAGGTGATAGCGTCCGGCGTTGGCGTAGATCTTCAGTGAGCTGTCACCGTAGACATCCCAGGATACACCGAGACGGGGATCGAGTTGGTGACGAGCGCGCGCATAGGCTTCGCCGACACCGTTGTAGTTGGAGAACTGTTCATTGCGCAGGCCGATATACCCATGCCAGCGGTCGGTGATCTGCCAATTGTCCTCGACGAACTGCGATCGCTGGTTGGTCCGCGCGGACGTGCCGGTGGTCAGCGCGGTGGACTCCACGTAATAGCCATTGGGGAAGTCCGCCGGGTTGTACAGGCCGGGATCGAGGCCGAGGTTGATCAGGCGCTGCTGGATGACGCTGCCGTCGCCCACGTCGTTGTACGTGTACGACGTGCCGCCCACGGGTATGGACCCCCAGGTGGCGCGAAGCACGTAGTTGTCGACGCCGGCACGGAGATCGTGGTCGCCGATCCGGTATTCGATGTTGGCGCTCCATCCCTTCGTGCTGTCCTTGGACCCGGGAAGGAGGGTGGAAGTGGCGCCGACCGTGCAGCCGGTCTGCTTGTTGTTGATGAACTCGACGCGGGAGTCGGTGATCGAGGGACACGCGACGCCGGACGCGCCATCCACGTTCTGCTCGTGGTCGGAATGCGCGCGGCCGTACATCGCGTTGATGGTCAGGTCGTCGGTGATATAGCCGGTGTAGTGGGCGATATAGGTTTCGCCGCCGGGCGTGCCGTTCGTCTGCGTGCCGTTGTAGTTCTTCGTGTACTGGTGGCCGAGGTAATCGCCGCGCCCGGTGTTGTAGTTGTACGCGAAGATGGAGGCGTCGGTGGTTTCGGTGTCGCCAATGCCGGTCAGTTCGAGGATGTTGTTGTCGGTGATGTTCCAGTCGATCTTGCCGAGCCAGCGCTTCGTCTTCGCCGTATCCTTCTCGTCGTCGCTGACCGAGTTGGGGCCGGTATAGTTGCCGGTCTGGCGGATCCAGTCCGCGGCGGCGAAGATGAACAGCTTGTCCTTCACCAGGGCGCCGCCCAGCGAGCCGGAATACTGCAGGTTTTCCGAATCGCGTTGGGCGTAGGCATTGCCGCGCTGGTATAGCGTGCCGTTGCGGAGATAGACATTGCGCGGTTCCTGCGCGAGTGCTTCCGGCGACCAGAGCACCTGCACGTCGCCCTTCCACTCGTTCGAGCCACGCTTGGTCACGACGTTGATGACGCCACCGGTGGAGCGGCCATACTCGGCGCCGTAGCCGCCGATCAACACCTGCTCCTGGTCGATCGCGTCATACGGAAGCTGGCGCGAGCTCACGCCGGTCAGGGGGTTGGTGACCTGAAAGCCGTTGATGTAATAAGCGTTCTCCGAGGCCGATGAGCCACCGAACGAGAGTGCGTTGCCATAGCCGCGCGCGGCCGACGTCGTGCCGGGAGCGAGCAGGGCGATCGAACTGATCGACGTACGCGCAATAGGTAGCTTGGCCAGCTGATCGGCGCTGAGCACGGTGCGCGAATCGACGGAGCTGACGTCGATGCTCGGGAGGCTGTTGGCGGTGACCTGCACGCTTCCCAGCGTCGTCGCGTCGGCGTTGGTCGCCGCGAAGGAAACGTCGGTACTCTGGCTGATCTGGGTCTGGACGCCCTTGTGGGTGTCGACGGCGGCGCCGTTGTGCATCAGGGTGACGTCGTACGTGCCGATGGGCAAGGAATTGGCGCGATAGCGGCCGCTCGCGTCCACGGTGATGTCGCGGCGGAGACCCGTGGCCGTGTTCTCGATATGTATCGTGTCACCCGGCGCCGCCGAGCCGAAGATCGAGCCGGTGGCGTTGCTCTGCGCGAACGCGCCGCCCGTGCTGCCGGCGGCGATGGCGAAAGCCACGGCAAGGGCGAGCCTTCGACGCGGCGCGGTCGATGATGAGGTTACGTGCTGCATGAACTACCCTCCTGAAGTAACGCGTGACGAAATGACGGCCAAGGCGTCCCCGCGTCCGCGCGGCACGCGAACGTTCCGCCGATGCATCGGCGGGAAGTGACTACCTCGTTATGGCGTTCCGCATGACCATCCCGCTCGCTAAGGCGACGGAAGGCCGCGCGGCCTCATGGCGAACGTGGGCGTCCGCCACCTCCTGAAGGGGGTACTGTCCTGAACGGATAAGGCATCGCGATCTCCCCTGGAACTCGTGCAAGCAAGGACGTCATCCATGGCGCAAAAGTGGCGACCGCATGGAGGCGGTGCGTGAAATCAACGTAAACCCCTGTCACACAACGTAACAATAGGAATAAATCCTAAGCAGGTAATTACGAATCCATTCGTAAATTCATGCCCTTTCGGCTGGCTTTCGACATGGCGCAGGTTGCCTGTCCGCGCCGCCCCGGATAGCGTCGCGCGATGGATCTCGTCATCACCATCCTCTTGCTTCTCCTGGTCGTCGCCCTTTCCGGCGCGGTTGTCCGCGTCTTGCCGGTGAAGTTGCCATTGCCACTGTTGCAGATCGCCTTGGGGGCCCTGCTGGCGCGGCCATTCGGCATGCACGTGGAATTCGACCACGAACTATTCTTCCTGCTCTTCATTCCGCCGTTGCTGTTCGCCGATGGCTGGCGAATCCCGAAGCGCGAACTGTTCCTGTTGCGCGGTCCGATCCTCGCGCTCGCCATCGGATTGGTGTTCTTCACCATCCTCGGCATCGGTTATTTCGTGCACTGGATGATTCCCACCGTGCCGCTCGCGGTGGCATTCGCCCTCGCGGCGGTCTTGTCGCCGACGGATGCGGTGGCGGTGACATCGATCACCGGCGATTCGACGATACCGCCACGCCTGATGCACATCCTTTCTGGCGAGGCGTTGCTCAACGATGCTTCAGGCCTCGTGGTGTTGCAGTTCGCGATAGCGGCGGAGCTCACGGGCCGGTTCTCGCCCGCGGCGGCGGCGGGCGATTTCGCCGTGATGGCATTGGGCGGCGTGGCCGCCGGCGCCTTTGTCGGCTACGTGTTCGGCATTTTCCGCCGGCGCCTCGTGCGGTGGAGCGACGAGGTCGATCCGGCGAGCCAGGTAGCCCTGCTGCTCCTGCTTCCCTTTGCCGCTTATTTGCTCGCGGAACATTTTGGCGTATCGGGAATCCTGGCCGCCGTCGCCGCGGGCATGACCATGAACTACACCGATGTGCTCAAGGGCGGCTATGTCGCGACGCGCATGCAGAACGGCGCGGTGTGGTCGATGGTGGAATTCACCTTCAACGGCCTGATCTTCCTCCTGCTCGGCCTGCAGTTGCCAGGCATCGTCGACGGCGCGAAGAACGACCTTGTCCAGGCGGGTGGTGGGGCGATGTGGCACCTGCCTGCGTACGTGGTCGCCATCACCCTGGCGCTCGTCGTGTTGCGTTTCATCTGGGTGTGGGTGTCGTTGCGCTTCATGCTGATGCGTGCGCTGCATCGCGGTGAGAAGCGTCCGAAAGTCGGTACGCGACTGGTCTGGACCACGGCATTGGCGGGCGTGCGTGGGGCCATCACCATGGCCGGCGTGCTTTCGTTGCCGCTGATGAAAAGCGATGGCGTGCCGTTCCCCGTGCGCGACCTGATGATCCTTCTCGCCACCGGCGTCATCCTTTGCACGCTGCTGTTCGGTGCGATCGGCCTGCCGCTGTCCGTGAAGGGATTGAAGATTCCCGGCGAAGACCCGCGTGTGCGCGAGGAGCGCAAGGCGCGGGCACTGGCCGCGGAAGCGGCGTTGCGCGGCATCGCGGGTGAACAGCAGCGCGTGGAGGCCGGTGGCGACGAGAATGCCGTGGCACTGGCCTCGCGCGTCGCCGCTCGCGTCATGGCGGATTACCAGCAACGGCTCGAGGCCGCGGGCGAGGAAGGCGACGTGCCGGAGAAGGCGCGCGCCGAGGCAGGCACGGAACGCGTGATGCGGCTGGCCGCATTACGTGCGGAGCGGCGCGAGCTGTATGCGCTACGCCGCAGCCACGAGATCAACGATGAAACCTTGCAGACATTGTTGCGCGAGGTGGATCTCGCCGAAGCGGCGTTGACGGGGTTGCACTCGGGCTGACGATCCGTCCAGATGGTTGGATACGCGGTGTACTGCTTCGGGGGGCGAGCGGTCAGGTGGCGAGGTGGAAGAAGGCTTCCGTCGTGCGCACGCTTGCTTCGGTCAATGCCTCTCGCGTCTCGCCACGATCCCTCGCCACCTCGTCGCGGATGTGTGCCAGGTACATCGGCTCGTTGCGACGATCCTTCGGCATCGGGCGGATCGTGCGCGGGAGCAGGTAGGGCGCGTCGGTTTCCAGCATGAGCCGGTCTGCGGGAATCATCTTCACCAGCTCGCGCAGGTGCGCGCCCCGGCGCTCGTCGCAGATCCAGCCGGTGATGCCGATGTGGCAGTCCAGGTCGAGATAGTCGCGCAGTGCTTCGCCGGTATCGGTGAAGCAATGCACCACGGCCGCGGGGACGCGATCGCGATATCGCTTCAGGATGGCGAGGAAATCGTGGTGGGCGTCGCGCTGGTGAAGGAACAAGGGCTTCCCCACCTCGACGGCAATCTCCAGTTGACGTTCGAACACCTCCCGCTGGACGTCCCTCGGCGAATAATTGCGGTTGTAGTCCAGCCCGGTTTCACCGACCGCACGAACTTCCGGTTCCTTCGCGAGCCGGCGCAACAGCGCATGGGTTTCCTCGTCGTAGTCGATCGCATGGTGAGGGTGCACCCCGGCGGTCGCGTAGAGGCGTCCGGCGTGGGCGCGGGCGAGTTCGAGGGCGTGCGTGCTGCCTTCACGTGAAGCGCCGGTGACGACCATCTTCCCCACGCCGTGGGCCGTCGCACGGGCCAGTACGGCGTCAAGATCTTGACGAAAGGAATCGTGGGTCAGGTTGGCGCCGATATCGATCAAGTCCATGATTTTTTTCGCTTTGAGACCATTGTTGTAGAGATGTAACAGGACGTTATTGTCACGCAAGGCTATGAATTGAAAACCTATCCAGACGTTTGATCATCGTTTGCGCGGGGTTTCCCGCACGTATGTTTGGAGGGCACGGAAATTTGCGTCAAACGATTGACGTTCGCATTTTCCTGCTGCTACGTTCCAACGACCGCCGTCAATAAGACGACGCGCCGGAGGGCGCAAGAAGGATCTATTCGACCTTTTCGCAGGGGACGTCCACCAGGACATCAAAAGGGATGACGACCGGCAACCGGCCGTCCGCCAGCAGTACCAAGGGTAAGGGGTAGTGCAGATGGTAAATCGTTCGATCGCACCATGTCGCCGCGGCAAGTCCATGCACCGGGGCATCACCACGTCATGAATCGTCACCGCTGGCGCGTGCGCGCCGGCGGGCAGGGATTGGCGTTGAGGGGAACGTCGAATCCTCGAGTGTTTACGCCGGCGAGGGGGTCTTCGCCGGTGGGCGTGCAGGGAGGGGTCCCGGCGCCGCACTAGGGAGGTATGGGTAATGACTTCACGATCACTGGCACAGGCCTTGGGTCTCGTGCTGACGGGCATCTTCACGGTGGCGGGGGCGGCACATGCCGCCGATACGCCGCATGCGACCCAGCCCCAGGCCGTCATGGTCCAGGGCGTCCAGGTCGCTATCGATCCTTCGACCGGCCGCCTCCGCGAACCGACGGCGGCCGAGCGCGCGGCGCTTTCGAAGGCTTTCCAGGTCCGTTCCAGCCGGGCCGCCTCGCTGTCGGCGCAGCCGCGCACCGCGGCCGATGCGAAATCCACGTTCCGCACGGTGAGCCTCGGCAATGGCGTCCGCGCCAAGGCCGTGCGCGTGCCACAGGAACTGATGAGCAGCGTCGTGGCCGAACGCGCGCCCGACGGAACGCTCAGCGTGCACCACGACGACCATGGCGTGCAGGCCGCGCCGAAGGCGCCGGAGGTGACCCGATGATCCGCCGCACTCTCCTCTTCACCGCGCTCGCCGCCGCCGGCCTGTTCGCCACGGTCGGTGCCCAGGCCGCCGAGATCAAGATCGTCAACCAGGACGTCGGCACCGGCCAGGGTCTCGACGACCCGACGCCAGCCGCACCGGTCGGTGGCAATCCCGGCACCACGGTCGGCAAGCAGGCGCTGAACGTCTACCAGTTCGCCGCCGATATCTGGGGCGCCGTGTTGCAGAGCGACGTCACGATCGTGAACAACGCGACCTTCGAGCCGCTGTCGTGCGATGCCACCTCGGGCGTGCTCGGTTCCTCCGGCACCACGTATATCTTCTATTTCGACGACGCCAGCACGTTGCCGCCTGGCGCCGTGCGCAACACCTGGTACCACTCGGCGCTGTTCGATGCCCTGACCCACGAAGACGGCGTGCCGGGCGAAGCCGATATCCAGAGCCAGTTCAACGGTGCACTCGGAACGCCGGGTTGCCTGGAGGGTTCGCGCTGGTACTTCGGCCTGGATGGCAAGACGCCGGCGGGCTCGATCAACTTCCTCAACGTCGTGCTCCACGAAATGGCCCACGGCCTGGGCTTCTCCGGCTTCAACAGCCTGACCACCGGTTCGCCGTACGTCGGCGATGACGGCGTGGCGCGTCCTGACATCTATTCCACCTTCGTCTTCAACGACACGCAGATGAAGAAGTGGTACGACCTCACGCCGGCGCAGCGCGTCACGGCGGCACTGGACGACGGCAAGCTCGTGTTCACCGGCGCCACCGTGAAGGCGGAGGCGCCGCTGGCTCTCGGGACGCCGAATGTCTTCCGCGTGACGGCACCGGCCGCGGCGGCGGGCGACTACGGTTATTCGCAGGCCGCGTTCGGCCCGACGGCGACCTCGTCCAACTTCACCGGCAGCGTGGTCCAGGCCTCGCCGGCCGACGGTTGCGCGGCGATCACCAACGGCTCGGCGATCGCGGGCAAGATCGCGTTGATCGACCGCGGTACCTGCGACTTCACCGTGAAGACGCTCAACGCGCAGGCGGCCGGCGCATCCGCCGTGCTCATCGCCAACAACCAGGCCGGCGCCATCACGCCGGGAGGCACGCCCGCCTCGCCGGTGAACATCCCGGTGATCGCGGTGAGCCAGGTCGACGGCAACAAGCTGAAGGCGAACCTCACCGGCCTGACCGGCGCCGTGGGCACGGGCACCGGCCTCGCCGGCACCGATGCACAGGGCAACGTCCAGCTGTATGCGCCGACCGTGCTCGCCCAGGGTTCGTCGTTCTCGCACTACGACACGCGCCTGACCCCGAACGCGATCATGGAATACGCGATCAGCCAGGATCTCGTCGGCCAGATCGACGTCGACCTGACGCCCGCGCTGTTCCAGGACATCGGCTGGGGCCTCAACCGTACGTCGCAGAAGCTGCTCACCTGCGATACCGGCATCCCGACCCTCGTGCCGGGCGGCGTGATCATCGGCGCCAACGTGATCGCCAATGCGCAGATCCTCGCCGGTGCCGCCGCGAGTGTCGGTGACTACCGCACAGCCGTGCATGCCTATGCCGGCCAGCTCGCCACCGATGGCCTCATCACGGCCGGCCAGGCCACCAGCCTCAACGCATGCCTGTCCGATGCGGAGACGCAGTCGCAGTACGACGCATGGGGTCCGCCGCCGGCGCCTCCGGGCATCGTGCTGAGCAACAACACCGCGCTGGGCAACCAGAAGGGTGCGGCCGGTGCGAGCACCGTCTACCTCCTGACGGTGCCGGCCAACGCGAAGACGCTGACCCTGCGCACCTTCGGTGGCTCGGGTGACGTGTCGATCTCGGTGACCGATCCGAGCGGCAAGGTGAAGGACCAGCCGAACCGTCCGGGCAACAGCGAACCGTTCACTGCCGGCAAGCCGGCGGCCGGCACATGGACGCTGACCGTGAAGGGAGTCAAGGCGTACTCGGGCGTAAGCGTCCTGGGTGCGTACACGCTCTGACGCACGACATGGAAGAGGCCCCGGTTCGCCGGGGCCTCGACCGTGATGCGCCCGCCATGCGGGCGAGGACACACACACCGAACACGTTCGAGCGGCCGGCGCCTGCGCCGGTCATGGGGATACATCGTCCGCCGCGGTCGCGACGGACTGGCGGAGGGCAGCGCGCCGCGCGCCCGCGCATCGATCGCTCACATGCGGACATCTGGGAGGAAGGCTGACGTGAACACCATCTACAGCAAGGTCTGGAACAAGACGCTCGGGATTCTGGTCGTGGCTTCGGAGCTGGCTCGGGCCAGCGGCAAGGGTGGTGCATCACGACGCGTGCGCGCCGCATTGGCTGCGTTGCCACTGGCTGCCGGCGCGATGCTGGCGCTGGGCAGCGCACCGGCGCACGCAGGCAATGTATGCGGCGGCTACCTGTTCGGCATCCAGGGCAAGGCGCCGGTAGCGAAGGGCGACGACGCCTTCGCCTGCGGCACCTCCAGCAAGGCCGCGGGCGACTACAGCACGGCGGTCGGTACCGCGGCGAACAGCAGCGGCGCGTACAGCGTCGCCCTGGGACAGAACGCGCAGTCCGCCGGCATCTATGCGACGGCGCTGGGACAGAACGCTCGCGCTGTCGGTACGGACAGTGTCGCGGTCGGCGAGTCCTCCTATGCGAGCGGATCGGCCAGCTCGGCATTCGGCACGGATTCGCGCGCCACGGCGAAGAACTCCGTCGCCCTCGGCGACGGATCGATCGCGGATCGCGCGAATTCCGTATCGATCGGCAAGATCAACGAAGAGCGCCAGCTGGTGAACGTCGCCGACGGCACGCAGGCGACCGATGCGGTCAACAAGCGGCAACTGGACAAGGTCTCGACATCGGTCGGCGGCGTATCGGCGCGCGTGGACACGCTGTCCACCCGCGTCGACGGCGTGACGACCCAAGTGAACCAGCTTGCGGACGATGTCAGCGACGCCACGCATTACTTCAAGGCGAACGGTGCCGGCGATGGAAGCGACGATGCACAGGCCACGGGCGATTACGCCACGGCATCCGGATCGGGCGCCTATGCCGGTGCGACCGGCGCGAGCGCGTTTGGCTCCGGCGCGGTGGCGACGCAGCAGTTCGCCACGGCGACGGGCTATGGCTCGGTGGCATCGGGACAGAACAGTGCCGCCTACGGTTCGGGTGCGCAGGCTTCGGCCAATGGCGCGACGGCGATCGGCGGGCAGGCGCTGGACGAGGACGGCAATCCGTTGATCACGTACACCTCGACCGGTGAAGCGGTCGGTCCGGCGACGGCCTCGGGGCTGGCCGCGACGGCGGTGGGCGCGAGCGCACAGGCCGAAGGCCAGTTCGCGACGGCCTTGGGCACGGCGGCGTTCGCGCAAGGCGAGCAATCGACGGCGAGCGGCTTCCTCGCGCAGGCCTCCGGTGCGGGTGCGGTGGCGAACGGAGCGCAAGCCTTCGCCGATGGCGACCTGTCGGTGGCCACGGGTTACGGCTCGGCGGCGTATAGCAGCGGTTCGACGGCGATCGGCGGTGGCGCGAGCGCGGCGGGCGAAGGCAGCGTGGCGATCGGCAATTACGCGGAGACTGGCTTCGGATTGTTCGGCATCGAAAGCGCGAACGCGGTGGCGATCGGCGCGGGCAGCTGGGCACTGGGCAACGGCGGCACGGCGCTGGGCGCGAACGCGTGGGCGATCGGCGAGAACTCGGTGGCGCTGGGCCAGGGTTCGTACGCGGATCGCGACAACACGGTGTCGGTCGGCGACGTGGGCAGCGAGCGGCAGGTCACCAACGTGGCGGCGGGTACCGAAGCCACCGACGCGGTGAACAAGGGACAACTCGACTCGCTCGCCACCAGCGTCGGCGACGCGAGTCATTACTTCAAGGCCAACGGCCTGGGCGATGGTTCCGACGATGCGCAGGCCACGGGTCAGTACGCGACGGCGTCTGGCTCTGGTGCCTACGCGGGCGCAGACGGTGCGAGCGCGTTCGGTAGCGCCGCGGTCGCCACGGGGTCGAATGCGACGGCGACCGGCAGCGGAAGTGTCGCCACGGGACAGAACAGCGCGGCCTACGGAGCGGGTGCGCAGGCCAGCGGTCCGGGTAGCGTCGCGGTCGGCGGCGTCGCAGTGAATGAAGACGGCGATCCACTGGTGACCAATCAAGGCGTCCCGGTCGATACGGCGGCGACGACGGCCGCGGTCGGTGGCACGGCGATCGGCGCGAGCGCGCAGGCGGGCGGTTTCGCCTCTTCCGCGATCGGCGTGGGCGCATACGCCAGCGGTGCGCAAGGGACGGCGGTGGGCGCGGTCGCCAATGCGATCGGCGATTATTCGACGGCCGTGGGTACGCAGAGCGCGGCGACCGGCGCGAGCAGCGTCGCCGTCGGTGAATCGTCGCAGGCGACGGGCGAGGAAAGCGTGGCGGTGGGTGGGACGGCCTACGGCGGCTTCATTCCCACGATCGCAAGCGGTATCGGCTCCTCGGCCTTCGGCGCGGGTGCATGGGGCACGGCCGATTACAGCACGGCGATCGGCTGGTCGAGCACGGCCGACCATCTCAATGCCACGGCGGTCGGCGCGAACGCCGGTGCGCTCGATGTCGGCGCGGTCGCGGTCGGTTTCCTGAGTCGCGCCATCGGCGTGCAGACGACGACGGTCGGTACCAATTCCTTCGTCTGGGGCGACAACGCCTCGGCCTACGGCAGCAACACGTCCATCAGCGGCAACAATGCGACGGGCCTGGGCGCCAGCTCCAGCATCGATGGCGAAAACAGCACGGCGGTGGGCGCGAATACGTCGGTCACGGGTAGCGGTTCCACGGTGACCGGCGAAAGCAGCACGGCCATCGGTGACGAGGCGACGGCGAACGGCCATGGCGCCATCGCGAGTGGTCATGGGGCGTCGGGTTTCGGCGCGGGTAGCTTCGCCAGCGGCGATTACACGACGGCGGTGGGCCAGGGCGCGATCGCGCAAGGCACCGGTTCTTCCGCTATCGGCAGCGGTGCGAGCACGAACGCGGACTTCGCCACGGCCACCGGCTATGGCTCGGTGGCATCGGGACAGAACAGTGCCGCCTACGGTTCGGGTGCGCAGGCTTCGGCCAATGGCGCGACGGCGATCGGCGGGCAGGCGCTGGACGAGGACGGCAATCCGTTGATCACGTACACCTCGACCGGTGAAGCGGTCGGTCCGGCGACGGCCTCGGGGCTGGCCGCGACGGCGGTGGGCGCGAGCGCACAGGCCGAAGGCCAGTTCGCGACGGCCTTGGGCACGGCGGCGTTCGCGCAAGGCGAGCAATCGACGGCGAGCGGCTTCCTCGCGCAGGCCTCCGGTGCGGGTGCGGTGGCGAACGGAGCGCAAGCCTTCGCCGATGGCGACCTGTCGGTGGCCACGGGTTACGGCTCGGCGGCGTATAGCAGCGGTTCGACGGCGATCGGCGGTGGCGCGAGCGCGGCGGGCGAAGGCAGCGTGGCGATCGGCAATTACGCGGAGACTGGCTTCGGATTGTTCGGCATCGAAAGCGCGAACGCGGTGGCGATCGGCGCGGGCAGCTGGGCACTGGGCAACGGCGGCACGGCGCTGGGCGCGAACGCGTGGGCGATCGGCGAGAACTCGGTGGCGCTGGGCCAGGGTTCGTACGCGGATCGCGACAACACGGTGTCGGTCGGCGACGTGGGCAGCGAGCGGCAGGTCACCAACGTGGCGGCGGGTACCGAAGCCACCGACGCGGTGAACAAGAGCCAGCTCGACGCGGTCGCCAGTGGCGCGAGCGATGCCAGCCATTATTTCAAGGCCAACGGGCTGGGTGACGGCAGCGACGATGCACAGGCGGTCGGCGATTTCGCCACCGCTTCCGGTTCGGGCGCATTCGCAGGTGCCACGGGTGCCACGGCCAACGGCAGCGGTGCGGTCGCCACGGGTGCCAACGCGACGGCCACGGGCTATGGCAGCGTCGCTTCCGGACAAAACAGCGCGTCGTACGGTGCGGGTGCGCAGGCCAACGGTCCGGGTAGCGTCGCCGTCGGCGGTGTAGCCGTGGACGAAGACGGCAACCCGCTCATCACTAACGGCGGCGTGCCGGTCGATACCGGCGCGACGAGCGCGGGCGTGGGTGGTACGGCGGTCGGCGCGAGTTCGCAGGCGGGCGGTTTCGCCGCGTCGTCGTTCGGCGTGGGCGCCTATGCCAGTGGCGCGCAGGCGACGGCGGTGGGCGCGGTCGCCAACGCGATCGGCGATCTGTCGACGGCGATCGGCACGCAGAGCGCGGCGACCGGCGCGAGCAGCGTCGCCGTGGGCGAAAGCGCGCAAGCGACGGGCGACGAAAGTGTCGCCGTCGGTGGCAGCACGTTCTTCGGCCTGATTCCGGCGCAAGCATCGGGTTATGCCTCATCGGCCTTCGGCACGGGCGCATGGGCCACGGCTGACTATGCGACCGCCCTGGGCTGGAACAGCTACGCGGATGGCGCGAGCAGCACGGCGGTCGGTGAATCGGCGATCGCCGCGGCGGCGAACTCCGTGGCCCTCGGAGCGGGCTCCTTCAATGACCGGGCGAATACCGTTTCGGTCGGCGATGCCGGCAGCGAGCGGCAGGTCACCAACGTCGCGGCCGGTACCGAGGCCACCGACGCGGTGAACAAGGGACAGTTGGATTCGCTCGCCACCAGCGTCGGCGACGCCAGTCATTACTTCAAGGCGAACGGCCTGGGTGACGGTAGCGACGACGCACAGGCGAACGGTGATTACGCCACCGCTTCCGGTTCGGGTGCCTTGGCGGCGGGCTCCGGTGCCACGGCCACCGGTTCCGGCGCGGTGGCCTCGAACCAGTTCGCGACCGCGACCGGCTACGGCAGCACGGCCAGCGGCCAGAACGCGGCCGCCTTCGGTGCGGGCGCACAGGCGACAGGCGCGGGCAGTGTCGCGGTGGGCGGTAATGCTGTCGACGAGGACGGCAATCCGCTTATCGCCGACGGCAATGGCAACCCGGTGGACACCGGTGCGACCAGTGCCGGCGTAGGCGGCACGGCGGTTGGCGCCAGTTCGCAGGCCGCCGGTTTCGCGGCGACTTCGGCCGGTGTCGGCGCTTACGCCAGCGGTGCGCAATCCACGGCATTGGGCGCGGTGGCCAATGCGACCGGTGACTATGCGACGGCCGTGGGTACCTCCACCACGGCGTCGGGCGCCGGCTCGGTCGCGGTCGGTGGGCCAAGCAACCTCGCTGGCGTCGGACTCATCTATACCGGCGCGACCGGCGACAGTGCGGCGGCATTCGGTGCCGGCGCGCAGGCGACCGCCGATTTCGCCACGGCGCTGGGTGCCATCGCGGGAGCCGAGGGCGTGGGTAGCACGGCGCTGGGTTACTTCGCCTACGCGCCCGGCGGCAACGCCACGGCACTGGGCATCAACAGCTGGGCGTCCGGCGCGAGCAGTGTCGCGGTGGGCGATTTCTCGACCGCTCGCGGCGCCGCCAGCGTCGCCCTTGGCGCCAATGCGACGGCCACCGCGGTGGATAGCGTGGCGGTCGGCTCGAACGCCCTGGCGGATCGCGTGGGTACGGTGTCGGTCGGCGCGCGCGGCAGCGAACGCCAGATCACCAACGTGGCCGCGGGCGAGCAAGGCAGCGATGCCGTCAATGTGGATCAGTTGACCCAGTTGTCAGACAGCGTGGCCAGTGCCCGCCATTACGTATCGGCCACGGGTGCCGGCGACGGTTCCGACGATGCGACCGCGACAGGTACGCTCGCCACGGCCACCGGCGCGGGAAGCAGCGCCACGGGCGATCTCTCCACCGCCAGCGGCGCCTTCGCCACGGCGAGCAGGGAGTCGGCCACGGCCGTGGGCGCCTTCGCCAATGCCGGCGCGGCCGGCGCCACCGCGATCGGCGACAGCGCGCGTGCGCTGGCGGCGAATTCGGTGGCCCTGGGCAGCGGTTCGCTGGCGACGCGGGCGAACTCGGTCTCGGTCGGCAGCGGAAGCAACAACCGCCAGATCACCAACGTGGCCGCCGGTACGCAGGCGACCGACGCGGTGAACCTGAGCCAGTTGAACACGGCATTGTCCGGGGCGTTCGCCGGCACCTCCAATGTCACCGGCAACGCGGTGGCGATGGCCCTTGGGGGCGGGGCGACGATGGGTGCCACGGGGTTCGTGGGCCCCGTGTACCGTGTCCAGGGTGGCTCGTACAGCACGGTCGGCGACGCGGTGGGTGCGCTCGACGGCGCGCTATCCTCCCTGGACACCCGCGTGAACCAGCTGGAGTCCGGTTCCGGCGGGAGCACCCTTCCGGGAACGGCGCCGGTGCGGCGCAACAGCGTGATGTCGGCGTCGGTCGCCAGTGCCGCTGTCGCGGCCCCGATGGTCGCGCAGGACGTGTCCGCCCCGGTACAGGCGGCGGCCGTACCGGTCACCGCCGCCGTCGTCGACGGAACGGGTAACGGCACCGCCATCGGGGCCGGCAGCTACGCGAAGGACCCCACCGACCTGGCCGTCGGCACCAATGCCAGCGTAGGCGCCGACAATGGCACCGCCGTGGGGACGGGCGCCACGGTCACGGCGGCGGCGACCAACAGCGTCGCGCTCGGCGCCAATTCCGTGGCCGACCAGCCCAACACCGTCTCCGTGGGAAGCGCGGGGGCGGAGCGGCGGGTGACCAACGTCGCCGCCGGGACGGCGCCGACCGACGCGGCCAACGTGAGCCAGGTCGACCAGGCCGTCGCCACCGCGAAGTCCTACTCCGACCAGGGCGATGCCGCGACGCTGAGCAGCGCCAAGGCATACACCGACCAGAAGTTCGGCGACGTCGTCAGTGGCGGGGCGTTCGACGAGTACAAGCGCACGGTGGATCGCCGCTTCAGCAACCTCAACGACCGCCTTAACAAGGTGGGCGCGATGGGTGCGGCGATGTCACAGATGGCCTTCAGCACCCAGGGCGTCAACGGCGACAACCGGCTCGGCGTGGGCGTGGGCGGATACAAGGGTCAGGGCGCCCTGTCGGTCGGCTACTCGCGCAGCCTCTCGTCCAACGCCAGTCTCACCTTCGGTGCCGCCGTGAGCGGCGGTGAGACCTCTGGCGGTGTTGGTGTAGGCGTGGGCTGGTAAAACAACCCGGGCGGCGCCCACAAGGCGCCGCCAAGTCCTTGAAGCCGGTGGAAACGCCGGCTTTCGTTCGTTACGCCGAGTCGCGAAACGCAGCGATCGCGGTCGCCGCCGACGCACGGTATGTGCTACCAATAGCGGCCCGTCCGGTCAGGAACGATCGGCCGGACGACGTAACCAACGGACCGTGATGGAGATGGCATGTCTGCGATGACCGAGCATAGGGATATGCTTACCGGGGAACCGGGAGAAGTCCAGGTGTGCGCGCACCTCGTCGCGCATGGCCGGCTCAAGGATGCCGACCTTGCGCGGGCCCGCCGCCTGCACGATGAAACGCCGGAGGGTACGCTCACGGCGCTGATGGCGCGGCTTGGCCTGGTTTCCGAGCGCGATCTCGCCGATGCTTGGACCGACCTGCTCGGCCTGCCCTTGCTCGCGGCGAAGGACGCGCCGGAACTGCCCCCCGCCGATACGGAACTCTCGCTCCGTTTCCTCAAGCAATACCACGTGGTTCCCGTCCGCGACGGCGATGACGGCGTCGTCCTGCTGGTGGCCGATCCCGCCGATCCGTATCCCCTGCAGGCCGTGCGGCTGGCGACCGGGCGTGACATCCCGCTGCGCGTCGGCCTGCGCTCCGAGATCGACGATCTCATCGAACGTTATTACGGCCAGGGCCGCTCCGCGATGGGCAGCATCGTCGAGAGCCTGGACGGCAACGCCGCCGTGGAAGACGATGTCGAGCACCTGCGCGACCTCGCGTCCGAGGCGCCGGTGATCCGGCTGGTCAACCTGATCCTGCAACGCGCGGTGGAACAGCGGGCGTCGGACGTGCACATCGAACCGTTTGAGAACCGGCTCAAGGTGCGCTACCGCATCGACGGTGTCCTGCATGAGGTGGAGGCGCCGCCATCGAGTTCCACGGCGGCGGTGATCTCGCGCGTGAAGATCATGGCGCGTCTCAACATCGCCGAGCGCCGCCTGCCGCAGGATGGACGCATCCAGCTGCGTGTGCAGGGCAAGGAACTCGACCTTCGCGTCTCCACCGTGCCGACCAGCTTCGGCGAATCGGTGGTGATGCGTATCCTCGACCGCGAATCGGTGGTGTTCGACTTCGCCTCGCTCGGCTTCACCGACCACTTCCGTGGCCGCTTCGTCGAAGTGCTCGACCGGCCGCATGGTATCCTCCTGGTCACCGGCCCCACCGGCTCGGGCAAGACGACCACGCTGTACACGGCCCTTTCGCAGATCAACACGCCCGACGTGAAGATCATCACGGTCGAGGACCCGGTCGAATACCAGATCGAGGGCATCAACCAGATCCAGGTCAAGCCGCAGATCGGGCTCGACTTCACCGGCGCCCTGCGCTCGATCGTCCGCCAGGACCCGGACGTCATCATGATCGGCGAAATGCGCGACCTGGAAACCTGCCGAATCGCGATACAGTCCGCGCTCACCGGCCACCTCGTGCTCTCCACGCTGCACACGAACAGCGCGTCGGGAGGCATCACCCGCCTGCTCGACATGGGCGTGGAGGATTACCTGCTCGGTTCGACCGTCAATGGCATCCTCGCGCAGCGCCTGGTGCGCCGCCTGGACCCCGAGACCGCGATTCCCTACGAGGCGCTGCCCGAGGTGATCGAGCAGTTCGAACTGCACAAGTACACGGACGAGCGCCCCATCCGCCTGTGGAAACCCGGCACCAGCGCCACCAATCCCACCGGCTACCGGGGCCGGCGCGCCATCATGGAATTCCTCGTGATGAGCGATCCGTTGCGCCGGCTCGTGATGCAACGCGCCGACGCGGGAGAGATCGAGCGCCAGGCGCGTGCCGAAGGGATGCGCACCATGTACGAGGACGGGCTGGCCAAGGCGGTGGCCGGCATCACGACGATCGAGGAAGTCCTGCGCGTCACGCAGGAATCGTAGGCCTTCGCATGAGCCAGTTCCGCTATCGAGCCATCAGCGCCGCCGGCGAGGCCCTGACGGGCCGCATGGAAGCCTCGTCCATCGAGGACGTGGTCGCGCGTTTGCACGACCAGGGACACACGCCGCTCGAAGCCGCGCCGGCCGATGGCGAATCGTCGGGTGGCGGGATCGCCGCGATGTTCCGCAAGGGCGCGTTCACCGGAGACCAGCTCGCCCAGTTCACCCACCAGCTCGCCACGCTGCTCGGTGCGGGGCAACCGTTGGATCGCGCGCTCGGCATCCTGCTCGACCTGCCCGAGGGCGAACGTGCGAAGAACATGGTGGAGCGCATCCGCGACCGGGTGCGCGGCGGTACCACCCTTTCCACGGCGCTCGACGAGGAAAACGGCGTGTTCCCCCGGCTTTACGTGAGCCTGGTACGCGCTGGCGAGGCCGGTGGTTCGCTGGACGAAACGCTGCGACGTCTCGCCGATTACCTGGAGCGGTCGCAGGCCTTGCGCGGCAGCATCATCAATGCGTTGATCTATCCGGCCTTCCTGATGGTCGGCGTGCTCGGCTCCCTGGTGCTGTTGCTGGCCTACGTGGTGCCGCAGTTCGTGCCGATCTTCGCCGACATGCAGGTGCCCATCCCGCTCATCACCAAGGTGGTGCTGGCGATCGGCACGGTCATCAGTGACTGGTGGTGGGCCATTGGCGCGTTCCTCGCGGTGCTCGCCATGTTCCTGCGTCTGCGCCTGCGCGACGCGGAGACGAAGCTGGCTTTCCACGGCCGCCTGCTTACGATGCGGGTCGCGGGGCCCTTGCTGCTCAAGGTCGAGACCGCGCGCATCGCCCGCACGCTGGGCACGTTGCTGAAAAACGGCGTGCCGCTGCTCTCGTCCCTCGCGATCGCGCGCCAGGTCACCTCCAACCGTGCCCTCGACCTGGCCCTCGAACAGGCCGCCGAGCGTGTGAAAGGGGGTGCCGGCCTCGGCAGCGCGTTGAGCCAGACGGAGCGTTTCCCGCGGCTCGCCCTGCAGATGATCCAGGTCGGCGAGGAAGCCGGTGCACTGGATACCATGTTGCTCAAGGTCGCCGACACCTTCGACGTGGAGGCCAAGCGCGCCATCGACCGCTTGCTTGCCGCGCTCGTGCCGACCCTCACCATCGTGATGACCGTCATGGTCGCCTTCATCATGGCGGCGATCCTGCTGCCCCTGCTCAGCCTTACCAGCAACATCAACTGATCAAACCGTTCCAAGGAGTTTTCCCATGCGCGCGAACCGTACCCTCCGACACCGCCACGCCCGCGGCTTCACGCTGCTGGAAATGCTCGCCGTGATCGTCCTGATCGGCATCATCGGCGCCATCGTGGTGACCCAGGTCGGCAAGAACGTCGACAAGGGCAAGTACGGCGCGGGCAAGGCCCAGCTCACCACGCTGAGCCAGAAGATCGAGAACTACGCGCTCGACAACGGCACGCCACCGCATTCGCTCGACGATCTCACCACCAAGCCCGCCGACGCGAGCAGCTGGCAGGGCCCGTACGCGAAGGCTTCCGATCTCAAGGACCCCTGGGGCCATCCGTTCGGCTACCGCTACCCGGGCGAGCACGGCAGTTTCGATCTCGTGTTCTACGGACAGGACGGGAAGGCCGGCGGCGACGGCTACTCGGCCGACGTCGGCAACTGGCAGTAACCGGCGGCGGTGGTACGGGTCACGGCCATGCGCGCACGCGGATTCACGCTGTTCGAGATGCTCGCCGTGATTCTCCTGATCGGGGTCGCCGCGGCGGCGGTCTCGATCCCGGTGACCCAGGGACTGGCCAGTGCGCGGGTCAACGCCGCCAGCGGCGAACTCGCGGCGGCGCTGCGCTGGACCCGCGCGCAATCGATCGTGCGTGGCCAGAGCCTCGCGCTGGAAGTCGATACTTCCGCGTCGACCTATAAGGCACCCGGCAAGCCGGATGTGCGCCTGCCCAAGGATATGCGCGTGTCGATCACCAGTGCGCGCGAAGACCAGGCCAACGCCAGCACCGGACGCATCCGTTTCTTTCCGGACGGCAGTTCCACGGGTGGACGCATCACCCTCAAGCGTGGCCAGCGCGAGTGGCATGTCAATGTCGGCTGGCTGACCGGTGCGGTCAGCGTGGTGGACACGCGATGACCCGCACGCGCCAGCAAGGCTTCAGCCTGCTCGAAGTGATCGCCGCCATCGCGGTACTCGCCATCGCCTTCGCGGCGCTCATGCAGGTCGCCGGCAGTTCGCTCAGCCTCACCGCGCGGGCGAACGAACGCACCCAGGCAGCGCTGCGCGCGCGCAGCCTGCTCGACGGCGCCTTCGTGATGGAACCCGTGCGTGAAGGCGGCAGTGAAGGCCGCTTCGACGATACCTACCGCTGGCGCATGAATGTCAGCCGCTACCAGCCACCCGACGAGAAGCCGGCGGCGGACGGATTCGCGGCGGCGGGGATGTATCGACTCGATCTCGACGTGATCTGGGGACAGGGCGGCGACGAACGGCACGCGCGTTTCTCGACGCTGCGCCTGGCCGGGTCGGGCGGGGGTACTCCGCAATGAGACGCGCGTCCGGATTCAGCCTGATGGAAGTGCTGGCAGCGCTGGCCTTGCTGACGATCGTGTTGCTGGGCGTGTATTCCGGCATCAGCACGGCGACGCGTATCGTGCGCAGCGGTGGCGACGCCATCGAGCGCATGGACGAGATCCGCTCGGCGCAGTCGTTCCTGCGTAGTGAACTGGCGCAGGCGCTGGTGATTCCTTTCGGGCAGACCGACGACGGCGATCCGGTCGTCTTCACCGGCGACGATCACTCGTTGCGTTTCGTGGCCCCCATGCCGGGTTACCTGTCGAAGCTGGGCCCGCAGTTGCAGACGGTGTCGCTGGTGGAGGACGGCCATTCGAGTTATCGGCTGGAGGTGGCGCTTGCCTTGTTGCCCCCCGACGGCGGCGATCCCCAACCGCTCGGTGAACCCGAGGTCCTCCTGCGCGGCATCGGCAAGGGCGCGTTCGCCTATCGCGGCATGGACGATCAGAACCGGCCGGGCGACTGGCAGGACACGTGGACCGACACGCGGCGCATGCCGTCACTGGTGCGCATCGCGCTGGATGTGGGGGAAACGTGGCCTTTCCGACGCTCGTCGCTCCGATCAGGATCGATCCCTCCGCCTCGCGCAATGGATTCGGCATGATGCGCGGCACGCGCGGATCGGTGCTGCGGTGATCGCGCGTCGCGACCGTGGCGTGGCCCTGCTCATCGTCCTGTGGGGCTGCACGCTTCTGGCGATCATGCTCGGTGGTTTCGCCGCGCTCGCCCGCACCGAGGGCTTGCAGGCGCGCTACCAGTTCGCGCAGACGCGCGCGCACTATGCCGCGGAGGCTGGCGTCATGCGGGCGATCGAGGGATTGCAGACACCCGATGCCGCGTCTCGCTGGGTGGCCGACGGACGGCCTTACGTATTCGCATTCGACGATGCGAACGTCAACATCACGATCGTCGACGAGGATGGCAAGGTCGACCTCAACGCCGCATCCGGCGATGTCCTCACGGGCCTGTTCAAGGCCGCCGGTGCGACCGACGACAAGGCCGGGAGCCTGTCCGCCGCCATCCAGGACTGGCGTCGTCCCGGCGACGCGGCATCGCCCAATGGCGCCAAGAAGCCGCAGTACGAGGCCGCGGGCCTCGCGTATGGGCCGCGCAACGGACCGTTCGCCACGGTGGAGGAAGCCCGCATGGTCCTGGGCATGGACGCGCGCCTGTGGACGATGGTGGCGCCCGCGCTAACGATCTGGTCGGGACGCGAGCGACCCAATACCGAACACGCGCAGCCGTTGGCGCTGGCGTCCATTCCCGGGCTGGGCAGCGCGGGCGCGGACGCCATCCTGGCGAGCCGTGGACAGAGCAGCGGCGCGGCCGTCGCGGGAGGCAACGGTGTCACGCACACGATACGTGCGGAGGCCATCCTTGACGACGGAACCAGGAGTTCCCTTACATCGACGGTCCGTTTGCGTGGGATAAGATCCGGAAACCAGCCCTACGCTGTTTTGCGTTGGCGCGAAGGAGATGTTGAATGAGCACATTGCAGGAAGCCTCCCAGGTTCAGCTCGACCGCCTGCGCCGTGCCTGGCGGGGTAGCGCGCTGCCTGGTTTCCTGCGCTGGTGGGGCGGTGAGCTCGCCGCCCTGGTGCCGGTGCGCTGGCGCGCGGCGTTCGCCGGCGGCGAACGCTGGTATGTGGTCGAGCGCCAGGCCGACGGGTGGCGGTTGCGCCGCTCGGGGGAGTCGGCCGTCCTGGCGGAAGTCGCGGATATCGACGACGCGGAACACCGGATAGCCGTGCTGGCGCGCGCCCTGTCGGAGGCCGACCCGGCGGACCGCCGGATCGCCCTGGTACTGCCCACCGCGCAGGTATTGCGCCGCCGCCTCGTCTTGCCTGTCGCGGCGCGCGACAACCTGCGCCAGGTCGTGGGCTACGATCTCGACAGGCAGACACCCTTCCGTGCGGAAGACATCCATTACGGCGTACGTGAACTCGGTGGGGGCGGTCCCGAAGGGCGTTTCGTCGCCGAACTCGCCGCCACGCCGCGGGCGACGCTCGATCCCCTGCTCGACGAGCTCGCATCGCTGGGCGTCGCCCCCGATCGGGTCGACGTCGCGCAGGGGCATGCGCTTGCGGGCGTCGACCTGCTGCCGCCGACACGTGCACCGCGTCGCGTCGACCGGCGTCGACGACTCAACGCCGGCCTGCTCGCGGTCATGGGGCTGCTGCTGTTCGCCGTCATGGCCGCCTGGTTGCACAACAGGAACGCGGCGCTCGAAACCATGCGCGCCGATGTGGAGGCGATGCAGGGTGACGCGCAGCGGGTCAAGGCACTGCGCCAACGGCTCACGGAGAGTGCGGGCGCCTCCGGTTTCCTCGCACGCAAGAAAACGGAGACCGCAGCGGTCCTTCCCGTGCTGGAAGAACTGACACACCGCCTGCCGGATGACACCTGGCTCGAGCGCTTCACCCTCAACGCCAGCGGCCAATTGGGGTTCCAGGGCCAGAGTCCCCAGGCGGCACGCCTGATCGACGCATTGAAAGGTGCCCGTACGATCGGCGACCCGAGTTTCCAGGGCACCATCCAGGCCGACCCGACCTCTGGCAAGGAACGTTTCTATATGCAGGCCAAGGCACTCGTGCCCAAGCCGGACGCCGTGCCGGCCAAGGCCATCGCGGCGGGGCCGGCCGCCAGCGCGTCGGCCCCCAAGCCCGCGCAGGCATCCACGACGCCGGCGAAACCGGCACCTGTCCAGGGCAAGGAGATCGCCGATGCGCATGAAGCCCGCTGAATCCCGCATCGCCGCCATCCTGTTGCTCGTGGTGGCGGTCGCGATCGGCTACTTCGCCCTCGTGCACTGGTGGTTTGTCGCACCACAGTTGACCGTGGCCGACGAAATGAACGACCTGCGCGATACCCAGCGCCGCTACGCGGCGGCTATCGCGGAACGGCCTCAACTCGAAAAGCGACTGGCATCGCTGGAGCAGGGGCAGACCCATAGCGACGCCTTCCTGCCCGGTGACGACACCAACGCCGCCGCCGCCGGCCTGATGCAGCGCATCGTCGACGTCGCCGCCGCGCACCGTGAGGACGGCGCGTGTGATGTCGTCCAGAAGATGCCTGTGCCCAGCCAGGAGAAAGCCGGCGATCCCTACCGAAAAGTGACGGTGAACATCAGCCTTCGTTGCCAGATGCAACCGATGACGGCCGTGTTGCACGATATCGAGGAAGAAACCCCGTACCTTTTCATCGAGGACTTCAGCATCTACCGCAATCCCGTGGCCGCGCGCTCCGGCGCGGCCGTACCGATGGAGGTGCAGTTCACCGTATCCGGTTACATCCATGCCGCGCGCGCGGCGAAGGCGGCTTCGTGAACGCCGCGGGACAACGCAGGCTGACACCTGTCCTCACCACCGCCACGTTGGCGCTCGCCGCGGTGCTCGCTTCCCTTGTATTCGGCGTAGGACGGGGGGTGCATTGGGACGACCCGGTGGCCGCCGAACCATTGCCGGCCGCGCGTCCGGTGGAGATGCCGGCGCCCACACCGCTCGCACGTTTCGCCGAAGTCTGGCAGCGGCCCTTGTTCATGGCGGACCGCAAACCGGTCGCCGTGGCGGATACCGACGATTCGTCGAGCAACATCGGCGACCTCGAGTTGACCGGCATCATCATGACGCCCGAACTGCGCATGGCCTTGCTTCGCGATCGTGGTAAGGATTCCACCGTGCGGGTGAAGGAAGGCACCGCGCTCGCCGACGGCCACTGGACCCTCGCCTCGCTCACACCGCGCAGCGCGGTGTTCGACAACGGCGGTGAACACCGCGAGTTGACGCTGAAAGTGGCCGCTCCGGAACCTCTTACGAAGAACGGCCAACGGCCTCCCGGCATGCCGCCCGGTCAGCCCGGTTCGCCGCAACAACCGCCTCGTGCACAACCCACGCCATCTGGCAATGGCGTTCACGTCGAGCAATTGCCGGCGCAAGGCATGACCGGCCCCGCGCTTCCCCACCCGGCATCGTCGTCGTCGGCTCGTGAGGCACCTCCCCGGCAGGATGACGACGCCCTTCAGCGGGCCCGTATAGAGGCCTTGAAGCAAGCCGTGCAAAAACGTCGCATGGAACAGCAGCAACAACGCCAGCAATCATTGGATTCGCAGTAGCGGGCGCTCGACGCGCCCCCAGGGAAGGAGGAGCAACACCATGAAACGCAGCATTATCGGCTTGGCCGTGCTTTCGGCCTTGCTGACGGCGGCCTGCGCCCCGCATAAGCCCCGACAAGGGTCCGGAGCCATCGAACGGGCCGCACTGGAAGGAGTGGACCGGCCTGTTCCTTCATCTCTTCCACTGGCTCCGGAGGAAGGCGGGGTATCGGATGTTCCCCGCGCTACACACTCTTCCGTCGCCCGGGAAATCGAACACGGAAGCGGTCGCTTCATACGCCCCCGCGCGGCCGATGTGCCCCGTCCGGCGGTGACCGGCAAGGGCGCGGTGACGTTGAATTTCGAGGACCAGCCCGTGGAAGCGGTGGTGAAGGCCATCCTCGGCGACTTGCTCGCCGAGAATTATTCGGTGGCTCCCGGTGTGCAGGGAACCATTTCCTTCTCCACCTCGCGTCCTGTCTCGCGGGAAGATGCATTGCCTATCCTGGAAACATTGCTTGCGTGGACGGGTAACGCACTGGTGCGTGAGCACGGCCGCTACAGTGTCCTGCCGGCGCACCAGGCGGTAGCCGGGCGCCTGGTACCGAGCCTCAAGGCCGCCAAGCCGGCAGCCGGCCTGAGTGCGCGGCTCTTTCCCCTTCACCATGTGGCGGCACCGGCCATGGCCAAGCTGCTCGCGCCCTTCGCGGCCGCCGACGCCATCCTCCTCGCCGACGCCGCGCGCAACGTACTCGTCGTCGCGGGGACCCGCGACGAACTGGCCAATTACGGCGAAACGATCGACACGTTCGACGTCGATTGGGTCGCCGGCATGTCGGTCGGTGTGTTCGGCCTGGAGCACGCATCGGTGGGCGAACTGCTGCCGGCGCTCGATTCGGTGTTCGGCGAGAAAAGCGGTGCGCCCGTCGCTGGGTTGATCCGGTTCATGCCCATCGAACGAACCAACGCGCTCGTCGTGATCGCCACGCAGGCGGCGCATCTCGACCAGGTGGGCGAATGGATCGCCCGTATCGATCGTGGCGGTGGCAACGAACCCCGCCTGTTCGTGTACGACGTTCGCCACCTGCTGGCATCCGACCTCGCACGCTACGTGGCGAACGTCTTCGGCGGCTCGGCTTCGGACCAACCCGCGCCCACGCTGGCGCCCGGGCTCACGCCATCGGCATTGGGGGAGGGTGGCGATGCCAATGCGAGCGAGGGGAATGCCGGTGGCGATGTCCATTCGACCGAGCAGTCATCGTTCTTCCAGCCACCGCAGGCGCATCCGCCCGCGGCCACGGGTGGCGACCGGGCATCGGGCATCCGGGTGACCGCTATCGATACCAACAACCAGTTGATGGTGAGGGCGCGTCCGTCGCAATGGTCGGAGATTCGCCAGGCGCTGGAGCGGCTCGATGCGATACCGCTTCAGGTGCAGATCGAGACCCGCATCCTCGAGGTTACGCTGCGGGACGAGTTCCGTTTCGGCGTGCAGTGGTATCTGGAAGGCATGGCTGGCGGCAACGGTGGCGTGGCCCAGCCAGGCAACAAGCAGCGGTGGGCACTGGGCGGAGGTCCTGGCTTGAACGGACGGCCGGACACGCTTTACTACTCGTTCGTCAACAAGGATCTCCAGGTCGTCCTGCATGCGATGCAACAGGACGACAACGCGAAGATCCTTTCGGCGCCATCGCTGGTCGTGGTGAACAACCGCAAGGCGCGCATACAGGTCGGCGATCAGATCCCGGTGACGCAGACATACGTGAATACCTCGCTGGGAGGCAATAGCCAGGTGGGGCAGGTCGAGTACAAGGACACCGGTGTCATCCTCGATGTTCGCCCTCGCGTCAATCCCGGCGGCCTGGTTTACCTCGACGTCGCCCAGGAAGTGAGCCGTGCGGGAATCCGTCTGGGCGACAACGTGCCGATCATCAAACGCAAGCTCACCACGCAGGTGGCCGTGCAAAGCGGGCAGACCGTCCTGCTGGGTGGACTGATCCAGGAATCCGAGACCCGGTCGCGCAGCGGCGTGCCTTTCCTGTCACGCGTTCCATTCCTCGGCGCGTTGTTCCGCACGAACATGGATACCGGGGAGCGTACCGAGCTGATCGTCCTGATCACGCCGAAGGTCATCACCGGTGGCGAGGACGCCAAGCGGGTGTCGGACGATTACCGGCGTGCGTTCCGCTCGCTGCGGCCCTTCGAGGCAGCGGCGGAGGTCGCGCCGATCGCGGCCGGAGACACGGCGGAAGGATAGGGTACGTGGCCGCGGGGACGCCGGCTTGCGTACCATAGCCGGTACATGAGTCCTGTCTTTCCCATCTCCCCGCTGCTCCCTGAGATCGTGGCCTCGCTGGCGGAGCGGCCACGTCTCGTACTGGAGGCACCGCCCGGTGCCGGCAAGACCACCCAGGTGCCGTTGGCGTTGCTGCATGCGCCATGGCTGGCCGGCGGTCGTATCGTCATGCTCGAGCCGCGACGGATCGCGGCCCGGGCGGCTGCGTCGTTCATGGCGAGGCAACTCGGTGAAGATGTCGGCGAAACGGTGGGCTACCGTATCCGTTTCGAGTCCCGCGTCGGCCCGCGTACCCGCATCGAGGTCGTCACCGAGGGCATCCTGGGCCGGATGATCCAGGACGATCCAACCCTGGACGGCGTCCGTGCCGTCGTCTTCGATGAGTTCCACGAACGTCATCTCGCGGGGGATCTCGGTGCGGCGCTCGCGCTGGACGTGCAGGCGAGCCTGCGGCCGGACTTGCGCCTGTTGGTGATGTCGGCGACGCTGGACGGCGAGCGCATCGCGCAATGGCTCGATGCGCCAAGGCTCAGCAGCCCGGGGCGCAGTTTCCCCGTACGTATCGAGTATCCGCCGGTGCGCACGCAGGAGACGATGGAGCAGCACCTGGCGCGCGTCGTGTCGCAGGCGCTTCGGGAGGTCGATGGCGACGTGCTCGCCTTCCTGCCCGGGCGCCGCGAGATCGAGCGCGCGCGTGCGATGCTCGAGCGGCAGGTCGAAGGCGCGGAGATCGTCGCCCTTCACGGAGAGCTCTCCCTGGCCGAACAGCAACTGGCGTTGGCGCCGGCCGATGCGGGTACGCGTCGTGTCGTCCTTGCAACCAACGTGGCCGAGTCCAGCGTGACCTTGCCCGGGATTCGCGCGGTCGTCGATTCGGGCCTTGCACGCGAACCACGCTTCGATCCGCCCTCCGGCTTTGCACGCCTGGAAACGGTGAGCATCTCGCAGGCTTCCGCCGACCAGCGCGCGGGTCGCGCCGGCCGTGTCGCCGAGGGCGTCGCGTACCGGTTGTGGCCGCAGAGCCAGCGCCTGGACCCGTCCCGGACGGCGGAGATCGAACATACCGAACTTTCCGGCCTCGCCCTCGAGCTAGCCGGTTGGGGCACCGATGAATTGCCATGGCTCGATGCGCCACCGGCCGGCGCGATGGGCCAGGCGCGTGACCTGCTGCGCCGCCTCGGGGCGCTGGACGAAGCCTCCACCATCACCGGCCTGGGCCGCGAGATGCTGGTCCTGGGCGCGGCGCCACGCCTGGCGGCCGCGGCGTTGCGGGCGGCGCCCGAACACAGGGCATTGGTCGCGGACTTGCTGGCCCTCGTCGAGGCGAGATCGCCCCTGCGAGGCGAATACGGTCGCTCGGACGATTTTCGCCAGCGCCTGGCGGCCCTGCATCTCTGGCGTGATGGCGGCGCCCGCGCGGCGCGCGCCGGCTCCGCCGACGTGGGCGCGCTTGCGGCCATCGAGAAGGCTTCCTCCGGATGGCGCCGACGGCTCGGCGCACGCACGGCCGCTAGCGGAGTCCCCAACGCGCACGCGATTGGCGATCTGCTCGTTCATGCCTATCCCGATCGGGTCGCGCGTCGTGATGACTCGCAGCCGATGCGCTACCAGCTGGCCAACGGCCGCGGCGCGCGCTTGCACGAAGCGAGTGCCTTGCATGGCGAACCTTGGCTCGTGGTGCTGGACCTGCGCCTGGATGCCCGTGACAGTCTCGTCTTCGCCGCCGCGCCTTTCGACCCCGACGTGCTCGAACGCGACCATGCGGACCGGTTCGTCACCGAACGCGTCCTGCGCTGGGATGACGCGCGGCAAATCGCCGAAGGTTTCGAGGAACGTCGTTTCGACGCGTTGCTGATTTCGCGCAAGGCCATTCCTGTCACGGGTGCCGATGCGCTACCTGCGCTGTTGGCAGCGATACGGGCGCGCGGCGTGGCTGCGTTGCCGTGGAGCGAGCAGGCCCTGCGCCTGCGCGCGCGGATCGGAGCATTGCGTGCGTGGCGTCCGGAACTGGGCTTGCCCGACGTATCCGACGACGCGTTGACGCGCACGGTCGATGCCTGGCTTTCACCGTACCTCGGCGGCAAGCGGCGGATCGAAGCCGTGCAGGCCGCCGAATTGTCGGAAGCCTTGTCATCGATGCTCGACTACGAGCAGCGCCGCGCCCTCGACGCACATGCGCCGGAAGAGCTCAAGGTACCCAGCGGCATGAGCCGCCGGCTCGTGTATGGCACGCGCGATGACGATCCGGGTGCACCGCCGGTACTCGCCGTGAAGCTGCAGGAACTGTTCGGCCTGTCCGACACGCCTCAGGTGGGCGACGGACGCGTGCCGGTGATGCTGCATCTGTTATCGCCGGCGGGACGCCCGATCCAGGTCACGCAGGACCTCGCAGGGTTCTGGAATCGTACCTACCCGGAAGTCAGGAAGGAACTGAAGGGGCGCTATCCGAAACACCCCTGGCCCGACGATCCGTGGACCGCGGTGGCGACCCATCGCGCCAAGCCGCGAGGTACATGACCGTCGCGAAAGGCCGGTGACGACCGACACGCTTTGCTGCCCGGGATGGAGGCTCTCCAGGGCTTGCCTGATGGCATGTGACAAGCGGTCTTGCTCGAATGTGAGGCCACCTGCGCGGACGGCCGTGCATGAAAGGAATCGCCATGTCCCTGTCGCTCCCTCGGATGCCATATCCGGCATCCGTCTTCGCCGCATTCGATCCCGTGCTCTTGAAACCGGGACGCGGCATCGCCGCCCTCGCGATCGCCATTTGCCCGATGGCACGGGTCGCCGGCGCGACGACGCTTGCCACCGATCCGATGACCGCGCTCATCCGCGAGTACTCGCGGGAGGGCGGCGGTTACGCATACCTTAGCAGCGGCAACGACGAATCCTACGCGCGCTACGTTCTCGATAGGCCCTCTTCACCCTACGCGAACATCCAACGGTCACCGCTTCCCTCGCCGGACGCACCCACGCGGCGCGCCATCGAAAGCGTATCGACACCGGAACATCCCGTGAATGTGCGCGATCTCCATGACATGAAGGTATGGGATCTCGGTTTCACGAAGGCCCGGATATCGAACGAGACCTTCAGGATGCCGGCGGAATTCCGCTACCTCCCGGGTGCGTGGAGCATCGTGAAAGCCGGCATCGAACCGGATATCTACGCCCAGGCTATCCGTAGCCAGGGCCTGGAGCATCCGGCGATGACGGCGAACTACGCGCTCGCCGCGCAATTGCTGCGGGCGAAGCTGGCGGCGACACCGTCTTCCCTGTGGAAAACCCGAGGTCTTCGCCACGACGTGCTCGATCGATTCGTGGGAGGCGAGTTCATGCAAGCGCACGATTTCCACTATCTGATCCAGTTCCTCGACGGCGCCCTGGCGGCGTGGGATGCCGGCTCGACGAGTGCCTACGGTTTTCGTCAGCTGCCGGCAGCGCTACGGCTGGGGCGCATCGCCGCGGCGTACCGGCAGCGCCTTCCGTTCGAGCACGAGCCCTGCCTGGATGACGGCAGGCATGACCCCGGGCACGCAGGCATGGGCGCTTTCGACCGGCGGCCACTGTGCTTCGACGATGCGACGGACAGGGCCGTCCATGTGTGGTACGCGCACGAACTGGTGCGGGAACTTGCCTCGATCCCTGATGAAGCGAATGGGAACGTCAGTCTTGCGCAGCGCATGGCGGCGCCCTTGCGCAGCAGCCGTCAGGGATGGATCGGTATACGCCGGCCCGATGCCGTCGCGGAGGTCACGCGTATCGAGGTGGTGCAGGCGAAGGTGGCCGGCCAACTCCTGGTGGAGGGGGATGTGTCCTACCGTGATGCTTTCGGCGCATCCAAGCGCGCCTTGCGACTTTCCTGTGGGAGGCGGCCATGAGCATGACCGTCCGGCGCCGGATCACGACCGTGTTCGCCGTGGTATTCATCGGCGTGTCGGCCGCGGGATATCCATGCTGGGCCAAGGATCTCCCTCAGGGTGGCGTGACATTGCTGTCGATCGACCAGGACGACGACCACATGATGCAGACATGGATCGGCGTCGCCATGAACCACTATGCGAACGCCATGGCGGGTTGGCTCGTCGACGCGTCCAGGGACCATGGGGGCTATGTGTCCGTGCGGGCGCTCTCACGATTTCAACAGCAATTGCGCAGGGCGACATTCGCTCATTTCGAATACCGTTACGTCGTGGAAGGAGTGCCGTTCACCCGGACCTATCTCGCCGCTTCGGGAAGAGGATTCAGGACGTACATCGACCCGGGGGAGCCGGGGTTGGTCGCTCCCTCCGAGCCGGACAGCGAGTACTTCAAGCAGGACGATGTGGTCACGTTCGCGATGGTCGCGACGGCTACCGAAGGCTCCGAGGTCCTGCCGCAACCCGGCCGTCCGAACGGCCCCAATCGCGGCAACGATGCCGAGATCAAGGTGCTCCAGGCGATCATCCGGGATATTCACGAAGGAACCGTCGCACCGGCCGGTCATCTGCTCGGCTTCGTCAGCAAGCAACCGTGTGAGTCATGCGACCCGGCGCTGCGCCGGTTCGCCGTCGAAACGGGCTCGGAAGTCCATGTGAACTATGTTTTCGGGGCGAATCAGGATGGCTTGCGGACGCCGGCATGGGCGGCGCTTCGCGAGGCCCGCCAAGCCGTCGTCGACGACCTCGTCACCATGTTCTCGGCACCCGCGGCGAGCACGTCACCGGACCTGGAAGATCCCCTCGACGACGATTCCTCGTCGGCCTCGGTTTGCAGGCGGCCCTGAGCGATATCTAGGCCAGGGCGCGCACCCTGAAGTTACGGCCCTTGATCTTGCCTGCGCGCAACCGTTCGAGGGCCTTGTTGGCGAGGTCACGGCGAATGGCGACGTAGGCACGGGTGGCGAAGACGTCGATCTTGCCGATGTCCTTGGCATCGAGGCCCGCATCGCCTGTAAGCGCACCAAGGATATCGCCCGGTCGCATCTTGTCCTTGCGGCCGCCGTCGACGACGAGCGTTTTCATGGGCGCGAGATTCAGCACCTTGCGGGCTTCGTTTGCCGGCTTGGCCGGGTAACGAACGAGCGGGCCACCGAGGCGGTCTTCGATCTGGCGAAGCTTGCCCAGTTCACGCGAGCTGGCCAGGACGATCGCCAGGCCAGTCGCTCCTGCGCGACCGGTACGGCCGATACGGTGTGTGTGCGTATCGGGATCGTGGGCCACGTCGTAACTGACCACCAGCGGCAGGTTCGCGATATCCAGTCCGCGGGCCGCCACGTCGGTGGCGACGAGGACCGAGCAACTCCGGTTGGCGAAACGGACGAGGACCTCGTCACGATCGCGTTGTTCGAGATCGCCATGCAGGGCAAGCGCGGAAAAACCGCGGCGATCGAGTTCCGCCGCCACGGCTTCGGTGTCCTTGCGCATGTTGCAGAACACGAGGGTCGCCTCGGGCTTCTCCTGGGTGAGGATGCGCGTGAGCACATCGGCCTTGACGGCAGGTTCGACCTCCACCGCGCGCTGCTCGATCGTGGTTTCGTCGTGCGATTCCTCGACGGTGACGGTTACCGGATCGTGCTGCACCCGGCCACTCACTGAGCGGATGGCATCCGGATAGGTTGCCGAAAAGAGCAAGGTCTGGTGATGCTTCGCGATTCGCTTGACGATGTCGTCGATGGCTTCCTCGAAGCCCATGTCGAGCATGCGATCGGCCTCGTCCAGTACCAGCACCTTGATGCCTCCACCATGCAGGCTGCCGCGCTTGAGGTGTTCCTGCACGCGACCCGGCGTGCCGACGACGATGTGTGGATCGTGTTCCAGCGAGGCCAGTTGGGGGCCGAGCGGCATGCCGCCGCACAGGGTCAGCAACTTGACGTTGGGCAGGTTCGTCGCCAGGCGGCGAATCGATTTGCTGACCTGGTCCGCGAGTTCACGGGTGGGGCACAGGACGAGTGCCTGCAAGCGGATCTGCTGTACGTCGATGCGTTGGAGCAGGCCGAGCCCGAAGGCGGCGGTCTTGCCGCTGCCGGTGCGGGCCTGTGCGATGACGTCGCGCCCTTCGAGGATGGGCGGAAGGCTTTCCCTCTGGATCGGGGTCATCGATGTATAGCCCAGGTTCTCCACGGCGGCCAGGAGGGCGGGAGACAGGGGCATCTGCTGGAAATCATTCATGGGACGTATGATCGCACGCCCGCGCATGCGCGGCTCCGTCCGGCGCGATGCCGGCCGGGCCGGCCGCGGCCGATCACCATTGTGTACGTTGCGGCAGAAGGCCGCGAAGTTCGGCCTCGGTAAGGTTTCGCCATTGTCCCGGCTTGAGGTGTCCGAGCTTCACGTTGATGACGCGCACCCGGCGCAGTTGGGTCACGCGATAGCCGAATTCGGCCGCCATCAGGCGAATCTGCCGGTTGAGGCCCTGCGTGAGAACGATCGCGAAGCCGAACTTCGCGATCTTCCGGACCTTGCAGGGCCTGGTCATCTGGCCGTGGATACGCACGCCCTTGGCCATTCCCTTGAGGAATTCGTCCGTCACGGCCTTGTTGACCGCGACGAGGTATTCCTTCTCGTGGTGGTTCTCCGCGCGCAGGATCTCGTTGACGATGTCGCCGTTGCTGGTCAGCAGGATCAGGCCTTCCGAATCCTTGTCGAGCCGCCCGATGGGAAAGATGCGCTGCGGGTGATCGACGAAGTCGACGATGTTGCCATCGACCGTGGTATCCGTCGTGCAGGTGATTCCCACGGGCTTGTTCAAGGCGATGTACACGCCACGGCTCTTGACCGGGCTGGCGACGAGGGTGCGCGCCACCACCACTTCGCCGTCCACCTTCACGACGTCGCCATCGAGCGCCTTGGCGCCCATGCCGACGACCTCGTCGTTGATCGTGACCCGGCCGGCGACGAGCAGTTCGTCGGCCTCGCGGCGCGAACAGATTCCCGCTTCGCTGATGTACTTGTTGACCCGCATGCGCCTAGGAGCGCAGGCCCACGCCGCGGCTGAGCAGGCGCAGCGCGATCGCGGACAAGCCCACGACGAACACGAGCATCACCACGAAGGCCGTGACGATGGGTACGTCGCTGACGCCCAGTACGCCGAAGCGGAAGGCGTTCACCATGTACAGGATGGGGTTGACCAGCGAGATGCTGCGCCACGGTTCGCCGAGCAGGTCCACCGAGTAGAACACGCCGCCGAGATAGGTCAGGGGCGTGAGCACGAAGGTCGGCACCAGGGCGATGTCGTCGAACTTCTTGGCGAACACCGCATTGACGAAGCCGGCGAGCGAAAATACGGTGGCACCCAGCACGACCGAGAGGAAGGTGGTGATGGGATGGGCCACGTGCAGGTCGGTGAAGAACAACGCGATGACCAGCACGAGGGCGCCGACGATGACGCCGCGGGTGACCGCGCCGATCACGTAGCCGAGCAGGATGACCCAGTTGGGCATCGGCGATACGAGCATTTCCTCCACGAAGCGGCCGAACTTGGCGCCGAAGAACGACGAGGAGATGTTGCCGTAGCTGTTGGTGATGATGCTCATCATGACCAGGCCGGGCACGATGTATTGCATGTAGGTGAAGCCATGCATCTGGCCGATGCGGCTGCCGATCAGCTTGCCGAAGATGACGAAGTACAGCGTCATCGTGATGGCCGGCGGAATCAGTGTCTGCGTCCAGATGCGCATGATGCGCATGATTTCGCGACGGACGATGGTGCCCAGGGCGACGAGGTTGGTCGAGCCGCTCATGCCACGTTCTCCCGGCCATGCTCGACGAGGCGGACGAATAGTTCCTCGAGGCGGTTGGCCTTGTTGCGCATGGAGGTGACGGTCACGCCATGCGTCGACAGCGCGGCGAACAGGGAGTTGAGGTCGTGTGCGCGGGACATTTCGGCTTCGATGGTGTGGTCGTCCATGGCGCGCAGGACGACGCCGGGCAGGACCGGCAGCGAGGCGGGCACGCTCGACACGTCCAGAACGAAGGTTTCCACATCGAGCGTGGCGAGCAGGCTCTTCATGGTGGTGTTCTGCACGATGCGTCCATGGTCGATGATCGCGATGTTGCGGCAGAGCTGCTCCGCTTCCTCGAGGTAATGCGTGGTGAGGATCACCGTGGTGCCGGCGGCATTGATACCGCTGACGAACTGCCACATCGAACGACGGATCTCGATGTCGACGCCCGCGGTCGGCTCGTCGAGGATCAGCAGCTTCGGCTCGTTCATCATGGCGCGGGCGATCATCAGGCGGCGCTTCATGCCGCCGGAAAGCATCCGTGCCTGGTGATGCGCCTTGTCCCACAGGCGGAGTTCCTTCAGGTACTTCTCCGCGCGGACCGACGCTTCGGCGCGGCCGATGCCGTAGAACCCGGCCTGGTTCACGCAGATATCGAAGGGTTTCTCGAACTGGTTGAAATTGATCTCCTGGGGGACCAGGCCGATCAGCCGCATGGCTTCGCTGCGATTCTTGTGGATGGACACCCCGAATATCTCGGCATCGCCCGACGAGGCGTTCACGAGGGAGGACAGGATGCCGATCAGGGTGGACTTTCCGGCGCCGTTGGGCCCGAGCAGGGCGAAGAAATCGCCCGGCTGGACGGTGAGGGAGATGCCCTTGAGGGCTTCCACGCCGTTGCCGTAGGTCTTGCGTAAATCGTTGACGTGTAATGCGGGAGTGGTCATGGGCTGCGCCGGGATGACAAGCCGCCTATTATACCGGGCTTTGCCGGGTCGCCTCGTTCCCCGGCGTCAACAGAGACTTTCCATGGCCGAACAATTCCAGCTCCGCCTCGCCGACAGCTTCATGCTCGCGCCCACCGTGCGGCACCTGTCCTTCGAGCGGGTGGACGGCCAGCCGCTGGCCTTCGTACCGGGCCAGTTCCTCCAGGTGCACTTCCACTACGACGACGGCAAGCCGACCAAGCGCAGCTATTCGGTCGGCACCGTGGGCGACGGCAGCGGCCCGGTGGAGCGGATCGAGATAGCGGTGAGTTATGTCGACGGAGGCGCCGCGACCAGGCTGCTGGGCGAGCTGGAGCAGGGTGGCACGATCGACGCCAGCGGTCCGTACGGCCGTTTCTGCCTGATGGAGGCGGACCGGAACCAGCGCTATATCCTGATCGCGACCGGTACCGGCGTGACCCCGTACCGCGCCATGCTGCCCCAGATGGAAGCCCTGATGGCCAGCCGGGGCTGCCGGTTCGTGCTCCTCTACGGCGCACGCAACGAAGGGGAACTGCTCTATGGGGAGGAGTTCGAGGCCTTCGCCCGGACCCACGAGGGCTTCACCTTCCACCCATGCCTGTCGCGCGGCGCCCGGCCGAATCCAAGGCCGCACGACCGCCTGGGCTATGTGCAGGACATGCTGGCCGAACTGGAGCCATCCGGTGAAACCGACATCGCCTACCTCTGCGGCAACCCGAACATGGTCGACGCCGCGTTCGCCGCCCTCAAGGAGCATGGGCTGGCCGTCCAGCAGATCCGTCGCGAAAAATACATCTCGTCGCGTTGACCCGCCCGGTGGGGCCGATGGGCCGATCGGCCTATAATCCGGCCCCATGCATGCTTACGTCGCCCCATCCCACCTTTCGGCCGAGATGCGGCGTTACGCGACGCTCGACCAGCGCCTCCTCGCCGCGGTCCGCGCCATTCGTATCCTGGCCACGATCTCCTGGCCCGCATCGGTGGAAGAGCGCCTGATCGCGGAGTTCGGCGCCGGACGCCTGTCGATCCCCGACATTCGCTACCGCCCGCCGGATCTCGGCGAGACCCGGGCGGAACTCGAGGCGATCGAGGCGGAGGTCGACGAGGATCATCCCATCGCCGAATACCTGCGGCGCACGGCCGAATCCTGGCGGATCGCCACCCTCATGCTGGAGGCGGCCGGCACACATGGCGTCACCGAAGCGTCCATCGCGCTCTACGGCAAGCCCGGAGACGCCATTCCGGGCAGCAACCGGAGCAACCTGGACGCGGCCCGGTACTTCGTGAACCTGGCGGACGAACTGGGCGCCGACCTGGACACGGAAGACGCAACGGGCAGCATTCCCGCCGAGGAACTGCGGCGGGACATGTCGGAGCGGCTGGACGCCTTCTTCGCTCCGGGCACCATTTCCGTGGAGGTCGACCCCGAGCTCACGGCGAAGGCCGCGGCGGGTGCCACGCGGATCCGCCTTCGTGGTGGCATGCACTTCACTGAATACGACCGCCACCAGTTGCTCGCGCACGAGGCCTTCGTTCATTCGTTGACCGCCTTGAACGGACGCGAGCAACCGGTGCTCGCGTCGCTGGCACGCACGTCGCCACGAGTGACGGCGACGCAGGAAGGGTTGGCTGTCTTCGCCGAGCTGATGTCGGGAGCGATCGACATATCGCGCTTGAAACGCATCAGCCTGCGCATCCTCGCTATCGACATGGCCCTCAACGGTGCCGATTTCGTCGAGGTGTTCCGCTATTTCCGCCGTTGTGGGCAAAACGTGGCGGACAGTTTCCACTCGACGCAACGTGTCTTTCGTGGCGTACCGCTCACGGGTGGATCGGCGTTCGCCAAAGACAACGTGTACCTGAGCGGCTTGCTCGCGGTGCACACGTTTTTCCGCTGGGCGCTGCGCCAGCGACGTCTGGACCTCCTGCGCAACCTCTTCGCGGGAAAGCTCGCGTTGCACGATGTCATGAGCCTCGAAGCCCATTTCGAAAGCGGAGACATCGTCGTTCCACGTTACCTGCCGCCATGGATGCAGCACGTGCACGGGCTTGCCGGAAAACTCGCTTTCTCGCTGTTCGTGAATCACATCCACATGGCGGGTGTCGAGGCCGAGGAAATCTCGCTCGGCCTTTGATATCCGGCTAGCGAAGGATGAGTTCGCCGGGAGACAGGGCGAAGAACCGACCATCGGCGCAGCCTACGCGCAAGCGTGCGTGGCGCGACGTGGGCACGCTCTGGGGTATCGTGATGGTCGCCCGGCCCTTGTTCGGCACCGCGTCCGCCAGCGATACATCCAGGAAGTTGCGTCCTCCATCGAGCGAGAGGTCGATCTGTACCCGGCTACACGAGACCGGGGCGTCGACGGTACCGGCCACCTCCCATCGAACCTGCCGCGCCTTGCCACGCTGAAGAGCGGCCCCCGCCTTCGGCAAGGTCACCTCGAACGGCTTGCCAGTGTCGACGACGCGTACGGTGCGATCCGCGGAGACGACATGGGAGCGGAAATCCCGGTTGTCCCTGGCGGTCAGGCGAAAGTGGAGCTCGCGGGAAGTCTCGGGAAACGCGTCACCGCGTCCGGCGGGTTCCTCGCCAAGCAGGACGGACATCGAAGGAAAGGTCTGCTCACCTTCCGTATGTGGCGTTCGTGAGCGGAACAACGGCCCGGAGCCGGTATCCGCAAGGGTGTCTTCCTTCTCCTGCACGTCGCCGAGGTCCATTTGCTCGAAGGTATAGGTCATGCGAGCCGCCGGGTCGGCGAACCGGGCCAGCCCGGTGAGCCGGAACGGGGTGCGTGCGGGCACGACCATCGGGCGGTGCCAGCCCTGGGTGTCCAGCAAGGGTGCGGGCGACGTGTTCACGCGGGCCTTGGCACAAGTCCCCCCGGCACTTGCGAGCCATGTCTGGACCTGGTCGATGCTGGTGCCATGGAAGTAGGGATCGCTGCGCGGCTGGAGGTCGTGCGAGCCGCAAATGCCGGCGTAGCCCATCACGGTCGAGCCGCTGCCGGGAGCGACGGCGCTGCCCTCGTCCCGGGCATCCTTGTTGCAACCGTTGAACGTATGCCGTGCGCCGAACTGATGGCCGAGTTCGTGGGCGACGAAGTCCACGTGGAATGCATCCTCGAAGGGGCGCGTGCTCCCTGTCATGCCCGCCGCCTTGGAATACTGGCGTTCCGCGTGCTTGCCGGACCATGGCAGGCAGGTATTGCCGATGGCCCCGGCCACCCCGGCATCCCGCTGTCCGTCCATGACATGCCCGACGTCGAAAGCGTCCTTGCCGATCACGTCCTGGACGACCTTCACGTTGTGCAGTGCCATCTTCCAGTCGTTTCCGGCCACCTTGGAGAAGGGATCGGCACTGGCCGCGGTGAACACGAGCCGGTCGTTTCCCTCGGCGAGCACGAGGTGCACGCCGAGGTCGTTCTCGAAAATCTCGTTGATCCGGTTGACGGTGCGGACGATGCCGGCAAGGCCGTCTTCGACCGTGCCGCCCATGTGTTTCGTGTAGGAGTGGGTAGCCGACATCGCGATGCGGAACGTACGCAGGACGGCGGTGGCGCTGCCACGGGCCGTGGCCGCCCGCGGCAACGCCGCCATGGCGTCGATCATCTCGCCATGCTCTTGTCTCTGGGTGGTTGGCGTGTCGGCGCGGCGGAAGACGATATGCGAGCGAGCCGACGAGCGCCCTGTCTGCCTGCCCGCTGCTTCCGGCTGGACCATCCAGTCGCCCTCGCGGTCGCGGACCGAGGCGTACAGACCGCCGGCCGTGATGTCGAGCCTTACCCGGCGGCCGTCGCCGTCGTGGCCCTTCAGGCTGCCAAGGGCGGGAAAGCGCGCGGCGAGCCCGGGCGGCAGCACGGCGGAGTCTTCGAGTTCGAAGTCGGTCGTGCCACCGCCCGGCAAGGGCAGTGCGACGACACGCCGCGCGGAACCACGTGACGCGCGGTTGATCTCGGCCAGTGCGTCGGTATCCAGCGTGACGCGCCGGAATTTCGTGGGCTGCGTGGTGGCGGTGCGCGCGGCGCTGGCGACGAGCGGCGTCGGGGCGTCGCTCCACAGTTCGCGTGCCAGGGCATCGTCGACGGCGACGGTAGCCAAGAGGGTGATGATGGCGAGGGGCAGGGGGCGGTACTTGCGCATGGGGAATCCTTTCGGGGAGGCAGCCGACGTCGTCGGGCGACTCATGAAACCTGATTGCCACACCGCGATCTGTAGGCTTATTCCTGTCCGGCGCGTCAGTGGCTTGCGACACGCCGGATGGCGAAGGACCGAGGCGAGACGGCGAAGAACGGACGCCAGTCACAGCCCACCCGCAGGCGTGCCCGCTCGCTGGTTGCATCCGGCGGCAATGGGAACCACGCCTCGCCATCGTTGGGCTCGTCGACGGCGAGTGCCGGCGTCAGCCATGTGCGGCCGTCGTCGAGCGAGAGATCGATCGATACGAAGTGGCAGGAAATCGGTGCCAGGTCCGTGTCGGCGACATCCCAGCGCAGGGCCATGGATTGTCCGGCGAATGCGGCTGGCGAGGAGCCATCGTCGAGCACCGCGAACGGCCTGCCGGTATCGACGACCAGCAGGCGCGTGTCGGCATGGGCGACCGTCGATGCCTCGCCGCCGTTGTCGCGGACCGTGAGGCGGAAGTCGAGCGAGCGCGTGGCTGTTGGATATGCCTCGCCGGGTCCGGCCGGTTCGTCGCCGAGCACCACCGCCATCCTGGGGAACACCCTTCGTCCGGTCGGCGTGGGTGGGAACGAACGGAAAAGAGGCCCGTCGTCGTGCCCAGCCAGCACGTCGCGACGGCCGATGGCGGCGTCCATCTGATCCCACGCGTAGCTCAATCGCCGGCCCTCCGTGACCGGCTCGGCCCGCGCGTCGAGAACGAACGGCGTGCGTGCGGGGATGACCGCTTGCCCGGCCAGCGAGGCTGGGTCGATCCATGCCGCGCTGGCGGGGTTGATCCACCGGAACGCACAGCCGCCTCCGCGCGATGCCAGCCAGTCCTGCATCTGCTCCAGGTTGGCCGCGTGGAAGTAACGGTCGGCGTGCGCCTGGAGCGGACCGTCGTGTCCACAGGCGGACGGTGCGAAGCCCATCGCGGTGCTGCCGCTGCCCGGTTCGAACGCCCGGCCCTCGAGCGTGGCGTCGGGGCATCCACCGGCCGTCGGCCAGGCGCCCAGCTGGCGGCCGAGGACATGGATCATGAAGCCGACGGCTTCGGAGGTGGCGGTCTCGGGATGGGCGTGTCCGCTCCAGGCGGCCGCTTTGTGCGTGGCCAGGAAATCGGCGTCGCGGGCATCGCTGCAAGACGTGCCGACATGGCTTTCTCCGCCGGTGTAGTCGGTAAGGGCATGGCCGATATCGTAGGTTCCCGCACCGATTTCCCGGTCGATCAGGTTGGCGGCCGCGGGACCGGGATCTTCGTGCCTGAAAGGATCGCGGGACGGCCGGGGACGGATCAGCCTGTCGTTGTCCGCGACCAGGGTGAAATGCACGCCCACGTCGGTCTCGAACACCTCGTTCGCCTGGTTCACCACGTGGACGATTTCCGCGAGGGCTCCCTTCGTCGTGCCGCCGAAATGAGCCGCGTAGCGGCTGCTGGCAGCCACCGCGATGCGGAAGTCATAACGTATGCCGCCCCCTCGCGAGGCGGAGCGATCCCCGGCGACGGGACGTGGCAGGGAAAGGCCGTCCGCGGCCATGACCGCGAACGAGGCCGTGCCGGCATCGTGTGCCGGCAACGCACGCCATTCCGCCGCCGTGCGTGCGCGTGTCGTCCATTCGTGCGGTCCGTCCCGCACGCTCATCCTCACGCCACCCGGCGAAAGGTCGAGCCGGACCGTCCTTCCATCGGCGTCGATGCCGCGAAAACTGCGCAAGCCGGGAAACTTCGCCGCCAACGCGGGCGGCAGCGTCTTCGAGTCGCGCACACGAAACAGGCCGTGCCGGCCGTCGCCCAGCGGGAGATACACGGATGTCGACGTTCCGCCGTCCATCGGCAGGCGAGCCAGCTGCTTCCTGAGCTCCGCGAGCGTCGAGACGTCCGCCATGGCCCATCCGGCCGTGGGCATGCAAAGGACGGCACCCGCGAGCGTGGCGCGAACGAACGTGAGGCGAAGCATGGCGATCCCTGCATGACGAAAGGCCACCGAGCGTACGCAGGCGCACGGCCGGGCAATGCAGGCTTGCATGCCGCCGATAGGTCGGAATCGGTATCACTGCTTGTCGCAATGCAACACACCGCTGACGGCGGAGACCGCGTGGCGCGGTGCTAACATGACCGCTTACGTCGCGGTGCCGCCGCCGCGTCCGCCTTCCTTTTTCCCGTTACGTCCCACAGGATCCCATGGCCATCTCCGAGGAACTGAGGCAAGCCGCTCTCGAATATCACCGCCTTCCCCGACCGGGCAAGATCAAGGTTACGCCGACCACCTCGCTGCTGACGCAGCGCGATCTCTCGCTCGCGTATTCGCCCGGCGTGGCCGCCGCGTGCGATGCCATCGTCGCCGATCCCGGTGAGGCCGCCGAACTCACGGCGCGATCCAACCTGGTCGCGGTGATCTCCAACGGCACGGCGGTGCTGGGGCTCGGCAACATCGGCGCGCTGGCCAGCAAGCCGGTGATGGAAGGCAAGGGCGTGCTGTTCCAGAAATTCGCCGGCATCGACGTGTTCGACATCGAGATCGACGAGGCGGACCCGGACAAGCTGGTGGAGATCATCGCCAGCCTCGAGCCGACCTTCGGCGGCATCAACCTCGAGGACATCAAGGCACCGGAGTGCTTCATCGTCGAGCGCAAGCTGCGCGAGCGGATGAAGATCCCGGTCTTCCACGACGACCAGCACGGCACCGCGATCATCGTCGGTGCCGCCGTCATCAACGCGCTGCTGGTCACCGGCAAGAAGATCGAGGACGTGAAGCTCGCCACCACCGGCATGGGCGCCGCGGGCATCTCCTGCGTCGACATGCTGGTGACGCTGGGCATGAGGAAGGAAAACATCCTCGCGTTCGATCGGGACGGCGTCCTGCACACCGGCCGCACGGACCTGGACCCGGACAAGCAGCGTTATGCGCGCGACACCGACAAGCGCACGCTGGCCGAGATCGTCGAGGGTGCCGACATCTTCCTGGGTCTTTCCGCCGGTGGCATCCTGAAGCCGGAGATGGTCGCCACGATGGCCGCGCGGCCGATCATCTTCGCGCTGGCCAATCCCAATCCGGAGATCCTTCCGGAGGATGCGAAGGCCGTGCGCCCGGATTGCATCATGGCGACGGGTCGCTCGGACTATCCGAACCAGGTCAACAACGCCTTGTGCTTCCCGTACCTGTTCCGTGGCGCGCTGGATGTCGGCGCGACGGTGATCAACGAGCAGATGAAGGTCGCCTGCGTGAAGGCGATCGCGGAGCTGGCGCGGCGCGAGGCCTCCGATGTGAGCGCGCGCGCCTATGGCGGCAAGCCGCCGAGCTTCGGGCCGGAATACCTTATCCCGCAGCCGTTCGATCCGCGTCTCCTGATCCAGTTGCCACCGGCCATCGCCCGGGCGGCGATGGATTCCGGCGTGGCCGCGCGGCCCATCGAGGATTTCCCCGCCTACATCGAGAAACTGACCAGTTTCGTCTTCCGCACGGGCCTGCTGATGAAGCCCGTGTTCGACCGTGCCAAGGCCGATCCCAAACGCGTGGTGTACGCCGAGGGGGAGGAAGAGACCGTGCTGCGCGCCGTGCAGACGGTGGTGGACGAGGGCCTGGCCAGGCCGATCCTGGTGGGACGGCCGGACGTCATCGAGCGCCGAATCGCGCGCGCGGGCCTGCGCTTGAAGCCGGGCGTCGACTTCGAGATGTGCAACATCCATTCCGATCCGCGATTCGAGGACTACTGGCGCCTCTATCACTCGATCATGGAACGCCAGGGCGTGACTCCCGCCTCCGCGAAGGCGGTGGTGCGTTCGCGGCCGACCGTGATCGCCGCGCTGATGGTCGAGCGTGGCGAAGCCGACGCCATGATCTGCGGGCTGGTGGGCACGTATCACAGCAAGCTCGAATACATCACCAACATCATCGGCCTGGACGACGGCATCGCCGAGGCGTCGGCGATGGCTGCCGTGGCGACCGAGAAGGGCACGTTCTTCTTCCTCGACACCTATGTGCAGGACGACCCCAGCGCGGAGCAGGTCGCCGAGGCGACCCTGCAGGCATCCATCCGCCTGAAGCTGTTCGGCATCCAGCCGAAGATCGCGCTGCTCTCGCACTCGAATTTCGGTGGCCGCGAGACGCGGAGCGCCCGCAAGATGCGCGACGCGCTGAAAATCATCCGGGAGAAAGTCCCCCGGCTCGAGGTCGAGGGCGAAATGCAGGCGGACGTGGCCCTGACACCGGAATTGCGCGAGCGGATCTTCCCGAACTCGCGCCTGGAAGGTAAGGCCAACGTCTTCGTCTTCCCCAATCTCGACGCCGCCAACACCGCGTACAACATGGTCCGCGTGCTCTGCGACGGAGTGGTCATCGGCCCGATCCTGATGGGCGTGGCCAAGCCGGCCCACATCCTCACGCCTCAGGCCACGGTACGCCGGGTGGTCAACATGACCTCGGTGGCCTGTGTCGAGGCGCAGATCCGGGCGGGGAAGCCACGGACGGTCGTAACTGATTGATCGGTCTGGATGTCGGTGGATACGGGGGCGATCCCAACCCCCCATACCACCGCGTATGCGGAAACCTTGAGTTATCATGGAAAGGTTTTCCCGCCACCCCAGCGGCCTTCTTCAGTCCCCATGAGCGCGCGTCACGCGCGAGCGGAGCATCCATGGACCAGATCGACGATATCCTTCACCAGGACCTCGACCCCACCGAAACCCGTGAATGGGTCGAGTCGCTCAACGCCGTCATCAACCACGATGGCACCGAGCGCGCGCATTACCTGCTGGAGCGCATGGTCGACTCCACCCGTCGCGCCGGCGGCTACCTGCCGTTCGACCCGACCACGGAGTACGTCAACACCATCCCGCCGCACATGGAAGCGCGCAGCCCGGGCGATGCCGCGATCGAATGGCGCATCCGCTCGCTGATCCGCTGGAACGCCCTGGCCACCGTCGTGCGCGCCAACCGCAAGCCCGGCGACCTCGGCGGCCACATCTCCAGCTTCGCCTCGTCGGCCACGCTGTACGACGTGGGCTTCAACCATTTCTGGCGCGCCCCGAGCGCCGACCACCCGGGCGACCTGGTGTTCCACCAGGGCCATTCGGCGCCGGGCGTCTACGCGCGCTCCTTCCTCGAAGGCCGTATCGGTGAAGACCAGCTCGACCTCTTCCGCATGGAAGTGGAAGGCAAGGGCCGTGGCCTCTCGTCCTACCCGCATCCCTACCTGATGCCGGACTACTGGCAGGTGCCGACCGTGTCGATGGGCCTCGGTCCCATCCAGGCGATCTACCAGGCGCAGTTCTGGAAGTACCTCGAACATCGCGGCCTGATCCCTAAGAGCGACCGCAAGATCTGGTGCTTCATGGGTGACGGCGAGTCGGACGAGCCGGAATCGCTCGGCGCGATCTCGCTGGCCGGCCGCGAGGGCCTCGACAACCTCATCTTCGTCATCAACTGCAACCTGCAGCGCCTCGACGGTCCCGTGCGCGGCAACGGCAAGATCATCCAGGAACTGGAAGGTGTCTTCCGTGGTGCCGGCTGGAACGCGATCAAGGTCGTCTGGGGCAGCTATTGGGATCCGCTCCTGGCCCGCGACACCACCGGCAAGCTGCGCCAGCTGATGATGGAAACCGTCGACGGTGAATACCAGGCGTGCAAGGCGTTCGGCGGCGCGTACACGCGCGAGAAGTTCTTCGGCAAGTACCCGGAGACGGCCGCGCTGGTGGCCAACATGTCCGACGACGACATCTGGCGCCTGAACCGTGGCGGCCACGACCCGCACAAGGTCTATGCGGCTTACCACGCGGCGGTGAACACCAAGGGCATGCCGACCGTCGTCCTCGCCAAGACGGTGAAGGGCTACGGCATGGGCGCCGCGGGCGAGTCGCAGAACCCCGCGCACAACCAGAAGAAGATGGATACCGATGCGATTCGCGCGTTCCGCGATCGTTTCAACATCCCCGTGCCCGACGACAAGCTGGACGAGGTGCCGTACTACCATCCGGGCAAGGACTCGGAGGAAGTGCAGTACATGCTGGAACGCCGCCGCGCGCTGGGCGGTTCGTTGCCGCAGCGTCGCCGCAAGGCCGACCAGTCGTTCAAGGCGCCCACCCTCGAGGCGTTCGAGCAGATCACCAAGGGCACCGGCGATCGCGAGATCTCCACGACCATGGCCCTGGTCCGTGGCATGAACCTCATGCTGCGCGACAAGGAACTCGGTCCTCGCCTCGTGCCGATCGTGGCCGACGAAGCCCGTACGTTCGGCATGGAAGGCATGTTCCGCCAGATCGGCATCTATGCGCCGTTCGGCCAGAAATACCGTCCGCAGGATGCCGACCAGCTGCTGTACTACCGCGAGGACCAGAAGGGCCAGGTGCTGCAGGAAGGCATCAGCGAAGCCGGCGGCATGAGCGCCTGGCTCGCCGCGGCCACGAGCTACAGCATCAGCAACGTGCCGATGCTGCCGTTCTTCATCTATTACTCGATGTTCGGTTTCCAGCGCATCGGCGACCTGTGCTGGGCGGCGGGCGACATGCGTGCGCGCGGCTTCCTCATCGGTGGCACCTCGGGGCGCACCACGCTCAACGGCGAGGGCCTGCAGCACGAGGACGGCCATTCGCACCTGCTTTCCGGCGCCATCCCGAATGTCATCTCCTACGATCCGACCTTCTCCTACGAGCTGGCGGTGATCCTGCAGGACGGCACGCGCCGCATGATGCAGGAGCAGGAAGACGTCTACTACTACATCACCGTGATGAACGAGAACTATGCCCATCCCGACCTGCCCAAGGGCAGCGAGGAAGGCATCGTCAAGGGCATGTACCTGTTCAAGGACGGTGGCAAGGCGAAGAAGAACGAGCCGCGCGTGCAGCTGATGGGATCGGGCACGATCCTGCGCGAGGTGATCGCGGCCGCCGAATTGCTGGAGAAGGATTTCGGCGTGACGTCGGACATCTGGTCGGTGCCGAGCTTCTCGGAGGTTCGCCGTGAAGGTTTCGACGCCGAGCGCTGGAACCGGCTTCACCCGGAAAGCCCGCAGCGCGTGCCGTACGTCACCGGCTTGCTTGCGGACCGCCAGGGCCCCGCCATCGCCGCCACCGACTATGTCCGCGAATTCGCCGACCAGATCCGCGCCTTCATGCCGGACGGCATGCGTTACACGGTGCTCGGCACCGACGGCTTCGGCCGCAGCGACACGCGGGCGAACCTGCGCAGCCACTTCGAGGTGGACCGCTACTGGATCGCACATGCGGCCCTCGCCGCCCTGGCGAAGGACGGCAAGGTCAACGCCAAGGACGTCAGCCGCGCCATCAAGGAATACAAGCTCGACATGGACAAGCCGAACCCGATGACGGTCTGACCGCCAGCGCGATGGAACGTGAACGAAGGCCGGAGCGATCCGGCCTTCGTCGTTTTCGCATCACGCGGTATCGATGGGCATGCTGTTATCCATGGCCCTGTCGACATATGCGGACCCATGCCATGCGCCTAGCCTTCCTTGCCGCCATCGCCTTGAGCCTGGCCGCCTGCGCCACGGCGCCAGCGGATCACGGTTCGCGTTCCCGCCTGTTGTACGTCGCCGCGATGAAGGCGCCGTGCACGAACGGCGTCATGAAGACGGAGTGCTTCCAGTACCGCGAAGAAGCCACGGATGCCTGGCAGGTGACCTACGTGCCGATCGAGGGTTTCGACTGGCAACCGGGCAACGAATACCTGCTGAAGATCACCGAGGTGCACGCGAAGGAAGCCCCCGAGGACGCGTCGCGCGTGACATGGCATGTGGACAAGGTGGTCGAGCAGCATCCGGTGAAGTGAAGGTGGTGGGGCCCTGGTGGGAGCCGACCCTGTCGGCGATCCCGCGGCAGCGGGCCGGTTTCCTGCACGGCTCGGCTTCGCCCTCGCGTTGGGGTTGGGGGCGTGGGGCAGAGCCGTCGGCCGCCACCCTCGTCGCTCCGGTTGCACCGTCGCTCGGGAAGGGAAGCCGCTGCGCGGCCATGTCTTATGGCTGGCGCCCCGTCGCGCCCGTCGCGCCGGGCGGGGTTTCCGACTCGCCTTCCATGGCTCGGCGGAAACGGCCGGCCGTCCAGGCCGGCCCCCTGGCGGGCCTTTTCGCCCGTCGCTCCTCGGTTCCACACGTCGCGACGAGGGTGGCGGCCGACGGCTCTTCCGAGCACTGAGGGGTCGTGCGACAAAAGCAACGCCGCCTACCGGGTGATGCCGTCCTCGGGTGGATGCCGTCTCCGTGTGAAACCCCTCACGCGGGTGGGAAGCGGGCTGGCCCGCGATTCGCCACCCTAATTTCGAGCGAACGAGGCCGTGCATCGCCACCGAGCGAGCGGTGACACGCCTCGCCCGATCAGTGCAAGGCCTCCTTCGTCACTGGAGAGATTGAGGACTCGCGGACCAGCCCGCTTCCCACCCGGGTGCGGCATGTGGCATGTGGCGAGCGTCGCTCTTTCCCACCAGCCCACCGCAGGGTCCAGAGAGCTGCCGGGCGCCACCCTCGGCGCGACATTAGGAGCCGAGGACGGGCGGGCGGAGAAGGCCCGCAGGGGATCGGCCAGGACGGCCGATCGTTTCCGCTGAGCCAGGAGGGCGAATCGGAAACCCCCGCCCGACCGTCCGAGCCCGCCGGGGCGCAGCCATCAAACACGGCCGCGCAGCGGCATCCCTCCCCAAGGGACGGCGACTACCGTCGCGACGAGGGTGGCGCCCGGCAGCTCCCCCGCGACGCCGCACACAACGAATGCGAGGGCGAAGCCGAGCCCAGCACTAAGCGAACCCCAGAAATGCGCGAAGAACCACAAAAAAAGCCGGGATTGCTCCCGGCCTTTCCCTGTCCCTAGGGATAGATTCAATCGTCGTCGCGCAGCACGTGGCGGATCAGCAAAAAGGTGCCGATCGCGGCGGCGGCGATACCGATGGTGAGCCCCGGGTTGCGGCGCACCTGCTTGCGCAACTTGCGGTACTGGTAGGTCGCCTCGTCGGCTACATCTTCGGCCAGGTAACGGATGCGCTGGCCGCTGAGGCTGTTGCGCTTCGTGAACTTGTTCGTGACCCGGCGGCTGCGCTCGAGCAAGTCGTTGCCGACTCCCGAGGCCTCGTCGGCGTAATGGCGGACGCGACCCGATACACCGTTGACGGCGCTCTCGACCTGACGCGCGAATTCGCGGTTTCTGCTCATCGGATGGCTCCCTCTACGACGTTACGGTTGGAAAGCGACTTTGCGGTCCGCCTCGTGAGCGTCGTGTAAACAGGCGCACAAGGGTTGATGAGGGATTCAGCCTGGCCGGGCAGGGGCGAGGTCGTAGTCGCCGCCCCTTTCCAACGCCCTTTGATAGGGGGGGCGGGCGTGGATGCGTTCGAGGAATCCGTGTAGGCCAGGACGGGTGGCGTCGAGCGCCGCGCGGCTGGACGCGGCCTCGAGGGGGAAACTCATCTGGATGTCGGCCGCGCTGAACTCGTTGCCCGCGAACCAGCCCGTCTTGCCGATTTCGCCCTCCAGGTAGTCGAGGTGCAGTTTGAGCTGCGGGTCGACGAAGGCCTTCTGCGCACCGCGCGCCAGCATGCGGGCGATGGGTTTGGCGAAGAACGGCACGGGTGCCGACTCCATGCGGATGAATACGAGCTTGAGCAGCAGCGGGGGCATGGCGGACCCCTCCGCGTAGTGCAGGAAATAGCTGTAGCGCAACGCGTCGGGCGTGTCGTCGGCGGGCTTGAGCCGCCCCTCGCCATAGCGGCCAACCAGGTATTCGACGATGGCGCCGGATTCGGCCAGCGTGACATCGCCATCCACGAGCACGGGCGACTTGCCGAGAGGATGGACGGCGCGGAGTTCCTTCGGTGCCAGCATGGTCTTCAGGTCGCGCTGGTATCGCACGATCTCGTACGGCAGGCCCAGTTCCTCGAGCAGCCAGAGTACGCGCTGCGATCGCGAGTTGTTCAGATGGTGGATGACGATCATGGCTGCTTCGAGTAGTGAGGAGTGCGCAGGTTACGGATCAACCCGCCGCGGTCAACGCCTCCTGCAATTTCTTCGTCTGTTCGGGAAACGCCTTGCCTTCCGCCGCGACGGTGTCGGCCACGCGCTTGCGCGCTTCGTCGTCGCGATGCAAGGCACGCAAAGCCTTCACCTGATACGTCGCGACCGCGAAGCGATTCGCGCCGTACGCCTTCTTCGACGCCGCATCGAGATACGGGAGGCCTTCGGCGGGTTTGCCACTCTCGACGAGGCGGCGGCCGTAGCGGTAGTTGTAGACGTAGTCGTCGGGATAGGCCGCGATCAACTGCTTTTCCAGCGTGTCCAGTTCGTCGCCCGCCTTCGCCCTGACCAGGTACACGCGAAGGTTGTCGGCGAGGTTGCGGTCGCTCTTGAGATCGCCGTGCAGCTTGTCCCGGCTCAGGTCGATGGCCTTGCGCAGCACGGCTTGTTCGGCGGCGTGGTCGCCAAGTGCCGCATCCAGGTCCGCCGCCGTGAGAACCGCGCTGCGCTGGTCGGCACAAGCCGGGGTGGCGGTGAATACCTGCGTGGCGAGGAACTGCTCGTAGGAAGCCCGTTGCGGCGCGAGCGTCGACTGCCGGGAATCAGGGTGCTGCGATTCGGTGGCGCCGATAAGGTCATCCAGCACGTAAGGACGTTCGCAGCCGATATTGCCGGCGAGGACCCTGGTGGCGGCCTCGGCGATGCCCTTGTCGTCCTTGCGGTCCTTCGCCTGCAGCAGGAGCAGGCGTTGCTTGGCCAGCGCCACGCGCTTGTCCTTGTCCGATACGTTGCGCACCATCGCCGGCAAGGTGTCGAACCAGGCCATGCCTTCGTTGCCCTGGTAGCGCTGCTGGTAGGTATCCAGCACGTCGGCCACCGCGGCCATCGAACCCTTGGCGGCATCGGACTTCTGCTTGGACAGGCGCGCATCGCCGGAAAGGAGGGCCGCGACTTCGGGATAGAACTTGTCACGAGGCCGTTCGGCGAGGATGCGTCCCAGTTCCTCGCCGTCGGGCCCGATCGCCACGTAGGTCGGCAGGAAGTGGACGTTGAGCTTCTTCATCCATGCCTGGTCGGCGGGCTTGTCGGCGTCGGCTTCGTAGAACACGACCTTGCTTTCGAGGTCGTCCCACTCCTTGCCGTTGAGGACATGGCTGGCCATGTAATAGCAGGAGTAGCACCACACGGCCTGGAAATCGATCAACACCGGCTTGTGCTCGCGTTTGCCCTGGGCAAGCGCGGCATCGAGGCTGGCGGGTGTCTCATGCGCGGCGAAGGCCGGCGCGGCGAACATGACGAGGACGGCGACAAGCAGGCGCTTCATGGTGGACCCTCACCCTTTGGAGGTATAGACGTCCACCTAATAGCACGTTTCCGGCACCGTGTCAGATCGTGTCGCTGGCGCCCTCGACCGGCTCCGGGTCCGATACCAGTCCCTGCCGGCGGCGCAGGGAAGGGAACCACCATATCCACAAGCCCACGACCACGAGCGTACCGATGCCGCCGACCAGGGTCGCGTTCACCGCGCCCACGGCGGCCGCCAGCAGCCCGGACTCGAACTCGCCGAGCTGGTTGGACGTGTTCACGAAGATGGCGTTGACCGCACTCACCCGTCCGCGCATGTCGTCCGGCGTTTCCAGTTGCACCAGCGCGCCGCGGATCACCATGCTGACCATGTCGAAGGCACCCAGGGCGAACAGCGCGACCACGGACAGCCAGAGGGTGGTGGAAAGCGCGAAGACGAGCGTGGCGACGCCGAAGCCGGCGACCGACCCGAACATGATCGGCCCGACCCGGCGTTCCAGGGAATGCCGGGCCAGCCATACCGACATCAACAGCGCGCCGACCGCTGGCGCGGCGCGCAGGATGCCCAGGCCCCACGGACCGGTGTGCAGGATGTCCTTGGCGAAGATCGGCAACAAGGCCGTCGCGCCGCCGAGCAGCACGGCGAACAGGTCGAGCGAGATCACGCCGAACACCGCCGGCCGGCGGCGGATGAAGTGCACCCCGGCGAACAGGGTCTTGAGGGTGGCCGGCTCGCGTCGTGGCGGCAGGTGGTCGTAGGCCAGGCGCGACATCAGCGTCAACGCCACGAGGTAGAGCAACGCGGAGACGCCGTAGACGGTGGCGGCGCCGGCCACGTAGAGCAAGCCTCCCAGCGCCGGTCCGGCGATCATCGCGGCCTGCCCCGCCGAGGCGTTCGCGGCCATCGCGCGGGGAAGCACGTGGGTGGGAACGAGCGCGGGCAGCATGGACTGGAGCGCGGGGAATTCGAAGGCCTTGGCGACGCTGACCACGAAGACCAGCGCGAGGATGCCCGTCTCGGTCAGGTGGCCCGCCAGGCTGAACCCGGCCAGCAAGGCGATGGCGATCCATTCGACCGCCTGGCATACCGTGACGATGCGGCGCCGGTCGAACTGGTCGGCGATGTGGCCCGCCGGAAGGGCCAGCAGCACCGATGGCACGAACTGCGCGAGGCCGATCAGGCCAAGGTCGAACGCGCGATGGGTCAGTTCGTAGATCTGCCAGCCGACGGCGACGGACATCATCTGAAAACCGAAGCTGGAGGCGTTCTTGGCGAACCAGAATTGCAGGAAGGCGCGATGGCGCAGGAGCGAGACCGCTTCCGTGGTGGGCGAAGGCATGGGGAATCCTTGGGGCGTCCCCCGCATTTTACGCCGCGCCTTGCCAGGCGCGGCATCGAGCGGCGAAGCTAGGGGCTTTCCAGCAGGAATCGCAAGATGATGCGCCGTATCGCCGTCCTCCTCGCCATCGTCGTCCTTGCCGCGGCGTGTTCCTCATCGCAGGACCAGCAGGCCGCCGCGCCGGCATCCACCGCGAGCGACCAGACCGCGGAGGCCGCGAAGAAGCTGGAGACCTACCAGCAACTGCTGAAGCTGCACAACGATGGCCCGGCGGTGCAACTGGGCCATGAAATCATCGACAAATATCCCGACACGCCCGCGGCGGCCGAGGTAAAGAAGACCCTCGACGCGCTCGAGGCCAACTACAAGGCGGCCAGCGAGAAAGCCCGCCTCGCCGCGTTGTGGCTCTACCAGACCTCGCCCATGCAGGGTGGCACGCAGAGCACGGCCACCATCCAGTCTTCGCGGCCGACGGGCGAGCAGACGGTGCGCCTGATCCTTCGCCGGCATACCGACTGGGGCCAGAGTGTCTTCCTGTATGCCACCACCGGGAAGGGTTTCGTCTGCAAGGGCGATTGCTCGCTGAAGGCCACGTTCGACGGCAAGGCGAAGACGATCAAGGCGTTCCGCCCGCCGACCGGCGAGCCCGCCCTGTTGTTCCGCAACGATGCGTCGTTCCTCAAGGACCTGGCCCGGACCCGACGGCTGACCATCGACGTGGTGACGATCAGCCGTGGCGAAACCACGCTCGTGTTCGAGACCGGCGGTTTCGATCCGGAAAAGTGGACGTCCCTGCCGAAGAAGAAATGACCTCAGTGCAGGAACAGCTTCTCGGTGATCCGCGTGAGCGGCCACTCGAGCATCGAGTTCACCCTCGGCGGGAGATCCAGCGGGCGTAGCAGCATCTTCACCGTCATCTCGGCGGGGATGTGCCGCTTGAGCAGGCCCTCGGCACGCGAGGTGACGCGGCGGAACTCCGCGTCGTCCTGGGCCTTGTCCGGATAGCGCACGTTGAAGACGTGACGCAGGGCGATGTCGCTGTCCTCGTTCTTGATCTCGCGGAGGCGCTTGAGCAGCACGCGGAACGTGCTCAGGCGACCGATGCCGTCGCGCTCGCGATAGATGCGGAAATGCTGGTAGAAGTGCTTGTAATGACGCACTTCGTCGCTCTTGATGTAGTTGGTCAGCTCGCGCAACACCGGTTCGTCGGTGACCTCGTTGAGCGCGCGATACAGGCTTGCCGTACCCGTCTCCACGACACAGCGCGCGGCTAGCTCCAACCCACGGTTCGGCTCCAGTTCCTCCGACGTGCAGACCGAGCCGTAATGGGCGAAGAACGCCTTGAAGCCCGCGTCCCAGTCGAAGTCGGGCCATACATGGCGCACATAGGCGGCCAGCGCGCGGCCGTGCTGCATTTCCTCGTGCTCCCAATGGTCACGCAGCCAGCCTTGCAGTTCCTCGTCACCGGCGAAGTGGTCGACGAGGTTGTGCGTGTACAGGTCCGAGCCGCTTTCGACGAAGGACGAGCTGCACAGGAGCAGGAAAAGATCTTCGTTATGCCTGACCTTCTCCACGTCGATGCGCGAGAGGTCCAGTTTTTCGAGCGTCCATGGCAAGGTGGCGGCGTAGCTCACTGCGGAATGTTCCTCGATCACAGGTCCTGGTGCCCCGGGGCACAATGACGGGATTGTGACAAAGGCGGCGCGTCAACGCACCACGGTCACCGGCACATGGGCCTTGGCCAGGACATCGGTGGAGGTCGATCCGACCAGCCAGCGGGCGAGCGCGCCTCGTTCGGTATGGCCGATGACGATGTGGTCCACGCCGTGCCCGGCCACGAAGGAGAGCAGGGCGTCGCCGGGGCTGCCATGGACCAGCTCGACCTCCACCGGCACGCCGGCCGGATGCCCGAGCGCCGCGACCTCCTCGCGCAGGCCGGCCAGGCGCTCCTCCCCGACATCGGTCATCATCAGGGCCGAGATATCGGCCCCATTGTCGAGCTGGATCACCGAAACCACGTGAACCTTCGCCCGGGCGCAGGCCGCCAGTTCCAACGCGAAGAGGTAGGCGCGGCGGGCGGTTTCCGAACCGTCGTAGCCGACCAGGATGTTCTTGGGCATGGGAAATCCTCCATCGAATGGATACGGCTCGATATTAGGACCATGGCGGCGCTCCGGGGAGCCAGTTCACCCGCCGTCCATCAAGCCGGGCCATTCCTGAACGGCCGCTCGGGCGCTCCGTGTTTCTTCACATTCGTGAGTGGAGAATCCGCTTCGCAGTTCCCTGCCACCTTTCAACGGAGAAACGAACATGATCAAGCGCATCACGGGTATGGCCGCCCTGGTTCTGGCGGCGGCAGGTGCTTTGACGGTCCAGCCGGCCCAGGCTGCCGAGGGCGGTACCAAGTGCCACATGACCTTCAGCACGAGCGGTTGGGCCGCGATCTACAAGCGTGCCGATGGCCAGGGCCACGTGCGCTGCGACAACGGCCAGTCGGCGACCGTGATGATCCACATCCGCGGTGGTGGTATCACGGCCGGCAAGTTCAGCATCGAGAATGGCAAGGGCGAGTTCACCAACGTCAAGAACATCAGCGAGATCTTCGGCGACTACGCGACGGCCGGCGCCAATGCGGGCGCGGTGAAGAGCGCCGAGAGCCTGGCGATGACCAAGGGCGAGGTGTCCCTTGCCGTCACCGGTACCGGCCGCGGTTTCAACCTCGGCGTGGACGTCAGCAAGTTCGAGATCGCGCGGAAGTAATAGCCGGCGCCTGGTGATCTCGGGGGCGCCCCTGAAGGGGGCGCCTTTTTCTTGAGTTCCGGCACGGCCGGCGCAACCTTGGGAGCCTCGCGAGTACACTCACCGCGATCCCACCCATCGAGGTTCCCCCATGCGCCGCCTCCTCAGCCTCATCGCCCTGTGCATCGTTTCCGCCGCCGCCTGGGCTTCCAGCCCCGTGGTTGGCGAGAAAGCACCCGATTTCCGCCTGCAGGACCAGAAGGGCGAATGGCACACCCTGCAAACCGAGCAGGGCAAGTGGCTCGTCCTGTATTTCTATCCGAAGGATTTCACCGCCGGCTGCACCACCGAGGTCTGCACCTTCCGCGACGACATCGCCAAGCTGCACAAGGCCGGCGCGGTGGTGCTGGGCGTGAGCCTGGACGACGTCAAGTCGCATGCGGAGTTCGCCGAGAAATACCACGTGCCGTTCCCGCTGCTGTCCGACCCGGACGGCGCCGTCGCCACGAAGTACGCCGTGCTTACCAGCCATGGCGATACCAAGTACGCCTTGCGCGAGACCTTCCTGATCGACCCGGCCGGCAAGATCGTCAAGGTTTATAAGGATGTCGACCCGGAGAAGAACTCGGGCCAGGTCCTGGCGGATCTCGCCGCACTGAAGAAAGCGGGCGCCTGATCGTGTTCCAGGCCGCCAAGGGTGCCAGGCACGCCCGTCCCTTCGCTCCGTGGCGCATCGTGGTCTGGCTGGTGATGCTGCTCGCCGCCGCCGGCTTCGTGATCAATACCTATGCCTCGGTCCTCTTCGCCCATGCGGTGGGCGCGGTGAGCGCCGAGGCGATCGCCGCGGGCGCCGGCGATCCGCGCATCGGCCTGCTATGGTCGCTCGCCTACGCGCTGGCGGCTTTCGTCGTGATGGTCTTGAGCCTCGGGACGCTGCGCTGGCGCGACTGGGGCCGGCGCGCGATGCGGGTCGTCGCCCTGCTGTTGATGCTCTGGGCGGCCTATACCGCGTGGGTTTCGTTCGACCAGTGGAGCCAGCTCGGTACGGTCCTTTCCCAGGCCGGCCTGCCGGCGGACCTCCTGGCGGCCGGACAGAAGCACAGGACGATCCTGCTGATCGGCCTGGTCCTCAAGATCGTTTCGGTTCCCGTGCTGGCCTGGCTGTCGTGGATCCTCGGCAGCGTGTCGGTACGCCAGCAGTTCGCCCAGCCGGCGCTCTGATCGGTTCAGCCGGCATTCGTACGCCGCCGGCTATCGAAGCGTTTTCCGCCGGGACCCGCCATGACACCACGCTTGCTCGTCTTCGCCATCGCCACCTGCCTTGCAGGTGGGGTGGCGGCCCAGGACCTCGGCACCACCTGTCAGGTGGCCAGCACCTATGACCTGACGGTGCGGCCGGACAGCCTCGTGTTCGAGCGCCCCGATGCGGCCCCGCGTAGCGTGCGCATGCAAGATGGCAGCCTGGCGACCGATGGGCGGGCGGTATCCCTTCGGCCGGATGAGCAAGACCGTGTCGCCCTGTTCGAACGCAACCTCCGGGCCTTGGTCCCGAAGGTCAAGGCGATCGCGAACGACGGTGTCGACCTCGCCGCACGCGCGGTACGCGACGAGGCCGCCACGGCCGCCCCGGGCGCGGTGGGCAGTGGCGAACTCGACCGGGTGTTGAATGCCCGGGTGGCGGACATCAAGCGGCGCATCGCCGCCAGCCAGAGTACGCGCGACTGGCAGGAGGATGCGATGCGCGCCTATGCTCAGGAGATCGTGTCCGATGTGACGCCCATCCTTACCCAGGACGTCGGCGGCGAAGCCATGGCGTTGGCGATGAACGGCGATTTGCAGGGGGCGGCGGCGTTGCGGGACCGTGTGGCGTCCGTATCCACCGGTGGCCAGGCCCGCGTGGTGGCACGGCTGGAGGCGGCGCTCAAACCGCGGATCCAGGCGCTGTGTCCGTCGATCCGCCAGTTGGGCGATCTGCAATCGGGTCTGCACGATGCGACCGGCAGGCCCTTGCTTTTGCTCGAAGCGGGTGGCTGACCACCGGCTGACCGGTGCCCGGCGCGTTTAAGGCCGGCTAAGTCCGACGGGGCTAACGTGCTGCCCCATGGAACGCAACTCGACCCGTGTGGTAAACGGCCTGATCCGGCGAGTGATTGCAGACCGCGACCTCTATCGGCAGGCTGCACGTGGCGTTCGTGAGCCGGGACTCAAGACCATCCTGGAGGAATCCGCCGCCTCCCTGACCGCCATCGCTACGGACCTGCAGGACGAAGTGTCCTCCGCGGGAGTGCGCCCGGCGACGGCCGGTGGGCCCATGAGCGGTGTCCGGCGGACGATGATGGAAGCCTCGGTGAAGCTGTCGCATGATCCCGATGTGACGTATATCCGGACGCTGGAGCAGATGGAGCGTCGTCTCCTGGACGCCTTTCTTCGCCTCGAGGCGAGTTCCGGAGATCGCGCGATGGTCGGCAGGCATATCGCGCGCCTGCGCCTGCTGCACCTCGACATGACCAACCTCGGCAGCGCCGCCGGGCGCTGACGCATCGCCTACGCGGCGAGACGTATCGCGTGCAGGGTGCGGTGCAAATGGATGTCGGCGGAAACGCGGACGGGGAATGCCGACATCAGCGTTTCGCGATCGGCGAAGAAGTTGGCGAAGGCGATCGCGTCCGCGGGATCGGTGCGTACGGCGATCTGCACGCCCTCGCGGAAGATGCCCCAGGTCTCGCCTATGTCCGCGATGTGATATTCGATTGCGTGTTCGTTCATGCCTCGTCCTCCGCCGGACGCCTGAAGGCGTACTGTGATCAGGATGACGAGGGAATCAGCGCGAGGCTATCGGACTAGTCTGAAAATTCGTACTAATTCTTGAGCATATCCTCAGTGCATGGATGCGCATCCAGCGCGGTCCGCAATCGCGAGGCATAGCCTTCTATCGCCGACGCCAGTTCCGGTAAACGATGCATGGCGGCCGCGCCATGGGCGCCGCGAAGTTCATTTTCCAGGTATTCCGCAAACGCGGCCTCGGTCGATGGGCCGAAAACGCGCATGCCGCCGAGGATGCGATGAACCCAATCCGCCGCGGCGGACGGATCGTCGAAGGCGGCGATTCCCGCCATGTCTTCGCGCACGGCCATCTCGAACCGGTCCACCATGAGAGGCAGCAAGGCGAGATCGCCATAGGTTTCCCGCCATGCATCCAGATCCCAGGGCGAGCGGGCGGAATCTTCATCCTCGCCGGGCGAGAGCAGCATGTCCAACTCGCCCAATCGCAGCGGCTTGGTAGCGAATCCGTCCATTCCCGAAGCGCGGCAGCGGGCTTCCTCGCCGGGAAGCGCATTCGCGGTGACCGCCACGATGCGAAGAGGCGAACCTTGCTTGCGCAGTGCGCGGGTGAGCGCATAGCCGTCCATCACCGGCATGTGCAGGTCGGTCAACAAGACGTCGAACCGGCGCGACGATGCGCGGGCGAGCGCCTCCGCGCCGTCCGCGACCAATTCATAACGATGGCCGAGACGGGCCAGTTGTGCCGCGACCAGCTGCCGGTTCGTCGCGTTGTCCTCGGCAACGAGTACGTCGAGGGTTGCTTCTTTTACCGGCGGCGTGGCGACGACGGCCGTGCCCACGGCCTCGTCGCTGGCGGCATGTCGCGATCGCTCCATGTCCAGTACGATCGACAGTCGCGTACCCTCTCCGACCACGCTCGACATCACGAGATCGCCGCCCATCAGTTCCACCAGGCGCCGACTGATGGCCAGGCCAAGACCGCTTCCGCCGAAGCGGCGTGTCGTCGACGGCTCGGCCTGGCTGAAGGGGGCGAACAGTCGCTCGATATCCTTACGGGCGACGCCGATGCCCGTGTCGACCACGTCGATGCCAATGCTCTGCTTCATCTCCATGTCTTTCACGACGTCGACGACGATGTCGATGCGACCCCGGGCGGTGAACTTGATGGCGTTGCTGACGAGGTTGAGCAACACCTGGCGCAATTTGGCCGCGTCACCCATGACACCCGGCGCCAGGCGCGCATCGACATGGATGTCCACCGAAAGGCCTTTTTGCCTTGTCTGCCGGGCATGCAGTGCCACGACGTCGTCGAGCAGCTGGCGAAGATCGAAGGTGGCATGCTCCATCTCGACGGCGCCGGCTTCGATTCGCGAGAAATCGAGCACGTCGTCGACGATTCGCAGAAGCGCTTCGGCCGATGACTCGGCGGTACCGAGCAGGTGGCGCTGGCTCTCGTGCAGCGATGTCTCGCGGAGCATTTCGAGCATGCCGATGAGCCCATGCATCGGCGTGCGGATCTCATGGCTCATGGTGGCGAGGAACCTGCTCTTCGCCGCGGTGGCCTCTTCAGCCACCTGCTTGGCCTCGGCCAGCTGGGCAGCTTGTTCATGCCGGTCGGAGATGTCGATCCAGTAGCCGGTGAATTCCACCGCGCCCGCCACCGGCCGAGGCAGCGCATGCGAGGCGATCCAGCGTTCGGGCGCGACATCGCGTATGCGCATTTCCGCGTGGATCGGCGTAAGTGTGTTGGCCGCCCTTGCGACCTCCGCAAGCAGCGGCGCCTGGTCGCGAGGATCGATCCGGGCGAACGCGCGGCGTTCGTCGTGAAGGAACGTATCCACGGGAATCCCGAAGATGGGTTCCGGGTTCCCGCCTACGTGGATGAACTCGATGCGTCCACCCTCGAAGTAGCGGAAACGATAAAACACGGCAGGGATATGCCGGGTGATGTCGGCGAGCCGTTCTTCGCTCGACCTTCGCCGTCGTGTTTCGCGACGCAGGCGTACATACGCGTGGGATACGGCGAGAAGGAGGGCGAGCACCGCGGCACCCGGCGGCCCGGCCTTGCGTGCGATTTCCCGCCAGGACCCTCCCCACGTGTAGTGGGATCGCAACCAGGTGTTGCGGATGGCCTGGGTACGACGCTCGGAGATCCGGGCGAGCGCCCTGTCGAGCAGCGGTACCAAGGGTGCGTACCGCCGATCGACGGCGATCGCGAACTCCGCGCGCTCGTCCGTGGGCGCCGCGAGCTTCAATCGCGCGGGATGGTCGCGGCGCATGAAGTATTCCGCGGTCGCGATGTCGCCCACATAGGCATCGGCTTGTCCCGATGCCACGGCGCGCAGTCCTTCGGCCGCGTCGCGTACCGCGACGGGTTCGACGAGGGGAAGGTGGCGTACCGCATCGGCGACCGCGCCATGGGCCAGGTTGGCCGCGACACGGTGCCCGCCCAGGTCGGCGGGCCCCGCGATGGTCGCCATGTCGTCACGCGTCACGATCATCACGGGAAAATCGATGTAAGGCTCGGTGAAATCGAAATTCCTGCCCAGCTCGTCGTTTCGGGGCGAAGCCGCGGGAAGGATATCGATGTCACCGGCGGTGGCCCTGCGCACCGTTTCTCCCCAGTGCTGCGTGGGGACGGGCACATGGGCGACGCCGAGAGCGGACAGGGCATCGTCGAGGTAATCCATGGCAAGGCCGACGGGCACCCCTCTCCGATCCACCAGGGACAGTGGCGCCGATGTCGGATCGATGCCGACACGCAACACGGGCAGGTGCGCCAGCCAATCGCGCTCGGCGTCTGTCAGTGCGACGCCGTCGTCTCTTGCGGGTCCATCCACGCCCGCGGCGATATGTGGGCCGGTGGCTCGACCGGAACATATGCCCTCGGCAGGAATGGTGTCGGCAAGCGAGGCTTGAAGGCGTCGGCTTCCATCGGCGTGCCGTCGGGTGGGTTCATGAGTTCGCGCGACCGTGGAAAGCGGTAAGCAGGATGACGTGCCGTCCGGCGGGCACGGCACCGGCTCCGCATCGACCCTGTCGGCGAAGGCATCGCATGAGCAAACCGCGAACGGAATGATGACTAGGATTCTCAATAGCTGCATGGCGTTCCTTCGACCACGAGCGGATGTTTACTGTAATCTCCGCGATGGTACGACGAGTAGCACATCTCATGGAGAGCGGCAGCAGTTATCCGCCGGCGAGGGAAGAAATGGTTCTGCGCACGATCATTGCCGACGATCATCCGGTGGTCCTGATGGGCACCCGTGCGGCGCTCGAGGCGTCGGGTGATATCGTCGTAGCCGGCGAAGCAGCCAATGGCGATCAACTCGTCGACCTGCTGGCCTCTCGTCCATGCGATGTCATCGTTACCGATTTCTCCATGCCTGGCGGTCGTCACGGTGACGGGCTTTCGCTGATCGACCTGGTCCGGCGGCGTTATCCGCGGCTGCCGATCGTCGTGCTCACCATGGTGAACAACGCGGCGGTGCTGCAGACGATGCGGGTTCGTGGCGCGTTGGGCCTGTGCGACAAACGGGCGCCACTCAAGGAAGTGGCGGTGGCGGTGCGTCATGCGGCGGCGGGCCGGCCCTATCTCAGCGAGACGATTCGACGCCAGTTCGACCAGGCCGGCGTGCACAGCGCGACCGACATGACGCGGCTTTCCGCCCGGGAGATCGAGGTCGTGCGCCTGTATGTGAGCGGCATGTCCATTACCCAGATCGCCGAGCGCCTCAGTCGCAGCGTCAAGACGGTAAGCCGGCAAAAGCGCGACGCCATGCGCAAGCTGGGCATCGATCATGACAGCCGGCTTTCCGAATATGCCCGTGAAAGGGGTCTCGCCTCCTGACCCTGCTGGAAGTCAGGGTATGACCATTCGCCCATGTGGTGCCGCGCGAATCGGCTTAAACCTTGGGGCGCCCGGGCGCATCCCACCCGGAGCCAACCGTTCCCTGGGGAGAAGAACCATGCGCCATTCACTGATTGCCGGCACGATCGCCATCGCGCTCGTCCTCGCCGCCCCCACCGGGCAGGCGAAGGGCTTCAACTTCAGCACCGATACCTGCAAGCACGACTATTCCACGGCCTACGATGTCGATGTCACGGCCAATGGACTGTCCTTTCATCGCAAGGACGGCGTTCCGGCCCGGATCTTCCTGCACGATGGTTCGTTGAGGGTGGATGGCAAGGACATCGCGGTCTCCCGTAGCGACGCCGATGCATTGCGCCGCTACGAGGACGGCGTTCGCCGGCTCATGCCGCAGATCGCTTCCATCGCCCGCGATGGCGTGGAGATCGGATTCTCCGCGATGACATCGGTCACGCTGACGTTCGCCGAGGGTGACCAGCGCGCGGGGATGCTCGAGAAGTTGAAGCGCAAGCAGGCCGAGGCATTGCGCGAGATCGACGAAGGCATCGGCGCCGGGCATTGGTCCGCGGATCGCATGACCGAGACGGTCGCCGGTTCGGTATCGGACTCGGTGGGCGAGCTGGTCGGCTCGGTCACGTCCAGCGCGGTGACCGCCGCCCTGTCCGGCGATTCGAGCAAGGTGGCGGCGCTCCAGGCGCGTGCCGAGTCGTTGGACAAGGCCATGGACCGGGAGATGGACAAGCGTTCGAAAGGTCTGGAGGCGCGCGCCAACGCCATCTGCCCCCAGCTCAACGACCTCGCCGACCTGCAGCGTGGATGGAGCGTGCGCACGGCCGACGGCAAGCCGCTCGAACTGATGACGATCAAGCCGAAGGGCAGCCACGATCACGACGAAAGCGAGCCGAAGAAGGTCGCTTCGTCCTGAACGATCATCGGGCGTAGTGCCGGTCGAGCCAATCCAGCACGTTGCGGACGGTGTCGCCGTGGAAGGTGCGGTACATCTCTTCCGTGACGTAGCCGATGTGTGGTGTGGCAAGCACGTTGGGCAGGGTACGGAAGGGGTGCGCCGGCGGTAGCGGTTCCTCGTCGAAGACGTCGATCGCCGCGCCCGCGAGGCGGCCGTGGCTCAGCGCATCGACCAGGGCGGTTTCGTCGACGATCAGGCCTCGCGAGCTGTTGATCAACCGGGCACCGGGCTTCATCGCGGCGAGATCGTCCGCACCGATGATCCCCCGGGTGCGTTCGCTCAGGCGGGTATGGATGGTGAGGAAGTCGGACCGGGCCAGGAGTTCCTGCTTCGTGACACGACGGACACCCAACGCGCTGGCGGTTTCCTCGGCGAGGTTCTGGCTCCAGGCGATCACCTGCATGCCGAAGGCCTGGCCGATCCGCGCCACCTTCGAACCGATGCGTCCGAGGCCCAGGATGCCGAGGGTCTTTCCGTGCAGTTCCACGCCCAGCCCCATCTGCCACGCACCCGCGCGTACGGAGGCGGCCTCGTCCGCGATGCCGCGGGCCAGGCCGAGGATGGCGGCCCAGGTGAATTCGATGGTGGGCGTGGACGAGTAGTTCGTATGGACTACCTCCACGCCACGCGCGGCGGCGGCCGCCTCGTCGATCGATGCGTTGCCGCGACCCGTGGACGCGATGAGGCGAAGGCGTGGCAGGGCGGCGATGAGGTTCGCGGTCATCGGGGTGCGTTCGCGCATGACGCAGATGACGTCATACGGCGCCAGTCGCCGCGCCAGGGCATCGTGGTCCGCCTCGTGATCGTGGAAGACGGTGACCTCGGCGCGGCCTTCGAGGAGCGACCAGTCCGCGCAACGCAAGGCGACCTCCTGGTAGTCGTCGAGCACCGCGATACGGATCGTTGCATCGTTCATGGTTGTTTCCCGTGTCATGCGGGCTGGATCAAAAGGGGCACCTAGGATCGCCTGTGCGGGAGATGCGGACAAGCGAGGCGGGTCAGCCGTCACGATCGCCCGAACGATTCCGCCGCCATCCGGCGATGCCGCTATCCACGCTCCATCGTCCGGCACCCGAGATCACCAGGGAAACGAGGCCCGCGAGGTAGAGCAGGTCGCACTCGTAGCCGGGTTGTCCGAAATGGGCGACGCCGGCCTCGACCGACATCAACTTGATCGAACTGAAGCCGTACGGCAGGTGCACGGTGAAGATCGCCACGAGCAAGACCACGGCCATTGGAATGCTGGCGAGCACGACGAACGCGCCCACGAGGATGGCGAAACCGCCGACGATCTCCACGAGGACCGTGAGCCACGACATCAGGCCGGGCGCGGGGACGCCGATAGCGGCAAGGATGCCGGCGAACATATCGGGGCCGCGGAGGAGCTTCGCGAAACCGTGCTGCATGAAGCCGCCACCGACGATGAGGCGCAGCACGAGCGGGGCCCACGCCGCCAGCTGCCGGGGCCGATCGTAAAGGAGGGTGGATAGCCCCGATGCGGGAAGAGGTGGGTTCATGGCGCGTTCCTCGGTGACGGTCGTCCCAGGGAGACCGCCCGGCGAGGGGAATCCTTTCATCGCCAACGGGGAACTCACCGATCGCCGGCCATGCGCGGACACGTCGTCCCGAAGGTTCGAACGCCGGGCTGTCCGTGCCGGCGGGTTCGTCGGATAATGGCCCGCTGGCTGACAAACGCGTGATACTGCGGCTATCCGATCCTTTAATGGCTCCGCAAATCAATAGGATAAGCACGTGCTCCTGATGATCGACAACTACGACAGCTTCACCTTCAACCTCGTCCAGTACCTCGGCGAGTTGGGGCAGGAAGTGAAAGTCGTAAGGAACGATGCCCTTGCCATCGCGGACATCCGCGCACTGGCGCCGTCGCGGATCATGATCTCGCCAGGGCCGGGTACGCCGAACGATTCGGGCGTGTCCATGGACATCCTGCGCGAGATGGCGGGCGAAGTGCCCATCTTCGGGGTCTGCCTGGGGCACCAGGCCATCGGCCAGGTGTTCGGCGGCAAGGTGATCCGTGCGCGGGAGATCATGCACGGCAAGACCTCGCCTGTACGGCATCGCGGGCAGGGCGTGTTCGCCGGCCTGCCGAATCCGTTCGAGGCCACGCGATACCACTCCCTGGTGGTCGAGAAGGAATCCGTGCCGGATTGCCTCGAAGTCACCGCGTGGACCGAACGCGAGGACGGCTCGATCGACGAGATCATGGGCCTGCGCCATCGCACGCTCGATATCGAGGGCGTGCAGTTCCATCCGGAATCGATCCTCACCCAGCACGGCCACGACCTGCTGCGCAACTTCCTCGGCATGCCGCTGCCGCTCGCCGCGTAAGAAGGATCCAAGCGCCATGCCGATGACTCCCTCCGAGGCGCTGCAGCGCACGATCGAGCACCGCGAGATCTTCCACGACGAGATGATCGAGTTGATGCACCAGATCATGCGGGGCGACGTCAGCCCGCTGATGACGGCGGCCATCCTCACCGGCCTGCGCGTGAAGAAGGAGACCGTCGGTGAGATCACCGGCGCCGCGCGCGTGATGCGCGATCTCTCGGCGAAGGTCGAGGCCGGCCCCCATCCCCATTTCCTCGATATCGTCGGCACCGGCGGTGACGGCGCCTCGACGTTCAACATCTCCACGGCATCCATGTTCGTCGCCGCGGCCGCCGGCGGGCGCGTCGCCAAGCATGGTGGCCGCAGCGTCTCGTCCAAGTCGGGCAGCGCCGACGTGCTCGAGGCCCTGGGCGCGCGCATCGACCTGCTTCCGGCGCAGGTCGCGGTCTGCATGGAACAGACCGATATCGGCTTCATGTTCGCGCCCAACCATCATCCGGCGATGAAGGTGGTATCGCCCGTCCGCCGTGAAATGGGCGTCCGCACGATCTTCAACATCCTCGGGCCGCTGACCAACCCGGCGGGCGCCCCGAATATCCTCATGGGCGTATTCCATCCCGACCTCGTCGGCATCCAGATCCGCGTGCTCCAGGCGTTGGGCGCCAGGCACGCCATGGTGGTATGGGGTCGCGACGGGATGGACGAGATTTCGCTGGGCGCCGCGACGATGGTGGGCGAGTTGCGCGATGGCGCCGTGCATGAGTACGAGATCGAGCCGGAAGATTTCGGCCTGTCGATGGCATCGAGCCGTAATCTCCGCGTGGAAGACTCGACGGAATCCATGGGAATGTTGCTGGATGCCATATCCGGCACCCCGGGCGTTCCCCATGACATCGTTTGCCTGAACGCGGGTGCCGCGCTGTATACCGCCGACGTCACGCCTTCCATACAGGCCGGTATCGACCTCGCCCGCGCGACCATCGCAAGTGGCGCGGCTCGTGTAAAAATGGACGCGTTCGTGGCCGCGACACAACGGCTCGGCGCCTGATATCGTCGGGGCTCCCCGAAAACCCCGGCCTTTCCCAAGGAAGTCCCTCGATGCCCGACATTCTCCATCGCATTCTCGACCGCAAGGTGCAAGAGATCGCCGAGCGCAGCCGCAAGCGCTCACTCGACGACCTTGCGGCACGCATCGCCGACCTCGAGGATACGCGTGGCTTCGTGGCCGCCATCGATGCGCGCCTGCACGATGGCAAGCCGGCGGTCATCGCCGAGATAAAGAAGGCCAGCCCCAGCAAGGGGCTTATCCGTGCCGATTTCGATCCGGCGGCGATCGCGAGCAGCTACGAACGCGGAGGCGCCACCTGCCTCTCCGTGCTCACCGATGCCGATTTCTTCCAGGGCCACGAAGATTACCTCGATCAGGCGCGCAAGGCCTGTTCGCTGCCCATCCTGCGCAAGGATTTCATCATCGACGAGTACCAGGTGTACGAGGCCCGGGTGATCGGTGCCGACTGCATCCTGCTGATCGTCTCCGCCTTCGCCGACAAGGGCGGTGAAGACGTGATCTACGACGAGAACCGGTTGACCGAGCTTTCCTTGCTCGCCGCCGAACTCGATCTCGACGTGCTCGTCGAGGTGCACAACGAGGAAGAGCTCGAAGTGGCCCTGAGTCTTCCCGCGCCGCTGATCGGCGTGAACAACCGCAACCTGCGTACCTTCGAGACGTCGCTGGGCACCTCCCTGAAGCTCAACGATCGCGTGGGCCCGGATACGGCGATCGTCGCCGAATCGGGCATCCATACGCCCGAGGACGTGCGCAAGCTGCGCGAGGCGGGCATCCATACCTTCCTGGTGGGCGAGGCCTTCATGCGTGCCGCCGACCCGGGCGCCGAATTGCAGAAGCTCTTCGGTACCCAGCCCCAGCCGCACCGACACTGACGCGATGGACCAGAGGATGGCGGCGGCGGTGGCCGACGACACCGCCGCCGATGCGCGGCGTGTCGTGTTGTTCGATTTCGATGGCGTGATCGTCCGCCATCAGACACTGGAGATGTTCTTCCGCGAACGCCTTTCAGGCGCGGGACGCTGGCGGTTGCTGCTGGCGCTTCCCATCGTGCCCCTGGTGCCCCTGCTGATCGGCAGTGTGCGAGGCAATCGTTTCCTCGGTCGCGTCTTCCTGCGCGTGACCACGTTCGGCCGCCGCGAAGCCTCGTACCGGCGAATGATCGACGCCTACGCCCGAGCCTATGCGCGGCGTCCCGGCGTGTTCTTTCGCGACGCGGTGGCGACCTTGCGCAGGCATGTCGACGCCGGCGACCGCGTGATCGTCGTCAGTGGCAACGACCGGCAGATGGTCGAGGCGATCCTCGATGAAGTGAACCTCGGCGGCCACGAGCTGGTGGCCTCGCAGACCCGCGGCGGCCTGTTCGGCATGCGCTTCATCCGGCATAACGTGGACGGCGCCAAGGTTCGCGCCCTTGAGCGGGAGGGCGTTCCGCGCCCCTGGAGCGTCGCCTATGGCGACTCGCTGTCGGACCTGCCCCTGCTCAAGGCGGCCGATGCGGCGAAACTGGTCAATCCCACGCCGAAGACCGCGAAGAAGGCCGGGCGCGCCCTGGGTGACAAGCTCGAAATCCTGTACTGGTTCTAGCGCAGGACGTAATTGCCCAGCTGGTAGAGGCTGATCCCGATGATGAGGCAGCCCACCGCGGTCATCACGTAGCGTGGCGGCAGGTGCCTCACCAGCCAGGCGGCCAGCGGCGCCGCGATCACCCCGCCCGTGAGCAGGCCCAGGACGATCGGCCAGTGCTGTATGCCCATGTGCGCGATCAGCGTGGTGGAAATCGCCAGGGTGACGACGAACTCCGCCGCGTTCACGGTGCCGATGGTGTGCCGCACGGCCCCGCCGCGCGCCAGCAGGGTGGAGGTGGCGATCGGACCCCAACCACCGCCGCCGATGGCATCGAGCAAGCCGGCGACGAAGCCCAGGATCCCCTTGTGGCGCACCCGGTGGTGGGAGACCACCTTGCCGGCCGCGCGCACCAGCACCACCACGCCCAGGATCAACAGGTACGCGTACACAAAGGGTTTGATGGTGTCGCCAGGCACGCTGGCGAGGAACCACGCGCCGATCACCCCGCCGATCACGCCGGGAATGGCCAGCCGGCGGAACGCCTTCCAGTCGACGTTGCCGAACAGCGCATGCGCACCGCCGGATACCCCGGTCGTGAAAATTTCAGCCGTGTGCACGGTCGCGCTGGCGACGGCCGGCGGCAGGCCCAGCGCGAGCAGTACGGCGTTGGAAACGACGCCGTAGGCCATGCCGAGCGCGCCATCGACCAGTTGGGCGAGCAGGCCCACGCCGACGAAAATCAGGAATTGGCTCCAGTCCATGTACCGTCCAGAGGAAGGGTCGGGATCCACCATATACGAGGTGGGTGCGATCCCGGCATGAAGAAAGGACGGAATGCTTGCGTGCGGCATCGCGACGCCGCTAGCCTCGTTTTCCCAACCTCCCCATTGGATCGCCGATGTACCTCTCTTCCCTGCGTGAGCTGGCGCTCGGCAGTCGTCTCAAGGCATTGAGCGACCAGTTCTACCAGGCCGTCGACGAGGTCTACAAGGCGTGCGGCGCGGGTATCGAGTCGCGCTGGTTCCCGGTGCTGCGCTATCTGCGCGACGTGGGTCCCACGACGGTCACCGACATGGCGCTGGCGATCGGCCAGACTCATTCCGCGGTCAGCCAACTCGCCGACCGGCTGGTCGATGCCGGCATGGTCGTTCGCCAGCGCGATCCGCAGGATGGCCGCCGCAGCGTGCTGGCGCTGACCGACGCGGGCGAGCGCGCGCTGGGTGCGCTGGGGCCGGTATGGCTTGCCATCCGCCGTGGCATGACCGAATCGCTGGGGCCGCGCGGTCGCGCGCTGCTCGACGCGATCGATGGCTGCGAACAGGCCCTCGCCGAACGTCCACTGGTGACGGCCATCCTCGAACAGCGGGCCACGCTGTCGCGCGCGACCGTGGACATCGTGCCTTTCGAGCCGGGCCTGCGCGAGCACTTCCGCCGGCTCAACCAGCAATGGCTGGAGCGCTACTTCCGCGTGGAGGAGGTGGACAACGCGTTGTTCGCCGATCCCGAAGGTCTGGTCGTCGACGCGGGCGGAGCGATTTTCTTCGCCCTCTACGCGGGCGAGGTCGTGGGTACCTGCGCGCTCATTCGTGAAAGCGAAGGCGTCTATGAATTGTCCAAGATGGGCGTGGACGAGAACTATCGAGGCCTTGGCGCCGGTCGCAAGCTGCTCGGCGAAGCGATCGCCGAATATCGCCGGCGCGGCGGCCGGGAATTGTTCCTGGAGTCGAACAGCCGCCTGGACCGTGCGTTGGGCATGTACGAGCGGGCCGGTTTCGTCCGTCAGGCATCCGTCCGGCCCGGCTCGCATTACGAGCGGGCGGACGTCTACATGATCTACCGGGGGCCGTGAACGGGCCCCGGCGTCATCAGCGGGTGCCGCGGACCACGATGGTCTTGCCCGCGACGTCGATCATCCGCTCTTCCTCGAGTTGCTTGAGCACGCGACCCACCATTTCACGGGAGCAGCCGACTATACGGCTGACTTCCTGGCGGGAGATGCGTATCTGCGTCCCGTCGGGATGGGTCATGGCGTCCGGTTCCTGGCAGAGATCGAGCAAGGTGCGCGACACCCGGTTCGTCACGTCCATGAACGCCATCCGGCTCACCTGGCGAGAGGTGCGCAGGAGGCGATGGGTCAACTGTGAACCGATGGCGAACAGCAGTTTCGGGCATTCGGCGGCGAGCGGGCCTTCCAGGAGCTGGAAGAGCCGTTCATAGCTGATCTCGGCCATTTCCACGGCCGTTCGCGTACGGACCAGCGACTCGCGCTGGGCCTGTTCCACGAAAAGCCCCATTTCACCGATGAACTGGCCGCGATTGATATAGGCCAGGATCAATTCCCGGCCTTCTTCGTCCTCGGTGCAGACGGCAAGCGAGCCGTCGACGACATAGTAGAGCGTGTTGGCCGGGTCTCCCGGCCGGATGATCGCCGTCTTCCCCGGATAGCGACGACGATGGCAAGCATCCAGAAAGCGGCCCATGGAGGCCGGGTCGGGCGCGAAGCTCGAGGGAGCCTGCGACCGTTCGAACGCCTGTTGCAACAGATATTTGAGTTGAGCCACAGCAGATTCCGTTGAGCCTCAATGGCATGGCGTTCCCCTTCAGCGGTCAGCCGACGGATTTCCGTCAGGCGTCGCCGACTCGCCATGTCCCCTGGGGATTATTGCAGACATCCGGGCGCCAAAATCCACCATTTGGGGGGAAGGACGCGCCGCGTGTTCAAATCTTCACCATCTTGCCCCATAATTTCACCCCCTCGGCGTCCAGACCCCTTGTCTCACGCCGTACACAAGCGCCGGGCAGACTATTCGTCTCGTTCGTCGTCTTTCATCGTTGCGGGGACCCTTGCTGCTAACCCGCGTCTGCTGCTGGCCGTTCCCCCGGCCTCGGAGAGTCGCTGTGGTCAAACCGCTTCCCCGCCTTCGCCTGCAAGGTTTCAACAACCTTACCAAGGCGCTGAGCTTCAACATCTACGATATCTGCTATGCCGTTTCCGAACAGCAGCGGCAGAACTATATCGAGTACATCGACGAGCAGTACGACGCCGATCGCCTGACCCAGATCCTGACGGACGTGGCGGAGATCATCGGCGCGAACATCCTGAACATCGCCCGCCAGGACTACGATCCCCAGGGAGCGTCGGTCACCATCCTCATTTCCGAGGAGCCGGTGGTCGAGAAGCTCGGCCGCGACACGATCTCGGGCGCCGTCGTGGCGCACATGGACAAGAGCCACATTACCGTCCATACGTACCCGGAAACCCATCCGCACAACGGTATCGCCACCTTCCGCGCCGATATCGACGTGGCCACCTGCGGCGTCATCTCGCCGCTGAAGGCCCTGAACTACCTGATCGACAGCTTCGAGTCGGACATCGTGATCGCCGATTACCGCGTGCGTGGCTTCACGCGCGACGTGAAGGGCAAGAAGCACTTCATGGATCACAAGATCAACTCGGTGCAGGACTACCTGGCCAAGCACATCCGCCAGAAATACGAGATGTTCGACGTGAACGTGTACCAAGAGAACATCTTCCACACGAAGATGCACATCAAGGACTTCGACCTCGACACCTACCTCTTCGAGGCCCAGGCCGACGACCTCTCGTTCAAGGAGCGCCAGCGCATCGAATCGCTGCTCCGCCGGGAGATCGAGGAACTCTTCCACGGCCGCAACCTGATGTGACGAAAGACCCCGCGAAAGCGGGGTTTTTTCTTGGCACGGGCTGAACGACCGCCGCGGTGGGAAAGCTGCCGTGGAGGGAGGGCTGCCCTGATGGGAGAGTTGCCGTGGAGGGAGGACTGCCCTGGTGGGAGCCGACCTTGTCGGCGATCCCGCGGCAGCGGGCCAGGCGACGGCAAGCACCCATCGCCGACAGGGTCGGCTCCCACCGAAACTTCTCCCTTGTGCCTCTCCCTTGAGCCTCCCCTTTGACTACGAGCATGAGGAGGCATCCGGCCTTCACGTGCGCCGCATTAGCGTCGTTTCATGCGTCCGCTTCTGCTCTTCCTCCTGCTGTTGGCCCTGGTTGCCGCCGCATGGCTAGGTGGCTGGCGCCCGCCCGATCGCTACAACCCTTGGGCTCCGCTCGATCTCCGGGCGGAGCCGGATATCTTCCTGCGCTTTAAGCTGGCCCGGCTCGGCGACGATCCCGCCATGTGCCGCGCGGCGCTGCGAGACGCGGGGGCGGTCTTCATCCCTCTTGCGGATCGCCAGGAGGCCGGCGGATGCGGCTGGACGGATGCGGTGCGTCTTTCCTCGGTCGGCGAGGCGCGCTTGGCCTCGCCGGCGATGGTCACCTGTCCGCTCGCGGCGTCCCTGGTGTTGTTCCAGCGCCGCGTGGTCCAGCCTGCGGCCGAGGCCACGTTCGGCTCGCCGGTGCGGACGATCGATCACGTGGGCAGCTATGCCTGCCGCAACGTCTATCACCGGAACCAGGCGCCGTTGAGTCGCCACGCCAAGGCCGATGCCATCGACGTGACCGGTTGGCGCCTGGCGAACGGAAAGCGACTGAGCGTGGAGAAGGACTGGACCAGCCCCGACGGTTCGGCCTTCCTTCGCGGCCTGCAACACGACGGGTGCCGCTACTTCGGCGCCTTCCTCGGCCCGGATTACAACGCGGCGCATCGCACGCACTTCCACTTGCAAGGAAGCGGTTTCGGCGGCTGCCGCTGAGGTCCCGCTCAGATCCGGTAGGCGACGGTCTTCATCACCGTGGACGCGGCGTGCATCAGGCGCGGCAGGGGCCAGGGCAGGTCGATGCCGCCACGGGCCTGCGCGGCATCGGCGTGGCGGACCTCGTCGGCCTGCATCTGGCGGAGGATGGCGCGGGAACGCTCGTCCTGCGGGGGCAGGCGTTCCAGGTGCTCGGCGAGATGGGCCTCCACCTGGCGCTCGGTCTCGACGACGAAACCCAGGCTGATCGGATCGCCGACGGCCGCCGCGGCCACGCCGATGGCGTAGCTGCCGGCGTACCAGAGCGGATTGAGCAGGCTGGGGCGGCTGTCGAGTTGCTTCAGGCGCTCCGCGCACCAGGCCAGGTGGTCGGTTTCCTCCTGCGCGGCGTGCATCAGGTGCCGACGCGTCTCTTCCGTGCGCGCGAGCGCCGCCTGGCCCACGTAAAGCGCCTGGGCACACACCTCCCCGACATGGTTGATCCGCATCAGTCCGGCGGCATGGCGCCGTTCGGCGTCGTCCATGGGCGCATCCGGCACCGCGTCGCCCGGAGAACGTTGAACGGGCTCCGGCGAACCCGCGACGGCCTCCATGGCGCGCTCGAGGCCGGAAATCAGGCGGTCGAGGCGGTTCAGCGAGCGAACGGACATGGGAACTCCTGACGTACGGGGATGACACACGTTACAATGCCCACCGCCCGATGCCAGGTGAAGGCGCTGCGGCCGCTTGTCGCGGTCGCCTTCCCATAGACCGGGCAGGCTTGTGAAGCGGCCCGGTCATCATGTTATGATTGTCGGCCCAAAGCTCACGTGCAACGTGGGCTTGCGCGATGAGGGAAAAGTCCGCTATTCTCTCGCGCCTTTGCTTTCACCGATTCCGTGTTCCGTCTGTCCAGGCGGCAAACCAGGTATTTGAAATGAAAACGTTCACCGCCAAGCCGGAAAGCGTCAAGCGCGATTGGTTCGTGGTTGATGCCACGAACAAGACCCTGGGTCGCCTGTCGACCGAGGTTGCGCGTCGCCTCCGCGGCAAGCACAAGCCCGAGTTCACCCCGCACGTCGATACCGGCGATTACATCGTCGTGATCAACGCCGAGAAGGTGGCCGTGACCGGTGCCAAGCTGGACGACAAGATGTACCACCGCTTCACCGGCTACGTCGGCAACCTGAAGACCACGAGTCTCAAGGATCTGCTGGCCACGCATCCGGAGCGCGTGATCGAGATCGCCGTCAAGGGCATGCTGCCGAAGAACCCGCTGGGTCGCGCCATGTACCGCAAGCTCAAGGTGTACGGCGGCGCCGAGCACCCGCACACCGCTCAGCAGCCGCAGGCGCTGGAAATCTAAGGAATCGACATGGCTATCCAGCAGAATTACGGTACCGGCCGCCGCAAGACCTCCGCCGCCCGCGTGTTCCTCCGCAAGGGCACCGGTGGCATCGTCGTCAATGGCAAGCCGCTCGAGCAGTTCTTCGGTCGTGAGACCTCGCGCATGATCGTGCGCCAGCCGCTCGAACTGACCGACAACGTCGAGAAGTTCGACATCATGGTGACGGTCGCCGGTGGCGGCATCACGGGTCAGGCCGGCGCCATTCGCCTCGGCATCGCCCGTGCCCTCGTCGAATACGACGAAGCGCTGAAGTCGCCGCTGCGCAAGGCTGGTTTCATGACCCGCGACGCCCGCGAAGTCGAGCGTAAGAAGGTCGGTCTCCACAAGGCCCGTCGCGCCACGCAGTTCTCGAAGCGCTAATACTCGCGCTTCAAAGTTCGACGCACCAAGGTCAGAGCGCGTCGAATCCCGGTTTATTGGGAGATCGTCTAACGGTAGGACAACGGACTCTGACTCCGTTTATCTAGGTTCGAATCCTAGTCTCCCAGCCAAACCAGAAAGGGCCTTGAGAAATCAAGGCCCTTTTCTTTTTGGTTTTTCGCGGAAGGTCGTGGGTGTCCAGCGTATCGGGATCGTTGGACCTGGCTTTCACGCCGGCAACGAACGAGCGTCGAGTCGAACTGACCCCCGGTCCTGAACGAATGGCCGCTCCGGCTATGCAGGAACGCTCGAGGTATGCGCGAATTCGGCAGGCGCCCCGTCGGCGCCCCGATCGATGGGGGAAAGTGGGCTGATCGGCCATGGATTCGCCATGGTCGAGTCGCAGGATCTGCGCCATTCCAGTCGCAGACTTGCCCACCAGCCACGAGGACCACGACCATGCGCATCCATGCCCGTTCGTTGCTAGCTTCACTCATCACCCTTTCCGTCGCGCTCGGGACGGGCGCGGTCCAGGCACAAACCTCCCTCTCGGGGCTGGGTCAGGCCTGGCCGAATGCCACCGACGTCAGCACCAGCCCGAACTACCACGTGTACGTGTTCCAGCGTGGCGGTACCCATTACGTCCAGGTCAACGACGCCAACGGCACGGTGCGCGGTGCCTTCGCGCGCACGGCGTATAGCCTGGTCGGCTTGCCGATCGGCGTGGATGCCACTCGCCTTGCCACGCCGGACGAGCCGCTGCCGGTGCCCGCGAGCACGACGGGTGAGACCGTATACGACGACGGCACGGTGAAGTTGTTCGTGGCACCCCAGGCCGACGGTACGACGCAGATGATGATGGTCGGAAGCGACTGCAAGACGCCCCCGGAATGCGCCAGCCGCGGTCCGTGAAGGTGGTGCTTCAAGTGCAGGGAGGAGTCGCTTCGGCTCCTCCCTTACTGGTGGTGAGGCGTGGTCGATGCTTCGCGCGCACGCGGGACGAGCGCCGCCGCGATACGGCGTGCCACTTTCACTCCCAGCAACAGCGATGTGGAAATAACGAAGGAAAGTACGGCCTGCGCCTGGATCATCGCTGGATCCTGAAGCTCGAACGCGGTCGACGCCATCGCGATACTCGCCAGCATGCCGCCGATGGCGGTGCCGTGCCATCCATGACGCCAGGTCATTCCAAGCACGGGAATGACCATCGCGATACGCGCCCACTGGAGGGGGCCATCGCTTAGCTGGGAGGCAAGGCCCATCAACAGCGCGAGTCCAGGCACGACAAGGAACAGTGCATCGCGGGTGAGGGTGCTATGCCATACGGCACGCCACGTGACGACCTTGGCGGGTTGCCCTGCCAGCCGTTCGCGTAACGCCATGATGGTCGGCGTGAGTGTGAGAGCGCCGAGATAGGCGCCCAGTATCCAGGCGAGAAAAAGCGAAGTTGTCACGGGTGGCGTCGCCGATCCGTCGCCCATGACCACTGACGCGAGCGCGGCCGAGTTGCTCACCGCGGTGGCTGCCGCGCAAATCAGTGCCGCTCCCATGATCATGCCCATGTTTATCTGCCCGTCGGCGCGCAGGAGTGTCGTGCGCGTACGCAGCCAGGCAATAGCGGGCATGCAAAACAGAATGGGCGGAATCGAAGCGACGATGGCGAAATACACGCCGAAAGCCGATGCGTGCAGTACCGCCATCTCGGCGATCGGTAGCGCCTCGCCGATCGCGAGCGCTGGCCAGAAACGACGCGGGACCAGCAGCAGGCAAGCCAGGCGCAGGCCAGCCGGCAGCATCCAATGCGAAAATGAAAAATACCGGGTCAGCTCGTAACACGCCGCATAGGCTCCTGCGACGGCGACATATCGCCCCCAGGCAAACGGATCCCTGTTTGTTCCGCTCACGTTATGCCCCTCGCCTCACTCGTCCGGACCGGGTCTGGTCAGCCGATGACGAGGCACTTCATCCACTGACCGCTGGCGCCGTGACGCAGGAAACGGGCGGACCCGGTTCGCGACGGCACGACTAGTTTGAAGCTATAGCGGCCGGCCCGCCATCGATTGGAGCCCGTTTCGGACGATTTGCCGATTAAGGGCCCTGATTGAGGGTTACCAGCGTAGCGCCCTTGGCCCTGCCAGGGTACCCAGGGCGGCCGGGATGAGCATGCCCAGAAGATACCAGGTGGACCAGAACGGTGGTGCCATTTCCGGGCAATGCAGGCAATACGCGACCGTTCCCGTGGCCCCCGCCAGCAGGCCGACGGCCGCTCCGGCCAGCCGGGGCCGTACCGGTGCCATGCCGCGTACGGCCCAGAGCATGGCGACGAAGGCCGGCATCGCCAGGACCGCGATCAGGATGGGGCATACCCGCCATGTATGGCCAAGGATCAGGGGCAGATGTGTGCCGGGGGCGGCATGGGCGAGCACCCAGGCCATCGCGATCCAGCCCAGCGCGACCGGCGTGGCGAGCACCGCCCAGGCCCCTCCCACGCGGACACCCGGCCGGGCGAGTCGTGACGTGACCCATAGCGCCGCCGCGGCGATGGCGCTCGCATAGGCCAGCCGGAACCAGAATGTCGGCACCCGGGCCGCTTCGCCGATATCGGGGCGGACCCCCAGCAGGAGGATCATCAGGAGCAATGCGCCCCCCAACCCGGCTACCCAGGCGAGCGCGAAACGCCGGGCGGGTCCCCGGCGGTCGACGGCGGGGGCCCGGCTGGCCAGGAAGGTGACGAGGTCGTCGGTTTTCATGACCGGCTCCGGATGCGCGCAGCCAACGCTTTCAGGCCACGGTGGACTCCCACCTTCACCGCCGACTCGGACATGCCGCAGCGCCGTGCCGCTTCGGAAACCGAGAGGCCTTGCAGCTTCACCAGCACGATGGGCAGGCGATGGCGGTCGGGCAGGGCTTCGAGCAGGACCCCGACGTCGCGCCGCGCGTCGGCAGGATCGACATCCGAGGCGACGAACAGGCCGCCATCGTCGTCGAAGGGCTCGTGCAACGCCTCGCGCCGCGAATGGGCCCGAAAGAAATCCATCAGCTTGTAACGGGCGATCGCGTGGACCCAGGCGGTCAATGGCTGCTCCGTGCGATACGTGTGCCGTGCATTGTGCACGGCGAGCAAGGTCTCCTGCAGGATGTCCTCGACGTCGGCCTGGGCGCGGGGAAGACGGCGCCGCAGGTAGGCGCGCAGGTGTCCGGACAGGCCGTCGAGGAACTGGCGATAGCGTGCCGCGTCCCCAGCCAGCCCGGCGATGAAGCTCGCGCGCAATTCGGCCTCGGCCGCTGGCGTGCCTCTCACGTCTTGCCTTTCGGCGGGACTGGCGATCACCTCCCGGCGTTCCATCGACAGGGATTCAGCCATGTTGGATAGGGCATCGCAAGGGCCTCGACGGGAGGGGGTGCGGCGCCGGGAGGGTGCCGGAAAGGCGAAGAGCCATGGCGACGCGCGGGTGTGCATGCCACGGTATTCGTAGCCAGGCGCATTTTGGTTACGACTAAGGAAAAAAAATTCGCTGTAACCCTTCGAGGCTCGGACGCGAACTCCTTCTCGACCCGGACATCGTGTCCGCTATACGAAGGAGCATCGCATGAATCGTCACGCCGTCTCGCTTACCCTCACCCTTGCCGCCCTCGTCGCCGGTGTCGCCCATGCCGACGGCAACCAGGATGCCCGGAAACCCGCCGTCGAGAAATGCTGGGGCGTGGCCAAGGCAGGACAGAACGACTGCGCCGCCGGCCCGGGTACGACCTGCGCGGGCACGGCGAAGGCCGATTACCAGAAAAACGCCTGGAAGAACGTCCCCGCTGGCACGTGCACGTCGATCAAGACGCCTCACGGCATGGGTTCGCTGACCAAGGTGGGCTGACCCGCCATGCGTCCGCCGCTCGCCGCCGGCCTCGGTTTCAAGCCGCGGTATTTCCATGAGGCGCTTCGCTGCGCCTCCCCGGGATTGTGGTTCGAGGTCCATCCAGAAAACTACATGGGCGACGGAGGGCCGCGTCTGGCGATGCTGGATGCCTTGGCGGATCGTCACCCGCTGTCGTTGCACGGGGTGTCGCTTTCGCTCGCGGCGGCGGCGCCGCCCGATACCGGTCATCTGCGCCGTTTGCGACGACTCGTGGATCGCGTCAGGCCCGTGCTCGTCTCGGAGCATCTGGCCTGGTCGGCGTGGGGCGGACGCTACATGCCCGACCTGCTGCCTTTCCCCCGCACGCGGGAGGCGCTGGAATGCATCGTCGCGAACATCCTGCGCAGCCAGGAAGCGCTGGGGTGCGGCATCTCGATCGAGAATCCGGCCCACTACCTCGTGCTCGATGGCCACGACTGGAGCGAGACCGATTTCCTGGCCGAACTCGTCCGCCGGACGGGCTGTGGGTTGCTGCTCGATATCAACAACGTGCATGTCAGTGCGAATAACATCGGCATCGATGCACTTGCCTACCTGCAAGCCTTCCCACTGCACGCCGTCACCGAAATACATCTCGCCGGGCACAGCGTGGAGGGAGACCCTCCGGCGAACCTGCTGATCGATTCGCATGATGCGCCAGTGGATGAGCCCGTATGGGAACTGTACCGTCATGTGCTGTCGCGAGGCGGACCGCGCCCGACCCTGATCGAGCGTGACGGTAACCTGCCGTCGCTCGATGCAATGCTTCAGGAGTGCGCGCGCGCGGGAAGGATGCTCGAATCGCAAGGGCAGGCGGCATGAGCACCCTGGCGGATTTCCAGGCCGCCTTCGTGGAAGCGCTCCATGACGAAGCATCCACGTTCCTCCCCGCCAGCCAGTGTCCTTTCGCCGTTTACCGCCATACCGTGATGCGTGCCTGTCTCGATGCGCTGGAGGCGAATTTCCCCGCCGTGCTCTGCCTGGTCGGACGCGACTGGTTTCGTGCCGCCGCGGCGATCCACGCCACGCGGTCACCGCCGAGCGATGTGCGCCTGGCTTGTTATGGAGAAGGTTTTCCCGGGTTTCTCGAATCATTCGAACCAGCGGCGGAACTGCCTTACCTGGCGGACGTGGCCCGACTGGACCGGCTCTGGAACGAAACCCTCGATGCCGCAGACGCGGAGCCGTTCGACGTCGACCGTCTCGTGGGACTGGCGCCGTCCGCGCTGGAGGCCATGCGCCTGCGTGTTCACCCGGCGACGCGGTGGCTGGCTTCGCCTTTCCCCGTGCTGTCGATCTGGCAACCGAGCAGGGACGGCATCGCGGTCGACGGCGCGCTGGCCTGGCGCCCCGAATGCGCGATCGCCGTGCGCGTGGCTGGCGAGGTCAGCGTGCTCCCCGCATCGCCCGCCGAACTCACCTTGCTCGAGGCGTGCCGACAGGGTGCCACGCTGGGCGAGGCGGCCACCGCCGTCGCCCGGGCGCATCCGGACGCGTCCATCGAGTTCACTTTTTCCGGACTGTTGCGGTCCGGCGCCTTTGCCCATTCCTGAGGACTTGCCATGGCTTCGACCACCATCACCGTCACCGCGCGCCGATCGCTGCGCACGCGCTGGAACGCACTCGCCGACCGCGTCGAACGATGGATCGGACACGACATCCTCGCCCTCGTCGCGAGGCTGTCCATCGCCGCGGTCTTCTTTCAATCGGGCCGCACGAAAGTGGAAGGCTTGCTTACCATCACCGAGGGTACGTACGAGCTGTTCCGCAGCGAGTACAAGATCCCGCTGGTTCCGCCCGAGATCGCCGCGCACCTGTCGGCGGGCATCGAAACCTTCGTGCCGATCCTGCTCGTGCTGGGCCTGGCCACCCGTTTTTCCGCGTTCGTCCTCCTGGGGATGACCACGGTGATCGAGGTATTCGTCTATCCGGATGCCTGGCCGACCCATCTGTCCTGGGCGGCGATCCAGCTGTATCTCGTCGCCCGCGGCGGCGGTCGTCTTTCTGTCGACCGTGCCCTTGGCATCCGCTGAAAAAAAGCGTATCCAGCTGTAACCGGATGTGCCGGTGCGGCGAATTCGTCCATGCCATCCCGGCATTCCTTTCCGTACGGAGAACGACCATGCATACCGCCACCCACAGCATCGCCGCTGCCGCCGCCATCTTCGCCGTATCGGCCGCCGCGATCTCGGCGCCGGCCCACGCCGCCGAACAGGCCGCCGGCAAGACGGTACATTGCTACGGCATCAACAGCTGCAAGGGCACGTCCGACTGCAAGTCGGGCAACCACGAGTGCAAGGGCCAGAACGATTGCAAGGGCCAGGGCTTCAAGGCCGTGTCCGTGCAGGAGTGCACGGCGCAGGGCGGCAGCACCACGCCGCCGGCGAAGTAAGGGTCCTGGATCATCGCCCGGCCGCTCCGGCGGCCGGGTATTTCGTTTCGCGGAGCGTGTCATGTCCCACCCATCGCCGATCCCGTTCCATGGATTTGGACTCGGCTTGCGCATTCCGCACTACACCGATTTCCTCGAGGCGCCGCAGGCGGTCGATTTCCTCGAGGTGATCTCGGAAAACTTCATGGTCGACGGCGGCAAGCCGCTCGACGTGCTCATGCGCGTTCGCGGGAGCTATCCTGTCGCCCTGCATGGCGTGTCGATGAACATCGGTTCGTCCGACGGCGTCGACAGCCATTACCTGCGCCGCCTGCGTCGATTGGCCGACCGTGTCGAACCGCTATGGGTCTCGGACCATCTGTGCTGGACGGGCATCGATGGCCACAATTCACACGACCTGCTTCCGTTGCCCTATACCCGCGAAGCGCTCGACCTGGTCGCCGACAACGTACACGCCGCGCAAGATGCGTTGGGGCGCGCCCTGGTACTCGAGAATCCATCGACCTATATCGATTTTCCCGAGACGGCCATGGGCGAGGCGGCCTTCCTCCACGAACTCTGCGATCGTACGGGTTGCTTCCTGCTTCTGGACGTGAACAACATCTACGTCAGCGCGACGAACCACGGCTTCGATCCGGACGACTGGCTCGAACGCCTTCCGCTGGATCGCGTGCGCCAGGTCCACCTCGCTGGGCACAGCCAGGGGCGCGACATGCTCGTGGATACGCATGACGCACCCGTGCCCGACCCCGTATGGGCGTTGTATACGCGTTTCATCGAGCGACTCGGCGATGTCGCCGTGATGATCGAGCGTGACGACAGCATCCCGCCACTTCCCGAACTGCTGGCGGAAGTCGCCCACGCGCGCGACCTCGCCGATGCGGTTCGCCAGCGCGCCGCATGAACCTGCGCAACCGCCAACGCGCCTTCGCGTCCGCGCTTTTCACGGGCACCGTTCCCGAAGGCGTCGATCCCCGCGGCATGGCGGTCCACGCCAACAACTACCGTAGCCAGCTCGTGGCGTGCCTGCGCGACTCTTACGAGAAGACCGCGCTATGGCTGGGCGACGACGTCTTCGACGCGGTGGCATCGCGCTACGTCGAACGGCACGTGCCGTCGTCATGGACACTGGACGCGTACGGCGAGTCGTTCGTGCCGTTTCTCGAACGGGCCTATCCCGCGGACGACGAAGTCGCCGAGCTTGCATGGCTGGACTGGCATCTGCGTCGCGCGTTCTCGGGGCCGGACGCCGACACCATCGGAGTGGGCGATCTTGCCGCCGACGATTGGGATCGCGTGGAGATCGACTTCGTGCCGACCTTGCGCTTCCGCCCGATGCGAAGCAACGCCGTCGCCATCTGGCGCGCGATCGCCGATGGCATACCCCCTCCGGCACCCGTCGCCGTGGAGCAGGGCGTGGGCGCGCGCGTGTGGCGCAACGGGCTTTCGCCCCAGTTCGCCAGCATGACGGCGGACGAGTCCGCATGCCTCGACCTTGCCCTCACCGGGGCCACCTTCGGCGAACTATGCGAATACCTCGGTCGTACACATGACCAGGAGCGCATCACGCGCATCGCCGGCGGCTGCCTTGGTGCATGGACGGCCGAAGGCATGATCCGCGGGTTGCGTCGCTGAGACATCGCTACACTGTGTCGATGATCGATGACGCACACCTGGCCCATGGGCTCGCAGGCGACCACCTGGAGCCGGACTGGCCGCCACTGACGGAGGACGAAGTGGCGGCCGTCGTCGCGCGGATAGCGGCGCTCGGCTCGCTGGTTTCCGTCGACTGGCGCAGCCCACGGCCGCTCTCCGCGGCCGCGCTGGCGACGACATCGTCGGGTCGGGTGTTCGTTAAGCGCCATCACCGGAGCGTGCGCGACGCGCATGCGTTGGCCGAGGAGCACCGGTTCGCCGATTTCCTGCGGGCGCACGGCATCCCGGTGCCGCGCATTCTCCGGGATGGATCGGGTGCGTCCGTGTTCATCGTGGATGACTGGGTCTTCGAGCTGCATGAGCCCGCACGCGGCGTGGATGCCTACCGCGACGCGTTCTCGTGGTCGCCGATCGGCGGGGTGCGGCATGCGCATGCCGCTGGCGCCATGCTCGCACGCTTGCACGATGCCGCGGAGGGCTTCCATTCGCCGCAGCGCGCCACGCATGTCCTTATCGCGCGCGCGGAGATACTCGCCTCGCCGGACCCGCTCGCGACGATCGCATCGCAGCTGCCCGCGCGGCCCGCCTTGGCCGCGTACCTCGGCGAGCGCGACTGGCGGGGCGAGATCGCCGCGGCGATCGCTCCCTGGCACGCCCAGGTGGCAAGCGCCTTGGCGGCGCAGTCGCCTCTGTGGACCCATGGCGACTGGCATGTTTCCAACCTCTGCTGGAGCGGGTTGGACGACGAAGCGGGCATCACGGACGTGCTGGATTTCGGACTGTCGGCGGTTACGTTCGCCTTGTTCGACCTCGCCACCGCCATCGAGCGCAACGCGATCGCCTGGCTCGACATCGAGCGGGGAGATATCGCCCGTCACGACCTCGCACTGGCCATCGTCGAGGGATACCGTTCCGTCAGGCCCCTGGACGTGGTCCAGCTCCATATCCTGGCGAACCTCCTGCCCATCGTCCACCTGGATTTCGCCCTGTCCGAGGTGGAGTACTTCGAAGGGATCACCCGCCGCCGCGACCACGCCGACGTGGCTTATCACACCTTCCTGCGTGGCCACGCCGCCTGGTTCGCCGGTGTGCACGGGCAGGCCCTGCTCGCGGCCATTCGCGGCATCGCCTGACGTTTCGTGGTTCAATAGGCGTTCTAGAAGCGGGGGTGCCCGGCGAATGCCGGGCTGAGAGAGTCCCTTGGAACCTGACCCGGTTAATACCGGCGTAGGGAGCTTGCAGAGCCATGGAATCCCCACGGGGTGACATGGCTCGCCGTCGCTTCGTCCGTGAACCCCGAAGACGACGATGACCCTCACCCGTACCCCGCTCGCCCTGGCCCTGCTTTCCCTTGTCACCGTGGCACACGCCGCGGACGATGCCGCGTCGCAACCACAGCAGGCGCGCACGCTGCCCGCCGTGGACGTCCACGCGACTACCGCCAGCGGATACCGCGCCGCCGATTCCCAACTCGATACCTTCGGCAGCTTCGGCAGCGCGCCGCTGCACGATACGCCCGCGGCGATCACCGTCATCACCCGGGCGCAGATTGACGACCGCCAGCCGCGTTCGCTGAGCGAGCTGGTACGCGGCGATGCCGCGATCAACGACAACTACGCGCCGGCGGGCTACTACCAGGATGTCTCCATCCGCGGCTTCCCGCTGGATCTCGCCACCGGTTTCCGCTTCAACGGCATGATCATGTCCGCGGAACAGCTGCTGGCGCTCGAAGGCAAGGACCGCGTCGAGGTGCTGAAGGGCCTGGGCGGACTCGAGGCCGGCGTGGTCGAGCCGGGCGGCCTGGTCAACTACGTGAGCAAGCGCCCGGCGGACGTCCATACGGTCACCGTCGGTACCGATTCGCACGGGTCCAACTACGAGGCGCTGGACCTCGGTACGTGGTTCTCGCCATCGTTCGGCGTGCGCGTGAACGCGGCGAACGAGAAGACGCACTCCTACATCGAGCACGCCGATGGGCGGCGCAGCTTCATCTCGATCGCCGCCGACTGGAAGATCACGGACAAGGCCACGGTGCTGCTGGATACCGATTACCAGACCAGCGGACAGCGTTCCGCTTCCGGTTATCAGTTGCTGGGCGGCACGGTTATTCCCGCGCATCCCAGCCGTACCGAACTGCTCGGCTACCAGTCGTGGCAGCGCCCGGTGGGCATCCATTCGAGCAACACCTCGTTGCGTTTCAACTATCGCTTCGACGACAACTGGAACGCGCAGGTTTCGGCGGGCCATAGCCATACCGTGATCGACGACAACGTCGCCTTCGCCTATGGTTGCTTCTACGCCGCGTCCTGCGCTTCGGGCGCCACCCCGGGGTACTTCTTCGCCCCCAACGGCGATTACGACGTCTACGACTACCGCAGCCCGGACGACACGCGGCAGAACGACGAGTTGCGTGGCGTGCTCACCGGCACGTTCGCGACCGGTGCGCTCGATCATGAAGTCAACCTCGGCGCCTCGGCATTTCGCCGTACGGTCGACCAGCGCCCCTATGTCTACGACTACGTGGGCACCGCCAACATCGACGACCGGATCGTGCCCGCGTTCGACCCGTCGCCGAATCAGCCCGGCCCTTCCGCGCGGCGCCTGACCAGCTGGCAACGCACGTTGTTCGCGATCGATCGGATTCATCTCGACGAGGCATGGCAGGTGCTCGCGGGTGCGCGCTTCGTCCGCCTGAACGAGCGGGCGTACGACGACACCGGGGCGCTCGAGCGCACGACGCGGATGACCAAGACGTTGCCGCAGGCGGCGGTCCTCTGGCAACCGACCGCTCCACTCACGACCTACGTCAGTTACGGCGAAGGCCTGTCGCTCGGCCGCGAGGCGCCCTATTGGACGTCGAATGGCGGCACGACCCTCGCGCCGTTGCATTCGCGCCAGGTCGAGGCCGGCGTGAAGTACGCGGTCGACGATGCGCTCGACCTGCAGGCGGCCATCTACCGCATTCGCCAGTCGTACCAGTTCGCGCGTCCCGACGATACGGCGGAAGGCTTTACCTTCGTGCAGCAGGGCCAGGAAGTGCACACGGGCCTGGAACTCAACGCGGCCGGCCGCATCACCGACAACCTGCGCCTGACCGCCAGCGCGAACATCATCCGTGCCCGCGCCGAGCATACGGGCACGCCTGCCTACGAGGATCACCAGGTGGTGAACGTGCCACGCTGGCGCACGGCGGTCTATGCCGACTACAGCCTGCCGTTCGCGCCGGGACTCGCGATCCTCGGCGGCTGGCGCTACGCGGGCACCAACGTCGCCACGCCGGATGGCGCGACTCGCGTACCCGCTTACCACGTGTTCGACGCGGGACTCCGCTTCACCACGAGCATCCGTGGCCACGCGACGACGCTGCGGCTCAACGTCGACAACGTGTTCAATCACTTCTACTGGCGCGACACCGGCACGTCGGGGGGCGACAGCTATCTCTTCCCCGGCATGCCGCGGCTGGCCCGCCTGTCGATGACCTATGAACTTTGAGCTGTCCCTCTTCGAACTGTTCGCCGCGCTGGTCAGCGCGGCGGGCGTGTGGCTGACCGCGCGGCGCAGTCCCTGGTGCTGGCCGGTGGGACTGGTATCGGTGATCGCGTACGCATGGATCTTCGTCGACGCGAAACTCTATTCCGACACCATCCTGCAAGCGATCTTCGCCGTGCTGATCCTCTATGGCTGGCATCGCTGGGTGCGCAACCTCGACGGCAGCGGCCATGTTCGCGTGGCCGCGCTGGAGACCCGCAGCGCGATGGTGCACCTGACCGTCGGTGCGGCGGCGGCATTGGCGCTGGGTTATGCGATGCATCGCTATACCGACGCCTCGCTGCCCTGGCTGGACGCCGCGTTGACCGCGTTCAGCCTCGTCGCCCAATGGTGGCAGGCGCGGCGCCACGCGGCGGCATGGTGGTTGTGGATCGCCGTGGACGTGATCTATGTGGGCGAGTACGCCTATAAATCCCTGCCCATCACGGCCGTGCTCTACGCAGGGTTCGTCGTCCTCGCCGCCGTCGGTTTGCGGGCGTGGCGCCACGGTGCCGCGGCCCCGCAGGGCGCATGAGCCGCGGCCGGCTCCGCTAAAGCACGCCAGCCTGCCGCACCAGTACATCCAGGAACGCCTGCACGATAATGCTGGGCGCGTCATCGCCGCGTGCGCGGTAACCGACGACGATCTCCCAACACGGCTCCTCGTCCTCGACGATGTCGGCGCAGGCGACAGGCCGCGCATGGCGGTCGTCGCGACGATTCTTCGCGATCGATTCGGGTACCAACGCGATGCCAAGGCCCTGGGCGGCGAGTTCGAGCAGCATGCCCATGTCGTTCACCTCGAAACCGATGCGCCGGTCGAGGCCGGCCTTGGCGAACGAGGCGTCGATCAACTGGCGCATGCCCCAATCGGCACGCAGGTCGACATGGCTCTCGCGCGCGAGGTCGGCGAGGGTGACATCGTGTGCACCCGCGAGACGATGCTTCGGCGGGCAAACCGCCACGAGGCCTTCGCAGACCAGGAGCTTCGTGGTCACCTCGGCCACCGGCGCGGCGGGTGGCTGGGTGAAGGCGATATCCAGGCGACCTTCGCGAACCTCGTCGAGCAGGTCCGCCGAGCCGTCGAAGCGCAGTTCGACGTCGATGCCGCCAAAGGCGTCGCGGAAGCGGCCGAGCGTCATCGGCAGGTCGATGAACGGAGCGAGGCTCTGGATGGCGCCGATGCGCAGGCGGCCCCGTGCAAGGCCGTGCACCTGGGTCACCGCCAGCCGCGCGGCACGCGCGGCATCGAGCACCCGGTGCGCTTCCTCGAGCAGCACGCCACCTGCGGCGGTCAGGGCGACGCTGCGCGTGGTTCGGACGAACAGCGGCCCGCCCAGTTCGTCCTCCAGGGCGCGGATGGTTTGCGACAAACCGGACTGGACGACGTTGAGGCGCTGGGCCGCGCGCGTGAAGTGGCGCTCTTCAGCCACCGCCACGAAGTACTCCAGTTGCTTGAGGTCCATGTAATTAAGTTTATATGGTGCTTAATTCAATCAGAATTTTCCATTTTACAGATGAATGAGCCCGAGGCTACCGTGGACCGGTTCCCTCCCCACAGGACTCCCCATGAAGTATCGACTGCTCGGCCGCTCCGGCCTCAAGGTTTCCACCATCACGATGGGCACGATGACGTTCGGCGGACAGGGCAAGTTCGCCTCGGTCGGCAACACCGGCGTCGAGGAGGCTCGTCGGCTGATCGACCTGTGCATCGATGCCGGCGTCAACCTGATCGACACGGCCGATGTGTACTCCGACGGCCGCTCCGAGGAAATCATCGGCGAGGTGCTCGGAGGCAAGCGCCCGAAGGACGTTCTGATCGCGACCAAGGCGCGTTTCCCCATGGGGGACGGCCCCAACAACGCGGGCCTTTCACGCTATCACCTGATTCGCGAGGCGGAGGCCAGCCTGAAGCGCTTGCGCACCGACGTGATCGATTTGTACCAGGTGCACCAGTGGGACGGGCTGACGCCACTGGAGGAAACGCTTGAGGCGCTCGATACACTCGTCCGCCAGGGCAAGGTGCGCTACCTGGGCTGCTCGAACTATTCCGCGTGGCACCTGATGAAGGCGCTGGGTGTCAGTGAGCGCGAGCATCGACAGCGTTTCGTCAGCCAGCAGATCCATTACACGCTCGAGGCACGCGAGGCCGAGTACGAGCTGTTGCCGATCTCGATCGACCAGGGCCTGGGCGTGCTCGTGTGGAGCCCACTTGCCGGTGGCCTGCTCTCCGGCAAGCATCGCCGCGATACGAAGGCACCGGAAGGCACGCGCCAGCTGGCCGGCTGGACCGAGCCACCGATCCGCGACGAAGAGCGCCTGTGGCGCATTGTCGACGTGCTGGTATCCATCGCGGAGGCGCGTGGTGTATCCGGGGCACAGGTCGCGCTCGCCTGGTTGCTGGAGCGGCCGGCGGTGACCTCCCTGGTGATCGGGGGGCGCACCGAGGCGCAGTTCAAGGACAATCTCGCCGCCGCCGATCTCACGCTCACCGTCGAGGAACGCCGACGCCTGGACGAGGCGAGCGCTCCGCCCGTGCTGTATCCCTACTGGCACCAGTTGATGACGGCGTCGGATCGACTGGGCCCCGCCGACATGCCCTTGCTCGCGCCGCACCTGTCGAAGTGACGGGGAATCCATCCGGTCGCGGTGACGGAACGTGTACGGCAAATTGGTCGAAATTTTCAGAAAACTTCCATGTGCCAGGCAGGCGAACTACCCCATCATGCATGGGTCGCCGCAGGCCGGAACGGCTGGCTCAAGGACTTGAGCCCTGTACTGGCCGGTGAACGGCAACGGCCGGGGCGTGGGACGCGCCCCGGCCGTTCTTCCTGCTATGGCTTCGCGGAGGCGCCCCAATCGTCGGGACCGAAGGCCAGGTGCAGCACCGCCTTCGTGTCGTCCTGCAAGGGCGGGTTGTAATCCAGCGTCGTGCAACCGGTGGCGAGCTGTCGCTTGGCCGCCAGGGCCATGGCTTTCGCCATCTGGCTGGCATGCGCCGGCGTTCCCTTGCGATCCTCCTTGATCGCCACGCGGTAGCCATCCGCGCTGACGCCATCCTGGAAATCGGGCGGGGGCGACTGCCCGGGGGCCAGGGGAACCACATCCATTCGCTTTCCGCAGGTGCCCACGCTGACGATGTCCACGCTGCCCAGCAGGCTGCCGATGAATCGATCCGCGCTGTCCACCAGGGAGTCCACGGCGTCCACCGTCGTGGTGAGGCGGACCTTCACGAAGTACATCTTCCGATAGAAGAGGTAGGTGCGTGAGGTGAGCATGTCCTGCTGCGCATCGAACACGATCGGCAGGAAACGGCCTTCCAGCTTCTTGCTGCCCGGCAGGCGCGCCGTATACGCGGACTCGTCCCCCCACCACACGTTCCGATAGATCTGCTGGCGCTCGGCAAAGGCCACCGACTCGCGAAAGTCCTCGGCGGCGCGGCGCAGCATCGTGGCATCATCACCTTCACCCGCCGGGTAGATGAATACGTCGGCGATGATCCAGTCGGCCTTGTCGATGTGATAGCGCAATGAAACGCCGGCGGCGATATCTCCCTCGTCCGCATAGTTCTTCACCGCCGCGAGGGTCGCACCGGCCAATCGCTTGGGCGCGATGATCCAGGTGTCGTCGATGACACCACGATGGCTCCGTGCATCGGGCACCGCGAACGGCGGGTTGCCCGGCACCTCCTGCGCACCGCTACCCATGCTGGCCACCAGGCCGATCACTACGGGAATCACCTTCCACCGCGACATCGTCACAACAACCCCTGGATAATCGAACGCGAACCCCGTGCGCGCACTATAGCCATCCGTTCGCCTCAACGGGAGCGGTTCGCGACGCGAAGTCGTCGACGCAGAAAAGCGAGGGTCAAGGCTTCCAATTTTCGAGGAAAACGCAGCGTCGCTTCGGGAACGCGGCGGTGCAGTTCGCCTTCCAGCCAGCCGGAGAAAACCTCGGGATGAATATACGAGGCGCGGCAGACCGCCGGTGTGTTACCTAGTACGGTCGCGACCTGCTTGACCGCGCTTGCGAGGATCGCCTTCAACGCACGATCCCCGCCATCGACGGGAAACGTGGTCGCGCCGAGCACGGCGACGGCTTGCACGGTACCGCCCCAGGTGCGGAAGTCTTTCGCGGTGAATTCACCGCCCATGACCTCGCGCAGGTAGTCGTTCACCATGCCTGAATCCACCGGCTGGCAGTTGCCTTCGTCGTCCACGTACTGGAACAGGCGCTGCCCGGGCAGTTCCTGTACGCGCCGCACGACCTTCACCAGGCGGCGGTCGTCGAGGTCGACGTCACGCCATAGCCCGCTCTTGCCACGGAAATGGAAGGTGATGCGGCCCCGGCGCACGGCGACATGGCGCGAGCGCAGCGTGGTCAATCCGTACGAGTTGTTCTGCTTCGCGTAGCTGTCGTTGCCCACGCGGATCATCGTTTCCTCAAGCAGGCTCACGACAAGGGCGAGCACCTTGTCGCGCGGCAGGCCGGGCAGGGCGAGGTCCTTGCGCAGACGCCGGCGTAACTTCGGCAACGCCTCGCCGAACTCCAGGATACGCTCGAACTTTCCACGGTCCCGCGTGCTGCGCCATCGCGGGTGGTAGCGATACTGCTTGCGGCCGCGTGCGTCGCGCCCGGTGGCTTGCAGGTGGCCGCGTTCGTTCGTGCAGATCCACACATTCGTATAGGCGGGCGGGATGGCGAGCGAGCGGATGCGCTGGAGTACGGATGGTTCGGTGACCGGCTTGCCTTCGGCGTCCAGGTATCGAAACGAGCGGCCCCGCTTGCACCGGGTGATGCCTGGATCGGCATCGCACACATAAACGAGGCCCGCCGTTTTCGCGTGGGCCCGTTCGACATCTGCCACCACAAGGGCGTCGGCCGGAGGTTTTCTGGACATGGCCGGCACTATGGTCCGGCCGCCGATCAAGGCCGGGTGAACGTACCGTCAGCCGACGCGGCAGAACACCGCCTTGAGGTAGCGGTTCTCCGGTACGTTGCTCGCCACGGGATGGTCCGGACCGGCGCCGGCGATGTGCAGCACCTGGATATCGCGGCCAGCGTTCAGCGCCACGCGACGGATCATCTCCAGGAAATCGTCCTCGCCGACCAGGCCCGTGCAGGAGCAGGTGAGCAATACGCCGCCCGGTGCCAGTACATCCAGCGCGGTGCGATTCATGGCGAAGTATTTCTTCAACGCGTTCACGACCTGGTTGCGGTCGCGGGTGAGCTTGGGCGGATCGAGGACGATGGCATCCCAGGTGTCGCCACGGGCGATCGCCGCGCGCAGCCATTCGAAGACGTCGCCCTGCTCGAAGCGTGCCTCGACGCCATTCATGCGTGCGTTCTCGCGAGCCACCTCGAGGATGGCTGCATCGGCGTCCACGCCCGTCGCTTCCAGGGCACCGGCCTTCATCGCATGCACCGCGAAGCCACCGGCGTTGCAGCACAGGTCGAGCACGCGGCGGCCACGGGCGAGCCCGGCGAAGCGGCGACGGTTGTCGCGCTGGTCGGCGAAAAAGCCCGTCTTGTGACCCAAGCCAGGAGCGGCGTGGAAGGCCAGCCCGTGCTCGTGCACGTCCACCGCGGACGGCGCGTCGTTCGAGCGCACGTCGAAGGACTCCTGGCGTTGCACGTGCTGCTCGGCGAACCAGTGCAGCGACGATCCGGGGAAGTGGCGCAGCAACTCGGCGTGGATCGTTTCGCGGAAGCGCCACATGCCGGCGGCGAAATACTCGACCACGAGGTGACCGGCGTAACGGTCCACCACCAGGCCGGACAGTCCGTCGCCCTCGCTGTGCACGACGCGCCATGCGTCGCTCACCTCGTCCAGCCGGAGCAGTTCGCGGCGAAGTTCCACGGCACGGGCGATACGGGCCGCGATCCAACCCTCGTCGATGGCCTGGGCCGGGTCCGTGGTCAGGAGGCGCAGGGCCACGCGGGCATGGCCGTTCCAGAAGCCGCGTCCGACGAAACGTCCCTTGGCGTCCAGCACATCCACCACGGTACCCGGCGGCAGACGCTCCCCGGGCTTGGCGATCTGTGCCGACCAGACCCAGGGATGGCCGGGTACGCGGTCGGATTTGAGGTGGATGGTGGGGACGGCTGGATTGTTCATCGGTGAATGATACCGGGGCTCAGCGACCGAAGCGCAGGACGAGCCAGGAAACCAGGGCGAGCAGGTTGATCCCGATGTGCGCGGCCGAGGGCCCGGCGATGGCCAGCAGCCATCCATGTTCGGCGATGGCCCAGTCGAAACCGAGGCGCGGGGAACGCTGCAGTGTCATCGACAGGTTGGCGAAGGCGCCGCTGGAGAGCGCATAGCTGAAGAAGGGCGTGGCCAGCAGGGGGGCCTGGAGGAACTGCGCCCAGATCGACATGGATGTGCCGCGTCCATCGTTGCTCGCCAGGAGCACGCCGGCGACGAGGATGAAACCGAACAGCAACACGCCGAGTACGGCCACGATCGCGTCCATCCCGACGACCCGCGCGCCCAGCAGTCGGTCGAACTGGTGGACGAGGCCGAAGAGTCCGCCGGCGATCTCGAACACCGCGATGATACGAATGAAGAAGGAATGCATTGAGGCTCCTGGTAGTGTCAAAGGTCGTCGGCGATCTCGTGCAGGTCGGCGATGTGCTGTTCCCACCAGCGCGCCTCGGCCGCGAAGGGGAAGGCCGCCGGGAACGCCGGATCGTGCCAGCGCTCCGCTATCCAGCCGGCGTAATGCACCTGCCGCATCGCCCGTAGCACGGGCACCAGGGCAAGCTCCGTCGGATCGAAGTCGCGGAATTGCCCATAGCCCTCGAGCAGCGCGTCCATCATCGCCTCGTCGCCGGCGAGCATCCACAGGTCTTGCACGGCCGGGCCCATGCGCGCGTCGTCGAGGTCCACGAAGTGCGGGCCGGCGTCGGTCCACAGCACGTTGCCCGGATGGCAGTCGCCATGCAGGCGGATGGAACGCAATGGGCCGATGGCGTCGATGCGGCCAGCCACGGCCTCGTCGACGCGCCTGGCCGCATGGCGATAAGCGTCGAAGAGGTGCGCGGGCAGCAGGTCCGAGCCCAGCGCCGCCCGCACCGGCGCCTCGATCATGGTCGGGCGATCGAGCGTGGCGCGCGCATGGAAACGTTCGCGGGCGCCGACGGCGTGCATCCTTCCCAGCAACCGGCCCAGCCATTCCAGTTGATCGGACGATTCCAGCGAAGGCGCGCGGCCACCACGCCGCGGGTACAGCGCGTAGCGATACCCTTCTTGCCGGAGCAGGCTTCGCCCGTTGAAGACGAGCGGCGCCACGACGGGCAATTCCGCCGCGGCGAGTTCCAGCGCGAAGGCGTGTTCCTCTTCGATCGCCGCGTCGGTCCAGCGGCCCGGCCGGTAGAACTTGGCGACGACGAAGCCACCGTCTTCGAGGCCGACCTGGAACACGCGGTTCTCGTAGCTGTTCAGCGTGAGCAGGCGGCCGTCGCTCCACGAACCCGCCGCGTCCACCGCGGCGAGCACGACATCCGGCGACAGCGCGGCATACGGAGCGGCATCGCTCACGTGCGCAGGTTTCCCGGGGCGCCACCCGGCGAGGGAATCACCGCCATGGTGAGCCGTGAGAGACAGACCAGCTTGCCGCTCTCTTCTTCGATGCGGATTTCCCACACCTGGGTGGTGCGCCCCAGGTGAACGGCCTTGGCGGTGCCGGTGACGATACCGCCACGCACGCCGCGGATATGGTTTGCGTTGATATCCAGGCCTACCGCCAGCTCCTTTTCCACGTCGAGCGTGAGTAGGGCGGCCGAACTTCCGAGCGTCTCGGCCAGCACGACCGATGCACCGCCATGGAGAAGCCCGAACGGCTGCTGCGTACGATGGTCCACCGGCATGCTGCCGCGCAGCCAGTCGTCGCCGAATGCGGTGAAATGGATGCCGAGGGTTTCCATCATCGTGCCGCGGCTCCAGCCGTTGATCCGGGCGAGGTCGATGGGTTGCTTCCAGATGGCCATGTTCCGCGTGATCCTGTGGGGCAAGCCGCCATTGTCCTACAATGCGCAGGTGCCCACCGTAACCCTGACATCGTCCGGCAAGCGATTCGAAGCCGCCGCGGACGAGACCGTCCTCGAAGCCGCCCAGCGCGCGGGAATCGCCCTCCCGTATTCGTGCCGCAGCGGTGTCTGCGGCAGTTGCAAGGCCACCCTGGTGGAGGGCGAGTGCAGCTACCCGCGCAATCCGCCGATGGCCTTGTCGGCGTCGGCACGCCAGCACCGGGCCATCCTGTTGTGCCAGGCGGTGCCCTGCGGCGACATCGCCATCCAGGCGCGCGAGATCGCCTCGGTGGAAGACATTCCGCATCGCCGCCTGGAAGTAGTGGTGGTGGAGCGCCGGGCCCTGGCGCCCGACGTCGTGGGCGTGTGGCTGCAGCCCGCGGACAACGAGCGGCTCAACTGGCTGCCGGGCCAGTACCTCGACGTGATCCTCCAGGATGGCAAGCACCGTCCGTTCTCGATCGCCAGCGGCCCGCGCGCGGACGGCAGGATCGAACTGCACGTGCGCCATGTGCCGGGCGGCGGATTCACCTCATGGGTGTACGAATCGCTGCGCGTGGGCGACCGCCTGACCATCGAGGCGCCGCTGGGCACCTTCGTGCCCCGTGAGGATTCCGAACGGCCGATGCTTCTCGTGGCCGGCGGCACGGGCTTCGCGCCGGTGAAGGCGATCGTCGAGCACTTCATCGCGCTGGGTACGCGGCGGCCGATGTTCGTCTACTGGGGCGCGCGCACCGTGGCCGACCTCTACCTCATCGATCTCGCCCGGCGCTGGACCGAGGAGTTGCCCACGATCACGTTCATTCCGGTACTTTCGGACCCGGTGGCGGCGCGGATGAGCGGCCTGCGCGAAGGCCTGATCCATGAGGCGGTGCTGGAGGATCATCCCGATCTCCGCGACTTCGATCTGTACATGAGCGGCCCGCCGCCGATGATCGCGGCAGGGCGGCAGTTGTTCGTCGAGGCGAACCTGCCGGAGGACCGGCTCTATTTCGACTCGTTCGACGTGGCGCCCGACGTGCTGGATGCGATCTTGCGCGGCAGGGCCGGCATCCACGGGTTGTGATTATTTCTTGCCCTTCACCACGGGCAGCTGCGCGGTCTGCCAGGCATAGGTGCCGCCGTCGAGCACGAACACCTTGGTGAAACCGGCCTTGATCAGGCGGTTGGCGGCCTTGCCCACGCCGCGGCCGTCCTTGTCGACCAGCACCACCGGCAACTCCTTCGCCTTGGAGAGGTCCTTCTGGGTTTCCGGGTCGAACTGGCTCATCGCCACGTTCTTCGCGCCGGGGATGTGCGCCTTCTCGTAATCGGCGCTGGCCGAGAGATCGACGATCAACGGCGTGTCGCGGTTGATCAGCTGGGTGAGGCCGGCCGGTGTCAGGCTCTTCCACTTGCGGAACAGACGACCGACTTCGCCCGCGACCAGGGCGACCAGGATCACCACGAAAAGCGCCACCAGCGCGGTGTGGTTGCTCACGAAGGCGGGCAACTTCTGCAGTACGTCGTTCATCGTGTCTTTTCGCGTCCCAGGGGGATAAACGGCCGATTATATCGGCTTAGCGTGGCGAGAAGTCCGGCAGGCCGGTCATCAGCCGCCACTTGTTCTTTTCGCGGTCGTAATGCCAGCGCTGGCGGTCGACGATGCTGCGCTCGGCCTGGGTGTTGATGTTCACCGCGCTGATCTGGACGACCTGGACGACATCGTCGTCGCCATCGGGCCGCGGGCCAGCGCCCTCGTCGTAGCCGGTGATCCGCAACTGCTGGAGGCGCCCCTGCTCGACGGAACTGATGGGATGTTCCTCGGCGTAGTCCTTGTCGATGAAGGTCTGCGCCTGGGTGAAGTCGCCCCAGCGGATCGCCGACGCGTAGCCCATGAGGGTCCGGTTGAGGGCCTCGCTGCGCTTGTCGGCGGCGCAGCCCGCGAGGGCCATGAGGGTAAGGGCGAGGGCGGACAGGGCGAACGGGCGCATGGTGGCTTCCTTCGGGGCGTCGGGCGGCATTATGCCCGCCGTTTGGCCACGAAACGCGCATCCAGGCTGGCCAGGGGTTTGCCGTCGGCGCCCGGTACCACGCAGGTGAAGTCCGCCCGGGCGCGGCCACGGGCATCGAGGGTGGCGAAGAAGGGTTCCCAACGGGCTCCCGGGGCCAGGCTGGCCTCCGCACGGAGGTCGTCCCACACCGGGGCGAGATAGCGCACCGTGGAGTCGGCCACGAAGACGTCGCAGTCGTCGCCGCGCTGGCGCAGGCAGGCCTCGACCAGGGCCCAGCAGGCGATCGTCATCAAGCTGGCCAGGCTGCCGCCGAACGCGCATCCCTTGTCGTTGATATTGGGTTTCAGCGGCGCGGTCATGGTCAGGCGTTCGCCGTCGAAGGCGGCGATACGCAGTTCCATGGCGCGGGCCAGGGGAATGCCGTCGAGGATGAAGCGCTCGAGATCGGCCAGGGCAGCTTGAATCGTGGTCATAAGCCGTCAAGTCTACGAGGCGCGGCGATCCGTTCGCATCCGTATGGCTTGCCCCAACCTTCGGCATTGGTGGCCGCGCCCCCATCTTCCTATGCTGACCTGTCACTCGCAGGATGCCTTGAAGTGAGCCGCTCCCTTCCCCTTCGTAACGTCACCGTCGTCATCACCCGTCCCGCCGGTACCGCCGGCCCCCTGGCCCGTCGCGTTCGCAAGCTCGGCGGCATACCCGTGAGCGTGCCCGGGCTCTCCCTGCGTGCCACCGAAGACGCCGCGGCCGTCGATGCGGCCCTGCGCCGGGCGTTGGAGGGCGACGTGCTCGTATTCACCAGCCCGGCCGCCGTGCGCTTCGCGGTCGATGTGTTGCCCCTGGCCACCCGCGCCGCCGTGATCGCCGTGGGCCGCGGCACGGCGCGCGCGCTCAAGACGGCGAGCGTCGCCGAGGTGCGTTTCCCCGAAACCTCTCAAGACAGCGAGGGCGTGCTCGCGCTCCCGGAGTTGAACGCCGTCGCGGGCAAGCGCGTGGCCCTGGTCGGCGCGCCCGGCGGCAGGGGGCTGATCCGCGAGCAACTGGCCCTGCGCGGGGCGCTGATCGAGGAAATCCATGTCTACCATCGCGTGGCTCCCCGTATCGACCGGCGCCATATCGATCCCTTGCTGAAACTGGGGCGCCGCTCGGCGGTGCTGCTTTCCAGCGCCGAGGCCCTCGACCACCTGCACCGGGCCCTGATCGCCCCGGCCTGGCGAAGGCTGGTCCAGGCCGTGGCGGTCGTCAGCAGCGAGCGTTTGCGCGAGATCGCGATGCAGGCGGGATTCGAGCGCATCGCCGTGGCCCGTTCGGCCCTTCCGACCGACTTGCTCCAGGCCGCCAGCGAGGTCTCGTTCACCCGCCGTTGAGGGAGGTTCTCCATGCGTTGGCGTATGGCCTGCTAGCATGCCCGGCATGACGAACGAGACCTCCCCGACCGATACCGCCCCGGCGACGCCGGCCCCGGCCGTCACGCCGCCGTCCGCCCGAGTGGCGAGGCCGCCCGCTGCCGCGCCCCGTCGCGGCGGTGGCGCGCTGGCCGTGGCCATCCTGTTCTCGTTGGCGGCGCTCGGCGCGGCCGGCTACACCGCCTGGACGGTCTGGAACCTGCGCGAGGACGTCGGCGCGGCCAATGGCCTGCGCGGGCAGGTCGATACATTGCAAGCGGCCGTCGAAGGGTTGCGCGACGACAACGCCACGCTCCGCCGCCGTATCAACGACGCCGACGGAGTCAACCGGTCCGCGCGCGAAGAAATGCTCGGCGTCTCCGAGCGCACGCGCAACCTGGAAGACGCGGTCGCCAACCTCAGCGAGCGCAGCCTCAGCGGTCACGACGCCATGTTGCTGGACGAGGCGGAATCGCTGCTGCGCATGGCCAAGGAACGTTTCGCGCTGTTCGGCGATGCCAGCGGAGCCTTGTCCGCCTACGATCTGGCCGACCAGACGCTGGCCGCGGTGAATGACAGCGCGTTCGCCGCCGTGAGGCAGAACGTGGGCGCCGAGCGCGAAGCACTGGCCGCCGTGGCGCCCGTCGCGCGCGCGAACGACCTCGCGGCGCTGGCTGATCTGCGCGCGCAGTTGCCGGGCCTGCCCTTGAAGAGCTCCGATGCGAAGGCAGCCGACAACCCGCAACGCGACTTCTGGCAGCGAGCCGGCGACGCCCTTGGCAGCATCGTGAAGGTCAGCCATGACGATGGCACGCCCCTGGGCCTGGCCGACGACGGGATCGCTCGCGAATTGGCCGCGCTGGATGTCGCGCATGCCGAAGCAGCGGTACTCGCTTATGACGACGTGAACCGGCAAGCGGCGTTGAAGCGTGTCGACGCCACGCTCGCCGCGCGCTTCGACACGTCATCGCCTGCGGTGCAGGCGGCGCGTTCGCGTGTGACGGCGCTGCTGGCCAGCCAGGCGAAGGGCGCCGAACCGAAGCTCGGCGCCGCGCTGACCGAGTTGCGCAACCTTCGCTCCGTGCACGCGCTGAAAGGTGGCGCACCCACGGCGGCCCCTGCGCATGCGGGGTCGGTCGCGGCGCCGCACGAGGGCACGCCATGAAGCTGTGGCGCTGGATCGTCGGCCTGATCCTCATCGCGGCGATCGCCGCCTTCGCGTGGCATTGGGTCGCGGACGACCCGGGCTACGTGCTTATCCATCTGCGCGGTACCAATGTGCAGATGACCGTGGTGACGGCGGTGGTACTCCTGTTGCTCGCCTGGGCGGCGGTCTCGGTGCTGGTCGCCCTGATCCGGTGGCCGTTCGGTGCGATGACGCGGCGCCATCGGCGACTGAGCCGACAGCGCCTCGCCGACGGTCTCGTATCGTTGATCGAGGGGCGCCATGGTGAAGCGGAACGGGACCTCAATCGGGCGGCCCGCTATCCGTCGGTGCGCGGTCCGGCCTTGCTCGCCGCGGCCGAAGCCGCCGAACGCCACGGCGAATCGGCGCGCGCGCTGGAAACGCTGGACCAGGCCGCGCAGGAGGCGCCGCGGGCCGCACGCATCATGCGCGCACGTTTGTTGCGCCGTACGGGCCGGCCGAGCGAAGCCGTCACCTTGCTGGCGCCCGAGGCCAACAGCGCCGGCCTGACGCCCGCCGGCTGGATCGAATTCGCGGAGGCTTCGCTTGAGGCAGGTGAACCGCGCAACGCCTTGCGTGCCCTCGAACCGCTGCAAAAGAGCGGTGAACTGGGCCCGCGTGCCTACGCGGAGATCGAATCGCGCGTCGTCGCCGCCTATGTGCGCAGCGCTCCCGATGGCGCCTCGCTGGCCACGTTGTGGTCGCAATTGCCGAAGGGTCAACGCCGCCTGTCTGCCGCCGTGGACGCCTACGCGCAACAAGCCGCACGGTTCGGCCAGACCATGGCCGCGATGGACGAGATCGAAACCGCGCTGCGCCGCGAATGGTCGCCGTCGCTTGTCGCCACCTACGGAAGCATGGGCGCGGAAGACCTGGAACAGCGCCTGCGTCGTGCCGAAAGCTGGATCGACACGCATCCCAACGATGCCGTGCTGCTCACCGCCGTCGGGCGCATGTGCGTGCGCGCGCGCCTTTGGGGCAAGGCCAAGCCGTACCTCGAACGTGCGCTGGCGATCGAACCGAACGTGGCCGCCTGGGAAGCCCTGGGCGATGTCTACGTCGGCGAGGACCATCCGGAACTCGCCCGTCGCTGCTATCGCAACGCCTTGGCGCTCGCCCGTGGGGAAGCGACCGAGGCGCTGCCGGATGAGTTGCGCAGCCGTCGCATCGACACGCGTGTCACGGCGGTGGAAGAGCGCGACCAGCACGGCGTACCGCGCTTGTCGCCCTGATCAACGACTGGTTTTCGCGTGCCAGTGTCCTGCCTGTTGGCAGCGGTGAGCGCGAGCCTTCAGTGCGTCGACCTCGTCAGGTTGCTTGCCAGCGAATGCATCCGGTTTGTCCAATTCCTTGTAGAGCTCCATGCATCGATGCGGCGTGTCTCCGGAGGGGGATGCGCCGAGAAATGATACAAGCGGCAAGGACGGTGAGCGGAGTAAGTCATTTACCGCAATGCGCGAGAGCCCGACGACACCTATCGCTGCGAGGACGACCGCTGCGCACCATCCCATTCGTCGGTAGCTGCGCTTAGGTGCAGCGGAGGACTGAGCATCGAATTCCATACGCCACGCCTGAAGCGTTTCGCTAGAAAGGTGGAGGCTGAGCCACGCAGGAAAGCGTTCGTTGAGTTTCGCGATCTCCGGCCAGTGTCGCACCAACGCACTGTCGAAGCGCGCCTCGGCGCGTGCGAAGAGTTCCAGCCAGGCCCGTTGCCGATCCACCGCGAGCGATAGCCATGCTTCGCGCTGGGAAAGCACGTCTTCGATCCACCGGCCTCGTTGCCCCAACGCCGCCAGGTGTCCTACCTCGTCCCAGTGAAAACGTGCTTCGGCGGCGGCGAACACCTCGGCCCGGTGCGCGATCCGTTGAAGTCCGACAAGGTCGATCAGGTGCTCCTCGAACTGGCCGGGCGCATCGATGTACTGCGTGCGCAATTCAGCGAGGATATCGTCGAGCATGCGCGGTATGCCTTCGGCACGGCGAGCGCCGATGTCGGCGGCGAATCGCCACGCGAGCGTCACCGTGTAATCGACCGGGAGGGCAGGCGATTCCTCCGGTGATGGCTTGTCTTCCTTGTCCACCGCGCCAGCCATCGCGCCGTTGGCCGCGACCGCGGGTTCGCCGACAGGTGCTTCGCCGTTCGTCGCCGCCGTGGTGTCCATCTGCTCGCACCACGTACGCGCGGCTTCGTAGGCGCGGCGAAGATGCTGGAATGCATCGGGATCGATTGCCGGGTCGATCTTTCGGACCGCCGCCGCGTACGCACGGCGCACCGCGATCTCGTCCGCGTGCGCGGGAAGCCCGAGGACGTCCAGGTGCCAGGGCGGCGTCATGCTCGGTTCGCCGGATCCAGCGCGAATCGATCGTCGTGTTCGATCGCCCGCAAGTCCTCGCGGAATACCACGGCTTCGCATGCGGCAAGCCGCTGGTCCTGGGTGGCAAGCACTTGCTCGAAGCGAAGAATGATGCGACCAAGCCGCTCGCGGAGCTCGCCTGGGAGTTGCTCGTGGAGACGCTCCGCACGGGCGAGCAGGGTGCGGTATTCGAGTGTGTCACGCGGATGTATCTTGAGGGCCGACAGCGCCTGCAATCGCCGTGCGATCTCCTCCGCAGGCATGTGTGCCTCACCGCTTTCGAACATCAGCCGCTTCACCTCGCCGCTGGCGACGACGGTCATCTCGACCTGCAGGAGGCCATCGACGTCATAGGTGAACTGGACGTCCACGCCGTCGCCATGGCCCGGGGCGATGGGAATCGTGAGTTCGCCGAGGGCGATGTTGTCGCGGACCATGCGCGACTCGCCCTGGTAGACGCCGATGCGAATCTGCTTCTGCTCGGGCGTCGCCGGTGAAAAGCGCTCGACGCGACGGGTCGGAACGACGGTATTGCGTTGGATCACCGGCGCGAAGAACCCTGGTGCCTGCGAGCCGTTGTCCAACGGGCGCACGACCTCGGTACCGAGCGTGTATGGACAGACGTCCGTCACCACCATCTCGAGCGCCTTGTCCCTCATCTTCAGCCCCGCCTGCACCGCGGCACCCATGACGACCACTTCATCCGGGTTATGGCCGACGGCGGGAAAGCGGCCGAACATGCGCGCGGCCAGCGCACGGATCATCGGCATGCGCGTGGCCCCACCGGCCAGCACCACGCTGTCCAGATCCGCGGCGCGGATGCGTGCGTCGCGCATGGCGCGCTCGATGGGGCGCCAGAGGCGGTTGAGCAGCGGTTGGGCCAGTTTTTCAAATGCGGCGGCGTCGATGGCGACCCGAACCGGACGATCCTCATAACGAACCTCCAGCGTGGCGGTGCCGCTGGCGCTCAGTGTCCGCTTGACCCGTTCGGCGCTTGCCGCCAGGCGCTGCATGAAACGGGGGTCGTCACGCGCCGCGTCCGGCACGCCATTCGTGAAGGCGAGATCGGCGATCAGCGTGGCGAAATCCTCGCCGCCCAGCATGTTGTCGCCGGCGCTGGCGCGTACCTCCATGACACCCTCGAACGTCTCGAGGATGGATACATCGAACGTGCCGCCGCCGAGGTCGAAGACGAGGAACTGGGTTTCACTGCCGGCTTCGTGCAGCCCATAGGTGAGCGCGGCCGCGGTAGGCTCGTTGAGCAGGCGTTGCACCGTGAGGCCGGCGAGTTCGCCGGCCAACCGCGTCGCCTTGCGTTGCGTGTCCGAGAAATAGGCGGGCACGGTCACGATGGCCCCGGTCACAGGCTCGCCGAGGAAAGCCTCGGCATCCTCCTTGAGCGAACGAAGGACCAGGGCGGAAAGCTCTTCCGCGCGATAATCGCGTTCGCCCAGGCGAACGCCGCGAGGGCTGCCCATGTAACGCTTGAACAGCGAGGCGCTCTGTTGTGGATGCGTTTGCAGGCGGTCCCGCGCGGCTTCACCGACAAGCACGCTGCCATCCTCGTCGATGCCGACACAGGACGGCGTGAGCACGCTACCCAGCGCATTCGGGATGAGCCGGGGTGCGCCGTCGACCCACGCGGCGACGAGGCTGTTGGTGGTGCCGAGATCGATCCCGACGATCATTGCGCTTCTTCCCCTGGACTTGCGCGCGCTGCGCTGTCGTTCCAGTCCGGCGGACAGGGCCGGTTTCCGGACAGGGAAACACGACCCGGCCGGCGTTGGAGCCCCCTTACAACGCGGTCAGATTCGCGTAAGCGTAAACCAGCCACTTGCTGCCGGCATCTTCGAAGTTCACCTGCACGCGCATGTGCGCGCCGGCGCCTTCGGCGCTGACGATCGTTCCTTCCCCGAACTTCGGGTGGCTGACCCGCTGCCCGAGGCGGATCGGCGAGGCCTCCTCCACGGCCGAAGACGCGTAGCGGTCGGCATAGGCCGGGCGCGAGACCTGGACGCGCGGGCGCAACTCGTCGATCAGGTCGGGGGGGATCTCACCGAGGAAGCGAGAGGGTCGGGCCAGCATCTCCGTGCCGTGCATGCGGCGCGATTCCGCATGGGAAAGGTAGAGCCGCTCGCGAGCGCGCGTGATGCCTACGTAGGCGAGCCGGCGCTCTTCCTCGAGGCGGTTGTCTTCCTCCGTGGAGCGCTGGCTCGGGAAAAGCCCTTCTTCCATGCCGACCAGGAAGACCACGGGGAACTCCAGGCCCTTCGCCGAATGCAGCGTCATCAACTGCACGCAATCGTCCCAGGCCTCGCCCTGGCCTTCGCCGGCTTCCAGCGCGGCGTGCGAGAGGAAGGCGGAGAGTTCGTTGAGCCCGGCGTCGACGTCTTCCGGGGTCATCTCGAAGCGGCTGGCCACGTTGACCAGCTCGTCCAGGTTCTCCACGCGCGCCTCGCCGTTGCCACGCTTGTCGTTCTCGTAGAAGTCGCGCAGTCCGGTGTGGATGATGGCGTGCTCGATCTGTTCGGCAAGGCCGAGCGCGTTAGGCGCGTCGTTCCCTTCGCCGCCGTCGCCATCACCGTGGCCGCCGAAGGTGCGTGCGAGGTTGTCGATCAGGCCGATGAAGGCTTTCACCGCGTTCTTCGCACGGCCCGCCATCGAGCCGATGGAAGCCTCGGTGAGCGATGCCTCCCACATGGAACTGCCGTCGGTGCGCGCGCGCCGGCGCAGTTCGTCGACCGTGCGATCGCCGATGCCGCGCGGCGGCGTGTTCACGGCGCGTTCGAAGGCGGCGTCATCGTGACGGTTCGACGCGAGGCGCAGGTAGGCGAGGGCATCCTTGATCTCGGCGCGTTCGAAGAAGCGAAGGCCGCCATAGACACGATAAGGCAGGTCGCGCTGGATCAACTGTTCCTCGAAGTTGCGCGACTGGGCGTTGGAGCGGTAAAGGATGGCGCAGTCGCGTGCGTTGCCGTGTTCGGCGATGTACTCGCGGATGCGCTCGATGACGAAGCGTGCCTCGTCCTGCTCGTTGTACGCCGCATACAGGGCGATGCGCTCGCCTTCGCCGCCATCGGTCCACAGCTGCTTGCCGAGACGGCCGCCATTGCGCGCGATGACCGCGTTGGCGGCCTTCAGGATCGTCGAGGTGGAGCGATAGTTCTGCTCCAGGCGGATCGTCTTCGCGCCGGGGAAATCGTGCAGGAACTGCTGCACGTTCTCCACCTTGGCACCACGCCAGCCATAGATCGCCTGGTCGTCGTCGCCGACGACGAAGGCTTGCCCGGTACTGCCGGCGAGCACGCGTATCCACGCGTACTGCAGGGTGTTGGTGTCCTGGAATTCGTCGATCAGCAGATAGCGCCAGCGGTCCTGGTAGTGCTTGAGGACTTGCGGGTCCTTCAGCCACAACTCGTGCGCACGCAGCAGGAGCTCGGCGAAATCCACCAATCCCGCGCGCTGGCATTGCTGTTCGTAGGCTTTGTAGATCTCCACGAAGGTACGGGTCACCGGGTGGTCGCGATGCTCGATCGCGTCGGGCCGCTTGCCTTCGTCCTTCCAGTTGTTGATTTGCCACGACGCCTGGCGTGGCGGAAAGCGCGCCTCGTCCAGGCCCATGCCGGCGATCACGCGCTTTATCAGCCGTTGCTGGTCGTCGGAATCGAGGATCTGGAAACCTTCGACCAGGCCGGCCTCGCGCCAGTGGCGACGAAGCAGCCGGTGCGCGATGCCGTGGAACGTGCCCACCGTGAGGCCTTGCGTGCCACCGGGAATGATCCCGTCCAGGCGGGTGCGCATCTCGCCGGCGGCCTTGTTGGTGAACGTGACGGCGAGGATCGCCCAGGGCGGTACCCGCTCCACCTGGGTGAGCCAGCCGATGCGATTGGTCAGTACCCGGGTCTTGCCCGAGCCGGCGCCGGCGAGGATCAGGTAATGGCCTGGCGGGGCGCTGACGGCCTCACGTTGGGCGTCGTTGAGGGAGTCGAGAAGGTGGGAAACATCCATCCACCTATTGTAGCGGTTGGGGGCCGTTCCGGCCCCCGCGCCGCGTCAACGCTTCTGTGCGATCCCCGCCACGGCGACGATGCCGCCGATGACGATGCCCGCGATGCCCACCCATTGCGGGATGGCCTTGTCGTGCGTGGCTTCGATCTTGGCCGAACCGATGGAGGCGACCGTGTCGGTCTTGCTGTAGCTGCCATTGCCCAGGGTCACCCAGAGGCCGAGGCCGATCAGGATGACGCCGACGATGATGAGACCTGCGCGCATATGCGTTCCCCTCCCTTGTCCGATGTGGCCGAGAGGATGCGGGTGGGAATGTGCAGGCTTTGTCTTTATCCCCGGCAAAAAAACCCCGAGAGCCAGGGGAGCTCTCGGGGCCGGTGGACGGTCGGACCCAGGGGAAGATCGGACCGTCCGCAGGGTGACTCCAGGGAGGTGGAGTCCACCGATGGGACGCCGTTGCGTGCGTCCGAAGATATAGACGTCCGGAAACGGTTGAAGTTGCAACGCCGGGCGAAAAAAAGTCAGCCGGCGTTCATAGGGCCGATAATCAGTGAGTTGGCGCCCCCTCACCTGAACGACTATACGGAAATCTTACGTTTGGATGGCTATCCGCCGGCTCAATGGGCCTCGTCCCAGTTGGCGCCGACGCCGATATCGACCTGCAGCGGCACGCTGAGCGTGGCGGCACCGGTCATGTGCTTCTCGATACCCGTGCGGACCTCGTCCACCGCGTCCGCGCGGACCTCGAAGACCAGTTCATCGTGTACCTGCATGAGCAGGCGCACGTCGTCCCGGGGCTCGATCCAGGCGGCCACGGCGATCATGGCCCGTTTGATGATGTCCGCGGCCGTGCCCTGCATCGGCGCATTGATCGCCGCGCGTTCAGCGCCGGCGCGGAAGGCCTGGTTGCGCGAGTTGAGGTTCTCGAGGTACAGGCGGCGACCGAACAGGGTTCGTACGTAACCATCGCGATGGGCCTGTTCGCGCGTGGCGTCCATGAAGGCGCGTACACCCGGATAGCGCGAGAAATAGCGCCCCATGTAGTCGGAGGCCTCGCCACGGTCGACGCCGAGCTGGCGGGCAAGGCCGAACGAGCTCATTCCATACATCAGGCCGAAGTTGATCGCCTTGGCCGCGCGGCGCTGGTTCGTGGTGACCTCGGCTGGCGGCACGCCGAATACCTCCGCCGCCGTCGCTCGGTGCACGTCGCCGCCTTCCCGGAAGGCGCGGAGGAGACCCTCGTCGTTGGACAGGTGGGCCATGATGCGCAATTCGATCTGCGAGTAGTCGGCCGCGAGGATGCGCCATCCCTCCGGCGCGACGAACGCCTGGCGGATGCGCCGGCCTTCCTCGGTGCGCACGGGGATGTTCTGCAGGTTCGGGTCGGACGAGCTGATCCGGCCCGTGGCCACGGCGCCCTGGTGGTAGCTGGTATGCACGCGGCCCGTGCGTGGATTGACGATGCCGGCGAGTTTGTCGGTATAGGTCGAACGCAACTTGGCGAGGCCACGGTATTCGAGGATCAGGCGCGGCAGCTCGTGCGTATCGGCGATGGCTTCCAGCGCTTCTTCGTTGGTCGAGGGCTGGCCCGTGGGTGTCTTGATCTTCGCCGCCAGCCCCAGTTCGTCGAACAGCACGGCCTGCAGCTGCTTCGGCGAATCGAGATTGAAGTCGTGGCCGGCCGAGGCATAGGCCTGCTTCTGCAGTTCGACCATGCGCTTGCCGAGCTGCTGGCTCTGCTTGCGCAACTCGTTCGCGTCGATCAGCACGCCGATGCGTTCCATCCTGGCCAGGACGGGCACGAGCGGAATCTCGATGTTCTCGTACACGTCGCGCAGGGTGGGCTCGGCTTCGAGCTTCGGCCACAGCGCATGGTGCAGGCGAAGCGTGATGTCGGCGTCTTCGGCGGCGTAGCGGCAGGCGGTGTCGCAGTCCACCTGCGAGAAGGAGATCTGCTTGGCGCCCTTGCCCGCGACGTGTTCGTACTTGATCGTCGTGTAGCCGAGGTAGCGCGAGGCCAGGGAGTCCATGTCGTGGCGCGTCGCGGTGGCGTTGTACACGTACGACTCGAGCATCGTATCGTGCGCCAGGCCGCGCAAGGCGATGCCGTAGTGCGAGAGGATGTTGATATCGTACTTGCCATGTTGTCCGACCTTCGGCCTCGACGGGTCCTCGAAGATCGGTTTCAGCGCGCCGAGCACGTGCTCGCGCGACAGCTGTGCCGGCGCGCCCGGATAATCGTGCGCCAGTGGGATATAGGCGGCCTTGCCCGGTTCGACCGCCAATGACAAGCCGACGATGTCCGCCTGCATCGCGTCGATGCTGGTGGTCTCGGTATCGAAGGCGATCAGCGGCGCGGTCTCGAGCTTTTCCAGCCATGCCGCCAGGCGTTCCTCGGTCATGACCAGCTCGTATTCACCCTCGGCGCCGAGGGCGGCGTCGGGTGCCGTGGCGGGCGCGGCGACGGCCGCCGGCGTGGCGGCTTGCACCGTGGTGACGGGCACGACCGTGTCCGTGGCGGCGGCATCCAGCTCCTTCAGTGCCGCCTTGAAGTCATAGCGTGTATAGAGTTCGCGCAGTGCCTCGACGTCGCGGTCGCGCATGCGCAGGTCGGTGGGACCCTGCTCCAGCGGTACGTCCGTGCGGATCGTGACCAGTTCGCGCGATAGCGGCAGGCGTGGGATCGCCGCCCGCAGGTTCTCGCCGATCTTGCCGCCGATCTTGTCCGCGTTCGCGAACAGCCCGTCGAGGTTGTTGTATTCGGCCAGCCACTTCGCCGCCGTCTTCGGGCCGCACTTCTCCACGCCCGGCACGTTGTCGATGCTGTCGCCCATGAGGGTGAGGTAATCGACGATCTGTTCCGGCCGCACGTTGAACTTCTCGATGACGCCATCGATGTCCATCGTGGTGTTGGTCATCGTGTTGATCAGCACGATGTGCGCACCGACCAGTTGGGCGAAATCCTTGTCGCCGGTGGATATGATCGTATCGATCCCCTGGCTCGCGGCCTGGCTGGCGAGGGTGCCGATCACGTCGTCGGCCTCGACGCCGGGTACGCAAAGTATCGGGAATCCCAGGGCGGCCACGATCTTCATCATCGGGTCGACCTGTGCACGCAGGTCATCCGGCATGGACGGCCTGTTCGCCTTGTATTCGGGGTAGAGGTCGTCGCGGAACGTGCGGCCGGGGGCGTCGCAGACGAAGGCGACGTAGTCGGACCCGGCCTTCATCGTCGTGCGCAGCATGTTGACGATGCCGAACAGCGCGCCGGTGGGCTCGCCGTAGGTGTTGGTCAGGGGCGGCAGCGCGTGGAACGCGCGGTACAGGTACGAGGACCCGTCGATGAGCGTGAGCGTAGGCATTTCCGGATTCTCTCATGGTCGCGCGCGGGTCGCCCGTTCACGTCGCCGGAGGGGTGGGAATTGCTATCCTCGCAGTCCCTTATGGAGAGATTCCCATGAACCGCTCGCACGTCCTCGTTGCCGCGCTCGCCCTGGTACTGGCGCTACCTGCCGTTGCGCAGAACGCCCAGGATTCGTCGTCGTTCAAGCCGGCCCCGCCTCCGCCGGGCCTGAACGATCCGGGCGTCAAGGCGGGCGAACCGGACCGGTCGGGCCTGAAGCCGATCGAGAGGCCGGTGCCTTACGACGAGGCCCAGGACGGCAAGACCACGCCGGCCACGTCGGACGCCAATGGCGGCTCGCGTTCCGCCGTGGCGCTGCCCTCCATGCAGGACAACGGCGCGGTCGACGCCCGGGGCCAGCAGGCACCGCAGGTCACCGTGCGCCAGCAGGGCGACGATCGCGTCGAGGAATACCGCACGGGTGGCAAATTGTTCATGGTCGTGGTGACGCCGAAGAACGGCGTGCCGCAGACCTATATGGCCGATCCTGACGGGAAACTCCATCACGATCCGAAGAACGGGCCGGTGAACCCGGTTTATTACAAGGTCTACGAATGGGGCCAGGCGCCGAAGCCTGCTGGTTCGAACTAAGGTAGGCGGGGCTGGGGGCTTGCCGTGGCGTGGCCCGCTGCCGCGGGGTCGCCGCTGAAGCGGCTCCCACAGTGGAGCGGCTCCCCCACAGTGAAGGGGCTCCCCCACAGTGAAGGGGCTCCCACAGTGAAGTGGCTCCCATCGGGACGTAACTCCCATGCCGCGACGGTGGTCATCCTTATTCAGCCGTCCAGCTCCGGGTAATGACGGAAGATGCCGTTCGTGTTGAACGGCACGCGCCGTTCCGATGCGAGATAGGCGGCGATATTCGGGCGGTCCGCAACACGCCTGGCAAGGTCCCTCAACAGCGGCAGGTTCTGCCTCGCCATCGCCTTTGGAAAGGCGTAATCCAACCCGGCCATCACCTGGAACAACGACAGGTCCACATAGGAATGCTCGCGCAGCGGATGCTTACCGCCACCGCGTTCCAGCACCTGTTCGAAATAACCCAGGAATTTCGGAATCCTCGATTCGCGAAAATCCTTCGCGCGTCGCTTCGCCTCGGTGCGCTGGTCCTCGTAATACTGCTCCGTCGATACCGGATGGTGGGTATCGTGCACCTCGGCCACGAGGTCGGTGATGGTCAGTTGCAACTGGTGGGCGTAAAGGCGTCGTGACTCGCTCTCCGGCACCAGTCCATGTCGCGGCCCGAGGTATTGCAGGATGTTCGCCACCTGGGCGATCACGAGCCGCCCCGACACCAGGAACGGGGGCGCGAAGGGCAGGGCACCGTCGTGGTTCCCTTCGAGGAACGCCGTCATGACCTCGTCGCCCTCCTCGCGGGCAACGTCGGTGTAGGCCGCGCCAGCGTCTTCCAGGCACAGGCGCACGAATTCGCCCCGGCCTTGCAGGCCTGTCCAATAATACAGCCGGTAGCTCATCGCCGGTCTCCCGCGGTCAAAGCCCGCATGGTGAAACGGTGACCTTCAAGCCAGCGTGAGCGCGATATCCCGCAACGTGTTCCATACGGTCTGCGCCGGGGGCGAAAGCGAGCGTGCGCGGCGCCTCAGCAGGGTGACCTCGCGATCCACCGACGGCGACAGCGCTCGTGCGGCCAGGCCGGGGCGCAAGGCGTCCAGCGACAGCGCAGGCGTGATGGTCACGCCGAGGCCGGCCTCGACCATGCGAAACGCCGTGTGCGGATGGCCCACTTCAAGTGCCACGTTCATGGCGATCTCCCGCGTGGCGAACGCGGCGTCGATCAGTCGCCGGCTACCCGAGGCATGGTCGAGAAGGATGAGAGGTTCGCGCCCCAGCGATTTCCACGGCACGCTCGTCTTCGCGGCGAAAGGGTGGTCGAGGCGGCAGACCAGCCGGAACGGATCGCGCAGGATCGTTTCCGCATCGAACTCTTCCACCGTGGCGGGCTCGACGGTGAGACCGAAGTCGACTTCGCCACCGCGTATCGCATCCAGCACCTGCGCCTGGGTCTGGTCGCGCAACAGGATCTCCAGCGATGGGTGCTCAAGGGCGCAGCGGGCGATGCAGGCGGGCAGGAGACCCGCCGAGAGCGTCGGCACGGCCGCGACGCGTACCCTGCCACGTAACGGGTCCGCCTGCGTCCGTGCATGCGCGAGCACGCCGTCGAGTTCGTCCAGCACGCGGGATACCGCTTGTTCCAGGTACCGGCCCGCCTCCGTGGGCACGACCTCTCGTGTGCTGCGATCGAACAGGCGTACGTCCAGTTCCGCTTCCAGGTCGGAGATCAGGCGGCTCACCGCCGGCTGGGTCAGGTGCAGGGATTCCGCCGCACGCCGGAAGTGTCGATGGCCGGCCACGGCAAGGAAGGCGCGGAGCTGTCGAAGCGAGACATTCATAAGATAAATGTATCATTGGATCAGATAAAACGAATTGCCTTATGGAAGGCGGGGCGGTGAAATACCTTCACCCCTTCCTACGCCAGTCGCCGCCATGCGCCGCTTCCTTCCCGATGGATTCACGCTTTCACTGGTCGCCACCGTGCTGCTGGCCAGCCTCCTGCCGTGCCGCGGCAGCGCCGCCGGCGTTTTCGAGGTGGTCACCGACGTCGCCATCGGCCTCCTTTTCTTCCTGCATGGGGCGAAGCTCTCCCGTGAGGCGGTGGTCGCGGGGATGACCAACTGGCGGCTGCATCTCACCGTCCTCGCCAGCACCTTCCTGCTGTTCCCTCTGCTAGGCATCGTGTTGAAGCCGGTGCTCTCGCCGCTCGTATCGCCCGACCTCTACCTCGGCATCCTGTTCCTGTGCACCTTGCCGTCGACGGTGCAGTCGTCGATCGCCTTCACGTCCATCGCGCGCGGCAACGTGCCGGCCGCCATCGTCTCCGCGTCCGCATCGAGCCTGCTGGGCATCTTCGTCACGCCCTTGCTGGTCGGTGTGGTGATCGCGGGTACGGGGCAGGGCGGGCTCTCCCTGCACGCGGTCGGTGCGATCGTGGTGCAGCTGTTCGTTCCGTTCGTCGCCGGACAGATCGCGCAGCGCTGGATCGGCGGTTGGGTGCGCAAGCATGCCACCCTGCTCACTTTCGTCGACCGGGGCTCCATCCTGCTGGTGGTATACACCGCCTTCAGCGCAGCGGTGTTGCAGGGCTTGTGGCATCAGCTGCCCATGCCGGTGCTGGCGGGATTGGTGGTGGTGAACGCGGTACTGCTGACCTGCGCGCTGCTCATCACGCGCTATGGCGCGAGGGCGCTCGGTTTCGCCAAGGAGGATGAGATCACCATCGTCTTCTGCGGTTCCAAGAAGAGCCTGGCCGCCGGCGTCCCGATGGCGAAAGTGTTGTTCGCCGGGCATCCGCTCGGCTTGATCGTGCTGCCGATCATGCTGTTCCATCAGATACAGCTGATGGCGTGCGCGGTGCTGGCCCGGCGGTATGCGCTGCGCAGGGACGGGGCTCCGGGGGCGCTTGTCGCTGGCGATGTGAGGCGATGAGGTGGACTTGAATCGCCGACAGGGTCGGCTCCCACCGAGGCAAGGTTGAATCGCCGACAAGGTCGGCTCTCACCAGGACGGGGCTTTCCCCCAAGGCGGGATTGGACCTTTGCCCTAGTGGGAGCCGACCCTGTCGGCGATGCTTCGTCAGTGGCGGAAGTGACGAACGCCCGTGAACACCATCGCCATGCCGTGCTCGTCCGCCGCGGCGATGACCTCGCTGTCGCGCATGGAGCCGCCTGGCTGGATCACTGCCCGGATGCCCGCCGCGGCGGCCGCGTCGATGCCGTCGCGGAACGGGAAGAACGCGTCCGAGGCCATCGCGCTGCCCGGCACCACGAGGCCGGCTTCCTCGGCCTTGAGGCCGGCGATCTTCGCGCTGACGACGCGGCTCATCTGGCCCGCGCCGATACCGATCGTGCGGTTGTCCTTGGCGTAGACGATCGCGTTGGACTTCACCATCTTCGCCACGCGCCAGGCGAACAGCAGGTCGTCGAGTTCGGCGGGCGTGGGCTGGCGCTTGCTCACGACCTTCAACTCGTCCTGTCGGACCTGTCGATGATCGGCCGTCTGCACGAGCAGGCCGGAGCCCACGCGCTTCACGTCGTGCGTGTTGCGGCCGTCGCCTGGCGGGATTTCCAGCACGCGCACGTTGGCCTTCTTCGCCGCTTCCTCGACCGCCCCGGCATCCACTTGCGGCGCGATCATCACTTCGACGAACTGGCGCTTCAGGATGGTCCTCGCCGTCTCCGCGTCCAACGGACGGTTGAACGCGATGATGCCGCCGAAGGCCGAGGTCGGGTCGGTGGCATAGGCAAGCTCATAGGCGGCCAGTGGGTCGGCCGCCACGGCGACGCCGCAGGGGTTCGCGTGCTTCACGATCACGCATGCCGGCGCGTCGAACTGGCGCACGCATTCCCAGGCGGCATCGGCATCGGCGATGTTGTTGAACGACAGTTCCTTGCCCTGTAGCTGGCGGAACGTGGCGAGCGTGCCGGGCGCGGGATGGAGGTCGCGGTAGAACGCGCCGGCCTGGTGTGGATTCTCGCCGTAGCGCAGGTCCATCACCTTGATGAAGCGGCCGTTCGACTGTTCGGGAAATTCCGCGCGCCTGGCGACCGCGGTGTGCACATCGTCGAGCGTGATACTGGACAGGTAATCGCTGATGGCGGCATCGTAGTTCGACACGCGGTTGAACGCGGCGACGGAAAGCCGGAAACGCGTGGCGCGCGAGAGTCCACCCTTCTGCTCGATCTCCGCCAGCGCCTCTTCGTATTGCGCCGGATCGGTCAGCACGCCGACATCGTTCCAGTTCTTGGCGGCGGCGCGGAGCATGGCCGGACCGCCGATGTCGATGTTCTCGATGGCGTCTTCCAGCGTGCACGCCGGATCGGCGACCGTGCGCTCGAAGGGATAGAGATTGAGCACGAGCAGGTCGATCGGAACGATGCCGTGTTCCGCCATGACCTCGTCGTCGGTGCCGCGGCGGCCGAGCAAGCCACCATGGACGCGCGGGTGCAGCGTCTTCACCCGCCCATCCATGATCTCGGGAAAGCCGGTGAGGTCGCCCACGTCGCGCACGGGGATGCCCGCGTCGCGAAGCGCCCTGGCCGAGCCGCCGGTGGAAAGTATTTCGACGTTCGCGGCGGCGAGGCGGCGAGCCAGCCCGGTCAGGCCCTGCTTGTCGGAAACGCTGACGAGCGCGCGGCGGACGGGAACGAGATCGGGCGTGGGCATGGGCACTTCCGGGGAGGAAAGCGCGTCATTATAGCCGCCCGGACGTCCATGCGGTCCCGGCGGTGTGCCGGTCAGGAAATTCCGTGGGCGGCGAGCTTCTTGCGCAGGGTGGCGCGGTTGATGCCGAGTGCGGCGGCGGCGCGGCTCTGGTTGCCTTCGTGGAAGGAAAGCACCTCGCGGAGCAGGGGGCCTTCGACCTCCCGGATCACGAGGGCGTGCAGGCCTTCGCCGAACTCGGTATCACCGATATCGGCGAGATAGCGACGAACCGTACGACTGACACATTCGCTGAGAGCGCTCTGCATGGAGGTTTCGTTGGCGGCCTCGCCGGCAGACAGTCTCACAGCGTTCAAGGCATTCCCCTCTCGCGGGCCGGAGCGTGGATCCCCGGTCGGTTCTTATCGGTATGGTGCTTCTTGGGCTGCGACCCGCACACCTCGTCGGGGTGATGGAAAGTCGCGAAGGGAACCGAGTGTACTCGCCCCGGCGGGCGAAGTGCAGGCTTGCAAAAAGAAATTTTTTCGAACGCTTCACTCGAAGCTGAATGCGAAAGCCACGGCTCGCTGGCCCGGGTCTTGCACTTCGAACACCATGGCCGTCGTCACCCCGCTGGCGAGACCGCGTGAACGCGCCGACGCATCGCCTACGTAATCCTCGGGTTGGAAACGGCGCATGGCGAGCCGCTGGCCGCTGGCATCCGAGAGGACGATGGTGACCACGGGATACGGCTGCGCGAACGATGCATCGTTTCGCACGCTGGCGGTGATGAGCAAGCCGTCGGTGACGGACGGATGCTGCTCGACGTCGCGTGCGAGCAAGCGCAGGCGGGAAGGGGCGGATACGAGAGGCAGATGGCAGCCGATCATCGCGCACCCCGTCTCCAGGACGGGTCCGATGGTGGGGTCGGCGATGAGGACGTCCCGCTTGGCCCATGCCAGCTGTGCCCCGAGGCCGAGAATCAGCACGGTGCAGGTGCCGACCCAGGCGGCGGTGTGCCATGACCGGCGCTTCCGCTTCGCGAACCGTGGCGTGAACGTTAACTGTGAAAAGTCTTCCCCCGTTTCCGCGTCGGCAATATCTTCCTCCACGACAGGGCTTGCCTCGAAGCCTCCGGCAGCCGTCTCGGCCACTGGCCGCGGCCGGAACACCGCCACTTCGGCGGTCGGCGGTTCACGATCCAGTGCGTGTTCCGCCAGCCGCGTGAACGGCTCCGGCGGCAGCTGTTCGGCCAGCGTGCCCAGGGCGTTGAAGACGGCGTCGCAGTGGCTGCAACGCACGCAGCCGCAGGCATGGACCAGAAGCTCGGCTTCCAGCTTATAGACGGTGAGGCACTCGGGGCACTGCGTATACATGACGCCCGATCATAACGGTCGCGCCGTGCCCGTGCGCGCCCGGTAGAATCATGGACCCGTCCACCGCACTGGCCCCACGATGCCCTGGCTCGAACTTTCCCTCACGATCCGCGCCGCCGAACAGCCACGTGTCGAAGCGACGCTGGAAGACCTCGGCGCGCTGTCCATCACGCTGCAGGACGCCGATGCGGAAACACCCGACGAAGAAGCCATCTTCGAACCCGGCGTGGGCGAGATCCCGTTGTGGAACCAGATCGTGCTCAATGCGCTGTTCGACGCCGGCGCCGACAAACGCGGCCTGACCGCGGCCATCGCCGACGACCTGCCCTTCATCGAGCCTTCCCACATCACCTGGCGCGAGGTGGAGGACCAGGACTGGGAGCGGGCGTGGATGGACCAGTTCAAGCCGATGCCGTTCGGCCGCCGGTTGTGGGTCTATCCGTGGAACATCGAGCCGCCGGCGGATGGCGGGATCGTCGTGGTGCGGCTCGATCCCGGCCTCGCCTTCGGCACGGGAACGCACCCGACCACGGCGATGTGCCTGGAATGGCTCGACGGCCAGCAGATGGCCGGCAAGTTCGTCCTCGACTACGGTTGCGGGTCGGGCATCCTCGCCATCGCCGCCCTGAAGCTGGGCGCGGCACGCGCCGTGGGTATCGACAACGATCCCCAGGCCCTGCTCGCTTCGCGCGACAACGCCGAACGCAACGGCGTCCATGGCGATCTGGACGTCTATCTGCCGGGCGAGGCGCCTGCCGCGCAAGCCGACGTGCTCGTGGCGAATATCCTTGCCGGTCCCCTCGGCGAGCTAGCCCCGACTTTCGCCGCGGCCGTGAAGCCCGGGGCGCCGTTCGCGCTCTCGGGCATCCTCTCCGGGCAGCACGAGGAGTTGCTCACGCGTTACGCGGAATGGTTCGACGAACTGGAAGTCCGTACGCTCGAGGATTGGGTACGCATCAGCGGCCGACGCAAGGTCTGACGTCCTGGTGGGAGCCGACCCTGTCGGCGATCCCGCGGCGGCGGGCCAGGTTACGGCAAGCACCCATCGCCGACAGGGTCGGCTCCCGCCAGGGTTCTTGCCAGGCCTCCAGCAAGAGTCCTTTCCAAAGAGCTCTTTCATAAAAAAATCCCGCCTCGCGGCGGGATTCCTCATTACGCCGATGGCGTCTCTTTCTGCTCCGCCATTCGTTTTTCCAGGTAGTGGATGTTCTGCCCACCCTGCTGGAAACCAACGTCGGCCATGATCCGCTGTTGTAGCGGGATATTGCACTTCACGCCTTCGATCACCGTCTCGGTCAGGGCCATGCGCATGCGTGCGATGGCCGTGGCGCGGTCCGGGCCGTGGACGATGATCTTGCCGATCATCGAATCGTAGTTCGGCGGGATGCGGTAGCCGTCGTACAGGTGCGTGTCGACGCGTACGCCGGGGCCACCGGGGGCTTCGAAACGTTTCACCGTGCCGGGGCTCGGCATGAAGGTGTCGGGGTCCTCGGCATTGATGCGGCATTCGATCGCGTGCCCGTTGAGGACGATGTCCTCCTGGCGGATCGACAGCTTTTCGCCACCGGCGATCAGCAGCTGTTCGCGGACGAGGTCGATGCCGGTCACCAGTTCCGTCACCGGGTGCTCCACCTGGATGCGGGTGTTCATCTCGATGAAGTAGAAGCGGCCGTTCTCGAACAGGAACTCGAACGTGCCCGCGCCTCGGTACCCGATGCGGATGCAGGCGTCGACGCAGACCTTGCCGATCTGCTCGCGCAGTTCCGGCGTGATGCCTGGTGCGGGCGCCTCTTCCACCACCTTCTGGTGGCGGCGCTGCATGGAACAGTCGCGCTCGCCGAGGTGGATGGCGTTGCCCTGGCCGTCGGCGAGCACCTGGATTTCGACGTGGCGTGGGTTTTCCAGGAACTTCTCCATGTAGACCTGATCGTTGCTGAAAGCCGCCTTGGCTTCCTGCTTGGTCATGACGATGGAGTTCGCCAGGTGGGCCTCGGTGCGCACGACGCGCATGCCGCGACCGCCACCGCCACCGGCCGCCTTGATGATGACTGGATAACCGATCTCGCGTGCGATGCGGATGTTCTCGTCGGTGTCGTCGCCCAGCGGGCCGCCGGAGCCCGGCACGCAGGGCACGCCCGCGGCCTTCATGGCGCGGATCGCCTCCACCTTGTCGCCCATCAGGCGGATGACGTCGGCGGTGGGGCCGATGAAGACGAAGCCGGATTGCTCGACCTGCTCGGCGAAATTCGCGTTCTCCGAGAGGAAGCCGTATCCCGGATGGATCGCACCCGCGTCGGTGATCTCCGCGGCGGCGATGATCCGTGGAATGTTGAGGTAGCTGTCGGCCGAGGGACCCGGTCCGATGCATACCGATTCGTCGGCCAGGCCGACGTGCTTGAGGTTGCGATCGACGGTGGAGTGCACCGCGACCGTCTTGATGCCGAGCGCGTGGCACGCGCGCAGCACCCGCAGCGCGATCTCGCCGCGATTGGCAATAACGACCTTCTCGAGCATGAGTCGGGGCCTCAGGCGATGACGAACATCGGTTCGTCGAATTCCACCGGCTGGCCGTTCTCGACCAGGATGGCGACGACGGTACCGGAAACGTCGGCCTCGATCTGGTTGAACATCTTCATCGCTTCGATGATGCCCAGGGTCTCGCCGGCCTTGACCTGCTGGCCGACGCTGGCGAAGGCGGGGGCGCCCGGCGTCGATGCGGCGTAGAAGGTGCCGACCATCGGCGCCTTGACCACGTGGCCGGGCGGCAGGCCCGGCTCCGCGGGCGGCGCGGCGGGGGCGGCGGCAGGTGCGACGGCGACCGGGGCGGCGACGGGAGCGGGCGCCGCCATCATCTGGGGAGCGACGGCGGTGCCCTTGGGCACGCGTGAGAGACGCACCACTTCCTCGCCTTCCTTGATTTCCAGCTCGGCGAGGTTGGATTCCTCGAGCAGGTCGATGAGCTTCTTGATCTTGCGCAGGTCCATGGGACAAACCTTCTGGTGGTGGATGCGGACGCACATGGCGTCTCGCGAATGGGAATCAGGCGGCGGGGATGGCCAGCCGGAGCAGCGCGGCCTCGAGCGCCAGCCGGTAGCTGTCGCCGCCGAAGCCGCAGATCACGCCGGCGGCGAGGTCCGACACATACGAGTGGTGCCGGAACGGCTCGCGCGCGTGGGGATTGGACAGGTGGATCTCGATGAACGGGATGGACACCCCGGCGAGCGCGTCGCGCAGGGCGACCGATGTATGCGTGAAGGCGGCTGGATTGATGAGGATCCAGGCCGTGCCCTCGTCGCGGGCCTGGTGGATCCGCCCGATCAGTTCGTGCTCGGCGTTGGACTGGAACCAGCCCAGGTCATGCCCGGCGGCCTGCGCCCGGGCTTGCAGCGACGTGTTGATGTCGGCGAGCGTTTCATGCCCGTAGACCGAAGGCTCGCGAACGCCGAGGAGATTGAGGTTGGGTCCGTGCAGGACGAGGATCCTGGCCACTGTTCACCTGTGCCGTGGGTCCGGGGCTCCGGAACGCCGCGAAGTGTGCGCCTGTCGCCCACCCTTGTCCAGTTCGGTGAAGTTCGACGTAGTTCGCTGGAGATCGCGACTTTCCAGACGCTCGCGTATGTTTCGGCCATCGTCGACAGGGTCGAGGCAGCGGGCCAGTTTGAGGCAAGCACCCGTCGCCGCTGAAGCGGCTCCCACAGGTCGAGCGGCGGTGACTGCCCCGATGGGAGCCGACCCTGTCGGCGATTCCCCGCCTCACCGCTGGGCAAACAACGCCCGCCAGCCCTCGATCCCCAGCCGGTCCAGTGTCTCCATGTTCGCCTCGAAGATCTTCGAGGCCTCCGGGAAGGCCGCCACCGCGCGGTCGATGCTCGTTTCGCGCAGCAGGTGCAGCGTGGGGTAAGGCGAGCGATTGGTGTAGTTGGTGATGTCGTCGGGGGCGGTGCCTTCGAACTGGAAGGCGGGATGGAAACTCGCCACCTGGATGTCGCCCTCCAGACCGAGGTCGGCCACCGTCTCATCCGCCACTTCGAGGAATTCGTTGTAGTCGAGGAAATCGTCGAGCACGTGGGGATGGATCAACAAGGTGGTGTCCACCACCTCCGGATCGGTGTCGCGAAGAAATTCCAGTTCACGGACCAGATCGGCGTGCAGTTGCAGCGGCTGCGTGGCATCGCTGACCACGTAACGAATCTGTCCCTTCTTGTGCACCGCCTTGGCGAAGGGGCACAGGTTGAGGCCGATGACCGCGCGTTCGAGCCAGAGGCGCGTCGCCTCGATCACCTCGTCGGGTGGGAGCATGGGATCCATGGGGAGAGCCTCCGTGGTTCAGGGCGTGAGCCAGGCGTCGAGTTCCGCCTGGCTGAACGTGCCGAGCTTGCGCCGCAGGATACGCCCGTCCTCGCCGACGAGGACGCTATAGGGCAGTACGCGGCGCGTGTTGCCGAAAGACAGCGAGCCGCCCGGGGCGTCGCTATCCGCAAGCACCACCGGATACGTCACCGGCCGGGCCGCGAGATAGGCACGCACGGCGCCTGCCGTGTCCTCGGCCACGCCGAGGATGGCGACGTTGCGTGCCTTGTAACGTCCCGCGTTCTCGCTCAACAGCGGCATTTCCCGCCGGCAGGGGGCGCACCAGGTGGCCCAGAAGTTGATGAGCAGGCGCTTGCCACGCCAGTCGGAAAGCTGGCGCGGCTTGCCTTCCACGGTGAGGAAGGTGGCCGGTGGCGGGAGCTCGCCGACATCCGCCACCGTGACGCCTTGCGGCGGTGGCGGATTCATGCGGCGATGCTCGAGGTACAGCCCCGTGGCCGCGGCGGCGATGGCCAGTACCACGATCCAGAAGGTCGGGCCGCGGCTCATGGATGCGCGGCGGCCTCTAGCGCTTTCTCGACGCTGTCGTAGGTGAGCACCGTGGACAGCTTGCGGCCATCGCCGCCGCCCTTCGGATAGACCACGTAGAGCGGAACGCCCACCGAGTGGTACTGCTCGAGGAAGGCCGCGATGGTCGCGTTCACGTCGGTCCAGTCGCCCTTCATGTAGACGGTGCCGGTGCGGGCGAGCAAGGCCTTGAAGGCATCGGTATCGAGCACCGCCTTCTCGTTCGCCTTGCAGGTGATGCACCAGTCGGCCGTCATGTCGACCAGGACCGGCGTTCCCGCGCCACGCAGCTCGGCCAGCTTTTCCGGGGAATACGGCACGGACCCGTCGGCGGCCACGCGCAGGGTCGCGGCCTGCGCCGGCAGGCCATGCACGGCCCAGAGCGCCGCGGCGGCACCGACCATCAGCACGCTGGTGAACACCCAGGACAGGCGCGCTCCACGGCTGCGCCCGTACCACCACAGCGCCATGGCCAGCAGTACGCCGCCGGCGAGCACGAGGGCGGTCGCATCGGCGCCGCGCTGCTTGGTCAGTACCCAGAGCAGCCAGACGGCCGTGAGGTACATCGGAAACGCCAGCAGCTGCTTGAGGGTCTCCATCCAGCGGCCCGGACGTGGCAACAGCCGCGCGATCGCCGGCACGAATCCGATCAGCAGGAAGGGCAGGGCGAGGCCGAGTCCGAGCGCCAGGAAGATCAGGAAGGCCACGCCCAGGGGCGCGGCGAAGGCGAAGGCGATCGCGGAGCCCATGAAGGGCGCGGTGCAAGGGCTCGCCACGACCACGGCCAGCACGCCGGTGAAGAAATCGCCGGAGGGGCCCGAGCGCGCCGCGAGACCGCTGCCCACGTTGCCCAGCGAGCCGCCGATCTCGAACACGCCCGACATCGAAAGGCCGACCGCCAGCATCACGTAGACGAGCAGGCCGATCGCCAGTGGTTGCTGGAACTGCGCGCCCCACTGGATGCCATGGCCCGCCGCGCGGATGCCGACGATGACCAGCCCGAGGATCGCGAAGGCGGCCAGCACGCCGGCCGTGTACCAGAGCGCATGCTTGCGTGCGGCGCCCGGGCTTTCCCCGCTTTCGAGCACGGTGATGGCTTTCAGCGACAACACCGGCAACACGCATGGCATGAGGTTCAGCACGAGGCCGCCGAGCAAGGCGAGGCCGATGGCCGCGATGAAGCCGACAGGCGCGTCACCGCCGGGCGCCAGGCCGGGCGGTGGCGGCGTCGGTGCGACATCCGTGGGCGCGGCGGCGGGCTGTTCCTCGGACGGGGCGCCGACGGATGCCGTGCCCGCGCCCAGGTCGACCTTGATGTGCCGCGTCATGACCGGATAGCAGATGCCGTTCTCCAGGCAACCCTGGTAGGCCACGTCGACCGCCACCGCCGTGGCGCCCGCGGCGCCGTTCAGCGGCACCGGCAGCTCGACCTGGTCGAAGTAGACGATGGTGTCGCCGAAGTGTTCGTCGTGATGGGCGGTGCCGCTGGGCCAGTCCGGCTCGCCCGCGCTCACCCCGGCGGGCGAGGTCACCGTGATCTGCGTCTTGTCACGGTAAAGGTAGTAATCCTTGGGCATGGTCCAGCGCAGCAGCAAGCTGCCGTGGTCCTTGACCAGCGCCTCGAAGCGGAACGCCTGGTCGGCGAGGAGTGCCTGCGCCTCGCTACCCGGGGCCGCGGACGGAGCGCCCAGCAGGGCCGCGCCGTTGGCGGCCGGCGTCGCCGCGACGGGGATGGTCGACGCACCGCCGATCGTGAGCTTCAGGTGCTCGGTGTTCGGCGGGTAGCAGATCTTCGGCTCCACCTCATGGCAGCCCTGGTACTGGACGTCGAGGGCGAGCGTCTTCGTGGCGGTGTCGACGCGCGTGTACGGCACGCTGGCCTCGACGTCGCCGTGATAGATCTCCACGTCGCCGAGGTATTCGTCGTGCTTCTTCAGGCCATCGGGGAGCGTCGCCTCGCCCAGCGTGACCGCCGTGGGCTCCGCCGCCTTGATCTTGATCCGGCCCCGGTAGAGGTAATAGTCCGGCGCGATCCGCCAGTGCAGCTTCACCATGCCCGGCTGGCTGGCATCGGAAGTGAGGTGGAAGGCCTGGGTGACCGGCAGCAGGTCGTCGTCGCTTTGGGCGAGCGCCGGCAGGGCGGCGAGCAAGGCGAGGCCGGCGACCAGGTTCCGCGCGAGGCGGGCGAACGACGTCATGGCGACTCCGGGGATCGGTGCGGTGACGAACCGCGTTGGGCGTCGGTCATTATGACCGGGCATACCCGTATTAGCTTGCATCGACGCTGGCTTCCAGCCAGGCGAGATAGGGCGCGTGCCCTTCCACCAGCGGCAGGGCCACGACCTCCGGCACCTCGTAGGGGTGGTGCTCGACGACGAAGGCCTCGACCGCCGCGAAGGCTTCCCGGGTGGTCTTCACCAGCAGGAGGTCCTCGGCGTCGGTGACCACCTCGCCTTTCCAGCGGTAGGTGGACCGCATCCCCGGCAGGTGGTTCACGCAAGCGGCCAGGCCGGCCTGCACGAGGCCGTGGGCGAGGGCGGCGGCGGGTTCGCCGGCGGGACAGGCGACAAGGATGGCGATGGGTTCGGACATGGGTCGATTGTGGTCTTTTTTGTACCCGGGGCCTTGAACGGTTTCGCACAGGCGCCATCTGTCGATCACCCCGAGGCTCTTCCGATTCGTGGAGAGCTTTGGCTAAAATTCTGGCACTCACCCGTGGCAAGTGCTAACAGGGTGGACCAATTTCGTTATCCGTCAATCACATGGTTGGAGAAGTCATGAGCAAACTGCGCCCGCTGCACGATCGCGTCATCGTCAAGCGCCTCGAAGAAGAGCGTGTTTCCGCCGGTGGCATCGTCATCCCTGACAGCGCCACCGAGAAGCCCACCCGCGGCAAGGTCATCGCCGCCGGTACCGGCCTCCTCCTGGCCAGCGGCCAGCTCCGCCCGATGGGCGTGAAGGAAGGCGACGTCGTCCTGTTCGGCAAGTACGCCGGCCAGGAGATCAAGGTCGATGGCGAAGAACTGGTCTTCCTGAAGGAAGACGACATCGTGGCGGTCCTGGAAGGCTGAGCCCCCGCTCGCCCCGTTCCTCCCGGCTATCCCAAACAACTGATCTCAAGGATTCACTCTCATGGCATCTAAAGAAGTCCGCTTCGGCGAAGACGTCCGCGCACGCATGCTGAAGGGCGTCAACACGCTCGCCAACGCCGTCAAGGTCACCCTCGGCCCGAAGGGCCGCAACGTCGTGCTCGAGAAGAGCTTCGGCGCGCCGACCGTCACCAAGGACGGCGTCTCGGTCGCCAAGGAAATCGAACTCGCCGACAAGTACGAGAACATCGGCGCCCAGATCGTCAAGGAAGCCGCCTCGAAGACCTCCGACGTGGCCGGTGACGGCACCACGACGGCCACCGTCCTCGCCCAGGCGTTCATCCAGGAAGGCCTCAAGGCCGTCGCCGCCGGCATCAACCCGATGGACCTCAAGCGCGGCATCGACCAGGCCGTCACGGCCGCCGTCGGTGAGCTGAAGAAGCTTTCCAACCCGACCGCCGACGACAAGGCGATCGCCCAGGTCGGCACGATCTCGGCCAACTCCGACGCGAACATCGGCGACATCATCGCCACCGCGATGGGCAAGGTCGGCAAGGAAGGCGTGATCACGGTCGAGGAAGGCTCGGGCCTCGAGAACGAGCTCGACGTCGTCGAGGGCATGCAGTTCGACCGCGGTTACCTCTCGCCGTACTTCATCAACAACCAGCAGTCGCAGCAGGTTGAACTGGACGACCCGTTCATCCTCATCCACGACAAGAAGATCTCGAACGTCCGTGAGCTCCTGCCGGTGCTCGAGGCCGTCGCCAAGGCCGCCAAGCCGCTGCTGATCGTCGCCGAGGAAGTCGAGGGCGAAGCCCTGGCCACCCTCGTCGTCAACACGATCCGTGGCATCGTCAAGGTCGCCGCCGTCAAGGCGCCGGGCTTCGGCGATCGCCGCAAGGCCATCCTGGAAGACATCGCCATCCTCACCAATGGCGTGGTCATCTCCGAGGAAGTGGGCCTGCAGCTCGACAAGGCCACGATCAACGACCTCGGCCGTGCGAAGCGCGTCGTGATCACCAAGGAAAACACCACGATCATCGACGGTGCCGGCGAAGCCGAGCGCATCCAGTCGCGTATCGGCCAGATCAAGGCGCAGATCGAAGAGACCTCCTCGGACTACGACCGCGAGAAGCTGCAAGAGCGCGTGGCCAAGCTTGCCGGCGGTGTCGCCGTGATCAAGGTCGGCGCCGCGACGGAAGTCGAGATGAAGGAAAAGAAGGCCCGCGTCGAAGACGCCCTGCACGCCACGCGTGCGGCCGTCGAGGAAGGCGTGGTCCCGGGCGGCGGCGTCGCCCTGATCCGTGCGCTGAAGGCCCTCGAAGGCCTGAAGGGCAAGAACCCGGACCAGGACCTCGGCATCGCGATCACCCGTCGCACGCTGGAAGCCCCGCTGCGCGCCATCGTCACCAACGCCGGCGAAGAGGCTTCGGTCATCGTCAACCAGGTGAAGGACGGCCAGGGTAACTTCGGTTACAACGCCGCTACCGGCGAGTTCGGCGACATGATCGCGTTCGGCATCCTGGACCCGACCAAGGTCACCCGTTCGGCGCTGCAGTTCGCCGCCTCGGTGGCTGGCTCGATCATCACGACCGAAGCGGCCGTGACCGAGCTGCCGAAGAAGGACGACGGCCACGGCCACGGTGCCCCCGGCGGCATGGGTGGCATGGGCGGCATGGACTTCTAAGTCCGCGCCTTTCCGGCTCGAAACTGAAAAACCCCGCGGAAACGCGGGGTTTTTTTGTCGCGAAGACAAATCATTGCGTCGATTCGGCAGCTTGGCGCAGGTTCATGTCGATGACGCCGCGTGACGTGTACTGTGATGTCACGAGCTTCGACATACATGCCTGCGTTCGCTGGAAGCAAAGGAAGTTTCACTACAAGGAGCGCCGCCATGACGTGGAGACTGGGTCTTCTTCTTTCGCTGTGCCTTGTTATCGGATGCACATCTCGCCAGACGCATCTTTCCCGGCCACAGGCCGATGGAGAGCAGATCGTCCAAGGTCTCAATGCACGCTACGACGACACGCGCATGTCATGCGCGGATAGTCGCGCTGCCTACTACTGCTCCGGGGTTTTGATTCGCGCAACCGATGCCGTTCCCAACGAAAGTGAGCCTGACCGGCATGCATGGGAATTCTCCCCACGTACGGGGACACCAGAGGGCCTTTCCTTCAGTTATCTGCGCAGCGACGTCGACAGTCGCATCCTCTACGCTCCGGAAACGCGCCCGCACGGACTGCTTCTCAGGCAGGCCGACACCTTCGTGGCGGAGCCGGGCACGGAACCGGTGAGCGTCCTCTGTTCGTTTCCCTACGACGCGGTGACGGGTGATCGGGGTACGACCGGGGATCCAGCGAAGGGGTCGAACGGATGTGGTGCAAGCGAACTCTACGTGGACGAGAGCAAGCCTTGCACGAGCCAGGGGATCGACACCGTCGAGGCATGGCGAAAGCATTTCATCGAAGTCACCACGTTTCCGGGGCAGTTCAAGCACCAGTGTGGTTTCGCTGGTAATCAACAGCAGTTCGCCCTGAGCATCGCTTCACGCCAGAACTCCGATGCCATGATCGACGTCATGCGGCACATGGAATTGATGCTTGGGAACTGGCGGGCAGCCGTGCCGAAGGATCTGCCGATCGAGGCCATCTTCTACACCGCGGGGCCGTACGAGGTGGCCGGACTGAAAGGCGCGCAGCTCATTCAGCGCGACTACAACCTCGTCACCGGCAAGATCGTCCCTGTCGTTCGCTTTGCCCCGGACCCAAGCGTGGCGCCCTTCAGCTATCGCGAGACAGACCAGGCTGTCGTGCATTGACCTTCCTGGTCGCTGCGCGGGCTATTGCCCTGCACCCGATGCAGCCTGTTCCTCGGCTGTACCTGGCTGGCGCGCCAGCGTGGCCGTCTCGGGCAGGGCATATTGCGCGACCAGCGGCTCCAATTTGTGCTTCATCCGAAGCATCGCCACGTTACCCATGGATACATCCGTATATTTCTGCATGGCATCCTCGGCTGGCGTGGGCGCGTCCGGTGCATGCGTGAGCGGGGCGAGGCGAGGAGCGACGACCTGGGTGAGCGCGAAGTACGGATCGTCGTGCACGCCGGCCTGCTCCAACAGCTTGCCGGGCAGCATCCATGCCGCAAGGTCCGCCTTCTCAGGCGCGGGGCCATCGCCGTGCGTGTCGATGAGGATATAGGGCACGGTCTGGTTGAACATGCCGATACCGTCGGCGAAACCGAGTTTGTCGTATGTCTCGGTGAGTGCGGGCAGGTGGTCGCCATAGAACAGGAGCAGGGTCGGCCGCTCGCGTTGCTTGAGGAGTTCGGCGAGACGGCCTAATTCGGCGTCGGCATGGCGCATATGATAGATGTAGTTGCGCAATTGCAGTTTCGCGGCGTCACTGATGCCGTCGGGGACGGGAATGGCGTCGCGCTCGCGCGTGTCGATGTTCACGCTCTTGTCGTACGGCCCGTGGGCTTCCATGCTGATCGCGAAGACGAAGCGCGGCGGACCGGAGTCCTTCAGCTGGCTCATGATCTCGTCGGTCATGGCGCTGTCCGCCATGTATTCGCCGTCCTTGCGGAAGTCCTTGGGAAAATCCGGCTGCGACACGAAGCGGTCGAAGCCCAACGACTTGAACGCCGTGCTCCGGTTCCAGAACGAGGCGTCGTTACCGTGGACGGCTATGGTTTCGTACCCGTGGGAACGCAGCGTGCGCACCATGCCCGGCACGACACCCGAATGCATTTGCAGGTAAGGGAATTGCATCGTCGGGAAATAGCGCAGCGACAGACCCGTGAGCACTTCGAATTCGGTACGGATCGTGCCGCCTCCGAACGTCGGGACATGCAGGCGCCCCGTGCTCGCATGCTCCGCGAGACGATGCAGGTTCGGTGCGAAGTCTTCGTTTTCGAGGCCGCGAATCGCGCTCGGATCGAAGAACGATTCACTCTGCACGACGACGATGTCGGGCGTCTGTCGTCCATGGGTCGCCGCCACCGCCATGTGCTCGCGCAGGGCGGGCCCGGTGTCCGCGAGGAAGCGTCCGGCTTCGGCCGGATCGGCTTTGGTCTTCTTGCCTGCATCCTGGAGACGGAACTGCACGATCGTCGTCACCACGCCGTTGTAGCCGGCGTTCGCCGCCGCGGACCAGGGTTGCAGGCCCAGGCGGTCCTTGTCGTAGATGGTCGACCACGCGGGAACGCCGGCGAACAGGGTACCCATGAGGGCGACCAGGGACAGCCCGGCGACGAGGCGGCGGCCCTTCGTCCGGCGCGCGAAAAGCGGCGGTTCGTAACGGGCGATGAGGACGATGAGCGCGAGCGTGCCCAGGATGGCCAGGTAGGGCAGCGGATCGGCGGGCAGGTAGCCGCCGAGCAGATGCAGCCCACCGTTCTTCAACTGGCCGACCATGCGGAAGTCGGCGGGTAGCAGTGGCGCACCCAGGTTCTTCATCTTGATGGCGCTGACCACCAGTACGGCGCCCTGCGCCATGAAGGCGAGACCGAACGACAGCCACGCCCGGCGCGTGAGCACCAGCAACAGCGAGGCGAGCAGAAGGCCGGGGAAGGCGTTGGCGAACAGGTGCCACGGCCGGGCAGCCCACTCGGCGCTGGATACGCCCGGGTTGCCATCGAGGAAGCCGGTGTAGAGAACGAACGCCACGGCGAGGCAGAGTGGCAACGCCGCCCGGGTTATCACGTCACGCCAACGCTTTGAATCGAAAGTCATAACGCCCTCTTGTCACGCCCCTGTAGCAAGGGGGTAGGGACTGTAACGCAGTGGACATGAACCGGTTGTCAGGCGAGGGCGCGCGCATTCTTGCGATCCGTGGCCGGGACATGAGATGAATCGCAATCCGACGGCGGGAAGCGCGCCACGCCGCGGCTAGGGCACAATGACCATCTCATGAATGCATCGACGACGGCCCCGCGCGAAAGCCCCGAACTACGCGCATTGATCGACACCCGTTACGACGACGTTATGGCGGCATGCCGTGCGGCGCGCATCCCGCTATACGACGACGCCGGCGTGGCCGAACGGATCCGGCGAACCTTGCTCGCCTCGGACTTCGCCTTCGATATCCTGCGTCGCCAGCCCGATCTGCTCGCACCTGCCGGGCTGGAACGACTCCGGGCCAATGCGGACGCGGGAACGCGCGGCGCCACGCTGGAGTTGCCGGGGGACGAGGATCGTTGCATGTCGGTGCTTCGCCGCTTCCGGCACGCGGAAGCTGTCCGCATCGTGTTTCGCGACGTGAACGGGCTGGACGACCTGGACGAAACGCTTTCCTCGACGAGCGCGCTTTATGAAACCTTGCTCGAGGTTGCCCTGCGCTGGTCGGAAAGCGCCATGCATGCGCGCTACGGACAGCCGCGCGATGCGAACGGCGTCGCGCAGCGCACGGTGGTGCTCGGCTTCGGCAAGCTCGGCGGCAACGAACTGAATTTTTCCTCCGACATCGATCTTGTGCTGGCGTATGCCTCGGGCGGAGAAACCGATGGAGCGCGGCCGCTGGACAACGGCGAGTACTTCATTCGCGAAACGCGCCAGCTCGTGCGCCTGCTGGCCGAGCCCACGCTGGATGGCATCTGCGCACGCGTGGACCTGCGCCTGCGTCCGTTCGGCAATGCGGGGCGGCTGTCGCTGCCCTTCGCGGCGATGGAGCAGTACTACCAACGCGAAGGCCGCGATTGGGAACGCTATGCGTGGATCAAGGCACGGCCGGTGGCCGGCGACCGCGTCGCCGGCCGCGAACTGCAGGACATGCTCCGGCCTTTTGTCTATCGCCGCTACCTCGACTACACGGCGTTCGCCGGCCTGCGTGAGATGAAGGCGTTGATCGACGCGGAGGTCGCGCGCAAGGATCTCGCCGGCAACCTGAAGCTCGGCCCCGGTGGCATTCGTGAAATCGAATTCGTGGTGCAGCTGACCCAGATGATCCGTGGCGGTCGCGACCCGGCCTTGCGCGTGCGTGGCCTGCTGCCCGCGCTGCGTGCTTGCGAGGCGCGCGGTTATATCCCATCGGCACGGGCGAAGCTGCTGCGCTCGGCCTACGTGTTCCTGCGCCGCCTGGAGAACCGCGTGCAGATGCTGCGCGATGCGCAGACCCACGATATCCCCGACGATGCGCTGTCGCGCGAAAGGCTGGCCCTTGGATTGGGCTACGCCCATTGGGACGACCTCGCGCTGGATCTGCTCCGCCATCGCGATGCCGTGTCCGCCGAATTCGCCGCCGTGCTCGTTCCCGAAGCGGGCGGCACGGCGACGGCTCCCATCGCCGACGTCGAACTCTGGCGGGCGGCACGGGGAGAGACCCTCGATGCCGCCATGATGGAGGCGTCGGGTTTCGTCCCTGGCGAGGAAGCGGCCAACGAGCTGGTGAAATTGCCGCGCACGGCGGCGGTCCGCTCGATGTCGGCGCGTTCGTCCGAACGCATCGAGCGCCTGATGCCCCACTTGATCGGCGCGGCCCGTGGCAGCGTGGCGCCCGTGGCCAGCCTCTTGCGCTTGCTGCGCCTGGTCCAGGCCGTCGCGCGTCGTTCGTCGTACCTCGCCCTGCTCGACGAACAGCCCAATGCACGGCGGCGTGTCGCCGGCGTATTCGCGGACAGCGCGTTCCTCGCGGAGCGCGTGATCGCGCAACCGCTGTTGCTCGACGACGTGCTCGATCCGCGCATCGACCAGTTGCCGCTGAAACGTGCGGACATCTCGGCCGAGATCGCACGCACCCTCGGCGCGCTGGATGAGCGCGACGCGGAGCACGAGCTGGAACGCATCAACGAATTCCGTTCGAGCATCGCCTTTCGCCTCGGGCTGGCCTTCAATGACGGCCGGTCGGATGCCACCGCGACGGCGCGGCGGCTCGCCGGGCTGGCGGAGGCGGTGGTCGCGGCGATCCTCGCCCTGGCGACGCGCGAACTCACGGCCCAGCATGGCCGCCTGCCGGGCGAGGGTAGCGGGTTCGCCGTGCTCGGCTATGGCAGCCTCGGTGGCGAGGAACTGGGTTTCGCTTCCGACCTGGACCTGGTCTTCGTCTACGATGGCAAGCGTGCCAATGCGATGAGCGACGGCCCGCGGCCAGTCGACGGCACGCGTTGGTACCAGCGCCTGGCGCAGCGCGTGATGCACTGGCTGAACGTGCAGACCCACGCAGGCAGGTTGTACGACGTGGATACGCGCCTGCGGCCGGACGGATCGAAGGGGCTGCTGGTCGCCAGCGTCGATGCGTTCGAGGCATACCAGCGGGACCGTGCATGGACCTGGGAACACCAGGCGCTGTTGCGCGCCCGCCCGGTGGCGGGTGATGCGCGGCTTGGCGCCGCCCTTGCGGGCATCCGGCGCGAGATCCTCGGCGCCCCGCGTGACGCCGCGCGCGTTCGCGCCGACGTGGGCGCCATGCGTGCACGCTGGCGCGGCGAGCGGGACCGTTCCGACGCCGATCATGTCGACCTGAAGCAGGGCGTGGGCGCGCTCATCGACATCGAGTTCATCCTGCAGGGCATGGTCCTCGGGCACGCGGCCGCGCATCCGTCGGTGCTCGACACGCATGCCAGCAGCACGTTGATCGACGTGTTGCGCGAGGCGGGGCTGTTCACCCAGGCCCAGGCCGACACCTTGCACCTCGCGCATGCGGACCTCCTGCAGATGGGGCTCGCCTGCACGCTCGACCTGCGTCCGCGCATCGCCGCGCGCACGCCGGCCCTGGACGCGTTGTGCGCCGGGGTGGAGCAGGTCGCGGCCGAGCTGGGCTTCGATTTCTCCGGGCGTGCCGAGGCGGCGGCGCAGGGTGCCTGAATTCGATGCACGGCGTTATGCTGTCCGGCCGTTCCACGACACGATCCCGATGACCCGAACCCCGTTGCTGATCGACACCGACCCCGGCGTGGACGACGCGCTGGCCATCCTGATGGCGCACGAGCATGCCGATGTCACCGCGTTGACGGTGGCCGCGGGCAATGTCGGGCTCGACCACACCGTGCGCAATGCCCGCACGCTGGTGCAACTGATCGGCGCGGCGACGCCGGTGCATCCCGGTTGTCCGTCGCCATTGGTGCGTGCCCCGGACGAGGACGCGGCCTTCGTCCACGGTGCCGACGGCTTCGGCGACGTCGGCTTCGCCGAGCCCTCGCATCCCACGCAGGCCGAGCACGCCGCGCTCGCCCTGGTCCGCCTGACCCGCGAGCGCCCGGGCGAACTGACGCTCGTGGCGCTCGGGCCGCTGACCAACCTCGCCCTGGCCATCCGTCTCGACCCGGCGTTCCCGTCGCGCGTGAAGCGCCTGGTCGTCATGGGGGGCGCTGTCACCGGTCATGGGAACACAGGCAAGGTCCCCGCCGAATTCAACATCGGTTTCGATCCCGAAGCGGCCCACGTGGTGTTCGAGGCATTCGAGATGTTCGACCTCGTGGACTGGGAAGCCACGGTGCGTCATGCCTTCGCAGACGAGGTCTACGAGGAATGGATAGCCTCTGGCGACAACCGGGCGGTATTTTTCGAGAAGATCTTCGGCACCGCGCGCCGCTTCAACGCCGAGCACGAGCGCACGGGCTTCATCGCGGCGGACGCCCTGGCGATGGCCGTGGCCCTCGACCCGTCCATGGTCGTGCGGGCCGAGACCCGCCATGTCGCGATCGAGCTAGACGGCCGGCTGACCCGCGGCGCCACGGTGGTCGACTGGCACCGGCGCCTCGGCGGCCGGGCCAACGCCAGGATCGTGCTGGACGTGGACCAGGACCGCTTTCGCGAACTGATCGCCGGGGCGCTGGGCGCCCGCTGAGTCGCCCGCCCTCGTGGCCGCCTCCCATCATGGGCTCTGCCTGCCCCGGGGTGGTTGCCATACCCCATACCGATGCCCTGGTGGGCTTGGCATACCCTGTGGGAGCCGATTCATCGGCGATCCCGCGGCAGCGGGCCAGTTCCAGGTAAGCCCCCGTCGCCGCTGAAGCGGCTCCCACAACAGAAGCGGCCCCCTCGGGTGCCAACATGGGCGAGGCTTGCCGTGGCCGGCTCGGCTGGTTACAATGCCGCTCTTTTCACCCCGCTATTTCTCAGGTTCAAGCCATGAAAGAGAACATCCATCCGAAGTACCAGCCGGTGGTCTTCCAGGACCTGTCGTCGGATTTCGCGTTCCTGACGCGTTCGACGATGTCCAGCAAGGAGACCGTCAAGTGGGAAGACGGTAACGAATACCCGGTGATCAAGCTCGATATCAGCAGCCATTCGCACCCGTTCTACACGGGCAAGCAGAAGACGCTCGACATCGGCGGCCGCGTCGACAAGTTCCGCCAGCGTTACGGCAAGAAGTAATACCGGGAAATCCGCGCGCCGCCTGCGGGGTGGCGTTTCGCGAGGATCGACAGACACGGGGCGAGCCCACGGCTTGCCCCGTGTCTTTTTGCGTCCACGAATTGCCCGTTGGTCGAACGGACGTTCGAACAGCCTCTGTGCGATAATGGGGAACTTCGGCTGCACGTAGTGGCCGGTACGACGCCTTCCCCAGGGTGCCGTTTCCCCAAAATCGCCGAGAAGAAGAGGAGCTCGCCGTGTCCGACGCCAAAACCGTCAAATTGGTCGATGAATCCAACAAGCCCGTGAGTGAACTGCCGGTCATCGGCGGCACGCTCGGCGCCGAGTGCGTCGACATCGGCACGTTGTACAAGGACACCGGCTACTTCACCTACGATCCGGGCTACGGCAGCACCGCCAGCACCAAGAGCGCCATCACCTACATCGACGGCGACAAGGGTGTCCTGCTGTATCGCGGCTACCCGATCGAACAGCTCGCCGAGAAGTCCACCTTCCTCGAGACCTCGTACCTGCTGCTCAATGGCGAACTGCCCAGCAAGGCCGAGTTCGCGAAGTTCGAGCACGACATCACGCATCACTCGATGATGCACGAGAACCTCAAGTTCTTCCTGCGCGGCTTCAACCACGACGCGCACCCGATGGCCATGCTGGCCGGCTCGATCGCTTCGCTCTCGGCGTTCTACCACGACAAGCTCGACGTCGATAACCCGGAAGACCGCAAGCTCGCCGCCATCCGCCTGATCGCGAAGATGCCGACGATTTCCGCCGCCATCTACCGCCACTCGATCGGTTGGCCGACGCGTTATCCGCGCAACAACCTCGAATACGTCACGCGCTTCCTGCACATGATGTTCGAAGTGCCGAGCGAGCCGCTGGAACTGAACCCGGTCGTCGCCAAGGCGCTCGACCTGCTCTTCATCCTGCACGCCGACCACGAGCAGAACGCCTCCACCTCCACGGTCCGCCTGGTCGGTTCGACGGGTGCCAATCCCTACGCGTCGATCGCCGCCGGCATCACCGCGCTCTGGGGTCCGGCCCACGGTGGTGCGAACGAAGCCGTGCTCAAGCAGCTCGAGGAAATCGGTTCGGCCGACAAGGTCGAGACGGCCGTCAAGCGTGCGAAGGACAAGAACGACTCCTTCCGCCTGATGGGCTTCGGTCACCGCGTGTACAAGAACTTCGACCCGCGCGCCAAGATCATCCGCGAAATGTGCCACAAGGTGCTCAACGAACTCGGCGTCAACGACCCGTTGCTCGACGTCGCGATGAAGCTGGAAGAAGCCGCGCTGAAGGACGATTACTTCGTCGAGCGCAAGCTCTACCCGAACGTCGACTTCTACTCGGGCATCATCTACAAGGCGCTCGGCATCCCGACCGAGATGTTCACCGTGATGTTCGCCATCGCGCGCACGTCCGGCTGGATCTCGCACTGGATCGAGCAGCACGAGACCCCGGGATCGCGCATCGGCCGTCCGCGCCAGATCTACACCGGCGCCGACGTTCGCGACTACGTTCCGAACGACAAGCGCTAAGAAAAAAAGCCCCGCGAAAGCGGGGTTTTTTTTTGCTCGGTGCCAGGGAAAGAAGCGCTCCGGTGGGAAATTCACCCCAATGGGAGAATCATTTCCGTGGGAGCCGACTTTGTCGGCGATGGCTGCTTGCCTCAGCTCAGGAAGGATCTTGTGGGAGCCGACCCTGTCGGCGATGGGTGCTTGCCTGAACCTGGCCCGCTATCGCGGGATCGCCGACAAGGTCGGCTCCCACCAAAGCCGGCTCCCACCAATCGGTTCCCACCACCAATCGGTTTCCAACAAGAAGCCGGCTCTCGCCAAGAGAGCCGGCACGATCTATTTCTTCATCAAGAAGACGCGTTGAAGGCGGCGATGTCCTCTTCCGCCAACAGCTCCTGCACCATGGCCGCCGTGGCACGGCGCATCGGCCGTTCGTCCACGCGATCCAGTGGCGCCTGGCGCAGCGCATCCATCGGCAACACGGTCAGGTCGAAAGGAATCCCGTCGGCACCGAACAGCAATACCGGATGTTCGCTTTGGGCGGTGCCCGACCAGCGCAGTCGCCGCGTCTGGGTTTCCAGGGGGATGCCTCGCTCGCGCAGGAACAGGCCAGGGGCTTCCGGATCGTCACTGAAGACATGCAGGCATACGGCGGAATGCTCGTCCGCCGTGCCTTCGAGAACGGCGCCTACCAGGCGGGTGTCGAATCCGCGCAGGAAGTGCATGGCTTCCACCGCGGCTTCGCGCCGAGCCCGCAGGGCCTGCGGTTGCGAATCGCCATGGAACAGGCGCTGGTGTTCGCGCAGCGCGTCCTCGATCTCGTTGTTGCGGGGCAGGGCCTGTGTGTCGACGATGCCGAGCCGTTCGGCGGCCTTCACCTTCGCGTGGTGGAAATCCCGGATACCGTGCTCGCTCATCAGGCGTGCCGCCTCCTGGGCGACGAGGACGCGATTGCGCTGCGTCCGGTCCTGGGCATGGATCCTGTGGTGTTCGCCTCGTGCCATGACTCACCCCCGTATGGTGTGAACGTGTGCCAGACGCGCGATCGCTGGCTCGGCGCGCGCGTCAGAAGATGTCGTAGGCGTGTTCCTGCTGTTCCTCCTGCTGTTTTTGTGTCGCCTGCTCGCGAAGACGGTCGACGTCCTCGACCTTCATGATCTCGTTCATGCCGCCCGGCGAGGGCAGGCCGGAACCCGGATCGATCTGCACCGTGGCGATACCCGGCGGCATGGCCAGCATGTGCGATGGCTTGTCCTTGAGGAACGCGCCCATGTAGTCCATCCAGATGGGCAGCGCGGCCTTGGCGCCGAACTCGCCACGTCCCAGCGAACTGAAGTCGTCGAAGCCGACCCAGACCGCCGTGGACACGTCGCCGTTGAAGCCGACGAACCAGGCGTCACGGTGGTCGTTGGTGGAACCGGTCTTGCCCGCGATGTCGTCACGGCCCAGGGCCTTCGCCGCGGCACCGGTACCGCGCTTCACCACATCCTGCATCAACGAGGTGACGAGGTAGTCGTTGCGTACGTCGATCACGTGCGGCGCCAGCTTCGGCGCTTCCGAAGCGCTGGCATGGGCATCGGCGGGAAGCACGGCGTCGCCGGTGCCGCTGCCCGCCGCCGTGCTCGAGGTCGCCGGACGCGCGGGAATCAAGGCGGTCGAAGCCTGCGTCGGCGGCCCCGGCGGAGTCGGGTTCAACAGGCGCTCCTGGCATTCCGCACAGGCCCGCTCGGGATTGGCCAGATAGACGGGGTTGCCGTCGCGGTCGTCGATCCGGGAGATGAAATACGGCGTGACGAGATAGCCGCCATTGGCGAACACCGCGTAGCCACGGGCCATGCTCATCGGCGACACGGACGCCGTACCGAGCGCCAGCGAAAGGTTTTGCGGCAGTGCGTCCGGCGTGAAGCCGAACCGGGTCATGTAGTCACGCGCGAAGCGCAGGCCGATGGCATCGAGCAAGCGTACCGAGACCAGGTTCTTCGACTTCACCAGGGCCTCGCGCAGGCGCATCGGGCCGTCGAACTTGTTGTCGTCGTTGGCCGGCGTCCACATGCCGTCCGGGCGCGAAGGATCGGGGAAGGCCACGGGGGCGTCGTTGACGATGGATGCCGGCGTGAAGCCACGCTCGAAGGCCGCCGAATACAGGTAGGGCTTGAAGCTGGAGCCCGGTTGACGGGCGGCCATCACGGCGCGGTTGAACTTCGAGCGCACGAAGCTGAAACCGCCTACCAATGCGCGCACGGCACCATCTTCCGGATCCAGCGAGACCAGGGCGGCCTGCACGGCGGGGATCTGGGTGAGGCGCCATTCGAGCCGGGCCGGCTCCGCCTTGGGCGCCGGTGCCTCCTTGCCTTCTTCCGCGGCGCCGCTGGCCACGTCCTCGTTCACGTCGTCTTTCGCCGCGCGGAACAGGCGGACGACATCGCCGCGCTTGAGCACGGCATCCACGCGGGTCGGTGCCGCGCCGGCGCGCCCTTCGTTGACATAAGGCCGTGCCCAGGCCATGGACTCCAGGCTGAGCGTGACCGTCTCCTTGGGCGAGAGGTACACCTTGGCCTCCTTTGCGCCAGTCTCCGTGACGATGCCCGGCATCATGCCCGCGACGCTCGTGTAGCCGGCGAGAACGCGGTCATAGTCCTCCGGGCCGGCCTGCGCAGGCAACTCTTCGTGGCCCTCGGGACCGCGATAGCCGTGGCGGCGATCGTAGGCCGAGAGACGGCCGCGCAAGGCCTCGTTGGCGGCGGCCTGGCTGTCGCTGGGCACCGTCGTATGCACGACGTAGCCCTCGGTCAAGGCTTCGTTGCCGAATTTCTCCAGCACCTGCTGACGGACCATCTCCGCCAGGTACGGGGCGTCCACCTCGATCTGCTGTTCGTGGGGGAACGCGTCGTTGGGCTCCTTGATCGCCTCGTCGTATTCGGCCTTCGTGATGAAGCGGTTGGACAGCATCTGGCCGAGCACCCAGTCGCGGCGGGCGAGCAGGCGCTTGGGATTGTTCAGTGGATTGACCACCGAAGGAAGCTGGAAGGTCGAGGCGAGGGCGGCGCTTTCGGCAACGGTGAGTTGGTCCAGCGTCTTCCCGTAGTAATACGAGGCCGCCGCCGCCAGGCCATAGGAACGGTGTCCCAGGAACATCTTGTTGATGTAGAGCTCGAGGATCTGGTCCTTCGTCAGCTCGTTTTCCATGCGCAGGGCGATGAACATCTCCGTCAGCTTGCGCGAATAGAGCTTCTCCGGGCTGAGGAAGAAGTTTCGCGCCACCTGCTGGGTGATGGTCGATCCGCCCGGCCCCTTGTCACCGCCGGAGAGGATCACATGGATGCCGGCGCGGGCGATGCCGTGCCAGTCGACGCCCGGATGGCTATAGAAATCGGCGTCCTCGGCCGATAAGACGGCATTCTTGAGGCGTGCCGGCACGTCGGCGATGCGCACGGGGATGCGCCGGGTTTCGCCGAAGGAGGCGATCAGGCGGCCGTCGGAACTCAGGACACGCAGCGGAACCTGCATGTGGTAGTCGCGCAGGACGGCGACGGACGGCAGGCGCGGCGCCAGGAGCCAGTAGGCGACGCCCACGGCGCCAACCACGAACAGGATGCCGGCCAGGGCGAGGTACAGCGCATAGCGCAGCAGACGCTTGAGGATTCGCATGGAGGGGGAGGGGTCACCGCCGTATGGGTCGTGGCGGAGTATAGAACCAAGCCGGGGGGTGGGGCGGGGGAGGAGGGTTCGACCCGGCATGAGGGGATTTCGCTAACCCAGTGACTGGATTTGTGAATTAGTGCCGGTAAGCGGCCCGACCGGCCGTTGCCAATCTGTTAAGTTTTAGATCTAATGCCTTCGCGCCGAAGACCAATTCCGACAAGGCGCGGGGAAGGGGGAATCGTGGGGCTCTTTACACCCAAGGCGGCGCCGTTGATCGGCGTCGACATAAGCTCGACCGCGGTAAAGCTGCTTCAACTCAGCCAAGCCGGCGGGCGCTATCGCGTCGAACACTACGCCGTCGAACCACTCCCACCCAACGCGGTGGTGGAAAAGAACATCGTCGAGGTCGAGGCGGTCGGCGAGGCCATCCGCCGCGCCCTGGCCCGTTCCGGTGCCAAGATCAAGCACGCGGCGGCCGCCGTGGCCGGCTCCGCGGTGATCACCCGCATCATTCCCATGTCGGCCGATCTCTCCGAGGACGACCTCGAAGGCCAGATCCAGGTCGAGGCCAACCAGTACATCCCTTACCCGATCGAGGAAGTCAGCCTCGATTTCGAGGTGCTCGGCCCGGTTCGCGACAATCCCGAGATGAATAACGTGCTCCTGGCCGCCTCGCGGACGGAGAACGTGGACATGCGCATCGCGGCGCTGGACCTGGGCGGCCTGACCGCACGGGTCATCGACGTGGAGGCCTTCGCCATGGAGAACGCCTTCGGCATGGTGGCCGACCAGCTCGCGGTCTCCCGCGACGCGCTGGTCGCCGTCGTCGACATCGGCGCGACCATGACGACGCTGGCGGTGCTCAAGAACCAGCGCACCATCTACTCCCGCGAGCAGGTCTTCGGTGGCAAGCAGCTGACCGACGAGATCATGCGCCGCTACGGCCTCTCCTACGAGGAAGCCGGGCGTGCCAAGCGCAAGGGCGGGCTGCCCGAATCCTACGAGATGGAGGCGCTGGAGCCGTTCAAGGAATCGCTGGTCCAGCAGGTCAGCCGTCTTCTCCAGTTCTTCTTCGCCGGCAGCGAATACAGCCGCGTGGACCAGGTGGTACTCGCCGGCGGTTGCGCTTCCATCGAAGGCATCACCGAACTGCTCGAACAGCAGCTGGGCGTGCCCTGCGTGGTGGCCAATCCGCTGGCCCGGATGGCCTTGTCCAGCCGCGTGCAGGCCCAGACCCTCGCCCAGGATGCCCCCGCGTTGATGATCGCCGTCGGCCTGGCCATGAGGAGTTTCGACTGATGGCACGCATCAACCTACTTCCCTGGCGCGCCGAACGCCGCAAGCAGCGGGAAAGGGAGTTCTATACCCAGCTGGGCCTCGCCTTCGGCGCCGCGCTGGTGGTGTTGATCGGCTGGTCGTTCTGGATGGATGCCCGCATCGACAACCAGGGCGAGCGGAACACGTACCTGCAGAGCGAGATCAAGCAGCTCGACGACCGTATCGCGAAGATCAAGGACCTGGAGAAGGTCCGTTCCGACCTCCTCCAACGCAAGCAGATCATCGAGCAGCTCCAGGCCAACCGGTCGCAGATGGTCCACCTGTTCGACGAGCTCGTGAAGACGATACCTTCCAGCGCCCGTTTGTCGGGCATGAAGCAATCCGGCGATTCCATGTCGTTGGACGGCGTATCCCAGTCCAACTCCAGCGTGGCCGAGTACATGCGCAACATCGAGGCCTCGCCCTGGATGGGCCATGCCGACCTGCGCAAGACGGAGAACACGCACGACGCGTCTCGGATGCCGTATCGCTTCGGTCTCGATGTACACCTGAACCGTCCCGGCGACACGCCCGATGGCGCGCCGGCGGGATCGTCCACCGCCGCCGCTCCGGCCAAGGCCGCCGTCGTTCCCGCGCCGCTGGCCAACGCCGCGCAAGCCGTCGCCGGTACGCCGGCACCGACGCCCGCGGCCCCCGCTTCCGCCCCGACAGGCGCGACCCCGGCCCCGGCCCCGGTCGCCCCGGCAGGAGCCAAGCCATGAAATTCTTCGACGACCTGCGCAATCTCGATCGCCACAACGTCGGTGGCTGGCCGAAGTCGATCAAGCTGTTCTTCACCATCCTGGTGTTCGCGGTGGTGCTGCTCGTGGGCTGGTATTTCCAGATCAGCAACCAGCAGGACGACCTCACCAATGCCGAGGGCCAGGAAGACCGGCTGAAGACCGAGTTCTCGCAGAAGCAGGCCAAGTCGGCCAACCTCGAGGCGCTCGAACAGCAGCTGTCGGACATGCAGGACATGCTGCGCACCCTGCTGCGCCAGCTGCCCAGCAAGACGGAAATGCCGGAACTGCTGATCGACATCTCGCAGACCGCGTTGGCCGCGGGCATCGAGACGGAGCTGTTCCAGCCCGGTCCGGAAACGCCCAAGGACTTCTACGCGGAAAAGCCGATCACGCTGCGCATGATCGGTACTTACCACCAGTTCGGCACCTTCATCAGTGGCGTGGCCTCGCTTCCGCGCGTGGTCATCCTGACGCTGCACGATGTCTCGTTGAGCCCGAAGGAAGCGAAGGACGGCAAGGTGGGTTCCGGGCAACTCGTCCTCCAGGGCACGGTGAAAACCTACCGCTACCTCGACGACGACGAGACACCCAAGCCTGCGCAGACGGTGAAGGGGAAGAAGCGATGACACGAGCACACGCCATCCTTCGGCCCGTGGCCCTCGCGTTGTTCGCGGCCCTGGCGCTCGCCGGCTGCACGCGCGGCACGTCGGACCTTCGTGAGTGGGTCGATGCCGAAAAGCACAAGAAGGGCGAGCCGATCCCGCCGTTGCCGGTGATCCGCACGTTCGAGACGTTCGCCTACCAGGACCAGGGTGCCCGCGATCCATTCAGCCCGAGCACGGCGGAAATGGACACGAGTGCCGCGAATGGTCCGCGCCCGGATGAGAACCGTCCGAAGGAACCGCTGGAAATGTTCTCGCTAGACAGCCTGAAGATGGTTGGCACGGTCGGTGCCGGTGCCAAGCTGGAGGCACTCGTGAAGGACCCCGGTGGGGTGATCCATCGCGTTCACCGAAATGAGTACATGGGGCAGGCCTACGGCCGTATCACGGCCGTCGGAGAGGATCGGATCGATCTGGTCGAGCTGGTGCCGAATGGCAGCGGCGGCTGGATGGAGCGCCCGGCAAGCATCGCGGTCGGCGAAAAATAAGAACTCGGGGATGACGCACATGACGACCAAACTCAATCTGCCGGGTAGCGCGCGCCATCGGCCGCGCCGCTGGATCCTCGGCGCCGTGCTGGCCTTGTCCGGAGCTTTCGCTGGCACGGCGGCAGCCGCCAACGCCTTGCAGAACGTCACCTACGACGCGCAGCCGGGAGGCCGCATCGAGTTGACCCTCGCCTTCGCGGACGCCGCGCCGGAGCCGAAGGTCTTCACGACCAGCAACCCGCCGCGCATCGCGATCGACCTGCCGGATACGACCAACGCGTACAGCACCCGTCATCTCGACATCGGCAAGGGCGCCACGTCAGGCGTCTCGGTGGTGTCGGCCGGAGGCCGCACCCGCGTCACGATCGAATTGTTCCGCGATTCCGCCTACAAGACGCGCGTGCAGGGCAATAACCTGATCGTCACCGTGAACAACGGCCCGAGCAGTGCCACGACGACGACCGCGACCGTGTCCGACCCGACCAAGGCGCTGCCATCCAGCGCCGGCGTACCCGTGTCGAACATCGATTTCCGTCGCGGCCAGAACGGCGAGGGACGCGTGCTGGTGACGCTCGGCAGCAGCGCCTCCACGCCGGAGATGCATCGCGAAGGCGATCACGTCATCGTCAGCTTGCCCGGTTCGAGCCTGCCGCCGAAGCTCGCCCAGCGCCTCGACGTGCTCGACTTCGCGACGCCGGTGCAATCCATCGAGCCCACCTCCCGTCCGGGCGGTGCCCGCCTGGATATCCGTACCAAGGGCGAGATCGAGATCTCGGCGTACCAGAACGGCACGGAATACGCCGTCGAAGTGGCACCGAAGAAGGCCGCCGCGCCGACGGGCAAGAACGCGAAGGGTCAGGAGCCGACGTATTCGGGTTCGCGCCTGACCTTCAACTTCCAGGACATCCCGGTGCGGTCGGCCTTGCAGCTGATCGCCGACGAAGCCAAGCTCAACCTCGTCGCTTCCGACAGCGTCGGCGGCAGCGTCACCCTGCGCCTCGTCAACACCCCGTGGGACCAGGCGCTGGACGTGATCCTGCGTGCCAAGGGCCTGGACAAGCGCCGCAGCGGCAACGTCGTGTGGATCGCGCCGCAGGCGGAACTGGCCAACTACGAGCAGAGCCTCGCCGACGCCCGCCAGAAGGCCCAGGAGTCCGCGGAACTCATTTCCGACTACATCCCGATCAGCTACGGCAAGGCCGAGGACATCGCCAAGCTGCTGACCTCCGGCAGCATGCAGGGCGGCGGCGGGTCGACCGGCGGTAACACGACCCGCGGTTTCCTCTCCCCGCGCGGCAGCGTCTCCTTCGACGACCGCACGAACACCCTGCTGATCAACGACACGCCGGACAAGATCCGCGACCTGCGCGAGCTGATCGGCACGCTCGACCGTCCGGTACAGCAGGTGCTGATCGAATCGCGCATCGTCGTCGCCACCGACCAGTTCACCCGCCAGCTCGGTGTCCGCTGGGGTGCGCAGGCGTTCAACCATAACAACGCCAACCAGATCGTCGGTACCACGCCGAACCTGAGCGGCGGCACGGACGGCACCGGCACCGCAGGCCTGGTGACGAGCGTCCGCAACAGTGACGTGAACTACGCCAACGCGGTGAACCAGTACAACGCCAACGGCGGCACCGGCAACCTGCCGACACGTGACGCTTATGAGTTGCCGGGCGGTTACAACGTGAACCTGCCCGTTTCGAATCCGGCCGGCAGCATCGGCCTGGCGATCCTCGGCGCCAACTACCTGGTCGACCTCGAACTCTCGGCGGCACAGACCGAAGGTCGCAGCGAAGTCATCTCCAGCCCGCGCGTCATCACCGCCAACCAGCAGGAAGCGGTGATCAAGCAGGGTACGCAGATCGGCTACGTGACCTACCAGGCCTCCAGCACGGGCGGCGGCGCCTCGAACGCCACGGTCCAGTTCAAGGATGCGGTGCTCGAACTGCGGGTCACCCCGACGATCACGGCGGATAGCCGCGTGTACCTGAAGATCAACGTGAAGAAGGATGCCCTCGCCGGCAACACGCCGTCTCCGGGCGGTGGCTTCGTCCCCTCGATCGATACCCGGGAGATCAACACCTCGGTGCTGGTCGACAACGGCCAGACCGTGGTCCTTGGCGGCATCTACGAGATCACCAAGTCGAACACCACGGACAAGGTGCCCGGCCTCGGCGACATCCCCGGTCTCGGCGTGCTGTTCCGCCGTACCAACCGCGGCAACAACAAGGCCGAACTGCTGATCTTCGTCACGCCGCGCATCCTGAGCGATACGTTGCAATAAGCTCGCGCTCACCGGCTTGTCTGAACGCCCGCGCTTGTCGCGGGCGTTTTTTTACGGCGTCAGTTATGTGATGCGGCGCATGTCGCGCGGTGCGGTAGCGCGCTACCTTCGCGAGGTTGTCAGGGATCCAGATCTCGGGGTGATTCAAAGAGGCCATCGTCGTGATGGTTTCCCACAATCGTGAGGTTTGACATGACGTTCAACGGAAAGAACTTGCTGTCCGGTCTTCTCTTCGCCGCCGTGGCCTTCGCCATGTCCGGTGCCGCCTCCGCCACCACGGTACCGGGCACCGGACAGAACGGGGCGCCGACCCTGTCGGGCTGCCTGTCCGATACGCTGCCGGCTCAGATCACTTCAGGCTGGATCCAGACCAACCAGGGTTATCGCTCGCCGTGCTCGGCGCCGGGCAGCATTCCGGGCGTGAACTGGCAGGAGATGACTTATTTCGTCGATCTCCCGGTCGGCTCGACACTCGATGTCTGCTTGTCGTTCGGCTACCCGACGGGCTGGGCCGTCGTCTCCCAGCGCAAGGACGCCAGTCGCTGCGGTTATTTCCAGGGCCAGGTGTTCTCGAACAACGTCGTAACCATCCGTCGTAACTCGTAAGGAAAACGCCGCCACCGGCAGGGGCGCCCAGGGGGCCCCCTGCCGGTGGTTGGCTAAACTTCTCGCCGCGAGTGTGGTCTCATCAGCCATTCCGCGTTACGAGTTACCCAGATGACCACATCGCTAACCGATGCAACGCCTCTTCAGGCGGCCTTCGTTCGTCTTCGCGAGGAACTGGCGCGCGGCATCATCGGCCAGCCGCACCTGGTCGAATGCCTGCTGATCGCCTTGCTGGCCGATGGCCACCTGCTGGTGGAGGGCGCGCCCGGCCTGGCCAAGACCACCGCGATCAAGGCCCTGGCGACGCGCGTGGAGGCCGATTTCCACCGCATCCAGTTCACCCCGGACCTGCTTCCCGCCGACCTGACCGGCACGGACATCTTCCGGCCGCAGACTGGTGGCTTCGAGTTCGAGCGGGGGCCCCTGTTCCACAACATCGTGCTCGCCGACGAGATCAACCGCGCGCCGGCCAAGGTGCAGTCGGCCCTGCTCGAGGCCATGGCCGAGCGGCAGATCACCATCGGCCGGCGCACCTGGCCGTTGCCGGACCTGTTCATGGTCATGGCCACGCAGAACCCGATCGAGCAGGAAGGTACCTTCGCCTTGCCGGAAGCCCAGCTCGACCGCTTCCTCATGCACGTGACGATCGGTTACCCGGATGCCGACGCCGAGCTGGCGATCCTCCGCCTTGCCCGCGAGCAGGCACGGCAGGCACTGCATCCGGTGCCGCCGCCGTCGCACATGCTGCGTCCCGCCGATGTGTTCGCCGCGCGCGACGCGGTGCTGGACGTGCACATGGCCGAACCGCTGGAGTTGTATATCACCCAACTCGTGGTCGCCTCGCGCGAGGCCGGCAAATACGGCGCCGAACTGGCCCGCTGGATCGCCTGGGGCGCCAGCCCGCGTGCGACGATCGCGCTCGACCGCTGCGCCCGCGCGCGGGCGTGGCTCGCTGGCCGCGACTACGTGGTACCGGACGACATCCACGCCATCGCGCACGAGGTGCTCCGCCACCGCGTGCTGCCGAGCTACGAGGCCGAAGCCGAGGGCGTGCGCATCGACGCCGTGATCGACCGCTTGCTGGATCTCGTCCCGTTGCCGTGAACGCCACCGCACCCATCGCCGATGGGCGCGTCCGTGTGTCGCTCCCGGAACTGATCGCCTTGCGCTCGCGTGTCGCCCGTGCGCCCGCGCCACCGGTGGTCTCGCGCGCGCAGCGCAGTGGCCAGAAGCCATCGCGGCTGCACGGGCGCGGCATGGATTACGCCGAATCCCGCGTCTACCAGGCCGGCGACGATGTGCGCCGCATGGATTGGCGGCTGACGGCGCGCAGTGGCGTCGCGCACACGAAGTTGTTCCAGGAGGAGCGCGAGGGGCGCTTGCTGATCCTTCTGGATACGAACGCGAGCATGCGTTTCGGAACGCGCACGCGCTTCAAGTCCGTGCAAGCGGCGCGCGTGGCCGCCATGGCCGCGTGGTATGCCGTGCGCGGTTCGGATCGTGTCGGCGTGCTGGCTTTCGGTGGGCAACGACAGTTGTTGCGTCCCCAGGGCGGTGCGCGCGGCGCGCTCGCGGTGGCAGGCGCCATCGCCACCTGGGACGGTTTGCCGCCAGGCGACGACGAGACCCTTTCCGCCGCGCTCCAGCGAGCGGGCAGGTTGATGCACGGCGCCTCGCGGGTGCTGCTGGTCAGCGACGGCTTCGCGGTGGACGAGGCGGCGCGAGGCCGGATGCTCGGCCTCGTCGCGAAGGCCGAGGTCGCGGTGTTGGCCGTGGCCGATCCCCTCGAACTCGGTGAACCCCCCGCAGGCCGCTATCCGTTCGCCCATAAAGGCACGCACTACGACGTGGTCCTGCATGGCGACCGCCAACGCGCCGATTTCGCGCGCGGCCTCGGCGAGGGCAATCGCCGCCTGACCGAGCTTTGCACGGGCCTGGGCCTGCGCCAGCGCACGCTCGACACAAGTGCCGATCCACTCGACGCCGTCGTGGCTCTTCTTGGAACGGCGAGGGGACGTTGATGCCAGACAACGGACCCGAATTGCGTGACATCCACGTGCCGCAGGTATCGATGTGGTGGCCGTTGGCACCCGGTTGGTGGTTCCTGCTCGCTTTGCTCGCCGCGCTGGTCGTGGGCGTGGCGATTTTCCTGCGTCGGCGTGCGGCATGGCGGCGCCACGTCGACGCGTCATTGTCGGATCTGCGTGAGGCCATGGCGAGATACGCGACGGACGGCGACAAGCCAGCTTTCGCGGCGGCGGCAAGCGACCTCGTTCGTCGCGTCGCCCGAAGCCGTGACGCAAGCAGCGTGACGAAGTCCGGACAATCGTGGCATGACGCCCTGGCCGCCATGGTGCCGAACCACGATGTCGGCACCCTCGTCGCGCTGGACACCGTGAAGTACCGGCGCGACGTGGATCTCGACGTCGCAGCCACGGCGCGCGACGTGGAAACGTGGGTGCGTGCGGCCATGCGGCGCCGAACTGCCGTGCACGGGCGTCGCGGGAGGCGTGATCATGCCGCTGCCTGAGTTCGCGTGGCCGTGGATGTTCCTCGCCCTGCCATTGCCGTGGCTGCTGCGCCGCGTGCTGCATCCGGTGAAGCCGGCGCAGGCATTGAACCTGCCGCAGCCGGGGCTCGTGCTCGTGCAGGCCTCGTTGACGAAGGCACCGTTCTCCGCGACGGTGTTGCTCGCGCTCGCGTGGCTCTGCCTGGTGGCCGCCGCCGCACGCCCACAGCACCTGGGCCCGCCGGAACCGCAGCGGCGCAGCGGCCGTGCCACCATGCTCGCGGTCGACCTTTCCGGAAGCATGTCGCTCGACGACATGCAGTTGGCCGGCCGGATGGTGACGCGCTTCGCCGCCGTGGAAGCGATCGCGGGTGACTTCATCGATCGCCGGGCCGGCGATGAACTCGGCTTGATCCTGTTCGGCTCGCAGGCCTACCTCGTCACGCCGCTTACCTATGATCTCGACGCCGTGCGCGCACAGCTGCATGGCGCGGTGGTGGGTTTGCCAGGGCGCGAGACCGCCATCGGCGACGCACTGGCGGTGGCGGTGAAGCGGTTGGCCGACATGCCCGAGCAGGCACGCGTGGTCGTGCTGCTCACCGACGGTGTCAACAACGCCGGCTCCATCGCGCCACGCGAGGCGGCTCGCGCCGCGAAAGCGGCGGGTGTGCGTGTCTACACCATCGGTATCGGCGCGAACGCCATGCGCGTGCCCGATTTCTTCGGCAGCCGCGTGGTTAATCCCTCCGCCGACCTGGATGTCGGCATGCTCACCGACATCGCCAACCAGACCGGTGGCCGTTTCTTCCGGGCCACCGATACCAACGAACTGGCCGACGCCTATCGGGCCATCGACGCACTGGAGCCCGTGCCGCAACAGGGTGCGTCACTGCGGCCGCATGACGAACTGTTCCGCTGGCCATTGCTCGCCGCGCTGGCATTCTTCGCGCTCGCGGCCCTGCCGCGTTACGTGTCGGGTGGAAGGGTGGCCACATGAGCCGGTGGCTTGCGGATTTCCATTTCATCGAGCCGCGCTGGTTGTGGTTGCTGGTGCTCGTTCCCGTCATCGCATGGCTGGTCGGGCGCCGCTCCGGCGAGGAACGCGTATTGGCCCGCCTCGCCGATCCCGCGCTGCTGCCCTACCTGCTCGATGGCACGCCGTCGGCGTCGCGCGCACCGGTCGTCGCCTTCGTCACCGCCGCTTCGCTCGCCATCCTCGCACTGGCGGGACCGGCATGGGACAGGCAAGCGCAACCCTTGTTTGCCGAGCGCGCCGCGCAGGTGGTCGTCGTGTCGATGTCGCCGCACATGTCATCGCGCGACGTGGTGCCCGACCGGTTGAGCCGCGCCCGTTACAAGGTGCGTGAACTCTATGCCGCCAACCGCGACGGCATGAACGCCCTGATCGCTTATACGGGCGAACCCTTCACGGTGGCGCCCCTCACGACCGACGCGCACAGCGTGGATGACTTGCTCACCGCGCTGGCGCCCGACACCATGCCCGTGGAAGGCGACCATCCAGGAAAGGCGATCGATCAGGCGGCCGAGTTGATCCGTCACGCCGACTTGCGTGGTGGCTCCATCGTGCTGGTGACCGATCGCGCCGATGCCGAGGCCGTCGCCGCCGCACGTCGCGCGCGCGTGTCGGGCGACAGGGTATCGGTGCTGGGTATCGGCAGCACGCGCGGCGGGCCCATCGCCGCCGACGACGGGGGATTCCTGAAGGACGAGCGTGGCGCCATCGTGATGGCTCCACGCGACGACGCCTCGCTGGCCGCCGTCGCCGAGGCCGGTGGCGGGCGTTACATGCCGGTGGCCGACGATACGTCCGACGTGACCGCGCTTGCAGACCTGTTGCAGGGCGAAGGCGATGGCAAGCCGGTCGAAGGGGCCGCCTCCGGCCAATGGCAGGATCGCGGACCGTGGTTGCTGCTGCCCCTGTTGCCGATCGTGGCACTGGCGTTCCGTCGCGGATGGTTGCTGGTGCTTGCCTTGGCCGTGTTGCCACTATCGCCCGCGCGTGCCGACGGCGTCGTCGATGCGTTCCGCACGCGCGACCAGCAAGCCGCGCAGGCGCTGGCCCAGGGCGATGCGAAACGCGCCCAGGCACTGGCGCGAAATCCAGGGCTGCGTGGCGCCGCGGCCTATCGCGCCGGCGACTACGCGGCCGCTGAAGCGGCGCTCGCGCATGGCACTGACAGCGATTCGCAATACAACCTCGGCAACGCGCTGGCGAAACAGCAGCGCTACCAGGACGCGCTCGCCGCGTACGACCGCGCGCTGAAGGCGAACCCGGGTAACGCGGACGCCGTCGCCAATCGCAAGGCGGTGGCCGACTTCCTGAAGCGGCAGCAAGAGGACAAGCAACGCGACCAGGACAAGAAGGGCGGCAAGGGGCAGCAGGACAAGAACCCGCAAGGCCAATCCGGCGACAAGGACCAGCAACAAGGCCAGGATGACGGCAAGGAAGGTCGCAACGGCGAGAGCGGCCAGCAATCCGGTGCCGACGGCAAGGAAGGAAGCGACCAGCAAGGCGCGAAAGACAAGGCCGGCGAAGGGGAGGGCGACGATCGCGGCAAGGACAACGGCAAGGCGCAGGCGCCGCAGGGCGACGCGGCGGCGAAGTCCCAAGCCGAGCAGGCGCAGGCGAAGCAGGCCCAGGAAGCGCTCAAGCAGAAGATGGACGCCGCGCTGGCAGGCCAGCGTGACGCGAAGGAAGGCAAGGATGGCGATCAGGCGCACGACCTTGGCGTGGTATCGGATAAGGATGCGTCGTCCAAATTGCCGCCCGACGTACAGCGTGCCCTGATGCGCGTGCCGGACGATCCCGGTGGCTTGTTACGGAGGAAGTTCATGCTCGAGTATCAACGGCGCCACGGCGCGGAGCCGGAAGAATGAGACCGCGTCGGTTCCTGTCGTGCCTCTTGCTGGGTTGCGTGCCGCTGTTGGCCTGGGCGCAGGCCGCGGCACCGGTGGCTTCGCTCGACCGTGGCAAGATCGGTCTCGGCGAGACCGTGACATTGAACATCGAGATCGGCGATGAAACATCCAGTGCACCGGATCTTTCGCCGTTGACGCCGGACTTCGTCGTACTGGGCACGTCCACCAACCACTCGTTGAGCATCGTCAACGGTCGCCGGGAATCGCACACGATCCTCGGCATCGCCCTGCGTCCCCGTCGCGAAGGCCATCTCACCGTGCCTTCACTGGTCATCGCGGGGCAGAGCACCCAGCCGTTGCCGCTCGACGTGTCCGCGTCCAACGACGCCGGCAGCGCCGCGGCGGATCGTCCCGTCGTGCTGGAAGGAAAAGCCGAGCCGTCGCAGGCGTATGTCGGACAGCAGATCGACTACACGCTGCGCCTTTACTTCGCTGTAAACCTCGCGGACGGCCAGTTGGGTGACCCGTCCGCCGAAGCCGCCGAGGTGCGCCGCATCGGCCAGGACGCGAACTACCAGACCATGCGTGGCGGCCGGCGGTTCAACGTCGTCGAGCGGCACTACGCGATCTTTCCCCAGCACGCGGGCACGCTGGAAATCCAGCCGCCGACGTTCCAGGGCACGGCGGTGGACCCGACGGACGCGAACTCCTTCTTCGGCGCCGGGGAGCCCATCAACGCCGTGGCGGAACGCGCGCGCGTCGACGTACGCGCCCGGCCTGCCTCGGCGGCCGGTGGCTCATGGATTCCGGCGCGCGAACTCAAGCTGTCGCTCGATGGCATGCCGGCCGACGGCAAGGCGCGCGTGGGCCAGCCGATCACCCTGAACATGCGCCTGGAGGCAACGGGCATTCCCTTCGAGGCCTTGCCCGCGCTCTCCCTGCCGAAGCTGGATGGCGCGGACGTTTATCCCGACAAGGCCGTGACCGGCGGTGGCAGCAGCGGTTCGTGGGTCACCGGGCGGCGCCAGCAAAGCTTCGCGGTGGTACCGACGCGTATCGGCACCCTGCATATTCCGGAGACGACGCTGCACTGGTGGAACGTCGTCTCCGACAAGGCCGAAGTGGCGGTCGTGCCCGCGCAGGACATCGTCGTCGGCGCGGGCTCCGGAACCGCGGCGCCGGTGCCGTCGGGCCCGTCCCAGGAAGCTCGTGCGTCGGCACCGGCGCCTGCGTCGACGACGGGCGTGGCGCCATCGCCGCTTGCCGGCGCGGGGATGCCCTGGCGCTGGCTCTTCGTCGCCGCCTTGGTGTTGTGGCTGGTCACGCTCGCCGCGTGGTTCGTGTTCGGCCGCCGGCCTCGGCGCGGTGCTTCGTCGACCGGCGCGTCCACGGATCCCGGCGTTCCGGCCATCACCCGCGAACGCCCGGCGCAGGAGTATTTCCTCAAGGCCGCGGCGGGCGACGATCTCGCCGCCACGGAGCGGGCCCTGCTGCAATGGGCACGCATCGTGCGGCCGTCCATCCGCACGCCGGGCGAACTTTCCGTGGCCCTCCGCGAGGGCGTGCAACGGGATGCGATCGCCGCCTTGCAGCGCGCCCGCTTCGCCGGGGGCGAGCATCCGGCCGGCCAGTTGCGCGATGCCTTCGCCAAGGGATTCGACTGGTTGGAGCCACCGGCGGTGAACAGAAGCGATGGCCTCCCGCCGCTCTATCCTCGCTAGGACCTACAGCAGCCCCGCGTATGCCCGGGTCATCGCGTCGCCGAAGGTGCAGAAAACCACCCGAGCCGGAACCCATTCGGCGGTACGCAAGGCTTCGACGGCCACGTTGGCCGCCGCGCTGGCGGGATAGCCGTAGACGCCCGCGCTGATGGCCGGAAAGGCGATCGATTCCACCTGGTGCGCGCGGGCCAGCTTGAGGCAATTCGCATAGCACGCCGCCAGCAGGTCGGCCTCACCATCCTCGCCCCCGCGCCAGACCGGCCCGACCGTATGGACCACGAACCGTGCGGGCAGGGCGAAACCGGGGGTGATCCTGGCCTCTCCGGTCGGGCAACGGACGCCGGGGCGAACCTCGGGAATGGCCCGGCAAGCGGCCAGCAAGGCCGGTCCGGCCGCCCGATGGATGGCACCGTCCACGCCGCCACCGCCCATCAGGGACTCGTTCGCCGCATTGACGATGGCATCCACCGCCAGGGTGGTGATATCGGCCTGGATCACCTCGAAAGCCATAGGATTTTCTCCTTGTGACGGCTCGCCGGCATTTAGTTACGATGACAACCTGTCAGTTCTATTAATGCAGCCGAAGGTTATGGCCGACCAGCTCAAAGTTGAAGACATCTCGTTCGCTTACCTCATCAACGACGTGACCTTGCTCTTCCGCAAGCACTTCGATCGGCGAGCGGTGCGCTTCGGCCTGACCCGCGCCCAATGGCGTGCCCTCAAGGCCCTGCATCGCCGCCCCGGCATGCGTCAGAACGAACTGGCCGAACAGCTGGACATGGAGCCGATCGCGGTGGGCCGCGTCATCGACCGCCTCCAGGCCGCCGGCTTCGTCGAACGCCGGGCCGACCCCAAGGATCGCCGGGCCTGGCGGCTGCACGATACCGAGCAGGCCCGCGGTGTCATCGACGACATGGAAGATATCGCCCGAGGCCTGCGCCGGGACGCCACCCAGGGGATTTCCACGGCCGACCTGCAGACCATGCTGGCCGTCCTGGACCGCATGAAGGAAAACCTGCAAGGGCTCGACGGCCCAGGCGAAGAAAGCTGAGCCCCCGGGTCAACCGGCCGACAACCATGTGCGTTAGCTTTTACGGATATCCGTCCTGAAACCAACGACCGCGTTCCCCAGCGCGGCGACCGGGCCCTCCAGGGTTCGGCCGGAGCCCAGATGCAGCGATCCCCAGGGAAGAAACTCATCCTCATCGTCGGCCTCGTGGCTGTCGTGGCCCTTGGTGTCGGCCTCTGGCGTCACGACGCCGGGAGCGAGGATGTGCCCAAGGCGGGGGCATCCACTCCCGCCGGGGTCCCGGTCGCCACGGCGGTGGCCACGCAGGGAGAGATCGACCTCTCCCTGAAGGTGATCGGCCGCGCCGAAGCCTATTCGACGGTGAACGTGCGCTCCCGGGTCAACGGGCAGCTGGAATCGCTGGCCTTCACGCCGGGCAGCCATGTGAAGAAGGGCGACCTGCTCGCTCGCGTGGACCAGCGCCCGTTGAAGGCCGCCTACGATGAAGCCCAGGGCAATGTCGCCCGCGACCAGGCGCAGCTGGTGAAGGCGGAGGCGGACCTGGAGCGCTACCAGAACATGCTCGGCAAGGGTTTCGTCAGCCGTGCCGATTACGACCTGTACAAGGCCAACCTGGGCGTGGCCCGCGCCGCGCTGGAGAGCGATCGTGCCGCGGCCCGCGCCGCGCGGACCCAACTGGAATTCACCACCATCGTCGCGCCGTTCGATGGCGTGACCGGCGCGCCGCTCGCTTATCCCGGTGCCACGCTGAGCGCCGACACCACCGACATCGTGGTGTTGAACCAGGTCGACCCCATCCGCGTGGCCTTCGCCATTCCCGAGGACAGCCTCGCCGCCGTGCGCAACAGCCTGCGTCGCGGGCCGCTGCCCGTGCACGCGAAGATTCCCGGCGACGATGGCGAACCGCTGACGGGCGAACTGGAATTCATCGACAACGCGGTGGACGCCACCACGGGCACGATCGTCCTGAAGGGACGCTTCGCGAACGCGGACGGGCGGCTCACGCCGGGTCAGTTCGCCGAGGTGACGCTGCCGACCACGCGCCTGATCGACGCGATCAGCATCCCCGTGGTGGCGTTGCAGAGTTCGACGGCGGGCACCTTCGTCTTCGTGGTGAAGCCGGACGACACGGTGGAACAACGCACGATCGTCACCGGCGCGACCAGCGCGGATCGCGTGGTCGTCGACAAGGGCCTGCAGGCAGGCGAGCGTGTCGTCACCGAAGGCCAGATGCTGCTCGTCGACGGCGCCCGCGTGCGCGTCGACAAGGGCTGAGGGCGATGCCATGAACCTGCCGGAACTCTGCATCCGCCGGCCCGTGATGACCACCTTGCTGATGGCGGCGCTGGTCATCTTCGGTATCGCGGCCTATCCCAGGCTGCCGGTCAACGAACTGCCCAACGTCGATTTCCCGACGATCAACATCAGTGCCAGCCTTCCCGGGGCCTCTCCCGAGACGATGGCCTCGTCGGTGGCGACGCCGCTCGAAGCACAGCTGTCCACCGTCGCCGGCATCGATTCGATGACCTCGTCCAGCTCGCTGGGCTCGACCACGATCACGGTCACCTTCGCGCTCGATCGCAGCATCGACGGTGCGGCGCAGGATGTGCAGGCGGCCATTTCCGCCGCGCAGCGCCAGCTGCCGCAGGACATGCCCACCCCACCGACGTATCGCAAGGTGAATCCGGCCGACGCGCCGATCCTCTTCCTCACCATGCAATCGTCCACGTTGCCGCTGTCCACGGTCGACGATTACGCCGAGACGGAACTGGCCCAACGCCTGTCGATGGTCGATGGCGTGGCCCAGGTGAACGTCTACGGGTCGCAGAAATACGCCGTGCGCATCGCGGTGGACCCGGACAGGCTCGCCGCCACCGGCATCGGCATCGACCAGATGCGCGAGGCGATCGCCGCGGCCAACGTCAACAAGGCCACGGGTTCGCTCAATGGCAGGCGCCAGTTGCTGTCGATCCGTTCGGACGGCCAGTTGATGCGAGCCGCCGACTATGGCCAGGTGGTGGTCGCCTATCGCAACGGTGCGCCCGTTCGTCTTTCGGACATCGCCGTGCCACGCGACAGCGTGCAGGACGACCAGAAGGCCAGCTGGTTCAACGGCAACCGTTCGATCACCCTGGCCATCCAGCGACAGCCTGGTGCGAACACGGTGGAGACGGTCGACAAGATCCTTTCCTTGCTCCCCGCGTTCACGGAAACGCTGCCGCCTTCGGTGAAACTGAGCGTGATGTACGACCGTTCGGAATCCATTCGCGATTCCGTGCACGACGTGCAGTTCACCCTCGTGCTCGCGGGCATCCTCGTGGTGCTGGTGATCTACCTGTTCCTGGGCAACGCCTCCGCCACGTTGATCCCGGCCGTGGCGCTGCCCATCTCGGTGCTCGGCACCTTCGGCGCGATGTTCGCGCTGGGCTACAGCCTCGACAACCTTTCCCTGCTGGCGCTCACGCTCGCCGTGGGCTTCGTGGTGGACGACGCGATCGTGATGCTCGAGAACATCATGCGTCACATCGAGCATGGCGAAGCGCCCTTCGACGCCGCCGTGAAAGGCGCTAACGAGATCGGTTTCACGATCTTCTCGATGACGCTTTCGCTGGTCGCGGTGTTCATCCCGGTGATGTTCATGGGTGGCATCGTGGGCCGCCTGTTCCATGAATTCGCCGTGGTGATCAGCGTATCGATCCTGATCTCCGGCTTCGTTTCCATCACCCTCACGCCCATGCTGTGCAGCCGCTTCGTCAAGGCGCACGACCATGCGAAGCGCAGCTTCATCGTGGTCTGGTTCGATCGCGGGTTCTCGGCCGTGACGACTGGTTACACGCGTTCGCTGGCCTGGTGCATGAACCATCCGCGCACGGTGGTGGGCGTGTTCGCGCTCAGCCTGGCCGCGACCGCGCTGCTCTTCGTGATCGTCCCCAAGGATTTCATCCCCGCCGGGGACAGCGGCCAGTTGCGCGTCACGACCGAAGGCCCGACCGACATCTCCTTTGCCGCGATGTCCGCGCGCCAGCAATCGCTGGCCGACATCGCGCGAAAGGACCCGAACATCGAAGCGGTCATGTCCAGCGTGGGTGCCGGCGGAGCTCGCGCCACCGTGAATTCGGGTTCGATGCTCCTGCGCCTGAAGGATCGGAGCGAACGCGGGCACACCACGCCGGACGAGATCATCCAGGAACTGCGACACAAGTTCGCCGAGGTGCCCGGCATCCGCACCTATATCCAGAACCCTCCGGCGATCCAGATCGGTGGCCGCCAGTCCAAGGCGCAATACCAGTACACGGTGCAGTCGACCGACCTGCATGCGCTGTACGACTGGTCGGGCAAGCTGGTCGCCGCCTTCCAGAAGCTGCCCGGATTCCAGGACGTCACCACCGACCTCGACCTCAACAGCCCGTCGATGGTCGTGACGGTCAATCGCGACAAGCTCGCGCCGCTGGGCCTCACCATGGACCAGGTGCAGACGGCGCTGGGCACCGCGTTCGGCGAGAACCAGATATCCACGATCTACGGAGCCGCCACGCAATACTGGGTGATCCTGCAAGTCGAGCGGCGCATGCAGGACGATCCGGCCGTGTTGTCGAGGCTCTACGTCACCTCGGACAGTGGCAAGCTGATACCGCTCAACACCGTGGCGAGCTTCGAACGCAAGCCGCAGGTACTGACGGTGAACCACCAGGGGCAGCTGCCAGCGGTCACGGTGTCGTTCAATCTCGCCCCGGGCGTGTCGTTGAGCGACGCGGTGGTGAGCATCGATCGCGCGACCACGGAGATGAAACTGCCGCCGACCCTGAGCGGCAGCGTGCAGGGCACGGCGCAGGCGTTCCAGGATTCGGTCAAGGGCATGGGCCTGCTCCTGCTGCTGGCCGTGTTCGTGATCTATCTCGTGCTCGGCATCCTCTACGAGAGTTTCATCCACCCCCTCACGATCCTCTCGGGCCTGCCCGCCGCGGCGGTCGGTGCGCTGCTGACGCTGGTGATCTTCAAGGCCTCGCTCGACCTGTTCGCCTTCGTCGGCATCATCATGCTGGTGGGCATCGTGAAGAAGAACGCGATCATGATGATCGACTTCGCGCTGGAACGTCAGCGCGAGGGAGGCGCCACGCCGTTCGACGCGATCTACGAGGCCTGCCGCGTGCGTTTCCGGCCGATCATGATGACCACGATGGCGGCCTTCGCCGGTACGTTGCCGATCGCGCTGGGCATCGGCGCGGGCGCGGAAACCCGACGCCCGCTGGGCCTGGCGGTGGTGGGTGGCCTGGTGGTGTCGCAGATCCTGACGCTCTACCTCACGCCGGTGATCTACCTCTACATGAATCGCCTGCAAGACCGCCTGGCCCCGGCGAAGAAACTGGAAACCCACCCGGCGCACTGAGAAGCCGCGGACGCCCGCTGCAAGCCGTCTTCCCGACGGAGGGCGCCGCTCAATGGTGGGAGCCGTTTCCCGGTGGGAGCCGCTTCAGCGGCGATCCCGCGGCAGCGGGCCAGGGCGAGGCAAGCACCCATCGCCACTGAAGCGGCTCCCACCGGGAAGCGGCTCCCACAGGTCCCGGATCAGTCGTGTGCGCCGTCCTTCGCGAAGGCGCCGGGGGCCGAACCGAAATCACCGTTCGCCTGCGCCGCCATGTACGCGAACGTCGCATACACCGCCACGTTCTGTGCCAACGCCTTCGGGTCGATCTTGTCGAGGGTGTCGTTGGCGTTGTGGTGGTAGTCGAAGTAGTCCGTACCGTCCTGCGTGAGCGATAGCGCGGCCATGCCCTTGGCGTGCATCTGCGAAAGATCGGAACCACCGCCGCCCGGCTTGCTCGCGTCGTAGGCCACGCCGATCGGCTCGATCACCTTGGCGATCTGCTCGATGGCGCCGCGCGCTTCCGGCTTGACGCTGGCGGTCATGCGCCAGATGCGGCCTGCGCCGAAATCGGACTCGGTGCCCAGCTGGAATTTCGAGACTTCCTTCGCATGCGCCTCGGCATAGGCGCGACCGCCCCAGAGGCCCATTTCCTCGTTGGCGAAGGCGATCACGCGGATCGTGCGGTCCGGACGCTGCGGCATGTCCTTGATCAGTTTCGCCGCGGCGGCGGCGATCGCCACGCCCGCGCCGTCGTCGATCGCTCCGGTACCCAGGTCCCAGGAATCGAGATGGCCACCGATCGCGACGACCTGGTCCGGATGCTTGCGGCCGGTCACCTCGGCGATGACATTGGCGCCTTCATAGGTACCCGCGAAACCGACATCGAGGTCGAGCTTCAGGGTCACCGGCTTGCCTTCCTTGAGCACGCGTTCGAGCTGGTCCGCGTCGGGCAGCGACAAGGCGGCGGCCGGGATCGCGTCCTTCGGGTCCTGGAAACCGGTGACGCCCGTGTGCGGCGTGCGGCTATGCGGATCGGTACCGGCCGACCGCAACAGGAAGGCGGCGGCGCCCATCTTCGCGGCCAGCACCGGGCCACCGGTGCGCGTGGCCGAGCCCATGCGGTAGTCGTGGCCGTCCTTCTGCTGCTGCATGTGCGTCGAAACGTAGACGATCTTGCCCTTGACCGTCGCGGGATCGGCCTTCTTGAAGGCGTCCAGGTCGTCGAAGCCGACGACTTCGGCGGTCAGGCCGCCCTGCGGCGTGCCGGCCGAATAGCCCAGCGCGGTAAGCAGCAGCGGCTGCGGGAATGGAGCGACTATTTCGGCATGCTCGCTACGGCGCTGCCACAGCGGGTAACTGACTTTCTCCGTATAGACCTTGTCGAAACCCATCGCCTTGAACCTGGCCACCGTCCAGGCCACGGCACGGGCATCGGCGGCGCTGCCGGCCACGCGCGCGCCCACTTCCGTGGTCAGGCCGGAGACGAACTCGTAGCCGGTGTTGTCGTTCATGGCGCGGTCGCGCAAGGCGGTGGCGGCGGCGACGGCCTGGGCGGGAATCGTGGTGGCCTTGTCGGCGGCATGGGCGGAGAAGGCGAGCGCGAGACACGCGGCGAGCGCGTGGAGGCGGAACGTATGACGCATGGGTGACCCCCGGGGACGGAAAGGTCGATTATGGCCCCGTCATGGGGTCTGCCGGCCTAGGTAGGAAGTCATGCATGTCAGGTGGTGGCGGCTGCGACCGGCAGCATCACCACCGCGCGCAGCCCTCCATCCTTGCGATTGCGCAGTGCCACGGTGCCGCCGTGGTCGAGCACGATCGCCCGTACGGTGGCCAGCCCCAGCCCGATGCCGCCGGTGTCGCGATTGCGCGATGCCTCCAGGCGGAAGAACGGCGTGAACACATGTTGCTGCATCGCCTCGGGAATCCCGGGGCCGTCGTCGTCCACTTCCAGGACGCAGTCGTCGCCGCTGGTACGCAGGCGCAGGCGGACGCGGTGGCCATACTTGAGACCGTTCTCCACGAGGTTCACGACCGCCCGCCGCAAGGCGACCGGGTCGCCTTGCAGGGTGATCGCGGAGCCGGACTGCACGCTCACCTCGTGGCCGACATCCACCAGGTCGTCCGCCACGCTTTCCACCAGCAGGCGGAAATCCAGGGGTTGCCGTTGCACGCCCAGCGAACGGTCGCGGATGAAGTCCAGCGCGGCGGAAATCATCGCCTTCATCTCCTGGATGTCGGCGTCGACTTTTTCGCCCAGCGGACTCGGCAGGCCGTCCAGTCGGAACGACAGGCGGGTGAGCGGCGTACGCAGGTCGTGGGCGATCGCGGCGATCATGTGCGTGCGCTCCTGCAGGAGACGGTTCACCCGGGCCTGCATCGCGTTGAACGCGTCCACCGCCTTGCGCATCTCCGGGGGCCCTTCGCGCGGTACCGGTGGCGCATGGGTATCGGCGCCGAGCCGTTGCGCGGCTTCCGCGAAGCGGTCGATCGGCGCGGCGAGGGCGCGGGCGAACAGCCAGGCCACCGGCAGCAGCGCCAGGGCGCCCAGGCCGAACAGCCACAACAACTCCTGCTGCAACATGTCCGGGAAGGTTTCGCGGGGCAGGGAAACCACGCGCCATTGGCCATCGTCCTGGCGCAGTCCGACCACGGACCCCGCACCAAGCACGGCGTGCATGGGTCCCCGCCTGCGTTCGATCGCGCTGGCGATGGCGTACACGCGCAGCTTGTCGGTCGGCTGGAGCAGCAGGTCCGAGAAGCGCGCCGTCAGGCGGGCCGAGAGGTTGGCGTCGAATGTCGCCGGAGGGGAGGGCGGCTCGGCCTGCGTGACGACGTCCAGGTCGATGTCTCCCGGCGGTGCCGTTTCACCGCGCGGCGGGCCCTCGCCGTCGAATGGGCGCATGGCGAAGGGCGGCATGTCCGGCTGCAACGTGGCGACCACGTCGAACAGGCTGGCCATCGGCGGGGGCGTCGGGGGGCGCACGACCAGCACGGCGAGCCCGATCGCGATGGAGAGCAACAGGGCGCAGACCGTCATCAGGAAACTGCGGGCGAAGATCGACAGGCGCGAAAGCGCGATCACAGGCGCGAGACCCTCGGCAGCAGCATATAGCCCTCGTTGCGGATGGTGCGGATCATCTCTTCCTGCGCGCGGTCGTTGAGCTTGCGGCGGAGGCGGCTGATCTGCGTGTCGATGGCGCGGTCGTAGACTTCCGCGCGGCCGCCGTGGACCAGGTCGAGCAGCTGGTCGCGGCTCAGGATGCGCTGCGGGTGTTCGACGAAGGCGCGCAACAGCGAGAATTCGCCGTCGGAAAGATTGATGAAGATGCCCGTGGGGTCGCGCAGGTCGCGCCGCGTCACGTCCAGCCGCCAGCCGGCGAAGCCGTAGGGTCGGGCATCCTCGGTCCTGACCGGCTCCACGCTGCCGGAACGGCGGAGCACGGCGCGCACCCGGGCGAGCAGTTCACGAGGATTGCAGGGCTTGGCAAGGTAATCGTCCGCACCCACCTCCAGGCCGATGATACGGTCGGTGTCGCTGCCCAGGGCGCTCAGGATGATCACCGGTGGCCCGTTGCTCGCCGCCAACCGGCGTGCCGCGCTCAATCCGTCCTCGCCGGGCATCATCACGTCCAGCACGACGAGGTCGGGCCGCTCGCGCTCGATCGCCGCGCTCATCTGGGCGGCGTTCTCGGCCGCCTGCACGCGATATCCATGACCACCGAGGAAGCTCGTGATCAGGTCGCGCAGTTCGGGATCGTCGTCGACGACGAGGATGAACGACTTCAGGTCCATGGGCATCCGTGGCTAGATACCAGATCAGTCTAAGCGCCGTGTGCCAACCCGGCAAAAAAGCCGACACGAAGCTGACACACGAGGACAACCGGCGGTGACGCCGGCCCGGTAGCTTGAACGGGCCGTATCGCGTATGCCGGAGCCGTGTCTTGTTTTTCAATCAGTGCGTGTCCCAGCCCCCGGGGGATCTCGATGCCGGGGTGAACCGTGCCAATGCACGGCGGTTCTGGCAGGGATTCGCGGAAGGGACGGCCCGGCACGCCATCGCCACGAGCACCCTGGTCGACGGTTATGCCGGCGAGCGGCTGCGCCTGGGCACGTTCCGGCACGCGCCGCACGTACTGACCGACGAGGCGCTGCCACGCGAACATCGCCAGGCGGTGCTGCTCACCCTCCAGCTCAACGGCCGTGCCAGCGTCGAACAGCATGACCGGCGAAGCGAGATCGAGCCGGGCGATTTCTGCCTGATCGACCTTTCACGGCCTTTCCGCCTGGAGATCGACCGTTCCACCGTGCAGACCGTGCACCTTCCCCTGGCCGTCCTGCGCGAGGCGGTACCGCGCCTGGACGAAGTGTCGGCCGTCGGCCTGCATGGGCACCTCGGCTCGGTGGGATACCTGCGCGTGTTGTACCAGGAGATGTTCGCGCATCCCTCCGGGCTTACCGAAGCGGTGGCCGACCGGCTCGCCGACGCCATACCGCACATGCTCGCCGCCGCCCTCGAATCCATGGACGTGGCTGCCGCCGCGCCCTCGCGGCTGCGCCAGTACCACAAGCGGCAAGTGCGCCTGTTCGCCCGCGAGCACCTGTCCGATCCCGCGCTGTGCGTGGAAATGATCGCCAAGGGCGTGGGCCTCTCCCCGAGCCACCTGTTCGAATTATTTTCCGAAGACGACATCACCCTGATGCGCTGGGTGCGCATGGAACGCCTCGCGCGCTGCCAGCGGGAACTTGCGGATCCCAGCCTGCGCCATCGCAGCATCGCCCAGGTCGCCCATGCCTGGGGTTTCGGCGACATGACCCATTTCAGCCGCTGCTTTCGCGAACGTTTCGGCATGTCGCCCCGAGCCTATCGACAAACGGCGATATCCGGAGCGCGGGCTATCGTTTCCCGCATGGACGTCCATACGTCCAACGAATGATCAAGTTAAGGGGCAGTTTCCGCCATGTGCGGACGTCTTCTTAACACTAAATTGAGGTCGTGGCCTCAGTGCCACCTTTCACCACGTTATTGACGCGTCCACGGACCGGGTGGAGACGGCGCCTCGCCAAGGCGCCGGTCCGGGGACGCCGCACATCCAATCTTTCGGGGAGCTTCTCGCTGTGCTGATGAATAAACTGCAATTGATGCGCCTGAGCCGGATCAGCTTCGCGCTGGGCCTGGCGATGACCGGCGCCGGCGCGTACGCGCAGTCCACGACCGGTAGCGTCTTCGGCCAGGCACCGGTCGCCGAGGGCGAATCGGTCCAGGTGAAGAGCACGTCCGGCGTGACGCGCGAAGTCGCCGTCGGCGCAGACGGCCGCTACACGGTCGGCTCGCTGCCGCTGGGCACATATACCGTGTCGCTCGTGCAGGGCGGCAAGGTGGTGGATACCCGCGACGACATCACCCTGCGTGTCGGTTCCGGCACCGAGGTATCGTTCGCGACGGCATCCGGCGCGGACGCCACCAGCCTGGGCTCGGTGACGGTCTCGGCGAATGCCTTGCCGGCTATCGACGTGAGCAGCGTCGACGCGCGCACGGTCATCACCTCGCAGCAGCTGGCCAAGCTCCCGCTGGCGCGCAGCGCCGAGGCGATCGCACTGCTCGCGCCCGGCGTCGTACCCGGCTACGGTGGCTTCACGGGCACCACCACCGGCGGCTCGCTGGTCTCCTTCAGTGGTTCGTCGGTCACCGAGAACGCGTATTACCTCAACGGGTTCAATACGACGGACCCGCTCAGCGGTTTCGGCGGCATCAGCCTGCCGTACGGGGCGATCGATCAGCAGGAAATCCTCAGCGGAGGCTATGGCGCGGCGTATGGCCGTTCCGACGGCGGCGTGATCAGCCAGAGCGGCAAGCGCGGCACCAACGAATGGCACTTCGGTGCGCAGGTGCAGTGGACCCCGGCTTTCGCCAGCGGCGTGAGTCCCGGCTCCTACTACGTCTCCGGCTCCAAGGCCGGCACCCTCTATCGCCGCTATTCCGACAACAAGTCGTGGCAGGCGACCCAGAGCGCCTACGTGGGTGGCCCGCTGATCAAGGACAAGCTGTTCTTCTTCGCCGCGGTGGAAGGGCAGAAGCAGTCCGGTGACAGCGTCGGGTCGGTGACGTCGTCATACGACACCAAGTACGAGTACCACAATCCGAAGTGGTACTCCAAGATCGACTGGAACATCAACGACAACAATATCCTCGAACTGACCGGCGCGTCGACGAAGACCTCGTACAAGGGCAACCTGTACAACTACGATTACGCCACGAACACCACCGGCGACCTCAACAGCTTCGACACGTCGACCAAGAACAGCGCGTCGGTCTACGTCGCCAAGTTCACCAGTTACATCGCCGACGACATCACGCTTACCGCCCTCTACGGCAAGCAGAAGATGACGTACTACAGCGAAACGCCGGGATACGACCCCACCCTCACATACATCAGTGGCTCCGAGTTCCAGAATCCCGACATCACGGGCGGAAACTCGATCGTCAATTCGCAGACGGTGCTCACGGCCGCCGACCCGACGCATCGCGCGATGAGCAACAACCTGCGCCTCGACTTGTCGTGGAAGCTGGGCGACCACACGATCACCGCCGGCATCGACAACCAGAACTCGCACGACATGAACGACGGCGAGACCGGCACGGCCTGGATCTATGGCTTCGGCGATGCCGGCACGCCCATCAGCGACAGCCCGTTCGTTGCTGCGCCGAACACGGGTGCCGGCGGCGAGAACGGTTACTACGTGTCCAAGTACCTCTACAGCACGTCGGCGTCCGTGCGCGTGAAGCAGCGCGCACAGTACATCGAGGACAGCTGGCAGGTCGACGATCGCTGGCTGGTGAAGATCGGCCTGCGCAACGACCAGTTCACCAACTACAACCCGGACGGTGACGCCTTCCTGCGCATGACCAAGCCGCAGTGGGCGCCCCGCCTCGGTTTCAGCTGGGACGTGAACGGCGACTCCACCCTGAAGGTCTACGGCAACGCGGGCCGCTACTACCTCGCCATGCCGGCCTCGGTGGCGCTGCGTGCCGCCGCAGGCTCGCTCTACACCAACGAGTACTACACCTATACCGGCATCGACGGAAACGGCAACCCGACCGGCCTCACCCAGCTCGCCTCCTCGACCGGCGGCGCGGTATCGGCCAACAACGAGTACGGGCAGGCGCCGGATGCGAAGACGGTGGCCGCCAGCGGCATCCAGTCCGAGTACCAGGACGAATACCTGCTCGGCTTCACCCAGCAGATCAACAAGGATTACGTCTGGGGCATGAAGGCCCAGGTACGCAAGCTGCGCAACATCCTCGACGATATCTGCGACACCGACACGATCGCGGCGAAGGCACAGTCCCTTGGCTACGACGTCGACGCGACGGCGTTGAACGGGTGCTACCTCTCCAATCCCGGCCGTAGCAACACGTATCGCATTCCCAACAGCGCGGGTGGTTACTACAACGTGACCGTGTCGGCCGACGAATTCGGCATGCCTTCGGCCAAGCGTAACTACTACGGCCTGGAGACCTTCCTAGAGCACCCGTTCGATGGCACCTGGCAGGCGAAGGTCGACTACGTCTACTCGAAGAGCTATGGCAATTCGGAAGGGCAGGTGCGTTCGGACATCGGCCAGACCGACGTCTCGGCGACCGTCGACTGGGATTTCGGCAAGCTCATGGAGAACTCCAACGGCTTGCTCTCGAACGATCGCAAGCACCAGCTCAAGATCTACGGATCGTGGCAGGCGGCGCCGGAGTGGATGCTCTCGGCGAACATCGCCCTCCTGTCGGGCACCCCGAAGACGTGCCTGGGTTACTACGGCGCGGACCAGAGCAACCCGGTCGGCTACGGCAGCTACTACCACTACTGTGACGGCCTGCCTTCCGCCCCGGGCGACGCCGGACGCCAGCCCTGGCAGCACATCGTCTCGCTTTCGGCGGAATACCGTCCGAAGTGGGCCGATCAGAAACTCGGCTTCAATGTGATGGTCTATAACGCACTCAACGAGTCGGTCGCCACGGCCACCTACGTTCTCCATGGCAGCTCGACGTCCGTGAACACCAACTACGACAGGGTCACGTACTGGAGCACGCCGCGCTACGTGCGCTTCGGCATCAACTACGACTTCTGATCGACACCCCGCTTTTCGCATACCAACAATAAGCGCCCGAGCCTTCCGGCTCTCCTCCCAGGGCGCAACGATCTCCCCGGATAGGCCGCCGATCTCCCAATCGGCGGCCTCTTTTTTGTGAATGCGGGAGAGGGGGCTGGCAGGGAGTTCTGGTAGGAGTTCTGGTGGGAACCTGTGGCGGGAGATCTTGTGGGAGCCGACTTTGTCGGCGATGGGTGCTTGCCGAAACCTGGCCCGCTGCCGCGGGATCGCCGACAAGGTCGGTTCCCACCAGTCAGAGGTACATCCCCAGCCGGTCAGGGCTTTGCACCGGCGCGGATGGTTGCCTCGTTGATGGCGCGGACCTTGGCCTCGTCGACCTTTTCGACCTTGCGGTCGTAGGTGAACAGGCCATTGTGTTCGCCCTCGACGTCGGTGATCTGGGTGTAGACGCTGCCGGATACCCCGATGGCGGGGCCTTTGTCGCGCAGCACCGCGGTGTTGGCGACGTAGCCATCGTTCAGCGCGGCGTTGTCCTTGACCTCGCCATAGGGGTTGATGGCCGTATTGGGCCACATGTGTCCTGGGACGCCCAAGGTGAGGCCGCCGTGTTCGCCATCCATGGATGCGCGGGTGGCGTCGGGATGGGGCAGGCCGGGGCCCTGGTAGTCGTGCACGTCGTAGACGTCACCGGCCTGCGGATCGCCCTTGGTGTCGCAACAGTTGAGGCCGCTGCGCGCATTCACCAGGCGTGAAGGGTCCAGTTGCTTGATCTGCTTCGCCAGTTCGGCGGCGGCGGGGATGCTCCACTGGCCCCAGCCTTCGTTGAACGGAATCCAGCCGATGATCGAGGTCGTGCCCGCGAGTTGTTCGACGATGGCCGAGACCTCCATACGGAAGCCGGCCTTGTCCGTCTCGCTGAGTGTGTCGTTATGGCCGTTCGGTAGCGACGGCATGTCTTGCCACACCATCAGGCCGAGCTTGTCGGCCCAGTAGTACCAGCGCGCCGGTTCCACCTTGATGTGCTTGCGGATGGTGTTGAAGCCGAGGTCGCGGGTCTTCCGTATGTCGAATTTGAGTGCTTCGTCGGTGGGGGCGGTGTAGATGCCGTCGGGCCAGTAACCCTGGTCCAGCGTGGCGAGCAGGAAGGTCGGCTTGCCGTTCAGCACGATACGGTTGCGCCCGCCCACTTTCGCGATGGCGATGGTGCGCAGGCCGGCATAGCTGGTCACTTCATCACGCTGGCCACCCTGGGCAAGCGTGGCCTTGAACGTGTAGAGGAACGGGTCCTGGGGACTCCACGTGCGCGGATGCGCGATGGCCAGGTGCAGCGGCTTTCCGGCGGGCCCCTTCGCCTCGCCTGCCGGCTTGCCATCGGCGTAGGCGATGACATGCAGCGTCGCATCGCTGCCGTCACCATGCAGCTTCGAGGTCACCGTGAAGGCATCCAGGCTCGAAGCGGGCGTGAAATCCAGTTGCGCCAGGCTGGTGGCCGGCACGGGTTCCAGCCACACCGACTGCCAGATGCCGGAGGCCGCGGTATAGAAGATGCCCTCCGGTTTCAGCCGCTGCTTGCCCACCATCACGTTCGTGGCGTCCACGGGTGCATGCACGGCGACGACGATTTCCTGGTGCCCGTCGGCGCGAAGCGCCTGCGTGATGTCCGCGTCGAAGGACGTGTAACCACCTTTATGGCGAGCCACTTCCGATCCGTTGACGTACACCGTCGCGTCCTGGGCCACGGCGCCGAAGTTCAGCCGCACGCGCTGGCCGTTCGCGGTGAAGGTGGCGGGAACATCGACCAGCCGTCGGTAGAACATGAAGTCGGCATGCTGCTGCACGCCCGAAAGCACGGACTCGACCGGATACGGAACCAGCACCCGATCCTTCAGGGACTTTCCGAACGGCGGCGCGGTCTGCCCGTCGGCCGCCGTGTACTCCCACAGTCCATTGAGGCTCATCCATCGAGGCTGTTCCAGCGACGGTCGCGCCAGTTGTGGGCGTGGATACTCGGGCAAGGCGTTGTCGGGTGAAACCTCGGCTGTCCACGGCGTCCTCAGGGGCGCCTCCTTGCCGCTCCACGTGGCCGTCCGGCCCGCCGCTGGCGCCGTCGCGGTGCCGGTCGACGCACTCGTCGACATGGATGGCGGAGCGTCGTGCGGGTCGGCGCCCCAGGTCTTGCTCGGCTCCGCCCCCATCGTGAGTACCAGCGTCGCGCCGTTCTCGATATCCGCATGGCTGAACCAGGGTTTGTTCCATGGCTTGCCGTCGAGCGTGGCCGACTGGATATACATGTTTCGTGCGGAGTTGTTGCGCGCGACGATCTCGAACACCTTGCCGTTGCCCATGCGCAGGCGAACGCGGTCGAAGACCGGGCTGCCGATGATGTACTCGGGGCGGGACGGATCGACCGGGTAGAAGCCCATCGCGCTCAGCACGTACCACGACGATGTCGAGCCCTGGTCGTCCATGCCGGGGTAACCGTATCCCGTGGCATCGCTGCCATAGAGGTCGGAAAGGATGCGGCGCGTGAGTGCCTGCGTCTTCCAGGGCTGCCCGCTCCATGCGTAGAGATAGGCGGCCTGCTGGTCCGGCTGGTTGCCCTGCACGTACTGCCCGATCACGCCGGTGCAGTCGCGACAGATTCCTTTCGGCCGGTACGGCGTGTCGAAGAACGTATCGAGCTTGGCGTTGAATGCATCGCGTCCGCCGAGCAGGTTCATCAGGCCCTGCACGTCGTGCGGCACCAGCCACAGCGTGGACCAGCCCGAGGCTTCCTTCATCATGAAGTTGTAGTACGGCTCGGCTGGATCGAACGGCGAGATCCACTTGCCGTCGTCCGTCCGTCCGCGGAAGAAACCGACGGACGGATCGAACACGTTGCGATAGTTCGCCGCGCGACGGAGGAACTTGGCGGCATCGTCGTTCTTGCCGAGGCGGCGGGCCATGTCGGCGAGCGCGTGGTCGTCCCACGCATATTCCAGCGTGGTGGCGACGCCTGCCTTGCCTCCCGCATAAGGCGGGCTCGGATTTCCCTGCGGAACGATGTCGGAGATCCAGCCGTTCTTCACGTACTCGGCGAGGTAGCCGCGCGGCCCCTTGGGATCGGTGGCGTTCTTGTACAGTGCCTCGTACGCGGCGGCGTAATCGAACGGGATGCCACGTTGCATCGCGCCGTCGTAGAGGAACACCGCATGGTCGCCGTGGAACGAGGTGTTCATGTAGCCGCGTTCGCGCGCGCGGTCCAGCTCCGACCGCATGATGTCCTGCACGACGTTCGGCGCGAGCAACATCAGCAGCGCGATCTGGTTGCGGCCGGTGTCCCAGAACGGCACGGGGCCGTAATGGTCGTAGTCGGCCATCTGGTCATGGCCCTCGGCGTCCGTATAGTGCTCGCCCTTGCGGGCGATCATGCGCGGGCTGGCGAAGGAGTGATATAGCGTTGAATAGAACAGCTCGCGCTGCTTCGGCGCACCGCCGGCCACCTCGACGCGGTCGAACAATTCCGCCCACTTCGCCCGGGCCTTCGCATGCACGCGATCGAAGTCCGCATCGCTGTCCTGCGCGCGAAGCCGCTGCTCGGCTTCCTGGGCACTGTGGCCATGAGCGATGCGTACCACCACCTGGTCGCCCGCCTTCGTGTCGAAGGTGACGTAGGCACCGGCGTAATCACCCGAGACCGTGCGGCGGCCTGCCTGCACGTCTTCGTGTCCCAGCCCTTCGCCTGTGTGGGTCACGTCCGAATGGAAGCTCCCGAAGCTCGCGAACGGCCGCGAGAATTCGGCGATGAAGAAGGGGCCATCGGCGTCCCTGTCCCTGCGCCCTGCGGTGGCGACGCCACGAATGATCCGGTCACCCACCACCTCCACGTCGCCACCCGCGCGGCGCAGGTTGACCACGACGTTGGACCGGTGGCTTTCCGGGAAGGTGAAGCGCATCAGGCTGGTCCACTGCGTCGCCGTGAGTTCCACCTTGGTGTGGAACGTCGCGAGGTCGACCGTGTAGTAACCCGGCGACGCCTTCTCGGTCGCCTTGTCGTAATAGGAGGTCGCGTAGTCGGGCGGCACCGTCCAGTCGCCCACGACGGGCATGACCATCGGCGCGCCGCGTGCCCCATAGGTCGAGCCGCCACCGGTGAAACCGAACATGACGGGACGCCGGTAGTCGTACGCCACCGGTACGCCCGTGGCGAAGCCCAGGTCGGCGTTGATATTGACCGGCGCCGCCTCGGTAGCGCTCAGCGGAAGACTCGCGCCCGGCGTCGTCATGCCTGTGTAGGTGGGCTCGCCAGGCGGTGGCGCGTTGCCGAGCAGCGCCTGATTGTCGAGCGAGGCCGTTCCCACCAGGGGGTTGGCGATGTCCACGGGCGCCGCGGAGGACGCCGCGGGCTTGTTGTCTTTCGCCAGCAGGGTGGTCGCCGTGGTCGCGACGAGCATCGACAGCGCGACGGCTAAGGCACGGTGGGGAAGACGTGCCGTGGATGCGTTCATGTGTCATTCCTTCGCTTGGAAAGAAAACGGGGCCGGGCGATGTGCCCGGCCCCGTCGCTTTTTTACTTGTTGCTGTCACCACCGAACTTGTAGGTCACGCCCACGTAGTACTGGCGGCCCGGGTACAGCAGCTGGACCAGGCGCGAGCGGGTATCGCCGCCCAGGTAGGTATGCGGCCTCGCCTTGTTGAAGTTGATGATCGACGCGGTGACCATGAAGTGCTTGTTGAACTCGTAGTCGCCATTCAGGTCGATCTGGTGGTACGGCTGCGCGTAGATCGGCAGGCCGGCGGCCAGCCCTTCCATCGTGCGACCCGTCCAGTTGTCGCTGGCACGCAGCAGCAGCCCGTTCTTTTCATAGAACAGCGAAACGTTCGCCGCGTACTTCGCGCTACCGATCAGCTCGGCCTTGCCGACCTGCGTATCGCCCAGCGACACCGCGGTTTCGTTGGTGTGGTTGAGCGTGTAGTTGGCGATGTAGCCGAAGCCCGTGTCCCAGGTGTGCTGCGCGTAGATCTCGATGCCCTTCGACGTGCCGGAGCGACCGTTGGCATTGGTGCTGTACTGCTTGAAGGTCGTCTGGGTGCCTCCCACGTTCACGTCGATGTTGTTGACGGTGACCGGCACGACGAAGTTCTTCACCTTCTTCTGGAACAAGTCGATACCGACGACGCCGTGCGCCGCGTAGTACCACTCGCCGGCGAGGTCGAACTGGGTGGCCGTGAAGGGTTTCAGGTCGGCGTTGGCGCCGGAGCCGTACCAGCCCGGCAGGGGGGCGCCGAACTGCTTGCGGTCGTTGTAGTACTCCTGCGTATTGTTGGTCAGCTGGCCCAGCTGGGCCAGGTCGGTGTAGTTGGCGCGCGCCATCGCCTGGGAACCGGCGGCACGAAGGACGAAGTCGTCCGCGATCGTCCACGCGATGTTGAAGCTCGGCAGGAATTTGTTGTAACGCTTGTTGGTCGTCGAGTTGTTGAAGTTCTCGACCACCGCCACTTCGCGCGGCAGGTACTGGAAGTCGCCCGGCGCGCACGCGCCACCGCCCGCGTTCACCCCGGAGGCGGGGCAGATCAGGATATTGCCGCTTGCGTCGTGGTAGTACACCGCGTTGTTGGTGGTGACCTGGTTGGCGACGGTGAGATCCTGCTTCGTGGTGACGAAGCGCACGCCGACGTTGCCGCGCAGGGTGCCCGTGTCGAAGTTGGCCTGCACATACGCCGCCGCGATCTTCTCGCCGATCGACGACTTGTTCTGCGGCTTGTTGTAGATCGTTCGGTCGTAGGTGTCGTTCAGGTAGTTGTAGTACGCCGGATAGTCGATGGCCGGGAAGATGCTGTCACCGTAGGCATGGTTCACGCCATTGAGGTAGTTCGACAGAAGGAAGTTGGACGGCAGCTGGCCCGCGTTCGGATCGCAGGTCTGGAACTGCAAGGTGGTGCCCTTGCAGTACCAGCGTACTTCGTTGCTCTGTTGCTCGGCATTCGCATCGCTGTACTTCGCGCCGAACTGCAGCGACTGCAACCACGAGGAATCGAACGCCCAGGTGAAGTCGGCCTGCGCGAAGTTCTGCGAGTTGCGGGTGTTCACCATGTTGGAGCCGGTCGAACCCAGGTCGACCTGGCCGGCGCCGGCCTGCATGTTCTGCAGCACGGACGGATCGGCCGTGATGCCCGGCTTGCCGCTGAGGTTCCACGCGGCGCCGGTGCTGCCATTCACCCATTGGCCATTCACGAAGTTGCGCGGTTTGGCGGCCATGCCCAGTTCGATCGAAGGACCGCCCTTCGCCCAGGTCCGGCCGACGTTGAACGAGCCGCTCAGGTCGCCGCCGTTATCCCACTCGCCTTCCAGGTTGAGTGTCTGCGAGGTCGCCTTTTCGACGGAATAGTTGCCGTTGAGCCACGGGATTTCCGTGTTACACACGTCCACCGCCTGTCGGGAGGCGCCGGTGACCGGGTTCACCGCGGAGTTGCAACCGACGCCGGCGGGCGGGAGCACGTAGTTCGCACCGGTGACGATGGTGCCCGACTTGTCGAAGGTCAGGCCGTTGGGCGCGAGGAGCCGGCCGTTCTGGTCGGCGTAGTTCGTATTGTTCGGCAGGCCCCACTCGGGAATCTCGAGGGTGTTGGTGATCTGGGTCTGCTCGCGTTCGAACCGGAAATAATTGCCCGTCAGCAGGAAGTGATCGCTCGGCTTGAACTGCATCGTGGCCTGGGCGCCCTTGGTCTTCAGGGTCAGGTCGTTGCGGCTCGTGGCGAACTGCTGCGGCATCCAGAAGCCATTGGAGATGTTCCCCGCCTGGTCGACGACACCGTTGCCCCACAGGTCGATGTTGTTGTTGACCCCGGCGCTGTACGGGTTGCCGTGGATGTCCACCGGCGGCTGCGTGCAGGTCTCGTGGTCCTTGCAGGCGTCCGACCACCAGTGCCAGCTCGACGCATCCGCCGAGTACGTGGTCGCCTGGCGCTTCTGGTAGGCACCGGCGACGAGCACGCCGAACGTCTCGTCCTTGTTCTTCCACGACCACAGCGCGGCACCCTGCGGTTCCGTTTTCGCACTGGTGTCCGAGCTCGCGGCGGTGCCGGTGACGAAGCCCTCGTTGGCACCCATTTCGAGCGGGCGGCGGGTGCGCAGGTCGACGTTGCCACCGATGCCGCCTTCGTCCAGGCGCGCCTCGAGGCTCTTGTAGAGCTTGATGTCCGAGAACATGTTCGCCGGGAACAGCGTGTAGTTGAACGAACGCGTCAGGCCCGCCGAGGTATCGGCCGAGGCAACGTAGTTGCCGTTCAACTGCGTATAGGTCAGTTCCGGCGCAAGGCCGCGGATGCTCACCGTCTTGCCTTCGCCGGATTCACGGCTGATGACCACGCCGGGAACGTGCGCCAGCGCGTCGGCGATGTTCTTCGCGGGGAATTGCGCGATGTTCTGCGCGTTGATGACCTCGACGATGGAGTTGGCTTCGCGCTTGTCCTGCACGTTCTGGTCGATCGACTGGCGGTAGCTCGTGACGACGACCGTTTCGAGATTCGTGGGGTTGGGTGATTTCCCGCTCTTTTCCTTGTCGGCTTTCTTTTGCTTCTCGTCCTGCGCGGCTGTCGCGCTATCGGACGGCTGCGCCGGCGAGGACGCCGTCGCGATGGCTGGCGTGGATGTCTGCGCGAAGGCTTCCGAGGGGATCCCCAGGTAACCGACAAGCGACAAGGTCGCCGAGGCGAGCGCGGCGTAGAGCGGCTTGCGCTTGATCATATATGGCAGGTAAGTCATGTCTTTCTATGTCCCCTCAGTGATGCGCCTGTGTGGATTCGGCGCGGTACTCCCCCGTTGGATCACTGCTACGTGTGCGGTTTATCGATGCACGCGTCCTCCTCCTGTTCTCGACTTGGATCGATCCAAATTTTTGGCGTGCCACGGTCGTCAGCGCGTCCGCCGTGGATGGCAATTCAGGAAGTCGCTACGGCAGGCGGGCGCCGGAGAAGGCGCGGGCAGGGCGACGTGCCGTGGCGAGCGGGATCAGGCATGGGGAAGCGGCCGGACGGCGCGCGCGCGGATCGTACCCGGTGAAAATGCGAGCGATTATCGGTTTCACGTCACGGCTCCCCATTCGTTCGACAGTCTTCGCGGCAAGCAGCGGCACGCGAACGGCGCGGTGCGCACGTCACGTTTCTCCCCGCCCCGTTCCAGGTCCGGATTCGTCGCGGCCTTGGAAAGGCGCGAGGCGCTCCTGGCTTGGATCGATCTAATTTCCCCCGGGGCGCAAGTTACGGCGCGGAAGTCTGAGGTGTCACGCTGCACCGCAAAAACTCGCTGTCGAACCGATCGTGGGCGAGTCCATGCCGGGCATACTCGATCCCGGGGTAACTCCATGATGTTTCCTGCATTTGAAGCTATGCTCGCTATCCGGTGGCGCATCGGCCATCACAGGGGAAATCGGTTATGACGAGATGGATCGCGCTGGCCTTGGGGTTGGCGGCCGTGGTGTGCGGGCCGGTTTCGACATCCGCCGATGCACCTGCACGGAGTGCCTTACGGGATGAAAGCCTTTCGCCTTCCTGCGGAAGCAAGCCCACCAAGGTGGACGACTCGCGCTTTGTCGTCATCGGTGGGATCGAGCAATGGGTGACGGCCAAGGGAGACAGCTGCGCCAATCCCATCCTCCTCTTCATCAGCGGAGGTCCTGGCAACCCACTCAGCGGTCTTTCCGACAGCATCTACGGTGCCGGCGAGCGCGACTTCATCGTCGTCCAGTGGGACCAGCGAGGCGCGGGCATGACCTATGGCCGTAGCCCTCCGGCGCCAGGCGAGAAACTGACGATCGAGCGGATGGCGCAGGACGGAAACGAATTGGCCGCCTATCTGGCCAAACGCTATGGAAAGCGAAAGGTCATCCTGTGGGGAAGTTCGTGGGGCTCGATCCTTGCCGTGCACATGGTCAAGGCGCATCCTGAGTTGTTCCATGCGTACGTCGGCACGTCCCAGATAGTCAATTCGGTGGAGGCCCAGGCGGCTAGCTATGAAAAACTCTCGCAACTTGCCGTGAAGGAAAAGGACGAGGATTCGCTCGCCGTGCTCAGGCAGGTCGGATCACCACCATGGACCGACCCGCGCAGCTTCGGGAAAGTGCGCCGGATCATTCGCAAGTACGAGGCAAGGGTCACGTTGGCGCCCCCGGACCATTGGCATCGCGCGGCTGCCTACACCACCGCCAAGGCAGAGGCGGATTACGAGGCGGGCGAGGATTATTCCTTCATGAATTTCGTCGGCATGCACGGCGACGGCATGCTGTCGAAGGTCGACCTGCCGAGCCTGGGCATGGATTTCGCCATCCCTGTGTTCTTCGTCGAAGGGACGCACGACTTGCTGGCGCCGCCGGAGTTGGCCCGCCGTTATTACGAGTCGATCAAGGCGCCTGAAAAGGGATGGGTCCTGCTCGAACACTCAGGTCACGATCCGAATCAGGAAGTCGTCGATGCCGAGTACAAGGTGCTCCGCGAGAAAGTCCTTCCACTGACCCGGGATAAATAGAGACTCGCCGCATACTCCGGGGCTGAAGCGGGTCCCTTGCGAGAGCCGCTTCAGCCCCGCGCCTTACGGCCGCTGTTGCGACTTCAGCAGGTCGCGGATCTCGGTGAGCAGGGCCACGTCGGCCGGTGGCGCCGCCGGGGCTTCCTCCTCGCGGCGGCTGAGGCGGTTGATCGCCTTGACCACGAGGAAGATCGCGAACGCGATGATGATGAACTGGATCAGGACGTTGATGAAAACGCCGTACTGTACGGCGACCTCGGCCGTCTTGGTGGCCGCGTCGGCGGGCTTCAGCACCCACTTCCAGTCGGAGAAGTCGATGCCACCGATCGCCCAGCCGATGGGCGGCATGATGATGTTGTCGACCAGCGACGTGACGATCTTCCCGAACGCGGCGCCGATCACGACACCGACGGCGAGATCGACCACGTTACCGCGCAATGCGAATTTCTTGAATTCCGCAACGAAACTCATCGGTCCTTCTCCTCATGGCATGACTGAAACATTCGCGAAGTCAGACCACGCGCCCCTCGAGCGTGGCGATGCCTTCCAGCGTGGCACGGAAACGGTCGCCGCGCTGGAGGGCGGCGACGCCCGCCGGCGTGCCCGTATAGACGATATCACCGGCTTTCAATTCGAACAGCCTGGATAGGGCACTAAGTATTTCCGGCACGTCGAGCACCATGTCGGCGAGCGTGGCCTGCTGGCGTGTTTCGCCGTTGATTTCCAGGGCGATGCGCGTGTCGGGCAAGGGCTTGGCGTCGCTTGCGGGAACCAGGGCGGAAACGGGCGCGGAATGGTCGAATCCCTTCGCCACGTCCCACGGTGCGCCCTTGGCCTTGGCCTGTGCCTGCAGGTCGCGGCGGGTGAGGTCCAGCCCCACGCCGTAACCCCAGACCAGTGCGCGTGCCTCGTCCACGGAGAGGTCCGATCCGCCCGCGCCCAGGGCCACCACCATTTCCACTTCATGGTGGAGATCGTTCGTGGCGGACGGGTAGGGCACATCGGCGCCGTCGGTGACGAGGGCGTCCGCGGGCTTGGTGAAGAACATCGGGTTCGCCTTGTCGACCGAGGCGCCCATTTCGCGCGCATGGTCGGCGTAGTTGCGGCCGATGCAGAAGATACGACGGACCGGGAAGCGCTCGGCGCGACCGGCGACGGGGATGCTCGGCTGGGCCGGCGGCGGAATGACGGTATTCATGCGCCAAGCGTATCAGGTGACACCTGTCACGACAGATGACTGATGGTCGAAAGTGGTGCACGTTCCGCGCGAATCGCATGATCTTGCTGGGGCGGCGGGCATGCGCTCGAACATCATGGGGACCCTGGGGAAGATGAATTCGAACAAGGAGCTGCTCCGGCAGCTGAAGATCGACAAATCGCAGAAGGAGCCGCATGGCGGCGAGCGCGCGGGAGTCCGCACCGCGCTGGTCGTGGTCGCCGTGCTGGTCCTCGTGCTCGCCGCGGCCATGGGTGCCTGGGCGTTCTTCGCCCACCAGCCCGTGGAGGTTCGCACCGCCACGGCGGTATCGCCCAGCGCCGGCACGGAGGCGGGGGCGGTATTGCAGGCTACCGGCTACGTCACCGCCCGGCGGCAGGCCACCGTGTCGGCACAGATCACCGGCACCTTGGTCGAGGTGCTGATCGAGGAAGGCGACCGGGTGAAGAAGGGCCAGGTGCTGGCCCGTCTCGAAGACAACGCCCTGCGTGCAAGCCTGGAGTCGGCCCGCGCCAACGCGGCGGCGGCGCACGCCAACGTGGCCCAGACCCAGGCCCAGCTCGACCAGTCGTTGCGCGATGCAGACCGGCAGGAAACGCTTGTCGGTCGCGGACTCGTGTCCAGGCAGTTGGCCGAGCAGAGCCGCACCCAGGCCCATACCTTCCGCGCCCAGCTCAACACGGTACGCCGGCAGGCCGATGCGGCCGAGGCGCAGGTGGCCGTGGGCCAGGTGAACCTCGACTACACGGTGATCCGCGCGCCCTTCGACGGCGTGATCACCGACAAGGCGGCCCAGGTGGGCGAGATCGTCTCGCCGCTGTCGGCGGGAGGGGGCTTCACCCGCACGGGCGTCGGCACGATCGTCGACATGGATTCGCTGGAGATCGATGTCGACGTCAACGAGGCCTATATCGGCCGCGTGCAACCGGACATGCCTGCCGAGGCCGTGCTGGACGCCTACCCGGACTGGCGCATTCCGGCGCATGTGATCGCCATCGTGCCCGCCGCCGACCGCGGCAAGGCCACGGTGAAGGTACGCGTGGCACTCGAGAACAAGGACGCGCGCATCGTGCCCGACATGGGTGTCCGCGTGTCGTTTCTCGAACGTCGCGCCCCCGTGCAGTCCAGCGCGCCCAAAGGCGTGCTCGTGCCCACGGCGGCGATCGTCCGCCGTGACGGCCACGAAGTCGTCTACACGGTCGCCGAAGGCAAGGCCGTCCGTCGCCAGGTCACGGCAGTGAAGCAGGACGCCGGCGACCTTCGCCTGGTGACCGACGGCGTGGCCGCAGGCGACACCGTGATCGTTTCTCCTCCCGACTCGCTCGCTGACGGCGCCGCCGTTCGCGTCGCCACCCAAACACCTTGATACGCACGGAGACATAGCGATGGCCACCCTGATCGACATCCAGGATCTTTCCAAGGTCTACGAGCGCGGCCGGCAGAAGGTCGAAGTGCTGCATGGCGTGAACCTGCGCATCGAGGAAGGCGATTTCCTCGCCCTGATGGGCCCGTCCGGTTCCGGCAAGACCACCTTGCTGAACCTGATCGGCGGCCTGGACACGCCCACGGGCGGCAGCATCGTCGTGGCTGGCGATCGCATCGACCAGTTGGGCTCCGGAGCGCTGGCGAAATGGCGGGCCTCCCATGTCGGTTTCGTCTTCCAGTTCTACAACCTCATGCCGATGCTGAGCGCGCAACGCAACGTCGAGCTGCCGTTGCTGCTGACGAAGCTGTCGGGCGCGCAACGCAGGCAGAACGCCTCGATCGCGTTGCAACTGGTCGGTCTCGCCGACCGGGCGACGCACAAGCCTTCCGAGCTTTCCGGTGGACAACAGCAGCGCGTGGCGATCGCCCGCGCGATCGTCTCCGATCCCACCTTGCTGGTCTGCGACGAGCCCACCGGTGATCTCGACCGGCAATCCGCCGAGGAGATCCTGGGCCTGCTGCGCGAACTCAATCGCGAGCACGGCAAGACCATCGTGATGGTGACCCACGATCCCAAGGCCGCCGAATACGCCAACCATATCCTGCACCTCGACAAGGGCACCCTCGTCGAACAGTCCGTGGCCTGACGCGGAGGATGCCGGCATGAAATACCTGCACCTCATCTGGGCGGCGCTGTTCCGGCGCAAGGCCCGCACGTTCTTCACGCTGATCTCGATCCTCGCCGCGTTCCTGCTGTTCGGCATGCTCGATGCGACGCGTGCGGCCTTTTCCTCGGGCGGCAGCGTGATCGGCGTCGACCGTCTCATCACCACCTCGCGGTATTCCATCATCCAGTCGCTCCCAGCCAGCCTCGCCACGCGCATGCAGGCCGTTCCCGGCGTGAAGGCGGTGGGCCATGCGAACTGGTTCGGTGGCATCTACCAGGACCCGAAGAACTTCGTGCTCAGTTTCGCGGTGAGCGACAACTACCTCGATATCTACCACGAGATCGTGCTTCCGCCGGAGCAGCGCAAGGTGTACGAGGCGACACGAACCGGTGCGATCGTGGGCGAGGCGCTGGCGAAGCGTTTCGGCTGGAAGGTGGGCGACAAGGTCCCTCTGCAATCCACGATCTTCCCGCAGCGCAATGGCGACAAGACCTGGCCGTTCGACATCGTCGGCATCTACACGCCGGCCAAGGGAGCGGCCAATGGCACGGACCAGCAGTTCTTCTTCCACCACAAGTATTTCGAGGATGCGAACGCGTTCCAGAGCGTCGGCACCACCGTGGGCTGGTACGTGGTGAAGCTGACCTCGGCCGACCAGGCGGATCGCGTGGCCAAGGCCATCGATGCCCTGTCGGCCAACTCGGACCATGAAACCAAGACGCAGACGGAGCAGGCGTTCAATGCCTCGTTCGCCAAGCAGCTGGGTGATATCGGCCTCATCGTCTCGGCGATCATGGGCGCGGTGTTCTTCACCCTGATCCTGCTCACCGGCAACACCATGGCGCAGGCGGTCCGCGAACGGACCAACGAGCTCGCGGTGCTGAAGACGATCGGCTTCTCCAGCCGCAGCGTGCTTTGCATGGTGCTGGCGGAAGGGGTATTGCTGCTCGTGCTCGGCGGTGTGTTGGGGCTTGCGCTGGCCGGCGTGCTCGTGCCGATCGTGGCGAAAGGCAGCGGGGGCATGCTCAACCTGCCGCCGATCGGCACGCAGACCTGGATACTCGGCATCGTCCTGATGCTGGTCATCGGTGCGCTCGTCGGCTTGTTGCCCGCCATCCGCGCCATGCGCCTCAACATTGTCGATGCGCTCGCCGGGCGCTGAGGGGACACACGATGAAATCCGCAAAGAAATTCGGTGCCGGCGTCCTCACGTTGCTGGTGATCGCGGTCTTTCTCGCCGTATGGATCGCCTTGCCCTGGCCGGGCGTGGTGGCGCTGGCGGTGGTGCTCGCACTATGGATGGCGCTGACCCGTCGCGGCCGGCAGACCTGGGAGGTGACCAAGGTGGGGTTGGCGACGGTCACCCAGCGCCTGGGATCGTCGTCGGTCGTCGTCGTGGGCATCGCCGGCGTGGTCGGTGTACTGGTGGCGATGCTGGCCATGAGCGAAGGCTTCGCCGAAACGCTGCGCTCCACGGGCAACGAGCATACCGCCATCGTCCTTCGCGGCGGTTCGCAGGCGGAACTCAATTCGATCCTCGATCGCGACAGCGCGAACGTGGTGGTCCAGGCGCCGGGCGTGAAGAAGGACGCGAAGGGCAGGCCGATCGCTTCCGGCGAACTGGTGGTCGTGGCGAACCTGCCGCGCAAGGGCGATCCCGCCAGCGACTCGAACGTGCCCATCCGCGGCGTGAGCGAGGACGTCTGGAACCTGCGCGATCAGGTGAAGATCGTCGAGGGTCGCAAGTTCCAGCCCGGACTGCGCGAGTTGATCGTCGGCAAGGGCGCGAAGGCGCAGTTCGAAGGCCTCGATGTCGGCAAGTCCATTCGGCTTGCCGGGCAGACATGGACCATCGTCGGCGCCTTCGAATCGAAGGATGCCCTCGAGTCGGAACTATGGGGTGACACGCAGAGTGTCGCCTCGGCGTATCGCCGGGGCAGCAGCGTGCAATCGGTGACCGTGCTGCTGGACTCGCCCAAGGCGTTCGACGCGTTCAAGGCCGCGCTGGTGGCGGACCCGCGCCTGAAGGTGGACGTCTCCACGACCCGTGAGTACTTCGGCAAGCAGTCCGAAGGGCTGACCAAGGTGCTGCGCGCGGTCGGCATCACCGTGGGCGTCATCATGGCGATCGGTGCGGTATTCGGAGCGCTCAACACGATGTTCGCCGCCATCCAGGCGCGCGCCCGCGAGATCGCCACGCTTCGGGCCATCGGCTTCCGTGGCGTGCCCGTGGTGGTATCGGTGATGCTGGAAACGATGCTGCTCGCCCTGCTTGGCGGTGTCGTCGGGGCGGGCATCGTGTGGATCGTCTTCAACGGATACACCGCGTCGACACTCGGGGCGAACTTCAGTCAGGTGGTCTTCCGCTTCCACGTGAGTGGCGAACTGTTGTGGACGGGCATCAAGTGGGCCCTGGCCATCGGGTTCATCGGTGGATTGTTCCCAGCCCTGCGTGCGGCGCGGGTGCCGGTGACGACGGCGTTGAGGGAGTTGTAGCACCGCGGGGCGTGCCTTCCCGGAAGGGTTGGCACGCCGCCAGCGCGGCGATGCCGATGCCGAACACCGTCATCATGCGCGCCATCCACCATCGAAGCCTGCGCGAGCAGGCGAAGCGCGCCGGTCCGGCCCCAGCCATTGAATCTCTCCCACGAACGAGGAGGGAAGACTAGGGAGTCGTATCTCGCACGGACATCGAAGGATTCTGAAAAACACCCGCTACCGGGCCGTCTTGCGACCTGCGTCACATTCCCGCGCGAACGCCTGCGATCAGGCCTTGCGCACGCGCATCATCGTGATGGTGCCCACGCCGATCAGGATGATCGCCATGCCTGCGAGGTCGAACGGGCCCACGTGCTCACCGGCCAGGGCCACGCCGAACAACACGGCGACCGGCGGATTCACGTACGCGTAGCTCGTGGCGAGGGCGGGGCGGACGGTCTTCAGCACGTAAAGGTAGGCACTGAAGGCGATGATCGAACCGAAGACCACGAGGTAGGCCAGCGCGGCGGTGGCACCGGTTTCCGGGTGCGCCGGAAAGCGTTCGCCATGCAGTAGCGCGATGATCGTCAGCGAGACGCTGGCGCACAGCATCTGCGCGGCGGTGTTCATCGGCCCCTTCGGCATGTCCTGCCGCTTCGACCACACCGAACCGAACGCCCACGCCATGGCCGCGCAGATCAGCGCGATGGCGCCGAGTGGCGAGCCGGAAAGGCCCGCGCCCAGGTTCAGCACGATCACGCCGACGAAGCCCAGCAGCAGGCCGGCGGTTTCGCCGCGCGTAGGCCACTCGCGATAGATGCCGCCGAACAGCGCGGCGAACAGCGGCATGCTCGCCACCGCCACCGCGGCGATGCCGGAGCTGACCGTCTGCTCGGCGAAGCAGACCAGGCCATTGCCGCCGGCGAGCAGCAAGGTGCCGACGATGGCCGCGTTTTTCCACTGGCGCCTGGTGGGCAGCGCGGCCCCACGCAGGCGCAGCACGGCGAAGAGCAGCACGCCGGCCACGGCGAAACGGATGGCGGCCAGCAGGAACGGCGGATAGCTCACCAATGCATAGCGGATCGCGAGATAGGTCGATCCCCAGATCACGTAGAGCGCGAACAGCGACAGCGGCACCATCCAGCGCGGGTCGCTGAGGGCGGAGGCGGGAGCTTGGCTGGTGCTACAGGCGGCGTCTGACATGCGGGGGAATCCAGGGCGGGCGCGCTCCGCGTCGTGCGGCGCAATCCCGCAAGATATCGCCGCTACCGCATGGACGGTAGCGAAAGGTTCGACGGTCAGCCTTGAGTGGCTTTCATGGCACGTTCGGTGGCCAGCAGTTGTTGCTTGATATCCATGCCCCATCGCCATCCGCCGAGGCTGCCGTCCTCGCGGATGATGCGGTGACAGGGAACGAGCAGGGCCAGCTTGTTGCTGCCACAGGCGCGACCGATGGCGCGCGCCGCCTTGGGTACGCCCAGGGCCGCGGCCAGTTCGCCGTAGCTCAGTGTCTCGCCACGCGGAATACGCGTGAGCGCATCCCATACGCGCCACTGGAAGGCGGTGGCGGCGACATCCAGCGGTGGCAGGGCGGGGGCGTCGCGATCGCTCCAGCCGAGGTCATGGGCCACGCGGGCGATGACCGCGTCGAGCCATTCCTCCCGGCCCTCGTCTACCCGTTCCCGCTCGGCGAGGGGAAATTCCTCCGCCAGGCGCGTCTCGAGTTCGCGATCGTCCTGGCCCAGCGTCACCGAGCAGATGCCCTTCGCGGTGGTGGCGACCAGCAGCCGGCCGAGCGGTGTCTGCGTGGTGGTGTAGCGGATCGAGGCGCCCGCACCGCCCGCCCGGTAACTGGCGGGAGTCATGCCGAGGCGGCGGTCGCTTTCTTCGTAGACCCGGCTACCGGAGCCGAAACCGGCTTCGTAAACGGCGTCGGTGACCGCCGCACCGTCGCGCAGGACCTCGCGCAGCTGGCGGAACCGGCGGGCGCGGGCGTATTCGGCGGGACTGACGCCGTACCGGCGCCGGAAGGCGCGTTGCAGATGGGTCGGGCTCAGCCCGGCGATGGTGGCGAGGCTGGCGAGATCGGTGGCGCCGTCGGCCTGTTCCAGGGCGGCGCGGACGCGTTCTAGCGCATCGTCGGCGGCGGGACGCATGGCGTAAGCCTGAGAGTTCATGGTGGCCTCCTTCATGGGAGACCAGCGTAGGCGGGGCGAGGCCCCGTCACCATCCGCTTCTTGCGGACCCGATCAGTGGTGAATGGGCGTGTTCTGCCGGATCACCACGAATTCGCCTTCCAGCACGTCCGGGTCCTTCGGGGCACCGCGCCCCGAAGCGCCGGTCACGCGGCGGTGGGCGAGCTTCCACTGGCGCACGGCGAGGAAAACCAGGCCGCCGGCCATCAGCACGCCGAGCACGACCACGCCGAAGACGAGCAGCACGCCCACCACGGCGAGGCCCAGCACCAGCGACAGGGCGCGGACGAGGGGATTACGCGAACGGCGGATGGGTGGGAATACGAAGCGCATTGGTTAAAAATCCGTATGGCACAATGACATGCGTGCGAGCCTCTTTACCTTGGGGCAATCGATCCTCATAGACAAGTGCCATGACTACTACCGCCGACACCGCTCCTCTCTGCCTGCTGGCGGACATTCCCGATGGCAATGCCATCGAAATCGAGACCCTGGTCGATGGCGAGGTGGAGTCCCTGCTGGTCTACCGACACGGCGACGAGGCCCATGCCTACTTCAATGTATGCCCGCACGCGGGCCGGCGCCTGGACTACGCTCCCGGGAAATTCCTGGTCCGCAGCGGGCAGATCATCTGCGCCGCTCATGGGGCGACCTTCACGGCCGAAAGCGGGGATTGCACGGCGGGGCCATGCCGGGGAGACCGCCTGCGGGCCGTGCCGGTAGGGGTGTTCGACGGTGCCGTACGCCTCGTAGTCTGAGAAAAAGGTTCTTCGCGCATTTGTTCGGGGGGCGGGCTCGCCTTCGGCCTCGCGTTGGCGTCCGTGCGGAGCGGCAAGAGCAGGCGGGTACCACCCTCGGGGCCACGCCTCCGGCGACCCGTCAGGGAAGGGCCGCTAGCGCGGCCGTTTACTTATTGCCCTACGGGCCGGGTCGGGCTCCGCCTGGGGGTTTCCGACTCGCCTTCCATGGCTCGGCGGAAACGGCCGGCCGTCCAGGCCGGCCCCCTCCGGGCCTTGTCCAGTCGCAGCCCTCGCCTGCGCTACCGGCCCCGAGGGTGGTACCCGCCTGCTCTACTCCACGGTGAGGTGGATTGCGCGGAGTGCGCCGCAGGCAATCTGGGTGGGCCATGCGGGGCGATAGCACCAGTTGATTGGCGAGCAATAGCCTTCGTTGCGGGCTGGCTTATCTGCGTATCCGCGTATCCGCGTACCTGCGTGGCGCGTGCCGGCGGGAGTCATGCGCCGCCACACCACACCGTTCCTGTCGCCGCGAAAGCGCGGTCGTGTCGCGTTCGACAGCATGATCGCTCACCGGATCGCAGGCGGTGCGCTCGCCCCCACGAACCTCACGATCCGGAAGAGCCGGCGGGCGTCACCCTCGGGGCCGGTAGCGCAGGCGAGGTGCTCCACCGGAAAAAGCCCGTTAGGGGGCCGGCCTGGACGGCCGGCCGTTTCCGCCGAGCCACGGATGGCGAGTCGGAAACCTCCGGTGGGGCGCCGACCCGGCCCGCAGGGCAATAGTAAATGGCCGCGCTAGCGGCCCTTCCCTGACGGGTCGCCGGAGGCGTGGCCCCGAGGGTGACGCCCGCCGGCTCTTGCGAGAACCCCTACCGGTACATCAGATTGATGGTTACCAGCGTCAGTGCCAGGATCAGGATCGTCAGCGGCAGGCCCACGCGGAGGAAATCCTTCGAGCGGTAGCCGCCGGGGCCGGCGACCATCATCAGGGCGGGATGGCCCGATGGCAGCAGGAACGTGTTCGACGACGATACCGCCACGATCAGCGCGTATGCCGACGGATTGCCGCCCGTACTGACCGCCACGCTGATCGCGATCGGAACCATCATCACCGTGGCGCCCACGTTCGACATCACCTGCGAGAACATCAGGGTCAACACGGCGATGGAGAGTTGCAGCGTCCACTGTGGCGCGTGGCCGAGGATGGCCAGCACCTCCTGGGCGATCCACGAGGCGGTGCCGGTGGAATCCATCGACCAACCCAACGGGATGAGGCAGGCGGTGACGAAGATGGTCTTCCAGTTGATCGCCTTGTAGGCCTCGTCCATGTTGAGCACGCCGGTGAGCAGCATGCCCACCGCGCCGGTCATCATCGCCACCGAGAGGTCGAGTTGGGTGAACAGGGCCAGGCACTTGGCCAGCACGAAGAAGCCCACCGCCTGCCAGATCTTGCCGGGGCGCTGTTCTTCCTTCGGGATGTCGGTGACCACGACGATGTCGCGGTCTTCCTCGGCCAACATCAGGTCGCGCCATTTGCTGTGCAGCACGAGGGTATCGCCCGCACGCAGGGTCACGGCACGCACGTCCTCGCGGTAGACCTCGTCGCCGCGGTTCACGGCCAGCACCGAGATGCCGAAGCGCTTGCGCAGTCGCAGGTCGCCCACCGTCTGCTTGATGAAGCGCGAGCTGGGCGGTACCACGGCTTCGGAAATACCGGCGCGGGTGGTGTTGAACTGATCGCCCAGCTGGCGCATGCGCATGGACACGCGGCAGAGCTGGTTGTTGGCGAAGGCGTTGATGGCATCGCGGGGGGCCAGCACGCCGAGCACCGTGCCCACCCAGATCATCTGGTCCGAGGGCGGCGCCACGCGGCTCTCGTTGCCGTTCTTGATCGCGAGGATCAGCGGGGCGCCATGCAGTTGCTCCACCTCGCCGATGCTCATGCCCACCAACGGGCTCTCGGCGGTGACGGTCAGTTCGGCGGTCTCGCCGGCGATGCCGTAGGTGTCGGCGAAGTAGCTCTCGGTACGGCCGGGGGTGACCTTGAGACGGTCGTCCTCGCGCTCCGGGAGCAGCTTGCGGGTGAAGAAATAGAAGAACAGCACGCCGGTCACGGCCAGCACGAGGCCCACGGGCGTCACGCTGAACAGGCCGAATTTCGGGATCGTATGCGCGCCCGGCGGCAGGTTGCTGTTCGCGCTGGCGATCAGGTCGTTGAGGACGATCAGCGGCGAGTTGGCGATCAGCGTGGTGTTGGTGGCGGTGAGGATGCAGAACGCCATCGGCAGCAGCAGGCGCGACATCGGCACGCCCGTGCGTGCGGACAGGCGGCTGGTGACCGGGATCATCAACGCGGCCAGCGCCTGGCTCGGAATCACGGCGCTGAACAGGCTGGTGACGCTGTTGATCACCACGCCCAGGCGCGACTCCACGCCACGGGCCATGCGCATGACGAAGGCGGCGGTGAGGTTGAGCACGCCGGCGCGGTCCAGGCCCGCGCCCATGATCATGATCGCGATGATGGCGATGACCGCGTTGCCAGCGAAACCGTTGAACACCTGGTCGCCGGGAATCAGCCCGGTGAGGCCGATCGTGACCACCACGAGCAGGGCGACCATGTCGGCCCGGATCCACTCCAGAACGAGCATGAGCATGGTGAAGCCCACCAGGCCCAGCACGAGGATCATTTCGGGAGTGAGGGTCAGTGCCACTAGCCGGCTGTCCGGATCCGGTCGGTTGAGGCGTGCGGTGGCATGGTCTTGCCAGGCTGTGGATATTGCCGCAGGAGTATACGCGCTGGGGGTGGCTCCCGGCTGAAGCTGGCGGCACCGGACCCTCGGTGATTCCTATCCGCTCATCGGCTGAGGTTGCTCAGCGCCAGGTCGACGATCGTGTCGCCACGGCCACTCATCACCGCCTTCAGCGCGTACAGGCTGAAGCCCTTCGCCTGCTCCGCGGTGATCTTCGGCGGCATGGACAGCTCCAGGCGGTTGCTCACCACGTCCAGCAGCGCGGGGCCCTCGTGCGAGAGCACCTCGGCGATGGCCGAGGGCAGGTCGCTGGCGCGGGTCACGCGGCGGCCATGGATACCCATCGCGTTGGCCATGGCGGCGAAGTCCGGGTTGCGCAATTCCACGCCGGTCTCCAGCAGGCCGGCCGCCTTCATCTCCAGTTCGACGAAGCCGAGCGTGCCGTTATTGAGCACGATCACCTTCACCGGCAGCTTTTCCTGGGCCAGGGTGATGAAGTCGCCCATCAGCATCGAGAAGCCACCGTCACCGGACAGCGAGATCACCTGCCGGCCGGGATAGGCGGCCTGCGCGCCGATGGCCTGGGGCATGGCATTGGCCATGGAACCGTGCACGAAGGAGCCGAGCAGGCGGCGCTTGCCGTTCATGCGCAGGTAGCGCGCGGCCCATACGGTGGGCGTGCCGACGTCGCAGGTGAAGACGGCATCCTCTTCGGCCAGTTCGCTGACCAGGCGGGACACCTGCTGCGGATGGATCAGGTCGTGGCCGGGCTCGATCCTCGCCAGTTCGTCCAGGCCTTCACGGGCGCGGGCATAGTGGGCGAGGCAGCGGTCGAGATGACCGCGCACGCGCTTGGGTTCGATGCGCGGAAGCAGTGCGCGCAGAGTCTCGCCGACGTCGCCGACCACGCCGAGGTCCACGCGGCAACGACGGCCGATGTTGCCGGGACGGATGTCCACCTGCGCGATCTTCGCGTCTTCCGGGTAGAACTGGCGATACGGGAAGTCGGTGCCGAGCATCAGCAGCGTGTCGCAATCCTCCATCGCGTGATAGCCCGAGCTGAAGCCGATCAGGCCTGTCATGCCCACGTCGAAGGGATTGTCGTACTCGACATATTCCTTGCCGCCCAGCGCATGCACGATGGGCGATTTCAGTGCATCCGCGAGCGCGATGAGTTCGCCGTGCGCACCGGCCGTGCCGCGCCCGCAGAGCAGGGTGACGCGCTTGCCCGCATTGAGCAGGGCGGCTAGCGCGTCGAGTTCGCGCTCGGCCGGAATCACCTTCGGTGCGGGTGGAAGCAACCCCGCCGCTGGTGTCACCTTCTTCACCGGCGACGCGCGCATGGCCACGTCGCCCGGGATCACCACCACGGCCACGCCGCGCTGCCCGACCGCCGCGCGGATCGCCGCGTCGAGCACGAAGGGCATCTGCGCCGGATCGGACACCATTTCGCAATACACGCTGCATTCGCGGAAGAGTTCCGTCGGATGCGTTTCCTGGAAGTAACCGCTACCGATTTCCGCACTGGGGATGTGCGCGGCGATGGCCAGCACCGGCGTGCGCGATCGATGGCAGTCGAACAGGCCGTTGATCAGGTGCAGGTTGCCGGGGCCGCAACTTCCTGCGCAAACGGCCAATTGTCCCGTGAGCTGCGATTCACCGCCCGCGGCGAATGCGCCAGCCTCTTCGTTGCGTACATGCACCCAATCGATGCGCTTCCGCTCGCGCAGCGAATCGGTGATGGCATTGAGGCTGTCGCCCACCACGCCATAGATGCGACGGATACCGGCTTCTTCGAGGGTTTCGGCGATCAGGTCGGCAAGGTTGGAGATGGACATGGGGAAACTCCGTGGGCACGAAGTTCCATGTTATGCCGCGACGACGGTCAAGAGGCCGTCGTCGAGCCTATCCATTCGTATAGGTAATCCCATACGCCATGGCCTAGTCGCGTGCCCCTGCGCTCGAAGTGCGTCTCGATGCGCCACGCCGGGCGCTCCGCGGTTTCGCCGGGCCCGACGCGATTGCGCCAACCTTCGGCGGCTTCCATCGTCTCGCGCATGTGCTCGGCATAGGCTTCCCAATCGGTGGCCAGGTGCAGCAAGCCGCCGGGTGCCATGCGCGACGCGAGCAACGCCACGAAGGCGGGTTGCACGAGGCGACGCTTGTTGTGGCGCTTCTTGTGCCAGGGATCGGGGAACCAGATGCGCACCTCGGACAAGCTGCCCGCGGGGATCTCGTTTTCCAGTACCTCGACGGCATCGTGCTTGTACAGGCGCACGTTGGACGCATCGCGCGCGGCCAGCACGTTCATCAGGCGGCCGACGCCGGGGCCGTGTACTTCGACGCCGATGTAATCGCGCGCGAGATCGTGTTCGCTCGCCCATGCCAAGGCTTCGCCGTTGCCGAAACCGATCTCGAGCACGCACGGCGCATGCCGGCCGAAGGTGGCGTCGAGGTCGCGTTCACGGCCTGTGTAGTCGAGACCGAAGCGTGCCCAGTGGTCGTCGAACGCGCGCTGCTGCGCCGGGGTCATGCGGCCTTCGCGCAGTACGAAGCTGCGGATGCGTCGGTGGAACGGGGCGTCGCCCGATGTCTCGTCGTCGTGTGCCATGGTCAACCCACCAGTCCGTCGACGGGGCTCGAGGCCGAGGCGAAACGCTTGCGCGGGATGCGCCCCGCGCGGAAGGCGGCGCGACCCGCCTCGACGGCGAGCTTCATCGCGTGCGCCATCAGCACGGGATCTTTCGCGCCGGCGATGGCCGTGTTCATCAGCACGCCGTCGCAACCCAGTTCCATCGCGATGGATGCATCGGAAGCGGTGCCGACGCCCGCGTCGACGATGACCGGCACCTTCGCGTTCTCCACGATCTCGAGCAGGTTGTAGCGATTCTGGATGCCCAGGCCCGAACCGATCGGTGCCGCCAACGGCATGATCGCGGCGCAGCCGATCTCTTCCAGGCGCCGGGCGAGGATGGGATCGTCGGAGGTGTAGACCATGACGTCGAATCCATCGGCCACGAGCTTCTCGGCCGCGACCAGGGTCTGCACCACGTCGGGATAGAGCGTGCGTTCGTCACCGAGCACTTCCAGCTTCACCAGGTTGTGCCCGTCGAGCAGTTCGCGTGCGAGGCGGCAGGTGCGCACGGCGTCGTCGGCGGTGTAGCAGCCGGCCGTGTTCGGCAGCAGGGTGAAACGGTCGGGTGGCAGCGCGTCGAGCAGGTTCGGCTGGCTGGCGTCCTGGCCGATGTTCACGCGGCGGATCGCCAGGGTGACGATCTGCGCGCCAGCGGCCTCGGTAGCCCGGCGGGTCTCGTCGAAATCCTTGTACTTGCCGGTACCGGTGAGCAGCCGCGAATGGAACGTGCGGCCGGCAACGGTGAGCAGGTCGTCGGCGGCGGGAGAGAAATGGTTCATGCGGGCTATCCGTCGGAGGGCGCGGGGCGTCAGCCGCCGCCAATGGCGTGGACGATCTCCACCCGGTCGCCTTCGGCAAGCAGGTGCGTCGGGTGCGCGCTGCGCGGCACGATCTCCAGGTTGACCTCCACCGCCACGCGCTTGCCGGCATAACCGGCGGCGTCGAGCAGGGCGGACACGGAAGTACCGGGCGCGCATTCGCGCGCGTCGCCGTTAAGAGTGATCAGCATCCGCCAATTGTACCCAACCCACCTTCCTGGGAAACCAAGATGGGAAGCAGCCCCGGATAGGATGCGGCCGAGGGTGGGAAGCGGCCTAGGCCGCGACAAGGCCCCTCACCGTCCCCGCCATCCCTCACCACCACCCCGCAAAGGAATCCCTGTCCCCGGCTGATTCCCCGACCCCATACCGGTACCCGGCTGCGGCGCCCTGCTGTTTGTCATCCCCGTACCGGGCTGAGGCTGCTGGTTTCCATAGCCACCATTCCAACCATTCCGCCAGCGGTCGTCCCGCTCCGGAGGCCGTTGCGGCGCCAGCTTCACACCGGCTCCGCTGGCCGAGGCGTTTCCGCCGGAGGGGGCGGCCAGGCTCACCGAGCCGTTCCGGCCATGGTCGTGATCGTGGCCGCCGTCGTGACCGTTGCCCGGGCCATCGTGGTCATGGCCGTGCCCGTCATGGCCGTCATGGCCGTGCCCGCGCCGGTCGTCCCGGTCGTAGCCGTAACCGTAGCCCGGGGGATAGCCACCACCGTAGTAGTAACCGCTTTCCGCCACGGAGCCATCGCCGTAGCCGGAGTGGTCCCGATACCCGTCATCGCCCACGGCTACCTGCCCGCCCACATAGAACCGGGGCGGCTGCGGCAGGCTTCCGGTGCTCACGGTGTCCTTGCGAACGGGTACGGAGGGCCCGGAAATGTAGCTGACGCCCGGCTTGGGCATGTCCCCCGTGGACACGGTGCGCGATTGGGCACCCGCGAGACCCGCGCCGAGCGCGAGCCCGATGGCGATGGAAAGCGAAAACGCACGACGCATGGCACGACCCTCGTAGGGATTCCCTCGCCGGATTATGCGCGCAGGGCCTGGAGCCGGCGTAAGAATCCACGGACACGTTCAGCCACCCGCCACCTTTCCCCCATCGCCACTGTCGTATTACCATCCATGCCCGACGCGGGTGTAGCTCAATGGTAGAGCTGTAGCTTCCCAAGCTACTGACGAGGGTTCGATTCCCTTCACCCGCTCCACAACCGCTTGTAGTCTTTGCGGCACAACGGTTAGGGGCATTAGCGGTATCCGGAAACGGCCCTGGCATAGGTATCGTTTGAAGTATCGCTCTCGTGCCAAAGCTCCCTCTTTCTGTATCGATCTACTGGAGCGCCCGGTCTCGGGCCGCCGGTGAACCCGCGAGTCCGTTTGACCCACGGCGCGCTGCGTTATGTGGTGTGCCGCATCTGGACCTGATTGCGGCCCGAATTTCTCGCCGACCTCGTGCATGAATCCGATGCGCTGGACCGTCGTCGCATGGCGCTGTCACTGGAAGCCATGGCGGCACTGACGAACATGGTTTGCAGTGCCGCTATGGCTCATGCACGGCTATCGTGGGATCAGGCACGAGATGCGATTGCCTTCAACGCCGAACGAACCGAAGGTAAATAGTGCGGCGCTTTTTTTCTCATTGAGTGAGAACTTTCGCAACGTTGATTCAAGTCCAAGAAAACGGGCTAAAGTCTGCATGGAGAAGCGCGGAGAGGACGTGACTCATGGACAAGGAACGGCGTTGCGCCATTCCAGAATATCCCGGTACGATCGATCAGCTGACATCCGCCGACTGCGTGGTCAGAAAGACAGCGAAGCGAGCTGCAGGATTGGAGAAGCGCCTTCACAAGTAGGTGAAGTATTGGAACGTATGGAGAGAGCCATGGACAGGAACAATGGATAGCCAAGCTTTTCGTAGACACTCACGAGAGCTTTCAATCAGAGACGATAAATCCCCGCCGGTATGGCGTCATCGCAGGCGAATGCAGATGACCTCGGCGTAGCAGCCATCGTATGTCTCTGAGCGGCACGCGCGATGGATGCAATGACGCGACCGCGCATGCCAGTTGCGAAATAGCGGTTCAAGCCTGATGCCGTCGCGCTGTCGAGCGAACGCACGGCTGCTGCCCAACATGGAGAGTCTTACGTGAAACACATCCTGCGAGCCGCCGGCGCACTCGGCCTGGTGGCAACGTCCTTTGGCGCATTCGCCGCCGAGCCGCTTTGCAACTCCACCGGCGCCATGTCCATTCAGTTGCTGGGCTCCGGCGGTCCCATCTCCGACGATGCCCGCGCGTCATCGGGACAAGTCATCTGGATCGATGGAAAGTCGCGCCTGCTGATCGATGCGGGTGGCGGCACGTACTTGCGGTTCGGGCAGGCTGGCGCGCGCCTGGAAGACCTGCGCTTCATTGGTATCTCGCACTTTCACACCGATCACAGTGCAGATTTACCGGCCATTCTCAAGGGCGGCTACTTCATGGCCACACCGAACACGGTCGCGTTGGCCGGTCCCAACGGGTCGGATGTCTTCCCCAGCATGACGGCCTTCTTCAAGGACATGTTCGGCGCAGGCAAGGGATCCTTTGCGTATCTGCATGGCCTCCATGATGGCAGCGATGGCTTGCAACTCGCCGTCAAGCCGATCGAGGACGTCGACACGCACGCGTCTCAGCGGAGCCTCGTCTATCAAGACGCGGACGTAAAGGTCTACGCGTTCGGTATTCCCCATGGCGAGGTTCCGACGTTGGCGTTCCGCGTCGAGGGCGAGCACGGCACGATCGTGATCTCCGCCGATCAAAACGGAAGCCGCGCGGGGTTTATCGATTTCGCCAAAGGTGCGGACATTCTGGTGATGCCGGCCGCCATCGATGACGACGCCAACCAAGGTTCCAAGTTTCTCCACGCGCCCCCGGCCATGGTGGGGAAACTGGCTGCGGCAATCCAGCCGAAGTTGCTGGTCCTCAACCACTTCATGGGGGCGTCGTTGAAGAACAAGGACGGCAACGTGCGAATCATCCAGCGGTACTACCACGGACCGGTCGCAGAAAGCCGCGACCTGTCCTGCTACCCCATACCTGAAGTCAGCAGGAGCCATCCATGAACAACTCACTCACGCTCTCGATCGCGCTGTCATCCTTGGCCGCACTCGGCCCCATCAGCGCACCCGTGCATGCGCAAGCGGCACAAATCCCGTCGACAGCGCCCGCTCCCGCATCGCACGGTGGCAAGTGCGCCAGTGGGAAGTGCGGTACGGAAAAGATCTATGGCAAGGCGCAGATCAAGCAGGATCCGCAGGATCGCTTGGTTCGCACCCGCGATGGCAAGTGCGGGCTGACGGCGCAGGGTCATGACGCCCCGGTGTCGACCGCACGGAAGCTGGCCGAGGGGGTTTGTGGGCAATGAATGGGCATGGCCGTGGACTTGGCCTTCGGCGTGAATTCGCGTCCTGCCTCGCCAGAGGTCCGGTGCGGTCGGATATCGATTTCCTGGAGATCGTTCCCGACAACTGGATGGGCCTGGGTGGAGAAAGTGCGGAGGTCATGGAGGGCTTGGCTTCGCGATACACGATGGTGGCGCACGGCTTGAGCCTCTCCATCGGAGACACCCAGCCGCTGGACTGGACATATCTCGATTCGATAAAGAGCTTCCTTGACCGCTACGACATCCAGACCTACAGCGATCATGTGAGCATGTCACGCGACAGCCGCGGGTACCTGTATGAGCTTGTCCCCGTGACTCGGACTGAGGCCAGCCTGCGTTGGATGGTCGAAAAGATTCAGGCCGTGCAGGATTTCATGTCCCGCCAGCTTGTGCTGGAGAACGTGTCGTACTACGTCGATGACGAATGCGAGATAGGTGAGGCTGAATTCCTGGCTCGCCTGGTGGATGCATCGGGATGTGCATTGTTGCTTGATATCAACAATGTCTATGTCAACTCACGCAACCATGGCTGGGACGCGGCGAAGTTCCTCGATGCCTTGCCCGCTGACGCGGTCGCCTACTACCACATGGCCGGACACCTGGATCAAGGGCCCGACGATCGGGTTCTCGACACCCATGGTACGCCGGTATCCATTGCTGTCATGGAATTGGGTGCGCGCGCCGTGGCCCGGTTTGGTCGGCGGCCCGTGGTGCTCGAACGGGATAATCACCTGCCGAGTCTGGACGACCTTTGCCGGGAGTTGGGCATCGTCCACCAGGCCATGTTGGAAGCACGGGCAGCCCGGGCGTGACTGTCGAGGGCTTTGACGAGCTGTACGCCGCAGCAGAGCGACGTTGCCTTGCGATTCGTCGGGGCGGCTTCGGCCCATACGGTGCATTGATCCGCGCCACGATGCGGGAAATGCTGATGAGCATGTTCCCGCGGTTCGCGGCGCGGCGCGGCGCGGATAAGCGGGATGCCGACATCGAGGCTTTCTGCATTATCCACGGCGCATCGCGCGCACCATTCATCCAGCTCGGCACCGAGTTTCTCGAATTCATGCAGGGGCGGCTAGGAAATGGCGTCGACCGCATCGTGCTCGAATACGAGTGGCTGCTCTTCGAAGTGGAAGTGCACCCAGCCGTGGTGCCCGCGTGGCCCCTTGTCGACGGGCAAGGGGGCGGCCGGCTGGAACTCAATCCCACCCTGCGCTGGATTGCTTCGCCCATCGATCTCCTGCGTGCGGACGCCGACATCGACGCATCGCCGAAAAACGAGGCACCTCTGGTCTATGCCGTGTATCGCAGGACCGACCACCGCGTGGTCACCCAGCCCCTCAGAGCGGCCGACATCGCCCGATTTCAGCTCTTTGAAGCCGGCCCCGTGGTGACAACGTTTCCTTTTGATTCCTGGCTCTCCGATGCGCTGCGGGAGAACCTCCTTTCTTGCTCACCGATATTCGAGGTGCTCCATGCCCCGTCCGCTTGATCTGCTGAACCGATTCCTGGATCGATCCCGTCGGCTCGATTTCATAGCTCTGTTGTCCATCCGGCTTTACCTGTTGCCCACGCTTTACGTGGGGGCCCACGCGAAACTCGCCGGTTTCAGTGGCGTCGTGCAGTGGTTTGGGACACCCGTGGCTCAAGGCGGGTTGGGTTTGCCGTTGCCGTATGTGATGGCGGCCCTGGCGACCGGCACCGAGGTCGTGGGCCTGGTGTGTATCGCCTTAGGGCTGGCGACGCGCGTGGTGGCGATTCCCGTGATGATCTTGATGACGGTCGCTGGCCTCTCCGTGCATTGGTCCCACGGATGGGCGGCGATCGCCGGCAAGACCACGGAGGCCAGTTTGCGCCTGGATGGCCTCATGTCCTGGCTGGCTCAGTCCTTCCCGGGCCGATTCAACTATGTCACCGAGCTGGGCGATCCGGTCATCTTGAACAACGGCATGGAATTCACCGTCACCTACACCATTCTCGTGATGGTCTTGTTCTTTTATGGCGCGGGACGTTATGTCAGCGCCGATCATTGGATCGCCCGGGTCTTCCCGCGCTGGCCAAGGTGAACGGTGAGGGCTTCGGCAATGGTCGAAGGCGTCCCGCCACCTCAATCCCCCGCGACGATGCCCGCCACAAACTCAGCGTACGAATGAAGCGGCCGCCCCAGCAGGGCCACCAGCCGCTCGACATCGCCGGCCTCCGGAACCATTCCTTCCGTGACGAAGCGCTCGCCCATCAGGCGCATGTCGAAAGCCATCCAACTGGGCATGTACTGGCGGAGGTTCTTCTCGAGTCCATCCATGTCTTCACCCGGGTAGGCGATCGGCCGGCCAAGCACGTTCGTCCAGATCGCGGCGACATCGGCTCCGGTGAGCGTGTCGGGGCCGACGACGTTGATCCGGTTGAGAGGAAGCGGTTCGGCCGCCTGTTCGCGGCGAAGCAGTTCGATGGCCGCGACCTCGCCAATGTCACGCGTATCGACCATCGCCAGGCCCTTGCTGCCGATGGGCATGGGATAAACGCCGTATCCGGTCACCACATCCTTGATCGAAAGATCGTTATTGATGAAGTAGGCCGGGCGCAGGATCGTCGCGTGGAGGCCCATGTCCTCGATCATGCGCTCGACGCTGTACTTCCCGGCGAAGTGCGGAACGTTCACGTAGACGTCGCTATGGATCACCGACAGGTAGACGATGCGTTCGATGCCTGACTCGCGGGCGATGTTGAGCGCGATGAGTGCCTGGGTGTATTCGTCGGCGGTCACGGCATTGAGCAGGAACAGTGTGGAGACGCCAGAGAAGGCTGCCCGCAGGGAGTCGACGTCGAGCAGGTCGCCTTGAGCGACGGCAACAGTTGCCGGGAAATTCGCTTTCGAAGGATCGCGTGCGAGTGCGCGGACGTCGGCGCCACGCTTCACGAGCTGTTCGACGACGTGGCGGCCGATATTGCCGGTGGCTCCGGTAACGAGGATGGTCATGATATTTACTCCGATGATTTAAATGAGAGAGAGGGGGTTACGGATTCAGAGGGAGAAATCGACGACGACCTTGCCGAGCTGTGGCTGGGTCCGGTTGCGTTCGATCGCTGCGGGGAGGTCGTCGAAACGTACGATGGCGGCAACCTTGGACTGCAGGCGGCCCACTGCCACGTCCTCGGCGATCGCATGCAGGCGGGCGGCATCCGGCGTATTCACGAACCAGAGGCCGCGGCGTCCTGCGGGAGTGTTCGACTCGATGGCTGGCGACGCGGTGCTGACGACGACGCCGTCATCGGCGAGCACGGACCACGAGCGGCTCAGTACCTCGCCACCGACATAATCGAGTACAAGGTCGATGTCGCTGGCGCGGTCTTCGAATTGTTCCCGGTCATAAGCGATGACGTGGTCCGCGCCAAGGCCGCTGACATACTCGGCGTGATCGCCCAGCGCGGTGGCGAACACTTCCGCTCCCGCTCGATGTGCGAACTGCACGGCGAAGCCACCTAGGCCACCCGCGGCGCCATGGATCAGGACACGCTGGTCGGCACGTACCGGCCCTGCGAAATGCAGGCTCTGCCATGCCGCCACGGAAGCCACGGGCAACGCGGCGGCTTCGACAAAACTCAATGATCGAGGCACGAGGCTGAGGTTGGCCTCGTCGACGGCGACCAGGTCGGCATAAGCACCCAGTCGTCCGAGTGAACCCATGACGTGGTCGCCTTGACGCAGCCGCGTCACGCCAGGGCCGACAGCCTCGATCACGCCGGCGAGTTCTATGCCCAGCGTGGTTGGCAGTTGCAAAGGAAAGACATCCCGCACGTAGCCTTCGCGGACTTTCCAATCCAGCCCGTTGACGCCGGCGGCGTGGACGCGGACCAGGACCTGGCCTGCTTCGAGAGCGGGGGCGTCGATAGCGGACGCCCGGACGGTTTCAGGTCCGCCGTACGCGGCGAGTTGCAGGGCGCGAATAGTGTTCATCGATGCGTTTCCTTTGGCGTTCGGTGGGGTACGAACAAAACGATAAGGGGTTCCACATTCGATACATAGACCATAGAATCGAGACACCTGGTACCAAAAACGAGACACCATGGACCTCAACGCGCTCGATGACTTCCATCTCGTGGCGACACACGGAGGCTTTGGAAAGGCCGCTCGTGCCACGGGCCGATCCAAGGCGACGCTGTCGCGCCGGGTTGGCGACCTGGAAGAAGAGCTAGGGGCTCGTCTTATCGAGCGCGGCACGCAACGCCTGGAGCTGACGGACGCGGGCCAGTTGTTGGTGGGGCGCACGGAAGGACCCATGCGCGAAATTGCCGAGGCGTTCGCGGCCGTGCGTGATGGGCTTGCCCTGCCACGCGGTCGTTTACGTATCGCGGCGCCGCAGTTGTTCTCGCAACTCGCCTTGGGAGGGCTCGCCGCGAAGTTCCTGGAGAGCTACCCGGAAGTACAGATCGAGACCGTGTCGGAGGACCGTTTCGTCAACCTGGTCGATGAACATTTCGATGTGGCTATTCGCATCAACCCCCAGAAGGACAGCGACCTCGTGGGGCGGTGCTTCGCCCGGGATCGTCTGGTCCTCGCCGCGGCGCCGTCCATCTCGATGCCCAGGGGGCGGCGGGACGGACCTTTCCCGATGCCAGCCGTGGTCATGTCCACCTATCGCGATGGCGATGTGTGGACCGTTCGCAATGGCAAGCTCGCCATCGAGCCGCAACCCGTGTTGCGCCTGTCGTCGCTACTGATGGTCCGCGATGCCGTCGCCGCTGGGGCGGGTGTCGCCTTGTTGCCGCAATCGATCGTGGGAAGCCTGCTCGAAAGCGGAGACCTCGTGACATGGGGGATCGCGGGCGAGGACGTCGAGCTATGGGTACTGCATACGTCGCGACGTCTGCAAAGCCCGAAAGTGCGGGCTTTCGTCGAGTTCATGGCGCAGCAGTACCCCAGCGGCTCGTTCACCATACCGCTGAGGTAGATGGGCTCGGCTCTGCCATGTTGTCGTCCGGGCGTTACCCGGAGACATGTAGATCGACGATACCGCTCATCCGGGTGGTTTCTTGGCCACCTATCTGGCGGTCGCGTTCCCGGTCAGCCACGGCTGCGGCTCGACCAGTTCAAATGCGCCCGACTCCACCGCGTCTTTACGCAAGTGCGGCCCATGGCCGGCGCCATAGACGACGAGCACGCGGTCCCCTGGCTTCGTCGCAAGCGCGCGGATATGGGTGAAGATGCGCAGGTTGCGCGCATACCATTGGCCGACCCATGCCGCGCCAGGGTTATTGGTGTCGTCGCCGAATAGCGGGTGCTCGAAGTAGCCTTTCGCGTCTTCGTTCATGCGCTTGGGGTCGTTCCACATCAGGTACCAGTCGGTCACGCTGTGGCCTTTCAGGTACTCGGTCTCCTTCGCCGCCGTGGCCTTCCACGGGGCGACTTTTCTTTCCAGCAGGTCCGCCTTGCCATGTGCTTTCGCCCATGCCATCCAGTCGTAGTCGGCATCCTTGCCGGGGGCGTCACCATTCCAGTCGACGGCATCGACACGGGGTAGTCCCAGCTGTTTGGCCAGCCGCAATCCGATCTGGTCGGTTTCGTCTGCCGTCAAGGTGTAACGGCCTGCCCGATAGTCCGCGTAGCGCTTATCGAGTTCGGCCTGCTTGGCATAGGGATATTCGATCGCGATGTGCGTGGGCTTCCATGCGGCGAGCCGCGTGACCATCTCCTCGATCTCGGCCTGTCGTGCCGGCGTCCGCACGTCTTCCACATGCGTATTGGCCACGTCGCGATTGTGGTTGGCCAGGTGGCCCGAGCCGAGGAACATCATTTTAGGCACCTCCTGCGCCGTGGCGGCGAGCGACGCCACGGCCAGGAGGGTGGCGGATATCCAGCGATGCATGTGATCCCCTGCGTTGATGAGTGAGCAGGTAGGATGCCTGGCCTGCCTGGATGGTTGGCATGACTGATGGCATGACCGGCGGACTCGGCTATGCCAGGCAAGGACGGCTAAGTCGCCACCACGTCGTGCTCGCGAGCCGTACCGTGCGAAGCTACGGCCACGTGATATTCCATCAACAATGGCGACGGCACCCGGCATGCCGGGTGCATCCGGGTCAACTGCAGGATCGACCCCGAGACACCGCTCATCAGGCCGGGGGTGAACGCATCGCGTGCAAGGCCACCGACGATGCCGTGCTCCTCGATGCTGGACAACACGATGGCCGCGGCAGGCAGTCCGGTATCCGGCACGAGGGAAGGGTCCAGGCGTGCCGCGCGGGTCAGCAGTTCCCAGGTGCTCAGGTCGCCGTGACAGAGGGTATGGCTGTGTCCCCAGCCGCCTTCGTAGGCGGCGCGCACCGCACGGCGCAGCGTATCCAGATGGCGGGGGTGCCGCGTGCGCTCGTAGAGATCGCATGCCGCCAATCCGATGCCAACGCTGCCGTGGCACCAGGTGTTCGCGAAATCGCCACTGTCGGGTTTACGGACGTCGATCCAGTTGCTCGCCTTCGTGTCGTATAGCGATTCCTCAAAATCGAATGCCAACTCGGCGAGGTTGAGCCAGCGGTGGCGGTCGATGGCGTTTCCGGCATCGCTGAGGCCGAGGCGTGTGAGTGCCCAGCCGGTACCCGTCGCGCCGTGGGCAAAGCCGCCGATCGGCTCGCTGAAGATCGACGCGGGCCAGCGCGCCCCGCGTTCGTCGACGATGGCGGTCGCTTCGAGGTGTCTGCCCGCCCGCTCCGCGAGCGCCAGCCAGCGCGGATCGCCGGTGGCGTCCGCGAGGTTGAGCAGGGGAACGATCGCGCCGCCCACGCCTTCCAGGATATCGAGAACGCGCTCGTTCTCGATGTCCCAGCGTTCCATGCGCGTCGCCTGGGCCACGGCGCGGGACAGGAATTCCTCACCCGGGTGCAGGTAATCGAGGGTCAGCCACGTCTGTACCTGCGAACCCAGCCCGATGAAACCGCCGATCGCCTCGGCTTCGTCGCTGTCCTCGGCGGCACGCAGGATGCGGAGCACGCCATGCAACGCCTCGGCGACCCCGACGACCTTGTCGACTCGGCCATGTCGCATTTCCTCGGCGTATCCAGCGAGTGCCAGCGCGATGCCGCCCAGGCCGACGTAAAGATTTGACTGCAGCGTGCGCATCGTCCAGCCGCCACGGCCGAGGATCGGGCTGATCCAGGTCATGGTGCCATCGTCACCGCGCACGGAGAGGCGAAGGAGTTGTTCGAGCGTCTCCCGGGCCATCGCCCGCCGCCGCCGATCGAGATCGTCGGCATGAGCGTTCCGGGCGGAAAGATCGTAGGGTGAACGCTTGTCGTCGTTGAGCCGAACATTGAGGTGGGCGGTAACGAGGGCGCCGCGAATGGTCAGTTCCTCCAGCTCGATACGCATGTCCAGCCAGGCGCGAAATACCTCGTCCCGCTGCGATTCGTCCAGCACGTTGGCGAAGACGGGGACGTCGCCATGACGCATGTCGTCGATTTCGCCGGCGATGATGGCTGGGTCGGAAGGGGCGACGGGCGAGACGACGGCGTTTCGCGTCAGAAGATCGCGGGCGCGCTCGATGGCGGCTGGTTCGTCGTGCAGCGATGCGGGATGCCAGAGCATGCGCATCACTTCGACATACGCCTGTGTCGGCCGCCGGATGCGCCGTATGCGACAGCCGACGAAGGCTTCGAGCAACGGCGTGAGCGCTTCACCGCGATGCCGTTCGGCGAGCGCATCGCTCATTGTGCGGAAACCCGCGACGATATCTTCCCAGAAGCGTGAGATGTCGGGGTTGGTGCAGGGATGGTTCTTGCCGGTCTCGATCTCGACGCTGACCAGTCCGACCCGGGCCTCGGTCGTCCCGGCATCGACTATCTCCGGAACGCGGATCTTCGGTTGCTCACCCTGCAGCGCGCCGATGGCGGAGATGTCGACGCCGTCCAGTCCCAGCACCGGCGCCCGGAACGGGACCAGCCCCGTGCGAAGCACCGACGAGCGGATGAGCGCCTGCGCGAGGTCGACGGCTTCGCCCTTCTGCGAGGGCGGGAGCGGAATCTCCGTGACGAACAGGCTTTCGACGTCGACCACGTACGGGACGATGGACGACGCGATCAGGTTCTCGTAGTGGATGTCGGTGCCGCCGAGCAATCGCATGACCGCGAGCCAATACCCGATGTTGCGATAGAAGATGGCAAGCTGCGCGTCGTCGGTGCAATGGATATGGTCGACATGGCGGCTCCATCCGTAATCGCCCCGGTCGAGCACCGCGGGTACGCGTATGCGCGAAGGATCGTCGTGGAGCACCGTGTCGAGAAAACGGTCCAGCACGGCGTCGACGCGCAGCGACCTCGGCTTGTACATGATCGTGCCACCGGCGAAGGTCAGGCGTGCCACGGACTGTCCGCCCTCGTGGACATCACCCTCGCCGAGGTACAGCGAGCGGAGTTCGCCAAGATCGGTTCCCACGAAGAGGGACAAGGCTTCACGGTCGGCGACCAACCGCGAAAGCATGGCGACGATGGCATGGCGTTGCTGGTCCAGAACCTTCGTGAGGCGGGGCGTGAGTACGGGATAGCGGCGATCGATCGCCGCGACGAATCCGGGGGTCATGGCGTGTGCGATGAAGGCGGCGAAACGCGAGGCTTCGGTTCCCTCGGGAAGGTCACCGGAAAGCTTTGCCGCATGCAGTTCCAACAGGAGCACGCGGTTGAGCTTTCGTTCGGCGTTGTCGAGCAAGGCGCGTTCCGCGACCCTGGCGACAAGAAGGCGTTCCACCTCATCGAGCCCGGGTTGGCGGACGATGTCCTCGGCGAGTCGCCGGCGTGCGTCGTCCGTAAGGAAGGCGATGACAGGGGCGAAGGCGTTCTGCGACGCGGATGCATCCATGGGCGGTCCCGACGGTACCGTTGCGGTTTCTAGGATGGCGAAGGGATAGCCGTGGGGTTGGCCACGGCTATCGCGGCTACCGCTTGTTAGCAGCAGACGCCCGGCCGGGAGGCCGTACAGGAACTACAGTTGGAAATCAGTGCGATGTCCGTGCTGGTCATCGCCATCAACGTCTGGGCATGGCCCTCGGTGTAGAGCGAACCAGCCGGATTGTCATACCCACCTACGCTATCGGCGCCACTCAACCATCCCGCCAGGATCTTGTCGGTCTGCATGCGAGTACTCCTCAGGTGTTACGGGTGTGCGCCCGGACGTTGAAGAAGCGCGTCGCGGCGGGCGCATCCACGACGACGCCGCCAGAGCATTCTGATGACTCCGGGACGAGGATTTGCGTGGTTTGCCGAATTTGCGCGCAAGAGACGACACATGCCGGTGACCGGTATCTGGCACCATGCGATGACGCCGCCACGATGGGTGGAAGGGTGCATCGATGATCCTCAAGCGCTTCATCCTTCGACACCGTGCCCTCGTCCTCGGTGCCATGGTGCTGTCCGCCGCGAGCGCCCTGTCCACCATGGCGCTGCTGTCGCATATCAACGAGCTGGCCGCCAACGGCGTGCACGCCGGCCGCACGGCTTCCTTATGGAAGGGCGCAGGATGGCTGGGTGCCGTGCTCGCGACAGGCGCGATGTCGCAATTCATCCTGGCCCGTCTAGGCGGCGATCTCGTCGCGCAACTGCGGATCGACCTGTCGCGCCGTTTCATCGACCTGGAATACGAGAAGCTGGCCAACGAAAAGCACGCGATCTTCGGTTCGCTCATCGAGGACGTGGCAAGCATCGCGCCGCTGGTGCTCGTCGCTCCTTTATTGGCGTACAACGGGTTGCTCGTCGTGCTGTATGCCGGTTATCTCGCCAGCGTTTCACCGCCACTCCTGGGCATTCTCGCCACCTTTCTCTGCGCCACGATCGTGGTCTCTCTGGCATTGGAACGGTTTCTACGTCGTCGCTTCGACGCCTTGCGCGAAGCGAACGAAAAGGTCTTCGAATACTTTCGCTACCTCAGCGAAGGAAAGAAGGAACTGGCGCTCAATGCCGCGCGCGCCAGGCATGTCGCCGAGGAACTCATCCGACCGGCCATCGGTCGTTCCCGCCGCTTGATGATCCAGGTGCACACGGGTCTTGGTTTCAATGAGGCGTGGTCGTCGGCGGTGATCTACGCGTCGGTCTTCGTCATCGTCTATGTCGGTTACGCGAGCCTGGCATTGCCACAGGCGACGCTCATGCGCTTCGTGATCGGCGCACTGTTCCTCAGCGGCCCGATCGCGTTCATCGTGAGCGCGGCACGGCAGGTGGGCGTCGGTACGGCCAGCTTGCGGCACCTCCAGCGCGTCGGCCTGGATCTTGGTGGTGAGGTCGATCCACCCGCACACGGGGCGGAGCAGGGAATCGGCGACGAATGGCGCAGCATCGCGCTCAGGGGCGTCAGCTACGCCTATGCGGGCGATGAGGACGGACGAATGGCACTCGGCCCGGTCGACATGGAAATCCGGCGTGGCGAACTCCTCTTCATCGTCGGAGGCAATGGCAGCGGCAAATCGACCTTGTTGCTCCTGCTCGCTTCGCTGCTCACGCCACGCACAGGCGGACTCGCCGTCGACGGCGTGCCGCTAGAGCCGGACAAGCAGCGTCATCGTGAGCGTTTCACGGGCGTGTTCGGCGATTTCTTCCTCTTTCCGCATGTGCTCGACGTGGCGGGACATCCTCTCCCCGACGAACGCATCCGGACGCTGCTGGTATCGCTGGGCCTGGGTTCGCAGGTCCAGGTGGCGCAGGGGGAATTGTCGAAGCTCACCCTTTCCACCGGGCAGCGAAAACGCCTCGCGCTCTTGCAGTGCTATGCGGAAGACCGCGACATCTTCTTCTTCGACGAGTGGGCCGCCGACCAGGACGCGCACTTCCGCGATTACTTCTACCGCACGCTTCTTCCGGACCTTAAAGCACAGGGCAAGACGGTCGTGGCGATTACCCACGACGACCGTTATTTCTCGCTGGCCGATCGTGTGGTGAAACTCGAAGCCGGGCGCATCGTTTCAGATACCCGCCGCAGAGATGGCGGCGCGGCGCACACCGCACGCGATTCCGCGGCGGAGCATCGCGTAGGCTAGAAACGACAGGGCCACCACGCAGATGCATGGTGGCCCTGCACGGCCTTCGCTTTTACTTCCGCAGGTCGAACCGGTCGAGGTTCATCACCTTCGTCCAGGCGGCCACGAAGTCGCCGACGAACTTCTCCTGTGCATCGGCGCTGCCGTAGACCTCGGCCAGCGCGCGCAGGATGGAGTTCGAACCGAAGACCAGGTCCACACGGCTGCCGATCCATTTCAGCTTGCCGGTGCCGCGCTCGCTGCCTTCGAACGACTCCCGGGCGGGGGAGGTCGGCTTCCACACCGTGCTCATGTCGAGCAGGTTGCGGAAGAAATCGTTGGTCAGCGTACCCGGCCGGTCGGTGAAGACGCCTTGCTTGCTGCCCTCGACATTCGCGCCGAGCACACGCACGCCACCGACGAGCACCGTCATTTCCGGTGCGGTCAGGGTCAGCAACTGCGCCTTGTCGATCAGCAACGCTTCGGCTGGCACGCTGTAACGACCCTTGACGTAGTTACGGAAACCGTCGGCAACGGGCTCCAACGGCTCGAAGGAGGCGACGTCGGTCTGTTCCTGCGAGGCGTCGGTGCGACCCGGGGCGAAGGGGACGGTGACGGCATGGCCGGCATCCTTCGCCGCTTTCTCGACGGCCGCGCTGCCCGCCAGCACGATCAGGTCGGCCAGGGAGATCTTCTTGCCGGCTTGCGCGCCATTGAATTCGGCACGGATGCTCTCCAGACGGTCGAGCACCTTCGCCAGTTGCGCAGGCTGGTTGACCTTCCAGTCCTTCTGCGGCGCGAGACGAATGCGCGCACCGTTGGCTCCGCCGCGTTTGTCGCCGCCACGGAACGTGGAGGCGGAGGCCCATGCGGTCGAGACCAGCTCCGACACGGTGAGGCCGGAGGCCAGCACCTTCTCCTTGAGTTGCTTGATGTCGTTCTCGTCGACCAGCGGGTGGTCGACCTTGGGTACCGGGTCCTGCCAGATCAGTTCCTCGGCGGGCACCTCGGGACCGAGGTAGCGCGAGCGCGGCCCCATGTCGCGATGGGTCAGCTTGAACCAGGCACGCGCGAACGCGTCCGCGAATGCTTCCGGATGCTCGAGGAAGTGGCGTGAGATCTTTTCGTAGGCGGGATCGAGGCGCAGCGAAAGATCGGTCGTGAGCATCGTGGGCTTGCGGTTGGGACCGCCGTGCGCATCGGGGATGACATCGCCGCTGTCCTTCGCCACCCACTGGTGCGCGCCGGCCGGGCTCTTCGTCAGCTCCCACTCGTGCTTGAAGAGATTTTCGAAGAAGAGGTTGCTCCACTTCGTCGGTGTCTGCGTCCAGGTCACTTCCAGGCCGCTGGTGATGGCGTCGCGACCGACGCCACTGCCATGGCTGTTCTTCCACCCCAGCCCTTGCTGTTCGAGGTCGCCCGCCTCGGGTTCGGCCGCGACGTTGGCGGCGTCGGCCGCGCCGTGGGTCTTGCCGAAGGAATGGCCGCCTGCGATCAGGGCGACGGTTTCTTCGTCGTTCATCGCCATGCGCGCGAAGGTCTCGCGGATATCGTGCGCCGCGGCGATCGGGTCCGGCTTGCCTTCAGGGCCTTCCGGATTGACATAGATGAGACCCATCTGGACCGCCGCGAGCGGGTTTTCCAGGTTACGTCCGCCTTCGGTGCGGTCTTCTTCCTCGCCGTGCAGCTCGGGATCGGCAACCAGCACGCCTTCGCTCTGTGGCGTGACCTTGCCATAGCGATGGTCGCCGCCGAGCCATTCGGTCTCGTTGCCCCAGTAAACGTCCTGGTCGGGTTCCCAAGTGTCCTCGCGTCCGCCGGCGAAACCGAACGTCTTGAAGCCCATGGTTTCCAGGGCGACGTTGCCGGTGAGAATCAGGAGATCGGCCCACGAGATGCTGCTGCCGTACTTCTGCTTGATCGGCCAGAGCAGGCGTCGCGCCTTGTCGAGGCTGACGTTATCGGGCCAGCTGTTCAGCGGAGCGAAGCGCTGCTGGCCGCGACCGCCGCCGCCACGTCCATCGCCGATGCGGTAGGTGCCCGCACTGTGCCATGCCATGCGGATGAACAGCGGACCGTAGTGGCCGAAATCGGCCGGCCACCAGTCCTGCGAATCGGTCATCAGGTCGGCCAGGTCTTTCTTCAGCGCCGCGAGGTCGAGCTTCTTGAATGCCTCGGCATAGTCGAAGTCCGGCGCAAGCGGATTGGACCTGGACGAATGCTGGTTGAGCAGGTCGACCCTGAGGCGCTTCGGCCACCAGTCGTTATTGGTCGTGCCGCCGCCGGCGGTGTGATTGAAAGGGCATTTCGCTTCGCTCGACATCAGGAGGTCTCCTCTGGCTTGCCGGGACGAAGGATCGAGCGCCGGCGACTCGTGGTTTATCTAGTGCCTGGATCATGGCCCGATTGCGAGCATTGCAGAAATTGATTGATCTTATGATGACAAGAGGCTGAGCCTATCGAGAACTAGCGCAACTCCTGCAACCGGATCAGGTTTCCCGCTGGATCTCGGATGGCGCAATCGCGAACCCCGTACGGTTGTTCGGCCGGTTCCTGGACGATTTCCGCGCCGCTGGCTTGTATCCGGTCGAAAGCCTCGTCGAGGTTCCTCGTGGCCAGCAGGAGGATGGCGAAGGTGCCCTTGGCCATCATCTCGGCGATCGTGCGGTGCTCATCTTCGGTGACGCCGGGCGAAGCCGCCGGCGGGTACAGGACGATGGAGGTATCTGCCTGGTTGGCGGGGCCGACGGTGATCCAGCGCATGCCGTTGTAGCCTACGTCCTTGCGAACCTCGAAGCCGAGGATGTCGCGATAGAAGCCCAGGGAAGCCTCGGGGTCGTTGTGTGGCAGGAAGCTGGCGTGGATGGCGATGTCCATGGCGACGGTGCTCGTTGGTTGGGAGCGGTCATGCTAGCCGTCGCACCGCGGCGCGCGCTTCTCGATTCCTGACCGGTCGCGTGACCTGTTTCGCCACGCACGATGGCATGCCGGAAACCGCCTGCGCTTCGCGCTCGCGATAGACGCTCGGAGGCATGCCGACCAGTTCGGTGAAGCGGGTGCTGAAGGTACCGAGCGATGCGCAACCGACCGCGAAGCAGACATCGGTGACACTCAGGTCGCCGCGACGCAGCAAGGCCATCGCACGCTCGATACGGCGCGTCATCAGGTAGGCATAGGGCGATTCGCCATAGGCGAGCCGGAATTGCCGGCTGAGGTGGCCCGCGGACATGTGTACGCCGCGTGCAAGTGCTTCGACGTCCAATGGCTGGGCGTACTCGCGGTCGATACGGTCGCGGACCCGGCGTAGCCTTGCCAGGTCGCGCAGGTGCTGTGTCGGGGCCGGCCGGTCGCTCACGCGGCGGATCGTGACACGCCACACCTTCTTCCCTCAAGCCTGTTGACGCTATCGGCATCGGACAAGCTGTACGGCACGGTCCTGCCGCCGTACTCCGTCCGGGTGATTTCTTTCGAGCGATAAGCCCCTATAGTCGCGCGATCACTCCCCGGACGTCCCCATGAGCGCCATCATCGATACCGACATGACCGACCGCCGGCCGCTGGGCCGCGGCGATGCGAAGACACTGATCCTGTCCGCGCTGGGCGGCGCGCTCGAGTTCTACGACTTCGTGATCTTCGCCTACTTCGCCAAGACGCTCGGACACCTGTTCTTCCCACCGGGAACCTCCGATTGGGTGGCACAGTTGCAGGCCTTCAGCATCTTCGCCGTGGGCTATCTCGCGCGGCCACTCGGTGGCCTGGTGATGGCGCATTTCGGTGACCGCGTCGGTCGCAAGCGCATGTTCACGCTCAGCGTGTTCCTGATGGCGGTACCGACCTTGTGCATCGGTTTCCTGCCCACGTACGCGACGATCGGCGTACTGGCGCCCGTGCTGCTGACACTGTTGCGCGTGGTGCAGGGCATCGCCATCGGCGGCGAGGTGCCGGGTGCATGGGTCTTCGTCGCCGAGCACGTGCCACGGCATCGGGTAGGCCTGGCGTGCGCGAGCCTGAGTTCCGGCCTCACCTTCGGCATCCTCATCGGTTCGCTGGTCGCCGCCGCCATGAGCGCCCGCATGTCCGAGGCGGCGATGCTCGACCATGGCTGGCGCATCGCGTTCCTCCTGGGCGGCGTGTTCGGGTTCTTCGCGGTGTACCTGCGCCGCTGGCTCAGCGAGACCCCTGTATTCGCACGCATGCGCGAGCGCAAGGAACTGACGACGGAGTTGCCCGCATGGGTCGTCCTGCGCGATCACCTGCCGGGCGTGGCCCTGTCGATGGTCGTCACCTGGGTGCTCACGGCGGCGATCGTCGTGGTGATCCTGATGACGCCGACGCTGATGCAGACGGCCTTCCATGTCGAGCCGGCCCGGGCCTTCACCGGTGGCAGCCTCGCCGCGTTTTCCCTGTGCGTCGGCTGCGTGCTCGGCGGTCTGCTGGTGGACTGGCAAGGCAAGGCGCGCGCGATGCTGGTGGCTTCGGTGGGACTGGCCGCCAGCACCTATGCGTTGTACTTCGACCTGAGAAGCGGCGGCACCCATCTGCTTGCGCTGTATTCGCTGGCCGGGCTGTTCGCGGGCGTGGCCGGCATCGTGCCATCGGTGCTGGTCGCCGCCTTTCCGCCGGCCATCCGTTTTTCGGGTATCTCCCTGTCGTACAACGTGGCCTACGCCATCTGCGGCGCGGCTACCCCGGTGCTGGTGGGCTACCTGGCGAAGACCGCGGGCGGGCTGGGGCCCGCGCACTACGTCGGCCTCGTGGCCCTGATCGGCGTCGCCAGCTCCCTCTACATGATGCGGAAGGGGCAAGGCATGGCCCCGGGCTGAGCCGTTCGGCCGCTTTCGCGTTTCACGTATTTTTCATGCCCGTGACGAAGGCGGTCCCTCCGGCTGTCGGTACAGTTGCGCCGGCTTCGTACCTTCGGCATCCTTTTCCCATCGAGGCATGCCGCCGCGAACATGGGTCGTTCCCCGCGACCCGCCGTCGTCCCCCTACCTGTCGCTCCAGACCCCATGACTGACGTCATCACCCTAGGCTGGCGCGAACGGCTCGCACTTCCGTCGCTCGGCATTCCCGTCCTCAAGGCCAAGCTCGATACGGGCGCGCGCTCGTCGTCGCTGCACGTCGAATGGCTGAAGGTGGACCAGCGCTCCGATGGCACCTGGCTACACTTCCAGGTGCGCACCACGCGCAAGGGTGGGGTGTCCGCGCCCTGCGAGGCGAAGGCGACGGGACAACGATCGGTCACGGACTCGGGCGGTCACACGACCACGCGCTGGTTCATCCGCACGGAGGTGGAACTGGCCGGCCGCCGCTTCATGGCCGACGTCAACCTGACCGACCGGCGGCACATGCTGTTTCCCCTTCTGCTCGGCCGGACCGCCCTCGACGGGCGCTTCCTGGTCGATCCTTCGCTTTCCTACTCGCAGACGCCGCGCCGCGCCGTCCGGGACCCGTCATGAAGATCGCCATCCTGTCGCGCAATGCGCGGCTCTACTCCACCCAGCGGCTGGTGGAGGCTGCGCGCAAACGCAAGCACACGGTGCGGGTGATCGACCCCCTGCGTTGCTACATGAGCATCGCGCCACAATCGTTCGCCATCCACTTCAAGGGCAAGCCGCTCGGCCCGGTGGACTGCGTGATCCCGCGGATCGGCGCCTCCAGCACGTTCTATGGCACGGCGGTGCTGCGCCAGCTGGAACTGATGGGCGTCTTCACCCCGAATCCGTCCGATGCCGTGCTGCGCGCGCGTGACAAGCTGCGCTGCCTGCAATTGCTGGCGGCCCGGGGCGTGGACATGCCCCTGACCGCCTTCGGCGACAATCCCGACGACACCGCCGACCTCATGGCGATGCTTGGCGACCCGCCGCATGTCATCAAGCTCAACGAGGGAACCCAGGGTGCCGGCGTGGTCCTGGCCGAGAAGCGCTCGGCGTCGCAGAGCGTCATCGAGGCGTTCCGCGGCCTCTACGCCAATTTCCTGGTCCAGGAGTTCATCCGCGAGGCGAATGGCCAGGACCTGCGCTGCTTCGTGGTCGGCGACCAGGTGGTGGCCTCGATGCAGCGATCGTCGGCGCCGGGCGAGTTCCGCGCGAACCTCCATCGAGGCGGCAGCGCCGCCCAGGTGACCCTGACCGAGGACGAGCGCCGGGTGGCGATCGAGGCGGCCTCGGCGCTGGGCCTGGAGGTGGCCGGCGTGGACCTGCTGCGCTCATCGCGCGGGCCGCTGCTGCTGGAGGTCAATGCCTCGCCAGGATTGGAGGGCATCGAGGGCAGTACCGGCGTGGACGTGGCCGGTGCCATCGTCGCCCATTGCGAGGCCCGGCTGGCCGGACGTCCGGCGGTGCCGAAGGCCCGCCGGCCCAAGGCGCCGAAGGGGTTAACAGCGATTTAAAGGGCGCTCCCCTATAAAGGTCCCACTGTGATTCCGCGACGCGGGGTGACGGTATCGGGGCAGTAGTTCTTTCGGCCCGGGCGGGTTCCCCCCGCCCGGGCCTCTCTTTTAGTTCTGTCCGCTTCACGGTTTCCCCGTTAAGCTTGCCGTCGCAATACTCATAAGACTCAAAGCGACCGCACAACGGAGTGCCGCATGCGCGTTCTGGTCATCGAAGACAATACCGACATCGCGACCAACATCGGGGATTACCTCGAGGATCGTGGTCACGTGGTCGATTTCGCCGGCGACGGCGTCACCGGCCTGCATCTGGCCGTGGTGCACGATTTCGACGTCATCGTGCTCGACCTGACCCTTCCGGGGATGGACGGGCTCGATGTCGCCAAGAAGCTGCGCCACGAGGCGCACAAGCAGACGCCCGTGCTCATGCTCACGGCGCGTGATTCGCTGGAGCACAAGCTCACGGGCTTCGAGTCCGGCGCCGACGATTACATGACCAAGCCATTCGCCTTGCAGGAGCTTGCTGCGCGCCTGGAAGTGCTGGCGCGACGCGGCAAGGGTCCGCAGAGCCGGGTGCTCAAGGTCGGTGGCCTTACCTACAACCTCGACACGCTCACGGTGACCCGCGAGGGCAAGTCGATCCAGTTGAACCCCATCGGCCTGAAGCTGTTGCAGGCGCTGATGGAGGCCAGCCCGTCCGTGGTGACCCGCCAGGATCTCGAACAGCGCGTCTGGGGCGAGGAACTGCCCGATTCGGATTCGCTGCGCGTGCATATCCACGGGCTGCGTGCGGCCATCGACAAACCCTTCGAGAAACCGCTGATCCACACGCGTCACGGTATCGGATACCGCATGGTCGATCCGGATGCGGTCCAGGCGTAAGCTTCGTTTCCGACTGATCGTCACATTCACGCTGTTCGGGTTCGGCCTGAGCGCGCTGTTCGCGTTCGCGGCGATCAACATCCGTGAGCGCGTCGAAGAACAGTTGATCAACTCGGCCCTCCAGGACGAGGTCGATTCGCTGAACGAGCAGGTGCGCGCGAATCCCAATGAGCGTCCGCAGTTCAACATCGTCAAGGCGTCCACCTTCAGCGACCGCACGATCTACAAGGCGCCGCTGACCTGGCAGTCGCTCGACACCGGCGTGCACGATCTCTACGAGACGGACAAGGACGGCAAGAACCACCACTACAAGGTGGCGGTGCGGCGCGAAGGCGGCATCATCAACTTCCTGCAGTTCGACGTCTCGCGCGACGAACTGGGCAAGCGCCAGTTGATCACCAGCGTGGTCGCGGCCGTTTTCCTGTTCGGCCTGTTTTCGCTGGTGCTGGGCGTGTGGTTGTCCTCGCGCGTCCTGCGACCGGTGACCGACCTCGCGCGTCGCCTGCGCGATTTCCGCCGCGTGGGCAAGGCCGAGGCCCTGGCCCCGCATTTCGCCGACGACGAGGTGGGCGAACTCGCCGTGGCCCTCGACGAATACGCCATGCGGCTGACCTCGGTGGTCGAGCGCGACCGCGAATTCAATTCCGACGTGAGCCATGAATTGCGCACGCCGCTCGCGGTCATCGCCAGCACCACGGAACTGTTGCAGGGCTCGCCGGATCTCACCGACAAGCTGCGCGAGCGCCTGAAACGCATCGAACGCGCCTCGCGCCAGGCCACCGAACTCATCGAAGCCCTGCTCCTGCTGTCGCGTGCCGAGCGCCGCGGGCCGACGCGTGGAGAGACCACGGACGTGGCCAGGGTCGCCGCCGACGTCATCGAAAGCCAGCGTCCGCAGATGGGCGGCAAGCCGATCGAGATCGAACTGATCGCGGACGGATCGGTCACCGTGAACGCGCCCGCATCGGTGCTCTCCGTGGCCTTGACCAACCTGATCGGCAACGCGATCAAGTACACGATGGAAGGCAAGGTCACCGTGCGTGTCCTCGATGGCCACATCGATGTCATCGATACCGGCCCCGGGATCAAGCCGGAGGATGCCGAAAAGCTCTTCCAGCGCGGCATCCGCGGCGAAAGCGCCACCGGTGGCGGGGCGGGCCTCGGCCTCGCCATCGTTCGCCGCCTGTGCGAACTCTACGACTGGGATGTTTCCCTGCGTCCCCGCCCCGAGATGGCCGGCGCGATCTCCACGATCGACTTCCGCTAGTGGGGGAGCCGGCGCGGCTCCCTTCGTTGTCATCTCAGCTGTCATCAAGATTTCATTTGGACGCCCGACTATCCAACGCTTCCACGGCGTGTACCGGGCTGCCTCAGGGGAGGGGCTGCGGCGCGTCAGCGTGAGTAAGGATGCCGCTCTTGTTGAAGCAGACCGTTCTGGCCATCGCCCTGGGCATGGCTTTCGCTTCCGTCGCCCATGCGACGGATACCGACTCCACGGCCGATGCCGCCGCCACCGCGGCCAAGCGCGACAAGGCGCAGGATCTGGACGCCGTCTCCGTCATCGGTACGGGTGAGACGCGCCAGGTACAGCGCCTGCGCACGTCCGACCAGAAGGTGCTTCCGCCGGGAACCAGCCTGCAGAAGGTGTTGAACGTGCTGCCTGGCGTCAATGCGCAGTCCGCCGATGCGCTGGGCACCAACGAACAATCCATGACCCTGAGCCTGCGCGGCTTCAGCGGCACGCGGCTGGGTTACACGCTGGATGGCATGCCGCTCGGCGACAGCGCGTACAACAACTACAACGGCCTCTCGATCAACCGGGCGCTGATCTCCGAGAACTTCGCCGGCGCGGAGCTTTCCGAAGGCATCGGCAATCTTGGCACGCCTTCCACCAGCAACCTCGGCGGCACCATCGCCTATAGTTCCAGCGATCCGCTCAAGACCATGGGTGGCCGCGTCGTGCAGGGCTTCGGCAGCGACCAGAACCGCCACACCTTCGCCCGCTTCGATACCGGCGAGTACAACGGGTTCTCGATGTACCTCTCCGGTGCGCGCACCACCTCGGACCTGTGGAACAACCAGAGCGTCTACAACGGTTCGACCACGAAGCAGTTCAACGGCAAGGCCGTGTGGGACTTCGACTGGGGCCGCCTCACGGGCTTCGCGGACACCTCGCGGACCTCGCAGGCCGATTACTTCTACCTGTCCAAGAGTGAACTGGCGCGCGGACTCGGCTGGGATTGGGGCGGTTACGCGCCGGACTGGCAGCGGGCGATCGGCAAGGCGTACTGCAACGCCGGTACGCTCAACGCGAAGCTCTGCGACAAGAGCGGCGCGGACACCGATGCGGACGGCGCGTTCACCGCGGGACAGATCCTGCGCGACGACGACCTCTATTACCTTGCCGGTGACTTCTTCCCCAGCGATTCGGTCACCATCCATGCCCAGGTCTATCATCACGAGGATGCCGGCGAGGGACACAACTGGAACAGCGGCACCTATTCGTACCCGGGTACGCCGCGCCAGTTGCCGATCATCTTCCGCAACACCTTGTATACGATCAACCGCTCCGGCGCGATCCTCTCCGCCGCATGGGATGTCGCCAACCATCACGTCGAAGGCGGCGTGTGGTACGAGCACAATGTCTCCAGCGCCTCGCGCTACAGCAGCTATGTGAGCGGGCCGCGCGACCTGAGCGCTCCCATCGACAGCACGCCGGACCTCGGCGTTTTCGCGCAGCGCACGGTATGGAACACGCGACAGGCCTTCCTGCAGGACACGATCCGTTTCCTCGACGATGCGCTTGCCGTCGATGTCGGCGTGAAGAGTCCGCACGTCACGTCCCAGGCCACGGCGCTTCCCGGTGACGCGGTGCAGCCGATCAAGCCCACGTCGAACAACCAGTTCGCCAGTGGCAAGCTGAGCGCGAGCAAGGCCCTGCTGCCGCAGTTCGGCGCGCGTTACAAGATCGCCGACGGCCAGGAGGTTTTCGCCAGCTTCGCGAAGAACATCGCGATGTTCCAGGGCGGTTTCAAGCTCGGTCCGCAGGCGGTGAGCCAGGCCATCTGGGATACGCAGGGCGATCTCAAGCCCGAGAAGTCACGCAGCCTGGAAGCCGGCTATCGCATCGAGACCGGTCCGGTGGCCGCCTCGGTGGCCGCGTACAACGTGCGCTTCGACAACCGCCTGCTCCAGTACAATCCTTGTGATTCGCGCCAGCCGGTCGGTCCGTCGTGCGGCAACCGTTTCTACAACGTGGGCGGCGTGGACAGCCATGGCGTGGAAGTGACCTTCGTCTGGACACCGACCGATCATCTGCGCTGGTACAACTCGGCCTCGTACAACCGCTCCACCTATGCGAGCGACTACGTGCAGGCCGGCGTCGTCCAGCACACCAAGGGCAAGATCCAGGCCGACACGCCGTCCAAGCTCTTCGCGACGCAGATCGACTGGACGCAGGGGGCGTGGTTCGCGTCCTTGCGCGGCAAGTACACCGGCGAACGGTTCTACACGTACACGAACGACCGGGGTTTCGGCGGCTTCACCGTATGGGACCTTTCCGGTGGCTACGACTTCGGGCCCGTTTCCTTCGCCAAGGACATCCGCCTGTCGATCAACGTGACCAACCTTGGCGACAAGCGCTACGCAAGCAACTTCGACTCCAGCGCCTTCGTGCCCAGCGATCCCAAGGGCACCGCGTACGTGTTCCACGCGTCGGCGCCGCGCCAGTACTTCGCCAATCTCGACGTGCGCTTCTGATGTCGCGCCTGGTCGCCGGCCTGACCGTGACGCTCCTGCTGGGCAGCGCCGCGGCGCAGACGGGCGAGGTGCGCGTGCCGGATATCGTTTCGGCGCCGTTGCCACGCATCGTCCGGATGGGCGACGCGACCTATGTCGACAAGGGTCTGGTCGCCACCGGGTCGCTGCCTGCGGGCACGCTGGATTTCCTCGGTGACACGCTTGGCTCGTTTTCGTCTCTGATGATCGAGCCGGGCAGTTGGAAGCGGGAAGGCGACACCTACACCGGCATCCTATGGACGCTACCGGATCGTGGCCGCAACGATCCGGAGCATGACGTGTTCTTCGATTATCAGGGGCGGTTGCACCGGTTTCGTTTCAGCATGACGGTAGGGCGGGCGCCATTCGCCGCTGAAGCGGCTCCCACAAAAGGCGCGGTGTCGCCGATGCACGGCGCTGCACCCACACAGGGCGCGGTGCCCACGCACGGTGCGGTGCCTGCACCGGGGGCGCGTCTTGTGTTGGTGCCCGATGGTGGGCGCGAGTTGCGCGACTTCGACGGGAAGCCGTTCACGGGAGCGGAGCCACGAGGCGGCCTGCGCACGGAGCGTGGCGTCGTCCTGCCTTCGCCTGCGACAGGAGTGGGCGCCGGCAAGGTGTCGCTGGATGCCGAGTCATTGCAGTTCACCCGCGATGGCGGCTTCTACGTGGGTGACGAGTACGCGGCCAACGTCTATCGATTCGACGCGAAAGGGCGGCTCACCGGCATCATCGTTCCGCCGAGGTCGGTGCAACCGCTCGACACCGATGGCAAGCCCGACTTTACCTCCCTGCGTGCACCCGCCAGTGGCCGGCGCAATAACCAGGGTGTCGAAGGCATGGCGCTTTCGCCGGATGGCGAACGCCTGTTCGTCGTGTTGCAGAGCGCGCTGGTTCAGGACAGCGCTCCTGGCGATGCCTCGGGCCGCACGCTCACTCGAGTACTCGTCTACGACGTGAGCCGGAATGCGGTGCCGAAGCGCCCCGTGGCGCATTACGTGGTTCGCCTTCCCGCATACGACGACAAGGGCGACGGTGGCGCGCCGAACAAGACGGCGGCGCAGAGCGAGATCCGCGTCATCGACGATCACCGTTTCCTCATGCTCGCCCGGGACGGCAACGGCTACGGTGCCGACAATGGCAAGCCCATCGTGTTCAAGAGCGTGTTGCTGGTGGATACGGACGGTGCCAGCAACCTCGCGGGAACCACGTACGAGACGTCGACGACGTCGGTGCTGGGACAGGATGGCGGCCTGCGCGCCGGCATCCATCCGGCCAGCTGGAAGCCGCTGGTCGATCTGCTGGACCCGACCGACCTCGCCCGCTTCGGACTTTCGATCGAACGCGACAAGCCGGGCATGGCGATGCTGTCCGAGAAGTGGGAAGCGATGGACCTCGTTCCCGTGCTCGACCCGAACTACCCGGACGACTGGTTTCTCCTGGTCGGCAACGACAACGACTTCATCGCGAAGCACTGCGTCATGGAAGGCCGGCGCTGCGATTCCGCCATCGATAACGACAACCGCATCCTCGTGTACCGGCTGACCTTGCCGGGCATGCGTTCCACCGCCGCCTCCCACCACCACTGAAGGGTCATGCGCATGATGAAACGTACGGTTCTATCCCTGCTGTCGGCCACGCTGCTGCTAGGCGCCACGGCCAGCCACGCCAACACGCCGGCCTACGTCGACAGCAAGGAATACAAGGTGCTGCTCGATCCCACGCGCTTCGCCAGCAATCCGTCCAGCGCGGCGGCGACGCTCCTGCACGATGTCTCGGTGCGCCTGTCCGCGCTTGCCTTCGACAAGACGATCAGTGGCAGCTTCAGCGCGGGCGATCGCGACACGCTGGCCTATTACGACACGCCGCACAGCTGCTCGCTGATGAATCGTGGCTACTCGGTGCGTACGCGCGCCGGCGACCACAACGACATCCAGTTCAAGTTCCGCCATGCGGATGAAGAGTTGTCCTACTGGACGGACGTATCGGGTGCGGGCAAGAACAAGGAGACCAAGTTCGAGACCGACGTCACGCCGGGCAGTCTCGTGCTCGCGCATTCCACCAAACAGGATGCGGCCACCACGCCCACCACCGTCTCGGCGCTCATCAAGCAGTTCCCGGGTGCGTCGGCGTTGTCGGATATCTCCACCGCCGGACTTTCGCCGGTGGCGGGCGTGACGGTGACGCAGCAGGAATACGACGGCCCGGAATCCGATATCGGTCAATCGGTGGCCGAATTCACGCTGACCCTGTGGTACGTCAACGGCGCGTCCGCTCCCTCGCTCGCCGAGTTGTCGTTCCGCGTCGAGGCCGACGCGGACAACTACTTCACCACGCCGGTGCTCACCCGCTCGCAGACCTTGAACAAGGCGATCGGCTCGATCGGCAACGGCTGGAACATCGCCAACGACGGTGGCAAGACCAGCTGGCTCTACGCCTATAAGTCGTCCACCTACCCGAACGGCTTCTGCAATTAAGCGTCCCAAGGTGAAGGCAGCCTGGGGGTAGAAAGCAGCCCAGGATGGAGCAGCCTAGGGTGGGAAGCGGCCTGGGCCGCGATCGGACTTGCGGCTACCCCGATCGCGCGCCAGCGCGCTTCCCACCCCCACCCCCACCCGAAGGTGTCGCCACTCGAAGGAAGCGCCCAGGGGTTTACAACGGCTCCAGCCAACCCCAGCGGTCGGCGGTCTTGCCGGTGAACAGGCCGAAGTAGAGTTCCTGGAGGCGGCGGGTGATCGGGCCGCCCTTGCCGCTGCCGACCTTCTTGCCGTCCACGGACCGGATCGGCGTGACTTCGGCCGCCGTGCCGCACATGAGGATTTCGTCGGCGAGGTAGAGGTACTCGCGCGGCAGGTCGCGTTCGACCACGTCGATGCCTTCCTCGCGTGCCAGTGTCATCAGCGTGTGGCGGGTGATGCCGGTGAGGATCGAGGCGCTGGCCGGCGTGGTGTGCAGCACGCCGTCGAAGACCAGGAAAAGGTTCTCGCCCGCGCCTTCGCTGAGCAGGCCCGTCGAGGCCAGCGCGATGCCTTCACCGAAGCCCAGGCGGCGCGCCTCGCGCGCGATCAGCTGGCCGGAAAGGTAGTTGCCACCGGCCTTGGCGCCGGCGGGGATCGTATTGGGTGCGAAGCGCTGCCAGCTCGATACGCAGGCGTCGATGCCGTTTTCCAGCGCCTCTGGCCCGAGATAAGGGCCCATGGGCCACGTCGCCACGGCCACGTCGGTGGGGCATTCGGCCGAGAGGCCGAAGCCGCCCAGGCCGCGGAAGGCCACGGGGCGCAGGTAGGCGGCCTTGAGGTCGTTCTTCTTGATGACGTCGCGGCAGGCGTCGGCCAGCTCGTCCACCGAGTACGGGATCTCGATGTCGTAGATCTTCGCCGAGAGGAAGAGGCGCTTCAGGTGGTCGGTGAGGCGGAAGATGGCGGCGCCATCGGGTGTCTCATAGCTGCGGATGCCTTCGAACACCGACGAGCCATAGTGCAGCGCGTGCGCCATCACGTGGACGGTGGCCTCGCGCCAGGGCTTGATCTGCCCGTTCTGCCAGATCCAATCGGGGTAGTTCTGCGACATGGGTACGCTCCGGAGGGGACCGCCCATGATAACGGGTACGGCCGCCGCCCACATGGCGCGTCGCGTCAGTGCGGCGGCGGATGGGGCTTCCGTCTCAGCCCGGCGGCCGCAGCCACAGGCAGCCGGAATCCCTTACCACGCCAAAATGCGCGCGGCGGGTCGATCCATCGCCCCCCGGGCCCGCGGTCACCGCATCGAGGCCGCCGCCTTCGCTGCCTTCGAGCGAGACCAGGGGTTGCCGTACCAACAGTTCCATGGAGCGCAGGCTTTCGACCGTGCCGCCGCTGCCGTAGCCGTTCCACAGGATCAGGCCGCCGATGCGGTTGGCGCTGCGGGAGGCGAAGGCTTGCGCCACGCCGTCGCGTAACTCGGCGAGATCCTTCGCGCAGAGCAGGCCGGCGGAGGGGCCGTCCGCCGCGGCCGCCCATGCGGAGGACACCGCCGCAGGCATGACGGACGTGGCGCCAACGCTGGTGCATGGCTGGTCGCTGAAGACGGGGCGGCCATCGGGTCCGACACAGCGATGGATCGCGGTCTGCGCGGCGGCGGGCAGGGCGAGGAAAAGCAGCAGGAGCAGGACGATGGCGCGGATCACGGAGCGGAACACGGTGGCGAGCGGTGCGCCATCATCTCCGGGGGCGCCTCACCAAAGGGTGATGGCGTGCACGTTTATCGCGCGGCGAGCCGCTCCAGCACGGAGGTCGTGGCCCGCGCGCGGTTGATCGTGTAGAAGTGCAACCCGGGCGCACCGCCGTCGAGCAGGCGCTGGCACAGTTCCGCCACCACCTCGGCACCCAGGTCGCGCACCGCGGCCGCGTCGTCGCCGTGGGCTTGCATGCGCTTCACGATCCAGCGAGGGATTTCCGCACCACATTGCTCGGAGAACCGGCGCAACTGGCTGAAATTGGCGATCGGCATGATGCCCGGCACGATCGGCACCTGCACGCCCAGCTTCGCCACGTCGTCCACGAAACGGAAGTAGGCATCGGCGTTGAAGAAGTACTGCGTGATCGCGCCATTGGCGCCCGCGTCGACCTTGGCCTTGAAGTGCCTGAGGTCGGCCAGCGCGTTCTCGGCCTGGGGATGGGTTTCCGGATAGGCCGCGACCTCGATATGGAAATGGTCACCGCTGTGTTCACGGATGAAGGCGACAAGCTCCGCCGCGTAGCGGAAGTCGCCAGGGGTGGCCATGCCGGAAGGGAGGTCGCCGCGCAGGGCGACGATGCGGCGACAGCCGGTGGCCTTGTAGGTGTCCAGCAACGCGGCGATCTCGGCCTTCGTGCCACCCATGCAGGACAGGTGTGGCGCCACCGAAAGGTCGTGCTCGGCACGCAGGCGCTTCACCGTGTCGTCCGTGTAGCTGAGCGTCGACCCGCCCGCGCCGAAGGTCACCGACACATAGTCCGGCGCGTGCGCCTTGAGGCGGACGACCGCCGCATCGAGCTGTGCGCGCTGTTCGTCGGTCTTGGGCGGGAAGAATTCGAAGCTGATGGCGGGCATGGGCGATCTCGCGTGGATGCCCGCAGTATAAATATCTTTCCATCCAGATGGAAAGATGTCCGTGACATTCGAGGGGGCGCCGATTCAGTCCAGCGGCCTCACCCAGATATTCCGGAAGCTGATGGGCTGGGAGTGGTCACCGTGCGCCTGTAGCTTGATGGGCGCATCGGCATAGGCCTTGTACCTGGGCTTGCCGATGTAGAAGGTCTCGCCGGAAAGCTCGGTGTGGTTTTGCACGAGCACGCCGTTATGGAACAGCGTGACGTACGCCGGCGATTTCACCGAGCCGTCGGCGGCGAAGACCGGCGCCGTCCAGACGACGTCATAGCTCTGCCATTCGCCCGGGCGCCGCGCCGCGTTTACGAGGGGCGCCGTCTGCTTGTATATGCTCGCGGCCTGTCCGTTGACGTAGGTCTTGTTTTCCCACGAATCCATGATCTGGATTTCATAGCCCTCGTCGCCGGGGCCCGTGGAGGCGAGAAAGAGTCCGCTGTTACCGCGTGCCTGGCCTTCACCGGTGATGTCCTTCGGTATCCGCCATTCCAGGTGCAACTGGTAGTTGCGGAAACGTCGCCGCGTCTGGATGTTTCCGGTGGCCTTGTCGACGGTGACCACGCCGTCGTGCACTTTCCAGCGGGCGGGAGAGTGATCCTTCGACGCCTCCCAGCCGGCAAGGTCACGACCATCGAAGAGCACGACCGCATCGGAAGGCGGCATGTTTTCCTTCGCTCCCGGCGTGACGAGCCTGGGCACCGGCTCCCATTGCTCCGTCGCCTTCGGATCGTCCTGCGCCCGTGCGCACTGCGAGCCGATGAAGACGAGGGTGAAGAGGGCAAGAGTTGTCGAGCCGAAGCGTTTCATGGGTATTCCGGGGCAAGAGGTCATACCGCGCACGTCCTGAATGCCTCGGCGAACGAGTCGAAGGGGTCCGGGCGAGACGGCATGAATTCATGCGCGATGAAGCCCCGGTAGTTCAGGTCCGCGATGGCCATGGCGATCGCACGGTAGTTGAGTTCCTGCGTGCCGTCGATGTCGTGGCGGCCGGGCACGCCGCCGGTATGGAAGTGACCGATCCACTGGATGTTGTCGCGGATGGTGCGGATCACGTCGCCTTCCATGATTTGCATGTGATACATGTCGTAGAGCAGCTTGACGTTGGGTGAGTCGAGGCTTTTGACCACCGCTACGCCGAAGGCGGTGCTGTCGCCCTGGTACCCATGGTGGTCCACCTTGCTGTTCAGCAGTTCAAGGCAGAGCGTGATGCCGTTCTCCGCCGCGTACGGTGCGATCTTCGACAGCCCGGCGATGCAGTTGTCGATGGCCCGCCGATCGTCGATGCCGTCCTTGCGGTTGCCGAACATGGTGATCAGGTTGGTCACGCCTGCGCGCTTGGCGAGCGGGATCGTGGTCTCGATTTCCTTGATCAGCGTGGCATGGTTCGCCGGATCGTTGAAGCCCATTTCGATGAAATTGTCCCGCCTGGAGGGATAGCCCATCGATACCGCCATCCCGTTGCCCGTTACCACCGACCATTCGTCCGCATGGAGAAGATCGACGCCGGCGAAGCCGATGGCCTTCAGGCGCTTGCATAGCTCGGGAAGAGGCGCCTTGGATGTCCAGCGGCTCAGCGACTGCCTCAGTCGCCCGCCAGGGGCCGTCGGCGAACTGGTTTTTCCGGCGGCGGTGCTGGCGGAAGCGAGCAGGGGCGCCGCTCCCACGACCGCCGCGGCGGTGGCGAGGCGGCCCAATGCGCTACGGCGGCCGAGGTCGGTCGTGTCTTCGGGCGTGCTCATTCGAGCCCCAGGATCTGGCGGTTGAACGTAACGTCGCTGCCTGTCGAAGCGAAATCGTCGAAGGCGCGCTCGGTCACCTTGATGATGTGGTCGCGGATGAAGGGAGCGCCTTCCATCGCGCCCTGCTGCGCATCCTTGATGCAGCACTCCCATTCGAGCACCGCCCAGCCCGGATAGTCGTATTGCGCGAGCTTGCTGAAGATCGCACCGAAATCGATCTGCCCGTCGCCAAGCGAACGGAAACGCCCGGGGCGGTCGATCCAGTTCTGGTAGCCGCCATAGACGCCGGAGCGTCCGCTGGGCCGGAACTCGGCGTCCTTCACGTGGAAGGCGCGAATGCGTTCGTGGTAATGGTCGATGAACCGCAGGTAGTCCATCTGTTGCAGGACCATGTGGCTTGGATCGAAGAGGATGTTGGCGCGCGGATGGTGGTCGACCGCATCGAGGAATCGCTCGAAGGTGGCGCCGTCGTGCAAGTCCTCACCGGGATGGAGTTCATAGCAGACGTCGACACCGGCCTCGTCGAAGGCATCGAGAATCGGTTTCCAACGCTTGCCGAGTTCCGCGAAGGCTTCGTCGACGAGCCCTGCCGGACGCTGCGGCCATGGATAGAACAGGTGCCAGGCCAGCGCGCCGGAGAACGTCGCATGCGCCGTCAGGCCGAGGTTCCTGCTTGCCGTGGCCGCGAGCTTGAGTTGCCGTACCGCCCACTCCTGGCGCTGCTGCGGATGGCCACGTAGCGCCGGGGGAGCGAAACCGTCGAACAGGCGGTCGTACGCGGGATGCGACGCCACCAGTTGCCCTTGCAGGTGCGTGGACAGTTCGGTCACCGCCAGGCCGTGTTCGGCGAGCATGCCTGTGATGTCGTCGCAGTACGTCTTGCTCGCCGCCGCCTGCTCCAGGTCGAACAGGCGGCGGTCGTTGGATGGGATCTGGACCCCGACGAAAGAGAGCGACGACGCCCAGCGGGCGATGTCGGGCAGCGTGTTGAACGGTGCCTCGTCCGATGCGTACTGGGCGAGGAAGATGCCTGGACCCTTGAGTGTCTTCATGTCAGATCTTCAGTTCGGTCTCTACTGCCCAGGCCCTGCCGTTGCCCGCTTCGGCCAACGGGATATCGCCTTTCCAGGCGCCGGGGACGGGGGCGTACTGGAGCACCTGGGTGCAACCCGGCTGCGACAGGAAGAAACCCAGCATCGCGAGCTTCTTGCTCATCAGCACGAAATCGGCCGCGGGCGCCGGCTTGCCGCCCCTGGGCACGGCCAACGCTTCGGCATGCAGCCTGGTCACCAGCGCCTTGCGCTGCGCATCGTCGAGCTGGAAGAAGGGCTTGCCGGCGGCTTTCTCGAAGGCGGCCATGGCGCCGAGGTAGCGCGTCCGGTCGGCCTTGGTGTAGACGGCCACGAACATCTGGTCGATGAACAACGGCACGCCCACATCGACCGCTCCGGGGGTATCGGTACGCGGAATCACGATGTCCGACACGGCGCCGACCAGACTGTACCGCGCCGGATCGAAGAACTGTGGCTTCGCATCCGGCTTCTGCGACGTGGCGTGCGCGTCGAACACTGCCAGCAAGGACGGGCCCGCGATGGCGCCGACGGCCAGCGCGGACATGCTTCTCAACCATTCGCGACGATTCATGACGAGATCCTCAGAGGTTGCCGCGCTTGAGTTCTTCCACGGCGTGGTTGGCCGCGCGTGCGGTCAGCGCCATGTAAGTGAGGGACGGGTTCTGGCAGGCGGACGAGGTCATGGCCGAGCCGTCGGTCACGAAGACATTCTTGCAGGCGTGCATCTGGTTCCAGCCATTGAGCACCGAGGTCTTCGGATCGCGGCCCATGCGTGCGGTGCCCATTTCATGGATGCCGGCGCCGACGTTGGCCTTCATCTTGAAGGAATTCACGTCGCGATAGCCGGCGGCGGCGAGCATCTCCATCGCGTCGTCGATGATCGCCTTGCCGAGCATGATTTCATTTTCCTGGTGCGCGGCATCGAAATTGAGGACGGGCAGGCCGTACTTGTCCTTGCGGTCGCGGTCGAGCGTCACGAAGTTCTTGTGCGAGGGCAGCATTTCGCCGAAGCCCATCATGGAGACATACCAGGGGCCGGGGGATTGGGCCGCGCGCTTGAGCTCTTCACCCAGCACCTGCTGATCGACGAGGCGAGTCCAGTCCTGGCGGCCAGCGCCGCCCTGGAAGCCGAAACCACGCAGGTACTTCTGCTTGTCCTTGCCGATGTTGCGATAGCGGGGAATGTAGAAGCCGTTGGGGCGTCGGCCGGAGTAATAGCGGTCCTCATGGCCGTCGACCGTGGCGCGTGCGCCGGTGCCGAACAGGTGGTCCATGATGTTGTGGCCGAGTTCGCCGCTGTCGTTGCCGAAGCCGTTGGGGAAGCGGCTCGACGTCGAGTTCAGCAGGATGTGCGAGGTGCCGAAGGTGGACGCGCACATGAAGATCACCCGGGCGAAGTATTCGGTCTGGTGACCGGTCTCCGCATCCAGTACGCGCACGCCGGTGGCCTTGCCCTTGTCGTTGTCGTAGATCAGCTCGTAGACGATGGCGTTGGTCACCATCGTCATGTTGCCCGTGCGCTCGGCGGAAGGCAGGGTAGACGAGTTGCTGCTGAAGTAGCCGCCGAAGGGACATCCACGCATGCACAGGTTGCGATACTGGCAGGTCGCGCGTTGCGGGCTCTGGTTGTGTTTCAGCGGTGCGGAGAGGTTGGCGGTGCGGCCGATGATGAGCTTGCGGTCGAACTTGTCGTCCAGCTTCGCCTGGAAGTCCTTTTCGACGCAGTTGAGCTCCATGGGTGGCAGGAAATCGCCATCCGGCAGCTGGGCCAGGTGATCGGTGTTGCCGCTGACCCCGATGAAATGCTCGACGTGGTCGTACCACGGCGCGAGGTCTTCATAGCGGATCGGCCAATCCACGCCTACGCCTTCCTTGCCGTTCGCCTCGAAGTCCATCGGGCTGAGGCGATAGCTCTGCCGGCCCCACATCAGCGAACGTCCACCGACGTGATAGCCGCGGAACCAGTCGAACGGCTTGGTTTCCTCGTACGGGTTGTCGATGTCGTCGGCGAACCAGTGTTTGGTGGACTGGGTGATGCCGTAGAACGAGGGGCGCGTATGCTTGGGCCACCGGGCGATGTCTTCCTGCGTCGGTTCGTCCCCGTAGGGCAGTTCCCACGGTGCCTTCATGGCCGTGGGGTAATCGCCGTGCTTGACCATCGGGCCGCGGTCGAGCACGAGCGTCTTGAGGCCCTTCTCGGTGAGTTCCTTGGCGGCCCAGCCACCGCTGACGCCAGTACCGACGACGATGGCGTCGAATGTGTTCTTTCCCATGCCTTTCCCTTCAGCGCAACGGGCGCAGGTAGTCGTAATCGACGCGCGCGGCGTCGAGCGGGCTCATGCGGGCGTACGGGCCTTCCTGTTCGACGAAGCAATGCTTCAGTCCGGAGGTGTCGGCTGCCGCCATGATCGGTTTGTAGTCGAGCTTGCCGTGGCCGAGTTCGGCGCCCGGGTAATCCTTGTGATCGCCGTGCAGGAAATCCTTCGCATGCATCAGCGGGATGCGACCCGGGTTGGCTTTGAAGTAGTCGGCCGGATTCTTGCCGCCGGCGGCGACCCAACCGCAGTCGAGTTCGAACTGCACGAGCTTCTTGTCCGTTTCCTTCAGCAGTACGTCGTAGAACACCTGCCCGCCGCCCACGTCGGTGAACTCGGCGTGGTGGTTGTGATATGCGTACTGGAGGCCGGCCTTGTTGGCCTTCTCACCCAGGCGGTTCGCATACTCGGCCGTGCGCTTGGCGTCGTCGAGCGAATAAGACGGTTCGCCCGGCTTGCTCGCTTCCTTCTGCATGATCGAGGGCAACATGCTGCTGACGATGTACCGGGCGCCGAGCGTATGCGCGGCTTCGATGCCGGCCTCGAAACCGAGGCTGTCGAAGTGCATGCTCGGGCAGCCCAGGCCGGCTTCCTTCAGTTGATCGCGCAGGGTCGCGGCCGTGCTGGTGACGATGGCTTCGATCTCCGTATAGCCGATCGACTTCAGGGTGTGGAGCGTACCGACGGGGTCGTTCTTATAGGCGTCGAGCACCATGTAGAGCTGGATGCCCAGTCCCTTGCCCTTCGATGCGGCGGCAAGTAGCTTTCCCGGTGCGCCGAGGCCGAGCCCCAGCGCCGTGCCACACAGCGCGGAACGCGCGAGGAACTGCCTGCGATTCATCATGAATGGTTCTCCCGAATCAGGGGGTGACGGCGACGGCGGTATCCGCGGTGGCCTTGCGATCTTTGAAGAGCACGACGAAGAGGGCGAAAACGAAGGCGGCGAAGGCGCCGGCAATGAGCCAGATGGCGTGCCAGTCGTGCGTCGCGTCGCTTCGCGTATAGGTTTGGACCACCACGCCGGACAGCCATGAACCGACGAACATGCCCAGGCCGTAGGTCAGGAAGGTGATCAACCCCTGCGTTGCCGCGCGCAGCGCGGGCGGGGCTTCACGGTCGATGTAGATCTGGCCCACCACGAAGAAGAAGTCGAAGCAGACGCCGTGCAGGATGATGCCCAGCCAGAGCATCCACATCAGCTCTCCGGTGCCGCCAAAGGCGAACATGGCATAACGGAGCACCCAGGCGAGCATGCCGACGGCGAGCATCCACTTCACGCCCAGGCGCCGGAAGAACCACGGAATGAGGAGCATGAAGAACAGCTCCGACATCTGCCCGCCGGTCATCTTGCCGGCGGCGTTGGCCACGCCGGCCTCGTTGAGGAACAGGTTGGTGAACGCGTAGTAGAACTGCAGCGGGATGCAGATCAGGAACGAGGCGAGGGCGAACACCGCCATCGAGCGCCCGCGGAGCAGGTGCAGCGATTCGAGCGGCAGCGCATGGCGCATCTCGAAGCGCGTATGGCGCGCCAGCGGCGGCGTCGGGGGCAGGGTGAAACAGTAGCCCGCCATCACGACCGAAAGGCCGGCCGCCAGGAGAAGGGGAGATGCCGTGGCTTCCACGCCCCACGCACCGACGACCAGGCCCACCACGATCCAGCCGATGCTGCCGAACACCCGGATGGCACCGAATTCTTCCTGCGGGTCCTTGATGTGCCGCATGGCGAGCGAGGCGGTGAGAGCCAGGGTCGGCATGTAGCAGAGGCTGTAAGCCAGCAGGGGAGCGTATACCAGCGCGAACGTGGTCTGCTGCGCGGCGACCGCGAGCAGGACGGCGCCAATGAGGTGCAACAGGGTGAGCACCCGGCGCGTGTCGAAGAGGCGGTCGGCGAGCAACCCCACGAACAGCGGCGAGATGATCGCGCCGATGGCGGTGGTGCCCGCGACGGCACCGATTTCCGTGCCGGTGAAATGCAGCGTCTTGCCGAGCCAGGTGCCGACGGTGACGTACCATGCGCCCCAGATTCCGAATTCGAACAACATCATCACTCTAAGGCGCCATTTCATCCGCGTTTCCTCGTTGTACGTGTGGGCTCGAAAGGGTCTTCGATCGACTGCCATGCGCCCCCGGCGGCATGGCTCTTGAGCATGGCGTCCACCAGGAGGCTATTGCGGTAGCCGTCGGCGAACGTGGGCAGCGCGATGGGTTTCGCTTCCGGCGTGGCGCCCTGGCGGATCCACGCGTAGGCGTCGGAGATCACGTTGCGGAACGCGTCCGCCCAGGCCTCGGGATGACCAGCGGGCAGGTGTGCATAAGCCCGGGCGGAAGGGTCCAGGAGCGCGGGATCGCGCGTGAGCGTCGTGTTCGCCTTCGCGTGATGCCCGATCCAGAGTTCGTTGGGTTGTTCCTGGCGCCACGCTACCGAGCCTTCGCGTCCGTTGACCTCGAGGCGAAGGTCGTTCTTGTGACCGGGGAGCACCTGGCCGACGGTGACGCAACCGCGCGCACCGTTGTCGAAACGAAGCAGTACGCTGGCCAGGTCTTCGCTGGTGATTTCGCGTGGTTTCCCGGCGGTCGCCGCCGCGCCCGTGAAGGCTTTCGCCGAGGCGTCCGGTGCTTCGCGCACGGGTACCACCGTGTGCAGGTCGGCCAGTACCGCGGCGATGCGCGCGCCCGTCACGTGCTCGGCCAGGTCGCACCAGTGCGAGCCGATATCCCCGAGCGCGGAACTGGCACCGCCCAGCTTGGGGTCCAGGCGCCACGTGTAAGCGCGCTCATCGGTGAGCCAGTCCTGCAGGTAGCAACCGTGCACGAACACGCTCTTGCCGATCTCGCCCTTGGCGATCATCGCGCGTGCCTGCTGCACGAGCGGATAGCCTCGGTAGTTGAACGTGACGACATGAGCGAGATTCGCGTCGCGCGCGGCCTCGTAAAGCTCTCGCGCTTCCTGCATCGTGGCGGCCAGGGGCTTGTCGGAGATCACGTGCTTGCCGGCGCGCAGCGCCGCCAGCGAGACTTCACGGTGCAGATGATTCGGCGTGGTGTTGTGCACCACGTGCACAGCGGGATCGGCCAGCAGTTCGCGGTAACCCGCATAAGCCTGGCCGGCATTCAACTCGCGTGCCCGTTTTTTCGCGGATTCGAAGCTGGAGCCGGCGATGCCGACCACCTCGACGTCGCCCAGGCGCCGTACGGCATCGAGATGATGCGCGGCGATGAAGCCGGGGCCGACGAGTCCCATGCCGAGCCTCATCGGTCGATGGTCCTGCCGCTTTTCGATATCGACTGGCTTGCCATGGCTTCCCCCAGCGACCTCTTGCCGCCGAAAATGTATTCGATTACATCCCTGTGGCATGCGGACCAGAAGGCTTTCGCCTGCTTCGAATCCGTGATTTCCCCGGGCCGCCCATCGTCGAGAGCCCTGAACATGCCAAGATATGTATCAGACGGGTGAAGAAGCCTGCAACGGTTTTATGTAATCCATTACATTGCAATGCAACATATTCAAAGCGTCGCCGGCTGTTATCGTGCGGAACGCCTCGGGCAGGCAAAGGGATGGAAAACGCGTGAGTACAGAGGAATCCAGGCGAAAGCGGAAAGGCGGCAATGGCCAGCGCACCGATGTTGCGCCGCAGCCCATCCGCGTGCGCACGGTGAAGGAAATCGCCGCCATCGCAAAGGTTTCAGTGGCAACCGTTTCGCGCGCACTGCAACGGCCTGAAATCGTGAGCGAGAAAACGCGTCAGCGCATCCATGAGGTCGTCAAACGTCTCGGCTATACGCCCAACGCGCTTGCGCGCAACCTGCGGACCGCGCGGACGCGGCTGATCGTCGCCCTGCTTCCCGACATCGCCAACCCGTTCTTCTCGGAAGTGATCCGAGGTATCGAGCAGGTCGCCTACGAGAATGGGTACTCCGTGCTTCTGGGCGAGACGCAGAGCAGTCTCGTGCGCGAACAGGCCTATGCCGACATGGTCGCAGCCCGGCAGGCCGATGGCATCATCACCATGTTCCATCGCGTGCCGGCGATCCCCATCGAGGGCCGTCTGCCGCTCGTCAACGCCTGCGAATACGTCAAGGACAGCGCCATATCGAGCGTGTACGTCGATAACGTCGCGGCGGCCGCGGCCGCCGTCGACTATCTCGTGACCCTGGGGCACCGCGAGATCGCCTTCATCGCCGGCCCCTCGTCGAGCCCGATCTGCGTCGATCGCGAGCAGGGTTACCACCTCGCGTTACAGCGAGCGAACATCGCCGTCGACCCCGCCCTTACCGCCGCCGGGGATTTCTCCATCGAAGCCGGCGAACGAGCCGTCGAGTTGTTCCTTTCGCAGGGCCTGTCCTTTAGCGCGGTTTTCTGCTCCAACGATGAAATGGCCATCGGCGCGATGCGCGCCCTGATCTCCCGTGGCCTGCGCATCCCGGAAGACGTCTCCGTCGTCGGCTTCGACGACATCCGCTTCGCCCGCTACACCTCGCCACCGTTGACCACCGTTTCCCAGCCAAAAAACGCGCTGGGGCGCGAAGCCATGATGATGCTGATCGAGATACTCAACGACCCGGAGGTGCCAACGCGCAAGCGGGTGTTGTCCGCCGAACTGGTGCTGCGGGGATCGACCGGGCCTTGTCGGCGCACGCGGCTGGCGGACGCCGACCAGTCCTAGAGGAACCAGCCTTCGCGATACTCACGACGCAGGAATTCGTTGGCTTCCGGCAGATTGGTGATGCGCATGTTCGGCGCGTCGTATTCGATCCTGCCACCTGCCCGGAGGGACACGACGCCTAGCAGCATGACTTCCGTCAGCCGCGCGGCGTACGCGAATGGCGACGATGCCTGACCCTTCCCCTTGCAGGCATCCACCCAGTTCATCTCGTGCGAGGTCCCGATGCGTGCGAATGTCCGGGGAGGCGTGCCCACCGAATCGTGCAACGATTGCGGCAGCAGCCGCGGGTTCGCACCGTATGTCTCGTGGATCAGCTTGCCCTTGTCACCGATATAGAGCACGCCGCCATCCTTGCTCATCTGTCCGGCTCCGAGCGCCTCCAGCCCGGGCGGCAGCAATGCGCCGTCGTACCAGGTGAGCCTCACCGGCGGCATGCCGCCGCGTGCAGGGAAGTCGTAGTAGGTCATCGTCGCCATGGGATAGGACGCCTTGTCGAACGGTGTCGACACGGTCTCCACGGACGTCGGAAAACCAAGGTCCAGCGACCAGAACGGCGAATCGATCAGATGGGCCCCCATGTCGCCGATGGCACCCACGCCCCAATCCACCCATCCGCGCCAGTTGAACGGGTGATAGAGGGGGTGGTATTCGACGACGGGGCCGGGACCGAGGAAGAGATCCCACGCGAGCCCCTGCGGCATCGGATAGTTGCCGGCCATGGCATTGGCGAGCCGATCCGTCACAGCATGCATGTCCCAGTTCGCGTCGCCCGGGTCAGGCCTGGCTTGCGGACGTGGAATGCCTTGCGGCCAGTAGGCAAGCGGGCGATTCGTCCATACGTGGACTTCGCGCACATCGCCGATCGCCCCGGCCGCGATGTACTCGTTGATCAACCGGGCATCGTCGGTCGAATGCCCCTGGTTTCCCATCTGTGTGACGATCCGGGGATTCTCCTTCGCCTTCCTGGCCAGTTCCCGGGCTTCGTGAATCGACCAGGTGAGGGGCTTCTGCACGTAGACGTGCTTGCCAAGGCCCATCGCCGCGCTGGCGATCGTCGCATGCAGGTGGTCCGGCGTCGCGATGACCACCGCGTCGATGTCCTTTTGCTGCTCGAGCATCCTGCGGTAATCGGTATGGCGCCTGATCGAACCGAACTTGCGGGAAAGCAGCTTCGTATGCTCGATCTCGTCCTGCAGTTCCCGGCGCTCCGCCGCGGTTCGAGCCTTGTCGAGGCGTGCCTGCGTTTTCCCCAGGTCGCCGAACATCCTGCGAAAGGACTCATCCGTATAGCGCCAATCCACGTCGCACAGGGCGACGATGTTCTCGCCGGCCAGGGCGCGGATGTTGTGCGCGCCCATCCCACCGACGCCGATGCCGGCAATGTTCAACCGATCGCTGGGCGGCGTATGACCGGGCCCGCCCAGGACGTGGCGGGGCACGATCATCAACCCGGTCGCGGCGAGGGCCGTGCCCGCGAGGAAGTGACGGCGTGAGATCTTGAGGTCAGCCTGCGCATCTTCGGGCGTCTCCCCCGCGCCGTGGACCAGATTCTCTTTCTCGATCTTCGATTCGTCCGTCATGCGCTGCGTGAACCCCCGGTACGGTGCGACCGTCAATACTAAACCGTCGTCGACAACGCAAGAAGGCGCCCGAAGGCGCCTCCTCGTGACCGCGATGGATCGTTCGATCAGTAGCGGTAGTGGTCCGGCTTGTACGGGCCTTCCACCGGTACGCCGATGTAGTCTGCCTGTTCCTGCGTGAGCACGGTCAGCTTCACGCCGATCTGCTCCAGGTGCAGGCGGGCGACTTCCTCGTCGAGCTTCTTCGGCAGGCGGTACACCGTCTTCTCGTAGGTGTCCTTGTTCTTCCACAGGTCGATCTGCGCCAGCGTCTGGTTGGAGAAGCTGTTCGACATGACGAAGCTCGGATGGCCGTGGGCGCAGCCAAGGTTCACCAGGCGGCCTTCGGCGAGCATGTAGATGCTGTTGCCCTTGGCGAAGGTGTAGCGGTCGACCTGCGGCTTGATCGTCTCGCGGGTGACGTCCTTCGCCGCGTTCAGGCGGTCGATCTGGATCTCGTTGTCGAAATGGCCGATGTTGCAGACCAGGGCGTTGTTCTTCATCGCCGCCATGTGCTCCAGCGTGATGATGTCCTTGTTGCCCGTGGTGGTGACGTAGATGTCGCCGAGGCCGAGGGTCTCTTCGATAGTGGTGACCTGGAAGCCTTCCATCGCGGCTTGCAGGGCATTGATCGGGTCGATCTCGGTGACGATGACGCGGGCACCGAAGCCCTTCAGCGAATGAGCGCAGCCCTTGCCCACGTCGCCGTAGCCGCAGACGACGGCGACCTTGCCGGCGACCATCAGGTCGGTGGCGCGCTTGATGCCGTCGGCCAGCGATTCACGGCAGCCGTAGAGGTTGTCGAACTTGCTCTTGGTGACCGAATCGTTGACGTTGATCGCCGGGACCAGCAGCTTGCCGGCTTCGGCGAGCTGGTACAGGCGGTGCACGCCGGTGGTGGTCTCTTCGGAGACGCCGCGCCATTCGGCGGCGACCTTGGTCCAGAAACCCGGGCGCTCCTTGGCGACGCGCTTGAGCAGGTCCTTGATGACCTGTTCCTCGTGGTTGGCGCCCGGCGAGTTCGCCCAGTCCGAACCCTGCTCGAGTTCGAGACCCTTGTGGATGAGCAGGGTGGCGTCGCCGCCGTCGTCGACGATCAGCTGCGGGCCGAGTTCACCCGGGTGGGTCAGCATGTCGAGCGTGCAATCCCAGTATTCCTCCAGCGACTCGCCCTTCCAGGCGAACACCGGCAGGCCGCCGGCGGCCAGCGCCGCGGCGACGTCGTCCTGGGTGGAGAAGATGTTGCAGGAGGCCCAGCGGACCGACGCGCCCAGCTCGCGCAGGGTCTCGGCCAGCACGGCGGTTTCCTTGGTGACGTGCAGGGAGCCGGAGAGGCGCACGCCCTGCAGCGGCTTCTCCTTGGCATAACGGGCGCGGATCTGCATCAGGCCCGGCATTTCCTCTTCCGCCATGCGGATGCGGCGGCGGCCGAGGGCGGCCTGCGAGATATCGCGGACCTTGTAATCCTGGAAGGTGTCTTTGGTGACGGCGTTCATCTGGCGTAGCTCCGGAAATTCACGGGGGCGCCGTTTGGTGGGACGCCGCGCCGAGCCTGGCCTATGGGGACGTTCCCATGGTCGCAGCGCCCCTCGGCGGGCAAAACGGTCCGCAGATTGTATCGCGGAATTCGGATGCAGGGATGAACACATCTTTTTCGGTACTCTCAGGGTTTCGACGCCAACCGAGAGTCCCATGGAAGTCGCACGCGATCCCGAGTTCCTGCCCCACGATGGCCCCTTGCGCGAGGACGTGCGCCGCCTCGGCGCCCTGGTCGGCCAGATGCTGGCGGAACAGGGCGGCCAGGCCTTCTTCGAGCGCGTGGAACACGTGCGCACGGCGGCGATCCACCGCCGGCGCAGCGGAGCGGCCGTGGATGCGCTGGCCGAGTCGCTCACCGGCCTGGACGCGGCGGATGCCGAGGCGCTGGCCCGGGCCTTCGCCACCTACTTCCAGGCGGTGAACACCGCCGAGCGGGTCCATCGCATCCGACGCCGCCGCGACTACCAGCGCGAGGGTGGGGCGCCGCAGCCGGAGTCGCTGGCGGCGGTGCTCGCCCTGTTGAAGAAGGATGGCGTCAGCCGCGACGAACTGGTCCGGCTGCTCGAACGGCTGGACGTGGAGCCGGTGTTCACCGCCCATCCGACGGAAGCCGTGCGCCGCTCGTTGCTTGAGAAAGAGCAGGAAATCGTCCGGGCGCTGGTCGATGAGTTCGATCCCACGCGAACACCGCAGGAGTTGCGCGACGACGATGCGCGCATCCTGATGGCGCTTTCCGCCGGATGGCAGACCGCCGAAGCCTCGCCGGTGCGGCCCAGCGTGCAGGATGAATTCGACCATGTCGGCTTCTACATCTCCCGGCCGATCTACCGCGTGCTGCCCGCCCTCTATGAGTCGCTGCAGCAGGCCATCGGGGAAACCTACGGCGAAGGCGTGACGATCCCGCGCCTGCTTCGCTTCGCCACCTGGGTGGGCGGCGACATGGACGGCAATCCCAACGTCAACGCGGACACCATCGCCGCCACCCTCGCGGCGCAGCGGACGCTGGTGCTCGAGCGTTACATGGAGGACGTCGCCGGCCTCGGCCGCCTGCTCAGCCAGACCGAGGACCGTGTCACGCTGGACGACAAGCTCCAGCGGCGCATCGAGGATTATCGCGAGCGCCTTCCCGATGCGGCGGAACGCATCCGGCCCCGGCATGCCGACATGCCCTATCGCGGGTTCCTGACCTTCGTCGCCGCGCGCCTCGACGCCACGTTGCATGAAGGCCCCGAGGCCTATGCGTCGGCGGACGAGTTCATCGGTGACGTCGCACTGGTCGAGAAGAGCCTTGTCGAGCACGGCGGCGCGCATGCCGGTGCGTATGCGGTGAACCGCCTCCTGTGGCGCGCGCGCACGTTCGGATTCCATCTCGCGCGCCTGGACGTGCGCCAGGATGCGCGCGTCCATGACGAGGCACTGGCCGCGTTGCTCGGCGACGGCGACTGGACCAACCGCGATACGGCGGCACGCGTGAAGACGCTGCGGCCTTACGCGGCGGGCGAGCGCAGTTTCGTCGCAGGCGACGATCACGAGGCGGCCGGGTTGCTGCGCGCGGTGTTTGCCACGTTGGCCGATTCGCGCAAGCGCTATGGACCGGAAGCCACCGGGCTCTACATCATCAGCATGGCCGAGACCGCCGCGGACGTGCTCGCCGTGCTGGCGCTCGCGCGGCGGGGTGGCCTGTTGGAGGACGGCCGCGTGCCGCTCGACATCGCGCCGCTGTTCGAGACCATCGACGACCTCGCCGGCGGTGCGGAAACGCTCCAGGCGTTGCTCGACGACCCCGTCTATCGCGCCCACCTCAAGGCGCGTGGCGACCGGCAGTGGGTGATGCTGGGCTATTCCGATAGTGGCAAGGATGGTGGAACCGTCGCCTCCAAGTGGAGCCTGCAGCGTGCGCAGGTGGAACTGCTCGACGTGGCCTCGAAGGCGGGCGTCCGCGTGGCCTTCTTCCATGGCCGCGGCGGCTCGGCGAGCCGTGGTGGATCGCGCATCACGCCTGCCTTGATGGCGTCGCCGCGCGGCTCCGTCGGCGGGGTGTTGCGTGTCACCGAGCAGGGCGAGGTGATCCATCGCAAGTACGGCATCCGCGCGCTCGCCGTGCGCAACCTGGAACAGACGCTCGGCGCCGTGATGCGCGCCTCGTTGCGACCGCGCGAGGTCGAATCACGCGAGGCGGCGTGGAAGGAGACCATGGCGCGGCTTTCCGGGGAAAGCCGCAAGGCCTATCGCGCCTTCGTCGATACCGAGGGCTTCGTGGAGTACTTCCGTGGCGCCACGCCCATCGACGTGATCGAGCGCATGACGCTCGGCTCGCGTCCGGCGCGCCGGCGCAGCATGAAAGGCGTGGAAGACCTGCGCGCGATTCCCTGGGTGTTTTCCTGGACCCAGTGCCGCGCGGTGCTCACCGGCTGGTACGGGCTTGGCGCCGCGCTGGATACGGTGGCGAGGGAATGTGGCGAGGCGTCGCTGGTGCGCATGGCCAGCGACTGGCCCTTCTTTTCGACGATGCTGGACGACGTGGAAATGGTGCTGGCCAAGGCGGATATCGACATCGCCGAGGCCTTCTCCCGCCTGGCCGGCCCCTTGCACGAGCGCTTCTTCCCGATGATCCGCGAGGAGTTCGTGCGGACCGTCGCCTGGCTGCTGAAGCTCAAGGGCGCGAAGGAACTGCTGGCCGCCGAACCCCGGCTGGCCACCTCGATCCGCCTGCGCAACCCGTACGTGGACCCGATGAGCCTGCTCCAGGTCGACCTCCTGCGGCGCTGGCGCGCCACCGGTGGACAAGACGACGCCCTGCTCAGCGCCCTGGTCGCCTGTGTGAACGGCGTCTCACAAGGGCTCCAGAATACGGGTTGAGGGCTAAAGCCCCGCCCGGGCCTGCCGACATAACGGCCATGGGCACCCGTTCGGGGTGCTCCACCACTTCGGTAGGACTCCATGAAACAGAACAGCGACCGCGCCGGCCGGCGCGGGATGAGTGTCGGTGCGCGATTGACCCTGCTCGTCGTCGGCATCGTCGCCCTCGGCATCGCCTTGCTCACCGTCGTCGTCACGACCATGGCCTCGCGGGAGCTGGAGGCCAGGGCCCGCGAGGACCTCGCCCGTGGCAACCGGGCGATCATCGGCACGGTCAACACGTTCAGCGGCGCGCTGCTGGCCGAGTCCGACCGCTTCCTCGGCGTGTACAAGAGCTATTTCCCGGGCAAGTTCACGGTCGACGACAAGCACCGCGTCACCATGGCGGGGCACACGGTGCCCCTGCTGCTGCACGACGGCAAGCCGTTGAACAACGACTTCACCCTGACCGACGAGTTTTCCGCGCGTGCGCACGTGGTGGCGACGCTGTTCGTCCGCGACGGGCCCGACTTCGTTCGTGTCACCACTTCGTTGAAGAAAGAGGACGGCTCGCGCGCCGTCGGAACCTCCATCGATCATGCCCATCCCGCCTTTCCCCTGCTGCTCACGGGCAAGTCGTACGGCGGCCCGGCCGTGCTGTTCGATCGCCCGTACATCACGCGCTACGAACCGATCAAGGACGAGGCGGGCAACGTGCTCGGCGTCTTCTTCGTCGGTGTGGAGATCGGCAAGGAGATGAAGTCGCTGCAGGACGAGATCGCCGCGATCCACATGGGCCGGAGCGGCTATTACTCCGTCGTCGATGCCAGCGCCGGAAAGCGCTATGGCACCCTCATCGTCGATCCGGCGATGAAGAGCGAGGCCGCGACGGCACCCGGCGCCGCGCTCAAGATGCTCGACGTGGATGGCCAGCCGATCTTCGGCCGCATGCTGTCGGGCGGCAAGGGCGAGCTGCGCTATCGCGTCGATGTGGACGGCCGATCGGTGGACCGGCTGGCCGTCTATGCGACCGATCCGGCGTGGAACTGGCTCGTCGCGGGCACGGTGGACATGGACGACCTTTTCGGTCCGGTCCGGCACATGCGCCTCGTCGCCGCGGCGACCAGCATCGCATTGGTCATCGCCTTGTGCGTGTTCCTGTTCCTCGCGATACGCATGCGCATCACCCGGCCGCTGGCCGACGCCGTCGAGGCGGCGCGACGCCTCGCCGAGGGCGACCTCACGGCGCGGCTCGCTTCCGCGCGGGGCGACGAGATCGGCCAGTTGATGCGTTCCATCGATGGCATCGGTGACGGTCTTGGCGACATCGCACGCTCCGTGCGCAAGGCCGCGGCCAGCATGGCAGGCAGCACCTCGGAGATCGCGGCGGGCAATGCCGACCTGTCTTCACGCACGGAAACCCAGGCGCACGAGCTTCAGCTGACGGCGTCCAGTCTCGACCTGCTCACGCGCACGGTCCGCGACAACGCGGGCCACTCGGCGAGGGCGAGCGCGCTGGCGGCCGACGCGAGCGTGGCGGTTCAGCAGGAAGCGGGCGCGATGCAGGAGGCGGTCGAAGCGATGAACGGTATCCAGGCCTCGGCGCAGCGTATCGCCGATGTCATCGGCATCATCAACGGGATCGCCTTCCAGACGAATATCCTCGCGCTCAATGCCGCGGTGGAGGCGGCGCGGGCGGGTGAGCAAGGCAAGGGTTTTGCCGTGGTGGCGGAAGAAGTGCGCCATCTCGCCCAGCGCAGCGCGTCGGCGGCGAAGGAAATCGAGTCGCTGATCACCGAGTCGGTGGCCCAGGTGGACGCGGGGCACGGCCTGGTGACGGATGCGGGGCGCAACATGGAGACGGTACTGGGCCGCATCCGCGCCGTGGCGGACCTGATGGGCAACATCAGCCAGGCCTCGGGCGAACAGTCCGAACAGATCGGCCGGATCAACCATGCCGTCTCGCGGATGGACGACTCGACCCAGCAGAACTCGGCCCTGGTCGAAGAAGCGGCGGCCGCCGCGAAGAGCCTGGAAGACCAGGCCGCGGAACTGGCCCGCGTGGTCGAGGTGTTTCGGCTGTAAACGCCGACCGAGCCTTTGATCCCGAGCCTTTGGTGGGAGCCGACCCTGTCGGCGATGGGTTCCCTGGTGGGAGCCGACCTTGTCGGCGATGGGTTCCCTGGTGGGAGCCGACCTTGTCGGCGATCCGTGCCTTGGTGGGAGCCGACCTTGTCGGCGATCCCGCGGCAGCGGGCCAGGTTTCCGCACGCACCCATCGCCGACAAGGTCGGCTCCCACCAGGTGAGGGCCTTATGGATCGGCTTATATCGCGTGGGCGTCGTCAGCCTTCCAGTTCTTCCCAGCGCGCGAACGCCACGTCCAGTTCCGCCTGCAACCTGGCGAGTTCCTCGTTGCCGCGCGTGATCGTCGCGGCGTCCTGCTGGAAGTACTTCGGGTCGTTCATGGCGGTGGTACGGCGGGCGATCTCGGCCTCGAGTTCCTCCAGCTTCGCCGGCAGCGATTCAAGCTCGCGCTGCTCTTTGAAGGAGAGTTTTTTCCTTGGCGTGGCTGCGATGGGCGCGGCCACGGCCGCCGCCGCCGAAGCAGCAGTGGAGGCTTGCGCCGCCCCCGACGCGGACGACGCCTCGGATGCCGAAGACGAAGACCAGGCGGCCTTCGACCCGGCAGGTTTCGTGGTCGCGGCGGGCCTCTGCCGCAACCAGTCGCTGTAGCCGCCGATGTATTCGCCGACCACGCCATCGCCTTCGAGCACAAGGGTGCTGGTCACCACGTTGTCGATGAAGTCGCGGTCGTGCGACACCAGCAGCAGCGTGCCGGTGTATTCGTTCAGCAGTTCCTCGAGCAGTTCCAGTGTCTCGACGTCGAGGTCGTTGGTCGGTTCGTCCATCACCAGCAGGTTCGACGGCTGGGCGAACAGCTTCGCGAGGAGCAGGCGGTTGCGTTCGCCGCCGGAAAGCCGCGTGATAGGCGCGCGCGACCGTTCGGGCGAGAACAGGAAATCCTGCAGGTAGCCGACGATGTGTTTGCGCTGGCCGTTGAGCTCGATGTACTCACGGCCCTGGGCCACGTTGTCGAGGGCATTCAGGCGGTCGTCGAGCGTGGAGCGGTGCTGGTCGAAGTAAGCCACTTCCAGCCCCGTGCCCAGCGTGACTTCGCCTTCCTGAGGCTTGAGTTCGCCGAGCAGGATCTTCAGCAACGTGGACTTGCCCGCGCCATTCGGGCCCATGATGCCGACGCGGTCGCCGCGCATGATCGTCGTGGAGATATCGCGCAGCAGCGTGCGGCCACCGTACGCCTGGGTGACGTGTTTCGCGTCGATCACCTTGCGTCCCGAGGATTGGGCCGTGGCGAGGGTGATCCTGGCATTGCCGGATTGTTCGCGTCGCTGGGCGCGCTCGTTGCGCATCGCCTTCAGCGCGCGCACGCGGCCTTCGTTCCGCGTGCGCCGCGCCTTGATGCCCTGGCGGATCCACACTTCTTCCTGGGCCAGCTTGCGGTCGAAATGTGCCTGTGCCTGGGCCTCGGCGTGCAGGCGTTCCTCGCGGCGGCGCAGGTAGTTGTCGTAGTCGCCGGGCCAGCTGGTGACCTGTCCGCGATCGATCTCGACGATGCGCGTGGCCAGGGCACGCAGGAAGCTGCGGTCATGGGTGATGAAGACGATGCTGCCGGCGAAGCCCTTGAGGAAGGTTTCGAGCCAGGCGATGGCCTCGATGTCGAGGTGATTGGTCGGCTCGTCGAGCAGGAGCAGGTTCGGATCGCGCACGAGCGCCTGGCCAAGCAGGACGCGGCGCTTCATGCCGCCGGACAGCTCGGAGAAATCGGTGTCCGCCGGCAGCTCCAGGCGTTCGATCACCTGCTGCACGCGCGAATCGAGATCCCATGCGTTGTGGGCCTCGATCTGCGACTGCACGTCGCCGAGCGCGTCCATGTCGCCCGTCTCCAGCAGATGGTGATAGCGCGCGAGCAGGTGGCCCAGTTCGCCCAGGCCGTCGGCCACCACGTCGAAGACGCTGCCGGACGTATCCTGCGGCACTTCCTGCGTGAGGCGCGCGATGCGCGTGCCTCCTTGAAGGCGGATCTCGCCATCGTCCGGATGCAGTTCCCCGGCGATGAGCTTCATCAGCGTCGATTTGCCGGCGCCATTGCGCCCGACGACGCAGACACGTTCGCCGGCATCGAGGGAAAGGTCGACCTGTTCGAGCAGGAGCGGGCCGCCGACGCTGAAGTCGACGTTGAGGAGTTGGATAAGGGACATCCGGATATTGTACCCGGTGGCGCCCCGTCACCTCATGACACCGGCGTATCCACCCGGTAGCGCGTGTGCTGGCGCCATACCGCGCCGGGGCGAAGGATCGCGCCTTCCGCATCCGGGCCATTGACCTGGTCGGGAAAGGCCTGGGTCTCGAGCGCGAAGCCGGCGAACGGACCGTAGGCGTCGCCGTTTCGCGACGGTTGCCCGGTGAGTTTCTGCCCGCTGTAGAACTGCAGGCCGGGGCGGTCGCTCTCGACGGTGAGACGGCGCCCGCTGGATGGTTCCACGACTTCCGCGACCACGCGTAGCGCCTGGGCCGCGGGTTGACGCGGAACATAGCAATGGTCGAAGCCGCCCACCATCTGCAATTGCGGGTCGGGCCAGTGCAGGCGCGAGCCGATCGGCGCCGCCTCGCGGAAATCGAAGGCGCTGCCGGCCACGGGCTGGCGTCCCACCGGTATCGCCCCCGCATCGATGGCCAGGAATTCGTCCGCGTCGATCCGGATCACGTGGTCGCGGATATCCGGCCGCCGGTCGTTGAGGTTGAAATACGGATGCGCGGTCAGGCTGAGCGGGGTGGGGGCGTCGCTGGTGGCTATATAGCGCAGGTCGAGCGTGCCGTCGTCATCGAGTCGCACGCGCAATTCGACCTTCACTTCGCCGGGAAACCCACCATCGCCCTCGGGCGACACCAGCCGCAGCACCAGGTCTTCGCCTTCCGGTTCCACGTCCCATCGTTGCAGGTGAAATCCGTAGTTGCCGCCGTGCAAGTGGTTGCCGCCGTCGTTGCGGTCGACCTTGTAGTCGATGCCGTCGAGCCGGAAGCGTCCGCCGCGGATGCGGTTGGCCCAGCGGCCGACGATCGCGCCCATGTAGGCGTTGGAATCGATGTACTGCCCCGCGTCGGCGTGACCGAGCAAGACCTCGCCCACGCGGCCCTGGCGGTCCGGGGTCTGCCAGGAGAGCAGGGTGCCGCCGAGGTCGGCTATCTCGACCTGGGTGTCTCGCGCGTTGCGCAGGGTCCAGCGGTGGAGCGGGCGGCCGTCGGGGAGTTGGCCCCAGGCGGTGGCGTTGGATACAGGCATGGGTGAAGCGTTTCCCTGCGGAAGGCGATCAGGTCGCCGCCGTCTTGCGATGGAGGTCGAGGTATTGGCGCGGCGTGCAATCGTATTCGCGACGGAACACCGCGTACATGTATTGGAGCGAGGTGAAGCCACAGCGCAGCGCGATGTCGGCGAGCGGCGTGTCGGAGTTCGTCATGAGTTCACAGGCGGTGTCGAGCTTGTGCTTGAGGATCACCTGGTGCACGGTCTGCTTCAGCTCGCGCTTGAAGTGTTCTTCCAGCACCGTGCGCGACACCCCGACGTAGTCGGCCACCTGTTCGGTCTTGATGCCCAGGCAACCGTACTGACGAATGTAGTGGCTCGCCCGCATCACGTGCGGGCTGCGCATCGGCTGGTACTTGCTCGACACCTGCACGTTGATGCCGACGGGTGGCACCAGCACGCGCGTGCCCGAACAATCCATGCCGCGCAGCATCTGGTGCAGCAGGTGGGCGGCCGTGCGGCCCATTTCCTCCGCGCCCTGGATCACCGAGGTGAGCGGAATGCGCGTGAGCAACTGCGCCATCGGGTCGTTGTCGATGCCGACGATGGCGATCTGCTCGGGTACGGCGAAGCCGCCGATCACGCAAGCCTGCAGCAACTGCCGGGCGCGTGCGTCGGTCACGGCGATGATGCCGATCGGCTTGGGCAGCTCGGCCAGCCAGGTGACCAGTTCCTCCACCGCCATTCCCCAGCCGCCCGCGCTGGTCGGCGAGCCCTGGTAGACCATCCCCTCGACCGATTCCTCGTCCACGATCGCCTGGAAGGCATGCTCGCGTTCCTGCGCCCAGCGGCTGCCGGGGTGGGGCGGTATGCCATAGAACGCGAAACGGCCGAGGCCTTGTTCGATCAGGTGGTCGTACGCGAGCCGGATGAGCCGGGCGTTGTCCGTGGCGATATAGGGCACGCCGGGAGGATAAGCGGCGGGATCGTGATACGAGCCGCCTATCGCGACGACCGGGATGTGCAGGTCGCGCAACGCGTCGGGGGCTTCCGGATCGTCGAAGTCGGCGATCACGCCGTCGCCGCGAAACTGATGGATGTCGCGCATCCGGCTGCGGAAATCCTCCTCCATGAAGAGGTCCCATTCCACGCGCGTACTGTTGAGGTAATGCCCAATGCCGGCGATGACCTGGCGGTCGTATACCTTGTTGGCATTGAACAGCAAAGCGATTCTGTGGGGAGACATGAGTCCGTCCAAAACTATCAGGCTTTGCGTTATCTGACCATGACGCAGCGCGGCATCGAAAAAGAGCCGCGCCCCGTCGGAAATCGCAATTGCGCGCCATAGGCGCCGCTCGTCAGGATCGTCGGGATTCGTCCCCACGTTTGTCAAGGAATTGTTATGTCGTACTTTTCCAGCGTCCCCAAGATCAGCTACGAAGGCCCCGGCAGCGACAATCCGCTGGCGTTCCACCACTACGACCCGAACAAGCAGGTGCTCGGCAAGAGCATGGCCGAGCACCTCCGTCTCGCCACCTGCTATTGGCACACCTTCGTCTGGCCGGGTTCGGACGTGTTCGGCGCGGGTACCTTCGAGCGCCCCTGGCAGACGGCCGGCGAGCCGATGGCCAAGGCCCGCGAGAAGGCCGACGCCGCGTTCGACTTCTTCTCCCGTCTGGGCACGCCGTACTACACCTTCCACGATACCGACGTGGCGCCGGAAGGCGACAGCCTCGCCGACTACAAGAAGAACTTCGCGGCGATGGTCGACGTCCTCGAGAAGAAGCAGGCCGAGACCGGCGTGAAGCTCCTGTGGGGCACCGCCAACGTGTTCAGCAACCCGCGCTACGCCGCCGGTGCCGCGACCAATCCGCAGCCGGAAGTGTTCGCCTACGCGGCCACGCAGGTACGCCACGCGATGGAAGCCACGCATCGCCTGGGCGGTGCCAACTACGTGCTGTGGGGTGGCCGTGAAGGCTACGACACCCTGCTCAACACCGACCTGAAGCGCGAGCGCGAGCAATTGGGCCGGTTCTTCCAGATGGTGATCGAGCACAAGTACAAGATCGGTTTCACCGGCACCATCCTGATCGAGCCCAAGCCGCAGGAGCCGACCAAGCACCAGTACGATTACGACACCGCCACGGTCTACGGCTTCCTCAAGGAGTTCGGCCTGGAGAACGAGGTCAAGACCAACCTCGAGGCCAACCACGCCACGCTGGCCGGCCACTCGTTCCATCACGAGGTCGCGACCTCGATCGCGCTGGGCGTGTTCGGTTCGATCGACGCCAATCGCGGCGACCCGCAGAACGGCTGGGATACCGACCAGTTCCCGAACAGCGTGGAAGAGTTGACCCTGGTCACCTACGAGATCCTGAAGGCCGGCGGTTTCACCACGGGCGGCTTCAACTTCGACACCAAGGTGCGCCGCCAGAGCAACGCGCCGGAAGATCTCTTCCACGGCCACATCGGCGCGATCGACGCATTGGCCCTCAGCCTGGAACGCGCGGCGAAGATGATCGAGCGCGACGCGCTGGCCGATTTCAAGGCCAGGCGCTACGCCGGCTGGGACGCCGATTTCGGCAAGAAGATCCTGCAGGGCGGCTTCACGCTGGCCTCGCTGTCCGACGAGGCGATCGCCCGCGACATCCATCCGAAGCATGTCTCCGGTGGCCAGGAGTTGCTCGAAAACATCGTCAACCGCTATATCTATGGGTGATATGACCCCCGACATGGACGCTTCGGCACGCATGTACCTCGGTATCGACCTGGGCACGTCCTCGGTGAAGGCCGTCCTCATGGACGAGGCCGGTGAGGTGCGTGCCAGCGCGACCAGCCCGCTGGAGGTCTCGCATCCGAAGCCGCGCTGGTCGGAGCAGGACCCGGCCACGTGGTGGAGCGCCACGGAGGCGGCCGTCGCGGACGTCCTCAAGGGAACCGATGCCCGCCGCGTGGCGGCCATCGGCCTGTCCGGGCAGATGCACGGCGCCACGCTGTTGGATAAGTCCGACGCTATCCTGCGGCCCGCCATTCTCTGGAACGACGGCCGCTCGGATATCGAATGCGCGGAACTGGAGCGGGTGCCGGGTTTTCGTTCGATCACCGGCAACCTCGCCATGCCTGGGTTCACGGCGCCGAAACTCGCCTGGGTGCGTAAGCACGAGCGCGAGGTGTTCGATCGCGTCGCCAAGGTGCTCCTGCCGAAGGACTACCTGCGCCTGCGCCTCACCGGCGAATACATGACCGACGCTTCCGATGCGGCCGGCACCCTCTGGCTCGATGTCGAGAAGCGCCAGTGGAGCGACACCATGCTTGCCGCGACGGGCCTCGACCAGTCGCACATGCCGCGGGTGTTCGAGGGAAGCCAGCCCGCGGGGCGCCTGCGCAAGGAACTGGCCGAGCGCTGGGGCATGGACACCGTTCCGGTAGCGGCCGGCGGTGGCGACAACGCGGCGGGTGCGGTGGGCGTGGGCATCGTGCGCCATGGCCAGGCCATGCTTTCGCTGGGCACGTCGGGCGTCTATTTCGCCGTGTCCGATGGCTTCCGCTCGAGTCCCGAGCAGGCGGTGCACAGCTTCTGCCATGCCTTGCCCGACACCTGGCACCTGATGTCGGTGATGTTGAACGCGGCGAGCTGCCTCGATTTCACCGCGAAGCTCACCGGCCAGAAGGACGTGCCCGCCCTGCTCGCCGAGGCCGAGGCCAAGGGTCTCCAGGAAAACGGTCCGCTGTTCCTGCCCTACCTCACGGGCGAGCGCACGCCGCACAACGACGCGCATGCGCGCGGCTCGTTCACGAACCTGGGCCCCGGCACGGACCGCGCCGACCTCGCCAATGCCACGCTGGAAGGCGTGGGGCTGGGCTTGCTCGACGGCTTGCTGGCGGTGGAGTCGACCGGCCTCGTGGCCGATGAAATCACCGTGATCGGCGGGGGCTCGCGCAGTGCCTACTGGACACAGATGCTCGCCGATATCCTCGGCAAGCGGCTGGTCCTGCGCAGTGGCGGCGAGGTGGGGCCCGCGCTCGGGGCGGCACGCCTCGCGCGGCTGGCCATCGAGCCGGGTGCTTCCCTCGATGCCGTTTGCCCGATGCCGGCGGTCACCGCCGTGCGCGAGCCCGATGCAGCGCGTCATGCTTATTTCCTGCAAACGCGCCACCCTTTGTTCCGCCGCTCTTACGAGCAGTTGAAGCCGCTGTATTCCGACGCCGTTCGCGGCGACGATTTCCGCCCCTCCTGAAGGGCGATTCCATAAGCATGGAGATGAGCATGAAGCAGAAGGCCCTATATACGTTGCTGGCCGTATCGATGATCGGTGCCGGCCTTTTCGCGGCGCCGCAGGCGCACGCCAGCAAGGAAAAGCCGGTGATCGGCTTCTCCATCGACGACCTGCGCGTGGAGCGCTGGACGCGCGACCGCGACTACTTCAAGGCCGCGGCGGAAGCCAAGGGCGCCACCGTGTCGGTGCAGTCCGCCGATGCCAACGAGCAGAAGCAGATCCAGCAGATCGAGAACCTGATCTCGCGCAAGGTCGATGTCATCGTCATCGTGCCGTTCAACGCCAAGACGCTGACCACGGTCGTCGCCGAGGCGAAGAAGGCCGGTATCAAGGTGATTTCCTACGATCGCCTCATCCTGAATGCCGACGTCGACGCCTACATCTCGTTCGATAACGACAAGGTCGGCCAGATGCAGGCCCAGGGTGTCGTCGACGCGGCACCGAAGGGCAATTACTTCCTGCTCGGCGGCGCTCCGACCGACAACAACGCGAAGATCCTTCGCGAGGGCCAGATGAAGGTCCTGAAGCCGCTGGTCGACAAGGGCGACATCAAGATCGTCGGCCAGCAGTGGACCAACGAATGGCTGGCCTCGAACGCGCAGTCGATTATCGAGAACGCGCTCACCGCCAACAAGAACAACATCCAGGGCATCGTCGCCTCCAACGACGGCACCGCCGGTGGCGCCATCGCCGCCCTGAACGGCCAGAAGCTGGCAGGCAAGGTGGCCGTGTCGGGCCAGGATGCCGACCTCGCCGCGATCAAGCGGATCAAGGCCGGCACCCAGACCATGACGGTCTACAAGCCGATCAAGGAAATCGCCACGGAAGCGGCGAACCTGGCGGTCGGCCTGGTCCAGGGCACCGCGCCGAAGTTCACCTCGAAGATGAACAACGGCAAGAAGGATGTGGATACCATCCTGCTCACCCCGACCCTGCTGACCAAGCAGAACGTGGATCTCGTGGTCAAGGACGGCTTCTACACCCAGGCCCAGGTCGGCCCGTAAGCGTAAGATCGGCGATGCCCCGCCCGGTGCGGGGCATCGTCCAGCGAAAGGAGTACCGGTGAGCGAATACCTGTTCGAGATGCGTCAGATCGTCAAGGAATTTTCCGGCGTGCGCGCGCTCAATGGCATCGACCTGGCCGTGCGGCCCGGTGAGTGCGTTGGTCTCTGCGGCGAGAATGGCGCAGGCAAGTCCACCCTCATGAAAGTCCTGTCCGGCGTGTACCCGTACGGCACGTGGGAAGGCGAGATCCTGTTCGACGGCAAGCCGCTGAAGGCGTACTCGGTGCGCGACAGCGAGGATGCCGGCATCGTGATCATCCACCAGGAGCTGATGCTGGTCCCGCAGCTCTCCGTCGCCGAGAACATCTTCCTCGGCAACGAGATCCGCAAGTTCGGCGGCGTGATGGACTACGACGCCATGTATGCCAAGGCCGAGGCGCTGCTCGCCCGCCTGAAGCTGAAGGATGTGAACGTGGCGGCTCCCGTGATGAATTACGGCGGCGGCTACCAGCAATTGTTCGAGATCGCCAAGGCGCTGGCGAAGAACGCCCGCCTGCTGATCCTCGACGAGCCGTCTTCCTCGCTGACCTCGTCCGAGACCGACACCTTGTTGTCGATCATCGAAGACCTCAAGCGCGACGGCGTGGCCTGCGTCTATATCTCGCACAAGCTCGAGGAAGTGGCGCGGGTGTGCGACACGGTCACCGTCATCCGGGACGGCAAGCACATCGTCACCAAGCCGATGAGCGAGATGACCACCCATTCGATCATCACCGCCATGGTCGGACGTGACATCGAGAACCTGTTCCCGAAGGTCGAGCACGACATCGGCGAAGTGATCTTCGAGGCCAGGCATGTCACCTGCTGGGATGTCGCCAATCCGAATCGCAAGCGCGTCGACGATATTTCGTTCCAGATCCGTCGCGGCGAGATCCTCGGTGTCGCCGGACTCGTCGGTGCCGGTCGCACCGAACTGGTGTCGGCGATCTTCGGCGCCTACCCGGGACGCTACGAGGCGGAGCTGCTGCTCGAAGGCAAGCCGATCAAGGTCAGGTCGCCCGAACAGGCGATCAAGGCCGGCCTGTCGCTGGTCCCCGAGGATCGCAAGCGGCAGGGCATCGTTCCCTTGCTGGGCGTGGGCGACAACATCACGCTGGCGACGCTTTCGCACTATGCCCGCGCGGGCCAGATCGACCGCCAGGCCGAGTTGCAGACCGTGGATGCCGAGATCAAGCGCCTGCGCGTGAAGACGGCGAGTCCCGAGCTGGCCATCGTCGGCCTGTCCGGCGGCAACCAGCAGAAAGCGGTGCTGACCAAGATGCTGCTGCCCAAGCCGAAGGTGCTGATCCTCGACGAGCCCACCCGTGGCGTCGATGTCGGCTCCAAGTACGACATCTACAAGCTGATGTTCGAACTGGCCGCCAAGGGCGTGGCCATCGTCATGGTCTCGTCGGAGATGCCCGAAGTGCTGGGAGTCAGCGATCGTGTCCTCGTCGTGGGCGAGGGTAAGCTACGCGGCGATTTCCAGAACGTAGACCTCACCCAGGAACAGGTGCTCGCCGCGGCGATCTCGCATGCCGCCGAAGGGCCCGCGCACGCGGCCTGATCCTCCGAAAACCATTCACGCGTTACCAGGGAAGCCTTCATGCAGGCCCAGAAAGTCCAGCAACTGTTCGTACGCTACAAGATCCTCGCCCTGCTCATCGCGGTGGCGATCATCTGGGTGTTCTTCCACCTGAAGACCGAATCGGCCTTCATCACGCCCGGCAACCTGTCCAACCTGTTCCGGCAGATGGCGATCACCGGCATGCTCGCCTGCGGCATGGTGTTCATCATCATCGCCGGCGAGATCGACCTTTCCATCGGCTCGCAACTCGGCCTGCTGGGCGGCGTGGTGGCGATCCTCACGGTGAACCAGGGCTGGGGCACGTGGCCGGCGATCTTCGCCGTGCTCGGGCTCGGCCTCGTCATCGGTGCCTTCAACGGCTTCGTCGTCACCAAGATGCGGGTGCCTTCGTTCATCGTCGGCCTGGGCGGCATGCTGGCCTTCCGCGGCATCGTGCTTTACATCACCGGCAGTTCGACCATCGCTCCCGCGCCGGACGACCTGATCGCGCTGGGCCAGGGCTTCGTTCCGCCGGCACTGTCGCGCTGGATCGGCGCCGTGATCTTCCTCGCGATGATCGCCCTGACGGTACGCCGCCGCCTTCGCCGCGGGAAGCTCGGCCTGCAGCAGGGTGCGTTGTGGGTCGACATCGCCCGACTGGTCGCCATCGGCGCGTTCATCTTCGGCTTCGTGCGCATTCTCAACGATGCCAACGGCATCCCCATCCCGGTGATGATCCTGCTCGGCCTGCTCGCCGTGTTCACCTATGTATCGACGCAGACGGTGTTCGGCCGGCACATCTACGCCGTCGGCGGCAACATGGAAGCCACCCGCCTGTCCGGCGTCAACGTGGCGCGCGTGAAGCTGGTGGTGTTCGCCTTGATGGGCCTGATGTGCGCCTTCGCCGGCATCATCACCGTGGCCCGCACCGGCTCGGGCTCTCCCTCCGCCGGTACCGGCGGCGAACTGGATGCCATCTCCGCCTGCTTCATCGGTGGCACGTCCATGCGCGGCGGCTCCGGCACCGTCTACGGCGCGCTGATCGGTGCCCTGGTGATGGCCAGCCTCGACAGCGGCATGCAGCTGATGGACGTCGACAATTCATGGCAGATGATCATCAAGGGCGTGATCCTGGCCCTGGCCGTCTGGGTGGATGTCCTCTCCGGCTCCAACCGCAACGGCTGATCCAAAGCATCGCCGCTGAAGCGGCTCCCACACAAGACGGCGAGGCGTGCCTGTCGTTCGTTGTGGGAGCCGGCTTTGCCGGCGATGGGTGCTCGCGAAAGCATCGCCGCTGAAGCGGCTCCCACACAAGACGGCGAGGCGTGCCTGTCGTTCGTTGTGGGAGCCGGCTTTGCCGGCGATGGGTGCTCGCGAAAGCATCGCCGCTGAAGCGGCTCCCACACAGGACGGCGAGGCGTGCCTGTCGCTCGTTGTGGGAGCCGGCTTTGCCGGCGATGGGTGCTCGCGAAAGCATGGCCGCTTAAGCGGCTCCCACAGGATGGTGGCGGGACGATCAGGGAAGTGCCTTCGCCCGCTTCAAATGATCCTTCAGTGTCGGCAACGTCTTCTTCGCGAAAGCCTTCAGCTGGTCGTTCGAACCCTTCTCGATCTCCACCTCGAAGATCGCGACGGCCTTCTCGTGGTCGGCGACCATCAGCTTCGCGTATTCGCGATCGAAGTCGGCGCCGTGCAAACGCGATAGCGCGTCGATGCGCTTTTCGCTGTCGGGCAGTGGGTCATGAGCGATCGGGTAGCCCTTGTCGCCCATCTTCAGTGACTTGAGTTCGTCCTGCGCTTTCGTATGGTCGTCGACCATGCGCTGTGCGAACGCCTTGACCTTCGCCGATGACGCTTGCTTCAGGGCGAGTTCGCTCGCCTGGACTTCGGCCATGCCGGACGCGGTCGCGTTCTTGAAGAAGCCGGCATCGGTGGCGGTACCGCCGAGGGTGTCTTTTTCCTGGGCTTGAACGGCACAGGACAGCGCCACGGCGAGGAAGGCGGTGGCGAGGGCACGGACAGGACGATGGGTCATGGGTGGCTTCTCCGCTGGGGACATCCAAGGTGTCGCATCCCGGCCATGAAATGACCGTGACCGATGCGGAAACGGAAGCCTGCCGGCCAGCGAGGGAAGGGTTACCCGGATCCTTATGGGCCCAGCCTTATGGGGCCAGGCCTTACGGAGCCAGGGCTTTCGTGGGCCAGGGTTTTGTGGGAGCCGGCTTTGCCGGCGATCCCGCGGCAGCGGGCAGGTTTTGGAAGCACCCATCGCCGACAAGGTCGGCTCCCACAAAAGGCTGGTTCTTCCCAAGGGGCGGGTTTCCACCAAAGGGGGGCTTCCACCAAAGGGGGACCCACCAAAGGAGGCTTTTACGAAAGGAGGCTTTCACCAGAGGTGCGCTTCGCAAAAGAAAACGGGCGCCGTGGGCGCCCGTTCTCATGCCTTGCCGGAAGCGCCGCTTACTTGCGGCGGGCGACCGTCGCGCCGAGTCCGGCGGCATCGCGCAGGACGTCGGCCTTGTCGGTCTTCTCCCAGGAGAACGCCGTGAACGTGTTGCCGTTCTTGTCGGTGATCTCGTAGGGCTTGCGGCCGAAGTGGCCGTTCGACGCGGTCGGCTGGTACATCGGGTGGACCAGGTCGAGCATCTTGATGATGCCGTACGGACGCAGGTCGAAGTGCTTGCGGATCAGCTTCTCGATCTTCTCGTCGGGAATCTTGCCGGTGCCGAAGGTGGTCACCGAGATCGAGGTGGGCTCGGCCACGCCGATGGCGTAGCTGACCTGGATCTCGCAACGGTCGGCGAGGCCGGCGGCGACGATGTTCTTGGCGACATAGCGGGCCGCATAGGCGGCCGAACGGTCGACCTTGGACGGGTCCTTGCCCGAGAACGCGCCACCGCCGTGACGGGCCCAGCCGCCGTAGGTGTCGACGATGATCTTGCGCCCGGTCAGGCCGCAGTCGCCCACCGGGCCACCGATGACGAACTTGCCGGTCGGGTTGATGTGGAACTTGGTGCCCTTGTGCAGGAGCTTCGCCGGCAGCACCGGCTTCAGGATCAACTCACGCACGCCTTCGATCAGGTCCTTCTGCTTCACGTCCGGATCGTGCTGGGTCGACAGCACGACAGCGTCGATGGCGACGGCCTCGCCGTTCTCGTAGCGCAGGGTGACCTGGCTCTTGGCATCTGGGCGCAGCCACGGCAGCGGCGAGTTCTTCTTCTTGCGGACCTTGGTCTGCTGCTCGACGAGGCGATGCGCGTAGTGGATCGCCGCCGGCATGTATTCGCTGGTCTCGTTCGTGGCGTAGCCGAACATCAGGCCCTGGTCGCCCGCGCCCTGTTCTTCCGGCTTCTTGCGGTCGACGCCCTGGTTGATGTCCGGGGACTGCTTGCCGATCAGGTTCAGCACGCCGCAGGTCTCGCCGTCGAACCCGACTTCGGAGCTGTCGTAGCCGATGTCGAGGATGACCTTGCGGGTCAGCGCCTCGAGGTCGATCCACGCGCTGGTGGTGATCTCGCCCGCGACGATGGCGACGCCGGTCTTCACCAGCGTCTCGCAGGCCACGCGAGCGCGCGGGTCCTGGGCCAGGATAGCGTCCAGAACGGCGTCGGAGATCTGGTCGGCGATCTTGTCCGGATGGCCTTCGGAGACCGACTCGGAGGTGAAGAGGTAGTTGCTCATCGCGGGGATATATCCTTCTTTACGGATAAAGAGATAAAGGGCGCGCCATGATACACGCCTCCGGGCCGGTTTGCAGGGGGAAGGGTAGCGCCCGGGAGTGACGATTGCATGGATGTTCAGCAGAGCGCGCCCACCGGCCCACGGTGGGTCAGGCCGCCGCCCCCAACCGCTGGCGCGCCGCCTTCGCCACCGCGACCATGGTCTTCAGCGCCGCGGCGACCTCGGGCCAGTCACGGGTCTTCAGGCCGCAATCGGGGTTCACCCAGAGCTGGTCGGGACGCAATACCTGCAACGCGCGGGCAAGCAGGCCGGCCATTTCGCCCTCGGCGGGAACCCGAGGGGAGTGGATGTCGTAGACACCGGGGCCGATGCCGTTCGGGTACTGGAACCGTGTGAAGGCATCGAGCAACGCCATTCGCGAGCGGCTGGTTTCGATGGAAATCACGTCGGCATCCATGGCCGCGACCGCCTCGATGATGTCGTTGAACTCCGAGTAGCACATGTGGGTGTGCACCTGGGTCGCGTCACTGACGCCGCCGGCGGTGATGCGGAACGCCTCCACCGCCCACGCGAGATAGCCATTCCACTCGGCACGACGCAGCGGCAGGCCTTCGCGCAAGGCGGGTTCGTCGATCTGCACGATGCCGATGCCCGCTCTTTCGAGATCGTGCACCTCGTCGCGCAAGGCGAGCGCGATCTGCCGGCAGACGTCCGCGCGGGGCAGATCGTCGCGCACGAACGACCATTGCAGCATCGTCACCGGACCGGTGAGCATGCCCTTCATCGGTTTTTTCGTCAGCGATTGCGCGAACGCGGACCAGGCCACGGTCATGGGCGCGGGTCGTGCCACGTCGCCATAGACGATCGGTGGTTTCACGCAGCGCGAGCCGTAGCTCTGCACCCAGCCGAACGACGTAAAGGCGTAGCCGTCGAGCTGTTCACCGAAATACTCGACCATGTCGTTGCGCTCGGGCTCGCCATGGACGAGCACGTCGATACCGGCCTCCTCCTGGAACGCCACGGCACGGCGCACTTCATCGCGCAGGATGGCGGTATATGCCTCGTCGTCCAGCTTGCCTGCGCGGTGCGCGGCGCGGGCGACACGAAGGGTCGCCGTCTGCGGGAACGAGCCGATGGTCGTCGTCGGCAGGTCGGGCAAGCCGAACCGCTCACGCTGTACGGCGGCGCGGAACGGGTACGCCGAGCGGCGCCGGCCGAACTGCGCCGTGAGCTGGCGAACGCGTTTGCGTACCTCGTCACGCACGACCCCCGGCGCGGCCTGTCGCCCGGCGATCAGTATGCGCTGGCGCGCGAGCGCTTCCCGGGCGACTGCATCGCCCTGGACGGCGTCGGCGTAGTGGCGCAGCTCGGCGATTTTCTGCCGCGCGAACGACAACCACGTCGCGAGATTTCCGGGCAGGCGCTTTTCCTCGCCGGCATCCAGCGGCACGTGCAGCAAGGAGCACGACGTCGACAGCCACAAGCGCCCGTTGCCAAGGCGATCGCGTAGCGCCTGCACGCGAGGAAGGATGATCGAGGGGTCGCTCAGCCAGATGTTGCGTCCATCGAGAACACCCGCCGAGAGGACGCGGTCGGCCGGCAGCGCGTCGAGCACCGCGTCGAGTTGCTCCGGCGCACGTGCGAGGTCGACGTGCAGGCCGGCGACGGGCAGCGACATGGCGAGTTCGAGATTGCCGTCGAGTGAACCGAAGTAGGTCGCGACCAGCACCCGTACCCGTGACCGCGTGGCGACCCACGCATAGGCATGGCGAAAGGCTTCGCGCGTCGCATCGTCGAGATCGAGCGCCAGCACGGGCTCGTCCACCTGCACCCACCCGGCGCCTGCGTCGGCAAGGGCGTCGAGCACGCCGACCCAGGCGGGAAGGAGCGCATCGAGTAGTGCCAGCGGGTCGCTGCCATCGACCGCCTTGGCGAGGCACAGGAAGGTGATCGGGCCGAGCAGCACCGGGCGTGCGACGTGTCCCGCCGCGACCGCTTCGCGATATTCGTCCACGACCTTGCCGGGCCGGGCGGCGAACGTCTGGCCCGCCGATACCTCGGGGACGATGTAGTGGTAGTTGGTGTCGAACCACTTGGTCATTTCCAGCGCGGGCAGGTCGAAGCGATCGTCCTGCCTGCCGCGTGCCATGGCGAAGTAGCCGGCCAGCGGATCGATGTCGTAAAGCGGTCGGTAGCGTTCCGGAATGGCGTCCACCATGACCGCGGCATCGAGCACGTGGTCGTAGAGCGAAAAATCGTTCACCGAAACGCTGTCGGCACCCGCGTCCCGGGCGAGCGCCCAGTGCCGCGAGCGCAATTCACGGGCGATATCGAGCAGTTCCTCGGAGCCGATGTTTCCCTTCCAATGGGCTTCGAGCGCGCGCTTCAACTCACGGCGGCGGCCGATACGGGGAAAACCGGGGTAGGTGACGTGTGGCATGAGTGTTCCTCTTCGCAAGAAAGAGGAGGGAAGGGCGGCTCGTCGCATGACACGGACGTCGCCGGAGTAAACCCCTTGGGCGATGCCTGGGTCATGAGGGTTTGCCGTCGACCTTCGCCCCCGCGGGCGAACCGGGCCATGCCCCGGGAGGAGGCGACGGCCCAGGCCGGACGGAGCGGCGCACCCATGACGGCGCGTCGCTCCGGCTGGCGGCAGGTCTTCGGGCTCGTGGATGTGGCGCCGAGGCGCCTCCTCCCCCATCGCTTCCCGGATCGCCATCGATCCAGTGCCTGTGACGGGTTCGTCTCCACATACCGCTGCGGGGCAGCGCCGGATTCCCACCGGCTTCCCTCTTAGCTTTATCTTCCTATTCGAATAGAGAGATAAAGACCGCTAACGAGCGGGAAATTAGCCCTCTGGACGTCCAAAGTCAATGCGAAGGAGGGCACCTCTATTCAGAAGCGCCCCCGAGGTCGCCACGCGGCGGCCGCGGATGTCTATTCAAAGCCTTCGATCGGATGGGGACCGTAGGCGGCTTCCAGCATCGCCGTCTCCTCCGGGCTCAGCACGAGATCGATCGCCGCCACGGCATCGTCGAGATGATGTGGCTTCGATGCTCCCACGATCGGCGCGGTGATGCCTTCGCAATGGGCCACCCAGGACAAGGCCACCTGTGCACGCGGTACGCCGCGCCCCTCGGCGACCTTCTTCACCGCCGCGACGATCGCCTTGTCCGAATCGGCGGTCGCGTTGTAGAGCGTGCTACCGAAGACGTCGCTCTCCTGGCGGGTACTGGTTTCGTCCCAGTCGCGCGTGAGGCGGCCGCGCGCCAGTGGGCTCCATGGGATGACCGCGATGTCCTGGTCGATGCAGAACGGAATCATCTCGCGCTCTTCCTCCCGTTGCAGCAGGTTGTAGTGGTCCTGCATGCTCACGAACTCGGTCCAGCCGTGGAGGCGCGAGGTGTAGACCATCTTCGCGAACTGCCACGCGTACATCGACGACGCGCCGAGGTAGCGCACCTTTCCCGCCTTCACCAGGTCGTGCAACGCTTCGAGCGTCTCTTCGACCGGCGTGGCGTGATCCGCGCGGTGGATCTGCAGAAGGTCGATGTAATCGGTGCCGAGACGCTGAAGGCTGTCGTCGACGGAGTGGAAGATCGCCTTGCGCGAAAGACCGCCACCGTTGGGACCCTTGCGCCAGTGGAAGTACGTCTTCGTCGCGATCACGACTTCGTCGCGCCTCGCGAAATCCTTCAGCGCACGCCCGACGATTTCCTCGGAGGTGCCGTCGGAATACGCATTCGCGGTATCGAAGAAATTGATCCCGAGGTCGAGCGCCTTGCGGATGAAGGGGCGGCTCTGTTCCTCGTCGAGCGTCCAGGCGTGGTTGCCGCGATCGGGCACCCCGTAGGTCATGCAGCCGAGGACCAGGGGAGAGATGTCCAGGCCGGTACGGCCGAGTTTGACGTAGCGCATGCGGGGCTCCAAGACATGTGTGGACGGGGCGGTGTCCGGACGGGACATTTGTATAGCCACATACTGTAGATGCCGGGCGCCCCGTCGATCATGACAATCGCGTCATGTGAAACGTGGTCGCCACGGTAGCGAAGGCGGGTATGCCGCCTCCCCTTGAAACCGGCCCGGGCGTCCCTAACTTGGAGTCCAACGCGAAGACGGCGCGCCTTGCCGGTCAACCGGCCCGGGCGTAGCATTCGCCTCCTGTCACGAGAGCCAAGCCATGTTCCGCTGCAAGCACGATTTGATGCACGTCCCACCGATCGCCCCATGGGCGCGTCGCGGGTGCGCGCGTTCCGTGCCTGGCGGAGCTTCGTCGTAAGACGGCGCACCGGCTGCCAGGAACACCGAAAGCACCCGCAAGGGTGCTTTTTTTTGTCCCGATTTTCCCTTGCGAACCCACCGTTGGAGCAGCGTGCCATGAAGAACTGCCGCGACCCCCGATCCTGACCGTCCCGCTCAGCCAGGGGCGGCGGTAAACGGATCGGGGAGTGCCTCGCTCGAGACGACATCCGAGCCCCTGGCGACCCCATCAGGAACCGTTAGCCATGAGTACCACCCGCGAAACCCAGATCCCCGTCGGCCGTTGGCGCAACCTCGGCATCATCGCGCACGTCGACGCGGGCAAGACCACGCTCACCGAACGCCTGCTCTACAAGACCGGCACGATCCATCGCACCGGTGAAGTGCACGACGGCGCCACCACCACCGACCATATGGAACTCGAACGCGAGCGTGGCATCACGATCGGCGCCGCCGCCGTGCGCGCGAACTGGACGCCGGAAGGCGGCCAGCCGCATCGCCTGACCCTGATCGACACGCCGGGGCACATCGACTTCGCGATCGAGGTCGAGCGTTCGCTGCGCGTGCTCGACGGCGCGGTCACCGTGTTCTCCGGCGTGGCCGGCGTGCAGCCGCAATCCGAAACCGTCTGGCACCAGGCGCGCCGGCATGGCGTGCCGTTGATGGCGTTCGTCAACAAGATGGACCGCCCGGGTGCGGACTTCGACGCGGTGGTCGGGCAGATGCGCGACAAGCTCGGTGCGAACCCGTGGGTGGTGGCGCGCCCGATCGTCGAAGGCGAACACATGACGGGCCTCGTCGACCTCGTGGCGGAACGCACCTGGCGTTTCGACGAGGCGGGCACGCCTACGGTCCAGCCATGGACGGACGGCGAGCGCGCGACGCATGCGGACGCGCGTGCCGAACTCGTGGCCGCCGTGGCCGATCGTGACGATACGCTGGCCGAACTCTGGCTCGCCGAACAGCCGGTCGATGCGGTGGCGCTCACGGCGGCGCTTCGGCGCGGCACGCTCGCGGGTGCCGGCTCGCCGGTACTTCCGGGCTCGGCGTTCCGCAACGTCGGTATCGAACCGCTGCTGGATGCGCTCGTCGCGTACCTGCCATCGCCACTGGATCGTCCAGCCGTGGTTGGCCACACCGACGAAGGCGACACGATGGTCGCGCCCGATGCGGACGCGCCGTTGGCGGCGCTCGTCTTCAAGGTGGTCAACCAGGCGCATGGGCCGCTGGCCTTCATCCGCGTGTATTCGGGCCGGTTGAACGTCGGCGACGCCGTGTGGCGTAGCGGTACCGATCGCGTGCAGCGTATCGGCCGGCTCGCGGTGGTGCGCGCGGAAGACACGGAGGCCGTGGATGCCGCCGAGGCGGGAGACATCGTCGCCATCGCGGGCTGGAAAGACGTGGCCACGGGCGAGACCTTGTCCGATCCGCACCGCCGCGTGCGGCTGGAGACCATCCAGGCGCAACCGGCCGTGCTGTCGTGGCGGCTGTCGCCCGAGCGCTCGGCCGACCTGCTCAAGCTGGGCAACGGTCTCGCCCGCCTCGCGCAGGAGGACCCGTCGTTCCGCGTTGGCACCGATCCCGACACCGGCGAGACCCTGGTCTGGGGCATGGGCGAACTTCACCTGGAAGTGATGGTGGAGCGCCTGCGTCGCGAGTGGGGTGTGCAGGTGCGCACGGGTTCGCCGCGCGTGGCTTACCAGGAAACCCCGGCGGCCGCGTCCGGCGCCGTGGAGGGCAAGCTCGCCAAGCAGACCGGTGGCAGCGGACAGTTCGCGCGCGTGGTGCTGTCGGTCACGCCGACCGGCGAGGAGACCAACCGCTTCGAGGACCGCACCACGGGCGGCGTCATTCCCAGGCAGTTCCAGGCGGCGGTGGAGAAAGGTGTCGCCTCGGCACTGGTGGAAGGGCCGCGTGGCTATCCCGTGGTCGGCGCGGCGGTCGCCGTGCTGGACGGGCAGGCCCATGCCGTGGACTCGAACGAGGCCGCCTTCCATCGCGCGGCGCAGATCGCGGTGAAATCGGCGCTGGAAGCCACGGGCACGGTGCTGCTGGAGCCGGTGATGCGCGTTTCGGTGAGTGCGCCGGGTTCGGCGGTGGGCGATGTGCTGGGCGACCTGCAACGCCGTGGCGGGCAGATCGTCAACCTCGTCGACCGCCAGGAACGCACGGAGATCGACGCCGACGTGCCCCTCGCGCAACTCGACGGCTACAGCACCGCCTTGCGTTCGCTGAGCCAGGGCCGCGCCTCGGCCACGGTGGCGTTCCACGCTTACCGGCCGGCGGCGACGCAGGAACAGTCACGCCGTTCGGCGTGACGTGAGGCAAGGGCGGCCATATGGCCGCCCTTTGCTTCTACACGGTGGCGCGTGGGCGGGTTACGCTTCACCCATGATTTCCTATCCCGAAGCGCTGGCGCTCCTGCTTGCCGAAGTCCGGACGCTCGAGGTGGAGCAGGTCGCCCTCGATGCCGCCCGGCGGCGATTCCTCGCCACCGACCTGGCCAGCCCGCTGGCGCTTCCCTCGTTCGACAACGCGGCGATGGATGGCTATGCCCTTCGTGCCGGAGGCGAGACCATCCCCGCCGGAACCGTTCGCGCCGTGGCAGCGATGCATGCGGCCGGCGACACGATCGACACGTATCCGGAAGCCGAAGCCTGCGAGATCGCCACCGGCGCGCGCATGCCGAAGGGCTTCGACACCGTCGTCCCCGTGGAACGCTGCGAAAGGCGGGGTGGGGAGGTCCGTTTCCTTGCCGACGAGCGCCGCGGGCAGAATGTGCGCCATGCCGGTGCGGACATCGGCGAAGGAGCGCTTGCCCTCGAACGCGGACGGCGCATCGACGCCGCGGCGATCATGTTGCTCGCCGCATTGGGTATCGATCGCGTCGACGTCGTGCGCCAGCCGCGCGTGGCGGTCATCGCGACCGGTAGCGAACTCAACCCCACCGGTCCCTTGCCGCCGGGAGGCATCCACGATTCCAATGGACCGTTTCTTGCCGCCAGCCTCGCTTCCTGGGGCGTCGAGCCGGTGGGGCGTGCGCGGGTGCCCGACATGGGCGATGCGTTCCATGTCGCCGTACGCGACGCACGGGACGCCGGAGCGGACCTTATCGTCACCACGGGCGCCGTGTCCGCGGGGCGCTTCGATTTCGTGCCGTCCGCACTGGCTTCGCTCGGTGCGCGCGAACTCTTTCACAAGGTCGCGATCCGGCCGGGCAAGCCGTTGCTCGCCGCACGTTTCGACGGCGGGCCGCTGGTACTCGCCTTGCCCGGCAATCCCATCGCGGTGGCGGTGGGATATCGCTTCTTCGTCGCGCCCGTGTTGCGCGCCATGGCGGGTCTCGCTGCCGAGCGCCCCACGCGCGTGACGCTGGCGACGCCATTCGCCGGGCGCGAAGGCATGCGGCATTTCGCGTTGGGGCGTGTCGGGAACGATGCGCAAGGAAGGCAGGTCGCGCACCTCGCGGATGCGCAGGCGGCGTATCGCATCCTTCCCTATGCACAGGCGAACACCTGGCTGACCGCCGGCACCGGCGACGATGCCGAGGCGTGGCCGATCGATCCGGCGGACGCCACGTGATCGTCGGACTCGTCCTCGCCGGGGGCCGTTCGTCCCGCATGGGCGAAGACAAGGCGCTCATGCGTCTCGAAGGCCACACCTTGCTCGAACGCGGCCTCTCGGTATTGCGTGCCGCGGGCGCGGAACGGCTGGCGATCAGCGGCGCGCGCGTGGGAGGAATCCCCGATCGCTGGTCAGAGGCCGGTCCCGTCGGTGGCATCGCGAGCGCGGCCGACGAACTCCCGGATGGCGAGTGGCTGGTGATTCCCGTGGACATGCCGCGGTTGCACGAGGACGTGCTCCGGCCATTGCTTGCCGCATCCTCGCCGGCGGCGGCCAGTTGGCAGGGCCACCCGTTGCCGATGCGCCTGAGGATGAACGCGGCCACACGCGAGGCGCTTGCAGGTGTCATGGCGCTCAGCGGACGCGAACGCTCGGTCTTCGCCTTGCAGGAGCGGCTCGGTACGGCGAGACTGCCGCTCGACGGCATCGATACACGGTACCTGTTGAACTGCAACACCCCCCAGGAATGGCGCGAGGTCAACGCATGAGAGTGCAGCTGGAAGACGACACCGTCCGCGTCCGCATCGACGAGGACGAGCTGGGCGAGTTGCTCGACGATATCGCCCTGCTGGGCTCGACGGCGTTCGGCAAGGCATTCACCATGCGCTATTCGATCGACGCCACCGATGGGCCCGCATGCACGCTTTCCGGCAACGCCCACGAGTGGCGCATGGGCGTCCCGCGCGTGGCGCTGCGCGACCTGCTGTCGCGCCTGCCGAGCAAGGACGGCCTGGTCTTCGACATCCCCGGCTACGACACGGTGGCTACCACGGTGCGCTTCGATGTGGACGTGAAGGACAGTTTGCGCCGACGCAAGGGTTGAACCTCAGGCGATGCGTTCCGGCCGGCTGTAGATGTTGAATCGACCCGGGCGGGCGAAGCCGAGCAGGGTCACGCCACAATCCTCGGCCAGGTGCACGGCGAGCGCCGTGGGCGCGGAGATGGCCACCACGAGGGTCATGCCGGCGACGGCGGCCTTGGTCACCATTTCGTAGCTGGCACGGCTGGTGATCACGAGGAAGCCGTCGCGCGGATCGCTGCCGTCGACGAGCATCGCGCCGATCAGTTTGTCGAGCGCGTTGTGCCGGCCGACGTCCTCGCGCACTTTCACGATCGTGCCATCCGGCGTGGCCCAGGCGGCGGCGTGCACGGAGCCGGTGAAGGCGTTGATGGGTTGCATGCCGCGCAGCGATTCGAGGGCGCGCTCGATGGCGTCGGCGCCGACCACCGGACCCGCCGCCACGGGTGCGGGATGGCGTACGACATCCTCGAGTTCGCGGCTGCCACAGATGCCGCAGCCGCTGCGGCCGGGCAGCTGCCGGGCCCTGTGGGAGCCGACTTCGTCGGCGATGGAGCTGGCGTCGACGGTGGGATGCTCGGGCAAGCTGGCCTCGCCGCTGAAGCGGCTCCCACCGGTGCGTACATCCACCGTGATGCCTTCCAACACCTCGCGCACCTCGATATCGACGATCTCCAGCACCGTCTCCACCTTGCCCTCCGTCAACGCGAAACCCCGCGCGAAATCCTCCAGATCGTCCGGCGTCGCCATCATCACCGCGAATGGCGAGCCATCGAAATGCATCGCCACCGGGACCTCTTCCGCGAGCCGGTCGTCATCGTCGACGCGGCGGCCCCGATCGACCCGCGTCACCGGCCGCGTGGCGCATCCGGCGGGTGGGCGGCGCTCAGGCGGCATGTTCCGCTTTCGGTCGGGCCGGGGTGGCGGTACGTACGGTCGAGGCTTCGATTTTCACCGGCACCGACTTGTACGCCGGCGTTCCGGAGCGGCGGTCGTGGCTTTCCAGCGCGATGAGCGCATTGCCTTCGGGGTAGTACATCGCGACCGAGCCCTCGGCGATGTCGTAGGCGACGGCGACGAAACCGCGTACCGCGCGCTCCTTGCCATCGGCGATGTTGGCGCCGGTGGCGAAGATGTCGATGCGATCGCCGTGCTTGAGCCCGCGTGCGGCAAGATCGTTGGCATGCATGAAGACGACATCGCGCCGCCCGGTGACGCCACGGTAACGGTCGTTGAGGCCGTAGATCGTGGTGTTGTACTGGTCGTGCGAACGGACGGTGGTCAGCATGAGGCCATCCGTTGCCAGCGGCGGATCTTCATCGAGGCCGCGCGCGACGAGGAAACGGGCGCGCCTGTCGGACGTGGTCCATTCACGCTCGCTCGCCGCCACCGGCAGGCGGAATCCGCCCGGTACGTTCACGCGCCTGTTGAAGTCGCGGAAGATCGGAAAGACCTTCTCGATGTCGTCGCGGATGAGGTTGTAGTCACCCACGAGCCGGTCCCAGTCCACGCGCGTGGCAGGCAGGGTGGCCTTGGCGATGCCGCCGATGATCCACGGTTCGGAACGCAGGTGTTCCGAAGCCGGGGCCAGCGTGCCGGCGGACGCATGCACCATCGACATCGAGTCTTCCACGGTGACCGACTGCGGGCCGGTGGCCTGCACGTCCAGTTCCGTCCTGCCCAGGCAAGGCAGGATGAACGATTCCTTCGCCAGGATGAGGTGCGATCGGTTGAGCTTCGTGGCGATATGCACGGCGAGGTCCAGCTTCGCCATCGCCTCGAAGGTCTCCGTCGTGTCCGGCATCGCCGCGGCGAGGTTGCCACCGAGGGCGACGAGGGCTTTCGAGCGGCCTTCGCGGATCGCGATGACGGCGGCGACGGCGTCGTGGCCATGCGCCGTGGGTGGTTCGAAGCCGTAGGTGGCGCGGATGCCGTCGTTCAGCGCATCGGTCGGCTTCTCGGTGATGCCCACCGTGCGGTCGCCCTGCACGTTGCTATGGCCACGCAGCGGGCAGATGCCCGCGCCGCGGCGGCCGATGTTACCGCGCAGGAGCAACAGGTTGGCGATCTGCTGCACGTTCTCCGTGCCGTGCACGTGCTGGGTGATGCCCATGCCGTAGCAGACGATGACGTTCTTGGCCTTGGCGTATATGTCCGCCGCGTCTTCGACCTGTGCGCGGGTGAGCCCCGAGGCCCGCTCGATCGCTTCCCAGGAGGTGTTCGCGACATCCTCCACGAGAGCTTCGAAACCGCTCGTGTGGGCCTCGATGAATGCATGGTCGATGATGCGAGGCATGCCAGCCGCGACAGTGCGTTCGTCGGCCGTGAGCACGGCCTTCATCATGCCCTTCAGCACGGCGACATCGCCGCCGATCTTCAGCTTGTAATAGGTGGAAGCGATGCGCGTGGACTTGCCGGTGAGCATTTCCACGGGATGCTGCGGTGACGTGAACCGTTCCAGGCCTCGCTCGGGCAGGGGATTGAGCACCACGATGGGCACGCCGCGCAGCGAGGCTTCGCGCAAGGTCGACAGCATGCGCGGGTGGTTCGTGCCGGGGTTATGGCCGATGCAGAAGATCGCATCGCAGTGTTCGAAATCCTCGAGCACCACCGTGCCCTTGCCGACCCCGATCGACTGCGGCAGGCCTACGCTGGTGGCCTCGTGGCACATGTTCGAACAATCGGGGAAATTGTTCGTACCGAACTCACGGACGAACAGCTGGTACAGGAAAGCGGCTTCGTTGGAGGCGCGGCCCGAGGTATAGAACTCGGCCATGTTCGGGTCCGGCAACGCACGCAGCGCCGCGCCGATGCGCTGGAACGCTTCTTCCCACGCGATCGGACGATAAGTGTCGCTGGCGCGGTCGTACGCCATGGGATGGGTGATCCGCCCCAGGCCTTCAAGCGTGTAGTTGGACAGTTTCCACAGGTCGGCCACCGTATTCCTGGCGAAGAACTCGGGCCGCACGCGCTTGGCCGTGGCCTCCCAGGACACCGCCTTCGCGCCGTTCTCGCAGAACTCGAAGGAGGAAGTCTCCTTGGGGTCGGGCCAGGCGCAACCCGGACAGTCGAAGCCTTGCGGCTGGTTCACCTTGTGCAGGGCGATGGACTCGCGGGCGATGGCCATCTGCCCGCTGAGCGCACGGGCGACGGCGCCGAGCGCGCCCCAACCGCCCGCGGGGCCATCGTAGTCGTCGACTCCGGGGATAGTGTTTTCACTCATGTCCGCATCATTCTACGCCGCACCAAAAGGAGCAATAAAACCAAGGTACGGGGCGAACGGGGAGGTTGGCCTAGGCGGCGAGCGACACGCCGGCTTCCAGGGCGTCGAAGTACTCGCGGGTCAGGCGCAGCTGGGTGATGGCGTCTTCGGCCTGGTTGACGACGTGGCGGAAAGCCGCGTTCTCGGGGCGGTCCTTGGCGTACCAACCCAGGTGCTTGCGCGCGATGCGTACGCCCATCCGCTCGCCGTAGAACGCGTACAGGTGTTCGAGGTGGCCGACGAGGATGTCGCGGACTTCGCCAGGCGTCGGTTCCGGCAGGAACCCGCCGGTATCGAGATGATGCGCGATCTCGCGGAAGATCCACGGGCGTCCTTGCGCGCCACGGCCGACCATCACGGCATCCGCGCCGGTGACACGCAGTACCTCGCGCGCTTTCGCCGGATCGACGATGTCGCCGTTGGCGAGGACGGGGATCGAGACGCTCGTTTTCACGGCGGCGATGGTGGCGTACTCGGCGTCGCCTTCGTACTTGTCCGCGCGCGTGCGGCCGTGCACGGCCAGCGCGGCGATGCCGGCGTCCTCGGCGATGCGGGCGATGTTCAGCGCGTTGCGGTGTTCGCGGTCCCAGCCGGTGCGAATCTTCAGCGTGACCGGCACATCCACCGCCTTCACCACCGCTTGCACGATGCGCGCGACCAGCGGTTCGTCCTGGAGCAGGGCGGAACCCGACCAGACGTTGCAGACCTTCTTCGCCGGGCAACCCATGTTGATGTCGACGATCTGCGCGCCGTTATCCGCGTTGTACTTCGCCGCCTCGGCCAGCATGCCGGGGTCGTAGCCGGCGATCTGCACGCTCACCGGCTCCGGTTCGCCCTCGTGGTCCATCCGGCGCAGCGACTTGGTCGTGTTCCACAGGCGCGGATCGGCCGTGGTCATTTCGGACACGGCCAGGCCGGCCCCCAGGCGCTTGCACAGGAGACGGAAGGGTTTATCGGTGACGCCGGCCATGGGCGCGAGCACCACGGCCGGTGCGATGGTGTAGGGACCGATGCGCATGGCATTGATTTTACACGATTCGCTCAATGCATCCCGAGCATGGCCGCCAGCACCCCGGCGAGGATGCCGAAGCCGACCACCGCCACGGCGACCACCACCAGCAAGCGCACCGGAAGTGACCGGCCCAGCATCGCCAGCGAGGGCAGGCTCACCGGGGGCAGGGTCATCAGCAGGGCCGCGGCCGGGCCGCCGCCCATGCCCAGCGCGAGCATCGCCTGCACGATGGGTACCTCGCCGGCGGTGGGAATCACGAAGAGCATCCCCGCCACGGCGAACGCGGCGATCCAGTACCAGTGCTCGCCGATGTCCGGACCGATATGCGGGAACATCCACGCGCGCGCCGCGCCCAGCAGCAAGACGATCGCGAGGTATTCCGGGATGAGCCGCAGCGTCATCGTGGTGAAAATCCGCACCCAGCGTTTGCCCACCTCCGTCAGGGACCCAGGCTCGGTTTCGGCGATCGGCGCGACGGTGGCCGTGGACGGTTCCAGGCCGGACAGGCGGTTGGCGAGGTAGCCGAGCCCGAAGACCATCGGCACGCCCAGCACCATGCGCAGCGCGGTCCAGTGCCAGCCGAGGACGAAGCCGGTGAAGACCAGGGTCGCCGGGTTCAGCATCGTGTTACCCAGCCAGAACGCGATCGAGGCGCCCGGCGAGGCCTGGTGCTTGCGCAGGCCCACCACCACCGGCGCCGCGCAGCAGGTGCACATCATGCCGGGTACGCCCAGCAAGCCGCCCGCGAGGGTACTGCCGAAACCACGGTCGCCCAAGGTGCGCCGCACCCAGTTCACCGGCAGCAGCGCCTGGACACCGGACCCCAGCAACAGGCCCAGCACCATCGCCTTCCAGATGGCCTTGCCGTAGGCCAGTGCGTAGTCGATCGCCGCGTTCCAGGAAGGTGCCGGCGCGCTGGCCTGGTCGCCCATGAGGATCGAATGACCGATGGAATGCTGATCCGCGGCCACGAATGCGCGCCCGTAGTACGGGTACCACTTCACGTAGAACAGGCCGGCGACAGCCAGGAATAACAATACCGACCAGCGCACGGTGCGCGCTTTCTGCAAAGCGACGGTCATAGACCCCTCCGAACAGGATGTGACATGACGGCCCTACAGGGCACGACGTTGCCGGCCGGGAGCCGCAGGCCCGATGCGCTGCGGAGGGGCAAGACTTTCGCTGGAAGATACTTCAAGCTCCGGTGGCTTCGCTATGCTCTACGTGACTTCGCGGTCGCACCCACGGGACTTTCGCAGGATCCGCCATGACCTCCGTCCGATTGACCGAACTCGCCCACGGTGGCGGCTGCGGCTGCAAGCTCGCGCCATCCGTGCTTCGACAATTGCTGGCCGACAAGCCGTCGGCGATGCCGTTCGCGCAACTGCTGGTCGGCACCGAATCCAGCGACGACGCCGCGGTGTGGCAGGTGGACGAACGCACCTGCGTGATCGCCACCACCGATTTCTTCATGCCGGTGGTCGACGATCCCTACGATTTCGGCCGCATCGCCGCAGCCAATGCGCTTTCCGACGTGTACGCGATGGGTGGCAAGCCGATCATGGCGCTGGCTATCCTCGGCATGCCGTTGGACAAGTTGGACGTCGACACCGTGCGCGCCATCCTCGCGGGCGGCGAATCCATCTGCGCGGAAGCGGGTATCCCTGTCGCGGGCGGCCATTCGATCGACTCGGCCGAGCCGATCTACGGGCTCGCGGCGATCGGCTTGTGCACTCCCGCCAACGTGCGCCGCAACACGGGCGCGCAAGCGGGCGACGTGCTGATCCTGACCAAGGGCATCGGCGTCGGTATCTACTCGGCGGCGTTCAAGAAGCAGGCTTTGCCGGAAGACGCGTACGCGGAAATGCTGGCGTCCACCACGTTGCTCAACCGCGTCGGCCATGAGCTGGCGCAGGACGGCGACGTGCATGCGATCACCGACGTCACCGGCTTCGGCCTGCTGGGGCACGCGCTGGAGCTGGCGCGTGGCAGTGGCTTGCGGGTCCGGATCGACGACGATCGTGTTCCTCTCCTGGACCAGGCCGAGGCACTGGCCCAGGCCGGCTTCATCACCGGTGCGTCGAAGCGGAACTGGAACAGCTACGGCGATGGCGTCGTCCTTCCCTCCGGCCTGCCGGAGTGGCGCCGTGCCTTGCTGACCGACCCGCAGACGTCCGGCGGATTGCTGGTGGCATGCAAGGCGGAGCGGGCCCAGGCGATCCTGGCGAGGATCGAGGCGGCGGGCTATCCCCGCGCGCGTATCGTCGGCACGGCGATGGCGGGCGTGCCGGGTGTGGAGGTGGTCTGAAAAGTCGCCAGGATGGCGGAAGAGCATGGGAGTCGAACCCACCCGAGGCAGTCTGGCTGCCTCACCCGGATTTGAAGTCCGGACGTCCCACCGGGAACGATGCTCTTCCATGGATCGCGATCACGCCGGGACCGGTCCGAACAGGTCGAGGTAACGCGCCTGTATCCGGCGCAGCGTGCCGTGATTTAGCGTAACACCCTGGCGGTCGAAGAACTCGAGGATCTGGATCGCCACCTTTCGCCCGTTGTCCAGCCGGTCGCGAAACTGCGCCGCGGTGAAGCGGCCGTCCGCCGTGTGCGACGCGACGTCGGCGGCGATCAGCAGCATCTCATGCACGGTCGCGCGCAGGAAGAAGTGATCGTGCGCCACTTCGTCCACGAGGCCGACGCGCGCCGCGGACTTCATCAGCTGGCGGACCTCCGCCTCCGGGCGCCCGGTCACCGTGGCGATGTCCCGCACTCGCGGAGGCCGGAAGCGGACGTCGCCGCCGAGCAAGGGTTCGACCGCCCGCCACGCGGCCACGCGTTCCGGACTCAACTGCAGCGTGTGCGAGGCCAGGCGCACGAACGCGCCGTCGCGAACCACGTGGCGGGCGACATCCTCGTGTTGCAGGGCCAATGCGAACGCGGCGGGCGACAGCCGCGGGCGCAAGGCCAGCCGCAGTTTTTCCCGGCCCATGCCCTGTACATCCGGATGGGCCGCATGGAAGGTCTCCAGGCGTTCGACCAGGGTGTTGGCGAAGCCTTGCCAGTGCGCCCGGTCGATCGCCACGCGCTCGTCACCCGTGTCGAGCACGAATGGCGAGAGCGCGGTGACCGTGTCGTCCAGCACGGCCGCCGCCAGGGCGCGATCGCGCGAGAACGCGAGCACGTCCCGCGCGAACGGCGGCGCATCGAGCAGCGCCGCGAGCGCCGTCCGTGGATCGTCGATCGCCAGCGCGGCTCGTTGTGCCTGTCGCTCGGGCGTCCGGCGCTGTCGCGACGGCGCACGGAGGTCGAGGAAACGGCCGCCGCCGATGGTCCGCCGCGCGGATACATCGCGCAGCACGAAGCGGTCGAGCGCCACCGCGGCGATCGGCTGGCTCAACACCAGCTGCACGTCGGCCGTCTGTCCCGGAAGCAACTGCTCGCCTTCCAGTGGCACGACGCGCACGCCGACTTCGGCCGCGCCGTGATGCAACCGCGCCGGGAACCATGCACCGACGGGCTTGGGCTCGCCGGCCAGGATGTGCAGGCTCGCGTCGATGCGATCGGTCGGCGCGTGCAGGAAAGGATCGACGACCATGTCGCCGCGCTGGATCGCGTCCTTGGCGATACCATCGCCAGCGAGGTTCAGGGCGCAGCGGTCGCCTGCGCGGCCTCGCTCCACCTGGCGGTTCTGCGCGTGCAAGGAGCGCACGCGCGCGACCCGTCCCGAGGGGCTGAGCATGACCTGGTCCTTTACCTGCACGGTGCCGGACAACACGGTGCCGGTCACCACCACGCCGATGCCGGGCAGGGTGAACACCCGGTCCACCGCGAGCCGGAAGCGTCCGTCCGCACGGCGTTCACCGAGCGCACGCGCCTCCATGGCGAGCCGGTCGCGCAGCGCATCGACGCCCATGCCCGTCGTCGAGGACACCGGCAGGATGTCCGCCTCTTCGAGCATCGTGCCCGCGGTCGCCTCGCGGATCTGCGCGGTCACCTCCGCCAGCCGTTCCGGCGGCACCAGGTCGGCCTTGGTCAGCGCGACCAGTCCGCGCCCGACGCGCAGCAGGTCGAGGATCGCCAGGTGTTCCATCGTCTGCGGCATGACGCCGTCATCGGCGGCCACCACCAGCAGGGCGATGTCGATGCCGCTCGCGCCCGCGGCCATGGTGTGCACGAAGCGTTCATGGCCCGGCACGTCGACGAAACCGAGGGTGAGGCCATCGTCCAGCGGCAGGTAGGCGAAGCCCAGGTCGATGGTGATGCCGCGTGCCTTTTCTTCCTTCAGGCGATCGCCGTCGACGCCGGTCAGCGCCCTTACCAGGGACGTCTTGCCGTGGTCGATATGGCCGGCCGTGCCGATGATCATGGAGTGCGCGCGAGTTGGGCCAGGGTCGCCAGGAAGGTGGCCTCGTCGGCGTCGGCAAGACAGCGCAGGTCCAGGTGCAGCGCGCCATCGCCGACGCGGCCCACGATGGGGCGAGGCAACGCGCGGAGCGCGGCCGCCAGGTTTTCCAGGGTGCGCTGGCTGCCGAGCGGGCGGATCGACAGCGCGGCACTGGCGAGCGTATCCAGCGGCAACGCGCCGGAACCTATCTGGCTATGGCAATCCCCGACATCGACGACGAAGCCGTCGCCGATCCGTTCCGCCACCGCCGCTCGCAAGCGGTGGGCCTGTGCCTCGATGTCCGCATGGGAGCGGGACAGGAAGCGCAGGGTCGGCAGCCGTTCGGCGAGACGGTCGGGATCGCGATACAGGTTCAGCGTGGCCTCGATGGCGGCAAGCCGGATCTTGTCCACGCGCAAGGCGCGCTTCAGCGGATTGCGGTTGATCCTGGCGATCAGGTCGCGGTCGCCGACGATGAAGCCCGCCTGCGGCCCGCCCAGCAGCTTGTCGCCGGAGAACGTGACCAGCCGCGCGCCCTCGGCCACCGCTTCGCGCACCGTCGGTTCCCTGGCGAGACCATGGCGGGAGAGGTCGACGAGGCTGCCCGAGCCCAGGTCGTTGAGCAGCGGCACGCCGGCGTCGTCGGCGATCGCCGCCAATTCGCGTGCCCCCACCTCGGCGGTGAAGCCCTGGATGCGATAGTTCGAGGTGTGCACCTTCAGTACGAGCCCGCTGCGCTCGTTGAGCGCGTCGCGGTAGTCCCCCGGGTGGGTGCGGTTGGTAGTGCCTACCTCGATCATCTTCGCGCCGGCGCGCGCCATGATGTCGGGCATGCGAAAGGCGCCGCCGATCTCGATCAGCTCGCCGCGCGATACCACCGCCTCGCGCCCGAGGGCGAACGTGTTCAGGCAGAGCAAGACGGCCGCGGCGTTGTTGTTGACCACGGTGGCATCTTCCGCACCGGTCAATTCGCAGAGCAGGGAGCGCAGGTGGTTATCGCGCTCGCCACGTGCGCCGCTGGCGAGGTCATATTCCAGCGCCACCGCGTGGCGCATCGCTTCCACCGCCGCCTCGATCGCGGCTTCGGCGAGTACCGCGCGGCCGAGGTTGGTGTGCAGCACGGTGCCGGTGAGATTGAACAGCGGGCGCAGGCCCGGCATCTTCGCTTCTAGCAGTCCGCGCGCCCGCTGCGCGATGTCAGTCGCGCTGGGGGCCTCCGTGGCAGACAGGCGAAGGGCATTCCGTGCATCGTCGATGACCTGGCGGATGGCCTCGGTGGTGGCGGCGCGTCCATGGCGCTCCAACAACGAGGCCACTTCCGCGGTCGCCAGCACGGTGGCTACCGCAGGCAGGTTGCGCAGCGAAGTTGCGTCAGGCCCGGACATGCCTCGTATGCTGAGGTGCCGCCCGTGCGGGGTCAAGAAAAACCACCCGCCTGCCCGAGGTCATGGCGCCGCCGTCCCCGGTATGTAGATGGTCGTTTCGTTGGATTCGACGTACTTGAGCGTATTTCTCTTGAAGTCTTGGAATTCCTTGTCGGTCACGACATACCGATCGGGTGTGCGATCCAACGACAAGGTGAACTTCACCGAGAAGGCGCCGCCCGCTCCGTAGTCGTATTCGGAGGTGAGATCCACCTCCTTCTCAAGGCTTTCCCCTCTTTGCAGGATGATGAAATAGCTGGAGAGAAGTCGTCCGATGTTGACGGAGCGACCGATGTATCGGGATACCTCGCCCGCGCCATTCTTTACTTCGTATTGGGATTTCGGAAGGCGTCCACCGGACATGACGAAGGGAGTGTCCCATTTCATGATGGCTACCGGTTCGTTCCCTGTGTTGTGCAAAGTAAGTTTCACGATAGCCGAGCGTCGGCTGTCGGAGGCATAAGGGGTCTCTAGTTTCGCTGTCAGGCGTTGCTCGGCCAGGCTAACAGGACTTGTCGTTAGTGCTCCCACGCTCCAGCCGAGCAAAACCAACATGCGTTTCCACTTCATGGCCTATCCCTATCTTGATCGTTCCCCGGAGCGTCGACACGCACCAGTCGCCGTTTGGGCGACCGCCGAAACTACGCCGAGGAATGAGGCGAACACATGGAAGGATTCTGAGAAAGTCGACGTCTTCCGTTCTCCGTGACCGGTGTCACATCCGTAGAGTGGTTTAACCATGGGCCCGCCCGGGTATGACGTCGAATGGACCGCTCCCGTGCTCGCCGTAAGCCTGGGCATCCGGACGGCGGTTGATTCGGGAGGAAAAAACGAAGTGAGAATGTTCTCACTAAATATGAATAGATTCATATACTTATTTGCCAATGCATGGAGTGGTCGATAGACTCTGCGCATCGCGAATGCATGTCGGCGACACGAATGGTTCGGCGGGCAGGTGAAGGACGCACATGGGTGACATGCAAGGAGCGGCGATGAAATGGACTCGACTGAGCGCATGGTTAAGCCTGGGCCTTGCGGCCTGTGCCCAGCCCACGGCCGCACCGTCGTTGCAAAAGGAGATTGCCGTGACGGAGACGGAGCGGGACGAAGCGGCGATTCGCGCGGAGATGAACTACCGGCCCGTGAAGTGGCCGTTGAAGTTCAAGCGGCACAATTTCGGTATTTGTTGTTACGACACGCAGTACTGCGCGATTTGGTATGGCGGCATGGAGCATTCCATCGAGAAACAGATGCCTTCATCGGCTTCCTATGGAACGGACTACATGAGGGGCATGCTGGGTACGGTGTCGTTCGACAATTTCCCTTCGCCGGCCGAAGTCACGTGGCGTGCAAAGGACGGAACGGAGCATCATGCTGAAATCGACATCGGTGCGATCTTCCGGGACCAATTGTCGTTGCACAACGTTCCACGCGAGGAAATCAGCGACGTGCCGGATGGCAGGCTACGCACGAACCCCTCCATCCTTTTGGAAGTCAACGATCGCACCATCCGAATCTACATGGGCGCCCGTATCCCGACCAAGCGCCTGCAGACTCCGGGTAATCCGTATAGCGACTTCCGCTACGACCTGATCCGGGTCAAGACCTATAACTACTGAACACAGGAAGTGTCGGCCCATGGGGCAACTTTTTTCCAGCGGTGCATCTCGCCCCGCTACCTCTCAGGATATGGAACTGTATGAACGGATGCGCCAGCAGCTAGCGCGTCAGCCGGTTCCCATGATGCAACGTCGCCAGGACCCGCATGGGTACCTGTTCATCGCGCTGTTCGATGGGACCGGACAGGATGCCGATGACCCTAAACAGTTGCCGACCAATGTTGGGGAACTCAAAAGGCAGCTAGATGAGTATAAAAGTGAGCCTGTCCTACGAATCGGCGGGAACTATGTTCCCGGCATAGGAACCCAGAAGAATCCGGTGGCACGACTGGCCGACGGCGCCTTGGCTTATACCTGGGATGACCGTATCGAGGAGATGTATCGCGCGCTGGCGGAACAGGCGTCTCAGTGGCAATACCGGGATTCGCAGGCGAAAATTCGTCTGATCGGAGTTGGCTATAGCCGAGGCGCCGTCCTGGTCCCTGGGCTCGCCCGCCTGGTGGACCGGTACGGAATCGCAGATCCTGAACATATGCGTTTCGGCCGCGACGCCGACGGCAACCTCACGGTAAAAGCACCCCGTACCCTGGTTCCCCCCGGCCAAGTCGCCCAAGCCGTCGGCCTGTTCGACCCCGTGGCGACCAACATGCCGCGCAACTACGACGCGCGCCTGCCGAAATCGGTACTGTCGGGTTTCTCGCAGATCGCCCGCGATGAACGACGCGAACTGTTTCCACACCAGACCATCCTCGATCCGGACTGGTCCGACGATGGGCGCTTCCTCAGCGTGCCGGTGCCGGGTGGGCATTCCAACGTCGGCGGTGGCAATCGTGAGGCTGGCCTCGAGTCCATGGCCTTCAACGGCATGGCCGACTATCTCAATGCCCTGACCGATCGACCGCTGTTCGAACATCGCCCGGTGCCCGACGACCCGTCCCAATACACGATCTTCCAGGCCAGAGGGGCGACGGCCGCTTTCGGCCTGCGCATGGACGATGACGGCCAGCGCGATTTTCGGGATGAACTGGCGAACTGCAAGATCGTCGACCCCTGCCACGATGCCGATCCCATCGATGTGTCGCTGGCCCGGCAGTTCCCATGGCACGAGGTGACACCGGCAGTCGCCGAGCCGACACCGGCCTTGCCGGGACGGAAATCGCCTTCGGACCTCATTCTCGACGACTATCTCGCCGCCCTCAGCGCGGGCGACGAGCAAGGCATGAGCGCGGCAGCTTCCGCAATGGCTAAATCCGACTTTGGCCGGCAACGCGTCGACGAAGCCGAACAATGGGAACTGGAGAAGCTCCAGCGAATTCCAGGCCGCGACAATCCGTTGTTCGAACAGGCGTTACGCCATCTGGAACGACTTGGGCCGGACGAGGCGGGGTACTGGAACCGAACCGAAATGGAACAAATGGCAGGCAGCATCTCCCACGAGGCGCAGCATCGGCGCATGCCCGCCATCGATGAACTGTATCCCGTCCGTGGTGGGGAAGGGCTCGCCGCCATATGGAAGCATCCGAGCAACACCGTCCTCGACAGCTTCGTCATCGTGGACAAGTTGCAGGCGATGGCACAGCCGTTGGAGCAGAGCCTGCAAGGCCTTGCCGAGGATGCGCAACGACAGGAACAGATGAATCAGGTCCAGGCGTTGCAACGCGATCAACAGCAAAGCATCGGCATGTCGCGCTGATTTCAGGGAGAGGAACATTGAACTACGAACATACGACGGACGCGCTCAAGGCCATGCTGGTGGTATCGGGTCGTCTGGAGGAGTGGAGCAGCAAGCTGCACAAGCAATCGGAAGACACGCAGGCTGCGATCCGGGCCACCCGGGAACGGGAGGAGGCGCGCTTCATGCAAGACATCCTGAACATGCACGAAGGGCAGCAACGGCGTATCGAGGCGGCACTGCGGCCAAGGATCGCCCGGGCGTGGCAGATGGTTGCGGCGTTGGCCGGCCTGGGCATCCTGCTTTTCACCGGCTTCCTGCTCCTGTTGAACCGGGCCAACACCCGATTGAAAGCCGCCGAGATGCGAGCCGGCGCCGCCGAGGTTCGCGCGGATGTGCAGGAAGCGCTGCGCCACGTGGACATCGTCTCCTGCGGCGGTCGGCCCTGCGTTCGCATCGACAGGCGGACATCGACATGGAAGAGCGGAAATGCCGAGTACGTCGTCGTCGACGGAGGAAGCGTAGCCGGTAAAAAGCGATGAACGCCGGGCGCATCGAATCGGCAGCCCGACCCGGCATCGGTCGGAATTATTGATTCCCGTCCTCGCCGGCCAACAACAACGGGTTCGGCGCATGCCGCGCGAAGCCGGCCTCGGCGATCAACAGGTCCAGCCCCAGCGACGCGAGGTCGTCCGCGAACGGGTCGGACCGCATGTCGTGCACCTGGAAGAACAGCTTGGAATACGTGTGGCAGTCGGCGCAGGTCTCGGCCTTGACCAGGCCGGGATCGCCCTCGATGGACTGGAGCGAAAGGTGGCGCGTGCCGCCGCAGGTGATGCATACCGCGCGCACGTGGTTCCATGCGGTGGAGCACATCGAGCAGTACAGGTAGCGCGAGCCTGGCGTGGTGCCGCTCGCCGTGATCACGCCAGCCACCGGCGGTGAACCACAGCACGGGCAGAGGCCGCGTTCTTCGAGAAGGCGAAGTTCGTCGACGTTCAAGCGCGCGGCGGAACAGGTGAAATACACCTGCAAGGCCGCCGCGACGAAGACGGCGGTGCCCGCGTCGGCGGTGGGCAAGCGGCCGCGCAGGAAGTTGTCGGCCAGCCGGTCCAGGGTGGTGTCGTCGCCGCGTCGCAACGCTTCCATGGCATCGAGTGCGGGGGGTGGCAGACCCGTGACGTCGATACGATCGAGCAGCAGCATCAATCCGCCGCGCCATGAATCGTCACGACGATGGCCATCCGCCGCCAGCGGTGGCAATCGCGCCTCCGTCGCCTGCGCCACGGTATCGGCCCCGAGCGTGGTGGCGGGGCCGAGCGTCGTCGCGACGGCATGCTGCGCATGTGCCAGTCCCGCCATGAAACGCAGCCATGCTTCCATCGGATGACCGGATGCCAGTTCGTCCAGCCGCTTCGCGGTCGCCGCGAAGCGTCGCGACGGATCGGCGAGCACGATCGGATCGGGAGCCTTCACGCCGGCGTGGGAGGGACCGCTCCATTTGGCGTTCGGTGGTGCCTCGGCTTGCTTCACGTATCTTTCCTGGGCGTGGTCTTGCCGCGCTGGCCCGAGGCCAGGTCCCAGAACCACTTGCGATGGTGATGCCAGGCCCAACCCGGGGTCACGTAGCCCTGGGTCATGCTGCGCACGGAGTTGCGGATCCAGATGGCCGCATAGACATGGGCCACCCAGACGAGGATGGCCGCGATGGCCGCCAAGCTATGGATGAGCACGGCCACGCGTTGCACCTCGATCGAGGTGGCCTCGCCGAAATAGACTTCCCAGATCAGCAGCCCGGTAAGGAACAGCACCGGGATCAGCAGCGTCATCGCCCAGAACACGGCCTTCTGGCCACTATTGTTGCGGCCGATGGGTGGTACGTGTTCATCGTCGTTGGTGGCGACCTGGACGATCGCCTTCGACCAGGCGATATCGTCCTTGTTCGGCAGGTTGGTCCGCCAGAACTGGACGATCATGCCGATCCAGCTGACGACGAGCAGGACGCCGAACCAGGGATGCGCCGCCCGTGCCCATTGCCCGCCGCCGAACAGGCCCGACAGGAAGAACAGTATCGGATGGAACATCGACAGCCCCGACAGGACGAGGAGGATGAAGAGCCCGGCGTTGATCCAGTGGTTGATCCGGTTGGCCGTGGTGTAGCGGGTGATCGCATACTTCGGGCGGGTCATGACTTCTCCTCCGGGTCCGGTTCGCGTTCTCCACGCAGGGCACGCGCGGCCTCTTCCTCGTCCTCTTCCGTGACTTCGTTCGGGCCCACGGTGATCCAGTGGAAGAAACCGGCGATGGCGGCGAAGGCGATGCCCGCGACGGCCAACGGCTTGATGATGCCCTTCCACGCCTCGACCACGGGGCTGATGCGTGGCTTGTCGGGCAGGCCGGAATAAAGCGACGGCTTGTCCGCATGGTGCAGCACGTACATCACGTGCGTGCCGCCGACCTCCTTGGGATCGTACAGGCCGGCATTCTCGAAGCCACGCGATTTCAGGTCCTCGATGCGTTCACCGGCCCAGTGGGTCATGTCGCTCTTGGAACCGAACATGATGGCGCCGGTGGGGCAGGCCTTGACGCAGGCGGGCTCGAGTCCGACCGACACGCGGTCGGAACACAGCGTGCACTTGTACGACTTGTGATCCTTCTTGCTGATCCGGGGAACGTCGAACGGGCAGCCTTTCACGCAGTAGCCGCAGCCGATGCACTTGTCGCTGATGAAGTCGACGATGCCGTTGGCGTACTGCACGATCGCGCCGGGCGCCGGGCATGCCTTCAGGCACCCCGGGTCCTCGCAATGCATGCAGCCGTCCTTGCGGATCAGCCATTCGAGGTTGCCCTGTTCGTTCTCGTACTCGGCGAACTTCATCAGGGTCCATACGCTCGGCCCCAGGTCCATGGGGTTCTCGTAGGAGCCTTCGAAGTGGCCGATCTCCGGACGCAGGTCGTTCCACTCCATGCAGGCCGACTGGCAGGCCTTGCAGCCGATGCAGCGGCTGACGTCGATGAGCTTGGCGACCTGGTCCTCGTGGCTGCGCGCCACGGGGGGCGTCATCGTCGAGGCCGAGCGCCGGACATAGTCTTGGGATTGCAGGTCTGACATGTCGTTGGCCTCAGGCTGCGACCGGTGCGCTGGTCTTTTCGACGTTCACCAGGAACGCCTTGAACTCCGGCGTCTGCGTATTGGCGTCGCCGACGGAGGGCGTCAGGGTGTTCGCCCCATAGCCCTTCCGGGCCTGGCCGGTGAAGCCCCAGTGCAGCGGCACGCCGATCACGTGGGCCGGCTTGCCATCCACCATGAGCGGCTTGATCCGCTTGGTCACATAGGCCTTGCACACCACTTCGCCACGCTTGGACGACACCTTCACCCAGCCGCCTTGCTCGATGCCCTTCTCCTTCGCCAGGACCTCGCCGATCTCGACGAATTCCTCCGGCTGGAGGATCGCGTTGATCAGCGCATGCTTGGTCCAGAAATGGAAATGCTCGGTGAGGCGGTACGTGGTCGCCACGTACGGGAAGTCCTTGGCGTTTCCGAAGGCGGAGCGGTCGTCGGCGAAGACGCGGGCCACCGGGTTGGCATTGACCTTCGGATGCAGCGCGTTCTCCACCGGCGATTCCATCGGTTCGTAATGCTCGGGGAACGGGCCTTCCGCCATCAGGTTGCGGGCGAACAGGCGGCCCATGCCTTCGGCGTTCATGATGAAGGGACCGACACCGTCGGAGGGCTTCACGGTCGGGCCGTAGTCGGGCACGTCGATGCCGACCCAGCGCGTGCCGTTCCATTCGATCACCGGCTTCTTCGGGTTCCAGGCCTTGCCTTCGAGGTTCGCGCTGGCGCGGTTGTAGAGGATGCGGCGGTTGGCCGGCCACGCCCACGCCCAGTTCGGCGCGATGCCTTGCTCGCGTGGATCGGTCGCGTCGCGGCGGGCCATCTGGTTGCCCTTCTCGGTGAACGAACCGGTGAAGATCCAGCAGCCCGCCGCGGTGGTGCCGTCGTCGCGCAGCTGGGCGAAGGCGTCCAGCAACGTGCCCGCCTTGGTCGTCACGCCCGTGGCCGGGTCGGTGATGTCGACCAGCGCACGGCCGTTCATGTCCTTGGCCAGTTCCTCCGGGTCCGGCGCGACCGGATCGGTGTACTTCCAGGTGACGTTGAGGATCGGATCGGGGAAGGCGCCGCCTTCCTTCCGGTACAGCTCGCGCAGGCGATGGAAGATGCCGCTCATGATCCAGATATCGGACATGGCTTCGCCCGGTGCCTCGGCCGCCTTCCAGTGCCACTGCAGCCAGCGCGCCGAATTGACCAGCGAGCCGTTTTCCTCGGCGAAGCAGGTGGTCGGCAACTGGAATACCTCGGTCTGGATCTCCGCGGGCTTGGCCGGGTTCTGCGGACCGAAGTCCTGCCAGAAACGCGACGTCTCCGTGTCCAGCGGGTCCATGGTGACGAGGAACTTCAGCTTGCTGAGGCCGCGGCGGATCTTGCCGCGATCGGGGAAGGCCTGCAGCGGATTGAAGCCCTGGCAGATATAGCCGTTCATCTGCCCGGCGTTCATCATCTCGAAGGCCTTGATGATGTCGTACAGGGGCACGTCGAGCTTGGGCAGCCAGTCGTAGGCCCAGTTGTTTTCCTGCGTGGCGGCGTCGCCATACAAGGACTTCTGCAGGCTGACCACGAACTTGCGGTAGTTCTGCCAGTAGCTGGTCTGGCCGGGACGCAAGGGTTTGAACAGCTTCGTCGACATGTACTCGTCGAAACTGGTTTCCTTGTCGTTGGGCAGGGTCAGGTAGCCGGGCATCTGGTTGGACAGCAGGCCGACGTCGGTCAATCCCTGGATGTTGGAATGCCCGCGCAGCGCGTTCATGCCGCCGCCGGCCACGCCGATGTTGCCCAGCAACAGCTGGATCATCGCCATCGCGCGGATGTTCTGCGCGCCGACCGTGTGCTGCGTCCAGCCCAGTGCGAACAAGCTGGTCATGGCCTTGTCCGGCGCGGCGGTGCTCGCGAACAACTCGCAGATGTGCAGGAACTTGTCCTGCGGCGTACCCGTGATGCGCGAGACCATCTCCGGCGTGTAGCGGGCCACGTGCCGCTTGAGCAGGTTGATCACGCAACGCGGGTCCTGCCAGCTGTCGTCCGTCCTGGCGAAACCCTGCTCGTCCAGCTCGTAGTCCCAGCTCGACTTGTCGTAGCTATGGGTTTCGCTGTTGTAGCCGCTGAACAGGCCATCCTGGAAGTCGAAGCCTTCCTTCACGATCAGGCCGGCGTTGGTGTACGCGCGCACGTACTCGTGCTGGATGGCATCTTTTTCCAGCAGGTAGCGCATCACGCCACTCAGGAACGCGATGTCCGTGCCCGGCCGGATGGGGGCGTAGTAATCGGCCACGGAGGCCGTGCGGGTGAAGCGCGGATCGACCACGACGAGCTTGGCGCCGTTCTCGATCTTCGCCTCGATCACCCACTTGAATCCGCAGGGATGCGCTTCGGCGGCATTGCCACCCATCACCAGGACGACGTTGGCGTTCCTGATGTCCTGCCAAGTGTTGGTCATCGCACCGCGACCGAATGATGGGGCCAGACTGGCCACCGTCGGTCCGTGTCAGACGCGCGCCTGGTTGTCGAACACCACCATGCCGAGGGAACGGGCGACCTTCCAGGTGAGGAAGGCGGTTTCGCTGGACGAAGCCGACGCCGCCAGCATGCCGGTGCTGGTCCAGCGGTTGACCGTGGTGCCGGCCGCGTTCGTGGCGATGAAGTGCTTGTCGCGGTCTTCCTTCATCAACCGGGCGATGCGGTCCAGGGCGAAGTCCCAGGAGACGTCCTTGAACTCGGTGCCTCCCGGTTCGCGATAGCGCGGCGTCTTCAGGCGGGTGGGCGCATGCACGATATCGAGCAGGGCCGAGCCCTTCGGGCACAGGGTGCCGCGGTTCACCGGATGGTCCGGATCGCCTTCGATATGGATGATGTTCGAGAGGGCGTTCTTCGCCCGGTCGCCCATGCTGTAGATGAGGATTCCGCAGGCGACCGAGCAATACGTACAGGTATTGCGTGTTTCAGTCGCGTGGGTGAGCTTAAAGGGACGGACGGCGGCGGCTTGCGCCACGCCCGATCCCCCGAAGCCGAGCATGCCCATGCTGGACGCTGCCAGGCCCAGGCCCGTGAACTTGATGAACTCGCGGCGGGTGAGTGCCATCGCTTGAGCTCCCTAGGAACTTGGCTAGACATACCGCCTTGTCCAGGCGGGGACGCGGCCCCGGGATCGTCATGGAATGACGGGACCGGCCGCTCATTCAGGAAGGTACATGAAGTTTCCCGTCGGGTCGATGACGTTTTTGCACGTTTCCACCCTCGCGTTAGGTACTCGTGAAAGCCACGGCGTCATGCGCATGCAAGCTCTCCTGGTGTTCCAGCCGGACCTGGAAGCCGGCCAGGCCCGCGTCGCCGTCGAGCACCCGCTGTATCCGTCGCGCCGCATCCTCGCAGAACATGAGGTTGCCGCCGTTGGCCAGTGCGAAAGCCTGCTCGTCCTCGCGCTTGACCGCGGTCTGCACGGGCGTGCCGAGCGCCCCTTCGACCGCGTCGAGCAGGCCGATGAGGTTCGGCGTGACGCCCGCGGCGTAGCGCACTTGCAGGCGTGCCACGCTGCGCTGCGCATGGGGGGTGGCGACGATGCCCTGCTCGCTGCCCAGCCATGCCAGCACGGCGGTGCGATCCAGCGGAGCATCGGCCGCGAAGTCGGTGGCGAACCGCTCCTGGATCAGTTGCCGCGCCAGGGCGGCGGACGCGGGGCAGGTGGACGAATAGGTCACTTCCGTCGCCAGGCCGAGATGGAATCCCCGCGCGTCCCGCGTGGCCTCGATCGTCACGGGATACGCGCGCCAGCCACTGTTGTCGCTGCGTAACGCACGCCGGCGCACGAGGTGCTGGAAGCGGATGTCCACGCGGGCGCGGTCCGCCAGCCCCGCATGGGAATCGAGGAAGGCCTGCAGCATGGTGTCGAGCGTCCCCGCGTCGAGCGTTCGCGAGCCGAGGTGCTCGTCCACCATGAGGTAGAGCCGCGACATGTGGATGCCGCGCGCGTCCGGCCGCATCAGGTTGACGAAGGCGCCGATCTTCGCCGCCGCGACCTGCGGCATGCCGTCACCGGCGTCGAACCTGACGGGGGCGTCGATCCCGTCCATGCCCACCCATTCGAGTGGAGCGCCGAAACGCGGAGCGGTCTGCGTGGCGACATCGGGCATCGCGCCCGTCGTGTCCGAAAGGATTTTCATGGGGTTTCGCTCGTTCGCAACGCGGCGACCGCCGAGGCGGCATTCACCTCGAGCATGCCGTTGGTGACGGTGCTCGTGCGCAGGAGGATGTCCCGGGCGGTACGCGCGTCGAGCCGCGGCGCGAGGGACAGCAGCAGCGCGACGATCCCGCTGACGTGTGCCGTGGCCATCGACGAGCCCGAGGTGAAGTCGTATCCACCGCCCGGCTGGGTGGTGAGGATATCGTTGCCCGGGGCGCTGACGACGCCGGGCGGCGGGGGCGTGGTGGCGCTGGATCGCACCACGATCACGCCGGGCGCGTTGTCGGGGAAGCCTCCCGTGGTGCCGTCCGGCGGTAGCGCCGCGATCACGATGCGACCCTGGCCCACCAGCTGCGCCAGCAACTTGCCGAGCAGGGGATCGGCGGGGCCGCCCAGGCTGAGGTTGACGATGCGTGCGTCGGTATCGTTGACGGCGGCGAGCGCCTTGGCCAGCGTGAAGGAGTTGCAGCGCGCCGCGTGCTGGCCGGGCGGATACCAGCAGGCCTTGTAGATGCTGAGCCGCGATTTCGGCGCGATGCCCACCATGCCCTGGCGGTTGTCGCCCACCGCGGCGATCACGCCCGCCACCTCGGTGCCATGGCGGTCGTGGTTGAACGCGGAAGTGTCGTTATCGACGGCATCGCCGCTGTCGTGGATGTGGCCTTGCAGGTCGGGATGCGACATGTCGACGCCGGTATCGACGATCGCCACGTGCACGCCCTGGCCCTGTGTCGTGGTATGCGCCACGGCGGCATGCGTTTCCACGAAGCCGCGCTGCAGGTCGGTGTAGGGATCGTTGTATTTCTTCCCCTCCGGCGGGGCGTCCGAATAGACGGAATAGTCCTGCAACGCCTGCGCCAGCTGCACGCGGCCGTCATGGGCCAGCTGCGCGACCAGGGCATCGCGGTCGGCCCCCGCCGGTGGTTTCAGTACCACGCAGTACGCACCCAGCGCCTTGATCGGCCAGCCGGCGACCTCGCGCATGCCGTAGGCGCGCTTGATGTCGGACAGCACCGAAACGGCGCGCTGCCCGGCGCCGTAGCTCGCCGAGGGCGCGTAGCCGAGCAGGTTGGAACCGGCGTGCGTCGAGGCCGGCTCCAACGGATTGGCCACGACCAGCACGATGTCGCGTTCGCTATCCATCGAAGCGACGCCACCGGCCGATGCCGATGCGGCATTCGCGCCGGATGCCTGCGGCCGGTCCGGTCGCACGGGTGCGCAGGCGGCGAGGGTGGATAACAGCAACGCCAGGACGAGGGAGGCTTGCTTCATGGGGTATCGGTGACGGGTTCCGCGAAACGGATGCCCGGATCGGCGCGCAGGCCTTGCAGGGTCTGCGGCGTCGGCGTGTCGCCCTCGGTGGATACCAGCGTGTACGCACCCACGTCGTTCGGGCCGCCGACCACGCGCAAGTGGTACCGATGCAGCAGCGCGTTCCATTCGGCCACCTTCAGTGTCGCCACGGGTACCACGTGGAGGGAACCCGGCGCGGCGGGCGCGGCTTCCTGGCTCAGCGTGCGGTACACCGGCGCGGCGGCATGGCTGGCGCCGTTGCCGCCGAGCTTGATCCCCAGCACGCCGATCCCGACGGCCTGGACCAGTACCGCGGCGACCAGCGCGCGGGTCAACCAGTGGGACGATGCCGCGCGGCGCGACGGAGCGGCCTGCTGCGGGTCCGCCTCGTCGATGCGCGCCAGCAGGCGGGCGAGTCCCGCTTCGGCGTCGATATCCAGTTCGGGCGACAGCGCCAACGCGGCGCGCAGCCGTTCCTGTTGCGCGAATTCCTCGCGGCAGGCCTGGCACTCGGCCAGGTGCATGTTCAGCCAGGCGCCCTGCACGGGCGACGCGTCGCCCTGGAGTACCCAGGGCATCGCTTCCCAGGCGCGCGGGCAATCCCTGCCGATATCCTTCTGGAAAGTCATGGCACGATCTCCCTGTTGATGGTTCGCTCGCCGGCAAGCCCCGGGAGCACGTTGCGCAGTTTTACGCGGGCATGGAAAAGCCGTGCCTTCACGGTGCCCACCGGGCATTGCATGATCGCCGCCACGTCGTCGAGCGTGTGGCCGATGCCATAGACCAACTCGACCACGACGCGCTGGTCGGCGGAGAGGCGGTCCAGGCCCTTGCCCAGCCAGTCGCGCATCTCGCGATCCTCGCCGGGATCGTGCGAGGGCGTGCGGTCTTCCGGCACGCTGTCCTCGTCGACCGGCTCGCTGCCGTGCTGGCGCAGCGCCTTCAGGCCGCAGCGATAGGCGATGCCCATGATCCAGGTGGACACGCGGGAATCGCCTTGGAACGTGGCCGCCTTCTGCCAGGCGATCCAGAAACAGTCGTTGATCGCTTCCTCGACGACGTCCGTGCGCCGGGTCAGGCGGGAAAGGAAGCGGACGAGCCGCCCGTGGTATCCGCGGTACATGACCGCCAGCGCGGCGCGATCGCCGGCCGACATGCGCTGTAGCAGCATGCGGTCGGCGGCGTCGGCGTCGAGTTCGGCTTCGCTCATGGGCTCGGAAGGCATTCGGATAGGACTCATGAGTACCGGGGTGGGCCGGAAAGGTTGCGCCGTCTACCTTTCAGAAGGCCCACGAGGCCGTCGCAACCCAGGGCGAGACATCCGGCTGGAAATCGAACTTGTCGCGGTTGCTCATGATGTGGGCGAGGTCCACCCGCCATGGACCCTCGGTCCAGGTCAGGCCCAGGTGGCCGTAGTAGTAATGGTTCGACCGGTCGTAGTCACGGCCCCGGGGCGGTACCAGTTCCTGGGCCACCCCGGCACTGGCCGTGATGGAGAGCTGGCGGGACACCGGCCAGCGCAGGCCCAGGTCGGCCGCGCCACGGGGGCGTTGCCCGCCGTAGTCGTTCAGATGCGTCGCCGACAGGCCAAGGGTGAGGACGTCGCGATAGATCCAGCCGACCCCCAGCTCCGTGCGGTCGTAGGTTCGTGCCTGGCCGTGGCGTGGATAGTGGTAGTAGAGAAGGTTCGACTGCATCTGCCAGTCGCTGGAAAGCGACCATGAGCGTGCCACCTGGGCGAGGGTTTCCACGATACGCCGGGGCGTCCGCAGTTGCGCGCTCGCCGAAGCGCCGACGGACCAGCCGTCCGGGAGGGACCAGGTGCCCGCGCCCTGGAGGATGGGGCCGGGTGGCGTGACGGCCACGCCGCGATCGACCAGTTGCGAGCCGAGCGCCACCACGCCGCTCCATGCCTGCGACTGCGCCTGCACGGGCGCCACCGCTCCCGCCGCGACGAGCATCCAGATCGCCCCGGTGCGATACCGGGGCCGGGCGTACGAGGAACGGTGCTCCAGCATCGGCTGGGTTTCGCCTCAGTGGAGGGTGTCGAGATAGGAGATGAGGTCGTCCAGTTGGGTGGCGTCGGTGAGGCCGTCGTATTTCATCTTGGTGCCCGGGTTGGCGACTTTCGCCGGTTGCGAGAGATACGTATGCAACTGTTGGGGCGTCCATGTCCACGGGCTTTGCTTCAACGCATCGGAATAGTCGTAGTCGGTCACAGTTCCGGCCTTGCGACCGACGATACCGAACAAGCTGGGTCCTTTCTTGTTCCGCCCTTCCTTGACCGCGTGGCATTCGGCGCACTCGGACTTGAAGACGTCGGCACCGGCCTTGGCGTCGCCAGCGCGGACAAGAGAGGATGCCATGGCCCAGCCGCTGGCCAGCAGGGCCATGGCGGCGAGGCGCAGGCTTTGTCGCACGATCGGGTTCAACACGCTGTCGCTCCTGTGGTGGGTTAGAAGGCGAGGCTCGCCGTCACGAAGAACGCGTTCAGGTCGCCGGCATTGGTTGGTCGCGCCCCAGGCGGAGCGAAGAAGATGTCGTCGCCCCGACCGTTGAACCGGGTGAAGCGGAACCAGTTGGCCGCCAGTTTCAGGTTGGCGATCGAGGTGTAGGAGTCGTCCCTGCCGAAGGGCGTCCAGAACACCGTGAGCAGGTTGCTGGTGGTGTCGGGACTGCCCGAAGGCCCGTAGCGCGCGACGTCGCTGGAGCCGGTGCTCTTCATGTGGCTGATGGAGAGGCCGTAGCTTTGCCTGAACGTGTAGGTGACGCTCGCGGTCTGGTCGTGCACGTTGCCGTGGTCGCGCGCCTGCACGCCGCCGATGACCGGTGCGCTGCCATAGTCGCGCCGTTCGAGGATGTTCACGTAAGCCACCTGGACGATGTGCTCGCGGTTGCCCAGGTATTGGTAGCTGAGGTCGTAGCCGAGGTCGGTGAGGTCGTCGCTCGGTCCGGAGCGTGGCAGCTGGCGCTTCGTCGTCAGGCCGACCACGCCGGCGGAGAAGAACTGCCGTTTCATGTCCTTCATGTACGCGAGGCGGACGTAACCCGTATCGCTGAGCCGCCCGGGATCGCCGGCCACGTTGTAGCCGAGATGGTCCTGCTGCGAAGTGGGCAACGAGCGGTAGGTGCCGACTTCACCGTACCAGTTCGAATCGTAGAGGCCGTACACGCTGGCGCCGATCACGCGGTTGGCCAGCGAGTTGGGGCTGGATGGATTGAGCAGGGTACCGGTGACGCCGGCGGGACCCAGGGTCGAGAACGCCGGCAGCGTGCCGACGGGATCGGTGAAGCCCGGGCTGTTGTTTACGCTCACGCCGAACAACGCTTCCTTGCCATGGACTTTGAGTTCCTTGGCGACGAAGCGAAGGTCGATGTTGCTCAGCCGGGTGTTGTAGGTGTTGTGGCCGGTGTGATCGGCTTCGATCTTCACGTAACCGCCGACCTGGTCGGTAAGCCTTCCCGCCAGGTACAGGTCGCCTTCGCTGAGCTGGGTACTGCTATCGCCGCGGGCCGGTGCGGAATGCGATTCGATCAATTGCATGGATAGCGGAATCTTGTGGCCCTTGCCATCGGTGTCGGTATAACCGTTGAGCTTGAAGCGCATGCCATACGGCGTGAGCGCGGGCCCGTAGGACCCCGCGTGGCAGTCCGCGCAGGCAGCGCCCGTCTGCCGCGCATAGGCGGGGATCGCGTGGGCCGCCGTGCTGGCCAGGAACAGCAGCAGCGAGGCGAGCATGGCCCGGATGGCGTGTCGTCGGTTCGATATCGGCAACATGGCGGGTTCCTTCTTCCTTTGTCGATCAGGGGCGGCGACGCCGGAGCATCATTCGGAGGGTGTGGTCGCGCAGCACGAAGTGGTGCCACAGCGCCGCGGCGAGGTGCAGGGTGACCAGGGCGAGCAACGCCCATGCGGCATCCACGTGCAAGGACTGCAGCGTGTCCGCCAGGTCCTCGTCCTCGCCGACGAGCGCAGGCAGGGTGAGGCCGAAGAAATGCACGGGCGTGCCGGCGGCGCTCGACATGGCCCAGCCGAGCAGGGGCAGGGCGAGCAACAAGGCGTAGAGCGCGATGTGGGTGAGCCCGGCGAGCACGCGGACGAGCCTCGAATGCTCGCCGCCGGGTGACAGCTTGCCGTAGCGGATACGCAAGGCCACCCGGACGGCGAAGAGCAGCAGCACCAGCAGGCCGGCGTGGCGGTGCCCTTCCAGCAGCCATTGGCGCAGGGCCCGTCCGTCGAGTTCGTCGCGGGCCAGGATGAAGGTGGCGGCCAGCGACACGCACAGCACCGTCAACCAGTGCAGTGCCACCAGTTTTCGTGGCCGCGTCGGTGCCGCGTCGTCGTTGTCCACTGTCGTGCCCCATCCATCCTCGTGTTCCGCTTGAGTGCCGGGACGCGGGCGGAAGGTTGTGCCGGCGGCGGACGCAACCTTCGACGAAGGCGGCGGCACTCAATCCCGACTCTCGCAGCCACTGTCACAGCCGGGCCATCGCATGGACATCCAACCGATTTCCCTGACTTCGCACGGCGACAGCCGGGGAATGCTCGTCGCGCTGGAGCAGGAGCGGAACGTGCCCTTTCCGATCCGCCGCGTGTATTACCTGTTCGCCACCACGCCCGACGTGCATCGCGGGCGTCATGCGCACCGGCGGTTGAACCAGCTGGCGGTGGCCGTGCGGGGCCGGGTCACCTTCCTTCTCGACGACGGCGACGGCCCGGTGGAAGTCGTGCTCGACGATCCCACCAAGGGACTGCTGCTGGGCGCCATGGTCTGGCGTGACCTCTACGATTTCAGTGACGACTGCGTGCTGATGGTCCTGGCCGACCAGCACTACGACCCGGACGACTACATCACCGACTACGACGATTTCCTGCGCGAGGTGCGTGGCGGGACACGGTTGGAAGGGGTGGCGGCATGGTGAGCGTCGTTTCGCCAGCCGTGCCCTTCCTCGATATCGGCGCGGTCAATGCGCCCTATGCCGATGAACTGAAGGCGGCGGCCGCCAAGGTCATCGATTCCGGATGGTACGTGCTGGGCGAGGAACTGCGGGCCTTCGAGCGCGAGTTCGCCCACTACTGCGGCGTGGCGCACATGGTCGGCGTCGGCAATGGCCTCGATGCGTTGTCGTTGATCCTGCGCGCGTATATGGAACGCGGCGCGCTCGCCGAAGGCGACGAAGTCATCGTACCCGCCAACACCTTCATCGCCAGTTTCCTCGCCGTCACGACCAACCGGCTGGTTCCCGTGCCCGTCGAGCCGGACGATACCTCGTTCAACCTCGATCCCTCGCGCGTCGAGGCGGCGATCGGCCCGCGCACGCGGGCCATCATGGCGGTGCATCTGTACGGACGTCTTGCCGACATGCCCGCCCTTGCGGAGATCGCCCGGCGCCGCGGCCTGCTGCTGATCGAGGACGCCGCGCAGGCCCACGGCGCCTCCTTCCATGGTCGCAGGGCGGGTTCGCTGGGCGACGCGGCCGCTTTCAGCTTCTATCCCGGAAAGAACCTGGGCGCGCTCGGCGACGGCGGAGCCGTGGTCACCGACGACGAGGACCTGGCGATCCGTGTTCGCGCCTTGCGCAATTACGGTTCGCCGGAGAAATACCGGCACGACAGCCAAGGCGCCAACTCGCGGCTGGACGACATGCAGGCGGCGATGCTGCGCGTGAAGCTGCGCCACCTCGACGCGGACAACGCGCGCCGTCGCGCGGTGGCCGAGGCCTATCTCGCGGGGATACGTCATCCGGCGATCCGCCTGCCCGCCGCCGGCGCGCACGGCATGCACGCATGGCACCTGTTCGTGGTCCGTAGCGCACGCCGCGAGGCCTTGCGCGAACACCTCGCCCGCCATGGTGTCCAGGCGCAGGTGCATTATCCGGTTCCACCGCACCGGCAACCCGCCTACGCCTCGCTGCGGGGCCTTCGATTACCGCTCACCGAGCGTATCCACGCCGAAGTATTGAGCCTGCCGGTCGCCGCCGTCCTGCGCGACGAGCAGGTCGAGCAGGTGGTCGAGGCCTGCATGTCCTACGCGGACGATCCATGAGTTTCTTCCGCTCGGGTTTCTACGCGGCCCTGGGCACCGGCGCACGCTTGCTCGCCGCGCTGGTGGTGGTCAAGCTCGTTGCCTCGTCGGCCGGTCCGGAAGGTATTGGCAGGCTGGGCCAGTTCATGAGCCTCATGTCCGTCCTGGCCGTGTTCGCGGGCGGGGGCATCAGCTCCGGGGTGGTGAAATACGTGGCCGAGTACCGCGAGGATGCGGCCCGGTTGTCCCGGCTTCTCGCCGCGGCGCTCTGGTATGCCTTGCTCGCTTCCTGCGTCATGGGTGCCGCCACCTTGCTGTTCAGCCGGCAGATCGCCGCGTGGCTCATGGGCGATGCCGGCTATGCGAGCCTCGTTCGCGTGCTCGCCGTGGCGCAGCTGGGCATCGCCGTCGTCAATTACATGCTCGCCGTGGTCAACGGCTTCATGGACGTGCGCCGGCTCGCCGTCATCCAGGTGGCAGGCTCGATCCTGGCGATGCTCGCCGCGCTGTGGCTGTCTCGCTGGCTGCATCTCTACGGTGCCTTGCTCGCCCTCGTGCTGGGGCAGTCCCTGTGGTTGCTCGTGGCGTTCCCCGCGTGCTGGAAGAGTCCCTACTTCCGTCGCGGCATGCTGCGCATGCGCTTCGACCGGGAGATGGCCGGACGCCTCGCCGCCTTCTCCACGATGACCCTCACCTCGGCACTGGTACCGCCCCTGGCCAACATCGCGGTCCGCGATCATCTCGCCGCGCGCTTCGGCTGGGAGCAGGTCGGCTACTGGCAGGCGGTGAGTCGCGTTTCGGATGCGTACCTGCTGTTCCTGGTCACCGCGATCACGGTCCACTACTTGCCGAGGCTGGCCTCCACGACGGAGAAGTCCGCGCTCGTCGCGGAATTCCGCCAGGCCTACCGTTTCCTCCTGCCCGTGGTGGTGGCGATCGCGGCCGTGGTGTACCTGATGCGCGAGCCCGTCACGCGCGTCCTTTTCAGCGCCGACTTCACGGCCGGGGCGAACGACCTCTACGGCCCGCAGCTGGTGGGCGACGTGTTCAAGATCGCGTCTTTCGTCCTGGCCTACCTGATGCTGGCGAAGTCGATGACCCGCCTCTTCATCGTTTCCGAGATCGTCTTCGGCGCGACCTACTTCCTGCTGGTCTGCGCCTTCACCACGACCTTCGGCGTGATCGGCGCGATGTACGCCTTCGCGGCCAATTACGCCCTCTACCTCGTCTTCAACGTCGTGGTGGTGCGGCGCTACCTGGGAGGGCTCTGACCATGCCCGTGAGCAAACCGGAACTCGTGCCGGCGCTGCCGCTGGTGTCGGTACTGATACCCGCGTTCAACCACGAGGACTTCGTGCAGCGTTGCCTGGACAGCGTGCTCGACGATCCGTATCCGGCCAAGGAGATCGTCATCATCGACGATGGATCGACGGACGGGACGGCGGAGCGGATCGAGGCATGGATCGCGACCCACGGCGAGGCCATCGCGATCGAATACGTGAGTCGCGAGAACAAGGGCATCGCGGCGACGCTGAACGAGTTGGCGGCACGCGCGCGGGGCGAATTCCTTCGCATCGGCGCCAGCGACGACTACCTGCTTCCCGGTGGTTCCGATGTCCTCGTCCGTTATCTCGTCGAACACCCTCACAAGGGTGCCGCGATAGGGGACTGCATCGTCGTCGATCGTCATGGCGCGAAGATCCTCGACAGCGGCATGTCCGATCTCCATCACGCGAACAAGCGGCTGTATGGCTCCGACGACGGCATCCGGCGAGCGGTGATCAGCCACTGGGCGATCGGCGGGCCGGTCACGATGCTGCGAAAGAGCGCGCTGGAGACCGTGGCCCGCTGGACGGAAGGCCTGCGCATCGACGACTGGGACCTGTTCCTGCGCCTCGCGGCGAGGGACGCCATCGGCTTCGTCGATGTAAAGGTCTGCGCTTACCGGCTGCATGGCGCGAACTTCAGCAAGACGCGCCATACCGCCACGCGCATCGTCAATCTCACCGAGGCGCGCCAGGTGGCCTTGCGCCGGCTGTGCATGTTCGACGAGCCGGACCGCACCCTGCTGCGTGCCGAGGCGTTCCGGATCGGCGCGAAGATCGCCTTCCTGGAGGGACGATCCTGGCTCGTGGCGATGCAGATGACGGCGTATCTGTCGCTGCTGGTGCTGTCGCGGATCCGGCCCGTACCGCATCGCCAGCGGGTGGGCGAGACATGAAAGGCCTGCTGCGCCTGCCGTCGGCGTATCTGTGCCTGCCGCTCCTGCTTGCCTGCGGCATCACGCCGTTGACCTACGACCTGCCCGCCGGATACGGCCCTGGCATTCTGTTGCTCGTGCTCGCGGCGGCAGCCATCCTCCTGCTCGACGCCGCCACGGGCATCCGGCTGCCGGCACCCGAACGTTTCCGCGCACGGCGATATGCCGGTACCCGCGAGGCCTTCGCGGCGCTGGCGTTCGCGGCGGTGGTGGTGCTGTTCTGTGGCCTCGACCTCGCGCTCTTCCCCATCCCGCTGATCGACGATCCCTCGTCGTACGCGACGATGGAACCCGGGCGCGAGCACCTGCGCCATATCTCGGACATGTGCTGGACCTTGCCCGTCATCGGCTTGTTGTGCACGCGGCATGCCGGGTTGCGCTACGCGCTCGTGACGGTGGGCCTGGTGTTCCCGGTGCTCGTGATCGACCGGAACCGCATCTTCGCGGGCCTGTTCTCGATCGCCTTCATCGCGGTCTTCCGCCGTGATGCGGCCCGGCCCTTGCCCTGGAAGGCGATCGCCATGCTGGGCCTGCTGGGATGCATCGTCTTTTCGGTGCTGGGCGCCTTGCGCTCGGGCTCGCTGGACAACGTGACGCTGCCTTTCAGCAGCCTCTACCGCATGGCTCCGCAGGGCGTGAAGTGGCTGCTTCTCTATATCAGCGCCGGCCCCTACAACTTCGGCGCGATGCTGGCCAAGCACTATGTCAACCCGGACTTCCTCGTGCACCAGCTGGTACCGGGCAGCGGTCCCTTGTCGAGCATGGACACCGACATTCCCTTCGACGCGGTGAACATCAACGTGGGCACCGAGTACCTTCCTTTCCTGCTTGCCTGGGGCGCGCCGGGCGCGCTGCTCTCGATCGCGGCGGCCTACGGCCTGTTGATCTGGTGCGTGCGCCGGTTGCGCCCGAACGTGCCGCTCTTCGGACTCCTGATGTTCCTGCGCATCGCCTACGTCTCGGTGATGTCGCCCTTCGCACCCCAGATATTCATCTGGATGAATGCCGCCTTCCTTGGCATCTGCCTGCTGTTGCAGTTGCTGGCCGCGCTGCTGCCCAGCCGGACGCCATCCACCCTCCACTTCTCCGAGTCCCCCGCATGGAACGAGCCGACGAAATCTACCTGATCGACATGTGGCGCATCGTCGTCCGCGAATGGCGCTGGTTCGCCGGCACGGCCGCCTTCGTCCTCATGGTCACGTTCGCCTACCTGCATGCATCGCGCAGCCAATGGGAAGCGACGGCATGGATACAACTGGGCCAGCTGGGTGTCGCGCCCACCGGCCAGGACCCGAAGGTCGAACCGTTCCAGCGCGTGCTCGAACGGCTCGACACGCTCGGCTTCCAGAACGACGTGCTGAAGAGCGTCGGCGTTCCCGTCGAAGCACCCGAGGCGAAGCTCTACCGGCGCAGCCTGAAGCTGGAGCCGTTGCCGTACGCGAGCCTGATCAAGTTCCGTCTGCGCGCCTATTCGGAACAGGATGCCGCCGCACTGGCGTCGGCGACGGTGACGGTGCTGCAGGCGATCCACCAGCGCATCGAGGCGCGGCCGCTGGAGCTGGCGCGCAAACGCCTGGGCGAGGTCGAAGCCAGCCTGAAGGACGCCCGCGCCGAACAGCAAAGGCTGTCCCGCGCGGCCGCCGCCGGCAAGGGCGACGACGCACGAATGGCGGGCGTGCTGCTCGCCGGCGCGAACGGCGAAGTCCGCACGCTTGAACAGGTTCGCAACGACCTGGTGACGCGGCTGGCGGACAACTACACCTCCGGCACGTCGATGGCCTGGCCGATCGACGTGCCGGAGGACCGGGTCTTCCCCAACGCCCCGTTGACCTTGGGCATGGGCCTGCTGGCGGCGGCCTTCCTCGCCTCGCTGGCGGCCGTCGCGCGGCATGCGTTGCGCCGTCGCGGCGCGGCGACGGCGAACCTCGCCTGAGTCAACCAAAGCACGTCCGGGCGGCACACACAGGGCATACACCACGGGTTCGGAGATCGACATGACTGGCCAGGCACGGATGGAGCGAATGCCGCCCTCGCGAGGGCTCGACGAGGCGCAACTGCTCGACACGCAGAAGGCGTTCGACAGCGTGGCGGCGGATTACGACGGACCGCGCGGCAACAACGAACTGATCCAGCGCATGCGCGGCACGATGTGGGCGACGATCGCCCGCACGATGCCGGAGGGTTCGCGACTGCTCGACCTCGGTTGCGGGACCGGACTGGATGCCATCGAGTTCGCCCGGCATGGTTACGAGGTGGTGGCCAGCGACTGGTCTCCCGAGATGGTGGAGCGCACGCGTGCCCGGGCCAAGGCGGCGGCGCTGGAATCGAAGGTGAGCGCGGTGCATCTCGGCGTGCAGCAATTGCACCTGCTGGGCGGCCGCTTCGATGGCGTCTACTCGAACTTCGGCCCGCTGAACTGCGCGCCCGACCTGCGCGCGGTGGCGGATGAGTGCGCTCGGCTGGTGCGCCCCGGCGGCTCCCTGGTCTTCTCCGTGATGGGCCGTATCTGCCCATGGGAAGCGGGCCACTATGCCGTGCGCCGCCGCTTCGGCCGGGCGGGTGTACGTCTTGCTCGCGGCGCGCAATCGGTGGGCATGAACGGCCACACGATCTGGACGTACTACTACATGCCGCGTGAGTTCTACGCGGCGTTCCAGGAGCATTTCGTGCTGGGCGGCTATCGCGCCCTGAGCCTGTTCCTGCCGCCGCCCTACATGGTCGAGCGCTATCGCCGCCACCCGGCCTGGTACGAGCGGCTCGGGCGCATCGACGACCGTTTCGGCGGGCTGCCGTTGCTGCGCGACATGGGCGATCACTTCCTGATCGTGATGCACCGGCGCTGAGGATGGACGCCACGCTTTCCGGGGCCGCCCTGGTGACCGCCGCCGGTGCCGTGCGTTCGCCGTTGCACCTCGTCGGCGGCCGCATCGGCGTACGCGCCGGCAAGGATGCCTTCCCCGTGGACCTGCGCGATCACCTGGTCTTTCCGGGACTGATCAACGCCCACGACCACTTGCAGGTGAACAGCGTGCCGCCCCTGCGCACGGGCGCGCCGTTTCCGAACAGCTACGCGTGGATCGCGGCATTCCAGGAGCACTTCGCGGAGCCGTCCGTGGTTGCCGCCCTCGCGATTCCCAAGGAACGGCGGATGCGCCACGGTGCGCTCAAGAACCTGCTCGCGGGCGTCACCTGCGTCGCACACCACGATCCGTGGCATCCCGCGCTGGATGCCGTGGATTTTCCGGTGGCGCTGCTGCGCGACCATGGTTGGAGCTACACCCTGGACGGCCCCGCCTACGGGCCGCCCGTGCAAGCCAGCTTCGCCGCGACGCCGTCCGCGCATCCGTGGATGATCCACCTCGCCGAGGGCACGGACGCGGTGGCCGCCGCCGAGCTTGCGCGGCTCGACCGGCTCGGATGCCTGGCCGCGAACAGCGTGCTCGTGCATGGCGTGGGCATGGGGGAACAGGACATCGACCGGGTGATCGCCGTGGGCGCGTCCGTCGTCTGGTGCCCGGGCAGCAATCGCCGCCTGCTCGGCCGCACGCTCGATCCACGGCGGCTGCACGCGGCGGGACGGCTCGCCCTGGGCAGCGATTCCCGCCTCAGCGGCGCACGCGACCTGCTCGAGGAACTGCACACGGAGGACCTGCTCGCCACGCTGGATCGGCGCGCCTTGCTTGAGCTGGTGACCGAAGCCGCCGCCCGCGTGCTTCGCCTCTCCCGGCGCGGCCGGTTCGAACACGGTTTCGTGGGCGACATGGTGATCGTGGAGGATCGCGGTGGGGACGAGGTGGGCGGCCTGGTTGGCCGGCGACGCGCCGATCTTCGCGCCGTGGTACGCGACGGCGTGCCCCGCCTTGCCGATCCCGACTTCGCCGGCTGGTTCGCCGCCGCCGGCGTGGAGACGGTACCGGTGATGCTGGACGGGAAGGCGAAGTTGCTTGCCCGTGAACTCGCCGATCCGGAACTGCTCGCGCTGGAACCGGGCCTGGAACATGCGCCGCCGGCGGCGCGCCAGAGACATCCCGCGGAGATTCCCGCATGAGCGCCACGCCCATCCTCGAACCGTCGGCCGCGTACGCGCTATGGGCTGGCAGCTATCCCGCCCATGCGCACAACCCCGTGATGCGGGCCGAGGAGCGCGCGATGCTCGGCCTGTTGCCGGAAGACTTGCGCGGACGATCGGTGGTCGATGCTGGTTGCGGTAGTGGCCGCTATGTGCGGCACGCGGTGGAGCGTGGTGCGGCCCGCGTGCGCGGCGTCGACCTGTCGCCGGAGATGCTGGAGCGTGCCTCCGCCGCACTCGCCGGCACCGCGGCACGCACCCGTGTCGAGCTGGGGCAGGGCGACCTGGAGTCCTTGCCGTTGCCTTCGGACGAGGCCGACATCACGCTTTGCGGCCTGGTGATCGGACACCTCCGGCGACTCGAGCCGTCGCTTGCGGAACTGCGCCGCGTGACCCGTCCCGGTGGCCTGATCCTCTGCAGCGACGTGCATCCCACCGGCCATGCGCTGGGTTGGCTGCGCGATTTCAAGCACGACGGGCAGCGCTATGCGGCGCGTCATACCCCGCACCTCTACAGCCATTGGCACGCGAGCTGCGCACGCCTCGGCCTGCTCATCGAGCACGTGCTCGAACCGATGCTCGATGCCGCGGACATTCCCGAGGGCGCGCACTTCGACCGCGTGGCCCTCGACGTGCCCGTCGCACTGGTGTTCCAGCTGCGCCGGCCTTCCTGAATCCATGCGACCACCTCCATGACCCACGCCCCGAACACCTTGCTGGTCAACCCGACGATCACCTCACGCGGCAGCGCGCGTTTTCCGCTGTCGCTGCTTCATCTGGCCGCGGCGCTGGACCGCGGCGGCACGAGCCGCGTGGTGGATGGGAACATCGATCGCGACGTCGTCGCCGCGACCTTGCAAGCGATCGAAGCGGAACGCTTCGATGCCGTGGGCATCAGCGTCATGGGCGGCCCGCAGATGGAGCCGTCGATCGCCGTGTCGAAGGCGATCCGCGAACGCTTTCCGCACATGCCCATCGTATGGGGCGGTTATTTTCCGACCCTGTACACGGATACCGCGCTTTCCGCGCCGTACGTGGATTACGCCATCCGCGGGCAAGGCGAGGAAAGCTTGCCCGAACTGATGGCCGCGCTCGGCCGGCCCGACCGCGATGTTTCGCGTATCGGCGGACTATCCTGGAAGCGTGACGGCGATATCGTGCACAACCCCGGTCGCCGCTTCTCCCTCGGCGACAGCGGCATCGTCTTGCCGTACGACAAGCTGGGCGATCCCCGCCGTTACCTGGCGCCGACCTTCCTCGGCCGGCGCACCGCCGCGCACCAGGCCGCCATCGGTTGCCGCTTCCGCTGCACGTTCTGTGGCGTGGCGGCGATGTTCGGCGGCACGACGGCCTTGCCGGCCGTGGCCCGCCTGGAGCGCGACCTGAGTTATCTCAAGCACGAGCTGGGGGCCGATTCGATCCAGTTCTTCGACCACAACTTCTTCGACCGCGAAGAGGACATGGTCCCCTTGCTGGAAGTGATGGCGAAGCTGGAACTGCCATGGTGGTGCTACGCGCGCTCGGACGCCTTGCTCAATCTTTCGGAAAGCTCGTGGAAGCTGGTGCGCAAGAGTCGCCTGCGCATGGCCTACATCGGCGCGGAGTCTCCCAGCGGCGCGATGCTGAAGGAAATCCGCAAGGGCACGCGGCCCGACCAGACCCTCGAAGTGGCGGAACTGTGCCGCCGCCACGGCGTGATTCCCGAACTGTCGTTCATGGTCGCGCCGCCGCAGAACACCGAGGAAGAGACCTTGCACACCTTCGAGTTCATCCGTGAACTGAAGAAGATCAACCCGCAATCGGAAATCATCGTCTACATCTACACGCCGCTGCCGGAGAGCAGCAAGCACGAGAAGGATCGCGGCAAGCGCGCTTCCACGCCCTTGCTCGACCTCGATGGCGAGCCGGTGATCTTTCCGTCGACACCGGAGGAATGGACGGAGAAGCGTTGGGTCGATTACGCGTGCCACGCGGATGCCCCCTGGCTGACGGACGACCTGCGCCGGCACATCCAGGATTTCGTCACCGTGCTGCGCTGCCGCTTCCCCACCGTGCAGGACCTGCGCTCGCCACCCTGGGCCAAGCGCGGTCTCAGCGCCATGGCGTCCTGGCGCTATCGCCGGCGCAAGTACGACAAGCCGTGGGAGCTGAATCTCGCCAATCGCCTGGTGCGCCTGCGCCTGCCGCAGGTGTCCGGCCTCTGAGGGAGCGCACCCGCATGCATGCCGTCCTGGTGAACTTCCTGCCCGCGCCCGCGGAACTCGACGCCGACGCGATCTTCGCGCGCTGGCCGTCACTGGCCGACATCGCCGAAGCGATCGCGAGCGGGGGCACGCAGGTGTCGGTCGTGCAGATGGCGGCGTTCGACGGACGCGTGACGCGCTCGGATATCGACTATCGCTTCGTGGACAGCCGGGGCATGCATGGCGCGGGGGACCTTGGCCGGTCGGCGGCGCGCATGGTCGGCGAGCTCGGGGCGGACGTCGTGCACGTGCACAGCCTGGCCTTCGCACGGCATGCGGCGGTACTGGCACGATGCCTCCCCACGCTGCCGGTGGTCCTGCAGGATCACGCGGACGGCCTGCCTTCGCGATGGCGCCACATGCCGTGGCGGCGATGGTACGGAGCGGCGGCGGGCATCGCCTTCACCTCGCTCGAACAGGCGACGCCGTTCACGCGGCGGCGCCTGTTCGGCAGGCATACGCGCCTGCTGGCGATCCCCGAAAGCAGCAGTCGCTTCACGCCGGGCGACCGTCGCGAAGCGCGCGCGGTCACGGGTCTCCATGGCGATCCCTGCGTGCTTTCCGTCGGCCACCTGGCCGCGGGGAAGGATCCGCTGACGATGCTCGACGGTATCGCCAAGGCAAGCGAGCGATTGCCCGGCCTGCAACTGTGGTGCGCGTACGGCACGGCCCCCCTGTTGCCCGTCGTGCGCCGGCGGATCGATGGCGATGCACGCCTTGCCGGCCGGGTCCACCTTCTGGGGGCCGTGCCGCATGCGGATATCGAGTGGCTGATGCGTTCGGCGGATATCTTCGTTTCGGCGAGCCTCGCCGAAGGGTCGGGTTACGCGTTGCTGGAGGCGATGGCCTGCGGGCTTCGTCCCGTGGTGACGGACATCCCTTCGTTCCGCGCCATCACCGGCGATGGGCGCATCGGCAGGTTGTGGCCTCGCGGCGACGCCACCGCACTGGCCGACGCGCTCGTGGCGGCGTCCTCGGACACAGCGGCATCGGACACGTCGAGGGAGGCGGTGCGCGATCATTTCGAGGTGGCCCTGTCGTTCGAGGCCCTGGGCCGGCGGTGGGCCGAGGCGTACCGCCAGGTCGCCGGTGGAGAGGACGCCGCGTGAAGATCGCGATGGTGCTTCCCGGTGGCGTGGACCGGGGTGGCGAACAGCGGGTGATCCCCGTGTTCCTCGCCCTGATCGAACGCCTCGCAAGAACGCATGACGTGCATGTATTCGTGCTGCACCAGGAGCCCAGGCCGGGGACGTGGCCGCTGCGCGGCGCGACGATACACAACATCGGCGAAGGCCGCACGGTATGGCGGGCCATCGCCGCGATCCGTGCCGAACATCGATGCGCGCCCTTCGACGTGGTCCAGTCGATCTTCTCCGGGCACTGCGGCCTGATCGGCGTCGTGGCGGCGAAATCGCTCGGTCTTCCAGCCCTCGTGCACATCGCGGGTGGCGAATTGGTCGCGCTGGATGCCATCCGCTATGGCGGAAGGCGCAAGTGGCGGAGCCGGCTGCGTGAGGCGGTGGTCCTGCGCATGGCGAACGTCGTGACCGCTGCAAGTACCCCGATCGTCCATGCCCTGGACGCGTTGGGCATTCCGGCGAAACGCGTGCCGCTAGGTGTCGACACGGACGCGTGGAAGCCGTTGGAGCCACGGTCGCGTGACGACGCGCCGCCGAAACTGATCCATGTGGCCAGCCTCAACCGGGTGAAGGATCAGGCGACCTTGTTGCGCGCGCTGGCGATCCTGGCCAACGCGGGCGTGGACTTCGAGATGCGCATCGTCGGCGTGGACACGCTGGACGGCGAGATGCAGGAACTCGCACGTTGCCTGGGCATCGAGCGTCGCGTCACTTTCCTCGGCTTCCGCACGCAGGCGGAACTGCGACCGCTGATGGCGGCGTCCGACCTGCTGGTGATGTCGTCGTTGCACGAGGCCGGACCCCTGGTCCTGCTGGAGGCCGCCGTGGCAGGCGTACCGACGGTGGGTACGGCCGTCGGCCATATCGCCGAATGGGCGAACATGGCGGCGTTGGCGGTCCCTCCGGGCGACGCCGATGCGCTCGCCGACGCGATGGCGCGCATGCTCGACGACGAAGCCTTGCGCATGCGCCTAGCCAGGGAAGCGCAGTGCCGCGCGCTGGCGGAAGATGCCGATCACACGGCGGGAGTCTTCGAGAACATGTACCGCGTCGTCACGGCCATCAGTCCCGCCAAGGCAGGCAGCGGCCTTTAAGCGAGGCCGTGCGCAAGGCAGCGCTTTATTTAGGTTCTTCGCGTATTTCCGGGGTTCGCCTGGTGCGGGCTCGGCTTCGCCCTCGCGTTGGTCGTGTGCGGCGAGGGGAGCTGCCGGGCGCCACCCTCGGCGCGACGGTAGTCGCCGTCCCTTGGGCAAGGAAAGCCGCTGCGCGGCCGTGTCTGATGGCTGGCGCCCCTTCGGGCTCGGACGGTCGGGCGGGGGTTTCCGATTCGCCCTCCTGGCTCAGCGGAAACGGCCGGCCATTCCTGGCCGGCCCCCTGCGGGCCTTCTCCGCCCGCCCGTCCTCGGCTCCTAATGTCGCGCCGAGGGTGGCGCCCGGCAACTCTCTCGACCCTGAGGTGGATTGGTGGGAAAAGCACGGCTCGCCACATGTCGCGTGCCGCTCTCCGTGTTGCCTACCGCACCCGGGTGGGAAGCGGGCTGGCCCGCGAGTCCTCAATCTCCCCGATGGCGAAGGAGGCCTTGCGATGATTGGGCGAGGCTTGTCACCGCTCGCTCGGTGGCGATACACGGCCTCATTCGCTCGAAATTAGGGTGGCGAATCGCGGGCCAGCCCGCTTCCCTCCCGCGTGAGGGAACTCGCATGGGGCGGTATCCCCCAAACGGCGAGCGTTTGCTTGTGCCACACAACACCTCAGTGCTTGGAAGAGCCGTCGGCCGTCACCCTCGTCGCGACTTGTGGAACCGAGGAGCGCCGGGCGAAAAGGCCCGTCAGGGGGCCGGCCTGGATGGCCGGCCGTTTCCGCCGAGCCATGGAAGGCGAGTCGGAAACCCCGCCCGGCGCGACGGGCGCGACGGGGCGCCAGCCATAGAACATGGCCGCACAGCGGCATCCTTTCCCGAGCGACGGTGTAACCGGAGCGATGAGGGTGGCGGCCGACGGCTCTGCCTACCGCGCTCCCGGACTTCCGTGAAGAACCTTTATTTATCCCGCCACGACCGCATCGAGCGCCTTGCGCACCACGTACAAGGTATCCATGCGCGGTACCGGACGGGTGAGCCAGGTCAGGAGGCGGCGTCGGTGGCCCAGGTTGACCCAGGTCTGGCCTTGCAGCCAGACCTGGGTCCGGATCATGTCGGCGCGTTCCTTCACGCTTTCCTCGGTGGGCCGGAGCCGGTTCTTCAGGCAGCGTCCGGCTTCACCGAGCGAGCGCGACCATTCGACACCGGGGAGGGCATGCAGCCAGAGGTTGGAGCAGGAGACATGGGTGAGCGTCTGCCGGCGTGAGGCCATGCGCAGCAGGAACGGGCAATCGCGACGGAGTCGCCGGAGTACGTTCTTCGGCACCGAGCCGGCGTAATAGCGTGCGACGAGTTCCAGTGGCGGCAACGCCCACCAGGGACGCTCGCCCGCCCAGAGCACTTCCCAGTCTTCCGGCCGCATGCGCGTGGCGAGCAGCGCGATGTCGTTGAGATGGAGCAGGCGCAGGCTGCGCCCGCACATGTTGCCCGCGGCGTGCAGCAGCAGGTGGCTCATCAACGCGCCCGGCGAGGGGTAGGGATGGATGCCGGGACGGGTTTCGCGCGGACGAATGGCCGACGTGATGTCCACCGTGCTCAGTGGCAGGCGTTCGTGGATGCGGGTATGCAGTTCGATGTTGATCGGCGTATCGCGATGCTCGCCCAGGCCCGCGACCGCGTCGCCCGCCGATGGCTTGAATACGCGGTGCTTCCATTGCGCGAACGATTCCTCGTAGCCCATGGCTAGCAGCATGCGGGCCGTGGCATCCGCGTCGGCTTCGTCCACGAGCAGGTCCACGTCGGCCATCGGCCGGTCGCCCGGCACGTACAGGCCGAGCGCATGCAGCGCGGCGCCCTTCAGCGCGACCATCGATAATCCCGCGTCGCGCGCGCCCGCATCGATACGATGCAGCAAGGCGGCGATGCGCTCGTGGCGCTGGATGACGTGCTGGCGCTGGTCGACGAGGAAACGCCGCCACGAGGGCCGTTGCCAGGTGGAGAATCGGCAGAGCAGGGGCGAGACACCGTGGGCGACGGCGGCGGCCGAGGCGAGTCGCCACTCGAGGTCGGTCCAGTCCGGCATCTCGGTGCCGGGCTGGGCGAGGGCGAGCTCGGCCGCCAGCGTTTCCGTGGTGCGGCGAAGGCCGTGCCTGACGAGTTTCAGTGGCGGCAGCATGGCGTGCTCATGCGAGGGGGAGGGCGACGCCTTGCGACGTCACGGGGGAAGGAAAGGTCGGCGCTTCCGTGCGGTGCGCCCGCTCGCCAGCCAGCAACGCGTTCCAGCGCAGGGCCAGGGACGCCTCGGCCTGCGCATCGGTCGCACCTTGTTGCAGCGTCACCTGGTCGTGCAGCAGGTTGCGGAACTGGCGGTAGAAATCGGAATCGTAGGCACCGCGAAACATCATCGCGAGGTCGGCGCTATCGTCCCAATGCGTCTTCGCGCCGAGCTGCGCCTTCACTTCCTCGAAGAACTTCGTGCCAGGGAGGGGATAGGACACGCTCACGCCGATGTCGTCGGGTGCGGCCAGTGCCACCAGCTCACGGGTAGCCATCAGGTCGTCGAGCCGTTCGCCGAGATAACCCAGCTGGATGAAGAATCCGACGCGGATGCCGTGCGCGCCGAGACGCCGCCGGGCGGCGACGAGGTCGGGCACCTTCGTGCCCTTCGTCATGCGATCGAGTACGCGCTGGCTGCCGCTCTCGGCGCCGATCCACGCTTCGGCGCATCCGGCTTTCGCCAGCGCGGCGGTCATGCGCTCGCTGGCGAGGTCGGCGCGGGTCTGGATGGTGAAGGGGATGGACCCGTCGCTGGCCTCCAGGTGCATGGCGAACTCGCTCACCCAGTCGACATGGAAACCGAAGATGTCGTCCGCCATCCAGACATGATCCGGCGCGAAGGTGCGCTTGAGATAGGTCATCTCGGCGGCGACTTCCTCCGCGGGCCGCTGGTTGTAGTGGTTGCCCCAGATCGGCTTCGCACACCAGTTACACCGGAACGGACAGCCACGGGAGGCGGCCATGTTGAGGCTGAAGTAGCCGTGTCGGTCTTGCCAGAACGCGCGGTACCGATCGATGTCGAGCAGGTCCCACGCCGGTTGCCCGGCGATGCGCGGGTCCGGAGGCACCGCACCGATGCGGGTGACGCGGGTCGTGCCGTCGGCGATGCTGGCCACGCCGGGAAGACCCTCCGTCCATGCCGTGGGATCGATGTCCGGCTGGCGCTGGAGACGATCGACGAGCGCGATCAATGCGCCGATGCCTTCGCCGATCAGCACCGCGTCCGCGCCGGCGGCGAGGAAGGGCTCCGGGTGGTCCGAGGCATCGGAACCGGCCACGATGACCCGGGCGCCGTTCGCACGCGCTTCGGCGATCATCCGGCAGGCCGCGTCACGCATGCGGCCGAGGCACATCTTGGTGAGGAAGTTGAAATTGTCCTCGTAGAAGACCACCAGGCCGGGTCGCGCTCGATCGAGCGTCGCCGCGTAGTCTTCCACGCCGTCCGCCAGCATCGCATCGAACAGCGTGACCTCGTGTTCCATCCGGCGTAAGAGCGCGGCGATCTGGATCGTCGCCAGTGGCGGATAGGGCTTGCCGCGTTCCCACTGCTTGCTGTCGTAGCGCAGGAAGTAGGAATGGCCTACCTGGATATTCAACATCGGTGACGAGCCTCGGACTGAACCAGGGGAGCGCGGTGCCGGGACGCCGCGATGGGCGTAGGTGCCTTCCGGTGCCGGCGAGGTTGCGTCGACGCCATGGCGCGCATCGACAACCTTCCGGGGCTCGCGCCGCACTCACGCCCTCAACCGTTTCAGGCCGGGAAGATCGACAGGCGATGACGTTTTCGACCGATGTCCATGCACGAGGCGTATCCGTCGCGGATCCATTCGGCGAGCGCATGCGCCCCACGGTCTGCGTCCGCCGGCAGATCCTCGGTGGACGCTTCCGCTTCGAAAGCGACAGTGCCGAGCTGCTCGCCCTGGTGGATGCGGCATACGGTGGCTTGCCGGAGCATCGCTTCTCCACGGTGTCGCCGGAATTCCGCGTCGAATTGCGCGTGGTGCCGCGCGAGGCCGCGGTCGTTCGCGACACGCCGCCCCCGGTGCGCACACAGGCGGGCGCCGGCCTGCTCTGCGGCATGATGGACGAGGCGAACTACGTGGTGCTGGTTCCGGCGCAACACCGTGCCCTCGTCGTCGTATCGCAGGACATGTTGGCGCATCCGTACCACGTGCGTTACGAGTTGATCGAATTCGCCGTCTTCATGCTCGCCGCCCGTGGCCTGAACCTCGTTCCGCTGCACGGCGCATGTGTCGGACAGGAAGGGCGCGGCCTCCTGCTGCTCGGTGCGAGCGGGGCGGGCAAGTCGACGCTGGCCTTGCATGCCTTGCTCGACGGCATGGATTTCCTCGCCGAGGACGGCGTCTTCGTGCAGCCGGAAAGCATGTCGGCGACCGGCGTGGCCAACTTCCTGCATGTGAAGCGGGACGTGTTGCGCTTCATCGACGATGCGGCCGTTCGCGACTGGATCGAAACATCGCCCGAGATCCACCGGCGCAGTGGCGTGGCGAAGTTCGAGGCGGACCTGCGCGAAAGTGGCGGCCACCAGGCGCCGGCACCCCTGCGCGTGGTCGGCGCCATCGTCGTGAGCGCCGAGACGGCGGTCGATCCCACGCGCTTGCTGCGCCGCCTGCCGTGGGAGCACGTGGCTTCGCTGTTGGCGATCGACCAGCCGTATGCGGCGGCACAGCCAGGGTGGGACCGTTTCGTTCATCGGCTCGGCGGAATGGGCACATACGAACTGCGCCGGGGCAGCCATCCAAGGGAATCCATCGCCGCGCTGCGTGCCTTGCTCGCGGCCGGTACGCCGGGGCGTTGACGATGTCCGACGGCATGCGACCCGGGGCGCCACCCTTGCACGCGTTGTTGCGTTCGCTGCCATCCGGGGACCGCCTCCCGACGCTTGCCTATGTCGTGTTGTCGTTGGTATCCGCGTGCGCGGGCAGCGTCGCGACGGTGCTCCTGGTCGCCCTGGTGCAGCCGTCGCACGCCTTGCCCCTGCCTGTACTGCCTCTTCGTGGCGGTGGAGTGGACACGACGGCCGGCGCTTTCGCCCTCGTGACGGCGGTGTTCGCCGTGCTGCGCTGGCAGGCGTCCCGCCTGGGCGCGCGACTCACGGCACGTTACGGGCTGGGCCTGCGCCGGCGTGTGCAGGCACGGCTGGTGGACGCCTCGCTGCCCGCCTTGGCGAACGCGACATCCGCGGAAATCGCGAATGTGCTCACCTATAACACCGAGATCGTCGTGCAGGGTTTCAGTGCCTTGCAGCAGTTGCTCGTCGCAGGCGCGACCGCCGCGGCGAGCCTCGCCGTCGCATGCTGGGTCTCGCCGGTGCTGGTGCTCGCCACGCCCGTGCTGGGTCTTCTCGGCCTGCTCGGTTCGCGTGCGTTCGGCCGCGAGCAATCGGAAGTGAGCCGCGCCTATGTGGCGGACATGACACGGCTGTTCTGGCATAGCGAGGATTTCCCGCGACGCTTGCGCCACGTGCGTTCCTATGGACGCGAGGACGCGGAGAAGGCGAGCTATGGCGACGTGGCCGCGCAGCTTTGCGAGGGTTATGCACGGCAGCTGGAACTGATCGCCTCGGGCCGTCTCCTGCTGGAACTGGCGGCTGCGCTGGGGATCGCCGTGGTGTTCGCGCTGGCCCATCGCTGGCATGGCATCGATGGCTCGTCATTGATGGCCGTCTGCCTCCTGCTCGGACGCTTGCTGCCCTATCTCGTCTCCACGCGGCAGAGTTTCCAGCAACTGAGGTCGGCCGCACCGGCCCTGGAACTCTGGCAGCGCTACATGGGGCTGGAGACCGAGGTGCGGGCATCGACGCCCCCGAGGGTGGTGCACGGTGCCACGCTGCGTATCGAGCGCCTGCGGGTGAGTCCGCCCGCGGGCGGACTCCATGTATGCGACCTTGACCTGGTGCCGGGCGAACTCACCCTCGTTTCCGGCGACTCGGGCATCGGCAAGAGCAGCCTGGTCGACGTACTGGCCGGCATGGCGCGTCCGGATGCGTTCGTCGCGTGGCTGGGCAGCGAGGTCCTCGACTTCGACGCCTATCGACAACTCGTCTCGAACGGTGCCTATGTCAGCCAGAGCGTTCGTCCCTGGCAACACACCGTGCGCGAGTGCCTGCGTTGGGCGGCGCCCTTGGCCACCGACGGGTCACTGCGTGAGGCGCTGGCCGACGTGGGGCTCGATCGCCGCCTCGCCGGCGCGGGCCTGGATACCTCGCTGGCCGACGCGTCGAGCCGACTCTCCGGCGGAGAACTGCAACGCCTCCTGCTGGCCCAGGTGATCCTCCGCCAACCTGTCCTCGCCGTGCTCGACGAGGCGACCAGCGCGTTGGATACGGCATCGGAGCGGGCCGTGCTGGCGGCGATGAAGCGGCGCCTGCCGCATACGATCCTGGTGGTGGTCTCGCATCGCGCCGGCGTCGCGGCGTTGGCCGAGCAGTGCCTCGTCATCGGCCCCGATCGCGACCGGGCCGCTTCGCCCGTGCGCTCCGTGGGGCGGGCCAGGGCGTGACGCCGGTCGGCGATGCGACAGGCCCTGCCGTTCGGTCTATTGTCCCGTCACGTTCCGCGGCATAACGTCGGAGTCGACACAGGGGGACTGGCCGATGCGTACCACTGTCAGATACATCGCTCTTGTCGCGGGGCTGGCCGTCTCGCTGGCAAGCGGTTCCGCGGCGGGACCGGGCCGGCCGTCATTCGACGACATGGCTTCCACGCACCGCGGCTATCCCTGGAACACCGATCCCTGTGGACCGCACCGGCCCATCGTGGGGCTCTGCCGCATGCTGCGTCCGGTTCGCGGGTAACGAACCGCCCTTCACCGACGCGGGATGCGGCGACGCGTCATAATGGTCCACCTCCGGTTCGCAAAGGGGTGACGCCACCCATGGAAGCCACGACAGACAGCCGCCCTTCCACGGGGGCCGCCGCCCGGCCCGAGGCCATCGTCGAGCGGGGCGATATCCGCTTCACCGTGCTGACACCGCGGCTCGTCCGCCTGGAATGGAGCGCCGAGGGACGCTTCCGCGATGGGCGGACCCAGGTGGTCGTGCATCGCGCGCTCGACGTGCCGCCGTTCGGACTGGCCGAGGACGATCGATTCATCGAGATCGACACAGGCACGTTGCGGCTGCGCTACGAGAAGGGAACCGGCCGCTTCGCCGCCGGCAACCTCGCGATCCTGGTTCGTCGCGAGGATGGGCCGGTCACATGGAACCCGGGCGACGCCCAGAAGTTCAACCTCGGCGGAACCTACCGCACGCTCGACCGCTACGACGGCGACACCTGGCAGGACGGCAGCACGCTGCCGCTGGAGGACGGGCTGATCGCACGCGATGGCTGGCACGTCGTCGACGACACCCAGGGCTTCGGCCTCGACGACGACGGCTGGGTGGAGGATCGTCCCGCAGGCGATCGCCAGGACCTGTACTTCTTCGGCTATGGCCGCGATTACCTCGCCGCGCTCGCGGATTTCGCGGCGATCGCCGGCCCGCAACCGGTCCCGCCGCGTTTCGTCTTCGGCTACTGGTGGTCGCGCTACTGGAACTATTCCGACGAAGAACTGCGCACGCTCGGTGCGCGTTTCGAGAAGGAACGCATTCCGCTCGACGTGCTCGTGCTGGACATGGACTGGCACACCACGCCCGGCCTCTCGTTGCGTCCCGGGCATGAGCAAAAGGATGTCTTCGGCGAGGCATCGGGCTGGACCGGCTACACCTTCAATCGCAGCCTGTTCCCCGAGCCGGGCGCCTTCATGCGCTGGGCCCATGGCCAGAGCCTTCGCGTGACGCTCAACCTGCACCCCGCGTCGGGCGTCATGCCGCACGAGGAAAACTACGAAGCGATGGCGAAGGCCTTGTCGTGGGACACCTCCACTCAGGCGCCCATTCCGTTCGAGGGCACCTCGCAGCCGTACATGCGCGCCTTGTTCGACACGATCCTGAAGCCGCTGGAAGCGCAAGGCGTGGATTTCTGGTGGCTGGACTGGCAACAGTGGCCCGAATCGAAGGCGCACCCCGGCTTGTCGAACACCTGGTGGCTCAACCATGTGTTCTTCACCGAGATGCAGCGCGACGGCGACCGCCGCGGCCTCATCTACCACCGCTGGGGTGGCCTGGGTAACCACCGTTATCCGATCGGGTTCTCCGGTGACAGCGTCATCTCCTGGACATCGCTCGCCTACCAGCCCCATTTCACCGCGATGGCGTCCAACGTGCTCTATGGATACTGGAGCCACGACATCGGTGGGCACACCTTCCACAAGCACATCCCGCGGGCGGAGCGGCACCTCGAACCGGAACTCTACGCACGCTGGATGCAACTGGGGGTGTTCAGTCCCGTCCTGCGCACGCATTCGGCGAAGGAAGCGAGCCTGCACAAGGAGCCCTGGCATTTCGGGCCGCCCTACGGCGATGCGGTCTTCGCGGCGATCCGCCTGCGCTACCAGCTCGCCCCGTATATCTACGCCGCCGCGCGACAGGCCTACGACACCGGCGTGTCGATCGTCCGGCCCATGTACTACCACTGGCCGGAACACGAGGAGGCCTACGCACACCCCGGGCAGTACATGTTCGGCAACGACATCCTCGTGGCCCCCGTGACCACGCCGGCCGGCACCGACGGGACCGCACCGTTCCCCGTCTGGCTCCCGCCGGGCAAGTGGTACAGCCGTGATGGCGCGGAAGCCTTCGACGGAGGTGGGATGGTGGAACGCTCGTACACGCTGGAGGAGATCCCGATCTTCGTGCGCCCGGGCAGCGTCATCCCGCTTTACCCGGAAGGCATGCGCGACCTTGCCACTGTCCCCGATGCGCTGATCCTGCAGGTCTTTCCCGGTTCCCAGGGCACCGCCGAACTCTACGACGACGATGGCACGAGCCAGGGTTACCAGCGTGGCGAGTTCGCCCGCACCTGCGTGCGCAACCGGCACGGCGACCGCGCGCACCGGGTGCATATCGATCGCATGGAGGGACGGTACAAGGGGCGCCCGGCGAAGCGTACGTACGTGGTGGAGTTCCTCGATGCGGGCATGCCCGAAAGTGTCGAGGTCAATGGCGAGGCGCTCCCTTACAGCGCGGAGCCGAAACCACGCTCATGGCTGTTCGACGCGGCGTGGCTGTGCATCCGGGTGGACCTGGGACCGGTTTCGGTGGATGAAGCACAGGATGTCGTGGCTCGTTTCGCGCCCGAACACACCGCGCCGGACGGGCTGCTGCATCGCATGCGCCGTGCCGCCGACGCGGTGCGGTACCTCAAGCAGGTGTGGGGCGACATCTCCGCGTTGCCCGACGATGTCGACCTGGCCGGCCAGGCGGCCCGCGTGTTGGCCTATGCCGTGGACGAAGGCGGCGACGAGGACAGGCCGGAGCGTTTCTCGACCGCCGTGCGCGCGTTCGAAAAGCGCTTCGCCGGGCTCGCCGCGAGCGTCGATGCCACGCCGATAGACGATGCCTTCAAGCGAGCCTTCGCCGACCGGCTGGGACGCTGACCGTTGCGCCGCCTTCTTGTCGTGCTCCTGGCCTTGCTCGCCTGCGCCGCGAACGCGCAGGCACCGCTGCGGGTCGGCTCCAAGGCCGATAACGAAGGTGCGTTGCTTGGCCAGATCGTGTTGCAGGTGCTGCGCCACGAGGGCGTGCCCGCGGTGGATCATACGCAGCTGGGGCCGACCTCGATCGTCCGCCGCGCCTTGCTCAACGGCGACCTGGACATCTATCCGGAATACACCGGCAATGCCGCGTTCTTCTTCCACCGCGAGGCCGACCCGGCCTTCCGCGATGCGGGCAAGGCGTATGCGTTGGCCGCGTCGCTCGACCGTGCGGCGAACAAGCTCGTCTGGCTGGCGCCCGCGCCGGCCGACAACCATTGGGCCATCGGTGTCCGTGGCGACGTTGCCGGGCGCGAACGGCTGCGCACGCTGGACGATTTCGCGCGATGGGTGAACGGTGGCGGCGACGTGTTGCTCGCGGGTTCCGCCGAGTTCGTCGAAAGCGAGGCCGCGCTGCCCGCGTTCCAGGCGGCCTATGGCTTCAACCTGCGTGGCAGCCAGTTGTTGGTACTTGCCGCCGGGGATACCTCGGCGACGATCAAGGCGGCGGCGGAAGGTACCTCGGGGGTGAACGCGAGCATGGTCTATTCCACCGACGGCGCGATCGCGGTGACAGGATTGGTGGTGTTGGAAGACCCGAAGCACGTGGAGATGGTGTACCAGCCCGCACCCGTCGTGCGCGAGGATGCGCTGAAGCGTTACCCCGTGATGCGGCCCGCACTGGAGGCCGCGTTCCGGCCACTGACCCTCGACGTGCTGCGCACGCTCAACGCGCGCACGCAGATCGACGGCGAGGATGCCGCGACGGTGGCGGCGGATTACCTGCGTTCCCACGGATTGCTGAAATGAAGCATCCGGAACCGCTCGCGGCGTTGCCGGTTATCGTGCTTTCCGCGATCGGCCTGCTGGCGGCGGCGCTCGCGGCGTTCCTTCATGTCGCGCCGAACCGGTTGCTCGCCGGGCAGCCGTTCAACCCGCATTCCTGGCTGTGGATCGGCGCGTGGTCCACGGTGATGGCTTGTGCCGTGTTCCAGGTCCCGCGACATCGCTTCGTCGCAGCCTCCATCGCCTGGCTCGCCGTGGTGGGCCTGCCGCTGCTCGCCGGGCTCGATGCGCAGCTGATCCTCGTCCATGCCGCCCCTTCGACCCGCGTGCAACTCGGTGCCGGCTTCTGGCTCATGTGGCTCGCCGCCGCCCTCCTGCTGCTCGACCGCCTGCGCGACCTGCCCGTGGGCGTGCAGGTGGCCGCGTGGCTCGTGGCGCTGGCGCTCATCCTGTTCCAGGGCGCCATCGGCATGCTCGACGGGCTTGCCCTGTTGCGCGAATGGCACGCGCAGCGCGCGCCTTTCGCCGAGGCCTTGGCCGGTCACCTGCGCCTCAGCGCGATAACCCTGGTGCTCGCCTTGTTGACCGGCGTTCCCCTTGGGTGGTGGGTGTGGCGCGGGCGACGGAGCGATGGCGTGCTCGTCGGCGTGCTCGCCTTCCTGCAGACCGTGCCGTCGCTCGCGCTGTTCGCGTTGCTGATCGGGCCGTTCGCATGGCTGGCGCGCGCGTGGCCCGCGCTCGGTTCGCTGGGTTTCGGCGGTACCGGTGCGGCCCCCGCGGTATTCGCCTTGCTGCTGTATGCCTTGCTGCCCGTGGTGCGCTACACCGCCGCCGGACTGGACGCCGTGCCCGCCGACGCGCGCGAGGCGGCCCGTGGAATCGGCATGAGCCGTGCGCAGGTGCTCGTTCGCGTGCAGCTGCCGCTTGGCTGGCCGGTGTTGCTCGCCGGCCTGCGCGTCGTCGCCGTGCAGACGATCGGCCTCGCGGCGGTCGCCGCCCTGATCGGTGCCGGAGGACTCGGCCGTTTCGTCTTCCTCGGCATAGGGCAGGGAGCGACCGACATGGTGCTGCTGGGCACGCTGGCCATCCTTGTCCTGGCCCTGGCCGTGGATCTCGTCTTCCAGGGCCTGCTCGCCCTTACGGAGCGTCGCGCATGATCGAGTTCGAGCACGTCCGCAAGTGCTTCGGTGACCGCAGGGTGATCGACGATCTCTCGTTGCGCATCGACGATGGCGAATTCTTCGTCCTGGTCGGCCCGTCCGGCTCGGGCAAGTCGACGCTGTTGCGCACGGTGAACCGGCTGGTCCACGTCGACGCGGGTACGGTGCGCGTCGATGGCGAGGATGTCGCGACGCGCGACGTGGAAACACTGCGTCGCGGCATCGGCTACGCCATCCAGTCGGTCGGCCTCTTTCCCCACCGTACCGTGGCCGAGAACATCGCGACGGTGCCGCGCCTCCTGCATTGGCCCGCGGACGCGATCCGTGCGCGGGTGGCCGAGTTGATCGAGTTGCTCCGGCTGGACGAACCGGGTATCGCCGATCGTTATCCGCACACCTTGTCGGGTGGCCAGCAGCAGCGCGTCGGCGTGGCGCGCGCACTTGCCGCGCGCCCGCGCATCGTGCTGATGGACGAGCCGTTCGGCGCGCTGGACCCGCTGACGCGTGAATCCTTGCAGGCCAGCCTCAAGGCGATCCAGCGCGAAACGGGCACCACGATCCTGTTCGTCACCCATGACATGGACGAGGCCTTCGGCCTTGGCGACCGGGTGGGCCTCATGCTGGATGGAAAGCTGATCCAGGTCGGCGCGCCGCTTGCTTTCCTTCGCCACCCGGCCGATGAGCGCGTGCGGGATTTCGTCGGCGGTACGCGGGCGCGTTTGCGCGAACTGGCGGTACGCACCGTGCGCGACAGCATGCGTGGCGGTGAACACGCGGAGGGCGAGCCCGTCGATGCGGCGGCATCGTTGCAGGACGCGTTGGGTGCCATGCTGGCGCAGGGCCGCGACCGCCTGCCCGTGCGCGAGGGAGGCGAGCATGTCGGTGCGATCGTGCTGACCGATCTCGTGTCGCGGGCATGAAGCTGGCCATTACCTTCGCCGCGCTCGTCCTGCTCTTGCTGATGCTGCCGCATGCGGGGCCCCTGTTCCATGCATGGCAGCCGTCGCTGCCACATCCGCTGTACACGCGAACGTCATTCCTCGTGCTGACGCTCGCCCACCTCTCGCTCGTGCTGGCAGCGACGCTGGCCGCGGTGGCGATCGGCCTGTCACTCGGCATCCTCGCCACGCGCCCGCTTGGCCGATCGTTGCTGCCGACGGTTCGCGCGGTGGCGGTGATCGGACAGACCTTCCCGCCGGTGGCCGTGCTGGCGATCGCCGTACCGCTGCTCGGCTTCGGCGCCGCGCCGACCTTGTTCGCGCTGGTGCTGTATGGCGTGTTGCCGGTGCTGGGACAGGCCGTGGCGGGCCTGGACCAGGTTCCGGCTGCGGCGTTGCACGCGGCCGATGGCATGGGCTATGGCCGCTGGCGCCGCTTGCTCGACGTGGAGCTGCCGCTGGCGGCGGGACCGATCATGGCGGGCATTCGTCTTTCGGCCATCGTCAGTGTCGGCACGGCGACGATCGGTTCGGCGGTCGGTGCCACGACACTCGGTTCACCGATCGTCGAGGGACTGGTGGGCAACAATCCCGCCTACGTGGTGCAGGGGGCCTTGCTGGTGGGCGTGCTGGCGTTGACGGTGGACGCGGCGCTGGCTGCGGTGGAGAGGCGCGTGCGGCGGTCGGATCGCCGCTGAAGCGGCTCCCACATGACCGCCCGGAGAGCATGACCGCCCGGAGAGGTTGTGGGAGCCGCTTCAGCGGCGACGGGGTCACCAGATCCGCACCCGCTGCTTCGGGTCCAGGTAAAGCTTCTGGCCGGGCTTCGGCTGGAAGGCGTCGTACCAGGGATCGAGGTTGCGTACTGTCTGCGCGCGGAATTCACCCGGCGCATGGCCGTCACCGATGACCTGCTGGCGCAACGCCGCATCGCGGGTCTTGGTGCGCCAGGACTGCGCGAAGGCAAGGAAGAAGCGTTGGTCGCCGGTCAGGCCGTCGATCACCGGCGCCGGCTTGCCGCCAAGGCTCTCCTTGTATGCGGCGTAGGCGATCGCCAGGCCGGACACGTCCGCGATGTTCTCGCCCAGGGTCTGCTGGCCGTTGATGTGCAGGCCCGGCAGCGGCTCGTACTGGTTGAACTGCTCCACCAGACGCTGGCCGGCCTCCTTGAAGTGCTTCTCGTCGGCGGCGGTCCACCAGTTGGCGAGCCGGCCCTGGGCGTCGAACTCCGCGCCCATGTTGTCGAAGCTGTGGCTGATCTCGTGCCCGATCGTCGCGCCGATGGCGCCGTAGTTGGAGGCCGCGTCGGCCTTCGGATCGAAGAATGGCGGTTCGAGGATGGCGGCAGGGAAGTTCAACGCGTTCTGCAGCGGCAGGTTCACCGCGTTGACGGTCTGCGGCGTCATCCACCATTCGTCGCGATCCACCGGCTTGCCTAGCTTGGCGACCTGGTGGTGGTACTCGGCGAGCTCGGCGCGCGCGTGGTTGCCGAGCGCGTCGTCGGGACGGATGTCCAGCTTCGAGTAGTCGCGCCAGGTGTCGGGATAGCCGACGCCCACCTTGATGGTGGCGATCTTCGCCTTGGCTTTCTGTTTCGTGGCGGCGGACATCCACTCGATCGTGTCCACGCGCGCGTCGAAAGCCTTGAGGATGTTCTTCACCATGTCCTGCACTTCCGCGCGCGAGGACGCCGGGAAGTACTGCTTCACGTAGATCTGGCCCACCGCGTCGCCCAGGTCGTTATTCACGCGGCCGACACCGCGCTTCCAGCGGTCGCGCTGCTTCGGCGTCCCGGACAGGACCTTGCCGTAGAAGCCGAAGGAAAGTTCGTCGTAGGCCTTCGGCAGCAGGCCGCGCGAATTCTCGTTGATGGTGTGGAAGCGCAGCCAGGCCTTCCACGAGTCCAGCGGTTCGCTGGCGACGAGGGCGGCGAATTTCGTCACGGTGGCCGGCTGCCAGACGATGAAGGTGGGCTGGTCGTCCAGGCCGGCGGCCTTGAACCAGGCGTTCCAGTCGATGCCCGGCGCCTTGCTCGCGAAGCTCGTGCGCGGCCACGGATTGTTCGCCTTGTGGATGTCCTGGCTGTCGACGAGGGATAGCTGTGCCTGGGCGATCTTCGTTTCCAGGTCGACGATGGCCTTCGCCTTGCCGGCGGCGTCGGGAGTACCCGCCTGCGCGAGCAGGGCCTGGACGTAGGCGGCGTATTTCTCGCGCGTCTCGACCATGTCCTTGTCGTTCTTCAGGTAGTAGTCGCGATTGGGCATGCCCAGGCCGCCCTGCAACAGGTAGGGCACGTTCTTCGAGGGGTCTTCGAGGCCCTGGGCGACGAACAGGCCGAGCAGGTGCTCCGTGTCGAAGTTGGTCGCGTTGATCGGATCCACGTCGGCGCGGACCTGCGCGCCCAGGGCCGTGGAGAGCTGGGTCTTGTCCTTGATCGCATCGATCCGCGCCAGTGTCGGTTCGAGCGGTTCGAGCCCGGCCTTCTCGATGGCCGCGTCGTCCATGTAGGCCTTGTAATAATCGGCGATGAGGCGCTCGTTGCTGCCCGGCGCCGCCTTGTTCTCGCCGGCTGCCTTGATCAGGTCCGCGTTGCGCTTCTCGGCCTTCTGATACACATCCAGGAAGACGCCGGTGCTGGACATATCCGCCGGGATGACCGCGGTCTTCTTCCAGGCGCCGTTGGCGTAACCGTCGAAATCGTCGCCGGGCCGTACCGTCCGGTCGATCCCCTTGAGGTCGATGCCCGAAGGCTGTCCGGCGGCGAGCGCGCCGGTGGAAGCGAGGCCGCAGGCGATCGAGGCGGCGAGGATCCGGTGGATGGTGGCCATGGAGGGGTCCTTGCTGGTTGGGCGTCCACGATAGTCCCCGCCGTGGCGCTTGTGTCCATGACCGATGGACTAGGCGCAAGGCCACCTCCCAAGCCCACAAAGCGGCCGTGGGGATGTGCCCTAATGATCGTCCGGCCCCGCAACGAGGCCGGTATCGGGGCGGGCCGCGGGTCGCCCGGGCCCGCCCGACCTTCATTGGCAGCAGATCTTTAGGGAGATCTAGTATGAACGCACGTTTCGAACTGACCGGCTCGCAGACCGAGATCGCCAGCTATCCGCTCTGGGCGCAGGACATGGTGTCGTCCTGCGAGGACGCCCGGCGGGGGATCGTCAGCCATGAGATGTGGACGGCCATGTGCGCCGCCACCCTCGACCCGCAGACCACGCGCAACTTCATGGTGGGGGTCTGGCCGGTGATCGAGCGCTTCCCGGGCTACATGTCGCACAGCCTGTTGAAGACCCGTTATGGCCGCAGCCCGGGCGACGACCTCGCCCGGCGCTGGCTGGTCCGCAACATCCGGGTGGAGCAGAACCACGCCGAGTACTGGCTGAACTGGGCCGACAGCGCGGGGGTGTCGCGCGAGGACGTGCTGGGAGCCGAGCCGCCCAAGGGCTCCCAGGCCCTGGCCGACTGGTGCGAGGAGGTGTCCCGCAACGACTCGCTGGCCGCGGGCATCGCCGCGACGAACTACGCGGTGGAGGGGGCGACCGGAGACTGGTCGCAGCTTGTCTACGAAAGCAAGGCTTATGCCGAAAGCTTGCCGATTTCCGGCCGGAAAGCCGGGCTTCGCTGGCTTCAGCTTCACGCCGCCTATGACGATACCCATCCGTGGGAGGCGCTGGAAATCGTCTGCACGCTGCTGGGGAGCAACCCCCCGGTGGACCAGATCGAGCACATTAGAGAGTGTGTTCGCCGTAGTTACGTCTGCATGAGCATCACGCTGGACCGTTGCATGGACGCTGTCGGCTCGATCCGCAAGTGGAACGAGGCGGCGGCGTAACTCGCAAGTTGGGCATCATGTGGAGCACTATCACGTCCGGTTGAGGAACAAGGGGATCCGATGCGCCGCCTCGAGGCCAGTCACCAGCAGCTTCTGTCCAGGCGCCTCAGGCCGTTGGCCTATGCCTTGGTGGCGGTCGTCGGCCTCATCCTCACCCTGACGTGGGTCGCGCTCCAGACCCAGGTGACTCTCGCCGGTTTCCTCAACGGCGAGAGTCTCTGGTCCAAGGCGCAGAAGCAGTCGGTCATCGACCTGGACGCCTATGCGGCCCACGGTCGCCCGGAGGACCTGGCCGGGTTCCGGCGGAACTACGCCGTGCTCATGTCCGACCGCTGGGCGCGCGACGCGATCGCCAGCGGCGACTTCTCCCATGCGGAGGTCAACGACGCCTTCGCCCGGGGCGGGGTCATCCCCGAGGCCATCCCCGGGATGGTCTTCATCTTCCAGTATTTCGACGGCATGCCTTACGTGCGCGAGGCGGTGGCGGAATGGCGTTCCGTGGACGGCAGCCTCGCCGACCTCGAAGACACCGCCGACCGTCTCGAGAAGAGCTATGGCGCCGGCACGTTGCAGCCGGGTGACATCGCCGCGGAACGCGAGCGGATCGCCACGCTCAACAATTACATCGAACCCCGCGCCAAGGCCTTTTCCCTGTACATCGCCAACGGTGCGTCGTGGTTGGGCCGTGTACTGTTCTTCACGGTGCTCGGCGTGGCGGCGCTGGCCTCGTCGCTTTGGTTGCGCATGGCCGGTCGTATCCTCGCGGGGATTCGCGGTACCGAGGAGCGCTACAGCCTCCTCTTCGACAGTGCGGCGGATGCCATTTTCATGGTCGACGAGGAAACCGGACGCATCCTCGACGCCAACCGACGCGCAGCCTCATGGCTCGGCTGCTCACGCGAAGAACTGACCGGGACGGAACTGGCCGCCTTGTTCGTGGACGGTTCTCCACATACCGGCATGGGCAGCCTTCGCAATCCCGATGGAACCCTGCGGCCGGTGGAGACACAGAGCAGCCTCGTGGTCTGGGGCGCCCGACAGGTCTCGCAGGCCATCGTGCGCGACATTTCGGACCGCGTGGCCATGGAGCAGGAGCGAAAGATCGCCTCCGAGGCGCTGGCCAGCATCGCGGAGGGCGTGATCATCGCGGACGCCGACCGCAGGGTGACCACCGCCAACGCGGCGCATGCGAAGCTCACCGGATTCCCTGTGCAGGCGTTGCGCCGTACCCGCTTCGACATCACGCGGACGCTTCCGGATGGCCGTCCGTTGCCACAGTCGCTGTGGGATGACATCGCGGCGGGCGACAACTGGGTGGGCGAAGTGGAAAGCCGCCGTGCGGACGGCAGCACCTATCCGGAACTGATGAGCATCAGCACCATTCGCGACCGCGAGGGGCGCCCACAGCACTACGTGGCGGTGGTGTCGGACATCACCGCGCGCAAGGCCGACCGGCAGCGCCTGCAACACCTGGCCACGCACGATCCGCTCACCGGCCTGGTCACCCGCTCGGAGTTCGAGCGGCGTTGCGCCGAGGCGATCACCCGTGCCGCGCACGAGCGCGGCGCGGTGGCGGTGTTGTTCGTCGACCTCGATGCTTTCAAGGTGGTGAACGACAGTTACAGCCACGCCACGGGAGACGCCCTGCTGATGCGCGTGGCCGAGCGCATCCGCGCCCAGCTTTCCCCGCACGACGTGGCGGGCCGCATCGGTGGCGATGAATTCACCGTGTTGCTCGCCGACCTGCGCTCGCGCGAGGAAGCGCTGGTGGTGGCGGAGACGATGCTCGCGGCGCTGGCGCGTCCCTTCGACCTGGGCGACTACGAACTCTATGTCAGCGCCAGCATCGGCATCGCGGGCTATCCGCTCGATGGCAACGACGCGGTCACCCTGATCGCCAACGCCGACGCGGCCATGTATGTGGCCAAGACCGAAGAGCGCAACGCGCTGCGTTTCTATACGCCGAAGATGCACGCGGACGCGCGGCGCCGTCTCAAGCTCGCCTCGGAACTGCGCCAGGCGCTGATCCGCAACGAGTTCTATCTCGTCTACCAGCCGAGCATCGAGATGAAGAGCGGGCGTATCGTGGCCGTCGAGGCACTGATCCGCTGGCGTCACCCGGAACGCGGCAACGTCGCGCCCGACGAGTTCATCCCCATCGCGGAAAGCCTCGGCCTGATCCGCCAGATCGACCAGTGGGTGCTCGAAACGGCTTGTCGCCAGTTGCTGCAGTGGGACGAGGCGCGCCTGCCGCCGTTGCGCATGGCGGTCAACGTATCGGCGGGTTCGTTCGGCCACCCGGATTTCCTGCAAGGCGTCTGCCAGGCACTGCAGGAGATCGGCATTCCGCCGAAGCGCTTGCTCGTCGAACTGACCGAAAGCGCCATCCTGCGCCTGGGCGAGGATACCGAGCGTGCCATGCTCGCGCTGCACAATCTTGGCGTGGCCGTCGCCATCGACGATTTCGGCACCGGCTATTCGTCCCTGGCCTATCTGAAGCTGCCGGCGGTGGCTTATCTCAAGATCGACCGTTCCTTCGTCACCGGCTTGCCGATGAACGCGAACGACGTCGCGATCACCGAAGCGATGGTGGCGATCGCGCGCAGCCTCGACCTGCACACGATCGCCGAAGGCATCGAGACCGAAGGCCAGCACGAATTCCTGCTTCGCGCCGGCTGCCAGGAAGGGCAGGGCTTCCTGTATTCCCGTCCGCTGCCGCCGGACGAGATCGAGCGCCTGCTGGCGCCGAGGACCACGGGCAGCAAGCGCCTGTCGCTGGTTCCGCCCAAGCGCGCCTAGCGAGCGTGGGCCCGCCCTGCCGAAGGGTAGGCCGGGCCAAGAAGGGCCCGCCTCTTCGAATCAGAATGTCCAACCCCATATATGCGGTCACGTACCCGCGCCAAGGATCCATCGTGTCCACCCACGACCCCATCGTCTTCCTGTTCGACGTCGACAACACCCTGATCGACAACGATCGTTTCAGCGCGGACCTCCGCGCCCGGCTGGAGCGCGATTTCGGCGCCGAAGGCCGCACCCGCTACGAAGCCATCGACAAGGACATCCGCAGCCAGGTCGGTTACGCCGACTACCTCGGCGCGTTGCAGCGCCTGCGCGGACAGGCCAGCAGCCCCGAGTTCATGGGCATGTCGTTCTTCCTGCTCGATTACCCTTTCGACGAGCGCCGGTTCCCGGGCGTGCTGGAAGCCATCGCGCACCTTCGCACGATCGGCCGGCCGGTGATCATGTCCGACGGCGATACCGTGTTCCAGCCACGAAAGATTCGTCGTGCGGGGCTGTGGGACGCGTTCCAGGGGGACGTGCTGATCTACGTGCACAAGGAAGACATGCTGGACGACATGCGCCGGCGCTATCCGGCGGACCACTACGTGATGGTGGACGACAAGCCGCGCATCCTCGTGGCATTGAAGAAGCTGCTCGGCGACAAGGTCACCACGGTGTTCGTGAAGCAGGGCCACTATGCGGCCGCCGCGGGCAAGGAACTGGAAGAGACGCCGCCGGACATCACGATCGATACGGTCGCGGAGTTGGCGACGATGCGCCGCGAGGATTTCCTGGCGGCGGCCTGACCGGCCGCCATCGCCGGCAGAGCCGGCTCCCACCGTGCCCACATCGACATTCAGGCCACCCCGGCATTCAGGCCCGCCCCGGCATTCAGGCCTGCCCCGACATTCAGGCCTGCCTCGGACACTGTGGGAGCCGCTTCAGCGGCGACGCCTTCGAGTGGGAGCCGACCCTGTCGGCGATTCACGCCTCGAAAGCGCCCCGCACCCACTCCACGCCATCGCCCTCGAAGGCCAGCACATCGAACCGGCAGGGACGGCGCGCGTCGCGCGGATGCCACGCGATCCAAAGGTGGGCCGCACTGACCAGCTTGCGCCGCTTGGCTGCCGTCACCGACCCCAGCGCGCCGCCGAAGGCGCCATTGCACCGGTAGCGCACCTCGACGAACACCACGGTCTCGCCGTCACGCATCACGAGATCGATCTCGCCGTGCCGGCAGAGGAAGTTGGCGCGGACGAGGTGCAATCCCCGTTCTTCGAGAAATGCCCGGGCCGCGCCTTCGAAACGGTCGCCGGTGGCGCGGCGCGGGGTGGTCTTCCTGGTTGCCGTCATGCGAACTCCCTGTTCGCGCCGGCGGGAGTCAGCCCCCGCCGCTTTCGACGTCGGGAGCCGTGGCCGGCGCTTCGAGTTCGAGGCTACCCGCGACGGGGCGTGCCACGCCGTCGGCGAAACGCGCCCAGATGAGTACGCGGCGCACGCGGCCGAATTCGTCCGCGACCAGCTGGCCGGTCGCGCCGGGCAGGTAGCTGCCCGGATGGCCGCGCATCCAGTCGATGTAGGGCACCAGGCCCCATGCGTCCATGCCGAAGGCGAACAAGCGTGCCGTCACGCCCTTGGTCGCCGGCAGCGCGTTGTTGAGGTCGGTGCGCCGCGGCAGGCCCGGCTGCGCGTCGAACAACCAGGGCGCGTCGCAGAATTCCACGCCTTCGAGGTCGCGATCCGCGGTCGCATCGTCGCCACCCGCGTAGACGTGCGACGTGGCGAAGACCGGCAGCGTGTTCTTCGCCAGGCGCAACTGGGGCAGCAGGAGGCGTGCCTGTTGCGGCTTCATGCTGATGAAGACGCCGCTGGTGGCGGGGTCCTGTCCGACCGGTTCGGACAGCTGCGACGCGAAGTCGATGCTCCCCGAATCGAGCGTGACCTGGCTGGCCAGCGTGCCACCCCGAGCCTGCCATTCGGCCTTGAACGCGTTGCCCGCACGGCGGGCGAAATCGTCGGTGGATACGATCACCGTGGCGGTTCGCATGCCGCGATCGGCCATGTGGTCGGCGACCTGGGCGCCTTCGGTTTCCGGCAGCAAGCCGAACTCGTTGGCACCCGCGGGCGGCAGGTTCTTGTTGTCGTTGGGGTAGTTCAGCGTGAGCATCGGCGCGGGCAGGGCGCCCTTGGCGAAGATCGCGGAAACACCGTCGCGATTGAGCGGGCCGACGACGAAACGCGCGCCTTCGGCCACGGCCTTGTCGTAGGCGGCGACGGCATGCTGGGCATCGTTGCCGGAATCGTAGACGGCCACTTCCGGACGGGGCGCATCGTTGTGCGCCGCTTCTATGTAGTTGGTGAAGAAGCCATCGCGGATAGCCGCGCCGGCGCCTGCCAGGGGGCCGGACAGCGGCAGTAGCAGCGCGACCTTGGTCGGCACCTTGTATCCCTCGCGCACGCCCTTGTCGCCGGTGACCGTGCCGACGGCCTGGTCGAGCACGGCCGGCGCGCGGGTCACGCTGCCCAGCTGTGCCTGGGCTTCCGTTACCCAGGGTTTCATCGGATCGTTCGCCGGAAGGGCGCCACCGCGTTCGGCGAGCGCTTGCGCACCGAGGCCCGTGAGCTGGGTGAGGATTTCCTTGCGGTTCTGCTCGCGGTCGATGCCGCGCAACTGGCCGTCCAGTTCGATCCGGGTCTGCGCGGCGCTCCATGGATCGCCGGCGGCGGCCTGGGCGCGGGCGCGCAATTCGGCGAGGCGCTGGTCGATCTGCGGCGATACGCGCGACGACGGCTTTCCGGTGAGGGAGAGCGCGGTCTTCGCGTCGTTGTTTTTCAGCGCGACTTCGGCACGCAACGCGTCGAGGCGCAAGGCGTCCTCGCCTTCGAGGCGGGAACGGCGAGTGTCGGCGACGATGGGAGCCGCGCGATCCAGGGCCCCCTCCTGCCGGTACGACTCCGCCGCGAGCAGCTTGTAGTAGTCGCGATGGTCGCTGTCCTGCGCGGCCAGGGCGAGGTACGCCTGCGCGGCCTGGTCGAACTGGCCCTTGATGTAGAGCGCCTGCGCCGCCTGGGTGGCCTCACCCGAAGGTGCGGCACCGTGCTGGACCCCGCCCTGGGTCACGCAGCCGGCGAGGCCGGCGGAAAGCAGGAGGACGAGGGTGGTGGCGCGGATCGATCGCATCGCAACGGATTCCTTGACTGCACGAAGACGCCCTCCGGCGCCGAAACGACCGGATCATAGCCCATCGCTTCGCGAGGCCGTTGTGAGGTAGCCCCTGCTTGTACCGATCCAGCCGCGGCCTGCCCCGGTCGTCCCCGGTGGGAGCCGACCCTGTCGGCGATACCCGCCCCCGACGATCAAGCCCCGTAAAGCGCCTTGCGCGGCGCGCCGGTGATCGCGGCCGCCAGCTTCGCCGCCTTCGCCGGAGGCAGCTCGTCCTTGAGGATCGCGAACACGCGCAAGCCCTCGGCCAGGCACTCGTCCTCGCCGGCTTCCCGCCCGGCGACCATCACGACGAATTCCCCGCGCTGCTGGTTCGGATCGGCGGCCACGCGGTCGACCAGGGCGGCGAGCGGGCCGTCGAGCACGGTTTCGAACATCTTGGTGAGTTCGCGCGCGACGACCGCCTCCCGTTCGACCCCGAAGATATCGCGCATGTCCTGCAACGATTCGAGGATGCGGTGGGAGGACTCGTAGAAAATCACGGTGCGCGTTTCGCCGGCCAACTCGCCCAGCCGCGCGCGGCGGGCCCCTGCCTTGGCGGCGAGGAAGCCCTCGAAGACGAAGCGGTCGCTGGGCAGTCCGGCGACGGAAAGCGCCGCGACGACCGCGCTCGGCCCCGGAACCGGGCTGACCTTCAGCCCCGCCGCCCGCGCGGCGCGGACGAAGCGGAAGCCGGGGTCGCTGATCAACGGCGTGCCCGCATCCGAGACCAGGGCGATATCGTCGCCGCCGCGCATGCGTTCGACGAGGCTGTCGACCGCCGTGCGCTCGTTGTGGTCGTGCAGCGCGACCAGGGGGGTATCGATGCCCAGGTGCTGGAGCAATGGGCGCGTGTGCCGCGTGTCCTCGGCCGCGATGACCTTCACCCGGCGCAACGTCTCGATGGCGCGGGCGCCGATGTCGTCGCGATGGCCGATCGGCGTGGCGACGACATGCAGCGTGCCGGGGCGTGGTGGGGACATCGGGGGATCCGCTGGGTGGGGCGGATCATTCTACGTGCAGGCGTCGCTTCTGCCGTACAATCGACGGTGGAGTCGGCCGGACAGTCGCGTCGCGCCTTCGGGCGTATCGAGGAAAGTCCGGGCTCCACAGGGCAGGGTGCCAGGTAACTCCTGGGCAGCGTGAGTTGACGGCCAGTGCAACAGAGAGCAGACCGCCGATGGCCCCGCAAGGGGATCAGGTAAGGGTGAAAGGGTGCGGTAAGAGCGCACCGCGTGCGGGGCTAACGCCGCACGGCACGGTAAACCCCACCCGGAGCAAGACCAAATAAGGGAACCATGACGCGGCCCGCGTCGTTCCCGGGTAGGTTGCTGGAGCCTGGCGGTGACGCCAGGCCGAGAAGAATGACTGTCACGTCGCAAGACGCACAGAACCCGGCTTACAGGCCGACTCCTTTTTCTTCCAGGCATCGCGGCGCCGTCCTTCTGGACGGCGCCGCGGCGTTTCCAGGGATAGTGGGGGCCGACCTTGTCGGCGGTCCGCGGCGGCAGCGGGCCAGGTTACGGCAGCACCCATCGCCGCTGAAGCGGCTCCCACAACGGCGATCGAGTAGACCGGTTGGGAAAGACCTGGTGGGAGCTTGGGAACAAACCTGTGGGAGCCGACCTTGTCGGCGATCCCGCGACAGCGGGCCAGGTCGAGGCGAGCACCCATCGCCGACAGGGTCGGCTCCCACCACGGTGGCTGCCACGGCTGGGAAGCCATCGTGGATGAACGTGGAGTTCAGTCGCGGTCGGTTTTGTGTCCTTTGGCGACCGCTGGAACAGCGAGGTCTGTCACAAAAAACCTCAACGATTCAACCACCTTCCGCCCCTTCCTCAGAAACGGCTGGAAATTGGCATGAACGTGAGCTTTCTCCTTGATTCACAAGAAAAAATTCCTTGACAGTCTCAGGACCCGAGACTATCGTGGGCCCCAGTGTTAAATCGTGGGATTTGGTGGGGCGGCCAACGAAGATGTTTCAAGGCGAGACAGCCATCACGGTCGACGACAAAGGTCGTCTGACGATTCCGACTTCGTATCGGGATCTGGTGGCCGACGCCTGCGCGAATCGCCTGGTCGTGACCTACAACCCGTTCGAGACCGGCTGCCTCTGGATCTTCCCGTACGCGGAGTGGGAGCAGGTGCGTGACCAGGTCAATGCGCTGCCCAGCGTGAAGGCCGTCCACCGGGCGTTGCAGATGAAGCTGGTGGGTGCCGCGGCCATCGTCGAACCCGACGGAGCCGCCCGCATCCTCCTCCCTTCCAGCCAGCGGTCGGCGGCGGGCATAGAAAAAAAAGCCGTGTTGCTCGGCATGGGAAAGAAGTTCGAGCTCTGGAGCGAACTGGCCCACCTCGCGAAGATCCGCCAGACGATCGGCGAGGACGACATCAGCGACGACATGGCGGAGTTGCGGTTGTGACGACGAACTAACTTTCGAGGTTTTTTGGTGGAACGGGAGCGGGATGTGGCAATGGCGGGGCGCGACGTGCACATCCCTGTGATGCTCGACGAAGTGCTGGAGGGCCTCGCCTTGCGCGAGAATGGGCGTTATCTGGACGGGACTTTCGGCCGCGGCGGTCACGCCCGGGCGATCCTCGCCCGTCTCTCCGACGCGGGCAGGCTCTTCCTCATGGACCGCGACCCGGCCGCCATCGCCGTGGCCGAAGCCGGCCTCGCCACCGATCCCCGTGTGTCCCTGCGCCACGACAACTTCGCCACCATGGGTGACTGGCCCGCCTTGGAAGGGGGCCTCGACGGCATCCTCCTCGACCTGGGCGTGTCTTCGCCGCAACTCGACGACGCCAGCCGTGGCTTCAGCTTCATGGCCGACGCGCCGTTGGACATGCGCATGGACACCACGCGCGGCATCAGCGCGGCGGAATTCCTCGCCGATGCCGACGAGGCCGAGATCGCACAGGTCCTGTGGACCTTCGGCGAAGAGCGCTTCAGCCGCCGCATCGCCAAGGCGATCGTCGAGCGCCGCGCCACCGATCCCGTCACCCGTACCGGCGAACTCGCCGAACTGGTCGCGCGCTGCGTCGGCCGCCGCGAGCCCGGCAAGAATCCCGCCACGCGGACGTTCCAGGCGCTGCGCATCCGCGTGAACGCCGAACTCGAATCCGTCGAGCGTGGCCTCGATGCCGCGCTCGAACTGCTCGACGTGGGTGGCCGCCTGGCCGTGATCAGCTTCCATTCGCTGGAAGACCGTACGGTGAAGCAGTTCATCCGCGCCCATGAGGGGCGTGTGCAGGGCAGCCGTCGCGGTCCGCCGGTCGAGGCGAAGACCGCCCGCCTGAAGCCCGTGGGCAAGGCCATCTTCCCCTCCGACGCCGAAGTGTCCGCGAACCCGCGTTCGCGCTCCGCCGTGCTGCGCATCGCGGAGAAACTCGCATGAAGGCCTTCGGCGCCGCCTGCCTCTCGATCCTGCTGCTGGCGGTCATCGCCAGCGCGATCGGCGTGGTGTGGACGCGCCATGAGAGCCGCGTGCTGTTCGTCGAGCTTTCGCGGCTGCAAAGCCAGAAGGACGATCTCGGCGTCGAATACGGTCGCCTCGAACTGGAACAGGCGACCTACGCCGAACCCAGCCGCATCGATGCGGACGCCCGCGGCAAGCTCGGCATGTTCACGCCGAAGCCGCAGGACATCCAGTTGGTGCGTCGATGAAGGCCCGTTACGGCAAGCCCGTCGTGCCGAGCCGCCGCCGCGGCCAGGGCCCGAGCCCGCGCAAGCGCATGACGGTGATCGTCGCGCTGCTCTGCGTGGCCGTCTCGGGACTGGTGGTGCGCGCCTTCGACCTCCAGGTGGTACGCAAGCAGTTCTACCAGGACCAGGGCGACGCCCGATTCCTGCGAGAGATGCCCATCGCGGTGTCGCGCGGCACCATCTTCGATCGCAATGGCGAACCCCTGGCGGTATCCACGCCGGTGGCTTCGATCTGGGCGAATCCGCCGGAAGTGCTGGAGAACGAGGACCGCATCCCGGAGCTTGCCAAGGCGCTGCACGTCGACGCCGACGACCTGAAGCAGAAGATCGTGCAGCGGGCGGACAAGGAATTCATGTACATCGCGCGCCAGCTGCGTCCGGAGGATGCGCAGGCGATCGTGGACCTGAAGATCCCGGGCATCGCCTCGCAGCGCGAATACCGTCGCTACTATCCGTCGGGCGCGGTGAACAGCCATATCCTCGGCTTCACCAACATCGACGACCACGGCCAGGAAGGCCTGGAACTGGCGTTCGACGAATGGCTCGCCGGCAAGCCGGGTGCGAAGCGCGTCATCCGCGACCGCATGGGCCATGTCGTCGAGGACGTGGAACTGGTGCGCGAGCCGCAGCCGGGCCGCGATCTCACCCTGTCGATCGATCGGCGCATCCAGTACCTCGCTTATAGCGCCCTGAAAGATGCGCTGGAGAAGAACAAGGCCGAGTCCGGCTCCATCGTCGTGATGGACGTGCACACGGGTGAAGTGCTCGGCATGGCCAACCTGCCTTCGTTCAACCCGAACGCGGTGCGCGGCAGCACGCCGTCGGAACGGCGCAACCGCGCCGTCACGGACGTGGTCGAGCCGGGTTCGACGATGAAGGCGTTCACGATGGCCGCGGCGCTCACCAGCGGCAAGTACACGCCGACCGCGCCGCTGATCGAGACCTCGCCCGGCACCTGGATGATGGGCGGCCATCCGGTGCGCGACACGCACAACTGGGGCACGCTGACACCGACGGGCGTGATCACGAAGTCGTCCAACGTGGGCGCGGCCAAGATCGCGATGACGCTGGACACCGATTTCCTCTACGGCGTCTACAAGTCGTTCGGGCTGGGCAACAGCACCGGCAGCGGCTTCCCCGGCGAAGCGGCGGGTTACCTGCCGGTGGGCCGCACCTGGAAGCCGATCGAGAAGTCGCGCCTGGCCTACGGCTACAACCTCAACGTCACGCCGTTGCAGCTGGCCACGGGCTATGCCGCCATCGCCAACGGCGGCGCCTTGCGCTCGCCGAGCTTCATCAAGGGCGCGGACAACCCGCCGAACCAGATCGTCACGCCCGACGTGGCGCACAATCTCGTGCGCATGCTCGAAACGGTGATGGCGCCGGGCGGCACGGGCTACGGCTTCGCCTCCGTCGCCAACTACAGCGTCGCGGGCAAGACCGGCACCTCGCACAAGAATTCCGCGGGCGGCTACTACGCCAACAACTACATTTCGCTGTTCGTCGGCATGATTCCGGCGAGCGCGCCGCGCCTGGTGACCGTCGTCGTCATCAACGATCCGAAGGGCGGGCACTACTACGGCGGTTCCGTGGCCGGTCCGGCCTTTGCCCAGGTGATGGAAGGCGCCGTGCGCCTGCTCGACATCCCGCCGGACAACGTGGGCCGCTGGTACGCGGGCGGCCCGAGCCAGGGCGGGTTGATCGGCACCACCAACGCGCAACCGCCGCAGGCGGACGAAAGTGCCGCCGAAGAGGTGGTGCCATGACCATGCGCCTCGCCGACTTGCTCGACGGTTTCGCCGACGCTTCCCGCGCCGGCGACATCGACGTTTCGGGCCTCGCCCTGGATTCGCGCGAGATCGCCCGCGGCAACGCCTTCGTCGCGTTGCGCGGCATGAAAGGCCATGGCATCGAGTTTGCCGCCAAGGCGGTCGGGCAGGGCGCGGTGGCGATCCTCGCCGAGCCGCCTTTCGACGCCGACGCCGCAGGCGCGGGCGTACCGGTCATCACGGTCGACAAGCTCCGCGAGAAGGCCGGGCCCCTCGCCGCGCGTTACTACGGCGACCCGTCCCGCGCGCTCGATGTCATCGGCGTGACGGGTACCAACGGCAAGACCTCCACCGTCCAGCTGATCGCGCAGGCGCTGGCCTTCCTCGGTCGCAAGCCGGCCACGGTCGGCACGCTGGGCGCGGGCCTGCACGGCGCGATCGCCGAGGGTGAGCGCACCACGCCGGACGCGATCCGCATGCAGGCGCTTCTCGGCGAGTTCCGCGACGCCGGCGCCACGCACGTCGCGATGGAAGTGTCCTCGCACGCGCTGGAGCAGGGTCGCGTGAACGCCATCGCCTTCGACGTGGCCGTGTTCACCAACCTCACGCGCGACCACCTCGATTACCACGGCACGATGGAAGCGTACGGCGCCGCCAAGGCCAAGCTGTTCGCTTTCGAGGGCCTGCGCAGCGCGGTGATCAACGTGGACGACCCGTTCGGCGCGAAGCTGGCCAAGGGCCTCGGCGAAGGCATCGCCAAGCTGCGCGTCTCGATGGCGGGCGACAGCACGGAAAAGGATGCCGAGATCCGCGCGGACATCGTCGTCACCTCGGCGAAGGGCCTGTCGTTCAACCTCAACACCCCGTGGGGCATGCGTACCGTACGCAGCGCGCTGCTCGGGCGCTTCAACGTCGCCAACCTGCTCTCGGTCGCCGCCGTGCTGGGCGCGCTGGGCGAACCGTTCGAGCGCATCCATGCGGCGCTGGAAGCGCTGCAGCCGGTGAATGGCCGGATGAGCCGTCTCGGCGGCGACGGCCGCAAGCCGCTTGTCGTGGTGGATTACTCGCATACGCCCGACGCGTTGAAGCAGGCGCTGCTCGCCCTGCGCTCGCATACCAAGGGCAAGCTGGTCTGCGTGTTCGGCGCCGGCGGCGATCGCGACCAGGGCAAGCGCCCGATCATGGCGGCTATCGCCGAGCGGCTCGCCGACGTGGTGATCGTGACCGATGACAACCCACGCAGCGAGGACGGCGACGCGATCGTCGCGCAGATCGTTGCCGGCTTCGCCCACCCCGACACCGTCATGGTCGAGCGCGACCGCGCGCAGGCCATCGCCCTGGCACTGGCCGACGCGAAGGCCGACGACGTCGTGCTGATCGCCGGCAAGGGCCACGAGACCTATCAGGAAGGCCCGGAGGGCAAGCGTCCCTTCGATGACCTCGCCGTCGCCCGCGAGGCGATGGAGACGAGCAAGAAGGGAGCCCGCGCATGATGCGCCTGTCCGCCGTCGCCCTCTGGACCCGCGGCCGCCTGCAAGGCGCCGACGCCGAGGTCAGCGGCTTTTCCATCGATACCCGTACCCTCCGGCCGGGCGACTTGTTCGTAGCCTTGCCGGGCGAGCGCGTCGACGGGCACGCCTTCGTCGCCGCGGCGGCTGAGCGCGGCGCCGTCGCCGCGCTGGTCACGCGTCCGGTCGACGCGCCGATCCCGCAGGTGATCGTCGACGACACCCAGGCCGCGCTGGGCGACCTCGCCAGCGCCGTGCGTGCGCAGCGCGACGTGCGCGTGGTCGGCATCACCGGCTCCAACGGCAAGACCACGGTGAAGACGCTCACCGCGTCGATCCTGTCGCGCCATGGCCGCACCCATGTCAACGCCGGCAACTTCAACAACGAGATCGGCATGCCGCTGACCTTGCTGGCGATGCCTGAAGACACCCGCTACGCGGTGCTGGAAATGGGTGCCGGCAAGCCGGGCGACATCGATTACCTCGCCGCCATCGCGCGGCCCGATATCGGCCTCGTCAATTCCATCGCGCCCGCGCATCTTGAGCGCATGGGCACGATCGAAGGCGTCGCCGAAACCAAGGGCGCGCTATACCGGTCGCTGCCCGCCGACGGGATCGCCATCGTCAACGCGGACGACGAGCGCTTCGCCGGTTTCTTCGCCAACTTGGCCGGATCGCGCGCCATCCTGCGCTATGCGCTGAACCACCGGGCGGACATCGGCGCGGACATCGTCGAAGAGCGCATCGACGGCACGCACTTCGTGCTGTCGACGCCGCATGGCGACGGTGACGTGCACCTTCCCTTGCCGGGTCGCCACAACGTGGCGAACGCGCTGGCCGCGGCGGCGATCGCCACGGCGCTCGGCGTCCCGGTGGACGTCATCGTGGAGGGCCTGGAGCAGGTCCCGCACGTACCCGGTCGCCTCGAACTCGAACCGATGCCCGGTGGCTGGACCCTGATCGACGACAGCTACAACGCGAATCCCGGCTCGGCGGCGGCGGCGATCGACACGCTGGCCCTCGCCCGCGGCGAGCGCTGGCTGATCCTCGGCGACATGGCCGAACTGGGGCCGGATGCGCTGAACCTGCACGCCGGGGTCGGTCGCCTGGCGCATGCGCGAGGCATCGAGCGCCTGCTCGCCACGGGGACCAGGAGCGTGGCGGCGGTAGAGGCCTTCGGCCCGGGGGCGCAGCATTTCGCGACGCAGGAGGCGCTGATCGAGGCCGCCTGCGCGCAGATCCACGAGGGGGTGACCTGCCTCGTGAAGGGGTCGCGTTCCTCCGGCATGGACCGGGTCGCGGCGGCGATGAAGAAATACGCTGAAGGAGCATTCCATGCTGCTTGAACTGGCGGAATGGATGGCTCGGCACTTCACGTCGCTGCATCTGTTCCAGTACATCACCTTCCGCGCGATCATGGCCGCGCTCACGGCGCTGGCGGTCTCGCTGCTGCTCGGGCCCGCGCTCATCCGCAAGCTCGCCGCGCTGAAGGCGGGCCAGGTCGTGCGCAGCGATGGTCCGCAGACCCATCTGGCGAAGGCCGGCACGCCGACCATGGGCGGCTTGCTCATCCTGTTCGCGGTCGGCATCGCCACGCTGCTGTGGGCCGATCTCGGCAACCGCTACGTGTGGGTGGTGCTGGCGGTGACCTTGCTGTTCGGCGCGATCGGTTTCTACGACGATTACCGCAAGCTGGTGCTGAAGGATAGCCGCGGCCTCGCCAGCCGCTGGAAGTATTTCTGGCAGTCGGTATTCGGCCTCGGCGCCGCGGTGTTCCTTTACCAGACCCACCAGCTTCCGGCCGAGACCGCACTCTACGTGCCCTTGTTCAAGCAGGTCGCCATCCCGCTCGGCGTGTTCTTCGTGGTGGTCGGCTATTTCATCATCGTCGGCTTCTCCAACGCCGTGAACCTCACCGATGGACTCGACGGCCTCGCGATCATGCCGAGCGTCCTGGTGTCGGGCGCACTGGGCATCTTCGCCTACCTCGCCGGTAACAAGCTGTTCTCCGAATACCTCGGCATCCCGGCGATTCCCGGGGCCGGCGAACTGGCGATCTTCTGCAGCGCGCTGGCGGGAGCGGGGCTCGGCTTCCTCTGGTTCAACACGTATCCGGCGCAGGTGTTCATGGGCGACGTGGGCGCGCTGGCGATCGGCGCCGCGCTCGGTTGTGTCGCGCTCATCGTCCGCCAGGAGATCGTGTTGCTGGTGATGGGCGGCGTGTTCGTGCTGGAAACCGCCTCGGTGATGCTCCAGGTCGGCAGCTTCAAGCTGCGCGGCAAACGCATCTTCCGCATGGCGCCGATCCACCATCACTTCGAGTTGAAGGGCTGGCCCGAGCCGCGGGTCATCGTCCGTTTCTGGATCATCAGCGTGGTGCTGGTGCTCATCGGTCTTGCAACCTTGAAGGTACGCTGAGAAAAGCATGTTCGGCTTCGGTAACAAGCAGGCGAAACGCCGTCAGGGCCCGCGGGGGAGCTTCGACCTCCCGCTGCTCGTGGCCGCGCTCGCCTTGGCCGCGCTGGGCGTGGTGATGGTCACTTCCAGCTCGATCGCCGTGGCCGATGGCTCGCACCAGGGCGCGTTCTATTACCTGAAGCGCCACCTCGTCTTCCTGTTCCTCGGTGGTTGCCTCGCCGCGGCGGCGATGCGTACGGAACTGAAGACGCTGGAGAAGCACAGCTTCCTGCTCCTGCTGGTGGGCATCATCATGCTGCTGATGGTGTTCCTGCCGGTGTTCGGCATGCGCATCAACGGTGCGCGGCGCTGGGTCAACCTGCTGGTCACCAGTTTCCAGCCGGTCGAGGCGGTGAAGCTGATCCTCGTCGCCTATCTTTCGAGCTACCTCGTGCGCCATCGCGAAGGCGTGGAGTACGAACTGTTCGGCGTGGTGAAGCCGGTGGGCGTCGCCGGTTTCATCGTGTTGCTGCTGCTTGCCCAGCCCGACTTCGGCTCGGCCGCGCTGGTCGTCGCCACCACCGTCGGGATGGTCTGGCTGGCCGGTGCGCGCATGCGCAACCTCCTGCTGCTCGCCACGCCGCTGGTGCCCGCGCTGATCTACGCGGCCACGGCCGAGGATTACCGTATCAAGCGCCTCACGTCCTTCCTCGACCCGTGGAAAGATCCCTTCAACGACGGATTCCAGCTGACCCAGGCGCTGATCGCCGTGGGTCGCGGCGAATGGACGGGCGTGGGCCTGGGGTCGAGCGTGCAGAAGCTGTTCTACCTGCCCGAGGCGCATACCGATTTCATCCTCGCGGTGCTGGCGGAGGAGCTTGGCCTGGCCGGGATCATGGTGGTCATCCTGCTCTACATCGTGCTGGTCGGTCGCGGGCTCTACGTGGGGCTCAAGGGTGTCGAGCTGGGCCATCGCTTCTCGGGCTACGTGGCCTACGGCATCTCGTTGATGATCGGTTTCCAGGCGATGGTGTCGATCGGCGTGAACCTGGGCGTGCTGCCGACCAAGGGCCTGACCCTGCCGCTGATCAGCTCGGGCGGCTCGTCCGTGCTGATGACCTGCGCGATGGTCGGCGTGCTGCTGCGCGCCACCTTCGAGATCAACCGCGCCGAAGACGCGCGCCAGACAGCGGTGCGCCTGCCCGCGAACGCCGTGCCCGATTCCGCGGCGGCGGCGGGAGGCATGGCATGAGCGCCCCCGTGTTGATCATGGCCGGCGGTACCGGTGGCCACATCTTCCCCGGCCTCGCCGTCGCCGACGAATTGCGTTCGCTCGGCATCCCGGTGGCCTGGCTCGGTGCCGAGGGTGGCATGGAGACGCGCGTGGTGCCCGCGCATGGCCTGGACCTGCATACCGTCGCCGTCGGCGGCCTGCGCGGCAAGGGCATGAAGACGCGTGTCCTCGCCCCGCTGATGCTCGCCCGCGCGTTGATCGCCTCGCTGAAACTCCTGCGCAAGCTGCGCCCGCGCTGTGTCCTCTCGATGGGCGGCTACGTGGCCGGACCGGCCGGTGTCGCCGCGCGGATCGCGGGGATTCCGCTGGTCGTGCACGAGCAGAACGCCGTCGCCGGATTCACCAACCGCAAGCTCGCCTCGTTCGCCAGGAAGGTCCTCACGGGTTTCCCGAACGTGCTGCCGAACGGCGAGTGGGTGGGTAACCCGGTGCGCGCGCGGATCGCCGCGTTGCCGCCGCCGGGCGAGCGCATGGCCGGTCGCACGGGCCGCGTGCGCATGCTCGTGCTGGGTGGGAGCCTCGGCGCCCGCACGCTCAACCTGGCGGTCCCCAAGGCGCTCGCACATATGCGCGGCAACGCCAGCCTCCACAACGCCGAGCCAGAAGTGGTCCACCAGACCGGCGAGCGCGGCCTCGACGAAGCGCGCGACGCGTACACCGAGGCGGGCATCGCCGCCACCATCGTGCCCTTCATCGAAGACATGGCCGGCGCCTACGAATGGGCCGATATCGTGGTCTGCCGCGCTGGCGCGCTCACCGTGGCGGAACTCTGCGCCGTGGGCATCGAAGCCTTGCTGGTGCCGTTCCCGCATGCCGTGGACGATCACCAGACGGCCAATGCGCGAGCCATGGTCGACGTCGGTGGCGCCCGGCTGGTTCCCGATGCCACGCTGAACCTGCCCGGCGCCCACGAGGCGTTCGCGGTGCTCCTGTTCGACATGATGCTGGATCGCCAGAAGATCCTTTCCGCCGCCAACGCGTCGCGCACGCTGGCCAAGCCCGACGCAGCAGCAACGATTGCCCGTCACTGCATGGAGGTTTCCGCATGACGCCCGGTCGTTTGCGTGCCCACGAAGATTTCATGACCTCGTTCCGCCGTGTCCATTTCATCGGCGTGGGCGGCGTCGGCATGAGCGGCATCGCCGAGGTGCTGTGCAACCTCGGTTACGGCGTGTCCGGTTCCGACCGCGCGCACTCGCCGACCACGGAACGCCTTGCCAAGCTGGGCATCGAGGTGCACATCGGCCACGAAGCCTCGAACGTGGATGGCGCCGACGTGATCGTCACTTCGAGCGCGATCCGCCAGGACAACGCGGAACTCGTCGCCGCGCGCGCCGCGCGCATCCCGGTCGTGCCCCGCGCGGAAATGCTCGGCGAGCTGATGCGTTTCCGCCGTGGCATCGCCATCGCCGGCACGCATGGCAAGACCACCACCACGAGCCTCGTGGCGAGCGTGCTCGCCGAGGCCGATTACGATCCCACCTTCGTCATCGGCGGACAGCTCAATGCCGCTGGCGCGAACGCGCGCCTGGGCACCGGACAGTACCTGGTGGCCGAAGCCGACGAGTCCGACGGCTCGTTCCTGATGCTTTCCCCGGTGATCGCGGTCGTGACCAACATCGACGCCGATCACCTGGAGAACTACAACGGCGACTTCGGCCAGGTGAAGAAGGCCTTCGGCGATTTCCTCCATCGCCTGCCGTTCTACGGCCTGGCCGTGCTGTGCATCGACGACGAGGAAACCGCGAAGCTGGCCGAGGACACCTCGCGCCGCCTGCTCACCTACGGCATCGATAAGCCGGGTGCGGACGTGACGGCGAGCAACGTCCGCCAGGTCGGCTTCGAGATGCATTTCGACCTGCACCTGCCCGGCATGGCCGGCACGTTGCCGGTGACGTTGAACCTGCCGGGCCGGCACAACGTGCAGAACGCGCTCGCCGCCGCGGCGGTGGGCTGGCAGCTGGGCGTGGACGCGGAAGCGATCGCGCATGCGCTTGCCCGTTTCGAAGGCGTGGGCCGTCGCTTCCACCGTCGTGGCGAGATCGCGCTGGATTCCGGCAGCGCGCTCCTCGTGGACGACTATGGCCACCACCCGCGCGAACTGGCCGCCGTGTTCGCCGCCGCGCGTGGCGGCTGGCCGGATCGACGCCTCGTGGTCGCCTTCCAGCCGCATCGCTACAGCCGCACGCGCGACCTGCTCGACGATTTCGCCAAGGTGCTCGCCGAAGTGGACGTGCTCGTGCTGACCGAGGTGTATCCGGCTGGCGAATCGCCCATTCCCGGCGCGGACGGGCGGGCCCTGGCGCGTGCGATCCGCGCGCGCGGAAAGACCGATCCGGTCCTTGTCGACCATCCGCGCGACCTGCGCGACACGCTGCCCGCCCTGGCGCGGGACGGCGACCTGATCATGCTGCTCGGCGCCGGCGACATCGGCGCGGCGGCCATCGAGCTGGCCAACGCCGGCAACCTGAGGACTCGTACGTGATGAGCAGTACCCGCTTCCCCCGCATCGTCACGGACGCCGCCGATTTCGGCCGCGTCGCCGTCGTGATGGGCGGCAATTCGGCCGAGCGCGAGGTGTCGCTCGACTCCGGTCGCGGCGTGTTCGAGGCCTTGCGCTCCAGCGGCGTGGATGCGCAGCTGATCGACGGTATTCCCGCCTTGCTCGACGCCGTGCGCGCGGGCCATTTCGCGCGGGTGTTCAACATCCTCCACGGCGCCGGCGGCGAGAATGGCGAATTGCAGGGGGCCCTGCAGTCGCTCGGCGTGCCGTACACGGGTTCGGGCGTCCTTGGTTCGGCGCTGGCGCTGGACAAGGTGCGAGCCAAGCAGGTGTGGATCGCCCTGGGCCTGCCGACCCCGAAGTTCAAGGCGCTGCCGCGTGGCGCCGACGTGCACGCCGCGGCGCGCGAGGTCGGTTTCCCGCTGATCGTGAAGCCGGCGTGGGAAGGGTCGAGCGTGGGCGTGACGCGCGTGTTCGACGAATCCGGCCTCGACGCCGCCGTCGAACTGGCGCGCAGGTATCCGGGCGACATGCTGATGGAGACCCTCATCGAGGGCGACGCGAACGAAGGTGGCGAGTTCACCGTCGGCATCCTGGGCCGCGAAGTGCTGCCGACGATCAAGATCGTGCCCCAGGGCGAGTACTACGACTACAACGCCAAGTACATCGCCGAGGACACGCAGTACATCGTGCCCGGCCTGTCGGGCGCGGAAGAGGAAGCCATGCGGGCGCTCGCGCTGCGGGCGTTCGACGCGCTCGACTGCGTGGGCTGGGGGCGCGTCGACGTGATGCGCGACCGCCATGGCAAGAACTGGCTCCTCGAAGTGAATACCGCGCCGGGCATGACCTCGCATTCGCTCGTGCCCAAGGCCGCCGCCGCCGCGGGCCTGGACTATGCCGCCCTGTGCTGGCGGATTCTCGAAACCTCGATGCAGCGGGAGGGCGCGAAGGCATGAAGGGAGCCGCCGCCACGCGGATCGTCGCTTGGGGTATCGCCATCACGCTGGTGGTGTTGCCCGTGGTCGGCGTGATGCAGGGTTGGTTCGCCGCCGGCCGTTGGCCGGTGACGCAGCTCAAGGTCGAGGCGGAGTTCGCGCACGTCAGCGCCGAGCAGATCCGCAGCGCCGTGCTGCCGCGGCTCGGCAAGGGATTCTTCGCCACTGACCTGGAAGACGTGCGCCACGCGATCGGCGCGCTGCCTTGGGTGGAGTCGGTGGAGGTGCGCAAGCGCTGGCCCGATACGCTGCTGGTGCGCATCTACGAACGGCAGCCGTTCGCGCGCTGGAACGAAGACCGCCTCATCAGCCGCCAGGGTCTCGTCTTCGACGCGCCGGGTGCCGACCAGATGGGCGACCTTCCGCGCTTGCGTGGCCCCGATTCGCGCCTCGCCGAAGTGGTGAGTTTCTACGCGCAGGCACGCAAGTCCTTCGAGGGACGCACGGGTCTGTCCATCGTCGGCGTCAGCCTGAGCGAGCGTGGCAGCTGGAGCGTCACCACCGACAGCGGTGCCGAGATCGTGATCGGCGATCGCGACCAGGCCGATCGCCGCCTCGCGCGCTTCCTCGATGTCTACCCGCAACTCGTCGCTGGCCGGCAGGGCGGTTTCGCCTACGCCGACCTGCGTTACACCAACGGATTCGCCATCCGGTGGCCGCAACCGGAAACCACGGCCACACCCAAGGTCGGAAGCTGAGCTAACCATGAGAAACAAGAACGACAAACAGCTCGTCGTCGGCCTCGACATCGGAACCTCGAAGGTGGTCGCGATCGTGGGCGAGTACGAGCCAGGCGAACCGATCGAGGTGATCGGCATCGGCACGCACGTCTCGCGCGGCATGAAGCGCGGCTCGGTCGTCGATATCGAATCCACCGTGCACTCGATCCAGCGCGCGGTGGAGGAAGCCGAGTTGATGGCGGGTTGCGATATCCGCTCGGTGTACGCGTCGATTTCGGGTAGCCACCTGGAAACGCGCAACTCGCATGGCACCGCGGCCATCCGCGACCGCGAGGTGATGTCGGCCGACCTCGAACAGGTGCTGGAAGCCGCAAGCGCGGTCGCCATCCCGGCGGACCGCAAGGTGCTCTACAAGGAATCGCAGGAATACCGCATCGACGGCCAGGACGGCATCCGCCACCCGGTCGGCATGAGCGGCGTGCGCCTGGAAGCCAGCGTGCACCTGGTGACCGGCGCGGCGAGCGCCGTGCAGAACATCTCCAAGTGCATCCAGCGATGCGGCCTGTCCGTCGACGAACTCGTCCCGGCCGCCGTCGCCAGCGCCAAGGCCGTGCTCACCGAGGATGAGCTGGAACTGGGTGTCTGCCTCGTCGACATCGGCGCGGGCACCACCGATATCGCCATCTACACGCAGGGCGCCATCCGTTACACCAAGTCGTTGCCGGTGGGCGGCGACCAGGTCACCAACGACATCGCCTACGGTGTCCACACGCCGACCGCCCACGCGGAAGAGATCAAGATCAAGTACGCCTGCGCGCTCGCCCAGCTCGCGCACGCGGAAGAAACCATCCAGGTGCCCAGCGTCGGCGATCGTCCGCCGCGCCGCCTCGCCCGGCAGGCGCTCGCGCAGTCGGTGCAGGCGCGCTACGAGGAGATCTTCGAGATGGTGCAGGACGAACTGCGCCGCTCGGGTTACGAAAGCCTCGTCGCGGCGGGCATCGTGCTGACCGGCGGCGCCTCGCGCATGGAAGGCGCACTGGAGCTGGCGGAGGAGATCTTCCACAAGATGGTACGCATCGGGGTCCCGCAGCACGTCTCGGGACTGGGCGACGTCGTTTCCAGCGAACTCCATTCGACCGGCGTGGGCCTGCTCCTGCATGGCTCGCGGTCGAGCGGCGGTTCGCGTCACGCGAGTTCGGCTGCCGGCAATGTCGGCAGCGTGGTCGAGAAGTTCCGAAGCTGGTTCACCAAGAACTTCTGAGTTCGTTTCATCGGATTGTCGGTGCCCGATGGAAGGGGGGCGCCGGGGCACGAGGAAGGCCCGCAACCCGCGGCCGACAGGAGTCGGACACGGGACATAAACCAAAAAAACTAAAAGTTCTGCGGAGGACGGGAAATGTTCGAACTGATTGAAAAACTGGCACCGAATGCGGTCATCAAGGTCATCGGCGTGGGTGGTGGCGGCGGCAACGCCGTGGCCCACATGGTGAATTCCAACATCGAAGGCGTCGAGTTCGTCGTCGCCAACACCGACGCGCAGGCGATGAAGAGCTGCGCCTCGCGCACGCACCTCCAGCTGGGTGGCAATGTCACCAAGGGCCTGGGTGCCGGCGCGAACCCGGAAGTCGGCCGCCAGGCCGCGCTGGAAGACCGTGAGCGCATCGAGGAAATGCTCGAAGGCGCCGACATGGTCTTCATCACCGCCGGCATGGGCGGTGGCACGGGTACCGGCGCGGCGCCGGTCGTGGCGCAGCTGGCGAAGGAGAAGGGCATCCTGACGGTCGCCGTCGTGACCAAGCCGTTCCCCTTCGAGGGCCGTCGTCGCATGCAGGTGGCCCTCAAGGGTATCGAGGACCTCTCCCAGCACGTCGACTCGCTGATCACCGTGCCGAACGAGAAGCTGCTCTCGGTGCTGGGTCGGGAAGTGACCTTGCTCAATGCCTTCAAGGCGGCCAACGACGTGCTCCAGGGCGCGGTCCAGGGCATCGCCGACCTGATCACGGCCCCGGGCCTGATCAACGTCGACTTCGCCGACGTCCGCACCGTCATGAGCGAGATGGGCATGGCGATGATGGGCTCGGGCACCGCCCGTGGCGACGATCGCGCCCAGGCCGCCGCGGAAGCGGCGATCAACAACCCCTTGCTCGAGGACGTGAACCTGGCAGGCGCCTGCGGCATCCTGGTCAACGTGACCGCCGGCCCGAACCTCACCATGCGCGAGTTCGACGAGATCGGCCGGGTGATCCACGATTTCGCCTCGGAAGACGCGACGGTCGTGATCGGTACCTCGCTCGATCCGGAAATGCAGGACGACGTTCGCGTGACGGTCGTCGCCACGGGCCTGAACCGTGGTGTCACCGCCAAGCAGCCGATCCGCCAGCCGGTCCAGCAGCATGTGGAAATGCGCCAGCGTCCGCGCCCGGTCGTGCTGCGCACGGGTACCGGCAACGAAGTGGTCGACTACGCCCAGGCCGACGCGATGCCGTCGGTCCGGTCGGAACCCGCCCAGCCGCAGAAGAATGCGGAACCGGCCATCGATTACCTGGATATCCCGGCGTTCCTGCGTCGCCAGGCCGACTGACCGGCACTCACCGCTGAAGGCACGTTAAGGAAAACGTGAGGCCGACCCGGCACGATGCCGGGCCGCCCGGTGCCCCGCCGCCCTCCCGTTCCGGGTGGCGGGGCACCGCCGTGCCTCGACAGGAAAACCTGCAAGTGATATCAATCGTTTGCAAGTCTTTGAATGAACGCCATTTCAGTCGCAAGCTAGATGAGAATGGGTCGCGGATCTTGCTGAAGGAACGGTGAAGCAATGCTGGACTGTACCGTCCGGTTTGTTTATTCCGAGGTTAAGACTGTGTTAGCATGTCCGCTACTTTAGGCTGCTGCCAACAAGGTTCGACCCAACATGATCAAGCAGCGCACGCTCAAGAACATCATTCGCGCCACGGGCGTCGGCCTCCATACCGGCGACAAGGTGTACATGACGCTTCGTCCGGCGGCGCCGAACACGGGCATCGTGTTCCGCCGTACCGATCTCAATCCGCCGGTCGAGTTGCACTCGCGTCCGGAGAACGTCGGTGACACGCGTCTTTCCACCACCCTGATCAATGGCGACGTTCGCGTGTCGACCGTGGAGCACCTGCTCTCGGCGATGGCCGGTCTCGGTATCGACAACGCCTACGTCGACCTCTCGGCGCCTGAAGTGCCGATCATGGACGGCAGCGCCGGTCCGTTCGTCTTCCTGATCCAGTCCGCCGGCATCGAGGAACAGGATGCGGCCAAGCGCTTCATCCGCATCAAGAAGCCGGTGATCGTGCAGGACGGCGACAAGTGGGCCAAGCTGGAGCCGTTCGACGGCTTCAAGGTGGGCTTCTCGGTCGAATTCGACCACCCGCTGTTCAACAAGCGCAATTCGCAGGCCGAGATGGATTTCTCGACGACTTCGTTCGTCAAGGAAGTCAGTCGCGCCCGCACGTTCGGCTTCATGCGTGACATCGAAATGCTCCGCGAGCGCAACCTCACGCTCGGCGGTTCGATGGACAACGCCGTGGTGCTCGACGACTACCGCGTGCTCAACGAAGACGGCCTCCGCTACGACAACGAGTTCGTCAAGCACAAGATCCTCGACGCCATCGGCGACATCTACATGCTGGGCCACAGCCTGATCGGCGCGTACTCCGCGCACAAGTCGGGCCACGAGCTCAACAACAAGCTGCTCCGCAGCCTGATGGCCGACGCCACGGCGTGGGAAGAAGTCAGCTTCAAGGACCCGGCCAAGGCGCCGATCTCCTACGCCCATCCCGCCCAGGCGGTGTAAGGCACCGCCCCTCGGGGCGACCGGAGACGCCTCAGGCGATCCGTTACGAAAAAGGCCGCGAGCGATCGCGGCCTTTTTCGTTGTCCGGCCCAACCCAGTGGGATCCACCCAGAAGGAGGCCACCTGGTGGGAGGCAACGTTGTGGGAGCCGACTTGTCGGCGATCCCGCGGCAGCGGGCAAGGTTACGGCAGCCCCATCGCCGACAGGGCCGGCTCCCACAGGAGCCCCCTGACCCCATGAGACCGCCCGTGACCCACGTCACGTCAGTGAAATTTACGTGCAATTTAGGCATTTCCACGCTTCATGCGTGCTATAAAGTTCGCCGCCCTTGGCGGTCCGTGGGTGCTTACGGATCGGCGAAGGTGAACGCAAGCATAGGATTATTCTGAATTTTCGGCCTTGGAGGCCAATTCAAGGAACAGATCCCGCAACGTGGGGTCGGAGAGTGACGCCGCGGCGCTCCGAAGATGTCGGGCCGCCGAGGTGGAAAGCGGTTTGTGCCGGTCGGGGATCACTTCCACGGGCGGTAGGGGGGCCACTTTCACGGCAACCGAGTGGGCCTTCGCGCCGATGGCGCGAGCGGCTTCGAGGATTTGCGCCTGGTAAAGGCGTACCCGCGAAGCCCAGGCCGACGAGGGCGCAAGGAAGACGAGCCTGCCGTCGCGCAGGTCCGCGAAACGGACCTGGTCACGCAATGGCGAGGGCAATGTCGCGCGCAGCTGGCGATCCAGTTGGTCGAGTTCGCGGGCCCGCTGGGCCAGCGACGCGACGGGCCCGAACTCCGTGATGGACGTCAGTCCACGCGTGGAGCGGCGGGGCGGCTGGGATGGCGGTGGCATGGGCCGGCTTTAACTATTCGATGTGGAACGTATGCAGATCATACTCGTGTCTCGTGGCCTGAAAGGGCCGAAAACGCTCGACCTGACTTGCCGGCGCCTGCGCTGCAAGTTCGCACTGATGGCCATCGCCGGTTTCGTGGGTATCGCCTGTCTCGGCGCCGGAGTGGCGCTCGCGGTGGCGAGTCCGAAGGAGCGCGCGCTCGGCGATATCGGTAGCCTCGCCCAGCGGGTGGGCGATCAGGACGCACGGGTCGCGGAAATCAAGCGGGATGCACAGCGCGATCTGGACGCGCTGGCCGTGAAACTGGGCCAGCTCCAAGCCCAATCCGTCCGTCTCAACGCCTTGGGCGAACGCCTCACCCAGGTCGGCAAGCTCGACGACGGTGAATTCGATTTCGACGAGGAGCCGGGCCAGGGCGGCCCGGAACTCACCACCGGTGCCGATGTGCCGGCTTATGCCTTGCCGGCATCGCTCGACAAGAGCATCGATCAGCTTTCCGGGCAGTTCGACACCCAGCAGGCCCAGCTCGAGGCGCTGCGCGACATGCTGATGGACCGCACGATCGAATCCAGCCTTCGGCCCACCGGCATGCCGGTGAATGGCTACATCTCCTCGTATTTCGGTGGGCGGCCCGATCCCTTCAGCGGCCATGCCGCCCGTCACACGGGCATCGACATCGCCGCGCCCACGGGTACGCCCGTGACGGCGGTCGCTGAAGGAATGGTCACATTCGCCGGTCAGCGCAGTGGTTATGGCGACGTAGTCGAAATCGACCACGGCAATGGCTACATGACCCGGTACGCCCATAACAGCGTCATCCTGGTGCACCCCGGGCAGCGCGTCCGGATCGGCGACGCCATCGCGAAAGCCGGCTCCACGGGGCGCTCCACCGGGTCGCACGTCCATTTCGAGGTCTGGTACCGCGACCGCGTGGTGAATCCGCTGGCCTACGTCCGCAGCCATCGTTGAGAAGGCTTGAATCCGGTCCGGGCCGCCGCCACCCCGAGGAAAGCCGGGGACGCCCGTAGTATGATCGTCCCTTCGTGCCGGCCGGCCATGGCCGTTCGGCAGCCCTTTTCGCTTCAGATCCGGATGATCGATGTTCAATCGTGCCCTGACGAGTATTTTCGGCAGCCGTAACGAGCGTGTCCTGCGCGACCTCTCCAAGACGGTCAAGCGCATCAACGCCCTCGAGCCGGAGTACGAAAAGCTTTCCGACGACGCCCTTCGTGGGAAGACCGAGGAATTCCGCCAGCGCCTCGCCGCCGGTGAGACCCTCGACAAACTGCTGCCCGAAGCCTTCGCGGTCACCCGCGAGGGGGCCAAGCGCGTCCTCGGCATGCGTCATTACGACGTGCAGCTGATCGGCGGCATGGTCCTGCACGGCGGCCGGATCGCGGAAATGCGCACCGGTGAAGGCAAGACCCTGGTCGGCACGTTGCCGGTGTACCTCAATGCCCTGGAAGGCAAGGGCGTACACGTGGTCACCGTGAACGACTACCTGGCACGCCGCGATTCGGCGCAGATGGGCAAGCTCTACAACTTCCTCGGCCTCAGCGTCGGTGTCGTGTATCCGGGCATGGACCACGCCGACAAGCGCAGTGCCTACCAGGCCGACATCACCTACGGCACCAACAACGAGTTCGGTTTCGACTACCTGCGCGACAACATGGCGCTCAGCAAGGAACAGCGCAACCAGCGCGGCCTGCACTACGCCATCGTCGACGAGGTGGATTCGATCCTGATCGACGAGGCCCGTACGCCCCTGATCATCTCCGGCCCCGCCGAGGACTCCCCGCAGCTGTACATCGCGGTGAACAAGATCGTGCCGGGCCTGACGCGGCAAGAAAAGGAAGACGGCCCGGGCGATTATTTCGTCGACGAGAAGCAGAAGCAGGTGCACATGTCCGAAGAGGGCATGGAACACGCCGAGCAACTGCTGCGTGAGGCGGGCGTCATCGATCCCGATAGCGGCCTGTATGACTCGAAGAATCTCGCCGTCGTCCATCATATGAACGCGGCGCTGCGCGCCAACGCCATCTACCAGCGCGACGTCGACTACATCGTCCGCGATGGCGAAGTCATCATCGTCGACGAGTTCACCGGCCGTACGCTGGCGGGCCGTCGCTGGTCGGACGGCCTGCACCAGGCGGTGGAAGCGAAGGAAGGCGTGCCCATCCAGCGCGAGAACCAGACCCTGGCGACGGTCACGTTCCAGAACCTGTTCCGCATGTACAAGAAGCTGGCCGGCATGACCGGTACGGCCGACACGGAAGCGTACGAGTTCCAGACCGTCTACGGCCTGGAAGTCGTCGTGATCCCGACGCACAAGCCGATGATCCGCGTGGACAACCCGGACTCGGTGTTCCTCGGACAGGAAGCGAAGTACAAGGCGGTCATCGCCGACATCAAGTCGTGCCACGAGCGCGGTCAGCCCGTCCTCGTCGGTACCGCTTCCATCGACGTGTCGGAACTGGTGTCGGGCCTGCTCAAGCAGGAGCGCATCCCGCACGAGGTGCTCAACGCGAAGCAGCACGAACGCGAAGCGCACATCGTGGCCCAGGCGGGCGCCCCCGGTGCCGTGACCATCGCGACGAACATGGCCGGCCGCGGTACGGACATCGTGCTCGGCGGCAGCCTGGAGGCCGCACTCGCCACCTTGCCGGAAACGGCGTCCGAGGCTGAGCGCCAGAAGGTTCGCGAGGACTGGAAGAAGCGCCACGAACAGGTGCTCGCCGCGGGCGGCCTGCACATCATCGGCACCGAGCGTCACGAATCCCGTCGCATCGACAACCAGTTGCGTGGTCGTTCGGGCCGCCAGGGCGATCCGGGTTCCTCACGCTTCTATCTGTCGCTGCAGGACAACCTGATGCGTATCTTCGGCGGCGAGCGCATCGGCCGCTGGATGCAGATGTTCGGCATGAAGGAAGACGAGGCGCTGGAAGACCGCCTGATCACGCGTCAGATCGAGAAGGTGCAGCGCAAGGTCGAACAACACAACTTCGACATCCGCAAGAACCTCCTCGAGTTCGACGACGTCGCGAACGACCAGCGCAAGGTCATCTACGCGCAGCGCGACGAACTGCTGGAGACCGACGATATCTCCGACATGATCGGTGACATCCGTCAGGACGTCATCGTCGGCTTGGTGCGCAAGTACGTACCGGCGGACAGCATCGACGACCAGTGGGACATCCCCGCCCTCGACCGCGAACTGGCGAGTGACCTGAACCTGCGTCTCGACCTCGTCCAGTGGATCGAGACCCAGAAGGACATCGACGCCGACGGCATCCTCGACCATGTGCGCGAGGCGGTGGACGCCATGTTCGCCGAGAAGGAAGCCCAGGTCGGTGCGGAGACCATGCGCTCGCTCGAGAAGCACGTGATGCTCTCGGTGGTCGACAATGCGTGGAAGGAGCACCTCGCCAGCATGGATTACCTGCGCCAGGGCATCTACCTGCGCGGTTATGCGCAGAAGCAGCCGAAGCAGGAGTTCAAGCGCGAATCGTTCGAACTGTTCGCCGAGATGCTCGACCGCATCAAGCTCGAAGTCGTGCAGATGCTCGCACGCATCCGCATTCGCAGCGAAGAAGAAGTGCTGGCGATGGAAGCGGAGCAGCAGCGCGCCGCCGAGACACAGCGCCTGCAGTTCCAGCATGCCGACGCGCAGGCCATGGGTCAGGGCGGCGGCAACACCGAGTCCGAGCCGGCGATGGCCCCGATCTTGAACGACGGCCCCAAAGTCGGTCGCAACGATCCGTGCCCCTGTGGGTCAGGCAAGAAGTACAAGCACTGCCACGGCCAGTTGAGCTGATACGAAAGAACAGGACTGCGTCGAACCTTTTCTGGCGCAGCTACGAAGGCGCTCTTCATCCGAGGGGCGCCTTTTTCTTTACGGGAGCACGGCTCGGCTTCGCCATCGCGCATGTGTGTCGAGGCAGGGGAGCCGTCGGCTGCCATTCTCTTCGCTAAGTCCTCGTCCGGCCTTCGCCTCCCTGCGGAATCGCTCTGAGAACGACACCCGACGCCTCCCCCTCGAACGGCGCGGCGGAGTGTCTGGCGAGCGAGCTCATCTCATCGAATGATGACGGCAAGTAAAGTACCAAGGACCGCCCCGACAGCGACCATTAGCGCCCCCATGGCATGCGTGCCCAGGAATTTTTTCCTTACGTATAGAAGATGTTGCTTGGCGCGACGAAGCCCTGGCCCATCTTCCGGCCGGACGAAATTTCCGGGACGAAGCAGGTAGTCGGCCTTCAGCGCGAAAGAGAAATGCATATCCAGCAAATCGCCGTTCTCGCGCGCCATACGCTGTGCTGCGGCTATTTCTCGTTGGAACCCGATCATGTTTTGCGCCAGATAGATCAATCCTGGCGCAGCGCCCAAGAAAAATCCCAGCTCATCGGAATTCATATGCCACCTCTTGATGGTCACGTTCGCTCGTCGAGGACTGGCACCGAGTAACAACGAGCAACACCAGCATCCTTGTCCTGCTCGCCAATCAATCACCCGTCCGTCCGTGGGGGAGTCGTCGGCTGCCATTCTCAGAGCGATTCCGCAGGGAGGCGAAGGCCGGACGAGGACTTAGCGAAGAGAATGGCAGCCGACGGCTCCCCTGCCTCGACACACATGCGCGATGGCGAAGCCGAGCGTTGCCACCCGAACTGTCACAGCGGCGAAAAGCGTCAGTCGCCACCGCCCTTGGGTTTCTGCCTGTACGGTTCCGCGTCGACGGTGACATAGACCGGCTCGGGCACGTCGATGCGCATGGCGGTCAGTTGGCCGCCCCACACGCAACCCGTGTCGATCGCATAGACGCCCAGGCCCGCGAAGCGTCCCAGCGCGGACCAGTGCCCACAGACGATCTTCGTCTCGCGACGACGCATCCCCGGTACTTCGAACCACGGGTACATGCCGGGCTTCTGTGTGCCGGGGATACCCTTGCCCTCGAAATCGATGCGGCCGTTGACGTCGCAGTAGCGCATGCGCGTGAGCGTGTTGATCGTGGCGCGATGACGCTCGACACCCTGCAGTCGATTGTTCCAGCCAGGCGGACGATTGCCGAAGAGGTTCTTGAGCAAACGCTGGTGGCGGGGGCCGCCGAGTTCGCGTTCCACTTCCAGCGCGGCCCGCTGGGCCTGGCGCAAGGTCCAGATCGGTGCCAGGCCGGCATGGACCATCGTCCAGCCAAGCTCTTCGTCGTTATGCAGCAGCTTCTGCATGCGCAGCCATTCGAGAAGCACCGGCGCGTCCTCCGCGAACAGCACTTCACGCAACTCGGGGTTCACCCGCGCCTGTGCGTCTTCACGACGTTGGCCGATCGCCAGCAACGAGAGGTCGTGGTTGCCAAGCGTGATGACCGCCTGGTCGCGCAGCGAGTGGATCAGGCGCAACGTGGCCAACGACTCACCGCCTCGATTCACCAGGTCGCCGCAGAACCACAGCCGGTCGTTGGCCGGGTCGAAGCGGAGCTTCTCCAGCAGGCGCTGGAGTTCGGGGTAGCAACCCTGGACGTCGCCGATCGTGTAGACGGCCATCAGTACTGTTGCTCCGTGAGGCCGTTCCCGGCGTGCGCACTATCCATGGGTTCGATCCTAGTGGAGCGTGCGCGGGATCGAAAGCACGAATGGCGGGATGGGCGCGTCGAAATGCGTTCCATCGTCGGCGACCATGCGATAGCTTCCTTCCATGGTACCGACCGCGGTTTCGAGCACGGCGCCCGAGGTGTACTCGAAGGTATCGCCTGGTCGCATCCACGGTTGCTCGCCGACGACACCGTCGCCGCGTACTTCTTCGACCTTGCCGTTCGCATCGGTGATCAGCCAGTGCCTCGTGAGCAACTGTGCGCCGGTGGCGCCGACGTTGCGCAGCGTGATCGTATAGGCGAACACGTAGCGGTTGTCGGTCGGTTGCGATTGGTCGGGAACGAAGCGGGAAGCGACCTCCACGTCGATCGTGTAAGGGGATTTGGAATTCATGCCGCGATTGTCATGGACGGGGAGGGGGTGGGCAAGTGAGTCCGCGGCAGGATTCACATCGCATTCGCGAGTTTCACGAAATCTCCCGGGGCCAGGGTCTCCGCACGTGCACGCGGATCGATGCCGAGTTCACGAATGGTCGCCTCGTCTACGAGGCCTTTCAGCGTGTTCGTGAGCGTCTTCCGGCGCATCGCGAAGGCCGCCTTCACGACCGCGTGAATCTTCGCCGGATCGCCCTTGGGCAGCTGCTCCGGCGCCAGGGGCACCAGGCGGACCACGGCGGAATCCACCTTGGGGGGCGGCCGGAAGGCTCCCGGAGGCACCGTGAAGAGCGGCGTCACCTTGCAGGCTAGCTGGAGCATCACGCTCAAGCGGCCGTAGACCTTGCTGCCGGGCTCGGCGGCCATGCGGTCCACGACCTCCTTCTGGAGCATGAAATGCATGTCCTGGATCGCCGCCGCGTGCTCGACGCAGTGGAAAAGGATGGGGCTGGAAATGTAATAGGGCAGGTTGCCCGCGATACGCAGCCGCTCGGCGCCGAGCTCCCGGGCGAGCTGGCTGAAATCGACCTTGAGCACGTCCGAATGGACGATCCTCAACTCACCGATCGCCGCCGCTCGCGCCTGCAGGCCGGGAATCAGGTCGGTATCCAGTTCGATGGCCGTCATCTTCCTGGCCACGGCGAGCAGGGGCAGGGTCATCGCTCCTTCGCCAGGGCCGATCTCGACGACGGTGTCGCCATCCTTCGGCGCGATCGAGGCGACGATGCGTTCGATATAGCGCTTGTCGTGCAGGAAGTGCTGACCGAAACTTTTCTTGGGGCGTGCGTTCATGGGCGGCCCCGGTGGCGGGCGAGATCGATGGCGAACCGCGTGGCGGCGAACAGGCTGGCTGGATCCGCCCGGCCCGTGCCGGCAAGGTCGAGCGCCGTACCGTGGTCGACCGACGTGCGGATGAAGGGCAGGCCCAGGGTCACGTTCACGGTTCGGTCGAACGCCTCGCTCTTGAGCACGGGCAAGGCCTGGTCGTGATACATGGCCAGCACCGCGTCGTAGCGTCCACGCATGGCGGGGACGAAGGCGGTGTCGGCCGGAAGCGGCCCGATCAGGTCCATGCCCTCGCCGCGGAGGCGCTCCAGCAAGGGGATGATCGTGTCGATCTCCTCGCGGCCCATGTGCCCCCCTTCGCCTGCATGCGGGTTCAGGCCGAGCACCGCGATGCGTGGATGGGCAAGGCCGAAAAGCGAAGTCAACGCAGCGGCGACGATGCGCAACGTGCGCTCGATCAGGGCCGGCGTGACCGCCGCAGGGACCGCCGACAGCGGCAGGTGCGTCGTGGCCAGGGTCACCCGCAGTTCCGGACTGGCGAGCATCATCACGACCTCGGTACCCGCGCGCTCGGCGAAGAACTCCGTGTGGCCGCTGAAGGCGACGCCCCCTTCATTGATGCTGGATTTCTGTACGGGTCCGGTCACCACGGCGTCGAAATCGCCAGCCATGCAGCCATCCGCGGCCATGCGCAGGAGATCGAGCACGTGGTGCGCATTGCGGGGGTCCGGATGGCCGAAATGGACGTCGGCCCCAAGCGGCACGTGGCGAACCCGGATACGTCCGGCGGGGCGCGAGGCGATGCGCGTTCCATCGTCGTCCACGATGTCGAGGTCGAGCCCGCAGAGGATGGCCGCGCGGCGAAGCAGGTCGCGATCGGTGATGGCGACGAGGTCGGCAGGGAGTTCGGAGGCCGCGAGACGCGCGACCAGCTCGGGTCCCACCCCGGCTGGCTCACCGGCGGTAACGGCGAGCCGTGGCAGGGTGGTGGGAGTCATCGGGGCATTACGGCGTGTTCGAGACCTGCTTGTCGTCGGGATCCTTCAGTTCCGGCACGCGGATATCGACGAACGAGGTCGAGCGCAGTTCGCGCAGGTAGTTCTCGTAAGCCTCGTCCGCCTTGCGGTTACCGATGGCCTGACGGGCCTGGTCACGCTGGAGCTGGTCGGTGAGATCGCTCTGGCGGGTGCCGAGGCGTTGCAGCACGATCCAGCCCGCATCGGTCTGGATCGGGTGCGAGACCTCGCCATCCTTCAGCTGATCGACCTGGGCGGCGATGGCCTGGCCCCAGGCGTCCTTCACGAACCAGCCCATGTCGCCGCCGTTGTTCGCCGTGGTGTTGTCCTTGGACTCGTCCTTGGCGAGCTTGGCGAAGTCTTCCTTCTTGTCGACGACGCGGGTGTAGATGTCCTGCGCCTTCTTCTCCGCCTGCTCCGGCGTGACGATCTCGGAAGGCTTGATGAGGATCTGGCGGGCGTGGTACTCGGTGACGATCTGCCGGCCCGGCTGGCGGGTTTCCACCAGCTTGAGGATATGGAAGCCGGTCGGGCCGCGCAGGGCCGCCGTGTTCTCGCCAGCCTTCAGCGACGACACGGCGTCGGCGAACGCCGGCGGGACTTCGTCGAGGCGACGCCAGCCGAGGTCGCCGCCATCGAGGGCGTCGGGAGCATCGGAGTAGCGAATGGCCGCGGCGTTGAAATCCATGCCGCCCTGGATCGCCTTGATCGCTTCCTCGGCCTTCGCCTGGGCCTGGGCGATGTCGCTGGCGCCGCCGCCGGCCGGGGTGCTGATCTGGATGTGCGCGAGGTGGACCTCGCCGGCCTTGTAGGTCGGGCTGGCGAGCAGGTTGTTCACTTCGGCGTCGGTGACCGTGACCTGGTCGCGGACGATGCTCTCGTGCAGCTTCTGCGCGACGATCTGGTCGGACAGCTGCTGGCGGAAGGCGGCATAGCTGTAGCCGTCCTGCTCGACCGCCGCGCGCAACTGGTCGAGGCTCATCTTGTTCTGCTGGGCCACGTTGGCGGCGGCCTGGTCCACGTCCTGATCGGACACGCGGATGCCCTGGTCGTTGGCGCGCTGGACCTGCAGCTTCATGAGGACCAGGCGGTCGAGCACCTGGCGGGCCAGGACGTCCTTGGGCGGCAGCTGGGCCGGATTCGATGCGTATTGCCGCACGATGGCGTTGATCGCCTCGTCGAGCTCGCTCTGCAGGATGACGTCTTCTTCCACGACCGCGACGATGCGGTCGAGCGAGCCATTGCCGACGCTCGCGCCTGGCGACGGCTGGGCCGAAGGCATCAACTGGGCCTGGGCGGAAGGCACGGCCACGAGCAGGGAAGTGGCGAGCAGGGAGTACGCGAGGATCTGCTTCATCGAATAGGGAGCCCGGGGCGCCTGCCCCATTTATTGATAGCCAAGGATAGCACGCCGCAGGTATTGGCCCGATTGCGGGTTGAGCGAGCCAATGCCCTTGAATTCCACCTCGAACATGATCGCGTTGTCCGTGGCCCGCAGGTAGTCGTGCACGTAGTGGCGGCCGAGCACGCGGAACGCGACGCAGCAACTGTCGTACTCGACGCCCACGGCGGCCTCGAGGGTCCGGTGCGAGAACGTGAAGGAGGTGAAATCCCGTCCGTTGTAGGTGACAGGCAGCACGTCCCGGCGGGCGAAGACCCAGCGGGCGAGCGCCCGCCACCGCTCGGACACAGGAAAGACAACGGACGTGTCGAATTGTTCCATGGTGTTACGGCGGTACCGGTACGAGAAATTGACGATGCCGTCGTTCTTGATCCGGCGTTGGATCTGCACCGTTGCCAGGTCGGTGTCCCGGCCCTGGTCGACGTACACGCCCTTGTCGTTCGGATACGGCGAAGGTTTCTTGTTCGGATTCCACTGGTAGGAGCTGTTCAGGCGCCACTTGTCGTTGAACTGGATGGCGAGCTGGGCCACGTAGTCCGAACGACTGAAGTCGGTGGGCGCGACCCCCGGCATCTGCACCTTCTGGTCGCTGAAATACTTGATCTGGCCGACGCTGGCCGACAGCCTTTCCACGCCGGTGTCGTCGAGCAGGCGGGTGGTCAGGGCCGCGGTCAGGTTGTTCGCGTCCATCTGGCGGTCGGCGCCGGAGAACCGGTTGGTGGTGAACAACTGCCAGAAGTCGAACGACATCTCATTGGTGTCGAAGGTCGGCAGGTTGTTCTGGTTCCGGTAGGGTACATACAGGTAATACAGGCGCGGCTCGAGGGTCTGGGTATAGTTCGTGCCGAACAGGCTGGTCTGTTTGTCGAAGATCAGGCCGGCGTCGAGGCTGCTGATCGGTACGGAGCGGGATGGGCTCTGCCGTGCGTAGTTGTACTGCGAGTAGTCGGAGTCCAGCCGGTAACCGGTGTAGCGGTATTCGACGCGCGGCCGCACGAACCACGAGGCGCCCGAGAAGTCGGCCGCGAGATAGGGGGCGAGGTCGATGCGGTTGCCGTCGATCTGGCCGGGCGCGCGATCGACCTTGCGGAAGGCCACGGCTTCGGTGTCCACGCCCACGTCCAGCCAGTGGTTCAGCGGCGCCTGCAGGTTGAATGTTCCGCGCGGCCAGCGGCGGTACGGCACCACATAGTTCGGCAGGCCGGCATCCACGTTCTGGTAATCGTCGGCGCCCAGCGAGGCGCTCCAGTACTTGCCGCCCTTGCTGACGTAGGCACTGGACGAGAGGATGCCCACCGCCGACTGGTATAGGTCGTTGCTGAAGTCGCGGAAATACTGGTTGTCGGACGCGTGGTTGATGTTGGCCGCGAAGTTGAACCCGCCGCCGAGGTTGGTGGAATTGGTGATCTGGACCAGGTAGCGCTGTTTGGAGCCGTCACGGTCGCTGGTGCCGCTTTCGTCGTCGTCCGGACCCTTGTCGTGGGCCATGTACTGAAGGTTGAACGTGCCGTTCGACCGCGGCAGCAGGTAGCGGAACTCCGTGCCCAGCATGAATCCGCGATCACTGTAGTACCCGGGGGTGATCGTTGCATCGTAATTCGGCGCGATGTTCCAGTAGTACGGCAGGTTGAGGAACAGGCCCGAACGGCTCGACGAGCCGAAGGTCGGATACAGGAAGCCGCTCTTCCGCCGGTCGTCCAGCGGGAAGGTGAAATACGGCAGGTACATGAACGGCACGTCCTTGAAGCGCATCGTCGCGCTGCGTGCCTCGCCGACGCCGGTTTCCTTGTTGAGGTTGAGCGTCTTGGCGCGGAATTCCCACATATGGCTGCCGACATCGCAGGTCGAGTAGGAGGCCATGCGGAAGCGGCCGTGCTGCGGGTCGAGCACCTTGGCGTGGCTGGCCACGCCGTTGCCGCGCGACTGCAGTAGCTGATAGCGGACGTTATAGGCGTCGCCTTCGTTCGGCGTCGTCGTACCGGTCATGCGGTCGGCGGAGACCAGCATGCCCGCCTCTTGATACTTCACGTCACCCTTCGCGTCGTAGGCCGTGGAGTCTGAGTTGTACGTGACGTCGTTCGCTCGCAGCACCTGGTCGGCGCGTTCGAGGCGGACGCCACCGGTCATGTGATAGAGGTTGGGTTCCGGGCTCTCGACCTTGACGCCACTGGTGTTGCCGTCGTCGATGCCCGAGTGGACGTCGGTGACGGCGGTATCGCGCAGCGTACTGTCCTTGGTGATGCCCGGCTCGTAGAAATCGAGCATCGCGTTCGGCCGGCACAGCGCGTAGCTGATCGGCCGCGGTGGACAGATGAACGAACCGAGGGGGCAGGTTTCCGCGGCGACGGGCGTGGCTGGCGCGGGCGCGACGGCGTGTGTCTCTCCCTGTGCCGGCGCGGACTGCGCCTGTGCGTCCAGGGCGGCGCCCGCCACGATGAGGGCGACGGCGGTCGCCAGCAGGCGGCGTTTAGGCAGGATGCTGATGCGTGACGTCACAGGCTCGGTCTTGTCCGTTCGAAAGGTCGCCAACTTAGCAGAATCGCCAACCCCACCGCACGATGGCACGTCGCCCATGAGCATGACCCCTCGAAGGATGCGGCGGCGATCGCCGCACCGGCCGGACGAGCTTACACCGCCGGATCAGCCGCGCGGACGGCGCTCGTGCTGCCAGAGCACCTCGCCGTGGCCGCTGCGGCGGGCCAGCACGCGGGCGATGACGAAGAGCAAGTCTGAAAGCCGGTTCAGGTAGCGCTGCGCTTCCGGACGCACTTCCTCGACCCGGCCGAGGGCGACCACCTCGCGTTCGGCCCGGCGGCAGACCGTGCGGGCCAGGTGGCAGGTGGCGGCCGCCATGCCACCACCGGGCAGGATGAAGTCCTTGAGCGCGGGAAGGTCGGCGTTGAAGGCATCGAGCACCGTCTCGAGGCGGTCGATGTCCCGTGCCTGGACCATCGCCATGCCCGGGATGCACAGTTCGCCGCCCAGATCGAACAGCTCGTGCTGTATCTGGACGAGGGCCTCGCGGATGTCGTCGTCCACGCCGTCGGAGGCCATGATCATGCCGATGGTGCTGTTGAGCTCGTCCACGGTGCCGTAGGCGCCGACCCGGAGAGAGTCCTTGCCGGTGCGGCTGCCGTCGCCCAGGCCGGTGCTGCCGTCATCGCCGGTGCGTGTATAGATCTTCGAGAGTCGATTGCCCATCCACGCATTCTATCGGGGCTCATCGCCACTGCGGCAGGGGGCCGCAGGATCGGCGTCTTCACATGGCGAGGGTATGATCCGCGGATGAGCCCGTCCGAACCCATCCTCATCGTCGGCGGCGGCCTGGTCGGTGCCAGCCTCGCCATCGCGCTCGACACCGCCGGCCGCCCCGCCGTCCTTGTCGAAGCCTCCGCGCCGCGCGTGGGCGAGCAGCCCAGCTACGACGAACGCAATCTCGCCCTTGCCCGTGCGACCGTGAACGGCCTGGAGGCCATCGGCGTATGGAACCTGGCCCGGCACCGGGCCACGCCGATAACCCATATCCATACGAGCCGAGCCGGCGACTTCGGCAGTGTTCGCATGGACGCCGCAGTCGAGGGCGTCGACGCCCTCGGCTGGACCCTGCCGGCACGGGAACTGGGCGCGGCCTTGCTCCAGCGGCTGGAAACCTGCCGTCACCTGACCCGCCTGGCGCCCGCGCGGGTCGAGACCATCGAGCCGGTCGAGGGTGGCTGGGCGGTCACCATCGCGTCGAATGGGCAACGGCGTCGCCTGGAGACACCGCTGCTGGTAGGGGCGGATGGCACGGCTTCCTGCGTGCGCGCGCAATTGGGCATCGGTACCCGAGAGCACGATTACGGGCAGGCCCTGTTCGTCAGCACGATGACGCCGGGACGGGACCCTGCGGGCCGAGCGTTCGAGCGTTTCACCGACCAGGGACCCGTCGCGGTCCTGCCGCTCGCCGAACGGCGCATCGGCGTGGTCCTGACCGTGCCCGCCGAACGTGCCGACGAGGTGGCGGCCATGGATGATGAAGCCTTCCTGGCCCTCGCTCAGGAGCGTTTCGGTTGGCGCCTCGGGCGCCTGGAACGCCCGGGCAAGCGCTCTCCCTATCCGATTCGCCGGGTCGCCGCGGAATCCCTGACGGCGCCCCACGCCGTGTTGGTCGGCAATGCCGCGCAGACGGTGCATCCCATCGGGGCACAAGGGTTCAACCTCGGCCTGCGCGATGCGCTGACCCTGGCCGAGCTGGTGGTGGCCGCCGACGACCCGGGCGCCACCACTCTGCTCGACGAATATGTACGCCGGCGCACGCCGGATCGCGAGGGGACGATGGCGATGAGCCATGGCCTCGTGCGTCTGGCATGCATGGACCAGCCCTTGCTGGGGCCGCTGCGTTCGCTTGCCATGCTTGCGCTCGATCGCGTGCCACCGCTGCGCCATGCCCTGAGCCGGCGCGGGATGGGATTCCGCGCGAACGCGCCTTTCGCCGTGCGGGAGAAGACGCCGTGAACGATTCCCGGGCTAACGCCGTGCCTTCGCGCCGGCGCAGCGGTGGCCTTCTCGACGTGGCCGTGGTGGGCGGTGGCATGGTCGGCGCGGCGGCGGCGCTGGCCCTGGCTCGCGCCGGTTTCTCGGTAGCGCTGGTCGACGCACGCGAACCCGCTCCCTGGGCCACCGCGGACGAGGTCGACCTGCGCGTGGTGGGGCTCGCCCCGTCATCCATCGGCCTGCTCGATGAACTGGGGATATGGACCTCCGTCCAGGCCGCGCGTGCGTCCGCCTATGAGCGGATGGTCGTATGGGATGCGGAGAACGGCGCCACGATCCGTTTCGACGCCGCCGATGAAGGGCGTGACGTGCTCGGCTACATCGTCGAGAACGGGCTCGTGCAGGCGTCGCTCTGGCACGCGTTGGACGATGCCGGCGTGCGCCGTATCGTTCCCGCCGAGGTGGTCGCCTACGCGGTGCGCGAAGATCGGGCCCAACTGGAACTGGCCGATGGGCAGGTCGTTGCCGCCCGCCTGGTGGTGGCCGCGGATGGCGCGGAGTCACCGCTGCGCACGATGGTGGGTATCGGCACGCATGGGCGCGACTATGCCCAGCGTGCGGTGGTGGCGCATGTCGAGACGGCACGTCCGCATGAGCGGACGGCGTGGCAGCGGTTCCTGCCGACGGGGCCGCTGGCGCTCTTGCCGCTCGCCGATGGGCGCAGTTCCATCGTCTGGTCGTTGCCGGATGCCGAGGCGGCGCATGTGCTGGCTCTCGATGATGCCGGTTTCCGCGACGCGCTCGGCGTGGCCAGCGACTTCCGCCTTGGACCCATCGGCGCGATCAGCCGCCGCGCCGCCTTTCCCTTGCGCCTGAAGCTCGCCGATCGGTACGAAGCGGAGCGGCTGGTCCTTCTGGGCGATGCCGCACACGCGGTCCATCCGCTGGCGGGGCAGGGCGTCAACCTGGGCCTGCGCGACGTGGCCGAACTCCGCGATACCCTGGTCGACGCACGCGAAGCGGGCCGCGATATCGCCGCCGCGCACGTGCTGCGCCGCTATGCGCGCCGCCGCCGCAGCGCGGACGGGCTCGATGCCTGGTCGTTCGACGCCCTGGAGCGCGTCTATGGGTGGAAGGCCACGCCGCTGGTCGCCATGCGAGGGGTGGGCGTCCGCCTGCTCGACGCCTTCGGGCCACTGAAACGAAAGCTGGCCAGGCACGCGGCAGGGCTCTGAGGGCGGTCGCCACATTCCCTCGCCCGGGGAGGACGCCTATGCTTGGCGAACCTTCCATGGGAGCCACGCCGATGCGCCGTTCGCTGCTTGCCTTGTCCTTGCTGGTCCTCGGTCATGTCGGTGCCGCCTCGGCGGCGATGGTCGCCAAGCCGGTCCAGTGGACCGACCAGGGAGTGACCTACAAGAGTTTCCTCGTGTACGACGATGCCGTCGCGGCCAAGCGACCCGGCCTGCTCATGGTGCCCAACTGGTTCGGGGTGAACGACATGGCGGTGGCGAAGGCGAAGGAGATCGCGGGCAAGGACTACGTGATCCTGTTGACCGACATGTATGGCGGCGGCACGCGGCCGACATCGGAAGCCGAAGCGGGCGCCGCCGTGAAGCCGCTCTACGCCGATCGCAAGGTGATGCGGCTGCGCGTATCGCGGGCATTCGAAGCATTGAAGGCGCAGGCGAAGCACGCGCCCATCGATCCGGCCAGGCTCGCCGCGATCGGCTTCTGTTTCGGCGGCTCGGCCGTGCTCGACCTGGCTCGTGCCGGCGCGGATGTCTCCGCGGTGGTCAGCTTTCACGGCCTGCTCTCGACCGACGACCCGAAGCTCGCGTCGAACATCCACGCGAAAGTGCTGGCGCTCAATGGCGCCGACGACGCCAACGTTCCCGCCGAGCAGCGCGCCGCGTTCGAGGCGGAGATGCGTGACGCGAAGGTGGACTGGGCCTCCGAGGACTTCGGCGGCGCGGTGCATTGCTTCACCGAGAAGGAAGCGACGGCGGCGACGGGCAATTGCCGTTACGACGCGAAAGTCGCCCGACGTGCCTACGCCGCCATGCGGTCCTGGTTGAACGAGGCTTTCTAGAACCGCCGTTCGACCGAATAGTCGGCCAGTGCCGCGAGTGCGTCGCGGTAACTGGACGCGGGCAGTTCGGCGAGCGCCTCGCGCGCCGCCGCGGCGTGAGCCACGGCTTTTTCGTGCGTGCGTTCAATCGCGCCGGAGTCGCGTATGGCGGCGACGATGCGATCCAGTGAATCGAGCCCGCCATGCTCGATCGCGTGGCGCAGCGATTTCAACTGATCGGCGTCCGCCACCTGCATCGCGTAGATCAACGGCAGGGTGGGCTTGCCTTCGGCAAGATCGTCTCCGATGTTCTTGCCCAGCGTTTCCGCGTCGGAAACGTAGTCGAGCAGGTCGTCGGCGATCTGGAAGGCGTAGCCGAGTTCCATGCCGTAACGGCGCAGCGCGGCGACCTGCGTCTCAGGCAAGCCACCCAGCACGCCGCCGAGTTCGGTGGCCGCCGCGAAGAGCACGGCCGTCTTCCGTTCGATCACGGCGAGATATGCGTTTTCGTCGACGTCGGCGTTGCCGATGTTCAGCAGTTGCAGCACTTCGCCTTCGGCGATGGTATTGGTGGTGTCGGCGAGGATGCGCATGATCCGCATGTCGTCCAGTTCCACCATCAGCTGGAACGAGCGCGAGTAGAGGAAGTCGCCCACCAGCACGCTGGCGGCATTGCCCCAGAGCGCATTCGCCGTCTTGCGGCCGCGGCGCATGTCGGACTCGTCGACCACATCGTCGTGCAGCAGGGTGGAGGTATGGATGAATTCGACGATCGCCGCCAGCTTGGCATGCTGCTGCCCGTGATAGCCCGCGGCGCGCGCCGCCAGTACGTGGAGCATCGGGCGAAGGCGCTTGCCGCCGCCGGCGATGATGTGATCCGCGATGCGGTTGATCAGGACGACATCCGACGAGAGCCGATGGCGGATCAGTGCATCGACCTCCTTCATGTCTTCCGCCGCCAGGGCACGGACGCCAGCGAAATCGAGGAGGGTGGAACGAGCGGCGATGGATGACATGGACCAGGGTCGTATGCGGCAGGTGGATCACATTATAGGGGTAGCCCGGCCCATTCCGCGTCCACGGCCCGGGACGTCCTCGGCCCGGGTCGGAGCGGCATGCATCGCCCTTCACCTGCACCGGCTGCGGGCGGGCGCTTACGAAGACCGCGGAAGGGCCCGCAAGATGCTGCCGAAGGGGCATTTTTTTCAGAATTTACGTATCGCAACGGGGGCTTGGGATACGCAGACTTTCTGTGCGCGCCGATCGCTCCATTGCCGGCACGCCATCCCTTTTCCAGGAAGCCGCCATGTACAGAAAACGTAGCGCCATCGCCTTGCTCGCCACGGCCCTCATCATCTCCGTCCCACGTTCCCACGCAGCGAACGACGGCATCATCGACATCACCGGCCGCATCGTCGCCACGACATGCCAGGTGGAGGGGAAACCTCCTGGCGGCGGCGCGGCGACGAAGGCCGTGGACCTGGGCAGCATCAGCGCGGGTGCGCTGGCCAACCCGGGCGATACGGCCGGGGACCGTGGCTTCGTCATCCGTATTGGCGGTAACGACGAATGCACCAACGACATCACCGCGAAGATCCGTTTCGATCCCGCCAGTCCCGCCCTGGATCGCACCACGGGCCGTCTCAATGTCGATGCCGGCGATGGCGCGGCCACGAACGTGCAGATCCAGATGGCGAACCAGGACGGCACGCCCATCAACATGTACACCGAGGACTCCCAGGGCGTGAAGGTCACGGACCATGTCGCCGAAATCGGCCTGATCGCACGCTACTACAGCATGGGCGATGTCAAGGGCGGCACGGCTGCCTCCAGGGTGGGCTTCCAGGTCGTTTACGACTGAGCAGCCTGTGCATCGGGTGCCGGCCGGACCATCGTGCCGGTCGGCTCATGGAAGCGAGACGAAGGATTCCCCATGTTTCGAGCGAAGCCGACGATCCTGGCCATCGTCCTGGCAATGTGTGGCATGTCAGCGGCGAATGCAGCTGTTGTCATCGGCGGTACACGGGTGGTCTTCCCCGCACAGGTGCGCGACGTATCGCTGCGCCTGGAAAACAAGGGCGGCGATCCGGCACTGGTCCAGGTATGGGTCGATGACGGCGATGAGCGCTCCACGCCCACGAGCGCGCACGCGCCGTTCGCCATCACGCCGCCCGTGTTCCGCATCGACCCCGGCAACGGCCATGCCTTGCGCATCGTGCACGTGGGCGACGACCTCCCTCGCGATCGGGAGGCGCTCTACTGGCTCAACGTATTGGAGATCCCACCCAAGGCGTCGGACGTCGACGGTAAGAACGTGCTGCAGCTCGCGTTCCGTCATCGCCTGAAGCTCTTCCACCGGCCGAAGGGTCTTCCGTCGTCACCGGACCGCGCAGCGGCGACTTTGCGGTGGTCGATCGAGCGGGGTGCGGACGGCTCGTCGCTGAAGGTCGTGAATCCCTCGCCGTATCACGTCTCCTTCAACGCGGTCGACCTGCATGCAGGCAACGATGCCGGTTCGCCTGTGTCTCTGGGTGGTGGAATGGTGGCTCCGGGCATGTCGCTCGGTTTTCCCCTGCCGAAGGAAAAGGCCAACGTCGATGTCGCCAAGGTGGCTTTCGTGACCATCAACGATTTCGGAGCCACGGTCAGTGGCTCCGCAGCGGTGGATCGGTGAGCAGGGGAGCCTGTGCATGCCGGTTGTCGTCAGTCGGCGATGCCACCAGGGTTCGTCGCGCTTCACGGTCCCGTGGCGTATCGCTTTCGCCGGCTGCCTTGTCGTGGGATGTGCCGCCCAAGCGCAAGAAATACCCGAGGTGGAATTCGATTCGGCGTTCCTTCCCGTGGAAGAGCGTTCGACACTCGATCTGTCGCGTTACTCGCATGGCAACCCGGTGCTTCCGGGAAACTACGAAGTGGACATCTGGATGAACGGCGAGTGGCAGATACGCAAGAACGTCCGGTTCGAATCGAAGGCGGGCCGCGCGGACGCCACGCCATGTATCACGCATGACGAACTTCTATCTTTCGGTCTCTCTCCGACCGTACCGGGGACGCCTGCGGACGACCCGTGTCGATCGATAGGCGAGCGTGTCGATATGGCCACGTCGCGCCTCGATATCGGCGAACAGCGCCTTTACATCGAAGTGCCACAAGCGGTGATGACGCGCCGGTTCAGTGCGGCGGTTCCGCCTGCCCAATGGGACCAGGGCATCGGCGCGGGGCTGCTTGCATGGCGCACGAACGTTCGCCATGCGCCTTCCGCGAACCACCGCCGTAGTTCGGTTTTCATAGGCGCCGACGCCGGCTTGAACCTGGGCGCCTGGCGCGTGCGTCAAGCCGGCGCATGGTCGGGCCGGCGCTACCGCAATCGATATGGATTCGTCGAACGACAGTTGGGAGCGTGGCGCTCGCAGCTACGCATGGGCGATATCGCTCCGACCGACGACCTGTTCGCGCCCTTGCGACTGCGCGGACTCAGTATCGCCAGCGACGCACGCATGTCCGCCGACGCAACGGCCGGCTATGCGCCGCGAGTGACGGGAACGGCGGTCAGCCATGCGACGGTCAGGGTGACGCAGAACGGCATGCTGCTGCGCGAACTGACCGTTCCTCCTGGGGCTTTCGTGATCGACGATCTCTACGCCACCGGGCGTGGCGGCGACCTCGAAGTGGACGTCCTGGAAAGCGATGGCGTCCACAGGACCTTCCGCATACCTTTTTTTCCCGTACCCGAACTTCTGCGCGAAGGGCATACGAGCTATGCGCTCAGCGCGGGCAACGCCTTGGTGGGTCGCGGACGTACCGTGGCGCTGTTCCAGGCGAGTTGGCGGCATGGATTTCCGCATGACACGACCTTGTATACCGGCTGGCGTCAATGGCCACGCCAGGCTTCGGTAGTGCTGGGTGGGGCGGTCGATACCCTGGCGGGGGCTTTCGCCATGGATGTCACTCATTCCGTATCCCGGAATGGCCGGCATGGAAGCTTGTGGCGCCTGCGTCACGGCAAGCAATGGCGTGACGGGACGCTGGTCTCGGTGAGCATGGCGCGGGGGCGGGAAACGCCGCTGCCCACGCCGTCCAACGCCAGGAGCCGCCTTGCGTCGATGCGCCGGATCGACCTGGTCGCGCAGCGGGATCTCGGTGACGAGCGCGGCTCACTGAGCGTGAGCATCAGCCATGTTTCGCGCAAGCGCGCCGAAGGCACGACAGTCGATCACGCGATGTCGTGGACCCGAGGTTGGCGGCGCGCCACGATGGATCTCTCCCTGCGCCGGTCGCGCCACGATATGACGGGACAATGGACGCTTTCGGTGCCGCTTGGTACGGGGGCGTCTTCGACGACCCTGCATACGTCGCTGCTCGGCGAGCATTCGGGCGGCGCTCGTGTCGGCCTCAGCGGAAGCATGGATGACGACGGGACGATGTCGTACGGCGCGGCACTCGCGGGACACCGTCACGAAGGGCAGCGGCTCGATGCATCCTTGACCAAGGTGCTGCCGATGGGCGAGGTATCCGCGAGCATCGAAAGCACAGGTACCTCCCGGGGTGGTTCCCTTTCGGCAGCGGGCGGCGTCGTGTTCCATGCCGGTGGCGTCACGTTCGCACAGCGCCTTGGGGAGGCGACCGCCCTGGTTCGGGCCCGGGGAGCGGGGGGAGCCCGTGTGGGAGCCGGCCCGGGCATTCATATCGATCGCAGCGGCCACGCCGTTGTTTCCCATCTCACGCCCTTCCGTTGGAACAGTGTCGATCTCGATCCCTCGGGCCTGTCGTTGGACGTTGCCCTGGCCTCCACCCACCGGCGCGTGGCGCCGACGTCGGGTGCCGTGGTCCTGGTCCCGTTCGAGACGGACGTAGCTACCACGTTCCTCGTGACCGCGGCCTTCGCCGACGGGACCCCCCTGCCGTTCGCGGCTGAAGTGGTCGATGGCGCTGGCCGTTCCGTGGGTGTCGTCGGCCAGGCGGGTCGTGTCTTCCTGCGTGGTCAGGATGCCGGGGGCCAATGGACGGTGCGCTGGGAGGGCATCGATGGCCGTTGCGGCCTGCGGCTGCTTGCCACTACGAAAACCGCCGCCGGCGACGTCCGGCACATGGGAGTATGCGAATGAACACGATCCGGTTACACGTTCGAAAATGCGTTTCGACGGCCACGGCCCTCGCCATGGGCACGGCTGCCGTCGTCCACGCCGACGATCGCCTCGATTTCGAGGTGCAAGGGGCGGTGACCCCTTCCTGTGGTCTCGCGCTCAGCCGTGTCCGGATCGACCTGGACACGGTGGCGGCGTCCGAGTTGGGTGCCGTGGGCGACGGCAGTCGTTGGCGCGAGGCCAGTTTCACGGGGGTGGACTGCGTAGGTGCGACCAAGGCCAGCGTCACGATGCGTGCCGCCGCCCACCCGGCCGATCCCCGTTATATCGCTCCCGTGGGGGGCGCCGAGGGGGTGGCCATCGAGATGCGCACGGCGGATGGCCAGCCCCTGCCGCCTGACGGCTCCTCGCCTGTGGAATTCAGCTGGATGGGGGATGTCCCGGCGCTTGCCTTCCAGGCCCGCTATGTACGCGTGGGCCCACTCAAGGCCGGGGACGCCGTCGCCACGGCCCTGGTCCAGATCCAATGGGAGTGAGCCCGGGGCCTACGGCATGCGCAGGGCTCTCCCGTCACCGTACGGTTTGCCCTCCGCACGCCCTTCGACCAAACTAGCCGGTCCGACCCCGCAAGCCCCCGCCTCGGCGCTGGCTCGCTATCATGGGCGGGAAAGACACGCATACGAGGGAAATCCATGGCACGCGGCATCAACAAGGTCATCATCGTCGGCAATCTCGGCGCGGACCCGGAAACCCGTTACACCGGTAGCGGCACGGCGATCACGTCCTTGCGCATCGCCACGTCCGAAGCCTGGACGGACAAGCAGTCCGGCGAGAAGCAAGAGCGCACCGAATGGCACCGGGTGAAACTCTTCGGCAAGCTCGCGGAAATCGCGGGCGAATACCTGAAGAAGGGTCGCCAGGTCTATATCGAAGGCTCGCTGCGCACCGACAAGTACACCGACAAGGACGGCGTGGAGCGTTATTCGACCGACATCATCGCCAACGAAATGCAGATGCTCGGTGGCCAGGGCGGCGGTGAAGGCGGCGGTTTTGCCGGTGGCCAGGGCGGCGCTCGCCCGCAGCAGCAACCCCGCGGCAATTTCGGCGGCGGCGCGGGCGGCGGTGGCCAGCAACGCGGCAACTTCGGTGGCGGTGCGCGTGGCGGCGACGACTACGGCCAGCCGCGAGGCGGCAATGCACCGCAGCGTTCGGCTCCGCCGGCCAACGAAGGTTTCGACGACGACGATATTCCGTTCTAGATTCCATCTGAGATCGATTTGTAACGGTTGCAATTATAAGCCCCTGTTTGTGCAGGGGCTTTTTGCATGTCACGGATCGACTTCCCGTTTTGCTGGCCATTCAAAAGGCAACAGTTTCTAGCCTTGAAAACTAGTGCAAATGCTTCCGGCGTTTTGTGGATGCGGCATAGTTTCAACCGACATGCTTAGCCTTTAGGCTTACACGTCATAGCAACAGGGGTTTTTGCCTTGACGCCATCTGCATCAGTAAAGAAGGCATCCCACTTGGTGGTGAAGGGTTGGTCTTTCATCGCCATGCAGTCATAGCGAATGGACAATGGTGCAGCCGAGTCCTCGAACTTGCCATATCGTGGGGTGCAAGTAATGCCGGGCGAACATTCCGTGACAATCATCGCGTACTTAACGGGAAACCTTGGAGCTCCACTGAACACCACGTCTATTTCCACTGGTGTCTCCGAGACTAGACTCACTTCAGGGTGGGTGACAGTGAACTCTTCGCATCCTCTGCCTTCGCGAAACATGCGGTACCCCTTCTCAAGTCCCCGCATCGTGAGATCGCGGAAAACGTAGTTCCCGATTGCCGCGGCGTCTTCCTTGTTAGTGTGAAAGCCGATCTCTGCAACGATGCTTGGTCGCGTCGCATAAGTGTTCTCACCATATCGGCCCATGCTGGGCATGGACCCAACTGGAAAGTCTTCAAAAGAAGGGTTGGATTGCAAGCTCTCTTTGATGTAGCACAGCGCTGTGGTCGCAAGGTGCTCGTCCGCCTCCCGTCCTTTCGTATAAAAGACGCGAATGCCCCTTGTTTCGGGCGAAGTATCCGCGTTGGTGTGAAGATGGATGGCGGCATCCACCCCAAGATAATTCGCGTACAACGGGCGACTCCTGATGTCTTGGTTGTACTCTTCCATATCACCGCCCTCACCGGGCTTGCTATTCCATATTTCAGGCGCATCCGGAAGCATATCTTTGAGGAAGTAACGACTCGCCATGTCAACCCACGGTTTGTCGCTTTCAGCATGCCGTTCTCTCGACAGAGAGCGGGCCCGGAAGACTTCAGCATCGCTGCGGGAACTTAGATAAGTATTCAATGAGGCGGCAAATGCCGGCGTGGCAAAATCCTCGATGATTCCATTTATCGATGATCTCTGTGTGGTTCAGCCGTATTTCTTATGGAAATAGTATCCGTGACCGCCTGAGACGAGCACGCGGCCGCTTCCGGTATCAGCTCGATGAAATAACGCGTCTCGCTGCGACATCTCCGCTTGTTCTTTGAGCCCCCTTTCATAGGGGAAGTAGTCGAGAATGTCCCTTCCTTCGAAGGTGAAGTCCACGCTGCGAAGCGGACCGATTTTTTCCATGTAAGCATATACATTATTAGCCAGTGCATGGATGTGATCTTCGAAATCACCTCCGTAGTATGTAGGTACGTAGCCTTTTCCAAGCTCCACTACGAGCTCATCACCGGAATCATTAAAGGACACCTTACTCACCACGATAACTGGTGCCTGCCCTGGTATGCGTTCCTGTGCGTCGACCTGAGCCTGCAGTAATCCTCGTAAGATCGGCTCCAGGGAGGCACGATGATTGGCGGTAAGTTGGGTCGAATCCTCGGCAGGCCCAGCATCTGTCAGTGTTTCACTCCCCGGTTGTGCCGCTAGGGAATGTTCGATGGGCAAAATGGTTGCGGTACCGCAAAGGATGGTTGCATATAGTGCTTGCATCATCGTGGTCATGCTTTTCATTTTTATCTCTCCGGCGAATGAATCGACCTGATCGCATCGATCGAACGATGCGCGGCAATCGTCCGTCCTTCCGAAGATTCGCTACAGTCACCGACGCTCTCAGTAATCTGTCAGGACATGGAGATTTACATTCGAGTCATCGCTGTCGGCGTGTGCGCTGCCGACCCAAATACCCATAAGAAATCATAGGTTTTTGCCTTTCGGCGCAAGGTTCGCCAATACCGCCAGGCCGATAGAGCCAGAATCGGCACCACCGGGCGGGCTGCGCTTGCTCTTTCCGGGCTCCTTCCCTCAAGGCCCCCATTCCGATGAACAGCAAGAAAGGCGCGACCCTGCTCCTCTCCGCCGCGATCCTCCTCGGAGGCGTACTGGCCGGCGGTTCCGCCATGGCGGCGACCCCTGTGCGGAACATCGTCCTGGTTCACGGCGCGTGGGCGAACGGAAGTGGCTGGAAGCCGGTCTACGACATCCTGGTGAAGAACGGTTATCACGTGTCGGTCGCCGAGCATCCGCTGACCTCGTTCGCCGATGACGTGACCGCCGTCAAGCGTATCGTCGACATGCAGGACGGGCCGACGATCCTCGTGGGGCACAGTTACGGTGGTGCGATCATCACCGATGTCGGCAACGATCCGAAGGTGGTGGGCCTGGTGTACATCGCCGCGCACGCGCTCGACCAGGGGGAGACCGAAGTGGCCAACGGCAAGCGCTTCCCCAGTGCCACCAGCCAGACCAAGGACATCAAGAAAACTGCGGACGGTTTCCTTTATCTCGATCCCGCGAAATACCCGGCCGACTTCGCCGCCGACCTTCCGCCGCAGCAATCCACCTTCGAGGCGAACGCCCAGGGCTTCACGGCGGCGTCGGTGTTCGACACGCCCGCCGGTCATCCCGCCTGGAAGGACAAGCCGAGCTGGTACGCCGTGGCGACCGCCGACAAGATCATCAATCCCGACCTGGAGCGCATGTACGCCAAGCGCGCGCAGAGCCACACGATCGAGGTGAAGGGCGCGAGCCATTCGGTCTATCAATCGCGCCCGAAGGAAGTGGCGGCACTGATCGAACAGGCCGCCACCCAAGCCACTCCGTGACGGAGTGGCGCTGGCTCAATGATCAGTGCGTCGAACCGTGCAGCGCGTGCTTGAGGTCGCGCATCTGGTCGTGCCCGTTCTTCACCGTGACGTAGGCTTCGTTGATCAGTGAGCGTGTGCCTGCGGTCACGTCGTTGTCTTCCAGGGCGTGCTCGTACTTCGCCTTGATGTGGTCTTCGCCACGCTCGACCTCGTCGACGATGGCGGTGTCGTCCCGGGAACTCATTTTCGAGCGCAGCTCCACGAACATGCGGTGCGCCTTGGCCAGTACGGAGCCGTCGTCTTCCGGCTTGCCGCCGAGCGAACTGACCTGCTGTTGCAGGCGACGCGCCAACTGGCGGCGCTCGGCCGCGCGCTGCTGGAACGAGGCGGCATAACGCGTATTTCCGGCATCCTTCGCCGCCTCGCCATAGCCTTCGGCGCTGTCGATGGTGGTTTCGATCAGGGTGTTGAGAACCTTGATGTCATGGTCGGTGCTTGTCATGGTCGTGGACTCCTCGTGATCGACGGGATCGTTCGTAGGGAGCACGAGCTTCGTGGCCAGGGGGTGCACGAAAGCGTGAAAGGCGCGTCGCGCCGGCAACGACGACCGCCTCTCGTTCATGCTCCGCCGGTGCATACTCCTGCTCACACAGGTTGCACGGGAGAGCACCCATGACATCCAATCGTCGCGCCCTGGTCACGGGCGCATCGGCAGGGATCGGCGAGGCTTTCGCCCGCGAACTCGCCCGCCGCGGCCATGACCTCGTGCTGACGGCACGCCGGGCCGACCGCCTCGAAACGCTGGCCAAGGAACTGCGTGAACGCCACGCCGTCGAGGCGGTCGTCGCGCCGCTGGATCTCGCCCGGCCGGACGGCCCGGAGGCGCTGGTGGCGGCGCTCGACGCCCAGGGCTTGTCGATCGATGTGCTGGTCAACAACGCCGGCTACGGTGTCACCGGCTATTTCGACGAGCAGCCGTGGCCGACGCATGCAGCCTTTATCCAGGTATTGATGACGGCACCCACCGAATTGGCGTATCGCTTGTTGCCGGGCATGAAGGCGCGTGGCTATGGCCGGATCGTCAACGTCGCCTCGCTCGCCGGCCACGTGCCCGGCTCCGCCGGCCACACGCTGTATGCGGCGTCGAAGGCCTACCTGATCAAGTTCTCGCAGTCACTGGCGCTGGAAGGCAAGGGTACGGGCGTGCACACCACCGCGGTTTGTCCTGGCTTCACCTATTCCGAATTCCACGATGTCACCGGTTCCAGGGAACTGGTCTCGAAGATGCCCGGCTTCATGTGGATGGATGCGCAGACGGTCGCCCGGCAGGGGCTGGACGCGGTGGAGGCGGGCAAGGCCGTGTACGTGAACGGCGGGGTGAACAGGGCCATCAAGGGCCTGTTCAAGCTGATGCCGGACAGCCTCGCCCTGAAGATGGTGGAGCGCCAGGGCCGGCGTTTCCGCACCGGGCCACGCAACGCCTAGCCCACCCATGACCTCTGGCATAGGCCCCGTGGGCCGCCGGGGGCTAGCCTCGTCCGGTTTGCGGCGCTTTCCGCGCCGCCCTGCCGTCACGGGGACCATCGATGTCGATCACACGCAACGCGGCGCTTTCCGGCGCCGTCCTCCTCGGCCTGATCGGGGCCTCCGCCGCCTCGGCGCAGACCGTCACCACGGACGATTACCGGCGCGCGGACTCGTTCCTCGCCAACAACACCATGCCGCTGGTGGACCACTCGGTCCAGCGCGTGACCTGGATCGACGATGGCCACTTCTGGTATCGCGACCACGACAAGGATGGCGACCAGTTCATGAAGGTGGACGCCGCCACCGGCGAGGCCGCGCGCGCATTCGATCGCGACAAGGTGGCCGCGGCGCTTTCCGCCGCGACCGGCAAGAAGGTCGACGCGGCAAAGCTGCCTGTCACCGGCTTCGTCGTCCGTCCGGACGATGGCCTGGACATCACCTCGCACGGCAAGCGCTACGTCTGCGACAAGGCGGTCGGCAAATGCGAACTCGCCGCGGTGAAGAAGGACGCGAACGGCAAGGTCTACGGTGACGAGCCCGGCCTGAAGTCGCCGGACGGCAAGTCCGAGGCCTTCATCCGCGACTGGAACCTCTGGGTGCGCGATATCGCCACGGGTGCGGAAACGCAGCTGACCACCGATGGGGTCAAGGATTACGGCTACGCCACCGACAACGCGGGTTGGAAGCACACCGACGAGGCTATCCTGGTCTGGTCGCCGGATTCGAAGAAGATCGCCACCTTCCAGCAGGACCAGCGCAAGACCGGCGAAATGACCCTGGTCGGTGTCAACGTAGGGCACCCCAAGGTCGATACCTGGAAGTATCCGTTGCCGGGCGACAAGGACGTGACGATGATCGAGCGCGTCGTGATCGACGTGCCGACGAAGAAGGTCGTCCGCTTCAAGATGCCGCCCGACCAGCACCGCTCGACGATCTGCGACGACGTCTCGTGCAGCCCGGGCGTATGGGACGACGTACGTTGGGCCGCCGACGGCAAGAGCGTCGCCTTCGTTTCCACTGCGCGTGACCATACGCATGAATGGTTCCGCGTGGCCAACCCGGAAACCGGTGACGTCCGTACCGTATTCGACGAAAAGGCGAAGACCTATTTCGAAGGCGGCAACGACATGGCCAACTGGCAGTACGTGCCAGAGACCGACCAGGTGATCTGGTTCTCCGAGCGGAGCAACTGGGGCCATCTGTACATGTACAGCCTCAAGACCGGCAAGCTCGAACAGCAGATCACCAAGGGCGACTGGAACGTCACCCAGGTGCTGCATGTCGATCCGAAGACGAAGACGATCTGGTTCCGTGGCGTCGGCCGCGAGAAGGGCGTCGATCCGTACTACCAGCAGTTCTACAAGGTCGGCTTCGACGGCAAGGGCCTGACCCTGCTCACGCCCGAGAACGCCGACCACAGCGTGTCGATGTCGAAGGACGGCACGTACTTCTTCGACTCGTATTCGACGATCGACACGCCGCCCGTCGCCGTGGTGCGCCGCTCCGATACCGGGGCCACGGTGAAGGAGATCGCCCGTGCCGATATCTCGCGCCTCAAGGCCAAGGGCTGGGTGCCGCCCACCGCGTTCACGGTGAAGGCGCGCGACGGCAAGACCGACCTCTACGGCCAGATGTTCAAACCGACGAACTTCGATCCGTCGAAGAAGTATCCGCTCGTGGTCTACATCTACCCGGGCCCGCAGACCGGTTCGGTACGCACGCGCAGCTTCATCCCCTCGCATGGCGACAACCAGGCGCTGGCCGAGTTGGGCTTCGTCGTGGTGGCCGTGGATGGCATGGGCACGCCGTGGCGCTCTAAGGCCTTCCACGACGCCTACTTCAAGAACATCGGCGACAACACGCTGCCCGACCAGGTCGCGGCGGTGAAGCAGCTGGTGCAGAAGTATTCCTGGCTCGACGGCGATCGCGTCGGTATCTGGGGCCATTCCGGCGGCGGCAACGCCACCGCCACCGCCATGTTCCGCTATGCCGACGTGTTCAAGGTCGGTATCTCGGAATCGGGCAATCACGACAACCGCAACTACGAAGACGACTGGGCCGAGAAGTGGCAGGGCCTGATGGTCACCGACAAGGATGGCAAGTCGAACTACGACGATCAGGCGAACCAGAAGTGGGCATCGGGCCTGAAGGGCCATCTGATGCTCGCCCACGGTACTTCCGATGACAACGTGCCGCCCTACGAGACCCTGCTGGTGGTGGAGGCACTGATCAAGGCCAACAAGGACTTCGACCTGGTCATGATTCCCAATGCCCACCACGGTTATGGCGCGGCCACTCAGTACATGACGCGCCGCCGCTGGGATTACTTCGTGCGCTACCTGAAGGGTGAAACGCCCCCGAAGGAATTCGAACTGACGCCGATGACGCCCCCGGGCGGTTGAACCAGAAACCCCGCCTAAATGGCGGGGTTTTTTTGTACGGTGGGAGGCCGCCTGGTGGGAGCCGACCCTGTCGGCGATTCCGCGGCAGCGGGCCAGGTCGAGGCAAGCACCCATCGCCGACAGGGTCGGCTCCCACCAAGGGAGACTGGTTCCCACCAGGCAGGCCGTGGGAGCCGCTTCAGCGGCGATTACCGTCCTCGGCTAGGCCGCGTAGGCCACGAACCGCATCGCTGCCGCGTTCATGCAATAGCGCAGCCCGGTCGGATCGGGACCATCGTCGAACACATGGCCCAGGTGCGCGTCGCACCGCGCGCAGTTCACCGCCGTGCGCTCCTCGATCAGGCTGCGGTCGGTCTTCTCCGTGATGTTCCGCTTCGAGATCGGCTGGTAGAAACTCGGCCAGCCAGTGCCCGAATCGAACTTGGTCGCCGAATCGTAGAGGGCCGTGTCGCAACAGATGCACCGGTAGATGCCGTTGTCATGGCGGTCCCAGCCCTCCCCGGTATAGGCCGGCTCGGTGCCATCGTGGCGGGTGATGTAATAGGACTTGCTGCTCAGCTTCGCCTTCCACTGCTCGTCGGTGAGGACGATGCGGGGCTCGACGCAGGTCCCCAGCGGTTTCTTGTTGTTGCCGAAACAATCCAGCGTCACATTGCCGCCCTTGGGCACGGGCGCGTCGGCCGCCATCGCGGGCCGGGTGGCGCGCAGGACGAAAGGCAGGGAAATAGACGCGGCCGCCGTGGCGGCCAGCACGCCGAGGAAACGACGACGATCGGGATCGGTACGCATACAGCCTCCGGAAGCGGGAAAGGGCGCCAGGGCGCCCTTTCCATGAGACCGGCGCCACCGCCGTCCGCTTACACCCCCGCGACGCTCAGTCGTCCACCCAGCGGCAACGGCGCTCCGTGGTGTACGTCGCATTCTTGTCCTGGTGACTCTTCTGGATGCGGTTGCCGGCGTAGCCGCCGCCCACCGCGCCGGCCACCGTGGCCAGGGTCTTGCCCTTGCCGCCGCCGACCTGGTTGCCGATGAGGCCACCGGCCACGGCGCCGACGCCCGTGCCGATCAGGCGGTTGTCGTCCTTGGAGTTGATCTGCTTCACCCGGACGTTCTCGCAGACCTGGTGCTGGCTCCGCCGGGCCTGGGCCTCGGCCGGTGGCGTGGAAACAGCGGCCGTGCCGGCGATGGCGATCGCGGCGACGGCGAGCAGGTGGGTCTTCATGTCGGGTCCTCCTTCTCGGTGGCCTTCAGGGATACCGCCGGCTTCGTGACGGACGGGTCAATCCCGGGCGTTCGAGGCGTCCGCGTCGACATCGCATATGGCCGCGGTTTAATCGGCGTGCCTCGCTCCTCGGCCACGGCTTCCGTCAGTTCGGCGCCCAGCAGCAGGATCAGGGCCGAGTAGTAGACCCAGACCAGCAGGACGACGACGCCGCCCGCGGGGCCATAAGGGCCACCCACGTTGCTGCGGTCCAGGTAGATGGCGATGGCGAACTTGCCCACGGCGAAGAGCAGGGCGGTCAGCGTCGCACCGATCATCGCGTCACGCCATTCGATGATCGCGTCCGGCAACACCTTGTAGATCGCGCCGAAGATGAGGACGAAGACGGCCAGGGAGATCACGATCTCCAGGACCTGCCAGCCGGTGGTCCCGCCGCGGACGAACACGGCGATCAACGCGCTGGCGGAAAACGAGATCACCAGCAGGAAGGCCAGCGAGAGCAGCAGGCCCAATGCATGCATGCGCGCCCGCAGCCAGCCGAGAATGGCGCCCTTCGTCGATCCAGGGCGGGGTTGGAGGCTCCAGACCCGGTTCAGCGCACCCTGCAATTGCGCGAAGACCGCGGAAGCGCCGATCAAGGTGACGCCCAATCCGATCACGCCCGCCATGCTGCCGACGCTGGGACGCTGCCTGGCATTGTCGATCACCAATCGCACCGCCTCCGAGGCTCGTGGACCGACCAGTCCGTTGAGGCTGTCGATCAACTGCGCCTGCCATTCCGGCCGCAGCGAGGCCACGATCCAGAGCAGGAGGACCAGCAGAGGGGCGAACGACAGCGCCGAGTAGAAAGCCAGTGCCGCGGCACGGGTCATCAGTTCATCGTCACTGAAACCCCTCGCCGTGGTCCGGACCACGCGCCAGGCCAGGTGCAACCTCGAATCCATGCCCTACCTCCGTCTCGCCTGGGTGCAAGCTTCGTGCGGGACCTGCGAAAGAAACGTGGATCGCGAGCGCCGCGACCACGCTCCCATGCCATCACGCCCTGTGCATTCGTTCGATCGCGGCCGCGATACCGGTCGCATCGGCCACTTCGATCACCCGCTCGGTCATGGCGAACTCCGTCACCAGTTCGTGGGCCCAGGTGCTGTGATAAGGCATGTATACGCCCCAACCCCCAAGCTTGATCACCGGGACGATGTCCGACTTCAACGAGTTGCCGACCATGGCGAACCGATCCGGACCCACCTCGAACTCGCCGAACAACCGGGCATACGCCGCCGGGTCCTTTTCCGAAACGATCTCGATGCGATGGAAGATGTCCGCGAGCCCGCTGCGCGCGACCTTGTATTCCTGGTGGAACAGGTCGCCCTTGGTGATCAGGACCACGCGGTGCTTCGCCGCCACGGCTTCGACGGCCTCGCGGATGCCGGGCAGGAGTTCCACGGGGTGGGAAAGCACGTCTTTGCCCAGGCGCACGATGCGGTGGATGTCGCGCGCCTCGATGCGGCCGTCGGTCAGTTCGATCGCCGATTCGATCATCGACAGCGCCATGCCCTTCGCGCCGTAGCCGAAGAGGGCGATGTTGCCGCGTTCGGTGGCCAGCAAGGCGTCGCGGAGGCCTTTGGTGGTGAGGTCCACATAGCGGCCCAGGATGGCTTCGAACGCCTCCTGGGCCTGGTCGTAGAACTCCTGGCTGCGCCAGAGGGTATCGTCGCCGTCGAAGCCGACAAGATCGATCATGGGTGCAAGTCTCGTTTGTCGCAGCGGGATAGGATACAGCGAACCGAATCGCCGACAGGGTCGGCTCCCACCAGGGCATCGGCCCACCGAAGGCTCAGTCCAGGGTTGGCTTTCATCGGCTTTGGTGGAAGCCGACCCTGTCGGCGATGCCAATGGAGCGAGAGACCATGTTCAATTTCACCGACATCGCCTGCCCCTATTGTGGGGAAACCATCGAAGTCGCCGTCGACACCTCGGCAGGCAGCCAGACGTATATCGAGGACTGCCAGGTGTGCTGCCGCCCCATCGTGATGCGACTGGTGGTGGATGAAGGCGACGAGACCTTCGAACTCCATGCGTCGGCGGAGAACGACGGGTGAGGGAATCGCCGCTGAAGCGGCTCCCACACGGAGCCCCGCTGAGCCGTGGATTGCGAGGTTCACGAGGAGCCGCCTCAACAGCGATTCCCTCACGGGGTTCATGTGGGAGCCGCTTCAGCGGCGATAACGGGAAACGAAGAAGGCCCGGGTTTCCCCGGGCCTTCCCACTTCCAGCAAACGTCTCGACAGATGAGCGCGTCGTTTAGAACGCCACGCTCGTCTTCAGGCCCAGCACGAATGCGTCGTCGTTCTGCTTGCTGCCGCCCGGATCCTTGATGTACTGAAGGTTCGGGCGGATCGCGATCGAGGGAATCGGCGACCAGCTGTAGAACACTTCGGCCACCTTCTCGTAGCCGTCGTTGACGATGCCTTCCTGGCCCGGATGCGTCGCGTTGAACAGTCGCTGGTTCTTCGCGGCGTAACCGTTGGCGTGCGAACCACCGAGCGCCGCGCCGACGAAGTCGTTCGGGCGATCGAAGATGCCCTTGTACTCCACGCCGAGCGCGATCTGGTTGTTCGTCGCCGAGGTGGCATGATCGGCCGACGTGACATTCAGGAACACGGTGGCGCCCTTGCCACCGGCTTCACCGGTCACCTGCTGCTGGAACGTGATCCACGCACCCTTGCGCGAATCGTGCTGCAACGGATCGCCGCCGGCGATCGCCAACGGCTGGCGATCCTCGTTCAGGTACAGGTCGTCGCCCTTGGAAGTGTTGTACCAGACGCCCGCGCGGTACGAACCCGGCAGGCCGTTCACCATCGGCTTCCAACCGAACTCCAGCGGAATGAGCGCGCCGGTGGTGCCGCTCGGGAAGTTCGGCTTCAAGCCGTTGTGGCGCTGGTACGAATCGTCGACGTACTTCGGATTCATCTGGTACGCGGCGATCTGCACGAAGGTGTCCTTCGTGGTGTCCAGCTTCAGCACCGTGGCCCACTGGCTGGTCGGCCAGTTGACCCAGTAGTCGCCCACGATGTTACCCGGCTGCGCACCGCAGAACGTCAGGTTCTGGAAGTCGCACGAGAACTGGTTGATGTCCTCGCCGACCGGCAGGCGGCCGATCTTCCAGGTCAGGCGGTCGTTGAAGAATTTCTGCTCCAGCGAGAACACCGTCAGGTGCCAGGTCTGACCGCGTCCGTACACTTCCTGGATCAGCTGGTTGTTGCCGATGTTCGCGTCGGCACCGATGTTGCGGCCGTTACGATCGGTGATGACGATCTTGAACGTGGCTCCGGTCCAGCCCCACAGCTTCTGCAGGTCGAACGCGCTGCCGAACTTCCACTGGTCGGTATAGCGGGTGATGTTGCGATCGCCGCCGGAATAGTTGTGCGCGGCTTCGAAACCGTAACCGAAGTCGAACGAGATGCCCTTGTCTTCGAGACGCGTGCGTTCACCGCCCCAATCGCCGAACAGGTATTTGCTGCTCGCCATGGGGCTGGGGTCGGACCTCATCGAATCATCTTGCGCGTGTGCCGCGGTGGCGCCGAACGCGAGGCACGCGAGCACCAGTCCGGCAAGGGGACGCTTTTTGAATTGATTGCGCATGTACCCTTCTCCCTGAATAAAAATTATGCTTTTTCGTACTTGGCTTTTGATTATCTAAGTTGCAACGCACAATGTTCCCCATGCGTTCAACCGCCGCATCATAGTGTTTTTGTCGTACTAATGGGTGGGCATCGCAAATTCGGCGCCAGCGCTTTCATCGTGGTTCAGCCAACGCTGTGTAACGGCCTTCTGTCTTGTGTAAAAGCGCACGGATTCCGGGCCGTGGGCGTGGTGGTCTCCCATCAGGCTCTTCTTCCATCCACCGAAACTATGGAAGGCCATCGGTACCGGAATGGGAACGTTGATGCCGATCATCCCTACCTGGACACGGTGCGCGAACTCCCGAGCCACTTGTCCGTCACGCGTGAAGATCGCGGTACCGTTGCCGAATTCGTGTTCATCCACGAGCTTCAACGCGCTGGCGAAATCGGGAACGCGTACCACGCACAGCACGGGCCCGAATATCTCTTCCTTGTAGATGCGCATGGACGGCGTCACGCGATCGAACAACGTGCCGCCGACGAAGAAGCCCTGCTCGCAGCCGGCGACCTGGTAGCCGCGCCCGTCGACGACCAGTTCGGCACCCGATGCCACGCCATCGTCGATATAGCCGGTGATGCGGTCGCGATGAACGCCGGTGACGACCGGGCCCATCTCCACCTTTTCGTCCATGCCATTGCCGATGCGCAGCGCCCTCACGCGCGGCGCGAGCTTCGCGACCAGCGCATCGGCCGTCGCCTCGCCGACCGCGACGGCGACCGAGATCGCCATGCAGCGTTCGCCCGCCGCGCCATAGCCGGCGCCCATCAAGGCATCGGCGGTCTTGTCCAGGTCGGCGTCGGGCATGACGATCATATGGTTCTTCGCGCCACCCAATGCTTGTACGCGCTTGCCCTTCGCGCAACCGCGCGCATAGATGTATTCCGCGATCGGGGTGGAGCCGACGAAGCTCACCGCGCGAACGAGATCGTGATCCAGCAGCGCGTCCACCGCGGTCTTGTCGCCATGAACCACGTTGAACACGCCGTCGGGCAAGCCGGCTTCCTTGAGCAGCTTCGCCAGTTCGACGGCAAGCGACGGATCGCGTTCGGACGGCTTGAGTACGAAGGTGTTTCCGCAGGCCACCGCCATGGGGAACATCCACATCGGGACCATCGCGGGAAAGTTGAATGGCGTAATGCCGGCGCAGACACCGAGGGCCTGGCGCATCGTCCACGCATCGATGCCATTGGCGATCTGCTCGGTGTATTCACCCTTGAGCAACTCGGGTATGCCGCACGCGTACTCCACCACCTCGAGGCCGCGCACGAGTTCGCCCTTGGCATCGGAGAGCACCTTGCCATGCTCGGCGACGATCACGCGGGCGAGCCGGTCCATGTCGCGCTCGATCATCTCCTTGAAGCGGAACATGACGCGGGCGCGCTTGAGCGGCGGTGTCTGCGACCACGCGGGGAAGGCGGCCTGCGCGGCGCGCACGGCGGCGTCGACATCGGCGACGGAAGCGAGATCAACCTCGGCGGCGGGAACGCCGCGTGCCGGATCGTAGACGGGCGCGGAGCCCGCGGGCGTACCCGCGTAGGGTTTGCCGGCGATGAAGTGGCCGATGCGGGGGAGGGCGTTGCTGGAAGGCTGGGCGGACATGTCTTGGTTACTCCGATCGCGGCGCGTCAACGCGCGATCATCCATTCGTGGGCGGGATCGTTGCGAAAATGCCATTCACGGCGGGGGCCGGCCATCACGTTGAGGTAATAGCCCCGGTAGCCGTGTGGCATCACCACGGGGTGATAGCCGCGCGGCACCATGACCACGTCGTGGTCGCCCACGGCCATCGACTCGTCGATGTCGCGGGTGTCGGTGTAGACGCGCTGGAAGGCGAATCCCTGTGGCGGGTCGATGCGGTGGTAGTAGGTTTCCTCGAGCACGCTTTCTTCCGGCAGCGCGTCGGTGTCGTGCTTGTGTGGCGGATAGCTCGACGAGTGACCGGCGGGCGTGAGCACCTCGACGACCAGCAGCGATTCGGCGGGTTCGGTTTCCGGCAGGATGTCGCACACGTACCGCGTGTTCGATCCGCTGCCGCGCACCGAGCGCTTCATCGATTCCGGTGCGAGCAGCCGTGCTTCCAGTCGTCCCGAGGCGGGTGCCGAGGCGATGGCTAGTTCGGCGTCGGTCCTCGCGGTGACGCTGAATACCGACGATGGAGGGGCGTACACGGCATGCGGCGAGCGATCCTCGAAGACGCTCGCACGGCCGCCGAGGCTTTCCCATGCGTGCGTTCCGACACGGACGTCGACAGTCCCGGTCAGCACGACGAGGCATCCTTCGCGATCGGATGGCAGCGCGATCTCCGTGTGTTGCCCCGCGGGGAGCCGGCGCGCCTCGAAGCCGACATGTTTCCAGTGTGCGGTCTGTGGCGTCACCTTGACGATGGCCTCGCCCGTGGGCATGGCTTTGACGAGCAGGCTCATGCGACCTCCTTCACCGGTTCCCGGTCGAGCAACCCACGCAGGGTGTCGTAACCCTTCTTCGCGAAGGCATAGCTGGGAGCCACCGCCGGGTCCTGTTCGGCCTCGACGACCAGCCATCCCTTGTAGCCATGCGCCTTCAGCCTGCCCACGATCGCGGCGAAGTCGATCACGCCGTCACCGGGAACGGTGAACGCGCCGTTGAGCACGGATTCGAGGAAGGTCCATTGGCGGTTGCGTGCGAGACGAACGATGCCGGGACGTACGTCCTTGCAATGGACATGGCAGATGCGGGCGATATGCCGATCCAGCACGGCCAGCGGATCGCCGCCGCCGAAGTAGGTGTGGCCGCTGTCGAACAACAGCCCGACGTCCTCTCCCGTGTGCGCCATGAGCTGGTCGATATCGTCGGGCGACTCGACGTAGGCACCCATGTGATGGTGATAAGCCAGACGGACGCCTTGCGACAGGGTGAAGCGGGCGAATTCCGTCACCTTCTCGCCATAGCGTTTCCAGTCGTCTTCGCCACGGAAGCGTGGACGCTTGTACAACGGCACTGGCTCGCCCTGGATGGCATGGGCCACTTCGCCATACACCATGACCTTGCAACCGTTCTCGGCCAGCAGGCGAAGATGCCTGGCGACGGCGGCCGTTTCTTCTTTCGCGGAGCGTTCGCCCAGCCGGCCCGAATACCAGCCCGAGACGACATCGAGACCGTAGCCCGCCATCAACTCCCGCAGTGCCGCCGGTTCTTTCGGAAACTTGTTGCCGAGTTCGAAGCCCTCGTAGCCGATGGCCTTGCCTTCCGTGAGGGCGGTGGACAACGGTATCTCCCCGCCCAGCGATGGCAGGTCGTCGTTGCTCCAGGAGATCGGATTGATGCCGATGCGGATGGGATCGTTCTTCATGCTGGCGTGATCCTGGCCTTGCGGCCCACGATGGCGGTCTCGTAGCCCGCGCGCGCTTCGCGCACGGCGTCCCGCGTGGAAACTTCCGGCACCGCCACGTCCCACCACACGCCTCCCTCGTCGGTCGTGCGTGTGTGGTCGGTGTCGATGCTGATGAGATAGGTGCGGTCGGCGGCGCGTGCGCGCTCCATGGCGGCCTCGAGCCCGGCGATGCCGGGCACGTGCTCGGCGATCGCGCCCAGACTGCGGGCGTGGGCCGCGAAGTCGATGCCGGGCGCGCCGTGGCGGCCCTGCACGCAGTCCTCGAACATGTTGTTGAACGGTGCGCTGCCGGTCGCTTGCTGCAGCCGGTTGATGCAACCGTAACCGCGATTGTCCAGCAGCACGATGATGAGCTTCGCGTCGAGCATCACGGAGGTCGCGATCTCCGAGTTCATCATGAGGTAGCTGCCGTCGCCCACCATCACGATGACCTCGCGGTCGGGCTGGGCCAGCTTCACGCCCAGGCCACCGGCGATCTCATAGCCCATGCACGAATAGCCGTATTCCATGTGGTAGCCGCCGGGCGTTTCGGTACGCCAGAGCTTTTCCAGTTCGGCGGGCAGGGTGCCGGCGGCGCAAACCACGATGTCGTCCATGGCGGAGCGCGACGACGAACGCTGCACGGCGCCGATCACTTCGCCGTCGTATGGCAGGCGTCCGGCCGGCGGCTCACGCTGGCCGGTGATGCGCGAGACGATGTCCACCCATTCCCTGGCCGCCTCGCGAGCGCGCGTCGTCCAGGCCTCCGGTGCCGCCCAGTCCTCGAGCCCGAAGCTGATGTCGTCGAGAACCTGTGCCGCATCGCCGATCGCCTCCAGCCCGTTGCCCTTGAGTGCGTCGAAGCTGTTCACGTTCACCGAAAGAATCGGCACGTGGCGGAACAGGGCGTTCGAGCCCGTGGTGAAATCCTGCAGCCGCGTTCCCACTGCGATGATCAGGTCCGCCTCGCGGAGCAAGGCGTTCGCGGCGGTCGATCCGCTGACCCCGGCCGGACCGAGGTGCAACGGGTGGTTCCACGGCAAGGCGCCCTTGCCCGCCTGCGTCTCGCAGACAGGGACGCCATGCTTGTCCGCGAAGTTGAGCAGCGCCGGCGTGGCCTTGGCGTAGAGGGCGCCACCGCCAGCGATGATCACCGGGCGCTCGGCGACCTCGATCGCGTCGAGCGCGGCCATCAGCTCGTCGTCGGTAGGTTGCGGGGCGCGGAAGACGATCTCGCGCGGCTCGAAGAACGACAACGGGTAGTCATAAGCTTCCGCTTGCACGTCCTGGGGCAGGGCGAGCGTGACCGGTCCGCACAGCGCGGGATCGGTCAACACGCGGATGGCGCGGGGGAGGGCGGTCAGCAATTGCTCCGGCCGGACGATGCGATCGAAGTAACGCGACACGGGCCGGAAGCAGTCGTTGACCGAGACCGTGCCGTCGGAGAAGTCCTCCAACTGTTGCAACACGGGATCGGGCTCGCGCGAGACGAAGATGTCGCCGGGCAACAGGAGCACGGGCAGGCGGTTCACGTGGGCCAGCGCGGCGGCCGTGACGAGATTGGTCGCGCCCGGGCCGATCGACGTGGTGACGGCCATCATGCGCCGGCGCATGTTCGCCTTGGCGTAGGCGATCGCGGCATGCGCCATCGCCTGCTCGTTGTGCGCGCGAAGCGTCGGCAATTCCCCGCGCACGCCATACAGCGCTTCGCCCATGCCGGCCACGTTGCCGTGGCCGAAAATGGCGAACACGCCGCTGAACAGCGGCACGGAGTCCTCCTGGTCGGCATCGCGCCCGCGCAGTGCCGAGAGGTAACGGACCAGCGCCTGCGCGCAGGTGAGGCGGATCGTCTCGCTCATGCGGCGGCGCCTTCCTTCAACGTTTCGGGACTGCGCCGGCCGTCGCGCCACAGGGCGATCATGCGTTCGAAGGCGGCGCGTGCCTGGGCGGCGAGGGCGGCATCGTCGATGCTTCCGGCGAGCCATGCCTTGGCCGGCTCGGCGAAGATCGTGCGGCCCACGGCGAAGCCCCGGCAGGTGGCGCTGTCGGCGGCGTCGGCGAAGCCGGCCGCCAGGGTTTCGGCCGGTGCGTTGAGCCCGAGCAGGAGCACGCCCCGGCAATGCGGATCGCGCTCGTGGATCAGTGCATCGATCGCGGGCCACGCTTCGCGGCGCGGCGGGCAGAGCTTCCACCATTCCGGCTTGATGCCCAGGTTGTAGATACGCTTCAGCGAACGCAGCACGAGTTCGTCGCGTTCCGCCTGGCCCTTGCAACCCGGCGGGATCACTTCCAGGAGCAACTCATGACCACTGATCTTCGCCGCGTCGTACAGCGAGCGAAGCTGGGTTTCCTGCTCCACGCGGTCCATGGGATTCGCATCCGGATCGAACGCGACCAGGCACTTGATGACGTGCTCGCGCGGCCAGGCGACCAGCTGGCTGCCGATGGAGCGGCCGCGTTCCAGTTCCAGCGGATTCGAACCGGAGACCTCGACAGGCCGGCCGATCCACCAACCACGGCCCGTCGCGGCATTGAGTGCGTCCTGTCCGTAGCGGTCGTCTGCCAGCAGGCCGACGTGGCCCTGGAGTTTTCCGGCCCGTTCCGTGGCGGCCACGGCTTCCACCAGCAATTCCTTGAGGCGCGGTATGCGCGCCTCGTCGCCACCGACCTGCCTGGCCAGTTCGAAGAACGGCACGCGATGGTCGAAGGCGAACACGTAGAGTTCGTCCCACGCTTTCCGCGGCACGGCCGCGCGATGAAGGTGGGACAGTTCGGCGTCGAGGTCCGGCCGGCGGATGCCGCCTTCGCGTTGGAGGAAGGCGTCGAGTTCCGCGCGTCCGGGCATGGCCGGCGCGCAACCGTGGCGGGACACCACGATCGCGCCGCAGGCGTTGGCGAAGGCACAGGAACGCTCGATCGATTCGTCGCGCAGCCAGCCGGCGAGGAAGCCGGAGAGGAAGGCGTCGCCGGCACCGAGCACGTTGAGCACCTCCACGCGGCTGCCGCGATAGGTGGGCGCATCGTCGATCACCGAAGGGATCGCGCCTTCGATCACGCTGCAACCCAGCGGCCCACGCTTGACCACGAGGGTGGCCGCGCTGATGCCGCGCACGGCACGCAACGCGGCGAGCAGGTCTTCGCTGCCACCGGCGATGTGGAATTCCTCCTCCGTGCCTACGATCACGTCGAAGCCGGGGAGGATGGCTTGCAGGTGGCCGGTGACATGGTCGGCGGCGACGAATCGCGTTTCGCCTTCACCCCGGCCGGTGAGGCCCCAGAGCACGGGGCGATAGTCGATATCGAGCACGGTGCGCACGTCGTGCTTGCGGGCCAGTTCGATGGCGCGCGTGCTCGCGGCGTGGACGCCGGGTTCGGAGAAATGCGTTCCCGTGATGGCGAGGGCGCGGCACGAGGCGATGAAGGTCTCGTCGATATCCCCGGCGGTCAACGCCATGTCCGCGCAGTTCTCGCGGTAGAACAACAGGGGGAACGTCTCGCGATCCTTGATGCCGAGGATCGCCAGCGCGGTCAGGCGATCGGGGTCGATCCGGACCTGGCTCACGTCGCAGCCTTCCGCATCGAGCGTCTCGGTCAGGAAGCGGCCCATGTGGTCGTCGCCCACGCGCGAGAGCATGGCCGAGCGCAAGCCCAGCCGCGCGGTGCCGAAGGCCACGTTGGCCGACGAGCCGCCAAGGTACTTGGCGAAGCTGGTCACGTCCTCCAGGCGGGCGCCGATCTGCTGGGCGTAGAGATCCACCGCGAGCCTGCCGAGGCAGGCGACGTCGATGGGGCGGGAGGAGGAGCGGGGAAGGGGACTACGCATAGGGGTTCCGTGTTCAGGCCGCGCGGCCTTCCAGTTCATCGACCAGGCTCTGGATCTCGGTGCCGCCGGCCATCATGTCGAGCACTTCTTCCTTCGTGATGTCGCTCTTGGCGAAGGTACCCATGGATTGGCCGCGGTTGAGCAGCGTGAAGCTGTCCGCGATGGGATAGGCGTGGTGCACGTTATGGGTGATGAAGATCACCGAGATGCCACGCTCGCGCGCGTTGTGGATCAGCTTGAGGACGTTGCAGGACTGCTTCACGCCGAGTGCGGCGGTGGGCTCGTCCAGGATCAGCACCTTCGCGCCGAAGTGGATCGCGCGGGCGATCGCCAGGCATTGCCGTTCGCCGCCGGACATCGTGCCCACCGGCTGGCTCGCGTCGCGGACGCGGATGCCCATCTCGGCGAGCTTGTCGCGGGCGGTCTCGTTGGCGTAGTTCATGTCGATGACCGGGATGACGCCGAACATCTTGCGGCGTGGTTCGCGGCCGGCGAAGAAGTTGCGCGCCACGCTCATCAACGGGACCAGGGCGAGATCCTGGTAAACCGTCGCGATGCCACGGTCCAGCGCTTCGCGGGGCGAGTTGAAGCGGACTTCCTCGCCGTCGACGCGGTATGCGCCGGAGCTGGGCTGGTGCACGCCGGCCAGGGTCTTGATCAGGGTGGACTTGCCCGCGCCGTTGTCGCCGAGCAGGCAGTGCACCTCGCCACGCTTGAGGCGCAGCGTGACACCCTGGAGGGCGATCACGGTACCGAAATACTTGCTGACGTTGTCGAGCTCGAGGATGTAATCGTCGGCCATGGTGGTGCTCCTCACTTCGTCGCCGCGGCGCGGCTGCGGATGTAGTGGTTGAACAGCACCGCCAGCAGCAACATGCCGCCCAGGAACACGCGGTACCAATCGGAATCGATATTGGTGTACGAGATGCCGATCTGCACGACGCCGAAGATCAGCGCGCCGAAGCAGGCGCCGATCACCGAGCCGAAGCCGCCGGTGAGCAGCGTGCCGCCGATGACCACGGCGATGATCGCCTCGAATTCCTTTTGCAGGCCGCGATCGGCCGCGGCGGAGCCGACGTCGGCCACCTGGAGCACGCCGAACAGGCAGGCACAGAACGCGGTGAGGACGAACAGCGAGATCTTCACGCGGCGCACGGGTACGCCGACGTTCTTCGCGGCGTTCGCATCGCCACCGACCGTATAGATCCAGTTGCCGAAGCGCGTACGGGCGAGCACGAAGCCGGCGGCGATCGCCATCACGATCCACCAGACCAGCACCTTGGGCAGGCCCGCCACGACCGGATCGCCACTGGGCAGCTTCTCGATCAGGTTCATTCCGGCGAGCGCGCTGAACAGCCAGTGCAGGGTGGTGCCCTGGAACAGGGCGGAGACGACGGGGTCGTCGGTGAACTTGTCGCCGATGCCGCTGACGATCGTGCTGTTGGCGAAGCCGGTGGAAAGGACCAGGGTCAGGCCACGCAGGATGAACATGAAGGCCAGCGTGACGATGAACGACGGCAACTTCGTGCGAACCACGAGGTAGCCGTTCAACGCGCCGAGCGCCATGGAGCCGGCGAAGGCGAAAATCACCGACGCCCACAGTGGCCAGCCCAGGTACATGGGCGGGATGGCCACCATGACGCCGGCGAATCCGATCATCGAACCCATCGACAGGTCGAATTCGCCGGCGATCATCAGCAGGCAGGCACCGACGGCGATGATGCCGAGGTAGCCCGCTACCTGCGCCCAGTTGATCACGCCATCGAGCGCGAACATGCCCGAGCCGCCGGCGAAGATGCCGAAGAAGACGAAGACGAGCACGGTGCCCGCGATGGACCCGAGTTCGGGCCGGTCGAGGAGGATGCGCCACGGGGATATCTTCCGTACGCGTTCGTCCGTGGATGCCGCTTCTTCCGGCGCTTTCGCGCGGTTGCTATGGATCATGTTCGTGACGCTCTCGTTGATGGCGCTCATGGACTTCTGCTCCTGCCGGTCAGCGGTACTGGCCGGCGTACTTCTCTACGGTGGCGACGTTGTCCTTGGTGACGAAGGCGGGTCCCGAACTGACGCCGGTGGCGGTGTAGACGGGCTTCAGGTCGTACTGTTTCAGGCGCGCCTGGAACTTCGGGTTGGCCTTCAGCGCGGCGATGATCTTGGCCGGGTCCTTGGTGTTCTGGTCGTGCGCGATCACCAGGGCGGCGATGCCCATGTAGCCTTGCAGGTAGGGCTGCTGGTCGATGGCGTACTGGATCGTGCCGGACTTGATGCCGTTGATGATCGCGGGCGAAAGATCGAACGTGCCGAAGTTGATCTTGCCGGCCAGGTGCATGTCCTGGACCACCTTGATCGCCGGCTCGGCCGCATTGGGGCCCAGCGCGAGGATGGCCTGCGTCTTGGGGTTGCTGCGCAGGTAGGCGCTGAGCTTGCTGGCGACCACGGTCGGGTCCATGCCCGTGTCGATCATCGAGGTCTTGCGCCAGTCCTTCAGTCCGATGGCATCGGCGAAGCCCTGGCAGCGCTCGAACGAGGCGTTGTTGGTGGCGTAGTGGTTCACGCAGACGAAACTGGTGACGCCGGCGGCCTTGGCTCGCTCGCCGGCGGCCTTGCCCGCGTCGTATTCACCCTGGCCCACATGCATGATCGCGCCGAGCTTCTTGCTCTCGTCGGGCGTGCCGGAGTTGATCGTGACGATGGGGATGCCCTTGGCGGCGACCTTCGCGGCCGGGGCCTTCAGCACCGCGTAGCTGGCGATGTCGAAGGACACGCCCTTGTAGTTGCGGGCGGCCGCCGATTCGAGCTGGCGCGCCATTTCACTCAGGTCGCCGTTGCCGGACCCGCGATAGTCGACGTCGACACCGAAATCCTCGCCCGCCTGCTTGATCGAGTTCTTGATGGTGTTCCACCAGGAATCGGAGTCGGCGGCGTGGGTAACGAGAACGTAACGATCGCCGGGAGCCGCCTGCGAGGCGGGGGCGGCAAGGCCAAGACCGAGGGCTAGGGCTGCCGCCAACGAGGCGTGGAACAGTTTGGATCGCATAGTGCCTCCACAGGTGACCGGCTTTGCGGTCGGATGGATGGATATCGAAGTGCGATGCGGCCTCGCGGCCGCTGTTTTGCCGAAAGCGGGTCGAGCATGGACCCCCTGTTCCACGGTTGCAATTTGCATTGCAGCAAAAAAATAAATGGAAAATATGTTCCATCGCGTGCTTCAATGCGGCCGGTCCCCGATGGAGCCGTCCATGGCCAAACGCAGCGAAGCCGATGCACTCATGCAGCGCATCGCGGAGGAATTCGAAGCCCTGCCACGCCAGCTGCAGGGGGTCGCCCGTTACCTTGAGGAACATCGCAGTTCGATCATGGTCCAGCGCGTCGGCGAGATCGCCGAAGGCTGTGGCGTGCACGCTTCCGCGGTGGTTCGTTTCGCGCAGCGCTTCGGTTATTCCGGTTTTTCGGAAATGCAGGCGGTGTTCCGCGATGCGTGGACGGCGCAATCCGCGCCCTCGCGCAGCTACCAGCAGCGCATCCGCAGCGTCATCAAGGGCCGTGCCGGCGGCATGCCGGCCGTGGAGATCGCGTCGCGTTTCATCGACGCCAGCCGGGCCGGGCTCGACGAACTCGCCGAGGAGCTGGACGAGACCCGGTTCCAGAAGGCGGTGGACATGCTCGCCGCGGCGGAAAACATCTACGTGATCGGCGTGCGCCGTTCGTTCGCCATCGCGACCTACATCGCCTATGCGTTGCAGCACACGCAGAAGCGCGTGCACCTGGTCAGTGGCCTCGGCGGCATGTTCCGCGAGCAGCTGCGCAGCATCGGCAAGGGCGACGCGCTGATCGCCATCAGCTTTCCCCCGTTCGGCAAGGAAACCCTTTACGCCATGCGGGTGGCCCAGCAACACCGGGCGGGCGTGCTCGGCATCACCGAGAGCGATCTCGGACCGCTGGCGCGGCATTCGGACGTGCTGCTCAAGGTGAAGGAGGGAAGCGCGTTCGCATTCCGCGGCCTCACCAGCACCATGTGCCTGTGCCAGGCGCTGTTCGTCGCGCTGGCCTACAAACTCGAACTCACTGTCGAAGAAACGATTCCCCGAGGAGAATACGATGATTGAAGTTGCCGTTTTCGGTGCCGGTCGCATCGGCAAGATCCACGCGGGCAATGTCGCCCGCCATCCGGAGGCGCGACTGCGCTATGTGGTCGACGTACATGCACCCTCGGCGCAGGAACTTGCGGACAAGCACGGCGCGAAGGTCGCCGGTGTCGACGAGGCATTGAACGATCCCGCCGTGGGCGCCGTGGTGATCGGGTCGAGCACCGACACCCATGCCGACCTCATCCATCGTGCGGCCGCCGCCGGCAAGGCGATCTTCTGCGAGAAGCCGGTGGACCTCGATGTCGAACGCGCACGTTCGTGCCAGGCCGCCGTGGAAAAGGCTGGCGTCGTCTGCATGATCGCTTTCCAGCGCCGCTTCGATCCCACCTTCTCGTCACTGAAGAAGCGCCTCGACGATGGCGAGGTGGGCACACCGGAGTTGCTGATCGTCACCAGCCGCGATCCCGGCGCGCCGCCGGTCAGCTACATCAAGAGCTCGGGCGGCATCTTCAAGGACATGCTCATCCACGATTTCGATATCTTCCGCTGGATCCTCGCCGACGAGGCCGTCAGCGTGCACGCCACCGGGAGCTGCCTGACCGATCCGGCGATCCAGGAGGCAGGCGACATCGATACCACCGCCGTCACCATTCGTACCAAGAGCGGCAGGCTCTGTCAGATCAATACATCGCGCCGTGCGGCCTATGGCTATGACCAGCGTTTCGAGGTGCTTGGCAGCAAGGGCATGCTGCAGGCGGGTAACGTCGCGCCGACCCAGGTCGTGTCGCATACGTCGAAGAACATCGCCCATGATCTTCCGGAGCACTTCTTCCTGGAGCGCTACCGCGAAGCGTATGCCGCCGAGATCGCCCATTTCTTCGACGCCCTGGCCGGTGGCACGCCCGTGCGCACGACCATCGCCGATGGCATCAAGGCATTGGAACTGGCCGAGGCCGCCGCGCGTTCGTGGCGCGAAGGCAAGGCCGTCGAGGTAAGCATCTGACCATGAGCAAGCTTCGTATCGGCCTGGCCGGCCTGGGGCGGCTCGGCCAGCGCTACGCCGAAAATCTCGCCCGCGCCGTCCCGCGCGCCGAGTTCGCCGCCGTGTGCAGCCCCGTCGAGGCCGAACGCGAATGGGCGCGTGGCCTCGGTATCGAGACGATCCATCACTCGTACGAGGAGATGCTCGCCGATCCGTCCCTGGACGCGGTATTCCTCGTCACGCCGACTTCGTTGCATGCGGCGCAGATCGAGCAGGCACTGGACGCCGGCAAGCACGTGTTCTGCGAGAAGCCGCTATCGCTCGACCTGGAAGACTGTCGTCGCGCCGCCGCGCACGCCGCGAACGCGGGCAAGCGAGCCATGGTCGGCTTCGTCCGCCGCTTCGACGAGAGCTATCGCCACGCCTTCATGCATATCGAGGGCGGCGGCATCGGCCGGCCGTTTCTGGTCTACTCGCAGACGACGGATCTCGCCGATCCGAGTGGCGCGTTCCTGAAGTTCGCGCCGACCAGCGGTGGCATCTTCCTCGACTGCAGCGTGCACGACATCGACCTCGCCCGCTGGCTGCTCGGCCGGCCGAAGGCGATCAAGGTCTACTCCACGGGCACGGTGGCGATGTATCCGCCGCTTGAAGCCATGGGCGACGTCGACAACGGAATCGCCATCGTCGAGTTCGAAGGCGGTCGCATGGCCATGTTCTACGCCTCGCGCACGCAGGCGCATGGGCACGATACGCACACCGACGTCACCGGCACAGCCGGCAGGGTGAGCATCGGGCGCAACCCGCGCGCCGACCGCGTGGAGATCGCCGATGCGAACGGCGTGCGCAATTCGGTCGTTCCCTCGTTCTACGAGCGATTCGCGCCGGCGTTCGTGACCCAGGCGAAGCACTTCGTCGACGCGGTGCTCGACGACGCGCCGTTCGAACTGACCATGGACGACGCGGTGGAGGCGACACGCATCGCCATCGCGTTGCGCGAATCGCTGCAAAGCGGCCAACCCGTGGAACTGGGCTGATCCTGCCCTGGTGGGAAGCCGACCTGCGGCAGATGGCCTCGACCCGGTAGGAACCGACTTGCTAAGGATGGCCTCGACCAAGTGGGAACCGACTTGCTAAGGATGGCCTCGACTTGGTGGGAGCCGACTTTGTCGGCGATCCCGCGGCAGCGGGCCAGTGTCGGCAAGCACCCATCGCCGACAGGGTCGGCTCCCACCAGGCTGCGGCTTCTCCAGGCCGCGGTTTCTCCTTTCAAATGGCCGCATGGCGAGTCATGACGCGCTGCAACAACGGCGCGCTATAATCCTCGGGCCATGTCTCTGCCTTCCCTCGTCCCCCATCGCGGACGGCGTTTCGCCGTCACGGCCCGGATTCTTTCCGCGGTCGTTTTTTCCTTCGTCTGCTACCTCTGCATCGGCATTCCGCTCGCCGTCCTGCCTGGATTCGCGCATCTCGACCTGGGTTATTCGACGATCGTCGCCGGGCTGGCGGTCAGCGCGCAGTATCTTGCGACGCTGCTGAGCCGCCCGCACGCGGGGCGCATGGCCGATGCGATGGGACCGAAGCGGACCGTGGTCGCCGGCCTCATCGTCCTGGCCATCTCCGGGCTGTTCCTCGCACTGGCGGCGCTGGTGCCGAAGATACCCGTGCTTTCGCTGACGCTGATCCTTCTCAGCCGCCTCGGCCTCGGATTCGCCGAAAGCTGGGTGAGTACCGGGTCGATCACCTGGGGTATCGGCGGCATCGGTGGCGAGCACACCGCACGGGTGATTTCCTGGAACGGCATCGCCACCTACGGCGGTATCGCGCTGGGCGCCCCCCTGGGCGTGACCTTGGCGCGAGACCATGGCTTCATCTCGCTGGGCATCCTGACCTTCGCGCTGGGCCTCGTCGCCCTGCCGCTGGCGCTGGCGAAGGCCCGCGTGGCGCCGAGCCATGGCGAGCGCCTGCCGTTCAAGAGCGTGCTATCGCGTGTCATGCCCTATGGCGCGGGCCTGGCGTTGGCGTCCATAGGTTTCGGTTCGCTCTCGACCTTCGTGGCCCTTTACTACGCCAGCCGCGGCTGGGCCGATGCCGCGCTGTCGCTGTCGATCTTCGGCGGTTGCTTCATCGGCATCCGGCTGGTCTTCGGCAACGCCATCGACCGCTTCGGCGGCTACCGCGTGGCGATCGCTTCGCTGTTCGTCGAATGCCTCGGCCTGCTCCTGCTCTGGCAGGGGACGACGCCGCACGCCGCCCTTGCCGGGGCCGCACTCACGGGCGCGGGTTTCGCCCTGGTGTTTCCGGCGCTCGGCGTCGAGGCCGTCGGCCGGGTCAGCACGCACAATCGCGGCGCCGCCCTGGGTGCCTATTCGGTGTTCCTCGATGTGGCGCTGGGCCTGACCGGTCCGATCGGCGGCTGGGTCGCAGGCCTTTACGATTACCCCGCGATCTTCCTGCTGGCGGGATTCGCCGCGCTGGCGGCGATGCTCCTGGCCACCTCCCTCTACCTGCGTTTCGGCCGCGATAGAAACGTACGCGATAACCAGGCGGACGCGCGGGCATAATGCGCTTCCGGTTCCGCTAGAGTTCTTCGCATGCCATACGATCGCAGTTGGACGGGCTTCGGCATCGTCGGTGCCCTGGAAACGGGCGCCATCGCGCTGGTCGTCGGCATCGTCGTCTTCGGGTTGCTGCATGCCTTCGGCAAGGGCAATGGCTGGAGCGACGGTAAACAGCTTGCCATCGCCTACGTGTTCGCCGTGGTACTGGGCGCCGGGCAGGACGTGTGGGACCTCTTCTACTTCAACATGGCGCCGCTGCAATCGCTCACCTTGTTGAAACTGAAACTCGCCGCCGTGCACGATCCCGATGCCATCGGGCTGCGCGTCTTCTTCGAGTTCGTCGGCGCCCTGGTGGGGGTATGCATCGGCTGGCTGGTATTCGCTGGCGGGCTGAAGAAGCTGTCCGCCAGCATGCGCAGTTCCTGATAACACCAATGTGAGGATCACCTTGGCGTGAGCCGGCCTTGGTGGTTCCCTTATCGGGTGTGGCTGAACATCCAGGCCCACAGGTCCGGCGTCGCATAGGCCTTTTCCCATGAGCCGTGGTTCACGCCGGGGAATTCGCTGTACTTCACCTCCGCCCCACGCTTGACCAGAGCCGCGTTCATCTTGCGCGACTGCTCGGTGGGCACGACGTTGTCGTCGCCGCCGTGGAAGATCCACACCGGCAGCTTGCCGATCTTCTCCGCCACCCAGGTGAAGGGATCGTCGCCCTTCGGTGCCCCGTGCACATGGAGCGCCCGCTCGTCGCTCAACGCGCTGACGCCGCCGCAGATGATGGCCGCCGCGGCGAACGTGTCGGGATGATCCACGGCAAGTTGCCAGGAACCGTAACCGCCCATGGAGAGGCCGGTGAGATAGAGACGCTTACGGTCGCCATGAAACTCCTTCACGCTTTTCTCGAGCGCGGCCATCGCCATGTCGGCATCGGCCGGATCGGTCCATTCCGTGTCGTCTGGCGCCTGGGGAATCACCACCACCGCCGGGAAATCCATGTGCTGCTTCAGCCAGGGCGGCAGGCCTTGCGACATCTGCTTCTGGTTGTCGTCGCCCCGCTCGCCGCTGCCGTGAAGGAACAGCACCACGGCCGGATGCTCCTTGATGTCCGCAGGCACGAATACCTGGTAGCGATAGGTCTTGCCATGGACATCGACGGAGCGCTCGACGAAACGTGCGGGGGCGGCGAAACCCGCCGTGCTGGCGATGGCGGCGGTGAGGAAGGCGAGGGTGCGAAGCATCGTGGCGGTTTCCTGGGGACAGGTAGCCGAGTCAAGCGGAGTAACGGGCGTATCGCAAGGCTCGGGAGCGCCCCGATGGGAGCCGACCTGCCGGCCCCTGGTGGGAGCCGACTCCGGTGGGAGCCGACCCTGTCGGCGATGGGTGCTTGCCGCAGCCTGGCCCGCTGCGCGGGATCGCCGACAAGGTCGGCTCCCACCAGGGTAGGCGCCAACAGGACTTTTTCCGGGAATGCGGGAAGAGAACTACAGGATGGGATCGAACAGGCGGGCGACATGCAGCGCCACGCGGCGGAAGTACGACAAGCGCCGGTAGTCGTTCTGATTCACTTCCTCGCTGTTGGCGAAGTCCATTGCCAGCATGGCCTCCACCTCGGTGGCGAAAGCCTCGTCCACGTTCAGTGCGGCGATCTCGAAGTTCAGCCGGAAGCTGCGGTTGTCGAGGTTCATGCTGCCGACCACCGCGGTGTCGTCATCGATGAGCATCACCTTCTGGTGCACGAAGCCCGGCTGGTAACGGAACATGCGAACGCCCGCCAGGGTCGCCTCGTGCGCATAGAGCGTGGAGGCCATGAAGACCGTGCGATGGTCGGGCCGGCAAGGAATGAGGATGCGCACGTCCACGCCACGGAAGACGGCCAGGCGCAATGCGCCGAACACGGCCTGGTCGGGCACGAAATACGGCGTGGTGATCCATACGCGTTTTCTTGCGGCATGGATGGCCTGCGTGAAGAACAGCGAGCAACTCTCCTGGCGGTCGGCCGGGCCGGTGGCGACGATGAGGCTCGCCGCGCGGCCGCATCGCTCCGGTGGCGGCGACGATGGCGGCCGTTCGCCGGTGACCCAGTACCAGTCCTCGGCGAACACGCGTTGCAGGTCGGCCACCGCGGGGCCCTCGATCTCCATGTGCGTATCGCGCCAGGGAGATAGCGGTGGCTTCGCGCCGAGGTACTCGTCGCCCGCATTGAGGCCGCCGACGAAGCCACGGACGCCGTCCACGACGAGTACCTTGCGGTGATTGCGAAAATTCAGCTGGAAACGGTTCCGCCAGCGCCGCGTGGCGAAGCGGTGCACGTGCACGCCGCCGGCGCGCAAGCGTTCCACGTAGCTGTCGGGAAGCGCATGGCTGCCGATGCTGTCGTACAGCACGCATACCTCCACGCCCGCGGCCGCACGCTCCAGCAGCGCGTCGCTCAGCCGGCGGCCCAGTACGTCGTCATGGATGATGAAGAACTGCAGGAGCACGTAACGCTCCGCTCGGGCGATGGCGGCGAACATGGCGGCGAAGGTTGCCTCGCCGTCGACATGCAGGAATAGCGCGTTGCCACCGTGCATGGAGGTATTCAGCATCTTTCCGATGGCGTCGTACCGGATGTCGTGGATAGGCGCGGCTTGCGGCAGCACGCCGGGCCGCGCGGGATGCGCGGCTTCCTCGTGGAGCATGAAGAAGCGTGCCTGGCGCTGCCGGTGCAGGTCCACGTAGCCGCCGAAGTGGCTCGCGCCCAGGAACAGGTATGGCACCAGGGTGACGTAGGGCAGGAGCACCAGTCCCAGCACCCAGGCGAACGCGCCTTGCGCCGTCCGGGTGTGCATCACCGCGTGCATGGCGGCGAACACGCCGGCGACGTGCAGGCAGAGCGCCGCGATGGCGACCAGGGTGGCGATCATGCGCGGGCGGTCTCCACTCTCAAGTTTTCGGCAACAGTGTTTGGCGCCAGGAGGAGTATTTGCATAAGGGCCGGGGCGGGAGAATGCACGTTATCGCTTTCCATCGAGCCTATCCTATGAATCGTCCTTCGTCCCGTCTGCCCTTGCTGGCCCTGGCCGTGGCGGCCTTCGCGATCGGAACCACCGAGTTCGTGATCATGGGCCTGCTGCCTGAGGTGGCCGCCGATCTCCGGGTAAGCATCCCCTCGGCCGGCATGCTCGTTTCGGGCTATGCCCTGGGCGTGGCGGTGGGCGCGCCCCTGCTCGCGGCGCTGACCGCCAAGCTGGAGCGCAAGCGTGCGCTGCTCCTGCTGATGGGCCTGTTCATCCTCGGCAACCTGTTGTGCGCCATCGCGCCGAATTACGACGTGCTGATGGTGGCACGCGTGGTGGCGGCGTTCTGCCATGGCTCGTTCTTCGGCATTGGCGCCATCGTGGCCGCACATCTCGTGCCGGCCAACCAGCGCGCGCGTGCGATATCCCTCATGTTCGCCGGACTCACCCTGGCCAACGTGTTGGGCGTGCCGTTCGGTACCTTCCTCGGCCAATGGGCTGGTTGGCGGGGGACCTTCTGGGCGGTGACCGGATTGGGCGTGGCCGCGTCGCTGGCTGTCGCGCGGTTCGTGCCGGCCTTGCCCCACCTGAAGGCGCCGCACATGGGCCGGGAACTGCGCGTGCTGCGTGAGCCGCAGGTGCTGCTTGCGCTGGGCATGACCGTGCTGGGCTTCGGTGGCGTATTCACGGTCTTCACCTACATCGCACCGATCCTGCAGGAGCAGTCGCACATCGATCCGCACTGGACCGGTGCCGTGCTGGTGCTGTTCGGCCTCGGCACCACGATCGGCAACATCCTGGGTGGGCGGCTTGCGGACTGGAAGCTGATGCCGTCGCTGATGGGCATCCTGGTGCTGCTGACCTCGCTGCTGGTGATCTTCGCCTGGACGATGCATTCGGCCGTGGCGGCGGTCGTCACCGTCTTCGTCTGGGGCATCGCGGCCTTCGCCACCGTGGCGCCGTTGCAATCGCGCGTGGTGCACGTGGCGGGCGACGCGCCCAACCTCGCCTCGACGCTCAACATCGCCGCGTTCAATCTCGGCAATGCGGGCGGTGCATGGCTGGGCGGTGCCGTGCTGGCCGCGGGCTACGCCATGCCGGTGGTGAGCCTGGCCGGCGCCGCGGTCACGGTGGCGGGCTTGCTGGCCACGATGGCCAGCGTCGCGCTCGAACGGCGCGCCGTATCCCTCGCCGCGGGGTGCGCCTGACCTCCCGCCGTTATCGGGAGGCGACGCGCTCCATCTTCTCGGCCAGCAGCATGTTGGCCAGGCTCTGGGCCTGCTTGCGGATCTCGGGAATCGCCGTGGATTCCCAGAGGGCGCCACGCAGAAGGCTGCCGATCGCGAAGAGGTTCGGGCGCGGCTTGCCGTCACCGTCGAGCAGGTGGCCGTCGGGCAGGGCGGAGAAGCCGAGTCCGAGCGGATCGGGGTTGACCAGGCCATCGAGCACCAACTGGCGCACCAGGTGGTGTTCGGTGCGCTGCGTGTCGGTGTTGAGCCCCACCGTCTGGATGACGATGTCGTAGGAGTCGGTGGAATCGCCCCCACCCGGCAATCCGTGCACTACCGCGAGCGAGCCATCGTGAGACAGCTGCACGGAACGCATGCGCCCGCGGCCACGGGTGAAACGGCCTTCCGCCTCAAGCTTGGCGATGGTGGCGGCGACCTGGGGCGGCATGCGATGGCGTGCGCGCTCCCATGCCCAGCGGGCATGACGAAGGAAACGCGCCCGCTCGGCCCGCGGCAGGTCGTGCCATAGCGATTGCGTATGCGGGCGCATGCCGTCGATCACGGTGCGCCAGTCTTCGGCGCTGGCGGTCGTCTCGCGCAGGCGGCGCAGCCAGACGCGGATGTTGGCGTCGTCGCGCATCGACTCGATCAGTTCGCCGCCATCGTCGTTGGGGGCGGAAGCGGCGGCGAGGTGCGGCTCAGGCAGCTTGCCGTGGCGTGACAGCGCGTCGAAATGCGCGTTCGGCCAGCGAGCGGACAGCTCCAGCAGGACGTCGACGGCGGTAAGGCCCAGACCGATGACCAGGACGCGCAAGGGGCGATCGTCGCTCCCGGCGGAAACCAGGAACGGCCAGGGGTCGGTGATATAGCGCCTGCTCGCGATCGCGGCGTCTTCCACGCCCGGCAACGGACGCGGCGGGAGCGAACCGATGGCCAGCACGGCCGCCTCGGCCTGCGTTTCTCCATCCCCATAGCCGATGGTGACGCCCTGGGCCGAGGGCACCACGGATTCCGCGGCGAACGGCAACACGTTCACGTCGTGGCCGAACGAACCCGCGTTCTTCACGGCGTCCTCGACGCGCGACTGCAGGAAATCGCCGTACATCCGGCGCGGCAGGAAATCCGAGCCCTTCACCGAAGGGTCCAGGGCCTGGGCGTACTCCAGGAAACCGCCGGGCTTGCTGACGAACATGCCCATCGAGGCGGCGCGCACATTGAGCAGGTGCCGTTCCGACGGCGTGCCGTAGGCGACACCGCGGCCGGCCTCCCGGCCGCCCGTATACCAGTCGAGGTGAAGCGGGCGCTGCGTGCGCCGCTCCAGCAATTCGCTCACCAGCGTCGCCGCTGCTGCGCCACCGCCGATGATGGCGACTTTATGAAACATGTATGGGTCCTTCGCCCGATGGCTGGGGTGGAGGGCCGTGAGACCGTCAGGCCGTCAGGCGTCCCGCGATGATCGATTGCCTCGGTCGTGCGATCCAGTGTCCGGAGGGACCGGGCTGCTCGTACGCGAGATACTGTGCCAGATCGCCACCGTACACGTGAAGCGTGAGCGCCGTGTCGTGCCGCGACAAATTGCGGCAGCGGTGCGTCTGGCTTTCCGTGGCGTCGAACCAGGTGGCATCGCCTGGACCGAGCCAGGTGCGGCCGCTGCTGCGCAGCGAATGATCGGTGTCGTCCTTGATGAAGGATTCCACCTCGAGCGCGCCGGCGATCGTAGCTTCCAGGCCCCATAGTCCACCGTGGTCGTGCACCGGCGTGGCATAGCCCGGAGGCCACGCCATGACCAGCATGCTGACCGGCGGACGCGCGCGCTCGGCGAGCATCCAGCGCTCGAAGCCGCGCCGGCGCTCGCGCAGGGGACCCAGCATGGCGGCCAGGTCGGCGCTGCGACCGTGGAGGACACTTCCGATCTCCCGCCCCATCGAGGCGAGGTCCGGATGCTCGGCGTCCGAGAGGTCGAACGCGATGTCCCGCAAGGTCCTGATGATGGAAGAACGCTTACCCATGGACGGGCTGCCCGCTAAATCAACTGGCGGGAAGTGGAGCATGTGGGCCGTTAAACGGTCGTAACCTCCGTCTTTCGCGATCCGCTTAAACTCTTTGCCCGGAGGCCGCATCCAAGCCCTGACCGCCCCGTGGGCGGCCACCTGTCCTCGGAGCAAACGCCATGATCGTCCTCACTTCGCTCGTCGTCCTTGCCGTCGCCTTCTGGCTGGTCTTCGCCTTTGTCGGGATCGTCCTGAAGGTGGTTTTCGGCATCATCGGTGGCGTGTTCAGCATCGTCGGCAGCATCCTCGGTGCCGTGGTCGGCGGCGTGGTGATGCTGGCCATGGCGCCGGTGGTCGCCCTCGCCCTGCTGCCGGTCCTCCTGCCGGTGGCCTTGCTGGCCCTCATCGTCTGGGCGATCGCCCGCGCCACGCGCAAGCCCGATGTCGTGGTGATGCCGCGCTGAGCCGCCCTAGATGTCGCGGAGGTTGAAGGTCACCGGGATTCGCGCCCAGGCGCGCACCGGCTGACCGTTCGCCTTTGCCGGCTGGAATCGCCAGCGCGCCAGGACCTGTTCGCGTGCCGCCTTGTCGAGCACGGGATGCCCGCTGCTGTTCTCCACGATCACGTCGACAGGCTTGCCTGCCTCGTCGACCAGGACACGCAGCGTCACGGTGCCCTGCATGTGGCCTGCCATCGCCACGCGGGGGTAGGCAGGAGCCGGCGCCGACACGTAGGCCAGGGTGGCTTCCACCGGAGCCGACGGCGTGGCGGGCACGGTGACCGGCGTGATGTCCAATGCCGCCGGTGGCGTCTCCTGCGCGCTGCCTTCATCGGTCGGGACAGGTTGTGCCGTGGCTGGCGGCACCCGCACCGGCGTGGGTCGGGCGTGGGGCTGTTCCACCCGTTTCGCCGGCAAGGGCTTCAGGTCGATCGGTGGCGGGGGAACGACTTTCGGTTCCGCGGGATGATCGATAAGACGAATCGTCGGTGCCGAGGATGGCGCGAACGATATCGTCGCCACCATCGGCCGCATCACGGCGATCAGCGCGGCGGCGTTGAGGGCGATCGCGGCACTCATGGCCACGATACGGACGGTATCCGGATGCACTCCGGTGGAGAATTGCGGACGAGCGAACGACATGTGCCACCTCCTGCAACGTGGGGGAAGGTGATGCGCGGTCGGGAACACGGCCGGTGGGGACCGGCGGGGATCGTGTTCAGGTCCGATGGCAGGTTAGGCTGGCTTCGAAAGAATTTGCAATAGGGCCGTCCGGACGGCTATTCCGTCAGCGGTGACCGACATGCGGGCTAGTGCGCGACGAGCATCGGCACGTCCGATTGCATGAAAAGGAAGCGCGTGGTGCCGCCCAGTACCATTTCCGATAGTCGCGAACGGCCCCAGGCTCCCATGACGATGAGGTCGGCCTGTTCCGCGTGAGCGATGTCCAGCAAGGCCGGGCCGGGAGCGGCAAGTGCCGCCTCGTCGAGCCGCCGGACTTCCGCCTTCACTCCATGCGTGTCCAGCCAGCCGCAGATATCGGTATCGGGCAGGGCGCATGTGCCGATGTCTTCGTCGCGGCTGCCGTCGATGACGGTCACCCTCGTCGCCTTGCGTAGCAACGGAAGCGAGGAACGCACGGCCAGTGCGGACTCGCGGCTGCCACTCCACGCCACCAGCACGTGCTCGCCCAGGGTGGCGACCGGTGATGCCTCCGGCACCACGAGGACGCCGCGGCTGGACGCGAAGACGGTTCGCGAGACGACGCCGAAGCCTACCGGTGCGTCGCCGCGCATCGTGGAGGAGCGCTCCATGACGATGAGGTCGTAGCCCGCCGAGGCATGCGCGAGCAGGGTGACCGTATCGCCGTTGCCGACACGCCAGTTCCCGTGGAGATGGTGTGAGGCGAGCAGGGCGGCCCAATCGCCGGCCACCGCCCGTGCGTCCGTCGACCGCTGGCGCACGGCGTCCAGTTGCATGGGCACGGCCTCGGGCACGGTGAATGCCGCCGCCGGAAGGTCCACCACGTACAGGGCGTCCAGGCGCGCACCGAGCCGCGAGGCCATGGCCAGCGCGGCACGCAAGCCCGAGCCCTGGGGGGCAGCCGGCCGATATGCGCGAGCAGTTCGTAGGTCATGGCCCATGGAACAACGGAGAGCGTGCCGCGGTCAATGACCGCTGCGCCTCTACCGGGGCGTCGCATCGGTTACCCTCGACCGGTATAGACCACATCAGCGGAACAGCCATGGTTATCGACAGCGCACAGCCCCGCTACCCCTACGCCGAAGAAGTCGCCAGCAGCGTGATCCACGGTATCGGGCTCGTCCTGAGCATCGCGGGCCTCGCCGTACTCGTGGCTTTTTCCGCCATGCATGGCGGCGCGCGCGCGGTGGTGGCGAGTTCGGTATTCGGTACCACCCTCATCCTGCTCTATACCGCCTCGACGCTCTACCACTCGATCCCGGGCGTCATGGCCAAGCGCGTCCTGCGCACGCTCGACCACATCGCGATCTTCCTGCTCATCGCCGGCACCTATACGCCGTTCACCCTGCTGGCGCTGCCGGGCGCCTGGGGATGGAGCCTGTTTGGCACGATCTGGGCGCTGGCGATCATCGGCAGCGCGGCGGAGCTGGGCTTGCTGAAGCGGTATCGGAAGGCCGCGGTGGTGATGTACGTCGCCATGGGTTGGGTGGCGGTGGTGGCGATCGAGCCGTTGCGCGACAACGTGCCGACGGGCGGGCTCCTCTTGCTGTTCGGCGGTGGGCTCGCGTATACCGCCGGCGTCCCGTTCTACATGGCGCGGAAGCTACCGTATCACCATGCCATCTGGCATTTCTTCGTGCTCGCCGGCAGCGTGCTGCATTACCTGGCAGTGTTGTTCTACGTGATCCCCGGCGCGCCGTCGCAGGGTTGATCCGACGTATGTGTGGGAGCTGCTTTCTGCGCGAGGGCCACTTCTCTGCGTGAGGGGTACTTCAGGTTTGTGTGGGAGCCGCTTCAGCGGCGATGGGGGCTTGCCCCGTAACCTGGCCCGCTGCCGCGGGATCGCCGATAAGATCGGCTCCCACCAGGCAGACGATGGCTGGTGGGAGCCGATCCTGCTGGCGATAGCCCGGTGGGAGCCGACCCTGTCGGCGATGCTTTCCGGGCCGGCTCCCACACGGTTCGAAGGCTCAGCTCTTCTTGGCCTTCTTCTCCTGCTCCGGAATGAAGCGCGTGCGCACGGCCTCAGCCAGCAGGTCCGGGGGCAGCAGGCCCTGGGCGATCAGGAAATCGTTGAACGCCTTGCGGTCGAAGCGATCGCCCAGCTTGGTCTGCGTTTCCGCGCGCAGCTGCAGGATGCGCGTGTAGCCATAGAAATACGCGGTGGCCTGGCCTGGCGAGTTGAGCGTGTAGCGATCCAGTTCCTGCCGCGCCATCGGCTCGGACAAGCCCACGTCGTGCACGAGGATCTCGCGTGCCCTGTCGCGGTCGATCATGCCGAGGTTGAGCATCGGGTCGAGGAAGGCGCGGGCCGCACGCAGCAGGCGGAACTGCAACGCGATGAACTGCCCCGCGGGTGGTTCGTACGGCATCATTTCCGCTTCGGCGTATAGCGCCCAGCCTTCCACGTTCACGCTGTTGAAGGCGAACAGGCTGCGGGTCAACGACACGCCTTGCTCGACCATCGCCGCGAATTGCAGTTCGTGCCCAGGACGCCCTTCATGCGCGGTGAGTGTCCATGCCGCGGCTTCGAAGGTGAAGTCGTCGTACATCTGCGTCTTGTCGCCGTCGGCCGGCGGGTTGCCCGTGGTGAGCACGAAGGTGCCGCGTTGACCGGTGTTGCCGACGAAAGGCGGCGGGTCCATATGCGGCGCCGGCGTGCGCGCGTTCTCGGCTTCGGAAGCGAGGCGCATGGCCATCTGGCGTTTCGGCAGTTCGACGATGCGCTGCTGGCGGATGGTCTCTTCGATCTTGCCGATGACGTCGTGATACGTGGGCTCGACCTTGTCCTTCGCGAGCTGCTTTTTCTTCAACGCCTTGAGCACATCGCGGTAATCGCCGTTGGGCAGGCCTTCCGCCTTCGCGACGACGGGCGCGAGCATCTGCAGCGCGTAGGTCGTTTCCATGAACTCCAGCTGGGCGCGGTCGATCAGGTCGTGCGGCGAGATGTCGAGGCCGACCTGTTCGAGGTTGTACGCGTACAGCGGCTCGGGCAGGCGGAAATCCGTGCGCGCATGCGGAAGCACCACCTTCTTCACCCAGGCGTTGTAGTCCTTCAACTGCTGGTCCAGCTTGGCCATCGCCTCGTCGGAGCCGGCGATCTTCTTCTCCGCGAACAGCTTGCGGATGCCGTCGACATAGCGTTGCGTGTTGCCCAGTTTCTGCTCGATGTCAGCCTTCACGGGGCCGAGCAGGGCCTTGTCGCCCAGTTTCTCCGTGGTACGGGCACGCGCCTGGTCGACCAGGGCCGTGCAGCCGGCGGTCATGCCGACGTAGCACTTCAGGCGTCCGAGGGCGGCCTTGTTCTGTTCCGGCGTGCTTTCGGCGTTGAGCAAGGAGAACTCACCGCTGAAGACGATCTGCCCGGCGTCGAACCATGGCAGGAGGTACTTGTCGTTGAGGTCGATGCCCTTGATGTTGCCGTCGATCTGTTTGAGCAGAATCTGAAGATCCTGCTTCACATTGGGGTCCTTCTCCTCGGCGAGGCGCTTGTTCACCTTCGCGCGTACGTCGACCAGCGCGGCGCGCTGGCGCTTGTCGACGTCGGGCCCCAGGTCCATCGTCTTTTCATCGAAACCCTTGAGGCCGATGTCGGTGGCGGATTCGGGACTGAAGCGGGCGGTGACATCGAGCAGCGCCTGCGCGTCGGCGTTGCTGCGGGCGATCCAGGCGGGTTGCGCCGTTTCCGCGTGCAGGCCGCCGATGGCGAAGGTCACGGCAGTGGCGAGGATGAGTCGTCGGAACATGCGTATCTCCCCAGTGAAGTCCGGCGAGACTAGCTTCTGCGGACGGCGCGCGCCAATGTGCCTGATGGCCGATCAGCTGAAGAGCAGTGTGAGCCCGGCCATGCCGATCATGAGGAAGGAGATCACCACCTTGGCGAGGATGCCCACCAGCATGCCGATCCAGGTGCCGATGCCCACGTGGGCCGAGCGGAGGATGCTGGTTCCCGACCATAGCTCGCCGATCACCGCGCCGGCGAAGGGCCCGATCAATAAGCCGGGGATGCCGAAGAACATCCCCACGGTGGTCCCGATGCCCGCGCCCCACAAGGCGCGCGGGCTGGCTCCGATCCGTTTCGCGCCGAGCGACGCCGAGACGAAATCGAGCGCGATGCCGACCGCGCCGACGATGCCGATCGCCACCAGCCAGCCCCAGCCGAGGTGGCGGTACTCGTCCACGGCGGCGGCCAGCCAGATGCCGCCGAAGATCATGGGGATGCCGGGTAGCACGGGCAGGACCGCACCCACCACGCCACCGACGATCAACGCGGCGGCAAGCAGGTAAAGGGCGGCCTCCATCAACGGAACGCCTCTCGGTACTCCGGCTTCAGGTATGCCGAAAACGACTCGCTGGGAACGTCGACCGCCTGGGGGCCCGCGGCGTAGGAAGCCACCTGGTAAGGAGGAAAGATGAAGGTCAGGCCGTGCACCTTGTCGTCCGGCCCGGTGAGCAGGCTGAACACCCGGTAGTGATCCTTGCCCGGCGCGGTGCCTTCATCGATTTGCTCGCTGTCGGAGGCCAACGGCTCGTCCTGGTCGTCCAGCGCCGTGAGCAGTTGCCGGCGTGCTTCCGCCGCGAAGGCGTTTTCCGCCGCATGCGGATCGGCGAACAGGTCGTCGATCCCGACCACCCGCTGGTCATCCAGATCGTAGGTGAAACTGTCGACGATCGGCGCGGGATGGGCGCCACCGGTGAAGGCCGAGCCATCGACTTGCACGTTGATGAAACGGTCGGTGCGCGCGGCCACGGCGATGTCCAGGTTCAGGTCCCAAGGCAGTTCCCGCGCGCGGGCCTTGGCACCCGGCGCGTCCAGGCTGGCGAGGAAAGACCGCTTTTGCCGCTCCACGTAGCGGTCGATGGCGCCGCGCAACGGTGCCGCTTTTGGCGGCAACTCCGGGAGTTTCAGTTCCATCGTGTACAGGCCCTCCCTTCCGGATTGGGTATCCTTGGCCACGTTCGCCTTTGCGGGCGGTGGCGTATCCCCGTCGTTCGTCCGGTCGGCGCCGTCGCGGCAGGCCACGAGCCCGGCCGTGGCGAAGACCAGCGACAGGATGTGTCGCACCAGCATGTTGCGTCTCTCCCTGCGAGGATCGCATCTTACCGTAGCTCCTCGTTAGCGGAGAGCGCGTCAACGAACCGAAGGACCAGCGTGCATACCGTGATGACGGAGTCCGTCACCCTGCTCAAGGCCGATGAGCTTGGCCGCATCGAACGCGTGGAACGCGACGGCGTGCTGCTGATCCGTCGAGACATCGGTGCCGCCCGCTGGTGGGCCCGCTGGTTCGCCCGCCGCGCCGCCGCTCGCGAGGCGCGTGCGTTGACCCGCCTGGACGGCATCGACGGCGTGCCGCGCCTGCTCGCCTGGAACGGCCGCGTGCTGGAACGCAGCTACATGGCCGGGCAGCCGATGCAGCTGGGCAAGCCGCTCGACGCGGCCTATTACCGCGATGCGCTGCGCCTGCTCGCCGTGCTGCACCGCCGGGGCATCGTCCATAACGACCTGGCCAAGGAGCCGAACTGGCTCGTCCGCGAGGACGGCTCGCCGGGCCTGGTGGATTTCCAGATCGCCTGGACCCGGGGGCGGCGCGGCCCGCTGTTCCGCTTGCTGGCCCGGGAAGACCTGCGTCACCTGCTCAAGCACAAGCGCACCTATGCGGCGGAACGCCTTTCGGTGCGGCAACACGCGATGCTGGCTCAACCGGCAGCGCATTCCCGGTTGTGGCGAGCTACGGGAAAGCGTCTCTACAAGCTGGTCGCGCGGCGGATCTTCGGTTACTGGGATAACGAAGGGCAGGGCCGCATTCGCCGTTGAAGCTGCGGCACGCCCTTATTTCTCGACGAACGCCCGCTCGATCACATAGTCGCCCGGCTCGCGCGTGCGCGGCGACGCCTGGAAGCCCTCGCCGTCCAGCAGGACGCAGATATCCTCCAGCATCGACGGGCTGCCACAGAGCATCACGCGATCCTCCGCGGGATTCAGCTGGGGCAGGCCGGTGGCGCGCGCCAGTTCGCCGTCGGCGATGGCGTCCGTGATGCGGCCACGATTGCGGAATTCCTCGCGGGTCACCGTGGGGTAGTAGACGAGCTTCTCGCGCACCAGGTCGCCCAGGTACTCGTGGTTCGGCAGCTCGTTCTCGATATAGGTGGAGTAAGCGAGGTCGTCCACGTGGCGAACGCCATGGGCGAGCACGATCTTATCGAAGCGCTCGTAGGTCTCCGGATCGCGGATGATCGAGAGGAAGGGGGCCAGGCCGGTGCCGGTACCCAGCAGGTAGAGCCGCTTGCCCGGCTTGAGGTCGTTGAGGACCAGGGTACCGGTCGGTTTGCGGCTGACGATGATGGGATCGCCCGGCTTCAGGTGCTGGAGCCTGGACGTGAGTGGGCCGTCCTGCACCTTGATGCTGAAGAACTCCAGGTGCTCCTCGTAATGCGCGCTAGCGATCGAATAGGCGCGCATCAGTGGCCGGCCATCGACTTCCAGCCCGATCATCACGAAATGCCCGCTCTCGAACCGGAAGCCGGGATCGCGGGTGGTACGGAAACTGAAAAGACTGTCATTCCAGTGGTGCACGTCGATGACGTGCTCGGTCGCCAGTGCCACCATGGTTGCTTGAACCTCGAAAAACGAAAGGGACGGGCCATCGCGCCGTGCGCGTAGCCTGGGGATCGGCTGGGGAAGCGGCCCGTGGGCCGCGCTGCCTCGCGCATGGCGTCGCACCCGCGTAGGTGCGCGCCCATGGAGCGTAAGTTTAAATCAAACCGGCAGGGGCCGCCCTGCGGGCGCCTGAACGCGCCCTGGTCTAAGATGCGGGGCCGCCCAGCAGGAGAAAACCCGGTGCCCAAACCCGACTATGCCGCGGGCCAGTCCTGGACCTACCGCACCCGTACCGGCGAGGAGGCGTCGCGCGTGGCGATCCGCCACATCGACCATGAGCCGGAAGACGGCGAGGTTTTCCACGTGTCGATCCTGGACGTGAAGCTGCGCAACCACCGGGTGCCGGGGGGCATGCAGCGGGCCATGAACCACGCCGCCGTGTCCCGGGCCACGCTGGATGCGAGCCTGCTCGCCTTGGCAGGCGAGGCCGACGCGGACGAAAGCTGGCGCGATGGATACGGCGTCTGGCGCCAGGCCTACGACAATGGCGACGCGGGCATCTTCGAGATCCCGGTGAACGAGATACTCGGCTACATCGAGATGGTCGTGGCGGCCTCGGGCGAGGCTCGATAATAAAAAAAGGGCGCCCGGTCTACGGAAACCGGCAGGGGAGAGTCCGGTTTCCGTAGAGGGGCGCAAGTGTCACACAGGGATCTGGGTTTCTTCGCTTAGAAGTCGTAGGTCACCGCGAGGCGGCCGTAGCGCGGATCCTGGGTGTAGAGCGGTACGCGATAGATCGTGTTGAGCGTGTTCGCCGGACCTTCGCTGGCCGGATAACGGAACGTCGCCCGTTGCTGGTTCAGCACATTGAAGACGTTGGCCGAGAAGGCGAGCTTCTGGCCACCCCAGGACGGACGATAGGTCACGCCGAGATCGAGCTGGAATGTCCAGGGCAGGCGGCCATGGCTACCCGGGGGCGAAGGCTGTCCATTGCACCAGCGGTACGAACTGCCGTAAGACACCGGATCGGTGTGGTTCGGGCCGTAGTAGCCGGTACAGACTTCGGGGGCTCCGGAAATGGCCTGCAGGTTGCCCGACAGCTGCCATTCCGGCAGGAACTGCCAGTAACCGTACGCCTTGACGACGTGCGTGTGGTCGTTGCCCTGTGGGCCGTTCGAATACTCCATGACGTACTTGTTGTCCCAGTCGACGCTGCCGGCTGCGCCGCTCTGGCGGGTGTCGGTGCGTGCCTGGCCCTCGGTATTGCCGTAGCTGCGCGAGAACACGTAGTCGAGCTTGCCGTACCACACACCGTCGAAGCTGTGCTCGATGAATGTTTCGAGGCTGTAGTAGCGACGCTTCAGTGCGGGGAAACCAATTTCCTTGCGGCTGAGCGGTACTTCGAACGCGTTGCCGTTCGGGTCGAGCAGCGTGAAGGTGTTGGACGCGCCGCCATTGACCAGGTAGCAACTGTTGGTCGAGCCGACGGTGTATCCAAGTGCCTCCGCCTTGTCGGTCACGAGCGCGACGTCGCAGAAGTCGTCGATGGCGCTGCGCAGGATGCGCTGGGTCGCCTTGGCACCGTACACCCAGTGATCGCCGAAGGACTTGTCGAAGCCGAGGATGAATTCATCCTGGTGCTCTGCCTTCAGGTTCTTGCCGGCGACGGTACGCGGGTCGGGCGGTATGCCATACGAATTGTTTGCCGATACAGGGGCGCTGATCTGGGTGAGTCCCGTGGGCGCGCCAGTCGAATCGATGCCCGAGTACGTGTAGTACTGCTGGGTGGAGGTATACCCGGCAGCCGCGCCCGTGGCAGGGTTGAGTGGCAGGCCCAGGTAATAGCGGCCGGCATTGGCGAATACCTTGAACGAACCGTCGCCGTTGACGTCCCACGACGCGCCCAGGCGTGGCGCCCACTGCGGCTTGGTCTGCGTGATGAATTCCTGGCCGAACTGGTTGTAATCGGTGAACTGGTCGTTGCGCAGGCCGATGGAGAGCAGCCATGTATCGCTTATCTGCCATTTGTCCTCGATGTACTGCGCTTTCTGGTCCGACCGGACATTGACCAGGTTGTCCACGACGTTACGGCTGACGTAATAGCCTTCCGCGCCGTTCGCGAAGCCGGCGGTACCGGGAACGAAGTTGATGCCGGGCGCATCCGAGATCGGCTGCGTCGGATCGTCCTGCTGTCCGTAGTTCCAGGTGTAGCCGGGGCCGGGGCTGTGCGTGCCGAATTCCACGGCCTTCGACTTCACGTTGTCGATACCCACGGAAATCGTGTGGTCGCCCAGCGTGTAGGCGACGTCGAAGCGGAAATTGGTAGCCTTGTTGCCCCGGCCTGGCGCGCTGATATCGTCGACCTGGTTGTTGCGAATCGCGGAGCCGCCGTTGAGCGCCGGATTCTGGTTCTGCGAACTGTCGACACGCACCAGGGTGGGATCATAGTTGCCCGGCTGGTCGTAGTTCTTCGTGTTCATCTTGCCGTACATGGCGCTCACCGTCAGGTTGTCGGTGATGTAGCTCGTGTACTTGGCCACCCACAGGTCGCCACCGGTCTTGGTGTCGTCCACCGGGCCGATGGTGCTGGTGCGGTTGAGGTTGACATAGTCGTAGTTGTAACGCGTGCCCGAACCTTCGCGCTTGTCGCCCGCGCTGGTCAGCTCGAGGATGTTGCTGTCGTTGATGTTCCAGTCGAGCTTGGCGTACCAGCGAGGCGACTTATAGTCGTTGGTGGACGAAGGCGTGTTGCTGCCGACGGAGTTGACGTTACGTTGGCCCTGTTTCTCGAACTCGCCTGCCACGAAGAAGAACAGCTTGTCCTTGATCAGCGGACCGCCGGCGTATGCACTGACCGTGGTGGTCCAGCGATCGTTCTGGCTCTTCGGCTGGTAAAGATTTCCCGCCGGGGCCGATGAAGGTACGCGTGCATAGTGCAGGTCGTCGTTGCTGGCACGCGCCCAGGCGGGCTCCCAGAGAAGCTGCGCACCGAAGTGCCACTCGTTGGTGCCGCGTTTGCCGACCTGGCTGATCACGCCGCCATCGGAGCGGCCATACTGTGCGCTATAACCGCCGGTGTACACCTCTTGCTGGTCGATCGCCCCGTAGGGGAGTTGCAGGCCGCCGACGGCGTTGAGCGGGTCGGTGGTGTTGAAACCGTTGATGTAATACGCGTTCTCGTTGGCTGCGGCACCGCCGAAGCTGGCGACGGAGCGGCCGGTATCGCTGGTGAATCCGCCACCATTGTTGACCACGCCGGGCGCAAGCCTGGCGATTGCTTCGGCCGTGCGGGCTAGCGGCAGCTTTGCAAGTTGCTCCGAGGTGATGACGGTGCGCGAGTCCACCGAAGTGACGTCGATGTTGGGTAATGCGGTACCGGTGACGGTCACGCCCTGGAGACTGGTGGCATCGCTGGCGCTGCCTGCCGTCGCCGGAGGCGCGTTGAAGGAAACGTCCGTGCTGGCGCCGACACGCAGGGCCACGTCTTTCCGGGTATCGACGGTGGTGCCGTCGCGAACGAGGCTCACGGTGTAGGTACCCAGGGGCAACTGTGCGATGGAATAGCGGCCACGCTCGTCCACTGGCACTTCGCGGCGGAAGCCGGTGCCACTTTCGATCACGATGGTTTCATTGCCACCCGCCGGGACGGAGCCGTTGATGGCGCCGGTGGTGGACTGCGCGTAAACGCTCGAAACGCCACCCAGGCAGGTACATACCGCCAGTGCGAGTGCGCTCCTGCGAGAGAGAAACTGCTTCTTCATGCCTTCCCCGAAAAGTGATGCCCCAGAAAAAGACGGCAACACGGGACCGCGGCGCCGGGCCCCCGCCCGGCGCTGAGATATGGAGCCTCGAAGACCCCTCCCGCGCTCCATCGCTGTGCTCCCCATTTGCCTCGATCCAAATGGGTCAAGCCGACGGTTTACAGCACGCCGGCTGCGTTGTCCAGCGGCCGAAAGACACGCCGGGATAGCCGTCCAGCCGTCCAAACGCGATGTGGCGGCGCAGCAGAAAACGAAGTAACTATGGGGATTTGTGGAGTTTTATGCGTTCGAAGGAGCTTGCCGGAAACGTGCCTATGCGGTGTCGGCGGGCGCCGTAAAAATTTACGCGGGGACCCCTCGGGGAGTCCCTTCCTGTACCGGCTGAGGGCCACGGGTTTGGATCGAGGCAAATCTCGTGCCAAGTTTTTGCGGTCGTCCGTCCGGCCGGCCATCACCCGTCATCCACCCGGCCTGACCGACATTCCGGCGAATGAAGATCGCGACCTACAACGTCAACGGCATTCGCTCCCGGCTCCCCCACTTGATCGAATGGCTCAAGAGGGAATCGCCCGATATCGCCTGCCTGCAGGAACTGAAGGCGGTGGACACGGGATTTCCCATCGGGGCGATCAACGATGCGGGGTACGGAGCGCTCTGGGCCGGCCAGGCCTCATGGAATGGGGTGGCGGTCCTGGCGAAGGGAGTGGACCCGGTGGAAAGCCGCCGGGGCCTGCCGGGCGATGAAAAGGACACGCAGAGCCGTTACCTCGAGGTGGCGGCGCACGGTGTCCTGGTCGGCTGCCTCTATCTCCCCAACGGGAATCCGTGGCCAGGCCCGAAGTTCGAGTACAAGCTGGCGTGGTTCGAGCGTTTCATCCGCCATGCCAAGGGGCTGCTAGGCAGCGGACAACCCGTGGTGCTGGCGGGCGACTACAACGTCGTGCCCACCGACGAGGACATCTACGATCCGAAGGGCTGGCGCCGGGACGCCCTGTTACAGCCGGAAAGCCGTGAGGCCTATGCGCGGTTGCTGGCACAGGGCTGGACGGATGCCCTGCGCGCTATCCACCCGGACGAACGCATCTACACGTTCTGGGATTATTTTCGCCAGCACTGGCCACGCGACAGGGGGCTGCGCATCGACCATCTGCTGCTGTCGCCGGACCTGGCCAAGCGGCTCAAGGACGCCAATGTCGACCGCTGGGTTCGCGATCTGCCGAAGGCCAGCGATCACGCCCCGGTGTGGGTCGAACTGGGGAAACCGGTCCGGAAGCGCGCAACGGCGAAGAAGGCAGCGGCCGCCCGAAAGCCCGCGTAGCGCGGCTGGAAACGTTTTCACGAAAGTGAATCCCACGCCGCACTTGCCAGCGGCGACAGAGTTCATAGACTAGGCGGCTATTGGGGGAGGTGGACCAATCGAGCATGAAGATCGATGGCGGTAGCGGCAAGCGCGCCGAACCGGTGATGCTCAGTGAGGTCGCCGAGCGGTTGCATAACCCGCGTATCGATCGCATCGTGGCGAGCTTTCGTGAGTACCACGTCTCGCTGATGCGCACGGTGGTGCTCGGCTTCGTCGTCATCTGGTCCGCCGCATGGCTCCAGGGCCCCGCTCCCATGGCGGTCGAGGCCCATCGTGTGGTCCCCGTTGCGGCCGCCCTGTTCGTGCTCAGTACCTTCTGGATGCTCGGCGTCCGGGCGGGCTCGCTGCGCCAGAACGTGGCGATCGACGCCGTCGGCGGTGTCGCCAACTTCGCCATGGTCGCCGTCCTGCTCAAGTCGGCGTTCATGTTGCTCATCACGCTGACCCCGGTGTTGCCCTTCCTCTCCGTGGCCTTGGGCGTGCGTTACAGCCGCTGGGCCTTCGTCGCCAGCGTCGCTGCGTCGGTGGCCATCCTGGCCGTGGTGGCGCCGGACGGCTTCTGGATCGCCCGTCCGGCCTATGCGTTATATGCCCTGGCGCTGGTGATCGTGCTCCCGATGACGCTCTACCGCATGATGGACGCACTGCGCGAGGTGTCGGCGGAAGCCATCGCCTCGCGCGAGGCACAGCACCGCTTCATCTCGATGATGAGCCACGAGATGCGCACGCCGCTGGGTACGGTGATACATGCCGCCTCGTTGCTCGACACCTCGGCCATGAACGACGACCAGCGCCGCCTGGTGGCCCTGCTTTCCACCAATGCCAATGCCTTGCTGCACCGGGTGAACGCCGTGCTGGATGTCGCGTCCTTCGCCGGTGGCAGCTTCAACCTTCGTCACCAGGCCTTCGCCTTCGACGAGGTGTTGGCCACGGTGGGCGCCGTTTGCCGTCCTTATGCCGCCGAGAAACGGATCGCCTTCAGCCTGTCGCGGGACGCCTCGGTCGAGGGCGTGTTCGCGGGCGATCCGGGGCGCATCGAGCAGGTGCTGTCCAACCTTGCCTCCAATGCACTGAAGTTCACGCCGCCGGGAGGCTCGGTCGACGTGCGCGTGGAACTGCTGGAAAGCATGGCGGGTCGCGATCCGACCATCGTCTGCACCGTGACCGATACCGGCATCGGCATCGCCGACAGCGACAAGCAGCGGATCTTCGATCCCTTCCACCAATTGAGCGCAGGCGAAAGCCGGCGCCAGGAGGGGGTCGGACTGGGCCTCTACATCGTGCGCAACGTCTCGGAGCAAATGCAGGGCAGCCTCGACGTGGGCGACAACCCCATGGGTGGCTCGGTCTTCAGCTGGCGCTTCACCTTGCCTCGCGCGGCCGCCGGGGCCCGCAGCGTCGCCGACACGCCACTGACGGACTTGCTCGACGATCACAAGGCGCGGGTCACGCCGCTGCGCTGCCTGGTGGTGGACGACAATGCCGCCAATCGCGAGATCGTGGGGCGTATCCTGGAACGTGCCGGTCACCTGCCCGTGTTCAGTGCCAGCGGCGACGAAGCCCTGTCGCGCCTGGCCAACAAGGGTATCGACCTGATCTTCATGGACCTGCACATGCCCGGCAGTTCCGGCTGGGACGTGCTTGGCCGCATCGAAGTCGCCCGGCGCACAGGCAGCGTGCCGCCCATCGTGATGCTCAGCGCGGATTCCAGCCACGACGCCGTGCGCATCGCCTTCAGGGCGGGTGCGCGCGCCTACCTGACGAAACCGATCGCGGCGCAACGCCTTCTCGATGTGATCGAAGCCGTCGCGGAGGAGCGCGAACTCGAACATGCCGTGCGGCATTGGCAACCGGTGATCGACTCGCCAACGGAAGGGCGGGGTCACACCGGAAGCCCCCTGGATGAGATGCGCGCGCTCAGCAGCCAGGACGAGTTCGCCAACTTCGTCGATCTCTGCGCCCATACCACCGGACATCACCTGGATGCGCTTTCCGCCGCGATCGCCTCGCACGATATCGCCGCGGCGTCCGAGGCGGTGCATGCCTTGCGCAACGTGTTGGGTAACCTGGGTGTACCCGGCGCCAGCCGCGTGTGCGACGACATCGCCGTGATCGTCGACGCCGGCGGCGACATGCGTGCGGCCGTCGCCGAGGTCGACGCGCTGGGCCGGTCGGTACGGCGCTTCGTGGAAATCCAGCGACAGCAGGCGCGCGTGGCGGCCGACGCGTGACGATCCTCGATGAGCTGGCCAGCGACATCGACCAAAGGGAACGCCATGTAGCGGGCATCAAGCCCGACAACGAAGCACGCATCGTGTTTGGTGCCGGCGTGCCGCACGAGCGCCAGCCGCTCTCGGTCGTATACCTGCACGGTTTCACCGCCAGCCAGGCGGAGGGTGCGCCGGCGCATCGTGCGATCGCCCGGGCCTGTGCGGCCCACCTCTTCCTCAATCGCTTCACGGGACACGGCACGGACGAACCCGGCGCCATGGCTGGTGCTTCGCCGGAACGCTGGCGCGAGGACGCCGATGCGGCGTTGGCGATCGGCCTGCGTCTGGGTGAGAAGATCGTGCTCGTCTGCACATCGATGGGTGCGTCGCTCGCCCTCGACCTGGCGGTGCGCCGCCCCGACGCCGTCGCGGCCGTGGTGGCGTGGTCGCCGGGTATCCGCGTGCACGATCCCGAGCAGTTGCGCGCGGCGCTCTTGCTGCAAGGCGCCGTGGTGCCACCGGGGGAGAGGTCGCCGTTCCAGCGGCGCCACTGGTCGTCGGTGGTCCATTCCGATGGCTATCGCGCCATCGCGCGGCTCTTCATCGAGTGGATGCGACCGGAGCGGCTGGGTTCCATCGTTTGTCCGGTGTTCTTCGGCATATGGGACGGCGGCGAAGGCGACCGGGATACGCTCACGTCGGTGGCGGCGATGCGCGAGGCGTTCGCGTGGCTGGGGACCGCGCCATCGCGACGCAGGCTGGTGGCCTACGATCATGCCGCGCACGTGCTCGCCTCACCGGAGCGTTCCCCCGCGGCCGCACGGGTACTCGCCGATTCGCTGGCCTTCCTGCACGACGTGGGCCTCGCGCGCTGACGGGTCGCGGACGCGCTATCTTTGCCCGTTCCGAAGGAGGTCGACCGGTGCGTTTCCAACGCGCGATCGCTGCGTGGGTGTCTGTCTGGCTGGTGGTTGCCGGCTGGCTGGCGTTCGCCTGCGACATTCGCGCGGCGGACAGCCGCGATCGCGATATCGACCAGTTCTACCACACGGCCTGGACGGTGCGCGAAGGTGCGCCGGGCCAGGTCACGGCGTTGGCGCAGACACGCGACGGTTATCTCTGGCTGGGCACGCAAACCGGTCTCTATCGGTTCGATGGCGTGCGTTTCGAACGCTATCGCCCACGCGAGGGCGGCGATTTCCAGGCGTCCAGCGTGGCCTCCCTCTATGCGCCGCCCTCCGGCGGCCTGTGGGTCGGGTTCCGCTATGGCGTGGCGAGTTTCATCGACGGGGACCACGCCACGCATTACGCGGCGGCGTCGGGGCTACCGACGGGGACGCTCTATGCCATCGGCGGGACGCCCGACGGCACCGTCTGGGCGGCGACCTTCAATGGCCTGGTTCGCTTCGATCACGGGCGCTGGATGTCGGTCGGCCCTTCGATGGGCTTGCCAGGCATGCGCGCCCGCAACCTGTTCGTGGATCGCGAGGGCCGCCTGTGGGTGGCGACCGAAGACGCATTGGCCTGGTTGCCGCGTGGCGGCCACCGTTTCGAAGTGGCGACACGCGAGGTCGGGCGGGTGAACCGCATCGCCGAGGCCGCCGACGGTTCGATCTGGGTGGCCGAGGCCGATGGCGGCGTGCATCCCGCATGGGCGGGTGGGGCCGATCCTTCCAAGGCCGGTCCCGTGCTGCGACTGTCGTCGGCGGGTTTGCTGTTCGACCGGGACGGTGCCTTGTGGATGCCGACATTGGGCGACGGCATCCGCCGGGTGCCCCGGGTACGCGATCTTCCGCACCGCGTGATCGGTGCGGAAAGTGCCGAGGCGCAGCGTTTCGTGGAGCGCGACGGGCTCAGTTCCGATTACGCCAGCAGCGTGATCCAGGATCGCGAAGGCAATATCTGGGTGGGCGGCAGCCGGGGCCTCGACCGTTTTCGGGTGAGCCGCCTGCTGCCGGCGATGCTTCCTTCCGGCGCCACGGATTTCGCCATGGTGGCGGCGAAGAATCATGGCGTATGGGTCGGCACCAAGAGCCGGCCGCTCAGCCGGGTCGAGGCGAACAGCACCGAACCCATCGCACTGACCGAGGCGATCACCGCCGCCAGCCGCGATGCCGACGGCATCTGGCTCGGCGGTCCCGGCGGCGTCTGGCGCCTGCACGATGGCAAGCCCGAACCGTTCGCCCCATTGCCCTATCCGGATTACTCCGGCGTGCAGGCGGTGGTGGGCGATGGCAAGGGCGGCGCCTGGGTGTCGGTCAACCGGCCCGGCATCTTTCACTTCACCGAAGGTGGCTGGGAGCACGACCCCTTGCCGGCCGTCCCCATCGACTCAGCCCCCCTTGTCATGATGAACGACCGCCGCGGGCGGCTGTGGATGGGCTTCGCCCGCAACTACATCTTCGTGCGCTCGCAGGACTCGGACGTCGTGATCGGATCGGGTGAAGGATTGGCGGTGGGCAACGTCACGGCGCTGCTGGAAGACGGCGAGGCCGTATGGGTCGGCGGCGAACTCGGCATCGGCGTCGTCGTCGCCGGTCGGGCGCGGATGATCGCGATGGCGGGCGATCCGCTACGCGGTGTCTCCGGCCTGGTCCGCGATCATCGCGGCGACTTCTGGGCGAACGCGGCACAGGGCGTGGTCCGGATAGCCGCGGCAGACATGACCCGTGCGTTGGAGGAGCCGGACTATCGGCCCCCGGGCACCTTGTTCGATTTCCTCGATGGCTTGCCGGGCACGCCCGCGCAATTCAGGCCACTCCCCACCGCGGTCGTGGCCGACGACGGCCGGCTATGGTTCGCCACCACGAGCGGCATCGTCTCGATCGATCCGGCGGACGTGCCTCGCAACCCCCTGGCGCCACCGGTGTCCATTCGTTCCGTTTCCACGGATGTCGGCACGTGGCCCGCGGGCTCTCGCATCAAGCTGCCGGCGCATACCGAGCGGCTGAGGATCGCGTTCACGGCCACGAGCCTGAGCGTGCCCGAACGCGTGCGGTTCCGCTATCGCATGGAAGGCCTGGACACGCGCTGGCGCGACGCCGGAAACGATCGCGAGGCCATCTACACCGATCCGCCGCCGGGCCATTATGTGTTCCGCGTCACCGCGGCGAACGAAGATGGCGTGGTCAACGAGGAAGGCGCATCGATCGAGGTCGACGTGGCGCGCGCGTTCTACCAGATGCCGTGGTTCTTCCTGCTCTGCCTGCTGGCGGTCGTGCTTCTTGCCTGGCTGGTCTTCCTCCTGCGCCTGCGCAGCATGGCCTCGCAGCTGCGGGCGCGCTTGCAGGAGCGGCACGCGGAGCGCGAACGCATCGCCCGGGAATTGCACGACACCTTGTTGCAGAGCATCCAGGGACTGACCATGCGCTTCCAGGCCATCGCCAACCGCGTGCCGCCGGAAGAACCCCTGCGCGGGGAAATGGAACGCGCACTGGATCGCGCCGACGAAGCGCTGGTGGAAGCACGCGACCGCGTGCGTGACCTGCGTGCCCACGCAGGGGAGTCGGCGCCCATGGATGTGGCGCTGCGGGCCCTGTCCTCGGCCTACGCGGCGGAACACACGCTGCCCGTGGTCGTGACCACCTACGGCGACCTGCGTGGCCTGGGCGACCTGGTCCGCGACGAGTTGTATGGCATCGCCCGCGAAGCCGTGCACAACGCCGTCACTCATTCGGAAGGGAGCCGGGTCGACGTGGAGCTACGGGTCGAAGACGCCGAGCTGGTCCTGTCGATCCGCGACGATGGCCGCGGGATCGACGACGAGGTGCTTCGCGACGGTCGCGACGGCCATTGGGGCCTGCGTGGCATCCGCGAGCGTGCCGCCGCTATCGGTGCGGTCGTCTCGATCGCCTCGCGCCTGGATGGCGGGACGGACGTATGCGTAAGGCTGCCACTCGCGCTGGCGTTTCCGCACCATGCGGGATGGCTGCGCCGCGCCTTGGATGCGTTGCGCTAGCGGTAGCAGCCGTTCCCGAACTGTCCCTTGGCCAGTGGGCACAGGATCGCGGCGAATCCACCGTTCGCGGAGACGTCGAGCGAGAGCGTGCCGTCGGCCGTGACGTTCTGTGCCGTGCGAACCACGTCACCCCGGCCGCTGCCATCCCGAACGATGTCGGCGTGCCACGGCCCGACGCCCAGGGACGCCAGTGGCACGCTGAGCCGGCGCGCCGGCCCGGCCGAGATCGCGCCGATGAACCAGCGGTCGCCGCTGCGGCGGGCGAAGATCGCATCCTGCCCCGGCGTGCCGCCGAGCAGCTTCGTCTCGTCCCATACGGTGGGAACCTGGTCGAGGAAGGCGAGCGCCTGCGGCCGGCGCTCGTAGGCTTCCGGCATGTCGGCCAGATGCGTCCAGCCTGACTCGAAGACGATCGGCAACGCTACCTCGTGCGCGATCGAGGCCTCCTTGCGGCCCGCGTCGAACGCCACCGGCGTGTAGTCCATCGAGCCGACGACATTGCGCGTGTACGGCTGGATGGTGTTTCCAGCCGCTGGCGGATCGTTCTCCGCACCGCGCACGCCTTCCATGGTCATCAGGTGCGGCCACGTACGGGCGAGGCCATGGGGAATCGTCGCGCCATGGAAGTTCACCATGAGGTGCAGCTTCGCCGTGTCCGCGAGAGTGTCGTCGTACCAGCGATAGCGTGCCTGCGAGTCGGACTCCATGAAGTCGATCTTCACTCCCTTCACGCCCCAGCCCTTCACCCGCGTGAGTTCCGCCATGCGCTTGGCGGGCGTGTCGAGTTTCGACCAGTGGAACCACAGCAGGATGTCGACGTGCTTCGCGTTCGCGTAGCGGACCAGGCCCGGCACCCAACTCTCGTTCCAGCCTTCGTCGACCAGCACATAAGGGATATGGTTGCGCGCGGCGAAGTCCACATAGGCTTTCTGCCGCTCGGCGTTCGAGGGGCTGTCGTGTTTGCTCAGCCACGACCAGGCGACCTTGCTCGGGCGAATCCACGAGGTATCGGCGAAGCGTGCCGGATCGGCGAGATCGTCGACCAGCGTGGACTCCGTGACGGTGGCGAGGTCGCCGGCGATCACCGTGCGCCAGGGCGTGACACCGGTGCTTTCCACGCGGGCGTCGGCGAGCGTCAAGGCATACGTGCCGCTGTTCGCCGCATGCGTAAGGCGGCTGCCGTCGTAGCGGCCATCGGCGTTGGCTTCGGTGACCAGCACGTAGTTGTCGCCGACCTGGAACAGCGAGGGATAGCCGTAATCGCCCGGTGCGGCACCTCCCGCGGTGGTTTCGACGCGCTCCTTTTCATACTGCGGGTTATAGGGAAGCAGCCAGGCTTTCGCCGTCGGTGGAACAGCGAACGCGGTGGCTTCGCCGGTCACCGTCACCCGAGCCGTTCCCGGCAGTTCGTAGCGGAAGGCCACGCCGTCGTTGGCGACGCGCACGACGACATCGAGCTTCTGCCCCTTGCCGTTCTGCAAGGCATACCGGGTCTCGGAAAGATTGGCGTTGCGCTCCAGGCGCTTGCCGACGGTCATGCGATAGCGCTCGGTGATCTGCCGCTGCGTGGTGCCGACCAGCCGCAGGTCATGGGTAAGATCCGCTTCCGTGGTGCGGAGGCCGAGGGTCTCGTCCACGAGGGCGAGACCATGTGGATCGGTGATGGTGAGCACCGGCCGTCCACCGTCACGAAACACCAGCGTCGCCAGCGGGGGGCTGGCCAAGGCGGGCAGGCAGAAGCACGCGGCGAGCATCGCGGCGATGCGGCGAGGTACGAACGAACGGCGTACGAGCTTCATCCGGCGGTTCCTGTCGGCTGCGGGAGGCATGTGCATGGAAGTCCCCCACCGAGGATTCCACACGACACCCCCGTACTCAAGGCATCCTTGGGCGAACTGTGAGGAGACACACCGTTCCATGGAATCGCTAGCCTCCATCGTCGTGCTGCTCGAACAGGAGCAGGGGTGGCGTGACCCTGCCGCCTTCCTGTGGCGTGCCGAAGCCGCCGATCGCCTCGACCTGCTCCTCATCGGCGCGGACGATCCCGCATGGCGCGAGCGCGCGGTGCGACTCCTCGACGCCATGGAAACACTCGACGCGGAAGGCTTCTCTTCGATCCGTGATGCCATCCGTCGCGGCGAAGGGCGCGCGGCGCTAACCGCGTGGCTCGATGTCGGTTTTCCCACGGGGCAGCACTACGATGTGCTGGACCATGTCGTCGCGGGCGTGCTCGCGCTGGAGGAGCCTGCGGTTCCGCACGTCTTGCCGGCGGAGATGGTTTTCTACCAACCGAGCCCGGCACGGCACATCATCGATGGCGTGGCGCGTGCCGGCATCACGGCCGGCGATGTCGTGTTGGACCTGGGAGCGGGCATGGGACACGTGCCGCTCCTGGTTGCGATTCTCTCGGGCGCGCGCACGCTCGGCGTGGAACGCGAGCCCGCCTACGTCGAGCGGGCGGTCGAGGCGGCAGCGCGACTGGGCCTGGCCGGCGTGCACATGCGCGTTGGCGACGCGCGCGACGCCGACCTGTCGGAGGCGAACGTCTTCTACCTGTTCACGCCCTTCATCGGCAGCGTGTTGCGCGACGTCGTGGCCAACATCGAGCGCGAAGCCCGGCGGCGACCGATCCGCGTGGTCACGCTCGGTCCCTGTTCGCGCACCTTTGCACGGATGCCATGGCTCCGCAGCGACGACCCCGATCCCCAGGCGACGGAACGCATCGTGGTGTTCCGTTCAACGCTTGGCGAGCGGTAACCGGCTTATCAGCTTTGCGCGGAAGATGCCCGCGAGTTGGTGGAACCCTGCCTCGGTGGGGTGCATCTCGTCGTTCCATTGCGTGTCGTCGGTCAATTGCCCGCGCAGGTCCACGTAATCGAACATGCCGCCGAAGGCGGCGTCGCGCTTGACCGGCTCGAGTACGCGCTCGACGAAACCGTCGATCAGGCGACGGGTGAAGTCGCGCCATGCGTCGATGCCGCCATCGATCACGGTCTCGATGTTCGGCCCGATCCACGGGCCGACCGATTTCTTCAGCAAGGCGGCGGCGCCGAGGTTGCGCAAGCCCAGTTCGGCCGCACTGCCGATGCGCCGTGGATAGTCGTATGTGTGCGCGATGATCGGTACGTCGGGGCGGACCTGGTGGAATGCCTCGACGAAGAACCCATAGGCTTCGCGTACCTGTTCGTAACGGCCGGTCGCGACGATGACATCGAACGCCTGGCTGGCGCTCAGGCCACGCCGCCCGGCCAGGGCATCGTGCAGCCATGTGTCGACGAAGTCGTTGCCGCCGGCGCTCAGCAGCACGGCATCGAACCGATAGCGCGTGAACCAGCCGATGAGATCGTCGACGTTGTCCTCGGTGAACATCGATCGCCCGGGGTCGGCGGCTTGCGGAGCCGCCTGGTCGCCGCTGCGTTCCACCCGGAAGAACAGGCCGCCCTGGCCGAACTGCGGCACGCCGCGCGCCTCGTCTTCCGGGGCGGGGGACACGATCCAGTCGAGCAGGTTCATCGCCAGCGGCGTGGAAAACCAGGAGTCGCCCTCGCAGAGGATCACGGGGGTGTGTTCGAGCGCGTGCTGGCTCTTGAGGCCCATGTACATGGCACGGAACTGGCCACGCTGGGACAGGGCGGAGGATTGCGGCATGGCGTGTCCTCGTTCGGCGGCCCCGTCGATCCTACCACCCCGCCATCGTGGGGTTGCCTTGACGATGGTTTTCCCCGGTCCCAAACTCGCCCGGTCGCGGCAGGGGGCCGCGGCCTACCAGGGGAAAGCCATGAAGGGTTTGGCAAGGAAGTGGGCGACCTTCGTCGCCTTGTCGTTGTTCGTATCCATGACGCATGCGTCGGCGCTTTCGGATCTGCCATGGCAGTTCGGGCCGACCAAGGTGCAGGTGGGTCCGCAAGCCACGATCGACGTGCCCGATGGCTATGCCTTCCTCGATCCGGAAGGCACGAAGCGGCTCAACGTGCTGATGGAGAATCCGCCGGACGAGACCGATACGTACACGCTCGCGCCGACCGACATGCGTTGGACCGCCTTCTTCGACTACGACGACATCGGCTACGTCAAGGACGACGAGAAGCTCGACCCCGACGATATCCTGAAGTCCGTCAAGGAAGGTACCGAGGAAAGCAACAAGGAACGTCGCTCGCGCGGCTGGGACACGCTCACCCTGGTCGGCTGGAAGAACCCGCCGCAGTACGACACGCGGTTCAAGTCGTTGGCCTGGTCGTTCCTGGCGCGCAACGACAAGTCCCAAACGGAAGTGGTGAACTACAACGCGCGCATCCTCGGCCGAAGTGGCGTCATGAACGTGGTGCTGGTGTCTGATCCGGAATCGCTCGACGCATCGGTCGCGGATTTCAAGGGTGCGCTGGATGGTTTCGCGTTCACTCCAGGCCAGGCCTATACCGATTTCCATGCGGGCGACCGCGTGGCCGAGTACGGCCTCGCCGCCTTGATCACCGGAGGCGTGGCCGCGGTGGCGGCCAAGAAGGGATTCTTCGCCGTGATAGCCACGTTCTTCGCGGCGGCCTGGAAGTTCATCCTCATCGGTCTCGCCGCTGTCGGCGGCGCGATCAAGCGCCTGTTCGGGCGCAAGGCGTAAACGCCGGGATGTTGCCGCATGCGTGGTGGCTGCTGGCAGGCGTCGCGGGGATGTATCTCTACGACGCCGTGCTGCTCATCTATCACAACGAGGTGGTGTTCTTCGAACGGAGGGACGGCCGCTGGTCGTTCTCCGTCGGTTCGGACTTCGAACTGGCGGGGCGGCATGTCTACATGCCACCCTTGCTCGCGCCTGGCCGGCCCCTGCTGCGCTTGCGCTGGTCGTCCCGCCTCGCCCCGCTCGACATCGCCTCGCCGCATGGTTTGCGTGCCTGGCGAGCCGGTGTGGCCGCCACGGTGTTTCCGGTCACGCTCGTGGCCTTGCTGTTCGCCGCGATGCCCGCCGTCTTGTTCACGTCGGTATGGGTGCTCCTGGGCTGGATGGTCGCGTTGTACGTCGCCATCGTCCTGGCCGTGCTGCGGACCTGGCGGATGCGCAAGCTCACGGGGCTCGGCGGCAAGGCCTTCGCTTCGTTGGCCTCCGATGCCTTGCTCTGTGCGCCCTACGCGCTGAACATCGTGCGGAAACAGGGAATGCATGCCGCGGAGCGCTTCGACCTCGTGGCCGCGGCCCATGCCTTGCTCGATAGCGGCGAACGTGCGCGCCTGACGGCGGCCATCCATGCGAGGCTGCATCGGCAGATGGATCTCGAAGACCTCGGCAGTGAACGGCACGCGCAATTGCAGACTTACCTCCTACAGATCGAAGGCGCCCTGGCATGACCACGCTCGAATTCGTCGTCATCGCCGCCTGCCTGGCGATCGGCTACAAGTACACGTCCGCGTTGCTGGGCAAGCGCGACGAGCCCGCCCCGGACGACCGTCCCCTGGACACCACGCCGCTCTTCGAGCGGCCGCTGCCATGGCACGAGGTGCTGGGAGTGCTTCCGGAGGCGACGCATGAGGAGATCGTGGCCGCCTACCGCACGCGGATGAGCCAGTACCACCCGGACAAGGTGGCCAACATGGGAGAGGATATCCGCGCGCTGGCCGAACGCCGCGCGAAGGAGATCAACGCGGCCTACGCGGAGGCTTGCGCCGCACGGCCCGCCTGAGCGGGTCGGCGGAAAGGAATCAGCGGATGCGGCCGCCGCCGAAGTGTCCGGTACCGCCGCCCACGGAAATGCTGACCCCTCCGGTGGGATGCTCGCAGCTGCCGAAGGCCTGGCTGAGGCTCACCGTGCCCGCCTGGTAGTTGCCGCTGCCGCCGTGGCTGGCGCTGACCACGCCCGTGCTGACACTGCCGTGCACCTGCGGCTTGTTGTAGGTGGCGTCGTCGCAGCGGGGGCCATCGTCTTCCACGTCGGCACCGGCCATGCGGCCGCTGGTGTCGCCGTAGTAGGTGCCGGGCGGGTCCTTCGGCCGGGACGGCGTCACGGCGACGCTTTCGCCGCTCTTCGTCACCGCCGTTCCGGACGCGCCTTGGGCGGCGGCCGGGGGCGCGGTGCTGCTGGAAGAGGCGGGCACGTAGTCCGCCGGCAACCTGAGGTTGAGCGGTTTCTCCTGCGCCATGGCGGACGTGGCGAGGAGGGAAAGGGCGGTGAGGGCGAGGATCGGTTTCATGGGACGCTCCGGGTTAGGCCATGGAACGCTTCAGGGCGCGTCCGGTGTACCGGCCTTGGAACACCGGGATGCCACCGGAGTTCCCGGCCTTTCGCCACCTTACTCCGCCAGCGCCTCGTCGGCGTCCTCGGGCACGCTTTCGCCGAGGCGGGCGCGCAGGCTGTCGATCTCGCGGCGAAGGTTGCGGTTTTCGGCTTCGAGTTCAGCGACCTGTTCGCGCAAGGCCTTCACCTCGTCGGTCGGCTTTTCACGCGGCTTGCGCTTCGACTCCCGGACGCGCTTGGCCGCTTCCTTCAGCTCCGCGTCGCCGGCGGTGGCCGCGGCGCGCTGTTCTTCCTCGGGCAGGCTGGCCACGGCCGCCGCCGCGCTGATCGACAAGGTCCCGGATTTCACCGCGGCGACCACCTCCGGGGCGGCCTCCTTGCGGATCTTTTCGATCATCCCGACCTGGTTGCTGCTGATCCTGGCTTCGCGCGCGATGTCCTTGCGGGTCTCGGCGGGAGGGGCCTTGGCCGGCTTCCCCTGTGCCGGCTGCGCGCCGGCGGCATCGAAGGGCAGGTCGGACGCCGCGTCGGCACCCTCGGCCGCGGCCATGCGGGCACGCCGCTCGGCGAGGATCTCGCGCTTGCGCAAGGCCAGCACGCCGCGCTGGAAGTCCGAGACGCTGCGCCGTCCCAGGTGCTGTTCGATCATCCACAGGTGCACGTCGTCCATGGACTGGAAACGCTCGTTCTGCACGGTGGTGAAGGGGATGTCGTGCTTGCGGCAGATGCCGTACCGGTTGTGCCCGTCGACCAGCGTGTCGCCCCATAGCACCAGCGCGTCGCGGCAGCCTTCGGTGAGCAGGCTGCGCTCCAGCGCCTCGTACTCGTCGGGGGTCAGCGGGTCGATGTAGGCCTTGAGGTCTTCGTTGATGACGATATGCATGATGCGGCTACAGGCGGACGCGACGGCGGGGGCGGCATTCTAGTGCCTGCGACGGAACCGTGCAGGAATCCAGCCTCCGCCGCGCCAGGACCCATGACCGACGGCCGTTGGCGGCCACGAAAGGACATGAGAGCCTTGGCCGACATAGGGGCGTCGCTCACGGGAGGGGTCGGATGGTCAGTCGTCGCGAGTTCATGCAGGCCGCGCCGTTGGGCGCGCTTTCCCTGGCGGGCCTGGGCCTGGCCTGGCCCGCGGCACACGCCGCCGCCAGGACGCTACGTTCGATGCAGGACATCCCCGTTGAAAAGATCGTCTCCCTGGCTGGCGACAACGTGCCGAGGAAACCGGCGCAGTACCCCGCCCAATTGGCCGAGATACTCAAGGACGCCAGCGATGTGGGGGACTCGTATCTCACCGAAGGCGCCGTGGGACGCCTGGAGGCGCAGTTCGCGAAGTTGTTGGGCAAGGAGGACGCGGCCTTCATGCCGACCGGTACCATGGCCAACCAGATCGCCATCCGGATCCTGAGCGGCGACCGTTCGCGCGTGCTGCTGCAGAAGGAAAGCCACGTCTATCGTGACGAGGCGGACGCGGTCGCCGTGATGAATGCGATCAACCCCGTGCCGGTCGACGGCGGGGCTTCGGACGGCCTCTACGACGCCGTGGCCGCGGCCTTCGCGCAAAGCGCCGAGAAACCTTACCCGGTCGAGATCGGTGCGGTATCGATCGAGAGCCCCGTGCGGCGGCTGGATGGCGCGGCGGTCTCGCAGGAAACGGTGTCGAAGATCGGCGAGCTCGCACGGAGCAAGCGCACGGGCATGCACCTGGATGGCGCCCGCTTGTTGTTGATGCATGGCCACGAGGACTTCGACCTGCAGCGCTATTGCGCGCCGTTCGATTCGGTCTATGTGTCGCTTTACAAGTACCTGGGCGCGCCGTTCGGCGCCGTGTTGGCGGGCGACAAGGCCTTCGTCGCGAAAGCACGCCTGGCGCGCCACGTGTTCGGCGGCACGATCTACCACGGCTGGATAGCCGCGGCGATCGCATCGAAGACACTGGCTGGCTTCGACCAGCGGTTCGCTCGCGTGCATGCCGAGGCGGAGAAGTTGCTCGGCTTGCTCGGCGCCATGCCTGGAGTCGAAGTGCAGCGCGTACCGAACGGCAGCAACATCGCCTTCCTCAAGCTCGACGAGCGGATGGCCACGGGATTGCGGGAACGCCTGTTGGAGCGCGACATCGTCGTCGGCTCGGTCCGTGAAGGCAGGTTGCAACTCACCTTCAACGAAACGATCCTGCGCAAGCCGGTGGCGGCGATCGCGGCTGCCTTTTCGCCTTAGCTCGCGGACGATCCCGCCGTAAAGGCAACCTTCGCCGGCCTGGAGTCGACATGCGTTCTTTCCGCATCGTAATCCTTGGCTTGATCGTCCCCTTCGTCGCTATCGCCGCCGGTAGCGATAGTCCATCGCATTCGGTGGAGCCGTGGACACCGGCCGGTGTGTCGAGCAGCTTGTTCGAGTCGCATGCCGCGTTCGATCCGCGAAATGGCGACCTCTACTTCGTCCGCAGCAGCAAGTCGTTCTCGGGCTGGCGCATTCTCGTATCACACCGCGAAGGCAAGCGCTGGTCGCCGCCCGTGCCGCCACCCTTCGCCGGTCCCGGCCTCGAGGCCGATCCCTGGTTCACTCCGGACGGCAATCGCCTGTACTACATCTCGTCCCGGGCCACGGCTGGCCTGAAGAGCAAGGATCTCGATATCTGGCAGGTGGATCGTGGGCCGGACGGGCGTTGGGGAACACCGTCGCGCCTGCCGGCTCCGGTCAATTCGAGCGAGGCGGAATGGTTTCCCCGGCTCGCACCGGATGGCTGGTTGTATTTCGGATCGAACCGGCCCGGTGGTTTCGGCAAGAACGATATCTGGAGAGCCCGTCAGGACCCTTCAGGTCGATGGACGGTCGAAAATGCAGGTGCGGGTCTCAACACGGCAGGCGACGAATACGAAGCGCTTCCCTCGCCGGACGGTTCACGACTGATCCTCAATGCGGATGGCGCGTTCTACGAATCGACGTGGACGGGTACGGCGTGGTCTCGACGGGTGAAGCTCGGCCCGGACATCAACGTCAACGGCACGGAGATCGGCGCGGTGTTTTCGCCGAGCGGCAAGTCGTTGTTGTTCGCCCGCGACACGGGCGAGCCGAAGTCCGGCGAGTTCTTCGTCTGGCGGCTCGGGGAAACGGAAGACTGGCCGCCCTGAGGCGGCCAGTCACCGGACGCGGATCGGATTCAGGCTGATGTGGCTGGCTTGAGCAGGTCGGACAGGCCGACGCGATGCAGCATCTCCGCACGAAGGCGGTCGAGTACCGCGAAGCCCACGTTCGCGCCGTCTTGCGTCGGGTCGTAGTGGAAGCGGAACGGGCGCGTGCCGAAGGGCATGTCCACGATCTCCACGATGCCCTTCGCGACGCCGCCGACATCGGCATCATCCGGAACGATCTCGGCGAATGCCTTCTGGACCTGCTCGCCAAAACCCTTGTAAGGGCCGGCTTCGTAGTCGGCGAGGCGGGCTTCATCCGCGGGACGCCCCGAATGGGCGAAGTGGTTGGTGCCCTTGGTGAAGGCCCCCGGCACGACGATCGAGGTCTCGATGCCCCAGCGCGAGAGTTCGCGTGCATATTGCACCGCCAGCGCATCCATCGCGGCCTTCGCGGCGAAGTAAGGCGACAGGTAAGGCGGTGTGCCGCCGGCCGAGCTGCTGCTGGAAATCCATACCAGGAGGCCTTGCTTCGCGGCGCGCATGTGAGGAAGTGCCGCGCGGTTGACCCGCTGCGTCCCCAGCACATTGACGTCGTATTGCTGGGCGAACTGTTCGGGCGTGAAGGCTTCGGCGGGGCCGAACATCATGTGGCCGGCGTTGTGGACAAGGACATCGATGCGCCCGCTCTCTTGGATGACGGCCGCGATGGCGGCTTCGGCCGAGGCTTCCGATTGCACGTCGAGTTCGAGTGCCCGCAGGTCGATGTTTTCGGCGGCCGATAGCTGGGCCATCTCGGCCGCGTTTCCCGCATTGCGCCCGGCCACGTCGCGCATCGACGCGTACACAATGTGGCCAGCGCGGGCGAGCGCTTCGGCGGTGATGCGGCCGAAACCGCTGGAGGCGCCGGTGATCAGGATGATTTTCTTGCTCATGACGGGATGTCCTGGATGGGGATGTCGTTCGAAGGGGATCAGATGACGCCGCCGTTGGCGCGCAGTACCTGGCCGTTGATCCATGCACCGTCCGGGCCGGCGAGGAACGCCACCGCGCTGGCGATGTCTTCCGGCTGGCCGAGGCGTTCCAGCGGCGAGAGTTTCGCCAACTGGTCGATGACGGCCTGAGGCTTGCCATCGAGGAAGAGCGCGGTGGCCGTGGGGCCGGGAGCCACGGCATTCACCGTGATGTCGCGGCCGCGCAATTCCTTGGAGAGGACGTGGGTCATGGCTTCCACGCCAGCCTTGGTGGCCGCGTATATGGCGTAGTTGGGCTGGTAGAGGCCGACGACGCTGGACGACAGATTGATGATGCGGCCGCCTTCGCGCAGTCGCTTCGCCGCTTCGCGGAGCATGTTGAAGCTGCCCTTGAGGTTGATGGCGACATGGCTGTCGAACAGCGCGTCTTCCGTATCGGCGATGCTCGAAAGCTTCATGATGCCGGCGTTGTTGACGATGACGTCCACGCCACCGAAGGCCGCCTGCGCGGCGTCGAACATGCGGGCCACGGCGGCGCCGTCGCTGACATCGGCCTGCGCGGGAATGGCGCGGCCGCCGGAAGCCTCGATGGTGGCGACCAGGCCCTCGGCCTCCGCCGCGCTGCCGGCGTAGTTGACGACGACGGTAAAGCCGTCGGCCGCGAGCCGCTTGGCGATGGCGGCGCCGATGCCGCGCGAAGCCCCCGTCACGATGGCAACCTTGTTCGTCTCGTTCATGATTTCGTCTCCAGAAGGGCCACCCGTGGTGGGCGGCGTGGGACGAACTATCGGCGCTTGAGTTCGCCGAATAATCTAGCTAGTTTTGGCAACACAATTCCGTAATTGCGAACAATAGAGGCGATGGATGGATCGACTCGAAGCCATGCGGCTGTTCACCCGCGTCGTCGATCGCCGGAGCTTCACCCAGGCCGCCAATGACCTGGAGATCCCCCGCTCGACGGCCACCCAGGTCATCAGGCAGTTGGAAGACCGGCTAGGGGTGAAACTGCTGCAGAGGACGACACGAACCGTTCGTCCCACCCTCGACGGCGAGGCCTACTACCGCCGTTGCCTGGCCATCCTCGACGATATCGAAGATGCGGAAGGCGCCTTCAGCGGGGCGGTACCCAAGGGCATGTTGAGGATCGAAGTGCAGGGGACCCTGGCCCGCCACTTCCTGATGCCGAGCCTTCCGCGTTTCTTCGCCGCGTACCCGCAGATCGAGATCGCCATGAGCGAGAGCGACCGCTGGGTCGACGTCATCCGCGAGGGCTGCGATTGCGTGCTGCGCTATGGAGCCCTGCCGGATAGCGACCTGATCGCGAGGCCCGTCACGTCGCTCGAACGGATCACCTGTGCCGCCACCAGCTATCTGGAGAAGTACGGTGCCCCAGCGCGTCTCGACGACCTGGCGAATCACCGGGCCGTGTGCCTCCGCTCCATCACCACGGGGGCATTGAGGCCGTTCGAGTTCATCGAGGCCGGCCAGCTCACCAAGGTGGACATGGCGGTACCGTTATCGGTCACGGGAACGGAGAGCTTCCTGGAAGCGGTGCGGCTCGGCTTCGGCCTTGCGCAAATGCCGTTGTTCCACATCGAACGCGACCTTGCCGAAGGGCGTTTGCGGCGGGTGCTCGCACCGTATGCGCTGCCGCCGGGACCGGTGTCCATCCTGTATCCGAGGGCCCGCCAGTTGAGCCCGCGCGTGCGCGTGTTCATCGACTGGGTGATCCAGCAGTTCAGCTCCGTAGGACGATAGACTTCGACGGGGGGCATTGATGGGGAGGCGTGGCGTATGAAGGCTAAAGATCTGTCGGGAAACGAGTCGGCGTCCAGGTTGATCGACGAGCGGATCGCGAGCCTCGGAGACTGGCGCGGCGAGACATTGGCGAGGATGCGCCAGCTGATCCATGAGGCCGACCCGGAGGTCGTCGAAACCTGGAAGTGGATGGGTACGCCGGTATGGGAGCACGGCGGCATCATCTGCACCGGCGAAACCTATAAGGCGAAAGTGAAACTGACCTTCGCCAAGGGCGCCTCGTTGAAAGATCCCTCGAAGCTGTTCAATTCGAGCCTGGACGGGAACGTGAGGCGTGCCATCGACATCGGCGAGGGCGAGGAGGTCGACGCGGATGCGTTCAAGGCGCTCGTTCGCGCCGCTATTGCGCTCAATGCGTCCGGTGGGAAGGCGGCGAAGCGGGAAAAATAGGGCCCGGCGAATTTTTTCCGACGGCCTGTCGAAATCCGCTGCGGCCGTTCGACGATAAGTGAAGGCAGCCCATCGGCGCCTCTCACGGGCCGGCTGAAACCGCCCGTCATCAGGAGGAATCCCATGTACAAGGCTAAGCGGACGATCGGCATCATGAGTTTCGCGTTGCTTGCGGCGTTCGGTATATCGCAGCAAGCCCTGGCGCAGGGCACGCAGAAGGCCGGAGGTACGGCGCCTTATCCAACGATGGCACCGGTCGATCAATACCTCATGGCGAACCGGGACGACGAAATCGCCCTGGCGCGAAGCGCGGCTCCCGCATCCATTTCCCGTGACGCGACGGTCCTGGTTCTGGGACGGAAGGGTTACGAAACAGCGGTCGAAGGCAAGAATGGCTTTGTCTGCGTGGTGGGCAGGAGTTGGACGGGACCGTTCGACTGGCCGGAATTCTGGAACCCGAAGATAAGAGCTGCCGATTGCCTGAATCCGCAGGCCGCACGAGCGATCGTGCCCATCTTCCATCTGCGCGCAAGGCTGGCGATGGCCGGCCGGTCGAAGGCGGAGATGCTGTCGGCGGTCAAGGCCGCGTACGCAAAGAAGCAACTGCCGGAACTCGAAAGCGGCGCGATGGATTTCATGATGTCGAAATCGTCGTACCTGACCGACGAAGGCGGGCACAACATGCCGCACCTCATGTTCGATACCCTGGTCAAGGACGGCAAGGATTGGGGTTCCGGTGCGGAAGGTTCGCCGGTCATGTCCAGCCCTTACTGGTTCATGTCTCCGAACCCGCAGGACCAGACGAAGGGGCTGCCGCCTATCCTGGTATTTCTGGTCGGGGTGGGAACGTGGTCCGATGGGACGCCGGCGGACATGCATGGTCACTGATACCGGGCATCCCTAAGGGGTCACGGTTAAAACAGCACGTGCATAGGGCAGTTAGAATACGCCCTATGCAGCCCACCGCCCCCTCAGCCTTCCGCCTGACCGTCGCCCCCATGATGGACTGGACGGACCGCCATTGCCGGTACTTCCACCGTCTGCTCTCCCCGCACGCCCGCCTTTACACGGAGATGGTCACCAGCGCCGCGCTGGTGCGCGGCAACCAGTTGCGTCTGCTGGAGCACAGCCACGAAGAGCATCCGGTGGCCCTGCAGCTGGGCGGCAGCGATCCCGTGGAACTGGCCAAGGCCGCCGTGATGGGAGCGCAGGCGGGCTACGACGAGATCAATCTCAACGTGGGGTGCCCGTCGGATCGGGTGCAATCCGGCAAGTTCGGCGCCTGCCTGATGCGCGAGCCGGAACTCGTCGGCGAATGCGTCCGGGCGATGGCCGACGTGGTCGACGTACCGGTGACGGTGAAATGCCGCATCGGCGTGGACGACCAGGACGAATATGCCGACCTGCAGCGCTTCACCACGACGATGGTCGAGGCGGGCGTGAGGATTCTCGTGGTCCATGCGCGCAAGGCCTGGCTCGATGGCCTCAGCCCCAAGGAAAACCGGGAGATCCCGCCGCTGGACTACGGGCGGGTGTACCGGTTGAAGCGGGAGTTCCCGGAGCTGACGATCGTCATCAATGGCGGCATCACCACGGTGGAAGCCGTCCGCGAGCACCTGGCTCACGTCGACGGCGTGATGCTCGGCCGGGCGGCCTATCACGACCCCTTCGTCCTGGCGAAGCTGGAGGCCGATCTCTACGGCACGCCACTGCCCGAACGGTCCGACATCCTCGAACGGATGCGTATCTACATCGATGCCGAACTGGCTCGTGGCACGCCGTTGAAGCACATCACCCGGCACATCCTCGGGCTGTACCAGGGCGAGCCCGGCGCGCGCGGCTTCCGCCGCCAGCTGTCCGAAGGCGCCCATCTGCCCGGGGCCGACTGGTGCCTGATCGAAACGGCGCTCGCCGCGTTTCGGCAGGCCGCATGATTCCCCATACCCCTCACGAGGCCCGCACCGCATGATCGTCACCGAGCGTCTGATCCTTACCCCGAGCGCCGTCTCCGATTTCGACGACTGCCATGCGATGAGGACGGACCCGGAGGTGATGCACTTCATCGGCGGCATCGCGCCGGGGGAAGACACGTGGATCCGGCTGCTCCGTAACGTGGGGCATTGGACGTCCTTCGGCTACGGCCTCTTTACCTTGCGCGAGAAGGACGGTGGCCGGTTCGTCGGCGAGGCGGGCCTGGCGCACTTCCGCCGCGACCTGGGCGACCGCTTCGATCCGTTCCCGGAGGGCGCCTGGGCGCTGGCACGCCCGGCTCATGGCAAGGGCTATGGCGCCGAAGCGCTGCGGGCCGTCCACGACTGGTTCTTCGAGCGCCGCGGGGTGGGCCGGACCGTCTGCCTCATCGACCCGGCGAACCTGGCGTCCGTACGGCTGGGCGAACGCCTCGGCTACCGGGCGTTCGACCAGGCCGAATACAAGGGAAAGACGCAGACGATGTTCGAGCGCGTCCCCTAGCCGATCGAAGGGGCCATGGCGCCCCCGGACCAGGGTGCCCGGGTTTCGTTCAGCTTCGGGCTGGGCGGGGCTGGGCATGATCGGTCGACTAGCCAGACCCCGGTCGCTTTCCGTCAGACATGAAAATCACGTTTCGTCCGCTACTTTTCGCCGCGCTCAGCCTTGCCTTGCCCGCCGTCGCCCAGACCGACCAGTCGTTGACGCTGGAACAGGCGGTAAGCAAGGTGCAGAAGGATACCGGGGGAAAGGTGCTGTCGGCGGATACGCGACTGGTGGAGCGCGGCAGGATCACCGAATACCGGGTCAAGGTGCTCACCCTCGACGGACACGTCAAGGTGGTGCCCGTCCGTACCGAAACCGCCAAGCCCCTGGACGTCAACGCCGGGGATAACAAGGAGAAACATTGATGCGAATCCTGTTGGTAGAGGACGAGGCCCCGCTGCGCGAGACGCTCGCCGCACGCCTCAAGCGCGACGGTTTCGCCGTCGATGCGGCGCAGGACGGCGAAGAGGGCCTGTACCTCGGTCGCGAAGTGCCGTTCGATCTCGCCATCATCGACCTGGGCCTGCCCAAGTTGTCGGGCATGGACCTGGTGAAGGCCCTGCGTGAGCACGGCCAGCGCTACCCGATCCTCATCCTTACCGCCCGCGGCAGCTGGCAGGACAAGGTCGAGGGCCTGAAGTACGGCGCCGACGATTACCTGGTGAAGCCCTTCCATGTCGAGGAATTGCTGGCACGCATCAACGCGCTGGTGCGCCGTGCCAGCGGCTGGTCCAAGCCGGTGCTGGCCTGCGGCCCGATCAAGCTCGACACCACGGCGCAGACGGTCACCGTCGAAGGGCGCCAGGTCGACCTCACCAGCTACGAATACAAGGTGCTGGAATACCTGATGATGCATGCGGGCGAACTGGTCTCCAAGGCCGACCTCACCGAGCACATCTACCAGCAGGACTTCGATCGCGATTCCAACGTGCTGGAAGTCTTCATCGGCCGCCTGCGCCGCAAGCTCGATCCGGAAAGCGCGCTCAAGCCCATCGAGACCGTTCGTGGCCGTGGCTACCGGTTCGCCATCCCGCGCAACGAAGCGGACGAAGACTGATCGCCCGCGGGTGGCGAGGGCAAGGTGCCGCGCCACCCGCAGGTAAGCTCGAAGCATGGACAACGCTTCCCCGATCAAACGCCGGCCCCTCTCGCTGGCCGCGCGAGCGGCGCTGGCGACCGGTTTCGCGCTGGCCGCCTTCCTCGGCCTGACCGGCCTCGCGCAGAACAAGGCCAACTACGCATCCGAGCTGTCGGCCATGCACGACCGGCTGCACAACTACGCCATCGCGTATATCACCGGCACGGATATCACACGGGCCGGCAAGGTCACCACGCCAGACAGCCAACCCAATCCGGACTTCTCCCGGCCCGGTTCGGGGCTTTACGCGATCATCGTCGGCAACGACGGTTTCCGATGGGAGTCGTCGTCCGCGCTGGGGCGCGATTTCGATTTCGTGCGCATGCTCTCGCCCGGCGAAACCGCCTTCGAGCCGGTGGAGACACGCAGTGGCAAGCTCTATGTCTTCAGCTACGGCGTTTCGCTGGACAGCACGGACAAGCGCAGCGTGCCATTGACCTTCGCCGTGGCGCAGACGGAAGACCAGTTCGAACGCCAGGTGGCGACGTACCGGCGCACGCAGTTCCTGTGGCTGGCGATGCTCGGCATGATGCTCATGCTGCTGCAGCTTTTCCTGTTGCGCTGGAGCCTGTTGCCGTTGCGCCGGGTATCCAGCGATCTCGCCCACATCGAACGCGGTACGCGGGATCACCTCGATGGACCGTATCCCGTGGAACTCACGGTGCTCACCCGTCGCCTCAACGCCTTCATCGACAGCGAGCGCGAGCAACGGTCGCGTTACCGCGACACCCTGGCCGATCTCGCGCATAGCTTGAAGACCCCGCTGGCGGTGGTGCGCTCGCAACTGGAGAGCGGCGGCGACGCCGACAACCTGCGCGGCGACATCCTCGACCAGGTGCGAAAGATGGATGAGATCGTCGCGTACCAGCTTTCCCGCGCGGCCACGTCGGGCCGACGCACCATCGCCTCGGTGGAACCGATCGCCGGGCATGCCGAAGATCTCGTGCAGAGCCTCGAAAAGGTCTATGCGGCGAAGAATGTGCTTTGCGAGTTCGAACTCGAAGAGGGCGTGACCTTTCCCGGCGAGCAGGGCGACCTGCTCGAACTCATGGGCAACCTTGTCGAGAACGCCTTCAAATGGGCATCGCATCGCGTACTGCTCACGGCGCGGTCCGTCGGCAAGGTGCGTGGCCGCAGTGGCCTCGAACTGGTCGTCGAAGACGACGGCCCCGGTATTCCCGACGAGAAGATCGAGAAGATCCTCCAGCGTGGCGTGCGCGGTGACGAACGCGTGCAGGGCCACGGCATCGGCCTGTCCATCGTGCAGGACATCGTGAAGGCCTATCAGGGCGAACTGCATGTCGATCGCTCCGAGGAACTTGGTGGGGCCCGGTTTAGCGTGAAGCTTCCGCCGCCTTGATGGTTCGAGGGGGCGGGGTATCGCCGCTGAAGCGGCTTCCCACCAGGGCGAGGGATGTTTCCCATCAGGACGATGGGGTGTTGGTCAGGTGGTTGGCGAGGGGCCGTAGAAGGCGTCGAGCAGGCGTGCGACGTCGGGCTCGGCTTCGCGGAGCAGGGCCGGTTGCGAGAAATGCAGTTCGCTGGTCACGGCGAAGTATTCTTCCGGCGCCTCGGCGGCGTAGGGATCGATCGCAGTCCTTCTGCCTCGTTCCACCGCCTTGGACAGGCGGTCGTAGCCTCGCTGCATCGTCTGGATCCACTGCCGCCGGTTCATCGACGACGGTAACGGCGGCACGCCGTTGGCCGGGCCCGCGAGCATGTCGAGCTTATGCGCCATCTCGTGGATCACCACGTTGAAACCGTCCCATGGCGCTTCCAGGTCGAGCGCCACGTCGGCGAGCGACAGGATCATGGGTCCCCGTTCCCATGCTTCGCCGATCAAGGTGTCGTCGCTGTCGGTCACCACGCCGGTAGGGGCGTCACGATGGCTGCGTCGTACATTGAACTCGCCGGGATAGACCAGGATGTTGGTCCAGCCCTTGAAGGCCTTCGGGCCGTGCGGGAGCGCGGGCAGGCTGGCCTGCATGGCGATCACCAGTCGCCAGAAATCGTCCAGGGGCGCATCGCCCATGGCGTGGAAGCGCTTGTCGTGCAGGAAGATCGCCGCCAGCTGGCGCAGGTAATGCGCGCGCGGAGCATCGAGGGCGTTCGCGAGCGGCACGCGCTGGATGGCCTGCCGCCATGCCGCGTCGTCGATCGGTGGGACGGGCGCGCGGAAACGCGCGATCAACGACTGGAAGAAGCCCAAGGTGATCGGCCGGAACGAATCAGAACATCGACCCGGGGAGCAGCGACTGCCAGCTCGGCGAGGAAGAGCGCATGGGCAGGCCATCGTCGTGCACGCCGTCGCCGGCGTCGACCGGAGGGGGCATCGGCGTCGGGTTGGCGCTGCGCCGTGGCGCGGTCACCGGACGCGACGAATCGATATCGCCACCACCGCCATCGCGGCCGCCACCCTGCGGCGATCGCGCGCTGCCTTCGAACGACGACGAGGAGGTGCTGCCCATGGAAAGCAGACCACTGGTCGGGTCGATGTCGGAAGCGGCGGCGGTGCCGGCGGCACCGACGAGGCACAGACATCCGAAGATGTACGGTCTGGCGTTCATCGGTAAACCCTGAGGCCCCTCGGGACGAAAAGGGGGACAACCGATCCTCGCAGAAAATTCACGAGGGTGCCAGTGCTGGAGGTCGCCGGGTGCCGCTCCCGGTCCCGGGCGGGCGAAAAGGGCGCCACTGCCCTAGAATCGTCCGATGTCCCGGCTTTCCCCACCCTCGACAGCGGCCTCCTGACGGCCCGACGGCAACCATGCTCGCACGCGATCTCCTCGAGGCCCTTGCCGGCGGCGACGCCGTGTCCGGCGCCGTCCTGGCCAAGAAGGCCGGGGTGACGCGTGCCGCCGTCTGGAAACAGATCGAGGCCTTGCGCCTCAAGGGCGTGCCCGTGGAGGCCAAGGTCGGCGGTGGTTACCGGCTGCCATGGCCGACCGAACTGCTGGACGGCCAACGTATCCGGGCGGCGTTGCCGCCCGCGATCTCGGCGGGGGTCGGCATGCTCGAGGTGCACTGGGAGATCGATTCCACATCCAGCGAGTTGGCCCGGCGCGTTCCCGTGCTCGACGACCTGGCCTTCGTGATATCCGAGAGTCAGTCGGCGGGGCGCGGCCGCCGCGGGCGGCCCTGGCTGTCGCCGCCGGGCATGAACCTGTACCTGTCGGTGCTCAAGCGGTTCGACGCCGGCTTCGCCTCGTTGTCGGGTTTGTCGCTCGCCGTCGGCGTGATGCTGATCCGTGCACTGGGCGAGGTCGGCATCCGTACACCCGGGCTGAAATGGCCCAACGACGTGCTCGCGGGCAATGCCAAGCTGGCGGGCATCCTCGTGGAACTGTCCGGCGAATACTCCGGTCCGTGCGCGGCGGTGATCGGCGTGGGCGTCAACATCCGTTTGCCGGACGACCTGCACGAACGCGCCGGCCAGCCGATTACCGATCTCGCCTCGGTGACAGGCGGCGATCCGCCCGGCCGCAACCGCTTCGCGAGCGCGGTCGTGGCGGAACTCACCGAGGGACTGCGTACGTTCGAGCGCCACGGCTTCGCGGCATTTGCCGACGAGTACGCGGCGAACGACCTCTTGCGTGGGGAATCCTTGCGCATCATCGATCCGCGCGGCGAATACGTCGCCGTAGGCGAGGGCGTCGACGAACGCGGTGCCTTGCGCGTACGCCGCCCCGATGAGGAGCTCGTCACCGTGGATAGTGCCGAAGTCTCGGTGCGCCGGAGCGCCACATGATCCTGCTGCTGGATCTGGGCAATACCCGCCTGAAGTTCGCCTTGCTGGACGGCGGCGAATTCACGCACCGGGGTGCGTTTGGCTGGGACGCCGATATCGCGCATGAACTGGCCACGCTCTGGGCGTCATGGCCTATGCCCGAACGCATCGTCGGCGCATCCGTGGTCGATTCCGCGCGCGAGACGGCGGTGGCCGTGGCGGCCGACAAGGCCTTCGGTGGCACGCCCGTGTGGGTGCGTACGCCCGCCGAGGCTTGCGGTGTCACGAACGCCTACGCCGAACCGCATCGGCTCGGTGTCGACCGCTTCCTGGCGATGGTGGACGCCCTCGCGGCAGGCCGTGCGCCTTGCGTGCTGGCCAGCGTCGGCACCGCGCTCACGCTGGATGCGCTGGACGGGGAAGGGCGGCACCTGGGCGGATGGATCGCGCCGGGTCCGCTGTTGATGCAGCAGTCGGTGCTCGGTGCCACGGTCCAGGTGCGGCCGGGCCATGCCGGTGCCGTGCGCGACCTCGCCGACAACACCGCCGATGGCCTCGCTTCCGGTTGCTGGCAGGCGTGCGCGGCGCTCGTCGACCGCTTCGTCGATCGATCGGCGCAGCGTCTTGGTGGAAACCCGACGGTGACGCTGGGCGGCGGCGATGCCGATGTACTGGCGCCCTTGCTGGAACACGAGGTCGTCCTGGTACCGGATGCGGTGCTGCGCGGACTCGCCGTGTGGGCGAAGACGCATGCCCGCGCGGACAATATCGCCTAGAATCCCGACGCCGCCGGTTCTTACAGGGGAACGCGCGCAGGCCCCCACTGGAAGCCCAAGGCCACCATGCTGCTGCGTTTGCTGTTCGTCTTGCTGATCGCTCTCAACATCGCGGTGGCCGCGTGGCTGCTGCTGGGCGATTCGGCGACGCACGCGGTCGATCCGACGGATGGCGGCGTGCCGAAGCTGAAGCTCCTCGCCGAATTGCCGGCTCCGCCGGGGAGCGCGACGCCGCCGGTGACATCCGCATCCGTGGCGGCGCCCGCATCCGTCGCCGCCTTGCCGAAAACGGCATCCACCACGGCTCCGGCCGCACCGCTTGCGAAACCCGCAACGAAGACGGTGGCAGGGGAAACGCTTCTCGCACCCGCCGAGACCGCGCCGACCAGCCCCCGCCGCAGCTACCGTTGCCTGGCCCTGGGGCCATTCGCCAACCAGGTCGACCTGCGCGCGGCACGCACCGCCATCGCCCCACGCACCGTGCGTAGCCGCCAGCGCCAGGAGCAGACCAGCGAGTCGCACGGCTGGCGGGTCTTCCTGCCCGCCTTGGCCACGCGCGAGCAGGCGCTCGCCCAGGCCCGCCGCCTGGATGCGAAGGGCATCAAGGATTATTTCGTGGTCACCGCCCAGGGCGACCTGCAGAACTCGGTCGCGCTCGGCCTGTTCCACGACCCCGCCAACGCTCGCAAGCGCCGCGACGAGGTCATCGCCGCCGGCTTTCCGGCGCGCATGAGCGAGCGCACCGAGGTCACGCCCGTCTGGTGGCTCGACGTGGTCGTCCCCGACGAGGCCGGTACCGACATCCGCCGGAGCATCCGCACCCCCGGCATCACGGCTAGAACCACCGGGTGCTTCTGATAAACTCTGCGACTTCGCCGGCATAGCTCAGTTGGTAGAGCAACCGCCTTGTAAGCGGTAGGTCCCCAGTTCGAATCCGGGTGTCGGCACCAGGAATTCAGCCAAACCTAGCCCATGGACGGCTTGATGGCTTCGAAGTAATTGTTTTCGCCCTCATCGAGGCGACAGCCGAGCAGGCGCAATCCGGATGCTTCCAGATGCCGTTCGTACGCTTGCTGGCCAAGCGAGCGCGACGGCCTGCCCGTCTGCCTATCCCGCCATTCGCAGGCTTCGCGAGGCGCGCTGAAAAGAAACCTTCCGCCCGGTGCCAGCGCGTTCGCGACCCCGCGAAGAACCTTCTGTTGGTCGTCCGCGGAGAGAAGAAACAACAGGCCGATGGAAACAGCCCCGGAAAAGGTCCGGTGGAAGAATGCGCTGTCCTGCGCGGCTTCGCACGCGGTTTGCCCTTCGGGAACGAGGCGCCTGAACGCGGCGATCAATATCGGCGAGGCGTCGATCCCGAAGACGGTGAAACCATCCTCGATGAGAGCTTGCGCGACCGGTACTCCCGAGCCGCAACCGACATCGACGATCGAACTCGACGGCGGCAGACGATCTCGTGCCCAGGATCGCACCAGCGCCGCGCCTATGTCGGAGCGGGTGGCCATGAACTGCTCGGCGATGGCGTCCCAGCCTTCGGAACGGTCGATGTTCATGCGGTGGATCTCCAGGGCTGGGGGCCTACCTTAGCCAACTCGACGAAATGCCGCGCCGCACTATCGGGAGTAGTTGCATGGGTGACTATTCCCCCTCAAAGTCCGTCCCGGGGACGCTCGACCGAGCCAGTCATACCGGGGGAACAGGACATGAAGAGCCTTGCACATACAGACCTCACCACCTTCTATGGCTCTGCGAGCGAGATCTACGATCACTTGAGAAGGGAGCAGGAAAGAGATGTCTTCCTGCACCAGGTGGCATATACGGCCTTCGTCGGCATGACGATCATCGCGGCGATCGCTTTCTCGACGGGCTGGGCGATCGCGCCGTGGCTGACCGTCGTGGCGGTGTTCTGCTTCGAACGGACGTTGTGGTGGGGCCGCGAGGTCAGTTGCAGGAACCAGACCATGCACATCCTGACCTTCAGGCGCCTGCCAGTCGAGGACATGTCCCCGGTGAACGTGGCCGCGCGGCATTCCGCTTGAGCGAGCGCGTGCGGTCGTAGGGACCCCGGCACCGAAAGCGCAAGATCGGGAACGCGTTGCCGCGGCACGCTACGTACGATGGCTCCACGATACCCATGGGAGCTTTTCATGACTGACCTGGCGCAAGAACGTTGGTTCGAGAGAATGGCTGCCGCGGCGGCGCTGTTGACCGGGAGGCTGGATATGCCTCCTTCGCTGGAGGAACTGGCCGCCGCCGCCCATGTATCGCCGTTCCATTTCCATCGCATCTGGCGTGGACTGACGGGCGAGGCCGTCGGAGCGACCATTGCGAGGCTTCGCATAGAGGCCTCGCAACAGAAGCTTCGCGCCGCTGGAGGATCGGTGACCAGCGTTGCGATGGAAACAGGTTTCGCGACACCGCAGGCGTTCGCACGGGCGTTCCGTCGGTTGACGGGAACAACGCCTTCGAACTTCGCACGCGGCGAGTCGGTCAGTGCTCGCTCGCTGCCCGATTCGGACGTCCGGATCGTCTTGCGTGAACCCGTTGAAATCGTCGTCCTGCGGCGGGTCGGCGCCGACTATGTCGCCATGAACGAAGCATACGGACAGCTGTGGGCGTGGGCGGAGGGCGAGGGCCTGCTGGAAAACCTGCAAGGCATCTATGGCGTAGCAGTCGACGATGCCGCCAGCGTCACCGAAGGCGAAGCGCGCTACGACGCCTGCCTCGCGCTGCACGCGGATGCCCCGCAACCCTTCTTGAATTCGACGCTCCGAGGCGGGAGGTACGCTAGCCTGACTCACCAAGGCTCCTACGATGGATTGCCGGCTGCCGAAGCCTGGCTGATGGGGCACTGGTTGACCGGTTCGAGTTACGAGCCCGCGGACGCGCCACTCGTTCATCATTTCCTCAACGATCCGGATGCGACGCCCGAAGCAGAGTGGCTTACCGAGGTACTGCTTCCTTTGCGGGACGAGACGCATTGACGGGGATCAGGCACCGCCCTCGCGCTCGCGCGGAAACTGCCGGTCGAGCACGACCGACAGCGCGCGGTGGTCGATCGGGCCATGTGCGATGCGTTGTTCGAGCAGGGCGGCAGCCAGTTCGCGTTCTTCTTCCGTGCAGGCGTAACCGTTGGCCCGAAGGTAGAACACGACGAACATCTGCACCCGCCAGGGCAGGCGGGTGAAGGGGTGGATCCCTTGTCTGAGGTCCGAGGGAGCGATCACGCGGCAGGTCCTTGCGATGCGTGGAGGACAGCAATGGGTGTGCCAAGGCCCGAAGGCGCCGCGTGGTGGCGGCTGGCCGCTTCGCGTTGTCTCTTCGGAGCGTCCGCGGACACGAGAACGCGGACAATGCGGACATCGCTGAGGCAACATCTGCCGTTTGCGCCGGGCTAAACCTTCCCATCCTCGTGGGCATCTACCCAGTTCGCAGGCTCCGCATGTCGAAGGGGAAGGAAACGTGGGATTTGCATCGACCAGGCTCAGGGCGACGGCAGGCGTCGCGCTGCTTGGTACGCTCATCGGTTGCGCGACGCCCGGCGCGCGTGACGACTCCCGCCGGCAGGCCGTGGAGCATGGCCTCCGGCCCCGCGTGGAAGTGGCCGGCGAGCCGGCCATGCAGTGGAACGTCTACGAACGGATGCGGCGCTATCGCGTCCCGACCATGGCGGTCGCTGTCATCGAAGGTGGGCGCGTTGTCTGGTCCGCCACCTATGGGGTCGATGGGAGCGTTCGCCTTCCGGCGACGAACGAGCTCTTCCAGGCGGCCTCGCTGAGCAAAGGCGTGACCGGGAGTCTCGCCGCCATCCTGGCCGCGCGCGGAACGATCGACCTGGACGCCCCTGTGGACGCCTGCCTGGCTCCGCTGGCCCTGCCACCCGGCAAGCAGGACACAGAGCATCCCGTGACGCTGCGCAACCTTCTTCACCACACGTCGGGTGCGACGGTGAACGGTTTCGACGGTTATGCGCCCGGCGAGCCGGTGCCGACGCCGGAGCAGGTCGTACGTGGCGAAACACCGGCGAATTCGCCTGCCGTCGTGATCGACACGACGCCCGGGAGCGCGTATGCCTATTCGGGCGGCGGATACACGGTGGCCCAGATTGCCATGAGCCATTGCGCGGGCGCTTCGTTCGCCGACCTGATGCAACGTGATGTGCTCAAGCCGGCCGGCATGCGCGACAGCACCTTCGCTCAACCGTTGCCGGCATCGATACCTCATGCCTCAGGTCATGCCGCGGACGGCAAGCGGGTTCCCGGCGGTGCGAATACCTACCCCGAACTCGCCGCCGCGGGGCTATGGACCACGCCAGACGATCTCGCGCGCTGGTTGATCGGGGTACGCGATGCCGAGGAGGGGCGGCGTTCCTTCATGCCCAGCGACGCGGCCAGAACCATGCTCGCGCCGGGCATGAACAAGTACGGGCTGGGAGTATTCATCAGCGGAGACGGCGAACACCGCCGCTTCATGCACTCCGGGGGCAATCTCGGCTTCAAGAGCAGCTACGTCATGTTCCTGGCGAGTGGAAACGGCGTGGTCGTCTTGACCGATGGCGATAACGGGTCCTACCTGGGCGGTGAGGTCATCAAGGCCGTCGCTGCCGCCTATGGCTGGCCCGACTTCGCACCTCGGGTCGCGACACGGGTCACGCTCGATGAAAAGGCGATGGCCCGGTACATCGGGCACTACCGGTTCGAGGATGCCGACTCGCGGGGACATCTCGACCTGTCGCTGATTCGCGAGGGTACACGGTGGTTCCTGGATCTGCCGGATATCGGACGGGCCGACCTGGTGCCGACCTCCGCCTCGGCATTCGTCGCACCCGAGACGGGCTATGCCGTGACGGTCGACGGCGATGGGAGCTTGCACGTGGGATCACGCGTGGCGCGTAAGGTCCAGGACTAGCCGAGCAACTCGCCCAGCCGCACACGCAGGAAGTCCCTGAGCCGCTGCACGGCCGGCGTGAGCTGCGAGCGATGCGCACTGACCAGGTTCAGCGGCGCACGTTCACCGATACCCGGCATCAGGTCGACGAGCCGTCCTGCGGCGAGATCGGCGACGACATCGATGTGCGATTTGTAGACGATGCCATGACCGGCCAGGCCCCATCGGCGGGTGACCTCCGCATCGTCGCTGATGCGGTTTCCGGCGACCTTTACCGCGTGCGGCCCGCGCGGCAGGTCGAAGATCCAGCGGTCGTGTACCTGTTCCCCCCAGACGAAGCAGAGGCAGTTGTGCTCGCGCAGGTCGTCGGGCTGCCTGGGTGCCCCGTGGCGCGCGATGTAATCCGGCGAGGCGCACAGGACGCGGCGGTTGTCGGGCGCCAACGACTGCGCGACCAGTCCGGAATCGTCGAGCGTGCCATAGCGAATGGCCGCGTCGATGGGATGGCGGTGCAGGTCGGCGGCGCGGTCGCTGATCCGCAGTTGCAGTGAAACACCGGGATGATTGGCCTGAAAGGCGTCGAGCCACGGCAACAACACGTTGCGGCCCAGGTCGGACGGCACGGAGAGGCGAAGCGGCCCCGCGATTTCACCGCGGGCCTCGGCCAGCGCCTGGGTGCCACCGGCAAGGGACTGGAGCATCGCCCTGGCGTGGGGCAGGTAGCGCTCGCCGTCGTCCGAGAGTCGCATGCTGCGCGTCGAGCGCACGAACAATCGCGTGCCGAGCTCCCGCTCCAGTCGCTGGACGGCGTTGCTGGCCATGGCCGGCGTGCTGTCGAGCAGGCGGGCGGCTGCCGAAAAGCTGCCGGCATCGGCGGTATGCACGAAGATCTGCACATCGTCCAGTCGAATCATCGCGGCGCTTCGCTAGAGGTGTGCGCCTATGGTGCCTTTTTTTTCATCCTGACGCGCTGCAACGTGGCTGTTGCAAGGTCCGGTGTAAACTTCCGGGATGACCAGCTTCCGCGCGTCGTTGCTTGCCGTTTTCCTGCTTCCCGCCGCTGCCTGGGCGCAAGACCTGTCCCGGGATGCGCTCGCCACACGGATGGCGGCGCACGAGACACCGCTGCTTCTCGATGTGCGCACGCCCGCGCTGGGATACACCCACGTGCGACTGCTCGAAGGCAGTGCCGATGCCTGGCGTGCCGAAGGGCGGCCGCTCGTCCAAGAACATCCCTCACCCTGAGTCCCTCGTCATGAGTCCAACCACCCGTTCGGTCGCCTTGATCGGCGTCCCCACCGACATCGGTGCCGGTCACCGTGGCAGTTCCATGGGGCCGGAAGCCCTGCGTGTCGCCCGCCTGGGCGAGCGGCTCGCGAAGCGCGGCATGCACGTCGTGGATCGCGGCAATCTTTCCGGGCCGCTCAACCCCTGGCTACCGCCCACCGACGGCTATCGCCACCTCGAGGCGGTCGTCGCCTGGAACACGGCGGTGCACGAGGCCATCTACACCGAATTGAACGCCGGCCACCTGCCGGTGATGCTCGGCGGCGACCACTGCCTTGCGATCGGCTCGATCTCCGCCGTGTCGCGGCATTGCCGTGAGAACGGCAAGAAGCTCCGGGTGTTGTGGCTCGATGCTCATGCCGATTTCAACACCAGCCAGATCACGCCATCCGGAAACATCCACGGCATGCCGGTGGCGTGCCTGTGCGGTTACGGCCCCGATGCACTCACGCATATCGGCGGCACGGTGCCGGCGACCACGCCCGGCGTGTTCCGCCAGATCGGCATCCGCTCCGTGGACGAGGGTGAGAAGCGCTTTGTCCACGAGGTCGGGATCGACATCTACGACATGCGCTACATCGACGAGATCGGCATCAAGGCGGCCATGGAGGAGGCCCTGGCGGGAGTGGACGAGGACACGCACCTGCACATCAGCTTCGACGTGGACTTCCTGGACCCGTCGATCGCGCCGGGTGTGGGCACGACGGTGCGCGGCGGACCGAACTATCGCGAGGCCCAGCTGTGCATGGAGATGATCGCGGACACCGGCCGGGTCGGGTCGCTGGATATCGTGGAGTTGAACCCGGCGTTCGACAAGCGCAACCAGACGGCGAAGCTGGCGGTGGACCTGGTGGAGTCGTTGTTCGGGAAGTCGACGTTGATGCGGTGAGGGGCCAGGACTGGTGGATCGAGGGGCTTGGTGGCCTGAGGCGGCTCGTATCGCCGACAAGGTCGGCTCCCACCAGGCTTGGCCAGCCCTCCGGGCTTGGCCAGCCTCCAGGCAGGGCGGGACTGGTGGGAGCCGACCCTGTCGGCGATCCGCGCGTAGCGCGGCAACCTGCCGCACAGCCGGGTCGCCCCGGAACCGTCACGCGGGCTACACTCGAACGGTTACCGTCCGCCCAGGCTCCCAGGTCCCCCCATGCATACCCGCGTCCTCACCGGCATCACCACCACCGGCACGCCGCATCTCGGCAACTACGTCGGCGCCATCCGGCCGGCCGTCCTGGCCAGTCGCGATCCCGAGGTCGACGCGTTCTACTTCATGGCCGACTACCATGCCCTGATCAAGAGCGACGACCCGGATCGCGTCGAGGCCTCGCGGCTGAAGATCACCGCGACCTTCCTGGCCGCCGGCCTGGACCCGAACGTCGCCACGTTCTACCGGCAGTCGGACATCCCCGAAGTGCCCGAACTCATGTGGCTGCTCACCTGCGTGACATCCAAGGGCCTGCTCAATCGCGCGCATGCCTACAAGGCGGCCGTGGATCGCAACATCGAAGCGCAGGAAGACGCGGATGCCGGCGTCACCGCGGGCCTCTACATGTACCCGGTGCTGATGGCCGCCGACATCCTCGCCTTCAACGCGAACAAGGTGCCGGTGGGCCGCGACCAGATCCAGCATATCGAGATGGCCCGCGACATCGCCCAGCGTTTCAACCATACCTACGGACGCGAGTTCTTCGTGATGCCCGAGGCCTTGATCGAGGAACAGGTGGCGACGCTGCCCGGACTCGACGGCCGCAAGATGTCCAAGAGCTACGACAACACGATTCCATTGTTCGAAGGCGGCCCCAAGGGCCTGCGCGAGGCGATCATGAAGATCGTCACCGATTCGCGCGCGCCGGGCGAACCCAAGGACACCGACGACTCCGCCCTTTTCACCATCTTCCAGGCTTTCGCGTCGCCCGCGGAAACCACGGCGTTCGCCGATGCGCTGCACAACGGCATCGGTTGGGGGGAGGCGAAGCAGGTGCTGTTCGAGCGGATCGAGGCCGAGGTGGCACCGATGCGTGAGCGCTACGACGCGCTGATGGCTCGCCCGGACGATATGGAAGACATCCTCCTTGCCGGCGCGGCGAAGGCGCGTGCGATCGCCGCACCGCTGCTGGAGACCCTGCGCGATGCGGTGGGCCTGCGCAGCGCGCGGCACAAGCTGAAGTCCCCCGAGGAACCGGCGAACATGCCGGTCGAACAGAAAGCGAAACCGCCTCGTTTCGCCAGTTTCCGCGATACCGATGGCAGCTTCCGCTTCCGTCTGTTCGCCGCGGACGGTGAAGAACTGCTGCTGTCGGCACCGTTCTCCGATCCGAAGGCGGCGGGAATGCTGCGCCAGGCTCTTTCCACGATGGGTGGCGCCCACGCCATCATCGAGTCGCAGGGCGATCACGTTGCCTTGCTGGTGGACGGCAAGGTCGTGGCCAATGGTGCGTCTTACCCCGACGAAGTGGCACGCGCCGCGGGCGTGCTGCGTTTACGCACGGCATTGGACGCGTTGGCCGCCGCGACCGCCGAAGAGGCGGCAGCCAAGGCGAACGCCGCCCGGCAGGGCACCTGACCGCATGCGCTACCTCGCGATCATGCTTCTCGCGCCGTGGCTGGTCGTGCTGGGCTGGGCGTACTGGGCCTATCCGAAGTCGCTGCTGACGAACATGACGCGGCGCGGTTTCGACGTGCTGGCGCTGCTGGCCGCGACCGTCGCGGCGATCCAGGCCGCCGTGTCGGCTTTCGACGCCGTCGAGTTGCCCGCGGCAGATCAGTTCGGGCCCAAGAGCGGGGCGATCTGGCAGCAGGTGGTGCCGGCGCTGTATGGGTATGGCGCGTTCGTGGCCGTGTTGGTGGTCGCGCTGGTTATTCGCCAGGTGGTCTGGAAGAGGCGCGCTTCGTAGGGATCGCCGACAGGGTCGGCTCCCACCCACCGCCGGGGGCATCGGGCCGGTGGGTCAGTCCCATTTGTTCAGGTGCGTGCCGAACTCGTCGCCTTGTCTTGAGACGATGCAGAAGCGGTGTCCTGTCGGGGCTTCCATCACCCACCAGCGCTTCACGAAGCCGATACGTTTCGCGCCGAGGGCTTCCAGCCGCCGGGCTTCGGCTTCGAGGTCGTCCGTTTCGATATCCAGGTGCACGTGGCTGTGATGGTCCACGCGTTGCAACAGGATGCGCAGTTCGTCCTTTTCCGTCTTGAGCGCGGCGTATTTGCCGTCGCCGTCTTCGTCGGTGGTCTCGATCGGCTTGCCGAGGGCGCGGCTCCAGAACTCGGAGGCGGCGGCAAGGTCGCCGTCCTGGCAGTCGAGGACCAGGGTGCAAAGCCTGCTGTGATGCATGGTCGTGCCTCCGCGGGATGGGAGCCAGACGCTATCACGCGGGCACGGACATGGCGTGAGCCCGATGTCGAGGCGATGCTTACGGACCGCGCAGGCGCGCCGTCAGGCCTTTGAGGAAGTTACGCAGGAACTGGTCGCCGCAAAGGCGGAAGTTCGCATGTTTCGGCTGGCGGAAGAGGGCGTTGATCTCGCCCCGCGATACGCGGAATCCGGCATCGGTCATGGTGGCCAGGATGTCGTCTTCCTTGAGTTCGAAGGCGACGCGCAGCTTCTTCAGCACCACGTTGTTGTTGACGCGGGTTTCGACCGGTCGCGGCGGCTGGCTTTCGTCACGACCGCGGCGATGGATGATGAGGCCGTCGAGGAAGTGCGCCAGCGCGGCGTCAGGCATTTCCGCAAAGCCGGGCTCGTCTTCCTTGCGCAGCCAGGGTTCGACTTGCTCGCGGGTGGCGGGGAAGCCGCTGAGCTTCATGATCTCGACGACGTGGACGTCGCCGAGGTCGAGCATGTAGCGGATGCTACGGAGGGTGTCGTTGTTGAGCATGGTGCCAAGGGTACCATCGCGGTAGCGGCCATCGCCGCTGAAGCGGCTCCCACAGAAGGCATGAAGTGGGGAGCGCCTACTGGAAGCGGAACTGGTGGGAGCGGACCCTGTCCGCGATTCCTGCGGAGCGGTACCCCCGAATCGCGGACAGGGTCCGCTCCCACCAAGCTATTCCCACCGAAACGAACCAGGTTAGTTGGGCAACCCCAGGTCGTCGATCATGGCTTTCAGGAAGCGTGCGGCTTCCCCGCCCGTGGCGGCGCGGTGATCGAAGGTGAGCGACAGCGGCATGCGGCGATGTACCTCGATGCCGCCCATCACGGCGACCACGTCATGGCTGAGCTTGCCCGCACCGACGATCGCCACCGTCGGCGGCACGACCACCGGGGTGGCGTAGCGGCCGGCGAACATGCCGAAGTTCGACAGGCTGATCGTATAGCCGGAAAGCTCCGAGGCCGGGATGCTGCGGTCTTCCACCGAGCTGCGCAGGCGCTTGATCGCGGCACGGATGCCGGCCCCGTCGAGCACGTCGGCGTTGCGCAGCGCGGGCACGAACAGGCCGTCCTCGGTGTCCACGGCGATGCCGATGTCCACGTGCGGATGCAGGGTGCGGCTGAGGTTCTTGCCGTCGAACCAGGCATTGAGCGCGGGCACGGTCTTGCACGCCACCACGATGGCGCGGATGAGGCGCGCCGTGATGTCCTGCTTGCCGATCCAGGCGTGGAGGTCGGCATCGTCGACGATGGTGGTCGGGACGACGTTGGCGTGTGCCTCGGCCATCACGCGCGCCATGTTGCGGCGGACGCCCTTCAGCTGCTCCGGCTGGCCGATCGCTTCCTTGCCGGGGGGCGCGGTGCGGACGGCCTTGCCGGCGAGCGACACGGCGGTGCGCTGCTGCGGTGCCGGACCCGGCTCGGGCAGGGAGGGTGCGAGGTGCTGGGCCGCGGCCGGGCGGGCCGGGGCGGCACCCAGGGCGGCGCTGCCATTGGCGGCGGCGTTCTTCACGTCGCCCATGGTGATCACGCCGCCGGCGCCCGTGGGCTGCACGCGGGTGAGGTCGACCTTCAGCTTCTTCGCGGCGGCGCGCACGGCCGGCACCGCCTTCACGCCACCGGCGCTGCTCACCTGTTCGGTGTGCACGGCGTTGCCGCTGACCATGGCGCCGACGACGGTGCCTTCGTCCTCGCGATCGCCGCCGTTGCCGGAATCGATCTCGCCGCCGTCATCGGAAGCGACCACCTTGGAGGCATCGTCCGGGGCGGGGCTGCCCACGCCCTTCTTGGGGCCGTGATGATGGCCGGTGGATTCGGCCTCGGCACGCTGGCGCGCGTTCGGATCGATCTCGAAGTCGGCCAGCGAGGCACCCGTCTCGATGATGTCGCCCGGTGCGCCGTGCAGCTTCTTGACGGTGCCCGAGTACGGCGAAGGCACGTCGACGACGGCCTTGGCGGTTTCCATCGACACCAGCGGGGCGTCGAGCTTGATCGTGTCGCCTTCCTTGACGTGCCATTCCACGACGGTCGCGTCGGGAAGGCCTTCGCCGAGGTCCGGCAGGAAAAAGGTCTTGATATCGGCCATTTCTATCGGTTCCTCAGGAGGCGGCCAGCGTGCGCTGGGCGGCTTCGACGATGCGTTCCACGCTGGGCAGGTACTTCATTTCCAGGCGGAACAGCGGGATGTGGGTATCGAAACCGGTGACGCGTTCCACCGGTGCGAGCAGGCTGTAGAGGCATTCCTCGGCGAGACGGGCGGCGATCTCCGCGCCGAAGCCGGCGGTCTTCGGGGCTTCGTGCACGATCACGCAGCGACCGGTCTTGGTCACCGATTCGGCGATGGTGTCGAAGTCGAGCGGCGTGAGCGTGGCGACGTCGATCACCTCGGCGCTGATGCCCTTCTGGGCCAGTTCGTCGGCGGCTTCGAGGCATTCCTTCACCTGTGCGCCCCAGGTCACCAGGGTCACGTCGGTACCGTCACGCAGCACGAAGCAGACATCGAGCGGCAGCGCTTCGCCGTCGTCGGGCACTTCTTCCTTGTACTGGCGATAGATGCGCTTGGGCTCGAAGAAGATCACCGGGTCCGGATCGCGGATGGCGGCGAGCAGCAGGCCGTAGGCACGGGCCGGCGACGACGGCATCACCACCCGCAGGCCCGGGATGTTCGTGAACAGGTGCTCGTTCGCTTCCGAATGATGTTCCGGCGCGCGGATGCCGCCGCCCCAGGGGGCGCGCCACACCGCCGGAACGGTCATGCGGCCGCGGGTGCGGTTGCGCATGCGCGCGGCGTGGCAGGCGATGTGTTCCATCATCGGATAGATGAAGCCTTCGAACTGGGCTTCGGCCACCGGCTTCATGCCCTGCGCGGCCAGGCCGACGGTGAGGCCGGCGATGGTGCCTTCGTCCAGCGGCGTGTCGATGACGCGCATCTCGCCGAATTGTTCCTGCAGGCCCTGCGTGGCGCGGAACACGCCACCGTTGACGCCGACGTCCTCGCCGAGCACCACGATGCTGTCGTCGTTGCGCATCTCATAGGCGAGCGCCTGGGTCACCGCTTCGATAAGAGTGATTTGTGCCATGGGACGGAATTCCTTACGACTTGCGATCGAGGGAAGCGACGAGCTCGCGCTGTGCTTCGAGGTCGGCCGGGAGCTCGGCGTACAGGTAGTCGAACATCGCCGTCGCCGGCTGGTTCTTCGTTTCCAGGTACGCGTTCACTTCGTTGTCCATCCAGTCGTCGCACTCGGCCTTCCAGGCCTCTTCCTTCGCGTCGTCCCACTTGCCCTTGCCTTCGAGCCACTTGCGCAGGCGCGGCACCGGGTCGCGTGCCCAGGCGTCCTTCACTTCCTGCTCGCCGCGATAGCGGCGGGCGTCGTCGGCCGTGGTGTGGTCGCCAAGACGGTAGGTGACCGCTTCGATCACCGAGGCGCCCTGGCCGGAGCGGGCGCGCTCCAGCGCGATCTCCATGGCGGCGCGCACGGCGATGATGTCGTTGCCGTCCACCTGGATGCACGGCAGGCCGGCGGCGATGCCCTTCTGCGCGAGCGTGCCGGCACCGGTCTGGATGCGACGGGGCACCGAGATCGCCCACTGGTTGTTCACGATCACGGCCACCAGCGGCAGCTGCTGCGCGCCGGCGACATTGATGGCGCCGTAGAAGTCGCCCTTGGACGAGCCGCCGTCGCCGATCGTGCAGACGGCGACCCGCGGTTCCTTGCGAATCTTGAAGGCGAGCGCCGAACCGGCGGCATGCAGGCACTGCGTACCGATGGGAACGCACCAGGCGAAGTCGTGGGCGGGGGCATCGGCGTAGTCGTTGCCGCGCTCGTCGCCGCCCCAGTAGGTGTAGACCTCGCGCGGCTTCACGCCGCGGTACAACTGGGCGCCGTACTCGCGATAGGACACCGCCAGGGAGTCTTCGCGGCGCATCGCGCTGCCGATGCCGACATGCGCGGCCTCGTGGCCCAGGCACGAGGCATAGGTGCCGAGCTTGCCGGTACGCTGCAACGCGATCGACTTGGCGTCGAACACGCGGGTGGAAACCATGAGCTTGTAGAGCTCGACCATGTGGTCGAGATCCTTGGTGAATGCGGGGAGTTCCTTACCGGTTTCCTTGCCGTCCTGGTCAAGGTATTGCAGGTATTCGATTTCGAACTTGGCGGCGATGGACACGACTCGCTCCCAGGGGAAGGTTAGAAACGACACGCACGAGTGGGGAAGCGGCCAGGCCCATCCAGCGGGGCGCGACACGGCTTTTGGGTTCTTGCGAGCCGGACTAGATATCAGGGGTATTATGGCGCGGCAAGGCACGGCGCAGCATGGATTTCCCCGCCTGAGGCCACGAATGGCGTCATGGCGCGGGTTTGGCGGCTGTCAACCCCTCATTGTGAATTCGTCCCCATGGCCAATCCCAGGCGCGACCTCGAACCCGGAATCCGCACCGACCTCGACGGAAGCCTCACCTATTCGGAATACCTGAAGCTCGACCAGGTGCTCTCCGCCCAGCATCCGCGCAGCCAGCCGGCGCATCACGACGAGATGCTGTTCATCGTGCAGCACCAGACCTCGGAGTTGTGGCTGAAGCTGATGATCCACGAGCTGGACGCCGCGCTCGAACGCCTGCGCGCCGACGACGTGGACGGCACGCTGAAGATCCTTGCGCGGGTCAAGCAGATTCAACGCCAGCTCTACGAACAGTGGGGGGTGCTGGAAACACTGACACCGGCGGAGTACCTGCAGTTCCGCGATGTGCTCGGGCCCTCGTCGGGTTTCCAGTCGCTGCAATACCGCATGGTGGAGTTCCTGCTCGGAAACAAGCACGCCGACATGCTGCGCGTGTTCGAACACGACCCGGTGGCACACGAACGCCTGCGCGCGGTATTCGAGGCGCCCGGGCTCTACGACGAATTCCTGCGTTACCTCGCGCGCCGCGGCCATCCGGTGCCCGTGGAACTGCTGCAGCGCGACCTGACCCAGCCCTGGCGGAGCCAGCCCGCGCTGCTGCCCGTGTTCAAGCGGATCTACGAAGACACCGCCAACCACTGGCCTGAGTACCATCTCAGCGAGGAACTGGTGGATATCGAGGAATCCTTCCAGCTCTGGCGGTTCCGCCACATGAAGACCGTGGAGCGCATCATCGGCTTCCGGCCCGGTACCGGCGGTTCCTCCGGCGTGGCCTTCCTGCGCAAGGCGCTGGAGCAGAGTTTCTTCCCGGAATTGATCGAAGTGCGCACGATCCTGGGGACCTGAAAACCCGGCGGATTTGACGCATGGGGCCGAGCCAGCTAAACACCCTGCACGAATCTTCCACAGGGAAAGCCATGACACCGACCGCCCCAGCCGCCGCCCGGCCCGTGCCCGACTACCCGCAGACCCTCGGTCACCCGCGTCCCCTGTGGATGCTGTTCATGACCGAATTCTGGGAGCGCTTCGCCTTCTACGGCATGCGCTGGGCCCTCACGCTGTACATCGTCGCCGAGTTCTTCCACGGCGATCAGGCGGGGCAGGGCTATGCCAGCCGGACGTATGGCGCCTATCTCGCGCTGGTCTACGCCTCGGCGATCTTCGGTGGCTGGGTGGCCGACCGCATCCTCGGGTACCAGCGCTCCATCCTCGTGGGCGCGGTGGTGATGGGCACCGGCCTGTTCATGGTGATGGTGCCGAACCAGCAGGTGTTCCTCGCCGGCCTGGCCACCGTGATCGTCGGCAATGGCCTGTTCAAGCCGAACATCTCCTCGCTGGTGGGGCAGATCTATCCGGTCGGCGACGACCGCCGCGATCGTGGCTTCACGATCTTCTACATGGGCATCAACCTGGGCGGTTTCCTCGCCCCCCTGGTCACGGGCTGGCTCGCTTCCGTGCTGACGGATACGCCGCTGCAGGACAACTACAAGGCCGTGTTCGCCGCCACCGGCGTGGGCATGGTGATCTGCTTCATCTGGTTCCTCGTCGGCAAGCACCAGCTCAAGGGCGTGGGCGTTCCGCCGCCAGAGCGCCACGAAGGGAAGAACCTGGTCGCGGTGATCGTCGGCATCCTCGTCGCCATCCCCCTCGTCTACCTGTTGATGGCCAAGGCCGGCGCGATCTTCATCGCCTGGCTGCTCGGCGCCCTGTTCATCGGGGTGGCGGTGATGCTGGTGATCGAGGCGGTGCGCCACGACCGCATCCAGATCCACCGCGTGATCGCGATGCTGTTGCTGTTTACCTTCAACGTGCTGTTCTGGATGTTCTTCGAGCAGGCGGGCAGCTCGTTCAACTTCCTCGCCCAGAACATCGTCGACCGGCAGATGTTCGGCTGGGAGTTCCCCACCGGATGGTTCCAGTCGGTGAACTCGGCCGCGATCCTGGTCTTCGCGCCGATCGTCGCGCTGGCCTGGGGTTGGTTGGCACGCCTGCGCAAGGAACCGTCGATCCCGCGCAAGTTCGGCCTGGGCCTCATCTTCAACGCGCTGGGCTTCTTCGTGCTGATGTATGCGTTGAAGAGCCTCGTGGGCGGCAACGGCCTCATTCCGTTCTGGCCGCTGGCGGCATGCTATGTGCTGCAGACCATCGGCGAGCTGTGCCTGTCGCCGATCGGCCTGTCGATGGTGACCAAGCTGGCGCCGATCCGCGTGGTCGGCCTGGCCATGGGCGGCTGGTTCCTCTCCACCGCCATCGGCAACAACCTGTCGGGCCTGCTGGCGGGGCATATCAGCGGCGAGACGGGCATGACCGTGTCCTCGGCGCTGTCCGGCTTCAGCTTCAGCTTCGAACTGCTGATCGGCGCGGGCATCGTGCTGCTCCTGATCGCGCCGCTGATCAACCGGCTGATGCACGGGGTGAAGTGACGCATCGCCGACAGGGTCGGCTCCCACCCGGCTCGGTAACGCCTCGCTCAGGGGTACCGCGCTTGGTGGGAGCCGACCCTGTCGGCGATAGCCAGTTCCCGTAAGAACCGGCCCCCATGAGAGCCTTGTGGGAGCCGCTTCAGCGGCGAAGGGCGCCTCAGGGTGCCAGCAACTTGTCCAGTATCCGGTTGAGCTGAGCCCGCTCTTCCTCGTCGAGCTTCGCCAGCAATTCCCGTTCGTGCGCCCTCGCCATGGGCGCCACCTCGTCATGAATGGCCCAGCCGGCCTCGGACAGTTTCAACACCGAGCGGCGCTTGTCGCCGTCATGCGTGCTGCGGTCCACCCGGCCGGCCTCTACCAGGCGGGCCACCGCCCGGCTCACCGCCACCTTGTCCATCGCCGTGCGTTCGGCGACCTCGCGGGCCGAGAGTTCCGCGAAGCGGCCCAGGACCGCCATCACGCGCCATTCCGTCATGCTGAGTTCGAATCGGTCCTGGTATTCCGCCGCGATGGACTGGCTGACCGTATTCGACAGGATCGAAAGCCGGTAAGGCAGGAAGCGCTCCAGCTCCAACGGGGCATGTGCGGGGACGGTTTCGAATGTCATGCTGCGCTGGTCCTTGCAAATGGTTACAAGTGAAACTATAAAGTGCCGGTATACGGCCAAAGCCGTGCCCGTCGCAGGAGTATCGCCCAATGAGCGCCCAGCCCAACACCGGTATGGAAGTCACCACCTTCGAAAACCCGCAGGGTGTCGATGGCTTCGAGTTCGTGGAATTCGCCGCGCCGGATCCGGCGCTGCTGCATACGCTGTTTCCGAGGCTCGGCTTCACGCCGGTCGCGAAGCACAAGACGAAGAAAGTCACCCTCTACCGCCAGGGCGACTGCAACTTCCTCGTGAATGAGGAGCCGGATTCCTTCGCCGCGGATTTCGTCGCCAAACACGGTCCGTCCGCGTGCGGGTTCGCCATTCGATTCAACCGTCCGGCCACCGACGTGCAGGCCACGGCGCTGTCCAATGGCGCCACGACGATCGGCTTCAAGCCAGAGACGCTGGCCCTGCAGGTACCGACCATCGAAGGCATCGGTGGTGCCGCGCTGTACCTGGTGGATACCTATGGCGCCAAGGGCGAGGTGTACGACGCCGAGTTCGAATGGCTGCCGGGCGTCGATCGTCATCCGAAGGGTTTCGGTCTCACCTTCATCGACCACCTGACGCACAACCTCCATTTCGGCAACATGGAGAAGTGGTCGGAGTACTACGAGCGACTGTTCAACTTCCGCGAGATCCGCTACTTCGACATCAAGGGTGCGAAGACCGGCCTGGTGTCGAAGGCGATGACCGCGCCGGACGGCCTCGTTCGTATTCCGTTGAACGAGTCCTCGGACGAGAAGTCGCAGATCAACGAATACCTGCGCGAGTACAACGGCGAAGGCATCCAGCACATCGCGCTGTTCACCGATAACATCTACGAATCGGTCGAGGCGATGCGCGCGCAGAACGTGGCCTTCCTCGACACGCCCGAGACGTACTACGAAGTGATCGACGTGCGCGTGCCGGACCACGGCGAAGACGTGGTCCGGCTGCAGGAGAACAAGCTGCTGATCGACGCCGACGACGAGACCAAGAAGAAGTTGCTGTTGCAGATCTTCACCCAGAACACCATCGGGCCGATCTTCTTCGAGATCATCCAGCGTAAGGGCAACGAAGGCTTCGGCAACGGTAATTTCAAGGCGCTGTTCGAGTCGATCGAGCGCGACCAGATGCGCCGCGGCGTGCTCTGACGCCGGGGCCGGCCGTCATCGCACAAGGACCACCACGATGAGCCACACCGACGATATCCGCGGCTACCAGACCGGCTTCGGCAACGAGTTCGCCACCGAAGCCGTGGACGGAGTGTTGCCCTCGGGCCAGAACTCGCCCCAGCGCGTGGCCAGGGGGCTGTATGCCGAGCAACTCTCGGGTAGCGCCTTCACCGCCCCGCGCCACCGCAACCGGCGCAGCTGGCTTTATCGCATCCGCCCGGCGGCGCAGCACTCCCCGTTCACCGCGTGCGCCCACGGCACGTTCCACAACCGTTTCGACGAGGCGCCAGCCACGCCGAACCAGCTGCGCTGGGATCCTCTGGCGATGCCGGGGCAGGCCACGGATTTCTTCGATGGCCTGGTCACGATGGGTGGCAACGGCGGTGCGGCGGAACAGGCCGGCATCGGCATCCACCTGTATTGCGCCAATCGGTCCATGGCGGGCCGTTACTTCTACGATGCGGATGGCGAACTGTTGATCGTGCCGCAGCAGGGCCGGTTGCGCATTCGCACGGAACTCGGCGTGCTCGACGTGGAGCCGCTGGAGATCGCGGTGGTGCCGCGTGGCATTCGTTTCCTCGTCGAACTGCCCGATGGCGAAGCACGTGGCTATGTGGCGGAGAATTTCGGCGCGCCACTGCATCTGCCGGACCTGGGCCCGATCGGCGCGAATGGCCTTGCCCACCCGCGCGACTTCCTCACGCCCGTGGCGGCCTTCGAAGATATCGACGGCGATTTCGAACTCGTCGCCAAGTTCCAGGGGACCTTGTGGACGGCCTCCATCGGCCACTCGCCGCTGGACGTGGTCGCATGGCACGGCAACTATGCCCCTTACAAGTACGACCTGCGGCGTTTCAATACGATCGGCTCGATCGCGGTGGACCACCCGGACCCTTCCATCTTCACGGTGCTCACCTCGTCCAGCGACACGCCGGGCGTGGCGAACATGGACTTCGTGATCTTTCCGCCGCGCTGGCTGGTGGCCGAACACACGTTCCGGCCACCGTACTTCCACCGCAACGTGGCCAGCGAGTTCATGGGGCTGATCGACGGCGCATACGACGCCAAGGCCGGCGGTTTCGTGCCGGGTGGGGCGAGCCTGCACAACTGTATGAGCGGGCACGGCCCCGACGCGGCGAGTTTCGAGAAGGCCTCGGCCGCCGACACCTCGCGTCCGGACCACATCATTGGCACCATGGCCTTCATGTTCGAGACGCGCAAGGTCATCCGTCCCAGCCGGCAAGCCCTCGAGTCGACGGCGCTGCAAGGCGATTATTACGAATGCTGGCGTGGATTGAAGAAGCACTTCGATCCATCGGCCACCTGATCGGTAAGGAAAAGCATGAAACTCGCTTCGCTGAAGGAAGGCGGCCGCGACGGCACGCTCGTCGTGGTCGATCGGTCCCTCACCCGTGCCGTGAAGGCCGCGGGCATCGCACCGACGCTGCAAGCGGCACTGGACGATTGGCACGCGGTGGCTCCCCGCCTCAATGCCCTTTCGGAAGCGTTGAACGCCGGCAAGGTGGAGGGCGCGTTCGACCTGGACATCGCGAAGCTCGCCGCGCCCTTGCCGCGTGCCTATGAATTCGTCGACGGCAGCGCCTACCTCCCGCACGTGGAGCGCGTGCGCAAGGCGCGTGGGGCCGAGGTGCCGGAATCGTTCTACACCGATCCGCTGATGTACCAGGCGACGAGCGCCGGATTCCTCGGCCCACGTGACCCGGTGGTCGTATCGAGCGAAGCGTTCGGTATCGATCTCGAAGCCGAGGTGCTGGTGGTGACCGACGACGTGCCGATGGGCGTGACCCCGGCGCAGGCCGCCGGGCATATCCAGCTCGTAGGCCTGGTCAACGATGTGTCGCTGCGCGGGCTGATTCCCGCCGAGCTGGCGAAGGGGTTCGGCTTCCTCCAGTCGAAGCCGCGTTCGGCGCTGTCCCCGGTGTTCGTCACGCCCGACGAACTGGGCGAGGCGTGGCGGGACGAGAAGCTGCACCTGCCGATGCGCACGTGGATCAATGGCGCGTGGTTCGGCGAAGCCGAGTGCGGCGTGGATATGCAGTTCGATTTTGCCCAGCTCGTGGCGCATGTGGCGAAGACGCGTCCCCTGACCGCGGGCACGCTGGTGGGATCGGGCACGATCGCCAACCAGGACACGTCCAAGGGGGCGTCCTGCCTTGCCGAGCAGCGGACCGTGGAAACCCTTCGCGACGGCAAGGCCAGCACGCCCTTCCTGTCGTTCGGCGACACGGTGCGGATCGACGTCACCGACGAGCATGGCGTGTCCATCTTCGGCTCGATCGAACAGGCGATCGTCAAGGCGTAGCGGCCTCCATCGCTTCGCGTATGGCCGCCACCTTCAGGAGCACGTCGGCCTCCAGCCGGGTATCCAGCGATATCCGGGCCTCGATCGTGCGATTCAGGTGCGCCAGTGGCGGCAGCGGAGACCCGTGCATCACGTACTCGACGCGGGTCCAAAGCGCGGCCTCATAGAGGTGCCCATCGGACAGCTCCAGCTCCGCAAGCCGGTGCATCGCGTGACGACGTCCCCGGTTCGCCGCCGCGGTGAGCATGTGGCGAGCCCGGAACGTGTCGCGCGCCAGCACGTTCCCCTTTCGTGACGGCCCCTGGTAGTAGAGCGTTCCCGCCAGTTCCTGGCTTGCCGCGTTCCCTGCGAGTGCGGAGCAGAGCAGGCGGTCGGCGAGCTTCCTGCGTCGTTCAATGGGCATCGACGGGGTCAACAGGCCCTCACCCACGATGTCCGTCGTCGACGGCCGCGTGGCGGTGCAATCGGCCGCGGCGACTGGCGGCGCGAACCACAACAGGCAGCCGGCCAGGATGAATCCTTGGTGCATCGGTCATTCTCCATGCAAAAAAAGGGGCCCGCATCGCTGCGGGCCCCCCGTGGCCGTACCTATTCGATTGTGGCGGCGCTTACTTCGCGGCCATCAAGGCCTTGGCCATGTCGAGCATGCGGTTCGAGAAGCCCCATTCGTTGTCGTACCACGAGAGGACCTTGACCAGGGTGCCTTCCATCACGCGCGTCTGCGTCGCGTCGTAGATCGACGAGTGCGGGTTGTGGTTGAAGTCGATCGAGACCAGCGGCTGCGTATTGACCGAGAGGATGCCCTTCAGCGAACCGTTCGCGGCTTCGTTGATGGCGGCGTCGATCTCTTCCTTGGTCGTGGCGCGCGCGGCGGTGAAGGTGAGGTCGACCACCGAGACGTTGATCGTCGGCACGCGCATGGCGAAGCCGTCGAGCTTGCCGTTGAGTTCCGGCAGCACCAGGCCCACCGCGGCGGCGGCGCCGGTCTTGGTCGGGATCTGGCTGTGCGTGGCGCTACGGGCGCGGCGCAGGTCCGAGTGGTAGACGTCGGTCAGGACCTGGTCGTTCGTATAGGCGTGGATGGTGGTCATCAGGCCGTGAACGATGCCGATCTTTTGATGCAGCACCTTGGCCAGTGGGGCAAGGCAGTTCGTCGTGCACGAAGCGTTCGAGATGACTTCGAGCTTCGAGGTCAGCTTGTCGTCGTTCACGCCCATGACGAACGTGCCGTCCACGTCCTTGTCGCCCGGGGCGGAGATGATGACCTTCTTCGCACCACCGGCGATGTGCGCGCCGGCCTTGGCCTTGGAGGTGAAGAAGCCGGTGGATTCCATCACCACGTCGACGCCGTGCTCGCCCCAGGGCAGCTTCGACGGATCGCGCTCGGCGAACACCTTGATCCGGTCGCCGTTGACGATCAGGTCACCGCCGTCGACCGACACGTCGCCCGGGAAGCGGCCGTGGGCCGTGTCGTACTGGGTGAGGTGGGCATTGGTCTCGGCGTTACCGAGGTCGTTGATCGCGACGATCTGGATGTCCTGGCCGTTCTTCTTCGCTTCGTAGAGCGAGCGCAGGATGTTGCGACCGATGCGACCGTAACCGTTGATGGCGACCTTGATGGTCATGTGCTGCCTCCGGGATGGGATGTGCTAACGAAGTAGGGGCGGGTGGTGTAAACCTCCATGGTAACGGAAGGCCCCCTGGCCCTGCTTGCTGCATCGCCGCGATTTGTCATCCGGACCTCAGCCCGGCTGTGGCACACTTGCCCGTTCGCCCGCCCGGAAACGTTTGCTGGTCCATGAAAGCCCTCCATAAGCGCCGCACCATCGCCGCCCTGCTGGCCCTCGCCATTCCCGCCTTCGCCGCCACCGTGCAGGCCTGGGGCGACATCGGCCACCGTATCGTCGCCGAACTGGCCTGGCGCCAACTGGACCCCTCGGCCCGCGCCGAAGTGACCCGGCTGTTGAAGGCGGACGGTTCCGACTCCCTGCCCGATATCGCCAGCTGGCCCGACCATCTGCGCGACATGCCCGGCAAGGAAGACCTGGGCAAGGCCACGGGGCCCCTGCACTACGTGAATTTCCGCGACGGGAAGTGTCATTACGTGCCGCCGCGCGACTGCGCGGACGGTCGTTGCGTCGTCGGCGGGCTGGAGAAGTACGTGGCCATCCTTGGCGACCGGCACAAATCCAACGCGGAACGTGCCGAGGCGCTGAAATTCGTGGTCCACTTCGTCGGCGACGTGCACCAGCCGTTGCACGCGAGCAACCGCGACGACAAGGGCGGCAACGAGTACCAGGTGCAGTTCGACGGCAAGGGTACGAACCTGCACCGCGTGTGGGACTCGCAGATGCTCTACACCCGTGACCTCAAGTGGCAGGCCTATGCGGACCGCCTGGCCGCCGAAGGCCCCGTGAAGTTGCCGCGCCCGATCGCGCCATTCGACAACCCGTACGCGCAATGGGCGGAGGAATCCTGCTCGATCGTGGCCACTCCGGGGTTTTATCCCGACGGCCACCGCATCGACGATGCCTACGTGGCGACGAACCTGCCAATCGCCGAGACTCGCCTGCGTGAAGCGGCCAGGCGCCTCGCCGACCTGCTCAACAAGACGCTGGACTGATCCGCGCCCCGCATTCAAGACAAGGTAATCCTCCATGACCGAAATCCAGGTACGCCGCACCAAGATCGTCGCCACCCTAGGCCCCGCCACCGATGCGCCGGGGATGCTCGAGAAGATCCTCGAGGAGGGCGTGGATATCGTCCGCCTGAATCTTTCGCACGGCCAGCCGGACGACCATCGCGCCCGCGCCGCCGCGGTACGCGCGGCAGCCGACAAGGTCGGCCGCGAAGTCGGCATCCTTGCCGACCTGCAGGGCCCGAAGATCCGCATCGAGAAATTCGCGGGTGGCCCGGTCGACCTGATGACCGGCGACAGTTTCGTGCTCGACTGCCGTCCCGACGCGCCTCCGGGCAACCAGACCCGCGTCGGCGTGAGCTACTACGACCTGCCCAAGGACGTGGCCGCCGGCGACATCCTGCTGCTGGACGATGGCCTGGTCGCGCTCGCGGTCGTCGAAGTCGTCGGCAGCGAGATCCGTTGCCGGGTCGCGATCGGTGGTCGCCTGTCCGACCGCAAGGGCCTGAACCGCCAGGGTGGTGGCCTCTCGGTCGCGGCGCTGTCGGACAAGGATCGTAACGACATCAAGCTCGCCGCCGAGATGGGCGCCGACTTCCTGGCCGTGTCCTTCGTCCGTTCCGCGGAAGACCTCCACGAAGCGCGCCGTCTTCTGCGCGAGGCCGGTGGCGACGCGGCCATCGTCTCGAAGATCGAGCGCGCCGACGCCATCCCCGTGCTGGGAGAGATCATCGACGCCTCCGACGTGGTCATGGTCGCCCGTGGCGATCTCGGCGTGGAGATCGGCGACGCCGAGCTTCCGGGTCTCCAGAAGAAGATCATCCGTGAGTCCGTGCAGCGCAACCGCTCGGTCATCACCGCGACCCAGATGCTGCAGTCGATGGTCACGGCGCCGATCCCGACCCGTGCCGAAGTGCTCGACGTGGCCAACGCCGTGATCGACGGTACCGACGCCGTGATGCTCTCGCAGGAGAGCGCGGCCGGTGCGCATCCGGACAAGGCGGTGGCCGCGATGCGCCGCATCTGCCTGGGTGCCGAGCGCCAGTTCGAGCCGCGCGACGACCTGCGTCCGGACACGCACTCGATCGACCGTTCCGACCAGGCCATCGCCCTCGCGGCGATGCTGCTGGCGGCCCAGGTCGGCGTTCGCGCGATCGTCGCGCTGACCGAATCCGGTGCCACCGCGCAGTGGCTGTCGCGCTATCGTTTCGCCGTGCCTATCTACGCGATGTCGCCGTCCGACATGGCCCGCCGCCGCATGCTGGTGTTGCGCGACGTGCAGCCGGTGGACTTCGAGCAGAGCAACCTCGATCCCGCGCATACCGCGCGTGCCGCGCTCCAGCACCTGTTCGCGCTGGGCAAGCTGACCCGGGGCGACCGCGTGATCCTCACCCACGGCGACCATATCGGCCGGGGTGGCGGTACCAATACGCTGAAGTTGCTGGTCATCGGCGAAGACGGCATCGCGGATAGCCTGCGCGACCTGTAACGGGTCGGGTCGCCTTCGGCGCCTATCGCGGACAGGGTCCGCTCCCACAGAGCATCGGCTCCCGGAATCACCGGAGCTCCCGGGACCACGGGAGCTACCGGAATAACCGGAGTTACCGGAACCACCGGGACTACCGGGACTGCCGGGACTGCCGGGACTACCGGCTTGGTGGGAGCGGACCCTGTCCGCGATTCCCGGTCGCGGCATCCTCTCATCGATGCAGCTTGGGGCGAGCACCCCGTCGCCGCTGAAGCGGCTCCCACAAGGGGCTCCCACATAGAGCCTCCACAAAGGGCTCCCACAAAGGGCCTCCACATAGGGCTCCTACAAAGGGCGCGGCCCACGTCGCGGGCCGGCTCCGTTGCCGACCGCACGATTTCACACGCACCGCATCCCCCGGCGGGAGTAAACTCGACGCCCTGGCAAATCCACGAGGGCGTCATGATCCGCATCAGCTTCCGCACCGGCGCCATCGCCGCCGTCCTCCTCCTCGCCGCCGGCACCGCCGCGGCGCAGACCGTACGCCGCGTCGCTCCCGAGCGCCTCACCGGCTACTGGTTCCTCACGAACAAGACCATCGACGCCGATGTGCCCAACACGGGCAAGAACCTCAACCAGCCCGGTTGTGTCGCCGTCACCTACATGATCGGCTCCGACGGCAGGACGCGAAATCCCACGATCGCGAAGGTCGTCCCGGAAGGCGACCTGGGCCAGGTGGGCGTCAGCATCGTGAAGCAGCTGGTTTACGTGAAGGGCTCGCAGAACGGTACCGCCGAGCCCGTGCAGACCTATTACGTCGCCGGTTTCAACCTGCCCGACGATCCGACCCGCAAGGCCTCGATCCTGAGCCAGTGCAAGCTGCCCGGGTACGACCAGACCAGTTGATCGCGCCGCACAACGGCGTCCACGGGGTATTCCCATATACTCCGCCGGTTTTTGCATCCGCCCCCCAGGTTTCGCGGGGCATACCACTACTTCCACGGAGTTGTCATGAGCATCGAAAACCTCGAACAGATCGCGCAGGCGATGGTTGCCACGGGCAAGGGCATCATCGCCGTCGACGAGTCGACCGGCACGATCAAGAAGCGCTTCGACGCCGCGGGTGTCGAGAACACCGAGGAAAACCGGCGCGCCTACCGCGAGCTCCTGCTGACCACGCCGAAGCTCGGTGAGCACATCTCGGGCGCGATCCTGTTCGACGAGACGATCCGGCAGAAGACCAAGGATGGCGTGCCCCTGGTCGAGGCCATGAAGAAGGCCGGCATCATCCCGGGCATCAAGGTGGACAAGGGCCCGGTGCCGCTCGCTGGCTTCCCTGGCGACATGATCACCGAGGGCCTCGACGGCCTGCGTGACCGCTTGAAGGAATACGCCCAGCTCGGCGCGCAGTTCGCCAAGTGGCGCGCGGTGATCAACATCACCGAGGACAACCCCAGCTCTACCGCCATCGAGGCCAACATGCACGCGCTGGCCCGCTACGCGGCGCTGTGCCAGGAAGCCGGGCTGGTGCCGATGGTCGAGCCGGAAATCGTCATGGACGGCCCGGAGAGCACGCACGACCTCGACGTCAGCTACGAGGTGCACGAGGCCGTCCTGCGCAGCCTGTTCAACGCGCTGTACGAGCAGAACGTGATGCTCGAGGGCACCATCCTGAAGGTCAGCATGGTGATCCCGGGCAAGCACGCGCCCAAGGAAGCCCAGGCCACGCCGGAAGAAGTCGCCGATGCCACCATCCGCGTCCTGAAGACCACCGTGCCGGCGACCCTGCCGGGTATCGTCTTCCTCTCCGGCGGCCAGACCGACGCCCAGGCCACCGAACACCTGAACATCATCAATCAGATGGGCCCGCACCCGTGGCCGGTCAGCTTCTCCTACGGTCGCGCGCTGGTGGCCGAGGCGCTGAACGTCTGGTCGAAGGACCAGCAGAACAACGTGAAGAAGGCCCAGGACGTGGTCTACGCGCGTGCGAAGGAAAACGGCGACGCCGCGCTCGGCCGCTGGAAGAAGGGCGGCTGATAGTCCCTCCGGTTTCGCCCAGAAAAAAACCCGGCGCTGCGAAGCGCCGGGTTTTTTGTTTCGACCGAAGCCGAAGCTGGCTTAGAAGCGGTATTCCGCCGAGACCGAGGTCATGTTCGTCGACAGGTCCAGGCCGTCCTTCTTCGCGTCGTAGTGGTCGTAGTTGATGCCCAGGCTCCAGTTCGGCGTGAAGTCGTAGCCCACGCCCACACCGGCATACCAGCTGGTCTTGTCGAGGTCGCGACGGGTGACGTCGTCGTTGCTGACGCCGTGGCCCTTCCAGCCGTAGATACCGGCACGGCCGCTGATGTACCACTTCGGATCGACGTTGAAGTGGCCGTTCACGCCCGCGGTCCAGCCATGCAGTTCCGACTTGCGGCGATCGACGACGCGGTCGCCGTTGAAGAAGTTCTTCGCGTTGATGTTGCCGAGGTCGTTATAGCCAGCCTCGACACCCAGGGCGGCCCAGGGGGTCACGGTCCAGCGATAACCACCGTTGAGTGCGTAGCCGGTGTCATGACCGTCGTAGCGGTCCTTGTCGACCGACGTGCGACCGACATTGCCGTTGATGAACCAACCGCCGGCGCCATTGGCGTCCTGCGCGAAAGCGGGAGCCGCGGCCATGCCGGCGGCGACCAGGGCGAGGGCGATAAGGGTCTTCTTCATGGTGGATCTCTCCTGCTTCTTGTTCTTGTTCGCTGCGCGGCCATGGGGGAATGCCGTATGCGCTGCGGCGCACGAGCGGGGGTGCCGTGCGTAGAACGTTAGATGTGGGGCCGTCCGATAGATTCAATACCGCTTAGTGCAGTATTAAGAAACGATTAAGCCGCGACGGGGTGGCGTCGCGGCTCAATCGTTGAAGGTCCGTTGTCGCGTGAAACTTAGAAGCGATATTCGCCGGCGAGCGAGACGATGCCGGTGGAACGCTTCAGACCGCGGGAGACTTCGCCCGTGGTGTTGTTGCGGACCTTGCCGGCGTCGGCATGGAAGTAGTCATAGCTGACACCCACGCCGAAATGCTCGTTGACGTCCCAGCCGGTGCCGAGGCCGGCGTACCAGCTGCCGCGATCCGGACGACCGCCGCTGGAGAAGCCGAGATCCTGGCCCACGCTGTTGTTGTAGTTCTGGTTGTTGTCATTGGCGCGGAAGTAACCGCCGTGCGCGCTGATGTACCACTGCGGCACGAGGTTGATCTTGCCGTTGACGCCGACCATCCAGCCACGCAGCGCATTGCGCGTGCCCTTCTGGTCCACATCCTGGCCCGACTCGAAGACGTTCTTCACACGATAGTTGCCGAGGTCCGTGTAACCCGCCTCGACACCGAGGCCGAGGTCAGGACCGACCTTCCAGCGGTAGCCACCGAGCAGGCCGTAGCCCGTGCGACGGTCTTTCTCGCCGTGGAGGAAGTTGAATCCACCGGTATCGCTGCCGAAGCCACCGGTGTCGCTGCCGTTGGTACGGCCGACGTTGGCGCCGATGAACCAGTTGCCGCTACCCACGGCCTGGCTGGGCTGGTAATTGCCGGACACAGCAGGGTTGCTGTCCTGGGCGAAGGCCGGAATGGCCGCGAAGGAAACGCAAGAAACCGCAAGGGCAAGAGCTGCCTTTTTCATGGGGATGTTCCTCTTCTTTTCGGGGCGGCCACCGTCCGGTTGGGGGATGGGGGAGGTCGATGGCCGTGAACGATTAGAACCCCTCGTACCTGAAGAGATTCAAAAATCGGTGTCAAAAGATTAAGGCGGGGTTAACTTGTGCGCTGCGGCACGAACATCCACGACAAGCAGGAACCAATGCGCGACAATCGGGGTTTTTCCGCCGCCTGTTAACTGGAGAACGCCGATGACGACACGCCGCGAACGCGCAAACGCGATCCGCGCACTGGCCATGGATGGTGTCGAAGCCGCCAAATCCGGGCACCCGGGCATGCCGATGGGCATGGCCGACATCGCTGAAGTGGTGTGGGGCGATTTCCTCCACCATAACCCGACCAATCCGCATTGGCCCAACCGCGACCGATTCGTGCTGTCGAATGGCCACGGTTCGATGCTGCAATACGCGCTGCTCCACCTCACGGGCTACGACCTCGGCATCGAGGACCTCAAGCACTTCCGCCAGCTGGGCTTCCGCACCGCGGGCCACCCCGAGTACCACCACACGCCGGGCGTCGAGACCACCACGGGGCCGCTCGGCCAGGGCCTCGCCAACGCCGTCGGTTTCGCCATCGCCGAGGAAGTGCTGGCTGCGCGCTTCAATCGTCCCGGTCACGACATCGTCGATCACCACACCTTCGTGTTCGTCGGTGACGGCTGCCTCATGGAAGGCATCTCGCACGAAGTCTGCTCGCTCGCGGGCACGCTGAAGCTCGGCAAGCTCGTGGCCGTCTACGACGACAACGGCATCTCGATCGATGGCGAAGTCCACGACTGGTTCACCGACAACACCGCCGAGCGCTTCCGTGCGTACGGCTGGAACGTGGTCGTCGGTGACGACGACAAGCCGGTGGACGGCCACGACGCCGAAGCGATCAAGAAGGCCATCGCCGCCGCCACCTCGCAGAGCGAGAAGCCCTCGCTGGTGATCTGCAAGACCGTGATCGGTTTCGGCGCTCCGAACAAGGAAGGCAAGGAATCCTCGCACGGCGCCCCGCTGGGTCCGGACGAAGTGAAGGCCGCTCGTGAAAGGCTGGGCTGGAAGTACGGCCCGTTCGAGATCCCGGAAGAGATCTACGTCTCGTGGGACGCCAAGGAAGCCGGTGCCAAGGCCGAGAAGGCCTGGAACGACAAGTTCGACGCGTACGCGAAGGAGTTCCCGGAACTCGCCGCCGAATTCAAGCGCCGCATCGCCGGCGAGTTGCCGTCCAACTGGAAGGAAAGCGCCGCCGCCTACATCAAGAAGCTGCAAGCCGAAGGTCCCGTGGTCGCTTCGCGCAAGGCCTCGCAGATGGCGCTCGACGCCTTCGGCCCGCTCCTGCCGGAACTGATCGGCGGCTCGGCCGACCTCGCCCCGTCGAACCTCACCATCTGGAAGGGTTCGAAGAACATCGCCACCGGTGGTGCCGAAGGCAACTACATCCACTACGGCGTGCGCGAGTTCGGCATGACGGCGATTTCGAACGGCATCGCCCTGCACGGCGGCTTCGTTCCCTACGATGCCACCTTCCTGGTCTTCTCCGATTACGCCCGCAACGGCGTGCGCATGTCGGCGCTGATCCCGGCGCACGCGATCCATGTTTATACCCACGACTCGATCGGCCTGGGCGAAGACGGTCCCACCCATCAGCCGGTGGAGCACCTGGGCTCGCTGCGCCTCATCCCGAACAATCGCGTGTGGCGCCCGGCCGATGCCGTGGAGTCGGCGGTTTCCTGGAAGAAGGCCATCGAGCGTGCGGGCAATCCGTCGTGCCTGATCTTTTCGCGCCAGAACCTCAAGCACAATCCGCGCACCGAACAGCAGGTCGCCGATATCGAGAAGGGCGGCTACGTCCTCTGGGAATCGCAGGAGAAGTTCAAGGCGATCATCATCGCCACCGGCTCGGAAGTCGGCATCGCCGTCGAGGCCGCGCAGGCGCTGGGCGACCAGGGCGTGCCGGTCCGCGTCGTCTCGATGCCCTGCACGGAAGAGTTCGACGCCCAGCCGGTCGAATACCGCGAAGGCGTCCTGCCGTCGTGGTGCCGCGCCCGCGTGGCGGTGGAAGCGGCCAGCGTCGACTTCTGGTCGAAGTACATCGGCCTGGATGGCAAGGCGGTCGGCATGACGACCTTCGGCGCCTCCGCCCCGATCGACAAGCTGTATGAACACTTCGGCATCACCACCACGGCCGTGGTGGATGCGGTGAAGAGTGTGATCAAGTAAGACGAGCGAGGCCCCCGGAAGGGGGCCTCTTTTTTGCTGACACCGCTATTCGTTAGATACGGTCAATTGGTCTCGTACCAGTCGCGCGGTGAGCTCCAGACTGGCGTGGCACGGTAAGCCACGAGATTTCCATCAGGGAATACGGCGACGGACCCGAGCTTGGTGTAGAGAGCGGTACCCGGCGCAGCCTCCTTGTAACGTCCCTTCATCCGAAATCGCTCGCCATTCGCGTCGCCGATGATCAGCCCGTGTCCGACGTGTGCATATGTGGCGCCGTATGTGTGCGATGCCCAGATGGGCGCCCCATGTCGCTTCAACACCATGTTTCCATCGTGTTGCAGACTAAATCCGTACATGCCCTGTTCGTACTGTCGTCCCTTCTCAAAATGGAATCCGAACGGAAAGATCAGCGCATTTTGTTGTTTGAATCGAGGGTCGCCTGTCTTGCTTGTCCACCAGTCTGTCACCGTCAGAACCATGGCTTGGCCGTGCTCGGTAATCGCGAACTTTCGATAGGGCCCTCTTGAGTTGGTCCGCCACACTGGAACATTGCCTGCATTGAGCAGCGTGAAGTCACCATCTGCCTGGAGCATCGCACGGACCGCTCCCTTCCCCACCGTGCGTGTGGACCAAACTGCGCGATGAGTTCCATAGTTTTGATACACGACGAAGTTTCCGTCGGGCTGTAGCGTTCCGTAATAGCGGTTGTCCTCTGACAAGAGTGGCTCGTTGACGGCAATGCTCTGCCCAGGTTCCAGTACCCTCGACCATGTCGTGTCAGAAAAAAGTGCGCCGAGGGCAATTGCCATCATTCCGGCCAATCGAATCGTAGTCATATTCCCTTCCTGGATTTTTTGTCTTTCGCCATCTGTCGATAGCGAAAGACACGATAGGCGGAAACGGAATCGACTCGTATCAGCGAGATCCTTTTTACAGTGCCATCCATCAACTCGTCAGCGGTCAGTCTAGCGTCGTCTTCTTGTGGGGCAACCAGACTCGTGCTGCCCTGGCGAGTCAGATTGACGCCTTTCGAACTTGTCCAAAAGGCCGAAAATCACACGCACCGTCACCCATGATGTCAATTCGCCTATAGACGATCGTCTATCGAATTCCGCCTTGGATAGCGGGGCGGTCGAGAAGCTGCGATGTCTGCAAAGGAGGTTTCCCGATATCGCTGGTATTGTCCCTGCCGTGTCCTTGGATAACCCCGATCGCGGAAAGCGCGAAGATCGCCGCATCGGTCGTCCATCGGGCGGATCGATGGAATTGTCGCGGCGAGGCATGGGACTTACGAAACCGTATTTCCGCTTCGCGTTGTGCCGCTGGAAGTTGTGCTTGCAGAGGAGACGTCCACGTGCCGGCAGATGCATGCGCAATCGCGGCATTTCGGACCGACGATTCAGGAAATCTGGTGGCAGCAGCGACCGTGGCGTTCATTGACGCCATATGTATAAGCGCGGCGATTGTGGCAATGAGGCTGATGGAACGCGCGCGCATGATTTGTCCATGGATGACGTGCGATCAGCCGCACCGGTCAGCCAGGTTAGGTAGCCTCTTGATGGCAAAACATAAGCTGCTGCCGCAACCTTGTGTGGGGGATGGTTGTAATTGCCAGTCCCGCCACTGGACCTACGTCGCGTCTAAATATGGAGATGCCGCCGCTCGTCAGCCTGGAACGAGTATCCCTGCAAGCGAGCCGATCTCCGTCGGCTTTTCGATCACCTTCCAGGCACCCGCGGTTTCCAACTCGTCACGATCGCCAAACCCCCACAGCACGCCGAGGCCACGCACACGATTGGCAACCGCGCCTTCGATGTCGAAGCGACGATCGCCGACCATGATCGTGTCGTCGGCGGGGTGGCCGAAGTCGGCCAGCGCCGCCGCGATCATCTCGGCCTTCTCGCTATGCGCCGTGGCAGGGCCGGGGGCGTAAAGGCGTTCGAAGAGGTGGCCGAAGGGGAGGTGGGCGAGGATGGGTTCCGCATGTGCACGCACCTTGCTCGTCACCACCGCCAGGCGGTGGCCCGCGCCGGCGAGGGATGCGATGGTATCCGCGATGCCGTCGTAGACCGTGTGCTCGGACCAGCCGATCTCGCGGAAACGCTGGGAGTACGCGGCGACCGCCGCTTCCACGCGAATGCTGTCACCGTCGAGGACTTCGCCAAAGCTGACGCGCAACGGCGGGCCGATCCAGGAACGCAGTACCGTGTCGTCGGGCGCTTCCGCGCCGACGCTCGCCAGCGAATGGCGAACGCCGGCGAAGATGCCGATCTCCGAGTCGATCAGGGTGCCGTCGAGGTCGAAGAGGATCAGCATTACTTGCTATCCGCACGGGCCTGGAGCGCGGCGACCGCCGGCAGTTCCTTGCCTTCGAGGAATTCGAGGAAAGCGCCGCCGCCCGTGGAGATATAGGAGACGCCGTCCTCGATACCGTACTTGTCGACCGCTGCGAGAGTGTCGCCACCGCCCGCGATCGAGAAGGCTTTCGACGCGGCGATGGCGCGTGCCAGCGTCTCGGTACCCTTGCCGAACGCGTCGAATTCGAACACGCCGACCGGACCGTTCCACACGACCGTGCCCGCCTTGGCGATCAAATCGGCGTAGCGCCTGGCCGTATCGGGGCCGATGTCGAGAATCATCTCGTCGTCGCCCACCTGGTCGACGGCTTTCACCGTGGCCTTGGCGTCGGCGGAGAATTCCGTGGCGACGACGACGTCCGTCGGAACCGGTACCTCGGCGCCGCGCGACTTGGCATCGGCCATGATCTTCTTCGCGGTATCGAGCAGGTCGGCCTCGACCAGCGATTTGCCGACCTTGTGGCCCGCGGCGAGGATGAAGGTATTGGCGATACCGCCGCCGACGATCAGCTGGTCGACCCGGCCGACGAGGTTCTGCAGCAGTTCGAGCTTGGTCGATACCTTCGAGCCGGCGACGATCGCCAGCAGCGGGTGGTCGGGGTTCTCGAGCGCCTTGCCCAGTGCGTCGAGTTCCTTCGCCAGCAGCGGACCGGCGGCGGCGACCGGTGCGAAGCGGATCACGCCGTGGGTGGAAGCCTGGGCGCGGTGCGCGGTGCCGAAGGCGTCCATGACGAAGATGTCGCACAGCGCGGCGTACTTCTTCGAAAGAGTCTCGTCGTCCTTGCCTTCACCGACGTTCATGCGGCAGTTCTCGAGGACGACCACTTCGCCGTCGGCCACGTCGACGCCTTCCAGGTAGTCGCGGACCAGGCGCACGTCCTTGCCGAGTTTCTTGCCCAGCCATTCGGCGACCGGCTTCAGGGAGGAAGCCTCGTCGAACTCGCCTTCCTTCGGGCGACCCAGGTGGGAAATGACCATGACCTTCGCGCCGGCGTCGCGCGCGGCGACGATGGTGGGCAGGGCGGCATCCAGGCGCTGCGTGGAGGTGATCTTGCCGTTCTCCACGGGGACGTTGAGGTCTTCGCGGATCAGCACGCGCTTGCCGCGCAGGTCGAGGTCTTGCATGCGGGTGACGGACACGGTGGACTCCAGCTCTGGGTCGAGGGGAAACGGATATTGTCCGCGCCCTTGGAGGGTGGGGCAAATCCGATCGCCGACAGGGTCGGCTCCCACCAGGCCGCAGCCAGGAGAGTTGGCGGGACCCGACCTATCGGAGATCCCGCAGCGCTTTGGTGGGACCCGACCTGCCAGCGATGCCGTAATGCTTGGGTGGGCCCCCGACCCTGTCGGTGCTGCCGTAATGCTTTGGTGGGAGCCGACCTTGTCGGCGATCCGCGCGGCAGCGCGGCAAGGCTTCCCCGCCTCCACCCATTAGAATCCGCCACGCCATAGAAGGAAGCCGCATGTCCCTCGTCCTCTACACCTACTGGCGCTCCAGCGCCGTCTATCGCGTACGCATCGCCCTGAACCTCAAGGGGCTCGACTACGAAGCCCGGCCCATCCACCTGGTCAACGACGGCGGCGAGCACCTGAAACCTGCTTACCGCGCGGTCTCCCCGCAGGCGCAGCTACCCACGCTGCTCGATGGCGACCGCGTCATCCGCCAGTCGATGGCGATCATGGAGTACCTCGACGAGACGCGGCCCACGCCGCCCCTGATGCCGGCCGATGCGCAGGGAAGGGCGCGTGTCCGCGAATTGATGCAAGCGGTCGCGGCGGACATCCACCCGCTGGGCAACCTCAGGGTGCTCAAGGCCATCGAGTCGGAGTTCGGAGCCGATACGGCGGCGAAGGAGGCGTGGTCGCGCCGTTGGATCGCCCATGGGTTCAACGGACTCGAGGCCTTGCTGGCGCAGGGACCGACCGGCCGCTACAGCCATGGCGATACACCCACCCTGGCCGATGCCTGTCTCGTGCCGCAGTTCTACAACGCCGTGCGCTGGGGAGTGGACCTGGCGCCTTATCCGACGATCCGTAGGGTGGCGGAGGCTTGCCAGGCGTTGGAAGCGTTCCAGCGGGCCGCGCCGGAGGCGCAGCCGGATGCTCCGCGTTGACTTTGGGATTACGGGGCGCCCCTGAGATTAAATGTGGGAGCCGCGAAACGTGTGAGAACCGACTGGTGTGAGAGCCATTGCCGCTGTGGGAGCCGCTTCAGCGGCGATCCCGCGGCAGCGGGCCAAGTGGAGGCAAGCCTCCATCGCCGCTGAAGCGGCTCCCACAGCGGCAATGGCTCCCACACCCAGCCCACACCCAGTGGCTCTCACACTTGAGCGCTATCGAGTGGCTAGACGCCGATCCCGTACGGGTCGCTCGACGCGAACTCGTTACCGGACGCGCCTTCCGAGAGCCGGATCTTCAGCGCCAGGCCGTCGCGCGAGTCGGCCTTGTTGAGGCACTCGTCGAGGGTGATCAGGCCGTCCTTGTACAGGCGGTAGAGGGACTGGTCGAAGGTCTGCATGCCTTCCTGCAGGCTGCGATCCATCGCGTCCTTCACCTCGTGGATCTGGCCACGGCGGATCATGTCGCGGATCAGCGGGGTGTTGAGCAGCACCTCGGTGGCCGGCATGCGACGGCCGTCCTTGCCGATCACCAGGCGCTGGCTGATCACCGCGCGCAGATTGAGGGCGAGGTTCATCAGCACGTTCTTGTGCGCCGATTCCGGGAAGAAGTTGAGGATGCGCTCCAGCGTCTGGTCGGCGTTGTTGGAGTGCAGGGTGGCCAGGCACAGGTGACCGGTCTCGGAGAACGAGATGGCGGCCTCCATGGTGTCCGTGTCGCGGATCTCGCCGATCATGATCACGTCCGGCGCCTCGCGCATCGCGTTCTTCAGCGCCTCGTGATAGCTGTGGGTGTCGAGCCCCACTTCACGCTGGTTCACGATGGAGCGCTTGTGCCGGTGCAGGTACTCGATCGGGTCCTCGATGGTGAGGATGTGGCCCGAGCTGTTGTTGTTGCGATGGTCGAGCATCGCGGCCAGGGTGGTCGACTTGCCCGAGCCGGTGGCGCCCACGACCAGGATCAGGCCGCGCGGCTCCATGATGAGGTCGCGGAAGATCGTGGGCAGGCGCAGTTCTTCCAGCGAGGGGATCTCGCTCTTGATCGCACGGATGACCATGCCGATCTCGCCGCGCTGCTTGAACACGTTGATGCGGAAGCGGCCGGCTTCCTTCACGGCCAGGGCCATGTTGAGCTCGAGGTCGCGCTCGAACTGGGGCACCTGGCCCTCGTCCATCAGCGAATAGGCGATTTTCTTGACCATGCCGCTCGGCAGGCCGGTATTTCCGAGCGGGTAAAGCTTGCCTTCCACCTTGATGTTCACGGGGGCGCCGGTCGTCAGGAACATGTCCGACGCGCCCTTGTCCACCATTAGCTTCAGGAAATAACCGATATCCACCTAAACCCCCGGGCGTTCGCATTACAATCGAGACGACGGTCTCACTGACCTGTATATCGACAATATCTCGCAAATCTGTATGAGGAACGAGTGATGGTGCACAACTTGCCGTCGAAAGCCCTGTCCCAGGGCCGCCGGCTCCTTGCCGTGGCCGCCCTGGCCATGGCGATCGCCACCCTCGCTGGCTGTGCCAGCGTGCCCCCGCCCGATGGCGCCATGAACCAGGCCCTCGCCCAACTTCAAGCCGCGCGCGATGCGGGGGCGGCCGATTATGCGCCGGTCGACCTCGATTACGCGCAAAGCAAGTTCCGCCAGGCCCAGGCGGCCATGGCCAGCCGCAAGTACGACGAGGCGGCCGCGCTGGCCGAGGAGTCCCGCGCGGACAGCGAGTTGGCTCGCGCCAAGGCTCGCCTCGGCGCCGCCCGTGCCCAGAACACCGCCAAGAGCCAGGAAAACTCGCGGATGCGTGTCGAGATGATCGACAACCATGCCAATGATACGGTGCCGATTCCCAGCAACGTGCAGGAATCCGAGACGGTCCTGCCGGAGCCGACGGACAGCACGCCGCCGCCCGCCGGCGGCCAGACCCAGCCCCTGAACGACAACCAGGGAGGCCAGTGATGAAGCGCTCGACTCTCCTCCTTTCCGCGCTGGTCCTTGCCGTTTCGGCGGGTGGCGCCATGGCCGCCACCGACGACCTCGACGTACGCCGCCTGAATTCCAGCCTCGACCAGCTCTCGTCCGATCCGACCCTCGGCGGCTACGCCCAGGCGGAACAGGCGCGTGCCCGCGAGGCGATCAACCAGATGGCCCAGTTCAAGCCCAAGGACAAGGAACACGCCCACTACCGGTACATCGCCGAGCGCCGTGTGGACATCGCCAAGGCCATGGCCCAGTACCAGGACGCCCAGAACAAGAGCGCCCAGCTCGACCGCGAGCACGACGCCATCCTGCTCGAGGCCAGCCGCCTCGACGCCGAGATGGCCCGCCGCCAGCTCGAACAACAGCGCATGCAGAACCAGATGATCCAGGAAGAGGCCGCCCGCCTGCAGCAGCAGGGCGTGGAGTATTCCCAGGCGCTGGAGCAGGCCAAGGCGGAAGGCGAGAAGGCCCGCCAGGTGGCCGCTGCGCAGGCCAAGGTGGCCAACGCCGCCAAGAAGCAGGCCGCGCTGGCGGAAGCCGCCGCCCGCGCGATGCGCGACATCAACTCGTCCGATGGTGGCGCCCCCGCGTCCACGCCGGCAACGAGCACGCCCAAGAAGAGCAAGAAGGGCGGCGGCAACTAAACCGTCCGCTACCACCGCCGCTCCCGCCTCCCGGGCGGGGCGGCGCTGTGGAGCCCATAAGCGGCGTCGACGCAGGTGGCCTTCCGCCTGGCGGAAGCCTGCCGCGTAAACCGTTGCACCGGCAACCTTTTTTCTGCGGGAAATTCAGAAAAATCGCCCTTGCACCCCCCTGGCGAGCGGAGTAGCTTCGAACTCCCGTCACGGGAAAAACACGTGGCGGCCCTGCCGGAGCATGCGTACGTTCACCAGGCACATCGCATCGCGATCCTCCCTTCCGCCGATGCGCGGACAGTGCCTCGCATGTCTCCCCTCACGACCGGTCCGCGCCGCGGGCCGATCCCACCGCGAGGAGATTGCTATGTTCGAAAACCAGCAGCGCGACGACGTCGAGAAGTTCATCCACGCCGATGCCGAAACCCGTCGTCTCTTCTACCGCCACCAGGAACTCGATACCAAGCTGCACGATGCCAACATCGGCTGCCTGCCCATCGATGACAAGAGCCTGGTAGGACTCAAGAAGGAAAAGCTGCAGGCCAAGGAGAAACTCCAGCGAATGTGGGAAAGCTGGCAAAAATCACGACACTGAACCGGCTGGCCGGTGCAGGACGGAAACGGGCACGGGAACGTGCCCGTTTTTTTATGGTCTTCCCATACATCGTTTTGGATCGGCCGTGAAGCCGGGCATCGGTTCAGCGCGCCACCCTTTATCATGTGCGCCCAAAGGGCGAGGTCGAAGGGGCCGCGCCGGATCACCCACGGAGTCCCAATGAGTGTTCATGACAGCGTCCTCGAACTGATCGGTCGCACCCCCATGGTGCGTGCCCAGCACCTGGATGCGGGCTGTTGCGAACTGTTCCTGAAGCTCGAGAGCGCCAACCCGGGCGGTTCGGTGAAAGACCGTATCGGCCGGTCCATGATCGAGGGCGCCGAACGCGCAGGGAAGATCAAGCCGGGCGATACCCTGGTCGAAGGCACCGCCGGCAACACCGGCCTCGGGCTGGCGCTGGTCGCACAGCAGAAGGGCTACCGCCTGATCCTGGTCGTTCCCGACAAGATGAGCCGCGAGAAGATCTTCAACCTCAAGGCCATGGGCGCCGAGGTGGTGCTCACCCGGTCGGACGTGGCCAAGGGCCACCCCGAGTACTACCAGGACATGGCCGCGCGTATCGCCCGCGAAACGCCGGGGGCCTACTTCATCAACCAGTTCGGCAACCCGGACAACCCCCTGGCGCATGTGCAGACCACGGGTCCGGAGATCTTCGAGCAGCTCGGCGGCAAGGTCGACGCGATCGTGGTCGGTTGTGGTTCGTCCGGCACGATGAGCGGCCTTACCGCCTACCTGCGCGAGCATTCGCCGAACACCGAGATCGTGCTGGCCGATCCGGTCGGCTCGATCCTGGCCCAGTACATCAACGAAGGTACGCTCTCGGAGAAGTCGGGCAGCTGGATGGTGGAAGGCATCGGCGAGGATTTCCTTCCCTCGATCAGCGATTTCTCGATGGTGAAGAAGGCCTACGCCATCAGCGACAAGGAAAGCTTCCTGGCCGCGCGCGAATTGCTGGCGAAGGAAGGCGTGCTGGGTGGTTCATCCACGGGCACCCTCCTTGCCGCCGCGCTGAAGTGGTGCCGCGAACAGACCACGCCGAAGCGCGTGGTCACCCTGGTCTGCGACACTGGCAACAAGTACCTCTCGAAGATGTACAACGACTACTGGATGCTCGACAACGGCTTCCTCGAACGCGAGCGCTTCGGTGACCTGCGCGATCTCATCCTGCGCCCGTATGCCCAGCGCGACACGGTGGTGGTGAAGCCGGACGACATGCTGATCACCGCCTACAATCGCATGAAGCTGTACGACGTGTCGCAGCTGCCGGTGATGGAGGATGACCGCCTGGTCGGCATCCTGGACGAATCCGACGTGCTCCTGCACGTGCATGCGGACGAAACCCGGTTTCGCGATCCCGTGTCGACGGCGATGATCGCATCGCCGGAAATGCTCCAGGTCACCTCGCCGATCGAGGCGCTGCTGCCTGTGTTTGAGAAGGGGCATGTGGCGATCGTGATGGATGGCGAACAGTTCCTCGGCCTCATCACGCGTATCGATCTGCTCAACTACCTGCGTCGCAAAGTCAATTAAGGAAGGGGAAGCGTCATGTGTGGAATCGTCGCCGCAGTCGCACAGCGTGACATAGCGCCCATTCTCATCGCCGGCCTGAAAGCCCTGGAATACCGGGGCTACGATTCCGCAGGCATGGCCATCGCCGATGGCGGGGAGATCCGCCGGGTGCGTGCCAAAGGCAAGGTTCGCGAGATGGAAGCCCTCTATGACGCCGATCCCGTGCGTGGCGGTACGGGTATCGCGCACACGCGCTGGGCGACGCACGGCGTGCCGAGCGAGAAGAATGCACACCCGCATGTGCAGGGCCGCATCGCGATCGTGCACAACGGCATCATCGAGAACTACGCATCGTTGCGCGAGTCGCTGAAAGCCAAGGGCCGAACTTTTAACTCGGAAACCGATACCGAGGTGATGGGCGCGGTGATCGACGAGCACGTACAGGCGGGAAAGCCGCTGCGTGAGGCGGTGACCGCCGCCGTGCGCGAACTGGAAGGTGCCTACGCCATCGCCGTGATGAGCCTCGACGAGCCCGAGTGCATCGTCGGTGCGCGCCGTGGTTGCCCCTTGCTGGTCGGCATCGGCATCGGGGAGCACTTCCTGGGTTCCGACGCGCAGGCGCTGATCAAGGTCACCAACCGGATGATGTACCTCGAGGAGGACGACATCGTCGAGATCACCCGTGACACCGCCGAGGTGTTCAACCTCGATGGCCAGCGCGTGGACCGCACCGCGCATGAAAGCGAAATCAGCGCCGACTCCGTCGAGCGTGGCGAATATCGCCACTACATGCAGAAGGAAATCTTCGAGCAGCCGCGCGCCGTCGCCGATACGCTGGAAGGCCGCATCGGGCCGCATGGCGTGCTGCCGAACATCTTCGGCATCGACGCCGATCCCATCCTCGACAAGACCCGTGGCATCCACATCGTCGCCTGCGGCACCAGCTATCACGCCGGCATGGTCGCCAAGTACTGGATCGAGGAACTTGCACGCATCCCGGTCGTGGTCGAAGTGGCCAGCGAGTACCGCTACCGCGACGTGGTGGTGCCGGAAAACACCTTGTTCGTGGCCGTGTCGCAGTCGGGTGAAACCGCCGATACCCTGGCCGCGATGCGCGAATCACGCCGCCGTGGCTACCTCGCCACTTTCGCCATCTGCAACGTGCCGGAGTCCTCGGTGGTGCGTGAGTCCGACCTGCGCCTGATGACCCGGGCGGGCCCCGAGATCGGCGTAGCCTCGACCAAGGCCTTCACCACCCAGCTGGCCGCCTTCGCGCTGCTGGCGCTGGATCTCGGCCGCCGTCGCGGCCTGGACGGTGCCCGGTACCTCGACCACTGCAAGGAACTGCAGTCGTTGCCGCGCTATATCGAGAACGCGCTGAAGAGCGAGCCGGAGATCCTGAAGATCGCCGACCACTTCATCAACAAACAGCACGCGTTGTTCCTTGGGCGCGGCGCGCAGTATCCGGTGGCCCTGGAAGGCTCGCTCAAGCTCAAGGAGATATCCTATATCCACGCCGAGGCGTATCCGGCGGGTGAGCTGAAGCATGGCCCGCTGGCGCTCGTGGACGAGAACATGCCGATCGTCGCCGTGGCACCGAATGGCCCGCTGCTGGACAAGCTGAAGTCCAACCTGCAGGAAGTGCGGGCGCGGGGCGGCGAGCTGATCGTCTTCGCGGATGAGCGTGCCGAGATGGACACGGACACGGCTCATATCGCCACCGTGCGCGTGGACGGTGGCGGCGACCTGATCGCTCCGGCGGTGTTTACCGTGCCGATGCAGCTGCTGGCGTACCACGTGGCGGTGCAGCGCGGGACCGATGTGGATCAGCCGCGGAACCTGGCCAAGTCGGTCACCGTCGAATGACCGATCAGCCGTATATCCATGCCCTCGCCGATGTGCAGTCGTTGCGCATCGGCGAACGGACGCGGGTGTGGCAGTTCGTGGTGATCCTGCCCGGGGCGGCGATCGGCGACGACTGCAATATCTGCTCGCACTGTTTTATCGAGAACGATGTGGTCGTCGGCGATCGGGTGACGGTGAAGAGTGGCGTGCAGTTGTGGGACGGGGTGCGGCTTGAGGATGACGTTTTTGTCGGGCCGAATGTGACGTTTACCAATGATCGGTTTCCGCGGTCGCGGGAGTACTCCCACCCGTTCCAGCAGACGGTGGTCCGGTCAGGTGCGTCGATCGGCGGGGGAGCCACGATCCTGCCGGGTCTTGAGATCGGCCCCAGGGCAATGATCGGGGCCGGAGCGGTGGTTACGCACGACGTGCCCGAAAGGGCCATCGTCGTCGGCAATCCCGCGCGCGTCATCGGCTATGTGGACGATGCGCCATCCTCTGGCGGTACCGTCGTCTAGCGCATGGCGTCGTCAGGTTTGGTGGGGCCGGGGATACCCAGATAGAACAGCCGCTTCATTTCCCTGCGGCCGCGGGTGACGGCGTCCATGATCACGCCACACACCAGCGAGATCGCCGCCATGAGCGCCAGGCCCGTGGATAGCAGTGCCGTAGGAAGCCGTGGTACTTCATGGGTGGCAAGGTAGGTCGTCAATAAGGGCACGGCTATGACGATGCCGATGACGAGCGATAGTGCACCCACGATCCCGAAAAATTGCAAAGGTCGCTCCGCAACGAACAGGCGCAGGATCATCCGCACTATGCGCAGGCCGTCCTTGTAAGTCGAAAGCTTGCTCTCCGAGCCTTCCGGGCGGGTGGAGTAGGGTGTGTCCACCTCGCTCCATGGCATGCGCAATTCGAGCGCATGCACGGTCAGTTCCGTTTCCGTTTCGAAGCCGGCCGACAGGGCGGGGAAGGATTTCACATAGCGGCGGGTGAAGACGCGGTAGCCCGATAACATGTCGGTGAACGTGCCGCCGAAGATCATCGCCACGCAGCCGGTGAGCATCCGATTGCCGAGTCGATGCCCGCTTCGGTAAGCCCCTGCGAGCTTGTCGTCCTTGCGTACGCCGACGACCATGTCGGCCCCTTCTTGCAGCAACCGCTCGATCATCACAGGCGCACGGGAAGCATCATAGGTCGCGTCCCCATCGACCAGTACGTAGATATCGGCATCCACATCCGCGAACATCCTCCGCACCACGTTGCCCTTGCCTCGGAGGTCTACCGTGCGCACGATCGCTCCAGCTTCCCTGGCAATGTCGACCGTGCGGTCCGTGGACGCATTGTCGAACACGTGGATGCGGGCATGCGGGAGTGCAGCGCGGAAGTCCCGTATCACCCGGGCTATCGCCAATGCCTCGTTGAAGCAGGGGATCAGTACGGCGATGTCCTGGTCTTTACCCGGAATATCAGTCTGCATGTGACGTTCGTCCTTCGGAGGATCAGGCGACGTGCCTCGATTGGGAGATCGGCGCATCAATCAGCTGATTGTATAATCGCCGGCGCCGCCACCGGGGCGCGTGTCAAAGGGGATCGCCTTGGTTCACTGGAAGCAAGCATGGGTCACTCGTCGCGCGTGGGTGCTGCCCCTGGCGATATTCCTGGGCCTCGTCCTTCTCCATGCGGACCTACCCGGCATCTATATGGACGCGGCGAACCCCGACTTTCTCGCTGCGCGCTGGCTGCACCACGGCCATAACCCCGGGGCAGGCATACCGTCGAAGATCTTTCCCATCCTCGGCAGCTTCTACCACGGTATGCAGAATGCCTACCTGGGCCTGCCCTTTTTCGCCGTGGCTGGGTTCAGCGTCACTTCCCTTCGCTTCGAACAGGCGGTGTTCGGCGTTATCCTGCTGCTGGCGCTGTACCACCTGACCCGCCGGCTCACGGGATCGCGTGGCGTGGCCTTTGCAGTGAGCATCGGCCTTGCTACGGAACTCGCATTTACCGCGTCGTTTCGTACCCAGTTCTACATCGTGCTTGGCGGCGCGGCGTGGTTCATCCTATCGATGCTGCTGGCGCTTCCCGCCGAGATCGGATCCCGGATCGTGCGTCGCCGCGTTTTCTGGTCGGGCGTGTTTTTCGGCCTCGCCAGTTATGGCTACTTCGTCCTCTCGTTCTTCGCACCCGCCATGGCCTTGCTGGTCGCGTGCTGGGTCCCCCGTCGCGACTGGGGGCGTTGGGTGGCGGGCGCCGTCCTTGGCGTAAGCCCCTTCCTGCTCGGCTTCCTGTCGCTGCTAGCGAAGAAACACGGCCTGGAGCCGACGCTCGAGTTCGTGCGCGGGATGCTGGGTCAATTGAAACCCTTCGACGCCAGTGGTGCCTCGGGGAACAACCTCACTTACGCGTGGGACATGGTCGGCCTGGCGACGAGCGATGCCGCCAACGAGGGCATGATCTTCGGCCAGGCGATATCCGGTCCTTGGGGTGCAAGCAAGGTATGGTGGCTTGCAGTCAGTGTCCTGGGCCTGGTCGTACTCGGCATCATTCACCTGCTCGGACGTCAGCCGCGCTTGACGATGACGATCCTGCCGGCGGTGATGCCGATCTCGTTCGTCGCGGTCGCCTCCTTGTTCGGTCATCGGCTCTGGGCCCACCACTTCAGCGTGTTGCTGCCATTCGTCTACCTGCTGCCCGCGCTGCTGATGGTCCAGATCTTTGCGACGATTCGCCAGCCGGCCCCGCGTGCGCGGGCCGCTGCTCTCGTGGTGCTGGGGACCGTCGTACTCGGCGGCAATTTGTTCCAGCAGACTCGCTTCCACGAATGGCTCGCCAAGACGGGAGGCCGGGGGCATAGCAGCGACGCGTTGACGACACTGGCCATCGAGGCGCGCGGCGTACCGAAGAATGTCGCCTACCTTTTCCCTGAGTGGGGATTCTTCACTTCGTTCGCCTTCCTCACGGAGAATCGCGTTCCCTACAGGGTGGACATCGAGCCCGGCACGATCGACCAGCTCAAGGAAGACGGCATCACCGAATTTCGCCTCGTTTACTGGAATGCTGGCGATGAGGACCGCTATCGGCGGGCCTTGCAGGCTAGCGGTGTGCCTTCAGCGGAACGTCGTACCTTTCTTTCCCGGGAGGGCGAGCCGGTATTCCATTGGCTGCGCGGTAGCCTTGGCGAAGCCCCTCGGCCTTGAGGGGCGGGGCCGGTGCGGCGACAATAGAGCGCTGAATCGCCGGAACCACACTCATGAAGTGTTTCAAAGCCTACGACATCCGCGGCCGTGTACCAGACGAACTGAATGACGACATCGCGTACCGCCTGGGGCGCGCCTTTGCGCGTACTGTAGGCGAGGGTGCCGTCGTCGTCGGCTTCGACATCCGGCGTGATAGCCCCGGACTGGCGGAGGCCATCGTCCGAGGACTCAACGACGAAGGTCGCGATGTGATCGACATCGGTTTGTGCGGTACGGAAGAAGTCTACTTCCAGACCTTCCATCGCCAGGTGGCCGGCGGGATCATGGTCACCGCCAGCCACAATCCCATCGACTACAACGGCATGAAGCTGGTGCGCGAGGGTGCGCGGCCGATCAGCGGCGACACCGGCCTGCGCGACATCGAGCGCTTGGTTGAAGAAGACGCTTTTGGTAAGCCATCGGACGTACGCGGCGGCATTGTCCACGACCACGACAAGAATGCCTATATCCAGCACTTGTTGGGGTACATCGATCCTGCGGCGTTCAAGCCCTTGAAGGTGGTGGTGAATGCCGGTAACGGTGGTGCAGGAAGGATCGTCGACCTGCTCGAAGCGCACCTTCCACTGCGGTTCGTTCGCGTTAATCACGAACCTGACGGCAGCTTCCCCAATGGCATTCCCAACCCGCTCTTGCCTGAGAACCGTTCGGCCACGGCAGATGCCGTACGCGAACATGGAGCCGACTTCGGCATCGCATGGGACGGCGATTTCGATCGCTGCTTCCTGTTCGATGCACGCGGGGAGTTCATCGAGGGCTATTACATCGTCGGTCTGCTGGCGGCGCAGATCCTGGAAAAGCATCCAGGTGCGAAGATCATCCACGATCCGCGTCTGACCTGGAACACGATCGACATGGTGGAGCGGGCAGGCGGCGTAGCCATCGAAAGCAAGACCGGGCATGCCTTTATCAAGGAGCGAATGCGCACGGAGGATGCCATCTACGGCGGTGAGATGAGCGCGCACCACTACTTTCGCGAATTCGCCTATTGCGACTCGGGCATGATTCCCTGGCTGCTCGTTGCAGAGCGATTGTCACGGACGGGTATGAGTCTTGCGGACATGCTGACCCAGCGTATGGCCGCCTATCCCTGCAGTGGCGAAATCAATTTCGTGGTGGACGACGCGAAGGCGGCGGTGGCTCGCGTCCTCGCGTATTACGAGAAAGATGCGCCTTCGCTGGAATACATCGACGGCACCAGCGCCGATTTTGGAACGTGGCGCTTCAATCTACGCTCGTCGAACACGGAGCCATTGCTGCGCCTCAATGTCGAATCGCGAGGCGATTCCAGTCTCATGTCTGCGCGGACGGCCGAGCTTTCCCGGCTGATCCGGGGTTAGCCCGCCCTGCCGTACACGTCGTCGAAGCGAACGATGTCGTCTTCCCCGAGGTAGCTTCCCGACTGCACTTCGATCAGTTCGACAGGAAGCTTGCCCGGGTTGCGAAGGCGGTGCTTGCTACCCAGTGGTAGGTAGGTGCTCTGGTTTTCCGAAAGCAGGAAGACATTGTCATCGCACGTGACTTCGGCCACGCCTTTAACGACGATCCAGTGCTCTGCCCGGTGGTGGTGCATCTGCAGGCTGAGCGCGGCGCCTGGCTTGACGACGATGCGCTTTACCTGGAATCGATCGCCGGACTCCAGTGAGTCGTAGCTGCCCCAGGGCCTGTGGACGACGCGATGGAGGTCGTGCTCGGTACGGCCGGCGGCCTTCAGTTGTTCGACGACCTTCTTGACGTCCTGCGACGCGTCGCGGCGGGCGACCAGCGTGGCGTCGGGCGTCGTGACGACTACGACATCATCGAGCCCGATCGTGGCCACCAGGTGACGGTCGTGAGACCTGACCAGGGAGCCGCGTGTGTCGAGGGCGATGACGTCGCCTTCGAGATGATTGCCGTTGGCGTCTTTCTCCGCGGAAAGCCAGAGAGCGTCCCACGAACCGATGTCGCTCCAGCCACAGGTAACGGGGACTACAGCAGCCCGCGTCGTCTTTTCCATCACTGCATAGTCTATGGAATCGCTAGGTGCGGCAGCGAATGCTTCGTGGTCAAGCCTGATGAAATCGAGATCCTTGTTCGCTTTGCCGAAAGCCGATTCCACAGCCTGTCGCATGGCCGGCGCGAACTGGCTCAATTCGTCGAGGTAACGAGATGCGCGGAAAAGGAACATGCCGGAATTCCAGTCGTATTCGCCGCTGGCGAGATACTGATCCGCGATCTCCTGTTTTGGCTTCTCAACGAACTGGCTGACCCGGAAGGTGTCACCTTCAAGTGCCTCGCCGCGGCGGATATAGCCGAATCCTGTTTCGGCACGATCAGGGCGAATGCCGAAGGTAACGAGCCAACCCTGCTGGGCCAGTGGCAGAGCTCGGGCAACTGCGTCCGCGAAGGAGACGCTGTCGCCGATCAGATGATCCGCGGGAAGTACGAGGATCAGGGCGTCCGGATCCTTCTGGATGGCCTGCAAGGCACCCACCGCTATCGCCGGCGCCGTGTTCCTGGCTGTCGGCTCGAGCAGGATGCTGGCGCCCTGCACGCCGAGTTCCTGCAACTGCTCCGCCGCAAGGAAGCGCTGATCGTCGCTTGCCACGACGATGGGCGCGGCGACGTCGGGAAGACTGCTCGCACGCTGAATGGTCTGCTGAAACAGCGTTTCCTTCCCGGCAAGGGAGAGGAACTGTTTAGGCAGGTTACGACGCGAGATCGGCCAGAGGCGCGTGCCGCTGCCGCCGCTGAGGATGAGGGGGATCAGCATGGTTGCCTCACTGCGATGCGAGCGAGTGGACGATATCGTGCAAGCCGTCGCGCCAAGCCGGCAGGGCATGACGGAATGTCTCCGCAAAACTGCGATTGTCCAGTACCGAATAGGCCGGACGGCGCGCGGGCGTTGGAAAATCGCTCGTGCTGATCGGATGCACCATGGGCCGCCGCGCAAGGACTCCTGCGGTAACGGCTTCGTCGAATATCGCTTCGGCAAAGCCGTGCCACGTCGTCTCGCCGCTGGCGGTCAGATGGTAGGTGCCCGTGAGTGCAGGGCGGTTGGTCTCTTCGACAAACCGGTCGATGGCGACGATGCTCCCTTCGACGATAAGGGTGGTCGTTGTCGGTGTTCCACGTTGATCGGCAACCACTTTGAGTTCATCGCGCTCGCGGCCGAGACGCAACATGGTCTTCAGGAAGTTGTGTCCCACGGTCGAATATACCCATGCCGTGCGCAGGATCAGGTGGTTTGCGCCGCTCGCGCGAAGCGCCAGTTCGCCGGCAAGCTTGCTTCGGCCGTAAGCGCCTTGCGGGCCGGTGGTCGCATCGGGCACGTATGGCGTTCGAGCGTCGCCGGGGAAGACATAGTCCGTGGAATAGTGGATCACTCCCGCATCCCTTGTCGCAGCCCAGCGACCCAGGATGCCGGGGGCCTGTCCGTTGACGGCCGTAGCAGTCGCTTCGTCCGTCTCCGCCTTGTCCACGGCCGTATACGCTGCCGCATTGACGATGAGATCCGGGTTTACATCGTCCAGGACGGCTCGCAATGCGCTCTCGTCGGAGAGGTCGGCCTGCACGCCCCTGGCGCCTGCGGGAACATTCCCATCGCGGGACGCGGCGATCAGTTCACCGCGAGCGGCGAGACCGCCGTGGGCGATGAACGTCTGCCCCAGCTGGCCCTGGGCGCCCAGCAACAGGATTCTCACGCCAGGTACTCCGGGAGCCTGCCTGCGGGAACCTCGGCCAGGAGCGGGGCTTTCGCATCCTTGTCAGACAACAAGGGCGACGACACAGGCCAGTCGATACCAATGGCGGGGTCGTCCCAGCGAACGCCGCCGTCAGCCTTGGCGTCGTAAAGGTCGGTGCATTGATATGAGAACGTCGCGTGCTCGGACACGACACAGAAGCCGTGGGCGAAGCCCTCCGGTATCCAGAAATGTCGATGGTTCTCCGCGGTCAACATCACGCCTGCCCACCGGCCAAACGTGGGAGAGCCTCGCCGAATGTCGACAGCGACGTCGTAGACCTCTCCTTCGAGCACGCTGACCAGCTTCCCTTGGGGATTGGGCCACTGGTAATGCAGGCCCCGGAGCACGCCGCGCGCGGATCGGGAGACATTGGACTGGACGAACTTGCGGTCGATGCCCGCATCGCGGAATTTCGCCTCGTTGTAACTTTCGTAAAAAAAGCCCCGGGAATCGCCAAAAACCTGCGGCTCGATCACTACGCATCCGGGCAAGCTGGTCTCGATGAACTTCATCCGACGTAGCCCTGCTTGATCAGGTTCTGCAGATATTGGCCATAACCGGTCTTGGCCAGTGGTTCGGCGAGGCGCAATAGTTGCTCGGCATCGATCCATTTGTTCACGTAGGCGATTTCCTCAGGGCAGCAGACCTTGAGGCCCTGGCGGTTTTCGATGGTCTGAATGTACTCACCGGCTTCCATCAGCGACTCGTGCGTTCCGGTATCGAGCCACGCGTAGCCGCGGCCGAGTTGCTCGAGGTGCAGCGAATGGTCGTCCAGATAACAGCGGTTGAGATCGGTGATCTCAAGCTCCCCACGCGCAGACGGCTTCAGGTCGGCTGCGTAGTCGACGACCCGGTTGTCATAGAAGTACAGACCGGTAACGGCATAGTTCGACTTCGGTTTAGCCGGTTTTTCTTCAAGGCCGATGACCTTGCCGCTGGCATCGAACTCCGCCACACCGTAGCGCTCCGGATCCTTCACGAAGTAGCCGAACACGGTGGCGCCGGTTTCGCGGGTCGCCGCGCGCTTCATGCGTTCGGTCAGGCCCACGCCGTAAAAGATATTGTCGCCCAGTACGAGACAGCTCGGGTCCTTGCCAATGAACTCCTTGCCGATGATGAAGGCCTGGGCGAGGCCATCGGGGGAGGGCTGCACGGCATAGGTGATATTGATGCCCCACTGACTGCCATCACCGAGCAGGCGCTGGAACAGGGCCTGTTCATGCGGGGTGTTGATGACCAGGACGTCCCGGACTCCCGCCAGCATCAGCGTTGCCAGGGGGTAATAGATCATGGGCTTGTCGTATACCGGCAACAGCTGTTTGCTCACTGCCTGGGTGATCGGATAGAGCCGGGTGCCGGAACCACCGGCAAGGATGATGCCTTTGGTCGTCATGCGCCCAGTCGCTCCAGTTGGTAGCTGCCGTCGAGGATGCCCTGCACCCACGGCGTGTTATCCAGGTACCACTGCACGGTGGCCTGGATCCCGCTCTCGAACGTGTGCGCCGGGGTCCAGCCAAGTTCGTCCCTCAGCTTGCTTGCATCGATCGCATAGCGGCGATCGTGACCTGGGCGGTCGCGAACGAACGTGATCAGGCTTTCGTGCGGCTTGCCATTGGCGAGGGGGGCGACCTGGTCCAGGATGGCGCAGATTGTCTTGACCACCACGATATTCGCCCGCTCGGAATTGCCGCCCACGTTATAGGTTTCGCCCACGCGGCCCGCTTCAAGAACCCGGCGGATGGCGCTGCAGTGGTCTTCGACGTAGAGCCAGTCGCGAACATTCATGCCATCCCCGTAGACCGGGAGGGGTTCGCCTGCCAGTGCCTTCTGGATTACCAGGGGGATCAGTTTTTCAGGGAACTGGTAGGGGCCGTAATTGTTCGAGCAGTTGGTCGTGAGGACCGGGAGGCCGTAGGTGTGGTGGAAGGCGCGGACCAGGTGATCGGACGCAGCCTTCGACGCGGAATACGGTGAATTGGGGGCGTAGGGGGTGGTTTCGGTGAAGAAACCCTCGGCGCCCAGCGATCCGTAGACCTCGTCCGTGGAAACGTGGAGGAATCGGAATGCCTTGCCGCCGGCCTCGTCGAGCCCGCGCCAGTAGTCGCGGGTGGCCTCGAGCAGGCCCAGGGTGCCGACGACGTTGGTTTCGATGAACGCGGCGGGGCCGTCGATCGAACGGTCGACGTGGCTTTCGGCGGCGAAGTTGACGACCGCAACAGGGCGGTGTTCAGCCAGTAAGCGTGCAATCAGTTCACGGTCGCCAATATCACCCTGTACGAACACATGCAGGGGGTTCTCCGCCACCGGCTGGAGCGTCTGGACGTTGCCCGCATAGGTGAGTTTGTCCAGGTTGACGATCTTCAAGCCATCCTGAATGGCCTGAAGCACGAAATTTGCGCCAATGAAGCCGGCTCCGCCGGTTACGAGCAGGGTTTCCATGTGTCCTCTGGGGTCGACCTTTCAGACCGGTATTGTGTCACGGATGACCCGTGCCGCTGTCCCCTTATGGGAAGGATGCTGAACAAAAGTTCATGCTCACTGGGGGGCTGCGGGCGTTGGGGGACGGGGCCCCGGCCTCCGTCAGTGTATGATTCGCCGTTGATCTTGGCCCCGCCATTGGCGATGGGTCAGCCCGTTTCTACCCTACAAAGCGGTAACCACTTATGGCAACGAGCGAGCGAGCGCAGAAGCTGGCGACCCGGGTGATCCATGCCGGACAGGCGCCTGACCCGACCACCGGTGCGGTCATGGTCCCGATCTATGCAACGTCCACCTACGCCCAAGAAAGTCCCGGAGTACATTCGGGATTCGAGTATTCGCGGACCCAGAACCCCACGCGCTTCGCCTATGAGCGATGCGTCGCGGACCTGGAAAGTGGCGATGCCGGATTTGCCTTCGCGTCGGGAATGGCGGCGACGGCCACGGTCCTGGAACTTCTGGACGCAGGCTCGCACATCATCGCGATGGACGACCTCTACGGCGGCACCTACCGTCTGTTCGAGAGGGTTCGTCGGCGTACCGCTGGGCTGGCCATCACCTATCTCGACCTTAACGACGGCGATGGCCTGGCTGTGGCACTGACCCCGGCTACAAGGATGATCTGGGTCGAAACACCTACCAATCCAACCTTGAAGCTGGTGGATATCGCTGCGGTCTCGGCGTTTGCGAAAAAGCACGGCCTGATCCTGGTCGTGGACAACACCTTCGCGTCTCCGATTCTGCAGCGTCCGATCGAGCTGGGTGCAGATCTGGTCCTCCATTCAGCCACCAAGTATCTAAACGGGCACTCCGATATGGTCGGAGGCATAGTTGTCTCAGCGACGAAAGAGATTTCGGACCGAATGGCCTTCCTTCAGAACTCGGCAGGAGCGGTTCAGGGGCCCTTCGATAGCTTTCTTGCTCTTCGTGGGCTGAAAACCCTCGCGCTGAGGATGAAGGCACATTGTGAGAATGCGTTCGAGCTTGCTCGGCGACTCGAACGGCACCCGGGCATTGCAGCGGTGATTTACCCGGGCCTTGAAAGTCATCCGCAGCACGCACTGGCCGCGCGGCAGATGGCCGGCTTTGGCGGCTTGATTTCGATTCGTCTGAAGGGCGGTGAAGCCGCCGCTATTCGGGTCTGTGAGCGCACTCAGCTTTTCACCCTCGCGGAGTCGCTTGGAGGCGTCGAGAGCCTAGTCAATCATCCGGCTCTTATGACCCATGCGTCGATTCCCCCGGAGAGGCGGGAAGCTCTTGGCATCACGGCGGACCTGGTCCGTCTCAGCGTGGGCGTCGAGGACGTCGACGATCTGTACGCAGATATTGTCCAGGCGCTGGGCAGCTAATTCCGTACTGGAACTCCATGCAAAAGCACGCCCATCTCATCTTCTTGTTCAAGCAGCTCCTCGGCCGGGAGCTCGCATCGCGTTATCGGACGACGGCGCTAGGCTCGATCTGGCTGGTGTTGCAACCGTTGCTGATGCTCGGCGTGTACACGCTTGTCTTCAGCGGCATCTTCAAAGTCAAGTGGACTGGTGCCGCCACGACGTCGGGTTTCGCCTTGGTCCTGTTTGCCGGGCTGATTGTCTTCACGTTCTTTTCGGACGTGCTGGTGACTGCTCCATCGTTGATCTCGTCCCAGCCCAACTACGTCAAGAAAGTCGTCTTTCCAGTCGGAATTCTGGCGGTGGTGCGCGTTGCCGCAGCTTACGTGACGGCCCTTGTCGGTCTGGCTATTCTGATCATTGCACAGTGCGTCAGTGGTGCCTGGCCTAACGGTTGGGTAATCGTCTCGCCGCTTATCCTGGCTGAGCTAATACCGATGTTGCTGGGGATTGCGTGGCTGATGTCTGCGCTGGGTGTGTACCTACGCGACATCGCGCAGTTCACAGGTATTATTTCGAGCGTAATGCTTTTCGTTAGTCCCATTTTCTTTCCTCCGACTGCAATCCCTGAGCAGCTACGGGCGCTGGTGGATTTCAATCCGCTCGTTCTGCCCATGGGTGCCTTGCGTGCCGTGACGGTCCAGGGTCAAGCCCCGGAATGGGCCGGTTTGACAGAGCACTTCGTGGTTTCGTGTGCTTTCGCCTGGATGGGATATTTTGTGTTCCGTCGCCTTTCACGCGGTTTCTCGGACGTCCTATGAAAGATGTACGCACATTTCATGATGGCGAGTTGGCGATTTCTGTCCAGGACGTCGTCAAGGACTATCCGGTCTACGGTAGTCCCCGCGATCGCCTTGCCAGCCTCATCCGGCCGAGTAGAGAGGCGAAGGTTCGTCGGTTCCGCGCGCTCGACGGCATTTCCTTCGATGTGCCTCGCGGCGAAACAATGGGAATTATCGGACGCAATGGAGCAGGCAAGTCAACGCTCCTACAAATACTCTGCGGCACGGTTAATCCCAGTTCGGGTAGCGTATCCATTAATGGTCGATTCGCTGCACTGTTAGAGCTGGGTGCCGGCTTCAACCCGGATTTCAACGGACGCGAGAATGTGTATCTCAATGCGTCGCTCCTGGGCTTGTCGCGCGAAGAGATCGACAGCCGTCTTGACGACATTCGCGCGTTCGCGGATATCGGCGATTTCTTCGACAGGCCGGTCAAGACCTATTCAAGCGGCATGTATGTGCGCCTCGCCTTCGCGGTGGCCATTCATACAGAACCCGACGTGCTCATCATTGACGAGGCGTTATCTGTCGGCGACATTCGTTTCCAGATGAAGTGCCTCGCGCGCATCGAAGTGCTGCGCGCACGCGGAGCCACAATCCTTTTCGTTTCGCATTCCTTGGAACAGGTAAAGCGGTTCTGCCAGACGGCGGTATGGCTGGAAGCCGGCAAGGTCAAGCTGCGTGGAGACGCAGCCTTCGTGGCGGATCAGTTCCGCGACCACGAACTAGGACTTTCCGAGCCTGCGGATGCGGTGCCGCGCGAACAGCTGACCCACAATACGTCGGCGCCTGCGTTCCTCGAGACCGTGTCTGCGTCCACCGATTTCATGAGCCCGTTCGAGCCATTGTCGGTTGATGTTACGTATCAGGTCCGAGATGAGTCCATCAGCGGCCTTCTGGTGGGTGTCGCGATCAAAGGGCTAGACGGACTGCACATCTTCGGACCCAATACACACTTGGAACGTGTCCACATCCCGACGGACCGTGGCTCGCACCGACTGACTTACCATATTCCCTCAATGCCATTGCTGAGTGGCACGTACCAGATCGACGTGGGCCTGTTTACCGACAAAGGCCTTGTGTGTCTGGACTATCTCGGCGATGTAGCCCGCGTGACCGTCGCGGCGCCTTATTTCAGCGAGGGCGTCGTGTACATCCCGCACGAATGGAAGATCCATGAAATCTGAGCTCACCAGCCTTCCGTTCGATCATTTCCAGCGCTACGGGGCCGCATCGTCCGTCGTGGAATCCCTGGGTGGCGATCCGGTGCGTACGGTGCTCGAAGTAGGTGCCAACCGGCAGCGGATACTCAAAGACTTCATGCCTGGCGCGCGCTTCGTATTTAGTGACCTCGAACCGCAGGATCCGGTCGAGGGCGGCGAAGACGTCTTCGTACAAGCCGATGCGACTCAGCTTCCGTTCGTGGACCGCGAGTTCGACATCGTCGTGTCGCTCGATGTGATGGAGCACATTCCCCCTGAACTGCGCCGCCAGGCAACGAGCGAGATGGCCCGCACAGCGGCCCGCGCGGTTATCATTGGCTGTCCGCTCGACCATGCCTGGGTGCACGCGGCAGAGGCAGAGGCAAATACGGTATGGGAGCGCCATTTCGGTACGGCATACCCATGGCTGGAAGAGCACAAAGAATTCGGCCTCGTCGACCCGGTAGTGGTCGAGGACGCGTTGCGCGACGCCGGAATGCGGGTCATTCGCTTTGGTCAGGGTGACGTATCCGTCTGGACAGGAATGATGAGCGCTCACTTCGTGAAAGAGGCGGTGCCGGAACTTGCCGAACTCGTGGCCAGTGCCGACCGACTTTACAACGAGCGCGTGTTCGCCGGAGATCGCTCGAACCACGCATATCGCGAGTTTTTCGTTGCTGTCCGCTCCGAAGCGGACTACGAGGCTTTATCGGCCTCCCATTTTCTGAATGCTCCTCCTGAGGAGTCGATCAAACGCGTCTTCGCGGCTCTTCCCGGGCATTTGCGTCCTGTCGTCGAACGTCTCGCGCGCGCGGAACAGGAATGGAGCAATACGGCCTTAGTAGTTCGTGGCCTTGAAGAAACGCTCCACGCCGAACGTGGCGAGGCGGAACAGGTAGCGAAAGCGACAGCGGAACTTCATGCGTCGGTGATCGCCGAGCGCGACGCCATTCTTGCAGAGCGCGACGATGCGCTCCGTCGCAGCGAGGAACGAACCATCGAGCTTGCGCTGTCATCGGGTCAGCTGATATCGGTCGCCGACAGCTTGCGAGATTATAACGATGAGCTGAGGCAGGACCTGGCGAGGTGCAACGCCCATCGCGAAATACTCACTGACCGTGTACATACATTTGAACGTCGGCAGCGCTTTGTCCTTTGGATTTCCAGCCTGTTCCTCGCTGTCGCGGCAACCGCTGCGCTGGTTTACCATTTCGTCGGCTGACGGAGGCCTTGATGACTAAATCCTCGCTTCAGCGACCAAGCCTTGTGACGCGACTTCGTGCGTTGGTACAGGCCTCTGTGAGTGCCTTCCAGTTCGCCCGGCGCTCAGGGCTGAGCATCCCCGCAATGTTCGGGCTCGTCCTGCGGAGACTGGCCGAGGGGCCGCGTCCCTTCGCCCGTCGAATTATTGCCCTGTCCTCGCGCGCTCGAGTGATCGAGGAGCATTTTGAGGTGCGTTCCGATTCCGGCTTATCGACCTACGAAGCGTGGATCGAGGACGATGCGTCGCGTTTTCCTTACATTGCCGGATCGTCACAACGGCTGGTGAGTATCGTCATGCCCACGTGCAACACGCCGGTGCTCTTCCTGGAAGAGGTGGTAGCCAGTGTACGGGGTCAAAGCTACCCGTATTGGGAGCTATGCATTGCCGACGATGCATCGACCGAGCCACACGTCCGCGCACTACTTGATGCCTATTCGGATAACGACTCCCGCATCAGGGTGACCTACCGGACGGACCGCGGCGGGATATCCAACGCGAGCAACGATGCCCTCGCCATGGCGCGTGGAGAGATCATCACGTTCCTCGATCACGACGATGTTCTCCACGTCGATGCCCTGGGGGAGGTGATGGCGCGTTTTGATGCCGGCGACGTCGATGTCGTTTACACCGACCATGACGCACTGGGCGAGGACGGTCGCCGTCGCTTCCCGTTCTTCAAGCCCGCGTTCAGCCCTGACCTGTTGTTGTCGCAGATGTACATGGGCCATCTCGTTGCATTCGACAAGCGGATGCTGGATCGCGTCGGATCCTTGCGGCCGCAATTCGACGGCGCTCAGGACTACGACTTGATGCTGCGTTGCATGGGGGCGCAAGCACGAGTGGGCCACGTTCCCAAGGTGCTTTACCATTGGCGCCAGCACAGTGGATCCACGTCATCCAACGTGGATTCAAAGCCCTATGCACACGTTGCGGGCGTGCTCGCAATCCAGGACTATCTCGATCACCATGTTCCGGGTGCCCGAGCTACGGATGGCGTTGGCACATTCTGCTATGACGTCCGCTATCCATTCGCGGACGATGAGCCGCTCGCAAGCATCATCATTCCCACACGAGACGGTGTCGACCTCCTCGAGACTTGCGTAAATAGCATCATCGAGCGCACACGTTATGCGCGCTACGAGATCCTCGTGGTCGACAACGGGTCCGTGCATCCCGAGACTCACGAGTGGCTCGCACGTCGTAGCCAGTCAGGGGACGTCCGCGTCATCGACGCACCTGTGCCCTTCAACTGGTCGCATCTCAATAATCTCGCCGCGGTGGACGCCCGCGGCGAGGTATTGGTATTCCTGAACAACGATACCGAAGTGCTTGACGAAGACTGGTTACGCCGGCTTTGCGAGAACGCGCTGCGTCCCGACGTCGGCGTTGTGGGTCCGTTATTGCTCTATCCGGACTGTACCATCCAGCATGCAGGCGTCGTCGTGGGCATGGGTGGCTGGGCCGACCACGTATTCAAGGCACTCGAGCCGGTCCATGCGCAGATGCTGTATGTGTCTCCCGTGATACGTCGTAACGTTCTTGCCGTGACCGGCGCTTGCATGGCGATCGCGCGTTCGACATTCGCAAGGCTTGGCGGTTTCGATGAAGCGTTCATTGTATGCGGCAGCGACGTGGAAATCTGTCTCAGGGCCTTCCACGCTGGCCTGCTCAATGTCTACTTGCCCGAGGCCCGTCTCGTTCACCACGAATCCAAGACGCGCGATCCTCGCGCGATCCCCGAGAACGATTTCGTGCTCTCGGCGCGTGCCTATTCGCCATACCGCGAGGACGGCGATCCGTACTTCAGTCGAAACCTCGACTCGATGTCGCCGGTACCTGCGTTCCGGAGAAGTGCATGACTGACCTGTTCCAGCGTGCGGCACGTCGCGTCGCGCGCGGCATGTTGCGTTTTGCCGATGGCGCCGCCAGCACGCCGCCGGCGACGCATGTGTACGAGACCACCCCGATGACTCCACGTGTGTCGGCGTTCCGGCCGCGTCGTCTTAACCTTCTCGTGCCGTCGATCCGTGCTCAGCACTACTTCGGGGGCATTCACACCGCGATGCAGATGTTTGACGCCATGGCTTCGCACTTCGAAGCACGGCGTATCATCCTGACTGATTCGCCCCCCGATCAGGCGGCACTCTCCCGGTTTTCTCGCTACCAGTCCGTGGTCGCATCGGACGATTCCGACGCCCTGGCCCAGGTCGTTGCCTTTAGTGATCGCTACGGCGAGACCTTGCCCGTTGGTCGGGATGACCAGTGGTTAGCCACTGCGTGGTGGACAGCGCACGGGGCGCAGCGCATGGCCGCATGGCAGGGCCACACGTACGGAGTCGAGGGCCGGTTGGCGTACATGATCCAAGACTTCGAGCCCGGGTTCTATCCGTGGTCGAGCCAGTCGGCGCTGGCGTTGGCGTCGTATCGTCCCTCGCGTGACGTAGGTATTTTCAATACCTCGCTGCTTGCGGAGTACTTCGCAACACAAGGCATCGGATACGACCGGAGTGTCATCTTCGAGCCGACGATCAATGATGGCTTGCGTGCGGCCCTGTACGCGGCACGCACGGAGCGCGTGCCGCGTGCCCGGCGTATCGTGGTTTATGGACGTCCCTCAACGCCGCGGAATGCGTTCCCCTTGATTTGCGAGGCGCTTCGCACATGGGGCTGGAATGATTCGCGCGCGAAAGAGTGGGAGGTGGTTGCGCCCGGCGAGCTCATCGACGACGTCGATCTCGGCTCCCTGACCGTGCGTGCGCTGGGCAAGCTGGACATCGAAAGCTATGCCGAATTGCTCCGCACTTCCTCCATTGGCCTGTCGTTGATGGTGTCACCTCATCCTAGCTATCCACCCCTCGAGATGTCGGCTTTTGGTATGGAGGTCGTTACGAACCGCTTCGCGAACAAGGAGCTCACGCCCTTCGCGCCAACGATTCGATCGGTTGGCGAGATGACTCCCGAGGCGATCGCGGCTGCGCTCAGTTCAGCTTGCGATGCCTGGGAGAGCCGTGCGATGGCGCCTGGCTGGATTATGCCGGCAGACCATGCGTTTCTAGGCGAACCGGCGTTTTCGCCACTGGCCGCACTGGCTGTCCAAGCTCTCGATACGGACTAAAACGACTGGCAACGGCTTTCGCCAGCCAAGGTAATCTGCGTCTGCTAACATCCGGAAAGGTTGTTTCGTCGGTCTTGCCTATGAACTGGAGAGCTCATGAACATGCACGAGAACACGCAGCCGCACGCGTCCGTCACGAAGCTGGAACTCGGGTGCGGTAGTAACAAGCGGGAAGGGTTCTTTGGCATCGATATTATTGATGCGCCCGGCGTCGACCTAGTATTGGACTACGAGAGCAACCCGCTCCCATTCGCGACGGATTCAATCGACTACGTCTATTCCAGCCATTCGTTCGAGCACATTACCCGGTATCCGGAAGTGTTCCGTGAACTGCTCCGGGTCTGTCGGCACGACGCAACCATCGAAATCTGGACGCCGTATGGCAAGAGTGACGATGGCCTTCTTTTCGGCCACTACACGTTCTTCAGTGAAACCTCGTTCAAGCACATCTGTTTTGAGTATGACCGCTTCTATCTCGGTGATAGCCACGGTTATTTCCGGTGGGAACGAAGCCACTACAACCTTCATCCCGATATCCTCGACGGCCTGCGGAAACTGAAAGTATCGCTGGACTTTGCGCTTACGCACATGTTCAATGTCGCGTTGGAGTGGGGGGTCTTTCTTCGAGTGAAGAAGGACGCGCCGCGGGCTCCAGGCCCCCAGGGCCAGGTCCGCGCTTACTCCGTTGCCGGCCGGTCGCCTCTGATCGAGCCAAAGATTTGAGACGTACGACGACGCGCTCAGCATGAAGCGCAGTCGGGGGGAGCATACTAGATGAAGATGCAGCTGCTTGTCCGGCGATGGGCGACGTCGCTTCCGGCGCTAATCGTGCTTGCCGCCCTCGTATTCATGTGGCGGCGCCCTGTTGAGTTGCACCATCCGTATATATGGGTCGAGGAGGGGACGATTTCGCTTCCGGCTTACCTGGCTATGGGGTGGCGTTCGCTCTGGGACCCCGTGGCCGGTTATATCGTCCTTCCCGCGAAGCTGATCTTCCTTACCGCGATCAGTCTTTCCGCGTCGCACTCGGCAGCTATCGCCTACTGGCTCACGCTGATCTTCGAGATCGGCACGATCTGTCTGGTGGCGTACAGCCCAACTCACCTCCGCTATCCGAAGCTAGCGGCCATTGCGATCGCGTTAATTCCTACGCAGCCCGAAGTGTTCGCTGTTTCCGAGTACGCATTCTGGTGGGGTACCCTTTGGAGCTTCGTGGCGCTCTTCTGGCGAGAAGGCGAAAATCCGCGAACGCTTTGGCGAAGTTTTCTCGTCGTGTTCGGCGGACTATCGTCACCCATGGCGCTGCCCATTGCTGTATTTTTAGGTTATCGGGCGGCTCGTGAGCGTAAGCGCGCCGACTGGATCGTGTTTGGCGTGGGCGTCCTGGTTGCGGCCATCCAGTGCATTATGGTCGCGACAGCGAGTGTGCCGGTGGGGTTCGGCAAACGGCATTTCGACGGCGTGCAGGTGGTGGTGCGATTTTTCGGGCACTTCGTCCTGTCCACCGAACGGCCGCCTGTAATCGTCCTGTTCTTGCTGGGTGCCTCGATCATCGCTGCTGGCGTCTACTTCGCCATCACGCGGCGAAAGTGGAACGACACGTACTTCGTGTTACTCGGCGGCGGCTTGTGTGCGGGTGTTCTCGCTGCGATCAGTCGTGTCCCCGTAGAGGTAATGCACCCGGTGCTGGCTGGACCGCGCTACTTCTTTTACCCCTTCATTTTCTTGGTGTGGGCGCTGCTGTACATGTACGGCGAGACAGGCGTTCGATTCCGTGCCTTCATCGGCGTCGTTCTCCTCTTGGCACTATCGCAGTTCGCAATGCACGGCCGACTTGAGTACGACACCTTCCACTGGCGAGGTGAGCTGAAACGCTGTATTGCGGAAGGAACCGGCACTTACCAGTTCCCCGTGCAATTCGCAGGGCCGAAGGAGATCGCATGGCACGTACCGTTAACTGGCGTGCAATGCCAGTCGCTGGTGAATCGTAGCTTGCTCAAGTAGGAGGCTACGTCAGGGGGGCGCGGGTGCTGATGCCGTCGCGATGGCCGACCATTCGCCCCACCCGTCACCATGATCCGTGATTACCACATCAAAGGTTTCTGGCAGTCGGGGATCGTCCAAGGCGAGACGATGCCACTCCACCGCCAGCGGTAGCGGGCGTTCGTCGAACATGCCAGGAATCGAGACGGTTTGACGTCCAGGTGTCGGTCCGGTCCGGTAATAGATAAACTCGCCGCGACGCACCGTCAAACGCACGGCGCCTGTGTCTCGGTCCGATGTCTTCATTGAGCCGGCGACGTCCAAGCCATCGAAATGGCTGTGGTCGATATCGGTGCCGAGAAATGTATTCGGTCCCACGGTGCGCTGGCTCGGTACTAACCCGAGAGCTACGTGCGGTGCTTCAAGTACCGTGGAAACGGCGAGTGGCAGCTTAGCATTGAACTGGCAGGCAGCGCCCCGCAGCACAAACGTGAGATCTCCAGGCGCAGGTTTCGTAACCAGATAGCCCATGAAGCCGTCACCCTGGCGGCGGGGCTGACCGTCGACGGCGAGCCCGACGACGTGCCCACGGGTATCGACGATGTCGATTCGATCCGGCGCATCGCGCGCCGGGCCAACCACCCACCCAGATACTCGCAAGGCAAAGCGGTTCAGGGCTGCTACGTCTGCCACCTCGACGTGCCCTTCGCAAGCCGCGCCTTCGAATACCTCGCTCGTGCCTATGCGGTCGCGCGCGCCAACGAGCGGTTCACTGCCGAATACGGAGATACGGTCGCGCTGCGCGCGGTCCGCCAACGATAGAGCCATGTCAGTAAACGGGAATACCTGTCCGATGATAAGCTCGTCGCGCACTCCAAGGGTCAGGGCAGAGGCCGCTACCATACGGTCGAATCGCATTTTCCCGCGTGGTGAGAGTGCCGTTCGTTGGTACGGCACCATGGCAATCAACAGCGCTATGGCAGTGGCGCTGGCCCATACGAGCCGACGCGGTCGGGTGATAATCCATGGCAGGCCAAGGATGATAGTTGCCATCCACGCCATGATCGCTGGCGTGGTATAGCGGCTGGACAATGCTTGCGCCAGTCCACCCGTTACCCGCCCGAGCGCTGTGCCACAGGCGGTCATGTCGATATACAGAAGGAAGGCCAACATGGCTAGTTCGAGCGGATGCTGTCTGCGCACCCGCCAGATTGCTATGGTACGCAACGCGGCGATGGCGATGAGCGAGGCACCGGCAACCATCGCTGCCACGCCGGCACCTTTCACATGCATTAGTGCGAAATAGACCGGGCTGCCCAGGTACATGAGCATGAACTTCGTGACTTCGGCAGGCTTGGTCAGAAGCACGCTCGACAGCGGAACGTTGCCAACGGCGACATAGCTTTGGAAATAGGCTGCGAGCGTCGCGCAGGCAAGGACGGCCAGGAAAGTGATATGTCGCCACGAAAGTCCGGCAGCTATGGCGAAGACGAGCATGGCTGGGAGTGCGAGGGTGCCATTGGCCATCGTGCCTGCTGACGCTATGCCCAGGACCACGCCTACAAGGAACCATGGAGTGCCATAGGACTCGGAGCACTGCGAGCGAGCAAGGCAGTAGAGCGCCGTTGCCGGCAGCAACTGGGCAAGCAGGAACTGGCTCTGGAACCCCCACGTCAGGTTGTTCTCCTGACTCCAGAAAAAGGCCATCGCCAGGAACAGCGCGTATATCAGGGGTGCGGACGACTCTCCTGCGGTTCCCCGAAGTGCCCAGCGCGCCGCGCGACAGAAAAGAATGCCTGTGCATGCGGCGAGCGATGCGTTGACGACAAGCAGGGAGATTCCCTGTCCACGGAACCAGTGAAGGTCAGCCCAGAACAGCAGTCTCGACAGGAAGATTCGATGCTCGTTGTGCTGGCCCCACCATGCCTGGGGCACACTGTCTTGGACGCGGTAGAAGAAGCCGATGTAGCCGTCCCACATGTCCCAGAAGGGCACCGGGGAATAGGCTCTGATGACACCGAATAGAGCCATCGCGACTATAGATGCGCCGAGTACGAGGGCAAGCCAGTGCGCTACGCGGCGGACATGGACTTTGCCGTCGGAGGAGTTCCTCATCATCATGGTGTGGGGCGTGCTCTGGAAGAGTCAACGAAAGGAGAGGTACTTGTGGCCAAAATAGCTCGTGAAGACCGGGACGGCGACGCCGACTGCGTGAGCGCACAGTTCCAGTTGCCACGTCCATCCCAGCACCGGGAGAAGCCAGCGCGCCAGCAGCAGGCTGATGACAAGCGTCTGCGCCACGGCAAACAGGTTTACGATGATGAACCATATCGCCTGATGGCGTAGCGGCGTTGTGGTCTCGCGGAAGACGAACAGGCGGTTCAGGCAGAAGGCCGTCGTCATGCCCAGAAGGTAAGCCACGACGATCGCGACCGCATAGCTAAGCCAGAGGCTAAAGACGATGCGGGAACTGAAGTTCACAGCCGCCGCGGTCCCACCTACCAGTACGAATAGCAGGAACTGTTGACTCACCCGGGACTTGCTCTTGGGAGACGCTGCCGTGCCGGCAGTCACGACACCGCCTCGCGAGCCATCATTCGGCCAAAATCGATGCTCTCGGAGATGCCGCGGTCTTCTGGGTAGTAGTGCGACGTATCGGCCACCCACAGACCGTCGATGGGTAGCTTTCTCGAGGGAATGCTGTCCAGGTACCCGGGTGGGCAGATCGGTTGTGCATAGCGGTAACGGTTGGCGCGGATATCAATGAAGTCGTCGTCAGTCAGGGACGGATTGATCATCTTGAGGTAGCGGCGCACCTTCCCCGTGAACACTTCGTCGGCGTCGCCGTACTTTGGATGTTCTCCGGGCATATAGAACGGGACGTACACCACATGATGATCGAGGGGGCGCAGGTTGGTGTATTCCACCAGGCCCGGGATATCCATGTCGTCGTCGTTCGTATTGAGCCAGAAGTTCTCGGTGACCTGCCTTTTCAACTTTGCGATGACGCAGACGACGGCAACATTTTTCAGTGCGGAGAACTTCTCGCGAATATCGCTCGGAAGGTCCGGCATCAGGCGCGGGACAAACGGCAGCGGAACGGTGCTGATGACCTTATCAAATGATTCAGTGCCGTTGACCGTCTCTAGCCCCCTGACCGCGCCACCCTCGATGACGACCTTGCGCACCGGCGTTGAGAGCCGGATCTCGCCGCCGTTGCTTTCGATCCACGCCTTCATACCGTTGAGCAGTGTGTCGGAACCACCTTCGAGATAGCCTAACTTTTCTCGAAACAAGTCGTAGCGCGAAGTGCCAATACGGCGAATGCGGCTCCAGATCCATGCGGCCGACAAGTTGTCACTGTAGTCGTAAAACTTGTAATCGAAAAGGCGCTGCCACAACACGCGCCAGGCCTCTTCGCCAACCCAGCGGCGAATCCAGCTGGTAGCCTCGACATGGTCGAGAGGACGCCAGTCCTCGCGCTTGCGCTTCGTGGACAGGAAGGCGTGCAGCCCGTAGCGGACTTTGGCCACCATACCCAGTCCTTTGAACTTCAGCAAAGCAATCGGGTTACCCCAAGGCTGCAGTCGCTTGTTGTACCAGTAGCCCATCTTCGTTTCGGTCCAGTGCATGCGGTTGGCGAGGCCAAGCTCGTCCAGCATGGTGAGGAAGCCTGAATCCGAAATACAGTGGAAGTGGTAGTAGCGTTCAATGCTCAGGCCGTCGAAATCGAAGCACGCAGTCATCCCACCCACTCGGTCGTCGGCTTCGAACACCACGGGGTGGTGCCCGTCGCGGGCTAGTTGATAGGCGACAGCAAGACCCATCGGGCCTGCGCCAAGGACGGCGATGCGTTGTGGCTGGGTCATGGTGAACGATCCGGTGGTCGCGCGTCAGCGCTTCAGGACAATGACGGAATAACGGGGGTCGCAATAGCTTTCACGAACAGCATCGGCAAATGGCGTCTGCTTCACTCCAAACACGGCTTCCGTGTCGACGCCCTTGAAGTCATCGCCCGCGCTTAGCGCTTTGAGCTGGCTCTCAGTAAACGGCGGCTTGCCACTGAATAGTGCGAATACGCGAAGCAGGAAGCCAAATAGCCCATACGGAATGTGCAAGATGAAGGTCTTCAGTCCCTTCGCCCGCTTGATCGTATGGATGATGTCAACATAGTCGATGCGGGTATCGCCGACCACGTCGTACACCTCCCCATTGCGTTCGCGCACGATGCAATCCGCGATGCAGCGGCAGAAGTCGCGTTCGTAGAGAGGCTGGCGCATGTAGCGACCGTCGCCGGGGATCGGGAACACTGGGGTTTTTGCCATGAATCGTGACAGCCAGCCAAAGTGCTTGGGATCGAACCAGCCGAACATGAGCGTCGGCCGAAGCACACAGTGGCGGATGCCCGACTCGACGACCAGCTTCTCTTGGGCCTTCTTGGTGTTCGTATAGTCATCGTTGGAAACGGACACGACCACCGATGAGCTGATGTGCACCAGGTAAGGCACTTGGTGACGTTTGAGCGCGTCGAGCACGATGCGCGTGGCGTCGATGTTGTTGCGGACGAACTCTTCTGTGAACTTGCTCGTGATCTGCGCGTGCAGTTGGACTACGCACGCCGCTCCGGTGAACGCGTTCTCCCAGTCGCCCGGCACCGCTACGTCGGCCTCGATGGCGACGACGTCCGGATGCAGTTCACGCAGAATGCCCATGTTGTAGGCATGCTTGTCGATAGCGACGAGCGGGCTGAACCCCTGGCTCTTGAGCTCGACGATAAGGTTCTGGCCGACGAGTCCCGCGGCACCGGTGATGACGATCTTGCTGTTCTTGTCTGCCATGGTCAGAGGCTAAGGCGCTTGAAGAGGAATTCGGGAATGCTGCGAATGATTGTCATGATGCCGAACCAGAACCAGGGCAGGTACACCACCGAACGGCCATTATCGACAGCTTTCACGATGCCGGACGCGATGGCCTCGGGTTTCGCCCAGAGGGCGCCTTTCTTGAACTCGCGAGTCATAGGCGTATCGACGAAGCCGGGCTTGATGGTGATGACGTCCACGCCATGCTTGGCCATGCGTTGGCGCAAGCCGCTGAGGAAGGCGGATACCGCAGCTTTGGCCGAGCCATACAGGTAGTTGCTGGAACGACCACGGTCGCCAGCGACCGAAGAGATAACCGCGATGCTGCCGCGACCCGCCTGTTGCATGCGGTTGGCGATGAGCGTCAGCAAGGCGATGGTCGAAGTGCCATTGGTAGCGAACTCGGTCAGTGCCGTTTCCACGGATGCTTCGCACGCCTTCTGGTCTGGCAATGTGCCGTGGGCGATGAGCACAACGTCGACGTCGCCCAGGTCAGCCCAGGCGGCATCGAGGACGGCGGCATGCGCGGATACGTCGTTTACATTCAGGCTTCCGTGGCCGATCTCCGCTGCACCGCGGATACGCAGGTCTTCGGTGATGGTCTTGAGGCGATCGGCGTTACGCGCGACCAGATGCAGCCGTGACCCACGCTCGGCATAGACGCGAGCCGTGGCCTCGGCGATGGCGGATGTGGCGCCGATGATCAGAACTCGTTGCATCGTTACTCCGTGACCCTACGCCAGAAACTTGAAGAAATACCCGGATCGACGAACCGGGAGAATGCCTCCCACCGCGGGAAGTAGCGACGGAAATGCCCACCGGACATGCGAGCATCCTTCGCTGGATAAACAGCACCACCAACGGCGTCCACGATCGCGTCGAGGCGGTCGAGCAGCGCAAACGTCGGCGCGCCACCGTTCGGGAAATCCAGGGCCAGCGTGGCGCCAGGCCGCGGAAACGACAGCATGCCCAGCGAGGGTCTATCGCCGAACTGTTTGAGCACCGCGAGGAACGATCCCGCGCCACCGGCTGAAATATTCGAAACCAGTTCGGTCATGGTGGCTTCGGCGGCTTCCGGCGGCACGATGCACTGATACTGGAGGAAGCCCCGGGGGCCGTAGATCCGGTTCCAGTTGGCGATGCTGTCCAGCGGATAGAAGAACGGTTGGTAATGCGTCGTCGCGTGGACTACCGACTTCCGCTGGCGATGATAGTAGAGCTGGTTGAACGCGCGCAGACTGAGCGGGTTGATCAGCGAAATCGGCGGTGTGAACGGCACGCCGAGCGTCCTGCTTCCTGCCGCTGGACGCGAGTCGGGGCTGGCCGGTGCGTGATTCGCACGGCTGAACAGGCCTCGCCCCAGCGCTTTCCCACTCGCCACGCAGTCGATCCACGACACCGTGTACTCGTAGTCGCGATCGGACGCGCGTGAGAGCTCGAAAAACTCCGAGAGGTTGCCGAACCGGTGGTTTTCCGTGGACATCCAGGGCCCGGCGATGCGCCGCAGCTGGATAGTCGCGCACGTCACAACGCCGGTAAGACCAAGGCCGCCGACGGTCGCCGCAAACCAGTCCGCGTTTTCCGTGGGGGTGCAGCGCAAGCGCGTGTCATCGGTACGGAGCAGTTCGAACGCGAGCACATGGTGGCCGAACGTCCCCGCGCGATGATGATTCTTTCCGTGTACGTCGTTGGCAATGGCGCCACCGACCGTGACGAAGCGCGTTCCGGGAGTGACCGGAAGAAACCATCCCTGCGGCACGGCCAGGTCTAGGATCTCGGAAAACAGCACACCCGCTTCACAGGTGAGAACGCCGTTGGCCGGGTCGAATGCGATGAAGTGATCGAGGCCACGCGCAGCCAGCAATACGCCACCGTCATTCAGGCAGCTATCGCCGTAACTGCGAGCGTTGCCCAGTGGAAGGACAGGCAGGTTGCTCTTCGGCAAGGGGGCGTGGCGGTCCGCGAGGGCGACGACCTGCTCGGTCGTCACCGGATAGCGACCCCAAGAGCGTCCCACGGTCGCCATCAGATGGCCGCGGCAACGATGACTGCAGCAATCACGCCGAGGACCTGGCTGGTCCGGTCCAGTACGGCGAACACTACCGGATCGTCGTGCATGACGCCACGATGGGCGATAGCCCAGGTGCGGCTGATCCAGTAAAGCAGAAGCGGGCAGAGCATCCACAGGTAGTGCGGATGACGATAGAGTGACATGCTTGCCGTGCTGTCGACATAGAGCGCGAGCACGAGCACCGCGAGATAGCCGCTCGAGCTGCCCATCGACTGTATCAGCGGGATGTCGTCGACGTCGTAGCCGCGACCGCTGGCCGTGACCTTGCCGCTGGCTTGTAGGGCGAGGAGTTCGGTGTAGCGTTTGACCATGGCTAGGCTGAGAAAGATGAACATCGAAAAGGCGAGCAGCCAGAACGACGGCTTGGTGTGTATGGCCGCGATGCCAGCAAGGATACGCGTGGTATACAAGGTGGCGAGCACGACTACATCGAGCATCATGATCCGCTTCAGCCGGATCGAGTACGCGCTCGTAAGCAAGTAATAGCCCAGAAGTACTGCGACGAACTGGTGCGAGACGAAGAAGGCCAGCCCGAACCCCGCGATGAGCAACAGTGCCGCTGCGATCGGACCGGCGATCAACGGAAGCGTACCAGCCGCGAAGGGGCGGTTGCGCTTGCGGTGATGTTGCCTGTCGGATGGCAGGTCCAGCAGGTCGTTGGTTAGATATACACTTGATGCACACAGCCCGAAGCACATGAATGCCAGCAGCGTTGTCGCCAGGGCATCGATTTCGAACACGCGGTGCGATGCGAGCATCGGCAGAAAGACGAGGACGTTCTTGATCCACTGGTGCACGCGCAGAGCCTTGGCCCATGCCTTGATGCCGCCAGCGCGCACTTCGAAACGCTTCTCGACCGAGGCGATCTTGGCGGCAGCCTTCGAGAGCGCGTGGCCGCTCTCAACGACAAGCGCGGCGCGGGCGTGCTTCCACACCGCCAGATCGATCGGCGCGTTGCCGATGTAATCGAAGCTCTTGTCGCCGAAACGATTGACGAGTGCTTTGGCCTTGTTCGATCCTGACAGGTTGATATCGCCATCACTGGCGATGACCTCATCGAAGATGGCCGTGTGTTCGGCGACGGGTGTCGCCAGCTTTACGTCGGAAGCGGTGCAAAGTACGACATGCCGCTCCGAGCGTTGTTCACTTACCCACGCGATCAGTTCCTGGTTATATGGGAGTGTAGCGGGGTCCAACTCCACGCGCTGCGCAATCTGTCGCTTGAGATGTGCCTTGCCCCGGAGGAACCAGCCGAGCATGGAAAAAATTGCCAACGGCTGGCGGGCAAGCAAGGCCAGCGATGACTCGACTAACAAGTCGGATCGGATAAGTGTTCCATCCAGGTCGACGCAAAGAGGTATACCACCCTTCGCTGCGTGATCCATCGCCGTGACCGCCATTTGCATCCCCTTTCAAGCATAACGGCCGCGACACGCGTCGCGGCCTCTCGCACAAGACCCTGGGCGCTGCGGCGCCTGGTTGTATAGATCAACCAATCGCCGCCTCCAGCTCCGGAAGAATCTTGAACAGATCCCCCACCAGACCGATATCCGCAATCTCGAAGATCGGCGCTTCGCCATCCTTGTTGATCGCGACGATCGTGCCGGCGTCCTTGATACCTGTCAGGTGCTGGATCGCGCCCGAGATACCGATCGCCATATAAAGCTCCGGCGCGATGATCTTGCCCGTCTGGCCAACCTGCATCTCGTTCGGGCAGTAACCGGCATCAACCGCGGCGCGCGAAGCACCCACGCCTGCACCGATCTTGTCAGCAAACTTGTAGATGATCTCGAAGTTTTCCTTCGAGCCCACTCCCCGGCCACCGCTGACCACCTTGGCGGCGCCCTGCAGATCTGGACGGTCGCTCTTGCCCTGCTGCAGGTTCACGAAGCGCGTGTGCGAGGGCAGGGTGGCGTCGACGGTCAGTGCTTCGACCGGAGCGGAGCCATTCGAAGCAGCCGCCGGCCACGAGGCCGTGCGGATCGTGGCAACGACGGTCGAGGCCGCGTCCACGTCCACCGTGACGATGGCGTTGCCGGCGTAAATGGGGCGCTTGAAGCTGTGCGCACCTTCCACGCTCATCACGTCGCTTACCTGCGACACGCCAAGCAGGGCGGCTACACGCGGGGCGAGGTCCTTGCCGAAGGTGGTCGAAGGCGCGAAGACGTGGGTGTAGCCGGCAGCGAGCTTGGCGATCTGGGGCGCGAGGATGGCGGCCAGGGCATGCGCATTCTCGGCGCGGGCCACGGTCAGCACCTTGCTGACGCCGTCGATTTTCGCGGCTTCGAAGGCGACAGCGTCGGGCGCGTCAGATAGCACGATGACGTCGATGGAGTCCGGCTTGACGGCAACAGCGGCGCTGACGGCACGAGCCGTGGCGCCATTGAGCTTGCCATCGAGGTGTTCGGCGATAACGAGGATCTTGGACATGTCGGTTCTCCGGTCGGCTGCTTTACAGCAGGCCCTTCTGCTTGAGGGCCGCGACGAGTTCGGCGGCGTCCTTCACCATCACACCCTTGCTGCGCTTGGCTGGGGCGGCGTAGTGCGTGGTCTTGATGTGGTCGGCGGCATCGATGCCCAGCGAGTCCAGCTTGATCACGTCGATCGGCTTGGCCTTGGCCTTCATGATGTCCGGGAGCTTGATGAAGCGGGGCTCGTTCAAGCGCAGATCCGTGGTAATCACGGACGGGAGGTCGGCTTCGATGGTCTCGAGGCCGGCGTCCACTTCACGGGTGACTGTGGCCTTGCCGTCGGCAATCTCGACCTTGCTGGCAAACGTCGCCTGGGGGCGGTCCCACAGGGCGGCCAGCATCTGGCCCGTCTGGTTGGCGTCGTCGTCGATGGCCTGCTTGCCCAGGATGACCAGGCCGGGCTGCTCTTTCTCAATGAGCTTGAGAAAAGTACGGGCGGCGGTCAGCGGGGACACGGCATCGGCGGTCTGGACGTGGATGGCCCGGTTGGCGCCCATGGCCAGGCCGTTGCGCAGGTGGGCCGTGAGGTCCACCGGGCCGATGCCGACCACGATGACTTCCTCGGCCACGCCCTTCTCGCGCAGACGCAGGGCTTCTTCGAGAGCGATGTCGTCGAACGGGTTGGCGGAGAGCTTCACGCCGTCCGTGACCACGCCGGTGCCGTCAGGTTTCACCTGGATACGGACGTTGTAATCCACGACGCGCTTGTAGCCGACCAGAATCTTCATTCGGGGTTCCTGTGGAAAAAGGGCGCCCGGGGGCGCTCAACGTAGAGGTAGACGGGGCATTCTAGCGAATCTCGGCCGAAGGGCCGAAACTTACGATTGTTGGGCGTATGGATACGGTCCGTGGGGCTCTGGGTCACCTACGATCGAAGCCGCCGTGGCCATGCGGAATCCGAGGCCGGACGCTGAAAGTGACACGGCCCGCTCGACGGCATGCGCCATCGTGCCGTCCACCTGGCCTGCCTCGGCAGCGAACTCGGCTTCGGTCAGCGGAGCGTCGATCAGCGGCGTCAACGCGGTCAGGCGGCACCAGAACATGCTTCCTGCCACAAAGCTGGCCAATGGGTCCGGGGCCTGCGCCAAGCCAGCCAACGAACAAAGGTAGGCCAGGTTTCCAGCATTCGCCCCCACGAAGGAGGCGAGCGGCTGGACGTGACCCTCGGCAGCCACCAAACCCAGATCCGGCTGGGTGCTGAAGGCTTTCGCGATGGCATTGGCGCGGAGCGGCGCGACTAGTCGCTCAAGGAGTTCAGCACGCCACGAGGCACCGTTCTCGCGATGCGTCGACCGCTTGGTATGCAGCTTGAGGACCACGTCCTCGCCCTCGTCAAGCAAACGCGCTGCCACCTTCAGGAACGGCAGGATGTCCCGCCCTCGGTTGGGCGATACGAACAGTTCCGCGTCGAACGACAACCTGGAGAGCTCGCGCCGGACGGCATCTTCGCGCTCGGTGGGCACGGTGAGGACGACGCGGAAGGGTAGCCCCGTCGCCCGGATCGCGTTGACGATTTCCTCCAGCAGTTCCACGTACCAGACGTGGACCACGGTACAGGGACGCTTGGGCGCGATTGCCTCATTGGTGAGTGCCCGCCGGATCGCCTCGAGCCACGCGTAACCGTATTTCGTATCGGGCTCGAGGACAGCTCCTTCGGCCCATTCGTTCCAGGCGTTCACAAAGACGAGGGGCGTGATGGGCGTGCGGCGCCGCGCGACTGCGATCGCTTCGCGAGTCCACGAAGAAAACGCTCGCGGCGTCGCGTACACGAGGCTGCGTCCGCGTCCGGCACGGCGCGCTTCGTTGTCCCAGCCCGGGTTCACCCCGGGATAGAGCAGGTAGGAGGGTTCCGGCGCGGTGACGCTCGCCTTTGCGAGCTCGCGCCAGTCCAGCACCTGGCCGGTGAAATCAGGATTGATCAGTCGCTTGGTCGCGGTGATAGGAGTGAGACTGGTGTTGTTCGGCGGGAACGCCACGGCGGCATCGAAACCGATGCTGGACGGATCGACATTGTCGAAACTCTGCACGTACGCGAGATGGATCTCGCCGATGCCGTTCTCGCGGCACCATGCACGCCAACGCGTCGACGTGGCACGCGGTTCCGGAAGCAGGCCCGGCCGATAGACCAGCAGCATGGGTTTGCCGTCGACGCGCAGGTAGCGTGCATCGCGCAGGTAGGGCGCCACGTACGCGATAAAGGCGAGATCGTCTTCGGCGCTATGCTTCTGGCTGATCAGCAGGTCTTCTTCGCGGCCATCCCAACGGCGGGACCAGTTTTCGTTGGCCCAGCAGAGGCAGATCGGCAGGTCGAGCGACGGATCGTCCAGCCATTGCCGCAATGGCGCTTCGAGCAGCGTCTTGCCCGCAAACCAGTAGAAATACGTACAGAATGCGCCGACGCCGTATTCGCGCGCGAGCGTCATCTGCTCGCGCATCACCTGCGGCAGGCGCAAATCGTAATAGCCAAGGTCGGTTGGAAGCTTTGGCTGCAGGTGTCCCTCGAACTGCGGCAGCGCCCGCGTGACGTTCCGCCACTCGGTGAAGCCCGGACCCCACCAGCGATCATTCTCGGGGATCGGGTGGAACTGCGGGAGGTAGAAGGCGACGACGGTCGCGGGCAACGGGTCGGGCAAGGAGGCATGCCGCCGCTCCACGTAGCCGAGCGTGCGGTGGGCCGCATGATCGTACGGTCGCATCGACACCGTGGTGGCCGCCTGGCCAACGGGACCTGCAGGGACGAGATCGGCGTGACGGGCAAGGAAACGCTGGCGCAGGCGGTCCCGCGTCGCGGCGGGCATGGGTGTGAGCCGGAAGCCGAGGCGAAGGCTGCGAAATACCAGGGAGCGTAGGCGGTGTTTCAAGGGCATGCTCAGAGTATCGCGCGACGCAGCGCGTCACGTGCCGCTTCGGCGGAGAAGTGGGCACGGACGTTTTCGACCGCATTGTCGGACAGGGACGTCCAGAGTGACGTGTCGCGGACAAGACGCAGGTAGGCGGACGCAAACGCTTCGGCCGTATCGGCGACCAGCACGTCCACGCCGCTCTCCAGCCTCATTCCTTCGACCGCCACGGTGCTGGCGATCACGGGCAGTCCATGACTCATCGCCATGTTGATCTTCCCCTTAACTCCCGCGCCGAACCGTAATGGCGCGATCGCGGCCAGCGACGAAGACATCAAAGGCTCGAGATCGGGCACGCGACCGAGCATGTGGAGGCCTGCGTCGGATAGCAAACGGCGATTTCCTTCAGGTACGTCACCTGCGACGAGGATGTTCGCGCCAGGCGCCACGCGTCGCAGCGCCGGCAGGATCTCCGATACCATCCAGTTCATGGCATCCGCATTCGGCGGATGACCGAACCCTCCGACGAAGAGCAGGTCGCGACGACCATCATGACCGCCGGTCCGGCCATATACCTCGTGGATATTCGAAAGAAGCTCGACATTCGCGCTCGGTATCAGTCTGCTCAGCAAGTCCCGTTCGTAGTCGCTAACGACGAACGTGGTATCCGCTTCGGCAATCAGTTTCAGCTCCTGCTCTCGCGTTGTCGCCGCCTGCCGTGCCAGCGATGCGTTACCCCCACGCTCCGCCGCGCGCTCCTCGCGCAGGAAGTGTAGGTCCACCGTGTCGAAGATGACCTTTGCGTCGGGCGCATGCCGGCGAACGAAGCTCGTGTACTGCGAGGCGACCATGTGCCGGCTGAGGATCGCCGCATGCAAGTCCTCAGCAAAACATAGCAGCCAGGACGGAACGCCATCCACCCAGGGGCGCGCGATGACCTCGATGCCGAGGCGGCCCAGTTCCCGGATCCCTCCATCGTCGGCGCGGCCATCGTCTGGCGCGAACACGACGTGCCAGCCGTCTTCGACGAGCAGGCGCATCATCGAGATCAGGCGCAACGAACCCGAGTCGCGCGACGCATCCGGCGTCGCCACATCCACGACTAGGATAGTGCCGCGTCGTTTCGCCTTGGTCACGAGGGCGAGTGGCGTACCCGCCGCCGGCTGGGTGGTCAGCGCCGTGCGCCATTTGTCGGCGAACTTCCTCTGGTTGATAGCCTGGAACCGTTTCATCCCGGTTTCCATGCGGCCGTCGGAGCTGACGCCCTCCGCGTGCACTACAACGCTGGTCGGCACATACCACACCGAATAACCCGCCGCACGGGCGGCGAAAGCGAGGTCGGTATCCTCGTAATAGCCCGGAGCGAAGCGCGAGTCGAAGCCACCCAACTCGGTGAAGACGGCGCGGCGAATCGCGAGCGAAGCCCCCGACACATAATCTACCTTGCGCGCGTAGCGCACGGCGGGATCGCTGCGGGAATCGAAGCGACCAATGTTCCATGCCGACGCATCGGCGAACACCCAGGCGCCGGCTTCCTGCAGGCGGCCATCGGGATAGACAAGCTGGCTGCCGGCAATGCCACAGTCGGCACGCAGTTCGAAACAGCGGAGCAGTTCCTCGCTCCAGCCCGCCATCACCTGCGTGTCGTTGTTGAGGAAAATCAGAAACTCGCCGTGGGCTGCCACCGCGCCGGCGTTGCAACTGCCGACGAAACCGAGGTTGCTGGCGTTACGTAAAAGGCGAATGCCCGAGACACGGGCCAGCGTACCGGCGCTATCGTCGGGCGACGCATCGTCCACGACGATGACTTCGAAGGCATCCGTCGGCGGACAGGCGGCGATTGAGCGGAGGCAGGCCAGCGTGTATTCGAGCTTGCCGTAGACGGGAATGACGATGGAGATTCGCGGCTGTTCGCTGGACGGTAGCGCAAACGGTTCGAACGCTACGTCCAACGGCAGCAGGCTAAGCGAATCATCCACCTCGGGTCGCGAGGCGAACTCCTGCGAGATGCGCGATATCGTTCCGCGCCATCCGCGCAGAGCAACGCTGGAACGAAGCCGCTGCGCAATGGAAACGGCTCGTCGGTAACGCCAGGTAAGCTTTCCGGACACGTCGTCAAAGGTTCTGATAGTTCGGACCCGAGCCACCTTCCGGTGTCACCCAGGTGATGATCTGGTAGGGATCCTTGATGTCACACGTCTTGCAGTGCACGCAGTTCGCCGAGTTGATCTGCAGGCGTTTACCGGCGTCATCCTGGACGATCTCGTAGACACCTGCCGGGCAGAACTTCTCGCAGGGATTGCCGTATTCTGTGGTGCAGCGGTCGATACAGATCGAGGTATCGGCCACCTTCAGGTGCACCGGCTGGTCCTCGTCATGCTCCGTCGCGGCGAAGTAAACGCTCGCAAGCCGGTCGCGCGGGGCCAGCGTCCGATCGACATAGTCCTTCTTCGGCGCTTCGTACTTGCCGAGCTTGCCCAGGGCCGACCAGTCCGCATGGTTCTTCAGCGTCCACGGCGAGCGCCCGCCGGTCACCGTTTCCCATGCCGCATTGATCAACCCCCACCACAGCCCCTTGTTGAAGCCGGGGCGGATGTTGCGCACCTTCTTCAGTTCATCGAGGACGGCGGAGCCGCGCAGCTTCGCATCCCAGCCGGCGGGTGACAGCTGCGACGCGACGAGGTGTTCGGCGGCGAGCATGCCCGAGGCGATGGCCTGGTGGGTGCCCTTGATCTTCGGCACGTTGACCAGGCCGGCGGAATCGCCGATCAGGATCGCGCCCGGCATCTCGACCTTCGGCAGCGACTGCCAGCCGCCTTCGATGATGGCGCGCGCACCCGCCGAGACGATGCTGCCGCCATCGAGCAGGCCCTTCACGTTTGGGTGGTGCTTGAACTGCTGGAACGCCTCGAACGGCGAGAAATTCGGATCGGGGTAGTCCAGGCCCACCACGAAGCCGACCGCCACGCGGTCGTTGTCCAGGTGATACAGGAAGCTGCCGCCATAGGTGTCGCTGGTCAGTGGCCAGCCGACGGTGTGCACCACCTTGCCGGGCTCGCCCCGGCCGGGCGGCAGCTGCCAGAGTTCCTTGATGCCGATGCCGTAGGTCTGCGGATCGCTGTCGGCATCGAGGTCGAACTTCTTGATCAGCGATTTGCTGATATGGCCGCGGCAGCCTTCGGCCAGGACGGTGACCTTGGCCCGGATGTCGATGCCCTCGGTGTAGCCGGGCTTGTGGCTGCCATCACGCGCGACGCCCATGTCGCCGATACGCACGCCGTTCACCGCGCCGCCTTCGTCGAACAGGGCCTCGGCCGCGGCGTAGCCCGGGAACACATCCACGCCCAGCGCCTCGGCCTGCGGCGCCAGCCAGGCGCACAGGGCTCCGAGGCTCACGATGAAGTTGCCGTGATTGTTCATCTGCGGCGGCGTCATCGGCAGCCTGGTGCCGGAGGCGTGGTCGCGCAGGAACCAGAACTCGTCCCTGGCCACCGGCACGCAGACCGGCGGCGGGTTCTTGCGCCAGTCGGGCAGCAGGCGGTCGAGCGGAGCCGGCTCGATGACGGCGCCGGAGAGGATCTGCGCGCCGATCGTCGAGGCCTTTTCGATCACGCAGACCGATACCTCGGGATTGAGCTGTTTCGTACGAATGGCGAACGCCAGGCCCGCCGGGCCGGCCCCGACGACGACGAGGTCGTATTCCATGGTTTCGCGTTCGCTCATGGCTGGCTCACTCATCGGCTGGCTGCGGAATCAACCCGGCATTGTCCGGTTTCGCCGGGAGCGGGGCAAATCGGCGTTTCAAACATCAGGGGTTGCACGATCTTCACATGGCGCGTTCATAATCGTCCCACGTGCAAGGAGATTTCATGAATACGATGCCGCCGGTCGCCGATGTCGACATGCGACGGGCCACACTGCTGCAGATCCTGCATTGGCTGGCCATCGGAAGGGTCCAGCCACAGGCCCTTTCCGACGTTTACCAGGGCGCCATCGAGCGCCTGAACCCCCGGCTCAACGCTTTTGCCGACTACAGCGTCTCCCTGATCCAGGAACAGGCCCTGGCGGCGGACAGGCGGCGTCGCGACGGTGTCATCGGCCGTCTCGATGGCCTGCCGATCGCCATCAAGGACAATTTCGACGTGGCCGGGGTGCCCACGCGGGCCGGCATGCGTCGACGCACCGTCGTGCCCGAGGAAGACGCCCACATCGTCGCGCGGCTGCGCGCGTCGGGGGCCGTGCTGGTGGGCAAGACCAACATGGACGAAGGTGCCCTCGGCCTGACCACGAACAACCCGTTCCATGGCGCGACGCACAATCCGCATCGCCTGGGCTATACGGCGGGCGGATCATCCGGCGGCGCGGCCGCCGCCGTGGCCGCCGGGCTCGCGGTCGCGGCCATCGGCTCGGACACCCTCGGTTCGATCCGCGTACCCGCCAGCTATTGTGGTGTTTACGCGCTCAAGCCCACCCACGGCGAAATCTCGACCCGTGGTCTCGTACCTGCCGCCCGCCGCCTCGACGCCGTAGGCCTGCTCGCCCGTGGCGTGGACGACCTCACGGTGCTCTTGCAGACGCTGGCCGGCTATGACGCCGACGACGCGCGTTCCCGCCGCCGCCGCGTCGCCTTCTCGCCGCCGGATTGGGAGCCGGGCAATCTCCGCGCGGGCTTCCTGCCAGATCTCGCGGCCGTGGGTGTGGAACAGGATGTCGTCGATGTGTTCAACGACGCCCTGTCGAAGCTGAAGGGCGAGCTGGGCGAACGCCGGACCGTGGATTTTTCCGACTGGGATTTCGCCCGGACCCGCCGCGCCGGCCTCCTGCTGATGGAAGCGGAAATGCTCAACACCTTCGCGGCCGAACTGGCCGACGAGGCCTACCCGGTATCGAACGGTTTCCGTGACATGGTCGGTTTCGCGGCGAAGAAGTCCGCAGCCGACTACGTGGCGGCCGACCTCGTGCTCGACGCGGCCACGTTGAAGATGCGCCGCCTGTTCGCCCAGGTCGATGTGCTGGTGCTGCCCACGACGCCGCAGGGCGCGTTCCCGCTCGATGGACCGGTGCCGTCCTCGCAGGCCGACCTGTGCAGCTTCGCCAGCCTTGCCGGTTGCCCGGCCGTGAGCATTCCCATGGGCACCTTGTCCAACGGCATGCCGATCGGCCTGCAGTTGGTCGGCGCGCGCGGCTCGGATCTCCGCTTGCTCGAACTGGCCGGCGTATGTGCGTCCTCGCTGGACGCCGAGCCGGCTTACCCGGTGGAGCCGGCCTGAACTCCGGCTGGCATCGCATCGCGCTACCCGGCGCGGACGTCACGTTCGCGCCGGCGTGGCTGGGCCGCGAAGAGGCCGATGCCTTGCTCGCGCGGCTGCTCGATGAATTGCCCTGGGAAGTGCATCGCATCCGCCTGTTTGGCCGTCTCGCGGATTCGCCTCGGCTGAGCGCCTGGATCGGCGACGAGGACGCCACGTACCGCTATTCGGGCACGCGCTTCGTGCCGCATCCATGGACGCCGGCGTTGGCGACGCTGCGCGAGCGCGTCGCCGAGGCGTGCGGCGGCCGCTTCAACAGCGTCCTGGCGAACCTGTATCGCGATGGCGGCGACCGCATGGGTTGGCACAGCGACGACGAACCGGAGTTGGGTCCGGAGCCATTGATCGCTTCCTTGAGCCTGGGTGCCGAGAGGACGTTCCGTTTCCGGGCGAAAGCGGGCGGCGAGCCGGTGGCGATCGATCTGCCGCATGGCAGCCTGCTACGGATGGCTGGAGGCACGCAGCGCTTGTACAAGCATGAGTTGCCGGTGCGGAAGCGGGTCGCGGGGCCGCGGGTCAACCTCACCTTTCGGTGTATCGGGGAGCTTCGCCGCTGAAGCGGCTCCCACAAGGGCATCGCCGACAGGGTCGGCTCCCACTACATCAGGTTCCCACCAAGCACAGCAGGTTCCCTCCGGGCACGGCGCGCTACCACCCACCAGGCATGGCGCGCCTGGTGGGAGCCGACCCTGTCGGCGATGCTCTCGTGCGACAACTTATTTCGCCGGCACCGTCTGCAACGTCCATCCCACCACGTCCGCCGACACCTTATCCATCGCCCGTCCGAACGCCTCGACCACCCGCGGCACCTCCTTCCCATCGACGGGCTCGTGCACCTCGAAGCGACGGCTGCCCACGATCTGGTGCTTGCGCGTGCTCGCCAGTACCGCGTCGTAGCGGATCACCACTTCCGGCTTGCCGCCCACGTACTCGGTCTGGAACGCTCCCAGCCCGCCGCCCAGTTCGTAGTCGGCCGCGAGGTTGCTGTCGTCCGTGCTGATCGCGGCGACGCGCCCGGTATCGCGGAAGGCATCGGCCAGGCGTTCGCGGAAGAGGTGCGGCGAGGTATCCGCCCAGCGGGCGCCGCCGTACACCGTGATGGTGTTCGATTCCGGCACGACCGCGATGCGCGAGTTGTCCAGCGCGCGCGGCGCATTCGGTGCCGCGACGCGCAGTGCCCAGCTCACCGGTGCTGGCGAGGCGGGGCGAGCGCCGGGCGCGGCCGGCAACGTATAGATATGTGGCGTTTCCGCCTTGGGCAGGATCGAGCACGCCGTCAGTAGCGCGAGAACCAACGGAGCGGCGAGGCGGGCACGGCTCATGGGGTGAACTCCTTGGTCTTTTCGCGGCCGAACAGATAGCCGCTGGGATTCTCGTCGAGGCGACGCGTGATGGAACGCAGAGAGCCCAGCGTGTCGCGCAGTTCGCGCAACGCGGGCTCGAGTTCGCCCAGGCTCGCGGCACCACCATTGATCGCATCGCTGTTGTCGTTGAGCAGGCGGTCGACCGACGCCATCGAATGCTCCAGCGAAGCCATCGCACGCTGCGCGCTTTCCAGCGTCGCCTTGCCCTGGCCTTCGATGAGTCCGTTGGCGTTGTGCACCAGGGTACGGCTCTCGGCCAGCGTGTCGTTGGCCTGTTGGGTGGCCAGGGCCAGTTGCTTGATAAGGGAACGGATGTCCTCTCGCTCGTCCGCGATCACGCCCGTGGTCTTGTCCAGGTGATCGAGGGTGTTCTCGATCCGGTGCACGTTTTCCTTGGAGAGGAGTTCGCTGGCCCGCGCCGCGGCCTGGTTGATATTGGTGATGAGATCCTCGCCATTGGCCAGCAGGCGGGCGAAGGGGGAGGGATCGGCGATGATCACCGGCACTTCGCCATCGTGGCCCACCAGCAGCGGGCTGCCCGGCGAGCCGCCGGAAAGCTGGATGATCGCCACGCCGGTCACCCCGGTCAGGGCGAGCTTGGCATGGGTGTCCTTGCGCAGCGGCGTGTCGCCCTCCACGCGAACACGGGCGAGCACGCGGCGCGGATCTTCCGGGTCCAGACGCAATTGCATGACGTCGCCCAGGCGGATGCCGTTGTACTGCACGGCGCCACCCTTGGAGAGGCCGGTCACCGCCTCGTTGAAGACGATGTCGTAGTAATTCCACTCCTGGTCCGAATGCGCCTTTGCCAGCCAGACACCGAAGCCGAGGCCGAAGAGGACGACGAGGACGGTGAACAGTCCTATCAAGACATGATGGGCACGGGTTTCCATGGTCTTCAGTCCTTGCCGGGATGAGCGGCGCGGGTGGCCGCGCGGCCGCGCGGTCCATTGAAATAAGCCTGGACCCAGGCGTCGTCGGTGCGGGCCACGTCGTCGATCGGCGCGGCGGCCAGCACGCGCCGTTGCGAAAGCACGGCGACGCGATCGCAGGTGGAATACAAGGTATCGAGGTCGTGGGTCACCAGGAACACCGTGAGACCCAGCGCGTTGCGCAGGGTCACGATGAGGCTGTCGAACGCGGCGGCGCTGATCGGATCGAGCCCGGCGGTGGGCTCGTCGAGGAACAGGATCTCCGGATCGAGGGCCAGTGCGCGTGCCAGGGCCGCCCGCTTGATCATGCCGCCGGAAAGCTGCGAGGGATATTTTCTCCCCGCATCCACGGGCAGGCCGGCCAGGGCGAGCTTCACCCCGGCCAGCCGTTGCGCATCCACGCGGGGCAGGCCCGCATGCTCGACCAGGGGCAAGGCCACGTTCTCCGCCACCGTAAGGGAGGAGAACAGCGCGCCGCTCTGGAACAGCACGCCGAAGCGTCGCTCCACCCGGGACCGCCGTTCGTCCGACAGGGCGAGCAGGTTCTCGCCGAACACGCGCACCTCGCCGGCCACCGGCCTCACCAGCCCGACGATCGTGCGCAGCAGCACGGACTTGCCGGTGCCCGAGCCCCCGACGATGCCGATGATCTCGCCTCGATAGACGTCGAGGTCGAGGTTCTCGTGCACGGTCTGCGACCCGAAGCGGTTGACCAGCCCGCGGACCTCGATGACGGTCTCGCGCGTCACCAGCCCATCTCCATATAGAAGAGGGCGGCGAGCGCATCGAGCAGGATCACCACGAAGATCGATTGCACCACGGCCGAGGTGGTGTGTTCTCCGACGGACTGCGCGCTGCCGGAGACCTTGAAGCCTTCCATGCAACCGATCACGGCGATCATGAAGGCGAAGACGGGCGCCTTGGCGATGCCGACCAGGAACTGGGTCAGCGAGATGTCCGCCTGGAACATCGACAGGAACATCGATGGCGACATCTTCAGCACCGCCATGCAGACCACCCCGCCGCCGACGATCCCCGCGATCATCGCCAGGAAGGTCAGCAGCGGCAGGGCCACGAGCAGGGCGAGTACACGCGGCAGCACCAGCAGCTCCACCGGGTCGAGACCGAGGGTGCGGATGGCGTCGATTTCTTCCCGGGCCTTCATCGAGCCGATCTGCGCCGTGAACGCACTGGCGGTCCGGCCCGCCAGCAGGATGGCGGTGAGCAGTACGCCGAACTCGCGCAGGAAGGCGAAGCCGATCAGGTCCACCGTGAACAGGCTGGCGCCATAACTCGCCAGCGCGGTCGAGCCGAGGAAGGCGACCACGCAGCCGACCATGAAGGAGAGCAGGGCGAGGATAGGCACCGCATCGAGGCCCGTCTGTTCGATGTGCGACACCAGCGAGGTGACCCGCCAGCGGCGCGGCCGCCATGCCGTGGCGAGGAAGCCCTGCAAGGTGATGCCTATGAAGGCCAGCAGCTTGGCGGTCTGCTTCCAGAACCCCTGCATGGCCTTGCCGATGCGCTCCAGCGCGGCGACGAAGCCGGCATCGCGAGGCCGTTTCACGCCCGTGCAGTAGGTATCGATGGCATCGCCCACGGTCTTCAGCAGCGCGCGGCGCGCTGGCGGAAGGGCTTCGTCCTGGGCCAGGGCCTGGGTGCGCGAGCTGCCCAGCAACTCGGCGATGACGAAGGCGCCCGAGGTGTCCATGGCGCCCAGCTGGTGGATGTCGACGGCGACGCCGGTGTCGATCGACCCGGCCAGCTCGTTCGCGCGGTGCTGGAGGTTGGAATAGTGGGCCAGTGTCCAATCGCCGGCGATGGTCAACCGCGTCCCGCCCGTGTCGCGGGTGAGCGTGGCCGAGCCGGGGAGGGGGGTACTGTCGCCATGCGCCAAAGGCTAGCAGGACTACCGCACGAAATCGCCGATGCTGCGGCCGCGCTTGGACTGGAACCGCCCGGGGCCCGATAATGCCAGGCTGCACCCGCCGCCATTCCCCTGCAAGGTACGACGATGACCGACAAGACCGCACTCAACGCCACCCACCGCGAGCTCGGTGCCCGCATGGTCGACTTCGGCGGCTGGGACATGCCCATCGCCTATGGCTCGCAGATCGAGGAGCATCACGCGGTCCGCAAGGACGCCGGCATGTTCGACGTATCGCACATGACGGTGGTCGACCTCACCGGCGATCGCACCCGCGAGTTCCTTCGCAGGCTCGTGGCCAACAACGTCGACAAGCTGGCCAAGTCCGGCAAGGCGCTCTACACCTGCATGCTCGACGAGAACGGCGGCGTCATCGACGACCTCATCGTTTATTTCCTGCGCGAGGATTTCTTCCGCCTGGTCGTCAACGCGGCGACCCGTGCCAAGGATCTGGCCTGGATCGAGAAGCAGGCGGCCAGCTTCGGTGTCACTGTCCGCGAGCGTCCCGAATTCGGCATGATCGCCGTGCAGGGGCCGAATGCCCGCGCGAAGATGATCGGCCTGCTTCCCGAAGAGGTTCGCGAGAAGGCCACCAAGCTCGGCAAGTTCGCGGCCATCGAGATCGAAGGCCCCAACGGCATGCCCCTGTTCCTCGCCCGTACCGGCTACACCGGCGAGGACGGATTCGAAGTGGTGGTACCCAACACGCGCGTGGTGGAGCTGTGGAACCTTCTGCGCGAGGCGGGCGTCGCCCCGGCCGGCCTGGGTGCGCGCGATACGCTGCGCCTCGAAGCGGGCATGAACCTCTACGGCCAGGACATGGACGAGACGGTGACGCCATGGGAGGCTTCGCTGGCCTGGACCATCTCGCTGGACGAAGGCCGCGACTTCATCGGCCGTGCCGCGCTCGAGAAGCAAAAGACGGCGGGCGTGCCGCGGGTCATGGTCGGGCTGGTGATGGACGACAAGGGCGTATTGCGCCACGGTCAGAAGGTGCTGACCTCCGCCGGCGAGGGTGAAATCCTTTCGGGCGGTTTCGCGCCCACCCTGGGCAAGTCCGTGGCGTTCGCCCGTGTGCCCGCCGGTGAACCGGGACAGGTGCGCGTGGATATCCGTGGCCGTGAAGTGCCGGTGCGCGTGGTGAAGTTTCCGTTCGTCCGCGACGGCCAGCCGATGCCGGGCATCGTCGACTGATTCCTCTCTGTAGGCACCGGAGTGGAGGAGTGGCCGTCGGGCCACCCCTCCACCGACCTCACCGGGACTTCACGACATATGGTGCGAGCACCATCTTCGCCTCGCCCCGCGCGCCGACCAGCGGCGCCACATCACTGCCGTACTTGCCACCGCGCTCGATCACGTAGAAGGAATCCACGTAGTCGGCATCGTTCTGGAACCACTTTTCGTCCATGGCGTTGATGATCTCGGCACCTACCTTCGATACGCCGGCGACGATCAGCGCGGGCGGTGCGCCCGGGGACACGACGAGCGCCAGGTCCCCGACCGCCTTGGTAACGGCCATGGCGAGCGCCTTGAAGTTCGTGTTCCCGTCTTCCTCGAAGAACTGCACGTTGACGTAGTTGGTCCCGTAGTCCGTCCAGTTGATGAGGTCCATGCCGGGCTTGTACCAACGCTTGTCGTGGTCCAGCCATGGCATGTCCTTGGTGACGAGTCGCGGTGTCCCGTCCGGTGCCACGCCGGAGACGATGGCGAAGATCTCCGCGTCGCCCTGGATGTTGGGCTCGTGGTCGTTTTCCAGCCGGATCTCCCGCAGGATCGTCAGTTCTTCCGATGCGTTGACCGCGCGCGAGCTGCCGGCGGCGGTGGGGGCCTGCATGCCGCTGTTGCGGAGGACCTCGTTCATGACGGTCATGCCGGCCTGGAGCGCCGCCGAACTGTCCGACTCCACGATCAACATCGGTACGTCCGGGGCCGCATCGAGCGAGAACCGCTGCTCACGCCCGGAGGGGGCGTAGGCCACGAGCTGCTTCTGGCCGGTGGCCAGGTCCTTGCTGACGGTCGCGGTCCAGAAGCCGCGGATGCTCGTGATCGGCTGGCCCTTGTCCACACCATGTACGCGAATATCGAAGAGGGCGTCCAGTGCGCCATCGAGACCGCGCAGGCGAATGGCCTGCCGCTCCAGGTCGCGCAGGTCGGTCGTCACGTTTTCCCTGGCCTGCGTTCCATGCCCGGCGTAGTTGCGTAGCACGTCGGCCAGCGGCGCCTTACCCTTGCTCAATTGTTCCCGAAGCGTGGCGTCGAAGGAGGGATCGTTGACCAGCGCGGCGATGGCCTTCGCCGTTTCTTCCCGTGCCTGGTTGACCGAGGTGACCTCCGCGGCCATGAGCGGCGAAGAAAGGGCGAGGGCGAGGGCCGCGCCGACGAGGGTGAGATTGAGGATCCGTTTCATGGGTAGTCCTTGATATGGGTTCGCGGCTCGCACCGCGGGGGATGTGGGCTGTCACCTCATTGCAGGGGAAGGTGAGGCCGATGCGGCGTCGTCGAGGTCGAGCCGCATGGATAAGGTAGTCGCCCGCGCCGACGGTCTTCTGTCGGTGGAAGCGTGAGGTTCGTGTCGGCGAAAGACTTGTGCGCCGCCCCGGCTCGAACCACAGGGCACTTCTTTTTTCCCCGCGGCCAGCCCGAACGCTTTCCTGAAACGCATAGAACGGTACAATCGGCCGTCACATCAGCGACCGTCCCGAGACAACGAGGCATATACCCCATGAGCGAAATCCCTGGCGATCTGAAATTCCGGAAGTCCCACGAATGGGTCCGGGTCGAGGACGACGGCACCGTCACCGTCGGCATCTCCGAACACGCGCAAGAGGCGCTGGGCGATCTCGTCTACGTCGAACTGCCGGAAGTGGGCACGGAAGTCACGGCCGGCAACGGCGTCGCTGTCGTCGAATCCGTGAAAGCCGCCTCCGACATCTATGCTCCCGTTTCCGGCAAGGTCACCGCCGTGAACGATGTCCTCAGCGACAAGCCGGAGACGATCAACGAGGACGCGTACGGCAAAGGCTGGATCTTCAAGTTGGAGATCTCCGACAAGGGCGAACTCGACGACCTGCTCGGTCCGGATGAGTACGCCGAAGAGATCGAGAACGAAGATCACTGATCCCCTCCTCGAACCCCGAACATGGTGCCGGTCGACCTCGACCGGCATTTTTTTGTCCGTTTGGGCGGGTCCGGCAAAAATATTTTTTGCCCCCAGTTGAACTCCGTTCATCCCCCGGGAAGGGGTCCGACGACACCATCCAGGCGATCTCTCACGAGCGTCATCTCGTGTCCCCGCTTGTCGTCGTCGTTTCTCGTGGCGAACGAAAAATGCCTTTATTTAAGGCGTTTGCTGAACCGATATGTTTGCGCGGTATGTTTTGTTTTAGATGTCCAAATATCCGCGGTGCTCGTCGCGACGGGTGCGATCGCACCTCGGCGATGGCGGGGAAGGCCCGGCTATGCGTCCGCAAGGTCTTCAATTTAGAGCCAAAATTTATTGACAGCGGAAATGTTCAGGAATAGCTTTTGCGTCAATTGACGGGGAACCGGAAATGGAAACAGGAAAATTCATCAGGCCGTACGTGGAGCATGGTTCGAAAGCGGGCTCGGTAAGAAAGATCACAGTATCGATTCCGCTGCACATCCTCCGCCTGCTTTCCGATGAACGTACTCGCCGCCAGGTGAACAATTTGAGGCACGCTACGAACAGCGACCTGCTGGTCGAAGCGTTCCTCCACGCTTTTACTGGGCAACCACTGCCAACTGATGAGGAGCTGAGAAGAACTATGGCCACTGCCAAGAAAGCCACTGCCAAGAAGTCCGCCGCCAAGAAGGCGTCGAAGAAGTCCACCGTGAAGAAGACCGCCGCGCGCAAGTCGCCGGCAAAGAAGGCCTCGACCCGTAAGGTCGCGACCAAGAAGGCCGCGACCCGCAAGTCGCCGGCGAAGAAGGCTGCTGCTAAGAAGGTCGCCCGCAAGGCGCCCGCCAGGAAGGTCGCCGCCAAGAAGGCGGTGAAGAAGGCCGTTCGCAAGGCCCCCGCCAAGAAGGCCGCGCGCAAGGCTGCACCGCGCAAGGCTGCTTCGAAGAAGGTTGCCGCCGCCAAGGTGGTCCGCGCGACCAAGGCCGCCAAGGCCAAGTAAGCGTCACCTTCCAATAAGAAAGTACGTTTTGCGAATTAGCTCCCCGCGGTGCCCAGCGCGGGGAGTCACTTCGAAAACTTGACCCCGGCCTGGCCGGGGTCGTTCGTTTCTGGAGCAGGGGTTTTGCCGGCCCGGGAAAAGCTCCTAGGCCGCCCAACTGGATTCACGCGCCCATTACGGTTACCTTGTCGCCACATCGCGCTGCGGAGGACGGGGGGTTCTCCGCGTCAAGCCATCAGGGGGCGCGCGCCTTGCGGAGTCCGTTCTGTAACGCCATGGATAACCGTCATCGCTTTTCCGCGCGCTCGCGAGCCCGCGGCGCCGTCAATCCCGTCACCCTCGCCGTCATCGCCATCGTGCTGGCGCTCGCGGTCGCGGCCTGGTTCCTGATCATCAAGCCTTACCGCGATGCGGCCGCGGGCGTATCGCCGGTACCCACCGCCTCGCAAAAGGCGGCGGCCACCCGCGAGACGCCTCCGGCGAACGTGGACGCGCTCAGCGTCGACCAGCTGCTGGCCGAGGCGCGCACCGCGATGAACGAGCAGCGGCTCGTCGCCCCGGCGGGCAACAATGCCTTCGAGTTCTACATGAAGGTGCTGCAGAAACAGCCGGGAAATCCGGTGGCCGCGGATGCGCTGCGGGAGACGTTCTCCTACGGTGCCGCCGCCACGGAGCAGACGATCAACCAGCGTGACTTCAACGAGGCGCAGCGGGAAATCGATCTCCTGGCCAAGGCCGACCCCGAGAACTACACGTTGACGATCCTCCGCTCCAAGCTCGACGCCCAGCGCAAGACGCTGGACCGGGAGCAGCAGCAGGCGGTGGATGCGCAGAAAGCCCAGCTTGCCCAGCAGAATGCCGCCGCGGCCGCGAGGCTCCAGGCGGAGCAGGCGGCGGCCGCCGAAGCGCAGCGCCAGCAGGCGGCTCGCGAGCAGGCGGCACGCGTGGCCCAGCAATCTCAGGCGGCGAGCCCCACGACTCCCACGCGTCCGGCCGCCGCGGCGCCACGTGCACCCGCCGCGGACGCCGACGCCATCAGCGACGCCGTCCTCATCCGCCAGGTCAGCCCGCGCTACCCGACCGCCGCCATGCGTGCGAACCAGGAAGGCTGGGTGGACGTCGAGCTGACGGTGGGTACGGATGGCACGGTGACCAACGTCGCCGTGGTCGACGCGCAACCCAAGCACGTCTTCGACCGCTCGGCGATCGACGCCGTCAGCCGTTGGGAGTACAAGCCGGCCACGCGCAACGGCGAACCGATGACCGTGACGCTACGGCGGCGGTTGCAGTTCAACCTCGGCCGGTGACGACAAAACCAGCCGCGGCCGGTGCCGCGGCTGGATCAATCGGGTTTCTTCTTCCTGGCCGGCTTGGCCGCGCTCTTCTTCGCAGGTGTCTTGGCGGCGGCCTTCGCGCGTGATTTCGCTGGCGCCTTCGCGGCTTTCGCCACCGGTGCGGTACGCGCGGAACCTTCCACGCCGGCCCAGTCCACGTGCGGCAGGCCGAGCAGGCTGTCGAACACCATCGGCATGAGGCCGGCCGGGATCGGTCCCGCGGCGTTCCACATCGTCACCACGCCCGCGTGGTACTTGGGGAAGAAGCCGATCATGGTGCGGTAACCGGACACGGCACCCGCGTGGTAGATCAGGTCTTCGTTGGCGTACTTGAACACGCGCCAGCCGAGCGCGTAGTGCGCGTCGGTCACGCGTGCCCGGCGCCAGGGCAGCGAGCGCTCCTCGGAAGGCGTCGCCACTTCCGGTGCGTGCAGCACGTCGAGCAGGGGCGTGGGCAGCACGTCGGGACGCCCGCCCATCTGCGCCATCAGCCATTGCTCCATGTCGCGCAGGCTCGCATTCACGCCCGCCGCCGGGGCGACGCGGTAGTAGCTGTCGTTGGGCTCGTAGGGAATCCAGTTGTGCGGTCCGCCGCGATGGGGGCGGGCCCAGCTCTTGCTCGCCTCGAGCGCGTCGCGGCCGTAGCTGGCGGTGGTCATGCCCAGCGGCGCGAAGATGCGGCGCTCCACCTGGCGGAAGAAATAATCTCCCGTGACCGCGTAGACGACGTCGCCGATCATGCTGAAGGCGACGTTCTGGTACCCGTAGCATTCGCCGACCTTGCAGGAGAGATCGACCTCGTCGAGCTTGCGCACGAGTTCCTCGTACGGCGCGTCGGATTCGAGCATGGCGTCGTAGGTGTTGCGTGGCAGGCCCAGCCGTTGGCCGAGGATGTCCCTCACGGTGGCCTGTTGGGCCGCCTGCATGTCCTTGAGCTTGAAGTAGGGGATGGTGTCGATGAGCTTGGTGTCCCAGCTCAGGAACCCGGCGCGGACCAGCACGGCGGTGACGCCCGTGGCGAAGGCCTTCGACAGGGAGGCGAGGCGGAACACCGTTTCCGGCGTGGCGGGTTCCTTGGTCTTCGCGTTCGCGTAGCCGATGGCGCGTTCATACACGACCTTGTCGTCGACGATCACGGCGGTGACGATGGCGGGGGCGGCATCACGAGCCTCTGCGGCATCCAGCCACTGTTTGTAGCTTTCGACGGTCGCCTTGACCCGTTCCGCTGGCAGCCGGGAGGCTTCGGGGTCCACATGGACGACGGGCGGCTTCGGCGGCGGCGCGGCGAGCGCGAAGGGAGCGGCAACGGCGCAGGCGAAAGCGCAGGCGAGCAGGGAAGCGGAACGGAACGACATGCTTTTCTCGCGGGGTCGAGGCGTGGGGCACGCCGCGGAGTGGGGACGCCGGGAGGGGTCCGGACGTCGTTCCCGGCATTGTCTTTTACTTCCTCGTCCGCGACAACGGATGGTGCCTTGACGACGCTGAACGGAACGTCTCGCCATGCTAGGCTTCACCGACTCCACCGGACACGCCGGCCATCGTGAACGCAGCACCGCATGCCGCCCGGAGCAAGGGAACCACCCTGGCGCTCTCGGTCATCGCCTTCTTCCTGGTGCTGACTTCCTATTACGTCCTGCGACCCGTGCGCGACCAGCTCGTCGGCGCCGCGGGTTCGTCGTCGCTGCCGATGTTCTACGCGATCGTGTTCGTGGTCATGCTGGCCCTGACTCCGGTGTTCGGCTGGCTCGTCGCCCGGTTTCCCCGGAGGCAGGTGCTGCTGGGCAGCTACCTTTCCTTCGTCGTCTGCCTGGTCGCCTTCGTTCCTGCCTTCGCCGCCCAGGATCGGATCGGCGCGGTGGTGCTCGGCCGGGTGTTCTTCGTCTGGGTGAGCGTCTTCAACCTGTTCGTGGTCTCGCTCTTCTGGAGCGTGATGGCGGACGTGTACCGGAGCGTAGAGGCGCGCCTGGTCTTCCCCTTCATCGCCTTCGGCGGGATGATCGGCGCGCTGGTGGGACCGTTGCTCACGCGATCGCTGGTGGTTCGCCTGGGCGTACCGTCGATGCTCGTGGTGTCCGCGGTGATCTTGTTGTTGGCCCTGGGGGCGCTCCTGGCGCTGCCCACGGACAGGGAAGGTAACGACCGCAGTGGGGGCGCACCCGTGGGCGGCTCGATCCTGCAGGGTGCCAAGGCGGCGTTCTCGCAGCCGTTCCTGCGCTACATGACCCTGCTGATGCTGCTGAGCGACGGCATCGCCACGATGGCGTACGCATTGATGGCCGACTACACGAAGGCCCACTTCACGGACAACGCGGCACGTACCGCGTTCTACGCCGACCTCGACCTGTGGATCAATGGCTTCGGTGCCCTGCTGCAACTCACCCTGACGCCACTGCTGATGCGCGGCTTCGGTCCGCTCTGGGCGCTGGTGCTGCCTTCCGTGGTGAACTTCGGCTTGCTCCTGCTGCTGACCCTGCACGGGCCGGACACGATGCTCTTCGGCATCGCCGTGCCACTGATCGTCATCGTGCAGGTGGTGACGCGCGGGACGACCTACGGCATGACCAAGCCCGCTTCGGATGCCTTGTACACGCGCATGCCCCGCGAGGCGCGCTACAAGGGCAAGAACTTCATCGAGACGGCGGTATGGCGTTTCGGCGACCTGCTGGTCACCAGCGGGCTCACTGGCCTGCATGCCGTGGGCGTGGGCATCGCGGGCATAGGACTGATCGGTTCGGGGCTGGCCGCTATCGCGACCGAGGTGGCCCGGCGCGCCGCCACCTCGCCGGACCTCGAACCGGAGTCGAAGGACACCTAGCCGACGATGTAGCTCTCGAGCTGGTTGATCGTTTCCTTCTGCTCCGAGATGGTGGCCTTCACCAGGTCGCCGATGGAGATCATGCCCACCACGCGGCCACCTTCCAGCACGGGCAAGTGGCGCAGGCGGCCATCGGTGCACAGGCGCATGCACTCGTCGACGGAAGCGTCCGGCGCGACCGTCACCACGCTGGCCGTCATGATGTCGGCCACGGGCGTGTCGCGCGAGGAGCGATCCTTGAGGATCACCTTGCGCGCGTAGTCGCGCTCGGAAACGATGCCGACCAGTTCGCTGCCCCGGATGACCGCCAGCGCGCCGACGTTCTTCTCGGCCATCTGCTGGATCGCTTCATAGACGGGCGCCTCGGGTGCGACGGCGAAAACCGCCGTGCCCTTCGCTGCCAGGAGATGCTTGACCTGCTGCATGCTCGACTCCCCGGATGGACGCGGCGCGTGCCGCTCGGGCTCCAGTCTACCGCCGCGACGGACCGGCCAGGGTAACGATCAGGTGAAGGGCGGACGGCCGCCCCGGCGCGATTCCACGTAGTAGAGCGGGCGGCGTTTGGACTCGGAGTAGGTACGGCCCACGTATTCGCCGATGACGCCCAGCGCGAGCAACTGCGCACCGCCGAGGAACAGGATCACCACCATGAGCGTGGGGTAGCCGCGGACGGGATCGCCCCAGATCAGGACCTTCAGCAACACCCAGAGGCCGTAGAGGAAGGCGAGCGTGGCGGCGGAGACGCCCAGCCACGTGGCGATACGCAAGGGCGCGGTCGAGAACGAGGTGATGCCTTCGACGGCGAGGTTGGTCAGCCGCCAGTAGTTCCACTTCGTGCTGCCGGCGTAGCGGGCGTCGCGGTGGTAGGTGACGGCGGCCTGCCGGTAGCCGATCCAGGCGAACAGGCCCTTCATGAACCGCTGGCGCTCGCGGAGTTCGCGCAGCGCTTCCACCGCGCGCCGCGACAAAAGGCGGAAGTCGCCGGTGTCCCGGGGCAGCGGGGTGTCGGATACGCGTTCCATGACGCGATAGAAGGCGGCCGAGGTGAATTTCTTCGTGCGCGTTTCGCCATCGCGTTCGCCGCGGGTCGCGTAGACCACGTCGTTGCCTTCGCGCCAGCGCGCGATGAGCGCGGGGATGACCTCGGGCGGGTCCTGCAGGTCCGCGTCGATGACGACCACGGCGTCGGCATCCACGTGGTCGAGGCCGGCCGTCAGGGCGGCTTCCTTGCCGAAGTTGCGCGACAGCCTTATCGCCTCCACGCGCGGGTCCTGCTCGGCCAGCACACACAGGCGCGCCCATGTCTCGTCGTGGCTGCCGTCGTCGACGTAGATGACGTGCGTGTTCGCGTCGATGGTGCCGAGGACGGCGCCGAGCCGGGCATGGAAACTGTCGATGACCAGCGCTTCGTTATAGGCGGGGACGACGATGGCGAGGGAAAAGGACATGGGCGGTCTCAGCGGACACGACCGGCGACGGGCGCCGGGCGGGTGAGGTAGGCGGGGCCGCCGAGCTGGCCCATCTGCTGGGCGATCCATGCCGTGCGCCGCTGCACGTACGCACTGGGTGCGTCGACGCGGAATCGGCGCGGATTCGGCAAGACGGCGGCGAGTCGCGCGGCCTGGACGACGCCGAGGCGGTCGGGCGTGGTGTGGAAGAACACGTCGCTCGCGGCGCCGACGCCGTAGACGCCATTACCCAGCTCGACGATGTTCATGTAGACCTCGAGGATGCGCCGCTTCGGCCACAGGGCTTCGATCAGTACGGTGAAATAGGCCTCCATGCCCTTGCGCACGAAGCTGCGTCCATTCCAGAGGAACAGGTTCTTGGCCACCTGCTGGCTGATGGTGCTGGCGCCACGCAGGCGCTTGCCTTCATCGGCGGCATCGATCGCGTCCTGGATCGCGTCCACGTCGAAGCCATGATGGAACGGGAACTTCTGGTCTTCGCCCGCGACCATCGCGATGCCGACCTGCGGAGAGATGCGTTCCCACGGGACCCAGCGATGGCGGTAGGCGAAATCCTTCTCTCCACCGACCAGCGCCTCCACGCGGCGCTCCATGATCATCGCGCTCGTCCATGGCGGCACGAAGCGCAGGACCAGCACCACCAGGCACGACAACGCCAGCCACGAGACGAGCGACAGGCCCACGAGGCGGGCGATCCGGCGGAACGGTGAACGGGGCGTCGGACTCATGGCGGCGCGGTGACGAAGGATGGCGCAGTATAAGGGCCTGGACCTTCGCGGGCTTGCCGGCGCTCCGGCGAGTCCCCATCTTCCGTCGGATCACCAGGAGACCGCCGTGACCGATTCGATCGTTGAAACCCTTGCGTCCGAAGACGTATTGCACCGCTTCATGCTCGAGAAGGCGGGCGTGCGCGGTGTGCTGGTACGCCTCGGCGCCAGCTGGCACGAGATCGCCTCGCGTGCCGATTACCCGGCCGCCTTGCGCGACACGTTGGGGCAGGCCGTGGCCGCCAGCGCGCTGCTCACGGGCAACATCAAGTTCGAGGGATCCCTCTCCCTGGAATTCAAGAGCCAGGGGCCGCTGCACCTGCTCTTCGCCGAATGCAGCGACAGGGGTCGCCTGCGCGGCCTCGCGCGGTACGACACCAAGGCCTTGCCCGCGCGACTCGCGCTGGCGGGCCTGCCCGAGGCGATGCTCGCGATCACCATCGGCCATGCCGAGCGGGGCCGTTACCAGGGCGTCGTGGAGCTGGACGACACGGAGTCGATCAGCCAGGCACTGGAAAACTACTTCGAACGCTCGGAGCAGCTCCCCGCACGCATCCTGCTCGCCGCGAATGGCGAGCATGCGGTCGGCCTGATGCTACAGCCCGTGCCAGGAGAGGGTGGCCACAGCGCCGCCGAGGACGACGACGAGGCCTGGTCGCGCGTGGGCCATCTCACGGCCACCCTCAGTGCCAGTGAAATGCTCGCCACGCGGCCGGAGGAATTGCTGTACCGCCTCTACCACGAGGAATCGGTGCGCCTCTACGAGCCCAAGCCGCTGGCCTTCGGCTGCACCTGCTCGCAAGAGCGCGTGGAGGGCATGCTGCGCGCGCTCGGGCGCGAGGAGGTCGAAGCCACGCTTGACGACCGCGACGGCGAGATCGAGGTGATCTGCGAGTTCTGCGCCACCCGTTACACGTTCGACCGCGTGGATGCGGAGCGCCTGCTCACCCAGGTGGAAACGCCGCCCTCGCCCTCGACCCTGCAGTAGCGGGGTCAGGCGTCCAGCGATAGCGGCGAGCCCAGCCACTTGCTGGCAGGGGCGGGCTGGGCGAAGAGGAAGCCCTGGCCGAAACGGCATCCGATCCGGCGCAGGGCACGCATCTGGGATTCCGTCTCGATGCCTTCCGCGATCACCTGCATGCGCAGCGAATTGGCCAGGGCCTGGATCGCCCTGACCACCGCCGTGCTGTGCGCCTCGCTGTCTTCGGCGGGCAGTTCGATGACGAAGGAGCGATCGATCTTCAGCGTCTCGATCGGATACTGGTGCAGGTAGCTGAGTGACGAATAGCCGGTACCGAAGTCGTCCAGCGCGATGCCCACGCCGTGGTCGCGCAGGTTCTCGAGGATGCGCTTCACCTGGGCCGGGTTCTCCAGCAGCGCGCGCTCGGTCACTTCCACGCGGATGGAGCGGGCCGGCACCTTGTGTTCGATAAGCAGGTCGAGCAGGCGCTGGTCCAGGTCCGGCGAACGGAAATGGCTGCCCGACACGTTGATGCTGATAAAGCCTTCGTCGCCCACCAGCGCTCGGGCCTGGCGTGCCACCTGCTCGAAAATCTGCCAGTCGATCGCCTCGGAGCAGCCGGTGTCCTCGGCCACGGAGAGGAATTCACCCGGCGACAGCAAGCCGCGCTCGGGATGGCGCCAGCGCAGCAACGCTTCGTAGCCGACCACGCGGTGGTCTTCCAGATCGACGATCGGCTGGTAGAACGGCACGAACTCGTTGCGGGTGAGCGCCCGGCGCAAGTCGCCCTCCAGTTCCAGCAACGAAAGCGCTTCGCGGCGCAGACGGTCGTCGAACACCGCGGCGCGGTGCCGGCCCTCGTCCTTCGCCCTGTACATGGCCGAATCGGCGTCACGGAGCAACTCTTCCGGACGGGTGTACTCGGGCGTGGGCAGGGCGATGCCGATCGATGCCGACGTGAAGATCTCTTTCGCGCCGAGCCGGAACGGGGTCTGCAACTGGGCGATGATGCGTTCGGCGATATGCGTCGCCGACTGCGGGTCGACGATGCCTTCGACCAGCACGGCGAATTCGTCGCCACCGAGGCGGGCTACGACATCGCGGGTCTTCAGGCAGGCGCGGATACGCCCGCCCACCTGGAAGAGGAGATCGTCGCCGACGAGGTGGCCGACCGAATCGTTGATGACCTTGAAGCGGTCGAGGTCGATGAAGAGCACCGCGAACAGGTCGACGGGATTCTCGCGGTAGTGGTTCAGCGCCTGCTCGAGCCGCTGCAACAACAACGTGCGGTTGGGCAGCCCGGTGAGCGAGTCGTGCAGGGTCTCGTATTTGAGGCGGCGCTCGACGCGCTCGCGCTCGGCGATCTGCTCGCGCAGGTCGCGGTTGGCCAGGGCCAGCGCACGCGTGCGCTCGGTCACCCGCCGCTCCAGGCTGGCGTAGGCCTGCTTCAGCGATTCGGTGGTGTACTTGCGCTGCAAGGCGTTGGCGATGTGGTAGCTGACGAAGGTCAGCAGTTCCTGGTCGCGCGCGCTATAGGTGTGCTCGGGCGTATAGCTCTGCACGGCCAGCACGCCCATCGACTTCTCGTTCCAGATCAGGGGCACGCCCAGCCAGTGCAGCGAACGCGCGCCGCTGGGGGAGAGCACGTGGTCGCGGTTGAGCCGGTCGATCTCCTCGCGGTCGGCGAGCAAGGCCTTGCCGTTGCGCAGCACGAATTCGGTCAGGCCACGGCCCAGCTCGCGCGGTTCGCGCACGCCATCCAGTTCGTCGACCGAATAGGGGAAGGTCAGCTTGTTCTGGTCTTCCGAGAGCAATGCGATGTAGAAGTTGCGCGCATACAGCAGGCCGCCGATGACCCTGTGCACGGCGGCGTAGAAGTTCTCGATGCTGTCGGAGGTGTTGGCCAGTTCCGCGATGCGGAACAGCGCCGCCTGCAGGCGTTCACCGCGCTGGCGTTGCAGGACTTGCTGGCGCAGCACGCGGTTGGCCTCGCGCAGGGCCGCCGTTCGCGTGGTGACGCGGCGCTCCAGTTCCTCGTGGGCCTGCCGGCGTTCGAGCGCGGTCTGCACATGCTGCGCGACATAGGTGAGCAGCTCGCGATCGTTTTCCGTGTAGTGCGTGTCGTCGCGATAGCTCTGCACGACCAGGGCGCCGACGACGTCCTCGCCGCGTTTCATCGGCACGCCCAGCCAGTCGTCGCTGGGCGGCCCGATGGGGACGCGCGGACCGGGCAGGGTCTTTTCCAGTTCGCTGCTGGCACCCATCATCGACCGGCCGCTCTGCAACACGTTCCAGGTGAGCGTGTTCTCGATGGCCTCGATGGTGCGCACGCCTTCGGGATCGGGAATGTCCTGGTCTTCCGTATCGACGAAATACGGGAAACGCACCGTGCGGTTCTGTGCGTCGTAAAGGACGATGAAGAAGTTCTCGGCATACATGAGGCTGCCCACGATGCCGTGCAGCGCACTCATCATGTCCTTCATGTTGTGCTCGGCGCCTGCCTGCTCGGCGATCGCGTACAACGCGCGCTGGAGCCGTTCGGCGAGGGCGAGGCGCGAGATCGCCTCGTAGAGGTTGGCCGTTTCGGCGAGCTGGCGCAGGCGCGCAGAAGCGAGCCTGCCCAGCCAGGCGAGCATGTCGCCCCCGGTGGACAGGTCGGCGTCGCTGGTCACGACCTCGAGGATCCGTTCGCTCTGTGGGTCGACGGCCAGTTCGAGCACGCCCGGAACGGCCGCCTCGCCGCTTGCCGCGGGTCGCCACGTCACCTTCGCATCCGGCAGCAAGCACTGGACGAAGGCCTCGCATTCCGTACGCACGCCCTCCGCATCCGCTGCGCGCAGCAACCGCTCCACGGCATCCTGCAACGGCTCTACCTCGCCGTGACCGGGCGCCTGCAAGGTCGGGCTGTGGGATGGAGCGAAAGTCATCGCCTGACGAGGTTCCGGTCGTGGTCGGGTCAGTCTATATGTGTTAACGCGGCCGTGCGATGGGGCGTGGAACCCAATCTCACGGGGCCTGCGCCTGGGCGCCCGAATCTTCCCTTGCGTCATAAACGGCAGCTAATCCGAATCCTGAAGAGGGCCTCCCCGGGGTGTTAGTAAAAAGTAAAATGGTTTAGACTCGGGTCGTTCCCGTCAGGCTGAGGCGGGACCTCGGGGAATCTCAGCCGCTGCCGATAAAGACCACGATGCGCAGATCCTTACTCACCATGCTTCTGTTCATGCCGCTCGCCGCGGCAGGACAGGTCGCGCCGGTGGGTTCGGACGCCACGGCATCGCAGCTGCTGGGCCAGCAACCGGCCTCGTCCGCTCGTGCGGACCAGGGCAGGCTGTCGTTGTGGCGCGCCCCGGATGGCCGCACGCTGTCCCTCCAGTCCGACGATCGCGCCGACCAGGCCAAACCACTGGCCCTGCGTCCGGTGGACTCGGGCCCCTTCCTGTCCAGCGGACTGCAATACGACCTGGGGCCGCGTGTCCAGGCCCATGCCAGCGTCAGTGGCCAGGGTTGGATCAACTCGGTGGAATCCTGCGGTGCCTCGGCGGGCCATAGCGACCGCTGCAGCACCCCCGGTGCGCCTCCGCGTATCGTCGGCAGCGAAGTGGGCGCCACCTTCCGCGGCACGGGTTACAGCGTGGGCGTCGGCGTCGGTTCCAGCCGCCCGACCGGCACGGGTGCGGCCTTGCCTCGCGTGTTGCCTGGCCTCGCCACCGCTTCGGGCTTGCCGCTCAGCGCACTTTCCTCCAGCACCGAATTGAATGCCCATGGCCGTGTCGACCTGGGTGCGCGCAGTGGCATCGACCTCGGCGCGAGCATCGGCCGGATTCGCCTGCTACCGGGCAACCTTCTCGGCATCGGCACGGTGGACCAGAAGGCGCTCAGTTTCGGCGTCGATCGCGGCCCCTTGTCGGGTTCGATCACCGGCCGCACGATGCAGCCGGAAGCCAACGCCGTGAACGGCATCAACCCGGACCGCCGCTGGAGCGCGATCGACCTTGGCGTGACCTGGCGCCTGCCCTGGCGCGGTGAGTTGTCCGTTGGCGCGCAGAACGTGTGGTCGTCGGGGAACGCACCGAGCAGCCCCGCCGGTCCCGAGCCGGACCAGTCGCGTACGCCTTACGTGCAGTACCACCAGGATCTCTGAGGCCGGAATCGCCGGTTCCCGAAGGCAGGTACTTCGAGTGGAGCCGACCCTGGTGGGAGCCGACCTTGTCGGCGATCCCGCGGCAGCGGGCCGGTTGCATGCACGGCTCGGCTTCGCCCTCGCGTCGCCGTGTGCGGCGAGGGGAGCTGCCGGGCGCCACCCTCGGCGCGACGGTAGTCGCCGTCCCTTGGGAAGGGATGCCGCTGCGCGGCCGTGTTTGATGGCTGCGCCCCTTCGGGCTCGGACGGTCGGGCGGGGGTTTCCGATTCGCCCTCCGTGGCTCAGCGGAAACGATCGGCCGTCCTGGCCGATCCCCTGCGGGCCTTCTCCGCCCGCCCGTCCTCGGCTCCTAATGTCGCGCCGAGGGTGGCGCCCGACAGCTCTCTCGACCCTGGGGTGGATTGGTTGGCAGAGCACCGCTCGCCACGTGTGGCGTGCCGCTCTCCGTGGTGCTTGCCCCTTCCCACCCGCGTGAGGGTGTTTCACACGGAGACGGCGTCCACCCGGGTCGCGGGCGTTGCTTCGCGAAGGACCAAAAGAAGAAGCCGCCCTTGGGCGGCTTCGTCGTATTCAGCGTCCAGCGCCTCGTATGCGGACATCGCCGCTGAACGACTCGACGTGGATGAAGGCGTCGCCACCGCCGATGGTGGTTTTCAGTTCCTTGCCCGGGCCATCGTCGCCACGCGAAGGATTGCCCCAGTCGCTGCGCAGGTCACCGCTGAAGGTGGAGGCCTCGAGCCGGGCCGAGGCGTCGGCTGGCAACTGGAGTTGCACGTCGCCGCTCATGGAATCGACATCGAGCTTGCCGCCGCGCGCCGGAGCACCGTTGACCTGGGTGTCGCCGGACACCGTGCTGAAACTGGCTTCCTTCCAGGGGCCGCCGCCGATGGTCATGCGGCCGGAAACCGTCTGGGCTTCGATCTTGTCGCCGATGTTCGGCGCCGTGATGTCGCCGGAGACCGTTTGCAGTTCGGCTTGCCCCGCACGGCCGGCGAGGTCGATCGTGCCACTCACCGTTTGCATGCTGACGTTGGGCGATCGCAGGTTCGCACGGATGCGTCCGCTGACCGATTCGACATCGATCTTGCCGCCATCCAGGCCGTCGATGCTGACCGGCGCACTGACGACGTTGATATGGACTTCCACGGCCCTGGGCACGCGCACATTGAGGATGGTCGGCTGCATGCGCGAGTCGTTGCCCCAACTAAACCAGTTGCCTTTCTTCTCGTCGCCTTCGACGCGAATCTCCACATTGTGGTCGTCGCCGTCGAGTTCGAGCGGGCGGGCGCCGTCGCCGAGGCTGCCGGAGACCTGCACCTGGTTCTTGTCCCAGGCGGTGACGGTGACTTCGCCCTTGACGTTTTCGATGCTGATCTTCGCGTTGGGGCGGATGTCTTTCGACAGGTTGATCGGCGTCGAGGCAAAGGCCTCGCCGATCGAAAGCGCCAGCAGCAGGGGGGTGAGATAGAGCGTTTTCATGGGTAGTGTCCTGGCTGTTCGCGTTTAGCCGGCTTGCTTTTCGAGGTTGCGCAGACGGTCGCGCTGGCGTTCGGTGCGCAGCAGCAGGCGCTGCAACGCGGCTGAATCGGGGGAGTCCTGCATGGCCTGCGTGAGCTCCATGCGTGCGGCGTCGAGTTCGACCGCCGCGCCGGAAAGACGCGGATCGGAAGGTTTCCAGGCCGACCCGGAGGCCAGGCGAGCACTGTCGTCGGGGGAGACCAGGTGCAGGCCGAGGCCACCGCCGAGTACGGCTACGCCGGCAATGGCCGCGGCCATCAGCCAGGGGCGCGCACGGCGGTGTCGTACCGCGGAAGCACCCGGGGCCTCGTCGAGACGGGCTTCGATGCCGGACCACAGGTCGCGATGGGGCACGACCGGGCGGTTGAGGGAGCGCATCTGGCGCAGGTAGTCGAGTTCGTTCATGGTTTATCTCCCAGCGCACGGCGGAGCAGTCCGCGCGCACGGTGCAACTGCGCTTTCGAGGAGCCCACCGCCATCGAAAGCTCGACGGCGATCTCCTCGTGTTTCCAACCTTCCACGTCGTGCAGCACGAGGACGGCACGGGCCCGCGGCGGCAAGCACGCGATGGCCTTTTCCAGCTCGCCGCGCTCGAACGCGCGGACGGGATTGTCGATGTCGGTGATCTCCGGCAGGTGCTCGTCGTCGACGATGCTGACCGGGTCGGCGTTGCGGGCGCGTATGGACATCAGCGCCACGTTGACGGCCAGCCGGTACACCCAGGTACCGAACGCGCTTTCGAAACGGAAGCCGTCGAGCTTCTGCCAGGCGCGGATGAAGGCTTCCTGGGTCAGGTCCTCCGCACGTGCGTGATCGAAACCCGCCAGACGCAGCACCGCGCCGTACACGCGGTCTGCATGGCGCCGGTACAGGGCTTCGAAGGCCTTGCGGTCGCCGGCCACCGCCGCACGCACGGTATCGTCGTCCGACGAGGCGGTGGGCAGCTCAGGCTGCATGAAGGACGTGGCGGCGATGCATAGGGCGTTCATCTTGCCAGCTTGGATGCGGGCAAGGGGGAAACGGTTTAACGAGGAGGGCGGTCCCGCCAAGGAGCAAGGGCGGGCTCCCAGGGAGCAAAGGCAGGTCCGCCAAGGAGAAAGGGCAAGCCTGCCAAGAAGGAAGGGTGAGCCCGCCAAGGAGAAGGGTAGGCCTGCAAATTCATAAAGAAGGGCAGACCAGAGCCTTTGTGGGAGCCGCTTCAGCGGCGATACGGCCCGCCCCGAGGCTGGGACGGGCCGCAAGACCCCCGATCAGGCCACGTGCGTCGCGCGTTTTCCCGCGCAGGCGGCATCGAGCGCTTTGCTGACGCGTTCGCGCTCGGCTTTCAGCCGCGCTGGCATGCGTTCGCCGAAGCCGTCGAGGTACAGGCCGATGGCGCGCAGTTCTTCCTGCCAGCCTTCGACATCGATGTGCAGCAGTTCCTCGAGCTTGCCCGGGTGGAGGGAAAGTCCATCCGTATGCAACTCGCCCTTCGCGGGCACGGTGCCGATCGGCGTGTCCACGCCCTTGGCCAACCCTTCGACGCGCTGGATCATCCAGTCGAGCACCCGCAGGTTCTCGCCGTAGCCCGGCCACATGAAGCGCCCGTCGGCGTCCTTGCGGAACCAGTTCACGTGGAAGATGCGCGGCAGTTTCGCCCCCGGTTTGTCGAACGACAGCCAATGGGCGAAATAGTCGGCGAAGTTGTAGCCGCAGAAGGGTTTCATCGCCATGGAGTCACGCCGGAGCACGCCGACGGCTCCCGTCGCGGCGGCGGTGGTTTCCGAGCCCATGGCCGCACCGACGAGCACGCCGTGCGCCCAGTCCTTCGCTTCGAAGACCAGGGGCACCAGCGACGGACGACGGCCACCGAAGACGATCGCCGAGATGGGCACGCCGGCGGCTTCTTCCGATTCGGGCGCCCAGCTCGGGCATTGTTTCGCGCTCACGGTGAAACGTGAATTCGGGTGCGCCGCAGGACCGTTGGCCGCGTCGTACGGGCGGCCCTGCCAGTCCGTTACCGGCTGACCTTCGCCAAGGCCTTCCCACCAGGGGCGATTGTCGGCGGTCAACGCCACATTGGTGAAGATCGCATCGTGGCCGAGCGTTTCCAGGGCGGTGGGATTGGTGCTGGCGCTGGTTCCCGGGGCTACGCCGAAATAGCCGGCTTCCGGGTTGATCGCCCACAAGCGTCCATCTTTTCCCGGGGTCATCCAGCAGATGTCGTCGCCGACCGTCCACACTTTCCAGCCCGCCTTGCGGTAGCCCTCGGTGGGAATGAGCATGGCGAGGTTGGTCTTGCCGCATGCCGAAGGGAACGCGGCGGCGATGTAGTGTTTCTCGCCCTTGGGATTCTCGATGCCGACGATGAGCATGTGCTCGGCGAGCCATCCTTCGCGACGCGCCTGGTAGCTGGCGATGCGCAGCGCGTGGCATTTCTTGCCGAGCAGCGCGTTGCCGCCGTAGCCCGAGCCGATCGACTTGATCGAGAGTTCCTCGGGGAAATGCATGATGAAACGGCGCTCCGGATCGAGGTCGCCCGTGGAGTGCAAGCCCTTCACGAACTGGCCTTCGCGCTCGATGCGGGCGAGCGCCGGCGTGCCCATGCGCGTCATGATGCGCATGTTGGCGACCACGTAGGGGCTGTCGGTGATCTCGACGCCGCAGCGCGCAAGCGGCGAATCGATCGGACCCATGCAGTAAGGGATCACGTACATCGTGCGGCCACGCATGGCGCCGGCGAACAGGGCATCGATCTTCGCGTGCGCGTCGGCCGGTGCCATCCAGTGATTGTTCGGGCCGGCGTCTTCCTTGTCCGGCGTGCACACGAACGTCAGGTGTTCCACGCGCGCGACATCCGAAGGGTGCGAGCGATGCAGGTAGCTGCGGGGGTTGCTCTCCGCATTGAGCGGGAGGAGGTCGCCACTGGCTAGCATCGTCTGGACGAGTTCGGCGTACTCCGCTTCCGAGCCATCGCACCAGCGAACGGAGGCGGGCTCCGTCAACGCGGCGACCTCGTCGACCCATCGATTCAATGCTTCCAGTGAACTGCCGTGCGATCGCATCCTTGGTGGTCTCCAGTTAAACGCAAGCGGAGACAGTAGTTTGCGTGGCCTGGTATTGGCAAGGCACGGCGCAGCAAAAGCGCGCGTGCCATTCAGGATCAGTCGGTGGATCGCGCCGGTGTGAGCGTGGCGATCATGTGTTCGACGTAGGCGTCGAACTCCTCGTGGCTGAGGCGGGGCAGTCCGAGGGTGAAGTTCAACTGCAGGAACCCGACGTACGCGGCATAGGTGAGGCGTGCGCGATGCAGGGCGACGACAGGCTCCAGGCCCGCTTCCTGATAGAGCCGCGTGAGGAATTCCATGCGCCGCTGCGAGACGCGCGACATCACCGGCACCACCTGCGGATGGTCGAGTGCCTTGAGCAGGGCGGCATACACGCGATGCGGCTGCAGTTCGTGCGCGACGCGGCGAAACAGTTCCGGGAAGCGCTTCAGCGGGTCGGGGATGCGTTCGATTTCCGCCAGCACCTCGCGTTCGCCGTATTCTTCCCAGCGTTCGAGCGAAGCCTGGAGCAAGGCCTCGCGGGTGCGGAAGTGCCAGTAGAAGCTACCCTTGGTGACGCCGAGGCGCCGCGCCAGGGCTTCGACCGCGAGGGCGCCGACACCTTGTTCGGCGATGAGGGCTAGGGCGCCGTCTTCCCAATCTTCGGCGGAGAGGCGGACTCGTTCGTTCTTGGCACCGTCGTTCATCGACGCATGGTAGCGGAGACGTGGCGGTTTGCAATTGGGAGGCTTCGAATATGTTGCATAAGACCTTGACTTGCCAGCCGTTACATGACCGTACGCTGGCGTATTGACGCACCTCGCCGCGGGTTACATACTCAACCGTATGGTAGCCATCCCGTCCCCTGTCCACTCGGCTCGTGCCAGCCTCGTTTCGTTCGACGGCATCGCGCTGGCCACCCAGCACTGGCGCGGCGAGCGCCTGCCGTCGCTGCTGTTCGCGCACGGTTTCGGCCAGACCCGCCATGCGTGGAACGGCACGGCGCGGACGCTCGCGGCACAGGGCTTCGACGCCACCACCTTCGATGCCCGCGGTCATGGCGAGAGCGAACGCGTGCCGCGGGGCGATTACCACATGGAGCAGTTCGTCGCCGACCTGCTGACGGTGGCGGCCCATGCCCGTTCGGCGGATGGCCGTGCTCCGGTATTGGTCGGCGCCTCCATGGGCGGTCTGCTCGGCCTGCTGGCCGCGGGTGAGGCGGAGGAAGGCAGGGAACCCTTCTCGGCCCTGGTCCTGGTCGATATCACGCCACGGTGGGAAACCGCCGGCGTGGAACGTATCCTCGGTTTCATGCGCGCGCACCCGAATGGTTTCGCGAACTACGACGAGGCCGCCTCGGCGATCGAGGCGTACCTGCCGCACCGTCGCGAGCGCAAGACGGAAGCGCAGCTGAAACCCCTGCTCCGTCAGGACGGCGACGGGCGCCTTCGCTGGCATTGGGACCCCGCCCTACTCGACGGTCCGATCCAGCAGAGCGAGCGTTACCAGCCGCGACTGTTCGCCGCCGCCGCACGGGTGACGGTCCCGGTATTGCTGCTGTCCGGCGCACGCAGCGACGTGGTGTCCAGCCACACCGTCGATGAATTCCTCCGCCTCGTGCCGCATGCGCGCCACGTGGCCTTGCCCGACGCCACGCACATGGTGGCGGGCGACGCGAACGACGCGTTCACCCGCGAGATCGCGACGTTCCTCGAAACCCTTTGATCCAACCGCTCCACGAAACACGTAGCAACGACCCGACTGTGACGAGGTGATACCGATGTCTGCGATCCTAGTTGTGCTGGCGGCGCTCATCGCCTCCGGTACCTGTGCCTACCACCGCACGTCCCTGAAGACGTGGGCCGTCGCGACGGCGGCGACGATCCTCGTCGTGGGTTTCCTCGCCGGCGCGCCGGCGGCCACCATCGTGCTCCTCATCCTGCTCGCGGTCGTGGCGGTGCCACTGCTGATGGTCGACTTCCGCCGGAAGAAGATCAGCGCGCCGCTGTTGTCGATATTCGCCAAGGTGACGCCGAAGCTCTCCGACACCGAGCAGACCGCGCTGGAGGCCGGCACGGTCGGTTTCGAGGGCGAACTGTTCTCGGGCAAGCCGGACTGGTCGCAGCTGCTTCGCCAGCCGAAGCCCGAGCTCTCGGTCGAAGAGCAGGCCTTCCTCGACGGCCCCGTCGAAGAACTCTGCGCCATGATCGACGACTGGCAGATCACCCACGAACTGGCCGACCTGCCGCCGAACGTCTGGGAGTTCATCAAGAAGAACAAGTTCTTCGGCATGATCATCCCGAAGAGCTACGGCGGCCTCGGCTTCTCCGCGCTGGCCCATTCGGCGGTGTTGCAGAAGCTGTCCAGCATGTCGCAGACGCTGGCTTCCACCGTCGCCGTGCCGAATTCGCTCGGGCCGGGCGAGCTGCTGATGCACTACGGCAGCGACGAGCAGAAGAACCACTTCCTGCCGCGATTGGCGGATGGGCGTGAAATTCCCTGCTTCGCGTTGACGGGCCCGTACGCCGGCTCGGACGCCACGTCGATTCCCGATTTCGGCATCGTCACCAAGGGTATGTGGAATGGCGAGGAAACGGTCGGCATCCGCCTGACGTTCGACAAACGCTACATCACGCTGGCACCGGTGGCCACGATCGTCGGCCTGGCGTTCCGCATGTACGACCCGGACAAGCTGCTCGGCGACAAGGAAGACCTGGGTATCACCCTGGCGCTGCTTCCGCGCGAGACGCCGGGAATGCAGATCGGCCGCCGGCACTTCCCGCTCAATACGCCGTTCCAGAACGGCCCGGTCCACGCCAAGGACATGTTCGTGCCGTTGTCCGTGCTGATCGGCGGCCCGCACATGGCTGGCCAGGGCTGGCGCATGCTGGTCGAGTGCCTCTCGGTCGGCCGCGCGATCTCGTTGCCGTCGAACGCCACCGGCGCGTCGCGCATGGCGGTGGCCGCCACCGGCGCCTACGCACGCATGCGCAAGCAGTTCGGCCTGGCCATCGGCCGCTTCGAGGGCGTGGAGGAAGCGCTGGCCCGCATTGGCGGCCTCACCTATGCCGTCCAGGCGCTGTCGCGCGCCACCGCCGCGGCGGTCGATCGCGGTGAGAAGCCGGCGGTGCCTTCGGCCATCGCCAAGTACCACGCCACGGAGTGGTGCCGCCAGATCGCGTCGGACGCGATGGACATCCATGGCGGCAAGGGCGTGATCCTCGGTCCCAAGAACTACATGGGGCGCGGCTGGCAGAGCGTGCCGATCGCCATCACGGTGGAAGGCGCGAACATCATGACGCGCAGCCTGATGATCTTCGGCCAGGGCGCGATCCGCTGCCATCCTTATGTGCTGAAGGAGATGCAGGCGCTCAACATCGCCGACTACCGCGAGCGCCTCACCACCTTCGACAAGGCACTGTTCGGCCATATCGGCTTTGGCTTCTCCAACGCGGTGCGCAGCTTCGTCCTCGGCATCACCGCGGCGAAGATCGGCGACACCGCCGGCGACGCCTATACGCGACGCTTCTACCGCAAGCTCAACCGCTACTCCGCGGCGCTGGCGCTCTGCGCGGACGTCTCGATGGGCGTTCTCGGCGGCAAGCTGAAGTTCAAGGAGAAGCTGTCGGCCCGCCTCGGCGACACACTCTCGTACCTGTACATCGCCAGCGCGATGCTCAAGCGTTACGAGGACACCGGCCGCCCCGAAGCGGATCGTCCGCTGCTGGCCTGGGCGTTCCATGAATGCGTGTGGAAGATGCAGATGGCGCTGGACGGCGTGATCCGCAATTTCCCGGTCCGTCCGGTGGCCTGGCTGCTGCGTGCCCTGGTGTTCCCGTTCGGTCGTCGCGAAGTGCCGCCGTCGGACCGCCTGGGCCGTCGCGTCGCCGCGCTGATCACGGCGCCGAACGAAGCCCGTGACCGCCTCACCACGTGGAGCTACCTCACCCCGACGGCGAACAACACGGTGGGCCGCATGAATGCGATCCTGCCGGACGTCATCGCCGCGGAGCCGGTGGAGCGCAAGTTCCTCAAGGCGTTCAAGGGGGGCCAGCTGCGCTCGCACACGTACAACGAGCAGCTGGCGGAAGCCGAGAAGCTCGGCGCCATCACGCCCGCCGAACGCGAGCTGTTGCAGCGCGTCCGCGACGGCGTCGCCGAATTCATCTCGGTGGACGACTTCGACAGCGAGGAACTGCGGGCGAACGTGGTGCGCAATGCGGAAGCGATGAAGCCGGTGCGCGCGGCGTAGTCGACGGCATCGTTCGGAAACGGTACCGCTGGAAGACAAAAAGGCCGCGAGCGATCGCGGCCTTTTTTTATTGTGAGCGGACCTTCTTGCCTGGCGTGAGCCGCTCTGGCGGCCCCGCCCTTGTGGGAGCCGACCTTGTCGGCGATCCCGCGGCAGCGGGCCAGGCCGAGGCAAGCACCCATCGCCGCTGAAGCGGCTCCCACGAAAGGTGGCCTCCCACAAAGGTGGCCCCCCACAAAAGGTGGCCTCCCACGGAAGCCGACTTCCATTGGAAGCGGCGCCGCTATCGGGTTTCGGCGCAGCCGTCCTGCAAGGCCACGACTTCGAGCAGCCGTGCCTCCACCTCGTCGCGCGAATGCGCACGGAACAGGCGTGGCGCCGCACGGCGAAGGGCGCCGCAGTCGAGCTGGGTGAGGCGGTCGCGGACCTGCAGGAGCTGGCCCGGATGCATGCTGAATTCCTCCAGGCCCATGGCCAGGAGCAGCGCGGTGAACTGGGTATCCCCGGCGATTTCACCGCACAGGCTCACCGGTTTCTTCGCCCGGCGCGCGCTGGCGACCACGTGCGCGATCAGGCGCAGGAACGCGGGTTGCAGTGGATCGTAGATGCCTTCGAGCGCATCGTTGTTGCGGTCGGCGGCGAGCACGTACTGGGCGAGATCGTTCGTGCCGATGGCGAGGAAGTCGGCTTTCTCCAGGATCGAGGTGACGCCGATCGCGGCGGCCGGTACCTCGATCATGGCGCCGACGTCGAGTCGCTCCGGCAGCTCCTGGCCAGCCCTCGCCAGGTCTTCGCGTGCCTTCTTGATCAGTCGGCGCACCTCGGTCATCTCGCCGAGGTGGGTGATCATCGGAACCAGGATTCGCACCGGCCCATAGCAGGCCGCGCGCAGGATGGCGCGCAGCTGCACGCTGAAGATGTCCGGATAGCGCAGGGAGAGGCGGATGCCACGGACGCCCAGCGCGGGGTTGTCCTCGCCACGGATGGCCAGCCCGGCGGCGTCGGCCTTGTCGGCGCCGAGGTCGAGCGTGCGGATGGTGACGGGCAGGCCGCCCATGCCGAGCACGACGTCCCGGTAGGCGGCGAACTGCTCGTCTTCGGAGGGCAGGCCCCGCTGGCGCAGGAACAGGAATTCCGAACGGTAGAGGCCGACGCCGTCCGCGCCACGCGAGCGGGCGAGGGTGACGTCGCTGGCCAGTTCCGCGTTCGCGAAGAGGCGCACGTGGGCGCCGTCTTTCGTGAGCGTGGGGGCGGTGGCCAGTGCGGCGAGCCGGCGGCCTTCGGCGGCGGCCTGCCGTTGCCACTGGCGGTAGCGCGAGAGGTCTTGCGCGGTGGGATGGACGATGACCTCGCCGTGTTCGGCATCGATGAGCACGAGGTCGTCGTCGTTGACGGTCGCCAGCGCATCGCGGGTGCCGACGAGCATCGGCAGGTTGAAGCTGCGCGCGAGGATGGCGCTGTGCGAATAGATGCTGCCCGCGCTGGCGATGACGCCGAGCATGCCTTGCCCGGCCATCGCGGCCATGTCGGCCGGTGCGATCGTGTCGCTGACGACGATTTCGCCGACCCGGGCGGCGAGTTTGCGTTCCTCGCGACTGGACTGCTGGTTGAGCGCGGACATGACGCGGCCGATGACCTGGTCGATGTCCTCGCCACGACTCTTGAGGTAAGGGTCGTTCATCGCGTCGAACACCGCCGCGAGGCGGTCGCGTTGCATCTTCAGCGCGGCACTGGCGGTGTAGTGGCCTACGGTGACGAGTTCGTCGAGGCCACGGAGCAGTTCCTCGTCGTCGAGCAGCAGGCTATGCGCATCGATGAAGTCGCCGACCTCGCGGGCAAGCGCGCCGTGAAGCTTGCCGCGCAGTTCATGGAGTTCGGTACGGGCGGTATCGAGGGCCTGGTGCAGGCGTTCGATCTCGGGGCCGATCTCCTTGTCCTCGAGCATCCGCATGTCCACGGCGAGGATGTTCGGCTGGACCAGGCGCGCCCGGCCGAGGGCCATGCCCCGTGCGGCCGGCGTACCGGTCAACACGATTCTCATGCGGCCCTCGTTCTGCGCACGTGGTTCATGCTTCAGGCACCCTCGTCGAACTTGCGGTCGAACAGGTCGATGACGGCCGAAAGGGCGGTTTCCTCGTCCGCTCCCTCGGCGCGCACGGTCAGCGCGGTGCCCATGCCGGCGGCCAGCATCATGACGCCCATGATGCTTTGCGCGTTCACTTCGCGCCCCTTGCTGATGAGCCAGACCGTCGATTTGAAACCTGAAACCAGCTGGACGAGCTTGGCTGATGCGCGCGCGTGCAGGCCCAGCCGGTTGGATACCACGATGTCTCGTTCAAGCATGGTCGATGAAGATCCCTCCGCGGCCGCCGCTGGCCGCGATCTCGGCCAGTTCGGGCAACGATTTTTCCGAATAATTGAGAACCCGCAGCAGCATCGGCAGGTTGAGCCCCGAGACGCAGCGCAGGTGGACGCCGAGTTCGCCCAGGGACAGGCCGATATTGCAGGGGGTGGCGCCGTAAAGATCGGCCAGGACGAGCACGCCCTCGCCGTGGTCGAGGTCGCGGGCGTGCTTCGCCGTGAGCGTGCGCATGACGTCCGGGTCGGCGCTGGGCGGTACCTCGACGGCGTCGATGTCCAGCGGCAGCTTGGGCATGACGTGCCGAGCGGCGGAAATCAGCGCCTTGCCGACGGCTTCGTGGGTCATGAGGAGGACGCCGACGCTCATCGCCCGGTGTCTCGTGATGGCTTGGGCTGGGTCATGGTCACTCGAGCTCGCGATGGAAAGTCAGTACGTTGCCGCGTTCCGAGCGGAAATGCTGGGCCAGTTTCTCCACCAGGTATACCGAACGGTGGCGACCGCCGGTGCAGCCGATGGAGACCGTGACATAGCTTCGATCCTCGCCCTCGAAGCGCGGCAACCAGGTGTCGAGCCAGCGGGCGACGTCGGCATAGTATTCGCCTACCAGGGGGTTCGCGTCGAGGAATTCCCGGACGGGGAGGTCCTTGCCCGAGAACGGGCGCAGCCGCGGGTCCCAGTGGGGGTTGGGCAGGCAGCGCGCATCGAAGACGAAATCGGCATCGGAAGGGAGTCCGCGCCGGTAGGCGAAGGACTCGAACAGTAGCGTCGTGCCGTCGGAGGCGGCGGCGTAGCCGGTGGCGAACAGGCGGCGCAGCTGGTGCACGTTCAGGTCGCTGGAGTCGATGACCTTCTCCGCGATCGAGACCAGCGGGCGAAGCAGCTTTCGTTCCTGGGCGATGGAATCGGCCAGCGACAGCTTCTCGGCCGCCAGGGGATGGCGGCGGCGCGTCTCGGAGTACCGCTTGATGAGGACATCGTCACGGCTGTCGAGGAAGATCAGGTGCACGTGCACGCCGGCGGAAGACAGCTCCGACAGCACGTGCGGCATGCGCGAGAGGTCGACACGGCGGTTACGCACGTCCACGCCCACGGCGATGCGCTTGCGCGGCCCGTGCTCGCCCTGGCTGACGGCGGCGACCAGCTGCGGGATCAGTTCCGCCGGCATGTTGTCGACGCAATAGAACTCGAGGTCTTCCAGCGCACGCAGGGCGACGGTCTTGCCGCCACCGGACATGCCGGTAAGCACCACGAGGTGGATGGCATCGGGATCGACGATAGGGCTCATGACTTCGTCGCTCACGGCGGTCACCACGGGGAGAAGCGGCGCATCTGGTGCGCCTGGCGGTCGATGAAGGTCTGCGCCGGGTCGATGCCCTTGGCCTTCAGCACATGGTTGCGCACCGCGGCCTCGACCAGCACCGCCAGGTTGCGGCCCGGCGCGACGGGAATGGTGATCTTGGGCACGTCGACATCGAGCACGTTGCGCCGGCTGACATCGCCGGTGAGACGGGTCATGGCGTCGGTGTCCTCGCCTTCGCGCAGCGGCTTGAGGTGGACGACCAGGCGCAGGTACTTGGACGGTTTCACCGCGGTGTGGCCGAACATCTCCCGGATGTTCAACACGCCCAGGCCGCGCACCTCCAGGAGGTCCTGCAGCAACTCGGGGCAGGCGCCGTCGATGACGTCGGGGGCGATGAGGGTGAATTCGGTGGCATCGTCGGCGACCAGGCGATGGCCTCGGCTGATCAGTTCCAGGGCCAGTTCGCTCTTGCCCGAGGCGGGCTCGCCGGTGATCAGCACGCCGATGGAGAAAACTTCCAGGAACACGCCGTGCAGGGTGACCCGTGGCGCCAGGGTACGGGCCAGGTGGTATTGCAGGTAGGTGAGCAGTTCATGGCCGCGCTTGGTGCTCTGCCACAGCGGCGTGTCCGTTTCCTCGGCCACCTCGCGCAGGTCGGCGGGGATGGACTGTTCCTTGGTGACGATCAGGGCGGCGGGCTGGTAGGCGGCGATCTTGTGGATGACTTCCCAGCGCTGGCGCGAATCGAGCCCGTCGAGGAAGTTGAGTTCCTCGGTACCGATGATCTGCACCTTGTTGGGGTAGATCACATTGAGGTAGCCGACCAGCGAGGGACGCCGGCTCTGCTTGGCGTTGGGCTCGAGCACGCGTGATTCCCCACGCATGCCGGCGGCCCAGCGCAAGGCCATGCGCTCGTGTACCCCGTCGAAGAGTTGTCTGGCGGTAAGCCGGTCCACGCTTTGGGTCCCTTGAAGAGAAAAGCCGGCACGCGGGCGGCCGGCTTGCTCGTATATTGTGCCACAAGGGTTGGGAGCGGCCGGCCGTGAGGGGGCTTGTTGTGCCTTTGAAGGTGGGAAGCGGCCTGGGCCGCGATGGGGCTTGCGGCAAGGCTGTTCGCGCGCCAGCGCGCTTTCCCACCCGCCAGCGCGCTTCCCACCCGGGGAATCGGACCTCAGCTGCTGGCGACGCGTCCGTCACGGACCTCGTGATTGTGGTGGTCTTTCAGTTTTTCCTTGTGCTTCTTCAGCTGGTCGGCCAGCTTGGCGATCATCGCGTCGATCGCCGTGTACATCGTGTCGTTCTTGTTGTCGTCTTCGAGGCGGGCAATACCGTCGGCGTGCAGGCGCGTACCCGCGCAATGCAGGGTGCCGCCGGCCTTGTGCTCGTTCTTGTCGACGGAAAGGACCACGTCGAGGGCTTTGATGTTGTCGAAAAGGCGTTCGAAGCGGCCGACTTGCTGTTCCACGCGCTCACGCAGGGCGGGGGTGATATGGATGTGCTGGCCGCTGATCTGGATTTGCATTGACGCCTCCTTCTTGCTGAGGGTGTCGCCTTGTGGCGACGAGATCGGAACGGCGAGGTGCCGTTCCTCTAGCCTTGAACCTATGGGACCGTAGACCTCCGATGGGGTTCCGTTCGCGTCAACTGGCGCGGACGCGTTCGCTGGAACTCGGGATGCGCATGGCTTCGCGGTACTTGGCCACCGTACGTCGTGCCACCTGAATACCGCGTCGATGCAGTTCCTCCGCCAGTGCCTGGTCGGACAGGGGCCGACGCGCGTCCTCGGCCATGATGAGCTTGCGCAGCATGGCCTGGATCGCGGTGGCGGACGCGGTGCCACCGTCCTCGGTGGCCACGCCGCTGGAGAAGAAATGTTTCAATTCGAAGGTGCCACGCGGCGTATGCATGTATTTGCGCGTGGTCACCCGGGAGATCGTGGACTCGTGCATGCCCACTTCCTCGGCCACTTCGCGCAATACCAGCGGGTGCATGGCCTCGGGGCCGTAGTCGAGGAACGCGCTTTGCCGACGGACGATCACATCGGCCACCTTCTGCAAGGTCTCGGCCCTGGACTGCAGGCTCTTGAGCAGCCAGCGTGCTTCCTGCAGCTGCCCCTTCATCCAGGTGGCGTCGTCGCCTCGGGCCCGCGCGATGAGGTTGCAATAGTGCTGGTTGAGACCCAGCCGGGGCTGGGAGTCGGGATTGAGGCTGACCTGCCAGCGCCCGTTCTCGCGTCGGGCGTAGACGTCGGGTGCCACGTATTCGACGGGCGTGGCATCCAGCGCGGCGCCGGGACGGGGGTCGAGGCTGCGTATGAGGCTCGCCGCGGCGGCCACGTGGGCCTCGGGTGCCTTGAGCCGACGGGCGATCTTGGCGGTGTCGTTGCGCGCCAGCAGTTCCAGTTCCTCGTTCACGATGCGGATCGCGAGTTCGCGATGCGGGGTGTCGAGCGAGAACTGGGAAAGCTGGCAGAACAGGCAGTCGCGCAGGTCGAGGCTGGCGATACCCGTGGGATCGAAACGTTGCACGCGCTGGCGAACGGCCTCGATCTCCCCGGCGGTCGCATGCAACTCGGCGGGCAAGGCGGCTTCCACCGCTTCCACGCCGTCATGCAGGTAACCGTCCTCATCGAGCGCGTGGATGATCGCGGTGGCGATGGCGTGGTCGCGGGGCGAGAACTGCGACAGGTTGAGCTGCCACTCCAGGTGTTGCTGGAGGCTTTCCGGCGCGGCGTTCTGCGGCTCGAAACCATCCTCGTCGAGACCGCCGCTGCGGGAAGATGCACCGGCGTAGTCGCCGGCCTCGCCGTGGAACCGGTCATCGTCCCATTCCGGCGCGAGTTCCTCCGACGGCGTGACGGTGGATTCCTCGTCCTCCTTCGACGCCTTGACCGGGATGTCTTCTCGCGAGGGGAATTCCGGAGCCTCATAGCCGTCTTCCGCGGCCGGCTCCGTTTCGGACTCGGCGTCTTCCGCGAACTCGAGCAAGGGGTTGCTTTCCGCGATCTGGCGGAGTTCGGCCTCGAGCTCAAGCTGTGACAGTTGCAGAAGGCGGATGGCCTGCTGCAACTGCGGCGTCAGCGTGAGCTGCTGATGGAGGCGAAACTGGAGTCCGGGTTTCATGCCTGCGACGCTTGGGGTTCCCGATCCATCGTAACCCCTTACGGGCCCCGCAAACCAGCGGCGCGCGGAGACGGCTTCGCGAAGGGAAGACGGGCGCCGTCAGATTCGGAATTCACGGCCCAGATACACTTCCCGTACCTTTTCATCGGCGAGGATGTGCTGAGGCGTGCCGCGGGAAAGTACCTCTCCGTCGTTCAGGATGTACGCGCGGTCACAGATGCCGAGGGTCTCGCGCACATTGTGATCGGTGATCAGCACGCCGATCCCGCGCTCCTTCAGGTGGCGGACGATGCGCTGGATCTCGCCCACCGAGATGGGATCGACGCCCGCGAACGGTTCGTCGAGCAGCATGTAGCGGGGACGCGCGGCGAGGGCGCGGGCGATCTCCACGCGGCGGCGTTCGCCGCCGGACAGGCTGATGCCTTTTTGCTCGGCGATATGCGAGATCTTCAACTCGTCCAGCAGGCTCTCCAACTCGTCCTCGCGCTGCTTCTGGGTCATGCCTTCACGCAATTCCAGCACGGCCAGGATGTTGTCCGACACGCTGAGTCGCCGGAACACCGAGGCCTCCTGCGGGAGATAGCCGATACCCAGCTTGGCGCGGGCATGCATCGGCAGTCCGGTGATGTCTTGCTGATCGAGCTTGATGGAGCCGGCGTCGGCCTGGATGAGGCCCACCACCATGTAGAAGCAGGTGGTCTTGCCGGCGCCGTTGGGGCCGAGCAGGCCGACCACCTCGCCTTCACGGATGGAAAAGGCGAAATCGCGAACCACCTGGCGCGCGCGGAAGCGCTTCTGCAGGCCTTGGGCTGAAAGCATCGGGTCAGGGCTTCTTCGTGTCGGGTGCCGGCGTCGCGGGCGTCGCCGGGGCGGCGGCCGGCTTGTTCTTCGGCTGGAAGGTCATGTGCACGGGGGCGGCGCCATTGCTCTCGCCGGTCATCGTGCTGTCCTTGGTGTTGTAGGTGAGCTTGTCGCCTTCGGCGCTGCCCTTGGCCGGCTGCTTGACCTTGGCATTGCCCGTGAGGACGGCGAAGTCCTGGTCGACCTTGTAGTCGATGTTCAGCGCCTGGCCGTCCATCGGTTCGTTCTGCTCGTCGAGCTGGTGAATGGTGGCCGGCTTGCCGTCGACCACCACGCGGGTGATGTTGTTGTCGGCATCCAGATAGCCGGTGGCCTTGTCGCCGGTGATCTTCAGCGTGCCCTGGGTGAGGATCACGTTGGTGGTCCAGATCACCTTGCCGGCCGGTTGCTGCGAACCGTCGAACGACTTCGAATGGACGTCGACCGGCTCGTTGCGGTCGGATTGCTTCGCCACGACGGGCAGGCTGGCCACGAGTGCCATGCCGAGCACCGCGAACAGGGCGGCCTTAGCGCTTGCGCGGCAGGTACGTGCTATGGACTGCATCGAGGAGCTCCAGGTGCTTGGTGTCGAGATTGGCGCGCATGCCAACGCCATCCATTGTAGAGCTTCCCTGCACGATCCGCGCCGCCTCGGCCGTCTCCAGGCGGTTCTCCTTGGGCCACGCGGTGACTTCGGAGGTGTCGATGCTGGCGGCCTGGGTGGTGCCGAAGGCCGGCCGCTCCATGTGGACCTTGCCTTGCAGCTTGAGCAGGCTGCCGTCCTTGTTCACCCACCCGTACTGGGAGTGGCCCTTCCACGGCGGGATGTCGGCCTCCTTGGTCGAGGGAAGGACGAAATCCGGAGCGTTGATGTAGAGCGAATCGTCGCCCTCGCGCCGCTCGAGGTGCGGCGCGATCAGCTTGAATGCGGGCTTGCCTTCCTCGTTGTATGAATCGAGGTCGAAATTGGTCAGCACGTAGCCGGAACGTGGCGGGCCCACGAAGTCCTGGACCTTCTTCTCCGGCGCCGCCCAGTAGTAAAGCAATACGCTGGCGCCGAGGACGACGGCGAGGATGCCGGCCGTGCCCGTCGCACCGCGGTCCTTCAGCAGGTTGAACGCGCTCACAGCCAGCGATCCCTCTCTGCCTCGGCCTTGCCCTGGGCGGCGAGGATCATGTCGGCCACTTCGCGGGCGGCGCCATATCCACCGGACAGGCGCGTGCGCCAATGGGCACGCTCGACCACCCAGGGATGGGCATTGGCGGTGGCCACGGCGAGTCCGGCGATACCCATGGCCGGGAGGTCGGGCAGGTCGTCGCCGACGAAGGCGGATTCCTCCGGCGCCAGGCGCAACGCCTCCAGCAGGCCGGCCAGGCAGGCGCGCTTGTCCTTCTGGCCTTGGTAGACGTGGGCGATACCCAGTTCCTCGGCGCGCAGCGACACGGGATGGCTGATCCGGGCCGTGATGATCGCGACCTTCACGCCGTTGCGCTGCAGTGCCTTCAGGCCCAGTCCGTCGTGCACGTGGAAGACCTTGGTCTCCCGACCGTCCTCGGCGTACCAGAGGCGCCCGTCGGTGAGCGTGCCATCGACGTCGAACACGACCACGCGCACGCGGGAGGCGCGCTCGGCCACATCGGCGGGAATCTCGGTGTAATGGGTGTAGGCCATGGTTCGCTATATGGGGATGATGCGGCGCGGCGGGAACGCACCGGGAGTCGGCCGTTCAGACGACGCGGGCACGAAGCAGGTCGTGGATGTTCAGCGCGCCGACGGCGCGGCCATCGGCATCCACCACCAGCAGGGCGTTGATCTGGTGCTTTTCCATCAATTGGGCGGCCTCGACGGCGAGCTTGTCGGAACCGATCGTCTTGGGCCCGCGGGTCATGAGCTGGGCCACCGAGGCACTGCGCAGGTCGACGCCATCGTCGTCCAGCGCGCGGCGCAGGTCGCCGTCGGTGAACACGCCCAGCAGGCGGTTCTCCGCATCGACCACCGCGGTCATGCCCAGGTGCTTGCGCGACATCTCGACCAGGGCCTCGCTGAGGGTGGCCTCGAGGCGCACGCGAGGTACGTCGTCGCCCGAGTGCATCACGTCGGCGATGTGCAGGAGCAGGCGGCGGCCCAGGCTGCCGGCCGGATGCGAACGGGCGAAATCGTCCGGGGTGAAGCCGCGTGCCTCCAGCAGCGCCACGGCCAGCGCGTCGCCCATGACCAGGGCGGCCGTCGTGCTGGCGGTCGGGGCCAGGCCGTGGGGGCAGGCTTCCGAGGCGACGTTGGCGTCGAGGTTGAGGTCGGCCTGGGTCGCCAGCGACGACCTGGGGTTGCCGGTGATCGAGATCAGGCCGATGCCCTGCCGCTTGATCGCCGGCAGGATGTAGAGGAGTTCGTCGGTCTCGCCCGAATAGGAGATGCCGAGCAGGATATCGTCCGGCTGGATCATCCCTAGGTCGCCGTGGCTGGCCTCGCCGGGATGGACGAAGAACGACGGGGTGCCGGTGGACGCCAGCGTCGCGGCGATCTTCCGCGCGATATGGCCCGACTTGCCCATGCCCGAGACCACGACCCGGCCCTTGCAGGCCAGGATCATCTGGCAGGCCTGGACGAAGGCGGCATCGACCTTCGCCTCCAGGGCGCGGATGGCCGCCGCCTCGGTCTTGATGACGTTGCGGGCGCTACGGATGACGGTGTCTGCGTTCACATGGAGGGCGTCGGCGGGTGGGGCGGTGCGGGCGTTCATGTGACCTCATTGTCCGGGTGGGGCAATCCCTGGTTACCCGGGATGTCCATTTCTGCGACACCGGATTTCCATTACCATTACATATTCTCATTTTATAGTCGCTGCCATCGACGGGTGGTTCAGGGTCCGTTTCGGAACCCTCACCGGCGCGGCGACCCCCCATCACCGGAGAATCCATGGACGCTGCGCGCATCCAGGCATTGATCGAAGCCGGCCTGCCCGGCGCGCGGGTAGACGTTCGTGGCGACGACGGCGTCCATTTCGAAGCCGACGTGGTCTCGGAACAGTTCGCCGGCAAGTTGCCCCTGGCCCGCCACCGGCTCGTTTACGCCACCCTCGGCGACCTCATGGGCGGTGCCATCCACGCCCTGGGCCTGAAGACCCTCACACCCGAAGAAGCCGCCGGCCGCCGCTGAACCAGCGCGCCGGGCGCCATCCTCCGCCCGTTTCCTTTCCCAAGGCATTCCCCCTCCATGGCCAAGATCCTTATCAGCGGCGGCCAGCCGCTCAACGGTGAGGTGAGCATTTCCGGCGCCAAGAACGCCGTCCTGCCCATCCTCGCCTCCTGCCTGCTCGCCGACGAACCGGTCAGCATCGGCAACGTGCCGCACCTGCACGACGTCACCACCTTCATCGAACTGCTGGGTCGCATGGGCGTTCGCGTGGTCCTGGACGATCGCATGAAGATGCACATCGACCCGCGCCCGGAGAATTCCTGCGTCGCCCCGTACGAACTCGTCCGCACCATGCGTGCGTCGATCCTCGTGCTCGGCCCGCTGGTCGCGCGGCATGGCAAGGCCGAGGTCTCGCTCCCGGGTGGCTGCGCCATCGGCTCGCGTCCGGTCGACCAGCACATCCGCGGCCTGCAGGCGCTCGGCGCCGAGGTCACCGTGGAGAACGGCTACATCAAGGCGAGGGCCGGCCGCCTGAAGGGCGCGCGCATCGTCATGGACATGGTCACCGTCACCGGTACCGAAAACATCCTGATGGCCGCCACCCTCGCGGAAGGCACCACGGTCATCGAGAACGCGGCACAGGAGCCCGAGGTCGTCGACCTGGCGCACTGCCTGATCGCGATGGGCGCGAAGATCGACGGCATCGGTACCTCCACGCTCATCGTGGAAGGCGTCGAACGCCTGCACGGAGCCCACTACGAGGTCCTGCCGGATCGCATCGAGACCGGTACCTTCCTGGTCGGCGCCGCGATGACCGGCGGCAAGGTCCGCGCGCGTGGCGCGCGCGCCGACACCATGGATGCCGTGCTGCAGAAGCTCGAGGAAGCGGGCGCGCACATCAGCACGGGCAAGGACTGGATCGAACTCGACATGCAGGGACGCCGGCCGAAGGCCGTGAACCTGGTGACCGCGCCTTACCCGGCGTTTCCCACCGACATGCAGGCGCAGTTCACCGCGCTCAACTGCGTGGCCGAAGGCGTTGGCGTGATCACCGAAACGGTGTTCGAGAACCGCTTCATGCATGCGCTGGAATTGCAGCGCCTGGGTGCGGACATCCGCCTCGAAGGCAACACCGCGATCATCACCGGCGTGCCGAAGATGAGCGGCGCGCCGATCATGGCCACCGACCTGCGCGCCTCGGCATGCCTGGTGCTGGCCGGCCTCGTCGCCGAGGGCGACACCACCGTCGATCGCGTGTACCACATCGATCGCGGCTACGAGAACATCGAGGAAAAACTGGGCGTGCTGGGCGCGAAGATTCGTCGCCTGCCGAGCTGATCGCCTGACGTCGCCGCTGCTGGAATCGCGGCGTTGAAATCGCCGACAGGGTCGGTTCCCACCAGGCTTGCGAGCTCTGGTGGGAGCCGATCCTGTCGGCGATCAGCGGCCTTCGAACCTCACCAGTTCCATGGTGAGGTCGCCGCCGTCCTTCTGCGCCAGCTTCACCGGAACCGGGAATTTCGCCGGTACATACCATGCGTTGAAGCCGCGATCCGCATCGGTGCGATCCACGCGGATGGCATCGAACGAGCCGGCGGGCACGGTGACCTTTTCCTTGCCCGAGACCTTGAACTGCTGGTTCTCCACCGCCTGCTTCACCGCCACGGGCAGGGCGACCTGTTGCTGGCCCGAACGTAGCGCGAGCCCGAGCGCGAGCGGCAAGGTGTTGCGTTCGACCATGCCCGGCACGGCCGCATAGCTGAAGCTCTTCTTGTTGTCCTGCACCTGCACGGTCCCGCCCTGCACGGTGAGGTCGCGGGTTTTCGACTTCACCGCGGCGTCCAACTGGTAGTGGTAACTCACCGCCTGCGGTACCTGTCCGGACCAGGTGAAGCGCGAGGTCTCCGCCACATTGGCACCGAGCATGGCCGCGAGGCCCGAGGTGCCCTTGGTCTGGTTCGAATACTCGAACTGCCCGTTGCCCGCCGGTTTCAGCGTGACGGTGGCTTCGCCCAGCGGGCCGCCATCCTTGAGCACCTGGTAGGTGGCGGTGAACGACTGCGGCACGTCGGCGGCGAAAGCGGCGGCGGGCAGGGCGAGGGCCAGCGCGAGGCCGGCGCGAAGGAAGGTCGTGGTCGTCATGCCACCGAGTTTAGCCGGGGCGGCTGAATGCGGGGCGGCATCGCTGGTGGGACGAGGGGAGCCGACCTGCCTGGTGGGAGCCGACCTTGTCGGCGATGGGTGCTAGCGATAGCCTGGCCCGCTGCCGCGGGATCGCCGACAAGGTCGGCTCCCACCAAACAGAGGAGGAGGCTCCCACCGAGAGGTGGCCCCTGGCGGGGGTATCAGAGGTCCGTCAGGGCCAGCGGTTGTGCCAGGGGGGCGCCATCGAACACCGGGCCGCGATCCCAGCGCAGGCGGCCCGAGGCGATCGCGCCGACCACGGCGGGCAACAAGCGGTGTTCCTCGACCAGAAGGCGTTCGGCGAGGTCGGCCTCGGTATCGCCCGGATGCACGGGAATGCGGGCCTGGGCGACCACGGGACCGCCATCGAGCTCGGCGGTGACGAAGTGCACGCTGGCACCGTGCTCCACATCGCCCGCCTCGAGGCAGCGCCGATGCGTGTGCAGGCCGCGGTACTTGGGCAGCAGCGAGGGATGGACGTTGATCGCCCGGCCTTCCCATGCGGCCACGATGCCCGCGTCGACGATCCGCATGTAGCCGGCGAGGACGAGCAGGTCGGCCCCGCTCCGGGCGACGTGGCCGAACAGCGCCGCGTCGAAGTCCGCACGGGTGGGGTAATCCTTCGGATTCAGCGCGACGGTGGGAATGCCGGCCGCCGCGGCTATCCGCAACGCGCCGGCCTGGGCCTTGTCGCTGCCCACGAGCGTGAAGTCCACCGGCAACCGGCCGCCGTCACGGGCGGCGATGAGCGCGGCAAGGTTGCTGCCGCGCCCGGAGGCGAGCGCGGCGATGCGCAGACGGCGTTCCACGCGAGGTGTCAGGCGATGTGGACGCGCTCGTCGCCCGATGCGGCGACGACCGAACCGATGACCCAGGTATCCAGGCCGTGACCGGCAAGCAATGCCTTCGCCGCGTCTACCTGATCGTGCGCGAGCAGCACCGTGAAGCCGATGCCGCAGTTGAACGTGCGCCACATTTCCTCGGGAGCCACGTTGCCCTCGCGCTGTAGCCACTGGAACACCGGCGGCATCTCCCAGGAGGAGGCGTCGATGGACAGGCCGAGGCCGTCGGGCACCACGCGGATGATGTTCTCCTTCAGCCCGCCACCGGTGACGTGGGCCATGCCGTGCACGTCGACCTTCGCGATCAGGTCGAGCATGGGCTTCACGTAGATCGTGGTGGGCGCCATCAGCGCGTCGACCAGTTTCACGCCGCCGATCTCGGTGTCCAGCGGCGAACCGGCGCGCTCGAGGATCCGGCGGATCAGCGAGTAGCCGTTCGAATGCGGACCGGAAGAGGCCACGCCGAGGACGACGTCGCCCGCGACGATGGACGAGCCGTCGTTCATCGCGGACTTTTCCACGGCGCCGACGGTGAAGCCGGCGAGGTCGTATTCGCCCGGCGGATACATGTCCGGCATCTCGGCCGTTTCACCGCCGATCAGCGCGCATCCCGCCAGTTCGCAGCCGCGGGCGATGCCGCCGATGACCGAGGCGGCCGTATCGACGTCGAGCTTGCCGGTGGCGAAGTAGTCGAGGAAGAAAAGCGGTTCGGCCCCCTGCACGAGCACGTCGTTGACGCACATGCCGACGAGGTCGATGCCGATGGTGTCATGGCGGCCAAGCTGCTGGGCGAGCTTGAGCTTGGTGCCCACGCCGTCCGTGCCCGAGACCAGCACCGGCTCCTTGTAGCGACCGGACAGGTCGAACAACCCGCCGAAGCCACCGAGCCCGCCCATCACCTCGGGCCGGAAGGTCCGCTTGACCATCGGCTTGATGCGCTCGACGAGGGCGTTGCCGGCATCGATGTCGACGCCCGCGTCGCGGTAGGTGAGGGAGCCCTGGTCGGAGGACATAAGCGGTTCCGGCGCGTATTGGAAACCGCGCATGATAGCAGCAAGCGGCGGCGGGGCCGGTCCCTGCACATGCCCTGGATGGACGCCATGCCAAGGTTTGGGCAGACTTCCCGCCTTCACAAAGGGATGCCACGACCATGCGCCCAGCCCGTTTCCTCGCCTTATGGATGCTCCTCGTGGTGGCTTGCGCCGGCTCCGCCATGGCGCAGACGTCGATCTACACGGTGACGGTGCCGGTGGCCGATACCAGCGCCGCCGTACGCGACCAGGCCTTCGCCACGGGGCTCACGCAGGTGCTCGCCCGTGCTTCCAACGGGGCCGATCCCCGGGGGAAACCCGGCTATGCGGAGGCCATGAAGCAGCCCGGTGGCCTTGTTCAGCAATACCAGTACGCCCGTACCGGCGGTGCCAATGGCGCCCCGTTGAGCCTCGATATCGTCTTCGATCCCGGCGCCATCCGGCGGGTGCTGGCCGTGGGCGACGCGTCGGTCGCGGCGCCGAAGCCGCCCGTCCTGGTGATCGCCCGCGACGCGAGCGGGAAGCTTCTCGGCCAGCAGGACCTGGTGCCGTTGGCGCAGATGGCCGATACCCGCGGTTACCAGATCGTCGTGCCCAAGGCCGACTCGCTCCCCGATCCCGCGGCCATCGCCCAGGGCGATCCCGGCGCCGTGGCGACCGTGGCCCGCCGGTACAACACCGCCATGGTCCTGGTCGGCAAGATCGGCGACGACCAGGCCGACTGGACCCTCGTTTCCGCCGGACGCACCGGCACCTGGAAAGACAGTGGCGAAGCCCGCGCCGCGCTGCTCGCCAATGGCGCGAACGCCATGGCCGACAAGCTCGACCGGCAGTTCGCCGCCACTCAGGGCGGCAGTTCCAGCGGCAAGGTCTGGGTGACCGGCCTGCGCTCGGCGGCCGATTACGCCGGTTTGCTGGCGACCTTCCAGAACGATCCTTCGGTCAAGTCGGTGGCGCCCGTCGGTGCCACAGCCGACGGGGTGCTGCTCAATGTGAACGCCAGCGCGCCGTTGGCACGCCTGGTGGCGGCCTATGCGGCCGGTGGCCACATACTGGCTGCCGATGCACACGATGGCGCCGACCTCGCCGTGCGCTGGGTCCCGTGACCTCCTACGACGAATCAGGACTCGCATGAACCACGACACTTCGCGCCGCTGGCAGCTGCTTGCGATCACCGCCGTCATCATCTTCGTGATCTGGTTGCTGGCACCGGTGCTGATGCCGTTCGCCATCGCGGCCATGCTCGCCTACCTCGGCGACCCGCTCGCCGATCGCCTGCAGCGGCTGGGCATGGGCCGCACCTGGGCGGTGAGCATCGTGTTCACCGTGATCTCGCTGGTCTTCGTCGGCGTGGTGCTCCTGCTCATCCCGCTGATCCAGCACCAGTTCGAGAACCTCGCCGAGAACCTCCCGCACTACGTGGACTGGGTGCGCGGCACGGCCTTGCCGTGGATCCAGACACGCCTGCGGCTGGACCCGAACGTGTTCGATACCGACAGCCTGCTGGCGACGATCCGCGAGCATATCGGCTCGGTGGGGAGCATCGCCGCCAAGGCCGTCGCAAAGGTCACCCAGTCGGGCATGGGGGTGGTCACCTGGATCACCAATGCCGTGCTGATTCCCGTCGTGGCGTTCTACCTCCTGCGCGACTGGGACACGATGATCGCGCATATCCAGCGCCTGCTGCCGCGCTCGATCGAGCCGACCGTCGTCCATCTGTCGCGCGAATCGGACCAGGTGCTCGGCGCCTTCGTCCGCGGCCAGTTGCTGGTGATGCTGGCGCTGGGCGTGTTCTACGGACTGGGCCTCACCCTGGTCGGCATTTCCATCGGCCCCCTGATCGGCATGGTCGCGGGCCTGCTCAGTTTCGTCCCCTACCTGGGTTTCATGATCGGCTTCGTCGCGGCGTTGATCGCCGCGCTGGTGCAATACGGCGACTGGACGCACGTGATCCTCGTCGCGGTGGTGTTCACCATCGGCCAGTTGCTCGAAGGCTACGTGCTCGTGCCGCGCCTGGTCGGGGGCAAGATCGGCCTGCATCCGGTGGCGGTGATCTTCGCCGTGCTGGCGGGCGGCCACCTGTTCGGATTCCTCGGTGTGCTGCTGGCACTGCCCGCGGCTTCCGTCGTGGTGGTGCTGATGCGCTATGTCTTCGCGCGGTATCGTGAGAGCGACCTCTACATGGAACCCGCCGCGGACGCGTCCACCGAACAGGTGGAAGTCGACGTGGATGTCGACGTCACCGTGAACGCGCGGCGCGACCAGCCTCCATTGCCCGGCGACGGCCATCCATGACGGCCCAGCTTCCCCTCGCATTGCGCTGGCCGCGACGCCAGCGCTTCGAGCACTTCCATCCAGGCGATAACGCGGTGGCAGTGGAAGCCGTTCGGGCCGCGGCGGTGGATTACTCCGCGCCATGGGTGTTCCTGGCCGGTCCACTGGGCAGTGGCCGTACCCATTTGCTGATCGCGGCATGCCAGGCGGCGATCGACGCTGGCCGCACGGCCCAATACCTGCCGCTGGCCGGTTTGCGGGGCTCGCGTGCGGTGGCGATTCGTGGCATGGCGGGCAGCGACGTGCTGGCGATCGACGACATCGATTCCATCGCCGGCGAGGACGACGCGGAGCATGCGTTGTTCGACACGTTCAACCGGTATCGTGCCGACGGATGCACGCTGCTGTTCTCGGCGGCGGGCGCGCCGGTATCGCTGGATATCGCCTTGCCCGACCTGCGTTCGAGGCTGGGCTCGTTGACCCAGGCGGTGCTGAAACCATTGGCCGACGCGGAACGCCGCGGCGTGCTGCGTGAGCAGGCCGCGGCGCGTGGCATCGAACTGGACGACGTGGTGCTGGACTGGCTGTTCGCGCATCATGCGCGCGACCTGGGTACCTTGCTGGACCTGCTCGATACACTGGACCGCGCGTCACTCGCCGCGCAACGGCGAGTGACGGTGCCTTTCCTGCGCAACCTGCTCAAGGACGACTGAGTCAGCTCGCGCGCCGGGTAGGCACGGTATCGATCAGCGTCTTGCGCTCCGGGTCGTTGTCGCGCACGCCGTATACCCGAAGCACCGCCTCGTCGGTGTCGTGTTCCACCACCAGGTAGGTGCGCTGCGAAGCGGAGCCGCTGAGGTAGACCGGCACGCTGCCGATATTCCTGTAATACCCGAGGGAACGGTGCAGATGCCCGGCGAATATGGCCGCCACGTCGACGCCTGAAACGGTACGGGCGAAGTCGCCGTTGAAATTGTCGGGATCGTGCATGTGGACGATGGCGAAGTCATAGGCACGATCCGAAGGGGTACCGAGGGGCGGCACGCTCAGGTGTACGCCAAGCAGGTGGTGTAGCCATGGTACCGAGGATTCGATCTCGTACCGTGCAGGGACGATGCCCTCGGTCGTATCGAACGAAACCTCGTAGGTCGGGTGGTTGTTGAGTTGCATGTGCAGCACGCGGTCCAGTCCCGGTGCGCGCACGGCGTAGGCGAGGCTGCCCACGTAGCGGGTGCTGAACGCACCCGGTTGGGCCGCGAAGTCGAACGAGACGACGCCCCGCTTCTTCGTCACATGGCGAACGAGGTCGGTGATGCTGTCCCGCGCGCAGCCGTTGTTGAAGCAGCCTTCGCCCTGGTCGTTGCGGATGTTGTTCTCGTAGTCGTGATTGCCGAGCCCCAGATGCACGTTGTCACCGAGGATCCGCAGCAGGCGCTCCATCGTGGCGCGCTGCGCTCCATGGCCATAGGCGGTGATGTCGCCATTGATGAACACGGGGATATCCTGCCCCGGGCGGGCCGCGCGGTAGGCGACGATGCTGCGGTACTGCTCTTCGATCAACGCCTCGGATTCCGCGTCGCGTTCGGCATCGTCCTGGGATATGCGGGCATCCGTCTTCGCCGTCCAGGGATATTGGGGATCGGAGGTGACGATCATCGTGCGTACTTCGGCCGTGACGGCAGGGGTCAGGCAGGTCGAAGCGAGGGCGAGCGCGAGCACGGCCGAAAGGCGGCCGGGGTTTCGTGTGGGGAGTGGCACGGGTTTTTCCTTGATCTGTCGTAGGGGAAGCGAACATCCGGTTCGCCAACGACAGATTAGGAGGCAGCGCCCACGCGCGTATGTAGGCTCATGGAAGGAGCCAGTGCGAGGGTTTATCCCTTGGCGCTGGCCTTCCGACTACACGCCGAGGAGGCGGGGCGTGGCGTTGGCGCCGATGACCTCGGTCATCGCGGCTGCCACCTTGTGATTGGCGGCGATGATGTTGCCGCTCTCCGGCAGGCCTTCGCGTCCGGCGAAATCACCGTAGACGCCACCGGCCTCGCGCACGAGCAGGGCGCCCGCGGCGATATCCCACACGTTGAGCCCGGGCTCGAAGAAACCATCGACGCGGCCGGCGGCCACGTAGGCGAGATCGAGCGCGGCCGAACCCATGCGGCGGATGTCTTCGGCGTCCTTGAGCAGTGCCGCCGTCATCGCCAATTGCGCGTCCAGGTGGTTACGCGCCCGGTAGGGATAACCGGTGGCGATCAGCGCACCGGCAAGGCCTTCGCGCTTGCCGACGCGGATGCGGCGATCGTTGAGGTAGGCGCCGTCCCCCTTGCTCGCGGTGAACAACTCGTCGCGCAGTGGGTCGAAGACCACGCCATAGACGGGCTCACCCTTCTCGACCAGGGCGATCGAGACGCAGAAATGCGGGATGCCGCGCAGGTAGTTGTGCGTGCCGTCGAGCGGATCGATGACCCAGGTCAGCGGCCCCTTGCCGATCTGCCCGGACTCTTCGCCCAGGATGGCATGGGTGGGATAGGCACGGCGGAGTTCCTTGACGATCTCGGCTTCGGCGAGGCGGTCGACCTCGGAGGCGAAGTCCATACGCTGCTTTTCGACGACCGCAAGGCCTTCGATGCGATTCATATAGCGCAGGATGATGTTTCCTGCGGAGCGCGCGGCGCGCGCCGCGACATTGACGGCGGGTCTGGGCATGGGATCGGCTTGGTAAAAGAACGTGGGAGGCGGTCGAGGCCGCATCGGCCGCAGAGTTTACCACCCTGTCGCGCCTCGCCCAAGTCATTGCCGTTGTAGACTTTCCGGTCCTCCCCGCCAATCGTCCGCCACCCATGGCCCTTTCCGATCTCCACGACCGCCTTCGTTTCGTCCTCGTCCGCACCTCCCATGCGGGGAATATCGGCTCGGCCGCGCGCGCGATCCGCACGATGGGGTTCGACCGGCTGACCCTGGTGGCGCCGCACCGCTTTCCGGATCCCGAGGCGACGGCGTTGGCGGCCGGGGCGGACGATGTCCTGGACCATGCCGCGATCCACGACGACCTGGTCGACGGCCTGGCGGGTGCCACCTTCGCCCTCGGCCTGTCCGCCCGCCGTCGTGGCGTGAACCTGCCGGAACTGGACCCGCGCGAAGGGGCGGCCCAGGCGATCGCCGCCGCCCGCCGCGGCGAGCAGGTGGCGCTGGTGTTCGGCAACGAGCGAACCGGGCTGGAAAACGACGAACTGGCGCGTTGCCACGCCATGGTGCGGATTCCGAGCGTCGACGATTTCAGCTCGTTGAACCTGTCACAGGCGGTGCAGGTGGTGGCCTACGAGCTGCGTACGGCGCTGTTGGCGGAGGAACCGCGTGCGCCGGTGGCCGGGGTCGACCCCGACGAGGCGCCGGCGGATGCCGAGCAGATGGAGCGGTTCTTCACCCACCTGGGCCAGACACTCGACGACATCGAGTTCCACAAGGGCCGCTCGCCGACGACGATCATGCTGAAACTGCGCAAGCTCTTCCTGCGCGCCCGCCCCGAGCCGCGCGAGCTGCGCATCCTGCATGGCATCCTCGCGGATGCGCAGCGCATGGCCCAGATCGCGCACAAGGGCGATTGATTGCGTTTTTGCCGTTGCGGCGCAACACTTCGGGGGATTTGCCGGTTTGCCCGGCCAACGCTTCCCCCACCAGCCCAAAGAGTCCCGTGAGCGAAAACGCAAACGCGCCGTTGCCCCTCAACGCGCCCTGGATCGTCATGAAGTTCGGCGGCACCTCCGTGGCCACCGCCGCACGTTGGCGCAACATCCTTGAACTGGCCGCCAGCCGCCGCGCCGAAGGCGCGCGCGTGCTGATCGTGGTCTCGGCCCTGTCCGGCATCACCGACGGCCTGAAACAGCTTTGCACGCACACGGAACCCAAACGCCGCTCGGAGGCGGCCGCCGCACTGGCCGATCGCCACCATGCCTTGCTCGCCGAGATGTCGCTGGCGATGCCGCAAACGCTGGGCGAGCGGCTTGCCGACCTGGCGCTGCTCGCCGAGGCCGGCGCCGCGGACCTGGGCGAACTAGCCTGGCAGGCTCGCGTGCAGGCGCATGGCGAGCTGATGTCCAGCGCACTCGGGGCGGCCTTCCTCTCCGCCAACGGACTGGCGACGACCTGGGTCGACGCCCGCGACTGCCTGCGCTCGGTGGTGTTGCCCAACCAGAACGAGCGCACGCGCCTGCTCTCGGCCATGGTGGAACCGCACCACGATGCGGCGATTTCCGCGGCGCTCGCGGAACGCGGCGACGTGTTCATCACGCAGGGGTTCATCGCGCAGGACGAAGCCGGCCGCACGGTCTTGCTCGGACGTGGTGGTTCGGACACCTCGGCCGCGTACTTCGGTGCGCTGCTGGCGGCGTCGCGCGTGGAAATATGGACGGACGTGGCCGGCATGTTCAGCGCGAACCCGCGCCAGGTCGCCGGGGCGCGCCTGTTGCAGCGGCTAGACTACGAAGAGGCGCAGGAAATCGCATCCACCGGTGCCAAGGTCTTGCACCCGCGCTGCCTTTCTCCGCTGCGCGAACCGCGCGTACCGCTTCTGATCAAGGATACCAACCGGCCCGAGCTGGAAGGCACGTCGATCGGCCCGGAAGTGCGCGAGCACGCGCCGAGCATCAAGGCGATCAGCGCACGCAAGGGCATCACCCTGGTATCGATGGAATCGGTCGGCATGTGGCAACAGGTCGGCTTCCTCGCCGACGTGTTCGACGCGTTCAAGCGCCACGGCCTGTCGGTGGACCTGATCGGTTCGGCGGAAACCAATGTCACGGTATCGCTCGATCCCACCGAGAACCTGCTCGATTCGGATGCGATCGCCGCGCTGGCGGCGGATCTGGCCCGCGTCTGCCGGGTGAAGGTGATCGCGCCCTGCGCGGCCATCACCCTTGTCGGCCGCGGCATGCGTTCGATGCTGCACAAGCTGTCGGGCGTGCTGGCCGAGTTCGGCCAGTTGCGCGTGCACCTGATCTCGCAGTCGTCGAACAACCTCAACCTGACCTTCGTCGTCGACGAGGATGTGGTGGATGACATGCTGCCTCGCCTGCACGAACTGCTGATAGGCGCCGGTGCGCTGCGTACGGACGACAGCGTCGTCTTCGGCCCCTCCTGGCAGGCGCTCTACGGTGCCGGCGAACAGGCGTTGCCGAGCGCCGCGTGGTGGCGGGGCGAACGGACCGCCTTGATGCGGCTGGCCCAGGAACGCACCCCACGCTACGTCTACCACGTGCCGACGGTGCGCGCGCAGGCTCGCCGCGTGAAGTCGTTGAAGGCCGTGGATCGCGCCCACTACGCCGTAAAGGCGAACACTCATCCGGGCATCCTCAAGGTGCTGGCGGAGGAAGGCTTCGCCTTCGAGTGCGTCTCGCCGGGCGAGCTGGCGGCGGTCTCTGCCGCGGTGCCGGACGACGTACCCCTGCTGTTCACGCCGAACTTCGCGGCCCGTCGCGATTTCGCCGCGGCCTTGCAGACGCGGGCGACGATCACCATCGATGCACTGCATCCCATCGAGCAATGGGGCGAGATGTTCGCGGGGCGCGACATCATGCTGCGGGTGGACCTCGGCCGTGGCCTCGGTCATCACGAGAAAGTGAAGACCGGCGGTACCGGTAGCAAGTTCGGCGTACCGATCGAACACGTGGATCGATTCCTGCGCCTGGCCGATGCGGCGGGCGTAAGGGTGATCGGCCTTCACGCGCACCTGGGCTCGGGCATCCTCGACGCGGCGCACTGGGGCGAGGTCTACTCGCAACTGGCGGCGCTGGCCGAACGCATCGGCACGATCTCGGTGCTCAATATCGGCGGTGGCCTCGGCGTGCCGTCGCATCCTGGCGAGACGCCGCTGGACATGGCGGCGCTCGACCGCGTGCTTACCTCGGTGCATCAGGCCTATCCGCAGTTTCAGTTGTGGGTGGAACCGGGCCGTTACCTGGTGGCCGATGCGGGCGTGTTGCTGGCCAAGGTCACGCAGGAAAAGGAGAAGGGCGCCAACGTGCGTTACCTCGGCCTCGATACCGGCATGAACAGCCTGATCCGCCCGGCGCTCTACGATGCCTGGCACGAGATCGCCAACCTCTCCCGTGTCGACGAGCCCGCCACCACGATGTATCAGGTCGTCGGCCCGATCTGCGAATCCGGCGACATCCTCGGTTCCGACCGCCGCCTGCCCGAGTCGAAGGAAGACGACGTGATCCTCATCGCCCAGGGTGGCGCCTATGGCGCCGTGATGTCCTCCCGCTACAACCTGCGTGACGAAGCCGACGAGGTCTTGCTGCCGTGACCGCCACGCTTGCCGATCCACGCCAGAGCGATCGTTTTCGCTTCGTCCGCCATGCGTTCGTCGATGGCGTGGCCGAACTGGTCTATGCCTTCGACGAAGGCCCGGAACTGATCGAGCGCGTGACCTTCCCGGGCGCGCCGTCGGTGCCGGCGGAACGCGAGGGAGCTTTCGCGGCGGCGCTGCGCCTGCTCCATCTGGTCGCCGGCGTCAGCTACTACAAGGCGGGCATTCCCGCCACGATCGTCGTCGAGGGCGAGGCGCTCGACGAAGACGGTGCGTCGATGCTCGATGCGCTGTACTTGCACGGCCTGGCCGAGTTCGCCTACCGCAACCGTCTCGACCTTCGCGGGCGCATCGCCTTTCCGTTCGAGCGCAAGCGTCATGCGGCAGCGTCGGCGATCGGCCTGCCGAAGCGTTCGCTTCTGCCCATCGGCGGTGGCAAGGATTCGGTGGTGGCGGTCGAGGCGGTCAAGTCCATCGGTGCCGAGGCCACGGCCGCCTGGGTGGGTAACTCGCCGCTGATCGCCGAGTGCGCCGCGCGCACGGGCCTGCCCACGCTCAACATCTCGCGCGAACTGGCGCCGGGCCTGTTCGAACTGAATCGTCTCGGTGCGTGGAACGGGCATATCCCCGTCACCGCGATCAACTCGGCGATCCTCGTGGTGGCGGCGGTCCTCTATGGCTACGACTCCATTGTCTTCGCCAACGAGCGTTCCGCCTCGGTGGCCACGCTGGAGTACGAAGGCCAGGAAGTGAACCACCAGTGGAGCAAGGGCTTCGGTTTCGAGAAAACCCTGCACGACTACCTGCACTCGCACGTCGCCGCCGATCTCGACTACTGCTCGCTGCTGCGGCCCTGGTCGGAGTTGGCCGTGACCAGCGCGTTCGCGCGGCTGGGTGGCGACTATTTCAACGTCTTCTCCAGTTGCAACCGCAATTTCCGCATCCTCGGACCGAAACCCGCCGATCGCTGGTGCGGCCAGTGCCCGAAGTGCCATTTCGTTTTCCTGGCGCTGGCCCCCTTCATGGCCAAGCCGCGACTGCTGTCGATCTTCGGGCGGAATCTGCTCGACGACGAAGAGCTGGCGGGCGCGTTCGATGCGTTGCTGGAATACAAGGACCATAAGCCGTTCGAGTGCGTTGGCGAGGGCGCCGAGGCGCGCGCCGCGCTGGCCGCCCTGGCCGAACGGCCGGAATGGCGCGAGGATGCGCTGGTCGCGCGTTTCCGCCGCGAAATCCTTCCCCAGCTCGATCGTTCCGAACTGGCGCTCGATCCCTGGCTCAAGCCCGGTGCGTCGCATCTGGTGCCGCGGCGCCTGCTCGGAGCGCTGGATGCGCTGGGCTGACCTCGAGGGCCGGCGGGTCGCCGTCTGGGGGTTCGGCCGGGAAGGACGCGCGGCGCTGGATGCGCTGGCGCGGCGCCTGCCGGGCCAGGCGGTCGAACTCTATTGCGCCGCGGATGAGGTGGATGCGGCAAAAGCGGCGTTTCCCTCGGTGCGCGTGCACGATGCCGCACCCGATGCCGATGCGCTGGCTGCCTTCGATGTCGTCATCAAGTCCCCCGGCATTTCCGCGTACAAGCCGGAACTGCTGGAGGCCAAGGCACGCGGTACGCGCTTCACCTCGGGTACGGCGTTGTGGTTCGCGACGCATGGCGACGCGTGCACCATCGCCGTCACCGGCACCAAGGGCAAGAGCACGACGTCCGCCTTGCTCGCCCACCTGGCGCGTTCGCTAGGCGTGCGTACCGCACTGGCGGGAAACATCGGCTTGCCCTTGCTCGAACTCGACGAGGCCAGCGCCGACCTGTGGGTCATCGAACTGTCGAGTTTCCAGACCGGCGAGGCCACAGGCGTATCCCTCGGCGTCGTGACCAGCCTGTACGAGGAACATCTCGACTGGCACGGTTCACGCGCGCGCTATGTCGACGACAAGCTCAAGCTGCTCGCGGCGTCCGAACGGGTGCTCGTGAACGCGGCACAGCCCACGTTGCTTTCGCGTGCCGCCGATCATCCGGGATTGCACACGTTCGGTGATCTCGCCGGATGGCACGTGGCGGACGGCTGGATTCGGCGGGGCGGCGAGGACGTCATTCGTGCCCGACGGGTGTCCGCTCCCGGGCTGCACAACGCGGTGAACGCCTGCGCGGCGCTGGCCGCGCTGGAGATCCTGGGTTACGACGCACGTGCCGCCGCGCCTGCACTGTCGACCTTCGTGCCCTTGCCGCACCGGCTGCAGCCGCTGGGAGAGCGCGACGGGCTCGCCTGGGTCAACGACTCCATCAGCACGACGCCACTGGCGAGCCTGGCCGCGCTGGAAAGCGTGGGGGCGAAACGCACGGCACTGATCGTCGGCGGCCACGATCGTGGCCTGGACTGGACACCCTTCGTCGAAGCGATGCACGGGCACGAGCCGGAAGCGATCGTGTGCCAGGGCGGTAACGGCCCGCGTATCGCGGACGCGCTGGAGGCGGCCGGTATCGCGAACGTCTATCGCGCCACCGACCTCGGTGCCGCCGTGGCCGCCGCGCGAGCCGCCCTCGGTGGAGAAGGCTGCGTCTTGCTCTCGCCGGGCGCGCCGAGCTTCGATCAGTTTCGTGACTACACCGAGCGTGGGCGGTACTTCGCGGAGTTGGCGGGTTTCGAGCCGGGCATGGCCAGCATCCAGGGCCTCGGCGTCGGCTAGCGGAATCGCCGACAAGGTCGGCTCCCACCAGGTCGCTGTATCGCCGACAGGGTTGGCTCTCATCAGGTCGCTGTATCGCCGGCAGGGTTGGTTCCCACCAGGCAAGCTCATATCGGACAAAGGTCGGAGGTTGCTCCTGTGGGAGCCGACCTTGTCGGCGATTCGGCGCGCGAAAACCTATTCGTCCGTCGCAGCCAACAACGTCCCGACCACAGCCGCCAGCGCCGCGTACAACTCCGGCGGCACATCGTCGCGCAGGCGCACCGCCGCGAGCAACGTGGCTATCTGAGGGTCGAGTTGCGGCGCCAGTCCCAGTGCTTGCGCACGATCCAGCATCGCCTTCACGGCGTCCGCGTCCACGCGTTGGCTCGTTCCGCTGCTGGTCGGCGACGCAAGGCGTAGCGTGACGCTACGGCGAGGCGAGGGCAGCGGCTGGCTCATGCGCGCGCTTCCAGTAACACGGCGCTATAAGCGCTGGTCGATGCGGGCAGGCCGTGCATGCAGGCGAAATGATCGAGCACGAGTCCACTTTTCTCGAGCAGCCGGCGCAGCGACATGAATTCGTTTTCGAGACGGCTGACGGTCTCCGCGTGCTGGGCCCACAGGCGTACCGATACACGCGGGGTACGTAGCTGTATCTCGCCCTGCACGGCACCGAGCGACGGAGGATCGATGGCGAAGCCGACCGTCCACGGGCCTTCTTGTTCGCCGGGAGCGGGCTCGCCTTCCTCGATACGCAACTGAAGCACGTCGTAGCCACGGACGCCTGCGACGGGGATCTCGATCATCCACAGGCCGGAATGCGGCTGCGACTCGAGTTGGGCGATTTCGACGCGCGAAAGCGCCGCGCGCGTATCGCTGCGTAGCTGGTTGACCAGTCCGTCGACGTCATCTTCCGTCACCGCGAGCTCGGCGGCACGCGGTTGGGCCACCAGCGAGCGCTGAGCCAGCGGCGGGGGTGTATCGCTGAGCGGTCGCGACAAGGTGGATGAACCCGGTCGGCTCGCCGATATGTCGGCCAGCGTGCGGCGCAGGGCGAGCAGGGCGGCCTTGAAATCGTCCGCCGCCGGTGTCTCCCGCTTTGGTTCGGCGAGATGGGCTTCGAGGAAGGTTCCGCTCTTGGCGATGGCTTCCTTCATGCCCAGGGGTGAACTGATGTCGTCGGGCTTGTTGATCGCCGCTTCGAGCGTGGCCAGGGCCGCGCGTAACGGGGCGGGGAGCGCCCGTGCCGTCGGGCTGCGTCCGAGGGCGGCCAGTACGCCGAGAAGGGGGGCGTAGCCATTCTGCTGAGGCAGGCGTTCGCGCAGTCCCTGCATCGCGACCTGTTCGTCCGTGTTGCCCGGGATCACTTCCAGCTGCGGCTGCGCACCCTGGGTCAGCACGCGCACCTGGAACTGTGGAGGAAGCTGGGTACCGGTGCCTGGTGCGTCGGCCTCGACGGTCAGCCCGCCGATCTCCAGCAGCAGTTTGCCCAGCTCGTTCTGGCCCATCACCCGCGCCAACAGCAAGGTCCCGACCCGCCAGCTGTCCGCGGCGGCCGTGGTGCCCGCGGCCGCGCCCGCCCATAACTGGGCAGCGAGACTGGTCGGCTGGATGATCAAGGGGGATGTCCTCCCGAGCCTGGCGGGCCCCGAATGGGCACGCTCCTCTGACTGAGGAAATCGGCGGGAACTTGCGAAACTTTAGAGGCGCACTGGCAGTGGAACCTGGCAAGGTCGTCCGGATAACCCGCGCGGCGCCAACGGGTCCGGCACCCACCCGGCCCGGTCTATCGGCGCCATGGTGGGTCGAACCCGCCTGCGACGTGCCATGCCTACTTCGACGGTGGGGTCTTCGAGGCTTCCGGCTGCTCGGCTAGCGTGAACTGGACACGTAGCGAAGCGGATTCCTTAAGCGAGTCGTATTCCTTGGTGATTCCGTCGAGACGTAAGAAGTACTTGACGAAGGCAAACTTGTCCTTGAGCCCATTGGTCTTGCTCGCCCAGACGTCTGACCTAAGATAGTCGTTGTTTGTGAGATTGTAGATGTTGTCCTTTTGAACGGGCCATTTCGAGTCAGTCTTGATCAATGTTGCGCCGCCATCCTCCATGGTCCATTCGAACCAGTAGTATTCGCGTGACGCTGCCATAGACACGCTGTCCGGAATGGTCATGAGGACTCCACCGTCCTTTACGACGACTTGTGGTGCAGGAAGGGTGCTTGTTGTTCCGGCTTCCGGTTGCGCTGAGGCAGGGGCCGGAGTTGGAACAAGGACCGGAGTTGGCATTGGAGCCGGTGTTGGAGCTGGAGCTGGAGCCGGTGTTGGAGCCGGTGTTGGAGCAGGAGCAGGAGCAGGGGCAGGGGCAGGGGCAGGGGCAGGGGTCGGAGCCGGAGCTGGAGCGGGAGGAGGAACCGTCACGTCCACCTTGACGATGACGGATTCCCTGACCACGGGTTTTTGCCAGCCGATCAAGTGCAGCGTGGCGCTCCCCTGGTATCGGCCCGGGGCAAGTTGCTTGTTCTGCCTTGCAAGACACCGTGCGCCCAGCCTAACCGACCCATCGGCAATGGAATCCCTTGCCCTCCTGTAGCTTCCGATGCGACGGACACGGCCCCCGCCCCCATCGCTCGGAAATGGCCAGCGTCCCGCGTCCAGACAGACGCGGACCGCATTTCCGGACGTGTCGACTGTCTGAATGTAAAGCTCCCAGGCGCCCATCTCGAACACCAGTCCAACCGGCCCAACATCTGCGGAGGTCGCGACGAAGCCAAAATCGGACTCCAGCGCCGCACCGATGGTGTAATAGCGGGTCGCGAATTCCTCCGACATAGAGGTAACGATCAATTCGGTGCACCGCGGAATATCCAACATGAGTTCCGGGAAGGCCGTCGCCCGGCTCTCCACCCCGCTTCCATCGAGCGAAACCTTCAATGCGATCCTCAGCTGTGCGTAGTCCCCCAGTTCGTCGAGGTACGTGAGCGGGATGGTGACGTTCAGTCCCTTCTCGAACTCCTCGCCGGTGATCCCTTCTGGCGGCTGACGCAGCGCGAGGTCATGGACGGTTCCATCGGCCTTCGTTCCCAGGCAACGCAGCCAGACGGCCTGGTCCTTCTGGATGAAGGCCCACGGCGCCACCGTGACCGTCGCTCCGTTGGCCGCGTCGCGTCGATCGAGCGCGCCGTTGGCACGGACCTCCGGGACGACAGGCGTGGGGAAGGACGGGGTGTCGGCCTGATCGGTGGCGGGGAGGGCGACTTCCGTGGTTGCCGATGCCGTCGATGTTCCCGCCGCATCGACGGTATAACCGACGGTCAGCCGACGGCCTGCATTGGTCTCCAGGATCGCAGCAGGGATGGGAACGACCAGTCCCTTGCCATTCCATTTCTGTGGTGACGCCGTTTCCGTGACCCCCTCTTGATTCGTATACGTGATCGCGATCTCCGCGCGCGCCGGCAGCGAGGGATGGGCTGCGATGGCGACGGATGCGCCGGCGCCGTCCGCGATGATGCGTGGAGCGGAAAAGTCCAGCGTGGTGGAGGCGGGCGTGGTGGTGGAGCCACCCGGGCCGGGTGCCGAAAGGACGGGGCCGCCCTCCTGTGACGACGCTACGCGGAGGGTTCGCACATGCTCCGCCAGCGCCTCCCCGCCATCGGCGGCGGTGTAGTCGATGGTGACGACAATGTCCTCCAACAGCCAGTTGTCCCCGCTCTTCAGCGTGTCCAGGGTCGTGCCGTCACCGGGGAAGGACAGCGTCCATCGGGAGATCGCGCCCGTTCCTTCGAACGGCAGGTAGCGATCGTCACCGAACACGAGGCCGAAGAGCGCACTGTACCCTTCGACGTTCATGAGCGGCTTCGTGGTGGACAAGGCGACCTTCTGTTCCTGCCGGACATCGAAGAGGACGGAAGGGTGGGCCGGATTGCTGTTGTCGTAGATATACGCCGCACCTTCGGCGGACGGCTCGATCAGAAGCGTGTTGCTCGTCTGCTTCAGGGTGGCGGCGATGCTTCGCATTTCACTGATTGACGACAGCTTGAAGGAAACCGAGACATTGACGATCTGGCGAAGGTAATGACCCGGAAAGTCCGCGTCGTACAGCGAGGAGGGAAGTTCGAACATGACGGCTTGCTTCTTCCCGATTTCCGCGCACAGGTCCGCCGCGCTCATCTTGTTGATCTCGGCGAGCGATACGGTCTTGCGGATATGCATGCGGCGTTCGCGACGGCGCAGATAGGCGGCCTCCATCTCCAGGAGGTCGCGTTGCAGGGCATCGCCGGCCAGCATGCCCCGCCAGTTGTCCATCCAGGCGCCCGGCTTGATGAACTGGCTGCGGAAGTCACCGGTCTCGTAGCGCCAGCCATCCTGAGCCGCAAGGCAGAGCGACATGACCGCATCGTAGGCGGCCGCATAGATGCCCGACAGCTGCGCGATCATCCAGACATAGGTCGGTCCGATGGCGAAGCCGGTCGTCATGAAGACGTACTCTTCGCGCATGAGCTCCTGATGTGCCTTGACTTCGTCCACCGCGATCGAGGCGGCGCGGATCAGGATCTCCTGCTCGTCCAGCTCGCGATCGATCACCTCGATATCGCCGCTTGCCTGTTCGATGTTGAGCAGCCACTCCTTCGCCCGGTACTCGATGTCGCTGTTGTAGCGCAACTCCTCCTTGCCCAAGGTCAAGATATCCGCGCCGAGGACCATCTGCCTGGCCACGGCGGTCGCCATGGAGCCCGGCTCCTGGCCGCCCACGGCGAGGCCGAATATGTTCGGGACCATTTTCAGGCCCGATCCCGTCATGTCGAACGGTATGGACAACAGTTTCGTGCCCGGCGCGGCGGCTGCCAGAGCGGCCGCGGCGATTTCCTGGGGCAGGAGGCCCTGGTCCCATAGGTTCTGGTAGTACTGCCGGCGCTGTTCCGCCACTTTCCTGCTGGCCAACAATTTCTCGCGGCCGGCGCGTGCGCCGGCCAGTGCTTCGGTCTGCAGCCTCAAGGTGAAGTCGGAGAGCTTGATCAGATTGGCTTGCTGAAGGACGCCAAGGCCTGCGTTGTACTCTTCCTCGTAGTTGTGGAACACCTGCCGGCCCATGTCGATCAGTTTTGCGACGGCCTCCTTCGCGGCCGGCAGCACATATTTGAATCGGTACGCGGGAACATCGATGCGCGGCGCGCGTTTACCGCCCGAAAGCATCCCCGCTCGCCAGTTGCCCAACGCGGCGAAGTCGTCGGCGTCATCGTAGAGGTCGAGGTTCATGAGCTTGCCGTCGATGGTCAGCCCGTGCCGTATGTTGAACAGCCGGTTCCGCAGCAGCTCGCGCATGTCGGTCAACGCCACATTCACCGGCGGGAGAAAATCGCCGTCTGTCGTATTCGCCAGCACGGGGAGCGCGGGGGATGGCACGGTCAGTTGTTCGGGCAGGGGGCCGATCAGTCGGAGCGCCTTGCGATAGCAGTTGGCGGCCTCGTTGACATCGTCGCGGGTCAGTTGTCGGTAGAAGTCGTCGCCTTGCTGTCGCCAGGATTCGACCAACAACATGAAGATGGCCTTGCGATACCGTTCGGGATCCGCGTAAGCGAGATCGTCCACATCCTCCGTCAGCGTGTCCGCATCTTCGGCGAGGGCCGGCGGTACGTCGGCCAGCGGCCGGCTACGCCAGAACGGAGGACGAAACACTTCGAGATCGCCCAGGCTGTCATAGGGATCGAAGAGGTGTCGTGCGCACCATTGGAACGCTTCACGGAACTGGCGTGTTCCACGCAGCTGCCAGGCCACGAGCATCGGTACGTGGAAGAACATCTCCCAGTAATACAGCCCGTTGGCGCTGCGGAAGTCGAGCCTGTCGGCCCTGTCTCCCGGTTCCAGGCGCGGTTCGATGAGGTTTTGCGTATCCCAGTCGATCAGGCGATGCGAAGAGGCGGTGGCAAGGGCCGCGAAACGCATGCCCAGGAGCGTATTGAGACGAATGGCGTTGACGGGAAGTTTTCGCCTGTCTGCGCGTGCCTTCTCGTTGGCCTCGGTCGCGTCGAGGTAGTGCAGCTGGTGCATGTTCTGCACGAGGCGCGTGCTCGGGATGGCATCGTCCGGGCCCATGAGATCCTTGAGCTTGTACGCACGGGTGATCTTGCCGAGGATCTCGGTATCGTCCTCGGCGTACACATCCAGTTCGAAGGCATAGTCCAGGACATCGCGATTGATGGGATAACGGGTGCTGAGAACGCGCGACATGTCGTCGCCGTTCAGGCTGACGACGGCTTCCGCCAGGATATTGTCTTCGAGCATGGTCGAGACCATGAACCGGGTGTAGGTGTCGGGGTGCTCATGCTTGAGCTTCATGACGCTGTGGAAATCGATGCCCTCCGGTATCGATATCCCCGATTGGTCGAAGACCTTCGCTTCGTAATCTATGCGGCGTTTTTCGATGGCACGCCTGGAGTTGTCCGATTTTTCGACGCGGAAGGCAAATCTGCTCCAGTCCCAGACGGCCGATGTTATTTCCGGCACGCGGAAGAAGGCATCGGCTTGGTGGGGGATGCGGGCGAGACGTTCGCTGAACGTGGCGAAATCCGCAGGCTTGTCAGTTGCGAAAGCCGGTAGGCGGTTCAAGCCGAGTCGGTTCAGGACACTCTTGTCTTCGGCCGACAGGGTTATTTTTCGGGTTTCCTTCTTGTCCATGCCGCCGCGCAATACCAGGCGAACGCGCCCGATGGTATTTGTGCGAACAGGCGGCGCGACGGATGGGCGACTCGGCAGGAAGACGAGCGTACGCCGACTGAGACTCGGACGTTCATGCGCTTCTATAATGAATATCTGCTCCGAGTACGACATGGCGGGAGGAGCTCGATCTATTGATTTTCCCACCTCTAAGGTCCATCTACTTGATGTGATGTAGTTCAAGAGACTTACCGATTTAAAGTCATCAATGAGTTCTATTGAGGAGCACCGCGCCCTGAGTGTCTCGTCCATCCACTCCACGGAGGAAGTTACACTCGTCCCGTTCGGTGTCTGGATGAGTGTGAGAATTACCTTGTACTGCGGCTTCCCGGCTTCGTTGTACGCCACCCCTGCGAAGTCTGTCACTTCGTTGGATTTCCGCGGTTCAGATAGTTTCCGCTGTGCGGAAAAGCTATGCGTTTCGCCCGACGACAGGCTGGCTATGAAGGATATTGAGTCTTCGCTGGCCAGCTTGGACTTTGATATAGAAAACGTAGTTACGAATTCAATCGAAGCCGGGTCGTATTTTTCCGCCAAAGCTACGCCTCGATACGCTGGGGAGGGATCATCATTGTTAGGTTCCCAGCGGTAATCAACAGAAACGGAAGCAGTATCGGTGGCGCTTCGAAGGTCCACCGTCGCCGTGATGTGGCATGACTGTCCCACATCGACAACATTTAACTCCGCTTCGTATGTAAGCGTTTCTCCCTCGGAGGCTTGCGTCCCTTGGCGCCCGCCCGCCCCCTCATAACTCCACGCGCCATCGAATCCGGCGCTCAGCTCGATGAAGTCACTATCCTCGGGAAGCGATGCCGCGAGCGAGCCGACGCCGAGTTTATCCACCGTCAGGTTCAGTGCAGTCGCCTGCCGCGTGGCCGCGGCTTCGTCGCTGATCGCGTAGCGGGCACTCTCCGCATTCTGCTCGGCGATGGTCACCGCCTTGCCTACGTACTGGTGCTGAACGACACGGGGGTCGGAGAAGAGCGTCTTCCATTCCTTGATGACGGCCTTTTCGATCGCTCCGTCAGCACCACCGTCCAGTTCCTTCTCTTCGAGCAGGAGAAGATCCCGCGATGCGATGAAGTAATCGTCGTTTCGCGCCGGGGCCCGGTCTGTATCCGGCTTCCAATCCCACCACTTGTTGGCCTTGTAAAGCACCACGGTAAGCCAGGGATCCTTGCGGCGATGTCCCTTGGCGTTGACCATGACCACAAGGCCTGGCGCGAACGCCCTGGTTTTCAGGTACGCGTTGCCGCTCGCGGATATCCGCGTGGCATCGACGGAGGGGATCTGGTCCGGTTCGGTGTCATTGCCGCCGAATTTTCCCTTCCCGTCGAATCCATTCAACGTGATGAGTACGTTGGGTGGGCTCCAGAGGCCGTCGAGTTGCTGGAAGCAGTAGCAGACACGGAATACGAAGAAGGGGCTGGTCTTGTTGTCCTTGCCCATGTTCAGCGCCGTCGTGTCGCGCTCTGCCCACACGACATAGCGCCGCTGATCGATCACGACCGGCCGGATGGCGTCGATGCCGTCGCGGAGATCTTCCTTCATCGCGTCCAGGGTCGAGGCGGGAAGGCCGGCAGGCTGGTACGAACTGGCCGGGTCGGGCAACGGCGTGACGGCGATCACGCCTGTCAGGGGGATGGGCACGGGTTCCCACGCCGTGAAGCCCAGCGTACTCGGTGCGCCGTCCGCGTCGCGCAGCGACATGTCCAGGGTGCGCCAATAGTATTGCGCGGGGGAGACATTCGATTTGCCGAGGAAGTGGTACGTATCCTTGAGCGGGTCGATACCGTCGTGGTACGCCGTCAACGGCTGGATATTGCTCGTGGTCTCCACGGCGGTCATGTATCCCAGGATCGCCGCCTCGATATCGTCGGCGCTGAACTTGCCCTGGGCCAACAGGTTTTCCAGGTCCAGGTATGCCTGGGTTTTCCGGCGGCGCTGCGTCGGATCGATGCGGTTCTCCGGGTAGTTCTTCAGTTGCCGCAGCAATCGCCAGTGGCCGTACTGGCTCAGCGAAGTGCTCCATGTGTCGCGCAGTGTTTGCGTCATCGTCTCGTTGGCGCCATGGCCAGGTTCGAGCCCCGTGAACAGGCGGTGCAGATAGGTCTGCAGGCTCGCCATGGTCGACGCGGCCCGGGATGTGACCGGCTCGCGGCCGACCATCACGTCCAGAAGCAGGTGGTCCGAAAGCGCCTCGGTGTCGGTGACATGCGGAAGGCCGGGCTGGGTCGGAACCCAGTGTTCGAGCATCCACGCCGCCAGCGCGTCACGCCATAGTTCGCCGTGCGTCCCTTCGACGGTCAGTGCGTCCTGTTCGGAGCATGCGGCAAGGAGCGCCGCCGCGGCCTTCTCGAAATCGTTGTAATCCGTCGCGACCTTCAGCCCGTTGACATCGAGCAACGCATCGATGGACAGCCCGCTCGATCGCGCCAGTTCGTTGAGGCGCATCGTGAAGTCGATGTCGCGGATATCCTCGACGGTATCGGCAATGTTCTTGCTATCGATGTGACGGGTGACGGCTTCGATGTCAGTCCGCGGCCAATCCGTCAACTGTGACAACAGGGTCGAGCTTTGCGCCGATGTAAGGCGCCGGTTCTCGTGTACTTGCCGAAGGTAGTCGATGGCATGGTCTTCGTCGCTGCCCGTTGGCAACTCGGCCAGCCAGTCGGCGTAGCGGCTCACCTGGTACACCGTGGTGAAGTCGAGCAGGCGCAAGGTGCTACCGGCGCTGCCGGCGCTGCCGGCGAGATTGAACCACGCCGGATGCTCGACCATGGCGGTGACCGCAGCCGCGCTGAGGCCGAAAAGTGTCGCGACAGCGGCGTAGCGATCGAGATCGCTCCATAACCGAAGGTCGTCGGGCGCCAGACAGGCTTTGACATCCTTCGTGCCATCCGCAGCCCTGGTGACCTGGGCGGACCGGCCCAGTGCGCGAAACGCCGTGGCGACACTTGCCGGCGATCGATTCGTCCATTTGAGCAGGGGTAGCGAGAGTGCCTGGTCTTTCAGCTGGAGGCCCTGCTGGATAGCCACGGCGACGATCTCGGTGTCGGTGGACTTGTCCTTTTCGGTCGATTCCAGCGCGGCGATGGCGCGGTTGGTGGCGGCGATCCAGGGTTTCGCTGGCTGGGTCGGCGTGGGAATGAGCAAAGGAAGGCACAGGGTGGCGATCCCGCGTTTGTGGTGCTTCGCCCATTCGGCGACATTCATGACCAGGGCGATCACGTCGAGTACGTCCGTGCCGGTTTGCGACGCATTGGCCAGGCTCGGCGTTCCAGCCAGCTGGCGCAGGACATCGGGGTTTTCACGATTGAGCGTGGTCAGGAGAATCGGCGCTTCGGCGGATTTCAGGCCTAGCAGGCGTGGAAGCGCGATCAGGCGATAACAGGCGGACACCACCGCGAGGCTGCGAGCAGGCGCGGTAAGCGTCTGCGCTTCGACGACGCGGTCCAGCGCCCAGCGGACGGTCGCTTCATCGGCCTTGAACGCCTGGCTCAGTTGACGCACGGCGATGGCGTCGTTGCCGCTGCCCGCGGCGGGATCGAACGTCGTGCCATCGATGGTGAATACCGATTCGGAGTCGCCGCGCGGTTCGATGCCCGACGGGTTGAAGAGGCTGTCGTAGAAAGGCCTTTCGCGTCCCGCGGCCGATGAGGGCATGTCGCCGATGAACGACGCGAACTGCGCGGCCGTCACGGCATACTTCTCGCGCAGGTGCTGGAACAGGCCCAGGGCACGGACGGTAGCGTCGGTGACGTGGAGGTTCCGCTGCTGTCCTTCGGCGAGCATCGCGCTCGTCAAGAGCATGTCGATGTCCGTGAACGAAAGCTTCGTGGCGTGGTGGAGCCGAAGAACGCGCAACATCCGGTCGACGTGACCGTCCGTCAGGCCTTCGATGCGAAGTGGCTTGGATTCGTCGTCGCCTTCGTAGCGAAGATAGAGCGGCTCACCACCGTCGTTGATGAAGCGCGCGCCGAAGCCGGCACTCGATATCGCCGGCTCGGTCGTCGATACGTAGGCACTGCGAAGCACGGCGGGTTGACGATCGACCTCACCGTCGGCGGTCGCCTTGCCCGGCTGGTAGACCGCGAGCAGCTGGCGCAGTTGCTTGCGGCTGAGGCCCAGGCGCCGGCGAAAGCCGTCCGCGATCGCCATGCGTGTTATCGCGGGTGTGGTATCGGCATCGGTCGTGGCAGAGGGGGTGCGGGAGGTGGATGCCGACAGTAGTGCCGTGCTTTCGGTCGCCTTGGATGAGTCGGCGGTGAGCAGGGCACGCAACTCGGGCGCGAATCCGCTGCTCAGCGTCATCGCAGCGCGTAGAGCCGCGGACGTCGCATGACCGAAGATGAAATTCGGATAATCCTTATCGGACTTGCGAACGATATCCCAGATGAAGAGCTTGCGATGGCGCAGCACCGCCTTGACCTGCTCCCACGCGAAGTGGAAGGGCAGGGACGTCGGGAACTTCGCCGCCGCGATCGATTCGCGAAGGGGTGTTGTCGGCGCGGAGTCGCCACCCCGGACGGCGTCTTCGAGGCGGTCGATGGCGAAGCGAAGGGCGGGGAATGTCTGCTTCAACGACCGCTCGTCCATCGGCATGTCGCCGATATCGGGACGGCGGCGGCTGAGTGGTTGTGCCTGGGAGGCATCGGCACCCGCCTCGATCTTTGTCGCCAGCTCGAAAAGCTCGTGCACGTAGGCCAGCGGATTCGTGTTGTCGTTGAGCGCGCCGGGCTGCACCGCCCTGGGCCAGGTGAACAGGGTCAGGTAGTTCGCGGCGTTGCCAGTATCGACGCGGCGCCCCGGAGCCGGCGTCGGCTCGGCGCTCGCGGGAGTGTTCGCTGAAGTGGGCGTCAGCGCGCCGGGAACAGTCTGGTCTGACATGTCGTCACGTCCTTGTTTGTGCCGGAGGGCCATCGCATTCCATGCTGTCGCTCAGGCTACGCCCTTGGAGGCGCAGGGGCATCCGGCCTTTCGTTGTAGGCGCGGCTGCATCCTCCAGCCTCAAGGTAGAATAGGCGGATGACCCAGCTCCCCTTCGAACTCCTCGCCACCGATGGCGCGGCGCGGCGCGGCCGTCTCCGCTTCGGCCGTGGCACCGTCGAAACGCCCGCCTTCATGCCCGTGGGCACCTATGGCTCCGTGAAGGCCATGACCCCGCGCGATGTCATCGACATCGGCGCGGAGATCATCCTCGGCAACACCTTCCACCTGTTCCTCCGGCCGGGCCTGGACATCGTCGGCGAGTTCGGCGGCTTGCACAGGTTCATCGGCTGGGACAAGCCGATCCTTACCGATTCGGGCGGGTTTCAGGTCTTTTCGCTTGCACATAAGCGCAAGATCACCGAAGAAGGCGTCACGTTCGCCTCCCCCGTGGATGGCTCGAAGGTGTTTCTCTCGCCCGAGGAATCGATGCGTATCCAGAAGGTGCTGGATTCCGACATCGCCATGATCTTCGACGAGTGCACCCCCTATCCGGCCACGGAAAAGGTCGCTTCCGATTCCATGGAGCTGAGCCTGCGCTGGGCCGAGCGGTCACGACAGGCCTTCGGCGACCTCAAGAACCCCAACGCGCTGTTCGGCATCGTCCAGGGCAGCACGTTTGAGAATCTTCGCCAGCGTTCCGCCGAACGACTGATCGAGATCGGCTTCGACGGTTACGCCGTTGGCGGTCTCGCCGTGGGTGAGCTGGAGGCCGAGCGCAACCATACGCTGGACTTCACCCTGCCCATGCTGCCGAAGGATCGCCCGCGTTACCTGATGGGGGTGGGCCGGCCGGAAGATATCGTGGAAGCGGTGCGCCGTGGCGTGGACATGTTCGACTGCGTCATGCCGACGCGCAACGCCCGCAACGGCTTCTTGTTCACCGCCGGGGGTACGCTGCGTATCCGCAACGCCAAGTTCGCCATGGATACCCGGGTGATCGAGGAGGGCTGCGACTGCTATGCCTGCGCCAACGGCTTCTCCCGGGCCTACCTGCGTCATCTGGACCGCTGCAACGAGATCCTCGGCAGCCAGCTGGCCACGATGCACAACCTGCGCCACTACCAGCGGCTGATGGCCGGGCTGCGTGGGGCGATCGAGGCGGGTGGGCTGGAGGATTTCGTCGCCGGGTTCTATGCGGCCAGGCGCAAAGCCGAGGTCGACGGCTGACTTGCCCCTTGCGGGCGCCCTGGCGCGCCCCCAAAGCCTTGGCGGGGCGTGGGCGTCCCGCGCCCCGAACCTTGGCGCGGCGCGGTACATAACCGCCGGGGTGCGTGGCATAATCCACGATCTTTTTCCGTGAACGGCCGCTTTTCCTTGGCTGTTCCATGACTTGCGAGAAATCCGATGAGCCTTCCGACGTTCGCCGCCATTGCACAGGCCACCGCTCCCGCCGCCGGAGCCGCCCCTCAGGGCGCCCTGGGCTTTTCGCCGCTGATCATGATGGCGGTGCTGTTCGGCATCTTCTATTTCATGATGATCCGCCCGCAGATGAAGCGGCAGAAGGAGCATCGCGCGCTGCTGGCCGCCCTCGCCAAGGGCGACGAGGTGGTCATGGGTGGCGGTCTGGCCGGCCGCATCGAAGAGGTGGGCGAGTCGTTCGTCCGCGTCGAGATCGCCCCGGGCACCGTCGTCCAGGTGCAGAAGGGCTCGATCACCCAGGTGCTGCCGAAGGGCAGCCTGAAGAAGTCGTAAGGCTTCCAACCGCCATAGCGTCAGCCGCGGCCGGCACGGCCGCTTTCATGGAATGTAAGGCATGAGTGATTTTCCACGCTGGAAGTACGCGCTGGTCGTGATCGTGTTGCTGTTCGGCATCGTGTACGCGTTGCCGAACGTCTTCCCGCCGCAGCCCGCCGTGCAGATCTCGGGCAATCGTGGCTCCGCGGTCGACGCTTCGCTGAAGACAAAGGTCGAGGGCATGCTTGCCGCGGCCAAGGTGCCGCCGTCGTCGATCGAGATCGATGCGAAGGCCACGCGCCTGCTGGCCCGCTTCGGCAATGTCGATGCACAGGCCAAGGCGTCCGATGCGCTGCGCGCGGGGCTCGGCGACAACTACACGGTGGCGCTGAACCTCGCCTCGACGGTCCCCTCGTGGCTGCGCGCCATCAACGCGAACTCGATGCCGCTGGGCCTCGACCTGCAGGGCGGCGTGCACTTCCTCATGGAAGTGGATCAGAACGCCGTGATCGACGCGCAGGAAACCCGCTACGCCGACGATATCCGTTCGTTGCTGCGCGACAAGAACGTCTCCTACGACGCCGTGAACCGCAACGCACGCGGGCAGGGCGTCAGCGTGGTGCTGCGTTCGGATGCCGATCGCCAGCAGGCGGCGTCCCTCATCGCCACGGATTACCCCGATCTCACCGTCGCCGACGGCCCGGCCACGGGTAACCGCTACATCCTCAATGCCACGGTGAAGCCAGCCAAGCTGCGTGAACTGGCGCAGAGCACGATCACCCAGAACGTCACCACGTTGCGCCAACGCGTGAACGCGCTGGGCGTGTCCGAGCCGCTCATCCAGCAGCAGGGTGCGAACCAGATCATCGTCGAACTCGCCGGCGTGCAGGACACCGCCGAGGCCAAGAAGCTGATCGGTGCCACGGCGACCCTCGAATACCGTGCGGGCCTGTATACGCCGCAGCAGGCCGTGGATGCCGCGCGCTCGGGCAGCGTCCCGCCCGACGCCAAGCTCTACTACGGCCGCGACGGACGCCCCTACCTGCTCAGCAAGAAGGTCATCGCCAAGGGTGACGAACTCACCAGCGCCGTGTCCGGCCGCGACCAGCAGAACGGCACGCCGAACGTCAGCGTCACGCTGAACAGCGCCGGTGCCCGCAAGATGCAGGAGTTCACCAACGACAACGTCGGCAAGCCGATGGCGGTGCTCTACATCACGCGCACGGTCGAGACCAAGATGGTCGACGGCAAGGAAGTGAAGACGCCGAAGATCACCGAGGAAGTGATCAACTACGCCAACATCAGCTCGCCGTTCGGCAAGCAGTTCTCGACCAACGGCCTGCCCAGCGATACCGAGGCATCGGAACTCGCGTTGTTGCTCCGCGGCGGCTCGCTCGCCGCGCCGGTCGACATCGTCGGCGAGAGCGTGATCGGCCCCAGCCTCGGCGCCGATAACATCGACAAGGGCTTCAAGGCGGTGATGCTCGGCCTCGGCCTCGTCCTTATCGCGGCGGCCATCTACTACAAGTTGTTCGGCCTGGTCGCCGACATCGCGCTGTTCTTCAACCTCGTGCTGCTGGTCGCCGTGATGTCGATGATCGGCGTCACGCTGACGATGCCGGGCATCGCGGGTATCGTGCTCACCCTCGGCATGGCGATCGACGCCAACGTGCTGATCTGCGAACGCATCCGCGAGGAACTGCGCAACGGCTCGTCGCCGCTGGCCGCCATCCGCACCGGTTACGACAAGGCGTGGGCGACCATCCTGGACGCCAACGTCACCCATCTGCTCGCGGCGCTCGGCCTCATGACCATGGGCTCGGGCCCGATCAAGGGCTTCGGCGTCACGCTGTTCATCGGTATCCTGACCTCGATGTTCACATCGGTGACGGTGACCCATGCCATCACGGCGCTGATCCACGGCGGCCGCAAGCTCAAGACCCTGTCGGTCTGACGGGAGGGACGCCATGGAAATCTTCAACCACAACTCGAACTTCAACTTCCTCGGCCTGCGCAAGTTCAGCATCGGCCTCGCCGTGCTGCTCATGGTTGGCTCGATCGCCCTGATCATGACCCGTGGTTTCAACTACGGGCAGGACTTCCTCGGTGGCGTGGCGGTCCAGGTGGAGTACAAGACGCCGGTGGACCCTGCCGATGTCCGCTCGGCACTTGAGAAGGCGCACCTGGAGAACCCGCTCGTGCAGGCCGTCGGCGGCGCCCGCGAGTTCACCATCCGCCTCCAGCCGAAGGGCGACGTCGCCGCCGCCGGCAACCTCACCAACGACGAGGCGGCCACGAAGGTGGCGAACGACATCATGGCGGCGCTGAAGGAGTCCCGTCCCGACGTCGCGATGAAGAGCAAATCGTTCGTCGGCCCCCAGGTCGGCGAGGAATTGCGCAGCGACGGCATCGTCGCGGTGATCTTCGTCATCGTCGGCATCATGGGATACCTGTGGATCCGCTTCGAGAAGCGATTCGCGATCGCTGCGCTCGCGACGGAAATCCACGATGTCCTGGTGACCCTCGGCATCTTCGCGCTTACCCAGCGCGAGTTCGACCTGACCGTGCTCGCATCCGTGCTGGCGGTGGTCGGTTACTCGATCAACGACAAGGTCGTCGTCTTCGATCGCGTCCGCGAACTGTTCCGCTCCAGCCGCAACGCCACGCCGGAAGAAGTGCTCAACCGCTCGATCAACAGCACGTTGTCGCGCACGATCATCACTTCGCTGTTCACCGGTATCACCATGGCCGCGCTGTTCTTCATCGGTGGCCCGGTCGTGCACGGCTTCGCCATCACGATGCTGATCGGCATCCTGGTCGGCACGCTGTCCTCGATCTTCGTCGCCAGCCCCATCCTGCTCTGGCTGGGCGTATCGAAGAAGGACCTCATGCCGGTCACGAAGGAAGATCCGGCACTGGAGCGCCGGCCGTAAGGTAGGCCGGCTCGGCTTCGCCCTCGCATTCGCTGTGTGCGGTACGGGGGAGCCGCCGGGCGCCCCCTCGGCGCGCCAGGCGGCGCCGTCCCTTGGGGAGGGAAGGCCGCTGCGCGGCCATGTCTGATGGCTGGCGCCCCTTCGGGTTCGGACGGTCGGGCGGGGGTTTTCGATTCGGCTCCTGCCTCAGCGAAAACGATCGGCCGTCCAGGCCGATCCCCTGCGGGCCTTGTCCGCCCGCCCATCCTCGGCGCCTCATGTCGCGCCGAGGGGGCGCCCGGCAGCTCGGCCAAGACCGCGGTGGGGTGGCGGGAAAGAGCAAAGATCGCCGCGCGCCAGACGCCTCACACGCTTGGCCGGTATTCTGCGGTGCAAGCTTCGAAAGCTAATGTGGCTTTCGGTTCTCGGTGGGATGAGTTTCGCGATGGTTGGGATTTGGGTAAAAGTTTGTGGATAGCGGGCGTACTCCTTTCCATTGCGCTTTACGACTAATTGTCCGGAAGGAAGATCCGGCGCTGGAGCGTCGGCCGTAAGGTAGGTGACTGATACTCGTCGAACATCGGAAAAACCCGCCTCGCGATTCGAGGGACGCTTTTTTGGCTCCTTATCAGTTCGTCCTGTCGGATGGCGCGACAAGTTCAGTCGAGACTTTGCTGTCGATTGCATCGCCGTCCTTGCAAATCCGACCCCGATGCTGCCGACGATCTAATCGCCGAAGCCTTGGAGGAACTGTGAAATCTGTCGTCTTTAGCGGCAAGTGAGATAGGATTTTCGATCGCTCGCGCCGATACCGTGCCACGGTTCCAAGTGCCGGATTGACGCGCCCTCGTTGGAGCATATAGTTCAACCAAACGGCAAGGAGGTCGTCATCATGATTCGTAAAGCTCGACTGGGATTTGCAAGGTCAATGCTTTACTTGGGAAGTCTTATCACCATGTCTGGTCATGCCCAGTCCGATCAGGGTACCGTCGTGTCGGTGCCTCCAGGCGGGACTTGGATTGCGGATATAAGCAAGGATGGAAAGATAGAAAAGGGGGCGCGCTGGATCGCATCGGTGAAAGTGGACCCCACATTTGCTTTCGTATATACGCTGACATTCACTGCTCCGTTCCCTTCGGTACCGGAGTGTGCCGTTGTGAACAGGGAGAACGATTCCACGTTTTCCAGGATCCAGGATCCCGGTCCGGAGAAGACGAAGGTAAAAGTGGCCACGGCGAATGGCAGCGGAAGCTTCCCCGAGGCATTTACTGTGACTTGCACACTGCCGGCTGACCGTGCCCCTTAGCGCCTGAAGTCGCAGCCGAGCGAGCGGTGGAAAGTCTCGCCCGATCAGTGCAACGCTTCTTTCGCCACGTGGAGGTCGAAGACTCGGCGGGCCAGCCCGCTTCCCACCCAGGTGCGGCAGGCGAGCGTTGCTCTTTCCTCCAACCCACTCTTGTGTCGAGGGTGGCGCCCGGCAGCTCCCCCGCCACGCACACAACGAGCGCGAGGGCGAAGCCGAGCCCGCAAAAGAAAAGCCCCGCTGTCGCGGGATCGCCGACAGGGTCGGTTCCCGCCAGGGCTGGGCGAGCCCAAAAAAGAGCCCGCGTTGGCGGGCTCTTTTCCTGGTCGCACCCCATCCCTGAGATCAGAAATCGTCGCTATCCTCGGTGGCGCCTTCCGCGTCGTTGGCCAGTGTGACCACGACGTAGGCGGAGCCCACGAGCGACGCGCAGAGCCATGCGTAGACCATCTGGATCGCCGTACGCGGGATGGCGAGCGCCACCCGTGGTGCGAGCGCCAGGCCGACGATGCCGGCGAGCGCGAGTACGGTGGCGACGGTCCACGCAAGGCGCCGCGACGGCGACGTGGCGGTGGTGACGTTCATGCTGCTATGCCCCTGTTTCCCCTGAATCGCGCCCTCGTGCATCGATATGTGAGGCGCTTGTTGTAGGAAATACCCTACAAACTTCCCTGGGAGCAAGTGCCGATTTCCTGAACGAATTCCTTGACTCATAAGGAGTTCCATGCAAGAGCGCTGGCAAGCGCCCGGCTACGCTAGACTTTCGTTTCCCTTCGAGGTCCGATCCATGGCAGAACGCGAATTTCCCGGCTTCACACTACGTAGCGGCGCCACCCGCGAGGGCTCCCGGTACACTGCGCTCCTGTCCGCGCACCCGGCCGATGGCACCTTTCCGAGCTATTTCGCCGTCTACGAGAACCGCAGCTTCCGTGACGAGGATAGTGCCGCCGCCGCGGCGGAGAAGGCGTTGAGCCTCGTCCTGGGTGTCGAAGAGGACGGAGCGCCCGTGTTCGCCGAGGGCGAGACCGGTTTCGACGACGACGTGTGACCCCCATGACTCCCTGGCGCTTGTCCGGCTTGACAGCGAGCCGTCACGCAGCGCGTGATACCAGCGGGGCGACGAAGGGTGGCGACATAACATGAGCGAAGGGAATGGGCGCTACCGGCAGTTCGTCGAGGCATCCTCCGACTGCATGAAGGAACTGGACCGCGATGGCGTCATCCGCTTCGTGGCGGGCCTGGGTTGCGCCGCGTTGGTTCCCGAAGGTACCGATCGACTGGTCGGGATGCGCTGGCTCGACCTGTGGCCCCTGGAGGCGCGCGACATGGCCGCCCGGGTGCTCGACCGTGCGGCGGCTGGCGAGCGGGTGGACTTCGTCGGTGCGCGCCGCACGGGCGACGGTCCGTCGCGATGGTGGGAGGTGATGGTGGCGCCGGTCGTGGCCGACGACACGCTCGATCATTTCATCGTCATCAGTCGGGACGTTACCGAGCGCGTGGAACTCCAGGCGGCTCTGGAAGCCATCATCGAGTTGCTCCAGGATCGGCTCAACGAGACCGTGGCGCGGTCGGTCTCGGCCACGACGCAGTACGGCACCTTGCTGGAACGGTTGGAGACCGAGCACGGGGCGAGGCGCGACGCCGAAAACCGGCTCGCCGGCGTCCGCGAACAACTGGACCTGGCCAACCGCGCGCGCGACCTCGCCGAGGCGGGCTCGCGCCAGGCCCAGAAGCAGCAGGCCATCGGCCAGCTGGTGAGCGGAGTCGCCCACGACTTCAACAACATGTTGCAGACGGTGATAGTCAGCCTTTCCGGCTTGCAGGACGACTCGGATGAACTGTCGCCCCGGCACCGCCGGATGATCACCTATGCGGTGGAGGGAGCGCGGCACGCCACGGCATTGACCCGGCGCTTGCTGGCCTTCGCGCGCAACCAGTACGCCCAGCCGGAGGCGGTCGACCTCGGCGACCTGGTCGTGGCTTTCGCGGACTTCGCCCGGCATGGCCTGGGTGGCCGCGTGGGCATCGAGGTGTTGCGTCAGCCGGGCGCCTTGCCGGTGTGGCTGGATCGCCACGGGGTGGAGCAGGCGTTGATGAATGTGTGCCTGAACGCGCGAGACGCGATGGGCGGCTTCGGGAACATCGTGATGGAGGTCGGCGAGCGCGTCGGCGACGATCGCCTGCCCGGGCTCGCCCACGAAGCCGGCGGCTTGCGCCAGGTCTTCGTGAGCGTGGCGGATACCGGCGGTGGCATGGCCGAGGAAGTGCGCCAGCGCCTGTTCGAGCCCTACTTCACCACCAAGGAGGGCGGTTCCGGTCTTGGCCTCGCCCAGGTCTACGGGATGGTGGCGCAAGCGGGCGGGGCGATCGAGATCGAGAGCGAGACCGACGTCGGAACGCGCGTCCGCCTGGTTTTCCCACGCTATCCCGGCCCCTTCGCCCTGGACGATTGAAACCTGCGAAAAACGTGACCGCGTTCCTCAATTTGCCGACGGATCGGCCGATACAGCAAGGGACTGGGAGGAAGTGAAGTCATGTTGGTCATCATCGGTTCGATTATCGTCCTGGTCTCTGTGCTGGGCGGCTATGTTCTCTCGCACGGCGAGATGGCCGCGCTGTGGCAGCCCTACGAGTTGCTCATCATTTTCGGCGCGGCGTTCGGCGCCTTCATCAGCAGCAATTCGATGGATGTCGTCAAGGCGGCAGGCCGCGATACCGTCGCCCTGTTCAAGGGGCCGAAGTACCGCAGGCAGGACTACGTGGACCTCCTGTCGCTGCTGTACGACATCTTCGTGAAGATGCGCAAGGAGGGGCAGCTGGGCATGGAAGCGCATATCGAGGACCCGGCGAACAGCTCGTTGTTCGGCGCGTATCCGCGGCTGATCGCCGAGCACCACCTCATCGATTTCATCACCGACTGTCTGCGCCTCATCGTGGGCGGCAGCATGGACCCGCATGAGCTGGAGCAATTGCTCGACGTCGAGCTGGAAACGCATCACCACGAGGCGCTGGTGCCGGCATTGGCGGTGCAGAAGATGGCCGACGCGCTGCCCGGCTTCGGCATTGTCGCTGCCGTGCTCGGCATCGTCATCACCATGAAGTCGATCGACGGCGATGCCGTCGTCATCGGCCAGCATATCGCGGGGGCGCTGGTCGGTACCTTCCTCGGCATCCTGCTGTCCTATGGCTTCGTCGGCCCGCTGGCGGCGGCGATGGAAGCGCGCGTGGGCACCGACGGCAAGGCGTTCGAATGCGTGAAGGTGGCCTTGCTTGCCAACCTGCGCGGCTACAACCCGATGGTGTCGGTCGAGTTCGCGCGCAAGTCGTTGCAGTCGGGTTCCCGGCCGACCTTCCAGGACCTCGAGGCGCACCTCAAGGCCGTTCGGTAAGCCACCATGAGCGACCTGAAGCAGATCATCGTCGTCCGCAGGCGGAGAAAGGGCGGCCATGCCCATCACGGCGGCGTCTGGAAAGTCGCCTACGCGGACTTCGTCACCGCGATGATGGCGTTCTTCCTGGTCATGTGGCTGGTCGGCGCGGGCACCAAGCAGCAGCGCGCCGCCATCTCGGAATACTTCAAGAACCCGAGCATGACCCAGGGCCAGTCGACCATGGCGCCGTCGGGCAAGATGGGGCCGGGCGGGGCCAGCACCAGCATGATCAAGCTGGGTGGCGCACTGGAACTGCCCAAGGGCCCGGGCGACCAGCAGGCCTTCACCAAGCCGGCGGAGACCGAGGTGGAGAAGCTGGCCAAGGCGCAGGAAAAGCGTCGCCTCGAACAGCTCATGAAGGACCTGAACGAAGCGATCGCCAAGAGCCAGGCGATGGCCCCCTATAAGGATCAACTCCTGCTCGACATCACTTCGGAAGGACTACGCATCCAGATCGTCGACAGGCAGAACCGGCCGATGTTCGATACGGGCAGCGGCGCGCTGAAATCCTATACCGTGCAGATCCTGCATGAGCTGGCTGGTTTCGTGAACCAGGTTCCGAACCAGATCAGCATCTCGGGCCATACGGACAGCGCGCCGTATATCCGCGCGGACAGCGCCTATGGCAACTGGGAACTCTCCGCCGACCGCGCCAATGCCGCGCGCCGCACCCTGATCGAGGGCGGCATGCAGCCGGACAAGGTCGCACGTGTGGTGGGCCTGGCCGCTTCCGTGCCGTTCGACAAGGCGAACCCCGCGGCGGCGAGCAATCGGCGCATCAGTATCGTGGTGATGACACGCGAAGCGGCGCGGGCGGCGCTTTCGTCGGATGTGGCCACGGAGCCCAGCCTGCCCGCGGTGCCCAATCCGCATTCGGCCGGCTGAGGTCAACGGGAACGCTGAACCCATTCCGCTGTCGAAGTCGCTTGCAACGGTCATGTTACCCCGGCAGTATCGACGCATAGGGGAGGGAAGCGCAGTGGAAAATCACAGTAAGTACAGAGTGGTGGCCAAGGCGGTGAAATACGACAACGCCGGTGAGCAGGTCTACCGCAGCAGTTACCGGATTCTCGACCACATCGGCGAGGAAATCGAAGCCAGCACCGGCACGAACGATTTCGTCGACATCACGAGCGCGTTCAACGAAGCGTTCGCCCTCGGCCACGAACGATTGCGCGAACTCGGCGTCGATACGGTCCAGTAGCCGCTAGGTCCAGTAACCGCTAGGCTGTCGTAAGCACGTGGCGCAGTTCATCCAGTTGCGCCGGCGTGCCCACGTTACGCCAGAAGCCGTCATGCCGTTCGCCGGTGAGGGTTCCGGCGGCGATGGCGCGCCGATACATCGGCAACAGCTTGAATCGTCCCGGTACTTCTCCTTCGACGATCTCGCGTCGGTACACCCCTACGTTGCCAAAGGTGAGGCGCTCCGCACCCGCCGGACCGTCGCCTTCATGAAGTCGTCCCTCCGCCAGGGCGAAATCGCCGTGGGGGTGGAAGTCGGGATTCGGGACCATCACAAGGTGCGCCACGCCCTGCGGCTCGCGGGGAAGCGCGGCGTAGTCGATGTCGCTCCAGATATCCGCGCTCACCACGATGAAGGGCTCGGGGCCCAGTAGAGGCAACGCCTTGAGCATGCCGCCGCCGGTTTCCAGCGGCACGGGTCCCTCGTACGAATAGCGCAGGCGCACGCCCCAGCGCGATCCGTCGCCGAGCGCTTCCGGGAAGCGCTCGGCGAGGTGCGAGGTATTGATGACGATGTAACGCACGTCCGCCGCGGCGAGCTTCTCGATATGGTGCACGATGAGCGGCTTGCCGTTCACGTCGAGCAAGGGCTTGGGAGTGTGCTCCGTGAGCGGACGCATGCGTTCGCCCAGGCCTGCGGCGAGGATCAACGCGTGCCTCATGCGTTCACCGCCCTGCGCAGGTCGCGGTCGCCGACCATCGCCTCGATGAGGTCGGCCAGCGGCGCGGTGTCGGCATGGCGTCGCGCGGTATCGAGCACGTAGCGGAGAACCCGTGGAAGGTCGTTGAGGTAACCCGGCTTCCCGTCGCGATAGCAGAGCCGGCAGAACAGGCCGAGGATCTTGATGTGGCGTTGCAGTCCGGTGAGATCGAACCACCGGCGGAAACGGTCGGTGTCGACGGTCTCGTCCAGCAGCCGCGCGTCGAGCAGGCGCAGGCGGTAGGCCTCGACCCAGCCTTCGACGCGCTCGTTGTCCCAGACGATGTATGCATCGCGCAGGAGCGAAGCGAGGTCGTAGGTGATCGGCCCCGACATCGCGCCCTGGAAATCGATGATGCCAGGCGACCGTTCCTCGGTGACCAGCAGGTTGCGGCTGTGATAGTCGCGATGCATGAAAGCACGCGGTTGTTCCGCGATGACATGCATGATGGCCGTGAATGTGTTCTCCACGACGTCCCATTCGCCGCACGCCAGCGTCACGCCCAGGTGTCTCTCCAGGAACCAGGAAGGCATGATCTCCAGTTCCATGGTCTGCCAGGCATGGTCGAAGGAGGGCAGGCCCTGTGTATCGACGTGCGCTTGCATGCGTAGCAGCGCATCCAGCGCATCGCCGTATAACGCATCCACGCTCGCGTCGTTCAGTTCCGGAAGATAGGTGCGCGTACCGAGGTCCTCGATGAGCAGGAAACCCTGTTCGAGATCGGCCACCATCACTTTCGGTACGTGCAGGCCGGCGCGTGCGAGGCGCTCGCCGATCTCCACCCAGGGCGCGGGGTTTTCCTTCTCCGGCGGCGAATCCATCACGATCACCGGCTGGCCGTCCACATGGCCGCGCCAATAGCTGCGAAAGCTCGCGTCGGCGGAGGCGGGTTCAAGTGCGAGCGTGGCGTCGCCCGTGACATGTCGGGCCCAGGCGAGGCGGGTGGTGGAGCGGTCGGAGGCGGTCATGGACATTCTGCGAGGACGATACCGCTGGTCAGCTTAGAGCCTTTGCCGCGCGCTGTCATAGCACCTTCATGGTGCATATCATCCGATTCTTGTGGTGCACTGCAGCGTGTGGTTATCTAGGAGCCCAGGGGTTTCTATCGGGGGACGGGTAGGTGGAAAACGACTGTGGAAGCGCGTCCATGACGCGACGCGATCTCCTGCGGATGATCGGTATCGCCGGTGGCGGCGCTCTCATGTACCAGGCGATGACCAACCTCGGTTTCGCCGCCGAGTCCCCTTACCGGCGGCCACCGCCATTGCAAGGCACCGGACGTGGCAACGTGCTGGTACTGGGCGCGGGCCTGGCGGGCCTCGTCGCCGCCTACGAACTGGGCAAGGCCGGTTACACGGTGCAGGTTCTCGAATACAACGCGAGGCCGGGCGGGCGTAACTGGACGCTCCGCGGGGGCGATGTCTACACCGAACTGGGCGGCCACCAGCAGGTCTGCCGCTTCGACGAAGGGCAATACTTCAATCCCGGGCCGTGGAGGATTCCGTATCACCACCACGGCGTGCTCGATTACTGCCGAAGGTTCGGCGTGCCGCTCGAACCCTTCGTGCAGGTGAATCACAACGCCTACATCCATGGGAAGAACGCATTCGGTGGCAAGCCGCAGCGCCTGCGCGAGGTGCAGGCGGATTTCCACGGCGGCGTGGCCGAACTGCTTGCGAAGGCGGCGGGGAAGGGCCGGCTGGACGACCTGGTGAGCCGCGAGGATCGCGAGATCCTGCTCGAGGCGATGCGAGATTTCGGTGGGCTCGACCGCCAGTTCCGTTATGCCGCCGGCCGCGAAAGCAGTGAGCACCGCGGCTATGCGAAGGACGCTGGAGGTGGCCCCGATGGCAAGCCGGTGTTCTCCACGCCGGTCGGCCTTTCCGACATGCTCAACGCCCGCTTGTGGAAGGCGCTGGGCATGAGCGAACTCTACGAATACCAGACCACGATGATGCAGCCCGTGGGCGGCATGGATGCGATCGGCAAGGCCTTCGTGCGCGAGATCGGCGGCAACGTGATCCGCTACAACGCGAAGGTCACCGGCATCGCCCAGGACGACCACGGCGTGACGGTGACCTACGAGGACACCAACGCGCCCGGTTCGCCGCGACAGGCGAAAGCCGACTGGTGCGTGTGCACGATTCCCCTGTCCATCCTCAGCCAGATTCCCGTCCAGGTATCCGCCGCAAAGGCGGCGGCGATATCCGCCGTGCCGTACATGGCGTCATCGAAGATCGGCTTGCAGTTCAAGCGGCGGTTCTGGGAAGAAGACGAGGCGATCTACGGTGGCATCACGGCCACCGATCTTCCCATCGGGATGATCTCCTACCCGAGCCACGGCATCGGCACGAAGAAAGGCGTGCTGCTCGGCTCGTACACGTTCTTCACCGAAGCCTACGAGTTCACGTCGCTCGATCCCGCCGCGCGTATCCGCAAGGCCGTCGAATATGGCGCCCAAATCCATCCGCAATACACCGCGGCATTCGAGAACGGCATGGCCGTGGCCTGGCACCGCTCCCCGTTCACCCTCGGCTGTTTCGGCTGGTGGACCGATGCCGCGCGCGAAAAACACTACGCGGACATCTGCTCCATGGACGGCCGCATCGTCCTGGCGGGGGAGCACGCGTCGTACCTGCCGGCCTGGCAGGAGGGCGCCATCCTTTCGTCGCTTTCCGCGATCGACGCCTTGCACCAGCGGGCACGGGCCGGGGGCCACGCATGAAGACGATCATCCTCGCGATCGCGTTGCTCGTGTCGCCCGGCCTCGCCCTGGCGCAAAAGACCGATGCCGATTTCATCGATGCCAAGGAGGCCTCGCATGCCACCGGCCAGCAGATCTTCACGCACATCTGCCAGGGCTGCCATATGGCGGACGCGAAGGGTGCCGTCGGCGCGGGCCATTATCCGGCGCTGGCGAACAACCCGAAGCTCGCGTCGGCGGCCTATCCCGTCGTGATGGTGATGAATGGCCGTGGCGCCATGCCGGCCTTCGGCCCCTTGTTGACGGACGCCCAGGTCGCGGACGTGGTCAACTATGTGCGCAGCCACTTCGGCAACGCCTATCCGGACACCTTGAAGCCCGATGACGTGAAGGCGTTCCGTCCCCCTGCCGCTCCCACCGACGAGGACAACTGACCCATGTTCAAACCCATCCTGATCGCTTCGCTGCTGGTCGCCGCCACCACGCCCGCGCTCGCCGCCGATGTCGTACGGCACAAGATTCCGAACAGCACGTTTCCCATTTCCGCCGCGGTGGAAATCCCTGCGGGCAAGACCCTCGTCTTCCTGAGCGGCGTCGTGCCGCCGGTGGCCGATGCGAACGCGCCGAAGGACAGCCCGCAGGCCTATGGCGACACGAAGACGCAGACCGTCGGCGTGCTGACCTCGATCGAGAAGCAGCTGAAGGGCATGGGTTTGTCGATGGGCGACGTCGTGAAGATGCAGGTCTTCCTGGTCGGCGATCCCGCCAAGGGCGGCAAGATGGATTTCGCCGGGTTCATGGCGGGCTATACGCAATTCTTCGGTACCGCGGCACAACCGAACCTGCCATCGCGCTCGGCGATGCAGGTGGCCGCATTGGCGAGCCCGAACTTCCTCGTCGAAATCGAAGTCACCGCCGTCCGCCCATAGCCCCCACTTGATTGAGAAGAGTGGAAAGGGTGGGAAGCGCGCTGGCGCGCGAACGGTTCTCGCCGAACCCCCATTCGCGGCCAAGGCCGCTTCCCACCCGAAGGTGGGATTGCCTACCCACCCGAAGGTGGGACTGCCTATCCCACCCACCCTGGGTGGGGGCCCGGTCAGTGCGCCAGCTCAAGACAAGTTGTAACCCCGCTCCTCGTGCAGCGCGATATCCAGGCCCACCTGTTCCTGTTCCTCGTCGACACGCAGGCCCATCGTCACGGCGATGCCCTTGAAGATGGCGTAGCTCAGCACGGCGCTGTACACGACGGTGAAGGCCACCCCCTTGAACTGGATCCACAACTGCAGGCCGAGGTCCGTCACGGTACCGAACCCGCCCAGCGCGGGTGCCGCGAACGGCCCGGTGAGCAACGCGCCGATGATGCCGGCGATGGCGTGGACGCCGAAGACATCGAGCGAGTCGTCGTAGCCGAACCTGCGCTTGAGGCGCGTGGCACAGAAGAAGCAGACGATACCCGCGACGAGGCCGAGCACCAGCGCCGCACCGGGGCCACAGGTACCGGCGGCGGGCGTGATGGCGACGAGTCCGGCGACGGCGCCAGAGGCGATGCCGAGCACGCTGGGGCGGCGATGGGTGATCCACTCGATGGCGGTCCAGCCGATCGCCGCGGCCGCCGTCGCGATCTGCGTCACCAGCATCGCCATGCCGGCGCTGCCGTTGGCCGCGACCGCGGAGCCGGCATTGAAACCGAACCAGCCGAGCCAGAGCATGCTCGCGCCAACCAGCGTATAGCCGAGGTTGTGCGGTGGCATCGGTGTTGAGGGATAGCCGCGGCGCTTTCCGATCACGAGACATCCCACGAGGCCCGCGATGCCCGCGTTGATGTGCACCACGGTGCCGCCGGCGAAGTCGAGCACGCCGAGGTCGCCCAGGAAAGAACCCGGGCCGCCCCACACCATGTGCGCGACCGGCAGGTAGACCAGCGTGAACCACAGCGCGGTGAACACGAGCAGCGCGGAGAATTTCATGCGTTCCGCGATCGCGCCGACGATGAGTGCCGGCGTGATGATCGCGAAGGTCATCTGGAACATCACGAAGACCGCTTCCGGAATCGTGTTGTAGAGGCTGTCGGGCTTGAGCCCGGCCAGCATGGCGTGGCCCAGCCCGCCGACGAAGGAATGCAGGTTGGTCGTTCCCACGGTCATGCCGGTGTTGTCGAACGCCACCGAATAGCCGTAGACCACCCACAGGACGGTGACCAGCGCGGTGATGGCGAAGCACTGCATCAGTACGGAGAGCAGGTTCTTCGCGCGGACCATGCCGCCGTAGAACAGGGCCAGGCCCGGAATGGTCATCAGCAGCACGAGCATCGTGGCGGTGAGCATCCAGGCGGTGTCGCCGGAATCGAGCTTCGCCGGAGCGGCGGCCGCCTGGGCGAGGGCGCCACAGGGGAGGAGGGCGGCAACCAGCGCCGGAGCGAGGGCCTTGCGGATCACATCAGAGCGCATCGGCGTCGACCTCCTGGGTGCGGATACGAATGGCCTGTTCCAGGTCGATGACGAAGATCTTGCCGTCGCCGATCTTGCCCGTGCGGGCGGCGGTGGTGATCGCCTCGATCGCGCGCTCCAACTGTTCGTCGGTGACGGCGATCTCGATCTTCAGCTTGGGCAGGAAGTCCACGACGTACTCGGCGCCGCGATACAGCTCCGTGTGGCCGTGCTGGCGGCCGAAGCCCTTCACCTCGGTGACCGTCATCCCCTGGACTCCTACCTCTGAGAGGGCTTCGCGGACGTCGTCCAGCGTGAACGGCTTGATGATCGCGTTGATCCACTTCATGGAGCGCGCTTCCCCTTCGATTGGCCTGCCGGATGAAGAGCAGGATGCGTGCCAGTGGGGCGCGAGTGCCTTCAGGCGTTGTGCGGCGCGGCAACGGCTCGCGACGGTAAGGCGAGCGGCGCCCGGACGCACCATCGAGGTGCGATGCATTGCACCATGGAAGCGCCCTGGTGGGAGCCGACCCTGTCGGCGATGGGTGCTTGCCATGACCTGGCCCGCTGCCGCGGGATCGCCGACAAGGTCGGCTCCCACCAGGGCCCGTTTCCTTCGCCATTGCACTGATGCGCAGAAATCAGTACCATTTTGGTCCGGTATTGACGACATCCCCTCCCCATGCTCCGTGTCAGCCGATTGACCGATTACGCGACCGTGGTGATGACCTGCATCGCCGCGCATCCCGCCGACGTTCTGAGCACCGCCCAGATCGCCGAAGAGGCGCGCCTGGAGCTGCCCACGGTATCGAAGCTGCTGAAGCTGCTGGGCCATGCCGGGCTGGTGGAGTCGTTTCGTGGGGTCAATGGCGGTTACCGCCTCGCCCGTCCGGCCGAGGCGATCAGCCTCGCCGACATCGTCGAGGCGATGGAAGGTCCGATCGGCATGACCGAATGCAGCGTGGCCCAGGGCCATTGCGACCGGCAGTCCCAGTGCGGTGTCAGCGACAGCTGGCGGTCGGTCTCCGGGGCCATCGACGGCGTGCTGCGTTCCATGACCCTTGCACAGATGCTGGCCGGCCGCCCCGTGGCGCCGGCGAAGGATGCGGCCCAGGCCGCACAGGCAAACGCATGAACGAGAGTGAGAACATGACACGCGACGTGGCAGCACCGGTGCGCGACAACGCCGAAGTCGAAGCGGCCCTCAATCGCCGCTACGAAGCCGGTTTCGTCACCGACATCGAATCCACCAGCCTGCCTCCCGGCCTGAGCGAGGACATCGTCCGCCAGCTCTCCGCGATCAAGCAGGAGCCCGAGTGGATGACCGAGTGGCGCCTTGCCGCGTATCGCCACTGGCTGACCATGCCCGAACCCGACTGGGCGAAGCTCGACATCGCGCCGATCGACTACCAGGCGGTCAGCTACTACTCGGCCCCGAAGGCCGGTCCGAAGTCGCTGGACGAGGTCGACCCCAAGCTGCTCGAGACCTACGAGAAACTCGGCGTGCCCTTGCACGAGCGGGCCAGGCTGGCCGGCATCGCCGTGGATGCGGTGTTCGACTCGGTGTCGGTGGGCACCACCTTCCGCAAGGAACTGGCCGAGGCCGGCGTGATCTTCTGCTCGATGTCCGAGGCGATCCGCGAGCACGGCGACCTCGTGCGCCAATACCTCGGCAGCGTCGTGCCCACGGGCGACAACTACTTCGCCGCGCTGAACTCGGCCGTGTTCTCCGACGGCAGCTTCGTGTTCATTCCCAAGGGCGTGCGTTGCCCGATGGAGTTGTCCACCTACTTCCGCATCAACGCGATCAACACCGGGCAGTTCGAGCGCACGCTCATCGTGGCCGAGGACGACGCCTATGTGTCGTATCTGGAAGGCTGCACCGCGCCCATGCGCGACGAGAACCAGCTGCACGCGGCGGTGGTCGAGCTGGTCGCGCTTGAGCGGGCCCAGATCAAGTATTCCACCGTGCAGAACTGGTATCCCGGCGACGAAAACGGCGTCGGCGGCATCTACAACTTCGTGACCAAGCGCGGCGACTGCCGCGGTGCCGATTCGAAGATCTCCTGGACCCAGGTGGAGACCGGTTCCGCGATCACCTGGAAGTATCCCAGCTGCGTGCTTCGGGGCGACCGCTCGGTGGGCGAGTTCTATTCCGTGGCGCTCACGCATCACCGCCAGCAGGCCGATACCGGTACCAAGATGATCCATATCGGCAAGGGCACCAAGTCGAAGATCGTCGCCAAGGGCATCAGCGCCGGCCGCAGCTCGAACAGCTATCGCGGGCTGGTCAAGATCGAGAAGGGCGCGGACGGTGCGCGCAACTACACCCAGTGCGATTCCCTGCTCATCGGCAAGAAGTGCGGTGCGCATACCTTCCCGTACATGGAAGTGAAGAATCCGAACGCGATCGTCGAGCACGAGGCCACCACCTCGAAAATTTCCGACGACCAGCTGTTCTATTGTCTTTCGCGCGGCATCGGCGAGGAAGACGCCGTGTCGATGATCGTCGACGGTTTCTGCAAGCAGGTGTTCCGCGAACTGCCGATGGAATTCGCCGTCGAAGCCAAGAAGCTGCTCGAGGTTTCCCTCGAAGGCGCGGTGGGCTGACGATGGGCATCGCCGGTTCCGCACCGGGCGTGACCGATCTGCGCGCGCTGCTCGCCGCGCTCGATCCCGAGATCGACCCGATTCCCAAGCGCTTCCTTCATGTCTCGCACGAGAAGGCGAGGACGCGCATGGCCGACGCGCTGATGATGTTCCGCGAGGCCGAGGGCACGACGCTGATCGTGGATGTCGATGGCGACGATGCGCTGGGCGGCCGCCTGCTCTGGGCACGCATCACGTTGCGCGTGCAGTCGAGCCTCACCGCGGTCGGCATGATGGCCGCCGTATCCGCCGCGCTCGCCAGGCGCGGCATTCCCTGCAACCCCGTATCCGCGTTCCTGCACGACCACATCTTCGTGCCCTGGGATCGCCGCGACGACGCGCTCGACGCGCTCTCGCACCTCACGCCCTGATTGGACAGCACCGCCATGCACATGCTCAAGATCGACAACCTCCATGCCCGCGTCGAAGGCAAGGAGATCCTCAAAGGCCTTTCGCTCGCGGTGAAGCCCGGCGAGGTGCACGCCATCATGGGGCCGAACGGCGCGGGCAAGTCCACGCTCGGTAACGTGCTCGCGGGGCGCGATGGCTACGAGGTGACCGAAGGCTCCGTCACCTTCGACGGCCGCGACCTTCTCGCGCTGGAACCGGAAGAGCGTGCCGCCGTCGGCGTCTTCCTGGCCTTCCAGTATCCGGTCGAGATCCCGGGCGTGAACAACACCTATTTCCTGCGTGCCGCGCTCAACGCGCAGCGGAAGTTCCGTGGCGAAGCCGAGCTGGACTCCATGCGCTTCCTCAAGCTGGTCCGCGAGAAGCTGAAGGTGATGCAGATCTCCGACGAACTGCTCCACCGGGCGGTGAACGAAGGGTTCTCCGGTGGCGAGAAGAAGCGTAACGAGATCTTCCAGATGGCCGTGCTCGAACCGAAGCTGGCCATCCTCGACGAAACCGATTCCGGCCTGGACATCGATGCCCTGAAACAGGTGGCCGAGGGCGTCAACGCCTTGCGCTCGCCGGACCGCTCGTTCGTGATCGTGACCCACTACCAGCGCCTGCTCGACTATATCGAGCCGGACTTCGTCCATGTGCTCGCCGGTGGCCGCATCGTCGAGAGCGGCGACAAGAACCTCGCCTTGAAGCTGGAAGAGCAGGGCTACGCGTGGCTCGCCGATACGCACCCGGAACTGCGCAAGGCCGACCTCGCCGGGGCGCCGGCATGAGCAACGCGCCGTCCCCGTTCGTGCGGGCGGCACTGGACGCCGCCGCCACGCTTCCCTCGACCGGCATCGCATGGCTCGACGCCGCGCGTGCGGAAAATCTCGAAGCCTTCGCTGCCACCGGCTTGCCGGAGGGGCGTGACGAGGCGTGGAAATACACGCCGCTGCGTGCGCTGTCGCAGCGAGGGTTCGCGCTCGCCGACCGTACCGCCGCCGTTGCCACCGTCGTCGATCCCGCGCTGTATGCCTTGCCAGGTGTCGACGGCGGCCGTGTCGTCTTCGTCGACGGTGCGTTTCGCGCCGATCTTTCCTCGCTCGATACCGACGGTGTCGAATGGGCCCCGTTGTCCGGCGCGTTGTCCACCCATGCCGAGCCCCTGCGCTTCGCATTGGCCAACCGCTACCGCCGCGCCGCCGCCGATGCCTTCGCCCACCTGAATGCGGCATTGGCCACCGACGGTCTCGTGCTCCGGATACCCGATGGCGTCGTCCTGGCGAAGCCGTTGCATATCGTGCATGTCTCCAGCGGCGTCCAGGGCGATAGCGCCTGGCACGTGCGCGTGCTCGTGGAAATCGGGAAAGACGCGAGTGCGGAAATCGTCGAGCACTTCGTCTCGGCAGGTGCCGCCACGCAACTCGGTACGCTGGTCTCCGATGTCGTCGCCCACGAAGGGGCACGCCTGGGCCTCGTCGTGGTCCAGGACGCCTCGGTCGCCACCACCCTGGTTCGCCGCAGTCACGTCCGCCTCGACGCGCGGGCCGAGGTGACCTTGCATGCCCTCGAACTGGGTGGCGCGCTCGTCCGGCATGAGGTGAACGCCGAACTGGTGGGCGACGGCGCACGCTTCGATTCGCGCGGCGTGTTCGCCCTGTCGGGCCGGCAGCACGCCGACACGCAGCTGGAAATCCGGCACAACGCGAGGAACACCGCATCCGATGCCTTGTGGCGCGGTATCGCCGACGGCCGCTCACGCGGGGTATTCCGTGGTGCAATCGTGGTCTCCGAGGGCGCCGACGGCACCGATGCCTCGCTCAGCAACAAGAACCTGCTGCTGTCCGGGCAGGCCGAGATCGACACCAAGCCGGAACTCGAGATCTATGCCGACGAGGTGAAGGCCGCCCACGGCGCCACCATCGGCCAGCTCGATGAACGGTCGCTTTTCTACCTGCGCTCCCGCGGTATCCCGTTGGTCCAGGCGCGCAGCCTGCTGACGCTGGCGTTTTGCCGTGCCGTGCTCGAATCGCTGCCGAACGAGTCCCTGCGCGAGCATCTTGGCGAACTGCTGGTCGCGCACCTGCCGACCAGCCTCGCCGCCGAATAAGTCCGGAGCCAAGCCATGAACGCCAAGCCCGAAGCCGCCACCTTGCCGTTGGACGTCGAACGCATCCGCGCCGACTTCCCGTTGTTGTCGCGTACCGTCCACGGAAAGCCGTTGATCTATTTCGACAACGCCAACACCGGGCAGAAGCCGGTATCGGTGATCGAGGCGGTGGACCGGCACTATCGCGAGCACAACGCCAACGTGGCGCGTGCGGTGCACACGCTGGGCGAGGAAGCCACGGCGTCTTACGAGGCCGCGCGCGACGCCATCGCACGGTTCGTCAACGCGCCCTCGCGGGACGAGGTGATCCTCACCTCCGGGACGACGCAGGCGATCAACCTGGTGGCCTACAGTTACGCCTTGCCGCGACTGAAGGCGGGGGACGCGATCCTCACCACGGTGATGGAGCACCACGCCAACATCGTCCCCTGGCAGCTGGTGGCCGAGCGCACCGGTGCCACGGTGAAAGCCGCGCCGATCGACACGAACGGCGAGCTGATCGTCGAGAAGTACATCGAGATGCTGACGCCCGAGGTGAAACTCGCCTGCGTCGCCCACGTCTCCAACGTGCTGGGCACGGTGAATCCGGTCCGTGAGATCGCCCGCGAGTGCCGTAAGCGCGGTATCCCGCTGCTGGTCGACGGTTCGCAGGCGGCACCGCATCGCCGGATCGACGTCCAGGCGCTCGGCTGCGACTTCTACGCGATCACGGGGCACAAGATGCTGGCGCCCACGGGCACCGGCGCCCTCTGGGCGAAGCGCGAACACCTCATGGCGATGCCGCCGTTCTTCGGCGGTGGCGAGATGATCCGCGAGGTGCGCTTCGACGGCACGGTCTTCGCCGATCCGCCGCACCGGTTCGAAGCGGGTACACCGAATATCGCGGGCTTCGCGGGCATTCCGGCGGCGATCGCCTATCTGGAAGGTATCGGATTCGACCGGCTCAAGGCGTACGAGCAGGAGCTCCTGGCGTATGCCACCGACGCGATCGAAAACCTGCCGGGCGTACGCATCTTCGGCCGTGCGAAGGAGAAGGAGCCGGTCATTTCCTTCTTGCTCGAAGGAGCGCACGCCAACGACATGGCCACCTTGCTCGACCTGCAGGGCGTGGCCGTTCGCTCGGGCCACCACTGCGCCCACCCGCTGATGCAGTTTTTCGGCGTACCGGCCACGCTGCGGGCCTCGCTGGCCTTCTACAACACGAAGGCCGAAGTGGACGGCTTCATCGAGGCCGTCGGCCGGGTGCGCAAGCTGCTGCTCTGAACCGTTAAGATCCCCGCATGACCACCGACTACGCCTTCCGAATCGCGACCCTTGCCGACGTTCCCGTCATCGCGGCGCTCGTCGAATCCGCCTATCGCGGCGATGCCAGCCGCGCCGGTTGGACCACGGAAGCGGATTTCCTGCATGGCCGGCGTACCGACGCCACCGAGATACAGGAGTTGCTCTGGAGCGAGAACGGACGCTTCGTACTGTTCGAGCGGGAAGGTGACGTCGCCGCGTCCTGCTACGTCGAACGGCAAGGCGCGACCTGCTATTTCGGCATGTTCTCCGTGCATCCGCCGTTGCAGGGCACGGGAATCGGCCGGCGGGTGATCGAGGAAGTGGAGCGCATCGCCCGCGACGAGTGGGGTTGCGACCGCGTGGAAATGACCGTCATCGATATTCGCACCGAACTCATCGCCTGGTACGAGCGCCGGGGCTATGTCCGTACCGGGCGGACGAAACCATTCCCCTACGGCGACGAACGCCTCGGCCTCCCGCAGCGCGACGACCTGCGCTTCGAGTACATGGTGAAGGAACTGCGCACATGAGCGACTGGGTCAGGGTGGGCACGCGTAGCGAATTGCTTCCCGGCGAATACCGGGTGGTGTGGGATGGCGATACCGCGATCGCCGTGTACAACATCGACGGCGACCTCTACGCCATCGAGGACGTCTGCACCCACGATGGCGGCGAACTGGCCGGTGGGCCGGTGCATGGCTTCGAGGTGGAATGCGTACGGCACGGCGCGCGCTTCGATGTCCGTTCCGGCGAGGTTACCTGTCCGCCCGCCTACGAGCCGGTTCCGATCTTCCCGGTGAAGGAAGCCGAAGGCGCGATCTGGACTCGCGACGATCGCTGAAATCCATTCGCCGGCCCGTAAGCGGCGACCAAAATCCTATGGCGCGCAACGTCTTCGGGCCCTAAGCTTCGCGCAGGACAGACAACCTTCAGGGGATTCCATGGCACAGAGCGATCGTTGGCGTGCGGCACTCGCCTTCGCGATCCTGTTCGTTCTGTACCAGGCTGCCGAGGGGATTGGCGGGCGCTTGCTCGGCAGCTTCACGGTCCAGGCCGCCCTGATGGTGGCCGTGGTCGTGGCGGCCTGGCCGCTGGGTCGCTGGCTGGGTTTTCGTGGCTACGATGCCTACGCCCTGGAGTGGCGCCGGTCGGCCGGGGTCCTGCTGGCCGGCGGGCTCGCGCTGGCGCTGCTTCTCAAGTACGTGGCCGTGTGCATCGGCATGGTCTTCAACGTCTATGCCGCGCTAGCGCCGGAATCGCCACGGGTAGCCGCCGTCTCCTTCCTCTCGTCGATTCCATGGGCCCTTGTCGCGACCTTCGTGCCCTCCATCGCCGAGGACATCCTCACTCGCGGATTCCTCTACCGTGCGGCCCGTGTCCGCTGGGTGCCATGGGCTTTCGTACTCGTGTCCAGCGCGCTCTACGTGGCCAACCATATCTACCGGCTCGGTGCCGGCCCCGCGGAATGGGTGATGCTGTTCTGCTTCGGGCTCGCCTACGCCACGGCGGTGCTGCGCACCGGTTCGTTGTGGCTGGCGGTGGGCCTGCACTGGGGCTGGAACCTCGCCAACGTATTGATCGGCGACATCCTTCCTTACCAGGTGCTCTCGCAGGCATGGTCGCCGTTCCTTTCGGCCGCCGCCCACCTGGTGATGCTGGGCGTGCTGTTCGCGGTACCGGTGCCGCCGGAACGCGACGAACTGAATGCCGACGCCGCCGTCTAGAAGTGATAGACGAAGGCGAGGGTTTCCGTCACCTGCCGGGTCGAACCGAACTGGCGGACCAGCGGACTCTCCGCGGCGTTCCCGTATAGCCGTCCGTACGAAACGGCCAGGGCGAAGCCGGTCTGCCGCGAGGTGGGAATGAAGGCGTCGTATTCCAGGTCCGCCGAATGCCAGCCCGCCCCGGGACGCCATGCCTGGGTACCCAGGGTGGCCGCCTCGCCTGGGGTGATGCCGTAGAAGCGCCGCATCGCCGGGCCATTCATGCCCTCGACCTGCAGTTCGATCGAATGCTGGATGTACCACACGTCCGGCAATCGATAGTCGGCGTACAGCGCCGCATAGGCCCCCGCGCCGTTGGTGTCGTGGGCGACATGCCCACCCACGCTGAAGCGTTTGTCGAAGGCGTACTCCAGGTATCCACCGCCCTGGAAACGCGGCGACAGCGAGGCGATCTTGCCGCCGAGCTGCCCGAGGTCGCCGTGCGTGCGCCCCCATAACCAGTTGCCGTAGACGCCGCCGTGCCAGTGCTCGCCGGAAATCAGGTCGATGGTGAGGCCATCGGCGGTCGATAGTTCGCCCTTGCCGGGAAGATCGATGTCCACGTAGGGCAGCGGCTGGTCGCGCCGGTCCTTCGAGCCCTGCCATGCGGGCATCCGCTGCATGCCGGCGCCGAAGGCATAGCTGGGGGTGTCGTCGTCGCCGGCGTGGGCGGTCGCGGCCAGCAGGAGCAGGACGGGGAAAACGAGGCGCGAACGGCGCATGCGCGGAAACCGGAGCCGGATGAGCGCCGAAGCATGCCACACGGGTTCTTACATATGGCTTTCGATATGGGGAAAGGGCTTGGAAAGGATGCGGCTCTAGCCTTCGCTGCAAACTGGTCAACGGCGCATCCACGTGCTCAGCCCCTCCTGGAACATCCTCTGCGACTTCGACGGCACGATCGCCGTCGAGGACGTCATCGACTCGCTGCTGGACCGCTACGGGCGGCCTGGCTGGGAGATCCTGGAACGCGACTGGCGCGCCGGGACCATCGGCTCGGCGGTCTGCATGGCGGGCCAGGTCGCGTTGCTCGACATGAGCCACATCGAACTCCAGCGCCATCTCGGTGGCCTGCGCATCGACCATGGATTCGCCGCCTTCGTGAGCGCGACCGTCGAGCACGGCATCCCGATGGAGATCGTGAGCGACGGCATCGACCATGCGATCCACGCGATCCTGGCCAACCACGGCATTCCGCGCCTCCCTACGGTCGCCAACCACCTGCTGCAAGTCGGCGAGCGCGACTGGAACCTCACCTCGCCATACAGCGTGCAGGGTTGCCGCAGCGGTACCTGCAAGTGCGCGCGTGTCGACGCGGCGCGGGCGCGCGGCGGCAAGACCCTGCTGATCGGTGACGGCGCCTCCGACTTCTGCGCGGCCGACCGCGTCGATTTCGTCTTCGCCAAGAATCGCCTGATCGAGCATTGCCGCGCCGCCGGCATCCCGTATGCGCCCATCGCCAGCTTCGACGAGGCGCTCGAACTCCTTCCCGACCTTCTCGGCGGCCGCCTGCCACCGAGAACCGTCATGCCCATCCCCGCGGCGAACCCCCAGGAACTGCCTGCATGAACATCCTCACCAAGAACGCGCCCCTCGTCATCGACGATGCGACCCTGCTCGCCGACGAGGCGAAGTACTGCTCCTTTGGCGATACCGTGCATTACGTCGATCCGCCGAAGATCTTCCGTCACGCCGAAGGCAGCTACATCTACGACAGCGAGAACATCCCGTTCCTCGACCTGCAGATGTGGTACTCGGCGGTCAACTTCGGCTATGGCAACAAGCGGCTCAACGACACGCTGAAGGCGCAGATCGACCTGCTGCCGCAGGTGGCCAGCCAGTACCTTCACCAGGGCAAGATCGAACTGGCGAAGACCATCGCGGTCGACGCGAAGCAGAAGTTCGGTCTCGACGGCCGCGTGCATTTCAATGTCGGCGGCGCGCAGGCGGTGGAGGATTCGCTCAAGCTCGTGCGCAACGCGCGTGGCGGCAAGAGCCTGATGTTCGCGTTCGAAGGCGGTTACCACGGCCGCACCCTGGGCGCCTCCGCCATCACGTCCAGCTACCGTTATCGCCGCCGCTTCGGCCACTTCGGCGAGCGCGCGATGTTCATCCCGTTCCCGTATCCGTTCCGGCGCCCGAAGGGCATGACGGCGGAAGAGTATTCCGATGCCTGCGTGCGGCAGTTCGAGCGCCTGTTCGAAACCGAATACAACGGCGTGTGGGACCCGAAGGTCAACGAAGCCGAATACGCCGCCTTCTATGTCGAGCCGATCCAGGGCACCGGCGGCTATGTCATTCCGCCGAAGAACTTCTTCATCGATCTGAAGAAGGTGCTCGACAAGTACGGCATCCTGATGGTCGTGGACGAAATCCAGATGGGTTTCTGGCGCACCGGCAAGCTGTGGTCGATCGAGCATTTCGGCGTGACGCCCGACGTGCTCGTGTTCGGCAAGGCGCTCACCAACGGCCTCAACCCGTTGTCGGGTATCTGGGCCCGAGAGGAACTGATCAACCCGACGGTGTTCCCGCCCGGTTCCACGCACTCGACCTTCAACTCGAACCCGCTCGGCACGGCCCTGGGCCTCGAAGTGATCAAGATGGGTTACGAGCTCGACTACGGCGCCCGGGTGGCCGAGAAGGGCAAGCACTTCCTCGACGGCCTGCGCGACCTGCAAAAGCGCCACAAGGAAATCGGCGACGTGGACGGCCTCGGCCTGGCGCTGCGTGCCGAGATCTGCACGGACGACGGTTTCACGCCGAACAAGGCGCTGCTCGACCGCATGGTCGACATCGGCCTGGCCGGCGGTCTCACTCACGAAGGCAAGAAGATCGGTCTCGTGCTCGATGTGGGCGGCTGGTACAAGAACGTGATCACGTTCGCACCGTCGCTCGACATCAGCCACGATGAAATCGACCTCGCCATTGCGTTGCTCGACCAGCTCATCACGCTGGCCAAGCGCGGCTGATACCCGGCAGCCAACCATGGCGTTCGTGAACCAGCTCGAGCCGGATGCATTGCTCGGGCACTTCGAGCGTCATCCGCCGCACGGTTTCACCCCTGCCCGTGCGGTGGATGGCGCGCCACTTTTCGTGGCGCCGTTCGATCTGCTGACCACCGCCGACGACGACTTGCGGCGACGCGTGGCGGCCTTGCCCTTCCAGCGGCTGCTGAAGCGGCTGTTGACTCCCCGCACCTGCTTCGCCGGAACCACCGTCTCGGAGTATTCCCTGTTCGCCAGGGACAGCGATCCCGTCGCCGTCGCCGAGGCGCTGGCACGTGGTCCCGGTCGCGCGCATCCGTTGCTGGTGGTCAAGGATCTCGCCCTCGATTCGCCGTTGACCGGCATCGCCGACCGGGCGTGGACAGCCCGCTTCGCCGACGCCGCGCGTGCGCGCGGCTACCTGATCGTCGAGGGTCAGGCGCTCGCCTACGTGCCGATCGATTTCACCTCGATCGATGAATACCTCGGTCGCCTGTCGTCGTCGCGAAGGAAGAACCTGCGCCGCAAGCTTCGCTCGCGCGACCGGCTGGCTGTATCCGCGGTCCCTACCGGCGAGGCTTTCGCGACCGATGCCAGCGTGGATGCGTACTACGCGCTCTTCGAGAACGTGTATGCGCAGAGCGAAGTCCATTTCGACAAGCTCTCCCGGGATTTTTTTGCCGCCGCTTTGCGCGAGCCGGGTGGGGTGGTCATGTCCTACCATGCCGATGGCGCGTTGGTCGGGTGGAACCTTTGCTACGAACATCGAGGCAAGTTGCTCGACAAGTACGTCGGTTTCGCCTATCCAGCGGCACGCGAACTCGATCTTTATTTCGTGAGCTGGTTCGTGAACCTGGAATACGCGCTCGCGCGGGGATTGACCCATTACGTCGCGGGTTGGAGCGATCCCGCCGTGAAGGCGTCGCTGGGCGCGCGTTTTCACCTGACCCGGCATGCGGTGTTCGTGCGTAACCCCTTGTTGCGCTCGCTGCTGCGGCGCTTCGCGCATCGCTTCGAGCCGGATAGCCAGTGGGAGGTCCCCGATGCGGCAGCCCGTCGTACTTGACCTGGACGATTCCGTCGGGCCGTTGGCTGGGCGTGTCCTGTTGCCGCTGCGCGATTGGGAGGAGTCGATCCGCTTCGGTTGTTCCATGCGCCGGCTTCATCGCTTCAGCCAGTTGCTCGCCGGTACGCTGCCACGCGAACACGGCACCGTGTTCCTCGGCAGCGGCGATTTCCATCACCTCACGTTGCCGCTGGTGCAGCGCGTCCCCGGCGACTGGCGTTTCCAGGTGGTGGTGATCGACAACCATCCCGACAATATGCGCTTCCCGTTCGGCGTGCACTGCGGCTCGTGGGTGCGCCGGGTGGCCGCGTTGCCGCGTGTCAGCCACGTGCATGTGGTGGGAATCACCTCCGGCGACATCGGCCGCAAGCATGCGTGGGAGAACTACCTGGCGCCGTTGCGCGCGGGCAGGCTCACCTACTGGTCCGCTGGCGTGGATGTGGCCTGGGCGGCACGCTTGGGGCTGGGAGCGGCGTTTCGTTCGTTCGGCGGCACGGAGGCGATGGTCGAGGCTTTCGTCGACGCGCAGCGGGTTCAGCGCGAGCCGGTATACCTGTCGATCGACAAGGATGCCTACGCCCCCGATGTCGCGATGACGAATTGGGACCAGGGCACGCTGAGCGAGGCCGGCGGCGCGGCGATCATCGGTGCCGTGCGCGGCCGCCTCATCGGCAGCGATATCACCGGCGAGATCTCGCGGTATCGCTACAAGTCATGGTGGAAGAGGCGGTTGAGCGCGATGGATGGGCAGGTCGAGGCGGACGGGCAACGGCTCACCGAGTGGCAGGCGCAACAGCATGCGTTGAACCGGCGGTTGCTCGCCTTGATCGAGGGCAATCGCCGCTGAAGCGGCTCCCACCTTGGTTGCCGTGCCGTGGTAGCCCGCTACCGTTCCCGGGGCCGCCGCTGTTGTGAGAGCCGCTTCAGCGGCGATGCTCCCACATTACCGGAGGTAGCCGACCCTGTCGGCGATGCTCTTACCAGCGCCCGATAAGGTGCTGCACCAGCAGGCTCGTCAACGCCACCGCCGCCCAGACACCCAGCCCCAGCAGGATCGGCCGGGGCCCGGTCGACGCCATCCGGCGCAGGTCCGCGGACAAGCCGATGGCCGTGAGCGCCACGATGATCAGGCACTCGGCGGCGAAGTGGATCACGGGCAACACGGCCGCGGGAATCACACCCGCCGTGCGGATCGCCGATGCGACCAGGAACCACAGGATGAACCAGGGGAAGATCCTGGCCAGGCTGAAACCGGTGGCGCCGCCGCGCTTTTCGCGCCAGGCCACGACCAGGGCGATGACGAGGCAAATCGGAATGATCAGGGTCGCGCGCGTCAGTTTCACGATGGTCGCGTAGTCACCTGCGGCATGGCTGTAGCTGTAGCCGGCCGCCACGACGGAAGACGTATCGTTGATCGCCGTGCCCGCCCACAGCCCGAAGCCGAGGTCGGAGAGCCCCATCCAATGGCCGAGCGCCGGAAACAGCAGCACGGCGACGAGGTTGAACAGGAAGATCGTCGAGATCGCGAAGGCGGTGTCGTGTTCGTCCGGTTTCACGATCGGCACGATCGCCGCGATGGCCGAGCCGCCGCAGATGGCCGTGCCCACGCCGATCAGCAGCTTGAGGGTGTCGTGCACGCGAAGGAGACGGCCAAGCCCCCATGCCGCGAGACCGGCGGCGGCGACGGTCGCGAGGGTGACCGATAGCGACTCCAGCCCGGTACGGGCGACCTGCGTGATGCTGAGGCCGAAGCCGAGGGCGATGATGGACCACTGCAGGACCTGCTTCGACGCGAAGCGGATGCCGGGAAGGAAACGGGCCGACGGCGGTGCGAATTGGCGGACGAGGATACCCAGGACGATGCCGAACACCGCGCCACCCACCAGGGGCATGACGCGCCCCAGGCAGAACGCGACGACGGCCACGGCGAAGGCGAGGCCTATGCCCGGCAGACGAGAGGGGGAGAGGGAGGGAGCGGCAACGGCGGACACGGGACATCCTTGGCGGAGAACGAACCCATTCTCGGCGCCGGCCATCGATAAGCATATTGAAAATACCTTATCGAAGGTATAAGTATTACTGATGCATGCGATCAGCCCGCGCCAACTCGATGTCTTCGTGGCCGTGGCCACGGCCGGTAGCGTGCGCGCCGCCGCGGACCGGCTGTTTCTCAGTCAACCGGCCGTGAGCATGGCGCTCGCCGAGTTGGAACGGCAGATCGGCTCGCCGGTATTCGCCCGCGAGCGCGGGCGGCTGCGTCTCAACGATCGCGGTCGCGACCTGTTGCCGCTCGCACGCGAGCTGCTGGAGCGGCACGCGGAATTCGGTCGACGCGCGCAAGGCACGATCACCGAGCTCGCCGGGGAGATCGGCGTCGGCGCGAGCAATACCGTCGGCAATTACCTCGTCGGCGACCTGCTCGGGGCCTTCGCGGCGGCGCATCCGGGCGTGTCGCTTCGGCTGGGTGTCGCCAATACCGCACGCATCGCCCAGGGCGTGCTCGACCATGACTTCGACATCGGCTGCGTCGAGGGGCCGGTGGCGCATCCGGCGCTGGAGGTTCGACCATGGAAGGAGGATCGGCTGGTGGTTTGCGCGCGACCCGAGCATCCGTTGACGCGCAAGAAGCGGTTGCGCCGGGAGGATTTCGCCGGGGAGCGCTGGGTCTTGCGCGAGCGCGGTTCGGCGACACGCGCGTTGAGCGAACGCGCCCTGGCGGAACTGCCGGAAGGAAGCATCGTGCTGGAACTGGATCAGTCCGAGGCGATCAAGCAAGCGGTGATCGCGGGATTGGGCATCGCTTGCCTGCCCGAGGTGGCGGTGGGCGACGCGGTGCGGGCAGGGCGGATCGCGGTGCTGCCGACGCCGTTTCTCGACTTGCGGCGCACGCTGTCGGTGTTGCTGCATCGGCAGCGGTATCGTGGGGCGGTGCTTGAGGCGTTCTTGGCGACCCTGTAGCTCCATCGCCGACAAGGTCGGCTCCCACCAAAGCCTGCTCTGGTGGAGACCTGCTCTGTGTGGGAGCCGACCTTGTCGGCGATGGAGCCGCAGGTGGCTTCCGGTCACCCCAGGACGCAGCGGTTCTTCCCGCCGCGCTTGGCCTCGTACATCGCACCATCGGCCACGGCGACGATATCGTCGTAGCTTGTCCCCGCCTGGAACATCGTCACGCCGATGCTGGCGCCGACCCTGGCGGGGATGGGCATATCGCCCACATGCAGCATGTACGGTTCTCCCACCGCGTCGCATAACGCCTGGCAGCGCACGAGGGCGCCTTCCGCGTCGGCGGCGTCATGCAGCAGCACGGCGAACTCGTCGCCGCCCAGGCGGGCGACCGTATCGGTTCCACGCGTACGGGCGTCGATGCGTGCCGCGATCGCCTTGAGCAACTCGTCGCCGGCGGCGTGGCCATGGGCGTCGTTCACGCCCTTGAATCCATCGATATCGATGTACGCCAGGGCGAACGGTGCTCCGCCGCTGTCGCCCGCTTCGATAGCCGCTTCCAGCCGATCGCGGAACAGTACGCGATTCGGCAGGCCCGTCAGTGCATCGTGGGTAGCCTGGTGCCGTACCAGTTGCTCCATGCGCGTGCGTTCGGCCACCTCGCTGGTGAGCTGCCGGTTGCGCAGGGACAACTCGTCCAGCGCCTGCTGCAGCAGGGCGCGTGCGCGATAGAGTTCGAGGAAGATCTTGACCTTGGACTGCAGGATCACGTCGTTGATCGGCTTGGCGATGTAATCGACGGCGCCGGATGTATATCCCTTGATCCGGTTGATGTCGTCCGCGTAGGCGGCCGTGACGAAGATGATCGGCGTCTCGCTCAGGTGATCGGTTTCAGAGATGAACTGCGCCACCTCGAAGCCGTCCATCTCAGGCATGTTCACATCGAGCAACACCAGCGCGAACTGATGGTCCAGGCAGAGCGCGAGCGCCTCGTTGCCGCTGTTCGCCTCGAAGATATCGGCGCCCGCGCGGGCGAGAAGGCGACGCATGGCCACCAGGTTGGCGGGCGTGTCGTCGACGACGAGGATTTTGGGACGGAGCGGATTCATGGCAGGCACAATTGGTTGATCTTCGCGGCGATCGCGTCCAGTGGCAGGCAGGCATCCGCGCCCGCGAGTTCCAGCGCGGCCTGTGGCATCACATCGGCTTCGGCGGTCGCCGGGTCTTGTACGACAGCGTAACCGCCAGCCCGGCGCACGGCGGCGATCCCGTTCGCACCATCGGAATTGGCCCCGGTCATCAACACGGCGACCAATCGCTCGCGCCATGCCTCGGCGGCTGTTTCGAACAGCACGTCGATCGAAGGCCGCGCATAAGCCACGCGTGCATCGACGCTCAGGGAAAACCGGAAGTTATCCTCCACCAGCAAATGGTAGCCGCTGGGCGCCACATGGACCACGCCGGGATCGGCGGGCGCACGTTCTTGCGCTTCGGTTACCGGCAGCGGACAGACGCGCGCGAGCAACTCCACCAGCAGCGAGACATCGGACGAGCCCGTATGGCAACAAAGCACCACAGGCACCGTGAGATGGCGATCCAGGCCCGGCAGCACGCGTTGCAGCGCGGAGAGGCCGCCCGCACTGCAACCCATGACGACGGCTTCGTGCGTGATCATCGGGCCAGTGGCCTCGCACCCTGCCCACCTGCCTGATAGATGCGCATGGCCGGGTCGACATCGGCGAATCCCGCCGCCGCCGGGGAGAAATCGATGTTCTCGCGGGTGCCGAGGCAGAGGAATCCGCCACGGACGAGGCTGTCCCTGAACAGGCCGAGCGTGCGGTCCTGCAAGGCGTTGCTGAAATAGATCAGCACGTTGCGGCAGAGGATCAGGTGCGCCTCGCAGAACACCTTGTCCGTCACGAGATTGTGGTTGACGAAGGTGACATGGCGACGCAGATGCCGTTCGAGCTTGATGAACTCGTAGCGCGCGCTGTAGTAGTCGCTGAAGGAGTGCTTGCCGCCGGCTTCCAGGTAGTTGCGCGACCAGTCCCGCGCATCGCGCGCCGCATAGATGCCCTCGGCCGCGGCCGCCAGCGCGGCGTCGTTGAAGTCGGTGGCGTAGATCCGGGTGCGGTCGTAGAGGCCGGCTTCCTCCAGCATGATCGCCAGTGAATACACCTCCTGGCCGTGCGCGCAACCGGCCTGCCAGATATTGATCTCCGCATAGGAGGCCAGTACGGGGAACACCTTGTCGCGCAGGGCACGGAACACCGGCGGATCGCGGAACATCTCCGATACGGGGACCGACAGGCCTTCGATCGCCTTGCGCACGAAATTGTGGTCGTGCAACAAGCGCGTGGTGAGTCCACTGATGGTGCCGGCATCGTGCGTGCGCACGAGGTGCTGGATCCGGCGCTTCAGCGACGCGGGCGCATAGTCGCTGAAGTCGTATCCGTGGCGCAGCTGCATGGCGCGCACGAAGAGCTGGATCTCGATGTCCTCGACGTCCATGTCAGACCCGCGCCGGCAGCCATACGCGGATCATCGACAAGAGGCGGTCGACGTCGATCGGCTTGGACAGGTAATCGTTGGCACCCGCTTCGAGGCATTTCTCGCGATCGCCGCGCATGGCCTTGGCGGTGAGGGCGATGATCGGCACCTGCGACAGCGCGGGTTTCGCCCTGATGTGGCGCATGGTCTCGTATCCATCCATCACCGGCATCATGATGTCCATCAGCACGAGTTCGATGCCGGAGTCCTTGTCCAGCGTGTCGAGGGCCTTCCGTCCATCCTGGGCCATCACCACGTCCATGCCTTTCGCACGCAGCACCTTGGATAAGGCGAACAGGTTGCGCATGTCGTCGTCGACGAGGAGAAGGCGGTGGCCACGCAGGTCGCCGTCCTCGAGACCGTCCGCCGTGGCCGTTGCATCGGCGTGCGTCCTGCCACCATGGCGGATCGAATGCAGGAACAGGCTCACTTCGTCGAGCAGGCGCTCCGGTGAACGGGCGCCCTTGACGACGATGCTGTCGGTGTACTGGCGGATACGCATGCTCTCTTCGCGCGAGAGGTCGCGCCCCGAGTACACCACCACGGGTGGCGTGTGCCCGGCTTGCGACAGCCGTTCGAGGAACTCGAAGCCGGACATGTGTGGCAATCCGAGGTCGAGGACGATGCAATCGAACGGCTTTTCCGCGGTCATCGCGAGCGCTTCCTCACCGGAGGCCGCTTCCTCGATAAGGACGGAGTCATCCTTGAGCAGGCTGCGCACGGCGGCACGCGCGCTGGCGTCGTCGTCCACCACGAGGAGGTGACGCGTGCGGCCCTCGGCGAAATGCAGGAGGCGTTCGAAGGCCGCCGTGATCGATTCCCGGCTGACGGGCTTGGTGAGGAATCCCACGGCACCCAACTCCAGTCCGCGCGTTGCGTCGTCCGTGGCCGAGATGAAATGCACGGGTATGTGCCGCGTGGAGGGCTCGGCTTTCAGCCGTTCGATCACCGTCCAGCCATCCATGCCCGGCAACATCACGTCGAGCAGGATGCCGGTCGGGCGATAGCGCTTCGCCAGGGCGAGTCCCGATTCGCCGTCGGCCGCGGCGAGCACGCGATGACCCTTGCGGTGGATCATCGCCGCCAGGATGCGCGCGAAGGCCGGATCGTCCTCGACGATGAGGATGGCGGTGTCGCCGGGGTTCAACGACTCTCGATCGTCTTCGATCGTCTCGGCGAGCAGTCCGGGCGATATCGCGAGCGTGGCCTCCGCCGCGGCTTGCTGCAACGGGACGGGCGCCGGACGGCCGTCGCTTTCCGGTGCTTCCTCGGGCAGGTGGATCGTGAAGGTACTGCCTTCGCCCGGTGCGCTGCGCAGCGAGATGTCACCGCCTAGCAGGAGGGCGATACGCCGTGAAATGGCCAGGCCGAGGCCCGTGCCACCGAACTGGCGGCTGGTGCTGGCATCGACCTGTTCGAAGGCGTGGAAGACGCGTTGGAACTTGTCCGGGGGAATGCCGATACCCGAATCCGTCACGGCGATGGCGATCGCCTGTGCGGCGTCCAGCCCTTCCGGCAGGCGGGCATCGGCGGCCGGCCGCGAGATCGTCACGCCGACACGGCCGCTGGCGGTGAACTTGAACGCGTTGCTGAGCAGGTTGTTCACGACTTGCTCCAGCTTGCCGCCGTCGGTGCGTATCGTGGCCGGGAGAGCGGGATCGAGGTCGATCTCGAAGTCGAGCTTCTTCTCCTGGGCCACGTGCTTGAAGGTGCGCCCCAGCGTGCGCGCCAGGTCGGCCAGGGGAAGTGGTTCCACCACTAGTTCCATCTTTCCCGCCTCGACCTTGGAGAGGTCGAGGATGTCGTTGATCAGGCGTAGCAGATTGGACCCGGCATCGTGGATGATCCGTGCGGATTCGACCTGTTCGGCGTTGAGGTTTTCTTCGTCGTTGTCGGCCAGGCTGCGTGAAAGGATCAGCAGGCTGTTCAGCGGCGTGCGCAGTTCGTGCGACATGTTGGCGAGGAACTCGGACTTGTACTGGCTCGCGCGCGCCAGTTCCTCGGCTTTTTCCTGGGTCTCGCGCTGGAGCGCTTCGAGCGCATCCTTCTGCTGGTTCAGCGTGATGCTCTTTTCGCGCAACTCTTCGTTCGAGGCGTGCAGTTCCTCGGTCTGCACGCGCAGTTCCTCTTCCGAGGCGACCAGCCGTTGCGACTGCTCCTGCAATTCGGCGGTCTTGGCCTTCAGCTCTTCGTTGGTGCTGCGCAGGTCCTCCTGCTGGCTGCGCAACGCTTCCTCGGAAGCCCGCAGCTCGTCGGCCTGGCTTTGCGTCTGTTCGAGCAGGGCGCGGGTGCGCAGGGCGCGGGCGAGGTTTTCCAGCGATAGCGCGACGATGGGCGTCAACTCGTCGAGCAGGTGCTCCTGCACGTCGGTGAGATGGGTGAAGCTGGCGATCTCCAGCACGCCGAGCAGGGTGTCGCGCAGGAGCACCGGCACGACCACGACGCTGCGTGGCGGCGCTTCCCCGCTGCCCGAATGGATGCGCGTGTAATCGTCGGGGACGTCCTGCAGGACGATGCTGCGCCGTTCGATGGCCGCCTGCCCGACCAGCCCCTCGCCGAGGGCGTAGTCGGCGGTGACGTGGCGACGCTGCTTGTATCCGTAGCTGCCGAGCAATTCGAGCCGGCCGGTCTCCTCGCGGAAGACATAGAACACGCCCAGTCCGGCTTTCAGGCAGGGCACCAGTTCGGACAGCAGCGTATCGGCGAATTCACGATAGGAGGCGGTCGCCTGCAGACGGTTGGATATGCTCGTGGCGGTCGATTTGAGCCACGTCTGCCCGGCGGTCTCGATCGCCATTTCCTTGAAGATCTGGAGGGCGCGGGCGATCTCGCCGATCTCGTCCTTGCGTTCGAGCTGGCGTACCTCGATCGAATGGTCGTGGCCGGCCAGTCGCGTCATCAACCCGGTCATGCGCACGATCGGCCGCGTGATGAGGCGGGACGTCATGACGATCACCAGGCCGCCGATGACCACGCAAAGCACGAGCGAGGCGATGTCGACGTAACGGATCGCCTTGATTTCGGCGTCGAGGGCGGCATTTCGCTTGGCCAGCAGCGCGCGCTCGGTGTCCGCCATCTCGTGCATGTGCTTGCGGATATCGTCCATCAACACCGTTCGCTGCACGAAATAGCTCCGGCGGATAGCCTCGCGGGCGGCGACGCCTTCCGGTGTCGCCGCGTCGCCGATGGCCCGCATGGGTTCCAGCCCGACGGTCAGCACCTCCCTTTTCCAGTGGTCGAGCATCTCCTGCAGGCGGTCGATGCGGGACTGCTGCAAGGGATTGTCCGCGGTTTGCTGGCGCAGGCTCGCCATGTCGCGATCGAGTTCGCGATCGGCGGCCTCGAAATTGGCGTACTCGTCGTCCGATTGGCTGAGCATGTATCCGCGTGCGCCGGCCTGTCGGGTCTGCGCATCGTCGCTCACCTCGGCCAGCGTGAGCAGCACCATGTAGGTATGCGAGGACCATTCCCGCGAGTCGTCTTCCCGGCCCAGCGAGACGAGGTTGCTGATGCCGACCGCCACGAAGAGGATCAGCAGCATGCCGATGGCGAGCACGATCTTGCGCTGGAGGGGCTGGTTGGCCAGCCAGGAGTACTTCTTTTCAGTCGAAGGCATGGGACGGCCCAGGGAGGACGGAAGGGGCGTCTCGCCCCGGTTCATCAATTATCGAAGTGGCTCAGTCGGATTGCGCATGGTTCCGGCGCCACGGTGGTGGAACCAGTGTGCCACGGCGCACCGCGATGGCCAGGCAGCCTGCGGTGGCGACCGAACACAGGCACAGCGCCACCACGGATGCTTCGGCGCCGAACGCCCCGCCGGTGAGCCAGTCGGGCCCACGCATGTGCGAGGCAAGGAGGCCGTGCTGCTCGAAGCCAGACACGGGGACGCCGTAGACGGGTCCCTGCGCCACGTTCCAGGCCGCGTGCGCGCCCATGCAGATCCACAGCGAGCGGGTCACGTGATATAGCAGGCCGAAAAGCAGCCCCGCTTCGATGGCGATGGCGAGGGCGCTCCAGGCGGTGGCGTTGGGGTTCCACGCGTGCAGGCCGCCGAACACCGCGGCCGAGAGCAGCAAGGCGGCCCACGTGCCGAGGCCTTCCTCCACGATGCGGAAGATCACGCCGCGGCTGACGATTTCCTCGCCGACCCCCGCGCCGACGCCGAGGACCAGGATCGGGCCCAGCCAGGGCACGTCCTGGTTCACTCCGTCGACCACGAACGCCCCGAGGGCCCACAGCGCGCCTACGACGAGCGAAAAGAGCACGGCGCCGCCGGCGATGCCGAGGAGCACGTGTGGCACGGCCTTGCGCGGCGCGAGCTCGTCGACCCGACGGTTCTCGATGGTCCGGACCAGCAGCCAGTAGGCCAGCACCACCGGTGCCAGCCTGAAGAGTTCGATCAGCGGCGTGACGTCGCGGAAAGGGATGGCGCCCTTGGGCAGGCCGAGGCCATCGTAGATCCGGCCAAGGACCATGCCGATGAGGAAGGCTGTCACGGCGAAGGCCACGATCCGCCCCAAGGGGGAGCGGAGCAAGCGCAAGGGCAGGGCGGGGCGGGTCACGACGGTCGGATCGGCTGACATGGGCATCTCGCAGGGAGGGGCTTGCGCACGCAGTCTACGCAGGCATGATGGTGCTCCGATACAAGATAGTGCGATGCCGCTTCCGTTAAGGTCGCGGCCGTGGGCGGGCACGCCCGGACCTGGAATTCACGCGATGGCCATCCCCTCCGAAAACGACCCTTCCAGCCCGACGAACCGGCGCGAGCAAACGTTTCCCCATCTCAACGAAGAGATGGCGGCGCGCCTGGTGAAGTACGGGGTGGAGGAAGTCGTTCCGGCGGGTACGGTGCTGTTCCGGCGAGGCGACCGGCGGATCGACTATTTCTTCGTGATCGACGGTTGCATCGAGGTCTACGACATCGGCGAAGACGGCCATCCGAATGTCTTCACCGTCCATGGGCCGAACCAGTTCACCGGCGAGGTGGACTTGTTCAGCGAGCGGCAGATCATGGTGAACGGCCGGACCGGCTCCGATACGCGTCTGGTCCGCGTCGATCCACCGAGCTTCCGCAAGCTGGTCTCGGGGGAGCCGGACATCGGCGAGATCATCATGCGCGCCTTCATCCTGCGCCGCGTGGGCTTGATCCAGAGCGGGCAGGGCGGGGTGACCCTGGCCGGTTCCGCGCATGCCGCCGATACCGTGCGCCTGCGCAGCTTCCTGATCCGCAACGGCTATCCCTATCGCTTGCTCGATACCGACATCGATGAAGATGCCCGGCACCTGATCGATGGCTTCGGCTTGCATCCCTCGGAATGTCCGGTCGTGATCATGCCGGACCGCCGCGTGATGCGTTGCCCCACCACCTCCGAACTGGCCCATGAGCTGGGCATCACCATCGTGCTGGACAGCGATCACGTGCACGACGTGGCCGTGATCGGCGCGGGACCGGCCGGCCTGGCCGCGGCGGTGTACGCGGCGTCCGAAGGGCTGGACACCCTCGTGCTGGAGGCGCTTGCGCCGGGTGGGCAGGCCGGTACCAGCTCGAAGATCGAAAACTACCTCGGCTTTCCCACCGGCATCTCGGGCCAGGCGCTGGCGGGTCGTGCGCAGGTGCAGGCGATGAAATTCGGCGCGCACATGGCGATAGCACGCTCGGTGCAAGGCATGGATTGCTCCAGGCACCCCTACCGCCTGTTGCTGGACGACGGCACATCGGTGGCTGCCCGCGCGGTCGTCGTCGCCACCGGTGCGCGCTATCGCAAGCTCGACCATGTCGACTACGAACGATTCGAAGGCCAGGGTATCCACTACGCCGCCACGGCGATGGAAGCCACGCTTTGCGCGGGCGAGGACGTGGTGGTGGTCGGTGGCGGCAACAGCGCCGGCCAGGCGGCGGTGTTCCTGGCGCGCACGGTGGCCCATGTGCATATCCTCGTGCGTGGCGACGGCCTCGCCGCCACGATGTCGGATTACCTCGTGCAGCGCATCGCGCAATCGCCGCGGATCACCCTGCACACGCGCTGCCAGATCGACCACCTCGACGGCGATGCCTACCTGCGGGAAGTGGGCTGGAAATGTGCCGACGGGACGCAGGCGCGGATCAAGGCGGGCAGCCTCTTCGTGATGATCGGTGCCGAGCCGAACACGGGCTGGCTCGAAGGATGCCTCGACCTCGACCGCAAGGGCTTCGTCCTGACCGGGCGCGATGCCGACGGTTACGCCACGCCTTCACCGTTCGCGACGACCCTGCGGGGGGTGTTCGCGGTGGGAGACGTGCGCTCGGGCTCGATCAAGCGAGTGGCGTCCAGCGTGGGCGAGGGCTCGGTGGTCGTGCAGGCGATCCACCGATTCCTCAATCCGTCACCCGTTTGACCCTCGGGTTCGCCGGGCGGCGAACTCAGACTTCGACCGCTGACGCATGCTCGCGCGTGGCCGAGAAGCGCACCGCCGGCCAGCGTTCCTGCGCGAGTTGCAGGTTGACGCGGGTCGGCGCGAGGTAAACCAGTTCGCCCGCGCCATCGATCGCGAGGTTGCCGGCGTTCTTCTCGCGGAATTCCTCGAGCTTCCTGGCGTCGTCGCAATGGATCCAGCGCGCGGTGGCGACCCCTACCTGTTCGAACGTGGCATCCACGTTGTATTCGTCCTTCAGGCGATAGGCCACGACGTCGAACTGCAGCACGCCCACCGCGCCGAGGATGAGGTCGTTGGACATCAGCGGACGGAAGAACTGCGTGGCGCCTTCTTCCGACAACTGGGCGAGTCCTTTCTGCAACGCTTTCATCTTCATCGGATCGCGCAGCCGCGCGCGGCGGAACAGTTCCGGCGCGAAGTTGGGGATGCCGGTGAACGACAGCGGTTCGCCTTCGGTGAAGGTGTCGCCGATGGTGATCGTGCCGTGGTTATGCAGGCCGATGACATCGCCGGGAAAGGCGCGTTCGACGATCTCGCGGTCGGAAGCCATGAACGTGAGCGCATTGGCGATGCGCACTTCCTTGCCCGTGCGCGTCTGCTGCATCTTCATTCCGGCGGTATAGGTGCCCGAGCAAACGCGCATGAACGCCACGCGGTCGCGGTGGGCCGGGTCCATGTTCGCCTGGATCTTGAATACGAAGCCCGTGAGTTTTTCTTCCTCGGGTTTCACTTCGCGCGTGAGGGTTTCACGCGATCGCGGCGACGGCGCATGCTCGACGAAGAAATCGAGCAGCAGCTGCACGCCGAAGTTGTTCACGGCGGAGCCGAAGAACACGGGGGTCTGCTTGCCGGCGAGATAGGCGTCGATGTCGAACGGATTGGACGCGCCCAGCACGAGTTCGAGTTCGTCACGCAGTTCATCCAGCGCGGCCTGGCCGATGCGGCCGGCGAGGTCCGGATGATCGAGGCCCTTGAAGATGGTGGAGTCCTGGCGGGTGAAGTTCTTGCCCGGCTCGAAGACATGCACTTCGTCCAGCAGCACGTGGTAGACGCCTTTCAGGCGTGAACCCATGCCGATGGGCCAGGTGAGAGGCGCGCAGGCGATGCCGAGCACCGATTCGACCTCGTCGAGCAGTTCGATCGGCGGGCGGCCTTCGCGGTCCAGCTTGTTGATGAAGGTCATGATCGGCGTATCGCGCAGCCGGCAGACCTCCATCAGCTTGATCGTGCGTTCCTCGACGCCCTTGGCGCAGTCGATGACCATCAACGCCGAGTCGACCGCCGTGAGCACGCGGTACGTGTCCTCGGAGAAGTCGGCATGGCCCGGGGTGTCCAGCAGGTTGACGATGGCGTCGTTGTACGGGAACTGCATCACCGACGAGGTGACCGAGATGCCGCGCTCCTTTTCCAGCGCCATCCAGTCCGAGGTGGCGTGGCGCGCGGCCTTGCGGCTCTTCACCGAGCCGGCCATCTGGATGGCACCGCCGAACAGGAGGAGCTTTTCGGTCAACGTGGTCTTGCCGGCGTCGGGGTGGCTGACGATGGCGAAGCTGCGCCGACGGCGGGTTTCGGTGAGGTGTGAGGACATCGTTCTCGGGTCGCTGATTCTGGCTAACCCCCTATTCTATCAGGGAAGGTTGGGGAAGCCCGGGCTAGGGGAACGCCCGGTCCAGCCATTCGGGTACCGGGATGCCCTTGCCGCGCAGGAAGGACGGATTGAACAGCTTGGCCTGGTAGCGCATGCCGCCGTCGCAGAGCACGGTGACGATGGTGTGGCCGGGCCCGAGTTCCCGGGCCAGGCGCAGCGCGCCAGCCACGTTGACGCCGCTGGAGCCGCCCACGCAGTAGCCCTCGCGCTGGAGCAGGTCGTGCAGGACCGGCACGGACTCGGTGTCCGGGATCGTCCAGGCCAGGTCGACCGGGGCGTCGGCGAAGTTGGCCGTGATCCGGCTGCTGCCGATGCCCTCGCTGATCGAGGTGCCTTCGGCGACCAGTTCGCCGGTGTTGACGAAAGCCGCCAGCGCCGAACCGCCGGGATCGGCCAGGGCGATGCGGATCTCCGGTCGCCGGGCCTTCAAGGCCCGGCCCACGCCGGCCAGGGTGCCGCCCGTACCCGCGGCGCAGACGAAACCGTCCACCTTGCCGCCGGTCTGCTCCCAGATCTCGGGTCCCGTATGGGCCTCGTGCCAGTCGCGGTTGGCCGTGTTGTCGAACTGGTTGGCGAACCACGCGCTGCCCGGCGCCTGCTCGTTCATCTCCTCGGCCACGGCCCGGGCGACGTGCACGTAGTGCCCCGGGTCCTTGAAGGGAGCGGCGGGTACCAGCCGCACTTCGGCGCCGGTGACCCGCAAGGCGTCGATCTTCTCCCGGCTCTGGGTCTCGGGCATGACGATCAGCGTGCGGTGGCCCCGGCTGGCTCCGAGCAGGGCCAGGCCGATGCCGGTATTGCCGGCCGTGCCCTCCACCAGGACACAGCCCGGACGGATCAGGCCACGTCGTTCGGCATCGTCGAGCAGGCCCAGGGCGGTGCGGTCCTTCACCGAGCCGCCCGGGTTCAGGAACTCGGCCTTGGCCAGGATCTCGCAGCCGGTGGCCTCCGATGCATGGCGCAGGCGAAGGAGCGGCGTCTGGCCGACGGCGGCGGCGAAGGAGGTCTGGATAGGCATGGCCGGATGTTAACCCGCCCGGCCGTGAGCCGCCCAAGGCGCGCCCTGGTGGGAGCCGACCCTGTCGGCGATCCCGCGGCAGCGGGCCAGGTTACGGCAAGCACCCATCGCCGACAGGGTCGGCTCCCAACGGGGGTTGTTGGCAAGAAATGGAAGTATGGACATCTGGACGTCTAAACGTCTGTTGACACCCACCATGTCCAGGCGTATCGTCGGTTCCACTCATCGAGACCGGCTGAGGGACAGGCCCTTTGAAGCCGGGGCAACCTGCGGATTTCCGCGACGGTGCCAACTCCTGCGGGGCGTGTTTCACGTCAGCCGATAGATGGGATGTCCGTTTCGGGGCACGCCACCGCGTACCCGCCACGCCGACAGTCCGTACACGGTATCCGCAGGGCTCGATCCCGAACGCAGGAACCCGGACATGTCAGCTGAGCCCCTCAAAGTGATCTCCCTCCCCGAAGCGGCCGTCCCCGCCGCGCCGCGTTGCGCGGCCGATCTCACCGAACAACGCGGTACCCGCCGCGTGTCCTTCACGCCGAAGTACGGCAGCGACACCGTCGCGGTGGACGTGCGCTACCTCTGGTGCGGCGCGCCGCATGCGCCGACGGTGATCGTGCAGGGCGGTATCTCGGCCGACCGCGACGTCTGCGCCGGCCGCGAGCGCGCCGCCGGCTGGTGGCAGGAACTGGTGGGGCAGGGCGCCGCGATCGATCTCGCGGCATGCCGCGTGCTCTCGATCGACTGGCTGGTGCCGGCGGACCTGGGCGACGTCGCCTCGGTCTCCAGCGAAGACCAGGCCGCGGCGTTGGCCGCGCTGGTCGATGAACTCGGCATCGGCCGCGTGCATGCCTTCGTCGGTTCCTCGTACGGCGCGATGACCGGCCTGGCCTTCGCGGCGCTGTACCCGGAAAAGTTGAAATCGCTGGTGCTGCTCGCCGGCGCGCATCGCCCGCATCCGCTGGCGACGGCGCAACGTTCGGTGCAGCGCGGCATCGTGCGGCTGGGCATCGCTTCGGGCCGTACCGACGAGGCGCTGGCGCTGGCACGGCAGCTGGCGATGACCACCTATCGCGGCAGCGAGGAATTCTCGCGCCGCTTCGCCGCCGGCCCCGAGTTGCGCGACGGCCGCTTCCATTTCCCGGTGGAAGACTATCTGGAACACGCAGGTCGGCGTTTTGTCGAGCGGTTCGAGCCGGAGCGCTTCCTCGCCTTGTCCGAGTCGATCGACCTGCACGACATCTCGCCGGAATGTATTTCCACGCCAACCACGCTCGTGGGCTTTCCGTCGGATCGTCTCGTTCCGCTGGCCGACCTGTGTGAGTTGCAGCGTCGCCTAGGCGGCACCGCCACCCTCGAAGTCGTGGATTCGCCCTATGGCCACGACGCTTTCCTGAAAGAAACCGTGCAGCTCGCCCCCGTGCTGCGTCACGCACTCAACGACTGTCGCGGAGACCGCTAAGCCATGACCGATTCCCGTCTTTGTACCCGCGCCGTGCGCGCCGGCATCGAATCCGATACGCAGCACGGCGCGGTGGTACCGCCCCTGCATCTGTCCACGAACTATTCGTTCGACGGCTTCGGCCGCAAGCGCGCGTATGACTATTCGCGCAGCGGCAATCCCACCCGCGACCTGCTCGCGGACGCCCTCACCGAACTGGAAGAGGGTGCCGGCGCCGTCGTCACCGGTAGCGGCATGTCGGCGGTGGCGCTCGCGCTCGAACTGGTTCCCGCTGGATCGCTGGTGCTTGCCGCGCACGACTGCTACGGCGGTACCTGGCGCCTGCTCGATGCGTGGGCGAAGAAAGGCCGCTTCAGCGTGCGCTTCGTCGACTTCACCGATCCCTCCGCCCTTGCCGAAGGCCTCGCCGCGAAGCCTTCCCTGGTCTGGATCGAGACACCGTCGAACCCCCTGCTGCGGATCACCGACGTCCGCCATGTCGCACAGGCCGCGCATGCCGTGGGTGCGCTCGTGGTGGTCGACAACACCTTTCTTTCACCCGCGCTGCAGCAGCCGCTGAAGCTCGGCGCCGACCTCGTCGTGCACTCGACAACGAAGTACATCAATGGCCACAGCGATGTCGTCGGCGGTGCGGTGATCGCCGTGGACCAGGCCGTTGCGGAACAGCTGAAGTGGTGGGGCAATTGCAATGGCCTCACCGGCTCGCCGTTCGACAGCTACCTCACCCTGCGTGGCGTGCGCACGCTGGCCGTGCGCCTGCGCGCGCACGAGGAGAATGCGCGTCGCGTCGCCGACTGCCTCGACGCGCATGGCGCCGTGCAACGGGTCTACTATCCCGGCCTTGCCTCCCATCCCGGCCATGCCCTGGCACAGCGCCAGCAAGGGGGCTTCGGCGCGATGCTGAGCTTCGAACTCGATGGCGGCACCGATGCCATCGAGGCCTTCGTCGACGGCTTGCGCTTCTTCTCGCTGGCGGAATCCCTCGGCGGCGTGGAAAGCCTGGTGGCGCACCCGGCCACCATGACGCATGCATCCATGGCGCCGGAGGCACGCCGTGTCGCCGGCATCTCCGACAGCCTGCTGCGCCTGTCGATCGGTATCGAGGATGGCGACGACCTCATCGCCGACATCGAAGCCGGCCTGGCTCGCGCCGCCGCGGTGGCCTCGGCGACCTCCAAACGCAAGGTCGGCGCATGAGCGCGGTGGCGATCGCCCCGTTGGCCGAGCCCGTACCGCGCACCGCCATCGTGCTCCTGGGAACCGGCGTGGTCGGCCGCGCCTTGCTCACCTTGCTCGGTACGCCCGCGGCACGTTCGCTACGCCTGGTGGGCGCGGCGAACTCCCGGCGCCAGCATGTGCTGCCCGATGGCGTCTCACCCGGCGAGGTGGCCGAGCGCCTGGGCAAGGCCCGCGAGGGCCGGGACAACCTGCCCTTGCTGGCCGCGCTCGACGCGGCCGGCGCGACAAGGAAAGTCATTGTCGACGCCACCGCCTGCGCCATCGAAGCGAGCCGCCACGCCGAGTGGCTCGCTGCCGGTTATCACGTCGTGACCGCGAACAAGGCCCTGGCGGGCGGACACCTGTCCGGCTGGCGCGCGCTGCAAAGCGCGACGACGGGTGGCGCGGTATACGGCGACGCCGCCACGGTCGGCGCGGGATTGCCCGTGCTTTCGACCCTGCGCCGGCTACGTCATTGCGGAGATGCCCTGCTTACCCTCGAAGGCGTCTTTTCAGGCTCGCTGTCGTGGTTGTTCAACCAGTACGACGGCACCCGTCCGTTCTCGTCGCTGCTGCGCGACGCGCGGCGGTTGGGGTTCACCGAGCCCGATCCGCGCTCTGACCTCTCCGGCGAAGACGTGGCGCGCAAGCTGCTGATCATCGCGCGCAATGCGGGCTTCGCCCTCGGCAGCGATGAAGTGGAAGTGGAAAGCCTCGTGCCGGAAGCGTTGCGTGGCGTGGACACCAAGGCGTTCCTCGACCGCCTGGAAGAACTGGACGAACCCTTGCGTGAACGCCACGCGCAAGCCCGTGCGAACGGCAAGGTGTTGCGTTACCTGGCGCGGCTGAACCAGCGCGGCCGTGCGCGTGTCGGCCTGGTCGAGGTCGGCCACGATCATCCGGCCTCGCGGCTGTCGGGCACCGATAACCAGTTCGCGCTGACGACCACCCGCTACCACGCGACGCCGCTGGTCATCCAGGGGCCGGGGGCGGGGCCGGAGATCACGGCCCAGGCGTTGCTCGGCGATGTTCTGGCGCTATAAGGATCACTGACCCCGCCCGGCAAGCGAAACCTGGTGGGAGCCGACCCAACAAAAAAACCGCCCCGAAGGGCGGTTTTTTTGTTACCGGTGGCCGGTGATCTTCTCGGCCTCGTCCGCGCTTGGCGGAAGGTCCGGTTCACCCGGCTCCAGCTCGTCGTGGTGGAAGCGCGCGGCTTCCACCATCGGCGTGCGCCAGCCCGTGGCGATGCCCCAGAAGTAGAAGATCGCGCCGAGCACGGCGACCACGGCGAGGTCGTAGCCATAGGGAATGTAGTCGTGTCCGCCGAAGGTCTTGCTGCCCGCATAGGAAACCAGCGCGATCACCGGCAGGTAGACGATCAGCCACCACGCGCCCTGAAGGTGCCGGCGGAAGTCTTCCCATCCGCTCTTGGCGGTGTAATAGAAGTAGATCGGCAGGGCGACGACCATCAGCAGGATGATCTCGCCCGTGAGCGGCCACTTCGCCCAGTAGAGCAGTTCGGTGGCGAAGATGAAGGCCAGCGGGGCAAGTACCGACAGGCCGGGGATGCGCAGCGGGCGTTTCAGTTCCGGGGCGGTGCGACGCAGGGTCATCACGCTCACCGGGCCGGTGAGGTACGAGATGATCGTCGACACCGAGATCACCGCCGCCAGCGTGCCCCAGCCGCGGAAGAAGAACAGGAAGATGAAGCTCACCACGAGGTTCAGCCACATCGCCGGGCGGGGGATGCCGAAGCGCGGATGGATGTGACCGAAGATCTTCGGCAACTGGCCGTTACGCTCCATCGCGTAGATCATGCGTGCCGTGGTGGCGGTGTAGGTGGCGCCGGTACCGCTCGGGCTGACGAAGGCGTCGGCGTAAAGCAGGATGGCCATCCAGTTGATCATCAGCGCGGTGGCGAGCTGCGCGAACGGCGATGCGTATTCGAGGCCGGCCCAGCCGTTGCCGAGCTGGTCGGGCGGAACGGCGCCGATGAAGGCCACCTGCAGCAACACGTACACCACCGTGGCCAGCAGGATCGAACCGATCACGGCGAGCGGCACGTTGCGGCCCGGATTGCGCGCTTCCCCGGCGAGGTTCACCGGACTCTGGAAGCCGTTGAAGCTGAAGACGATGCCCGAGATGGCGACGGCGGTGAGGATCGACGAGATGTCGATCGCGTGGGTGCCGCCGTGGGCACCGATGTGGAAGTTGCCGGGGTTGTAGCTTGTCGCGATCAGCGCGACGCCGGTGGCCGCCGGGACGACGAGCTTGAAGACGGTGATCGCCGTGTTGCTCTTGGCGAACAGCTTCACGCTCCAGAAATTGAGGAAGAAGTAGACCAGCACCAGCAGGACGGCGATGGCGAGGCCGGGTGGCGTGAGCTCGCCATGGCCGTTGGTGACCACGTACAGGTCCTTGGTCCACGCGGCCCATTCCCACGGCCACGAGGCCATGTACTGCACCGAGGCCTCGGCTTCCACGGGGATCACCGAGACGATGGCGATCCAGTTCGCCCAGCCAGCGATGAAGCCGACCAGCGATCCGTGTGAGTAATGGCCGTAACGGACCATGCCGCCGGATTCCGGGAACATCGCTCCCAGTTCAGCGTAGGTGATCGCGATGAAGAGGATGATGACGGCGCCGATGATCCAGGCGTAGACGGCACCGGGGCCAGCCAGCTGGGCGGCGTGCCAGGCACCGAACAACCAGCCTGAGCCGATGATCGAGCCCAGGCCGGTAAGCATGAGGGCAAAGGCGCCGACGTCGCGGCGAATAGCGCTATGAGACATGGTGACTCCGGTCGGACGGGACGGGTGGACCCCGGCCCAGGGCGGCACAAGGGCCGGATGATGACAGCCCGGGACCTCCCTGTCAGCCAGTGATGGCCGTACCCCAACCGGCACCGCGTCGATATACACTGGCCGACGCGGTAGGGATCAAGGGGTTCGGATGCGTTCGAAGGCGGTCGCCAGCACCATGTTGTTCGTTGCCATGACGGCATGCGGCGTTGCCGCAGCCGCCGAGCAATGGAGCGACAAGGGCCGGCTGATCGATTCGGAGTCCTACGACCGTACCGCCAAGGGTTTTTACTTCACCCTGTACCCCGGCGAAGACCCCGTGGAAGCCGTGCGGCGCTGCGCCATCGCGATGCGTGAACTCGGCCACCTGGCATCGGTCTCGTGCTTCGCGTACACGAGCAAGCAGCGCTTCGATACCCGCCGGGGGAAGCTGCGCATCTGCTATACGGCGGTGGCCAACTGGTGGGGGGAAGACCAGCCTGTACGGGTCGAGACGGTCGACAGGCTGCCGAGGCTGTGCCCGTCGCGCTGAGGTTCATCGCAATCGCGGACAGGGTCCGCTCCCACCAAGGCAGAAGAGCACCGCCGGCTAGCCGGCTTCCCACCAGGTAACGGCTAACCCGGTGGGGGCGGACCCTGTCCGCGATTGCGCGGTCAGCACTCGATGACGTTCACCGCCAGGCCGCCACGCGAGGTTTCCTTGTACTTGTCCTTCATGTCGCGACCGGTGTCGCGCATGGTGGCGATCACCTTGTCGAGCGACACATGGTGCTTGCCGTCGGCCTTCAACGCCATGCGGCTGGCGTTGATCGCCTTGACCGCGCCCATCGCGTTGCGCTCGATGCAGGGGATCTGCACCAGGCCGCCGATGGGGTCGCAGGTGAGGCCGAGGTTGTGTTCCATGCCGATCTCGGCGGCGTTCTCCACCTGGGTCACGGTGCCGCCCAATGCCGCCGTGAGACCGCCCGCGGCCATCGAGCAAGCGACGCCCACCTCGCCCTGGCAGCCCACTTCGGCGCCGGAAATCGAGGCATTTTCCTTGTAGAGGATGCCGATGGCGCCCGCGGTGAGCAGGAACTCGACCACGCCGTCCTCGTTGGCGCCCGGACAGAAACGCCGGTAATAGTGCAGCACGGCGGGGACGATGCCCGCGGCGCCATTGGTCGGCGCGGTGACCACGCTGCCGCCGGCGGCGTTTTCTTCATTCACCGCCAGCGCATAGAGGTTGACCCAGTCGAGGATGGTGAGCGGATCGCGCAGCGCGGCTTCCGGCTGCGAGCGCAACTCGGCGGCCATCGTCGGGGCACGGCGGTTGACCTTGAGCCCACCCGGCAAGACGCCAGGGGAGCGAAGGCCACGCTCCACGCAGTCCTGCATCGCTTTCCATATCCTGAGCAGGCCGGCACGGGTTTCCGCCTCGGGACGCCAGATGCTTTCGTTGCGCATCATCAGTTGCGCGATCGTGAGGCCGTGTTCCTTGCACAGCGCCAGCAACTGGTCGCCGGACGCGAACGGGAACGGCTGCTCGCTGGTGTCCGCCACGATGCGATCTTCCGCCGCTTCGTCCGGATTCACCACGAAACCGCCGCCGACGGAGTAGTAGTCGCGCGTGGCCAGCTCGTTGCCCTCGGCGTCGTAGGCCGAGAACCGCATGCCGTTGGTGTGGAACGGGAGCTTCTGCCGCTTGTTGAAGACGAGGTCGGCTTTCTCGTCGAAGGCGATCTCGTGGCGGCCGAGGATGCGGATGCGCTTGTCACCGCGGATGCGCTCGAGTGTCGCCGGGATCGTGTCCGGATCGACCCGGTCGGGCCACTCGCCCTCCAGACCCAGCAGGACGGCCTTGTCGGTGCCGTGGCCACGGCCGGTCATCGCCAGGGAGCCGAACAGCTCGCAGCGGACGCGGGCCACGCGATCCAGCACGCCTTTTTCCTCCAGCCAGTGCTCGACGAAACGCGCCCCGGCACGCATCGGCCCCACGGTATGGGACGAAGACGGGCCGATACCGATCTTGAAGAGGTCGAAGACGCTGACTGCCATGGCTGCGGGAGGATTGGCTATGGGGAGCCCGCTATTCTACGCTGCGAGGCCCGACGACCCCATACACCGGCGCATGTCCCATTTCACCCTGTTCCAGCGCGACGATTGCCATCTCTGCGACCAGGCTCTGGCGGTACTGGCGGAGGCCCGGTTTCCGGATTTCGTTTCCGTATGGATCGACGATGACGACGGGCTGGAGGCGCGTTACGGCGCGCGGGTGCCGGTGCTGCGGCGGGGCGACGGGGTGGAGCTGGAGTGGCCCTTCGATGTGGAGGCGGCGCGGCGGTTCGCGGCCTGAATCGGCGACCGGGTCGGGTTCCATGGGGGCAGGGCAAGCACCCATCGCCGACAAGGTCGGCTCCCACCATGCCTACTTGCGCAGCCGCCGCAGGATTTCCTCGCGCGCTTCGCGCAGGATCGAATCCCGGTCAAGGCTGGCGACGATGTCCGCCACGGCGCGCTTGGCGCCGTGTTCGCCCCAGGATTTCCCGGTCACGAGGTAATGCTCGGCGGCACGGCCGATCAGTACCGTCGCATACCAGCCCAGGGCGCCCTGGGCCGCCGCGGTGACGACGACGGACAAGCCGCCGCTCAATCCTTTCAGTGCCGAGGCCACCAGTTGCACGCCCCAGACCGCGCCCATCAATGCGGCGAGCTGCGTGGTGATCACGGCGACCAGCCGGCCCGATTCGCTCCGCGTCAGGGGCAGGCCGTAGACTCGGCCAAGTTGCACGACCATGGCCGCGTCCAGCCCGCCGGCGAGCAGCAGGTCGGCCACCGGCACGGGATTCAATGCCACGGCGACGGCCTTGGCGATGCAGTACTGGCGGATGACGCCGGAGGCCACGTCGCGCCGGGTCGCTGCGATGCGTTCGCTCACCTGGTCGGTGAGCCGGCCAGCGAACAATCCGGCGTTGATCGCGGAGAGCGCCTTGCCTTCGCGTTCGGCGATGGCAAGCAGGCGCGCTTTCAATGCGGCCACATCGGCTCCCCGGGGCACGCCGACGCGATGTTCCTTGCCCGCCGCATCGACTTCCACGACATCGCGCGGGGACGGTCGCGCCGCCACCGCGATGACGTCCTCGCGCCGGACCAGGCCGGCCGCATGCTGGCGTAGCCGTTCCAGCAGTCCCTCGCGTTCATCGTCGTTATAACGGTCGGTCTTGTTGAGGGCCAGCAGCAGCGGACGGCGGGTGGAAGCCAATGTCCGCAACGCGTCGCGTTCCTCGCGGGTGAGGTCGCCGTCGGCGACGAAGACGATCAGGTCGCTCACCTCGGCGACCTCGAAGGCGAGTTTCTCGCGTGCTTCCCCGCCCAGTTCATTGATACCGGGCGTGTCGATCAGGACGAGGCCGGCACTGGTCGCCTCGTCGAGGCGCGCCGCGTCGGCTTCGGTGGTGGTGCCGTGGAGCACGCCCACTTCGAACGCCTCGCGGCCGAGCAGGGCGTTGCCCAGTGCGGACTTGCCGGCGGAAACGCGGCCGAACACGGCCACGTGCAGTTCCTCGTTCTCCAGGCGGTCGAGCATGCGCTCGACGCGCTGGAAGTCGGCGGCCATCGCCTCGCGGACATTGGACGGTATCGAGGGGTCCTCGAGCAGGCCGCGAAGGCTTGCCGCGACCGCGCCGCCACGTTCGTCGGTGGCGGGCAGGGCATTCCCGCCGCGGCGGAAGTAGCCGGCGATGCCGCGCAGGCGTTCGCGCCAGGCCGTCATGCGCCGCTTACTTCGGTTGCAGGTTCAACGTGCCGTTGACCAGCACCTCGTTGGCGATCGTCGAGGTGTCCTTGTAGTCGCCGCTGCCGACGCCGAAGTCGAGGCGTTTCAGCGTGCCCGTAACCGAAAGCCGCGCACCGCCGGCATTCGGCGAGAAGAGCACCTTGAGCGCCACCGGCCTGGTCACGCCGTGCAGGGTGAGGTTGCCGTTGGCGATGACATCGCCCTTGGCGTCCTTGCTGAAGCCGGTGGTGACGTAGTGCGCCTTCGGAAACTTCGAGGCGTCGAAGAAGTCGCTGCCCGGCAGGGCGCCGTCACGGTCGTTGTCGCCGGTCTTCGCCGTGGCGACGTCCACCGTCACGTCGAACTTCGCGATGGCGAGGTTGGCCGGATCGTAGCTGATCGCGGCGTCGAACTTGCCGAAGGCGCCATCGAACTGCTGGCCCTGGAACTTGCCGCTGAAGCCGAGCGTGCTGCCGGGACCGACCTTGTAGTCGGCGGCGGAAGCGGCGAAAGGCAAGGCCATTGCGAGACCGAGCACGGACAGGCGGCGGATCGTCGGATTCATGGCGTATCTCCGGGAGAAGTGGGGGTGGTTCGCTTCACGCGGCCGAACGGCAGCATGCGGCGGAGGGTGTCGTCGCGATCGATGATGTGGTGCTTCAGCGCGCCACCCACGTGGGCGACGAGCACGAGAAGCAGGAACCAGAACAGGTATTCGTGAACCGTACCGAGGAGATTGGAAAGTGTTTCGTTCTTCTCCAGCAGGGCCGGGAGGTTGAACTGCTTGAAATACTGCAGGGGATAGCCGTGCGCCGAATTGTACGCCCAGCCCGTGAGCGGGATCGCGACGATCAACAGGTAGAGCAACCCATGCACGACGTGCGCGGCGGCCTTCTGCCAGCCAGGCGCGGGTTCATCGGACGGGCGGCGATCGATCGTGCGCCAGAGCACGCGCAGCAGGAACAGCGCCAGGACGGTCAGGCCGATCGATTTGTGCAGCGCGAACATGTTGATCTTGTTCAGCGATGGCTTGAGGCCATCCATCCAGAAGGCGAACGCGCCGTTGCCCAGGATCAACAAGGCCATCGTCCAGTGGAAGGTCTTGGCGACGGGACTCCAGCGGGTCTGATCACCGCGCAGCGGCATGGTTCGTCTCCTTGCTTTGGTCGGCGGATTCACCGCCGCGGATGCCTTCGATCTCCAGCCATACCGACACGGCGGTACCGATCGAGTTGCGGTTGGAGGTCATGCCGTAGGTGGTGCGGTCGAGGATGACCTGGGCCGAGAAGCCGGCCACGGTGTGCAGCCCGTAGATCGTCTTGCCGATGCGGTTCACGCGGAACGGAATGTCCAGCGGCAACGTCGTGCCGCGCAGGGTGAGCTTGCCATGCACGACGCCCTCGTCATCGTTTCGTTTCTCCACGGATTCGCTGACGTAGCGTGCTGTGGCGGCACGGTCGCTATCGAGCAGGCTGGACCCGCGTACCGCCTTGTCCCATTCGCTGTCGCCCATGTCCACGGAAGTCAGGTCGATGGTCGCGTCGACCGACGACTTCGACCAGTCGTCGCGATCGAAGACGATCGTGCCGCTCGTGATGCGCAACCGGCCGAACGATCGTGAAAACCCATTGTGGTCGACATTGAAGACGACCTGGCTGTGCACGGGGTCCATGCGATACGTGACGGCTTCCGCGTGGGCCACTAGCGGCGCGGCGGCCAGCGCGAAAGGCAGGATGGAACGGACGAGACGCATGCGGGGTAGCCTGCTGCCTGGGGGCCGCCAGGCGGCCGATGGAAAGAGTGTGGCCGAGCCGCACGGCCTTGTCAGCCCGGTTGCCGCGAACGGATCGTTCACTCAGCGATCCCGCAAGACTTCGCCGGTCAATTCGGCGAGGCGGCGCAGGCGGGACGTCCCGGCGTCGGCGAGCAGTTCGCGCATCCGCTCGCTCGCATCGGCCTGGTCCAGCGTGCGCCGGTCCGCCAGCGTCGCCGCCAGGCCACGCCCGAAGCTGTCGAAAATGAGCGCGTAGGCAAAAGCGTGCAAGACACCGCCGCCAAGCGTGCCCAGGCCCGGGAAGGCCTTCATCGCGTTACCCGCCACGGCGAGCACCACCGAGGTTCCGGTGCGCAAGGTCATGCGAACCTGGCGCAGGAGATTGTCGATCTCGACATCGGTCACCCGGACGCCGTGGAGGTCGGCGAGGGCGCGAACCATGCCCGTGGCGAGGATGCCCTGGATGACCAGATCGCTTCCCGGCGCGACCGCGGCCATCGCGCCGACGACGGCGCGTCGCGCGTAGCGGTGGACGATGCGCTCCGACTCCACGGCGCGGTACGCGGCCTCTTGTTCCGCCGTGCGTTCGTGCAGGCCGGCGAGTACCGCGTTTTCGCGCAGCGCCTCCAGCGCCGCCGCGCCCGGCGCCAGGAGTCGGCGCAGCGCATCGAGCAGCGGCTGCACGTCGGCGGCGCGCCTCCGGGTGACGTCTTCGGTATCTCCACCGGGCAGGCGCCGCGTGAAGCGTTCCTCTCCACCGGCGCTGATCGCGACCACGGCATCCGGTATCCCGGCGGCCTGTTCGCGAACGCGGGCCAGGATGCGCTCGCGCTCGGCCGGTCCCCACTGGTCGGCCTTGTTCACCGCGAGCAGCAATGGCTTGCCGAAGTCGCCCAGCCAGCGCAATTCATCCGCCTGGGTGCGGGTAAGATCGCCTGCGCAGACGTAGATCACGGCGTGCGCACGCAACGCTTCGTGCCGGGCAAGCCGTTCGCGCGATTCACCATCCGCCTCGGCGGAGCCGGGCACATCGGCGATCGTCCAGCGTTCGCCCGCCGGGGTGTCGCCCTCGTAATGCGCGATTTCCCTCGTGGTTCCCCCGAGCACGTCGCTGGATGGCGAGGCGCCCGGTACTAGCGCCGCGATCAGCGTCGATTTGCCTGTGGATATCTCGCCGAACACCGCGACATAGACGTGCGCGCTCTCGCGGCGACGGTCGAGTTCGTCCAGTTCACTACGAAGTTCCTCAACGCCGGCGTCGGTTTCCCGCAACCTGGCGATACGCGCCTCGAGGGACGCACGGTCCGGTGCGACGACGGGGGCGCGTGGCTTGCGAGGGCGCAGCCACCATGTGGCGAGGCCCGCGCCGAGGACCGCCAGGGCGACCAGAAGACCGCCGACCACCCAGCGCAGACCCTCGGGCAATCCCATGAAACGCTGGGCGAGCGCGACTGCGCGGTCGAGTGCCGCCAGCAGCAGCCAGACAACGGCGGCGAAACCGATGGTTGCGACAAGGAGGCGGAGTCGGCCGGACATTCCCTCATTCTACGGGTAGCGGGTAGGCACGCACCTACACCCTCAGCCAGAGTCCGCCCATTTTGCCCCCGTCGCTGCCATGGCATCATCGGGCTCGTACCGGGAACCTGCGTATGCATCACACGCTCATCACGAGATGGATCCTCGTGGCCACGATCTTCGTGATCGCGGCCCCCCTCGCCACCCAAGCGGCCACCATGCCGCCGGTCCCCACGCCGCAGTTCCGCAGCTACGGATTGCATGAAGGCCTGCCCAGCAGCAAGGTCCAGGCCGTAGCCCAGGACGCCCGGGGCTTCATCTGGGTAGGCACGTCGGTCGGCCTGTCCCGTTTCGATGGCGTCGAATTCACCACCCCTGGCATCGGCCCGGACTTCACCCACCCGTTACCCACCGGTGGCGTGGTGGCCCTGCTGGTGGATTCCGCCGATCGCCTTTGGATCGGCGGACCCGAAATCGGACTCGGACGCTACGACCCCGCAAGCGGCGGTTTCGTGCAATGGCACGATAGCCTGGCCGACAACGACGTTCGCGCCATCGCGCAGGCGCGCGACGGTTCGATCTGGATCGGAACCGGTGGCGGTCTCGCCCATATGCAGGCCGACGGCAGCGCCTTCGAACATCGTCATGCGGGCGCCGATGGGCCATCGTCGGCATCGATTCGTGCCGTCCACGCGTCCGACGACGGTCGTGTATGGATCGGTTCGGACGGCGGCGTGGATGTCGTCGATGCGTCCGGCCGGATCGACCGCGTGCCCTTCGAAGATGGAAGCCATCCACGCGTACTGCGGATCGACGGCCACGCGGCGGAGTTACGCTTCGCGACCGAACGAGGCCTTTACCGCCTGTCCCACGACGGTCAGTTGCGCCGCGACCGCCGCCTCCCCGTGTCGACCGCCTATGCCTCCCTTGTCGACAGCCACGGCAGCTTATGGCTCGCGGGCGTGGATGGCTTGTCGATGCTCGATCGCTACGGACGCCTGCACGCCGTACCGGGCTCCTGGACCGCATCCGGAGGACTACCCGGACGTAGCGTGCGCGGCATGTTGGAGGATCGGGAACATGGCCTGTGGTTCGCCTTGAGCGATGGCGGGCTGGCTTACCTCGGTCCGGCCTGGGAAGACTTCACCCGCTTCGCCCATGTCGCTACCGATCGCTTCAGTTTTCCCGGCCGTTCGGTCACGGCCGTGGCCGCTCACGGAAGCACGCAACTGTGGGTCGGTGGCCTGCGCGGATGGATACGACGTTTCAATCCCGCCACGGGGCGCACCGATGAAGGATTCGATATCGGGTCCGTACGCGTGCAATCGTTGCTCGAAGTATCGCGTGGCCTGTTGATCGGCACGGTGGACGGCCTGTCGCTCGCGCGGCGTGGACGCGCGTGGCCACTGTTGCGGGCAAGCATCGACCGGCCCGTGACCACGATAGTCGCGGGAAACGACGGAACCGTCTATGTCGCTTCGTTGGGCCAGGGCCTCTTCGCGCTCGACGCCAAGCTCACCCAGGCCACCGCGATTCCCTTCGCCGAGTTGCGGCGCGGCGCGGCGGATACGCGCCAGATCGAGATCGTCGCCGGCGAACTCTGGCAAGCCAGCCTGGCCGGTCTCGCGCGACTCGACCGCGGTTCGGGCGACATGCGTTTCATCGAAGGTGTCGCGCCCGGCCGGGTCAATGCCTTCGAGCCCGAGGAGGACGGCTTCTGGGTCGTACGCCCGGATGCCCTGGAACACTACCGCTGGGATGGCCGGCGAGCGCAGCGCGATCGCCATGCCGGTGGCGTGGATGGATTCCCCTCGTCGGATATCCTCAACGTGCGCCGCGACGTCGTTGGCCGCATCTGGCTGTACGGTCACACCGGGGTGTGGCGCTTCGATCCGGGCAGCGGCAATTTTCGTCCGTTCGGCCTCGCCGACGGATTGGCCAGCGGCGAGTTCACCAACGCGACAACCGTGCTGCTCGATGACGGCACGATGTACGGTGCCACCCTCGGGGGCCTCGTGGGGTTCAGGCCCGATCGTCAGCGCGACCACATACGGGCGCCCGCCATCGCGGTGCTCGGCGCCACGGTGTCGCGCGGCGGCGTTCGCCAGGTCGTGCCGGTCGAAAACGGATCATTGCGCCTTGCCTGGAACGATCGCGAACTGATCGTACGGGCGCGTGCCCTTTCCTACGTCAATCCGGATCGTAACCACCTGGTTTTCACCCTCCAGCACGATGGCGGTACGACGGTGTTGCGCACGGGAAAGGATGGCGAGCGTAACTTCGGCCCGCTCCGTGCGGGCACCTATCGGCTGGTGATCTCCGGCTCGGGGCGCGACGAAGTGAATGGATCGCTTCCCGAGCCACTGATGATCATGGTCGATGCGCCGCCGTGGTTTCGCTGGTGGGCATGGCTCGCCTACGTGGTCACCCTGGGTGGTGTCATCCTCGCCATCGTCGTCAGTACGCGCCGGCGCGTGCGCCAGGCCATGCGGCTCAAGCTTGCCGAACAACAGAAACGTCTTGCTGAAGAGGCGAACGCGGCAAAGACCGATTTCATGGCGACGCTCGGCCATGAGATCCGTACGCCGATGACCGGCGTGCTCGGCATGGCGGAACTGATGGCGAGAACCCCGCTCGACGATACCCAGCGAAGCTATGTCGAGGCGGTTCGCCGCTCGGGGGCTACCTTGTTGCGGCTGGTCAACGATGCGCTGGACATCACCCGCATCGAGTCGCGCCGCTTGGTTCTCGAGTCGGAATGTGTCTCGCTACGCGCCATCGGCGAGGAAGTGGTCGCATTGGCCACCGGCGGCGCGGGGGAGAAGGGCCTGGTGCTTTCATCGACGATCGATGCCGGCGTACCCGAGGCCATCCGCGGCGATGCGATCCGTCTTCGTCAGATTCTTCAGAATCTCGTGAACAACGCGGTGAAATTCACCGAGCGCGGTGGGGTGTCCTTGCACATGGGGCGCGATGGCGGAACCCTGGTCATGACGGTGAGCGACAGCGGCCCGGGCATGTCCGCGGCATTGTGCTCACGTGTGTTTTCCCGGTTCGAGCAGGGAGGGTCACCGCAGCGTGCCCAGGGATGCGGGCTGGGCCTTGCGATCTGCCACGAGCTCTGCATCCTGATGGGCGGTAGCATCCGTGTGAGCAGTGAGCCAGGGCGGGGAAGTTCCTTCGTCGTGCAACTGCCGTTCGAGGCCTGTACGTGCGAGGGCCACGCCGGCAGCTCCGTTCCATCGTTCGCCCTCACCGGGAAACGGCTGCTCCTGGTCGAGGACGATGCCCTCGTCAGCGAGGTGATCGCTGGCTTGCTGGGCCGGCGTGGGCATGTGGTCACGGCGGTCGCCGACGGACTCGCCGCCATGACGGAATTGTCGCGCGGCAGCTTCGACGCGATGCTGCTCGACCTGGACTTGCCGGTGGTCGACGGTTTCCAGGTGGCGCGCCTCGTCCGCCGCATGGAACACCTGGATGGTTTGCCGATCATCGCCGTCACGGCGCGCTCCGCCGGTGATGAACTGGCGGCGATCCGCGAGGCGGGCATGGATGCCTTGTTGCGCAAACCCATGACGGGCGACGACCTGGAAGCGGTGCTGGACAGCGTCTGTCACGCATCGGCCGCCGCGATGCAGTGATGGTTTCTTCCTCGGGTGGGAGCACTCTGGTGGGAGCCGACCCTGTCGGCGATGGGTGCTTGCTTGAACCCGACCCGCTGCCGCGGGATCGCCGACAGGATCGGCTCCCACCAGATCGGTTCCGCTGGAAAACCCGCGCTAGCCGAATCGCCGGAAATAGGCGAGAGCGCCCACGACCAGTAGTGTCGTCGGCAGCAGGTTCGCCAGCAGCGGCGGCATGCCGTACACGGTGCCGAAGTTGACCATGGCGCCTTGCAGGAAGTACCAGCCGATCGCGAGGATGATGCCGATGAAGAGACGCTTGCCCAGGCCGCCCGAACGGAGCGAGCCGAACGCGAACGGCATGGCGCACAGGACCAGCACGAGCGTGTTCACCGCGAACAATGCACGCCCCCAGAAGGCCACGGCGTAGGCGCCGGGATTCTGCCCGTTGGCTTCGAGATAGCGCATGTTGCGGCGCAGGTCGGCCATCGAGAGGTATTCGGGGTGGATCACCGATTGTTCGAGCACGTGCGGATTCAGGCGTGAAGCCCAGGTTTGCGTGTCTTCGTGCGAGGAATGCGTGCCCTGGGCGTCGAGCGTGGTGGTGCGCACATTGGTCATCACCCAGCGGTTGCCATCGTGGATGGCGCTGTCGCCGTGCGAGAACACACTCACCTGGCCGTCCGGCGTGAAGGTGTAGACGCGGACATCGACCAGCTTCACCGTGGTGCGGTCGCCGTCCTGCGTGGCGATGGCCGACTTGGCGTTGATGATCTTGCCGCCATCGCGTGCCCATAGGCCGCTGCTGGTGGAGCCGAGGTTGCTCGAACGCATGCGTACCTGGATCGCCTGGGCATGCTGGTCGCCATAGGGTCCGGCGGTCTCGCCCATGATGACGACCCCGACGGTGAGCACGGCGATCACGCCCGCCGCCGAGGCGGCGATGCGCAGCTTCGACATGCCCGCGGCGCGCAATGCGGTCAGTTCTCCCGTGGCGGCGAGGCCACCCAGGCCGAGAAGGCCGCCGATCAACGCGGCGTTGCTGAACATCTGGTACAGGCGCCGCGGCACCGTGAGCATGATGTACGCGATGGCGTCGTACAGCGTGAAGCCGTTCTTGCCGATATTGCCCAACTGGCGGACGAACTGGGTGAGCGCGTCGAAGCCGGTCAGCACCAGCCAGACGAGGAGGAGGGTACCGAGGACGCTGGCGCCGATCAGCCGGTCGGCGCGCTTGATCGTCAGCGTGGCCATCAGTGGGCTCCCTTCACGCGCCGGGCGCTGTTCTGTCGCCAGAAATACCAGGCCGCCACGCCGAACACGATGGCGTGCAGCACCCAGATGGGAGCCGAGGTATGCAGGTGTCCCTTGATGATCTGCGCGCGGGCGATCAACTGCCAGACCACGTAGAGGAAATACGCCAGCACGGCGATCAGCAGGCGTCCGTAGCGGGCGTCGCGCGGTGCCTGGCGCGACATCGGCAACACCATCATCATCAGCACCAGCGTGCTGACGGGAGCGGCGAAGCGGGAAACGAGTTCGCCCAGGTTCTCCGGCGTGATGTCCTTGAACAGGTCGGTGGTCGCCGATTCGTGGGCCGGATCGGTGTCGTCGTCATCGTCCGAGATGGAGGAGAGCGATGCATCGTTGCGCTCGTATTTCATCCGCCGCCAGTTATCGCCGGCAAGGGGAATCTCGAACTGCCAGCCGTCGTACAGGGCGAGGAAGCGGTTCTGGCCGTCGCTTTCCTGATACATGCGGCCACTCTTGGCGCTGATCACGCGGACCTGTGGACGGCCTTCGCTGTCCGTGCGGTCGGTGGCCAGGAAGGTCTTGCCCAGCACGGTGCCGTCGCGGCTCAGCGTGTCGACGAAGATGATGCCGCCCTTGCCGGGCAGTTCGGTGAAGCGGCCGGCGTCGAGGCCGGCGGCGATCACGGATTTGTTCGCCGCGGCGATCACCTGGTCGGCCGTGCGCGCCGAAAGGGGGCCGAGCCAGAGCGACACCAGGCCGACCACGATGGTGGACAGCACGGCCAGCAGGGTGACGGGGCGGAGCATGCCGCGCGGGCCCATGCCCGAGGAGGCCAGCACGTGCATCTCGCTCTCTCGGTACATGCGGCCCAGGGCGATCAGGGTGCCGAGGAAGGCCGACATGGGCAGCAGGGTGGAAAGCAGGTCGACCATCTGCAGGCCCAGCACCTCGAACATCACGCTGGGCTGGATGCTGCCGTTGGCTACTTTCTGCAACACGGTCGCGAACGCGCCGCCGGCGAAGATCACCAGTAGCACGATGGCCGTCGCGAGCACCCCGTAGGCAAGTTCGCGCAGGAAATAACGGTCGAGGATGCTGAGCATTTGATAGAATTGGCGGTTCGTGCCGCGTCAGTCCCGGCCGGCAAACCATAAGTCTAGCCTGTCCGGACCCCCGGCGGGCTTTCGCAGGACAGTAAGCTATGACGGTTCAGTTCAGCCTCGGTTCCAACGCTCCCGAATCCACCGCCACCCCGGTGGCGGTGGTCGGCGTCTACGAGAACGGTGTCCTGACCAGCGCCGCGGCGCGGATCGACACCGCCGCGAACGGGGCGATCAAGCGCCTGGTCGAGGCCGGGGACGTCACGGGCAAGGTCGGCAACGTCGTCACCCTGCTGCAGCCGGCGGGCGTGGCCGCCGCCCGCGTGCTCATCCTGGGCCTGGGTGCGCAGAAGTCCTTCGACGCCGCCCGCTACCAGCGGGTCACCCAGGAAGCCGCCCGGGCGATCGGCCGCTTGCCCGTCACGGAAGCCGTCAGCTGGCTGCCCGAGATCGACGTGCCCGGCCGCGACGCCGCCTGGCGCCTGCGCGTCGCCGCCCTGGTCACCGACCATGCCGCTTATCGCTATACCGCCACGCTGAAGCCGCGCGACAAGGCGCCGCCGGAACTGGCCTCGGTCACCCTGGTCGGTCCCGCCGAAGGCGAGGCCGGTCTCGCCGAGGCCCGCGCCATCGCCGAGGGCGTGCGTTACGCCCGCGAGCTGGGCAACCTTCCGCCGAACATCTGCAACCCCGACTACATCGCCGATCAGGCGCGTGCCTTCGCCGACGCCCACGAGGGCGTCACCTTCGAAGCGCTCGACCGCGCCGACATGGAGCGCGAGGGCTTCGGCTCGCTGCTCGCCGTGGCGCGCGGCTCGGCGAATGCGCCGCGGCTGGTCATCCTGCAGTGGACCGGGGGCAAGGAAGGCGAGAAACCCTACGCCTTCGTCGGCAAGGGCATCACCTTCGACACCGGCGGCGTCAGCCTCAAGCCGGGCCCGGGCATGGAAGAGATGAAGTTCGACATGTGCGGCGCGGCCGGCGTGCTCGGCGCCTTCGTCGCCGCGGTGAAGCTCAAGCTGCCGGTGAACCTGGTCTGCGTGGTCCCGGCGGTGGAAAACATGCCGGACGGCGCCGCGTATCGTCCGGGCGACGTCCTCACCAGTCTCTCGGGGATCACCATCGAGGTGCTGAACACCGACGCCGAGGGCCGGCTGATCCTCTGCGACGCGCTCACCTACACGGGCAAGCGCTTCGATCCCCACACCATCATCGACGCCGCCACCCTGACCGGCGCCTGCGTCGTCGCCCTGGGCAAGCACGCCAGCGGCCTGATGACCAAGGACGAGACGCTCTCCGCCGAACTGCTCGCCGCGGGCGAGGCCACGCTCGATCGCGCATGGCGCCTGCCGCTGTGGGACGACTACCAGAGCCAGCTCGAATCCGGTTTCGCCGACGTGGCCAATATCGGCGGCAAGTACGCCGGTGCGATCACGGCCGGTTGTTTCCTCGCCCGTTTCACCGAGGGCCGCCGCTGGGCGCACCTGGACATCGCCGGCACCGCGTGGGACGAAGGCCGCAAGGGCATGGCCACGGGCCGCCCCGTGCCGCTCCTGACCCAATGGTTGCTAGACCGCGTCGCCGCCGGCTGATTCCGCTCCGATGCCGCGTGCCGATTTCTACCTGATCGACAAGCCTCGGTTCCGCGAGGACCCGCTGCTCCTGGTCTGCGAACTCGCCAAGCGCGCGTTCGCGGCCCAGCAGCCGACCCTGATCCTCACCCGCGATTTCGAGCAGGCCGAGGCGGTCGACGAATACCTGTGGTCGTTCGACGAGGACAGCTTCATTCCGCACCAGCTCGCGGGCGACGATGACGACGCGAACACCGCGGTGCTGATCGTGCCGCCGGGCGTGGAAACCGCCGACCGGCCGATGGTGATCAACCTGCGCGATACCTGCGCGCAGGGCCGCTTCGACAGGGTGCTGGAAGTGGTCGCTGCCGATCCGGCGGAACGCGAGGGATCGCGGGTGCGCTGGACGGAATACAAGAAGGCGGGTTTCGAGGTGAACAAGCACGACATGTGAGCCGATGGCTCGCGTGTCGCCGCATCGCCGACAAGTCGGCTCTCACCCCGTTGCCGCGACCTGGCCCGCTGCCGCGGGATCGCCGACAAGGTCGGCTCCCACCGAAGCGCCGGGCTTCCACCAGACCGCCGGGTTCCCACCGATGCGCCGGGCTTCCACCGAGCCGCCTTAGCCCGGTGGGAGCCGACCCTGTCGGCGATGCTCTTCGGCGAGCAGCGGTGCCTCAGCCCAGCTTCCGCGCCTGCTCACGCATCGCATCGGCCTGCCTGGTCCAGTCGGCGATGCGCTGGCGCTCCTGCTCGACGACTTCCGCCGGGGCGTTGGCGACGAAGTTGGCATTGCCGAGCTTGGCCTCGCATTTCCTGATCTCTCCCTCGACACGGGCGATCTCCTTGGCGAGGCGCGTCTTCTCCGCGCCTACGTCGATCAGTCCTTCCAGCGGGATCAGCGCACGCATGCCGCCGACCACGGCGACCGCCGCGGCGGGTTCTTCGCCATCCACCCAGGCCGGCGACTCGACCCGGCCCAGGAAGGCGATCTGCGCCGCGAACTTCGCCGAGCGCTCGCGATCCGTCGCATCGCCATCGGCAAGCAGCAGCGGGATGGTCTTGCCGGGCGCGATGTTCATCTCGGCACGGATACGGCGGACGCCGGTGAGCACGCCCTTGACCCACTCGATCTCGGCGGTGGCCGTATCGTCGCCTTCCACATCCGAGGCTTCCGGATAAGGCCGCAGCATGATCGTCTCGCCCTCGATGCCGAGCAGCGGGCGCACGTGCTGCCAGATTTCCTCGGTGACGAAGGGAATCAGCGGATGCAGCGCGCGCAGCAGCGTCTCCAGCACGTGGACCAGGGTGTATCGCGTGGAAGCCACGGCCACGGCATCGTCGCTGCCGAGCGCAGGCTTGGACAGCTCCAGGAACCAGTCGCAGAACTCGTTCCAGGTGAACTCGTACAACGCCTGTGCGGCGAGGTCGAAGCGGTAGAGCGCGAGTTGTTCCTTCACCGTCGCCAGCGTGTCGCGAAGGCGGGTGAGGATCCACCGTTCGGCTTCCGTGGCTGGCTTCGTCGGCGCGATCGCCTCTTCGCCGAGGTTCATCAGCACGAAGCGCGAGGCGTTCCACAGCTTGTTGACGAAGGCCTTGTAGCCGCCGCAACGCTCCAGGTCGAACTTGATGTCGCGTCCATGCGTGGCGAGCGAGGCGAAGGTGAAGCGCAGCGCATCGGCACCGAAGGCGGGGATGCCATCGGCGAACTCCTTGCGCGTGGACTTCTCGATCTTCTCGGCCATCTTCGGCTGCATCAGGCCGCGCGTGCGCTTGGTGAGCAGCTCGTCCAGGGTGATGCCGTCGATGAGGTCGAGCGGATCGAGCACGTTGCCCTTGGACTTGGACATCTTCTGGCCATCCTTGTCGCGGATGAGGCCCGTGACATAGACGTCCTTGAACGGGACCTCGCCCGTGAAGTGGTCGGTGAGCATGATCATGCGCGCGACCCAGAAGAAGATGATGTCGAAGCCGGTCACCAGCACGCTCGACGGCAGGTAGCGGTCGAAGCCCAGTTCGGCCTGGCGTTGCGGGTTCGGCCAGCCAAGCGTGGAGTGGCTCCACAAGCCGGACGAGAACCACGTTTCGAGCACGTCGTCGTCGCGGCGCAACGCACCGGTATAACCCTGCGCGGCGGCCCTGGCGGCGGCCTCGTCCTCGTTCCGCGCGACGATCACGCCGCCATTGTCGGTGTACCACGCGGGGATGCGATGACCCCAGGTCAGCTGGCGGCTGATGCACCAGTCCTGGATGTTGGCCAGCCAGTGGCGGTAGGTGCTGATCCAGTTCTCGGGCACGAACTTCACGTGGCCCTGTTCGACCAGTTCCAGGCCACGCGCGGCGAGCGTGTCCATCTTCACGAACCACTGCCAGGTGAGGTACGGCTCGATCACCTGGCCGCTGCGATCGCCACGCGGCACCTGCAGCTTGTGCTTCTTCGTCTCCACCAGGAGACCTTCGGCCTCCAGGTCGGCGAGCACGGCCTTGCGCGCGACGTAGCGATCCATGCCACGGTATTTTTCCGGCGCGGCGTCGTTGATCCTGGCATCGTCCGTGAGGATGTTGATCATCGGCAGGTTGTGGCGCTGGCCGATGGCGTAGTCGTTGAAGTCGTGGGCGGGCGTGATCTTCACGCAGCCGGTGCCGAAGTCCTTCTCGACGTAGTCGTCGGCGATGATCGGGATCTGCCGGTTCGACAGCGGCAGCGTGAGCATGCGCCCGATCAGGTGCGCATAGCGCTCGTCTTCCGGATGCACGGCCACCGCGACGTCGCCGAGCATGGTTTCCGGACGCGTGGTGGCGACGACCAGTTCGCCCGATCCGTCGGCCAGCGGGTAGCGGATCGACCACAGCGAACCGTCTTCCTCTTCGCTGACCACTTCGAGATCGGAGATCGCGGTCTTCAGCACAGGGTCCCAGTTGACCAGCTTCTGGCCGCGGTAGATCAGCCCTTCCTCGGAGAGCCGCACGAAGGTCTCGATCACCGCCTCGGACATGCCCTCGTCCATGGTGAAGCGCTCGCGCGTCCAGTCGCCCGACACGCCCAGGCGGCGCATCTGGCGGCCGATCGTGTCGCCGGACTCGGCCTTCCATTCCCAGACGCGGGCGATGAACGACTCGCGGTCGAAATCCGAACGCTGCTTGCCCTCCGCGTTGAGCTGGCGGGTCACCACCATCTCGGTGGCGATGCCCGCGTGGTCGGTACCGAGCTGCCACAGCGTGTCGTAGCCGCGCATGCGGTGGTAGCGCACCAGGGTGTCCATGATCGTGTGCTGGAACGCGTGGCCCATATGGAGCGTGCCCGTGACATTGGGCGGCGGCAGCATGATCGTGTAGGGCGTGCCCTTGCCGGACGGCTTGAAATAGCCGTTGGCCTCCCACTGGGCGTACCACTTCGATTCGATCTGGCTGGGCTCGAAACTCTTGTCCATGCGTGGGCTCTCGGACGACGAAAAAGACCGCCATTGTAGGCGATACTTGGCGGATGACTGAACTCGAAGTGGCCGCGATCCTCGGCGCGGAGGGCCCTTTCGCCCGTGAAGTACCGGGTTTCGCACCGCGCGAGGCCCAGCAGCGCATGGCCTCGGCGGTTGCCGGGGCCATCGCCGAACGCGACGTCCTGATCGCCGAGGCGGGCACCGGCACCGGCAAGACCTTCGCCTACCTGGTGCCAGCCCTGATGTCGGGGCGGAAGGTCATCGTTTCCACCGGCACCAAGGCCTTGCAGGACCAGCTGTTCTTCCGCGACCTGCCCCGCGTGCATGCGGTGCTGGGCAGCCGGGCCAGGGTGAGCCTGCTCAAGGGGCGGGCCAACTACTTGTGCCTCTACCGCCTGGACCAGGCGGTGCGCGAGGGAAATCCCGACCGCCAGCTGGTTTCCCAGTTGTCCGCGATCCGCGCCTGGTCGGCGCGGACGCGTCGTGGCGACCGCATGGAAATGGTCGATATCCCGGAGGATTCGGCGGTCTGGCCCCGGGTGACCTCCACGCCGGAGAACTGCCTGGGATCGGAATGTCCGTTCTTCGAGGATTGCCACGTCGTGAAGGCGCGTCGCGAAGCCATGGAGGCCGACCTGGTGGTGGTGAACCACCATCTGCTGATGGCCGACCTGGCCCTCAAGCAGGAAGGCTTCGGCGAGATCCTGCCGGGTGCCGATGCCTTCATCCTCGATGAGGCGCACCAGATTCCCGAACTCGCCGGACAGTTCTTCTCGCAAAGCGTCAGTGCGCGGCAGCTCGTCGATCTGGGCCAGGACGCGCTGGCGGAGGCGCACGGTGTCACCGGAGCCACCAGCCAGTTGCTGGAACCGGTCGAGGCCATCCAGGACCTCGTGAAACGCCTTCGCCTGGCGATGGATGCGTTGCCGCCGAGAGGGCCCTTCGGGGCGCTGGATCGTGACCCCGTGGTGCACGGGGCGCTGCTCGAACTGCGCGATGTGATGGCGGCCATGGCCGACTTGCTCGCGGCACTCGGCGAGCGCTCGCGCGGGCTGGCGAACGTCCACGAACGGGCGCAGATGCTGAGCTTGCGCCTCGACCGCATCGCGGAAGAACACTCCGCCAGCGACGTGCGCTGGTACGAGACATGGCCGCGTGGATTCGCGTTGCATGCCACGCCGCTGGACCTGGCCGCGCCGTTGCGCGCGATGCGCATGTCCACGGATGCGGCGTGGATCCATACCTCGGCGACCTTGTCGATCGCGGGCGACTTCGGCCATTTCGCCCGCCAGCTGGGGCTGGAAGATCCACGTACGCTGCATGTGGAAAGCCCCTTCGACTATCGGCGCCAGGCACTGGCGTATTTGCCGGCGAATCTCCCCGATCCTGCCGCTCGCGACTACACCGACCGGGTGGTGGATGCCGTCCGGCCCGTCCTCGATGCCTCGGATGGGCGGGCCTTCCTGTTGTTCACCTCGCATCGCGCGCTGCGGCGCGCGGCCGAGCTGTTGGAAGGCCGCGTGCCGTGGCCACTGTTCGTGCAGGGGAGTGCGCCGCGGCACCGCCTGCTGGAGGAATTCAGGGCGAGCGGACGCGGCGTATTGCTCGGCGCGGCGAGTTTCTGGGAAGGCGTCGATGTGGCGGGTGAGGCATTGAGCGTGGTGGTGATCGACAAGCTGCCCTTCGCGATGCCCGACGATCCCGTGCTGCAGGCGCGGCTGGAGGCATTGGAGGAAGCGGGTATCAATCCCTTCATGGGGTGGCAGGTACCCACGGCGGTGATCGCATTGAAGCAGGGGGTCGGCCGCCTGATTCGCGACGTGCACGACCGGGGGGTGCTGGTGCTGTGCGATCCGCGCTTGAGCACGAAGGGTTATGGACGGTTGTTCCTGGCCAGCCTGCCGCCCATGCCGAGGACGCGGGAACTGGCGGATGTGGTGGGGTTCTTCGCATCGGGCGCCGCGGCGGATTGAATCGCGGACAGGGTCCGCTCCCACCGGGTGGTGGCGTGTCCGGCACTCGGTTTGGCTTGACTCGGCTCGGTGGGAGCGGACCCTGTCCGCGATGCTCTTCAAGCCCCCGAAGCGGCCGCCCGATCTCCACCGGCATCCGTATAGAACACCACGACGGTCGCTCCCCGCGGCCCGGCCGTTCCACCCCGCATGACATCGCCGCTGCGACCGATCGAGTCACCCGGCCGTATCACGCGCGGCATTCCTTCCGGTGTCGCCAGGTGCAGTTCCCCTTCGAGCAGGTAACCCGCGTCCGGTACGGTGTTCCGGTGCCAGGGAAGGGAGGCGCCGGGCTCGATCGAGATGCGCAGCATGCGCATTTCCGGTTGTCCGTCCGCCCATGTCTGCGTGGCGGCTGGCGGGGTTTCGTTTCGGGAGGGATCGGTCGTGGCGGCGATGGCGGCTCCTACGAGGATGGCCAGGGGCATCGCTAGCTGGACGGGAAGCATCATGCGGTCCTTGCGTGGGTGATCAATCGATCCTGCACGCGGGAGAGGTCGCTTGTCTTGAGAACACTCTCATTCGCATGACTTATTCAGGCACAGGCAGGCAATGCTCCGCATTTCGCCCTCGTTCGCCCCGTGCAGGACAGAAACCGACCTTTCCCCGCGCCCTTCGCCGTTCAATGATCGTCCCACCGCCGACGACGGAGAAGCCCATGTTTCGCTGGATGCAATCGATCACCGCCAAGGTGCTGGGCATCGCCATGCTCGCGCTGGTCATGCTCATACCGCTGTCCCAGGCCGACGGTCTCGTGCGCGAACGGCAGGCCATGCGCGATGCGGCTTTCACGCGTGTCGCCGAGGGTTGGGGTGGACCGCAGACCATCGGCGGCCTCGTCCTGGCCGTGCCCACGCGATACGAGACGCAGGGTAGCGATGGCAAGGTGGTGAGCGTGCGTGACGGCACGGAAATCGTGCTGGCCGACGAACAAAGCACCGTGGCGGACCTTGCCGTGGACCGGCGGCGCGTGGGCATGTACGAGGTGCCGGTCTACACGGGCGAGGTGACCATCCACGGCCGCATCCTGCCCGAGGACCTTCGCCGCTTCACCACCGATACGGGAGCGGCGTGGTACCCGGCCAAGGCCGAGATGCGCCTGCTGATCGCCGACACTCGCGGCTTGCAGGGCATCACGGCGCTGACGGTCGACGGACACACCGCGCGCTTGTCGTCTTCCACCGCGCGAATGGGGCCCTATACCGTGCTTTCCGCACCGGTGCCGGTCGACCCCGCTCGCGACACGCCACTGGATTTCGCCCTGACCCTGCGCATCGCCGGTACCGGGTCGTTCTCGGCACTGCCCCTGGCGCGTACGAACACGTTGCGCATCCGTTCGCCGTGGCCCGATCCCAGCTTCACCGGCGCCTTGCTGCCCGGCCAGCGTAGCGTCGGCGCGCGAGGGTTCGACGCGACGTGGCGGGTACTCGATCTCAACCGGGCCTATGGCCAGCATTGGGACGCCTCCGATGCGAACGTGGCGGGCCGTCTCGAACCATCCGCCTCCGGCGTGAAGCTCTACCAGCCTGGCGGCGTGTACCAGCAGAACGATCGTGCCGGCAAATACGGCCTTCTCTTCATCGCGCTCACCTTCGTCGCCTTCTTCCTCTTCGAGATATTGAAGGGGCTGCGCCTGCATCCGGTGCAATACCTGCTCGTGGGCGCGGCCATGACCAGCTTCTACGTGCTTCTGCTGGCGTTGTCCGAGCAGATCGGCTTCGGCCCCGCCTATCTGGTGGCGGCCGCCGCCGTGGTGCTGATCGTGGGTGGCTATGCGATGGCGGCCCTGCGTGCCCGCGCGGCGGGCCTGGCCCTTGGCGGCGTGCTCGCCTTCGTTTACGCGATACTGTATGGCCTGATCGGCGCGGAGCAGTACGCGTTGCTGATCGGCTCGATCGTGCTCGTCGCGGTGATCGCCCTGCTGATGTACCTGACCCGCCGGATCGATTGGTACGCACAGGGTGTACCGTTTACTTCCTCGCTGGATACGCCATGAACTTCCTCGCCATCGAAACCTCCACGGAAGCCTGCTCGGTCGCCCTCGTCCATGGCGACGAAGTGATCGAACGCAGCGAAATCGCCCCGCGCCGCCACGCCGAGCTTGTGCTGCCGATGGCCGACGACCTGCTCGCCGAGGCTGGCCTGAAACGCGGGGCGCTCCATGGCATCGCCGTGGGCCGCGGCCCCGGTGCGTTCACCGGCGTGCGCCTTGGCGTGTCGTTGGCACAGGGCATGGCGATGGCGCTCGATGTTCCCGTCGTCACCGTGTCGTCGTTGCAGGCGCTGGCGCTGGAAGCGCTCGAGGACGATGCGGCGATCCTTTCGATCATCGATGCGCGCATGGGCGAGATCTACGTCGCCGCATGGCGGCGCGAGGACGATGGCGGCATCGTCCTGATCGACCGCGAGCGCGTCGACACGGCCTCCGCGCTGGTGTTGCCCGACGTGGCGGCATGGCACGTCGTTGGCACGGGCTGGGCCACCTACGAGGCGATCCTGCGCGAGCGCATCCTGGCACCCATTCGCTCGGCCGATGGCGCGCGCTATCCACAGGCACGGCACGTCGCGCAAGTGGCGGCGCGGCGTTTCCGCGATGGTGAAGCCGTGGCGCCGGAGCTGGCTTTGCCGGTGTATCTGCGCGACAAGGTGGCGCTTACGCTGGTGGAACAAGGCCGGGCCTGAGCGCGCCTACGACGTTGGATGTATGGCGGGAATATCGTTCCGGACTTATCTTGCGTAGCCACGGATAGCGACACGACGACAAGGATATCGACCATGAACGGACGCGGGCTGCGCGAGCAAGGCGACATCGATACCTCGTTCGGCAACGAGGGCACGGCTGAGCTTCGGTTCGAGGATTATGTCATCGAGCCGGGTGCGAGCGAACCGCTTCGCGCATTGGCACGGACGGCGGACGACAAGATCATGCTGGCCATGGGCTGCCGCAGGCCCTTCGGCGGTTGGCAATATGGATTGGCGCGGCTCATGCCCGATGGAACCTTCGACCCTTCGTTCGGGGTGGAGGGTGTCGTGATCGAACCTCCCCTGCCCGAGGAAACCCTGCAAGGTGCCCAGCCTTTGCCGATGGCCGGTGGGGCGACGGTACTGGTACTCAGGTCCATGAACGGGGAGACATGGATGCTGACACGCAGGAATGTCGAAGGCGTGCTCGACGATACGTTCGGCATCGGCGGTTATGTGAATCTCGATGGCATCCGTCCGCCGGGCGAGCCCCTCGTCGTGAAGGGTTTCGTCATCGCGGGGTCGGACGACGGTTGCTTTTTCATCGGTACGACCAGCGCCGCCGAAGGCGGTTATGGTGGCATCGTGTTCTGTTTCGACGCGCAGGGCAAACTCGATCCCACATTCGCCGGCAAGGGCTATGCCCTGGTCGATGTGCCGTTGGGTGCATCGGGCAGGATCACCGATGCGTTGCTGCAAGATGACGGGAAAATCGTTCTGAGCACGGCAACGATTTCTGGAAACTCACGAATCGTGCGCCTGCTTCGGTCAGGCGTCCCCGACCCGGCGTTCGGGGAAGCAGGACACGTCGTGATCGATGGAAACGACAGTGCCGATCGCATCGAAATCGAAAAACTCGCCTGGTCGAACGACGCCGGCCTGTGGGGAGCGGGAAGCATCATGACCCGCCGTCCGCGAGTCGGCGTGTTGGTTCGACTGGACGATAAGGGAGCGATCCCCCCGAGCTTCAACGGGGGCAGGCCGCTGGAAATCAACTACGGGAACACCGACGACGATGGCGGGCTGGCGCTTCCCTTGCATATCGCGGTTTCGGCCGAAGGTGGCGTCACCGTGGTCGGCAGTGCCGATTACGACTGGACAGATATAAAGCGGTTGGTTGTCGGACGTCACGTTTCGTCGGGCGAGCTCGACTCGTCGTTCGGCGATCGCGATGGATACTTCACCATCGACCCGGCCCTCGAAGGTTTCAACTTCATTTTCTTCGGCATCGATGTAACGAACGATCATCTGGTCTTCGAGGTGTTGAGCGGTAACGGTGTGGGCAGTCCCAATCCCGATCGCGTACTCGTACAGCGATACTTCGCCTGAGGAACCTCCGGTAAGATACGACGCGTCCGTTCGGACAGATGCTCAATGGATGTTTCACGGCCGTATCGGCCGTTTCAGGAGAATCAACTCAGTGCGTCGTACCCCCTTGTTTTCCAGCGCCAGCCTTGCCTTGCTGGTGCCCCTGGCTTCGATGGCCGCCGACTCGGCCAGTTTGCAGGTAAAAGGCAACCTTTCCCCTTCCTCGTGCGGTGTTTCCCTCAGTGGAAGGGACACCGTGGATCTCGGTCCCATCCCGGTAGGCTCGTTCGTTCCGGGCAAGGACAACGTGCTTCCGGAAACGGCGGCTTTCCTGACGGTCGACTGCGCCGGGGTGCCGGCGAAGTTTCGCCTGAAGGCAACCGATTCCACCGGCGCCACGGCGTCGACGGCGGGGCCCGCCAACTATGGCCTCGGCATGACCGGCGGCCGGCCGATCGGCTATTTCACGCTGAGTATCGCCGCCGATATCATGACCCAGAACGAATTTGTCCTGAAATCGACGGATGGCGGCGCGGGCAACGCGTGGACCGTGCCGGTGCATGGCAAGGTGCCGTTCGACCACGATGGCGAAGCATTCGCTTTCGCGGCGAGCGAGATGGCCGTCGAACCGGCCGCCCTGACGGTGCTCGTGGTGCCGTTGAGTATCCAGCCGGTCCTGGCCAGGAATCCCGTGGTGAACGACGACGTGACACTCGCCGGTCAGGTGACGCTGGAACTTTCCTACTGACCGATGCGCGGCATCCTCGCGCGAAACCGGAACAGGTATCCGGGTACACATCACCCGGTGCTGAAAGTGTTCGAGAGAAGGCCCGGCGCTTACAACGTTCGATGTATTGCCGGGCCACCGGGCCGGACGTACCGTGGCTTCGCATGGTGGGTCTTCGCCATTCGTTCTTCACGCGTCAAGGAGAGACACGATGAGTGCAGGCAAGGATGCCGGGAAGGGCATGCTCTCGCCGGGCGATCGCGATCCGTCATTCGGTGATGACGGAATCGTGACCTTGGTGATCCCCGGTCACGATGAAGCCCACGCCCGATGCGTCGTCATGCTCGACGACTATCGCCTGGTCGTTGGCCTGAGTGCCGTGCCCGCGACGGGCAACTATCGCACCGAGTTCGTCCTGGTCTGCCTGAATGCAGTGGCAGGCAGCATGGACCAGGGCTTCGGCGAAGAGGGATTCGCATTCGGACGCTTCTCAAGCGCGCCATCCAACCTGCCGATGGGTTTCCATGTTCTTCCCGACCGTCGGATACTCGTGTACGGCGTCACGAGCTGGGTGGAAGATACGCTCCGGTTACGCCGGATGGCCGCTCTCGCGTTGTATTCCGACACAGGCGCGCCGGACCGGGGGTGGGGCATCGACGGCACGCGTGCAATCGATTTACCGGGAGACTTCCTGCTGGATCGTGCCAGGCCGATCCTGGGACCGGACGGACGGCTGACGCTCATCGGCGCGGCGTATAGCGATAAGGGGGCCACGGAAGGCGTGATCGCCCAGCTCAACGCGAAGGGGTGGCTGGACGTCGACGCTGCCGGAACGCGCGTCGTGCCATTCAGTTTCCCGGGAGGCGTCGATACCACAGTCCATGGTGTCAACGATTTCACGGTGGAGGATGCGGGCCGGTTCATCGTGGCGGGAAGTACCTCCGGCAGGGGCGTCGTTTCTCGCATCGACGACAAGGGCACGGTGGACAAGTCGTTCGGACAAGACGGTCTCGTGTTCATCGATCCACCGGACATCAACCTGGACAGGACGGGGATCGAGCGAATCGTCGGATTGAGCGACGGTCGCTTGCTTTGCGTGGGAATGGGTGAGATAGGCGAGGAGGATGATGATCTCGGGATGCTCGCGGTACTCACTGGCGAGGGTCTTCACGATCCCGGGTTCAACGACGGCGTCATGCTGTTTTTGCGCGACCTTCCACCATGCCGTCTCACCGATGCGGCCGTCGACGGCGAAGAGCGCTATGTCGTGGTCGGAGAAGCCCGTGCCACATCTGAAATCGTCGTGGCGCGTATTCTTCCCTCGGGCGAGCCGGACAGGTCGTTTGGCGACGGAAAAGGGTACATCGTCGACAACCTCGGTGGAGGCTTCGACCATCTGGGTGGCATGACGATCGCTCCCGACGGCAAGATCATCGTTTGTGGGTGGACCGTCGGTGATGGCTCGGGTGGCTCCAAGCCGCGAGTCGTTCGCTACCTGGCCTGATGCCAGGTGGCGGCGCACTCAGTGGGCGACGAGCACCGCCTCGATCACCGCGCACACATGTTCGAACGAGATGTCGTCGAGCCATGGGCTATTGGTAATCGTAAGCGTGCGTGCGGCGAAATCGCGAGCGTTGGCGACGTCGTCGCCGCCGGGCATCGAGGCGAGGTAACGGTAATCAGGCAGCGCATGCACGAACATGCGCGCCACGCCGTGCCGTGATGACCAGAGGCGTTTGAGCACGGCGTCGCGCGTGATTTCGTCAGGCAGCAGAAGCATCAGGTAGGGCCAGGTTCCGCCGCTGTCGGTGAAGGTGTGGACACCGGGGATGGCGGCGAGCCGCGGGACTCTGATGGCGGCTTGCCGGGTCGTGGCCGCGATGAAGGCAGGCAGTCGATGGAATGCGCGCGCGCCCACCGCCTGGCGCCACCGGCCGACGGAATGCAGCGGGAAATTCGCCTCGAAATGCTCGCCCGCCGCGCCAAGAAGATCACCACGGCGCAACGCTTTCCGCAGCGGGCGGCCATACGCCAGGCTGAGTCCCTGGGGTCGATAGAACATCGCGTAGGCCGCCAGTTCAAGCGACCGGCGCATTTCCCACCCAGGGTGCCAACGCGCGATGCGTTTCGCCACGCGACGAAAGCGCGCGCGGAGGCCTTCGTCGCGGCCGACGAGCAAGCCGCCTTCGAAGATCGACAGGCCCTTGCCGGCGGCGAGGCTATAGAAACCGATGTCGCCACGCGTGCCCGCGAAACCGCCGTTGCATCGCGCGCCGAGTGCCTGCGCGGCGTCTTCGATGGTCACGGCACCGGCGCGATGCGCGATGGCGTTGGCTGTATCCACGTCGGCGATGCGCCCGCCCAGGTGCGTGGGCATGACGGCGAGCGTCTGCGGGCCGCATGCGTATGCGAGGCGTTGCGGATCCATATCGAAGTGGTCGGCCTTGAGGTCGACGAGCCTCGGCACCAGGCCGGCGCGACGAATGGCGAGCGGTACGAGCGGGCACGTGAACGCGGGTATCGCCACTTCGTGGCGCGACGGCTCATGCTCGGCGAGCGCTGTCAGCGCCACCGTGAGCGCCGCCGTGCCCGAACATTCGAGCTGCACCTCTTCGACACCCAGCCATGCCGCGGCGAGCGCGGTCAGCGGTGCGGGGACAGGACCGCCGAGGTCGCCGAGGAGGAGCGACATCCCGGCGGTCGGTGGCGCCTCGTGTTCAGGCAGGAACGGCATCGGCCGCCGCCTCGCCGCCATCTTCCGCGATCGCCAGGCATACGATCCCCGCGACGATCGCCAGCGCGCCAACGATTTGCGTCGCCGTCACCGGCTCGGAGAACATCCACCAGGAAAGGAGCATCACGCTGACCACTTCGAGATGCGAGGCCGCGAAGGCAGGCCCGATGGGCGCGTGCTTGAGCAGGCTCATCCAGGTCACGAAGGCACCGATGTATCCGATCACGGCACCGTAGATCCATGGATGCGAGAACACGCGGGCGACCCACGCCGCGCTCATTTCAACGGGCAGGGCATGCGTGCCGGCGATCTTGAAGCAGATCAGGTTCAGCGTATCGAAGGCGAGCAACATGGCGAAGCCGATCAGGTAGAACCGTTTCATGCGCCGGCTCCCACGATGGCGACGCCGGCGGCTACAAGCAGGATGCCGGTGACGCGTAGAGGGCTCAGGCGCTCGCGGAACAGGAAACGCCCGGCGATCATGATCGCGACGATGTTTATCGAGCCGAGCAGGACGCCCTCCGACAACGGAACCAGGGAGAGGAAGGCGATCCAGACCAGGAACTCGGCCACGTAGCAACCGATGCCCGCCCAGATCCACGGGCGCCCGAACATATAGCGCCAGCGCGCCAGGCCGTCGCCGGCACGGTCGTCACCGGCGGCCGCCTTGAAGGCCAGTTGGCCGCCGGTGTCGAGCAATACATTGGCCAGCCACAGGCCGAGGACGAGACCGTGCATGATCAGGCCGCCATGCGCACGGGCCGCGCGTCGCGTGCGATGCGGCCGAAGAAGTCGGCGGTGCGTTCGATCAGCGTGCGCCGTTCGCGGTCGATCGTGATCATGTGGTAGCTGTCCGCGAGCAGGAGCATTTCGATCGGCCCGCGGACGCGGCGCGCCACGAGGTCGGCGTTGGCGACGCTGGCGACGTCGTCGTCCGCCGCATGGGCAATGAAGCACGGAGCGAGCACGTCCGGGAGGCGCCGGCGCACGTCGCGCGAGAGCTTCACCATCTCGGCCAACGCATGCCACGGATTGCCGGGCAGGCCGGCTGCCTCGCTGTCGCCGGAGAACATCGCCGCGCTCACCTGGGCGCGCAGGCGCTCGTCGCGGATGCCGTAGGGCGGCTGCTCGATGAAGCTGCGCTGGCGACCGATGCCGAGACGCTTGAAGATCGGTAGCAGGAACGATAAGCGTCCGGTCCAGCCGATCGACCAGCCGTCGTAACGGAAGGTCGCACCGTACACGCCGACGCCGTCGATCCAGCCGGGCCGCACGGCGGCGAGGCGCAGGGCGAGCAGGGCTCCCATCGACAGTCCCGCCACGAACACGCGGTCGACTCGTCCACGCAAATCGTCGGCGGCGGCCTCCACGCTGGCGTACCAGTCTTCCCAGGTGGTGGCGAGGAGGTCTTCCTCGTTGCCGCAATGACCGGCCAACCGGACGCCCACGACGGTGAAGCCGGCACGGTTCAGGCCCTTGCCGACCATGCGCATCTCGGTGGGCGTACCGGTCAGCCCGTGGATCAGCAATACGCCGTCACGTCCGCCTTCGAACTGGAATTCCGCGGAATGGTTCACCCGACGCCTCGCGTCCTGCCTACGATGGACGAATGGTCTCAGGAGGTGGTTTCAGCGGGCTTTCCGGAAGCGACCGCAGGAAAATGCAGTTCGACGCGCAAACCTCCCGATGCCGCGTGGAGGAAGGCCACGCGCGCGGCGTGCCGTTCGGCGATGCTCTCGACGATGGCCAGGCCCAGGCCGGTACCGTCCTCGTCCCCGCCCGGAACGCGGAAAAAACGTTCGCCCAACTGGTCGAGGAAAGCATCCTCGACACCCGGCCCATCGTCCTCGACGGCCAGGACCACTTCCCCGTCGTCGCGGCGCAAGGACACCGTGACGGCGTGGCCGTGTCCGGCGTAGTGGAAGGCGTTGTCGACGAGGTTGTCGATCACCTCCTGCACCTGCAGCGCATCGGCACGGACGGGGCAGGCGCTGCCGTCGCTTTCATAGCCGAGGTCGACGCCGAGGGTGAGGGCCTGGTGCACGCGCATGGCCACGGCCTCGGGCACGACGCTGGCGAGGTCGATAATGGCCATGCCGTCGTGGTCGGGAAGGTCGGGCGACTGCGTGCGGGTGAGCGCGAGCAACTGTGCCGACGTGCGTGCCGCGCGTGCGGCGAGACGATGCACATGGCCGAGCGCATCCACGCGCTGTACCGGATCGTTCGTGGCTTCCAGCCGTTCGACGTGCAACTGGATGCCAGCCAGCGGCGTGCGTAACTGGTGCGCCGCGTCGGCGATGAAACGCTCTTGCAGGCCGAGCATGTTGCGCATGCGGGAGAACAGGTCGTCGATGGTGCGGGTGAGCGGCAGGATCTCCACCGGCACGTCTTCCTCGCCGATGGGACCCAGGTCGTGGCCGCGCTTGCCCAGCCGCGCCGTGAGCGGTTCCAGCACGCCCAGGCCATGGCGTACGCCGAACCAGACCAGGGACAGCACGGCGACGATCAACAGCGCCTGCATCGGCAGGGTGAGGAAAAGGATCTCGCGTGCGCGGGTATGGCGATCGCGCAGGTTCTCGGCGACGGTGATGGTGAGGACGTCACCCGGGTCCTGGTGGTTCGGTACGCGCATGATCGCCGCGCGCAGGGGGCGATGGCCGAGCGCCGTGTCGTACAGCTTCGGTGCCGCGTCGGTGGCCACCGCGGCGCCGGGCCCCTCCAGCTCCGCGTTGCCGATCATCCGGCCGTGGCGATCGCTGACCACGGCATAGTAGTTGCGCCCGTCCGGATCGTATTCGAGCAGGAAGCGCGCCTGCGCGGTCAGTTCGCCGCGCAGGGCATCGCTGCCGATCATTTCCGACAAGGTGAGGGCGGAATCGGAGAGGTCGGCGTCGTGCACGCGGTTGGAGTACGCCAGCGCCACGAAATAGCCGATGACGGCATCGAGCACGAGCACGCCGAGCACGGGGACGAGCAGGAAGGTCAGCAGGCGCCGGCGCAGGCTGGGACGCGCGGGGCGACGCGCCGCGGAGCGGCGTTCAGGCATCCGCGGTTTCTTCGAGCAGGTAGCCGAGTCCCCGGATCGTGCGCACGTTGGTACCCGAACCCTGGAGCTTCTTGCGCAAGCGGTGCAAGGCGATGTCCAGGCCGTTGTCGGTCAGGTCCTCGTCCCAGTTGCACAATGCCTCGACGAGCTGCGCGCGGCTGGTGACCTTGTCCGCGCGAGCGGCCAGGGCTTCGATGAGTCCGAATTCGCGGGCGGTCAGGTCGAGCGCGGTTTCGCCGATCCATGCCCGATGCCCGGGAATGTCGAGGCGCAGCCGGCCGATGCGGAATTCCGGCGTGCCGTTGCTGGTGCGCCGGCGGAGCAGGGCACGTACCCGGGCGTCGAATTCGGCCAGTGCGAACGGTTTCACCAGGTAATCGTCGGCGCCGAGGTCGAGCACGCGGACACGCTCCTTCAAACCCTCCCGCGCCGTCACGACCAGCACCGGCAGGCTCGCTCCACGCTTGCGCGCACGTGCCAGCACGTCGCTGCCGTCGAGCAGGGGCAACCCGAGGTCGAGCACGAGCAGGTCGTAATCATGGTCGCGCAGCGCGTGGTCCGCGCTGGACCCGTCGGTCACGTGGTCCACGGCATGGCCGCCCTGTTCGAGGGAGGCACGTACGGCCGCACCGATGGCGGCGTCGTCTTCGGCTAGGAGGATGCGCATGAGGGGCAAGGATACGCTCCGGGAAGGGCTGCGCGCATGCTGTCGCGGCAGGCTTTCGCGGCGCTTTCCCGTCTTTCATACCTTCGGCTTAACCCGTCTAATTGCGAACGATTCGCATTGTGGTTTACCATGGGGCATTCGGGACCATATCCAGGGGCGTTCCAGCACATGCGCGACACCGTCGACCGGCAACGCCGCGCGTTCTGGCTGAAGCACCTGCACCGGTGGCACTGGATCAGCTCCGCGGTTTCGCTGGTCGTATTGCTGTTGTTCTCGATCACCGGGTTCACGCTCAACCATGCCGCGCGGATCGAAGCTTCGCCTCGCGTGGAGCGGCATACGGCGACCCTGCCGGACGCCTTGCTGAAGCAGGTGGCCCGCACGGGCACGACATCCGCGCCGTTGCCGGCCCCCGTGGCGGCGTTCATCGCCGCGAACACCGGCGCGCCGGTCGGCGGTCGCGCGGGGGACTGGAGCGACGACGAAGTGTATGTGTCCCTGCCGCGGCCCGGTGGCGACGGCTGGGTCGGCATCGACCGCGAAACGGGCGAGGTGCAATACGAGACGACCGACCGGGGCTGGCTCGCGTACCTCAACGATCTGCACAAGGGCCGCAACACGGGGCCGGTGTGGAGCTGGTTCATCGACGTGTTCGCGCTGGCCTGCGTCGTCTTCGCGCTCACGGGGTTGCTCTTGCTCAAGATGCACGCGGGACAACGCGGCATGACCTGGCCGATGGTCGCGCTCGGCTTCGTGTTGCCGGTCGTCCTCGCACTCATTTTCATCCACTGACGGAAACCGCCATGCGACGCATCCTGCCGTTCGCCTCGTGTCTCGCGTTCGCCATGCCGACACTGGCTGCCGACATGAACCTCACCGTGGAGATTCCCACGCTCAAGGTGGCCGAATACCACCGGCCCTACGTGGCCGTGTGGATCGAGCGCGAGGACCACAGTGTCGCCGCGAATCTCGCTGTCTGGTACGACGTGAAGAAGGCCGGCGGCGAGGGCACGAAATGGCTGAAGGACATGCGCCAGTGGTGGCGACGTAGCGGCCGCGAGCAAACCATGCCGATCGACGGCGTGTCCGGCGCCACGCGCCCGGCCGGCCAGCACCAGTTGCGTTTCAGCGACGGCAAGCCGCCCCTGGGCACGCTCGCGCCGGGACACTACGAACTCGTGGTGGAGGCGGCGCGCGAGGTGGGCGGGCGTGAAGCACAACGGATTCCCTTCGACTGGCCGGCGAAGGTTCCCGTGCACCTGTCCGCCAGCGGCACGGAAGAACTCGGCCGGATCAGCCTCGACCTCAATCCCTAGAAACGGAGCCACCCGATGAAGCATGCATTCGTTCGCGCCGCGCTCGGCGTCGCCCTGGCCCTGCCGCTGGCCGCACAGGCGCACAAGATGTGGATGGTGCCGTCGGCCACCGTGATCTCCGGCGACGACGCCTGGGTGACGGTCGACGCGGCGATCTCCAACGATCTGTATTACCCGGACCACTTCCCCGCCCAACTCGACCAGCTGGTGGTCACCGCGCCGGACGGCTCCATGGTGAAGCCGGAAAACCCCTCGACGGGCAAGTACCGCAGCACGTTCGACCTCCCCGTTCCGCAGAAGGGAACCTACCGCCTCGCGCTGGTCAACCAGGGCCTGTTCGCGAACTACGAAGTGGACGGCCAGAAGAAGCGCTGGCGCGGCAAGCCGGAGGACGTCAGGACGGCCATACCGGCAAACGCGAAGAACGTGCAGCTGAGTGAGATGGCCTCGCGCGTGGAGACCTTCGTGACCCAGGGATCGCCGAGCGACGGTGCGCTCAAGCCCACGAACAAGGGACTCGAACTGGTGCCGGTCACCGAGCCGAACGATCTCGTGGCCGGCGAGAAGGCGACCTTCCAGCTGATCCTCGACGGCAAGCCCGCGGCGAACCTGAAGGTCGTCGCCATCAACGGCGCCACCCGCTACCGCAACGCGCAGGACGAGATGAACACGACCACCGACAAGGATGGCAAGTTCTCCTTCACCTGGCCGTCGGCGGGCATGTACTGGGTGAATGCCTCCACGGAGGACACGAAGACCTCGGTGAAGGAAGCGAAGCAGCGCCGCCTGGCCTACACGGCGACGCTGGAAGTGCTCCCGCAGTAAGCCGTGCCGACCGATCCTTCAACTGGATGGAAGCCGCTCCAGCGGCCGCTTTCCTCATCCTTGTGGGAGCCGCTTCAGCGGCGATCCCGCGGCAGCGGGCCAGTTCTTCGCAAGCACCCATCGCCGCTGAAGCGGCTCCCACAATGTGTCCGGGGGATAGCGGCGTTGATCTTCGCCTTCGCGGTGTCGGTGGCTTTCGCTGCCTCCGTCAAGGACATACGCCGCTTCGAAGGCGAGACGATGGGCACGACCTGGTCGGTCAATGCCGTGTTGCCGGACGGCGCGGACGGTCGTGCCATCGAACGCGGCATCCAGTCCGAAGTGGACCGCGTCGTCGCCCAGATGAGCACATACGAACCGGACTCCGACCTCAGCCGCTTCAACCGCGCGCCGGCCGGCACGTGGCAGACGCTGCCGCCGGAGTTCTTCACCGTGCTTCGTTACGCACTGTCGCTGGCGAAGGAGTCGAACGGCGCCTACGACCCCACGGTGGGGCCGTTGGTCAACCTCTGGGGTTTCGGTCCGGACAAGCGTCCGCACGACGCGCCGGACGCCGCCGCGATCGCCGCGGCGCGCGCACGGGTGGGTTGGTCGAAGATCGAGCTGGACGAGGCGAACCGGCGCGCGTTCCAACCGGGCGGCGTCTATGTGGACCTTTCATCGGTGGCGAAGGGTTTCGGCGTCGACCAGGTCGCGCGGTTCCTCGATCGCTCGGGGGTGCGGAACTACCTGGTGGAGGTCGGTGGGGAGTTGCGCGCCAGCGGCCGGAAGCCCGACGGTTCGCCCTGGCACGTGGGTATCGAGCGCCCGGGTGCGGCGGCGGGCGCCGTCGACAGTCCGGATGAAGTGCAGCGCATCGTCTCGTTGACCGGCAAGGCCATCGCCACTTCCGGGGACTACCGGCACTTCTTCGAGAGCGGCGGGAAGTTCTTCTCGCACCACATCGATCCGCGTACGGGCTATCCCGTGGCGCATCGCGTGGCATCGGTAAGCATCGTCGCGGACGACTGCATGCACGCGGACCCGCTGGGTACCGCGATGACGGTCCTGGGCCCCGAGGAAGGCATGGCCTATGCGAAGCGCCATGGCATCGCCGCGCTCTTCATCGTGTACGGCGAGGACGGCCGGTTCGAGGAGCGGATGTCGCCGGCCTTCAGGGAAATGTCGAAACCATGAGCGCCATGGCCGCCGCCGCGCTGGTGCTCGCATGGGTGGCGTTCACCATGGCCTTCGTCCGTCGTCGTCCCGTCGCGGGGGAGATCCACGAGGGCGGCGGCGTCCTGATCGTCCATGCCTCGCAAACCGGCTTCGCCACCGAACTGGCTTCGCGCACGGTGGACATGGTCCACGCGGGTGGCCTCGCCGTCGACCTGCGCGCCATGGACGCATTGACGCCGGCCATGCTGGAGCGAACCTCGCGGGCGTTGTTCATCGTCAGCACGACGGGCGAAGGCGACGCGCCCGACGTGGCCGGCCTGTTCCGCGAGCGCAGCATGCGGGCGCCGCTTGCGTTACACGGCTTGAGCTACGGGATACTTGCCCTCGGCGATCGCGACTATGACGATTTCTGCGCCTTCGGCCGCGATCTCGATCAATGGCTACACGCCAGTGGGGCCATGCCGCTATTCGACCGTGTGGAAGTGGACAACTGTGATGAAGGCGCCCTGCGCCACTGGCAACACCATGTGGCGCACCTGTCGGGCGTGACCGCCATGGCGGACTGGAGCCGCCCGGCGTATCGGCGCTGGCGCCTGGCGGAACGGCGCCTGCTGAATCCGGGAAGCGTGGGTGGACGGTGTTACCACATCGCGCTGGTGCCGGAAGATGAAGACGATCCGACATGGGAAGCGGGCGACATCGTCGAGATCGGCCCACGTAGCGCACGTGGGGATGAAACGGTCCTGCCGCATCGCGAGTATTCCATCGCGTCGCTACCGGAGGATGGCGCGCTCCATCTCGTGGTGCGGCAGATGCGTGCGGAGGACGGCACGCTTGGAATCGGCTCCGGTTGGTTGACCGCGCATGCGATGGTGGGCGATCCGATCGACGTGCGTGTACGCCGGAACGCGGGATTCCATGCGCCCGCCGACGACCGGCCGTTGTTGCTGGTCGGTAACGGCACGGGCATCGCCGGCCTGCGCGCCTTGCTCAAGGCGCGCCTGGCAAAGGGTCATCTGCGTAACTGGGTGATCTATGGTGAACGCCACGCACGCGCGGATCGTCTGCACGTGGACGACCTGGAGCGTTGGTACGAGGCCGGTGGCATCGAGCGGCTCGACCTGGTCTGGTCGCGCGAGGCCCGCGGCGCCCGTTACGTGCAGGACCGGCTGCGCATCGCGGCGGACGGTCTGCGACGCTTCGTGGACGAAGGCGCCAGCATCTACGTATGTGGCAGCCTCGCCGGAATGGCGCCCGGCGTGGACGGGGTGTTGCGTGATGTCCTGGGCGATGCGGCGGTGAGCGAACTGGCGGCTGCCGGCCGCTACCGCCGCGACGTGTACTGACCCGTATCAGGTAACGACCAGACGCACCTTGCCGTCGTGCATGCCGTCGAAGCGCAGCGCCGCCAGGTCGGTCACCCATTCGACGTTTTCCGGGATCTCGCCGGGATGGTCGCCCGCGATCGCGATCACCCGCGCGCCGGCGGCGAGGCCTGCGTCGATGCCTGCCTTCGCGTCCTCGAATACGAGGCAATCCTTCGGAGACGCACCCATGCGCATCGCGCCCAGCAGGTAGCCCTCGGGATCGGGCTTGCCGTTGGTGACGATCTCGCCGGTGACCATGAGCGGCGGGGGCACGATGCCCGCGGCGCCGAGCCGGGCCTTCGCCAGCACGGTGTCGGCCGAGGTCACGATCGTCCAGGCTTCGGGCGGCAGGGACGCCAGCAATTCCAGGGCGCCGGCGATAGGCACGATGCCATCCACGTCCTCGACTTCCTCGCGATACAGCCGTTCGTATACCGCGTCGACATCCATGCCCGGCTTCACGAACATGCGCACGGAATCCAGCATGCGCACCCCGTGCAGGCGCGGCAGCACGTAATGCCAGTCGATGCCGTTCTCGTCGCACCAGCGTTTCCAGATCTTCTCGACCACGACACGCGAATCGATCAGCGTTCCATCCATATCGAACAGCAGGGCGCTGGTTTCGATGAGCGTGCCCGTTTCAAGTCGCATGATGCCTCCGGCAGGTGAAAACCCATCACCATACCGGAGCATCGTCGTCGCGTCAGCGCGCCACCTGGGCCGCGTGGTTGCGAATGGCTTCGGCGAGGATGGCATCCACTTCCTTGCTCGCCTTCCGCGACGCTTCGGCTTGCCGGCGGCCCCATTCGGCCTGGACACGGCCTTGTTCCGCGCGGACCCGGCCGATGTCGGCCATCTTCTGTGCGATGGCCGCCTGCTCCTTGCCGATGGCGGCATGGCCGGCCGCATAGGCGGCGCGATCGGTCGGTACCCTCGGATCGCTTTCCTGTACCGCCAGCTCGGCCTGCCGCTGGGCGAGCTTGGCCATCTGTTCGTTCAGCACGGCTTGTTCGCCGTCGAGCTCGGCCTGCTTGTCGGCGCTCATCCTGGCACCTTCGGCCGGCTGCGCACTGCGGGCGTAGGCGTCACGGATGCGCTTCACATAGGCCGGATCCTTCAGCACCCAGGCTTGTTTGCCTTCGCGGTACCAGACGAAGTCGCCGGCGCCGTCGCGTGCCGCCTCGGCACGGCGGAAGTCGCTGCCGCTGCCGTTCATGACATGGACGTCGTCGCTGAAGAAGATGAACGACCGGTCGGGATTGCCGCCCTGCACGGTGATGGTTTCCATCGGTGCCATGGGTGCCGGGGGAGCCGCCGGCGGTACGGGCGCGGGGCTTGCCATGGGTGCTGGCGCCGCAGGTGCCGCCGGAGCTGGCCCGGGCGGTGCGGGCGTAGGGGGCGGGGTCGGCGCCGCCGGACGGTAATCATCTTGCGTGGCCGTACCGGTGTCGGCGGCGACGACGCGCCAGGGGATCACGCCCACGACCGCGATGGCGGCGACGAGGCACCAGGTGAGCGCGCGCGGGGGCGCGTCGGTAGCTTGACCGAGCATGTCGAGTCTCCTTTTCAGCGTGCGGAATGTGGGGGACGCGCCCGGCAGGGCATGGTGCGGATGCGGGGCGACGCCGAGACGGAGCAACAGACGTCCATACGTCCGCGGCGCCTGCCGGCCTCGGGACAGCACCAGCGCATCGCAAGCCGCCTCGCGGCAGAGGGCGTATTCGCGGGTGGCCAGATGGGCCAGCGGATGGAAGAAGAACAGCGTGCGCGCGAGTGCCGGCACGCAGCCCATGACAAGGTCGCCGCGACGCACGTGGGCGAGTTCGTGCATCAAGGCCATTTCCAGCTCCTCGTCGTCGAGCCGGTCGTCGAGGGGTAGCAGGATGGTGGGGCGCCACAGGCCCACCACCTGCGGCGAATCCACTTCCGCGGATACCGCCAGGCGAGGCGAGCGGCGCAAGCCGAGTTCACGGGCGCGGCGGGCGCAAAGCGTCTCGACGCGTACATCCTCGTGCGCCATGGCCCGCCGCAACACCGCGGACAGCCTTGCCCAGCGTACGGCGGCGACGATCAGTTGCAGCGCCACGGCGAGCATCCATGCGCCGAGCAACACCATGCTCAAGGAGAGCGCTCCCGACGGCGGCGCCACGTCGGCGGGCAGCGCCGCGTCGCCGATCGCGATGGGCGCGGTCAGCAGCACGTCGCGCACCGGCGCGGTCGAAGGAAGCAGGGGGAGGGCGAACGGGGCGGGACAGGCGATGCCGATGAGCAACTGCGCGCCCAGCAGCCACCAGAGCGTGCTGCGTGCCGCCGCGGAAAGGGCGGGGAATAAACGACACGCCGCATAGACCACGCCGGCGAGCAACAAGGCCTGCACCGAGGCGAACGCCAGGCGCGAAAGCAGGATATCCAGGAAGGCATCCATGTCAGCGCCCCTTGCGCCGCGACTGCAGCGTACCGACCAGGGCTTCGAGTTCCGCCAGTTCGGCATCGCTGACTTGCCCGCGCTCGGACATCCAGGCGACGAAGGGCGACACCGAACCCTGCAAGGTTCTTTCGACGAAACGGCCGACGGCACCGGTCATCACTTCGCCCGCGCCATTGGTCGCGCTGTAGCGAAAGCTGTTGTCGACCTTGCGGCGGGTGAGGTAACCCTTCGCCCTGAGCCGTTCCATCATGGTCAGGACGGTGGAACGCGCGAGGCCGCGTGCCTCGCCGAAGCCCGCGCAGACCTCGGCCACGGAACTCTTCGGTGCTTCCTCGATGTACTGCAGGAGGGCGAGCTCCTGGTCACCGATGGTCTTCTTGCTCATGCCGCCGCTCCTGACTACAGATGTAGGCAGCGTGCGCCTGACGACAGTTGTAGTCAAGCATGACTTGCGGCAGGGGTGATGTGCGGCAGGGCTGATGTGATGTGGTGCGGAGGGGGCGATGAAGAGGTGTTGTGGGAGCCGACCTTGTCGGCGATGGGTGCTCGCAGTGACCTGGCCCGCTGCCGCGGGATCGCCGACAAGGTCGGCTCCCACCAAAACTATCCCAGCAGGGGTCTTCCACGGTCACCAACAAAAAAGCCCCCGCCATGAGCGGGGGCTTTCGGTTACCTGGTCGGACGCGGTGGACGAACCACCGCGTGGAATCAGGCGGCCGCGTCCTTGAGCTTCTTCAGCGGACGGACCTTGACCTTGACCGAAGCGGGCTTGGCGGCGAACCAGCGCTCTTCACCCGTGAACGGGTCCTTGCCCTTGCGCTTCGGCTTCGCCGGGACGGCAACCGAGGTGATCTTCAGCAGGCCGGGCAGCGTGAACGTGCCAGCGCCCTTCTTGTGGACGGACGCGGAGATCGCGCCTTCCAGCGAGGCCAGAACGGCCTTCACGCTCTTGCTGTCGACACCGCTCTGCTCGACGATGTGCGAGACGAGCGACGACTTCGACAGCGGATCCTTGATCGGCTTGAGGGCGGCCGGCGCCTTCGCAGCCTTGGCGGGAGCCTTGGCAGCGGCCTTCTTCGCCGCCGTTTTGGTGGTCTTGGCCATGGTTATCCTTGTCACTTTGATCGAATGAGGCGGCCGTTCCGGCCGATGCCCAGCGGGCGACTCACTCTAGCGTTGCTTTCGTCCGCTGAAAATAGGGTCCGCGAAGTTTTTTTGCATTTCGACCCCTTTTTTTCAGGGGCCGGTTGATGCAATGCGGAAAAGGCCTCGCTTCATATGCCCGCATACCACTCGTAACCATTGTCTTCCCAGTACCCGCCATTGCCTTCGCCGATGTCCGCGAAGGAGGAGACCAGTTCGATCCGGCGCAGGTACTTGGCGTGCTTGTAACCGAGCTGCCGTTCCACGCGCAGACGCAACGGCGCGCCATTGGCCACGGGCAGGTCGCCGCCGTTGAGGCCATAGGCCAGCAGGGTCTGCGGGTGGCGTGCCTCGTCCAGGTCGATGCTCTCGTAGTAGGGCGTGTCGTCCTCGTAGTTATCGAAGCAATGGAAGACGACGTAGCGGGCGCCTGGTTTCGCGCCGACATGGTCGAGCACGGAAGCCAGCGGCGTGCCGGTCCATTTGCCGATGACGCTCCAGCCCTCGACGCAGTCGTGGCGGGTAATCTGCGTGCGCGTGCCGAGGGCTTTCAGGTCCTCGATGGAGAGGCGTGAAGGACGTTCGACCATGCCGTCCACCTCGAGGCGATAGTCGGCGAAGCCGTTGCGCAGGAGCGCCTGGTATGCCGGCGTGTCGGGCAGGATGCTTCCATTCGGCTTGAATACCGCTGAGATATCGGCCTCCGTGTATTCCCTGGCCAGGGCACGCGAGGGCGAAAGAAAGCGCTGCACGCGGCGGGTCACCGCCTCGGCGGATTCCAGCACCTTCGCGCCGGTGTCGCTTTCCGAAACGCGGTCGCAACCGGTCAGCACGGCGCCCCCCAGGGCGAGCACGGTGTTGCGCAGGAATGCCCGGCGATCAGTCATGATGGGTCTCCCGTCGTTCCTCGCGAATCCGGTACCAACCGGTGATCATCCCGCGCAACTGGTTCAGCGGGCCGCTCACCAGCACTTCGAAGACGTGCACGAGCACGAAGGCCACGAAGGCCGTGGCGATGACGAAATGGATCGTCCGTGCGGATTGTCGACCGCCCACGGCATCGACCAGCCAGTGCAGCACCGCGTCCATGCGCGGCGACATGGCGATGCCCATCAGCACGATGCCCCCGCCGAAGACGAAGATCGCCAGCAGGTAGGCCACCCGCTGGAGCACGTTGTATCGAAGGGCTTCCTCGCCTTGCGGATGGCGGAAGCGCAGGTGGTCCAGGATCGAACGGCCGATGCCGCGCCAGTCGGCCCGCGTGGGGACGAGGTCGCGGGTGAGGTGCCGGCTGGCGAGCGACCAGCCGACATAGGCGATGCCGTTGGCGACGAACAGCCAGGCGAAGAAGAAGTGCCAACGCCGGCCCATCGCGAGCCACGCCGGTCCCGGAATGGTTGCCCAGGCGGGGAAGCCGCGAGCGGTCCATTCACCATCGACCTTCGATGCGCCGAGGACCCCGGTGGTATCGAACGCATGCGTGCCGATGCGGGTGGTTCCGCGCGGGTTTCCCTGCGCATCCTGACCGCCTTCGAGGGCGAGCACGGCCTTGCCGGGATCGGAACGGTCGCCCCAGTAAAGCGCGGGGTGGGCATTGAATATCTGCAGGCCGCTGCCGAGCAGCACGCAGAGGCAGACCACGTTGATCCAGTGCATCACGCGCACCGGCCAGCGGTGGCGGTAGACGAGGCGGGTGGCGGTCATGGCGATTCCCTGGCGGGTGGTCCGGAGTATGACCGGGGAAAGGCCCGTTTTCTTGCAGCCGCTACCTGGATGGGTGCTGCGGGCCGTCCAGCAGACCGGCGGCCACGGCCCGGACCACGGCCGCTTCGTCGTCGAGGTCTTCACCGAGCTCGTCGGCGCGAACGGCATGCGGCGGAACCTGCGCCCAGAGACGCCGGAATCCCGTGTCGCCGGCAAGTGCCGTCGCGCGCGCCAGGGTCGACGCACGGAGGACAGCCGGGACACCCTGAGCATCGCCATAGGCGCTGACGGTGTCGCGGCTGTCGTCGTGCGCCGCGAGCAGCGCGGCGAAGTGCGAGGCCATCAGGGCGGGCTGGTCGACGACCGCCAGCAGGACCGGCCGGTCACGGCCGTGCAACGCGTGCGCCGCCAACTGCAGGGACGATGCCATGCCGGTCGTCCACGCGGGATTGGCGACGATTTCCACATCGTACGGAGCCAGGGCCGCCGTGACGGCGTCCTGGTGGGCACCCACGATCACCAGCGCCCGTGATGGCCGCGTACCCAGCGCGAGCCGCGCCACGCGAGCGACGAGCGGCTCGCCGCCCATCGTCAGCAGTTGTTTGGGACGGCCGAGGCGGCGGCTGCCACCCGCGGCCAGGATCACGGCGTCGTGCGCGACCGTCACGCCTGGCGAGCGCGGTCGCGCTGGCAGACCTGGGCGATGATCGAAAACGCGATGCCGTGGGGCGTCTGCGCGCCGATGGGCAGTCCTGCCGGCAGGTTCAGGCGGTGCAGGTCGTGCTCACCCACCCCATCGTCCTTCAACCGCTGGACACGCGAGGCGATCTTGTTCCGGCTACCCAGCACGCCTACCGCGAAGGCCGGGGAACGAAGCGCGTGGACCGCCACGGCGTGATCCACCTCGGCGTCATGACTGAGGGAGTAGATGGCGGTTCGTTCGTCCACGGCCAGGTCGGCCAGCGCCACCGGCAGCGCGCGGGCGTCGTAACCGGCGAGCGTGACGCCCTCCGGCGGCCGCGCCGGGCCGTGCGGTCGAAGGAGCACGACTTCGATACCGACGAAGGGCGCGAGCGTCGCCACCGCCAGCGTGACCGGATCGCCACCGACGGCGACCAGGCGCAGCGGTGGCCGGTGCACGGTCGCATAGGTACCGGCATCGCCGGCGTGCACACCGTCTTCGACGCGCCAGCCGCCGTCGGTTGCATCGCTCAGGACGGTGACCGTGCGCCGCGCGCGGCGGGCCAGCGCAAGCGAATTAACATACGCGGAGGGCTCGCGCAGTTCACGAACGAAGATGCCGATGCGGCCTCCGCAACTCAGCTGGATGTCGATGACCGGGCTGCCGACGCCGTAATCGAGCAGGCGGGGATGGCCGTCCGCCAGGACCATGGCGGCCTCGCTGGCCACGGCGGCCTCCACGCAGCCACCGGACACGTAGCCGGCGACGCGGCCATCCGCCGTGATCGCCATTTCGCTGCCCAAGGGGCGTGGCGACGGGCCGTCGATGCTTACCAGCGTGGCGAGGACGACCCGCCCGGCGCGCGCGAATTCGCGTAGCGGCGGCAGCAGGTCCTCGACGAGGGCATAGTCGGGCCATTCGGGCCATGCGGCTGCGACGAAGGGATGCAAGGCGCTCATGGGCGAAGTCTGGCACGATTGGGTACGAAGGTCGCGACCGGGCCGGAACACCCGTCTCACGACCACTATGCTCTGCTAAGGCAACCATGTCCCCACTCATCGACCGCCACGGACGTACCAAGCGCAAGCTGCGGATATCCTTGACCGACCGCTGCAACTTCCGCTGCACGTACTGCATGCCGGAACATCCGGACTGGCTGCCCCGTGCCAGCCTGCTCGGACGCGGCGAGATAGTGCGCCTGGCCGGCCTGTTCGTGGACCATGGCATCGACCAGATCCGCCTGACCGGCGGCGAGCCGCTGCTGCGCCGCGACCTCTCCGAATGCGTGCGGGAGATAAGCGCGCTCCGCGCGCGCGGGCTCTCGCGCCTTTCGATGACCACCAATGCCTCGCGCATCGCGCCCAAGGCTCGCGAGCTGGTGGAAGCGGGTATCGACGATTTCAACGTGAGCCTCGACGCGATCGACCCGGACACCTTTCGCCGCCTGACCCGGCGCGAGATCGCGCCTGTGCTGGACGGCATCGACGCACTGGTGGAAGCAGGGGCGAAGGTGAAGCTCAACGCCGTGGTGATTCGCGGCGACAACGAGAAGGACGTGGTGCCCCTGCTCGAGTGGGCGATGGCGCGGGGATTATCGTTGCGCTTCATCGAGTACATGCCGCTGGACGCGCCGGGCCACTGGAAACGCGATGCCGTCGTTTCCGAGGCCGAGATACTCGCGGCCATCGGTGAACGGCACCATGTGGAAAGCGTGCCCCGCGGCCACGATCCGGCCACGCCCTATCTCGTCGATGGGCGGTATCCGCTGGGCATCATTTCCACGGTATCCAATCCGTTCTGTTCCACCTGCGACCGGCTGCGCATCACCGCCACCGGCGAGTTGTTCACCTGCCTGTTCTCGCCCATCGGCACGCCCCTGGGCGCACGCCTGCGTGAAGGCGTGGATGACGCGACGTTGGCCGCGCAGGTCGCCCGGGCCGTATGGCTGAAGGATGCGGGCTACGCCTCGCGGCCCGGACCGGTCGACCGCCCACTGACCATGCATGCCATGGGCGGGTGAACTTCCGTATTCCAGGGATATCCATGAAACCGATCGTCTTCGAACTTTTCGCCAACCTCGAACGGCTGGCCGGGGCCAGCGAATGCCGTGTCGATGCCGGCGAGGAGACCGTCACCGTGGCCGACGCATTGGCCGTGCTGGCCAGGCAGCGGCCGGAGCTCGCCGGTTCGCTCGAACGTTGCGCCTGCGTCTCCGGCGACACCATCGTCCGCCGCGCCGATCCTCTTCCGGCCAGCCGCCGGATCGCCCTGTTGCCGCCCGTGGCCGGAGGTTGAACATGTCTCACGAGGTTCTTTCGCACGCCCCCATCGCCGTCGAGCCCCTGCTGGAACTGGATGCCCATCCGGAATGCGGCGGGCTGGCGCTCTTCGTCGGCACGGTGCGCGACCACCATGAAGGAAGGCAGGTGCGTCACCTGAAGTACACGGCGCACGAGCCGCTGGCCGCGAAGGTGATTCGCGACGTCGAGCACGCAACGCGCGAGCGCTACGGGGTACCGTATGTGCGCATCGTCCATCGGCTGGGCGATCTTTCCATCGGCGACGTCGCGATCGCCTGCGTGGTCCGCGCCCCGCATCGCGCGGAAGCGTTCGATGCCTGCCGTTACGCGGTGGACGCGGTGAAGCATGGCGCGCCGATCTGGAAGGAAGAGTTCTACGCCGATGGAAGCAGTGCCTTCGTGGAGGGCTGCTGCATCCGCGACGACCTCGACGCACCGGCCGTCACGTCGCATCGCCACCATTCGCACACGAGCCACGGATGAAAGACGTCAGCCAGAAGCCCGATTCCCTTCGCGTCGCACGCGCCACCGCCACCCTCCATGCCCCCGCCTCCTGCATCGACCTGTTGCGCAGTGGCGAGACCGAGAAAGGCGACCCGCTGAAGACGGCGCGTGTCGCCGGCATTCTCGCCGCCAAGCGCACCGATGAACTCATTCCGTTGTGCCACCCGTTGCCGATCCACCGGGCGGACGTGCATTACGAACTGGCCGATACCTTCGTACGCGTGATCGCCGAAGTGCAGACCATCGGCCCCACCGGGGTCGAGATGGAAGCGCTCACGGCGGCCAGCCTCGCGGCGCTCACGATCTACGACATGCTCAAGCCCTACGCCGAGCCCGACGAGCTGCATATCGAGGATTGCCGTCTCGAGCGCAAGACCGGCGGCAAATCCCACTACCGGCGCGCGTTGGATACGCCACGCAGTGCCGCGGTGGTCGTGTTGTCCGATACGGTGGCCAGTGGCGCCAAGCCGGATACGGCAGGAGCGTACGTGCGCGACGCGCTGATCGAGGCGAACTTCGCGCCGGTCGAGTACGCCGTGATCGCCGACGACGCGGAGGTGCTTGCCGACCTCCTGCGCTCGTTGGTGGACGGCGGCGTGGCGCTCGTCGTCACCGTCGGCGGGACGGGCCTCGGTCCCCGCGATATCACGGTGGACACGGTCCGGCCGATGCTCGACGTGGAGATCCCCGGGATCATGGAAGCGGCGCGAGCCTTCGGCCAGAAGCGCATGCCGTTCGCCATGCTTTCGCGTGGTGTCGCCGGATACGCGAGCGATACGCTGATCGCCACCTTCCCGGGGAGCCGCGGGGGGGCGAGCGAGTCGCTGGCGGCGACCTTGCCCGGCCTGGTCCACCTGCTGGAAACCGGGCGCGCGGGTGGCAGGCATCCCGGCGGCTACGGCGAAGCCCACTGACATGGCGTTGTTGCCGATCGAACAGGCGCTCGACCATTACCGCGCCGCCGTGCGCGCCTTGCCGACGCACCGGGTTCCCCTGGAGCTGGCGCTCGGCGCGGTATTGGCCGAATCGCCGACGGCGCGTATCGCGCTGCCGCGCTTCACCCAGAGCGCCGTGGATGGTTATGCGGTGCGAGCCGACGATGGCGTCGCGCCCCTGACGCTCATTGGCACGGCAGCGGCCGGCGATCCCGCGAAGGTGTCCGTCGGGCCGGGGCAGGCCGTACGTATCCTTACCGGAGGCATGTTGCCCGACGGCGCGAATGCCGTGGCCCGGCAGGAAATCGTCGAGCGCACGGGTGAAGGCATCGTGCTGCGCGAGCGCGTGCATGTGGGCGAAGCCATTCGCCATGAGGGCGAGGAACTCCGCGCCGGCGCCGTCATCGCCAAGGCGGGACAACGCGTCACCGCGGGCCTGCTCGCGGCCCTGGCGATGGCCGGCATCGATTCCCTGGACGTGTATCGGCGGCCGCGCGTGGTGGTGCTGGTCACCGGCGACGAAGTGGTGCGCGTGGGCGAACCGCTCGGTCCTGGACAGGTCTACGACGCCAACGGGCCGTTGTTGCGCGCGTGGTTCGTCGAACACGGCTACGGCGAGCCCGTGGTGGCCTATGTCCGCGATGACGAGAGCGCGCTCGAAGAGGCCATGAGCGCCGCTCTCGACAGCGCGGACCTCGTCGTCACCAGCGGTGGCGTCTCAGTGGGCGATCGCGATTTCATCCCCGTCGTCGCCGATCGGCTCGGCGTGCGCAACGTGTTCTGGAAGGTGGCGCAAAAGCCCGGTAAACCTCTGTGGTTCGGCATGCGCGACGGCAAGGCGCTGCTCGGCATGCCGGGCAACCCGGCGGCCGTGCTGGTCTGCCTGGCGGTGCATGCGCGCGCCGTGCTGGCCCGCCTGGAGGGCGAGGAAGGCGTGCAACCCGCGTGGCGCAGCGGCGTGCTGAAGACGGACGTCGAGGCGGACTCGGAGCGTGACAGGTTGCTGCGCATGCGCCTGGACATGGTCGACGGCACGGTATTGCTGGAACTGTTGCCGCGACAGGACTCCCACATGCTGAGCAATCTCGCCTCGGCGCATGCGCTGGTCTGGCTGCCGTCGCGATCCACCGCGTTCACCGCGGGTGAGCGAGTGGCCTGGCTGTCCATCTAGCACCGTCGCTGGAAGCTCCGGTGGGAACCAGGCCCTCGGGCCGGAGCGAGGCTCTGGTGGGACAAGCTTCTGGTGGGAGCCGACCTTGTCGGCGATGGGTGCTTGCCGCATTCTGGCCCGCTGCCGCGGGATCGCCGACAAGGTCGGCTCCCACAGAGTCAGACTTGTCTTCCAGGCCTCTCACCAGGGTCAGCCTCGTCTTGCCAGGCCCTCCCACCAGAGCGTGCCTTGTCTTACCAGGCCTTCACGTCGGACACGACCACGGTGTAGTCCTGCATGTCCGGCGAATAGCGGAACAGGCGGCCCAGGTCGAAGTCGACGCTCTTGCCCGGTTCGATGTTGGAGGTGCCGGCCGGCCAACCCTGCTTGCTGGCGACGACCTTGCCGGACGCGTCCTTCGCGTCGATGCGGATCTGCGCGGCGGCGGCTTCGCCGCACTTGTTGACGAGGTTGCCCTTCATGCTGAAACGCGGCTGGCCGGAGCCCTGCTGCAGCTTGACGGCGAAACCGTCGATGGTGAAATCCTTGGCGGCACAGGCGGCGTGGGCGGACAACGGCGCGGCGACGAACAGTGCGACGGCGATGGCGATCTTCTTCATGGGTGGTACCTGTCGATAGGGGATAGGTGCACACCCTCGGGAGAGGGCGTTAGCCCTCGTATCGGCAGGTTTCGGCCTGACTTTAGGATCTTTCCGATGGGGCCGGCGTGGCTCAGGCCGGCTCGAAGAGATCGCCGCTGACCTCGGCCAGCTCCGGATACCAGAGCTTCACCGGCGCGAAGCTGCGCCTGTGCACTTCGCAAGGGCCGAGCCTGTCCAGGGCATCGAGGTGTTCGGGCACGGCATAGCCCTTGTGCCTGGAGAAGCCGTAACCGGGATGCAACGCGTCCAGCGCGTGCATGTGCCGGTCACGGCTCACCTTCGCGAGGATCGACGCGGCGCTGATCGCCGGTTCCGTGGCGTCGCCGCCGATCACGGCGCGGCCTTCGCAGGGCAGTGAGCGCGGCAGGCGGTTGCCATCGATCAGGGCCAGGTGCGGGTTGAGCGAGAGGCCCATGAGCGACCGGGTCATGCCCACCATCGTCGCCTGGAAGATATTGATCCGGTCGATTTCCTGGTGGTCGACGAAGACCACGCAGTAGGCGAGGGCGCGCTCGACGATCCGGCCGTAGAGCTTCTCGCGCACGTCTTCGGTCAATTGCTTGGAGTCGTTGAGACCGCGGATCGGACGGGCGGGGTCGAGGATCACCGCGGCAACCACCACGGGCCCGGCGAGCGGCCCCCGTCCGGCCTCGTCCACCCCGGCGACGATGAGGTCGCTGGCGAGCTGGGAAGTGACGTTGCGCTTGCGTGGCATGGGTGGAAGCCTAGTGCCCGGTGGGCGTGACGGGCAAGCCGGACGCCACCACCAGGTCGGCCACGGCGTCCGCGGCATGGTCGGCCGCACGGCCTTCGAGGCCTCCGCGCAGTTCCTGGTGCAGGTACTCGAAGGCCGCCACGATAGCGCCGCGGCGTTCGCTGTCGCCGAGCAGTTCCAGGGTGGCCTGGGCGAGGTTCCCGGCCGTGCAGTCGTCCTGCATGAATTCGGGCACCAGGAGGCCACGGCCCAGGCCGCAGGCGCGGGCGAGGATGTTGGGCAGGCTGTACACGTCGGTCTTCAGCATGCGCAGCATCCGCGCGATGCGATAGCTGGTCGGCGATACCCGGTAGCCGACCACCATCGGCCGCTTGGCCAGCATGGCTTCCAGCGTGGCGGTGCCCGAGGCGAGCAGTACCGCGTCGGCGGCCACCATGGCGTCGTGGGCATGGCCGTCCGTCAACAGCGGTGGCGTACCTGGAAAATCGCGTAGCAGTTCGGTGAGCCGCGCATGCACGCGCTCGTTGGCTGCCGGAACGACGATGCGCAGCGCCGGCATGGCCGATGCGATGCGCCGCGCGGCTTCGATGAAGATGGCGCCCACGCGCTCGATCTCGCTGGGGCGGCTGCCAGGCAGGACGGCGAGCACGGGTGCGTCGTGGGGAAGGCCTAGCGCGTCGCGTGCGCCGTCACGGTCGGCCACCATCGGAAAGCGGTCGGCGAGGGGATGGCCGACGAAGCGCGCGTCGACGCCATGCTTCGCATAGATCGGCGGCTCCATCGGGAACAGGCAGAGCACGCGCTCCGCCGAGCGGCCGATCTTCTCGGCGCGCTTTTCGCGCCATGCCCATACGGAGGGGCTGACGTAGTGGGCCGTGACCAGGCCGGCGGCCTTGAGCTTGCGCTCCACGCCGAGGGTGAAGTCGGGTGCGTCGATGCCGATGGTGAGGGCGGGCTTCGCCGCGAAGAGCCTGGCCAGCAGTTCCCGACGCAGGCGGAGCAGCCGCGGCAGGTGCTTCACGACTTCGGCGAAACCCATGACCGACAGTTCGCGGATGTCGTACCAGGATTCGAAGCCGCGCGCGAGCATGCGCGGGCCGCCGATACCGGCGAAGCGGGCGCCCGGAAAGCGTGCCCGCAGCGCATCGATGAGATCGGCGCCGAGCTGGTCGCCGGAATCCTCGCCGGCGATGAGGGCGATCAACGGTGTTTCGGCCGAGGGGTTGCTCTTCTGCTGCATGGTGTGTGTTTCCCGCAGCGGATGTCAGCGGGCGAGCGAGCGCTCGCTGCGATCGATGAACTCGAGCATCTGGCGCACGTCCTCGCTGGTCTCGGCCTGGGCGAGCAACTGCTCGCGGGCCTCGGCCAATGGCAGGCCGGCCATGTACAGCGTGCGGTAGGCGCGCTTGATCGCCGCGATGCGCGTGGTGTCGAAGCCGCGGCGCTTGAGCCCTTCGCTGTTGATGCCGCGGGGCCGGCCTCGCGTCTCGTTGGCCATCATCACGAACGGCGGTACGTCCGATCCGACCAGGCAACCCATGCCGATGAACGCATGCGCGCCCACCTTGCAGAACTGGTGCACGCCCGAATAGCCGGAAAGGATCGTCCAGTCGCCGATCTCCGCATGTCCGGCCAGCGCCGAATAGTTGGAAAACACCACATGGTTGCCCACCTGGCAATCGTGCGCGATGTGCACGTAGGCGAGCAGCCAGTTGTCGTTGCCGATCCGGGTGATGCCGCCCCCGTCGCCGGTGCCTCGATTGATCGTGACGAACTCGCGGATGAGGTTACGGTCGCCGATGACGACCTCGGTACGCTCACCCTGCCACTTCTTGTCCTGCGGCGGGCCGCCGATGGATGCGAACTGCGAGATGCGGTTGTCGCGGCCGATGACGGTCGGACCTTCGATCACCACGTGCGGACCGACGGTCGTGCCCTCGCCGATGACGACCTCCGCGCCGACGATGCTGTACGCACCGATGGCGACGTTGTCCGCGATGCGCGCGGACGGATCGATCTGCGCGGTGGGATGGATCATTTGTCGCTCCTTGCGGCGCACATCAGTTCGCAACAGGCGACCACCTTGCCGTCGACCAGGGCCTTGGCCTCGAACAGGCCCATGCCACGGATGAGGCGCTTGAGCGAGACTTCCATCCGCAGCTGGTCGCCTGGCGCCACGACCGCGGAGAAGCGGGCGTTGTCCACCTTGACCAGGTAGAACAGCGGGCTGCCGGCGTTCCCGTCGATCTGGCTGGTGATCTGGGTCAGCAGGCCGGCGGTCTGTGCCATGGCCTCGACGATCAACACGCCCGGCATCACCGGATGACCGGGGAAGTGGCCCTGGAAGAACGGCTCGTTGATGGTGACGTTCTTGATCGCGGTGATGCATTTGCCGGGTTCGATCTCGATCACCCTGTCCACCAGCAGGAACGGGTAGCGGTGCGGCAGGAGCCGCTGGATCTGCTCCACGTCGACAGGGAGCGTCACGGCAGCTTTCAATTCGGTCATTGCCCTTTATCCTTTTCCAGCGCCGCCAGGCGGCGCGCGTACTCGTCGAGATGTTTCATGCGCGCCGCGTTGCGCCGCCACAGGCGGTTTTCCTGCAGCGGGGAGCCGGACGAGTATTCGCCGGGTTCCCTGATCGATGCCGTCACGAGGCTTTTCGCCGTGATGGTAACCCGGTCGGCCAGTTCGAGGTGGCCGAGGACACCCGCGTTGCCGCCGATGAGGCAATAGCGGCCGATCTTCGCGCTGCCCGCCACCGCCGAGCAACCGGCCATGGCGGTGTGCGCACCGATATGCACGTTGTGGGCGATCTGGATCTGGTTGTCCAGGCGCACGTCTTCCTCGAGCACCGTGTCTTCCAGGGCGCCGCGGTCGATGGTGGTGTTGGCGCCGATTTCGCAGTCGTTGCCGATGCGCACGCCGCCGAGTTGCGGCAGTTTCACCCAGTGATCGCGATCGAAGGCGAGGCCGAAGCCATCGGAACCGATCACGGCACCGGGATGGACCAGCACGCGCTCGCCCAGGGTCACGCGGATCACCAGCGTGACACGGGCGACCAGGCGGCTGCCGGCACCGACGACGCAGCCGGGGCCGATCGAGCAGTGCGGGCCCAGGACCGCGCCTTCCTCGATCACCGCGCCGTCCTCGATCACGCAGCAGGGTCCGACGCTGGCGGTGGGATGGACGCGCGCCGAGGGCGAGACCACGGCGCTGACGTGGATGCCGCGCGGTGCCGCCGCATGTTTCTCGAACAGGGCGGCGATCTTCGCATAGGCGACGTAGGGATCTTTCGCCACCAGCGCGGCCCCCTTGCGCAGGGGCAACGCGTCGGCGCCGAGCACCACGATGCCGGCTCGCGATTCGGCCAGCTGCGAGGTGTACTTGGGGTTCGACAGGAAGGTGAACTGGTTCGGGGTCGCCGCCGACAAGGTGCCGACGCCGTCCACGACGGTGGCCGGATCGCCGTGCGCTTCGAGGTCGAAGCGGGCGGCCAGTTCGGCCAGGGTGAATTGCGGATTCCCGCTCACGGAACGCTCCCAAAAGAAAAGGGGTGGCACCTGGCCACCCCCATGATTCTACAGGGTCTTCGCTGGAGACCGCGGTTAGAACGTATTGCCGAAGGTGAACTGGATGCGTTCGACGAAGCGGCTGTCGGCATCCTTCTTACGGAACGGCACGGCGAAGTTGATGATCAGCGGGCCGATCGGCGCCTGCCACTGCAGCGACAGGCCGGTGGAGGCGCGCAGGTCACTGGCGTCGAAGGAACCGTAGTCCTTGTAGACGTTACCGACGTCGACGAACCAGGAGACACGGGCCGTGTTCACGTCCTTCAGGAAGGGCAGGGGCAGGAAGACCTGCGCCGTACCGAGCACCTTGAACGCGCCACCGACGGGCTGGCCGTAGCTGTAGTAGCCGCCCGTGCACTGGCCCTTGCTGTTCGGCACCGAGGTCGTGCTGCCGCCGTCGCACAGGCGTGGGCCCAGGGTGTTGTCCTGGAAGCCGCGCACGTCGCGCACGCCGCCGGCGTAGTAGTTCTCCCAGAACGGGAACTCCACTTTGTCGCCCTTGCTGTAGAGCTTCGCGCCACGGGTACCGTCGGCATTGACGGCGTAACCATCGTTGTCGTAGGTCTGGCCGTAGGTCTTGCCGTAGCCGATCTGGCCGTCGAGGTAGAGCACGAAGCCCTTGCCGACCGGCCAGTAGTGGTTGGCTTCGCCGAACAGCTTGTAGAACTGGACGGTGGAGCCCGGCAACGCGCCCGAGATCGAGGCCGTCAGCTGGCCGCCGCGGGTCGGTGCCCAGTAGCTGTTACGGGTGTCGTGGGTGTAGCCCAGGCTCGAGGTCCACGAATGGATCGTCTTGTTGCCCAGGGCGTTCTGGTACGCCACCAGTTGTTGCGGCGTGTAGAACGAGGTGTTGATCAGGTTGGAACTGACGCCCAGGCTCGTCGACACCGAGTCGAAGTCGGTGATGGGGACCGACAGCGTGGTTTCGAACGACTTCGTGCTGTAGGTGTAGTTCGCCAGATCGGTGTCGCCGTAATCCAGCTTGCTGTAGCCCAGGTTGTAGCCGATCTGCACGCCGGAGTCGGTCAGGTACGGGTTGGTGTAGCTGGCGTTGACACGCTTGTAGTACGTGCTGGTTTCAGCGCCGATCGAGAAGCGGTCGCCGGTACCCAGGAAGTTGTTCTGCGAGACCGAGGCCGACAGGATGATGCCGGAGTACTGCGAGTAGCCGACGCCGAACATCAGCGAGCCCGCCGACTGTTCCTCGACCTTCGCGGTGAGGTCGACCTGGTCGACGGTGCCGGGCACCAGCGCCTTGTCGATGTCCACGGTCTTGAAATAGCCCAGGCGCTGCAGGCGGGTCTTCGAACGGTCGATCGCGCCCTGCGAGTACCAGGCGCCTTCGAGCTGGCGCATTTCACGGCGCAGCACTTCGTCTTCCGTACGGGTGTTGCCCTGGAAGACCACGCGGCGGACATACACGCGCTTGCCCGGCTCGATGAAGAGCGTGAGGTCGGCGGTGCGCTTGTCCTTGTCGAGCTTCGGAATCGGCGTGACCTTGGCGAAGGCGTAGCCGATGTTGGCGAGGATGCCCTTGATCGCGTCGGTGCTGGCCTCGATGGCGCCACGGTTGAAGGTGTCGCCCTTATGGATGAAGACCAGCTTGCGCAGGGTGTCTTCCGGCAGGATGAGTTCGCCGAGCAGCTTCACGTCGGAGACGGTATAGACCTCGCCTTCCTTGACGCTGGCGTCCACGTACATGGCGCGCTTGTCCGGGCTGATGGCCACCTGCGTGGAATCGATGCCGAAGTCGGCGTAGCCGCGGTTCATGTAGTAGTTGCTGAGCTTTTCCAGGTCGCCCGAAAGCTTCTCGCGCGAGTACTGGTCGTCCTTGGAATACCAGGACAGCCAGTTGGAGGTGTTCGATTCGAAGCCCTTGCGGATGTCCTTGTCGGCGAAGGCCTTGTTGCCGATGACGTTGATCTCCTTGATCTTCGCCGCCTTGCCTTCGCGGATCTCGATGTCGATCGCCACGCGGTTGCGGTCGAGGCGGGTGACATGCGGGTCGACCGAGACGTTGTACTTGCCGCGGTTGTAGTACTGGCGGATCAGTTCCTGCTGCACGCGGTCGAGCGACAGGCGGTCGAAGGTCTCGCCTTCGGCCAGGCCGATTTCCTTCAGGCCCTTGCGCAGGTCGTCTTCCTTGATGTCCTTGTTGCCGCGCAACGTGAGCTTGGCGATGGCCGGGCGCTCGACGACCTTGATCACCAGGATGTCGCCCTGGCGGTCGAGTTCGACGTCGCTGAAGAACTTGGTTTGGTAAAGGGCGCGAATGGCGGCTTGCGCCTTGTCGTCGCTCAGGGTTTCACCCTTCTCGATCGGAAGGTAGCTCAGCACCGTGCCCTGCGCGATGCGCGTGAGGCCGTCGATGCGGATGTCGGAAACGACGAACGGCTCGAAGGCAAGCGCATTGGCGGACAGGGAGGCAAGCAAGATCAGGGCGGCGATACGCTTCATCGTCGATTCCGTTGGGTTAATTCCAGCCGACGGCGGACGAGGCCGGCGACCGAAGAGGAGCACGCGCAGGACTCATGCCCTGCGTCGTTCGGCGCAGGACGCGCGAGCGTCCATAGCCTGGGTGATACGGTGAGTGGGTTCCGCGCAACGCGTGGATCCCCGTCACGAGACGAGCATTCGCTGGATGTCGTTGAAGAACGCCAGCCCCATCAACGTGAACAAGAGGACGATACCCACGTACTGGCCGGCGATCATGGTGCGTTCGCTGACCGGGCTGCCTTTGATCAACTCGATAAGGTAATACAGCAGGTGTCCACCGTCCAAGACCGGGATGGGCAGGAGGTTCAAGATCGCGAGGCTCAGGGACACCAGGGCCAGGAAGTTCAGGAACCAGCCGAGGCCACGATTGGCGGAATCGTTGGCGACCTGGGCGATGCCGATGACACCGGAGAGGTTCTTGGTGGAGGCCTCGCCGGACAGCATCTTGCCGATCAGGTTGAAGGTGGACGCGGTGCCCGTCCAGGTGGCGCGCAGCGACTCGCTGAAGGCGCGCACGGGGCCGTAGCGCAGCGTGGCCTCCTCCATGGGACGGGGTGCCACGCCGATCAGCCAGCGGGTGGGCTGGCCCTGCTCTGATTTCATCCGGGCGGTGATCTCGAACGTCTTCGGCTGCCCGTCTCGCTGGACCGTGACGGCGATCTTCGGCGATATCGCGGCCTGTTCCGGAACCAGCTTGGTGAAGTCACCGAAGTCGGACACCGGCTTGCCGTTGACGGACAGGATGCGGTCGCCGATGCGCATGCCGGCGAGGGAGGCGGGATCGCCGGGGACCACCTGGCCCACGATGGCCGGGAGTTGCAGGCCGAGGCCGAGCTGGGTGAACCGCTTGCCGATATCGCCGTTGGTGTCGAGGTTCTGCAAGGGCAGCACGACGTCGCGCTGGGCGCCATCGGTGCCGGTGACCCGCACCGGGAGGGGATCGTTGCCGAGCAGGCCATTGGCCAGCACTTCGGTCGCCTCGCTCCAGTTGCCCACCGGATCGCCGTTCATGGCGACGATGCGGTCGCCCGGGCGGATGCCGGCCACGGCGGCGACACTGCCGGGTTGGGCGGAGATCACGGGGGCCACGTCCGGCTTGCCGACCATGTACATCGCCCAGAACGCGGCGATGGTGAAAATGAGATTGAAGGCCGGGCCGGCCGCCACGATGGCGATGCGCTTCCAGACCGACTTGCCGGTGAATTCCTCGTCGCGCTGGGCGGGCGAGACGTCGCCTTCGCGGGCGTCCAGCATCTTGACGTAGCCGCCGAGCGGAATCGCGGCGATCTGGTATTCCGTGCCGTCCTTGGCCACGCGACGCCACAGCGGGCGACCGAAACCGACCGAAAAGCGCAGCACGCGCACGCCACAGCGGCGCGCGACCCAGTAGTGGCCGAATTCGTGGAAGGTCACCAGTACGCCGAGCGTAACCAGCAGCCAGAACACGGAACCTAGGACAGGACTCATCGGAGAGAGAGGGTCTCGAATAAAAAAACGTTTGGGTGGAGCGAGTTTAGCAGTAAGCGCGGTGAAGCACGTCCCGGGCCACCCTGCGTGCTTCGGCGTCACGTTCCACAAGGGACTGGACATCGACCACGGGTTGGGCTGGCAGTTCCTCAAGTACCCGTTCGACGAGCTCCGCGATGCCGAGGAAGGGGAGGGTTCCCGCCAGGAAGGCCTCGACCGCCACTTCGTTGGCCGCGTTGAGGATGGCCGTGGCGTCGCCGCCCGTCCGCAAGGCCTCGAAGGCCAGGGCGAGGCAGCGGAAGGTATCGGTGTCGGGTGCCTCGAAGTCGAGGCGGGCATGGGCGGCGAGATCCAGCGGGGCCACGCCCGCCTCGATCCGCTCCGGCCAGGCGAGCGCGCAGGCGATGGCCGTGCGCATGTCGGGGTTGCCCAGCTGGGCCAGCACCGAGCCGTCGACGTAGTCGACCATGGAATGGACCAGGCTCTGCGGGTGTACCACCACTTCGATCGCGTCCACCGGCGCGGCGAACAGGTGGTGGGCCTCGATCACTTCCAGGCCCTTGTTCATCAGCGTGGCCGAGTCGACCGAGATCTTCCGGCCCATGGCCCACTTGGGATGGGCGCAGGCCTCGTCCGGCGTGACCGCGCCCAGGTCGGCGCGCGTGCGGCCGCGGAAGGGGCCGCCCGAGGCGGTGAGGACGAGCCGGCGGACGCCCGAGCGTTGCAGGTCGGGCCGCCCGCCCGGCAGGCACTGGAAGATGGCGTTGTGTTCGGAGTCGATGGGAATCAGCTCGCCGCCACCCTGGCGCAACGCCTCGAGCAGCAGCGCCCCGCCCATCACGATGGATTCCTTGTTGGCCAGGAGCAGGCGCTTGCCCGCGCGTGCGGCGGCGAGGGTCGAGTCGAGTCCCGCCGCGCCGACGATGGCGGCGACGACGGTGTCGCACCGTGGCCCCGCGGCGGCCTGGGTGACGGCTTCGTGCCCCGAGGCGATATCGCAGCGCACACCGGCCGCGGCCAGGCGGCGAGCCAGGTCCGCCTCCATCGAAGGGTCGGCCACGATGGCGAGTTCGGGCCGGAAGCGCTCGCACAGCCTGGCCAGCGAGGCGGTATCGCGGTTGGCGGCCAGCACGGCGGCGCGGAAGCGCCCGGGATGGCGGGCGATGACGTCGAGCGTGCTGCCGCCGATGGAACCGGTGGCGCCGAGCACGGCGACCTGGCGGACGGCCATGGCTCAGAGCCCCAGCAACAGCTTGCCGGCGGCGAACACCGGCAGCGCGGCGAAGACGCTGTCGAGGCGATCCAGGAGTCCGCCGTGGCCCGGGAACAGGTCGCCTGAATCCTTCACCTCGGCGTGGCGCTTCATGAGGCTTTCGAAGAGGTCGCCGACCACCGCGATCGCCACGGTGACCACGCCCAATACCGCGAGGCCGGCCAGTTGCCAGCCTTCGCGCACCCCCAGCAGGAACCCGCCAAGCAACGTGACGAGGCCGCCGGCCACGATGGCGCCGTAGACGCCGGCCCAGGTCTTTCCCGGGCTGATCCGCGGGGCGAGCTTGCGCCGGCCGAAATGGCGGCCGCTGAAATAGGCGCCGGTATCGGCGAACCAGACGATCACGAGGGAAAGCAGGGTCCACCAGTTGCCGCGTTCGCCGCTGTGCATGAGGATCGCGGCGGCCAGGGTCGGCACGATCACGAAGGCGCCCACGCCCAGCTTGAGCATGCGGTTCTCGGCGTTAGGCGCGGCGGCGAAGCTGAAGTGGCGCAGCCAGAAGCAACAGCCGATCCACCAGGCCACGCCTGCCAGCGTCACCACGGTGAGCAGGCCCGGCGTGCGCACGACCAGCAAGGCGACGAACATCGCGGCGGCGACGCCGGCGACGATACCGCGGCCGACCGGGGTGCGGCAGCCGGCCAGCAGGCTCCATTCCCACGCGGCGCCGACGAAGACGATGGCGACCAGCGCGGCGAAGAAGCCGGTGGGCGGCAGCAGGATCAGGGCCAGGACCAACGGGATGAGGATCGCGGCGGTGGTGATGCGTTGTTTCAGCATGGGGTTCCGGCGTCAGCCTTTGGCGACCTGTTCGCCGGTGCGCCCGTAACGGCGCTCGCGGCGGGCATAGTCGTCGAGGGCCTCGTCGAGGCAGGCCTGGTCGACGTCGGGCCACAGGGTGTCGGTGAAATAAAGCTCGGCATAGGCGATCTGCCAGAGCAGGAAGTTGCTTACCCGGCGCTCGCCGCCGGTACGGATGAAGAGATCGAGCGGCGGTTGGTCGGCGAGGCAGGTGTAGCCGTGCAGGCGTGTTTCGTCGATGTCTTCGGCGTTGAACTCGCCACGGGCGACGGCTTCCGCCGCGAGCCGGGCCGCTCGTGCGATGTCCCAGCGCCCGCCGTAGTTCACCGCCACGTTCATGTTGAGCGCGGTGTTGGCGGCGGTCCGCTCCATCGCGGCGCGCATGCGTGCGCTCAGCTCGGGCGCGAAGGCGTCGAGGTCACCCACGAAGCGGATGCGCACGCCATTGCCGTGGAGTTCGTCCACTTCCTTGTCGAGCGCCTTCAGGAAGAGCTCCATCAAGGCCGAGACCTCGGTGGGCGGGCGCCGCCAGTTCTCGCTGGAGAAGGCGAACAGGGTCAGCGAGGCGATGCCGCGACGGAGGCAGAACTCCACCGCTTCCCTCACCGCCTTCTGCCCGGCGTGGTGGCCGAACGTGCGCGGGCGCAGGCGCTGCTTGGCCCAGCGGCCGTTGCCATCCATCACGATGGCGAGGTGGCGTGGCACCCCGGCTTCGGGCCTCGCTGCCATGGGTAGGGTCCGATGGCGCGTCAGAGCGCCATCAGCTCCTTTTCCTTTTCCTTCACCACGTCGTCCACTTCCTTGACGAACTTGTCGGTGAGCTTCTGGATATCGTCGTCGGCGCGCTTCTGGTCGTCCTCGGTGATTTCCTTGTCCTTGAAGAGCTTGGCCACGTGTTGCACGGCGTCGCGGCGCACGTTGCGGATGGCCACCTTGGCGGCCTCGCCTTCCTTCGCCACGCTCTTGGCGAGCTCCTTGCGGCGCTCCTCGGTCGGCGGCGGGAAGTTCAGGCGGATGTCCATGCCCATGGTGGTCGGGGTGATGCCGAGGTCGGAAGCCATGATGGCCTTCTCGATCGGGCCGACCATGCTCTTGTCGAAGGGCTTGACCGACAGCGAGCGCGCGTCCGGCGTGGTCACGTTGGCGACCTGGGACAGCGGGGTGGGCGTGCCGTAGTAGGGCACGACGATGTTGTCGAGGATCGAAGGGTTGGCGCGGCCCGTGCGGATGGTCTTCAGGTCGTGCTTGAGCGATTCGATACTCTTGCCCATGCGGGTCTGGGCATCGTTCTTGATGTCGTTGATCATGGACGTAATTCCGGTCGAACAGGTCAGCAAGCGAGTATAGCAGCGCGGGCGGCGCGGCCGTGCCGCACCGCGCCAAGGAGATGCCGGTGACGGCCGGGCGTCAGCCCGCGTCGACGAGGGTGCCGACCGGCTCGCCCCGCATGATCCTCATGAGATTGCCCGGCTGGGTCATGTCGTAGATGCGCAGCGGCAGCTTGTTCTCGCGGCACAGGGCGATGGCGGCGGTGTCCATCACTTCCAGGCGGCGCTCGATCACCTGGTTGTAGGTGAGGTGGTCGTAACGCTGGGCCGTGGGATCGCGCTTGGGATCGGCTGAATAGATGCCGTCGACCTTGGTCGCCTTCAGCAGCAGGTCGGCGCCGACTTCCACGGCGCGCAGGGCGGCGGCGGAGTCGGTGGTGAAGAAGGGGTTGCCGATGCCGGCGGCGAACAGGGCCACGCGGCCTTTCTCGAGGTGGCGGATCGCGCGGCGGCGGATGAAGTCCTCGCACACCTCGTTGATCTTGATCGCGCTCATGGTGCGGGCTTCGCCGCCGAGCTTCTCGATGGCGTCCTGCATGGCCAGCGCATTCATGACGGTGGCGAGCATGCCCATGTGGTCGCCGGTGACACGGTCCATGCCCGAGGCGGCCAGGCCGGCCCCGCGGAAGATGTTGCCGCCGCCGATGACGACGCCGACCTGTACCCCGGCGTCCCGAACTTCGAGGATTTCCTTCGCGAGCCGGCCGATCACCTTGGGATCGATCCCGTAATCCTCGCTACCCATGAGGGCTTCACCGGAGAGCTTGAGCAGGATACGGCGGTGGTTCAGCGGATTGCTCATGGGGATCTCCAGATTGTGTGGGGCAAAACGCTGGCAGTTTAGCGCGCCGGGAGTCATGACAGGAATGTGAAAAACTGTCGCGCATCGCGTTTTTGGGAAGCGGCGGGAAGGTAGGGGTGCGGTGAGGGCGCGGTTGAGTGCCCTGGTGGGAGCCGACCCTGTCGGCGATCCCGCGGCAGCGGGCCAGGTCGAGGCAAGCACCCATCGCCGACAGGGTCGGCTCCCACCAAAGCCGGCTCCCACCGGGGCTGGCTTCCATCCGGGTCACCAAGTCTTCCAACGGGCCCAAAAAAAGGCCGCGATCGCTCGCGGCCTTTTTCTTCCATCAGGCGGGGAGGGCTTACGCCAGGCCGGCCTGCTTCATCACTTCGGCCGCGAAGTCGTCTACGACCTTCTCGATGCCTTCGCCTACGGCGAGGCGCTGCACCGTGATGATCTCGGCGCCGGCCTTCTTCAGGGCCTCGGCGACTGTGATATCACCGTCCAGCACGTACGGCTGGCCGACCAGCGTGGCTTCGGCGAGGATCTTGTTGATCTTGCCGGTCACGATCTTGTCGAGGATGTCGGCCGGCTTGGCCTTTTCCTTCTCCGACATCTGGCTCAGCGCGATTTCCTTTTCCTTCTCGACGTAGTCGGCGGGGACGTCTTCCACCTTGATGAACTTGGGGTTCATCGCGGCGACGTGCATGGCGATGCCCTTGGCCAGCTCTTCCGAGCCGCCCTTGAGGGTCACCAGCACGCCGATGCGGCCGCTGTGCGAGTACGCGCCGATCGGGCCGTCGTTTTCGACCTTCGCCATGCGGCGCACGTCGAACTTCTCGCCGATCACGAGGGTGAGCGCCTTGGCGCCGTCCTCGACCGTGTTGTCACCGAGCTTGGTGGCCTTCAACGCATCGATATCGGCAGCGCCGGACTCGAGGGCGACGTTGGCGACGTCCTTGGTGAACTGGATGAACTGTTCGTTGCGCGAGGAGAAGTCGGTTTCGCTGTTGACTTCGACCAGGACGGCCTTGCCGGCCTTCTGGGCGACGGCGATCAGGCCTTCGGCGGCGACGCGGTCGGCCTTCTTGTCCGCCTTGGCGAGGCCGTTCTTGCGCAGCCATTCCATCGCCGCTTCGATGTCGCCGTTGTTTTCGACGAGTGCCTTCTTGCACTCCATCATGCCTACGCCGGAACGCTCACGCAGTTCCTTGACGAGGCCCGCGGTGATCTCAGCCATGGTAATTCCTCAATGATTTGATGGGCGCCGCGGCGGTGGTGCCGCGGCGCCGGATGAAACGGAAGAGCGTGCTACGGGGTGGGGCGCTTACGCGCGGCCACGACCACCCTCACGGCCGCCTTCGCGACGCGGCGCACCCTTCTTGGCCGGGGCGCCACGACGCTCGCCACGCGGGGCTTCGTCCTTGGCGACCGGGTTGCCTTCCTCGTCCAGCTCGACGAACTCGTTCGCGTCGCCACGGGCGGCGTTCGGCGAAGCGGCCTTGCCTTCCAGGATGGAGTCGGCGGCGGCGCGGGCGTACAGCTGGATGGCGCGGATGGCGTCGTCGTTACCCGGGATGGCGTAGTCGACGAGGGCCGGGTCGTAGTTGGTATCGACGACGGCGACGACCGGGATGCCGAGCTTGCGGGCTTCCTGGACGGCGATGTCTTCGTGGCCGATGTCCACGATGAAGAGGGCGTCCGGCAGGCGATTCATGTCCTTGATGCCGCCCAGCGAGTTCTGCAGCTTGTCGCGCTCGCGACGGCGGGCCAGCACTTCGTGCTTGACCAGGCGCTCGAACGAACCGTCGGTTTCAGCGGCCTCGAGTTCCTTCAGGCGGGCGACCGACTGCTTGACCGTGCGGAAGTTGGTCAGCATGCCGCCGAGCCAGCGGGCGGTGACGAACGGCTGGCCGGCGCGTGCGGCTTCCTCGGCGAGGGCCTCGCGGGCCGAACGCTTGGTGCCGACGAACAGGATGGTGCCGCCCTTCTGGGCCAGGCCCGAGAGGAAGTTCATCGCGTCGGTGAAGAGCGGGAGCGTCTTCTCGAGGTTGATGATGTGGATCTTGCCGCGGGCGCCGAAGATGTACGGAGCCATCTTGGGGTTCCAGTAGCGGGTCTGGTGACCGAAATGGACGCCGGCTTCCAGCATCTCGCGCATGGTGACTTGTGCCATGGAATTACTCCTGGGCGAACCGCTCGGGCGGTTCTATGGGGGTTGGGACCTCCACGCATCCCCGGCTTCGACCCGATCCTGCCGCGGCGCCTTTCGCGACGACGGAGGAGCAGGCACCCCGAAGGCGGTGCCGATGCGTGTGTGGCGTTAAAAGCGACTGCCTTGCGCCGGGCCAAGAATGGCGCCGTGCGGTTACAATCGCGCTTTGATTCGCCGCCGCGGTCACCTGAGAGTGACTTCGCCGGACAGCAAAACTCGCTAATTGTAGCCCCTGGACCCACCCGGCCGCAAGCCAAGGGTGGATTTCCGACAGGGTCGCCGCCACCTCGGGTGGCAGGCCCAATACCCTGAGGGCAAAGGAAAAAGAGAACCCATCATGGCAGTCGTACCGAAGACCCCCGAAGAGATCCAGGCCATGCGCGAGGCCGGCCGCCTGGCCGCCGAAGTGCTGGCCATGCTCGTGCCGCACGTGAAGCCCGGTGTCACCACCGAGGAACTGGACCAGATCGCCCACGACCATATCGTGAACGTGCAGAAGGCCATCCCGGCCAACGTCGGTTACCGGGGCTATCCGAAGACCACCTGCACGTCGGTCAACCACGTGATCTGCCACGGGATTCCCAGCCCGACCAAGGTCCTGAAGGACGGGGACATCGTCAATATCGACGTCACCGTCATCAAGGACGGCTGGCACGGCGACACCAGCCGCATGTACTTCGTGGGCACGCCCAGCGTCCTGGCGAAGCGCCTGGTCGATACCACCTTCGAGGCGATGATGAAGGGTATCGAGGCGGTCAAGCCGGGCGCGACGCTGGGCGACGTCGGCGCCGCGATCCAGAAGCACGCCGAGGCGGCTGGCTTCTCGGTGGTCCGCGAGTACTGCGGCCACGGCATCGGCAAGGTCTACCACGACGAGCCCCAGGTGCTGCACTACGGGCGCGCCGGCACGGGGCTGGAGCTGAAGCCGGGCATGACCTTCACCATCGAGCCGATGGTCAACGCGGGCAAGCCGCAGACGAAGTCGCTGCCGGACGGCTGGACCGTGGTCACCAAGGATCATTCGCTCTCGGCGCAATGGGAGCACACCATCGCGGTCACCGAGGACGGTTTCGAAATCCTCACGCCCTGGCCGGACGTCGCCTGATGCGCTTTCGACGAGGGGGCGCCTGACCCTCGTCCGGTTCCATTCCCACCACCATCGAGGGCTCCCGACGTGACGCTGCCATCGCTTCCACGCCTGCCCGCCGTGGTGCCCCGCTCGGGCGTGTCGCCCGAAGCGCGGCGTTCGCTCAGGCAGTTGCTGGGCGACGTCGATCGTGCGCTCACCGTCGCCTTCCACGACGGTGAGGATGCATCCGCGCTGGCCCGGCGCCGGGCCGAGATCGTCGAGCGCATCGTCGTCCACACCTGGGGCGCCTGCCTGGGCGACATCGCTGCCGCGGCGTTGTTCGCCGTGGGTGGCTTCGGTCGCGGCATGCTTTTCCCTCGGTCGGACGTGGACCTCCTCGCGCTGGTGGGCGAAAGCTCGCCGGCGCTCTACCGCGCGCTGGAAAACTTCTTCGCCTGCCTGTGGGACATCGGCCTGAAGCCGGGGCATGCCGTGCGCACCACGGAGCAATGCCGTGAGCTGGCGGCACGGGACCTGAGCGTCTTCACCAGCCTGCTCGATGCCCGGCGACTGGTCGGCTGGCCCATCCTGGGCAATGAACTCCGAGGCATCCTCGACGATCCCGAGGTGTGGCCGCCACGGGCCTACCTTGCCGCGCGCCTCGCCGAACGCGATGCGCGGCATGCGCGTTACGACGACACCGCGCAGAACCTGGAGCCCAACCTCAAGGACGGCCCGGGTGGACTACGCACGCTCGATGCCATCCGCTGGCTGGGACGGCGCCTGGCCAATGCGCCGGATTTCGACGCGATGGTGGCCGAGGGACTCCTGGAGCCGGTGGAGGCCGCCCGGCTGACCCACGCGGAAGAGACCCTGCGTCGTTACCGTTATGCCTTGCACCTGGAGGCGGGACGCGCCGAGGAGCGCCTGCTGTTCGATTACCAGCGGGCGCTGGCCGCGCGGCTCGGTTTCGAGGACGAGCACGCGAAGAACCTGGGCGTCGAGCAGTTCATGCAGGGCTACTACCGCGCCGCCACCCAGATCGAGCGTTCGGGCACGCAACTGGTCGAGCGTTTCGAGGAGATGCTCGACCCCGTGACGGAGCCATTGCCGGTCGGCAGCGATTACGTACGTTTTGGCGCGCGTATCGCGTTGCGCAATCCGCACCTGTTCATACGCCGTCCTTCGGCGCTCGTCGAAATCTTCATCGCCCGCCTCGACGAACCGGGCATCGCCGGCTTCACCGCCGAGACGATGCGGCGCATCCAGCATGCGGTGTCGGCACACGGCGAGTCGCTCGCCGACGATCCGCAGGTATTGAGCGCCTTCCTCACGCTGCTTCGCCGCGGGGCACCCGCCGTGGAAGCCTTGTGGCGGATGAACCGGCATGGCCTGCTCGCGGCGGTGCTGCCCGCGTTCGGCAAGGTCGTGGGGCGCATGCAGTACGACCTGTTCCACGTCTACACCGTCGACGAGCACACGTTGCGGGTGCTGCGCAACGTCGCCCGTTTCGCCGAGCCCGCCGCCCGGCGCGATTTCCCCATCGCATGCGAAATCTGGCCGCATGTCGAAAGGCCCGAGCTGTTGCTGTTGGCCGCGCTGTTCCACGACATCGCCAAGGGCCGCGGCGGCGATCATTCCATGTTGGGCGAGGAGGACGCCCGCGCCTTCTGCACGCGGCTGGGACTTCCGGACGAACACGTGGAGCTGGTCGCCTGGCTGGTCCGCCATCACCTGCTGATGAGCACCACGGCGCAGCGCCAGGACATCACCGATCCCGACGTCGTGCACCGCTTCGCCGCCGTGGTGGAGGACTGGGAGCACCTGGATCATCTCTACCTGCTGACCATCGCCGACATCATCGGCACGAGCCCCAAGCTGTGGAACGCATGGAAGGATCGCCTCCTGGCCGACCTCTATACCGCCACGCGCTTCGCCCTGCGCAGCGACCTCACGCCGCCCGATCATTCGGGCATGCGCGTGCGCGAGTGCCGCGACCGGGCCCTCGGCATGCTGGTGGCCGAGCACATCGCCGCCGACGACATCGCGAAGGTGTGGGCCGAATTTCCCGATACGAGCTTCCTGCGCCACCGGCCTGAGCAGATCGCCTGGCAGACCGCCGCCATCCTGCGCGCGCACGGCGCCACGCCGCTGGTCGAGGTGCATCCCTTCTCGGTGAGGGGAAGCACGGAACTCTTCATCTATACCCCCGACCGCGACGGCTTGTTCGCCACGGTGACGGCGGTGCTCGACCGCTTGCGTTTCTCGGTGGTGGAAGCGCGCATCCTCGTTTCCAGCACGGGCAAGGCGCTCGACACGTTCCTCCTGCTGGAATCGGATTCGCAGGCCCCCGCGTCGCTGCAGCGGTCCGAGGAATTGCGCACGCGCATGCTGCGCGCGCTCGATCAGCCGGCGGGGCAGGGGCCGCCTAAACGCAGCCTGTCGCGCCACCTGCGTCACTTCCAGATGGCGCCGCGCATCGAGTTCGTCGACGCGGGCGAACGCACGCAGCTCGCGCTGGTGTGCACCGACCGCCCCGGCCTGCTCGCGGCCGTGGCCCAGGCGCTGGCCGAAGCCGAAGTGCGCGTGCATGATGCGCGCATCGCCACGTTCGGCGAGCGTGTCGAAGATTTCTTCCAACTCACCGATCGCAGCAATGCGCCGTTGTCGCCCGAACGCCGGGAGATCCTGCGGGCATGCCTGCTGCGCCATATCGGTTCCGAAAATCCCAGGACTCCGCACCATGCAGATGCAAACGCTTGAATCCCTGATCGACAGCGCCTTCGAGCGCCGCGCCGAGCTGACCCAGAACGAGATCGAGGGCGACCTGCGCGAGGCCGTCGAGCAAGTGCTCAACCTGCTCGAGTCCGGCGAGCGCCGCGTGGCCGAGCCCGATGGCAACGGCGGGTGGAAGGTCAACCAATGGCTGAAGAAGGCCGTCCTCCTTTATTTCCGCATGAACGGCAACCAGGTCGTCGACGGCGGCCCGTCGAGCGCGTTCGACAAGGTGCCGCTGCGCTTTACCGACGGCGATGCCGCCGAATACGCGGCGCTCGGCGCGCGTGTCGTGCCGGGCGCGCTGGTGCGACGTGGCGCGCATATCGCCAGGGACGTGGTGTTGATGCCGAGCTACACGAACATCGGTGCCCATGTCGGCGCGGGGACGATGGTCGATACCTGGGCCACGGTCGGCTCCTGCGCACAGATCGGCGCGAACGTGCACCTGTCCGGTGGCGTCGGCATCGGCGGCGTGCTCGAACCGTTGCAGGCCAATCCGACCATCATCGAGGACAACTGCTTCATCGGCGCCCGTTCCGAGGTGGTCGAGGGCGTGGTGGTGGAAAAGGGTTCGGTGATCGGCATGGGCGTGTTCCTGGGCCAGTCCACCCGTATCTACAACCGGGCCACGGGCGAGATCAGCTACGGGCGCGTGCCCGCGGGCAGCGTCGTCGTCTCCGGCAGCCTTCCGGCGAAGGACGGAAGCCACAGCCTCTATGCGGCGGTCATCGTGAAACAGGTGGACGAGAAGACCCGCTCGAAGACCGGCATCAACGAACTCCTGCGCAGCGGCGACTGACCATGTCCATCACGCTATACGGCCTGCCCAACTGCGATACCTGCAAGAAAGCGCGCAACTGGCTCACCCGCTTCGACGTGGCGCACGACTTCGTCGACTATCGCGCGAACCCGGTGCCCGCCGCCACGCTGAAGGCGTGGGCCGGGAAGCTCGGCGGTTGGGAGAAACTGGTCAACAAGGCATCGACGACCTGGCGCACCCTGTTGCCACAGCGCAAGGACCCGCGCACCGATCCGGAATGGACCCTCTTGTTGAAGGAGTACCCGGCGCTGATCAAGCGCCCGGTGGTGGTCGAGGGCGACGAGGTGACGGTCGGCTTCAGCGACAACGCGTTCAAGAAGCGCTTCGGGAAATAGCGCCCATGTCCGCCGTACTCGAACTCACCCGCGACCTGATTCGCCGCCGATCCGTGACGCCCGAGGACGCAGGCTGCCTGCTGCTGATCGCGGAGCGGCTGGCCGCGCTGGGCTTCCGCATCGAGCATTTGCGCTTCGGCGACGTCGACAACCTTTGGGCCACCCATGGGAGCGACGGTCCCGTGCTGGCCTTCCTCGGACATACGGATGTCGTTCCGACCGGGCCGGAAAGCGCATGGGCCTCGCCGCCGTTCGAGCCGGACGAGCGCGGGGGGCTTCTTTATGGCCGCGGTGCGGCCGACATGAAGGGTTCGGTGGCGGCCATGGTCGTCGCGCTGGAACGCTTCGTCACGGCACATCCGGATCATCCCGGCACCGTGGGCCTGTTGCTTACCAGCGATGAAGAGGGAGTGGCTCTCCATGGCGTGCGCGAGGTGGTCGACCATTTCGCGAAGACGGGGCAGCGCATCGATGCCTGCGTGGTGGGAGAGCCGTCCGCGAAGGCGAAGCTGGGCGACCTCATTCGCGTGGGCCGCCGTGGTTCGCTATCCGGCACGTTGAACGTTCGCGGCGTGCAAGGCCATGTGGCTTATCCCGAGAAGGCGAAGAACCCCATCCATGTCCTTGCACCCGCGCTGGCGGCGCTGGTCGCCGAACGCTGGGACGAAGGCAACGACGACTTCCCACCCACGTCGTTCCAGGTGTCCAACCTCAACGCGGGTACCGGCGCGAACAACGTCATTCCCGGCGAACTGGTGGCGTTGATCAATTTCCGTTTCTCCACGGCGAGCACGGCCGATGCGCTGCGCGAGCGCACCGAAGCCATTCTCCATGCGCACGGCGTGGATTTCGCCATCGACTGGCACCTGTCGGGGCACCCGTTCCTCGCCACGCCGGGAGGGCGCCTGCGCGGCGTGGTGGTAGAGGTCTGTCGCGAGCTGTGCGGCATCGATCCCGAGCAGAGCACGGGTGGCGGTACCTCCGATGGCCGGTTCATCGCTCCCATGGGCGCCGAGGTGATCGAGCTGGGTCCGGTGAACGCGACGATCCACAAGGTGGACGAATGCGTATCGGTGGCCGATCTAGAGCGGTTGCCCGATCTTTACGAAGCGATCTGCGAGCGCATGCTGCGATAACCGCCTAACGTCGTTTCGGAAACACCGCGATCATGCCCGCGTAGGGCTTGGTCATGAACGCAGGCGCGCCCACGTAGCCGTCGTCGGGCGTGTACGCCTGGGAAATCGTCCCGTCCAGAAAGAGCGCATCGCGGCACCCGATCTCGTCGCGGAACAGGCGGGCGAAGCTGTGGAAATTCACGGGCGCCCGGCTGACCACGAAGACGACGTCATGCGAGGTCTTGGCACAGACGCCGCTGCGCCATTTCATGCTGTCCGAACCATTGTCGAACTGCGTGTTGATCTCGCCGTCGATCACCAGCATCGGCCCCGACTGGGTCGCCCAGCGAGGTTTCCGGCCGGCGCCACGGAAGGCCTCGCTCGTGCGCACTTCCGCGCTGCCATCCTCGTACACGGCGAAGACGCCATTGGGCAGCAGCGAGAAATTTCCCGAGCGCGGATTTCCGTGGACGAGGTTGAGCGGGACGATAGTCTTCCCATCCTCGACGTAGAGGCCGAGCGGCTTGAACTCGCGATCGTAGATGCCGGCGTTGGTGGCGAACGCCAGGCGGCGCCCCTTGGCTTCGGTCCAGGTCTTCAGCGTCTCCAGGGTGTTGAAGGGCTGGCCGTTGTCCGGGTTGCGCCAATGGAGCTCGATATCCTCGTCGCGCGTGTCCACGGTGACCACGAAATAGGACTGGCTGTCGAACACGACGTCGCGGCCATCGACCGCATCGGCCGGGTCCGCACAACCCATGGCCAGCCCCGTGAGGGCGGCTAGGGCGAGGATGCGAAGGCCGACATGGTGGAGCATTCGGGGGAAGGAAGGATGGAGCATTCGTCGATGTTCGCCGGGGCGGAGGGGTAGTGCAAGGGCCGAAGGCGCCACTCGTGCGTGGACGGCGTAAACTTCGGCCTTTTACCCCGATTCCACCACCGCCATGCCTTATACGCCTATCGTTGCCACCCTCGGCTATGTGTTGTCGCCGGACGGCAAGCGCGTCCTCATGATCCACCGCAATGCCCGCAAGGACGACCACCACCTGGGCAAGTACAACGGCCTTGGCGGAAAGATGGAGCCGGGCGAGGACATCGCCGCGTGCATGCGCCGGGAGATCAGGGAAGAGGCGGGCATCGAATGCCTGGAGATGCGCCTGCGCGGCACCCTGAACTGGCCCGGCTTCGGCAAGCATGGCGAAGACTGGCTGGGTTTCATCTTCGTCGTGACCCGCTTCGAGGGGACGCCGCTGGAATCGAACCACGAGGGCGCGCTGGAATGGGTGGCGCTGGAAAGCCTGCACGATCTTCCCATGTGGGAAGGCGACCGGCATTTCCTGCCACTGGTGTTCGATGCCGACCCACGGCCGTTCCATGGCGTGATGCCGTACAAGGACGGGCGGATGGTGTCGTGGGATTTCACCCGGTTGTAGAAGCGTCGCCGCTGAAGCGGCTCCCACACAAGGCGCACGCATGCCTGGGTCGCCAGTGTGGGAGCCGCTTCAGCGGCGATGGCCCCCGGGCAGGGGCCCACGGCCTCAGCCCGTCGTCTCGATCCGCTCCACGCGCCGCAGGCCGCGCGGCAGGACGCCGCCACGGGTGGCGCGGTTGCCGCCGTACTCGACGAGATCGGCCCAGCGAAGGGTGAGCTTGCGCTGGCCCGCGTAGAGGGTGACCTCGCCCTTGCCTTCGGCGACCACGGCGACGCCGACCACGCGCTCTTCGCCCGAGGCCAGCTTGGCCTTGGGCACCTCGATGAGCTTGTTGCCCTTGCCCTTGTCCAGTTCCGGTAGCTCGGCCACCGAGAACATCAGCAGGTGGCCTTCGCTGGTGACGACGACGATACGGTCGCGCGAAGGATCGGCGGTGATCGCCGGCGCCAGCACGCGGGCGCCATCGCTGAGCGAGATGATCTGCTTGCCTGCCTTCTGGCGGCCCGTGAGCGCCTCGAAACGGGTGACGAAGCCATAGCCGAAATCGGTGGACAGGATGACGCGGGTATCGTTGTCCGCGGCGACCACGGCATCGAAGCGCGCGCCCGCCGGCGGGCTGAACCGGCCGGTGAGCGGTTCGCCGTTACCGCGTGCGGAAGGCAGCGTATGCGCGGGCGTGGCGTAGGCGCGGCCGGTGGAGTCGATGAAGGCCACCTGTTGAGTGGTGCGCGCGCGCGCCACCGCCAGCAGGCTGTCGCCATCGCGGTAGGAGAGCGCCTCGCCGTCGATGTCGTGACCCTTGCCGGCGCGCACCCACCCCTTCTGCGAGAGCACCACGGTGACCGGCTCGGACACGACCAGGGCGCTTTCGTCCAGTGCCTGCGCGGCGCTGCGCTCGATCAGCGGGGAGCGGCGCTCGTCGCCGTACTTCTCGGCGTCGCTGCGCAATTCGTCCTTGATGAGGCCCTTGAGCTTGGCCGGCGATTTCAGGAACACGTTGATGCGGGCGCGCTCTTCCTCGAGCTTGTCGCGTTCCTCGTTGATCTTGAACTCCTCGAGGCGCGCCAGCTGGCGCAGCTTCGTCTCGAGGATGTAGTCGGCCTGTTCGTCGTCCAGCTTGAAGCGCGCCATCAGGATCGGCTTCGGCTCGTCCTCGGTACGGACGATGCGGATCACCTCGTCGATATTGAGGTAGGCGATGCGCAGCGCTTCCAGCAGGTGGAGGCGCCGTTCCACGCGGCCCAGGCGATGGTTCAGGCGGCGGGTGACCGTGTCGGTGCGGAAACGCAGCCATTCGCTGAGGATGACCTTCAGGTCCTTCACCTGCGGGCGGCCATCCAGGCCGATCATGTTCAGGTTGACGCGGAAGCTCTTCTCCAAGTCGGTCGTGGCGAAGAGGTGTTGCATCATCTCCTCCACGTCCACGCGGTTCGAACGCGGCACGAGCACGAGGCGGATCGGGTTCTCGTGGTCGGACTCGTCGCGGAGGTCCTCGATCATCGGCAGTTTCTTCGCGCGCATCTGCGCGGCGATCTGCTCGAGGATCTTCGAGGGGGAGACCTGGTGCGGAAGGGCGGTGATGACGATATTGCCGTCATCGCGCTCGTACACGGCGCGGGCGCGGATCGAGCCGGTGCCGTTCTGGTACATCGCGAGGATCTCGCGGCGCGGCGTGATGATCTCGGCCGTGGTCGGGTAGTCCGGCCCGTGCACGTGCTCGCAGAGGTCGGTGATCGTCGCGTCCGGGTCGTCGAGCAGGCGGATGCAGGCGCTGGCGACCTCGCGCAGGTTATGAGGCGGAATATCGGTGGCCATGCCCACCGCGATGCCCATGGAGCCGTTCAGCAGCACGTGCGGTACGCGCGCGGGCAGCCAGGAGGGTTCCTCGAGCGTGCCGTCGAAGTTCGGCACCCAGTCGGTCGTGCCGTGGCCGAGCTCGGACAGGAGCACTTCCGCTATCGGCGTGAGGCGCGACTCGGTGTAGCGCATGGCCGCGAAGCTCTTCGGATCGTCCGGCGAGCCGAAGTTGCCGTGGCCATCCACCAACGGGTAGCGGTAGGAGAAGGGCTGGGCCATGAGGACCATGGCCTCGTAGCAGGCCGAATCGCCATGCGGATGGAACTTGCCGATGACGTCGCCGATAGTGCGCGCCGACTTCTTCGGTTTGGCCGTGGCGGCGAGGCTGAGCTCGCTCATGGCATAGATGATGCGGCGCTGCACCGGCTTCAGCCCGTCGCCCACGAAGGGCAGGGCGCGGTCCAGCACCACGTACATGGAGTAATCGAGATAGGCCCGCTCGGCGTAGTCCTTGAGCGGGATCTGTTCGTAATTGGCTTGCAAATTCATGGGCTTGAGCATCCGGCTGGCGCGCCACGGCGCGTCGTTAACCGGACGATGGTGCCAGAAAGGCGTCTCAGGAGCGAAGACCGGGTGCGAGCGTCCATCAGTTCAACGGCTTGCCGGCGTCCACGTCCTTCAGGAACTTGACCAGGCCCGCGAAGTACGTCTTCTGGTCGTCGTACATCGCCATGTGCGAGCCCTGCGGGCAAAGCAGGAAGCGGGCGTCGGGCATCTTCTTCGCCATGGCTTCCATGTAGGCGGGGTCCATGGTGTCGTAGCGGGCGCCGATCACCAGGGTGGGCACCTTGATGGTCTTCAAGGCCTGGCTGCGGTCCCAGTGCAGCAGCTTGCCGCTGGCGCCCAGCTCGCTGGGGCCCTGCATGGCCACGTAGATCTGCTGGTTGAGGCGCGAGAACGCCCGCTCCACCGGGTCGGGCCACTGCGCGGCCGGCATGCGCAGGACATGCTGCTCGTAGTGCATGGGCATGAGCAGGGCCATGTACGCGGGGTCGTCGGTCTTGTGCTCCGCTTCCAGGCGCTTCACCTCGGCGAGCTTCTTCTGGTCCATCGCCGGCATCAGCACCTTGCTGGCGTAGGCGTTGTACGCAGGGATGCTGTCCATCATGTTGGAGATGATCAGCCCCTTGAGGTGCTGCGGGTACTTCAACGCGTACTCGATGGCCAGCACGCCGCCCCAGGAATGACCGAGGAGATAGAAGTTGTCCTTGTCCAGGTGCAAGGCCGTGCGCACCTGCTCCACTTCCTCGACGAAGCGGGGGATCTCCCACAGCGATTCGTCCTTGGGATTGTCGCTGAAGGCCGAGCCGAGCTGGTCGTAGTAGTAATACTCGATGCCTTCGCCGGGGAAATAGCTGTCGAAGGCCTCGAAATATTCATGCGTGGCGCCCGGGCCGCCGTGCAGCAGGAGCACCTTGATGCGGGGATTGTTGCCGACGCGCTTGGTCCACACCCTGAACTTGCCCTTGGGCGTGTCGATGACGATCGTCTTGACGCCGCCGGAGAGGACGTCGTCGCGACCGGTATTGTCGAAATACGAAGACGCCGTGGCGGGAGGCGCCGTGCCCGCGTGCGCGCACAGCGCGACAAGGCAGACCATGAGGGCGGCAAGTAGTCGTCGCATTGAAATACCCCTTCAAGAGTGATGATCGTCGTCGGCACATGGCGATGGCCTCCCCGGCCCTCACGCCACGCTCACCTTCCCGAAGCGTACCCGAACGAAATATCCTGCGTTCACCCGTGAGCCAAGGCCGGCTTGTTCCCATGGTCGTTTTCGACGGGAAGGGCGATGGTCAAGGACCTCTCGGCGGACGGCCTGCGTGGGCTCGCCGCGGCGAACGTATTGTTGTGCCACCTGTTCCTGGCCTTCCTGCCGGGTGGCTTCGCCTATATCTACCCGGATACGACGACGCCCGGGGCCATGCATGGCGTGGTCGACCATGTCATCGCGTTCCCACCCCTGGCCGTGCTGTGGAACGGCCAGTTCGCGGTATGCATCTTCTTCGTGCTCAGTGGCTACGTGCTCACCAAGTCGTTCCTCGAAACCGGCGACCTGGGGATATTCCGCCTGCGCGCGTCACGCCGTTACCTGCGTCTTGGCGTGCCGATCTTCGGCTCCGTGATGTTCGCGTGGCTCGTCATGCGGATGGACTGGAGCCACGCCGCGGAGGCGGGCCGGCTGTCGGGTTCCACCTGGATCGCCGACTTCTGGAAAGAGCCACCCGATCTTGTCGAGGCGCTGCGGGACGGCACGTACCGGACCATCCTGGGCGGCTGGTCGCATTTCAATCCCACGCTGTGGACGATGAAGATCGAGTTGCTGGGCTCGATGTTCGTCTTCGCCTACCGTTCGCTGAACCTGCCCGGGCGGCGGGGCGGACTTGGCTTTGTGCTCGCCGTCGCCGGCCTCGCCTGGTTTTTTCCGCACGACTGGCCGTATTACGCCGCCTTCCTGGCGGGCAGCCACGTGGGCGAAGCGCGCCTGACGATGTCGAAACCGCTGCTCGCGGCAGCGGTGGTGGTGGCGGTGGTTTGTGGAGGATTCGATGTCTCGCCGTGGTACGACTGGACACGCGTCCTGCCGTTGGCCGACAACGAGCGAAAAGCCTTCTTCAACGTGCTGGGCGGCGTGCTCCTGCTCTACGTGGTGAGGTGCGGCGTGCTCGACCGGGTGCTGCAAAGCCGCCCGGCGCAGTTCATGGGGCGTATTTCCTATGCGTTCTATCTGGTGCACCTGCCGATCCTGCTCAGTTTCTCGGCGTGGTTCTTCGTGGTCATGAACGAGCGGTTCGCAGCCGATCCCACCGTCGCCGCGATGCTTACCGTGCCGGCCACCTTCGCGGTGGTGATCGCCGTGGCGGTGGCTTTCGACCGCAGCTTCGATCGCTGGGGCATCCTCCTGGCCCAGCAGGTCTTCCCGGCGCCGCGCATACGGGTGAAAACCGTCGCGGTGCTCGGGTCCGCCGGAGTCCGCAGGCGCGTGCGCTACCTTCGCCGCCGCCCGGCCGGGCGGCAGGCACGCCGGAACGGAGGGTGACGAACGGGCCATGCGCGCGGATCGGTCACGCCGGATGATCCGGCAACATCCCGATGACGAGAGACGCTCATGTCGCCATACAGAACGGCCCTGTTGTCCCTCGCGTTCCTTCCGCTTGCCGGAACGGCCGCCGCCGCCGAGGGCACGCCCGAGGCCGCGGTCGCCCGCTACGTGAAAGCGGAACACGACTTCGATCTTGCCGCGCTGCGCGCGATCCTGCTGCCCGATTTCGTCGAGGTATCGCCGCGCGGGGAAGTGGACGAGCACGATGCCGTGCTTGGTTTCTATGCCCCGGAAAAGAAGGGCGAAATGCCGCCTATGTCGTTCGGCGACGTGAAGGCGCGCGTCCACGGCAACAGCGCCTTCGTCACGGGTACCGTCGTCTTCACGGTGAAAGGCATGCAGCGGCACCTGACCCTCGGCGCCAGCGTCGTCAAGGGTGCCGACGGTTGGCGCATGGCATCGGCGCAATACACGCCCGTGCCGCCGAAGACGCCGCCGTTGCCTCCCGTGGCGCCGCAGCCGCCGGCGGCACCGCAAGCGCCGGTTCCCGGCGGCTGAGCCTTCGCCTTAAAGCGTGAAGTCGGCCTGCACCGGAAAATGATCCGACGGATAGCGCCCATCCTTCGATGAGGTGACGGTCTTGACCGACGTCGCCTCGACACCTCGGTAGAGGATCCAGTCGATCCGTTTCGTCGCCTTGCCGGTGAAGTCGTGGAACGTCTCCGCAGGGCCGTCCTGCTTCGGCGCGGTGTTCCATGCATCCTTCAGCGAAGCGGTGAGCGACTTGTGCGTTTCGCTGTCCGGGCCGGTGTTGAAGTCGCCGGTGAGGATCACCGGCACGTTGGCCGGTAGCTTCGCGATCCACGCGGCGATTTCGCGCGCGCTGCGCGAGCGGGCGTCTTCGTCCTGGTCGCGATAGGGGAAATGTGTGTCCAGCAGGTAGAAGCGCTTGTGGTCGCTGGTTCGTTCGAACAACGCCCAATTCACCATGCGCGGAAAGACGTTGCCCCAGGTGATGCTCGCCACCTTGTCCGGCGTATCCGAGAGCCAGAAGTCGCCGGATTCGATCACCTTCAGGTTGTCCTTCCGGTAGAAGATGCCCATGTGCTCGTCGCCGTGGGCGCCGAAGCGGTCGCGGCCGAACCACGTGTATTCCGGCAGGCGCTCCACCGTGTCGTCGCCCTGTTGCTTGTATAGCTCCTGCGTGCCGATGACGTCGGGATGCAACTGGCGGATGGTGTCGGCGAACAGGTCGCGGCGCTTGTCCCAGCCATTGGGGCCGTCCTTGCCGGTCATCGTGCGGACGTTGAACGTCATCACTTTCAGGTCGGCCGCCGCGGCGGGGAGGACGGCCGCCGCAATGGAAAGGGCGAGGGCGATGCGAGGGAGAAGGGTCATGGCTACCTGCTTCTGCGGGACGATCGCCCGACTATAGCGGTGCGCCCAAGTCGGTGTCGTGACCTGTGTCGATATCGGGCGGGTGAGGCACAATGAGCGGTCCCGGATGATTGGCGGAGGCTTGCATGGCGACACATGGCGACAAGGCATCCGAGAGCGGACGCAATGGCCGCAAGATCGCATTGATCGTGATCGCGATCGCGTTCATCGCCTCGGCGACGACGGCGATGCTCGCGTTCACGGCGTCGCACCGTGCGCGCGAGGCCGATGCCAAGGCATTGGAGGCCGACGGTAGCGACCTGCGTGAAATGATCGCCGATGGGCGATCGATCCGGATCGATGCGGAGAAAGCGGCCCCCGAGGATCGTCAGCCGCGTGTCGATCGCCTCATCATTCGTATCAACGCGCTTTCCGACTGGAAACCGCGCACCCCCTGCGGACAGGAGACACGTGATCGCTTGCGCGGTGTCATGGAAGAGCGTGCGCGGCGATTGATGCGTGACGAGAGCGGGCAAGGTGCGGGCACGCCGCCCGCCGATGAAGCGGACCTGTTCGCGTCGGTATGGCGACAATGCGCGACCGAGCCGGGCAAGGACGTAAAGATCTGACGGGATGAAGAAAGAGATGGTGGCCGAGGACGGAATCGAACCGCCGACACGGGGATTTTCAATCCCCTGCTCTACCAACTGAGCTACTCGGCCACGGGTGCCTGCAACGAGCGTTGCGGCGAGTGGAGCCGCGTATTAAATCCGCTGGGAGCGTCTGCGTCAAGCGTCCCGTTCGGGCGGAACGTAGCCGGCCGGCTGGACCACGTCGCCGCCGAAGAAGTATTTCTCCATCTCGCCACTGAGGAAGCTGCGCGTCTTCGGATCGAGCGGGGAGAGCCGCATCTCGTTGATCAGCATGGTCTGGTGGGCAAGCCACTGAGCCCACGCTTCCTTCGAGACGTTCTCGTAGATGCGCTTGCCGAGTTCGCCGGGCCAGGGGGCGAAATCGAGGCCTTCGGCGTCGCGGCCGAGTTTCACGCAGTGGACCTGGCGCGTCATGGGGATATCTCCGGAAGATTGTCGAGCAGCGTGCGTACCGGGGCCGGCAGGCCGAGCGCCGCGATCTCGTCGCGGCCGCACCAGCGGCGGTCGGTCCGGTCCGCCACGGCGGCGAGTGGGGCCGCATGGTCGAACAGGATGGGCGATACGTCCAGCTTGTAATGGCTGAACACATGGGTGAACGCCGGCAACGGGTCCGCATCGCCGACGCGGGCGAAGGCGGATGCCACGCTGCCGGCCGCATCGGGGTCCGCCGCCTCGGGCAGGCTCCACAAGCCCGACCACACGCCTTGCGGGCCGCGCTTCTCTAGCAGGATGCGGCCGCCCGCGTCGCGCAGGAGCAACATGGCGAGCGAGCGCGTCGGCACCTTCTTGCCGGGCCTGGCGGTGGGCAGCGCGGCGGTGCGACCGTCGCGATGGGCAACGCACGAGGCGGCTTGTGGGCACAGCAGGCACAGCGGCTTGCTACGTGCGCAGACCGTGGCGCCCAGGTCCATGATGGCCTGGGTGTAGTCGGCCGTCCGTTCTTCCGGCGTATGCTCGTCGGCATGCCGCCAGAGCTGTTTCTCGACCGCGCTTTCACCGGGAAAACCGGCGACGCCGTGATATCGCGAGAGCACGCGCTTCACGTTGCCGTCGAGGATGGGAAAGCGTAACCCGTGCGCCTGGGCGAGGATCGCGCCCGCCGTGGAACGGCCGATGCCGGGCAGGGCGATCAACGCGTCGAGGTCGCGTGGCAGTTCGCCACCATGTCGTTCGACGCACAGCTGCGCCGCCCGATGCAGGAACCGCGCACGACGGTAGTAACCGAGGCCGGACCACAGGGCGAGCACCGTGTCTTCGTCGGCCTCGGCCAGGGCCGCGAGGCTCGGCAGGCGTTCCACGAAGCGCTGGAAATAACCGATGACCGTGATCACCTGGGTCTGCTGCAGCATGATCTCCGACAACCACACGCGATACGCATCGCGTGGGTGCTGCCAGGGCAGGTCCTTGCGTCCGTGGTGGTCGTACCAGCGGAGCAGTTCGCGCGCGAAGGTATTCATGGAGACACGCTGGGCCTGGCGTTCGCACTCGACGACGCCGTGGCGGGAACGCTGGGCGTGGCGCGGATGCGCAATCCTTTCATGTGCACCGGGCCGGCATCGACGGCCTTCGCGTCGACGGTCCCGAGCAAGGGCGGCAGCGTGGGCGAGCCACCGGCGTTGATCCCGCTCCACCATTCGGCGAACGCGATCGGTGGAATGCGCAGGTCGGCGTGGTCGTTGTCACCGTCGAGCTTGATCGCGATATAAAGCGGATCCTGCTGGTTGGCCGGCGTGACATCGAGCACGATGTCGTACGGCGTGCCCGATGCGCGCGTCATGCGGCCAGCCAGCGAAGCGCCGACGTCCGCGCCGCCACGCCACGTGGCATCCCCGCGCAACATGGTCGAGAAGGTGGGTTTGCTCGCCACCTCGAGTACGAGGTCGTTGAGCGTGAGGACGCCACGTGCCAGGCTCGGCGTGGTCTCCAGGTCCAGCGTGTACGGCGAATCGCCCGCCGTGCTGGCGGCGAGCGAAAGGTTGAATGGACGTCCATTCGCCAGCCGGCCGGCATCGATGTCCACGTTGGAGAGGAAGAGCTGGTTGCCGCGGGTGAGCGTGCCGCGGCTGACGCGGAAGCCCGCGTCGATGGTCGGCAGGATCGCTCCCGCCGTGGACGGGCGCGAGGGCAGGGTGTCGAGGTAGGCGGATACCGCATTCAGGTCGATGCGCGCGCCCTCGACCTCCAGCCGGGAGATCCGCGTGCCTCCGCCCGTCAAGGTGCGCCAGGGAAGAACGAGCTTTCCGCGCGAGGCGACGATCATCGGCGTGCCGGCACCTTCGGCGCGCAATGTGAGTCCTTCCAGTTCCAGCGCTGGTTTCGGCCAGAGGGTGGGGCTGGCGGGACTGGCCAGGGTGAGATCGAGGCCGGCGGCGCTGGCGCGGGATTGCAGCAAGGCGGTGAAACGCTCGGGTTGGAGCACCACGTACGTGGCGATGAACGCGGCCAGCACGAGCACGACGATCGTGCCGCCGGCCGCGTAGAGCCCGATCCGCAGTCGACGGTTCATCGCCGCGTATCCTGCGCCATCGCCTTCACTCAGCCGCCGAGGCTCGCCGGGAGCAGGCCATCCACGAACGCCTCCGCATCGAACACGCGCAGGTCGGTAGCCGTTTCGCCGAGGCCCACGTAGCGGATCGGCAGGCCGAATTCTCGGGCGAGCGCGAACATCACGCCGCCCTTGGCGGTGCCGTCGAGCTTGGTGACGACAAGGCCGGTGACACCGGCGGTGTCGCGGAACTGGCGCAACTGGCTGATGGCGTTTTGCCCGGTGGTGCCGTCGATCACCATCAACACTTCGTGTGGTGCCGCCGTGTCCAGCTTCTTCATGACGCGGGCGATCTTGCCCAGTTCATCCATCAGCCCGCCCTGGGTGTGCAGGCGGCCGGCGGTGTCCGCGATCAACACCTGCGTTCCGCGCGACCGCGCCGCTTGCAAGGCGTCGAAGATCACGCTGGCCGAATCGGCATCCTGGCCTTGCGAGACCACGGGCACCTTGTTGCGCTCGCCCCAGGTCTTCAGTTGCTCGACCGCGGCGGCGCGGAAGGTATCGCCGGCGGCGAGCATCACGCCGCGGCCTTCGTCGGTGTAGCGCCGCGCGAGCTTGCCGATGGTGGTGGTCTTGCCCACGCCGTTGATGCCGACGGTGAGGATCACGAAGGGCGAGGCTGTGGAGACGTCGAGCGGTTTCTCGACGGGCTTCAGCAGGGAGACCAGTTCGTTGCGCAGCGCCTTGAGCAGCTCGCCGGAATCGGCGAACTCGCGTTTGTGCATGCGCTTGCGCAGATCCTCCACCAGGCGGGTGCTGGCTTCGACGCCGACGTCCGCGGTGATCAGCGAGGTTTCCAGCTCGTCGAGGAGGTCGTCGTCGAGCTTGGGATGACGCACGAAGAGCGAGGTCAGGCTCTTGGCGAAACCGCTTCCGGAGAGGCGCTCGCGCCAGCTGCGCCGGGCCGGCTGCGCATCGTGCTGTTCGGCTTCGCGTGCGGCCTCGACGACGGCGGTTTCCTCCGCCTCCGGTTCGATCTCGGGAGCCTGGGGTTCCGGCGCGGCGGTCTCGGCCAGCGTCTCGGCGATGGCGGAGCCGACCTCGGCCGACGCGGGGTCGGCGGTCCGGTCGACGCGCTCCTCTGCGGCCGGAGACTCGGCGGTCTCGGGTTCGGCGGGCTTCTTCTTCCAGAACTTGAGCATTGCGCGAAGGATTCAAAGACAATAGGCGAATGCTATCACCCCCGCCCTCACTGGCCGCTGAGCGATGAGCGCTCCCGGCCGCATCCGCGTCATCGGCGGAACCCTGCGCAATTCACGGATCGAAGTCCCCGACCTGCCGGGGCTGAGGCCCACGTCGGAGCGCGTTCGCGAGACCTTGTTCAACTGGCTCCAACCCGTGGTGGGTGGAGCGCGCTGCCTCGATCTGTTCGCCGGCACCGGTGCGCTGGGCATCGAGGCGCTGTCGCGGGGTGCCGCGGCGGTCACCTTCGTGGAGCGCGAGCCACGTCTGGCGACCGCGTTGAAGGCTAACCTGGCGCGCTTCAAGGTATCCGGGGAAGTGGTGGGCGACGATGCCAGCCGATGGCTGGGCGGAGCGGCGCGGCCGTTCGACCTCGTCTTGCTCGATCCACCGTTCGCCCTGGACACGTGGGCGGATACGGCACGTGCGCTGGAACGAGGCGGCTGGCTGGCGGCGCACGCGTGGATCTACGTGGAGTCGCCCCGTGGCGCCGTCTTCGCCTTGCCTGACAACTGGCTGCCGCACCGCCAGGGTCAGGCAGGGGAGGTGACCTACGCCCTCTATCGCCGCACACCTGCCGATCCGTTAAGCTAGCCCGCGTTTTCTCCCGACCCGCCATCCATGACCCCTCTGCCGGCCAATCCGCGTCTCGCCGTTTATCCCGGCACGTTCGATCCCATCACGAACGGCCATGCCGACCTCGTGTCGCGGGCGGCGCCGCTGTTCGATCGCATCGTGGTCGCCGTCGCGGAAAGCCGGAACAAGGGCCCGGGCTTCAGCCTGGGCGAGCGCATAGCGCTGGCCCGCCTGGCCCTGGCCGACCTGCCGAACGTGGAAGTGCGTGGCTTCGACTGCCTGCTCGCCCACTTCGTCACGGAGATCGGCGCGGGCGTGATCCTGCGCGGCCTGCGCGCCGTGTCGGATTTCGAATACGAGTTCCAGCTCGCCAGCATGAACCGTCACCTGATTCCCCAGGCCGAGACGCTGTTCCTGACCCCGGCGGAGCAATACAGCTTCATCTCCTCCTCGCTCGTGCGTGAAATCGGTCGCCTGGGTGGCGATATTTCCGGCTTCGTGCATCCGGCGGTGCAGCAGGCCATGCGCCAGCGCTGGCGCAACTCTTGAAACCAAAGGTGATCATCATGCGTAAGTTCGTCCTCGCCGCGTCCGTGGCCCTGACCGCCGCCCTGGCCCTCTCGGCCTGCAACAAGTCCGAAGACACCGACCAGGCTGCCACGCAGCAGGAAGCCGCTGTCGCGAAGCCGACCAATCCGACCGATACCAAGGCCTGGAGCCAGTATTTCGGCCAGATCGTGCGGAAGAACATGCAGGGCATGACGGCCGATCGTCCGTTCCCGTACTTCGTGCCGGCCGGCGACGACCAGGCCGGCCAGGACGGCCGTGCCCGCCAGCTCGAGAACGTGCAGGGCACCGTCGCCCGTGGCGTCACCCCGGGCAACATGCTCGTGTTCGGCGGCCCGGAGTCGGCCAAGACGGCCGACCTGATGGTCGAGGCCTTCAAGGGCGCGAACCCGGGCTCGTTCAAGAACGTGATCGTGCTGTTCATCGGTGACCAGGCCGACCAGCAGCGCGTCGCCGACGCCGTGGGCCCGAGCGGCGCGACGTTCCGCTTCGTCGCGATGTAATCGAGCCGGGTTGCCGGTTCGCATGAAGGGCGCCGCTCGCGGCGCCCTTTTTTGCGCGCCCGCCGGGCGAGCGGTGCTCCGTGGCGCCGCGTCCCTGGTGGCAGCCGAGCCTGGTGGGAGCCGAGCCTGTGGGAGCCGACTTTGTCGGCGATCCCGCGGCAGCGGGCCAGTTCGAGGCAAGCACCCATCGCCGACAAGGTCGGCTCCCACAGGGAGCTGGGGCAAGCACCCAATCGCCGACAGGGTCGGCTCCCACCAGGGCGCGGCTCCTGCCTGCCGGCGCGGCTCCTGCCAGGCGGGCTTTCCAGCCAGGTGGGCTTCCATCGCGGCCGGGCGGACGCAGGTAGGGTAAAATGCGGAAATGTCCCTGCTTATCCTCGATACCTGCGTCAACTGCGACGTCTGCGAGCCCGTGTGCCCGAACAAGGCCATCTCGCTGGGCGAGCAGTACTACGTGATCGATCCGAACCTGTGCACCGAGTGCGTCGGCCACTTCGACAATCCGCAATGCGTCGAGGTGTGCCCGGTGGAGTGCATCCCGCACGATCCCGACCATGTGGAAACGCGCGAACAACTCATGCTCAAGTACGAACACCTGATGGCGAAGGCCGCTTCGTAAACGCTTCACGGGCGTCATGGGTTAATCTCAGGGATAGCGATATCCCTCCCGGAGAGAATTCCCCATGGTCCATGCTCCGTCGTGGCGCGTACTTGCCACGAGCCTGTTCCTCGTCGTCGGTGCCGGCCACGCTGCCGCCAAGGATGCTCCCGCATCACGGGGTCCCGGGCAGGCCGCGATCGCCAGCGCCAATTTCCTGGCCACGAATGCCGGATTCGAAGTACTCGCCAAGGGCGGCAACGCGTTCGACGCGGCCGTCGCGGTGTCGTCGACACTGGCCGTGGTGGAGCAGCAGAGTTCCGGCATCGGCGGTGGTTTCATGGCCCTGCTGCACAAGGCGTCCGATGGGCGCGACGTTTTCATCGATGCCCGCGAAACGGCGCCGAAGGCCGTGGACATGAAGGCCTACGTCGGCACGGACGGCAAACCGAACCGCGACGTGTCGACCAACGGTCCGCTGTCGGCGGGCATTCCGGGTGAGCCCGCGGGCCTGGCCTGGATGGCCGGGCATTACGGCAAGCTGCCCTTGTCCGCCTCGCTGGCCCCGGCGATCCGGATCGCGAAGGAGGGCTTCCAGCCCGACGCGCGTTTCATCGGAACCATCGAAGACCGCAAGGACGTCCTGGCGCGCTACCCCGCATCGGCGGCGATCTACCTGCCTGATGGCAAGGTGCCCGCGCAGGGCTGGACCTTGCGCCAGCCCGACCTCGCGAAGACGCTGGAACGCCTTGCCGCCAAGGGCGCCGACGGTTTCTACAAAGGCGAGACCGCGAAGCTGCTGGTCTCCGCCTCGCGCGGTGCCGGTGGCAACTGGACGGCCGCCGACCTGGAGGCCTACCGCGTTAAGGAGCGCGAGCCGCTGAGCGTCGACTACAAGGGCTATCGCATCGTCACCGCGCCGCCGCCATCGTCGGGTGGCGTGGCGATTGCCGAAGTGCTCAACATCCTCGCCGGTTTCGACCTCGGCAAGCTCGACGTGGCCCACGCCACGCACCTGACCATCGAGGCGATGCGACGGGCCTTCCGCGATCACAACGAATACCTCGGCGACCCGGACTTCGTGAAGATGCCGCTCGACATGCTGCTGTCGAAGTACTACGCGGACGGCCTGCGCGCGACCATCTCGCCGGACAAGGCGACGCCGTCCGATTTGCTGCCTACGGCCATGTCGGCCGACCCGGGCATGCACACCACGCATTTTTCCGTGATCGACGCCGACGGCAACATGGTGGCGTCCACGCTCACGGTGAACCTGGAATTCGGCTCGGGCTTCGTCGCCGAGGGCACGGGCGTCGTGCTCAACGACGAAATGGACGACTTCGCCCTGGTCCCGGGCCAGCCCAATGCCTTCGGCCTGCGCGGCGCCCTGGCCAACGCTCCGGAGCCGGGCAAGCGCATGCTTTCGTCGATGTCGCCCAGCTTCGTCTTCGGTGCCGATCGCACCGCGGTGATCGGCTCACCGGGTGGCTCGACCATCATCACGCAGGTGCTCGAAGGTATCCTTGCCTTCATCGACGGCAAGAGCGCTTCCCAGATCACGGCGCAGAAGCGCTACCACCATCAATACCTGCCCGATCGCGTGGACGTGGAAGCGGGGGCGTTCGACGAGGCCACGGCCAAGGCGCTCACGGACATGGGCCACGTATTGAGGAACCGGTCGCCGTGGGGTTTCATGAACGTGGTCACCTGGGATCACCGGACCAACACGCTGGATGCCGCCACCGATCCGCGCCGTCCATCGGGCCTGGGCAAGGTCGGTGCGGTAAAATCCGTCCCATGAAGCTCTGGTCACTGATCGGCAATTCGCAAAAGCTCGACGGCGGCGCCATGTTCGGCAATGCGCCGCGCGCCATGTGGGCGCGCTGGATCGAGCCGGACGAACAGAACCGGATTCCGCTGGCCTGTCGTTGCCTGCTCGTCACCGGGCTGGACGGCCGCAACGTGCTCTTCGAGACGGGTATCGGCGCGTTCTTCGAGCCTGCGATGCGCGAGCGCTACGGCGTGGTGGAGGAGAGGCACGTGCTGCTCGACTCGCTCGCCGAGGCGGGCCTGGGCCATGAAGACATCGACGCGGTGGTGCTTTCGCACCTGCATTTCGACCACGCCGGCGGCTTGCTCGCCCCATGGGCGGAAGGCGAACCGGCACGGCTGCTGTTCCCGAACGCGCGCTTCCTCGTCGGGGCGGCGCATTGGGAACGCGCCAGGGACCCGCATCCGCGCGATCGCGCCTCTTTCGTTCCGGACATCGTCCGGTTGCTGGAAGAGAGCGGCCGGCTGGAACGGGTGGAAGAGGGCAAGCCATCTTCGCTGGGCGAGTCCGTGCGCTTCGAATTCTCCGAAGGACACACGCCGGGGCTGATGCTTGCCGAAGTGGGTGGCGTGGCGTTCTGCGCCGACCTCATTCCCGGGCGCGCCTGGGTGCACCTACCGGTGACGATGGGATACGACCGCTGGCCAGAGAAGCTCATCGACGAGAAAAAGGCCTTCCTCGACGACAAGATCGCGCGTGGCGTGAAGCTGTTCTTCACGCACGATCACGACTGCGCGCTGGCGAAGGTGGAGAAAGACGATAAGGGCCGCTACAGGGCGGCCGATACGCTTGGGCGACTGGCCGGGCTCGATGTCTAGGCGAGCAGGGGATGGGGGCAGGATGTCATCGAATTACGGGATGAACCAGACGGGGATGGCCTTGGGGACCCGGCTGGCCGGCGCCGTGTTGCTGCTGGCCGGCCTGGGCCTCGTCGCGTGGAACGAACGCCGCGTGATGGATTACACCGCCGCGCTGGCCCGGCACGGCTCGCCGGTGCTCGACCTCGGCGCGGAGGGGCGTCCGGCGTCCGGGCAATACGGTGCGCTCACCCGTGTCAGCGGCATGCCATTGATCGTCGAAGCACCACGCGACCCGGAATTCGACATCCGCGCGGAATCGCCGATCCTCATCCGCCACGTGGAGATGTTCCAGTGGCGCGAGATCACCGTGGGTGGCGCCTCCCACTACGAACTCGACTGGGTGGACCGCCCGGTCGACGCCACGAATTTCGCCAAGCCAGCCGGGCACGTGAATCCGGGCGCCTTTCCGATACAGGGCAGGCAATTCGAAGCGGGCGAGGTGAAGCTGGGTAACTTCAAGCTGTCCGAAACGATCCTGCGTGCGTTCCCGGGACGCGTGACCGTTCCGCCGGACGAGAAGAAGCTGCCGCCGAACCTCGCCGCCACCTTCCAGCGCGCCGGCGATGCGTTGGTCACGAGCGCCAAGCCGGCCAATCCCCGCCTGGGCGATCTGCGCGTCAGCTGGGAAGCGGTGCCTTTGCAACCCATGACCGTGCTGGCCCGCATCGACGGCGATAAGTTGGTGCCGGCCGCCAGCCGCGATGGCGACGATGGCTTCGACGTACAGGTGGGCGAGCGCAGCCTGCTCGACGTACTGCCCGCGCTGCCCGAACCGCCGGGCGCCGTCATGCTCGCGCGCGGGGGTTCTTTCGTGCTGGCGATACTCGGCTCGCTGCTGCTCGCTTGCACCAGCCGTCTACGTAACGACGTGCTGTTCGCCATCGGCATCGGTGCGGTGGTGGTATCCGCCGTCGCCGGCGTCATGTGGCTGGCTGGCGACGCGATGACGGCCAGCGTCTGGTTGCTGGTGGCCGTGCTGGGCGCGGGGCTCGCGATCTGGCGGGTTCAGGCCTCGGCTTCGACGGCCGCCGTGCCATCGGCGAAGGAGTAGACGTGGTCGGCCCAGTTCGCCGCCTCCACGTACATCGCCGCCATCGTATGCACGTGTTGCTCGCGTAGCGCCGTGTCGCTTTCCAGTTCGCCCTGTTCCCAATGGCGAATCTGGTCGAGGATCGGGGCGAACGGGCCGGTTCCTTCGAGCAGGGCCTCGCGGATCTCGATCGCCAGCGGCAGGTGTTCGAGCACGTAGGCCATGGACACGTTCATGAGCGTGTCCAGCAATGAGAACAAGCCGGCCGTGAAGGCCATTTCCTGCAGTTCGGGCTTGATGGCTCGCGCGAGCTTCTCGCACATGTGCGCGCGGATCAGGGCAAGGCGGAGCAATTCCGGCGGACGCTCGTCCATGCCCGATACGGCCATGGTGAAGATCCAGTTGCGCATGCGGTTGACGCCGAAGAACACCGCCGCCTGTTCCACCGACTTCAGCTGGCGGGGCAGGGCGAAGTACGCGGAGTTCACGCAACCCAGCAGCTTGTAGCTGAGGATGGCGTCGTCGCGGATGATCTTGCCGAGTTCGACGGGGCCGTTCTCGGGATCTTGCAACGCACCCATGAGGCGAAGCACGCCGAGCTTGCTCGGGCTGAGCCGTGGCATGTCGACGCGTTCCGGGCGGAGCAGGTACTTGCCCTGGAAACCGTCGACGTCCTGGTCGGCGTAGTCGACGAAGGTTTCGTGCGTATCGACGCCGGTGACGATCACCTTCACGCCGAACGCGTGCACGTAGTCCATGTGCGCGCGGGCGGCCACGGGGTGACGATGGTCCACCGCCACCTTCGCGAATTGTACGATGCGCAGCAAGGCATCGACGCCGGCCCGGTGTTCCGGATCGGCGGGCAGGTTGAAATCCTCGAGCATGAAGAGGCAGCCATGGCCTTTCAGTTCGCGGAGTTTCACCAGGAGTTGTTCGTCGGTGCCGACATCGGCGCTGATGCTGGCACCGAGCCGCGCGTTGTGGCGCAGGATATCGGCGTGCTGCAACAGCAGGTCGCGCGACATGTGCAGGAACGCGCGGTTGTCGCGAACGAGGCGCTTCAGGCTGCCGTCGGCGATCGCGCTGAGCGTCGCTTGTGTATGGGCGAGCGAGGCGGCGTCGATATCGCTGCCGATCGGCCGGGGGAAGAGCAGTTCATAAGCGAACAGGGACTGCTTCTTGTCCAGGATGGGCACACGGACGATGGGGAGGATACCGTCGTCGTTCACCGCTGCCGGCTGGGGATGTGCTGCCATTGCTTCCTTCTTGCGCCGTCTGGGTGAGCCTTGAGTGTCGCTGCTTCGTTCCGGTCAAACCTGTGCAAGGGTCGCGGAACGAAGATTCACTTTCGCCACGCCGTTGCGACCGTAGGTCGAGCCGACCGGCGATTCGCCGGAGATCAGGGCGAGTGCCTGGCGGACGTGGCCCATTCGCTGGGCGACGATACGGCCGTTCACTTCATTGAGCCGCCTGCATTCGCCCAGGCGCTCGAGGGTGTGCAGCCAACGCGGGTCGAGGAGGCTGTCGATGCCGGCCGCATCGCCCAGCTGGCGACGCTCCACGTCGAGTTTCTCGATCCGGTCGAGCAGCTTGCCTTTCGCCCGGCCGGCGGCTTCCAGCGCCTGCGGATCCGCCTGGCCAAGCGCCATGCGCTCTTCGACCAGGCTGGCATGCAGGGTGTCGACCTCACGGGCGAGGTCGCCCATGACCGCGACGAGCGCGGCATCGAAGTCGGGGCCGAGCGGGCCGGTCATGCCTTGCCACCATCCATCTGGCCTTCCAGCGCGAGGAACTTGCTGGCGATGGCCTGGGCGTCGGGCTTGTAGGTGCCATCGGCGAGGCGGGAGCGGATCTCGTCCACGCGCTTCGTGTCGATGTCGTCCCCGCGGCTCGCGGCGTCGAGCGCCTTGGCCGAATCCGTGATCTTGACGCTGTCGTCGCTCGGGCGCACCGAACCGGTGCCCTGGGTCGAACCGGCGGAACCGGCGGCCGGGTTCTGGGTGCGGAGCTGCACCTGCGGCTGCGGGGCCTGGAGGCCGGGTTTGATGGTCGTCGTCATGGGTGTATCCCTCGGATCATTTTTTCCGTCAGACCTTTATCGGCGGTCGGCGGGCGAACTTTAGCCGGCCCCGGGCCGTGAAGTGTGACCTGGTTCGGATTTCGTTCACGGCAGGACCGCGACCGTGCCGGGGCCGCTCACGATCGCATCGAGCACCTTGCCCGACGAGGCGTTGCGGACCTTGAGCCGCGCGCCGGTATCGCCGGCACCCATGGCCACGCCCTCGGCGTGGATCGTCACGCCATCGACGCTGGCTTCCATGCTGACGGCGTCTCCGATGCGCACGGCCTGGCGGCCGGCGAGCATGCCGGGGGTGAGCACGGTGCCCGCGCCGAGCGGCCGGGCCAGCGAACGGCCACCGATCTGCTCGAGGTCGGCCACGTAACCGTAGGCGAGCGTGGCGACGTCGCGTTCTTCGGCATGGACGTCGCCGGCACCGATGCCGTCACCGCGGGCGAGCGGCCTGCTGGTGACCAGCACGTTGGTGAGCATTTTCACCCGCACGGGCACGCGCACCGTCCAGCCGCCAGGAACGGGGCAACGGACCGTCACGCTGACCCGGGCGCCGAGGGGGCGATTGCCGGGCAGCGACGCGTCCAGCGGTGCGGTGCATTCGGCCAGGCGCAGCCGGCTGTCCAGGGTGCCGGCCTCGGCGATCATGCGGGCGCCGGGCAGGTTGCGATGCTGTTGCAGCCAATCGACGGCGGTGCCGCGTATCGCGTCCAGCGATTGGCCCGCTTCCGCGGACGGGGGAAGGACGACGAGCGCGGCGAAGGCGAGGCCGGTGGCGAGGACGCGATGGATCACGCGGCGCGTTCCGCCAGCGACGTGGAAAGGCCCTGGGCGATGGCGTCCAGCTCCTTCACGAGGCCCGGCAGCATGTGTCCGGCATCGGCGTGGCGGCCTTCGCCCAGGGTGATGGCGTACTGCGAAGCGAGGACGGAGAAACGCTCGCCGGCGGTGCGGATGGCATCGGCGGCATCGTCGGGCCGGCGCGCGCGGAACTGGTCGATGCAACGCATCATCGGCGTGGTGTCGAGCCAGCGGCGGTCGAGGCTGGACGGGTCGCGCGACGCGAGTTCGAGGGCATAGCGCAAGCCCTGGCTGGCTTCGCGGATCATCTGGCTGAGGCTGGCGGCATCGAGGTTGCCCTCGGTTTCCAGCTTCGCGAGGCTCAGGCGATGGGCGAGGACGGCGGCGCGTGCGGCCGCGTCGGCCTGGCGCCGCGCGTCGTTGCCGATACGGCCGAGCGAGCCTTGCGTGGCCTGGATCGCGGCGATGCGGCCTTGCAGCGCACCCATGCCTTCGCGTGCGGCCTCGAGGCTGCCGCGCGCCCCGCGCACGGCGTCGTCGACGCGTCCGAGCGAGGCCTGCATGCCGGCGATGCCGGACTGGGACTGGTCGAGGCGGCGCAGGCTGGTCTGCACGGCCTCGTCGAGATGCCCGGAGAATTCGCCCACCGCCTGGGTGACCTGGTCGATCTCGGCGGTCGCCTGCGTGGTTTTTTCCGCCAGTTGCTTCACTTCGTCGGCCACCACCGCGAAGCCACGACCGGCTTCACCGGCACGAGCCGCCTCGATCGCGGCGTTCAACGCGACGAGATTGGTCTGATGGGCGATGTCCTGCACCGCGGCCGTGAGCTTGCGGATGGCGGTGAAATAATCGGCGAACTGGGCATGGTTGCGGCTCATCCCCGACAAGGCGCTACGCAGCAGGCGCAGTTGGCCGTCGAGTTCGGCCGACGTGGTTTGTCCCTGGTTGCCGGCATCGGCCATCCCGGCGACGCCGGCATGGGCCTGGTCGATCGCCGTCGAAATCCTGGCGCTGGCCTCCGTCAATCGACCGGCGGTATCGCGCGCGCCTTCGACGGCGGTGCCGAGTTCCTGAAGGGTCGTGCCCAGCGCCTGGGCGTTGGTCAACACCATGCCCTGTTGCTCGATCGCCTGGATGGTCGTCGCCGCCGCGGTACGTGGCTCGGCGGGCTTGAGCAGGGCACCCAGCGCGCTCGCGGCCGCCGGATACTGGGCGGCGAGCGCCCGCACGCGCGCGGCGTCACCGCTGGCGGCGGCGTGGGCTAGGAGGCGGACGTGCTGGCTCCAGAGGAGGGTCATGATTTCGCTTTCGCTTTGTTCGGGTGGTCGCCTCACTACATCGGTAGGAAGGCCGGCTTCTTGAGCCAAGCAATCGTCGTGCCATGAGGCGCGCCTCAAGCTCGCCCGCCCCCGGCCGATACGTTTCGCGACATCTTCCGTAGACGCATGCGTACCCATGGCCCGACCGCTCCTCGATACCGTGGAAACCTTCACCCGCCTCGCGGGCCATAACCGCGTGGCGATGCTGCTGTTCCGGCTGGGCGACGGCCAGGCCTTCGGCATCAACGTGTTCAAGGTGCGCGAGGTGCTGCGCCGGCCACGGCTGGAGCGGATGCCCAGCATGCACGAGCTCGTCGCGGGCAGCTTCGACTACCGCGGCAGCACCATCCCGGTGGTCGATCTCGCCGCGGCCATGGGCTACCCATCGCTCGCCGCGGAGGACGGAGCGCATCTGATCGTGACCGAGTTCAACCGGTCGGTGCAGGGTTTCCTTGTCTCCGACGTGGACCGCATCGTCCACGTGGACGGCGGCAACCTGGCGGCGCCGCCCGCCGCGTTGGGCTACGGCCCACGTGTGAACGCGGTGACCCGGTTGGACGGCAACCTGATGGCGGTGGTCGACGTCGAGCAGGTGTTGGCCAGCGTCGATCCACGCGTGGCGGAATTGTCCGAACGCGTGCAGCAGGCCGCCCATGTGCAGCAGGCGTCGAATCGCCGCGTGCTGGTGGTGGACGACTCCCTCGTCGCCCGGACACAACTGGTCGAACTCTTCCGCAAGATGGACCTGGAGTGCGTGGTGGCCAAGGATGGCAGCGAAGGGCTCGACATGCTGCGCAGCCTGGCGATGGGGCCGGCCGCCGAGCGGATCGCCCTGGTGGTGTCCGACATCGAGATGCCGGCGATGGACGGGTACGCACTCACCCGCGCCATCCGCGAGGACACCCAGCTGCGTCACCTCAAGATCCTGCTGCACAGTTCCCTGAGCGGCGTGTTCAACGAGGCGATGGTGGAACGGGTCGGCGCCGATCGCTTCATCGCGAAGTTCCAGCCCGACGTGCTGGCTACCGCCGTGCTCGAGTTGTTGCCGGCCTGATGGCGGCCGGCGCCCTGTCAGCGATGTGACGCAGGCAGGCGCCGGAATTCCGACACGGCACCGCGCGGACCCGGCCACCCATCGTTGAAAACGGCGCCACGACGCCGTTTCACCCGCACCTTCCTCGCGTGGCACGCGAATTGCTCAACCCCTCGGGCCAAGGTCACGAGAGGGCAGAGCCCATGATCGACAAACCCGATGCGCTGTTCGGCGTTCACGCCCAGGCCCTTGGCCTGTGGCAGAGCCGTGCCGAGGTGATTTCCTCGAACCTCGCCAACGCCGATACCCCGGGCTTTCTCGCCCGCGATCTCGATTTTCGCAAGGTGATGGCCGCCGCCACCGGCGCCGTCGACGGCAACACCCTGCAGATGACCGCCACGGAGGCAGGACACATCGGCGGCAATCCCGCCATGGCCCTCGCCGATGCGCAGAAGCTCGCCTACCGCGTCGAGACCCAGCCGACGATGGACGGCAACACCGTCGATACCCAGGTGGAGCAGGCGCAGTTCGCCGCCAACGCCATCCACTACCAGGCGTCGCTCGGCTTCATCAACGGGCAGATCCACACCATGCGCCTCGCCATCACAGGGTCCAGTTCATGAGCCTGCTCAAGATCTTCGACGTCGCCGGTTCCGGCATGGCCGCGCAATCGGCGCGTCTCAACACCACGGCCAGCAACATGGCCAACGCGGACAGCCTCGCCAGCAGCGAAGCCGGAGCCTACCGGGCGAAGCAGCCGTTGTTCTCGGCGGTGCAGCGCCAGGTGAACGGGCAAATGGAAAACGAAGGCGTGCGCACGCTCGGCGTCACCGAAAGCCAGGCGCCGGTGCAGTCGCGCTTCGAGCCGTCCAACCCGCTCGCCGATGCCAATGGCTATGTGTATTCGAGCAACGTCAATCCGGTCGACGAGCTGGTCAACATGATCTCCGCGTCGCGCTCCTACCAGAACAACGTCGAAGTCATGAACAGCGCCAAGCAGCTCATGCAGAAGACGCTGGACCTCGGCAAGTAAGGATTCCCATGGCAGTCGATACCGTCAACGGCAGCTCAACGCCCACCACCCAGTCTTCCTCGGGCCAGCTTCAGCAGCAGACGCTGAGCCAGTCGGATTTCCTCAAGCTGATGGTCACCCAGATGACCAACCAGGACCCGACCAAGCCCATGGACTCCACCCAGATGGTGGCCCAGATGGCGCAGTTCTCCCAGGTGGCCGCCACGCAGGAACTTCAGCAGTCGTTCGACTCGCTGGCCACGAACCTCAGCGGCGACCAGTTCGTGCGTGCCGCGGCCCTGGTGGGCCAGGAGGTGCTGGTGCCGTCCACGGCCGGCAAGCTCACCGACGGCACGTTCGGCGGTGCCGTCAATGTCGGTACGTCGGGTACCTACGTGAACGTGCAGGTCAAGGATTCGGCCGGGAACGTCGTCCGCACGATATCGCTGGGCCAGCCCGACGCCGGCCTCGTCCCGTTCACCTGGGACGGCAAGTCCGACGACGGCACGCAGCTCGCCGATGGCGTCTACAAGATATCCGCTACTTCCGGCGGGACCGCGATCGATACCTTCGTTCGCGGCAAGGTGGAAGGCGTCGGCGCCTCGGGTACCGACGGAACCTACGTGCAGGTGGCCGGCTACGGCGGTGCCCTGCTCAGCCAGATCGCACAAATCCTGTAATTCCAGCGAGGAAACCCACCATGCCTTTCGACATCGCCCTCAGCGGCATCAACGCGGCGTCTTCCGACCTGGAAGTCACCGCCAACAACATCGCCAACGTGAACACGGTCGGCTTCAAGGGCTCGCGCGCCGAGTTTTCGCAGGTCTATTCCGTCGCTGGCGAGAACCTCTCGGCCACGGCCGCCGGCAGCGGCGTGCGCCTGACCAACATCGCCCAGCAGTTCGGCGACGGCAACGTCACCCAGACCGGCAACTCCTACGATTTCGCCCTCAGCGGCGCGGGTTTCTTCACGCTCCGTGACGGCGCGGGTTATTCGTACTCGCGCGCAGGCAACTTCCATCCCGACGAGAACGGCAACATCGTCAACGCCACGGGCCAGTTCGTGCAGGCCTACCCGCCGACCGCCGCGGGCGGCTTCGACATCAGCAGCCTCACCGACCTCAAGATCACCAACGGCTCCAGCCCGGCCAAGGCCAGCTCCGCCATCGGCCTCACGGCGAACCTGCCGTCCAACGCCACGGCGCCGACCGGCGGCGCGTTCGATCCGACGAACGACCAGACCTACAACAACCTGTCGACCTTCCAGGCCTACGATTCGCTCGGCGCCTCGCACACGGTCAACCTGTACTACGTGAAGGACGCGACCGCCGCGAACACGTGGAACGTGAGCATGACGGTGGACGGCACGCAGGTCGGCACCCCGCAGCAGATGGCCTTCAATTCGGGCGGCGCGCTGGTGCCGACCAACGGCGGCAAGCTGAACTTCGGCGCGGTATCGCCGAACCCGGGCGCCGCGCCGATGGACCTGACCATCGACATGAACAAGGTCACGCAGTTCGGCAATACCTTCGCCACCACGGCCGTGCTCAACGACGGTTACGCGGCCGGCACGTTCTCCAAGATCGACGTGGCGAAGGACGGCACCGTCTCGGCCATCTATTCCAATGGCGTGTCCACGCCGCTGGGCCAGCTGGCGATCGCCACCTTCGCGAACAACCAGGGCCTTCGCCAGCTCAACGACACCAACTGGGTGCCGTCGTCGGAATCGGGCCAGCCGATCCGTGGCGTCGCCAACTCCGGCGATGTCGGCACGATACAGGCCGGTTCGCTCGAATCGTCGAACACCGCCGACCTGACCGCCCAGCTGGTCAACATGATCAAGGCGCAGCGCAACTACCAGGCGAACGCGCAGGTGATCTCGACCGACGACAAGCTGACCCAGACCATCATCAACATCCGCAACTAAGCGCGCCCGCGCCCGACGGCTTCCGAGGACCACCATGGACCGCTCCGTATATGTCGCGATGACCGGCGCCACGCAGATCATGCGTGCGCAGGCCGAGGTGGCACACAACCTCGCGAACGCCAACACCGCTGGATTCAAGGCGGAGCTGTCGGCCTTCCAGAGCCTGCCCGTGCAGGGCGACGGCCTGCAGACCCGCGTCAACGGCGTGGCCCAGGGCACCGGTTGGGACATGACCGCGGGCAACCAGATGCAGACGGGCAACGACCTCGACATCGCGGTGCGGGGCGACGGCTGGATCGCGGTGCAGACGCCGGACGGCACGGAAGGCTACACCCGTGCGGGGAACCTGCGCATCGATGCCGACGGTTTGTTGACGGACATGCGTGGCAACGCCGTGCTTGGTGGTGGTGGCCCGATCACGATCCCGCAGGCTTCCAGTGTGAAGATCGGCTCCGACGGCACGATTTCGGTCGTGCCCCTCGGCGAAACCCCGGCCACCGTCGCCACCACCGACCGGATCAAGCTGGTCAACCCGGGCAACGACCAGTTGGCGTACGCCAGCGATGGCCTCATGCACATGAAGGACGGCACCCAGGCGCCTGCCGATGCCAACGTGCGTGTCGATGCCGGCGCGCTGGAATCCAGCAACGTCAATCCTTCCGGCGTGCTGGTGAAGATGATCTCGCTGTCCCGCGAGTTCGAAATGCAGGTCCGCTCGATCAAGACCGCCGACGACAACGCCCAGTCGGCATCGAAATTGCTACAGGTGGGGTAACCACCGCCGGGCGACGCAAAACCGTCGCCGGCATGTAAAGCGCCCGCGCGCAGGAGTCAACGATGTTCACGTCCCTCTGGATCGCCAAGACCGGCCTCGATGCGCAGCAGACGCGCATGGATGTCGTATCGAACAACCTGGCCAACACCAACACGACCGCGTTCAAGCGTTCGCGTGCCGAGTTCGAGGACCTGTCCTACCAGAACCGCGGCCAGGCCGGTGCGCAGACGACCGAACAGACCCAGTCCCCCACCGGCTTCATGCTCGGCACGGGCGTGCGCGTGGTCGGCACGCAGAAGATGTTCGAGCAGGGCGGCGTGCAGCAGTCGGACAATCCACTGGACATGCGCATCGAAGGCCGTGGCTTCCTGCAGGTGACCCTGCCCGACGGCACCGTCGGCTATACGCGGGACGGTGCGCTCAAGCAGGACCAGGACGGCCAGATCGTCACCAACGACGGCTACCCGCTGGAGCCTGCGATCACCATTCCCGCGAATGCGAAGACCATCAGCATCGGCACGGACGGCACGGTCAGCGTGACCACGGCCGCCAACGCCACGTCGCAGCAGATCGGCACGATCCAGCTCGCCGATTTCGTCAATCCGGCGGGCCTCGAACCGCGTGGCGACAACCTCTACCTGGAGACGGCCGCCAGCGGCGCGCCGCAGACGGGTACGGCAGGCCTCAACGGCCTCGGCACCATCGAACAGAACTCCCTGGAAACCTCGAACGTCAACGTGGTCGAGGAAATGGTGAACATGATCGAGACGCAGCGCGCCTACGAGATGAACTCGAAGGCGATCTCCGCGGCGGACCAGATGCTCCAGTTCATCTCCAACAAGACCTGAGAAACGTCATGAACCGTTCCCTCGTCCGCCTTCTCGTCGCCACCGTGCCGCTCGCAATGCTCGGCGGCTGCGCCATCGTCCCGCCCACGCCCAAGCCGATGTACACGGCGACGCTTCCCGTCGAGCCGGCGGCGCAGCCGCAGGCCACGGGTTCCATCTACGCCGACCAGCAGTCGATGGAACTGTTCGCCGACCCGCGTGCGCATCGCATCGGCGACATCCTGACCATCACCCTGGTCGAGTCCACGCAGGCCAGCAAGAAGGCCGCGACCAGCACGAACAAGAAGAACGGCAACACCATCTCGTCGCCGACCCTGCTCGGCCAGGGCCTGCGGATCGGTGGCAAGGCCGCCGACAGCTCCCTCTCCAGCAGCAACGCGTTCGCCGGCGACGGCTCCAGCGAGCAGAGCAACCAGCTAACCGGCGAGATCACCGTCACCGTGGCGCAGCGTCTTTCCAACGGCGCGTTGGTGGTTCGTGGCGAGAAGTGGCTGACGATCAACCAGGGCGAGGAACTGGTGCGTATCTCCGGCATCGTGCGTCCGCAGGACATCGGCAACGACAACATCGTCGCCTCCAGCCGCGTGGCCGACGCACGCATCGAGTACGTGGGCAAGGGCACGCTGGCCGATGCGAACACGCGTGGGTGGCTGTCGCGCTTCTTCGATTCGAAGTGGATGCCGTTCTGATGAAGACCGCGCATCGCCTCCGCATGCTCCTTCGCAGCGCCGCCGCCGTGCTGGCCCTGGGCATCGTGCTGCCCGTGCAGGCCGATCGCATCCGCGACCTCGTGCAGGTGGGCGGCGTGCGCAGCAACCAGTTGATCGGTTATGGGCTCGTCGTCGGCCTCGACGGCAGTGGCGACCAGACCAGCCAGGCACCGTTCACGACGCAGAGCCTGGAGAACATGCTGCAGCAGTTCGGCGTCAACGTGCCTTCCAACGTCCGTCCGCAGCTGAAGAACGCCGCGGCCGTGACGATCACGGCCGAACTGCCGCCGTTCGCCAAGCCCGGCCAGCGCATCGACGTGACGGTGGCCTCGATCGGCAACGCCAAGAGCATTCGCGGCGGCGAACTGCTGATGTCACCGCTGAAAGGCGCGGACGGCCAGGTGTATGCCATCGCCCAGGGCAGCGTCGTCGTGGGCGGCGTCAGTGCCCAGGGCAAGAGTGGCTCCAGCGTGCAGGTGAACATCTCCGCCAGCGGCCGTATTCCCGGTGGCGCGAGTATCGAGCGCAGCGTCGCCTCGTCCTTCGACAAGGGCGGCGACCTCATGCTCAACCTCAACACGGCCGACTTCACGACCGCCTCCCGCATCGCCCAGGCGGTGAACCAGAGCTTCGGCGCGGGTACGGCCAACGCCATCGATTCGGCTTCGGTCGCCGTGCGCGCGCCGCTGGACCCCTCGCAGCGCGTGTCGTGGCTGTCCACCATCCAGGCCCTGGAAGTGACCCCGGGCGACGCTCCGGCGCGGATCATCGTCAACTCGCGTACCGGCACGGTCGTGATCGGTTCCGACGTGAAGGTGGGCGCCGCCGCGGTCGCGCACGGTTCCATCCAGGTCACCATCAGCGAGCAACCGCAGGTCAGCCAGCCCGGCGCTTTCAGTCGTGGCCAGACCGCCGTGGTACCCAGCAGCCAGGTGGCGGTGAGCGAGGAAGGCGGTCACATGTTCAAGTTCGGCCCGGGCACCAGCCTGGATGCCATCGTGCGTGCCGTGAACCAGGTGGGTGCGTCGCCGAGTGACCTCATTTCGATCCTGCAGGCGCTGAAACAGTCCGGCGCGTTGCACGCGGAACTGGTGGTGATCTGATGGCCGCCGCCGTCGACACCCAGAGGCTCGGCACTTACACGGACATGTCCGCGTTCGCCGGACTGCGGTCGGCCGCGCAAAAGGATTCCAAGGCGGCCCTGCCGACCGTCGCCAGGCAGTTCGAGTCCATCTTCACCCAGATGATGCTGAAGTCCATGCGTGACGCCAGTGCCGCGATGGGTGACGACATCATGGGCTCGCAAGCGGTCGACGCCTATCGGGACATGTTCGATCACCAGTTGTCGCTCACGCTGTCGCAGGGCAGGGGCATCGGTATCGCCGACATGCTCATCCGCCAGCTGGGCGGCAGCCAGGTGAAGGACGCGTCCTCGAACGACCTGTTTGCCGGCGTCACCGGCGACGCCAGCACCGCCGCCGCCGTCTCGTCGCCTTCCGACCAGGACAGCGGCCTCATGGATTCGCTGGAGCGCATGCTCGGCCGTGCGGGGAAGGCCGTGGGCGATGGAGCGAACGCCGTGGCGGGCGCGGTCGGCAAGCTGTCCATCTCCGGTCCGGAGGACTTCGTGCAGAAGCTCGCGCCGCACGCCATCGAGGCGGCGAAGAAGCTCGGTGTCTCCGTGCGCGCGCTGCTGGCGCAAGCCGCCCTGGAAACGGGCTGGGGCAAGCATCTCCCGGCCCAGGGTGGCACCACCAGTTTCAACATGTTCGGCATCAAGGCGGGCAGCAGCTGGGATGGCAAGCGGGTGAACGTGCCGACGCTCGAATACGAGGACGGCGTGGCCGTGCGCCGGAAAGACAGCTTCCGCGCCTACGACTCGCCAGCCGACTCGTTCGAGGACTATGCCGACCTAGTCGCCAACAGTCCGCGCTATGCGGCGGCCGTGGGGCGTGGCGACGACGTGGCCGGCTTCGCGCATGCCCTCGTCAAGGGCGGCTACGCCACCGACCCGAGCTATGCGCAGAAGCTCACCGATATCGCCAACGGCCCGGTGATGAAGCAGGCGCTCGACGCGCTGAAGCACATCGCCGCGGACCTGTAAGACACGGGCCCATGAAAGACCACAAGGAATAACAGCGATGGCCGACCTGCTCTCCACCGGCGTCTCCGGGCTGCTTGCATCGCAAGTCGGCCTGTCCACCGTCGGCCACAACATCAGCAACGTCAACACGGCGGGCTATACCCGGCAGACGACCACGTTCAATGCGCGTGCGCCGCAGTACAACGGCGGCTACTACGTGGGGCAGGGCGCCGATGCGGTAAGCGTCCAGCGTGCCTATAGCCAGTTCCTCACCCAGTCGGTGTGGTCGGCGAATTCCGGCCAGAGCCGCGCCACGCAATATGCCAGCCTCACTGCTTCGGTGAACAACGCGGTCAGCGGCTCGGCCAACCTGCAGAGCGCGCTCGACGGCTTCTTCGGCGCGGTGAGCGACCTGGCCAACGCTCCGGTCGACACCGCGAGTCGCCAGGCCTTGATCGGCAAGGCGAGCACCCTGGTTTCCACGTTCCGCTCGCTGTCGTCGCAGTTCCAGCAGATCGACCAGCAGACCAACCAGGAAATCAGCAACTCGGTCGACAGCATCAACAGCCTGGCGCGAAGCATCGCCGACCTCAATGGACAGATCCAGAAAGCCTACGCGGGCGGCGCCGCGCCCAACGACCTGCTCGACGCGCGTGACCAGGCGATCTCGCAGCTGTCGCAGGTGGTGGGGGTGAACGTCACCCAGGGCAGCGACCACATGGTCACGGTGTCGGTCGGCAACGGCCAACCCCTGGTCAACGGCACCGATGCGACCAAGTTGAGCACCGCCGCCAACCCTTACGATTCATCGCGCATGGAGGTGGTCGGGCCGGGCGGCTCCGTCATCAGTGGCCAACTCGGTTCGGGATCGCTCGGCGCGACATTCGATTTCCGCACGAACGTGCTCGATCCGGCGCGCAACCAGCTCGGCCGTTCGGCCATCGCCCTCACCGACGCGTTCAACAAGCAGCACGCGCAGGGCATCGACCTCAACGGCGACGCGGGCGGGGACTTCTTCACCATCGGCGATCCGGCGGTGTTCAACAGCACGGGCAATACGGGCAACGCCCAGGTCACGGCGACCGTGACCGACGTGGGCAAGCTCGGCGGCGCCGACTACATCATGCGTTACAACGGAACCGGCTGGTCGGTGACGACGACGGCCGGTGTCACCGTGCCTTCGACGGGCACGGGTGCCGCGGGAGATCCCATCCTCATCGACGGGCTCGCGATCTCGGTGCCGAGCGGCACGCCACAGGCCGGTGACAGCTTCCAGATCCAGCCGACGCGCAACGCCGCGTCCACCATGAGCGTGGCGATCAGCGATACCAGCAAGATCGCCGCATCGGGTCCGTTGGCCGCGACCAAGGCTTCCGGCAATACCGGCAAGGCCACCCTGGGCGCCCTCACGGTCACCAATGTCGCCGATCCGGCGTTCAACACCCCGGTCGACATCGTCTTCACCTCACCGACCACGTACACCGTCAATGGCGGGGCTCCGCAAACCTATGCGGATGGAGACACCATCACCGGCAACGGGTGGACGCTCAAGCTTTCCGGTGTCCCTGCCGCTAACGATACGTTCACCGTGAAGCCGGCGGGTTCCGCCAGCGGTGACAACGGCAATGCGCTTGCGCTCGCGAACGTCGCCAACAAGGGCGTCCTCGACAACGGCGTCACCACGGTGGGCAAGTCCTATAGCCAGCTGATCGCCCAGGTGGGCACGGCGGGCGCGCAGGCGAACACCGCGCTCGACGCCCAGCAGAGCATCCTCGACCAGGCCATGGCATCGCAGCAGAGCCTTTCCGGAGTGAACATGGACGAAGAGGCGGCCAACCTCCTGCGGTTTCAGCAGGCCTATGCGGCATCCGCCCAGGTGATCAACGCGGCGAACACCATCTTCGACTCCCTTATGACCGCCGTGCGGGGCTGACGACCATGCGTATTTCCACTTCCTGGGGCCAGCAGCAAGCCGTCGACTCGATGCTCGACAGGCAGTACCAGATGTCGCAGACCCAGCTCGCGCTGGGCAACGGCAAGGCGATCCAGACACCCGCGGACAACCCCGCGGCCGCCGCGCGCGCCGTCGACACCAATTCCGCCAGTGCGCAGAACGACCAGTACACACGCAATATCCAATCGGCCACCACCCGCTTGTCCGTCGAAGAGCAGGCGCTTTCGTCGGCGGGCGATATCCTCGATCGCATTCGTTCGCTCACGCTGGAAGGCATGAATGGCACGCAGACGGACGAATCGAGGCAATCGATCGCGACGGAATTGCGACAGACACTGCAACAGCTGGTCGCGCTGGGCAATACGAAGGACGGGCAGGGCGAATACATCTTCGCGGGCAACCGTACCACCACCCAGCCCTTCACCATCGACGGCCTCGACGTGAGCTATGGCGGTGACCAGGGCCAGCGCATGGTCGCCGCGGCGGCGGGCCTGCAGGTCGCCACCGGCGACAACGGCGCCGATGTCTTCATGTCGATCCGCGGCGGCAACGGGACCTTCGTCACCAGCGCGGGTGCCACCAATACCGGCACGGCCGTGGTGGGCGCCACTTCGGTCACCGATGCGAGCGCCTGGGACGGCGGCAGCTACAGCATCACCTTCACCTCGCCCACCGACTACGAGATCCGCGACGTCAACGACCCCACCAATACGGTCATCTCCACGGGAACGTACACGGGCGATACCGGCACCATCGCTTTCAAGGGTGCGCAACTCAATGTCACAGGCAATCCCGCCACGGGCGACACCTTCGCCGTGGGCCCCTCGTCCTCGCAAGACGTCTTCTCCTCGGTGGCCGGCATCATCAACGCCTTCGAAGCACCGGGTGGCGGCGCGGCGATGAACAACCAGATCAACGCGCAGTTGCAGAACCTGGACCAGGCCGCCACCAGCTTCCTCGATACGCGCACGAAGATCGGTGCGCGCATGAACACGCTCGATCAGCAGACGCAGATCGGCGCGGACGTGAAGTTACAGTACGCCAGCACGCTCTCCGACCTGCAGGACCTCGATTACGCCAGCGCCATCAGCAAGTTCACCCAGCAGCAATCCGCGTTGGACGCCGCGCAGCAGTCGTACGTGAAGATGCAGAACCTGAGCTTGTTCAACTACCTCAAATAAGAAACGCGTCAATCCCGTTGAAGTGCATGGGAGGCGGCCGCGAGGCCGCCTTTTTTTTCTTGCATCGAGGCCTAAACCCGGGGCCGCACGTGCCGATAAGGAACCCTGACAGCGGCCGGCGAGGCGTCTTTGGCGGGTGCTGATCAAGAAAGTGGTTGACAGGTAGAAAAAGTTCTCAAGTTTCTTCCCGGCGTGCCGTAAACCTCTCTGAGGCGGAAGGCTTCCCTAACGGAACCCCGCCGGACTACGCCGCACAACCTCCGGCATTTCGGTTCCGCTTACAAAGGATCAATCCCATGGCTCTGACCATCAACACCAACATCATGTCGCTGAATGCTCAGCGTAACCTGAGCACCTCGCAGACGAAGCTGTCCTCGGCCATCGAGCGCCTGTCTTCCGGTATGCGCATCAACAGCGCGAAGGACGACGCCGCCGGCCTCGCCATCTCCACCCGCTTCACCACGCAGATCAACGGCCTGAACCGCGCCGTGCAGAACGCCAACGACGGCATCTCGCTGTCGCAGACGACCGAATCGGCGCTGGACGAAGTCACGAACAACCTGCAGCGCATCCGCGAACTGGCCGTCCAGTCGACCAACGCCTCCAACTCGGACAGCGACCGCGCCGCGCTCGACGCCGAAGTCCAGCAGCGCCTGGCGGAAGTCACGCGTATCGCCACGCAGACCAACTTCAACGGCATGAAGGTCCTCGACGGTTCGGCCAACTCGCTCAGCTTCCAGGTCGGTGCCAACGTCGGTGAAGTGATCACCGTCGGCCTGAACCAGGGCATGAAGGCCAACCAGGTCGGCCAGCTGGCCTCCGGTTCCGCCTCGCTGGCGTTCACGGCCACCGCCGCCTCGGGCGCCGTCACCACGGCCGGCCAGGCCCTGGCCACCGCCGACTTCTCGACCGTACCTGCCAACTTCACCGTCAACGGCACCGCGGTCAGCCTGACCACGGACCTGACGAACGCCGCTGGCGTCGCCGCCGAAATCAACACGCAGCTGGGCGCCGGCGCCACGGCCACGGCTTCGGTCAACGCCACGACCGGCCGCATCGAGTTCACCAGCACGGCCACGGGCAACACCGCGACGGCACCGGTCATCGGCGGCGCCAATGCGTCGATCTTCGGCACCACTTCTTCGACTGCTGGCGTCAGCATCGGCGACAAGACTCCGGTCACGCTCGCCGCCGGCGCGGTCACCCTGCAGGTCGGTGACAACGCCTCGTTCGACCTCGCCGGCACGTACAACTCGGCGCAGGACCTGGCCGACGCCATCAACGCCAAGTCGGGCCAGGGCATCAATGCCTACGTCGGTTCCGACGGCGCGGTGAAGTTCGCTTCGGCGAAGGCGATCACGGTGGGTGGCACGGCTCCGGCCGACGCTGGCCTGACCGCCGGTACGCTGGCGGTCTCCACGACCGACACCCTGGCCAACTCCTCGGTCAAGACGGTCGACGGCGCCAACCAGACGATCAACCGCATCGACGCGGCCCTGCAGTCGGTCTCGGACCTCCGTTCGGACCTCGGTGCAGTGCAGAACCGCTTCGAGTCGACGATCTCCAACCTGCAGAACATCTCGCAGAACCTGACCTCGTCCAAGTCCGCCATCACGGACGCCGACTTCGCCCAGGAAACGGCGAACATGTCCTCGGCCCAGATCCTGCAGCAGGCCGGCGTCTCGGTCCTCGCCCAGGCGAACCAGGCCCAGCAGATCGTCTCCAAGCTGCTCCAGTAACAGGCTTCAAACCGCCAGTCCCGGCCAAGGCCGGGATTGGCAGGGTAATTGCTTAGTTGTCGGCGGTTGGCACTCGAAAGGGAGCCAGCCGCCGACAAATTGGCGCCCAGGGCAGTGAGGCGTCCTCCAGGAGAGCTTCATGGCCACCAATCCCATCACCCTCGGTTCCAGTTCCATCGACGTCGCGAGCATCGTCACCAACCTGACGAACAACAAGCGCGCGGCGACGGACAGCTCCCTGGCTGCCCAGGTAAGCGCGAACACCACCCAGATTTCCGCGATCGGCAACTTCACCTCGTCGCTGACGAGCTTGCAGAACGCGATGAAGGCACTGACGGACGGTAGCGCGTTCACGACGCAGAAGACCTCCGTCGGTGACTCGACGATCCTTTCCGCCACCGCGGACGCGGATGCCCAGCCGAACACGTACAACATCGTCGTCGGCAAGCTGGCCACCTCGCAGAAAACCACCTCGACGGCCTTTGCCACCAGCAAGACCCAGGTGGGCACCGGCACGCTCACGATCGCCATCGGCGGAAAGTCGATGAGCCTGAACGTCGCATCCGGCGCGAATTCGCTGGAGAACATCCGCGATGCCATCAACAAGGCTTCGGACAATCCCGGCGTTACCGCCAGCATCGTCACGGGTACCGATGGCGCGCACCTCGTACTGACGTCCACCTCCACCGGCGCGGCCAACGCCTTCACGGTGAGTTCCAGCGGTGGTGACGGTAACCTGTCGCAGTTGAACTTCGATCCGTCGACGGATTCCGCGACGGTCAAGGCGCAGGACGCGGAGTTCACGATCGATGGTCTTCCTGCCACGAGCCCGTCGAACACCGTGGCCACCGCCATCGATGGCGTCACCCTCGCCTTGTCCAAGACGGGTACCAGCACTGTCACCATCGCCAACGACCCCACCGCGGTGTCCACGGCCATCACCTCCTTCGTCGCGGCCTACAACGCTTTCGTTTCCACCTACCAGACGCTGACCAAGTACGACGCGACCAACCAGCAGGTCGGCGCCCTCATCGGCGACGCCACGCTGAGCTCGATCAAGAGCCAGATCACCTCCCTGGTCGGCTCGCAGTCCACCGGCACCGGCGCCGGCCCGAAATCGCTCAGCGACCTCGGCGTGGCTTTCCAGATCGACGGCACGTTGAAGTTCGATTCGACCAAGCTGACCAAGGCGCTCGCGACCAATCCCAAGGAAACCCAGGGCCTGATCAGCGGCAGCGATGGCATCGCGTCCAAGCTGGACAAGCTGATCACCAGCTGGACCTCGTCCAGCGGCATCCTGACCCAGCGCACGGCCAACCTGAACAAGAAGGCCAAGGATCTCACCCAGCAGCAAACGGACTTCAACGTCACGATGAAGGCCTATTCCGACCGCCTGACCAAGCAGTACACGGCGCTCGACACGATGATGACCAAGCTCAGCAACACCAGCAGCTTCCTCCAGCAGCAGTTCGACGCGTTGACCACCAGCAAGAGCTGACGGCTTCTCCAGGAAAAGACTCATGGCACTCGGATATTCCCAGGGCGCAGGCGCCTACAAGCAGGTCCGTACGCAAGGCGGCATCGAAACCGCCGACCCGCACGGCCTTATCACCATGCTGATGGACGGTGCGCTGGAGAAGATCCGCTTCGCCCTCGGACACATGGTGACCGGGAATGTGGCCGGCAAAGGCGAGGCCATCTCGAAGGCCATCGAAATCGTCGGCGCGTTGCAGTCGGCCCTGAACCACGAGGTGAAGTCGCCGCTGGTGGGGCAACTGGATAGCCTGTACGACTACATGAGCCGCCGCCTCTTGCACGCCAACCTGCACGACGATGCGGACGCCCTGGACGAGGTGACTCGCCTGCTCGGGCAGATCCGCGAGAGCTGGATCGCGATTCCCGTCGAGGCCCGTCAACCCGCCGGAGTGGGCGCGTGACCGGCGTCGTCTGGTGCGACCTCGACCGCGCCCTTGGCCTGACCGAGGCCATGCATGCCGCGGCCAGCGAAGGACGTTGGGACGAGCTGGCGGAACTGGAGGCCGAGCGCGAGCCCGTCCTCAGGGGCGGCAGCATGCGTCCCGCGCCGGAAACCCTGGAGTCGTTGAAGTCCATCATGTTGCTCGACGGCCTCATCAAGGATCTCGTCTCCGTGGCCCGCGACGAGGTTTCCGTCGCGTGGGACGCTTCCCGCCGGGTACGCCGGGCCGTGGCCGCGTATAGTTCCTTCTGAGCGTTGATCTTCGGCAGGGGGTGGGGCGGATGAGCGGCGAAGACTGGCAGGCATTCTCCGATCGCGTCGCCTGGGACGCGGCGTTCCACGCCACTTGCGATGCCGTCGAGCGGCCGGACGCCGCCGCGCTGTCCCTCATCAACGACCGCAACGCCAGCGTCCTGGTCGCGGTGTCGGCGCTCATGGATCGTCGCAGCGATCCCGTCGAGGACGACAGTCCGCTTTCCCAGGAAGTGGCCCGGCTCGACGCCAAGCTCAATGTCCTGATGGAGATCGTGAACCGGCTCCTGCTTCCCCAGTCGGGCTTGCCGCCACGCATGCCGCTGCGTTTCAACGCGGCCGGTGCCGTACTGCCCTGGCACGGTTTGCCACCCGTAGGTCAGCCTGTCCTGCTCAAGATCCATTTCGACGTATGTCGCGCACTGCCTCTGGAACTCCCCGGCGTACGCCTGGCCGGCCCGCAGGACGGCAAGGGATTCATCGGTTTCGAGGGCTTGTCCGAAGCCGTGCGGGATGGCCTGGAGCGGCTGGTTTTCCGCCAGCACCGGCGGCAGATCGCCGAAGCACGGGCCCAGGCCCGCCCTGCGGAAGGCGCCGCGGACGCGATGTGACCTTTTACGTCACGTGACGTCCGAACGTCGCGTGGCGTCCCGCGTCACATTCGTGACGCCTATCGTCACGATTGACACCAGGCGCCCTCCCGCTCGTCCGGCAGTGATCGAAAGGGATTCCGCGTACATCCGGAAGGGTCGCGGTAGCACATGCATTTCAGCCGTCGTGCGCCGGATTTCCGACGTTGGCACGCTCTTTGATTGATACCTTGCAACGAGGTCGACGGAATTCCATCGCGGAACCGTTTCCAGACCTTCGACCACACGTCATGCGAGGTACTCCAGGTGAAGTCTTCCAATTTTCTCGTTGTCGAATCCGACACCGCCCGCGCCGACAGCATCGTTTCCGCGCTGGCCTTCCTCGGCTACCGTCCGGTGCTGGCCAAGCAGATGCAGTTGGCCGAAGCATCGGAAAACTGGCGCGGTGCCTATGTGGGCATGGTGGACGACGAGAACGAACTGGAAGGCTACCTTTCCTTGCTCGGGCGTGGCGGCCGCCAACTGCCGCTGCTGGTCGCGGCGGATTCCCCGCTGGCCACTTCGCTGATCGCCGATGACGTGCGCAGCCAGCACGTGGAACTGGTGGACATGCCGCTGCGTTACGAGCGCCTGTCCGAAGCCTTGCGCGCCCTGCAGTCGCGCATGGAACCGATGCCGTCCAGCCGCCGCTTCGTCGGCCAGTCCGGTCCGATGCAGCGCGTGAACGCGCTGATCCGCCAGGTCGCTCCATTCGATTCCAGCGTGCTGGTGCTGGGTGAGTCCGGCAGCGGCAAGGAGTTGGTCGCCCGCACCATCCACGATTGTTCGCCGCGCCGCGACAAGCCCTTCGTCGCCATCAACTGCGGTGCGATCCCCGCCGAGCTGCTCGAAAGCGAACTGTTCGGTCACGAGAAGGGCGCCTTCACCGGCGCGATCAGTACCCGCAAGGGCCGTTTCGAAATGGCCGAGGGCGGCACGCTCTTCCTGGACGAGATCGGCGACATGAGCCTGCCGATGCAGGTGAAGCTGCTGCGCGTGTTGCAGGAGCGCGTGTTCGAGCGGGTGGGCGGGAATCGTCCGCAGCGTTGCGACGTGCGCATCATCGCCGCCACCCACCGCGACCTCGAGGACGCCATCGAGCGCGGCGGCTTCCGCGAAGACCTCTTCTATCGCCTGAGCGTGTTCCCGCTGGAGATGCCGCCGTTGCGCCAGCGCCTCGAAGACCTGCCGGCACTGATCTCCGAATTCAACCAGCGCCTGGTCCATCGCGGGCTATCGTCGATCCGCTTCTCGCCGAGCGCCATGGGCGCCCTGTGCCGCTACGGCTGGCCGGGCAACGTGCGCGAATTGTCGAACCTGGTCGAGCGGATGGCCATCCTCATGCCGCACGGCGAAGTACGCGCGGCCGACCTTCCGGAGAAGTACCGGGGTGTCCTGCCGGTCGAGGAAGTATCGGGCGCGGCGCTCATCGCGATGATGGAAGCCGGGCCGGAAATCGCCGAGACCTTCGGCTATGCCGGCGAAGGCGACCCTTCGGTCCTGCCCCAGGGTGGCCTGGACCTCAAGGATCACCTTGCCGGCATCGAGATCGGCCTGATCCGCCAGGCGTTGAACTCCGCCAACGGCGTCGTCGCCCACGCGGCCAAGCTGCTCCGCGTCCAGCGCACCACGCTGGTCGAGAAGTTGCGTAAGTACGGCTTGTCCGAGACGGTCCAGGCCGGTTGATCCCTCGACGCTTGGCACAGGTCGTGCATCGGGTGACGCAAAGCCGATAACGCGTTGGAAAACCGTCATGACCACGATCGACGTCAACAGCCTCCTGCTCCAGATGCGCCGTATCAGTGCGCAGACCGAGATGCCCGCCCTGCGCGGCGTAGGCGAAGCCGCCCCAGCGGCGAAGGGTTCGTTCGGCGACTTGCTCAAGCAATCGATCGACGGCGTGGCGCAGAGCCAGGACAAAGCCAGAAAAATGGCGACGGCATTCGAGCGCGGCGATCCGGGCGTCGATCTCGCCCAGGTGATGATCCAGGGGCAGAAAGCCGATCTCTCGTTCCGCGCGATGACCGAAGTGCGCAACAAGATGGTCGATGCCTACAAAGAAATCATGAACATGTCGATCTGATTCGGCATGAGCGCAATGACAGGATTCGAGTCGAACCATGGCAGATAACGGCGTAGCCACCACGGACAGCCATAACGCGTCACGCATGGACTCGCTGAAGTCGCTGGCGCAGACGCCCGCGGCGCGGCAGATCTTCATGCTGGCCGGTATCGCCGGTGCCGTCGCCATCGGCATCGCCGCGGTGATGTGGTCGCGTGCGCCGAACTACGGGCTGCTCTACGGCGGCCTGGAGCAGAAGGATGCCGCTGCCGTCACCCAGGCGCTGCAGGCAGGCAACACGCCTTATACGCTGAGTTCGGACGGCAGCTCGATCTTCGTGCCTGCCGCCGATGTCGCCGGCGTCCGCCTCAAGCTCGCTGGCCAGGGACTGCCGCAGGGCAGCGCCGCCAGCGCCGTTCCGCAGGCCGATTCGCCGTTCGGCATGAGCGACATGGCAGAACGTTCGCGCTACCAGTCGCTGCTCGAGAACGACCTGTCCAATACGATCGCCGGCCTGCAATCCGTGCGCGCGGCGCGCGTGCACCTGGCCTTGCCCAAGCCGTCCGCCTTCATTCGCGACAACAAGCCGGCCAGCGCCTCGGTGGTCGTCACCTTGTATCCGGGCCGGCAACTCGACCAGGGCCAGGTGGCCGCCATCGTCCACCTCATCGCCGCCAGCGTGCCCGACCTCGATACTCGCCAGGTCTCGGTGATCGACCAGGGTGGCAACCTTCTCACCGTGAGCGATCCGGACAGCGCCTCGGCCATCGGCGACAGCCGGCTTCGCCTGTCCAATCGCATCGAGGCCACGTACACGCAGCGCGTCGAAGACCTGCTCACCCCGCTCGTGGGCGCGGGCAAGGTGCGCGCCCAGGTCTTCGCCGACCTCGACTTCTCGCAGACCGAGAAAGCCAGCGAGACCTTCAACCACGACAATCCGGCGCTGCGCAGCGAGCAGACCAACAGCGACACGCGCACCGAGCCGGCGAACAACGGCGGCGTACCGGGCGCGTTGAGCAACCAGCCGCCGAACACCGGCGCCAACGCGACGGCGGCCAATCCCGCCGCGGGTGCCGCCAAGCCCGGGACGCAGGCCGCAGCCACGCAGACCGCGCAGACGCCGACCCAGCAGACGCAGAGCGCCACGCGCAATTACGAACTCGACCGCACGGTAAGCCATGTCACCGATCCGGCGGGCAAGGTCGCGCGCCTCTCGGTCGCCGTGGTGGTCGACAACAAGCAGGTGCCCGACAAGGACGGCAAGACCAAGAGCGTGCCGTTCACGCCGGAGGAACTGTCGCGCCTGACCGAACTCACCAAGAACGCCGTGGGCTTCAGCACCGAGCGTGGCGACAGTGTCAGCGTGATCAACGAACCGTTCCATGGCGCCACCGCGGAAGAAGCGCCGGTCAGCGCGCCTTTCTGGGAGCGCCCGGGCATGCTCGACCTGATCAAGCAGGGCCTGGGCGTGATGATCGCGCTGCTGGTGGGGTTCTTCGTCCTGCGTCCGATCCTCAAGGGACTGTTGAAGCCCACCCCGCTGGCCATGAACAACGTCGCGCTGGCGGGACCGATGCCGAGTGTCTCGGTGATGGTCGATGACGACGACATGACGCCCGACCGTGTCAGCACATCCCACGCCCAACTCGGCTCGCCCGCGTTGCTGGCCTACGAACAGAAGGTGGGCCTTGCCAAGCGCATGGCCGCCGAAAATCCGAAACAGGTGGCGCAAGTCGTGAAGAGCTGGGTGTCCGACGATGGCGGCTGAACAGAAAGAGGCCCTGACGGGCGCGCAAAAAGCGGCGATCCTGCTTCTCACCCTGGGTGAGGAAGACGCGGCGTCCATCCTGAAACACCTCGGCGCGCGCGACGTGCAAGCCGTGGGCACGGCGATGGCCGCGTTGAAGAACGTGACCAAGGAACAGGTGGACCTGGTCCTCACGAAACTCCAGGAAGACGTCGGCCAGCACACGTCGATCGGCGTCGGTACCGAGGAGTACATCCGCCGCATCCTGGTCAACGCATTGGGCGAAAACAAGGCCGGCGGCCTCATCGACCGTATCCTCCTGGGCCGAAGCAGCAAGGGCCTGGAATCGCTGAAATGGATGGAAAGCCGGGCCATCGCCGAAATGATCGGCCAGGAGCATCCGCAGATCATCGCGCTGGTGCTGGCCCACCTCGAGTCCGACCAGGCGGCGGAAGTGATCGGTTACCTTCCCGTGCGCACGCGCAGCGACGTGGTGATGCGCATCGCCACGCTCGATGGCGTGCAGCCGCACGCCTTGAACGAACTGGACGAGATCATGGAGCGCCAGTTCTCGGGCAATTCGAACAAGCTAAAGTCGGCGAGCGTGGGCGGCCTCAAGGCGGCGGCCGATATCCTCAACGCGATGGAAACCTCGCGCGAAGCCGAGCTGATGGCCTCCATCCGCGGCATCGACTCGGGTCTGGGCGAACGCATCGAGGAACTGATGTTCGTGTTCGACGACCTCGCCGAACTGGACGACCGCAGCATGCAGACGCTGTTGCGCGAGGTTCCGTCGGCACGCCTCATCACCGCGCTCAAGGGCGCGGAATCGGCGATCCGTGAAAAGATCTTTTCCAACATGTCCAAGCGTGCCGCCGACATGCTGCGCGACGACCTCGAGGTCAAGGGTCCCGTGCGTCTTTCCGAGGTCGACGCGGCACAGAAGGAAGTACTGGCCACGGCGCGGCGTCTCGCTGACGCGGGCCAGATCAACCTTGCCGGCGGCGGCGAAGAATTCGTCTGATGAGCCTGACCTCCATCCTCGCACGCGAGCGCGTGGGCCAGTTCGAACGCTGGGAACTTCCCGTCGTCGGCGCGCCCGATGTGTCGAATGCGCGCGACGAAACGGCGGACGAAGGCCCGCAGCGGCCGACCGTCGCGGAGATAGAGGCGATAGAACGGCAGGCGCGCGAGGAAGGCTTCAATGCGGGCCTGAACGAAGGCCGCGCGATGGCGAAGCGCGAACTCGCCGCACAGGTGGCGCGACTCGACGCCTTGTTCGCGGCGGTGGAACGGCCGTTCGCCGAGCTGGATAGCGACGTGGCAGGCGACCTGGCCATGTTGGCCACGGTGATCGCCGAGCGCGTGCTGGGCTACGAGATAGCGACGCGGCCGGAAAAGATCCTCGACGTGGTGCGCCAGGCGGTCGATGCACTGCCGGCGGCCACGCGTCACCTGAAGATCCACCTGAACCCGGCCGACGCCGCCATCGTGCGCGAGCACCGCTCGTCGCTGGACCACGAAGGCACGGTGGTCGACGACCCGGCGCTGGAACGTGGCGACGTACGCCTCGAAAGCGAGCACTCGCGACTGGATGCCCGCGTGCGCACCCGTCTCGCTGCCGTGGTCGACAGCGTGCTGCAGGGGCAGGGCGATACCTCCATCGATGACGGGGCGGCCTCGCCGTGAGCACGGCCGACCACGTCGCCGCGCGCAACGCGCGTTGGCGCGAATCGCTGGCGGCCCAGCGTGCCAGCGCCGAGCACGTGCGTCCGTTGCAGGCCGAAGGCAAGCTGCGCCGTGTCGTCGGGCTGACGCTTGAGGCGGTGGGTTGCGAGGCGCCGGTCGGTGCCCGTTGCATGGTCGCGGGCGCCGACGGCAAGCAGCTGGAAACCGAGGTGGTCGGGTTTTCGGACGGACGCCTGTTATTGATGCCCACGGGCGAAATGCACGGCGTGTTGCCGAACGCGCGGGTCATCCCGGTGGCCTCGGTCTCGGGTATTCCGGTGGGCGATTCGCTGCTTGGCCGGGTGATCGGGCCGGATGGCGTTCCGCTGGACGGGCAGGGTCCCTTGCTCGCGCGCGAACGCGCGCCGTTGCGTCGCGATCCGATCAATCCCATGCTCCGCCAGCCGATCGACACCCCCCTGGATACCGGCGTGCGGGCGATCAACGCCCTGCTCACCGTGGGCCGCGGCCAACGCATCGGCCTGTTCGCCGGCTCGGGCGTCGGCAAGTCGACCTTGATGGGAATGATGACCCGCTTCACCAACGCCGATGTCGTCGTGGTGGGCCTGATCGGCGAACGCGGCCGCGAGGTGAAGGAGTTCGTCGACCATACGCTGGGCGAGGAAGGCCGCCGTCGCGCCGTCGTCGTCGCCGCACCGGCGGATGCCCCGCCGCTGTCGCGCCTGCGTGGCGCGCAGGTGGCCACCGCCGTCGCGGAGCACTTCCGCGACCAGGGCAAGCGCGTGCTGTTGCTCATGGATTCGCTCACCCGTTACGCCCAGGCGCAGCGTGAGATCGCGTTGGCCATCGGTGAGCCCCCGGCCACGAAAGGTTACCCGCCGTCGGTGTTCGCGATGTTGCCCGCACTGGTCGAGCGGGCAGGCAACGACGCGGAAGGGCGCGGCTCGATCACCGCGTTCTATACCGTGCTCACGGAGGGCGACGATTACCGCCACGATCCGATCGCCGATTCCGCGCGGGCCATCCTGGATGGCCACATCGTCTTGTCGCGCGACCTGGCCGAGGCCGGACACTATCCCGCGATCGATATCGAGGCATCGATCAGCCGCGTCATGCCCGCCGTGGTCGGCAAGGAGCACATGCGGTCGGCACAGCGCTTTCGCCAGGTGTATTCGGCGTATCGCCAGCAGCGTGACCTGATTGCCGTGGGCGCCTACCAGAAAGGTAGCGATCCGCGTACCGACGAAGCCATCGCGCTCTATCCGCGGCTTTCGGCCTTCCTGCAACAGGAGACCGAGGTGCCGGTGAACCTCCAGGAGGCCGAAGCAGGCCTCGCCGAAACCACGGAGGCCGGCTGATGGCCTCGCGCGCCGATCGCCTCCAGCCCGTCGTCGACCTGGCTACCGAGCGGGCCGAGGACGCCACGCGCGCACTGGCCGTGCAGCAGCACGCGCTCGCCGATGCGGAGCGCCAGTTGACGGAACTGCGTCGCTACAGGAACGAGTACGCCGAGATGCCCGATGGCATCGGCGTGAGCGCCTTGCTCAACCGGCAGCAATTCCTGCAGAAGATCGACATGGCCATCGTGCAGCAACTGGGTGAGGTGCAGCGCCGTGAACGCGCGCTCGAACGGGCGCGCCTGGATTGGACCGAGGCGCGTGGCCGTGCCAAGGCACTGGATTCGGTCACCACGAAATATCGCGAGCAGGAACGCAAGACGCAGGACCGCCGCGAGCAGGAACAGGCCGACGAACGCTCGCAATATCGACGCCAGCCACGTCCATCCACGCCGACCGATGTGAACGAGTAATCCGTATGAACAACGCCACGCTCACCCTCAACGTTTCCCGTCCCGCCGCCCCGGCCGTTCCACCGGCAGCCGGCCGTGACGCGGACGGTACGCCCCCGTCGAAGCGCTTCGATGCCGCGCTGGACGCCGCGCACGCCGGCGCGCGCGATTCGCACAAGCAGGCGAAGGAACCCGCGGCAAGTGACGATGCCGCACCGGTGGCGAAGGCCGCCACCGCGAAGGACGCCATGCGCGACACGGATGAACCGCCGGCGAAGAAGGACGACAAGCCCGCGGACGACGTGTCGATCGCCGCCACCATGCTGTCGCTGATCGGCGTGCCGCCGAAGGTGACCGACGTGGCGACGAAGGCGCTCGGTACGCTGAAGGATGGAGCGGCCGTCGCTGGCGAGGCGCTCGGTTCGGCCGCCGCATTGGCCGGTGCCTTGCCGGGAACGGAAGCGGCGATGGATGAAGCGGCCGCGCTGAAGGACGGCGCCCAGGCTCCGCTCGGTGCCGCCGCTCCGGCGGGCTCCTTCGGTGGCGGCGTGGCCGCCGCCATCGCCTCGCCGTTCGCTTCGCTGCTGGCGGCATCGGGCGATGCTCCGGCGGTGAAGGACGATGCTTCGCCGGGCTCCGATGCCGTCAGTCCCATGCCCCTCGCACATGCGCAAGGACTCGACCAGGGCGGCATGCCCGCCGTGCAGGTGCAGGCCACGCAGCAGGCCACCTCGCCGCAGTTCGCCCAGGAACTCGGCGAGCAGATCGCATGGATGGGCTCCGGTCAGGTCAAGGAGGCCCGGATCAAGCTTCACCCGGAAGAACTCGGCAGCATGGATGTACGTGTCAGCCTGGAGGGCGGCAAGGTCAACGTCGCGATCCTGGCGCAGCACCCGGCGGCGGTACACGCTGTCCAGCAGACACTGTCGCAGTTGGACAGCATGCTCGCCCATCACGGTCTTTCGCTGGGACAGGCCAATGTCGGCCAGCGCCAGGCGGAACACGGTGGCGAGAACGGGGGGCAGGGCACGGCGGGTCAGGCCAACGACACCGAGGCGATCGGTGTCGCCGCCACGGCGGTCACCTCGCGCGTTTCCCGCGGACTGGTCGATGAAGTCGCCTGACGCGCTGTCGACGTAAAGCCGACGAGCGTCAAATTGTCGACCTGATTATGAGGGGCGCCGCCCGGCGAATCGCACCACGGCGCCCTGTATCGGTTTGAAAGACGGCTCGTCCGGATGGCACGCCGTTTGCAACACCCGCATCATTGACGGTACGTCCCAGGGCGTCATCGTCACAGCATTCCGTATCGAGAGGTTTTTCACGCATGGCCGCAGCACCGAAAGAAGCCGAAGGGACTCCCAGCAAAAAGAAGAAGGGCAGCCTGCTCCTCATCGGCGCGCTCGTCGTCCTGGCCGCCGGTGGCGCCGGTGGCTGGTTCATGCTGAAAGGCGGCCATGGCAAGCCGGGTGAAGATGCCGCCGAGGCGGCCAGGTCGAAGCCGGCGGTCTATCTCCAGCTCGATCCCGCCTTCGTGGTCAACTTCCAGGACGAGGCGGCGCTGCGTTTCCTCCAGGTGGGCGTGAATGTGATGTCGCACGATCCGGAAGCGATCGCCGCCGCCAGGCAGGCCGACCCGGAGATCCGCAACGCGTTGCTGATGCTGTTCTCGGCCCAGGACATGAAGTCGCTGTCCGACGTGAAGGGCAAGCAGAAGCTCCAGGCCGCCGCACTGGCCGAGATCCAGCGCGTGCTGAAGGAAAAGATCGGGCGCCCGGGCGTGGACGCGGTCTATTTCACCAGCTTCATCATGCAGTGATGGGAACCTCGCGGCCATGACGGACATCCTTACCCAGGACGAAATCGATGCCCTCCTGGCGGGCGTGGAAGGCGGCGCGGTCGAGACCGAGGTCGATCTTCCGCCGCCCGGTGGCATCCTCGACTACGATTTCACCCAGCAGGATCGCATCGTCCGCGGTCGCCTGCCCACGCTGGAAATGGTCAACGACCGTTTCGCCCGCTACTTCCGCGCCAACCTGTTCAACGTGCTGCGCAAGTCGTGCGAAGTGTCGGTCCTTGGCGTGAGGATGACCAAGTTCAACGAGTACGTGCATTCGCTGGCGGTACCGAGCAACCTCAACCTCATTCGCATCAAGCCCCTGCGTGGCACCGCCCTGATGGTGTTCGAGCCGCGCCTGGTCTTCACCGTCATCGACAATTTCTTCGGCGGTGACGGCCGCTACCACGCCCGCATCGAGGGTCGCGACTTCACGCCGACCGAGAACCGGGTGATCCAGATCGTGCTCCAGGAGGCATTCGGCGCCATGGCCGAGGCCTGGGCACCGGTATTGAAGATGCACTTCGAGTTCCTGAATTCGGAGATCAACCCGCAGTTCGCCAATATCGTGAGCCCCACCGAGACGGTGGTGGTGTCGCGGTTCCATATCGAACTCGACGGCGGTGGCGGCGAAGTGCACCTGACCCTGCCGTATTCGATGGTCGAGCCGATTCGCGAGCTGCTCGACGCGGGCGTGCAGAGCGACCGCGCCGAACGCGACGACCGCTGGATCCAGAACCTGCACGAGGAACTCCTCGATGCGGAAGTGGAGGTCACCGCCATGCTGGCCGAGGCGCGCCTGACCATCGGCGACTTCCTGCACCTGCGCAAGGGCGACATCATTCCGATCAACCTGCCCGAGACGGCCACGGTGTTCGCCGAGGATGTACCCATCTTCCGTGGCCGCATGGCCAATTCCAGCGGCAACAAGGCGATCCAGTTCGAATCGCTGCTCCGCCGCACGGCCCCCCGTTCGACCACGGTCCCCACCCCGCCAACCACCGAACCGGCCTGACACCGTTGTGGGAGCCGCTTCAGCGGCAATCCGCCGGCAGGCGGCATACCCCTCATGCCGCCAATGGTCCGTCACGGTGACTAACTGCCGTCGAGCGTCAGCTTTCCGTCTGCCGCTACAGGTCACTCGCTTACCGCGGTCCCGACTTCACCACTAAGTACCTGATCCGTCTAGCCAACATCACCGTTCCACCGTCATCCACCGCATGGCACGCGGCTTGCTTCACAGGGCTTCGAACCCCTCTGTAACGCAAAACACTGGAACGACATGAACGCCACGCTCGACGAAATCGAAAACGCCAACGATGCCACGCTGGCCTCGTCCATCGGCCTCGGCAACGAAGTGAACCTCGACGTCATCCTCGACGTCCCGGTCACCATGGCCATGGAAGTGGGCCGGACCAAGATCAGCATCCGCAACCTGCTCCAGCTCAACCAGGGTTCCGTCGTGGAACTCGACCGCGCCGCCGGTGAACCGCTCGACGTGTTCGTCAACGGCACCCTCGTCGCCCATGGCGAAGTCGTCGTCATCAACGAGAAGTTCGGTATCCGGCTGACCGACGTTATCAGCCCGGCCGAGCGCGTCCGCAAGCTTCGGTGATTCCCATGCGCCGTACCGTCGCCGCCTTCGCCGGTGGCTTCCTTCCCTGCGCCCTGATGGCGTCCCCGGCCGCCGCCCCGGCGGTCGATTCGGGCGCGGAATGGCTCCGCGTGCTGGTCAGCCTGATCGGCGTCGTGGCGCTCATCTTCTTCGTCGGCTGGTTCGGCCGCCGCGCCCAGGCGCGCGTGCGCCCCGGTGGCCGGAAGATCCGTGTCGTCGAATCGATGCCGGTCGGGATCAAGGAAAAGGTCATGCTGCTCGAAGTCGGCGGTACGCAACTCCTGGTCGGGGCTTCCCCCACGGGCGGCCTGCGTACGTTGCACGTCCTGGCCACGCCGGTGCAGGACGATGCGCCTTCTTCGGCGACGCCGGTGGCGCGTGGTTTCCGTGACGTTCTTGCACAGTGGAAGCGCCCATGAAGACCGTGGCTATCGCGGACGGGGTCCGCGCCCACCGGGCAGGACGAGGGGCTGACGGGCGGTATTCCCACCGTGCCGGGCGGGCGCGACGTTGGTCGTGGCTGGCGGTGCTCTTCGTGTTGTTCGTGCCCGCCGTGGCGTTCGCCGCCGAGCCGCCGGGTATCCAGCTGCTGAACGTGCAGCCGGGCGCCAATGGCTCGCAGACCTGGTCGCTGTCGATCCAGATGCTGGCGCTGATGACGGCCTTGACCGCCTTGCCGGCCATCCTGCTGATGATGACCTCGTTCACCCGCATCATCATCGTGCTTGGGTTCCTTCGCCAGGCGCTGGGCACGAACAGCACGCCGCCCAACCAGGTGATCCTCGGCCTGTCGCTGTTCCTCACCCTGTTCGTGATGACGCCCGTCATCAACAAGGCCTACGACGCCGGGATCAAGCCGTACATGGACGGCCAGATGAACGTGCAGGAGGCACTGCCGCTCGCCGCCGCGCCGTTCCGTCATTTCATGCTCGAACAGACCCGCGACCCGGACCTGCAACTGTTCACCAGGCTCGCCGGTGAGCAGCCATACGCCGACAAGGATGCCGTCCCCTATCGCGTGGCGCTGCCGGCGTTCGTGACGAGCGAACTGAAGACGGCTTTCCAGATGGGTTTCCTGCTGTTCATCCCGTTCCTCATCATCGATCTCGTCGTCGCCTCCGTGCTGATGTCGATGGGCATGATGATGGTCTCGCCGATGATCATCTCGCTGCCCTTCAAGATCATGCTGTTCGTGCTGGTCGATGGTTGGACACTGCTGCTGGGGACGCTTGCGGGGAGCTTCTTCCCATGACGCCGGAAACGGTCATCGGCTTCGGCCAGCAGGCCCTGCACATCGCGATGCTGATCGGCGCGCCACTGCTGCTCACCGCGCTGGCGGTAGGCCTCCTCATCGGCATGATCCAGGCCGCCACGCAGATCAACGAACAGACGCTTAGCTTCATCCCGAAGCTCATCTCCATGGCGCTGGTGATGATCATCGCCGGGCCCTGGATGTTGCGCACCCTCGTGCAGTTCACGCGCACGCTGATCGAGAACCTTCCCCAGGCGGTGCGTTGATGCCGATCGACTTCGGCCAGCTCGAAGCATGGGTCGGAGGGGCGTCGTGGGCGCTTGCCCGCGTCTCGGGCCTCCTGCTCGTGGCGCCTGTGCTGAGCGCGACGATGATCCCGGTGCGCATCCGTCTCGGCCTGGCGCTTCTGCTGACCATGGTCCTGGCCCCCTTGGCACCGCTGGACATCCGGCCGATTTCCGCACAGGGCGTGGCCACGCTGGCGCAGCAGATCCTGGTGGGTGCTTCATTGGGCTTCGTCCTCAAGCTCGTGTTCGAGGCGGTGTCGTTCGGCGGCCAGCTCGTGTCGCAGGCGATGAGCCTGGGTTTCGCCGAGACGGTGAACCCGGGCGTCGGCGGCACCACGCCGGTGCTCAGCCAGTTCTACACGATGCTCGTGACCTTGCTGTTCCTGGTGATGAACGGCCACCTGCAGCTCGTTTCACTGCTGGCCGACAGCTTCCGCACGCTGCCGGTGGGCGAACAGGGCATCGGCGCGAACGGTATCTGGGGCGTGCTCACTTTCGCCAGCCATCTGTTCGGCGGCGCCGTGCGCGTGGCGCTGCCCGCGCTCACCGCGACGCTCGTGGTGAACCTCGGCTTCGGTGCGATCAGCCGTTCGGCACCCTCGATGAACCTCTTCGCGGTGGGCTTCCCCATCACGATCTGCCTCGGCCTCCTGGCCGTATGGCTTGCGCTGCGCGCCCTGCCGGGCGCGTTCGATTCGCTGCAGACGGCCGCATGGGACACCATGCGCCAGCTCATGGGGAGGTGACACGCCCATGAGCGAGACCGACAAGGAAGACCGCACCGAAGCGCCTAGTGAAAAGCGCCTTCGCGAAGCGCGCGAGAAGGGCGACCTGCCGCGTTCGCGCGATCTTTCCACCGCCGTGGTGGTGCTCGCGGGCGTGACGACGCTGATCGCCGCACGCGACCAGATGTCCGTGCACGCGGCCAATATCATGCACGTGGGCCTGCGCTACAGCCGCGACGACCTGTTCGCCAGCAATGGCGTATATCGCGCACTGGCCACGGCCGCCCTGGAAGGGTTCAAGCTGCTCGGTCCCGTGTTCGCCGTGACCGCGGTCGCCGCGGTCGCCGCGCCGGCCCTGATGGGCGGGTTGAATTTTTCCGCCCAGGCGCTCGCCCCGAAATTCGACCGGCTCGACCCGATCAAGGGATTTTCGCGCCTGGTCTCGGTGAACGGCCTGGTGGAGCTGGGCAAGTCGTTGCTCAAGCTCGTGCTGATCGGCGGCGCGCTGGTCTGGTTCCTGCTTCGCTCGACGAGGGACATGTACACGGTGGGCACCGGTCCCGTCAGCGTCGGCATCGCCCAGGCCTTCGCCATCTTCGGCCAGGCCTCGCTCGTCTTCGCCTGTGCGCTCGGTGCCATCGCGCTGGTCGATGCGCCGTGGCAGAAATTCAGTTTCACCAAGAAGATGAAGATGAGCAAGCAGGAAGTGAAGGACGAGCACAAGGAAAGCGAGGGCAGTCCCGAGCTGAAGTCGAAAATCCGTCAGATGCAGCACCAGATGGCGCGCCGGCGGATGATGGAAGACGTTCCCACGGCGGACGTCATCGTGACCAACCCGACCCACTTCGCCGTGGCCCTGAAATACGACGAGAACCGCATGGGAGCGCCCCGCGTGGTGGCCAAGGGCGTGGACGTGATCGCCCAGCAGATTCGCGATGTCGCGGGCGGGGCGAAGGTTCCGGTGGTGGAAGCACCGCCGTTGGCACGCGCCTTGTATCACACGACGGAAATCGGACGCGAGATCCCCGCGGCGCTGTACATCGCCGTGGCCCAGATCCTGGCCTACGTGTTCCGGCTGAAGCAGGCGATCGCCGTGGGCGATCTCCCGCCCGATCTACCCGAGCAGGACATCGATCCGGATTTGCTCGGCCCTTACCGCATGGATAACTGACGATGGCAGCTTCCTCCAACTTCATGGGCACGTTCCGGCAGATCGGCCGCCGTGGCGTCGCCGCGCCGGTGGCGATGCTGATCATGCTCGGCATGATGATGCTGCCCTTGCCGCCGTTCATGCTGGACTTGCTGTTCACCTTCAACATCGCGTTGTCGCTGGTGATCCTGTTGGCCACCATGTACGTCATGCGACCGCTGGAACTGGCGTCGTTTCCCACCGTGGTGCTGTTCGCCACCTTGCTCCGCCTGGCCCTGAACATCGCGTCCACGCGCGTGGTGCTGCTGCATGGCCACAATGGCCCGGGCGCCGCCGGCAAGGTGATCGAGGCCTTCGGCGAGTTCGTCATCGGGGGCAACTTCGCGGTCGGCTTCGTCGTGTTCGCCATCCTCACCATCATCAACTTCGTGGTGGTGACCAAGGGTGCGACGCGCGTGTCCGAGGTGACCGCCCGTTTCACCCTCGATGCCATGCCCGGCAAGCAGATGGCGATCGATGCCGACCTCAACGCCGGCCTGTTGACGCAGGAGCAGGCCCGCGAGCGGCGCCAGGAAGTGCGCGAGGAAGCGGACTTCTATGGTTCGATGGACGGTGCCTCGAAATTCGTCCGCGGCGACGCTACCGCCGGCATGCTGATCCTCGCGATCAACATCATCGGCGGCTTCTTCATCGGCATGTTGCAGCATGGCCTTTCCGCCGCCGAAGCCGCACGCACCTATACGCTGCTGACCATCGGCGACGGCCTGGTCGCACAGGTGCCGGGACTGATGCTCTCGATCGCCACCGCGGTGATCGTCACGCGCGTGTCGAAGTCCCAGGAAATGGGCAAGCACGTGATGGGGCAGCTGTTCGGCCAGCCGAAGGCGCTCGGCGTCGCGGCGGCCGTGCTGGGCACGATGGGCCTGATCCCGGGCATGCCGAACATCCCGTTCCTCATCCTGGCCGCGCTCGCGGGCTTCGCCGCGTGGAAGTTGAGCCAGGCCAAGCAGGAGCGCACCGCCGCCGCGGCCGGCACGGGGGCGCCCGGCACCGAACTCGCGCTGGACTCGGCGCCGCCGGCGGAACGCCTTGAGCTTTCGTGGGAAGACGTGGCCCAGGTGGACACGATCGGCCTCGAGGTCGGCTACAGGCTCATCCCGCTCGTGGACAAGGCCCAGGGCGGCGAACTGATGGCGCGGATCAAGTCCGTGCGCCGCAAGCTGTCGCAGGAACTCGGTTTCCTGGTTCCCTCGGTACACATCCGCGACAACCTGGACCTGCCCCCGCATGGCTATCGCATTTCCCTGATGGGCGTGCCGATGGGCGAGGCGGAGATCCACACCGAGCGCATGCTGGCGATCGATCCGGGCCGCGTGCACGGCACGATCAACGGCATCGCCACGCGCGATCCCGCCTTCGGCCTGGATGCCGTGTGGATCGAGCCGGGCATGCGCGAGCACGCGCAGACCCTGGGCTACACCGTGGTCGATCCGGCCACCGTGATCGCCACCCATCTTTCGCACATCCTGCAGAACCACGCCCACGAGCTCATCGGCCACCAGGACGTGCAGCAGTTGCTCGATCGTCTCGCCCAGCAGACACCCAAGCTCGTCGAAGACCTGGTGCCCAAGCGCCTGTCCCTGGGCGTCGTGGTCAAGGTCCTGCAGAACCTGCTCGCCGAGCGCGTGCCCATCCGCAACTTCCGGGGCATCGTCGAATCGCTGGCGGAGCATGCGGGCCAGAGCCAGGACCCCGGCGTCCTCGCCGCCGCGGTACGCGTCACCCTCGGTCGACAGATCGTGCAGGAGATCGCCGGCCTGGGTACGGAAGTGCCTGTCATTACTTTGGCGCCGGAGCTCGAACAGATCCTGCTGCAGTCCCTGCAAGGCGGCGGTCCCGCCGGCGCGGCGGTCGAGCCGGGTCTCGCGGATCGTCTCCAGCAGAGCGTCGCCGATGCGGCGCGCCGCCAGGAAGCGGCGGGTGAACCGGCCGTGCTGCTGGTGTCGCCGGCACTTCGTCCGTGGCTTTCGCGCTTCACCCGGCATGTGGCCCAAAACCTGCATGTACTTGCGTACAACGAGGTTCCGGACAACCGACGCGTCAAGCTGGTGACGGCCCTCGGGCGATAGGAACGAGACACCGCGCGGGGCATCGCCGCGTGGGCCGAACGAACGAAGACAGGATCGAACGCATGAAAATCAAACGATTCGTTGCTCCCGATATGCGCCAGGCCATGCGCCAGGTTCGCGACGAACAGGGTCCGGACGCCGTGATCCTGTCCACGCGCCGGCTGGACGACGGTATCGAGATCATCGCCGCGCTCGATTACGACGAAGCGCTGGTGCGCGAGGCCGGTTTCGGTTTCGACGCCCCGGCCCGCGAGGAAGCGCCGATCCGCGCCACGCGCGATGAAGCCGAGCGCGCCGCCCGCATCGACCAGGCCCGCGCCGCCACCGCCGCCGCGGTGGAGCGCGCGACGAAATCGGGCATGCCGCCTGCCACGAACGCGCCGCAGCGCCAGTCGAGCGCCGCGCTCGCCGCCAGCGTCGCCGACGTGGTCCGCGCCGCCACCGCCACGCCGGCCAACGATGCCGCCGTGAATGGCGTGCGCGCCGAGATCAACAACCTGCGCGAGATGCTCGAAGTGCAGCTCTCGACCCTTGCATGGAACCAGATGGACCGCGAGCAGCCGCTGCGTGCCCGCGTGCTGCGCGAGATGACCCGCCTGGGCATCGACGGCGACGTGGCACGCGCGCTGTGCGCGGAATTGCCCGCCGACATGAACGTCGAGCAGGCGCGCTACCTGCCGCTGGGCATGCTCTCGCGCAACATCCGCACCAGCGGACGGAATTTCGACACGGTCGGCGGCGGCACCACCGCCCTGGTCGGCACCACGGGCGTGGGCAAGACCACCACCATCGCCAAGCTCGCCGCCCGCGCCGTGCTGCGCCATGGGGCATCGAACGTCGCCTTGATCAGCGCCGACCAGTACCGCATCGGTGCCGGCGCGCAGCTGGAACATTACGGCCGCTTGCTCGGCGTGCGCGTGTTCAACGCCCACGACGCGACCAGCCTGCGCAACGTGCTGCTCCAGTTGCGCGGCAAGCACACCGTGCTGGTCGACACGGCCGGCCTCGCCGGCAACGACCCGAAGCTGCAGCAGCAGTTCGAGACACTGCGCGCCACGTCGGACGTGCGCGTGTGCCTGGTGCTCGCCGCCAATGCGCAGGCCCAGGCCATCGACAACGCGATCCGCGCTTACGCGCCGCTGGCGCCGCAGAGCGCGATCCTCACCAAGCTCGACGAGGCACCGCTGATCGGCGGCGCGCTCTCGGCCCTCATCCGCCACCGGATGCCGCTGGACTACACCACGGATGGGCAGCGCGTGCCCGAGGACATCGCCTCGGCCGATGCGCGCAAGCTGGTCTGCCTCGCGGCCCAGTTGCTCAAGCAGCGTAACGACGAACCGGACGACGCCCTGCTCGCCGAGCGCTTCGGCATCGCCGCGCCGGCCCTGGCCTGACCGCGCCCACCCTTTTCCCGGCAACCGCAAACACTTACGGCAGTGACTTCCTTCATGAGCACACACGTCGATTCCACCCAGGCCGCCGGACTCCACTGGCTGGCCGACCGCCGTCCCACCCGAAGCATCGCCGTCGCAGGCGGGAAGGGCGGCGTGGGCAAGACCACGGTGGCGGTCAATCTCGGCATGGCGCTCGCGATGGGCGGCCGTGACGTCGTCCTCCTCGACGCCGATCTCGCCATGGCGAACATCGACGTCCTTCTCGGCCTCCAGCCCACCCGTCACCTCGGCCACATGCTGGAGGGCGAGTGCGGCATCGAGGACCTGATCCTCCAGGCCGCCCACGGCCTGAAGGTCATTCCCGCCACGTCCGGCACGCGCCGGATGGCGCAGCTGCCGAACATCGAGCACGCGGCCGTGATCCGCGCCTTCGACGAATATCCGCTGCCACCGGAATACCTGATCGTCGACACCGCCGCCGGGATTTCCGACAGCGTATCGATGTTCGCCGCCGCCTCGGACGAGGTGGTGGTCGTGGTCTGCGACGAGCCCGCCTCCCTGACCGACGCCTATGCGCTGATCAAGGTCATGAGCCGCGAGTTCGACGTGAATCGTTTCCGCATCGTCGCCAACATGGTCCGGCACGCCCAGGAAGGCCGCCAGCTGTTCGAGAAGCTGTCCCGGGTGACAAACCGCTTCCTCGACGTGTCCCTGGATTTCATGGGCATGGTTCCGCACGACGAGTACCTGCGCCAGGCCATCCGCCGCCAGTCGGCGGTGGTCGACGCCTGGCCGAGCAGCCGATCGGCGGTCGGATTCAAGAATCTGGCCAGGTCGGTCGATACATGGGGTGAACCCGAACCCCGGGCACAGGGCCGCATCGGCTTTTTCGCCGAACGGTCCCATCTGGGGGAGGGCTGCCACTGTGAGCGTCGCGACCGAATATCTCGAGATCACGCGTATCCCGGCGGATCAACTAGTCAAGAACCACGCGCCGCTGGTGCGCCGGATCGCCTATCACCTGATGGGCCGGCTGCCGCCAAGCGTGGATGCGAACGACCTCATGCAGGCCGGGATGATCGGACTGCTCGAGGCGGCAAGGAATTATTCGCCGACTCGCGCGGCCAGCTTCGAAACCTATGCGGGCATCCGCATACGTGGCGCCATGCTGGACGAACTGCGCAAGACGGACTGGACCCCGCGCTCCGTCCACCGGAAGTTGCGCGAGGTCGCGGAGGTGACGAGGCAGATCGAGAACGAGACGGGTGGCGACGCCGAAGACGCGGAAGTGATGAAGCGGCTGGGCATCGACGCCATGGAGTACAACCAGATCCTGGCCGACGCGGCGAGCGCGCGGTTGCTGAGCCTCACGGCGCCGGAAGGCGACGAAGGCGCCGCGATCGACGTGGTCGACCCGGATGCCGCGGGCCCGGATGGATTGTTCGAGCAGCAAGGCCTGCGTGACGCGCTGGCGCAGTCCATCGACGGGCTGCCGGAGCGCGAGAAGCTGGTCATGTCGCTGTACTACGATGAAGAGCTCAACCTGAAGGAAATCGGTGCGGTGCTGGGGGTGAGCGAATCGCGGGTGTGCCAGATCCATGGCCAGGCCCTCATTCGACTCCGCGCACGCATGTCGGGTTGGAAAGACAAGCATTGACGAACGCGCGGTAGCAAGGCGGAGACGAGTTTTGGACAAGAACATGAAGATCCTCGTGGTGGACGATTTCTCCACCATGCGACGCATCGTGAGGAACCTCCTGGTGGAGTTGGGATTCACCAACACCCTCATCCAGGAGGCGGAGGACGGCAACGCGGCGCTCGCGCTCTTGCGCGCGCAGCCGTTCGACCTCGTCGTGACGGACTGGAACATGCCGAACATGACCGGCATCGACCTGCTCCGGGCGATCCGTGCCGACGCGGCGCTGAAGGCCATGCCTGTACTGATGGTCACGGCGGAGAACAACCGTGACCAGATCATCGCGGCGGCGCAGAGCGGCGTGAACGGCTATGTCGTCAAGCCATTCACGGCGGTCACGCTGAAGGAAAAACTCGACAAGATCTTCGAACGACTCGCCGCGGCCGCGGGCTAAGGAATGACGATGAATACCATGCTTTCCAGCGGCCACGATGTGGCTCCCGAACTGCGTGCACTGCTCGACGCCGACGACAGCGTCTCCTTCGAGCAGGCGCTCGACCAGCTGCTGCGTACCCGTGAGCAACACCTGTTCATGGCGCTCGGCCATCTCGCGCGCGACCTGCACGAGTCCGCCCGCCGCCTCGCCGCCGATATTTCGCACGACGGCGTGCCAGGCAACATGAGCGATGCGCGCAAGCACCTGCGCGACGTGCTCGAGATGAGTTCGCAGGCCGCGCACCGCACGCTCGATTTCAGCGAGAAGCTGCGCCCACAGGCACAGGCCCTCGCGCGCCAGGCGGACGAGGTGCTGGTGCTCGACCACGCCGACCCGGCCTTCGCCACCCACGCCACCGCGCTGGCCGTGCGCGTGGGCGATTTCGCGCAGAGCTGCGACATCGGCTTCGGCGAGATGGTGGAGGCACAGTCCTGGCAGGATCTCTCCGGCCAGCGCGTGGCCCAGGTTGAGGCTTTCATGGCCAAGGTCGAATCCTCCCTGGTGGAACTGGTTCGCCTGACCGGTTCGCTGGCGGGCGGTGCCGCGCCGGCCGCCGACAAGGTCAGCCAGGACGAAGTGGATCGCCTCCTCAGCGAGTTCGGGTTCTGAGCGCCGTATGAGCGTGGAGCTGGACAACGAGCTGCTCAACGTCTTCCTGATCGAGGCGCGGGAGTTGCTTGAGAGCCTGGGCGAACAGCTCGTGGATCTCGAGGCGTCGCCGAACGACATGGAACTGTTGAACGCGGTCTTCCGCGCGTTCCACACCGTGAAGGGCGGTGCGGGCTTCCTCGGCCTCAATCCGATGGTCGAGCTCTGCCACCGGGGCGAGGATCTCCTCAACGAGGCCCGCAATGGCTCGATCGTGCTCAACGCCGGCTTCATGGACGCGTTGCTGGAGTCGCTGGATCTCCTCAACGACATGATGCGCGCCGCCGACGGCGGCTTGCCGATCGAGGCGGCGCCCCGTTCGCTGCTCGACCGCCTGCTGATTCCGGGCCGTGCGGCCTCCGCGCCGCCGGTGGCCCTGGCCACGCCCGCCAGCGCGCCAGCCGCCGCTCCCGCGCAGGCGCGGCCGTACGACCCGATCGAAGACGAATTCGAAGCGATGCTCGACGCCGCGCGCAGCGACCGCGAGCCCGCTTCCGTGCCGTCGGGCACGATATCCGACGACGAGTTCGAGGCCCTGCTCGATTCGCTCTATGGCACGGGTGCCCCCGGTGCCGACGCGACGGCCGACACTCCATCCGTTTCCGACGTGGCCGCGCCTGCCGTCGCGGGTCCTGCACCGGTCGTGGCCCAGGCAGTCGCTTCGCCCGCCGACGGAAACGCGATCAGCGACGACGAATTCGAAGCCTTGCTCGACAGCCTCCATGGCACGGCGGCCCCGGGCGCCGCAGGTGGCCCCGCCATGGCGGGCTCGACGTCCTCCGCATCGGTCGCGCCGCCCGCCGCCTCGTCCAAGCCTGTCCCGGCAGCACCCGCCGCGCAGGTCGCGGCGAAGCCGGCCCCGGCGGCTGCCGAGAAACGCGGCGCCTCCACCGCCGACACCACGGTCCGCGTCGATACCCATCGCCTCGATGGCCTGGTCGATGCCGCGGGTGAGCTGGTACTCGTGCGCAATCGCCTCACCAGCCTCGCCCCGCGTGGCACGAACGACCCGATGGAACGTGCCATCGGCGAACTCGAGCGTGTGGCGGAAGACCTGCAGAACGCCGTGCTGCGCATGCGCATGCAGCCGGTAGGCAAGTTGTTCTCGCGTTTTCCGCGTATCGTCCGCGACCTCGCCCGGCAACTCGGCAAGGAAATCGAACTGGTCACCGAGGGCGAGGAAACCGATATCGACCGCACGGTGGTGGAGGCGCTTGCCGATCCGTTGGTGCACCTGCTACGCAACGCCGTGGACCATGGCATCGAGATGCCCGATGTCCGCGTCGGCGAAGGCAAGTCCCGCGCGGGCACCGTGCGCCTCGCGGCCGGGCAGTACGGCGACCGCATCGTCATCACCGTCACCGACGACGGCAAGGGCATGGACCCCGAGGTCCTGCGCCGCAAGGCGGTGGAGAAAGGCCTGATGGACGAGGACCAGGCCGCGCGCCTCGACGAGCGCGAGTGCTACGAGATCGTGTTCCGACCGGGTTTCTCCACCGCCAGCCAGGTCTCGGATATTTCCGGCCGCGGCGTCGGCATGGACGTGGTCAAGACCAAGATCGTCGAACTCGGTGGCACGCTGTCGATCGATTCACGCGTGGGCCATGGCAGCACCGTGCGCCTGTCGGTGCCATTGACGCTGGCCATCCTGCGCGTGTTGATGGTGCGCGTGGGTAATCGGCTGCTGTCACTGCCGCTATCCAACGTGGCCGAGGTATTCGAACTCGTTCCCGGCAAGGTCCAGGAGCTCGACGGCCGCATCGTCGCGGCGCATCGCCAGCGCGCGCTGCCGCTGGTCGATCTCGGCCGCTGGGCCGGTTCGGCGGGGAAGGGCGGCCACGTGGTCGTGGTGCAAATCGGCCACCAGACGCTCGGTTGCCTCGTCGACGAAGTGCTGGGCCGTGAAGACGTCATGGCCAAGCCGCTCGGGCCTTTCCTGAAGGATGTCCCGGGCGTGGCCGGCGCGACGATCACCGGCGACGGGCGGATCTCGCTCGTGCTCGACCTCGCCGGCCTTGCCGACGACAACGGGCAGGTGTTGCCTACACTGAGGATGGCGGTCTGACATGGATATCGTGAGCGTCGTCGGAACGATCCTGGCCTTCGTGGTCATCATCGTGGGTACCATCCTGAAGGGTTCTAGCCTCGATGCCCTGTGGAACCCGGCCGCGTTCGTCATCGTCTTCCTCGGCACGTTCGCCGCCCTGCTGGTGCAGACGCCCGGCGCCGTGCTGAAGCGCGCCTTGAGCATGTTGCCCTGGGTCTACCGTCCACCGGACATCGAATCGGAAAACCTCGTCAGCCGCATCGTCGGCTGGAGTGAAATCTCCCGCCGCACCGGCCTGCTCGGCCTGGAACCCGCGATCGAACGCGAGTCCGACCCCTTCATCCGCAAGGGGCTGCAGCTGTTGGTGGACGGCACCGAGCCGGACGCGATGCGTTCGGTGCTCGAAGTGGAAGTGCTCGCGCGCGAGCACACCGACATCGAGGCCGCCAAGGTATTCGAGAACGCCGGCGCGTATTCGCCGACCATGGGCATCATCGGCGCGGTGATGGGCCTGATGTCCGTGATGCAGAACCTCGCGGAGCCGAGCAAGCTGGGCCATGGCATCGCCGCGGCCTTCGTCGCGACGATCTACGGCATCGGCCTGGCCAACCTGCTGGCGTTGCCGATGGCATCGCGTCTGAAGGGCCTGGCCCGCCGCCGTTCGCAGATGCGCGAGATCCTGGTGGAAGGCCTCGTCTCGATCGCCCAGGGCGACAACCCCCGGCACATCGAGAGCAAGCTGCAGGGGTTCCTCTCGTGAAGCGGCGGCATCACGAAGAACACATCAATCACGAACGCTGGGCGATACCCTACGGCGACCTGATCACCTTGCTGCTCGCGCTGTTCGTGGTGATGTACGCCGTTTCCGCTGTGAACGAGACCAAGTTCCGAGTGATGGCGCAGTCGATCAACGAGGCGTTCAACGGTACCGGCAAGGTCATCGAACCGATTCGCGAAGCCACGCCAGCCGCCCAGGTGCCGTTGCCGAACCAGTCGCGCGCGCCCACGGCGGCGCCGATCGCCAAGATCGAGGTACCCATCCCGCCGCGCAACCTGCCACTTCCCGGCCACGAGGGCGCGGCGCCGGATCGCCAGGAAGCGGCGAGCATCAACACGGCCACGGCGGCCAACACGGCCATCGGCAAGACCGAGGCCGCAAGCCTCAGCCAGATCGCCGATGAAGTGCAGCGTGCGATGAAACCGCTGATCGACAAGAACATGGTCAGCGTGCGCAAGACCCCGGACTGGCTCGAGATCGAAGTGCGCACGGACATCCTGTTCCCCGTCGGCGTGGCGAAGTTGCAGGCGCCCGCGGAGGATGTGCTGCGCAAGCTCGCAGGCATCCTTTCGCCCTTTCCGAACGCCATGCGCGTGGAAGGCTATACGGACAACACCCCGATCGCGACGGCCACGTTTCCCTCCAACTGGGAGTTGTCGGCCGCCCGCGCGGCCACCGTGGCACGCCTGCTCACCACGACCGGCGTCGACCCGCATCGTGTCGGCATCATCGGCTGGGGCGAATTCCGGCCCACGGCCGACAACGCGACGGACGAGGGGCGCAATCGCAATCGCCGCGTACTGATCGTGGTCATGAGCGACAAGGCCGCGCCGGCGCGCTTCTACAGCGACGCCGACCGTGTCGATCTCTCCGCCGTGGAAGCCCGATGATGCGGGTCTGGGCCATATCCAACCAGAAAGGCGGCGTGGGCAAGACGACCACCACCGTCGCGCTGGGCAGCCTGATGGCGGAATCCGGCAGGCGTACGCTGCTGGTCGACATGGACCCGCATGCATCGCTGTCGGGATACATCGGTGTCGAGGGCGCGGCACATGGCAGCGTGTACGACCTCTTCGGCGTCGGTGGCAACCCCCTCCCCGTACGCACGCTGGTGCACGCGACACCATGGGATCGCCTCAGCGTGTTGCCCGCGTCGGCCGCGATGATCACCCTCGACCGGCAGATCGGCACGCGTCCCGGCATGGGTCTTGTCCTCACCCACGCGCTGGCCGAACTCGCGCCGGATTTCGACCACGTGCTGCTCGATTGCCCGCCGACGCTCGGCGTGTTGATGGTCAATGCGTTGGCGGCCAGCGACCGGCTGCTCGTGCCGACGCAGACCGAGGCGCTGGCACTCGCCGGCCTGGAGCGCATGCTGCGCAGCCTGTCGATGATCGAGCGCTCGCGTGGGAAGCCCATGCCGCGCACGATCGTGCCTACGCTCTACGATGCACGCACGCATGCCTCGCGGGCCTGCCTTGCACAGCTGCGCGAGCAGTACGGCGACGCCGTGAGCGAGGCCGTGATTCCGACCGACACGCAGATTCGTGAAGCCAGTGCCGCCGGCGTCCCCCTGGCGTCGTGGCCGGCGGCGCGGCGTGGCGGACTGGCCTACCGCCGGTTGCTCGACGAGTTGCTGGCGCTGCCGGTGTCGTCGATGACGGGAGCCGCCGCATGATGCGCGCCATACATGAAGCGGAGCAGATCGTCGCCGACTACCTGGCGGAGTTGCTGACACCGGCGCCTGCCAGCGCGGTGGCACCGGCGGGCGCGATCCAGGTCATGTCTTTCGAACCCTGGCGCGCCATGCCCGTTCCCGAGGCCGCGCGCGCGGGCGATCTTCGCTACCTGCTGTGCCTGGCCGCCGGCGTGAGGTTGGCCGTGCCCATGGTCGACGTCACCCATTTGCTGCCGATGCCGCCGCTCACCTCGCCGCATACCACGAACAACCCCATCTGCCTCGGCCGCTGGCGCCATCCTAGCGGCGAGGCACGCGTGGCCGATCTTGCCGCGATCCTCTCGCCCGACATGGCCGGTGCGGCGGCGACCACCCTGGTCATCCTGCGTGACCGTACCTGGGCACTCGCTTGCGTGGTCGACGAGGAGCCAGTCGAGCTTCACGCGGATGCGATCCAATGGCGCACGGGTGCCGCGACACGTCCGTGGCTGGCAGGCATGTCGCTCGAACCCAAATGTGGCGTGATAGGCACCACGGCACTGATCGAATGGCTGGAAAAGGAACTGGGCACATGACCGATACCCCCCGCGACGGGCGAGGCGCCTGGCTCGGATTTTCATTGAAGGGCCAGCGCTACGCGCTATCGCTCACCAGCGTGCGCGAAGTGATCCGCCCCGGCGACATCACGCCGGTGCCCGGTGCTCCGGACGATGTCCTGGGAATCGTCAACCTGCGCGGGCAGATCGTTCCCGTACTGGATGGCCGCCGCCGCTTCGGCCTCGATGGCGTCGCCGGCGCCGACGAGGAAGACGCGCAGCGTGTCATCGTCTTCGACGACGGCGGCACGGTGGTCGGCATGCGCATCGACGTCATCGGCGACATGCTCACCTTCAATCCCGACGAGATCGTTCCCCCGCCACCGGGCCGTGCCGAGCGCCGCGACGATCCCGTCAGCGGCGTGATCACCCGCGAGGACGGATTCATCGCCCTGGTCGACGTACAGAAGCTCTGCCGCGCCTGAACTCCTGACGGACGGGCAACCGGCAGAAACTCGAAGACATGTGGGAGCCGCTTCAGTGGCGATCCCGCGCCAGCGGGCACGCTTGCCGCGACCATCCATCGCCGCTACCGTGTAGCGCGAATCCACGGAGTCCTTCCCGCATGAACGCCGCCATCGGATACGTGCTGATCGCCTTGGCCATCCTCAACCTGGCTGGCCTGCTGTTCCTGTTTCGCCGTTTCGGCGCGGCACCGAGGGCGCCGAATCAGCAGGCCCCCGCTTCCATCGCAGAGGCAACGCAGCCCTCACCGGCAGCATCGTCCGAGCCGGCCATCCCCAGTGAAGCGCTCGCCAGCATGCTCCGCCGCCTCGAAAACCGGCTGGGCGACATCGAGGACCAGGTTCGCCGCGGCCCGACGGTGACGATGCCGAACGAGCCGGGCGGCAATACGGATCGCGCGCTTGCGCTGGCGCAGCGACTCGCCCGCCAAGGGGCATCCGCCAAGGACATCGCGGAGACCTGTGGTATTTCACTTACCGAAGCGGAGCTCCTGCATCGCCTTCATTCGGCGCGTTGACTGCCGATGACGGCACGACATGATTCCAGTCATGCCATGAAGTCGGTCAATCGGTAGAGAATGGGGTCGTAGCGGCACTATCGCTCCAACCGGTAATTGAAGCTCGCCCGGCTGAAATCCGTGGCGTTCTGCGCCTCGAAATTCCACTTGCGGCTGAACAGATAGCGCAGCGTGATGACCTGGCCAGGATCGAACAGTCCGACGCCGTAACTCAGGTACAGGCGCGGCGACAGGTACTTGCCGACGGTGAAGGCGGAGGTGCCACCAAGCGCGTCGTTGTTGCTGACGCCGATATCGTCGATACCGATCTTCGAGCCCACGCTCTTCGCCAACAGGTCGCCCGCCGCGGAGCCGAGCGCCTGGGCCGCGGCACCCACCATGTTGCCTTCGCCGCCCTTCACCTGTGACAGCGGCTTGCCGGTGACGAGATAGGAGAGGGCGTCGGACTGTTCCATCACCGGGTTCGAGAAGACGGTGAGGATGGGGCGACGCGCCGTACCCGAAACATAGAGGCCTACTTTCTGGCCGTCGTCGATGGTGGCGTTGGGATTCAACGTGCGCGCGGCGCGGATGTTGAGTCCGGGGTTGTCGATCGGCGTGCTGGCGAACAGCAGCTGGCCCTGTTCGATACGCAGGTCCTGCCCGTAGGCCTTGTAGGTGCCGTCCACGCCGATCTGGCCCTGGCCTGTCGTGGCACGGCCGGGGCGTTCGCGAACGTCGAGTTGACCGGTGATACGGCCGTCGATGCCAAAGCCGACGAGGTGCACCTTGTTGCCGAGGTCGACGCGGATATCGGCGGTGATCGGCGCGGATTCCTCCGCGGCCTCGCGTTGCTTGTCGTCGATCACGACGACGTCGGGCGAGGCCTTGGTCGCGCCGGCACCGGGCAGGCGCTCGACATCGACGTCCGCCATGTCGACGTTGAGCTTGCCGCTGACATTCATGCCCTTGGCATCCTGCACGACGGTCAGGTCGGGCGAGATGACGGCCTTCGCGGCGGGAATGTCCACGGCCGTGAACTTCGACCCCTCGATGCCCAGGCGCATCTGCGCACCGGTGCCGAGGGCCGCGTTGCCCTTGATCGACAAGGTGCCGTCGCCGGAACGGATCGTGCCGTCGACGAGGTAGTTCTTCGCATCGGTGGTGTCGATGCTGATCCGGCCGTCCTTGAGCTTGAGCCCCGCACTGGGCACTTCCGCGGCGAAACCGCCGACGATGGCCTGGCCGGTGATCGCGGGCGCCGCCACGGTGCCGCCGAGGTTGAAGTTGGCGTCCAGCGCGCCTTTCACCTCGGCGAGTTCGGCGGTGAACAGCTCGATGACGGAGAGATCCTTCAGGTGCAAGGCGACGGAACCGCCGAGCGCCTGCTGTGCCCCGCTGAGCGATACGTTGCCGTCGAGCGATCCACCGCCGTTCAACGAGGCACGCAAGGTCACGCGCTGGTTGTCGGGCGCGAGCTGGGCATTGGCGGAAAGGTTGTCGTAGACGAGCAGCGGACGGTCGTTTCGGTCGACATAGGCCACCGAGCCGTGTGCGGACGTGACATTCGCCTGTCCCGACAACGCGCCGGCCGCCGTGCGCCGGATGTTGCCGTCGCCTTCGATGATGCCCTCGGCCCGCATGGGGCTGTCCGAGGCCTCGGCCGCCGTCATCAACAACGCGAGGGGTACGCGGCGCAGGCGATAACTCGCATCGAGGTTGCCGGCCTTGTCCTGCCTGGCGGCGACGCAGAGGAGGGGATCGCCGGCGGTGAGGCAGAGGTCGCCCATGCTCGCCGCGCCGTCCTTCCAGGCCATCGCGCTGGGGCTTTGCAGGTGCCAGGGCGGCAACCCCTGGTAGTCGATGTTCAACGTGGACAGCGTGCCGTTCCAGGCGCCGTTCTTGAGCGATCCGGTGAGCAGCAGGTTGGCGGCGAGCGGCCGGCCCTTGGCGTCGACGCTGAGCTGGTGGCGTTCCTGGCTCCCCTGGGCGGCGACATCGACGCGGCTGAAGACCAGCCCTCCGCTGACCAGGCCCGTGCCGACGACGTCGAGCTTGCCGCCCGGCGTGCTGATATCCGGGATATCCGCGTCGACGGAAATCGCCTCGACCTTCTGGTCGGCGTAGACGATGGTGCTGCCGCGCAGCTTCGCCTTCACCGCCAGCTTCGGCAGGTTGCCCTTGGCCGAGACGTCGCCGGTGACCCTGCCACCCGCGTCGGGCAACCAGTCGCCTAGCGAGGCGATGGCGAGCTTCAACGTGGCGTCGTTGGCGGTGTCGCCCTTGGCGTCCAGGCGGATGGTGCTGCCGCCGGATGCGAGATCGAGGTTGCCGTTGATCACGTCGCCGGGCTTCAGCGTCAGCTTGCCGTCGCCACGCAGTGGACGCTTCCGGAGCGTGCCGTCGAGCTTGCGCAGTTCGAGCGAGCCCAGCGGCTTGTCGTGCTCCAGTCGCCCCTCGGTCGAGAGATCGAGATCCAGGGCGCCCGGCCACTCGGCGAGGACCTGGCCCGGATCGAAGCGATCGCCCTTGATGTCGAGCTTCCACGCCAGCGCCGGGCGCAGCGTGAGCGCGCCACTCGCGACGAGGCTGCCGGTACGCTGTTTCAGCTGCACGGCGTGGAGGGTCACCCGATCCGGCGTGCCGTCGACATCGAGGGTGAACTTGCCGATATGGGCGGGTGGCCCGATGTCGACATCGCCTTCCGCGCGATAAGACTCGGCGCTGCCCTTGAAGGTGAGCCGGCCGGTGCTGGCGAGGTCCTGGCCGGCGACGGTGGCGGGGACGAGCACGTCCTTCCAATCGAGGGCTAGGTCCGCCGACAGCGGTTGCGCGGCGAGCTCGACCGTCCCCCTCGCGGTGAGCGATCCCTTGACCTGGGGCGATGCGATCGTCAGTTCGTCGAGTGTCAGGCGCGTGTACTCGTGGTCGAACGCCGCCTTGACCGGCGCAAGTCGCACCCGGTAATCGCCGAGGTCGACGTCGCCCACAAGCCGGGCACTGTATCGATCGCCCGTTCCTTGCAGCGCCAGGCCGAGCGATGCCAGGCTGTCATCGCCGAGCAGTGGCTTGGGATCGAAGCGTGGCGCGTCGATCTTCGCCGTCCAGGCGTAATCGCCGCCTTGCACCAGGTCGGCATCGACCTGGGCCACGAAAGGCAGCCGCAGTTTCACGATCGCGTGGGCTTTTGCGCCATCGCTATGCGCCTCGATCCCTCCCGCATAGTCCACGTCGCCGACCTTCCATGCGAAGGAGGCCGTTCCATCGCCTTTGTAGCCATCGCCGACGGCGAGCGTGCCACCCAGGTCGGCCTGGCCATCGGGCGCGCGCAAGGCGAGGGACTTCAGCGCGATGCCGCTGGCGGTCCACGAGCCGGCGAGATCGAGCGAGTTGGACTCGAACAGGGGCTTGCCTTCCTGCGTGACACGCACATGGCCGACCGTCACCTTGTCCAGCACGATGTCCAGTGGTGGTTTCAGGGAGAACGGCTCCGGCGGCGTATCCGGTTCCGGTTCCGCGGGACCGAGCGCGACATCGATGCCATCGGCGCGCAACTCGTGGACATGGGCACGCTTGCGCAGCAAGGCGCCGATGGAAAAATCCAGATGTGCCGTGGCGACGCGAACGTCCATGCCCTTGCCATCGCGATAGCGAAGGCCGGAGATATCCAGCGGACCGGCGAGCCGGCCTTCGGCCTTCTCCACCGTGAGTGCGTTATCGGTGAATGCCTGGGCTCGGGCGAGGGCGAAACGAAGGCCGGATGCGCTGCCGACCAGCCACCACACGCCGAGCATGGTGGCCACGAGCAGGACACCCAGCGCGGCACCGATGCGGATCAACCATTTCATGCCGGTGCTCCTCACAGGTCGGGCCCGATGACGACATGCAGGTGAATGCCGTGTTCGTTCTTGTCGCCGACGGGGACGGCGATATCGGCGCGGATCATCCCGACGGGTGACAACCAGCGTACGCCGAGGCCTGCGCCGACGCGCGGGCTGTAATCGGTTCCCGTGAACGCGTTGCCCGCGTCGACGAAGGCGGCCATGCCCCAGTTGCGCGTGAAGTAATGCTCGACCTCGGTGCTGCCGACCAGCAGGCCCTCGCCACCGATCACGCGGTCGTAGGCGTTGCGCGGGCCGATGCTCTGGTAGTCGTAGCCGCGCACGGAGCGGTCGCCACCGGCGAAGAAGCGCAGCTGCGGGGGCAGGTCGCTGAAGTTGCTCGTCCACAGCTTGCCGGCGCTGCCGCGCAGGATCAGGCGGTTGCGGCCCCAGAACGTCTGGATCCATTTCACGTCGCCGATCACCTGCGAGAAGCTGGCATCCGACAGGAGCGGCCCCGCGGTGCTGCGCGCGGTGAGCGTGAGGGACCAGCCGCTGCGGACAAAGGTGGGGTTGTCGCCCTTCTTCCGGCTGAGCGTGATCTCGGGATACAGCAGGGTACTGCGGCCGCGTTCGAGCCCCTCGGCGTTGTCGCCTTCACCACCGCGCTTGCCGACGGTGAACGTGCCCGACAATGCGTTGATGCCGATGGTGCGCTGCCAGCCATGCCACAGGCGGGTTTCGTTCGCGACCAGTTGCAGCGTACGCGACTGCGAGGTGACGGTGTCGGCATCACGGAAGTTGGCGCCGAAGTTGAAGCTGCGCTGGTTGGGGCCGGGCATCGGGATCTGGTACAGCGTGGAAAGGGTCTTCAGGCGTTGCGCGAGCACCAGCTCGTTCTTCCACTTGTGTCCGCGATCGTTGATCCAACGCTTCTCGATGCCGCCGCGCAGGCCCGCGCCCGTGTCGGTACCGAAGAAGGGGCCTCCGGTGTAGATCGTCCGCTTGGCCGGCGCCAGTTCCACCGCGATGTCGATCGTGCCGTCCTTCGCGTTGTCGGTATCGGGTATGACGTTGACCACGGCGAAGTAGTCGGCGCCGTTCAGCGCTTGCTGCAGTTCGAGCAGCTGGTTCTGCGAGAAGTAGTCGCCGCTCTTGAAGGGCACGTAACGGTCGAGGAAGCCGTCGCGGAACTGCGAGTTCTTGAACACGATGTGGCCGTAGCGATAACGCCGGCCCGCGTCCCACTTGAGGTTCACCACGGCCGAATGTTCGGCGCGGTTCACTTCCACCTTGCGGGTGACGAGGCGTGCGTCGAGGAAGCCGGTGGCGGTGAGCGCGCCACTGACCGCATCGCGCGCACCGTCATAGGTACCGTCGTTGAGCGGCTTGTCCTTGAGGTTTTCCACCCCGCGCACGGCGCGGCGGATGGCCGGTATCTTCGCCGCGTCCTGATCGACCTCGACGTTTACCGCGGTCACCTGCACCGGCGTGCCGGTCACCACGTGCAAGGTCACCTGCCAGTCGTTGCCGACCTGCTTCAGGTCGCCGGTGGCCGTGGCCTCGTAGTAGCCATAGGGCCGCAGGGCCGCCTGGACTTCGTCAGGTGCTTTTTCGTAAAGCCGGCGCACCTGCGCCGCGGTGACGTCGCGCTTGGCGTACTGGCTCAGTTCGACACCGGCGACGACGGCGTTCCTGAGGTTCTCGTCGACTCCGTCGACGTTGAGCACGATCCCGGCATGGGCGATCGAGGGCATGAGGAACCACGGCAGAAGCAGCAGTCCATGGCGTCTGGTAAGGCGCATGAGCGTCCCGTCCGGTCGTGATCCAAGGCCGTGTGACACGGCCGCTAGCGGAGATGCATCCAGCACCCCCTGACGTCAGGTCTTGGCGTAACTTACCTCGCGAGACATGCAACGTCGATATGCAAACGTGAACGGCTGCCCGGCTTAACCCGCTTCATCGCCCGCGCGATGCGCGATCCAGGCACCCACCAGCGCCGATACATAAGGGATCGACTGTGCGCCGAGGATGAACATCCACAGGACGCTCTCGACGTAGCTGGTGCCGTAGTGCAAGCCCATGCCGATCACCGCCAGGAGCAGGGCGATGGCCATGAGGCCTTCCTCGCGTACCGGTGCGAAGGCCGCGAAGCTGCTGCCGCCCATGCGGCGGCTCTTCGCGGTGACGACGAAGGCCGTCTTTTCGCGCGTGAGGCCGTGCAGGATGCCGCGGGCGATGGCATGCGACAGGCCCATGCTGGCGACCGAGGCCATCAAGGTGTCGTACCAGCCGCATGGCACGCGCGCGCGATAGAGCACGATGCCGAAGATGGCCTTGGCGAAGAAGAAGCCGATCACGGGGATCAGGAACAGCTGCATCGGCAGGTTGAAGTATTCGGGCGCGTAGATCATGCCCGCGGTCCAGAGCAGGCCCATCATCGTGAAGACGAAGTGCAGGGCATCGGCGAACCAGCTGAACCAGCCGGTGAGGAAATGGAAGCGCTGGCCGGCCGAGAGCGGGCCCTTCCGGGTCATCCAGCTCCAGCGGCCCTTGAGGATCTGCATCGCGCCGAAGGCCCAGCGATAACGCTGGCTCTTGTATGCCTTGAAGTCGGCCGGCGTGAGGCCCTTGCCCATCAGTTCGTCGACGTAGACCAGTTCGTAGCCCGCATGCATCAGGCGCAGGCCGAGCTCGGCGTCCTCGCAGATGGTCCACTCGGACCATCCACCGGTGCCTTCCAGCGCGGAGCGGCGGACCATCGTCATGGTGCCGTGCTGGATGATCGCGTTGCGCTCGTTGCGATGGTGCATGCCGATGCGGAAGAAGCCGTCGTATTCCCAGGCCGTCATCCGGCGGAAACGATTCTTCTCGAAGTCGCGGTGCGCCTGCGGGCACTGCACCACGGCCACCTTCGAATCGTGGAAGTAGCCGGTGAGGGAGGCCAGCCAGTCCTCGCGCACGACGTAGTCGGCGTCGATCACGGCCACCACTTCGGCGCGCTCGTCCGTGGCGGTGAGGCCGAAGTTCAGCGCGCCCGCCTTGTAGCCCGGCCACGGCTCCAGGTGGAAGAAGCGGAACCTGGGCCCCAGCTTCTTGCAGTATTCCTCGACCGGCTGCCACACGGCAGGGTCCTTGGTGTTGTTGTCGAGGACGAGGACTTCGAAGTTCTCGTAGTTCAGCGCGGCCAGCGAATCGAGCGTGATCTGCACCATCTCCGGCGGCTCGTTGTGGCAGGCCAGGTGGATGGAGACGAACGGCTGCTTCTCCACCGGGTCGTGCGGCAGCATGCCGGCGTGACGTACCCAGCTGCGCCGCCACAGCACTTCGGTGAACTCGAAGCCGTTGATCAGCAGGATGCCCAGGATCGCGATCTGCGCGGGGAACAGCAGGATCAGCATCGCCCAGTCGAACGGGCTGAGGTAGAAATTGAAGGGCAGGGTGGCCGACCAGACGATCAGGCCGCAGGCGAGCTGGATCAGCGCCATGAAGAAGAGGCGGCCCATCAGCTTGAAGCGGTTGAAGCGGATGCCGAACCAGAGCATCGGGAAGAAGGCCAGGACGGATGCGGCCAGCGCCTTCCACGGCCAGCCCACGTCCTCGGTGACGGGACCGGTGAAGGGGAACTTCAGCTGGCGGTCGGCGTTGAACATGCCCCAGTACGCGCCGGTGCGCCCTTCGCCGAGGTTTTCCTTCCAGGGCTGGTCGATGGCCTCGAGAACGTAATAGTCGTCGATGCCGTCGGCTTTCGCGGCGTTGAAGAAGGTACGCAGGAAGATCGCCTCGTTGGAGACGCTCGGGTACGCGTACTTGTAGCGATCGCCGTTGGAAGGCCAGCCGATCTCGCCGATGACGATGTGCTTGCCCGGGAACTGCGCGCGCAGGGCCTTGTAGCTTTCAATGGAATCGGTGACGCCGGCGCGTGCCTCGATACCGTTCCAATAGGGGAACAGGTGGACGGTGATGAAGTCGACGTGGTCGACCAGCTCCGGGTTCTGCAGCCAGATGTGGAACGGCTCGGCTACGGAGACCGGCTGGCGCACGGCGGCGCGCACGCGGTCGAGGTAGGACATGACCTGCTCGGGCTTGAGGTCGCCGCGGAAGAGCACCTCGTTGCCGACGATCACCCGGCTCACGGTCTTCGGAAAGCGGTGGGCCTGCGCGATCAGGGCTTCGATCTCGCGCTCGTTGTTCTCGAGGCGGGCATCGATCAGCGCGCCGGCCATCACGTCGAGGCCTTCCTTGTCCGCCAGCCGTATGACCTGGGGGTTTTCCAGCATCGAGTAGGTACGGATGCGTGGCGAGTAGCGCTTGATCAGGCGCAGGTCCGCATCGATTTCCGGATCCGTGGAGACATCGCCCTTGATCGGGTTCTGGTAACGCTGGTACGCGGTGAACGCGAAGCCGGGAATGGGACCATGCCAGTCACTGGGACCGTTGGGCAGGTTGGCGACGAGCCACAGCCCGAAATTCAGGGCCGCCACGAGGATCGCGAGGATCAGCGCGGCAAGGATGGGGTGGCTTCGTTCGGTCGTGGTGGCAGCGCTCAAAACAATCCCCGGACCGGCTGGCCCCCGAGTGGTATCAGTGAGGTAACCCGGGGAGCTTAACGAACGGTGCGTGGCGGCTCAACGCATGGCGGGCCGACCGGTCAGGCTGAACTCAGAGTAGGGGTCCGCGGCGGAAGCGTGACCAACGGAGTGGAGCGGTCTGAAATGGGGCAAAACCTCAAGACGGAAGCGGCCCGGGAAGCGGCCTTGATGGGAAGCAGGGTCCTGGTGGGAAGCGGCCTTGGCCGCGATGGGCCTTGCCGGGAAGCCTATCGCGCGCGAGCGCGCTTCCCACCCCGATACCCACCCATCCCATCCGGGCTTACTTCAGCAGCGAGCGCAGCATCCAGGCGGTCTTCTCGTGGTCTTTCAGGCGGCCGGTGACCATGTCGGCCGTGCCTTCGTCACCCACGGCCTCGGCGGCCTTGATGGTGTCGCGCGAGGTGGCGGCGGCGATCTCGTGGCCATCCACCAGCTGGGCGACCATGTCCTTCCACTCCGGTACGCCGGCCTCTTCCTTGATCGAGGTGAGCTTGGAGAACTGGCTGTAGGAGCCCGGGGCGAAGACATCGAGGATGCGGATGCGCTCCGCGACCTCGTCCGCGGCCAGCCACAGGGCGTTGTACTGGACCTCGAACATGGCGTGCAGGCTGTTGAACTGGGGGCCCGTGACGTTCCAGTGGAAGTTGTGGGTCTTCAGATAGAGCGAGTAAGTGTCCGCCAGGAGCTTTGAAAGCTGCTTGGCGACCGCTTCGCGGTCCTTCTTGGCGATACCGATATCGATGGCCATGTGGCGACTCTCCTTGGGGTTTCTTCGATCGTTGGAGCGAAATCTTAACGGCCTCCCAGGTGCACGTGAAATGAAACCTTCCGATGCCGCCGATAGGCCCACGCTATCATTGGCGTTCCCATGAGCACCTCCACACGTCCCGTACGACCTCCTTCCCCCGACCCGCGCCTGCGAGAACTGCGCGACGCGCTGGCGCAGGTGACCAGCCGCGACTTCGGCCGCCTGCTCGGCCGTTGGCGCGCGCTGTCGCGCAAGCCCGATCCAGCCAGGGTCGAGGCGCTGGCGACCGATATCGCGAATTCGACAGCCCGCCGGGCCGCCCGGGCGGCCTCCAAGCCGCCGATCACGGTGGATGCCTCGCTACCGATCGCCGCACGCGCCGACGACATCGTCACGTTGATCCGCGAGCACCAGGTGGTGGTGATCGCGGGCGAGACCGGCTCGGGCAAGACCACCCAGTTGCCGAAGCTGTGCCTCGCCGCCGGTCGTGGCGAGGCTGGGCTGATCGGCTGCACGCAGCCTCGCCGCCTCGCCGCCCGTTCGGTGGCCGTGCGCGTGGCCGAGGAACTGGGTACGCCGATCGGTGACAAGGTGGGCTTCCAGGTCCGCTTCACGGAAAAGGTCTCCGACCAGGCCCTGGTCAAGTTCATGACCGACGGCATCCTGCTCGCCGAGACGCAGTCCGACCCCTGGTTGTCCGCCTACGACACCATCATCATCGACGAGGCGCACGAGCGCAGCCTCAACATCGATTTCCTGCTCGGTTACCTCAAGCGCCTCGCCGCGCGCCGGCCCGAGCTGAAGATCATCGTCACCTCGGCGACGATCGACACGGAACGTTTCGCGGCGCATTTCAGCGACGCGCCGATCGTGACGGTCGAGGGACGCACGTATCCTGTGGAGGTCCGCTACCGTCCGCCGGGTGAGCGCGGCGAGGGCAACATCTCGCAGCAGATCGCCGATGCGATGGACGAGATCACCCGGGAAGACCCACGCGGCGACGTGCTGGTGTTCCTTCCCGGCGAACGTGAAATCCGCGACACGCACCTGTTGCTGTCGCGCAAGCAGTATCGGGAGACCGAGGTACTGGCGCTGTACGCGAGGTTGTCGGCGAACGAGCAGGATCGCGTGTTCCGGCCGGGAACGAAGCGGCGCATCGTGCTGGCCACCAACGTGGCGGAAACCTCGCTCACTGTGCCACGCATCCGCTATGTCGTCGATTCGGGCACGGCTCGCGTGAAACGCTACAGCCAGCGCGGCCAACTCGAGCGCCTGCACGTCGAACCGATCTCGCAAGCCGCGGCCAACCAGCGCAAGGGCCGCTGTGGACGCGTCGGCCCCGGCATCTGCTACCGCCTGTACGACGAGGCGGAGTTCGTCCTTCGGCCCGAATACACCGATCCCGAGTTGCTGCGTTCCTCGCTTGCCAACGTCATCCTGCGCATGCTCGCGCTCGACCTGGGCGAGGTGGAGGATTTTCCGTTCCTCGACGCACCCGATCCGCGCGTCGTGGCGGATGGCTACCGTCGCCTCGCGGAGATCGGAGCCATCGACGACGACCGCCGCCTGACCGAGGTGGGACGCACCGTGGCGCGCCTGCCGATCGACGTCCAGCTGGCGCGGATGCTGGTCGAGGCGCGACGCCTGGGCTGCTTCGCCGAGATCACGACCATCGTGGCGTTCCTGAGCATTCAAGACCCGCGCGAACGACCGCCGGAGGCGCGTGGGCAGGCCGACGCGGCGCATGCGCAGTTCGCCGATCCAAAGTCGGACTTCGTCGGCGTGCTGAACCTGTGGAAGGGTTATCTCGACAACGCCGAGGAACTCACCTCGTCCAAGCTGCGCGACTGGTGCTCCCGGCACTTCCTGAGTTTCATGCGCATGCGCGAATGGCGGGAGCTGCATCGGCAACTGGTGCTGGTCATCCGCGACCTCGGCTGGTCGACCGCGACGGCGCGAGCCGAGTCCACTTCGTCGGAAGAATCCAGCTCGATGGGAGCGGACCCTGTCCGCGATGGAGGTCGCCGCTCCGCCCGAATCGCGGACAGGGTCCGCTCCCACCAGGCTGGCAAGCCTGAAAAGGGAAAAGTTGCACCCGCGTCGCCCCCCCAGGGTGACGCCCTGTTCGAAGCCGTCCATCGCAGCCTGCTCGCCGGCATGCCCACCCAGGTCGGGCACAAGGACGAGAAGGGCGTGTTCCGCGGCACGCGCGAGCGACGTTTCCAGGTCTTTCCGGGGTCGGCCCTGGCCAAGGCTCCCCCGGCCTGGGTATTCGCCGCGCAGATCATCGATATCGGTGGCCGCATCTGGGCCATGATGTGCGCACGCATCGACCCCGCGTGGGTCGAGACACAAGCGGCGCATCTGGTCAGGGCCACCGCGCGCGATGCCCACTGGTCGCGCAAGCGCGGCACCGTGATCGCGTACGAACAGGTCACCCTGTTCGGCCTGGTCCTGGTCGAGCGCCGGCCGGTGACCTTCCACAGGCAGGATCCGCGGCTGGCCCACGAGATCTTCGTGCGCGAGGCGCTCGTGCGCGCGGACATCGACAGCCGCGCCGATTTCGTCCGTGCCAACGCGCGCGTGCTGGAACAGGCCCACGACATCGAGGCGAAGCAGCGCCGCGCCGGCCTGTTGCGCGCGGACGAGGCGCTGGCCGCCTTCTTCGACGGCAAACTGCCGGAGGAGATCGCCGATGCGTGGGCGCTGGACGCCTGGTATCGCAAGGCCTCGCCAGGCGAGCAGGCGGCGTTGCGCTGGACCCTCGCCGACGTGATGGACCATGGCGCCGGCCTCGACCCGAAGGCTTTTCCGGCTTCGCTCGACATCGGCCAGCATCGCTACCGTCTCGAATACCGTTTCGTGCCGGGCGATCCCGCCGACGGCGTCACCATCCAGGTGCCGTTGGCCTTCCTCAACGCCTTGCCGGCGGCACGGGGCGAATGGCTGGTGGGTGGACTCCTGGCCGACAAGGTAGCGGAGCTCATTCGTTCCTTGCCCAAGGCGCTGCGCCGCAACTTCGTTCCCGCACCCGATTTCGCGCGTGCCTTCGCCGAAGCGGAGGGCCCTCGCGACGAGCCACTGGCCAGGGGCTTGGCGGCCTTCCTCAAGCGCACCACGGGCGTGGAGGTGGATGCCGCCGCGTTCTCCGCTGCCGAACTGCCTCCGCACCTGCTCATGCGCTACCGGGTGCACGACGAGGATGGGCGCACGGTGGCCGAAGGACGCGACCTGGGCGAGATTCGTGCGCGCTGGGAAAGCAAGGCTCGCGAAGCCTTCTCGCGCAAGACCGACGTCGAACTGACCCGCGAGGATATCGTCGCCTGGGATTTCGAGTCGATCCCGCGGGAGGTTCGCTCAGAGGCGGGCCTGAAGGCCTACCCCGCGCTCGTCGACCTGGGCGAGGCCGTGGCCCTGCGCGTGTTCGAACGCGCGGACGAGGCCGCGGAGGCGCATCTGGCCGGCGTGGAACGATTGCTCCGGCAGGCGCTCGCGCCCGAGTTCAAGCGTGCGCGGCGGCAGCTGCCCATCGCCAACGCGTTGTCGTTGAAGTACGCCCCCCTGGGCAGCATCGACGGCTTGCGCGAGGACCTGGTCGAAGGGGGATTCGAGGATCTCATCGCGGACCGCCGGCTGGATGCGCGAACACAGGGGGAGTTCGAGGCCTTGCGCGTGGAGCTGGGGCGCGAGCTGTTCGGCGCGGCCATGGCGCGGCAGAAGATGGCCGAGCCGATCATCGAGGCACAGGCCGAACTCAAGCCATGGATGGACCCGCCATTGATGGGTTTCGCGAAGGCCAGTTACGACGACCTGCGCGAACAACTGGCGGCCTTGCTGCAGCCGGGATTCCTCCGCGAGTTGCCACTGGCACGGCTGGCTCATTACCCGCGCTACCTCAAGGCCATGCGGTTGCGCGGCGAGCGCCTTCGCCAGGACCCGGCGCGCGACCAGTCGCGTATGCTGCAGGTGCTGCCGTACTGGCGTGCGCTGCTCAATGCGGGTGGGACCGCGTTGAACGACGGGACCTGGGACGAACTGCGCTGGTTGCTGGAGGAATGGCGGGTCTCGTTGTTCGCCCAGGAATTGAAGACGGCGGAACCGGTGTCGGCCAAGCGGCTGGCACGCGCGCTGGAAACCGCACAGGCCGCCACACGATGAGGAACCCTGAGGACAGGCGATGAGCGACACCCGCGCCCCCGAGGTGAAAGCCAACGCGATGCCGCTGACCGAGCGCGCGCGCGAGGCTTGCGCAGCGCTGCCCGCGTCGGCCCGAGCCGAGGGCGAGACGGTGGTCGAGCTGCTCCGCCAACTGGGATGCGACGACGAGACCTGCGCGTCGGCGTTGTGGTTCTCGCTGCTCAAGGCCAACCCGGACGCCGCCGGCGAAGCGGCGAAGCATTGGGCGCCGACGCTGCGCCGCCTTGTCGATGGACAGGGCGAAGCGGAGAAGGTCTGGGCGCTGCACGCGCAACGCGGGCCGGCGAGCGGTGCCGAGGGGCTGCGCCGGTTGCTCCTCGCGATCATCCGCGACCTGCGCGTCGTCTTCGTCCTGCTGGCACGCCAATTGGCGGCGATGCGCACCGCCATGGCCTTGCCCGACCACGAGCGGCGCGAACTGGCCCAGCTCACCTCGGACATCCACGCCCCGCTGGCCAACCGCCTGGGTATCTGGCAGCTGAAATGGGAGTTGGAAGACCTCGCCTTCCGCTATCTCGAACCGGACACCTACCGGCGTATCGCGCGACTGCTCGACGAGCGCCGCGCCGACCGCGAGCACTTCATCGCTGAGAGCCTGGCGCAGTTGCGCGCGGTATTGGACGGTGCCGGTATCAAGGCCGACCTGGCAGGGCGCCCGAAGCACATCTTCTCGATCTGGAAGAAGATGAAGAAGAAGGGGCTCGAGTTCTCGGACCTCTACGACATCCGCGCGGTGCGCATCCTGGTCGACAGCGTGGCCGACTGCTATGCCGCGCTCGGGCTCGTGCACAGCCTGTGGCCGCACTTGCCCGGTGAGTTCGACGACTACGTCGCGCGTCCGAAGGGCAATGGTTATCGCTCCCTGCATACCGCCGTGCTCGGTCCCGAGGGCAAGACGCTCGAGGTGCAGATCCGTACGTACGAGATGCATCGGGCCAACGAACTCGGCGTGGCCGCCCACTGGCGCTACAAGGAAGGCGGCAGCGCCGATTCCGAGTTCGAGGCGAAGATCGCCTGGATGCGCAAGCTGCTCGAGCCCCGTGGCGAGGACGAGGCCGAACTGGCCGCCGGATTCGAAACCGAGTTGATGGAAGACCGCGTGTACGTGCTTTCGCCCAAGGGCGAGGTCATCGACATGCCACGCGGCGCGACCGTGCTCGATTTCGCGTATCACATCCATACCGAGGTGGGTCACCGTTGCCGCGGCGCGAAGGTCAACGGCCGCATCGTGCCCCTGACTACCCAGCCGCGCAGCGGCGACCGGGTGGAAATCCTCACGACGAAGGTATCCGAGCCCAGCCGCGACTGGCTCTCCGTGCACCACGGTTACCTCAACACCTCGCGTGCGAAGGAGAAGGTGCGCGCGTGGTTCCGTCGCGAGGCGCACGAGGCGAACATCCTGGCTGGCAAGGCGAACCTGGAAAAGGAGTTGCGCCGCCTCGCCCTGGACGACGTCGACCTGTCGAAGCTGGCGGCGCATTTCCGCCTGAAGAACGTGGAGGAACTGTACGTCACGGTGGCCTTGGGCGAGGTGACGCTCGGCCAGGTCGCGCGTTCGTTGCAGGAGCCCGTCGAGGCGGAGATCACGCAGTCGGGCAATCCGGTCGCTTCCCGCGGCGCGCAGCATGACCGTGGTGCCTTGTCGATCGAGGGCGTGGGCAATTTGCTGACCACGCTGGCGCGCTGCTGCCAGCCGCTGCCGGGAGACCCGGTGCGCGGTTTCATCACCCGTGGCCGCGGCGTATCGGTACACCGTGCGGATTGCGCGTCGCTGGCCCGGTTGGCGCGGCGCAACCCTGAGCGTGTGATCGACGTGAGCTGGGGCCGGGTCGACGTGCAGAACTACGAAGTCGACGTGGAACTGCGTGGCTACGATCGCAAGGGTCTGCAAAAGGATGTCGCCACGACGATCAACAACGTGGGGCCGCACATCGTGGCGTCTTCCAGCCGCGTGCACGTACGCACGGGCGAGGTCGAGATGCGCTTCACGCTACGCGTGAAGGATTACGAGCAGCTGTCGACCTTGCTGGGCCGGTTGGGGGCGTTGGCGAACGTGACGGATGCACGGCGGTTGGGGGGCCGGTGAGGTTTCGCGAGCACCCATCGCCGACAGGGTCGACTCCCACCGGGCGGGGCCTGCGCTGCCGGGCCGGTGGGAGCCGACCCTGTCGGCGATAGGGGCGGCCCTCAGCCTCCCAGCAGCAACCGCGTACCCCAATCCGAAAGCGGCTGGGCGATGAGGATGCGCGCCAGGAACAACCCCAGCAGCACCGCCGTGGGCGAGAAATCCAGTCCGCCGATGGTCAGCTTGCCGCGGAACGGCCGCACCAGGGGCTCCGCCAGGCTCGACACCAGTCGTGCCACCGGGTGGTAGCGGTCGGTCGAGAGCATGCTCATCAGCGACCACACGAACACCAGGACGATCCAGGTCAGCAGGAAGAAGTCGAGGGTCTCGGCCACGCCCGCCACCAGGATGCCCAGCGGCGCCGGGGCGATTCCGGCCAGGGCGACGATCAACACCACCTTCAGGCATTCCAGCACGAGCACGATGGCCAGCGCGGCGGTGTTGATCCTGCGCACGGGTGGCAGCACCTTGCGCAGCGGGCGCACCACGGGATTGGTGAAGCGATAGAGGAACTGGCAGATGGGATTGTGGAAGTCCGCCCGGTGCGCCTCGGCCAGCAGTCGCAGGACGAACAGGGTGACGAGGGCGCCGAAGGCGAACTGGAGGATCAGGGCGCCTGCGTTGGTCAGGTAGTTCACGTCTTCGATTCCATGTCTTCTGAAAGTTCGATGCCACGGCGCCGCGCCGCGTCGACCGCGCGCGCCACGATGGCGGGGAAATGGTCGGCCTGGAAACTCTCCAGCGCCGCCTGGGTGGTGCCGTTGGGCGAGGTGACGCGCTGGCGCAGGGTGGCGGCGCTTTCGCCGCTTTCGATCAGCATGCGGCCGGCGCCCAGCGCGGTCTGCGCTGCCAGCGCACGCGCCGTTTCGCGGGAGAGCCCCTGGGAAAACGCGGCGTTTTCCAGTGCTTCCACCAGCAAGAAGAAATACGCGGGGCCGGAGCCCGAAAGGGCGGTGACGATGTCCAGCTGGTCTTCGTCGGGCACCCACACGGTCAGGCCGGCGGCATCGAGCACGTGCTGTGCCTCGGCCCGCTGCGGGGCGCTCACGCGCGCGTTGGCGAACAACGCCGTGGCCCCGGCGCCGATCATGGCCGGGGTGTTGGGCATGCAGCGGACGACGGGCAGGGCGGCGTCGAGCCAGCGTTCGATCTGCTGGATGCGGATGCCGGCGGCGATGGAGATCACCACCGGGCGATACTTCTGCACCACGGCGCGCAGGTTGCGGCACACCTCGGCCATCATCTGCGGCTTTACCGCCAGTACGAGGATCGAGGCGCCTTCGGCGGCATCGCGGTTATCGGTGTAGGTGGCCACGCCATATTCGCGGGACAACTCGTGCAGGGCCTCCGCACGGGGCTCGGCCACGGCGATTCCACCGGGCTGGGCGCCGTGGCGGATCATTCCGGCGATCAACGCGGTGGCCATGTTGCCGCCGCCGATGAAGGCGATCCGATTCATGGGGGTATTCGCTCCGTTGGCGACGAGGTTCACATACACCGAAGCATATACGGTGCCGCGCCTTGCCGCCGACCCCCGGGCATGGTTACCTATGCCCACCAAGATAGGGGACCTCAATGGATATCGCCGAACTCCTTGCCTTCTCAGTGAAGAACAAGGCCTCCGACCTGCACCTTTCCGCGGGTCTTCCGCCGATGATCCGTGTCGACGGCGACGTCCGGCGAATCAACATCCCGGCGCTGGAGCACAAGCAGGTCCATTCGCTGATCTACGACATCATGTCGGACAAGCAGCGCCGCGACTATGAGGAATTCCTCGAAGTCGACTTCTCCTTCGAGATTCCCGGCCTGGCCCGTTTCCGCGTCAACGCCTTCAATCACAACCGCGGCGCGGGCGGCGTGTTCCGTACCATTCCTTCCGAGGTGCTCACCCTGGAAGACCTCGGCGCGCCGAAGATCTTCCGTGAGCTGATCGAGCAGCCCCAGGGGCTGATCCTGGTCACCGGCCCCACGGGCTCGGGCAAGTCGACGACGCTGGCGGCCATGGTCGACCACGTCAACAAGAACGAATACGGCCATATCCTCACCGTCGAGGACCCGATCGAATTCGTGCACACCTCGCAGAAGTGCCTGATCAACCAGCGCGAAGTGCACCGCGATACGCACGGATTCAACGAGGCCTTGCGTTCGGCACTGCGCGAGGATCCCGACTACATCCTGGTGGGCGAATTGCGCGACCTGGAGACCATCCGCCTGGCGCTGACCGCCGCGGAGACCGGCCATTTGGTCTTCGGTACGCTGCACACGTCCTCGGCGGCCAAGACCATCGACCGCATCATCGACGTGTTCCCCGCGGGCGAGAAACCCATGGTTCGCTCGATGTTGTCCGAGTCGCTGCGCGCGGTCATCTCGCAGTCCCTGCTGAAGAAGGTCGGCGGGGGGCGCATCGCGGCCCACGAGATCATGGTGGGCATCCCGGCCATCCGTAACCTCATCCGCGAGGACAAGGTGGCCCAGATGTACTCGTCCATCCAGACCGGCCAGCAATACGGCATGCAGACCCTGGACCAGAACCTCGCGGACCTGGTCAAGCGCGGACTCGTCACGCGCCAGGAAGCCTCGACCTATGCGAAGAACAAGGAAGGCTTCCGCTAGAGCGCCCTCCCTTCATCGGATGGGCCGTCCATCGGGAGGGCCCTCCATCGGGTGGGAAGCGGCCTGGGCCGCGATCAGGGCTTGCGGCAAGCACCCATCGCGCGCCAGCGCGCTTCCCACCAAGTCTTCTTCCCACCAAGCCCGCATTCCACCCAAGGGTCGAAGCCTTTAGCGTGAGGGCCGTCTCTGCAGGGTCCGAGTCACGGGTATATGATCGCCCACAGGGGCGCCGGCCCGGTCCGGCAATGGGAATACCAGGCCATGAGCGACTTCGATTTCACCTCCTTCCTCAAGCTGATGGTGCACAAGCAGGCCTCCGACCTGTTCATCACCGCCGGCGTCGCGCCTTCCATGAAGGTGCAGGGACGCATCGTCCCGATCACCCAGAGTCCCCTCTCCGCGCAGCAGTCGCGCGACATGGTGCTCAACGTGATGACCCCGGCCCAGCGCGAGGAGTTCGAGAAAACGCACGAGTGCCAGTTCGCGATCAGCGCGTCCGGCATCGGCCGTTTTCGCGTCTCCTGCTTCTACCAGCGCAACTGCGTGGGCATGGTCTTGCGCCGGATCGAATCGAAAATCCCGACGCCCGAGGAACTCAACCTCCCGCCGGTCATCAAGCAACTGGCGATGACCAAGCGCGGCATCATCATCTTCGTCGGCGGCACGGGTACGGGTAAGTCGACCTCGCTCGCGTCGATGATCGGCTATCGCAACCAGAATTCGACCGGCCACATCATCACCATCGAGGACCCGATCGAGTACGTGCACAAGCACGAGGGTTGCATCATCACGCAGCGCGAACTGGGCATCGACACCGACAGCTGGGAAAACGCCCTGAAGAACACGCTGCGCCAGGCGCCCGACGTGATCATGATCGGCGAAGTGCGTACGCGCGAGACGATGGAACACGCGATCAACTTCTCGGAAACGGGCCACCTGTGCCTGTGCACGCTGCATGCGAACAACGCCAACCAGGCGCTCGACCGCATCCTGCACTTCTTCCCCGAGGACCGTCGCCAGCAGCTCTTCATGGACCTTTCGTTGAACCTGAAGGGCATCGTCGCCCAGCAGCTCATCCCGACGCCCGACGGCAAGGCCCGTCGCGTCGCGGTGGAAGTGCTGCTCGGTACGCCGCTGGCGCAGGATTACATCCGCCAGGGCGAGGTACACAAGCTCAAGGAACTCATGCGCGATTCCAACCAGTTGGGCATGCGCACCTTCGACCAGAGCCTGGTCGAGCTCTATCACGCCGGCGAGATCTCGTACGAGGACGCATTGCGCCACGCCGACAGTTCCAACGAAGTGCGCCTGCGCATCAAGCTCGCCCAGGGTGGTGACGCGCATACCCTGTCGCAGGGCCTGGAAGGGGTCGAGATCGACAAGAGCAACGATCGCAATACCTTCGGTGGCATGCTGCACCGCTGAACGCCGAGGCGCCGGAGCGTTTCTTCCCGGAGCGTTTCTTCGAGGAAGGTCGCGTCAGGCGGCGTCCGGGAGCGCGATGATGATGATAAAGAGAGGGAGCCTTGCGGCTCCCTCTTCGTTTTCAGCGATGTCGCGTGGTTACTTCGCCGCGCTGGAGGAAACGGTCAGGCCGCTGGCATCGACGCTCTTCACGCCCTTGATGCCCTTGGCGATCTTCTCGGCGTGGCTCTTTTCCTTCGCCGTGGCGACCGTGCCGGTCAGGGTGACGACGCCGTCGCTGGTGCTCACCGAGATATCGCTGCCCTTCACGCTCTTGTTGGCGGCGAACTCGGATTTGACCTTCGTGGTGATCCACGTGTCGTCGGCCTTGCCGGCGACGGTCTGGTTGTCGCCCTTCGAGGAAGCCGCGGCGGAGTCCTGGGCATACACCTGCGTGAACGGGACCGCGCCGAGACCAGCAACGAGGGCGGCGGCGAACAGGGCCTTACGGAGGGTGACATGGTTCATTGGTGACTCCTTCATCTCGCACTGAATGGGGCTGGCGATGGCGCCACGCACTGTGGCTGCCGGTTCGCGGGGCCTATGGAAACAGCGCATCCGTGAACGATTCGTGCCGGGGAAATCGGGGCGTTCAGGTTAAGAAAGTTCCGCACCATCGGCTTGTCGGGAGCTCTGGTGGGAGCCGACCCTGTCGGCGATGGGTGCTTGCCGTAACCTGGCCCGCTGCCGCGGGATCGCCGACAGGGTCGGCTCCCACAATGGGGTTTTCGTGTGAAACACCCGACCGCTTCCCTCGCCGCACCAGCCCAACGCGATGGCGAAGCCGAGCCGAACGAAGCCCAGACACGCGCGAAGAATCAAAAAAAGCGCCCCACCAGGGGGCGCTCGTTTCTTGCTCGGTGACGATCGCTTACTTGTATTCGACGGCGCCCGAGATCACCAGGCCCTTCTCATCCATGTGCGCTTCGCCGCCTACCTGCACGATGCGCGCGGCCTGCGCTTTCATCGCGTCGAACTGGACCTTGGAGCGCTGGGCGGCCGCGGTCTGCGTCGCCTGGTCGTCCGGAGCGCCATCCGCGCCGGAGGCGTCGTCCATCGCCTTGGCATAGGCGGTCGCTTTCTCGGCCATCACATCGACCCATGCGCGATACATATCGCCATTGAGGTGCAGGCGGTTGAGCCGGCCGGCATCGCCGATCGGACCCATCAGCATGTCGTCGAGCTTGGCGTCCTCGCCTTCGCCCAGGCCCACCACGATCGCCTGTCCGTTCATCGCCGCCCAGCCCGGCATGCCGAGCATGCTGCCGATGTTCGGCGGCAGCGGTGCGGGCTTGCCGTCGCCGGCGAGCTTGAAGTCGCCACCGAGCATCGCCTGGCCCATCGCCAGGAGGCCGGCGGGGTTGCGCGTGGCAAGCAGGACTCGACCGGTGAAGGTCGGCATCTGCTGACCCGCCGCGGCCGGCTTGAACGAATCCAGCACGATGCGCACGCCCCGGATGTCGCCGAACGGGGGAATCGCCGCCTGCTGCATGGTCGAGCCGAGCTTGGCGAAACTGTCGTTCATGTTGACGAAGGCGGGGCATTCGAACGGCTTGGCCGCCACGGCCTCGGACTGCGCGGTGAAGAACGTGCGGATCTGCTCGACGGGCAGCGCGAGGCTGATGTCGAACGGTGCGCTGGCGTCCTTGCCCAGGCCCGGCAATTCCACCTTCAGGCCCGAGAAAGCCTTGGCGATGTCGTCGGCCAGCGCCACGTCCACACGCTGCTCCTGATGGTGCAGGTCCAGTCGCGTGTAGCCGAAGCTGAGCGACGGCACGCGCGCCGCGATGCGCGAGGCTTCGGCCTGGCAACTCGGCGGCAGTTCGGGCACGGGCTCACCGGTCTTGGCGGACTGATGCTTGAGGAACGCGGAGAACAGGGGATCCTTGCCCGCGGCCACCAGCGGCAACAGGCGGACGAGGTCGACCTGGCCGACCGCGTAGTCCTTGTATCCCTTGTCCTTGGCGAGGTCGGCGAGGCGGCCATCGTCCTGCAGGCTCTTTTCCGGGCGATCGACGCCCAGCGCCTGGCGGACCAGCGGCTGCGCGGCATCGGCGGGGAGCAGGGAGACGACGGCCTGCTTGCCCACGGTCGCGATCACCAGCTGAACGCCGGAATCGGACAGGGTCACGTGGCGATAGGCCTGGCCACCCGCGTCGGCGGTGTCCAGCTTCTTGCCGTAGGCGGTTTCGAGGCGGCCCACGAAGGCCTCCCAGGCGGACGGATCGGCCAACGCCACGCGCGCCACGGGGCTGAGCCCGAGGCCATAGATGGCCGAGCCGGTCTTCACGTCCAGGCCCATGTTCTTCAGCGCCGCCTCGGCGGTCTTGCCGTCGAACTCGGCGGCGAAGGCCTTGAGCAGGCGGGCACCTTCGGCGTTGCCCTTGGTTTCGAGGTCCTGCGCGACGGATTTCATCTGCGCGACCTGGGTCGGCAGTTCGTTATTGGCCTGCGAAATCATGGCCTCGTAGGCATCGTCGTCGAGCTTGTCGAGGTTCGACAGCACGTAGGGTGTGTCGGCCGGCACGAAGGCCAGCGGGGCGTCCTTGTCCTTGTGGCCGCAGGCCGCCAGCAGCACGCTGGCGACGCCGAGCGCGATGAGTCGCTTCGTCGGTCGCATTCTGTATCCCGTTGTTTGGTTGGTCCCTTGGTACGGCCATTATGCCGGAACCACGCCGCCGCCACGCGCCCTCACGGCAGGAGAGGCGCAAATTCCTACGGGCCTATCGGCCCATGACCTCGGCCAGCACCGCCATCCGCACGAATACGCCGTTGCCGACCTGCTCGAGGATGCGCGACTGCGCCCCGTCGGCGACCTCCGGGGCGATCTCGATCCCGCGGTTGATCGGGCCCGGGTGCATGACCAGGCAGCCCTTGGCGGCGAGGGCGAGGCGCCGGGTATCGAGGCCGAAACGTTCGAAATAGGCGGCTTCGTCGGGCAGGTCGGTCGAGGCCATGCGCTCCTTCTGCAGGCGCAGCATGATGATGACGTTCGCTCCTTCGATGGCTTCGTCGAAGTCCTCGTGGTAGGTGACGTTGTCCAGCTCGCCCTCGGTGGGCAGCAGCGAGGACGGCCCGACGAGGCGTATCTCCTTCGCGCCCAGGGCCGTGAAGGCATGCACGTCCGATCGCGCCACGCGTGAATGGCGCACGTCGCCGCAGATGGCGATGCGCAGCTTGCGGAAGTCCGGGTGATGGTTGCGGATGGTCAGCGCGTCGAGCAGGCCCTGGGTGGGATGGGCACGGTTGCCGTCGCCGGCATTGACCACGGCGACCCCGCTCATCGCGTGGCGGACCAGCGACTCCGGCGTGCCCGATTCCTTGTGCCGGACGATGATCGTGTCCAGGTGCATGGCTTCGAGCGTATGCAGCGTGTCGAACAACTCTTCGCCCTTGGCGGTCGACGAGAAGCCGATGTCGAAGTTGATCACGTCGGCACCGAGGCGGCGTGCGGCGAGTTCGAACGACGTGCGCGTACGCGTGGAAGGCTCGAAGAAGAGGTTGAGCACCGTGCGGCCGGCGAGCAGGTCGAGCTTTCGCGTTCCGTGCGCGGTGGCTTCGCGCATGCTGTTGGCGCGGTCGAGGATGCGCTCGATGTTTTCGCGCGGCATGTTCTCGAGGGTGGTCAGGTGGCGCAGGCGTTGTGTCATGACGTCCCCAAGGTGGTTATAAGGTAGGACTCGAGAATGACCGCCGCCGCCTCGGCATCGATCGACTTCGCGTCCGAACGTTTGCGGGTGCCCGCGGCGCGGCCGGCGGCGAAGCGCCGGGCGGCCTCCTGCGAACTCATGCGTTCGTCGGCGAACGCCACCGGGAGGGCGTACCGCTGGCCGATGCGTTCGGCGAAGCGCCGTGCCGTGCGGGTCATCGGTTGCTCCTTGCCGTCGTTGTCGAGCGGCAGCCCCACGACCAGTTCCGCCGGCAACCACTCGCGACGCAAGGTGTCCAGCGCATGCCAGTCGGGCTCGCCATCGCGGACGGGCACGGCCGCCAACGCACGGGCGGTGCCGGTCAGGCGATTGCCGACGGCGACACCCACGATCTTCGTTCCGACATCGAAGCCGAACAGGCAGCTCATCGTGCCCCTGGCTCAGGCGTGACCGGCGTAGCCGGCCAACTGGGAGGGGTCCTGCACTCCAAGCTTGCGTGCGGCGGCGACCCAGCGTTCGTCGATGGGGGTGTCGAAGATGATGTGTTCGTCCGCGCGCGTGGTGAGCCACGCGTTGTCCATCACTTCCTGCTCGAGTTGCCCGGCGTCCCAGCCGGCGTAGCCGAGCGTGACGACGGCGCGGCGCGGGCCTTCGCCCGCGGCCATGGCCACGAGGATGTCGCGCGACGTGGTGACCGACCAGTCGTCGTTCACGCGATAGCTGGAATCCCAGTTGCCCGGTTCGCGGTGGAGGACGAAGCCGCGTTCCTGCTGGACGGGGCCGCCGATGAGGACGGGGTAGTCGGCGATCTCCGGGTCGTCGCACTGGAGTTTCATCTGGGCGAGGACGTCGCCCAGGCGGTACTCGGATATCTGGTTGATCAACAGGCCGACCGCGCCGTCTTCGCCATGCTGGCAGAGGAAGGCGACCCCGCGCGCGAAGGGCGGCTCGGCCAGCGTGGGCATGGCGATGAGGAATTGCCCCGCGAAGGTATTGGCGATCGTCATGGCTGCATTGTAGCCGTTACGAACATGAGCCGTGTGCGAATGTTCAGTGCGTCGCGCTTACCGTGTGCGCACGATCACAAGGAGATGGCATCGTGCGAAAAGTAATGTTTATCAAGGGTTTTGTGCTGATTTCCGCCGGCTTCGCCGGGGTTGCGCCGGCCTCCGCGCCGGGCGCCTGGAAGGACTACGACCAACGGCTGACCAGCGCCTGCATCGCGGCCAGCGGCCTGAAGGATGCGAAGCCGGTGGGCGCTCCGATCCGGTACGACGACCGGGTGCCGGTCACGGCGCTGGTGCTGGCCGGGCGTTACCCACAGAAGCACATGAACAACCGGCCGGGGCGGGAGTTGTGCGTGTGGGATCGGAAGGCGGGGAAGGCGTATGTGAGCGAGGCGGACCAGTTGTTGCCGGCACGTTGAATCGCCGACAGGGTCGGCTCCCACACGTCATCGGGAAACCCGCCCAACCCGGCGGGAGTCCGCCCATCTGGCGGGAACCCACCTACCCGGCGGAAGCCTACCTATCTGGCGGGGACCTACCTATCTGGTGGGAGCCGACCCTGTCGGCGATGGCTCGCAACCCCTGTGGGAGCCGACTTCGTCGGCGACGGCTCAGTAGTTGCGCAACACATTCCCCGGCAGGAACTGCCAGGTACGCGTGATATACAACTCGTCCACCCGGGCCTTGTCCGAAGGCAGGGCGGGGAAGGGCGCGGCGAGGCGGACGATACGCTGGGCGGCGTCGTCGAGCAGCTTCTGCCCGGAACTCTTGATCACATCCATGCTCTTGATCGATCCATCGCGGTTCAGGCCCACGGTGAGCACCAGTTCGCCATGCAGCCCCTGGCGCCGCGCCTCGTCGGGATAGTTGAGGTTGCCCACGCGTTCCACGCGGCCGACCCAACCCTTCATGTAGGCGGCGTAGGCATACTCGCGCGTGTTCGAGGAGATGAACTTCTTCTTCGGGCGCTTCGCGTACGCCTGCGACTGGTCGCGGACCTCGGCCGCCAGCTTCGCCATTTCCAGCTTGCGCTGCGCCTCGTCGTCGGAGACGGGCAGGGGCCGTTCCTTTTGCTCGGTCTGTTCACGCTTGGTATCGACCGCGAAAGCCGTCTCGCCCGAGGTGGTGAGGAGTGGGTCCGGCGTGGCCTCGCGTGGCATAGGCGCACGGGCCTCGGTGGGTTCGGCCGCATCGCCGGGGTTGCGCGTGGGCAAGGGGCCGGATGCGCGTTCCGACGGGCGGGCGGCCTTGTCCCGGTCGCCACCGCCCGAATTATTGGCCTGGGCGAGGAAGTCCGCCTTGTCCGGCGCTTCCTGGTTGGCGACGTCCACAAGGGTGACATCGAGCGTGGGCACGCTCGGTCTGGGCTTCTCCGCCTCGAAGGTGATGCCGAGGATGACGACACCGTGCAACAGCAGCGAGAACAGCAGGGTCGCGCCGAACAGATCGGCGCCGGTGGTGCGGGTCGTCATCGGGCCTCGATCGCGTCGAACATCAGCCCGGCGATGTTAATGCCGAAGCGGGCGTCCAGTTCGCGCACGCCTGTCGGAGATGTGACGTTGATCTCGGTCAGGTAGTCGCCGATCACGTCCAGGCCGACGAAGCGGAGCCCCCGGCGGACCAGTTCCGGGCCGACCTGGGCGGCGATCCAGCGGTCGCGGTCGGACAGGGGGATCCCCTCGCCCTTGCCCCCGGCGGCCAGGTTGCCGCGGAACTCGTCACCCTGGGGGATGCGGGCCAGCGCGTAGGGCACCGGCTCGCCGTCGATCAGCAGGATGCGTTTGTCGCCGGCGGTGATCTCGGGGATGTATTTCTGCGCGATGGCGAAATGGCGGGCGCCGTCCAGCAGGGTCTCGAGCATGGAGTTGAGGTTGCTGTCGCCGGCCTTGACGCGGAATATGCCGCGCCCGCCCATGCCGTCCAGCGGCTTCAGCACGGCCTCGCCATGGCGGGCGACGAACTGCTTCAGTTCGTCCCGGTCGCGCGAGACCAGGGTCGGCACGATGCACTGCGGAAAGTCCAGGGCGAACAGCTTCTCGTTGCAGTCGCGCAGCGAACGTGGGTCGTTCACCACCTTGCAGCCCGCCCGCTGGGCACGTTCCAGCACCATGGTGTCGTAGACGAACTGGGGGTCGACCGGCGGATCCTTGCGGGCCAGGACGATGTCGACCTCGCCCAGCGGACGCCACACCGGTTCACCGAGGGTGAACCAGCCGGAGGGATCCTCCTTCACGGTGAGCGGGCGCAGGCGTGCCCATGCCTCGCCATCGCGCAGGGCGAGGTCGCCCTGTTCCATGTAAAGCAGGGCGTGCCCACGGCGGGAGGCCTCCAGCAGCATGGCGAAGGTGGTGTCCTTGGCGATCTTGATGGCGCGGATGGGGTCCATCAGGACGGCGACGGAGAGCGGCATGGAGATGTCCCGGTAGGCAGGAAAGGTGCCAAGTCTAGTCAAGGCGGGCAGAATTGGGGCGAATTCGGCAGGCGGAACTTTTCCTTTAAGAACAATTCATCTTGACGGCGCCCCGGCCAACCATTAAACAGCGGACGGGAGGAACGCCGAAGAGCGGACCGCTGGAGCCATGGGTTCCGGACATCGACCTGGCGCACGGAATAGTCGGCACGAAACCGGCTATCCTGCGACGGGATTTGCGGTTTTTTTGCGTGGCACGGGGGCGCAGTGAACGAAAACGGACGTGGTAACGACCTGACCGGGTTGCGGGTCATGGTCATCGACGATTCGAAAACCATCCGACGCACGGCCGAGACCCTGCTGAAGAAGGAAGGCTGCGACGTACTCACCGCGGTCGACGGTTTCGAGGCCCTGGCCAAGATTTCCGACCAGAAGCCGAACATCATCTTCGTCGACATCATGATGCCGCGCCTGGATGGCTACCAGACCTGCGCACTGATCAAGAACAACGCCCAGTTCCGCGGCACGCCGGTGATCATGCTGTCCTCCAAGGACGGCCTGTTCGACAAGGCCCGTGGCCGCATCGTGGGCGCGGAGCAGTACCTCACCAAGCCGTTCACCCGCGACGAGCTACTCGGCGCGATCCATCGGTACGCGAAGGCGAACTGACCGAACACCACCGCTAGACGACGTCCAGGGGGACGTGTGGCAAACATTCTCATCATCGACGACTCGCCCACCGACGTCCGCGTGTTCACCACGCTGCTCGAGAAGGCGGGTTTCTCCGTTTCCAGCGTCGACAACGCCGAGGCCGGCCTCGATCGCATCCGTGCGAACAAGCCCGACCTGGTGATCATGGACGTGATCATGCCGGGCATGAACGGTTTCCAGGCCACCCGTACGCTGAGCCGGGACCCGGCGACGGCGGACGTGCCTGTGGTGATGATCACGACCAAGTCCATGGAAACCGACAGGGTGTGGGGCCTGCGCCAGGGCGCCAAGGCGTTCATCACCAAGCCGGTGAACGAAAAGGAGCTGCTCTCGACCATCGCCAGCCTCCTGCCGAACAAGACGCATTGAGGGCGCCATGAGCGAGAACGCCTCCCTTACGCCTTTCGAACTCCTCGCCCGCTACGAGAGGGCGTGTCTCGCCCACTCGGCGGACGCGCCCGAGCGCGTGGACACCCTGGGCCTGTGGCGAGGCATCGGTTTTCGCGTGGGCCGCCGCGCCTTCGTCAGCGGCATCGAGGAAATCAACGAATTGCTGGCCGTGCCGCCGCTGACCAACGTGCCCGGTACGCAGCCGTGGCTGATGGGCGTGGCCAACGTGCGTGGCAACCTGGTGCCGGCGATCGATCTTGGCCGGTTCCTGTTCGATGAACGCACGCCGTCGTCGGAGCGCACGCGCTTGCTGCTCGTGCGCCAGCATGGCGGCACGGTGGGTCTGCTGGTGGATGAAGTGTTCGGCCAGCGTACGATGGACGAGACGCAGCGGGGCACGGGCGAGGAAGAGCACGATCCGCGGCTGGCGCGCTTCGTCGCGGAGAACGTGCAACTGGGTGAGCAGAGCTTCGGCTTGTTCAGCATGAGCCGGCTGGTTCGTGCGCCGGATTTCAGGCAGGCGGCGTTGTAAGGCGCCTCATTGGGGGAGGGGGACGGCCGGGTGGCTGGCCCCTGACAGGATAGGTGGAGACGGCATGGCCGGCTTCGCGATGGGAACGGAGGGGCGGTCAGCGCGACCGCTTCGTCTTGCCGGCGGCCTCGTCGAGGCGCCGGTGGCTAGCTTTGCCAGGTTTGGGTGAGGTGGATATGAGCACGACAGCAGGCGGCGCAGGCCGGGAACGCGGGTACACGATCGTCATCGTGTTCCTTCTCCTGGCGATCGGTTTGGCGTCGGTCGACTTCTGGTGGCTGAACAACAAGAACGGCGAGGACCGCGAGGCCATCGCGCTGACAACCCAGGTGCAGGTGCTTTCGCAGCAGACCGCGAAGTACGCACTGGAGGCGTCGGACGGCAATCGCGATTCGTTCCGTGAGTTGTCGGCCACGCGAAACACGATCGATTCGGCCGTGCAGCGCCTGGTCAAGGGCGACGACAAGACCGGCATGCCGGCCTATGCCGACGCCAGCGCCAACGCCGCGCCCGCCGGTCGCGCGATCGGCGCGCTGGCCAACGCCTGGCACCAGCTCGACGCGGACATCGGCAAGATCCTTTCCAACAAGGACCTCGTGCTGTCCTCGGGCGAACGCGCCGATCTGTTCTCCAAGCAGATGCCGCTGTTGAACGCGCGCACCGACGAAGTGTTGAACATCGTCCAGCAGAAGAACGCCTCGGTGGAGCAGACCTTCACCATCGCGCGCTGGATGCTGATGGCCGACCGCATGATCCGCCGCGTGCAGGAGATCCTGCAGGGTGGCGACGGTGCCCAGTCGGCGGCGGATGGCCTTTCCCGCGACGCGCAGCTCTACGGCGCGGTGTTGAAGGGCCTCATCGACGGCAATCCGGACGGCGGCGTGCGTGCCATCAGCGACGCCAACGCGCGCAAGATCCTCGAAGGCATGCAGACCTCCTGGACGGAACTGGTCGATCCAGTCGGCCAGCTGGTCACCGCCTCGCCGAACCTGCAGGACGTGAAGCGCGCCGGCAACCAGGCTTCCCTCGATTCCCAGACGGTGCTGCTCCGCGCCAACGAATCGGCCGAGCAGATCGCCAAGCTGCCGCTGACCCGCCTGTTCCCGAACGTGTGGTGGGGCCTGCTCGGCGCCATCGGCGCCGTGCTGTTCGCCCTGCTGCTGGTCTACAACCTGGTGCGCGACCAGCGCCGCCGCTTCGAGACCACTTCCGACCTGAACCAGCGTAACCAGACCGCGATCATGCGCTTGCTGGACGAGATGGGCACGCTCGCCGAAGGCGACCTGACCATCAAGGCCACCGTCACCGAGGACATCACGGGCGCCATCGCGGACGCCATGAACTCCGCCGTCGACGAGATGCGCAACCTCGTCACCACCATCAACGAGACCGCGGTGCGTGTCTCCGCGGCGGCGCAGGAGACCCAGGCCACCGCCATGCACCTCGCCGACGCGGCGGAGCAACAGGCGCAGCAGATCACCTCGGCCACCTCCGCGATCAACCAGATCGCCACCTCGATGGATACGGTGTCGAAGGATTCGGCCGAATCGGCCGACGTGGCCCAGCGCTCGGTGCAGATCGCCTCGCGCGGCGCGGAAGTGGTGCGCGAGACCATCCAGGGCATGGACTCCATTCGCGACCAGATCCAGGAGACGTCCAAGCGCATCAAGCGCCTGGGTGAGTCGTCGCAGGAAATCGGCTCGATCGTGGAACTCATCAACGACATCGCCGAGCAGACCAACATCCTCGCCCTGAACGCGGCCATCCAGGCGGCATCGGCCGGCGAGGCGGGCCGCGGCTTCGCGGTGGTCGCGGACGAAGTGCAGCGCCTCGCCGAACGTTCGGCGAGCGCGACCAAGCGAATCGAGACCCTGGTCCAGACCATTCAGTCCGATACCAACGAAGCGGTGAGCTCGATGGAACAGACCACCGCCGAGGTGGTCGCGGGCGCACGACTGGCCGAGGACGCGGGCACGGCGCTGGGTGACATCGAGCGCGTGTCGAACGACCTCTCGGCGCTGATTCAGAACATCTCCGCGGCGGCCCGCCAGCAGTCCGCGGCGGCCACCGACACCTCGGCGACGATGAACGTCATCCAGGAGATCACCTCGCAGACATCGCTGGGTGCCAGCCAGACCGCCGAGTCCATCGGAAACCTGGCCCAGCTCGCGAACGACCTGCGCCTGTCCGTCGCGAACTTCAAGCTGCCGGGCTAATGCAGTGAGACTCCAAGACCATACCGATTTCACCACGCTGCACTGGGTCAAGGCCGAGCTCGACGACGCCTTGTCCAAGGCACGCCAGGCCCTCGAATCCTACGTCGAGGACTCGCGCGACGCCTATGTCATGCACACCTGCGCGGCGGACCTGCACCAGGTCCACGGCACGTTGCGTATGGTCGAGCTCTATGGCGCCGCGATGGTCGTCGGCGAAATGGAGCAGCTGGTCGCCGCGCTGATCGACAACCGCGTCGTCCACCGCGACGACGCCTATGCCGCGCTGATGCGCGGCATGATGCAGATGCCCGATTACCTGGAGCGTTTGCAGAGCGGTCACCGCGACGTGCCCATCGTGCTGTTGCCGCTGCTCAACGACCTGCGCGAAAGCCGGGGCGAGCAGTCGCTGCACGAGTCCGCCCTGTTCACGCCCAACCTCGACACCATGCTTCCGGCGACGGCGCCCGGCGCCGCCCATCCGGGCGTGGCCGAGGCCCATCGCGCCGAACTGGGCGACCTGCGCGTGAGGTTCCAGCAGCAGTTGCTGGCCTGGTTCCGCGGGCAGGGCAACGAACGCCAATTGCTGGGCATGCGCGCGACGCTCGACAGCCTCGCCGCGCGTTGCTACACGATCGCCGGGCGGCGCCTGTGGTGGATCGCCGCCGGCGTGCTGGAGGGCCTGGAGCGCGGCGTGTTGCGCGCCCACGAAAAAGACGTGCGCCAGCTCATCGGTCGCGTCGACCGCTCCATTCGCGAGCTCGTCGACGGCGGCGAGGAAGCGCTGCAGAACGGCGATTCCGACGAACTCGCGCGCAAGCTCCTGTATTACGTCGCCCAGGCCAAGCCGGGCAGCGAGCGTATCGAGGAACTGCGCCAGACCTACCGTCTCGATGGCCTGCTGCCGCAGGCCGCCGAGCTCGAACACGCCCGTGGCTCGATGTCCGGCCACAACCGTGCCCTGCTCGACACCGTGTCGGCGGCGATCAAGGACGACCTGCTGCGGGTGAAGGAAGCGCTCGACCTGTTCCTGCGCCGTCCCGATGGCGACCCGGCCCAATTGGGCTTGCAGACCGACGTACTCGATCGCGTGGGCGACACGCTGGGCATGCTCGCGCTGGGCGTGCCGCGCCGTGTCGTGGGTGAGCAGCGCCGCATCCTCGGCGAGATCGCCACGGGAGCGCGCGCGCCGGACGAGGAATCGTTGCTCGACGTCGCCGGCGCGCTTCTCTATGTCGAAGCGTCGCTGGACGACCATATCGAACGCCTGGGCGCGGAGGGCGAACATCCCTCGTCGTCGAGCGACCTCGGCCCGGCACCGCTGCCGCGCAGCGAGGCGCGGCACATCCTGGCCACGCTCATGCGTGAAGCCACCGCGAATACGTCCAAGGTGAAGGACGCGATCGTCGGGTTCGTCGAATCGTCGTGGGACCACGAACAACTCGCTGGCGCGCCCGAATTGATGGCCGAGATCGGCGGTGCGATGCGCATGCTCGGCGCGGCGCGTCCGGCCGAGCTGGCCGACGGCATCGGCTTGTTCATCCATCGTGAGTTGCTTGGCGACCGCCGCGTGCCGAACGGTACCCAGATGGATCGCCTGGCCGATGCGCTGGCCGCGCTCGAGTACTACCTCGAAGCCGCGCGCGAGCACCGTGGCGGACTGGAACACATCCTCGACGTGACCCAGCAAAGCCTGGCCGAACTCGGTTACTGGCCGGTGCCGGTGGACGGCGAGGGCAACGAGGCGCTCGGCGAGGGTGCGCTCGAAGAGATCGAGGCGGCGGCCATCGAGCATATCGCCGTGCCGTCGACCAGCGTCGATGCAGGCGAGACGGTATCCAGCTTCGCCGACAGCTTCGATCTCGTCGACGAGCCGCCCACCGACGAAGAGATCGCCACGGCGTCCCGCGATGCCGGCGCCGTGCCGGTGCCTGCCGCGGCCGTTGGCGAGGAAGACTGGATCGAGATCGAGGAAGAGGTCGAGCAGGACGTCGGCGGTCACGGCATGGCCGAGTTCGCCGGCTTCCAGATCACCGTGGATGGCATCGACGACGAGATTCGCGAGATCTTCCTCGAAGAAACCGATGAGGAAATCGCCAATCTCCGCGCCGGCCTGGGCCACTGGTTGACCGACCCCGAACGCAGCGATGCGCTGGTGCCCATCCGCCGTTCGTTCCATACGCTGAAGGGTTCGGGCCGTCTCGTCGGCGCACGCCTGCTGGGCGAGTTCGCCTGGAAGGTCGAGAACATGCTCAACCGCGTGCTCGACGGTTCGATCGGGCCGCATGAAGGCGTGCAGGCGCTCGTGCGTCATGCCGTCGAGGCATTGCCGCAACTCAAGGCCGCGCTCGAGGGCGATGCCACGCCAGGCGCGCCGATCGCGGCGATCATGGAAACCGCGGACCGCCTGGCCATGGGCGACGTCGCCTTCGTCGAGGACGTCGCACGCAGTTCCATCCACCGCGTTCGCAGCAAGGTCAAGCGCCGCGTGCCGCGCGACACCATCGCCGCGGTGCCCACGGCGGGTTTCGCCGCCTATGGCCAGGTGCCGGCGCCGGTGGAAGACAGCGCTGCATCGGTGGAGGCCGCGTTCAGCGACGAGCACGCCTATGTCGCGCCGCCGCTGCCGCCCGTGGATTCGGTCCTGCTGGACATCCTGCGTACCGAAGTGGCGCAGTATCTCAACGTGATTCGCGCCAACCTGGCCCGCGCCGGCGATGGCGAGCTTCATGTGGACGACGCCCTGCTGCGGGCCGTGCATACGCTGCACGGTGCGATCGGCATGGTCGACATCCCCGTGCTGATCCAGGTGCTCGCGCCGCTGGAGGGCCTGGTCAAGCGCGTGCGCGCCACGGGCCTGCCGTTGAGCAAGGAAGGCGTCGATGCGCTGACCGACACCGCCGACCTGGTCGATCACGTGATGGAACAGTTCGACGCGCCCGATCCGCGCGTGCCGGACGTGGCATCGCTGGCCGCGCGCATCGTCGCCCTGCGCGACGAGCAACCGGAAGCGACGGTCGCGCACATCCTGTACGAGCCCGATCCGCTGCCGCTCGATGACGAACTCGCCGAAGATGAATCGCCCGTCGACGCGGGCTCCGTCGAGGCGTCCGCGGAAACGGCGGAAGCCTATCTGCCGGAGCAGGCGGAAGCCACGACCGTTCCGTCGCTCGACGAGGCGTTGATCGCCGACGAGATCGCGGAAGAAGAAGGCGAGCTTCCCGGGATCGAGCTGGCGCCGGTCGAACCGGTCGGTGGTGGCGACGACTTCACCGCCGAACTGCTGGCTTCGCTGGAGAGCTTCGAAAACTTCGAGATCGACAAGCCGGAAGGCGAGGTCAAGCCGATTCTGGCCTTCGACGCCGAGGAAGACGCCGCGTGGCGTGCGCTGGTGGGCGAGGAGTCGGCCGAGCCATCGCTGCCGCAGCCGATGACGCATGACGGCGACGTGTTGCATACGGACGATGGGCTGGTCGAACCGATCGTCGTCGAGGAAGAGATCGACGAGACGGTGTCGGAGGAGGAGGGGTTCGTTGCGGACGAACTGCTCGCTCCGCAGGAATCGCCGACAGGGTCGGCTCCCACCGCGCCTGCCGAAGCCGAGCTCCCCATCGAGCCTGCCGCCGAAGTCGAGTTGCCCAGCGAGACCGCCGGGCCCGAGGGCGTGTTCGAGCCGGTGGTCATCGAGGACCAGTCGCACGAGGCGCTGGCCGAGCCGGTGCATACGCCGGCCGACGAGCCGGTGGCGGCGCTGGTGCCGGAGCTGTCGCCTTATGCCGATATCGATCCCGACTTGCTCGAGGTTTTCATCGAGGAAGGGCGCGAGATCCTGGATCATGCCGATGCCGCGCTGGCGTCGTGGCGTGCCGAGCCGGAACAGGCCGAGCACGTGACCGCGCTGCAACGTGACCTGCATACCTTGAAGGGCAGTGCGCGCATGGCCGGCATGGCCGCGGTCGGCGACCTGTCCCACGCGATGGAAGCGCTGCTCGACGCGGTGGCCGGTGGCCAGCGCGAGAGCGACCGTCCCGCCATCGAGGCGACCGAGGCCGGCTTCGACCGCCTGCATGGCATGATCCAGAGCATCGCCCTGGGCAAGCCGATCGCCTTGACCGACGCGGATATCGAACCGTTCGCACGGCTTGCCGGCGCACCGATCGCACCCGACACCGTCACGGCCGAGACGTACCGCGAGGAACGCGAAGCCGCGATCGTCGAATACGCGCCGGTACTCCCCGAACCGATCCACGAGCCGGAGCCGACGCACGCGATCGAACGCGATCTGCCCGAACTCCTGCCCGAATTCGAGGAAGAGGAACTCCAGCGTGCCTCGCAGGAGCAGATCCGCGTCCGAGCCGACATGCTCGACACGCTGGTCAACCACGCGGGCGAGGTCTCGATCTACCGTTCGCGCCTGGAACAGCAGACGGCGAGCTTCCGTTCGGCGCTCACCGAGCACGAGCAGACGGTCAGCCGACTGCGAAGCCAGCTGCGCATGCTCGAGATCGAGACCGAGGCGCAGATCATCGCGCGTTATCACCAGGAGCATCGCGACACGGGCGTGGCGGCCTTCGATCCGCTCGAGCTCGACCGCTTCTCGCAGTTGCAGCAGTACTCGCGCGCACTGGCCGAGTCGGTATCCGACCTCGTGTCGTTGCAGACGATCCTCGACGAGTTGACCCGCCAGTCCGAGAACCTCCTGCTCCAGCAGCAGCGGGTGAACGCGGAATTGCAGGAAGGCCTCATGCAGACGCGCATGTTGCCGTTCGACGCGATGGTGCCGAACCTGCGCCGTACGCTGCGCCAGGCCGCCTCGGACGTGGGCAAGCGCGCGCAGCTTGTGGTGGAGGGTGCCAACGGCGAAATGGACCGCAACATGCTCGACCGCATCAAGGCGCCGTTCGAGCACATGTTGCGCAATGCCGTCGCGCACGGCATCGAACTGCCGGAGGCACGCGAGGCCGCGGGCAAGAACCCCGAAGGCACGGTACGCATCCAGGTGGCCCGCGAAGCCACCGAAGTGGTGGTGCGGCTTTCCGACGACGGTGCCGGCATGGATCGCGACGCGATCAGGGCCAAGGCGATCGAGCGTGGCCTGCTGCGCCCGGACGCCCGTGTATCCGACGACCAGATCTTCCAGCTCACCCAGGTTCCCGGTTTCTCCACGGCCGAGAAGGTCACCCAGGTGGCCGGCCGCGGCGTGGGCATGGACGTGGTCGCCAACGAGATCAAGCAGCTCGGCGGTACCCTCGGCATCGAGTCGCAGAAGGGCATGGGCACCACCTTCGTCATGCGCCTGCCGTTCACCCTCGCGGTGACCCAGGCCCTGATCGTGCGTATCGGCGAAACCAACTTCGCCATCCCGATGACGTCGGTGCATGGCGTGGCACGCGTGGCGCCGAACGAACTGGCCCACCGCATGGCCGACGACCAGCCCAGCTTCGAATACGTGGGTGAGGACTACGGCATCCACGACCTGCCGCAGTTGCTCGGCCTGCACGTCGTCTCGACACCGGACGAAGGCGACATTCCGCTCCTGCTCGCGCGGTCGGGCGACCTGCGCGCCGCGATCCGTGTCGATGCCGTGCTCGGTTCGCGCGAAATCGTGGTCAAGCCGGTCGGCCCGCAGGTGAGTTCGGTGCCGGGCATCCTCGGCGCGACGATCATGGGCGACGGTTCGGTGCTGATGATTCTCGACCTCGCGCCGCTGGTTCGCCACGGCGTGGCGCGCCGCGCGTTCGAAGCCGAGGCCCTGGTGCCGCACGCACCGCGCGCGCAGGACGAAGTACGCGTGAAGCCGCTGGTGATGGTGGTCGACGATTCGATCACCATGCGCAAGGTGACCGGCCGTGTGCTCGAGCGCCACGAGTTCGAGGTGATGACGGCGAAGGATGGCGTGGACGCGCTCGAAAAACTGAACGAGCGCGTGCCCGACCTCATGCTGCTCGACATCGAGATGCCGCGCATGGACGGTTATGAACTGGCGACGCAGATGAAGGCGGACGAACGTCTCGCGGGGGTGCCGATCATCATGATCACGTCGCGTACCGGCGACAAGCACCGCCAGCGTGCCTTCGATATCGGCGTGGATCGCTATATCGGCAAGCCATACCAGGAGAACGACCTCATCGTGCAGATCAACGACGTGCTCGGAGCCCATCATGGTTGATCGCGAGTCGCGGGTCGCGTTGTTGTTCGACGATGGGAGCCTATCCGCCCACCTGCGCGACGCGCTCGTCGAGCAGGGTGCACGGATCGTCTACGAATCGGACCTCGGTTCGTTCGCGCCCGCCGAACTGGTCGGATCATCGGCGAACGTCGTGGTCGTCGATCTGGACGACCCCAGCGATGCCGACCTGGATCGTCTCTACGACACGGTGGAAGGCGGGTATCCGCGCCTCGTCTTCAACGACGCGGATGTCAGCCGCAAGCTGGAAGGCTGGGACCGCGCCCGCTGGGCACGCCATCTCGCCGCCAAGCTCGTCGGCGAAATGGCCCAGGACCCGCCGCGCCCCGAAGATGCGCGCGAGATCGAGCCACGCGTAACCGCCATGGCCGGCGTCGCCGCGCCCGTCGAGGTCGTGCTCGACGAGCCGCTCGTGGACGACCTGGCGATCACCGGCAGTCATGGCTATGCGGAAACGCGGATGGCCGAGCCCGATGTGGCTACGGCCATCCCGCCCTACGCGGCCGGCATCGCCGATGAATTCACCGACGAACTGACTTTCTCCACGCCTTTGTCCGATGCCGACGCGGAAGACATGGATGCCGATCCGGCCGACCTCGCGGCGGAACTCGAAGCGCTGCTCGCCGATACCGACGGTGCCTCGCTCGACGAGTCCGATGGTCTCGATAGCCTGCCTTCCACGCCTGTGGAGCTGACCGAACTGGCGTCGCTCGACCTGTCCGGCTTCGAAGTGATCGAGGAAACACCGGCCCCGGTCCCCGCGCCCGAGAACGGATTCGATGCCGGCCGTTTCAGCCTCGAATCCATGGACGAGGCGTCGCCGGCGACGGTCGGGGAAACGCCCGCGCCCTTGCAGATCGAAGGGCGCGCGACCGAGTACGTGCCGCCGCCGGTGCCGGAGTGGGACCTCGTCGACCACGACACCATCGTGGCCGAGCCGGTGGCACGCGTCGCGGCGGCCGACTTCGGCATCGAAACCATCAGCGCCGCCGAATACCTTGCACAGGATGTCGTCGACGACGGCTCGCATGGGATCGAAGCGGGCTTCACCCTCGAACTGGTGTCGATGGAAGAAGCGGTGGCCCCGTCCACCGACGGACAGTTCTCCCATGAAATGTTCCTCGAGGCGGCGCCGCGCGCCGTGCGCCGGGTGATCGCGCTGGGCGGCGCGAAGGAAAGCGAAGCTTCGATCGCGGCCTTCCTTGCCGCGCTACCCGAGCGCCTTCCCGGGGTCTTGCTCGTGGTGGCGCACCACGACGGCGATTCCCAGGCGTTCGCTTCGCGCCTGGGTCGCGCGCATGTCGCCGGCGCTCGTCCGTACACCGCGCATGGCGAATGCCTCGTCGTGCCGCGCGGTTCGCACGTGCAGATCCGCCGCGACGGTAGCGTCACCGTACGCGAAGATGGCAGCGCGGCCAACGCGGCGGGGCCTTCGATCGACGGCATCCTCAGCACCATCGCCGGTGGCTTCGGCGCCGATGCGCTGGCGATCGTCTTCGCCGGGCGCGGCAACGATGCCGTCGCCGGTGCGCAAGCGGTATACGACGCCGGTGGCCGCGTATGGGTCGAAACCGTGCCGCCGGAGGACGAGGCGGGCCACATGGTCGCCGGCATTCGCGAAGAACGCGTGGCGGGCTATGCCGGCGATGTGCACGCGCTGGCGCAGAAACTGATCGAGGAATTCCCATGAGCGAGCCGTTACCGCGCGAAATCCGCTGCGTCCTGATTCCCAGCGGTGGCGTCCGCTTGCTGTTGCCCAACGCGGCGGTGGCCGAAGTGATCACCCTCGCGGGCGTGGAGCCGGTCGCGGATGCGCCGGCATGGCTGCTCGGCCGTATCGCGTGGCGTGGCTGGAGCATCCCGCTGGTGAATTTCGACCATGTGGCGAGCCTTGCCGACGATGCACCGCCCCAGGCGTCGCGCGTGGCCGTGCTCAAGGCCGTCGGCCATCGCCCGGACATGCCTTACATCGCGGTGCTCACGCACGGTTTCCCGCGCCTGACCACGCTCAACGCGGAACTGCTGCTGCCCACGCACGACGGGCATGAGCTGCCGTTCGGCGTACGCGCCCGCGTGCTGGTGCGCGACGACACGGCCGTGATTCCGGACCTGGAGCAGCTGGAAGAAACCCTGTCGGAAATGCTGGCGGAAGCCTGAGTCGTTCGGCCACTGCGAGGGCAGGGTCGAGCTCCTGCGCGACTTGTGCTGCTTCTGGTCGGCGGCTTTCTTGAGAAATCGAGTGTGACGTGGTTCTCACTCACACCGAATCCGGCCACTTTTTCAGACTAGTCTGATTTTTCCACAAGCTCTCGACCTCTAGCCTTCCTGCATCTCGTTGCAGGAAGCGCCCCATGGCACGGCAAATCGCGGCCCTTTCGGTCGCGCGCATCACATTGCGCGCGCAGTTTTCCCACCTAATTTGTCTCCTCCTCGTCCTGGCGATCCTCTCGCCATGGACAACGGCGAACGCCCTTGCAGTCGAGCCCGATTTTCCGGGTTTCGACGATGGGTTCTCCGTCCCGGCACGATATGTGGACCCGTCAGGCGAGCCCTATCAGTACGTCACGGAAGACGAGCTACTGCACGTGCTGGACGTGGCGATACGCCTGTACTGCGAAGCCTTGACCGTGCAACCGGGTGACCCACGGCCTACGTGCGGCCCTGGCAAGATCACCCGCCGGGAGATCTTTGGCGAGAACCTCGTTACGAGTTACCGCGTATTGGATGCCCCGGTCCTCATCGTTCGTGAAGGCCAGCCGACCGAAACGGTGCGGCCGAAGTTCGACATAGCGATTGTGCAGTCATGTCCTTCAGGCGCGATGCTCAATACGGGGCCAACGGAATTCTTGGAAAATCGCGCTCGGCGGTCGGGCGAAACACCGGCCACCTGCCGCTCGCCGACGATGCCGATCACGGAAAAACAACTTGGCCTGCCGGAGTCGGAAAGCAATACCTCCAATACCTGCCCATTGGACGACAGCCCGATGGCCGGCAATCCGATCAACGCGCTGACCCGAAGCAAGATCGAGATCGTGACCGACTTCGAGAGTGCCGGCGCGCCGGCACTGACCTTTCGTCGGTACTACAACAGTGGCGTATCGAAAGACTCGCCGCATTATCCTCTCTCACTTGACCGACGGCCCGAGCTGGCGCATCTAGGCGCGTATTGGCGTCACAGTTTTGACCGGCAGATTCTTCATCGGCGTGTCTATCACAATGGTGCTTACACGACCGCTCTGCATATGGTCCACGAGGACGGCAAGGAAATCCGCTTCCTCAAAACGGGAGATGGATATGCAGCCGACGCGGACGAGGCCGGAACCTTGGTCGTGCGAGACAGCGACGCGATTTATACGGCGGCTGATGGCAGCGTTGAACACTACAACGCCGACGGCCGGATGGATACGCGTACGGATCTCAATGGCAACACCACCCGGCTCGACTATGCGAACGGCCTGCTTTCCGTCGTGACCGACGCGAACGGGAGAACACTCGTCTTCGACTATGACGATGACGAACGCATCCGGCGAGTGACCCTGCCTGACGGCGCCGTCGTGATTTATGCGTATGGAGAGGGAATCGCTAAAGGCAGAGAGGCCGATCTGATCAGCGCGACCTTTCCCGACGGGCATGTGACACGCTATCACTACGATGAAAGCGACAAGACCGACCGTTTCGACCACCGCTTGACAGGCATCGACGGGGGTGACGGAAGGCGTTTCGCCACGTTTACCTATCACCGCGGCGAGGTTCGGTCCGATCATGGCGAAGGTCTTGAATGGACTCAGGTCACTCCAGTGCCGGCCTCAGCTGACAGTGCCACGATATCCAGCAAGGCCGGTCGCTCGACGACCCTTCGATACGCGACAAGTCAAGGTGCGATCCGTATCACGAATCGTAATGACATCGGCAGCGGCAAGACCCAGTTCATCCGCAACGAGACCGGTCAGGTCACTGAACGAATCAATGGCGCAGGTACGACGACGTCGTACGAATACGACCCGGTCCGTCAGCTCGAGGTCCGCCGGGTCGAGGCCAAGGACACCCCGCTGGAGCGGACAACCATCACGCAATGGCATCCGACCTTGCGCTTGCCCGTCCGAATCGATCAGCCGAGCCGCTGGAGTACCTACAGCTACGACGCCAAGGGGAACCTGCTCGAGGAGCACGAAGGAGGTACGGCAGACGCGAACGATCCCGACTCACCTGCGTGGCCCGGCGTGCGGATCAGTCGGTACGGCTACGACACGGCTGGCCGCCTCACGTTCGCCGATGGGCCGCGAGACGATGTGGACGACACCACGCACTTCGACTACTTCACGCACGATGCGGACACCTGCGCGAGCACGCCGGGTGTCTGTGCCTGGCGCAAGGGCGACCTGCGCACGGTGACCAACGCCTTGGGTCATGCCACCACCACGCTGGCCTACGACGGGGCAGGCCGTGTACTGGCGCAGACGGATGCCAACGGTATCCACACCGATCGTGCCTACGATGGTATCGGCCGTCCAACGTCGGTTACCGTGAGGGCCAGAGCGGACGGTAGACCTTCGCCTGCGGACGCCGCCACGCGACTTGTCTATGACGCGAATGGGCAAGTGAAGGAGCAGACCGATGCCGACGACGTCAAGATCACCTATGAATACGACGCCGCGCATCGCTTGATTGCCACGGTCGATGCGGTGGGAAACAGGCATGAGATGACGCTCGACAATCAGGGTTTGCCGAAGGTCGAAAATTTTAAGAATCCGTCCGGGACGATAGAACGAACGGTAAAGCGTTACTTCAACAACCAAGGGCAGGTGTGGCTCGAGGAAGACTCCCGCGGCAAGGGAACGCGATACACCTATGATGACGATGGTCGATTGACGCGTGCGGAGTTCGTCCTCAACAACGAAGTTCGACAGTACGACCTTCTCGGCCGTCATATCCTTACGGACCTCCAATTTGGCAAAGCGATCACTCGAACGACATACGACAGCATTGATGGCGTGCGCAGTGTCACTGATCCGAAGGGCCTTACCACCGGTTACCTGCAGAATGGGCTGGGAGATTGCCTTTGGCAGGGTAGTCCGGACACCGCCGAGTCGACCTTCGCCCACAATGCTTCCGGCCAAACGACCGAGTTGACGACGGCGGAAAAACGTACGCGAGAAACCACGCACGATGCCCTCGGACGTCCCACGACAATCCGCTTTGGCGATGGCAGTACACACAGCTACGCGTACGACGTGGCGCCACCTTCGTGTCCGGCGGAAGAGCGGGTCGCAAAGGGGAAGTTGTCGCATATTGTTGACGCTAGCGGCAGCACGGATTACTGCCACGACTTTCTCGGCCGCGTTACCCAGAAGATCCAGCAGACCGGGAGCACATCGCTCCGGTTGCGCTACGGCCACACTCCGGCTGGGCGAGCGAGTTCGGTTACGTATCCCGATGGCACGGTTGCCAGCTATCGGCGCGACGCCGCCGGGCAGGCAATAGGCATCGACCTCGATATCCCGGGCCGAACTCGCGACAGCGTTGAGGATGTACGCTGGACATCCGACGGACGGCTCGTCGGTTGGCAGGCGGGTAAGCGCAGCGTAACTCGTACGTACGACCTCGACGGACGGACCACCCAGGTCAAGGATGGGGACGTCCAAGGAATAGCCATCGATTTCACCTACGAAGACCATGGCTGGGTCGATACGTTGGCGACACCCGCTGGGCAGAACAAGTACTACTACGATGCGGCGGGGCGAGTAACGTTTGCATCGGGCGTCGATTCTCTGTCTTATTACTATGACAACGTCGGCAATAGAACCCGTGCCGTATCAAATGACTATACCTATAAGGACAGAACCCACCACCTGATACAGATAGGAGGGCAAGCGAGAACCTACGACGCCGATGGCAACACGCTCTCGCTGGGCAATCGTGAACTCGTTTACGACGCCGAAGGTCGCCTGTCGCAAGCCAAGGTCCGCGGCATCGTGGAGATGAACTACCGTCACAACGCGCTGGGTGAGCGCGTAGAGCGCTTCGTTGCCGGCGAGCGCACCATCATGCTCTACGATGAAGCCGGCCATTGGCTCGGTGACTACGCAGCCGACGGCAAGCCGCTGAGGCAGATCATCTGGCTTGAAGACTGGCCGGTCGCGCTGGTCGAAGGTGGCCAGCTTTACGATATCCAGCCCGATCATCTCGGCACGCCGCGTGTCCTGGTCAATCGCGACACGAATACGGTCATCTGGACGTGGTCGATCCTCGGCGAGCCGTTCGGAGCCGACAAGCCCAACGAAGATCCGGACAAGGACGGTAAGGCCTTCATCTTCGACATGCGCTTTCCCGGCCAGCGCTATGACGCGGCTACCGGCCTCCATTACAACTACCAGCGCGACTACGATCCGAAGACGGGCCGTTACGTGCAGAGCGACCCGTCGGGCCTGCAAGGCGGCATCAGCACCTATGCCTACGCTAACGGCAATCCGTTACTCCTGTTCGACCCCACCGGCTACGCTGCCACGGATGCCCCGGGTAATTTCGAAAGCCTGATTCCGGTTTGGGGCTCAGGCCGGCAGGCGGTCAATGACTGGTCCGAGGGACGGTACCTGTCGTCGGCGTTCAATGCGGGCATGGCGGTTACTGACATAATCCCAGCCAAGGCGCTCTATACAGCAGGGTGCAAGGGGGTTGTCAGAGCCGTCAAGAGTAGCTCTATGGTGGCTCGTGAAGGCACTGGTTTCCTGGGGCGCGCAGGCTATGAACTCAAGAACGCCGCATATCAGGCGCGACGCAACAGTCCGGCACGCATCAACGGAAGAGAATTTTCCGGTCATGCGCTCGATCAGATGCAAAACAGAGGGGTGCCTCCATCTGTCGTTGACCACGTGTTGCGTACAGGAGCCGAATACACAACAAGGCCTGGAACAAAGGGTTTTTACGATGCAGTGAATAATTTGCGCGTAGTTGTGAATTCGGACAGCGGACGCATAATAACCGTCATCAGAGGAACGCCATGACGACTGGACCGAGCCACTTTACGGGTGCACTAATGTTAGCGATCCGAGAGATCCTTCTTAGGGAGTGGGATCCGATTGGAGTTCAAGGCTTTGATGAGGCGAAAGACGAGTACGACGGATATGTGCCGGATATTTACAATCTGTTGATATCTGGCGGTCAGTTAGACGACCTCGTCGACTTCCTACTGTGGGCGGAGGTCACCTACATGGGCTTGACTGCAGACGAAGCGCGCACTCGTCGCGTTGCCGTCACTTTGATTGACCTGCGCACCAAGATGCTCAGCAAAGATAGTGATGAGGCATGAACTATAGACTCCACGTTGCGCTGGACGGAGCAGACGCTCATTTTTCAGAAAGAGCGGCGCAACTCGTCGACGCCGAGGTCGGTGGCATTGTCCTCGAATCCACTTTGCGTGATGTGAAATGCGTCGATGACGTCTATCGAGCAATTTCACTGGCTATGAGCTTTCCGGAGTTCTTCAATGAAGACTTGGATGCGCGTGGCCCCAATCTTGATGCCCTATACGACTTTATGTCGGACATGAGTTGGCTGCCCGCGCATTCGTACGTACTTGTCCTCAATGAATCACTATCGGCGTGGAAAATGTTCCCGCTTGAGATGGGGCGATTGACTAATGCTTGGCTCCACGCGGCGTCCTTTTTTCGGCGAACGCAGTCCGCGCCATTCAAGCTCTTCTTCAGAATGAATTAGTGGCATGACGTGACCTACAACATCAGCTTGAGCGATGGTGCGGACGTGCATTTCTCATCCTCACCCTTCGTTGTGGAGAGTGAGATATCGCCGATCATCGTCCGCGAGGAGTCTCTATCGGGTTGCACAGACATCCGTAGCGTATACCGCGTTGTGGCCAAGGCTCTTGAGTTTCCCGACTACTTCGGTGAGAACCTGGATGCTCTGTACGATTGCCTCACTGACATGGGCTGGCTGGAAGCGGCAGCTTATGTTGTCGTGCTATCCGACGCTGGGTCGGTCTGGTCAAGGATGCCCCTGTCGATGGGAAGGATGGTAAACACCTGGTTGGACGCGTCGCGTTCTTGGCAGGAAGAGGGCGTCTATCTAAAGCTGGCCTTTCGGTTGACCGATAAAGACGGGATCCAAGGGCTTACCGGTTATGCACGAAAGATAATCGCCGCCTCAGCGCGCCAAGTCACGACAAGCTCCCCTCGCCGACAGGGTCGGCTCCCACCTCAAGCGGCTCCCACAAAGCCGCCGTGGGGCTTGACGCGTAAGTGAGAATCATTATCATCAACTCCGCACCCTCAACCGCGGAGTCCCGATCATGCTGCTTCGAACGCTCCCCCTTTCCGACAACGGCGGCCGCGAAAAGGTCGTCCCGCTTCGTGCCGCGCCGACGGCTACCCGCCGCATCGAGAGCACGAACCTGCTCGACGGTTCGCGTGAGCTCGTCATCGAGCACCAGGGCAGCGAATACCACCTGCGCCTGACCCGCAACGACAAACTCATCCTCACCAAGTAAACGCACCTTCTCCCCGACGCCAAGCCACGCGGATTCTCCCCGGACCGCCCAGCCAGGCATCCCTCGACCGCTTCGTCATCGGGAGACGCCATGTTCGGCTGGCTCGCATCCTTCGGCGTGCAATCGCGCGCCCGTTCCACCGCCACCACGCGCTGGCTCACGCTCGCGCCACGAACGCTGTTCGAGGGGCTGGGCCAGCTCGGCGGCGTGCTCTTCCTCGCCCCGCGCGACGCCTCCTGTAGCGGCCAGGCAGAACCTCGCGGCTGTCTCGTGGAGTCCGCCGACCTGGCTCCCTTGCTGGCCACGCATCACGTGGGCCTTACCTGCGCCGTTACCGCGGAAGGTCCACGCGAATGGATGGACTGCGTAAGCGGGAGGGGCCACGTCCTGGCGCGCATCTACCTGCTTCCCGACACCGACTATCTCGCGTGGGACGGCTTGTTCGCGGATGCATTGCCCATCGACGAGCCCGTGCATCGTGCACCGGACCGTGAATGGTTGCGCGCCTCGCGTGCCCGCATCCTGTGTTTCACCCGCCGCCGGCTGGCCGGCTTCACCGTGCTTGGCGCCTGCGATGCACCCATTTCCTCCCTGGGCAGGGGTGTCGCACGCGACATCGCGGTATCCGAATCGGTGGGCATCGCCGTCTGAGTGGCGTGTCCCCCGTCTGGGCCTGTCCGCGGCCCGGGTGTCCGGACATTCTGTCCGCGGACACATGTCTTTCGATCACGAGGCGTTCTAAGTCGCTGATCGATTGACGGATTATGGCTTGGCACGCTGCTTGCTCGATATCCCCGCAAGCAGCCAGGGAAGCCACCATGATCCGCGATACCTCCGCCCAGGACCGTCTCGTCGAAGTCCGTCCGAACCATCGCCGCAAGCTCGTCTATGCCGCGGCCGGCCTGGCGGCGATCGTCGCCATCGTGCTGGCGGTGCCCCGGATGGCCACGATGTTCTCGGCGGACTCCTCGGTCAGCGCCTCGCGCCTGTCCTTCGGTACCGTGACCCGTGGCCCCTTCGTCCGCGACATCGCGGCGGAAGGCAAGGTGGTCGCGGCGGTGAGCCCCACGATGTACGCCGCTTCGGCCGGTGCCGTGGTGCTGAAGGTGCACGCGGGCGACGTGGTGAAGAAGGATCAGTTGCTGGCCGTGATCACCAGCCCCGAACTGACCAGCAAGCTCGCCCAGGAGAAGTCCGCGGCGGATGCCATGGAAGTCGAGTTCCTTCGCGCCCAGATCGACGCGAAGAAGAAACGCTCCGAATTGCAGAAGGCCTTCGACAACGCCACCATCGACCAGACCGCCGCCGAGCGCGACCTCAAGCGCTACCAGACGGCCTTCGACAAGGGCGCCGTGCCGGTCGCCGATGTCGACAAGGCGAAGTCCACCCTGGACAAGGCGGCCGTGACCGCGAAGCACGCCCAGTCCGACCTCGCGATGGACAACGACAGCCTCACCTTCGACGTGCAGGCGAAGAAGCTCGCCCACGATCGCCAGGTGCTGCTGGTCAAGGACCTGGAACGCCAGGTGGAAGACCTCAACGTGAAGTCGCCGGTCGACGGCCAGGTGGGCCAGTTGTTCATCGCCGAGCGCGCGACCGTGGCCAAGGACGCCCAGCTGCTCAGCGTCATCGACCTTTCCGCGCTGGAAGTGGAAATGAAGGTGCCCGAGAGCTTTGCACGCGACCTCGCCATCGGCATGCCGGGGGAGATCTCCGGCAACGGCAAGACGTGGAACGGCAAGGTCAGCGCCGTGTCGCCGGAAGTGGTCAACGGCGAAGTCGCCGCCCGACTGCGCTTCGATGGCGAGACCCCGCAACAGCTGCGCCAGAGCCAGCGTCTTTCGGTGCGCATCCTGCTCGACAGGCGTGACAACGTACTCACCGTGCAGCGCGGTTCCTTCGTCGACGAAAGCGCGGGACGCTATGCCTTCGTGGTCAACGACGGCATGGCCGATCGCCGTGACATCCGTGTCGGTGCGAGCAGCATCGACAAGGTCGAGATACTCGACGGCCTGAAGGAGGGCGACAAGATCGTCATCTCCGGCGCCGACACCTTCGGCGACGCCAAGCACGTCGCCATCAGCCGCTAACAGAGGGAAAACCCATGCTCAAGATGACCCATCTCGCCAAGGTCTACCGCACGGAAGTCGTCGAGACCTACGCCTTGCGCGACTTCAACATCGACGTGAAGGAAGGCGAGTTCGTCGCCGTGACGGGCCCCTCCGGCTCGGGCAAGACCACCTTCCTCACCATCGCGGGCTTGCTGGAAACCTTCACCGGCGGCCAGTACCACCTCGACGGCGTCGAAGTGAGCCAGCTCGACGACAATGCCCGTTCGCGCATCCGCAACGAGAAGATCGGTTTCATCTTCCAGGCATTCAACCTGATCCCCGACCTGAACGTGTTCGACAACGTGGAAGTGCCCTTGCGCTATCGCGGCATGAAGTCGGCCGAGCGCAAGCAACGGATCATGGACGCGCTGGAACGCGTGGGCCTGGCCTCCCGCGCCAAGCATTATCCGGCGGAACTGTCGGGCGGCCAGCAGCAGCGCGTGGCCATCGCACGCGCCCTTGCCGGTTCGCCGCGCCTGCTCCTGGCGGACGAACCGACCGGCAACCTGGATACGCAGATGGCTCGCGGCGTGATGGAACTGCTGGAGGAGATCCATCGCGAGGGCGCCACCATCGTGATGGTCACGCACGATCCGGAACTCGCCGCCCGTGCGCAGCGCAACGTGCACGTGATCGACGGCCAGGTGGTGGACCTCGCGGAAGAACCGCGCTTCCACGCCCATGCCCACGTCGCCAATTCCTGATCCAGCGTCCGCCGTTCCGGGGGGAGTCCCATGTTCAGCTACTACCTGCAACTCGGCCTGCGCAGCCTGCGCCGCAACCCGGTGCTCACCGCCCTGATGGTGATGGCGATCGGCTTCGGCGTCGCCGCGTCCATGACCACGTATTCGGTGTTCCGCGCCACGGCGCGCGACCCGATCCCGCAGAAATCCAGCGTGCTCTTCAATACGCAGGTGGACGCGTTCGGCCCGGAGAACACCGAGAAGGGCGAACCGCCCGCGTCACTGAACTATAAGGACGCGACGGCCTTGCTCCGTGCGCACAAGGCGAAACGCCAGACGATCATCTATCCCGTGAGCGTCTCGATCATTCCCGACGATCCAGCGCGCTTGCCTACCCGCCAAAGTGCTTATGCCGCGGGTTCGGACTTCTTTCCGATGTTCGACGTACCCTTCATCCAGGGTGGCGGTTGGACGCCGGAGGACGACGAGAAGCATGCCAGCGTCGCCGTCATCACGAAGTCCGCGAACGACAAGATCTTCAACGGCGCCCAGAGTGTCGGCAGGCAGATCAACCTCGACGGCCGCCTGTTCAGGATCACCGGCGTCATCCAGGATTGGGCGCCGCAGCCGCTGTTCTTCGACGTGCCCAACACGGGTGGTTTCGACGAAGGCGCATCGGTCTACATCCCGTTCAATCGCGCGGTCGACTTGCAGATGGCCACGAACGGCAATAACAACTGCGTGGCCGAACCGGCGGAGGGCTGGGCCAACTACCTGCAGTCGGAATGCGTCTGGCTGTCGCTGTGGAGCGAGCTGCCGACGAAGGCCGATGTCGACGCCTATCGCAGCTATGTGACGGGGTACGCCGCCGAGCAGCAGCGCGCGGGCCGTTTTCGCTGGGCACCGAACGTGAGGGTCCGCGATGTCATGGACTGGCTCGATGTGCAGCGCGTGGTGCCACCGGAATCGCAGGTGTCCCTTGTCGTGTCACTCGGCTTCCTGGTCATCTGCCTGGTCAACACGGTGGGCCTGTTGCTGGCGAAGTTCATGCGTCGCGCTCCCGAGATCGGCGTACGCCGTGCGCTCGGTGCGTCGCGCAAGGACATCTATGCGCAGTTCCTCATCGAGGCTGGCACGATCGGCGTCGCCGGCGGCATCCTCGGGCTGTTGTTGACGGGTCTGGGGGTGCTTGGTGTCGGCCTGGTCTTCCCCGAACCGATCGCGCGCCTGGCGACACTGGACCCGGTCCTGATCCTGCTGACGCTCGTCGTCGCGATCGTGGCCTCCGTCGTCGCCGCCTTCTATCCCACGTGGCGCGCCGCACAGGTGCAGCCTGCCTGGCAGCTGAAATCCAACTGAGGACATGATCATGCAGATCAAGCCCATTCTCGCCGCGCTGCGCCGGCACAAGGCAGGCACGATCCTCATCGCCTTGCAGATCGCCCTGACCCTCGCCATCGTGTGCAACGCGCTGTTCATCGTCCACGAGCGCGTCGACCGGGTGAATCGAATCACGGGCCTGGACGAATCGAACCTGATCGCGGTGCAGAACCGCTACGTCGGCTCGCCTCCGAACTTCGTGCCGCTGATAAAGACCGACGTGCAGGCGCTGCGTTCGATCCCGGGCGTCGAGTCGGCCTATGCGACCAACGCCTATCCCCTCCGCCAGGGTGGTTGGTCGACGGGTATCCAGACCAAGCCGGACGGCACGAAGGACGGTTTGCCCACCGCCCTGTATTTCAGCGACGAGCAGACGCTGAAGACGTTGGGCGTGCGCCTGATCGCCGGACGCAACTTCAATCCTGGCGAGATCGTCACCGTGCAGCCGCAGCAGACGCCTGCGCCGCCGCAGGTCATCGTGACCAAGGCCATCGTCGACAAGCTCTTCCCGAAAGGTGACGGGCTGGGCAAGACGATCTATCTGTCGAAGGGCAAGCCGTCCACGATCATCGGCATCGTCGAGAAGCTGACCGTGCCGTGGACCGACTACGATCATATGGACAACGTGACGATCATGCCGGTGATCTTCAACAGCGGGTACCAGCATTTCCTGGTGCGTACCCGTCCGGGTGAGCAGGATGCCGTCTTCAAGGCCATTTCCAAGACCTTGTACGGGATCAACCGCATGCGTGTCCTGCCCGAGAAATCAGGCGTGCGCACGTACGACAAGATCCGCAGCCGCGCCTACGAGGCCGATCGTGGCATGGCCATCCTCATGAGCGTGGTCTGCGGCGTATTGCTGGCGATCACCGCCGCCGGCATCGTCGGCCTGTCCAGCTTCTGGGTCGGCCAGCGGCGCAAGCAGATCGGCGTGCGCCGTGCGCTGGGCGCAAGGCGCAGCGATATCCTCAGTTACTTCATGACGGAGAATTTCCTGATCGCGCTGGCGGGAGTCGTGTTGGGCGTCGTCCTGGCGGTGGGCCTCAGCCAGTGGATGTTCACGCACTTCGAAATGAAACGGTTGTCCTTCACCTACGTGTTGGTCGGTGTCATCGTGCTGCTTGGTCTCGGCCAGGTCGCGGTGTTCGCGCCGGCGCTGCGTGCGTCGAAGGTGTCGCCGGTGGAAGCCACGCGCAGCGTCTGATACTGGGAAATCCGATGTTCGGTTATTACCTGGAGCTCGCCTTGCGCAGTCTCCGGCGGAGCAGGGCGCTCACGGCGCTCATGATTATCGCCATCGCCCTGGGGATCGGGGCGAGCATGACGACCCTGACGGTACTGCACGTGCTGTCGGGGGATCCGCTGCCGGGACGCAGCGGATCGATCTTCATGCCTCGGCTCGATCCGCGCGGCCTGAGGGGCTTCGACCTCTCGACGGACTTGCCTGCCCAGGTGACCTGGACGGATGGCATGAACCTGCTGCATGCCCGGCGCGCGCACCGGCAGGTATTGATGACCGGTGGCGCCGTGCCGATCCAGCCGGACGATCCGTCGATCGATCCTTTTTTTGTCTCGGCCCGCTACACCAGCGCGGACTTCTTCGGCATGTTCGATACGCCGTTCCGCTACGGACAAGCGTGGAGCGCTGCCGAGGACGAACAACGCGCGCATATCGCGGTGATCGGCGCCGAACTGAACGACCGGCTCTTCCACGGTGAAAACAGCGTCGGCAGGATGATCCATGCGAATGGCGCGGACCTTCGCATCGTCGGTGTCCTGAAACCATGGAGGCCCGTACCGCACTTCTATGACCTGAACACCACCTCCTATGGTGCGGCGGAACAGGTGTTCGTGCCCTTGACCACCTCGCGGGCGATGCGGATGACCCGTAACGGCGGCGTCGAATGCTGGGGCATGGGGTCCGGCGACGAAGAGCACATGGAGTCGGCGAGCTGCGTGTGGTTGCAGCTGTGGGTGGAACTGGACGATGCCGCCGCCATCGCTTCCTATCGCACTTTCCTGGATGGCTATGCGCGTGAGCAGGTCGCGTCGGGCCGATACGATCGTCCCGCGCGTGCCGAACTCACCGACGTCATGCACCTCCTCGACGAGAAAGGAGTCGTTCCCGATGACGTCCGTCTGCAGGTGTGGCTCTCGCTCGGCTTCTTCGTCGTTTGCCTGGTCAACACCGTGGGCCTGATGCTGGCGAAGTTCATGCGCCGGGCGGGCGAGGTGAGCGTGCGCCGTGCGTTGGGTGCGTCGCGGCGCAGCGTGTTCGCGCAACTGCTGACCGAGGCTGGCATCGTGGGGTTGGCCGGTGGTTTCGGAGGCCTGGCGGTGGCCTTGCTCGGGCTCGCGATCGTGCGCATGCAACCGGGTCCCTCGGCGGAACTGGCCCACCTCGACCTGACCATGCTGGCCGCGACCTTCCTCGTCTCGCTGCTCGCCGCGCTCGCCGCGGGCCTGCTGCCGGCGTGGCGCGCATGCCGGATTCCCCCGGCGCTGCAATTGAAGAGCCAATGATGCGCATGGATATCGGACCCATCCTTTCGACGCTCGGCCGGCATAAGCTCACGGCGACGCTGATCGTCCTGCAGATCGCATTGACGTGCGCGATCCTCTGCAACGCGACTTTCCTGATCGGTGACCGGCTACGCTGGATGCAAACATCCAGCGGGATCGACGATGACCGCATCGTTCGCCTGATGGTCTCCGACATCGGCCCGCGCACCGACACGCACGCCCGGATCGAGGCGGACCTCGCGGCGCTACGTGCCGTCCCGGGCGTGGAAGCGGCGACCGTGACCAACTCCCTGCCGTTCGGCCCCTCCTCGTGGAACACCCCGGTGAGACTCACGCGCGACCAGTCGATGCCGTCCGCGGAAGCCGGCGCGTATTACGGTGAAGCGGCGGCCGAAACGCTGGGCCTTCGCCTCGTCGCCGGACGCTTCATCCGTCCCGACGAGTACACCTGGGTGGACGATCACGCCGGGAAGCAGGTGCGGGGAAGCCCGGTGGTCGTGTTGACACAGGCGCTCGCCCAGCGCCTGTTCCCCGGCCAATCGGCTATCGGCCGGAGCATCTTCATCGGCGACGAGGAATTCCACATCGTGGGCATCGTCGAACGGCTGGCCCGGGCCGGCGACCAGAACCGGGCGGGTGTATACGAAACCCTGTTGCTGCCCTGGCGCATGGTCACCACCTACGGCGGCGGCTTCACGGTCCGCACCCGTCCTGGCGAAGCGGGCAGGGTGCTGCAAGCCGCGGCGGCGGCACTGAAAGCGGTGGACCCGCGCCGTGTCATCGTCGAGAAGCGACTTTACACAGAGGTACGCGACCGTTACTTCGCCACGGACCGCGCGACGACCGTGCTGCTCGTCGGTGTATGCGTGGCCTTGCTCGTCGTCACGGCGCTGGGCATCGTCGGGCTGGCCAGTTTCTGGGTGGCCCAGCGCCGTCGCCAGATCGGCATCCGCCGCGCCCTGGGCGCGAGCCGCGCCGATGTGCTGCGTTATTTCCAGACGGAAAACCTGCTTCTTACCAGCATGGGCATCGTCCTGGGCATGGTGCTGGCCTATGCGATCAACCTGCTGCTCATGCGCGAGTACGAACTCCCGCGCCTTCCGCTCGGTTACCTTCCCGTGGGGGCGGTGGCGCTCTGGCTGCTGGGCCAGGCCGCCGTCCTCGCCCCGGCCCGGCGGGCGGCATCCGTGCCCCCGGTGGTGGCCACCCGTGGATAGAATGGAAAAGAGTGCCGGCGGGGACGCAACCTTTTCGCCGGGAGAGGCATCCATGGCTGCATGCGAAGGGACCAGATGCGCTGCGTATTGATCATCGACGACAACCCCGCCGTGGGCGAGGCGCTTTCGCTTGCGCTCAGCCTGCGCGAAATCCGCCCGCTGGTGGCCCTCACGCCCGACGACGGGTTGGCCGTGCTGGCGCGCGAACGCGTGGATGTCGTCATCCAGGACATGAACTTCACCGCGGATACCACCTCGGGCGAGGAAGGCGTGGCGCTGTTCAAGGCGATCCGCGCCCGTCATGCCGATCTCCCGGTGATCCTGCTCACCGCCTGGACCCACCTGGAGGTCGCTGTCGAACTGGTGAAGGCCGGCGCCGCGGATTACCTGGCCAAGCCATGGGACGACACCAAGCTTCTCGCCACGGTGGAGAATCTGCTCGAACTGTCCGAGTCGACCCGCGAAGTGACCCGTGCGCGGGTGGAGCGCCGCCGCCGCCGCGAAGCGCTGGAAAGCCTCTACGAACTCGATGGCCTGGTCTTCGCTTCCGAAGCGATGAGCCGCACCATCGAGCTGGCCTGCCAGGTCGCGCGTTCGGACGTGCCGGTACTCATCACTGGCCCGAACGGCGCGGGCAAGGAACGCATCGCGGCCATCGTGCACGCCAATTCCGCGGTACGCCGTGGTCCGTTCGTGGCGGTGAACTGCGGTGCGTTGCCGGGCGAGTTGATCGAGGCCGAGTTGTTCGGTGCCGAGGCGGGCGCGTACACCGGCGCGAACAAGGCTCGCGAAGGCCGTTTCGAGATGGCCGATGGCGGTACCTTGTTCCTCGACGAGATCGGCAACCTGCCGCTGCCGGGCCAGATGAAATTGCTGCGCGTGCTCGAGACCGGCCAGTTCGAACGGTTGGGCTCGGGACGCACGCGACACGCCAAGGTTCGCGTGGTGAGCGCCACGAATGCGGACCTGAAGGCGATGATCGCAGCCGGTACCTTCCGCGAAGACCTCTACTACCGGCTCAACGTGATCGACGTGAACCTGCCGCCGCTGTCGGAACGCAGCGACGACATTCTTCCGCTCGCTGAATTCTTCCTCGACGGGCGGGCCACGCTGAGCGAGGATGCCCGGGAAGCGTTGCTGGCCCACACCTGGCCGGGCAACGTGCGCGAATTGAAGAACGCCATCGCGCGTGCGGCGCTGCTGGCCGCGGACGGCAGGATCGAGCCGGTCCACCTCAATCTTCCACCACCGGCGGCCGCCGCCAGCCGCAACCTCGACGAGCCCAGCCGCGAATCGGTCGAGGCGGCGCTGGCCTCGGCGGGCGGAGTGGTCAGCCGTGCCGCGAGCACCCTGGGGCTTTCACGACAGGCGCTTTACCGGCGCATGGAGCGCTACGGGCTGGCGGTCTGATACGTTCGCCTGCATGAAGACCCTCTCGCTCGAAGGACGCATGACCCTCGTCGTGGCCGGTTCGGCCATCGTCGGCGCGCTGGTCTTCGCAGGCGTGTCGATCTGGCCGTTCCCGCAAGTGCTGGCCTGGATACGTGCCGTGCCGGACAAGGCGGGCAAGCTGCCGGCGGTCCCCCCCATCGAGACGTTCGACGGCGGTACGGCGCTGATCATCTGCCTGCTGGTGCTCCTGCCGCTGTCGGCCTGGGTGGCGCATGCGCTCGTGGAACCGTTGCGGCGCCTCATGCGCGCGCTGGAAAGCGCGGTGGCAAGCTACCGCGACGGCGACTTCAGCATGTCCATCGGTACCTCCCGGCGCGACGAGTTGGGCGACCTGATCCGCATGCACAACGCGCTGGGCCAGACCCTGCGCGACCAGCGCCAACACCTCGTCCAGCGCGAGCTGTTGCTCGACACGGTGGTGCAGAACACGCCGGTGGCGCTGGTCCTCACCGACCCGAGCGGAAAGGTCACCTACGCGAACATCGCGGCGCGGCACCTGTTCAACGAGGGACGCGCGCTCGCGGGCCTGGATTTCGACACCGTGCTGGCGGCGATGCCGGAGAGCCTGCGTGAAGCGGCGGCCGGTGGCGAGGACGCCTTGTTCTCGGTCGAGATGGACGGCAGCGAGGAAACCTTCCACCTGTCCCAGCGTGGCTTTCGCCTGCAGGGGCGTCCGCACCGCCTGCAGCTCTATCGCCGCATGACGCGCGAGTTGTCGCGCCAGGAAGTGCACACCTGGAAGCGGGTGATACGGGTGATCAGCCATGAACTCAATAACTCGCTGGCGCCGATCTCGTCGTTGTCGCATTCGGGTGCCGAGCTGGCTCGCCGTGGCGACCTGGCGCGATTACCCGGGGTGTTCGCCTCGATCGGCGACCGTGCGAAACACCTGCACAGTTTCATTGCCGGCTACGCCAGTTTCGCCAAGTTGCCGGCGCCGCAATCCCGGCCTGTCCCGTGGGTTCCCTTCCTCGACGCGCTGGCGCTGCATGCGCAATTCCGCCTTGTCTCGCCGCCACCCGATCAGCCCGGCTGGTTCGACCCGACCCAGGTGGAGCAGGTTCTCATCAACCTGATCAAGAACGCTCACGAGGCGGGTGGGGATGCCACGGAGGTGTCCGTCGCCGTGCACCAGGTCGGGCGCGACACGCTGATCGAAGTGGCCGACCGTGGCCCGGGCATGAGCGAGACGGTGCTCGCCCAGGCCTTGCTGCCGTTCTATTCCACCAAGCGTTCGGGTACCGGCCTCGGCCTGGCCCTGGCCCGCGAAATTTCGGAAGCCCATGGCGGGCGCATCGCCCTGGCCAATCGCGAGGGTGGTGGCCTGCGCGTCACCCTGGTGTTGCCCGCCGGTTCGCCCTGAGGCGCTTCGCCTATACTCCCGGGACATACCGGGATAGGGAGAGACAAGGCCATGGGAAATATCGTCGTCGCGCTGGTCGTGGTGGTCGTCGCCATCATCGTGCTGGCCAAGCTCATTCGTATCGTGCCGCAAGGCTACGAGTGGACGGTGGAGATGTTCGGCAAGTACACGGGCACGCTCACCCCGGGCCTGCACTTCCTCATCCCGTTCGTCTACGCGATCGGGCGCAAGATGAACATGATGGAGCAGGTGCTGGAGGTCCCCTCGCAGGACGTCATCACCAAGGACAACGCCGTGGTCCGCGTGGATGGCGTGGTGTTCTACCAGGTGCTCGACGCCGCCAAGGCGGCCTATGAAGTGGCGAACCTGGAAATGGCGGCGCTTGCGCTGATCATGACCAATATCCGCACCGTGCTCGGCTCGATGGACCTCGACGAAAGCCTCAGCCAGCGCGACGCGATCAACGCCAAGTTGCTGGGCGTGATCGACGAGGCCACGCACCCGTGGGGCGTCAAGGTGACGCGTATCGAGATCAAGGACATTTCGCCCCCGCGCGACCTGGTGGACGCCATGGCGCGGCAGATGAAAGCCGAGCGCGAGAAGCGCGCGAACATCCTCGACGCGGAGGGTTTTCGCCAGGCGGCCATCCTCAAGGCCGAGGGCGAGAAGCAGTCGGCGATCCTCGAGGCCGAGGGAAAGAAGGAAGCGGCATTCCGCGAGGCGGAAGCACGCGAGCGTCTCGCCGAGGCCGAAGCCAAGGCCACCACGATGGTTTCGCAGGCCATCGCCAGCGGCGACGTGAACGCCTTGAACTACTTCGTCGCCAACAACTACGTCGAGGCGCTGAAGGAAATGGCCAAGTCGCCCAACCAGAAGACCCTGCTGCTGCCCATGGAGACCACGGGCATCCTCGGCTCGCTGGCAGGTATCGCGGAGCTCGCACGCGACTCGCTCGCCTCGCAGCAGCGCGCGCCGGCGGAGGCCTCCAACCGCACACCGCCGCTACCGCGCTGATCGCCATGGACCAGATCGCCGTGCATTACCTCTGGTGGATCGTCGCGCTGCTCCTGATCGGTGGCGAGGTGATCCTGCCGGGTTACTTCATGTTGTGGATCGGTATCGCCGCCGCGGCGATGGGCGTGGTGTTGTTGCTGCTTCCCGGGATGGGCGCGCTGGCCCAGGCGGTGCTGTTCGTGGCGTTCGCCTTCGTCTCCTGCTTCGTCTACTGGAAGGTGGTCAGGCCGCGGCTGGAGCGGATTCCCGCAGGCAACGAGCGGCTCAATCGCCGGGGCGAGCAGTTGCTCGGACAGCGCTACACGCTGTGCGAGCCGATCGTGCAGGGCCGTGGCAAGGCCAGGGTGGGCGATGGCATGTGGCTGGTCACCGGCCCGGACCTGCCCCTCGGCGCCACGGTGGAGGTGATCGGGATCGACGGCACGACCTTGCGCGTGAAGGCGGTGGATGTTGGCTGATGCCACGCCGCTGACCGTGCCGGTGGGTTTCGCCACCACCGCGATCAACACCCGCATCGCCTTTCTCACCGAACTGGCGCGGCGGCTGCACCAGTACGGCACCACGGCACCTCGCCTGGAGACCGCCATCAGCCGCTCGGCGCAACGGCTGGGTTTGTCGGCCGAGGTATGGTCCAGCCCTACCGCGATCATCGTTTCCTTCGCCGACCTGGGGCAGGGCGAGGAAAGCGTCGCCCAGGTCACCCAGGTCATGCGGCTTCCGCCAGGTGACGTGAATCTCGGGCGCCTCTGCGAGGCCGACCGCATCGCCGACGCGGTGATCGATGGGCAGATGGAACTGCGCGAAGGATTCCATCTGCTGCGCAAGCTCGGCGCGCCGGAAACCTTCCGTGCCGAGCTCGGCGTGATTGCCAGCTATGGCCTGTGTGCCGCCAGCGTCGTGGCCTTGCTGCTGCATAGCGCGTGGCCCGACCTGGTCACGGCCGGCGTGATCGGCGTGATCATCGGTCTCATCACCGTCGCCTCCGGCAGCCGTCCGCGGCTGGCCGCGGCGAGCGAAGCCATCAGTGCCATGGTGGCCACGATCATCGCGACCGTCGTCAGTGCCTACATCGTGCCGCTGGCGTTGAAGTCGGTGATCCTGGGCAGCCTGATCGTCCTGCTGCCGGGCATGGCACTGACGACGGCGGTACGTGAGATTTCCAGCCAGCATCTGGTGGCCGGGGTCGCGCGCATGGGCGGCGCGGTCGCCACCCTGCTCAAGCTCACGTTCGGCACCGTCGCGGCCAGCCAGTTATGCGAAGCGTTCGGCATCGAACCCCGCAATTACGCGCTGCCACCTCTGCCGGGCTGGGCGGACTGGCCGTCGCTGATCCTGGGCGCGTTTTCGTTCGCCATCCTTTTCCGTGCCGCCCGGCGCGACTGGTTGGTGGTGATGGGGGCTGTGGTGCTGGGCTATCTCGCCACGCGATGGGGCGGCAGTATTTCCGGATCCCTGCCGGGAGCGCCGTTCGGCGTTTTCGTGGGCGGCCTGCTGCTGGGCTCGCTGAGCAATGTGTACGCGCGTTACGCGCAGCAACCGGGAGCGGTGGTCCGCGAACCGGGGATCATCCTGCTGGTGCCGGGATCGGTCAGCTTCCGCAGCGTGTCGTACCTGCTGGACCGCGACGCCTCGCTCGGCATGGACACCGGCCTGCTCGGCGTCACGCTGCTCGTCTCGCTGGTAGCCGGCCTGCTGTTCGGCGACCTCATCGTGGCCCCCCGCCGCTCACTCTGAGAGGCGGGGCGGCTGCACGGGTCATCAGCTTGCGTATTGCGCTACGCCATTGCCGAACGACCAGTTTTCCTTCTTCACTTCCACCAGGCTCACGAAGACGTCGCCAGGCTTCACGCCGGGCGCCTTGCCGAGGTTCTCGGCGATCGCCTTGTACAGTGCCTTCTTCTGCTCGAGCGTACGCGTGTCGTTGAAGGTGATCTGTACGATCACGATATCGTCGCTGCGCTCGATGCCGAGGTAATGGGCGTCGTACACGAGGCCTTCGGTGTCATGTTCGGCGATGACCTGGAAACGGTCGTCAGCCGGCACGCCGATACCGACGAGGGCATCGTGGACGGCATTGCCCAGGGCGGTGCGGTAAGCGGCATCCTTGCCGCGGCGCAGATCGATTCGAACGAGAGGCATGTGCGGCTCCTGGCGTTGAACGTGGGTTAGACCAGCAGATCCTTTTCCTTCTTGCCGGCCTTCAGCGCCTCGTTGAACCAACGCGGGCGCTTGCCACGGCCCGACCAGGTCTGGGTGGGATCGGCGGGATTGCGGTACTTGGCGGCCACGGTGGTACCGGCACGCTTCGATTTGGGCGCGCGTGCGCCGAACACGTCGTCGAAGGTGAAACCTTCGGCCCTGATAAGCGCGTTGATTTTCTCGCGCAGCTTGCTGACCTTTTCCTTGCGCAGTTCGTTCTGGCGAACCTGTGCCTTGGTGATCAACTCGTTGAGCTGGTTGTGATTGAGGCTCTTGATATCGACGGCCATGGGCATCTCCGGGTTATTGCCTGATTAAGGGTTTCGCATGGGGCCATTGGCCCTTCTTGATAATGCGAACACCGGAATTGTGACCCAATTGGCGAGATAATGGCAGTACGACCGGGGATGTGTCGGCTAATAGGAAGCGATTATCGGATTAGCCTTACAGCGGCAGACGTGTGGGAGCCGACCTTGTCGGCGATCCCGCGGCAGCGGGCCAGGTTACGGCAAGCACTCGTCGCCGCTGAAGCGGCTCCCACAAGAGCATCGAGTAAACCGGTTAGGAATAGACATGGGTGGGAGCGGCTTGCACCAAGCCTGATACAGGGGCTCCGGTGTCGGAGCCCCTGGCGAATTTCATGGCATCAGCCGAGCAGGGCAATCAGTTCCTCGCGGGTGACATTGCGGGCTTCGCTGTCGGTGCGCGCGCGGTATTCGAAGGTGCCGGCTTCCAGGCCGCGGCCGCTCACCACCACCCGGTGCGGCACGCCGATGAGTTCCATATCGGCGAACATCGGGCCCGGACGCAGGCCGCGGTCGTCGAGGACGGTTTCGATGCCGGCCTGAGACAATTGCTGATAGATCGACTCGGCGGCTTCCGTCACGGTCGCGTCGTTCTTCGGGTTGATCACGCAGACGGCCACGCGCCAGGGCGCCATGGCCTCGGGCAGGATCATGCCGGCGTCGTCGTGGCGCTGCTCGATGGCGGCGGCCACGATGCGGCTGACGCCGATGCCATAGCAGCCCATGTACATCGTGCGCATCTTGCCTTGCTCGTCGAGCACGCCGGCGCCCATGGCCTCGGCGTATTTCTGCCCGAGCTGGAAGATGTGGCCGACCTCGATGCCACGGCCAAGGCGGATCGTGCCCTTGCCATCCGGCGAGGCATCGCCATCGACGACCTTGCGGAGGTCGGCGACACGGTTGATCCGTGCGTCGCGCTGCCAGTTGGCGCCGGTGTAATGCGTGCCGTCCTGGTTGCCGCCGCAAACGAAGTCGGCGAGTACCGCCGCGCTGCGGTCGACGATGACCGGGATCGACGCGGGTAGCCCCACCGGCCCGATGAAGCCGGGACGCGTGCCCGTGGCGGCGACGATTTCCGCTTCACTGGCCAATTCGGATTCATCCGGCAGTTCGGGGAGGTGGGCGGCCTTCACCTCGTTGAGTTCGTGGTCGCCACGCACGCACAGGGCGACGAGGCCCTCGCGGCCGCGAACGAGGATGGTCTTCACCACCTGCGATGCGGGAACGCCGAGGAAGGCCGTGATCTCCTCGACCGTGCGTTCCTTCGGTGTATCGACACGGGTGAGTTCCGCCGACGGGGCGGGACGCTCGGTGGAAGGCGCGACGGCTTCGGCCAGCTCGATGTTGGCCGCGTAGCTGGACGCATCGGAGAAGGCGAGGGCGTCCTCGCCCGAATCGGCGAGCACCTGGAACTCATGGCTGGCACTGCCGCCGATCGCGCCGGTGTCGGCGTCCACCGCGCGGAATTCCAGGCCGAGGCGAGTGAAGATGCGCGAATACGCCTCGTACATCACCTTGTAGGTTTCGCCGAGCGATTCCTGGGTCAGATGGAAGGAATACGCATCCTTCATGAGGAACTCGCGCGCACGCATCACGCCGAAGCGCGGGCGGATCTCGTCGCGGAACTTGGTCTGGATCTGGAAGAAATTGAGCGGAAGCTGCTTGTAGCTCTTCAGCTCGTTACGCGCGAAGTCGGTGATGACCTCTTCGTGCGTGGGGCCGTAGCAGAATTCCTGTTCCTTGCGGTCCTTGATCTTCAGCAACTGGCCGCCGAACTTTTCCCAACGGCCGGTCTCTTCCCAGAGTTCGCGTGGCTGCACGGAGGGCATCAGCATCTCGACGGCGCCCGCGCGGACCATTTCCTCGCGGACGACTTTTTCCACCTTGCGCAGCACGCGCAGGCCCAGCGGCGACCAGGTATACAGGCCCGAGGCGAGCTTGCGGATCATGCCCGCGCGAAGCATCAGCTGGTGGCTGACGACTTCCGCGTCGGCGGGGACTTCCTTGACGGTGGCGAGGTGGAACTGGCTGAGGCGCATCTGCAAGCGATCCCGACGGCAAAGCCGGGATTATAGGGGGTTTCCAGCGTGCCGCCGCTTCAGCTTTGGCAGTAAAGCGTCATCTGTGCCTGGGCGGTCTTGATCTGGCTCTGCCGCGTGGCGTCGTCCACCTGCTTCATGCCGCCCTTGCCGTCGTCCATGGTGACGACCTTCTCGTTGTTGAGGATGTCGAGGTTCTTGCGCAACTGATCGCAGAGCTTTTGCCGATTGGCCGGCGTGTCGTCGGCACTGGCCGGCGCCTTCGTGCCACTCGCGGCGGTCGCGGCCGTGGCGCTCGCCGCAGGGGCGGGAGCAGGGGCTTCGGCGGTGCCCGAGGTCTTGATCTTCTGGTATTTCATGCCCCCCGGCGGGGGCGCGTCGGCGTAGTGGGTGACGCCCTGGGCATCCTTCCACTTGTAAGCCTGGGCCAGGGCCAGGGGACAGACCGACACGAGGAGTGCGAGAGCTAGGCAACGGCGCATGTGGGTTTCCGGCTGGCTGGATGAATGGCGCAAACAAGTATCACCCGGCGTGGGGGTGCGCAAGCGACGTGGGTCGCGGTTCCCGTCAACGGGCCCGGGACACCCCTTCGCCGGTGCCGGACTGACGCTTCACGGCGCCTGGGATACACTGTCGGCCCATGTCACGGAATGGCCCATGAGCGATCCGACCCAAGTCCGGGGGCCGCGTCACCGCGGTATCTACCTGCTTCCGAACCTGTTCACGACGGGCGCCATGTTCGCCGGTTTCTACGCGATCGTGTCCGCGATCAACGGGCACTACGGCGTGGCCGCCCTGGCCGTCTTCGTGGCAGGCATCCTCGACGGGATGGATGGCCGCGTGGCGCGCATGACCAACTCGCAGAGCGAATTCGGCGTGCAATACGACTCCCTCTCGGACCTGGTCAGCTTCGGCCTCGCGCCGGCACTGGTCATGTACACGTGGGCGTTGTCGTCGCTGGTGGCCTACGGCCCCGTCTGGGGCAAGATCGGCTGGGCCGCGGCCTTCATCTACGCGGTCTGCGCCGCGTTGCGCCTGGCCCGCTTCAACACCCAGGTCGGCGTTGCCGACAAGCGATATTTCCAGGGCCTGGCCAGTCCCGCGGCCGCGGGGCTGTGCATGTCCTTTGTCTGGACGATGGAAAAGTTCGACATCCCGGGCCCGTCCGTGGCGTTCTTCGCCATGCCGCTGGCGGTGGTCGCCGGGCTGCTCATGGTCAGCAACGTGCGGTACTACAGCTTCAAGGCCTGGCCCAAGGGCGATCGCGTTCCCTTCATCTGGCTGATCGCCGCGGTGCTGATCGTGGTGCTGCTGTTGATCGACACGGCTCGCGTGCTGTTCGCCGTGGCGGTGATCTACACGGTGTCCGGACCGGTGATGACACTGTGGGGCCGCGCCGCGCACCGCCGGCGCACGCGTCGCCAAGCCAAGGCTTCGGAGTAAGCGCGATGTCCGCCGTGCCCGAACGCCGCGAACGCTTGCTCAAGGTGATGGGCGTGACGCCCTGGCGCCTGCGGTTCGGCGAGGCGTCGTCCGGATCGGCCGTCCAGCCCGCCAATGACGGGCCGGTGCCGGCAGGCGACCGCGTGTCGTGCGTGGTCATCCTCCCGGCCGGGGCGAGCGAACGCGAATTGGACCTGCTGGGCCGTGCGCTGCGCGCCTTCGGTCCGGTGACGGCACGCGCCGCACGGCTCGAGGTGGGTGAACGCGGATTGGGCGATGTGCCCGCGGCGTCGGCGTACCTCGTCTTCGGCGAGGCGCAGGCCCGTGCCCTGGGTCATGGCCTCCCGGCCTCGGTGATGAGCGCGGCGCACATCGTGCTGGTGGATACACCGGCGGCGATCGTCGCCGACGCGGCTGCGAAGCGCCGGCTCTGGAATGGCTTGCGTGCCCTTGGACGTGCCCTGCGCGGAGCCTGAACCCATGGTCGCCGTGGCTCGTCCCTCCACCGAAGTACGCGCGATGCGCCGCGAGGACCTCGACGCCGTCGTGGCGATCGAGCACGCGTCGTACGAGTTTCCCTGGAGCGCGGGTATCTTCCGCGACTGCATGCAGGCGGGACACAACTGCTGGGTAATCGTCCATGAGGGCGATATCGCCGGCTACGGCATCCTTTCCGTGGCCGCGGGCGAAGCCCATGTGCTGAACGTGTGCATCGCCGCCGCCCAACGCGGTCTCGGTTACGGGCGGCGGATGATGCGCCGGCTGATCGATCTCGCCCGATGGTATGGCGCGGAGCGGATCTTCCTCGAGGTGCGGCCGTCGAATCCCGTGGCGAAGGATCTCTATGACTCGCTGGGCTTCGCCGAGATCGGGAGGCGGCCCTCGTATTACCCCGCGAGAGGGGGGCGAGAGGATGCGATCGTGATGGCGTTGGATATGTCGCCGGAAGAGTGAGGTAGACGGGATCGCGGCCCAGGCCGCTTCCCACCCCCTCTAGCAACGAATCGCGGCCTGGGCCGCGATCCCGGTCGCCTCATTCCCGCAAACAACCCACGACTCACCCCTCCCGCAACAACGCCATCGGCGAGGTCCGCAACACCCGGCGCGTGCCGAACAACCCGATCGCCATCACCACCAGCGCCGCGAGCGCGGCGGCGCCTGCCAGCGGCCACAGCGGCGGCACGAAATGTTCGATGCGGAAGACGGCCTTGCCCAGCCATATGCCCGCCCCGGTCGCACCCAGCGCGGCAGTGAGGCCGGCGACCAGTCCCAGCAAGGCGAATTCGCAGGCCGCCGCGGCACGCAACTGGGCGCGCGTGGCGCCGAGCGTGCGCAACAGGGCGGCTTCCTTGCGACGTTCCTGGGCACTGGCGGCCAGCGCCGCCGCGAGCACCAGCGCGCCGGCGAGCAGGCTGAACCCGAGTACCCAGCGGACCGCGCTGCCGACCCGGTCGACGATTTCGCGCACGCGATCGAGCAAGGCATCGACGTCGATCAGGCTCAGGTTGCCGTACTCACGCGAAACCTTGGCCAGTTCGTCGGCATGGCCGCGCGGTAGGTAGAAACTGGTGAGCCACGTATGCGGCAGTTCGCCGGCATGCGCCGGGTCCAGCAGCAGGAAGAAGTTGACCCGGAACGAACTCCAGTCCACCTTGCGCACGCTGCCCACGCGCGCATCCAGGGTGCCTTCTCCCACTTCGAAGCTCAGCGTGTCGCCCAGCTTCAGGTGGAAACGGTCGCGCCACGACGTGTCGACGGATACCTCCGCCCGCTCGGGCGAAGGACCTGGCCAGCGGCCTTCCACCACCTCGTTCGACGGTGGCAGCTCCGCACTCCACGACAGGCGCAGTTGGCGGTCCGCCGAATCCTTCGCCTCGCCATCCGCGAAGGCGATGCTGTCGATCGGCTTGCCGTTGATCGCGGTGAGCTTGCCCACCGCGAGCGGCATCATGTTGGTCCGCGTGGCGCCCATGCGATCCAGTGCCCGTGCGAATTCCTCGCGCTGATCGTCTTGCAGGTTCAGGGCGAACCAGTTCGGCGTATCCGCGGGAAGTTCGCGGCGCCATCCATCCAGCAACGACGGCGCGATCACGGCGAGCAGGAGCAACGCGCAAAGCCCGAGCGAAAGCGCCGTGGCCTGGACGAGCGAAAGGCCCCGGCGCCGGGCGAGGGCCGCCAGGCCGAGCCGCAGTGCCGGATGCGCGCCGGGAGCCACGCGCCGCGCTATCACCAGCAACAGCGCCGAGAGCAACGCCGCGACGAGAGCCACGCCCGCCAGGCTGGCGGCCAGGATGCCGGCCAGCTTGGCGGAGTCGCTCTGCACCCAGACCAGCGCGACGGCCGTGACGAGCGGCACGAGGTACAGCGCGTCGAAACGGCGCACGCGCCGCTGCATGGATTCGCGAAACACCGCCACGGGAGGCACTTCAGCCAGGCGTACGAGGGGAGGCAAGGCGAAGCCGGCAAGCACGGCCAGGCCCATCGCGGCGGCCGCGAACGCCGGGCCGAGCGGCAAGGTGGTGGGGATGTTGTCGAACAGCTGGCGCGCGAAATACCACGCGCCCTGGGCAAGGCCCAGGGCGATGGCCATGCCCAGCGCGGCGGCCGGCAGGGCGAGCGCCGCGAGCGTGGTGACGAGCAGGGCCGCCACGCGCCGGCGCGGCGTGCCCAGGGCACGGAGCAGGGCCACTTCCGCGGCCTTGCGGCGTGCATAACGTGCGGAAGCCAGCGCGATCGCCACTCCGGCGAGCAAGGCGGACAGCAGCGCGGTCAGGCGGAGGAAGGCGCTGGCGCGGTCGAACGCGGTGCGCATGCGCTCCTGCATCTTCTCGGGCGTGATCAGTTCGCCGCCCTGCGGCAGCGCGCCGCTTTCGACACGGGCGCGCCACGTCGCCACGGCGGCGGGTGGACCGGCCACGAGCAGGCGGTGGCGCGCGCGGCTACCCAGGGAAAGCAGGCCCGCTTCGCTGGCGTCGTCCAGGTTCATCAGCGCGCGTGGCGCGAGGGCGAACAATTCGCCGCCATCGGGCTGGCGTACCAGTTCGGCGGCCACGTGCAGGTCGCGGCCACCGATCTGGATCGCCTGGCCCGCGTGGATGCCGAGGCCGACCATCGCACGGTGGTCGAGGAATACTTCGCCCCGGGCGGGACCGCGGGCCGTGCGGTCGCGGCCGTCCACGCCGCGGACCTCGAGGGTGCCACGCAGTGGGTAGGCGCTGTCCGTCGCCAGGACGTCGAGCAGCTGGCTACGTTCGCCGACGAAGGCCACGCTGCGGAACGCCGCGCCGCGCGTCGCGGCCAGGCCATCGGCACGCGCCGATCGCAGCATCGGCTCGGGCAGGGGCGCGGGCGCGGACACGCCGAGATCGCCACCGATCAGTTCGGCCGCGCTGGCCAATATGCCGCGCTCGATCCGGGTGGAAAGCGTCGCGACCACGCCCAGCGCGATGACCGCGAGGACCAGCGAGGCGGCCAGGGTGCGGAGCTCCACCAGGTGCCATTCACGTCGCAGCGTGCGCAGGGCCAGCCGGAAGACGTTCACGCGGGCACTCCGAGGCGGCCTTCGTGCAATTCCGCGGAGCGTGCACAACGGGCTGCGAGGCGCGCGTCGTGGGTGACCAGGATCAGGGTGGTGGCATGGTGCCGGTTCATCTCGAAGAGCAGGTCGCCGATATGTTCGCCAGTGTGCTGGTCCAGGTTGCCGGTGGGCTCGTCGGCGAACAGGATGCGCGGGCGGTGGACGAAGGCGCGGGCCAGCGCGACGCGTTGCTGTTCCCCACCGGAGAGTTGGGCCGGATAGTGCCGGCGCCGCGCGCCGAGGCCGACCGATTCCAGTGCCGCATGGGCACGCTCGCGGGCGCCGTTGTCGCCCTCCAGTTCCAGGGGGAGCATCACGTTTTCCTCGGCCGTCAGCGCCGGGAGCAGGTGGAACGACTGGAAGACGAAGCCCACCAGCCGCCGCCGGATCGCCGCCCGGGCCTCCTCGTCCATGCTTTCCAGCGGCTGGCCGTCGAGACGGATGCTGCCCGCCGTGGGAACATCCAGTCCGGCCAGCAGTCCGAGAAGGGTCGTCTTGCCCGAACCGGATGCCCCCACGATGGCGAAGCTCTCGCCTTCCGCGACGCGCAGGTTGACGCCGGAGAGGATGTCCAGCTGGCCCTCGGGGCCGAAAACCGACTTGCTAACATCCGCTACTTCGAGAAGAACACGGGAAGAATCGCTCATGCGTCGTTGCCTGGTCCTGTTGCTGTTCGTCTGGTGCGCCATCGCCTCCGCGGCGGATACGCCGCGCAAGGTGCTGGTGCTCGGGGACTCGTTGTCGGCGGCGCACAACATTCCGGTGGAGGCCGGCTGGGTGCGTTTGCTGGACGCGCGCACCTCGAAGATGGCGACGCCATGGACGATGGTCAATGCCAGCATCAGTGGGGAAACGTCCCTGAGCGGCCGTAACCGGCTGCCCGGGCTGCTCGAGAAGCAGCGGCCGGGAGTGGTCGTGATCGAGCTGGGTGCGAACGACGGCCTGCAAGGCCTCCCCCTGGGCAAGCTCGCGGACAACCTCGATGCGATGATCGGCGCCGCCACGCGCGCCGGGGCGAAGGTGCTCCTCCTCGGCATCGAATTGCCGGTGAACTACGGCCCCCAATACCGCGACGGGCTACGCAAGGTCTACGTGGACGCGGCCAAGAAACACGGCGTGACGCTGGTGCCATTCCTGCTCGACGGCGTGGCCCTGGATCCGGCCCTCATGCAGGACGACGGACTGCACCCGACGGCTGCCGGCGAACCTCGCGTCGCGGAGAACGTATGGACGGCGCTAAGCCCGATGCTCCGCTAGACGACGCTGTCTCCACGTTGCGTTACCGACAATGAATCCTTGTTTTCGGTCTTCACGCTGTTCTCACCGGTCCGACCGTTAACTCTTCACATTTGTGAATCACCAGAGGAGTGGAGCGATGAGCAACGACGTACAGGCGGGTTTGATCCTTCTCGTCGAGGACAATCGCCAGATCGCCGAGATGGTCGGTGAGTTCCTCGAACGCAGGGGATACTCGGTCGACTACGCCGCCGATGGCGTCAGTGGCCTGCATCTGGCGGTTTCCAACAGCTACGACGTCATCGTGCTGGATCTCATGCTGCCGGGCATGGATGGCCTGGACGTGTGCCGCAAGTTGCGCAAGGACGGCAAGAAGTCCACGCCGGTGCTGATGCTCACGGCGCGCGACACGCTGGAAGACAAACTGGTGGGCCTGGAGGCCGGAGCCGACGACTACCTCGTGAAGCCTTTCGAGGTACGCGAACTGGAAGCGCGCCTGCGTGCCCTGATCCGGCGCGACCGCCGCCAGGTCTCGTCCGAGGTTCTCAACGTGGGCGACATGACCCTCGACACCGCCACCTTGCGCCTCACCCGTGGCGGCCAGGAACTCACCGTCTCGCCGATCGGCCTGAAACTTCTCGCCATCCTCATGCGCGAATCCCCGCGGGTCGTAAGCCGTCGCGATATCGAACGGGAAATCTGGGGCGATACGCTGCCCGATTCCGACACGCTGCGTTCGCACCTGTACAACCTGCGCCGCGTGATCGACAAGCCGTTCGACCGGCCACTGCTGCACACGATCCACTCCGCGGGGTACCGGTTGGCCGACCTCGATTCCGAAGTCGCTGCGTCGCAGACGGCATGAAGCGGGGGCGGGTTCGGAACTGATCGATGGAAGGCAGGGCATCGCAGGGGACCAGGCGCCGGCGCGGATCGTTCCGCGCGCGTGTCGCGATCGTCTTCGCACTGCAGACGGCCGTCGTGATCATCGCTTCGTTGATGGCGGCGAACAATGTCGCCCCCATCGGCGCGGCGATCGCGATCATGCTTTGTTCCGGCGGCCTTGCCTGGCTCGCGGTGTCGCGTGAGTGGATTCCCGTGGCGGCGCTGGCGCGCCTGTTGGAAGGCTGGGACCCCGATCGTCCCGACATGGAAGGCCTGGATCGCGAGAACGGGAGGCACCCCGATGGCGATGTCTCGTCGCTGATCCGCGGATTGCACGGCCTCGCCTCGCGTATCGAAGGCTTCGGTGAGCGCGAGCGCAACTTCACCCGGGACGCCAGCCATGAGTTGCGCAGCCCCCTCACCGTCATCAAGATGTCTTCCGACATGCTTGCCGACGAGATCGACCTTTCGGATTTCGGGCATCGCTCGCTGGAGCGCATTCGCCGCTCCACGCGCGAACTGGAAGCACTGGTCGAGGCTTTCCTCATCCTCTCGCGTGAGTCCGACCAGGGCCTCGCGGAAGAAGACTTCGTGGTGAACAGCGTGTTGCGCCAGGAAGTGGATTATGCGCGCGAACTGATCGCGGGACGTCCGGTGGAGTTGATCCTCGACGAGCCGGCGAGTTTCGCGTTGCACGCTTCGCCGCGGGTCTTCGCGGTGCTCTGCGGCCAGTTGATCCGGCATGCCTTGCAGCAGACCGACCAGGGCACGATCGTCGTCACGGTGATGCCCGGCAGCGTGAGCGTGATCAACCCCGCACTCGATATGCCCGAAGCCGGCAGTCGCCGGCATGCATCGGTCGACCGGCACGGGTTCGACCTGGCGATCGCGCGTCGGCTCTCGGACCGGTTCCAGTGGCCGCTGGAGTTGCGTTCCTTGCCCGGGGCCAGTCGCATCGCCAGTGTGCGGTTTCCGCATCCGCAGCCGGTGGAGGCCTGAGGCCAGGTTGTATCGCCGACAGGGTCGGCTCCCATTACCAGAGGCGATCGCCGGGCTGCCTGGTGGAAACCCATCAAGCCCGCCGGTTCTGGTGGGAGCCGATCCTGTCGGCGATGGGTGCGCTCTCAGTCCACCAGCTTCGCGATACGCCCCGCATCCAACGCCCCACTCACCGCCTCGCGCGTCCCATCCGCCCTGATCGCCAACGTCCGCGGCGTCTCCCCGCCCCATGTCGGATCGATAAGGAAATTGATCCGTTCCGGTGTCGCGTCCGCGTAGGCGCGCGAGGGCACGGCATCGAGCTTCGCCGCCTTCAGGCGTGTCTCCAATGCGGCACGCTCTCCGATGGGATCGGTGGCGACGAAGACCAGTTCCACGTTCGCATGGCTGCGTTGGAATGCAAGCAGCGCCGCGAGGTTCTCCTCGCAGTAGGCGCAATCCAGCGACCACAGCGCCACGATGCGCACGCCCTTGCCGGGTGGAGCGATGAGCGCCTTCGTGTCGGCCGCGGTCAATACGGTGGGAGCGGCGGCGGACGCCGCTGCCGGGAACAGGAAGATGAGCGCGGCGAACCAGTACCTCATAACAGTTCCGTCGGCACCAGCCGGAAGTGTCCGTCGGGATTCCAGCCGACGAAGGCGCGGTGCCGCCAGAGCAGCAGCTTCGGCCAACCCGATCCGCCATCGACGTGGGCGATGGCGCGTGCCTCTGCGAAGGTCGCGCCGCCATCGGACGATTCGCGCAGCATCAGCTCCACTCCCTTCGCCGATACCTGGTGGTAGGCGATCCACACGTGCTTCCCATCCACCGCGATATCGGCATGGGAGGCCCCCGCCGCAGCGACCGTGGCGAGGTGCGCGGGCTTGTCGCCGGGATGCAGCTGTCCGTACCAGATCGTCGCCTTGCCATCGGCCGCGCTGAACCAGACGGCGTGGCGCGTTCCCGCCGTGTCGATCGCGAGCGAGGGGCCGTGGTGCGGACAGCCTTCGATATGCCATTGGGTGAAGGTGGCGCGTTCCACCTTCGGCATGCCCTTGCCGACGGGAAGATCGGCGAAGGCGTGGTCGCGGATGTTGTCGCCGTAGATCGCACGGAAGAACGCGTCGATCGTGCCGTCGGGTGCCCGCGCCAGCGCGATGCGGCAGCACTCGCAACTTTCATCGACGATCTTGCGCTCGGGCGCGAACGTGGCGCCGCGGTCGCTCGACCAGCTGTAATAAGTGGCGGCGCCCAGGTAGGGCTTGCCGCTCGCCTTGGCCGCTTCGACATCGCGCTTGTCGATCCACGCGACGATCACGTTGCCCTTGCCGTCGACGGCGAGCGAATCGAAACGGTGAGTGATCTCGGCGCGATCGGCGTGCACGGTCATGGGCGTATCGAAATGCGCGCCGCCGTCGAGGGATCGCGAAAAGCGTACGAAACCCGTCCACGGAAGCTTGCGTGGTTGTGACCAGCTGACGTAAAGCTCGCCCTTCGGGCCCAGCGCGATCTTCGGTCGGTTCTCGCCCTCGGCGTAAAGGGGCTCGCCGATGGGATTGACGATGGTGGACATGGCGAAGCTGCGGCCCATGTCATCGGATCGCCGCGCGCGGACATGCTCGCCTACCGTGTCGACCACCCAGAGATGGCCCGCCGCATCGAATGTGGCGTCGAAGCCCAACGGGGCCTCGTGGCCCATCGTCATGCCGGCCATGCCGTCATGCGCCTGCGCCATGGTGGCGCTGGCGAGGACCGAAGCGAAAACAAGGGCGATGAACTGGCGCATGGTCAATGCTCGTCGGGACGTTCGCGCACCGGATGCTTGCTGAGCTTGCGCTGCAGCGTGCGGCGGTGCATGCCGAGGCGACGTGCCGTTTCCGAGATGTTGCCTTCGCATTCGGTCAGCACGCGCTGGATGTGTTCCCACTCGAGCCGGCGCAGCGGCAACGGGGCATCGGGCGCGTCGACCAGGTCGTCGAGATCGGCGGGGCCGGCATCGCCATCGAGCAGGGCGCGGACCACGGCGTCCGCATCCACCGGTTTGGCCAGGTAATCGTGGGCGCCGCGCTTGATGGCCTCCACGGCGGTGGCGATCGACGCATAGCCGGTGAGCAGCAGCACGCGCATGTCGGGGACCAGCGACTGCAACTCGGGGATGAGGCGCAAGCCGTTCTCGTCGCCGAGCTTCAGGTCGAGCACGCAGTACCGAGGCTGGTGGCGGCGGGCGAGGGCCCGCGCGTCGTCGGCGTTGTCGCAACCGATCACGTCGAATCCGCGCGAGGTGAGGGCGCGGCCCAGTACACGGGCGAACGTGGCGTCGTCATCGACGATCAACAGCGGGCGCCCGCCGGGTGGAACGAGGTCGTTCATGCATGGTCTCCAATGACCGGAAGGGGCAGGCGCAGGCGCATTTGCGCACCGTGGCCGGTATTGCTCGCGGAGAGTTCGCCATCGAGGCGTTCGGCGGTGGCTTCGGCCAGGGCGAGGCCGATGCCGAGGCCGGTCGCTTTCTGCGACAGCCCGAGCGTTCCCAGCTCGTCGAATTCGTCGAAACCCGGGCCTTCGTCGGTGACCACCAGTTCGAGCCACGGCCCGACGATGCCGACCCCGAGGGTGACGGCGGTGCTTTCGTTCAGCGCGGAAGCGTCGGCGGCGTTATTGAGCAGGTTGATGAGGGCGTGACGCAACCCCGGCGGCGAACGGAGTGCGATACGGCCGGCGCCGGGTTCGAGCTGGAGGGACACGTCGGCCTCGGGCCTCAGCAATTGGAAGCGCTCCAGGCAGCCGTGGACGAACTCGTCCAGGGTGACCTTCTCGGGCACCTGCGACAGCTGTGCCTGGCCGAAGGCGACCATCTCGCGGAGGATCGTGCGGCAGCGTTCGACCTGGCCCTGGAGCAGGTCGAGGTCCTCGCCCAGCGCGTTGTCGGTGGCGTGTTCGCGGCGGATCTCCGGCAGGAGCGTGCGCATCGTCGACAGCGGCGTGTTCAGTTCGTGCGCGGCGCCGGCCGCCTGGGTGGCGATGGCCAGGATGCCCTCGTCGCGCAGCGCGCGCTCACGCACGCGCTGGACTTCACCCTGCTGCACCCGGATCGCCTTGGCCAGGTTGCTGATGAAGACGCCGAGCAGGATCGCCATGATGACGAAGTTGACCCCCATGCCCGCGACGTACAGGTCGAAGTCGAGGCTCTTGCTGCCCAGCGTGGGCAGCGGCAGGTGATAGGGCACCAGCAGCACGTACGCCACGCCGGTGAGGATCGCCACGAGCGACACCCCGGCGATCGACAGCGCCGCCGCCGACAGCGCGATCGGCACCAGCAAGAGCGTGACGAAGGGATTCGCCGCGCCACCGGTGAAATAGAGCAGGTAGCCGAGAACCAGCGTGTCGGCCGCGATATGCACGATGGCCTCGCCCTCGCTGACCTTCCATGGCATCCCCAGCCGGAACGACGCCGCGGCGGCGAAGACCGCGAGCACGCACACGCCGATCATCAACGGCAGGAGGGGGATATCCAGCTTGAGCAGCGTGACGCAGGAAAGGATCGCCACGCTCTGGCCGGCGATGGCACACAGGCGGAGCCAGGCGAGGGTGCGCGCGAGCGCGAAGGGACCGGAGCGGGACGATGGCATGCGCAGATTGTCGCTCACGGTAAGTCTCTTCATGGCGAAAGGGCCGCTCCGCGAGGGAGCGGCCCTTCACCGCGTCACAGGTCTTCGTTGTGTACGGGCGGCACCGGCGGCACGTTCGCCAGCGCGTGGTTCAGCGACAGCTTCTTCATCAACGGCAGCATGCCCACGGCGATGGCCGTGCAGAGCAGGCCCACGAAGCCGAGCTTGTTGAACAGGCTGGTGTAGATCGCCAGCGACTCCAGCGGGTTCGTGATGTTGTCCGGGATGGCGGCGTAGTTGGCGACGACGCTGCCCATGTACTGGGAGACACCGGATGCCACGTAGTAGGCACCCATCATGAAGCCACCCATGCGCGCCGGCACGTAGCGGGCGATCATGGCCAGGCCGAGGCCGCTCACCAGCACTTCGCCCAGCGAATACAGGCCGTAGCCCCAGACCATGTACCACGACGAGATCGCCCCGTTGACGGCGGTGGTCGCACCCAGCCCGTACATGAAGAAGCCGGCGGCGACGGCGGCGAAGCCGAGCGCGAACTTGGCCGCGACCGGGAAGTCCTTGCCATGCTTGCCCAGGGAGTTGTAGATCCAGACCAGGATCGGCGAAAGGATGACGATCCAGATCGCGTTGAGCGACTGGAACTGTTCCGGAATCCAGCGGAACAGCTGGAAGCCGAACAGGTTGAAGTCGAGGTCGACGTTGCGCTGGGCGAACAGGTTCAGCGAGGTCGACATCTGCTGGTAGAAAATGAAGAAGAAGATCGTCTGCATCGTCAGCACCAGCGCGGCGATGAGACCGGCGCGTTCGCCCGGTTCGCTGGAGCGGATCAGGTGGACGAAGATGCCGAGGATGACGATGCCGGCCGCGTAGACGCAGGCCTCCGCCACGCCCTGGTTCTGCAGGATGTACGCCGAGGCGGCGATGATGAGCAGGCCGCCCACGATCACGCCCAGGACGTTCTTCAGCACCGGCGGCCGCTCGTCGCAGTCCGAGCCGATGTGGGCCAGGGTGCGGCGCATGAAGAAGTAGTTGACCAGGCCGAGGATCAGGCCGATCGAGCAGACGCCGAAGGCGGTATGCCAGCCCAGCGCATCGCCGTAGTGCTCGCCGACGTAGTCGCGGATCCATGGGGTGAGCAACATCGAGATCGTCGAGCCGATGTTCACCGCCATGTAGTAGATGGTGAAGGCGCTGTCGATGCGGACTTCGTCGCCCTCGTAGATCTTGCGCACGAGGTTGCCCGCGTTGGGCTTGAACAGGCCGTTGCCGAGGATGATCACGCCCAGGGCGAGATACAGGAAATACGTGTTGTTGGTCGGTATCCAGAGCAAGGCATAGCCGAACATCAGGACGACCGCGCCGGTGAGCATCGTGCGGCGCGTGCCGAGGAATTTGTCGCCGATCCAGCCGCCGATGGCCGGGGTGGCGTAGATCAGGGCGGAAGCCGCGCCCCAGACGAGGTTGGCGTCGACGTCGGCGAAGCCGAGCTTCTTCACCATATAGGTGACCATCAGCACCTGCATGCCGTAGAAGCCGAATCGCTCCCACATCTCGATGAGGAAGACCGTACTGAAGGACTTGGTCTGTGAAACAGGCGGGTTCTGGATGGACATGTATTTTCCGGACACATTGGAAACAGCGAACCGGGCTTTTCGACCCGGTTCCCGTCGCCGTGACCCTGAACGGATCACAACCGTTCAAGCGTAATACAAATGGTCCGCCCGGTTGTGTTGTGGCGCCAGAGGGGCGCGTCGATTCGCCACGGCCACGCGCCGTAAGCCGGACCCAAGGCGGGCTGTGGCATGATACCGGGCCATTCCCGTCCTCCCTTCCAGACCCGATGCCGCAGTGCACGCAAAATTTTGTCGTCCGGACCCTGCTTCGGGCCCTGGGCCCGGTGGCCTGACCGCCCATGGCCTCGACGGAGCGGCGCGGGCCGCGGCAGATCTATGCGGCGTTCCAGTGGTCCATGAAGGGGCTGAGGGCCGCCTTCCGGCACGAAGCTTCCTTTCGGCTTGAGGTTTTTCTCGCCGTCGTGATCGTTCCACTCGGCCTTTGGCTGGGCCACGGAGCGGTCGAGAAGATCGTCCTGATCACCTTCCCGATCCTGGTCCTCTCGGCCGAGTTGCTCAATTCAGCGATCGAGGCGGTGGTGGACAAGGTCAGCCCGGAATTCCACGAACTGGCCGGTCGGGCCAAGGACATGGGTTCGGCGGCCGTTTTCCTGCTGTTGACGATGGTGGTGGTGAGCTGGGGCCTGATCCTCGGCCCCCGGTTCCTCGGCTGACCCGCCCCCGGGAAGATCCGCTCGTTATCCGCCAGCCATGGCTTTAGGGTAAGTTGTTGCGGGCACACCTCAAGGAACCGTCCGCCATGAAGACACTCGTCCGCGCTTTCGCACTCGTACTTTTCGCCGGATTCCTCTCCGGCTGCGGCTACAACGCCATCCAGCGCGAGGACGAGGCGGTAAAGGCCGCCTGGTCCGAAGTACTGAACCAGTACCAGCGCCGCGCCGACCTGGTGCCCAACCTGGTCAATACCGTGAAGGGCTACGCCCAGCACGAGGAGCGTGTGCTCACCGAGGTGACCAATGCCCGAGCGAAGGTCGGCCAGACGCAGATCACCCCGGAACTGCTCAACGATCCCGAGGCGCTGGCCAAGTTCCAGGCCGCCCAGGGCCAGCTGACCAGCGCGCTCTCGCGCCTGATGGTGGTCAGCGAGAACTATCCGCAGCTCAAGGCCGACGGGTCCTTCCGTGACCTGCAAGCCCAGCTCGAAGGGACGGAAAACCGCATCACCGTCGCCCGTAACCGCTACGTCGCCGCCGTGCAGTCGTACAACACGCTGATCCGCTCGTTCCCGAACAACCTGACCGCCAAGGTCATGGGTTACCAGGTCAAGCCGAACTTCAGCGTCGAGAACGAGAAAGCGATCTCGACCGCGCCGACCGTCGATTTCGGCAGCAATCCGGCCCCGGCTTCCTCGGCCGGCCACTGATGCGCCGTTTCGCGGCGGGGCTGCTGTTCGCCATCGCCCTGCTGGTGCCACCCCTGGCGGCACTGGCGGACGACGCCGTCGTGCCGAAGCTCACCCGCCATGTCACCGACCTCACCGGTACGTTGACACCGGAACAGGTCGACCAACTGGACGCACGGCTGGTCGCCCTGGAGAAGGCAAAGGGATCCCAGGTCGTCGTCGTGATGGTGCCCACCACACAACCCGACGACTTGGAAGGTTATTCGCTCAAGGTCGCGGAGACCAACAAGGTGGGCCGCGAAGGACCGGACGACGGCGTGCTGCTCCTGCTGGCCAAGAACGACCGGCGCGTCCGCATCGAAGTCGGCTATGGCCTGGAAGGCGCGCTGCCCGACGCCATCGCCTCGCGGATCATCCGTGAGTACATGGCGCCCAAGCTCCGCGCCAACGATTACTACGGCGGTATCGACGAGGCGCTCAACGCGATCACCCAGATCGTGCAAGGCGAAGCGCTTCCCGCACCGGTCGCTCCCGATGAAAGCCACGAGAAGCGACGCGGTGGAGGAAGCGGGCTGCTCCTGCCGCTTATCTTCGGCGTGATCTTCCTGCGCGGCATCCTCGGTCGAGCGCCCCTGGGCGTGCGAATGCCGCTGGGTGGGGCGATCACGGGCGGTCTCGGCTGGCTGTTCCTGCATTCCATTCTCGGCGGCATGCTCGGCCTCGTCGCCGGCGCCGTCCTGATGGCCATTCCCTTCGGTGCCGGCCGTTCCATCGGCGGCGGTGGCTGGGGTGGCTTCGGGGGCGGCGGGTTCGGTGGTGGTGGCTTCGGAGGCGGCGGCTTCGGCGGTGGCGGTGGTGGCGGCTTCAGCGGAGGCGGCGGCAGTTTCGGTGGCGGCGGCGCATCGGGGAGTTGGTGATGGACATGCAACGTATCGCGGCCAACCTGTTCGGGGCGTGGTTCCAGATCGGGCGGCACTTCCCGCCGGCGACGCTCGACGCCATCGCAAAGACGGTGGCCGTCGGCGAGGACAGGCACCGTGGTGAATTGCGCGTGGCGATCGAATCGCGCCTGCCGTTCTCGTCGGTCGCCGCGGGCGTCACCGCACGCGATCGCGCGGCGATGCTGTTCTCCCATCTGCGCGTCTGGGACACCGACGACAACTGCGGCGTGCTTCTCTACGTATTGCTCGCCGAACACCGCATCGAGATCGTCGCCGACCGCGGCATCGCGAAAGTGGTGGCGCCGGCCGAGTGGGAAGCGATCGCCACGCACATGCGCAACGAATTCATCCAGGGACGTTTCCGCGAAGGCTTGCAAACCGGTGTGTCGGAGGCGGGTGAATTGCTGGCACGGCATTTCCCCGGCGACGGCAAGCCACGCGAAAACCAGCTGCCGGACCGCCCCCTGGTTCTCTGACACCGCCTGAGAAGGCATGACTGTGAGCCGGCCTTGTGGCCTGGTGGGAACCAGTCTTGTGCCCTGGTGGGAGCCGACCTTGTCGGCGATCCCGCGGCAGCGGGCCAGCCAGAGGCAAGCGCCCATCGCCGACAGGGTCGGCTCCCACCAGAGGATCACGGGATCGCCGACAAGGTGGCTCCCATAAAAAAGGGCCGCCCGGATGGGCGGCCCTTCTCGCGTTCGCGTCGCCGGAGCGACGCTCGGCAGATCTTACAGGCTGAAGTCGTACTGCACCATCAGACGCAGGTAGCGCGGCGTCTGGTAGTACGTCGGCACGCGGTAGGTCGTGCTGTAGTACGTCTGGTCGGCACCGTTCTCGGCGATTTCGCTGATCGCGGTGGGCTTGTCGTTGTTGAACGCGTTGATCAGGTCGAGCTGAACCGTCAGGCCCTTGGCATAAGCCGGGGTGTAGACGACGTTCGGGCTGACCGACCAGGTCCACGGCAGGCGCTTGGCACGGCCACGGCCCGAGATCTTGCCTTCGCAGTAGAAGAACTCGGAGTTGTAGCTCGGGATGCCGCCAACCGTTTCGTCACCGCCGCCGAAGCAGCTGGTCGGACGACCCGATTCGAGCAAGCCGTTCACACCGACCGACCATTCCGGCGTGATCTTGTAGCCGCCGTAGATCTTGAAGCTGTGGCGACGATCGTTCGGCAGGTAGCCGGTCGCGCCGACCATCAGTTCCGGATAGTCGAACGCGCTGGTCGTGCCGGTGTCGTCCTGGCCGTTGTCCGACTTCACGAGGCCTTCGGTGTTGCCGCGGTTCTTCGACCAGGTGTACGACGCATTGACGTACCACTTGTCGGTCGCCTTCTCGGCCGAGAGCGTGACGGCTTCGTACGTGCGCTTGGCCTTCTCGCCGAACGCGGTGCCCGGGATGGACACGTTGCGCAGGACACCGCTGCCGTCGAGGTCGACGTCGATGTTGACCTTGCTGCCCGGGTTGTAGATGAAGCAGCCCGGCATGGTCGCCGGCGGGGTGAACTGGTCGCCATTGGCGTCCATGTCCAGGCCCAGGGACTTGCCGTAGGCATAGAACGGACGCCAGTCGCAGGTGTCGTCGATGGCGTTGTTGAGCTTGCGGTACGTCGCCTTCGCGCCGACGACCCAGTCGTTGAGGAACTCGTTGTCGCTGGTGATGCGATGCTGGAAGCCGAGGATGAATTCATCCTGCGAGTACGGCTTGAGGTCCTTGGTGGCGACCGAGCGCGGGTCCGGCGTGCTGCCGTTCTCGCCGTTCACGATGGACTGGCCGCTGAGCGGCGCGCCCAGGGTCGGAACACCCGTGACCGGATCGATCGACGAGTACGAGAAGTTCTGGATCGTGTAGTACGAGGCGGTCGCGGCGCGCAGGGCGACGTTCGCGGCGATCGGCAGCGAGTAACGGCCGGCCGTACCGAAGATCTTCGTCGTGGAGTCGCCGAACAGGTCCCACGAGAAGCCGAGGCGCGGCTGCCAGATGTTGCCCTGGCGGACGAAGTTCTCGGCGGCGCCGTTCTTGTTGTTGAACGAATCGTTGCGCACGCCGATGTAGGCGAGGAACTTGTCGGTCACCTGCCAGTTGTCCTGCAGGTACCAGGACTTCTGGTCGATCGCGACCGAACCGCCCGTGCGGTAGTTGTACTGCGACACGTAATCGGTGCCCGCGGCATTCGTGCGGTAGTAGTACAGCGCGCCACCGGCGTAGCTCTGGCCGGCGTCGGACTTCCACTTCTCGCGCGAGTAACCGCCGGCGATGTCGTGGTCGCCGATCTTCCAGTCGAGGTCGACGCGGTAGGCCGTGCGCTGGTCTTCGCCGTTGAAGCGGTCGATGGTGCTGGCCAGGTAGCACGAATGGACCGGATCGGTCACACCGCTGAGCGTGCTGGAGCGACGGTCGATCACGTACGGGCAACCGGAGTTGGCGCCGTTGATGTCACCGTTGTACTTGGTGACGGTGCCGTCCGCGCTGACATAGTCCGAAGAGTTCTTGCTCTTCATCTTGCCCCACTGGGCGGACAGGGTCAGGTCGTCGGTGAGGTAGCTGGTGTACTTGAAGATGTTGACGTCGCCGCCGGTCTTCACATGGCGACGGCCGAGGTAGTCGTCGGTGAAGGGCTTGCCTTCGCCGTCGATCTCGGAATTGTAGTAACGATTCGTCGTGTGCTTCGTGTTGTTCATCCCCGTCCACTCGAGGATGTTCGAATCGTTGATGTTCCAGTCCAGCTTGATCAGGTAGAACGGATCGCTGTAGGTGTTGCGCTGCGCGGCGGCCGAGCTGGTGGCGCCCGGGTAGGCGGTCTCGGTCTCGCGATGCGACTGGAAGATGCCGTAGAAGAACAGCTTGTCCTTCACCAGCGCGCCACCGAGCCACGCCGAGTAGACGTTGTCGTTGTCGCTGTTCTTCTGGTAGGTGCGGTAGAGGTTGCCGTCCTTGGTGTACGTGGTCGGCTGCTGCTCACGGCCCCAGGCCGGGGTGTAGACCCAGCTCGCGCCACCCTTCCACTCGTTGGTGCCGCGCTTGGTGATCACCGAGGTCACGCCACCGGTGGAGAAACCGTACTGTGCGCCGTAGCCGCCGGTCTGCACGTCGAGCTGCTGGATGGCCTGGAACGGCACTTCCGAGAACGACAGGTTGTTGTAGAGGTTGGTGACGTTGAAGCCGTTGACGTAGTAGCTGTTCTCGGCGACCGAGGCGCCACCGAACGACGGCAGGTTGCCAAAGGCGGAATCGCCCTTGACCGTGCCCGGGGTGAGCGCGGCGACGTCGACGACGTTGCGCGGCACGGGCAGGCTGTTGAGCTGGTCGGCGGTGAAGCTGGTGCGCGACTCGACGGAAGCGACGTCGATCGCGGCGAGGGCGTTGGCCGACACGGTGACGGTGTCGAGTGCCTGCGCGCTGGCGTCGGACGTGGCCGGCGCGGCGAAGTTCACCTGTGCGGACTGGCCGGCGACGACGTTGATGTCGCGGGTGGAAACGGTCTGGCCGTTCTGCTGCACGTTGATGCGGTAGCTGCCGATCGGCAGCGACGAGGCGCGGTAGCGGCCGTCTTCGCCGACGGTGACGGTGCGCGAGGCGCCCGAGCCGAGGTTCTGGATCTGGATGGTCTGCGAGGCGGCGGCGCTGCCGTAGATGTCGCCGACGGTGCTCTGCGCATAGGCGGTGCCGGCCAGCAGGCAGGCGCCAAGTGCCGAGACGAGCGCAGTGCGCTTGAACACGCGAGAGCGCGCGAACAGGGTGGTGCTTGTCATGAGGTCAAAGTCTCCCTGGCCCTGCTTTGCGGCAAGGCTGAACAGCTTGTAGTAGCGCCGCTAACGGCACTCGTTTGTGGGGGTAAACAGGGTTTGGAGTGTGGGGACACTCACGTCGCGCCAACCCAAAGGCGCCATGCGACATAACGCGAACATAACGCGAGGGTCATGCTACTGCAAGAGTTTGAGACCGATTCCTATCCAGGCCTGCGGAAATGCACTGGATCGTGCGAAGTAAGGAAGTTCCTGCGTGCGGCATGCTGACGCATGCCGGCGCTCAGAACTTCTGCTGGTAACCCAGGTAGAAGTAGCGGTCGATGTCGAATGCGGGGTTGTAGGGCGGGCTGCCGCCGCCAGCGCTGGACACGTTGTAGTAGAACGGCCCCTTGCGACCGAACACGTTGTTTACGCCCAGCCGGATATTGCCGTTCCACGGCGCCTGCCAGCGAAGCTGGAAATCGTGGAAAGCGACGCCGCCCTTCCGGCTGACGCCGGTGACGCCGGTCAACGCGTTGAGTTCGCCGGGACGGTTGCATTCCACGTCCGTCGACCAGCATGAATCCTTCAATCCGGAAAAATACCGTGTCGTCCATGTGGCGCCGAAACGGCGCCACGACCAGTCCAGCGAAAGGTTCGAACGCATGCGGTAGAGTCCCTGCACGCCGCTCATGTAGCCGGCAAGATGACGCGGCGCGGCGCCAGGGCTGCTGACCTGCGTGTAATCCTTCAGATAGGTGCTGTCCGAGAGCAGCGTGAACTCGCCGTAGCGGGTTTCAGGGAATCGATAGTGCAGGCCGAGGTCGTAGCCTTCGGTGCGCAACGTGCCGAGGTTGGCGAGGCTTTCGTCGAGCGCGGCGACGTGGCCGTCGGCGGCGCGCGTGAAGCGCCCGCACCAGGTGGGATCGTTGCGCACGTAGCAGAAATCGAGGATGTCGCCCGCGAGGATGGGCGTGATGACATCGCTGATGTCGATCTTGTAGTAGTCGAGCGTGATGTCGAGCCCGTCGACATAGCCCGGGCTGTAGACAAGACCGGCCGTCCGCGTGATCGACGATTCCGGCTTCAGGGCGGGATTGGCGCCTGTGCGGAAGGCGGTCTGGCTTTGTCCACCGGTCGTCGAACCGATCTGCGCGCCGGACTGGTCGATCTGCCGGTAGTTTGCAGGCACGCCCGCTGCGCCACAGCGCGCGCGTACGGCGGCATCGGTGGCCGAGGCACCGAAGGCGCTGTCGCAGGGGTCGAGGAAGCTCTCGAAGCTCTCGCTCGATCCGGCATAGAGATCCGCCACGGTGGGTGCCCGGAAACCCTGGGCATAGGTGCCGCGCAACAGGAGGTCGTCGAACGGCTTCCAGCGGAAACTGTACTTGTTGTTGGTGCGACCGCCGAACGCGGAGTAATGCGAATAGCGGGTGGACGCGTTCACCGCGAGTTCGCGCGCCAGCGGCAGGTCGGCGAGCAGGGGAATGTCGAATTCGAGATACGCCTCGTTGACGATGTAGCCGCCATCGGTGGGATCGCTGGCGAGTTGCGTGGTCAGGCCGGCGGAATCCGCGGGATCGGGCGTATAGCGGCCGTTCTCGCGCCGATGCTCCAGGCCTCCAGCGGCGCGAAGCGTGCCGGCGGGCAGGTCGAGCAGGCCACCGGTGAGGTTGGCGACCAGGTCGTTGGTCCGGGTGACCTGGCGGGCGGTGGTGGTGGAGGCCACGTAGTTCCACACCGTGCCGGGCGTGCCGCCCGGGCCGGCGAGGATGTTCCACGGCACGCACCCCGCGGCACGATCGGCGGCGTCGGCACAGACGGTCTGCCCATCGATCGTGGTGGTGGGCCCCAGTGCCTTGCGCGCGTTCACCAGGTTGATATTGCCGCTGGTGGTCCGGCTGGCCCGCGCCTCGGAATAGGCGTAGGTGACGTCCCAGTTCCAGGTATGGGCGATCCACTGGAACGTTCCCTCCGCGCCGGCGTCCGCATGCAGGGTCTTGCTCTTGGCCCAGATCATGCGCGGAAGCTCGGTGGTGCGCCGGAAGAACGGCGTGGCATAGCCGGGGAAGGGGTTGTACGCGTTCGCCGGATCGATGAACAACCCTTGCTGCCGTCCCGCGCCGCTCTCCAGCGGATAGCCGGCGGCCTGGCTGCGCGTATCGCGCACGCCATAGCTGGCCATGCCACGCAGGGCGATATCGTCGGTGAGGTTGTAGCGGCCCGTGCCGAACAGGTTGCGCAACTTGCTGCCGGCGCGGAAGGTCATGTCCTGGGCGGTGGAGTACTTGTCCGCGTTGCTGGCGACATCGTACGGATGGTAGTTGGCGAAGTCCGCCGTATCGCCCACCACGCCGCCGGCATGGTCGATGACGTAACGATCGGCCGGAGCACGTGGATCGACCACGCCGCCGTAGGGTCCCATGCCGAAACCATCGTCCGCATGCCGCGGGCCGTAGGCGCTGCGGGTGGTCGGGCGCTTGCTGTCGCGCAAGGTGTCGCCATCCTCGTAGCTCGCGCCGAGGATGATCGATGCGCGTTCGTTGCTCTTGCCCCAGGTGAACGCGCCATTTTTCTGGGCACCATCGTCCTTGCCATTCACGCCGTAGAAGACGTCGGCGGACGCGCCTTCGAACCGATCCGTGGTGATGATGTTCACCACGCCGCCGATGGCGTCCGATCCGTAGATGGACGACGCGCCATCCTTGAGCACTTCGATGCGTTCGACGATCGAGACGGGGATGGTCGAGAGGTCGGTCAGGCCACCCAGGCTGGTGGTCCAGCGGCGCCCGTTCACCAGGACCAGCGTGCGCACCGCGCCCAGGTTGCGCAGGTTGGCATAGCGGCCTCCGGCGTCATTGCTGGAGGACAACGTATCCTGCGGCGTGACCTCCGGCATGGAGGCGGACGGCATGCGGGCGACGATGTCGCCCAGGCTGGTGAGGCCCGTGGCGCGGATGGCCTGGCGGTCCATCGTGAAGACGGGCTGGGCCGTTTCCACGTCGGTTCCGCGGATGCGAGAGCCGGTGATCGTGACATTGACCGGAGCCAGCATCTCGGCGGACGAGGGCGCCGTTTGCTGCGCCCGGGCGGTGGCGAGGGGCAGGGCAGCCAGGAGTGAGGTCGCGAGCACCATGCGTCGCAGCGCGACATGGCGCCGGTGCTCCGAGCTGACGTGCATACCCCGTAACCTCCCAAGCCCCGCCATACCCCATCCGGGCGCGACGATCTCGCGACCATAACGCCTGGGGTATGGCGGGCGCAACCGCCGGAAGCAACGGGAGGGCCGAATCGTTTATGGCGCGGCGGGGGCCGCCGGTGCTTGTCCGCCGCCGATATTCTTCTCGAGGAACGCCTGCAGGCGGTTATAGAACTCCTCGATATTCTCCGGCTTCACGAAGCCATGCCGTTCGTCGGGCTTGGTCAGCGTTTCATAGGGCTTGTGCGCGGCGTCGAGCGCGGCGCGCATCGCCTTGAACTGGGCGAAGGGAGCACGTTCATCGTCCTCGCCGTGAACCAGGAAGACGGGAACGCCGATCTTGTCGGCGAGGTGCGTGGGCGAATTCGCCGCGAGGTCCGCCTGGTCCTTGCCGATGACCGTGGTGAGATAGCTGCGGCCCGACTTCCTGTCCTTGATGTCGCCCTTGTTGTACATCATGTCGAGATCGTAGATGCCGTCATAACCCACCGCGCACTTGAACATGCCCGGTGCGCGCACGGTGGTCATCATCGCCGCGTAGCCGCCGAAGCTGGCGCCGAAGACACAGACGCGGGCGGGATCGGCGAAATTCTCGGCGATCGCCCATTTCACGCCATCGATGAGATCTTCCTGGATGCGGGTTCCCCACTTCAGGTAACCGGCTTGCTCGAACTTGCTGCCGCGCCCGCCCGAACCGCGGTAGTTCACCTGCAACACGAGGTAGCCGCGGTTGGCCAGGAACTGCGCGTCGTCGTCGAAGAACCACTCGTCGGAAATGCCGTGCGGGCCGCCATGGGGAACGAGCACCATCGGCAGGTTGGCTTCGCTCCTGCCCTTCGGGAAGGTGAGGATCGCTTCCAGTTCCATGCCGTCGCTGGCCTTGAAGCGCATCGGCCGGCGTTCGGCCATCTGCTTGGGATCGATCCAGGGCCGTGCGTCGAACAGCTTGCTCACCTTGTAGGTTTTCGTGTCGATGAGCATGTAGCGGCCCGGCTCGCGATCGCTGGCCACCTTGAACATCAGCTGGCTACCGTCTTCGCTGAAGTCGACGAAGCTGAGGAAATTGCCGGGGAATTTCTGCGACAAGGCCATGTGCAGCTTCGAGATCGGCGCCTGCGGATCGATGTACGTGGCCTGGGGCACGCCGGTCGTCGCGACGGTGCCGAAGGGACGCAGCGGTGCCGGTGTCCACAGGCCCGACGAGGCGACCTCGCTGAAGTCGTCCTTGCGGATCACGCGCAGATTGCCGCCGTCCTCGTCCTGCTCGACGAACTCGCCACCCTTGCCACCTGGGCTGAAGACCGCGTAGATGCGGTTGCCGTTCCCGGCGACGGTGGCTACCGGGGTGAAGTTCTGGCGTTCTTCACTCGCCTGCAGCTTGGTCCAGCCACTGCCGTCGCGGTGGAACACCACCCACTTGAAATCATCGTCGGTACCGAAGGCGAAGCGGGGCGTACCATCCGGCGCGATCATGAAGCTCATGCGGCCGATGCCGATGTCGGCCATCTGCCTGCGCGCGCTGGTCTTGGCGTCGACGTCGTAGAGCGTGCTGCGGTCCTGGTCGGCCCATGCGGTAGCGCGCATGTAGAAGTGGCCGTTGCTCTGTACCGGAGCGCCCTCGATCGTGCCCCAGCCGCGGTCGAGCGCGCGAGTGGCGGCGCGCTTGCCGTAGGCCTCGAAACCGTAGAGATAATCGGGGTTCTTGCCGTCGACGTCGATCGCCATCAGCTCGCCGGTGTACGACGCGGCGCCGATCGAGCCGTCGACCTTGCCGCGCGCCACCACGAGGCGGGTGGGGCTGGTCCAGATCATGTCGGCCGGCATCTCGTACGGCGGCATGCGGATCAGGGTGGCGGGCTTGCTCATGTCGCCCACGCGGTAGATCGCTAGGCCATGGTTCTTGCCGTCGGGATCGTGGTAGGCGAGGGAGACATATTGCCCGTCCGGGGACAGGCGCGGACTGGTCAGCGGCATGCGCCGGGCGAAGTCGCTGACCGGGATGAGGTCGGCGGCCACGGCGGTGGCCGAGGCAAGACAAAGCGCGGCCACGATGGGCCGCACGAAGCGGTACGTCATGAATTCCCCCTGGTTCGATGGATCCGTATCGTGCCGTCCCCCCGGACGGCCTCCGATGGCGGATATAGCCGATCGGTGGCTCGACGGCAAGCCGACCTTCGGTCGTGGCGGGGCGTTACACTTGGCGCTGCTTTCGATCCGGGCACCCCATGGCCACTCCGTTCATCGTAAAAATCGACCCCGTCGCGTTCTCCCTGGGTCCTGTCCATGTCCATTGGTATGGCCTGATGTACCTGGGCGGGTTCCTCGGCGGATGGGCGCTGGGTGAGTACCGCCGCCGCCAGGGCCGCCTGCCGGTGAACGCGGATCGCTTCGGCGACCTCATGTTCTACGCGATGATGGGCGTGGTGATCGGTGGCCGGGTCGGTTACATGTTGTTCTACACGGCGATCAACTGGATCTGGACCGACCCGCTGGCGATCTTCCGCATCTGGGATGGCGGCATGTCCTTCCACGGCGGCCTGCTCGGCGTCCTGGTGGCAGGCTTGTGGTGGTCGCGCCGCAACGGCGTGAAGTTCTTCGACACCGTGGATTTCGTGGCACCGCTGGTGCCGGTCGGCCTCGGGCTCGGCCGCCTGGGCAACTTCATCAATGGCGAGCTCTGGGGCAAGCCGACCGACCTGCCGATCGGCATGATCTTTCCGAACGCACCCGACGCCTTGCCCCGGCATCCGAATCCGCTCTACGAGTTCGCGCTCGAAGGCGTCGTGATGTTCACCGTACTGTGGCTGTTCTCGATGAAGCCGCGTCCGCGCTACGCGGTATCGGGCCTGTTCGGGCTGCTGTACGGCTGCTTCCGCTTCGCCGTGGAATTCGTCCGCGTGCCCGACGCGCAGTTGGGCTACATCGCCTTCGGCTGGCTCACGATGGGCCAGATCCTGTCGTTGCCACTGATCGCCGTGGGCATCTTCCTGTTGCTGCTCTCGCGCCGCGCGCCCTACGCGCCGGTGGGGATCACGCCCGTCAACGCCAGCTGATATCGTCCTCGCCATGCAGCCCTATCTCGATCTCCTTCGTCACGTCCTAGAGCACGGCGCCGAGAAATCCGACCGCACCGGCACCGGCACGCGCAGCGTGTTCGGCTGGCAGATGCGCTACGACCTCTCGAAGGGCTTCCCGCTGGTCACGACCAAGAAGTTGCACCTGAAATCGATCGTCCACGAACTGATCTGGTTCCTGCAGGGCGATACCAACACGGCTTACCTGAAAGAGCACGGCGTCAGCATCTGGGACGAATGGGCCGACGCGAAAGGCGACCTCGGCCCCGTCTATGGGGCCCAATGGCGTGCATGGCCCACCCCCGACGGCAGGACCGTCGACCAGATCGCCTGGGTGGTGGACGAGATCAAGCGCAATCCGGATTCCCGTCGGCTGATCGTCTCGGCATGGAACGTCGGCGAGTTGCCGAAGATGGCGCTGATGCCGTGCCATACGATGTTCCAGTTCTACGTCGCGAACGGGAAGCTGTCGTGCCAGCTGTACCAGCGTTCGGGCGACATCTTCCTCGGCGTCCCGTTCAACATCGCCAGCTATGCCCTGCTGACGCACATGGTCGCGCAGGTGACGGGCCTGGAACCGGGGGACTTCATACATACCCTGGGTGATGCGCACCTTTACTCGAACCACGTCGAGCAAGCGACGAAGCAGCTCACGCGCGAACCGAGGCCCTTGCCGAAACTGGTGCTGAACCCCGACGTGCGCTCCCTCTTCGACTTCCGTTTCGAAGACATCGCGATCGCCGGCTACGACCCGCACCCGGCGATCAAGGCGCCCGTGGCGGTGTAAGTCAAACGGCCGTTAGTTCCACCGCAACCCGCGGAGGACTACTATCCGCTGCGCACGGGCCGCAGGCCCGACCATTTCCGTCTTTGACTCGCGAAGGAAGTTTCATGGCCGTTCACCTGGTTGCCGCGCTCGATGAAAACTTTGCCATCGGCAAGCAGGGAGGACTTCCCTGGCACCTTCCCGACGACCTGAAGTACTTCAAGCGCCTGACGATGGACAAGTCGGTACTGATGGGCCGCAAGACCGCCGAGTCGATCGGCCGGGCGCTGCCGGGCAGGGTGAACTACGTGCTCTCGCGCAAGGGCGTGGCGCCTTTCCCGGGGCAGATCACGGTGCGCTCGGTGACCGAGGCCCAGGCCAGCTGCGGCCACACCGGCCTCATGGTGATCGGTGGCGGCGAAGTATTCCGCGAGGCGCTGCCGTACGCGCGCAGCCTTTACCTCACGTGGGTCTACGCGGCCGTGGAAGGCGCGGACGTCTTCTTTCCCGGGATCGATTTCAAGGAGTGGACCGAGGTGTCGCGCGTGCACCACGCGGCCGACAAGGAACATCCGCATCCGTTCGACATGGTCGAATACGTCCGGAACGTTTGATGCACGTCGTCGCCGGCGTCCTCGTCGACGACCGCGGCCGTATCCTCATCGCCCAGCGGCCGCCGGGCAAGCACCTGGCGGGCCTGTGGGAGTTTCCCGGCGGGAAACTCGAACCGGGTGAGGTCGCCGCGGCGGCGCTGGAGCGCGAGCTCGACGAAGAACTGGGGATCGTCGTCGATCCGCATTCGTTCGAAGCGTTGATCCGCGTGCCGTGGAACTACGGGACGCGCCAGATGGTGCTGGAAGCGATGGTCGTCCGTGCCTGGAACGGCGAACCGAAGGCGCTCGACGCGGCGGCTATCGCGTGGCATGAGCCCTGGGCGATCGATCCGGCCATCCTCGCCCCGGCCGACCGGCCGATCCTCGCCGCGGCTCGCCTGCCGGGGCGCTACCCGATCACCGCGGCCCTGGCGACGCCGGACGAGGCCGTCGCCGGATTGCTCGCAGCCCTGGACCGCGGCGAGCGGCTCTTGCAGCTGCGCCTTCCCGCACAGCCTGTCGAGGTCGTGCGCGCGGTGGCGTCACGCGTATTACCCCATGTGCGGCGTTTCGGAGCGCATCTGCTTCTCAACCGCGATATCGAAGGCGCGTTGTCGTTGGGTGCTGGCGCGGGAGTGCATCTGGCCGCAGCGCAACTGCGCGACCTGACGGCGCGACCGCTCCCACCGGCCCATGTCGTCGGCGCCTCTTGCCACGATGCGGAAGAACTTGCGCTCGCCTCGCGGCTCGGTTGCGATTTCGCGACCCTGTCGCCCGTCCTGCCGACGGCAAGCCACCCCGATGCCGAGCCGCTGGGGTGGCCACGTTTCGCGAAACTGGCCGAGGCGGCGTCGCTCCCGGTCTATGCGTTGGGTGGGCTCGGGCCCGGGGACATGGCCGAGGCGCGGATGCATGCGGGGCAGGGCGTGGCGGGGATTCGCGGGTTTTTCTGAGGCTCTTTGGGGAGGCCGGAGGGACACGGCTCGGCTTCGCCATCGCGTTTTTTGGTGTCGAGGCACGGGGGAGCCGCCGGGTGCCGTTCTCTTCGCTAAGTCCTCGTCCGGCCTACGCCTCCCTGCGGAATCGCTCTGAGAACGACACCCGACGCCTCCCCCTCCAAACGACGCGGTGGGTTGTTTGACGAGCGGGGTGAAGGTGCTTTGACGCACGGCTTTTTCCGCGGACGCCACGTGCCGACCGGTAGCAATTTCTTGCCGACCAGAGGCGACTCAAGGTGGGAGCCGACCTTGTCGGCGATGGGTGCTCGCGAAAACCTATCGCATCACACAACGCCGACGGCATATCAAAGGCATGGCTTGTCCGCGCTCGCACACGACGCAAGCCGACCAAGACAATCACCTTCGCTCATCGCGACGGCTTCCCTGCCTCGGGGCAAAGCAAAACACGATGGCGAAGCCGAGCCTGATGTCGCCAGCCACCCTCGGAAAATGCGTGACGACTCTCTCCAAGGTTTCAGCGGCGATGCTTCTACTTGGACTTCAGTCGGGCTACCAGCGCCTGCAAAACGGCCTGGGTCTCATCGCCGAAGAAATCGTCGATGAAACCGGGATCGAGCAGGTTCGACGTGTCGCCCCACACCGAGACGAGATCCGCGCGGGCGATGGCCCGCGTGCGCAGCATGGCCTTCGGCGGCAACTTGAGTAGGTCGGCCAGCCAGTTCACGGCGCGCGTGACCACCTGTTCGACCGCGGCCAGTTCATCGACCAGCCCGATCGCGTGGGCCTGCTCGGCGTCGACCATCGCGCCGGCCACCAGCAAGCGCTCGGCGCGGTACGAGCCGACGATGCGGCGCATCGCGAACTGTATGGGCTCCGGAACCGACAGCCCCACCTGCACCTCGTTGAGGCCGATCTTGTACGGGCCGTGCGCCATCACGCGGTAATCGCAGAACAGCGAAACCACCGCGCCACCCGCCGGGCTGTGACCGGTGACGGCGGCCACCGTCGGAACGCGTGAGGCGGCGATGGCCCCGCACAGGGCGAAGAATTCGTCCCAGAATTCGCGTACGCCCGCGCGGTCCCGCTGGAGCAGGGCAGGGACGTCCACGCCGGCGGAGAACATGCCCTGCGCACCCGACAGCACGATGCCGCGCGCGCCGTTGGAAGGAGCATCGGCGATCGCGTCACGCAGCGCCCGGACCAGGGCGATGTCGAATGCGTTGACCGGCGCGCGCGCCATGCGGATCTCGTGGATGTCGCCGTCGTGCAGGAGGATGTCGAGCATGTCGTTGTCCGTGGTGTGGATGGGGCGATCGGGTCGTGTTACCTGGGCAGGTCGGCGTCGGTCCAGGTATAACGCACCGCGTAATCGAGATCGGCGCTGCCGTTGGCCGGCACCTCGACCTTGAACTCGAGCAATTCCGGCGAGACCTTCGATGGTTTCACGGAGGAAGACGTCACCGTCCATGCGCGCCAGCGGCCGGGATGTTCTCGCACGACGATGGTACGGGCGGTGTCGCCCGCGTTGGTGAGGTGGATGCGCATGCCTTCGTCGATGCGGTGCGCGGCGGCATCGGCGGTGAAGGCCGTTTGCTCGCGCGTCGCGCCGAGGTCGAAGGCGTTGCCGAGCGATACGGTCGTGTCCTTGTTCTTCGGCGTGTCGTCCAGGCGTCCCTCGCCGAGGAGTTCGGCGTTACCGTCGCGGTCGGTGGTGAGCACGCGCACGTACCCGGCGGGAAGGGCGTCGAAGGCCTTGAAGCGCAGGTTCGAGACGACCGGCACGCCGTTCGTCGGGAGGCCGATGTCACGCTCCATGCGCGGCTGTGGCGGCTGGTAGGCCATGCCCGTGTCGTAGACGGCTTCGCGCTGGCAATCCAGTGTGCGGCTGTCGTAAAGCGGGGTTTGCGTGACGCTGCCATCGGGAAGGTCGACCGCGGTGGGCAGGGTGTAGGTGCGCAGGTCGCCAAGCGTGGCCTGGCGGGGTTCCGCCGATGCCATGTCCATGGCCGCCATGGGGGCGGGTGCGCGGGCCATGAACATCTTCTCCCGCTGCGGCGGTGCCTTCGCGCGGCGCGCGTCGCCCGCGACGAGCTTGAGGGACACGTCCTTCCAGTCGCGCCCGCTGCGGTTGGCGATGCTGGCGGCGGCGTCGAAGGCCATGCGGCAGGTGTTGCCCGGGGCGAGCGTGGCCACGTAGGCGCCGCGCCAGCCGAGCCCGGAGGTGGGATAGTCGAGTTGCGCGGTCGTCGATCCTGCCGAGCCGCCGTTGACGCGCACCTGCAGGGTCGAGCCGCGGGCGAAGTCCGTGGCATCGGCCGCGCGCAGGGCGGCGTATTGGCGGATCAGGCTGGCCTGGCCGTTCGCTTCGCGTACGACGAGCGCGTCGCCGCCGCGGACCAGGGTGCCGGTGGCGATCGGCTGGCCGTTCTCGCCGATCACGCTGACGTTGCGGCCGACGAGTCCGGCCACGGCTCCGTCGAAACCCTGCCCGAGTAACAGGCGTTGGGAGACGACACGCGTGTTCTTGCCGGGAAAGCGCAGCGACATGGCCTCGCTGTCCAGCGCGGCGGGAAGGCCGTCGATGGAAAGGTCTTGCACGCCGCCTTTCAGGTCGAACGCGCGACGCTCGTGGACGACGGCGTAGCCGTCGCCGGACACGGCATCGCCGCCGGTGGAAAAGAGTTGGTCGCCATCGGCGCGGTAGAGCGTGAGCGCGGTACGCTCATCGGCGGCAAGGGCGGGCAGGGCGACGGCGCAGGCGATCGCGAGTACGAGGGAACGGCGCAGCATGATTCACTCTCTCCGTGGGTGACCCTGACGGATCATACCGGTCGGATCTGAATCCGCGCGATCTTGCGAAGTGCGGCAGGCCTCACTTTCGAGACCTGCCTGCCTGGCTCAGGCGTTCTCGGCTTCCGCCACCGCGTCGCGGATCACCTGCGGCACCTGTACCGGGCGCCCGTTCCTCGGGTCGATCCAGACCATGGTGACGCTGCCGTCGCAATGGATCTTCGTGGCGTCGTCGCTGGTCACGATGCGGTGGCCGATGGTCATGGAGCTCGTGCCGATGCGATTGACGAAAAGCTCGATCTGGATGTCCGCCGGGTATTCGATGGGCATGCGGTAGTTCAACTCGCTGCGCGCCATCACCGGCGTGCCGTCGTCGCCGTACCACTTGCCCGGCAGCTGTTCCAGCCACTTGATGCGTGCCTCCTGCAGATAGACCAGGTAGTTCGCATTGTTGACGTGGTTGTAGGCGTCGAGGTCCTGCCAGCGCACGTCCATCGGCGTGATGAACAGCGGCACGGGCGTCGGGGTGTTCGAGGCTTCAGTGGTCATGCAGTCCTTTTTTCTTCGCGTCCGGGGCCGCTTTGGCGGCCGGTTTCTTCGTGGCGGCCTTGCTGGCCGCCTTCGTCGTCGCCTTCGTCGCCACCTTGGCGACGGGCTTGGACGGTTTCAGGTGCGGCAGAAGGAACCGGCCGGTATGCGATTCCTTCGTCGCGGCGACCGTTTCCGGTGTGCCGCTGACAAGTATACGCCCGCCGCCCGCTCCCCCTTCGGGCCCGAGATCGATCAGCCAGTCGGCTGTCTTGATGACGTCGAGGTTGTGTTCGATCACGACCACGGTATTGCCGTGCTCGACCAGCTTGTGCAGCACGTCGAGCAACTGTTCGATGTCGTGGAAATGCAGGCCCGTGGTGGGCTCGTCGAGGATGTAGAGCGTGCTTCCCGTGTCACGCTTGGACAGTTCCTTCGACAGCTTCACGCGCTGCGCCTCGCCGCCGGAGAGCGTGGTGGCGCTCTGGCCGAGCTTGATGTAATCGAGGCCGACGGCTCGCAGGGTTTCCAGCTTGCGCGCGATCACCGGTACGTTCTCGAACAGCTTGAAGGCATCTTCCACGGTCATGTCGAGCACGTCCGCGATGGTGTGCCCCTTATAGAGCACTTCCAGTGTTTCGCGGTTGTAGCGCTTGCCGTGGCACACGTCGCAGGGCACGTACACATCGGGGAGGAAATGCATCTCCACCTTGATCATGCCGTCGCCCTCGCAGGCTTCGCAGCGGCCCCCGCGCACGTTGAAGCTGAAACGGCCCGGCGTGTAGCCGCGCTGGCGCGACTCGGGCACCTGTGCGTAGAGCTCACGCAAGGGCGTGAACAGGCCCGTATAAGTGGCCGGATTCGAACGCGGGGTGCGGCCGATCGGTGACTGGTCGATGTCGACCACCTTGTCGAACAGTTCCAGGCCCTCGATCGAATCGTACGGTGCCGGTTGCTCGCTGGCGCCGTTGAGTTCCATCGCGGCGAGGCGATAGAAGGTGTCGTTGATCAGGGTGGACTTGCCCGAACCGGACACGCCCGTGACACAGGTGAACGTGCCCACGGGGATGCGGACGTCGACGTCCTTGAGGTTGTTCCCGGTGGCGCCCTTGAGTTCGATCCACTGGTCGTCGCGAGCCTGGCGGCGCTTGGCCGGCACCTGGATGCCCCGCTCTCCGCTGAGGTACTTCGCCGTGACCGAGCGGGGCGACGCCAGCACCTGTTCGAGCGTACCCTCGGCGACGATGTGGCCGCCGTGCACGCCGGCGCCCGGGCCGATGTCGAGGATATGGTCGGCGGCGCGGATGGCGTCCTCGTCGTGCTCCACCACGATCACCGTGTTGCCGAGGTCGCGCAGGCGCGTGAGGGTGCCGAGCAGGCGCTCATTGTCGCGCTGGTGCAGTCCGATGGACGGCTCGTCCAGCACGTACATGACACCGACGAGGCCGGCGCCGATCTGGCTGGCCAGGCGGATGCGCTGCGCCTCGCCACCAGACAGGGAGTCGGCCTGGCGGTCGAGCGTGAGGTAATTGAGGCCGACGTCGTTGAGGAAGGTGAGGCGCTCGCGAATCTCCTTCACGATCTTCACCGCGATTTCGCCGCGCCAACCCGGCAGCTTCAGCTTCTCGAAGAAGGACAGGGCATTGTCGATCGCGAGCGATGTCAGTTCAGGGATCGCGCGATCGGCCACGAACACGTTGCGTGCCGACGGGTTGAGACGTTGCCCGCCGCAATCCGGGCACGGATGATCGGCGATGTAGCGAGCCAGTTCCTCGCGTACCGCGGCGGATTCCGTTTCGCGGTAGCGGCGCTCCAGGTTCGGCAGGATGCCCTCGAACTTGTGCTCGCGGGTCACCTTGCCGCCGCGCTCGGTGATGTAGCGGAACGGGATGAGTTCGCGGCCGGAACCGTTCAGGACGGCGTTCTGCACCGATTTCGGCAACTCGCGCCAGGGCGTCTCCGGATCGAAGCCATAATGCTTCGCCAGTGAAACGATCATCTGGTAGTAGTAGGCGTTGCGACGGTCCCAGCCGCGGATGGCGCCACCGGCAAGACTGAGCTCGGGGTGCCCGACCACGCGCGAGGGATCGAAGACCTGGGTGACGCCCAGGCCGTCGCAGGTCGGGCAGGCGCCGACCGGAGAGTTGAACGAGAACAGGCGCGGTTCGAGCTCCGGCAGCGAGTAGTCGCACATCGGGCACGAGAAGCGCGAGGAGAACAGCTGCTCCGTCGCTTTCTTGTCGTCCATGTCGACGAGGATCACGATGCCGTCACCGAGGCGCAACGCGGTCTCGAACGACTCGGCCAGGCGCTGCTTGATGTCCTCGCGCGGACGGAAGCGATCGATCACCGCCTCGATGGTGTGCTTCTGGCGCAGCGTCAGCGGCGGCACGGCGTCGAGGTCGTACACCTCGCCGTCGACGCGCGCGCGGACGAAACCCTGGGCGCGCAGCTGGTCGAACACCTGCACGTGCTCGCCCTTGCGCTCCCGGATGACCGGCGCGAGGAGCATCCAGCGCTTGTCCGGGTCCAGTGCCATGGCCGTGTCGACCATCTGGCTGACGGTCTGTGCTTCCAGGGCGATGCCGTGAGTCGGGCAACGGGGGGTGCCGACGCGCGCGTAGAGCAGGCGCAGGTAGTCGTACACCTCGGTGATCGTGCCGACGGTGGAACGGGGGTTATGCGACGTCGACTTCTGCTCGATCGAGATGGCCGGCGAGAGGCCTTCGATCGTGTCCACGTCCGGCTTTTCCATCATCGAGAGGAACTGCCGCGCGTAGGCGGACAGCGACTCGACGTAACGACGCTGGCCTTCGGCGTAGATCGTGTCGAAGGCGAGCGAGGATTTGCCGGACCCGGACAGCCCCGTGATCACGATCAGGCGATCGCGGGGGAGGTCGAGGTCGATATTCTTGAGATTGTGCGTGCGGGCGCCGCGGATGCGAATGCTGTCCATGTGCCGACGTAAATGGGGGAAGTCGCTGACTATACCAAGGGTTTTCGGCCTTCATTCCGTATCGACCTTTGACAGGTCATCACATTTGTTATGCGGGACCGGAACCCTGCCGGATGTGGGTTACCCGGAGGGCCGCGCGCGGCTACCATGGCCCGGCCCCGGGGAGGGGTCGAAGCCACCCATTCGAAGAGGAAGACACGCATGCGTAAGTGGACAGGGATCGCTGCCGGCCTGGTGCTGGCGGGTTGTGCGGGACAGGCGCTGGCGGCGCCGCCCTCCGAGCAGCAGGTGCGCCAGCTGATGGATGCCGTCGGCATGGGCCGCATGCTCAGCCAGATGAACAGCCAGATGGCGGGCGTGATGCAGAACGCGTTGCCTTGCGTGCCGGCCAGCTACTGGCAGGGTTTCGTGGATGCCAATGCCACCAACCAGTTGATCGGACGGATGGTTCCGGTCTACCAGAAGCATTTCACGGCCGAGGATATCGACGGCCTGCTCAAGTTCTACCGCTCGCCCCTGGGCCAGAAGGTGATCACGCAGATGCCGGCGACCATGGCCGAAGGCATGCAGATCGGCAAGCAGTGGGGCCAGGAACGCGGCCAGCAGATGATCGCCCAGTTGCAGAGCCAGGGCACGTTGAACCAGCAGGGCCAGTGCCCGGCGGCCGGCGCGGCGGCGAAACCGGCTCCGGCCCCCGCCCCGGCGGCGCCTGCGAAGAAGAAGTAGTTCCGGCGGGGAGAGTGGGGCGCGGCGGGGGCAGCCGCCTTCGGCGGCATCGCCGACAGGGTCGGCTCCCACCAAGCCAGGCCGGTTCCTATCCTGATCAGGCCGGCTTCCATCCCGAGCCAGGCGGTTCCCATCGAGGCCCTTGCCCGGTGGGAGCCGACCCTGTCGGCGATTCCCGTCCACCGGACAGAAGCTAAGGCCATGTTTTCAAACCAATGTCTTCCAGGGAGGCCGACCAGGGCCCGTCCCGGCATTCCGGCCTTAACCAACTGATTGACCTTGCCTTTTGGGCCCCGCTATAATTCGCGATTCGCAACACCCGCAAGACCCTAAAAAGAACTACATAATCAGCAACAGGAAACAACCATGAGCTACGCAGTCATCAAGACCGGTGGCAAGCAGTATCGTGTGATGGCAGGTGAAATCCTGCGCGTCGAGCTGCTCCCCGCCGAAGTCGATTCCACCATCCAGTTCGACCAGGTCCTCCTGGTGGGCGAAGGTGAATCGATCACCGTTGGCGCCCCGCTGGTCGCCGGTGCCACCGTCAGCGCGAAGGTTCGCGCCCACGGCCGCGCCGATAAGATCCGCATCGTCAAGTTCCGTCGTCGCAAGCACTACAAGCGCACGCAGGGACACCGTCAGCATTACACCGAAATCGAGATCACGGGCATCAACGCCTGAGTCGCCGGAGGATATAAGTCATGGCACATAAAAAAGGCGTAGGTTCCAGCCGTAACGGCCGCGATTCGAACCCGAAGTACCTCGGCGTGAAGATCTACGGTGGCCAGGCTGTCGAAGCCGGTAACATCATCGTTCGCCAGCGTGGCACCAAGTTCCACGCCGGCGTGGGCGTCGGCCTCGGCCGCGACCACACCTTGTTCGCGCTGGTCGACGGCACCGTGTCGTTCAAGACCCGCGGCGAAAAGGGCCGCAAGTTCGTCGACGTCGTCCAGGCGTAAGCCTCTTTCGACGCGATAGCGAAGGCCCCGCCATAGGCGGGGCTTTTCGTTTGTACGGCGGCATCACTTCTACCAGGCCATCTTCCATGAAATTCGTCGACGAAGCGCAAATCAGGGTCTCGGCCGGTGACGGCGGCAACGGCTGCGTGAGCTTCCGTCGTGAAAAATTCATTCCGTTCGGCGGCCCCGATGGTGGCGACGGCGGTAACGGCGGTTCGGTGTGGCTGGTGGCCGACGAGGGGCTCAACACCCTCGTCGATTTCCGCCACATGCGCTCGTTCAAGGCGCCGCGCGGGCAGGGTGGCATGGGTAGCCAGATGTACGGCAAGGGCGGCGAAGACATCGAAGTCCGCGTTCCGGTCGGCACCGTGGTGACCAATGTCGACACCGACGAGGTCATCGGCGACCTCACCATGCACGGCCAGCGCCTCAAGGTGGCGCAGGGTGGGCGCGGCGGGCTGGGCAATATCCACTTCAAGAGTTCGGTCAACCGGGCTCCGCGCAAGTCCACGCCGGGTACGCCGGGTGAGGTGCGCGACCTGAAACTCGAGCTTCGCCTGCTGGCAGATGTCGGCTTGCTCGGGTTCCCCAACGCCGGCAAGAGCACCTTCATCCGTGCCGTGTCGGCGGCGACGCCTCGCGTGGCGGATTATCCCTTCACCACCTTGCACCCGAACCTGGGCGTGGTGCGCATCGGTACCGACCAGAGCTTCGTGATCGCCGATATCCCGGGGATCATCGAGGGGGCCGCCGATGGTGCGGGCCTGGGCATCCAGTTCCTGCGCCATGTGTCGCGCACCAGCCTGTTGCTGCACGTGGTCGATATCCGGCCGATCGACGGCTCCGATCCCGTGGAGCAGGTTCGTGCGATCGAGCACGAGTTGCAGCAGTTCGACACCGAACTGGTCGATCGCCCCCGCTGGCTGGTGATCAACAAGTCCGACGTGATCGACGACGAGGACGAGCTCAAGCACGTGGTCGACGACATCGTCGCGCGGCTGGAGTGGACGGCGCCGTGGTTCGTCGTTTCCGCCGCGGGCCAGGTCGGCACGTGGGATGTGTGCCTGAAGGTGCAGCAGTTCTTCGATGCCGAGCGCGTCGCGCGCCGCGAACGTACCGAGGCGGCGGACGATGTCCGCATGCGCGGCGAAGACTGAGGGTGGGAGGTGGGAGCCGACCCTGTCGGCGATGGGTGCTTGCCGTTTAACCCGGGCCCGCTGCCGCGGGATCGCTGCTGAAGCGGCTCCCACAATATAGGGCAACAAAAAAGCCGGCGTAAGCCGGCTTTTTTGCGAACGGCGATGTCGCGCAGGCTTATGCCAGGTCGCGGATCTTCGCGTTCAGGCGGCTCTTGTGGCGAGCGGCCTTGTTCTTGTGGATCAGGCCACGGGCGGCGTAGCGATCCATCACCGGCACGGCGACGGCATACGCGCTGACGGCGCCAGCCTTATCCTTGGCGTCGATCGCCTTGACGACCTTCTTCAGTGCGGAACGCACCATGGAACGCGCGCTGACGTTGCGCAGACGGCGCTGCTCCGACTGACGCGCACGCTTCTTCGCGGACTTGATGTTGGCCAAGGTAAAGCTCCAGAGTTCGGTTGGTTTTAAAAAAGACGCTCATTTTGAAGCCAAAGACGGGTTGCGTCAATAGCTTAGCCCCCGCGCGGGCGGGTCGGCGGACGGGAAGGGCGGACCGCCCCGGAAATTCCAGATGGCGGACTGTCCTCCGCCCCGGCGCCGCTGTCAAACTAGGGGTTTGTTCCAGGTATTCCTCGTCCGGATGAAAACCCCCAGTCTCCTTCGCGGCATGCTCAGCTTCAGTGGCATGACCATGGTGTCCCGCGTGCTCGGCCTGGTCCGCGATATGGCTATCAACGCCTCGTTCGGTGCCAATGCCGCGACGGACGCCTTCTGGGTGGCTTTCCGCATCCCCAACTTCATGCGGCGGCTGTTCGCCGAAGGCTCGTTCTCGACGGCCTTCGTGCCCGTCTTCACGGAAGTGAAGGAGACCCGTCCGCACGAGGACCTGAAGCGGCTGATGTCGCTGACCGCCGGCACCCTTGGCGGCGTCCTGCTGGTGGTGGTGGCCCTGGGCGTGATCTTCGCGCCACAAGTAACGGCCCTCTTTTCGCCGGGCGCGGTCGAGGCACCGGAAAAATTCGGTCTCACCGTCGACCTGCTGCGGCTGACCTTCCCCTTCCTCCTGTTCGTCTCGCTCACCGCCCTGAGCGGCGGCGCGCTGAACAGCTTCCACCGGTTCGGACTGCCGGCGCTGACGCCGGTGATCCTCAACCTCTGCATGATCGCCGGGGCGCTGTGGCTCGCGCCGAAGCTGCACACGCCGATCATGGCGATGGGCTGGGCCATCCTCGTGGCCGGCGTGCTGCAACTGGTTTTCCAGATGCCCGCGTTGAAGCAGCTGGACCTGCTCACGCTGCCGCGCTGGGGCTGGAGTTCGCCGGATGTGCGCCGGATCATGCGGCTGATGGTGCCGACCCTGTTCGGCTCCTCGGTCGCACAGATCAACCTGCTGCTCGACACGGTGATCGCCTCGCTGCTCATCGCCGGTTCGCAGAGCTGGCTGTCGCAGGCCGACCGCTTCCTGGAACTGCCGCTGGGCGTGTTCGGCGTGGCGCTGGGAACGGTGATCCTGCCCTCGCTGTCGCGCCACCACGTGACCACCGACAAGGAAGGTTTCTCGCGCGCGCTGGACTGGGGCCTGCGCACGACGCTGCTGATCGCCGTGCCGGCGATGTTCGGCCTGATGATCCTTTCGGTGCCGCTGGTGGCCACGATCTTCCAGCATGGCCGGTTCACCGCCTTCGACACGCGGATGGCGTCCTTGTCGATTTCGGCGCTGAGTTTCGGCTTGCCCGCCTTCGCCCTGGTCAAGGTCGTGTTGCCGGCCTTCTACGCGCGCAAGGACACGACGACCCCGGTCCGCGCCGGCGTGGCTTCGCTGGTGGCCAACATGGTCTTCAACGTGGCCTTCCTGGCGTTGCTGTTCTTCCTCTGGGCGACCCCGGCGCAGAAGGCGGGATCGTGGATGGAGGCGATCGCCACGATCCCGGGACTGCACATGGCCCTGGGCATGGCCAGCGCCCTGGCCAGCTATCTCAACCTGTTGCTGCTCTGGCGCTGGCTGGGCAAGGCCGGCGTGTATACGCGCCAATCCGGCTGGGGCCGTCATCTGGCCCGCCTGGGCGTCGCCTGCGCGGTGATGGTGTCCGTCCTGCTCGCCGGCCTGCATGTCTGGCCGGAATGGAGCGCGGTCGAGAAATGGGAGCGGGTATGGCGCCTGGCCGTGCTGGTCGGTGCCGGCGGCGGCGCTTACGTGGGCACGCTGTTCGCGATGGGTTTCCGCCTGCGCGACCTGCGCGCCCGGTGAGGCGCACGGCGTCGCATTGTGCGGCGCAATGGGGCGGCTATACTGGCCTGATGGCTTTTATTCCGCATCGATCCAAGGGCGCCCCGGCATGACGCTGCGACTTCATCGCGACGTCGACGGCCCATGCCTCGCACCCGAAGGCAGCGTGGTCGCGATCGGCGCGTTCGACGGGCTGCACCTGGGCCACCAGGCGATCCTGTCCGAGGTGCGCCAGCGGGCCGAAGCGCGCGGCCTGGCCCCCGCCGTCATCACCTTCGAACCCTTGCCCCGCGCCTTCTTTTCGAAGGAGCCGGTGCCGCGCCTTTCAGGGGTTCGCGAAAAGGCCGAGGGCATGACGGCCGCCGGCATCCGCGAGTTGCTCTCGTTGCGCTTCGACCAGGCCTTGACCGCGATGTCCGCCGAGGACTTCGTCCGCAAGGTGATCGTCGGCCGCATGGCCGCGCGCGAAGTGTGGGTGGGTGAGGATTTCCGCTTCGGCCACCGTCGCGGTGGCGATTTCGCCCTCCTGCAGGCGATGGGCGCCGACCTCGGCTTCACCGCGCACGCGGTGCCACCGGTACGGGTCGACGGCGAACGGGTGTCGTCGTCCCGGGTGCGCACGCTGCTGGCCGAAGGCCGTTTCGGTGAGGCCGCCCGCCTGCTGGGACGGCCGTTCGTCATCGACGGCCATGTGGAACACGGCCAGCAGCTGGGCCGCACCCTTGGATATCCCACCGCCAACGTCCATCTCAGTGAACGGGTGAGCCCGATCCATGGCATCTTCGCCGTGCGCATCGGCATCGGCGACGGTCCCTGCAGTTGGCCGGGCGTGGCCAGCCTGGGTTACCGGCCGACGGTGAACGAGGTGCGCGAGCCGCTGCTCGAAGCCCACCTTTTCGATTTCTCCGGCGATCTCTACGGCCAGCGCATCGGCGTGGAGTTCGTTCGGAAACTGCGTGACGAAGAAAAATTCGACGGCCTCGACGCCCTGACCGCGCAGATGCGCCAGGACGAGATCGCCGCCCGGCAGGCCCTTGGGATGAACCCCATACTTGTCGATGCCCCAGAAACCCACGGTTCCCAGCGATGACCCAGGATTACAAGAACACCATCAACCTGCCGCAGACGGATTTCCCGATGCGTGGCGACCTGCCCAAGCGCGAGCCGGGCTGGCTGGCCACGTGGGAACGCGTGGGCCGCTATGCGCAGATCCAGGCGCACACGGCGGAGCGCGACAAGGTGTTCGTGCTGCACGACGGCCCTCCCTATGCCAACGGCATGATCCACCTCGGCCATGCGGTCAACAAGGTGCTCAAGGACGTCGTCGTCAAGTCGAAGCTGATGGCCGGTTACCGTGCGCCTTACGTGCCGGGCTGGGATTGCCATGGCCTGCCGATCGAGATCGCGATCGAGAAGAAATTCGGCAAGGCGGGCGACAAGCTCGACGCCGCCACGTTCCGGCAGAAGTGCCGCGAGTACGCGATGGCGCAGATCGACCTGCAGCGCGCCGACTTCAAGCGCCTGGGTGTCCTGGGCGATTGGGAAAAGCCGTATCGCACGCTGGATTTCACCTACGAGGCGGACATGATCCGCGCGCTGGCACGCATCGTCGCCAACGGCCACGTCGTGCGTGGCGCCAAGCCGGTGTACTGGTGCTTCGATTGCGGTTCGGCGCTGGCCGAGGCCGAGATCGAATACGCCGACAAGACCTCGCCGGCGGTGGACGTCGCTTATGACGCGGTCGATCCGGTGTCCTTCGGCGCCTTGTTCGGCATCGCCACGGGCGAAGCGGACATCGCCGTTCCCATCTGGACCACCACGCCGTGGACGCTGCCTTCCAGCCAGGCCGTGTCGCTGGGTGGCGAACTCGAATACGCCCTCGTCGAAGGGCCGTCGCGTGATGGCAAGCCGCTGCTGCTGGTGATCGCCTCGGCGCTGGTCGAGAAGGCGCTGGCGCGTTACGGCGTGGAGACCGTGAACGTGCTCGCGCGCGTGCAGGGCGCGGTGCTGGAGAACCAGCCGCTGCGTCATCCGTTCTACGACAAGCACGTGCCGATCATCCTCGGCGACCACGTGTCCGACGAGGACGGCACCGGCGCCGTGCATACCGCGCCCGACCACGGCGCGGAAGATTTCGTCGTCGGCCAGAACTATGGCATCGGCACGCTCAACTACGTCGACGGCCGTGGTGTCTATCGGGCCGACCTGCCCCTGGCGGGCGATGTCTCCTTCGCCGGCGTGCACATCTGGAAGGCGAACGACCAGATCGTCGACCTGCTGCGCGACCGTGGCGTGCTGCTCGCCTCGGCGAAGCTCACGCACAGCTACCCACACTGCTGGCGGCACAAGACGCCGGTGATCTTCCGCGCCACGCCGCAGTGGTTCATCGGCATGGAGCAGGCCGACCTGCGCCGCACCACGCTCACGTCGATCAAGGCCGTGCGCTGGGTACCCGGCTGGGGCGAAGAACGCATCGCCGGCATGGTCGAAGGTCGTCCGGACTGGTGCATCTCGCGCCAGCGCACCTGGGGCGTTCCCATCACCCTGTTCGTCGACAAGAACACGCACGACCCGCATCCGGATTCCGTCGAGCTGATGGAGAAGGTCGCGCGGAAGGTCGCGCTGGAAGGCATCGACAGCTGGTTCTCGCTCGATCCACGCGAACTGCTCGGTGACGAGGCGGACAAGTACGAGAAGGTGACCGACGTCCTCGATGTCTGGTTCGATTCCGGCGTCAGCCATTTCGCCGTGATCGGCGCGCGCCCCGAACTGCAGGCCGGCGACGCCAGCGAGTACAAGGTGATGTACCTGGAAGGCTCCGACCAGCACCGCGGCTGGTTCCAGTCGTCGTTGCTCACCTCGGCGGCGATCCACGGCCGCGCGCCTTACGACCACGTGCTGACCCACGGCTTCACGGTGGATGCGCAGGGTCGCAAGATGTCCAAGTCGCTGGGTAACGGCATCGAGCCGCAGGACATCATGAAGACCCTGGGCGCGGATATCCTGCGCCTGTGGATCTGCTCGACCGACTACCGCAACGAGATGTCGCTTTCGGACGAGATCCTGAAGCGCGTGGCGGACACCTATCGACGCATCCGCAACACCGCGCGCTTCCTGCTCGGCAACCTGGATGGCTTCGATCCGGACAAGCACCTGCTCGCCACCGATGCCTGCCTCGACCTCGACCGGTGGGCGGTGGGACAGGCGGCGGACACGCAGGCGGCGATCGTGGCCGCGTACGAGCGCTACGACTTCCCCGAGATCGTCCAGCGCGTGCAGAACTTCTGCACCAATGAACTCGGCGCGCTGTACCTCGACATCACGAAGGACCGCCTCTACACGATGCCGACGGACAGCCGCGGCCGGCGCAGCGCGCAGAGCGCGATGTACCGGATCCTCGAGGCCATGGCCCGTTGGCTGGCGCCGATCGTCAGCTTCACCGCCGAGGAAATCTGGGCGCACATGCCGGGTTCGCGCAGCGAATCGGTGCTGTTCGAGACCTTCTACGAAGGGCTCGACGTGCGCCAGGACGCCGACGCGCGCGGCTGGTGGTCGACCTTGCTGGCCATCCGCGAGACGGCGTCGCGCGTGTTGGAAGGGATGCGCAAGGAAGGCCAGATCGGTGCCTCGCTCGACGCCACGTTGACGATCCATGCCGATATCGCCACCCAGGCGGCGCTGGCTGAATCGGCTTCCGAACTGCGCTTCTTCTTCATCACCTCGGATGTGACGCTCGCGCCGCTGGAAGGCCGTCCGGCGTCCGCCGAGCGGGTGGAGCTGGACGGCGCCGAGGTGTACGTCTCGGCCACGGTCAGCGATGCGGTCAAGTGCATCCGTTGCTGGCACCATCGTCCCGATGTCGGTGTCGACCCGGCGCATCCGGAGATCTGCGGCCGCTGCGTGGAGAACGTGACGGGGCAGGGCGAGGACCGCCGCTGGTTCTGACCGGCGGCTTCGCCACATCATCCCTGACACCACCCATGGTCCCCGACGCATGACCGTACGCCCCAAACCCAACGCGCTGTCCTGGCTCTGGCTCGCCGCCGTGATGATCGTGCTCGACCAGCTGACCAAGTGGTGGGCGCTCACCGCCCTGCAGCCGGCCGAGACGCCTCATCCGGTGATTCCGGGCGTGCTCAACTGGACGCTCACCTTCAATACCGGCGCCGCGTTCAGCTTCCTGGCCGATAGCGCCGGCTGGCAGCGCTGGTTCTTCGTCCTGCTGGCGGCCGTCATCAGCGGCACCCTGGGTGTGTGGCTCTCGCGCACCCCGCGCCACGACTGGCGTACCGCCGCGCCCCTGGCGCTGATCGTGGGCGGTGCACTGGGCAACGTGATCGACCGCGTCCACGCGGCCAAGGTCACCGATTTCATCCAGGTCTACCTGGGCAGCTATCCGTTTCCGGTCTTCAACGTGGCCGATTCCGCCATCAGCGTGGGTGCCGCGGCCCTGATCGTGTTCAGCCTGTTCAGCGGCTCGCCCAAGCCCGCCGTGCGATAATGCGCGGGTTCCGGCGCCCCCAGGGCGCCCAAAGCCCATAGCCATGGCCTCACGGCCACGAGGTCCCCTTGGACATCCTCCTCGCCAATCCCCGCGGTTTCTGTGCCGGCGTCGATCGCGCCATCGCCATCGTCGAGCGCGCGCTCGAATCCTACGGCGCGCCCATCTACGTGCGCCACGAGGTGGTGCACAACCGTTATGTCGTGGAGCGCCTGCGTGCCGACGGCGCGGTCTTCGTCGACGAACTCGACGAAGTGCCCGATGGCGCCACCGTGATCTTCAGCGCCCATGGCGTGCCGAAGGCCGTGCGCGAAGAGGCCGACCGCCGCCACCTCAACGTGTTCGACGCCACCTGCCCGCTGGTGACCAAGGTGCACATGGAAGTCGCGCGCCTGGGCCGCGCGGGGCATGACGTCGTCCTCATCGGCCACGCCGGCCATCCCGAGGTCCAGGGCACGATGGGGCAGTGGAACCGGGCCAACGTGGGTCGTATCTACCTCGTCGAATCCGTCGAGGATGTCGCCGAACTGATGCCCTCGCAGCCTGACAAGCTCGCCTTCGTCACCCAGACGACCCTCTCCGTGGACGACACCATCGCGATCATCGGCGCCTTGCGCGAGAAGTTCCCCAGCATCGAGGGGCCGCGCAAGGACGACATCTGCTATGCGACGCAGAACCGTCAGGATGCTGTACGCCGTCTCGCCGACGCCGTGGACCTCGTCCTCGTGGTGGGTTCGGTCAACAGTTCCAATTCGAACCGCCTGAAGGAACTGGCCGAGAAACAGGGCGTCACCTCGTACCTGATCGACGGCGCCGAACACATCCAGCGCGGCTGGCTGGAAGGCAAGACCCGCGTCGGCGTCACCGCGGGTGCCTCGGCACCGGAAAAGCTCGTCCAGGAAGTGATCGCCCGCCTGCAATCCTGGGGCTCGGGCAGCGTGCGCGAACTGGATGGCGAGGCGGAAAACATCACGTTCGCCCTGCCCAAGGAGCTGCGCATGGCCGGCTGAGGCTTGCGCCGGGTGCCAAGCTTCCCTAGAATTCCGCTTCTCGCCGGAATAGCTCAGTTGGTAGAGCGCGTCATTCGTAATGATGAGGTCGTAGGTTCGATTCCTATTTCCGGCACCAGCGCCTTTCTCCCGGACTGCCGACGAGCGGTCCCGGAGGACACAAGAAAACCCGCGCCAGCGGGTTTTTTTGTGTCTGTCGTAAGAGCATCGCCGACAAAGTCGGCTCCCACAAGGTAGCTGCAAGCTGGCCGGGTAGTCACAAACCATCCAAGTAGCTGCAAGCCGGCCAGGTAGCTGCAAGCCGGCCAGTAGCCATAAGCCGGCCAAGTAGCCATAAGCCGGTGGGAGCCGACTTTGTCGGCGATTCGACAGCTACGGAGCGTGATCCGCCGCGTTGTCGTTGAACTGCTTGAAGAAGCCCGCGTAACTCCCGTTCGCCTCGGCGAAGCGCAGTGGTTTCACACGCTCGACGAGGATTTCCGTGGCGTCCGGCGTGGTCTCGATCAGACGCATCGTCTCCTCGATGAACGCTTCCAGCGGCATCGCGTTCGGATCGTTCTTCTGCCGCTCACCCATCAGTTCGGTCTGCACATAGGGCGGTACCAGTTCCAGCACCTGCACCGACGTGTCCTTCAACTGGTAGCGCAGCGTTTCCGAATACGAATGGATCGCCGCCTTGGTCGCGCAATAGGTCGGAGCGACGGCGAAGGGAAGGAAGGCCAGGCCGGAAGACACCGTGACGATGCTCGCCTTCGGCTGCGCCAGCAGGTGATCGATCAGTGCCGCGGTGAGCCGGATCGGTCCGAGCAGGTTGGTGGTGATGGTGGCTTCGGCGGTATCCGTGCTGCCGTCGGTCAGTCGTTCCGGACGCATGATCCCCGCGTTGTGGATCACCACGTTGAGGGCCGGGAAGTCCTTGCGCAGCTGGGCGGCGAAGCGCTGGATCGCCGCGGGGTTCTCGATGTCCAACACGGCCGACTTCATGCCGGGATTGGCCTCGGTGGTCGCGTCGAGCACGCTCTGCCGGCGCCCTGCGATGACGACCTGGTTGCCGCGTGCGTGGAAAGCTTCCGCCAGCGCCCGGCCGATGCCCGAGCCGCCGCCGGTGATGAGGATCGTATTGCCTGAGATGTTCATGGGAACCTCGTCGGAGAAAAAGTAGGGATAGGCTAGGCCGGACACGATCCTATGGAAAGTAGGCGCCTAAAAGTTCCATACTTACCGCTTGGGAAGTATGGAGTGCGGACATGGCCGCCAAGACCAAGAAGATCTACGACGAACCCTGCCGTGTATTGGGCGAGCCTTACACCGATCCGGAACTCGATGCCCTCGTGCGGGGCATCATCGAACGCGTGGCCGATCGCTGGACGATGCTCACGCTGGAGGTGCTGGCGGAACATGGCCGCCTGCGTTTTGGCCGTCTCGCCGACCTGATCGGCGGGGTCAGCCAGAAAATGCTGACCAAGACCTTGCGCCAGATGGAAGCCGACGGGCTGGTCACGCGCACGGTCTATCCGGTGGTGCCGCCGCGCGTGGAATACGAACTCACCGAGATCGGCCTGAGCCTCGGCGCCGCCTTTTGCAGCGTATGGTTGTGGGCGGAAAAGCATCGCGCGGACATCGAGGCGGCGCGTGCCGACTACGAAAAGCGTGGTGCCGGCGAGGACTAGTTGCGGCGCCGGCCGGATAGGCCGAGGATGCCGCATGGACCATCCCGTTCACCCCGTCTTCCTCACCGCGCGGCTGCGCCTGGACCGCCTCGTTCCGGCGGACGCACCGCTCCTGCATGCTTATCGTGGCGACGATGCCGTGGCCCGCTACCAGGGCTGGAAACCGGCGGACGTCGGCGATGCCGAGGCGTTCATCGCGAAGCAGGCCGTCCAGCCCTTCGCCGCGCCCGATAGCTGGTTCCAGCTCGCCATCCGGGAAAAGGATTCCGCCGAACTCGTCGGCGATCTCGGCATCCATTTCCCTCCGGCCCCGGACGGGGCGATCGAGTTCGGGGTATCGCTCCGGCCCGAGCGGCAAGGCCGTGGCTATGCCCGTGAAGCCATGGCCACGGCCCTCGGCCTCGCCTTTGGCGATTGGGGCTATCGGCGTGCCGTGGCCTCGGTGGACCCGCGCAACGTCGCCAGCATCGCGCTGTTGCGCTCGCTCGGCTTCCGCCAGGAGGCCCACCATGTGGAGAGCTATTTCTTCCGCGGCGAGTGGGTCGACGACGTCGTCTTCGCCCTGCTGGCGCGTGAATGGCCTCGTCAGGGTTGAGGAAAGGCTACGAGCGATGCGCTACGTCCGTGTCTACGTCATGCAGCCCCCGCAATCCGGCGCCGAATGGGCGGTGCGGGTGGATGCGGAGAAGCCGGTGCGTTTCGAACAGGAACGCGATGCGTTGTCCTATGCGCTGCGCCAGGCCCGCGCGCACCACGCGGGTGGCGCCTCCGTGGAACTGCGGATCGAGGACGACCATGGCCACTGGCGCAGCATGGCCCTTTGAGGCCTAGCCGGCGGCGAGACGTGCCATGGCCGCCGCGCTGGGTGGTGCCAGGTGGAGCAGGGGAAGCATCCGGCAGGTAGCGCCAGTCGCTCAGGCGCCGGGGCAGGCGGGCATCGGGATGATCGGCACGAAGGGCATGGATCGCCTCTTCGGCGTTGTCGTAGCGACCGGTTTCGCGATCGCCGTGGAGCGCACGCCAGCGGTGGCCGTGGCGAACGATGCGGAACGGAACACCCGCCGAGGTGAAGACATACTGCGCGAGCACGGACGAACTCCTTTCTTAGCCCGCTCATTCTCACCGCTGCTTCGTGACCGCTGCGTTATACCGATGCGACGCCGGCGTGTCGGCGACACGCGCGGCGTCGTGTGGCGCGTTTTACTTGGGTGCTTTCGCCGGCACGAAGGGCGAGACCGGATCGCTGGCCGGGAAGGTCTCTTCCAGGGCGTGGTCCTGGTTCTCGTCGGCGTGCTCCTTGCGGGCCTTCTTCTCGCGTTCCGACTCCGGATGCTTCGGTTGGCTGTGGTCGGGGTGTTTGACGTCCTGGCGGTCGTGGTTCATGGCTGGGCCTCCCGTTGTGGGTGAGACCGCCATGGAGCCCCCAGGGACGTGAACGTGCGGTGCGCTTTACGTCAGGGTGTCGCGAGGGTGTTGGTGATGAGGGTGGTGGCCTCGCTGCAGGAAACGTCCCGCAGTTCCTGGCCATCTCCGTTGTCCTGACGAGCCTGATCGATCAACTTCCTGGCTCTCGCTTCGCCGGCATGGAACGCCGCGCTCGCCGTTCCTCCCGCCGTGAGGGTGTCCACCTTCTTTCGGAAGGCATCGATCTGGCCGCCGGGAAGCCCGCAAAGAAACTGGCCGAAACCCGCCGCTTGCCCCGCGTCGTCCAAGGTGGCGCCGGGTAGACCGGTTTCCTGGGCATGCGCGGGGGTCCAACACGTCCATAGAAGGCTGGTGGCGATAAGGATCGCGCTGGTCGGTCGCATGATATTTCCCCATGTGGTGGTCAGTGCCGCCCCAGGCGACTCCGGGCTGCCATCCTAGCGTGAGCCCCGGCGCTCGTCAGGCTCCGCTTGTCGGCGGCCATCTACCGCTCGTCGGGAAGCGCCTTAACAAGGCTGGGGTCCGGGATAGGCTATCGGAAGGGAAATGCAGGGGAAGCCTACGTGGCCAGTATTCGTTCCCGCCGCGCGGTGCGCGGCGTGTCGTTGATCGAGGTCTTGATGGCCGTGCTGATATTCAGCATCGGTCTCATCGGGCTCGCCGGTTTGTTGATCATCTCGACGCGGTCCAACCAGTCGGCCTTCGTCCGCACGCAGGTGACCTTCCTTGCCAACAGCATGGCCGATCGCATGCGGGCCAACCCCTACGGGCTGTGGAAAGACGATTACTCCGCGACCTATCCATTCACGACGGGCACGATGCCCAAGTGTGACGCGACAGCGCCCTGCAGTCCCGACGACATCGCGTTGCGCGACAAGCTGCTCTGGACGGCACAGCTGCAGGCATTCCTGCCTGGACTGGGGCCGAGCTCGATCGCATGCACGAAGGCCGGCGACCTCGGCTACGACCCCACGGCGCAGATCGGCTTGCGTCCGCCCTTCGGCGGCACATGCACGATGACCATCACCTGGGCCGAACGCGGCATCGGCGGCGGCACGGATGACAACGTCGACGACGGCAACCTGCAATCGTTCACCTGGGTCTTCGAACCATGACCATGCGTATCCCTATGCGTCGCGCCATCCGCGGCGTCACCCTGATCGAACTGATGGTCGCGATGGTGCTCGGCCTGCTGGTGTCGGCTGGGATCATCACGCTGTTCCTCTCGACCTCCAGCAGCAACCGGGTGCAGACGCAACTCGCGCGGCTGCAGGAGGACGGCCGCTTCGCCATCGGCAAGCTCAACGACGACCTCAGCATGGCCACCGGCATGTATTGCAACAACACCGGCGGTGTCGCAACGAAGACCACGTCGGACGTCTACCTGGACGGCCTGCGCACGCCGCGCATCCTCGCCAAGAACTTCCTGGACGTACCCGCATTGTTCGAGAACACGACCCCATGGGGTGGGGCCTCGGGTGAGTCCGGCGTCAATTATCCGGCCGCGCCGACAGCGCCGTATGCGATGCCGTCCTTCATGTTCATGCGCGGCTACAACTGCACGGGCACGGGCGCGTGCCTCCCGATTCCGGTGACGTTCCTCGGCGGCAAGCTGAACACGGCGGGGACCGCGGTAGGCAATCGCGTCGTGGGCACTGATGTCCTTACGTTGCGTTACCTGGATTCTTCGCGCGGCTGGCGCCTGGGCGACACCAACAAGGTGGTGCCCGACCTGACCGGTAATACGCTGAAGGAAATCCAACTGGCTCCGACGGCTACCGAACCGCCGATTTCGGAATTCAAGAGCGGCATGGCGCTCGTCGCCGACTGCTCCAGCGCACAGGTCTTCGCGGTCACTGGCAGCACGACGGCCAAGCTCGTACCCGCGGCGGCGAGCAATTTCATCACGCCGCTGGCATTGCAACCGCAGTCGGCTCCGCGCCTGTTCGATTTCGTCAATGACATGCAAAACGTCACGTACTACGTGCAGGTGGTCAGCGACAATGGATCGGACACCGGCGTGAAGACGGGCGCGCTGATGCGCCGGGTCAACGGCACCACCGTTTCGGTGCCCGACCAGGAGTTGATTCGCGGCGTGGAGCGCCTGACCTTCCGCTACGGCGTGGAGGATGCCAATGGCGCCGTGCGCTTCCTCACCGCCGACCAGGTCGACTCACGTGTGAACAAGACGGTGACCTGTCCGCCGACGGCGAACACCCTGACGACGAGCGATCCGGGATGCCTGTGGCGCGCGGTGAAGAGCATCGAGGTGTCGTTGCTGCTTTCGAGCCAGGTCACCATGCCGACCCTCACCACGCCGGAAACGGCCTTCCTGTATACGCCCGATAGCAGCAACGGCAATTTCGCGCCGGTCTATCCGGCGCAGTCGGGCACGGCAGGTCTCGCCATCAAGCCGTCCCAGCAAGGGTTCGACGACAAGCGTCTCCGCCGTCAGTTCACCTCGCTGGTGATGCTGCGCAACTACAACCCCTGATGCGACGCGTTCCGGAGCAGACATGAAACGCTTTCCCCTTCATCGAGCATGGCAGGCGCCACGGCGGCAGGCTGGCGTCGTGCTCGTGATCGCGCTGATCTTCCTCCTGCTGATCACGATCCTCGCCATCGCCGCGTCCGGTACGTCACTCATGCAGCTGCGTCTCGCCGGCGGCCTGCGCAGTTCCCAGTTGGCCGACTTCGGTGCGGAATCCGCCCTTCGTGGTGCGGAATGGCGCCTGTGGACGGCGAGCAACCTGGATCCGATGGCCTGCACCACGTCCGGTCCCGTTTGCTACAAATACGATGCCACTGTCTCCAACACCAATGTGGATACGTTCCGCAACTCACCGGGCTGGGTGGACACGGGAAGCACGGTGTATTCCGCCGGCACGCTCACGGCGGAAAGCGCGGACAAGACCTTCAAGCTGACCAAGGATCCGGTGTACATCATCGAAGACCTGGGTGTGGAGCTGCCGGCTGGCGCCGGCTCGCAGCACGAGTCGGGGCAATCCTCGCCGGGTACCGGCAACACCAGCGTCGACAGCCACATCTACCGGATCACCTCCCGCTCGACCGGAGCGAACGACAACACGGTCCGGGTCATCGAGACCACGTTCGCGGCCAAGGCCAACTGAGAGATATCGTCATGAGCGCATCCCACCGCTTGCTTTCGGCCGCTACCGTGCTGGTCCTGACGATGCTCGGGGGCCTGCCTGGATTGGCCAGTGCAGACAGTACCAATCTTGGCGCCATTCCGCCCGATCTCACGACATCTGTGGCACCCAATGTCGCCGTGACCTTCGACGATTCCGGGTCGATGCAGAGTTTCTACATGGGCGACAACCGGCCGTTCGACAACAAGTCGTGGCAGGACGCGGTAAGCGGCAACACGGGCTACTACATGCCCTGGGTCTGCGCGGGTGTCATCGATCCTCGTATCACCGACAAGACGGATCTCCGTTCGGAGGCGATGAACGGCGTCTATTTCAATCCAAACATTTCGTATACGCCGCCCGTGCGGGCCGATGGCACTTCATTTCCCAATGCCGATGCTACGCTGAAAGCCGTCTGGATGAACGGCATCGATGTCAACCGTCGAATCAACAAGCAGACGACGTCTGCGGCGGCATACCGGAATAACGGTAACAGCCAGAGTGATGCGTTCGATGGCCGCCAAGCCAACTTAACGGGCGTGATCGTGACGTCCAAGAACGGCAATGTCACCGATAACCGCTGGCGCTGCACACCCAACGCCACCAGCCCTTTCGACGGCACCTATACCGACCCAAATGGCCTCAAACCGATTGGCGGTCCCTACTACTGGCGTCTCAAGAGCACGGCCAATATCAAGAAGTCCGACGGAACGGTCGACACCAGCGTGTTGTACAACTCCGCCAACTGGGAAGCGGTGGCCGTACCGAGCAGCAACTACCAGAATTTCGCCAATTGGTTCGCCTATTACCGCACGCGCAACATGATGACGCGTACGACCATGTCGCAGGCCTTCGCCAAGATCGGCAACTCGATCCGCATCGCCTGGCAGAACATGAAGAACACGAGAAACTCCAATGATTCCACGGATCTTTCAGTGCGCTTCGGGGCGACCGCGAATCTGCAGAACATCGGCGACCTCACCTCGACGGTGCGCCAGGACTTCTTCGACTGGATATTCCAGGTCGTCGGCGGCAACGATACGCCCGCGCGCGCCGCGACCATCCGTGCGTCGAACATCTTCCGGGCCCCGCTGACCAAGGATGATAACGATCCCTACTGGAATGGCCTTTCCGGCAACGATAGCGCCGATCTGATATGCCGCAGAAATTTCCACATGCTGGTGACGGATGGTTACTGGAACGAGACCGATCCCACGCTTCCGGCGGCAAGTGCCGACGGCGCCCCGGCCATGGGGTCCACCAATACCAGCCAGGTCAACCAGACGCTGCCCGACAAGACGGCCTATTCGACCAGCGACACCGTATCGAAGATATACGGCAACGTTTCCGGTACCGTCTATACCTCGTCCATGGCGAATATCGCCTGGTATTTCTGGGCGACCGATCTCCAGCCCAAACTGAAGGACGGGGTCAAGCCGTACTTGCCGGACCTGACGTCGTCGTCCGTGGTGGATCCGGATGCTCCCACCAAGAACGTGGATGTCTACTGGAATCCTTCCAACGACCCCGCCACCTGGCAGCACGTCTCGCAGTTCTACGTGACGTTGGGCGTTGCCGGTACCCTCGATTTTCCGAACGACCTCACCGCGCTTAAGGCGGGCACGAAAGCCTGGCCCCGGCCGGTCAATAATTCCCCGCAAGCCATCGACGACACATGGCACGGTGCGGTCAACAGCCGTGGTGGTTTCTTCAACGCCTCGGATCCGACCACCCTGGTCAACAGTCTGGTGAACATCATCAAGTCGGTGCTCGCCACGACATCGAGCGCGGTTTCCGCAGCCTTGAGCTCCGGCGTGATCAGCACGGATGCCGTGACCTATGTTCCCAGCTTCTCGTCGACCGACTGGTCGGGCAAGCTCGAGGCCTATGCCGTGACATCCAGTGGTGGCCGTGGCAGCCTGCTATGGGAAGCCGGCAAGGCGCTCACCGATCGGACGGACTCACGCATCATCGTGACCAGCGCCGGCCCGGGCGAAGGGAAGGGCGTCGAGTACCTGTACGCCAACATGACGGCGGCACAGAAGGCGATCATGAACATCGCGCAGCCCGATCCGGATCCCACCAAAGTGATCAGTGACACCAATGGCGAGAAGCGCGTCAACTGGGTCCGTGGTATCCGCACCGATGAAGGCACGCTGCTGCGCACGCGCACCTCGTTGCTGGGCGCGATCGTCAACGCGCAGCCTGTGTACGTAAGCTATCCCTCGAGCGGATATCGCGACTTCTTCCCTCCCATCGATGCCAGCACCCCGGCGCCCGAAACGGCTGCCTACACGAGCGACCCGAAGAAGAGCTATTCACAGTTCGTCGCCGATCATCTCGATCGTCAACCGATACTCTATGCGGCCGCGAACGACGGCATGTTGCATGCTTTCGACGCACGCCTGGCCGCACAGAGCGGATCCTCGCCCGGGCGGGAGCAGTGGGCCTACGTGCCCTCCGCTTCCTACCAGAAGCTCTGGTACTTCTCGAGGAAGAACAATTTCAGCTACCAGCCGACGGTGGACGCCACGCCGATCTACCGGGACGTCTACTTCAGCCAGGCCCGCCCCACATCGACGATCGGTTGGCACACCATCCTCGTGGGCGGCCTTCGTTATGGCGGCCGTGGCATCTATGCGCTGGACATCACCGATCCCACGGGTGCCAGTGCCACCGCCGTGGCGGGCAAGGTACTCTGGGAATTCAATTCCGACTCGGTGGGCGGTGCGAACCTGGGTTATACCTTTGGCCAGCCCAATATCGGCCGCCTGAAGAGCGGTAAGTGGGTCGTGCTGGTGCCAGGTGGTTATTTCCCGACCGATAGCCTCGATCCGGCCTACAACGCCACCGCGGCATCGAACAAGTTCAGTTCGCTCTTCGTCCTGGATGCGCAGACGGGTGCGGTGTTGAAGGAATTCCAGACGCCGACGACCTATGGCGGCAGCGCCGTCACCAGCTTCGGACTGGCATCTCCGGTGCTGGGCGACTACGACAACGACCAGGTCGACGATGTCGCCTTCGCGGGCGATCTCGCGGGAAACCTGTGGCGTTTCGACCTGCGCGACATCAGCACGGGCACGGTCGACCTCATCTATCGTCCGACCAGCGGCAGCCCTGCGAACACGGTTCCCGGCGACCAGCCGATCACCGTGATGCCGCGACTGTTCCCCGACCCGAACTCGCAATACTTCATGGTCGTGTTCGGCACGGGCAAGTTCCTGGGCGACGACGACCGCACCACGACGGGTGCGAAGACCCAATCCGTCTACGGTATACGCGATCCGGGCCTGGGCAATACGACCGGCCTGCCGTGGACCCGCTCGAATCTGGTAGCGCAAGACCTGGTCGAAGACGCGAGCTTCAACCGTGGCTTGACCAGCAACGCGGTCGCGGGCAGCACGGGAGGGTGGTACTTCGACCTCGACGTGTCCGCGGGCGAGCGTGTCGTCGTCACGCCCACGGCGTTGTTCAATACCAACCGAGCGATCATCACCACGCTGATCCCGACCAGCCCCGACCCGTGCAACCCCGGTCGTGCCGGTGCGTTGATGGTCGTTGACGCGGCGACGGGCGGGCCGGGTGCGGGCGTCGTCGGCACCGGTTCCTTTGGCGCCGGTTACTCGCTCGCCGGTGCGCGCGTCGACAATCCACCCGCGACGGGCAGCCTCGCCGCGGCGACCCTCATCGGTGGCGGCACCACCCTCGTTCCTGGGGTCACGCTGAAGGGTACGTCCACCGCATTCTCGGTAGGCTCTCCCATCTGGCGTCGTCGTTCCTGGAGAATCCTCAATGACCAGTAAGCTTCGCCCCGTACGTGGCTTCACCCTCCTCGAACTGATGATCGTGGTCGTCGTCATGGCGATCCTGGCGACGATCGCGATCACCCAGTATGGCCGTTACGCCTACCGTGCACGCCGGGCGGATGGCCAGGAGCTGCTCATGCGCGTCGCCAATGCGCAGGAACGCTACTACGCCACGTTCAACCACTACGGCGACGACCCGGTGACGGGCGATCTCAAGCTCGGCAGCGCCACATCGGAGAAGGGGTACTACAAGGTCACCATCAACTCCGACGATCTGACCAAGACCTATACAGCGACGGCCGTTCCGCAAGGAGACCAGAGCGAGGACGTCTGCGGTTCGCTGAGCATCGACTCCACCGGAACGAAATTGCCGGCGTCGACGGACACGACGAGAAACACCAACGGGCGTTGCTGGTGATGCGCGCGCTGACGGTTGGTACAACCGGGGTGAGGGAGCGACCAGCCGGGCTTTCCCTGATCGAGCTGATGGTGACCATTTTCGTCCTGGCCATCCTGGCGGCGGTCGCGATACCCAGCTTCCGTTCGGTAATGAGCCGGGGCGACATCGCCAATGCGATCAATTCCCTCTCGGCGGACATGCAGTTCGCGCGTGGGCAGGCGGCGAGCCAGCACCGTTTCGTATCGATCTGCCGCAGCACCACGGGCACGGAATGCCAGGAGGCGACATCCGATCCCTTCGACTACGACGCCGGTTGGATCGTGTATTCCTACGACGTGACCGCGGATGGTGCGAACCAGGCCTTCGTCACCGGCGAGAAGAACATGGACATTCTTCGCTACACGCCGCAGATCCGGGGCGTGTCCCTGCGCGGGACGGACGGCTCGATCTTCACCTTCAACCAGACCGGTGAATTCGTGACCAGTGCAGGCCGTACCACGCTGAACTTCGTGGCGTGTGCGCGTAAGCCAGGCGACCCGGTCAGCCAGGTCGGCACGAATGAAGAGGGCAGGCAGGGCTCGCTGTTGACCCTGCGTGCTTCCGGTGCGATCACGGTGACACCCTTGCCCCTGACCTCATCCTGTTTCCCCTGACCCGACCTTGACGGTCTGGCGGATTCTACGTAGAATCCCGCGCTCGATGGGCGGTTAGCTCAGCGGTAGAGCACTGCCTTCACACGGCAGGTGTCACAAGTTCGATCCTTGTACCGCCCACCATCGAATCCTGAAGACCCGGCCACGCGCCGGGTTTTCTTTTGGGTCACACCATGGTTCCCGGGGCTAAAATGCGCCGGCTCACCCAGCGGACACCGCCATGCACGAAGCCCTCGCCGATCTCCACCTGTTGACCCTCACGCCCTGGAAGATCATCGGTCTCCTGGGCACGTTGCTCTTCACCGCGCGCTGGTTCGTCCAGTTCCATGCGACCCGGAAGAACAAGAAGGTCACCGTGCCCATGTCCTTCTGGTACCTGTCGGTCAGCGGCAGCGTGCTGACGCTCGCCTATTTCATCTGGGGCAAGAACGATTCGGTCGGCATCATCCAGACGGCCTTTCCGATGATCGTGTCGTTCTACAACGTGTTCGCGCACCTGAAGCATCGCGAGCGGGGGGAGACGGTGAAGCCAGGTGGGCCGGAGGAGACTTGAGGGCTGGGGTTGGGTGACGGTTTGGCGAGCCCCCGATCGCCGCTTAAGCGGCTTCCCACCGGGGGCTTCCTACCAGTTGCATCCCACCAGTGACTTCTCACTAGCGGCTTCCCACTAGCGGCTTCCCACCCGAAGGTGGGAGCCGTCTTCAGTCAGGGTCGTAGTCGAGGTAGGGGGCTAGCCAGCGTTCGGCTTCGCGGCGTTCCCAGCCCTTGCGCCGGGCGTAGTCCTCGACCTGTTCGCGGCTGACCCTGCCGACCACGAAGTACTGGCTGTCGGGGTGGGAGAAATACCAGCCGGATACGGCGGCCGTGGGGTACATGGCGAAGCTGTCGGTGAGCTGGATCGACGTGTGTTCGGTGGCCTGCAGCAGGTCGAACAAGGTCCGCTTCTCGGAATGTTCCGGGCACGCGGGATAGCCCGGGGCCGGGCGGATGCCGCGATACCGCTCCGCGACAAGGGCGTCGTTGTCCAAGGCCTCGTCGGGCTGGTAACCCCAGAACTCCTTGCGCACGCGCTCGTGCATGCGTTCGGCGAAGGCTTCCGCCAGGCGGTCGGCCAGGGCCTTGAGCAGGATCGAGGAGTAGTCGTCGTGCACCGCCTCGAAGCGGGCCACGTGCTCGTCGATGCCGATGCCCGCGGTCACGGCGAAACCGCCGATCCAGTCCTGTACACCACTGTCCTTCGGCGCGACGAAATCCGACAGGCAGAAGTCCGGACGATCGGCCGGTTTATCCACCTGCTGGCGCAAGTGGTGCAGGGTGGTCACCGCCTTGCGCTTGCCGGTGCCCGCTTCGGCGTAAACCTCGATATCGTCGCCCGACTGCGCGGCGGGCCAGAAGCCGATCACGCCCTTGGCCGTAAGCCACTTCCCGGCGATGAGCTTGTCGAGCATCGCCTGCGCATCGTTGTAGAGCTCGGTGGCCTGCGGCCCGACGATCTCGTCGTCGAGGATGGCCGGGAACTTGCCGGCCAGCTCCCACGCGTTGAAGAACGGCGACCAGTCGATATAGCCGCGCAGTTCGGCAAGGTCGTAGTCGTCGAACACGGTGACGCCGGGCACGCGTGGCGTGGGCGGCGTATAGGCCTGCCAGTCGCCCGTGTAGCGCTGGGCGCGGGCCTTCGACAGGGGCACCAGTTGCTTGCCCGCGCCGCGGCTCTTGTGGCGATCGCGCACCTCCGCGTACTCGGCGCGCACCTTGGTCATGAACTCGTCGACGAGGTCCTTGCTGACCAGCGACTGCGCGACGCCGACGGCTCGCGAGGCGTCCTTCACCCACACGGTGGGCGACTTGTAATGCGGCTCGATGCGCAACGCTGTATGTGCGCGCGAGGTGGTCGCGCCGCCGATCATCAGCGGCACGCGGAAATCCTGCCGCTCCATCTCGCGGGCGACCTGGCTCATTTCTTCCAGCGAAGGCGTGATCAGGCCGGAGAGGCCGATGATGTCGGCGTTCTCGGCGCGCGCGATGTCCAGGATCTTCTGGGTCGGCACCATCACGCCGAGGTCGATCACCTCGAAGTTGTTGCACTGGAGCACCACGCCGACGATGTTCTTGCCGATGTCGTGGACGTCGCCCTTGACCGTCGCGAGCACGATCTTGCCGTTGTTCTTGCCGGCGTCGCCGGAACGCAGCTTCTCTTCCTCGATATAGGGAATCAGGTGCGCGACGGCCTTCTTCATCACCCGGGCGGATTTCACCACCTGGGGCAGGAACATCTTGCCGGCGCCGAACAGGTCGCCCACCACGTTCATGCCGGCCATCAGCGGCCCCTCGATCACATCGAGCGGGCGCCGGGCGACCAGGCGCGCCTCTTCCGTATCCTCCACCACGAACTGGTCGATGCCGTGCACGAGCGCATGGGTCAACCGTTCGGCGACAGGCTTGTCGCGCCATGCGGCGGTTTCAACCGCCACCTCGCCCTTGCCGCCCTTGTAGCGGTCGGCGATCTCGAGCAGGCGTTCGGTCCCGTCCGGGCGGCGGTTCAGTACCACGTCTTCGACGCGTTCGCGCAGTTCCTCGGGCAGGTCGTCGTAGATCGCCAGCGCACCGGCGTTGACGATGCCCATGTCCATGCCCGCGGCGATCGCGTGGTAGAGGAACACCGAGTGGATCGCTTCGCGCACCGGATTGTTGCCACGGAACGAGAACGATACGTTGGAGACGCCGCCGGACACATGCGACGAGGGGAAGCGCTTCTTCAGTTCGCGCGTCGCCTCGATGAAATCCACCGCGTAGTTGTTGTGTTCCTCGATGCCGGTGGCGATGGCGAAGATGTTGGGATCGAAGATGATGTCTTCCGGGGGGAAGTCCAGCTCGTTCACCAGCAGTTCGTGGGCGCGTGAACAGATCTCGATCTTGCGCTGCTTGGTGTCGGCCTGGCCGGCCTCGTCGAAGGCCATCACGACCACGGCGGCACCGTACTGGCGGACCTTGCGTGCATGGTCGAGGAAGGCGGCTTCGCCTTCCTTCATCGAGATGGAATTGACGATGCCCTTGCCCTGCATGCAACGCAGGCCGGCCTCGATCACGCTCCACTTCGAGGAATCCACCATGATCGGCACGCGCGCGATGTCGGGCTCGGAGGAGATCAGGTTGATGAAGCGGGTCATCGCCGCCTCGGAATCGATCAGGCCCTCGTCCATGTTCACGTCGAGGATCTGCGCACCGTTCTCCACCTGTTGGCGGGCCACGTCCACGGCTTCCTCGTAGCGGCCCTCCTTGATCAGCTTGCGGAACTGGGCCGAGCCGGTGACGTTGGTACGTTCGCCGACGTTGATGAAGTTGAGGTCCGGCGTGAGGACCAGCGGCTCTAGGCCGGACAGGCGCGTGTATCGAATGCTCATGCGGCTTGTGCGGTGTCCTTGGGAACGCGAGGCGGGTAGGGCGCCACGGCGGCGGCGATCGCCGCGATATGCGCGGGCGTGGTGCCGCAGCAGCCGCCCACGATGTTGATGAGGCCGTCGGCGGCGAAGCCACGGATGGTCGCGGCCATGCTTTCCGGGGTCTCGTCGTATTCGCCGAAGGCGTTCGGCAGTCCCGCGTTCGGGTGCGTGCTGACGGCGCTCCCGGCGATGCGCGCGAGCATCTGCACGTGCGGCCGCAGGTCGTCGGCGCCGAGCGCGCAGTTCAGGCCTACCGACAGCGGCTGGATGTGTTCCACGGAATAGAAGAACGCTTCGGCGGTCTGGCCCGAGAGCGTGCGCCCGGAGCGATCGGTGATCGTGCCCGAGATCATCACGGGCACGCGCGCACCGAGTTCGTTGAACAGCTCGCTCAGCGCGAACAGCGCGGCCTTGGCGTTGAGCGTGTCGAAGATCGTCTCGACCATGATCGTATCCGCGCCGCCCTCGATCAGGGCACGCGCGGCTTCGACATAGTTCGCCGTCAGTTCCTCGAACGTCACGTTGCGGAAGCCCGGATCGTTCACGTCGGGTGAGATCGAAGCGGTGCGGCTCGTGGGCCCGAGGACACCGATGACGAAACGCGGCTTGTCCGGCGTGCGCCGGGTCATCTCGTCGCAGGCCTCGCGGGCGATGCGAGCGCCTTCGCGATTCAGTTCGGCCACGAGATGCTCGAGGTGGTAATCGGCCTGGCTGACGCGCGTGGCGTTGAAGGTGTTCGTCTCGACGAAATCCGCGCCGGCTTCGAGGTACGCCATGTGCACGCCGCGGATGATGTCCGGCTGGGTCAGCAGGAGCAGGTCGTTGTTGCCCTTCAGGTCGCACTCGCCGGGGTGGTCGTGGCCGTGTTCGTGCGTGCTGTCGTTGCCGCCGGCGAACCGTTCGCCGCGATAGCCGGATTCGTCCAGCTGGTGCCCCTGGAGCATGGTGCCCATGCCGCCGTCGAGGATCATGATGCGTTCGGCGAGGCCCTTCTGGATCAGGGCGACGCGATCGGGATGGAGCCAGGGAAGGTTCTTCATGGGATATGTCTCCGCTCAGGGCTTGCGCGCGAGAAGACTGATGACTTCGAAATGCGGGGCGCGACGCTCGCGGCTCAGGCGCTCGCAGCTGACCACGTCCAGCCCGGCCTTCCGCGCCATGGCCGTGAGGCCGTCGCAGGTGAAACCGAGGTTGCGGTGGTCGAAGGGCTCGACGACGGCGCGGTGGTCGTGTTCGCCGAGCGTGGAAACGAGCAGGCGTCCGCCCGGCTTCAACACCCGGGCCACCTCGGCGAAGACCTGTTGCGGCTGCTCGGAATAGGTGAGGGCGTGCAACAGCAGGACAAGATCGAACTGCCGGCCGCCCAGGTCCAGCGCGTGCATGTCGCCGGTGCGCACGTCCACGTTGGTGAAGCTCGACAGGCGTTGGCGCGCCGCTTCGACGACGCGCTCGGAGCTGTCGATGCAGACGATGGAATGCGCATGCGGGGCCAGCAATTCGGCGGTGACGCCATCGCCCGAGGCGATGTCGAGCACGTCGCCCGTGGCGAGCAACTGCAACAGCGACCGGGCCAGTGTTTCCCACGTGCGTCCGGGTGAGTAATGCCGCTCCATGTCGCCGGCCACCGTGTCCGCCCAGCCTTCGGCGCGGGCGCGCTGGGCCAGTACCGTGGGCAGGCGTTCCGCGTCTTCGCGCAGCAGGGCGTCGCTCAAGGTGTCGCGCAGGGACGCCACCAGGGCGGCGAGGGTGGGGTCCGCCTCGGCGTTGGCGCGATAATAGGCGGATACGCCGGCCCGCCGATCGCGTACCAGTTCCGCCTCTTTCAGCTTCGCCAGGTGCGTCGACACGCGAGGCTGGGCGAGGTGCAGCACGGCCGCCAGTTCGGCGACCGTCAGTTCCTCGCGATCCAGCAGGGCGAGCAGGCGGACGCGGGTGGGATCGGCCAGGAGCCGAAGCACCGTGGAGGCCGTCGACAGGTCCATCCAACATCCTTATATCGCGATACAGAGATACCTAGGATGCGGCCAGTGCGCCCGGGCGTCAAGGCCATGTTGCAGTGCACGGAGGCACCGACTCGAACGACCGTTACAATGGTGGGCTTGTCTCCACCCCAAGACTTTGCCGCCCGTCAGGCCGGCGCGAGGAACACCATGGATTTTCGCTTTACCGACGACCAGCTGTCGATCCAGTCCATCGCCCGCGATTTCGCGCAGAAGCGGATCGCCCCCGTGGCCGCCGAACTGGATGCCAAGGGCGAATTTCCGCTCGAGAACATCCAGGAAATGGGCCAACTGGGCCTGATGGGCATCGAGGTGCCGGAAGCCTACGGTGGCGCGGGCATGGACCCGGTCTCCTACGTGCTGGCCATGGTCGAGATCGCCGCGGCCGACGCGGCCACCTCCACGATCATGTCGGTGAACAATTCCCTGTTCTGCAACGGCATCCTGAAGAACGGTACCGAAGAGCAGAAGCAGAAGTACGTGCGCGCCATCGCCTCGGGCGAAGCCATCGGCGCCTATGCGCTCACCGAGCCGCAGTCGGGTTCGGACGCCTCGAACATGCACACCCGCGCGGTGAAGAACGCCGACAGTGACTGGGTCATCAACGGCAAGAAGAGCTGGATCACCTCCGGCCCCGTCGCCCGCTACATCGTCTTGTTCGCCGTGACCACGCCGGGGATCGGCGCGCGCGGTGTCTCCGCCTTCATCATCGATACCGCGCGCGAGGGATTCCTCGCCGGCAAGACCGAGCCGAAGCTCGGCATCCGCGCGTCGGCCACCTGCGAGATCGAATTCCACGATTACGTGTGCCCGAAGGAAGACATGCTGGGCGAAGAGGGCAAGGGCTTCGCGATCGCCATGGGCGTGCTCGACGCCGGCCGCATCGGTATCGCGTCGCAGGCCGTGGGCATCGCGCGCGCCGCTTATGAGGCCACCTTGCAGTGGTCGCGCGACCGCAAGGCCTTCGGCCACCCGATCGGCACGTTCCAGATGACCCAGGCCAAGATCGCCGACATGAAGTGCAAGCTCGACGCGGCCCTGCTGCTGACGCTGCGCGCGGCGTGGACCAAGGCGCAGACGGATAAGAACGGCGGTCGCTTCGGCACCGAGGCCTCGATGGCCAAGCTGGTCGCCTCCGAGGCCGCGATGTGGATCACCCACCAGGCCGTGCAGATTCACGGTGGGATGGGTTACTCGAAGGAAATGCCGCTGGAGCGCTACTTCCGCGACGCGAAGATCACCGAGATCTACGAAGGCACCAGCGAGATCCAGCGCCTCGTGATCGCGCGCGCCGAAACCGGATTGCGTTAACGCCCGGTCTCCGTCGTCCAGGGATGGACGGCTCAGGCGGAGTGAAAGACCGCCTCGATGTTATGGCCGTCCGGGTCGAGCACGAAACCGCCGTAATATCCCGCGTGATAGTGCGAGCGCGGTCCCGGCGGACCATTGTCCCGGCCGCCGGCGGCGAGCGCTGCCTCGTGGAACGCACGCACCAGCTGTGTCGACGCGACGCGGAAGGCGACATGCACGGGCGGCTGGTTCGGCTCACCTTTGTAGATCCAGAAGTCGGGCTTGCCGCCCTCGCCGAAGCCGGCCACGTCGGTGCGGCCGGTGACGGACGCTGGGAAGATCGCCAGCAACTCGTAGCCGATCGCACCCAATGCCTTCTGGTAGAACGCCTTGCTGCGCTCGAAGTCGCTGACGGTGACGCCGGTGTGATCGATCATCTGGAACTCCTGATGGGGCGGGTGTTGCCGTCCACGCAGCTTATCCGTATTCCCGCCATTTCCTGAAACCGTCCATGGGGGCGGTGTTCGCGCATCGTTGGGATTCGTTCGGGGACGGCTCGGCTTCGCCCTCGCGTTGGGCTTGTGCGGCGAGGGGAGCTGCCGGGCGCCACCCTCGGCGCGACGGTAGTCGCCGTCCCTTGGGCAAGGATGCCGCTGGCGCGGCCGTGTTTGATGGCTGCGCCCCGGCGGGCTCGGACGGTCGGGCGGGGGTTTCCGATTCGCCTTCCTGGCTCAGCGGAAACGGCCGGCCATCCATGGCCGGCCCCCTGACGGGCCTTCTCCGCCCGCCCGTCCTCGGCTCCTAATGTCGCGCCGAGGGTGGCGCCCGGCAGCTCTCTCGACACGGAGGTGGGCTGGTGGGAAGAGCACCGCCCGCCACGTGTCGCGTGCCGCACCCGGGTGGGAAGCGGGCTGGCCCGCGAGTCCTCGATCCCTCCGCTGGCGAAGAAGGCGTTGCACTGATCGGGCGAAGCGTGTCACCGCTCGCTCGGCTGCGATGCACGGCCTCATTCGCTCGAAACAGGGTGGCGCATCGCGGGCCAGCCCGCTTCCCACCCGCGTGGGGGGGGCACACGGAGAGGGCATCCACCCCGGTCGCGGGCGTTGGCTTTTGCCGCACAACACCTCAGTGCTCGGAAGAGCCGTCGGCCGCCACCCTCGTCGCGACGTGTGGAACCGAGGAGCGCCGGGCGAAAAGGCCCGTAGGGGGCCGGCCTGGACGGCCGGCCGTTTTCGCTGAGCCAGGGGTGATCTCAACCGGTCGATGCAACAGTTTGATTGAGTACCTCGGCCGGGGTCTGGAAGTCCAGAGTCTGCCGCGGTCGCTGGTTAAGCTCTTTGGCCACGGCGTTGAGTTGGGCTTGGGTGTAATGGCTCAGATCCTGGCCCTTGGGGAAGTACTGGCGAAGCAAGCCGTTGGTGTTCTCGTTGGAGCCGCGTTGCCACGGGCTGTGCGGGTCGCAGAAGTAGATCTGCAGGTCGGTGGCTAGTTTGAAACGCTGGTGCTGGTACATCTCCGGGCCGCGATCCCAGGTCAGCGAGCGCTTCAACTGGGCAGGCAGACGACGGATGTGCTTGGCAACGGCATCCACGACGGTCGCACTGTCGCGGGCCGGGATTTTGATCAGCATCACGAAGCGCGATCGCCGCTCCACGAGCGTGACGATCTGCGAGTTGATCGTGCCCAGGAGCAAGTCGCCTTCCCAGTGACCGGGTACCGCCCGATCCTCCGCGTCGGCGGGGCGTTCGCTGATCGTCAGGGCCTGGGCGATCACGTTAGCGCCACCCTTGCGGCCCTTGCCGTGACGCCCCTGCGTCTGCGGGTAACGGACCGACCGTCGGGTGCGCAGCTGCGCCAGAAGCTGCTTTTTAAGCACGCCCCGGGTCTGGATGAACAGGCTTCGATAGATGGTTTCGTGGGACACCCGCATACTGTCGTCGTCCGGGTAACGGCGGGCAAGCCATCCGCTGATCTGCTGTGGCGCCCACCTCCGTCTTGATCAGACTACGGTGTTGCATCGACCGGTTGAGATCACCGGAGGGCGAATCGAAAACCCCGCCCGGCGCGACGGGCGCGACGGGCGCCAGCCATAAGACACGGCCGCGTAGCGGCATCCTTTCCCGAGCGACGGTGTAACCGGAGCGACGAGGGTGGCGGCCGACGGCTCTGCCCCACGCCGCCCGCTACCGCGGGATCGCCGACAGGGTCGGCTCCCACCGGGAGTACAAAGAAAAAGCCCGGCTTTCGCCGGGCTTCTCTTGTTACGGTCGGTCGGTTCCGCGTCGCGGGTCCGAGTCGAAGGCGGTGACGTCGCCTACGTTCGGGGCGTGAGGCCCGACGTTGGGCGAGGGGCTTCCGCCGTGGGGACCGTGTCCGTCCGGATCGCCGCCGTGGTGGGGCATCTTGCCGGACACCTCGTCCAGCTTGTCGCCCAGCATGCGGCGGACGCTGACGTAGAACACCGGGATCAGCAGCAGGCCGAGGAAGGTGGCGAACAGCATGCCGCCGATGACGCCCGTGCCGATCGCGTGGCGGGAGTTGGCGCCCGCGCCGGTGGAGATCGCGAGCGGGAACACGCCGAGGATGAAGGCCAGCGAGGTCATCAGGATGGGGCGGAGTCGCAGTCGCGCGGCTTCGATCACGCCTTCGCGCAGCGTCTTGCCGTCCTGTTGCTGTTCCACCGCGAATTCCACGATCAGGATCGCGTTCTTCGCCGCCAGGCCGATGACGGTGATCATGCCGATCTTGAAGTAGATGTCGTTCGGCAGGCCACGCAGCATCGAGAAGACCACGGTGCCGAGGATGCCCAGCGGCACCACCAGCAGCACGGAGACCGGGATCGACCAGCTCTCGTACAACGCGGCGAGGCAGAGGAACACGATCACGACCGATAGCGCCAACAGCAACGTCGACGAGTTGCCGGAGAGGATTTCCTGGTACGACTGGCCCGTCCAGTCGTAGCCGAAGCCCTTGGGCAGCTTGTCGTTGACGATGCCTTCGACGATGGCCATCGCCTGGCCGGTCGAGTACCCCGGCGCCTGGTTACCGACGATTTCCACCGCGGAATAGCCGTTGTAGCGGTTGAGCGTCGGCGCGGCCATCGTCCACTTCGAACTGACCACGCTGGACAGCGGGATCATGGCGTTGTCCAGCGCCGTGGAGGCACTGGCGACCGCCGACGAAGTGCTCGTGCCGGTCGAGGACGTAGCCAGGGTGCTGGGCGTGAAGATGTGCTGGAAAGCGTCGGTGCCCATGCGGTAGGGCGCGTCCGCCTGCAGCATCACGCGCTTCACGCGTCCGCCGTAGGAGAAGTCGTTGACATACACCGGGGCCAGCGTGAGCTGGATCGCCGTATAGATGTCGCTGACCGAGAGGCCCATCGTCTGCGCCTGCGTGCGGTCCACCTGCAACTGAAGCAGCGGCGCGTCCTCGAGCGTATTCGGACGCACGCCCACCAGGGCGGTGTTCTGCGCCGCCGCGCCGAGCAGCATGTTGCGGGCCTGGGTCAGTTCGTCGCGGGACTGACCGGCACGCGCCTGCAGGTACATGTCGATACCGCCGAACTGCGAGAGGCCGCGGATCGTCGGCAGGTTGACGACGAAGATCGTGGCGTCGCGCACGGCCTGCATCTTGCCGTTCGCTTGCTGGATGAACTCGGTGGCCGTGAGGTCACGCTTGTCCCAGTCCTTCAGGCGGATGAAGGTCATGCCGACGTTCTCGCCCTGGCCCACGAAGCTGAAGCCCGAGATCTGGAAGATACCGTCGACGGAGACATCCTTGAGCAGGATGCCGCGCATGTCGGTCATCACCTTCTCGGTACGCGCCAGGCTGGAGCCCGGTGGCAGCTGCACGATGGCCAGTGCGTAGCCCTGGTCCTCGTCCGGCACGAAGCTGGTCGGCAGGCGAGTGAACAGGAAACCGCACAGGACGGCGATCAGCACGAACACCATCATCCAGCGGGGAGCGTGGCGCACCGCACCGCCGATATGGCCGGAGTAGGTGTGCTGCACCCAGTCGAACACCTGGTTGAACTTGCGATAGACGACGTTCTTCTTCTTCTCGCCGTGTTCGTGCCGGAGGATCGTGGCGCACAGCGCCGGCGTGAACGACAGGGCGAGGAAGGCCGAGAAGCCCATCGACACCGCGATGGTCAGCGCGAACTGCTTGTAGATGATGCCCGATGCACCCGGCTGCAGGGCCGAAGGCACGAACACGGCCGCCAGCACCACGGTGATCGCGACGACGGCGCCGGTGATCTGGCCCATCGCCTTGCGAGTGGCTTCCTTCGGCGGCAAGCCTTCCTCGGACATGATGCGTTCGACGTTCTCGATCACGACGATCGCGTCGTCCACCACGATACCGATCGCCAGCACCATGCCGAACAGGGTCAGCTGGTTCACCGTGAAACCGAGCGGCGACAGGCCCAGGAAGGTGCCGAGCAAGGCCACCGGGATGACCAGGGTCGGGATGATCGTGGCGCGGAAGTTCTGCAGGAACAGCAGCATCACGAGGAAGACCAGGATCACCGCTTCGACGAGGGTGTGCACCACTTCCTCGATCGAGATCGTCACGAACTTGGTCGTGTCGTACGGAGCGAACCAGGTCACGCCTTCGGGGAAGCTGCGCGACAGCTCGTCCATCTTGGCGCGCACGGCATTGGCCACGTCCAGCGCGTTGGCGCCGGGCAGCAGCTGCACGCCGAACGAACCGGTGGACGTTCCGTTCCACTGCGCGTTGAAGCCGTAGGTCTGCGGGCCCAGCTCCACGCGGGCGACGTCCTTCAGGCGCACGACGGTACCGTCGTTGTTGGCGCGCAGGATGATGTCCGCGAATTCCTGGGGCGTGGTGAAGCGCCCTTCCGCCGAGACCGTGGCGCTGAAGCCCTGGCCGTTCACGGCCGGGTCGGTACCGATCGAGCCGGCGGCGAACTGCACGTTCTGCGTGCTGAGCGCGTTACGCAGGTCGCTGGCCGAAAGGCCGTAGCCACGCAGCTTGTCCGGGTTCAGCCAGACGCGCATGCCGTACTCGGAACCCAGCTGGCGCGTGCTGCCCACGCCCGGGATGCGGGCGATCTGGTCGAGCACCTGCGAGGAGACGATGTCGGTCAGGCGGTTGCCGTCGATGGCCGGGTTGGTCGATGTCAGCGCGATGAACATCAGGAAGTCGGGGTTGGACTTGGCCACCACGACGCCCTGCTGGGTCACTTCCGAAGGCAGGCGCGGCGTCGCGAGCGACACCTTGTTCTGCACCTGCACCTGGGCGATATCGGGATCGGTGCCGGTCTCGAAGGTCAGCGTCACGGTAGCCGTGCCGCTGGAGCTCGAGGCGGAACTGAAGTAGAGCAGGTGGTCGATACCCGTCAGCTGCTGCTCGATCACCTGGGTCACGGTCTTTTCGGTCGTGTCCGCGCTCGCACCCGGATAGGTCGCCGTGACGACGACCTGTGGCGGGGCGATGTTCGGATACGACTCGATGCCCATGTTCAGCAGGGCGATCGTGCCGCAAAGGCTGATCAGGATCGCCACGACCCACGCGAAGATGGGACGGTCGATGAAGAAACTCGGCATGAGAGAACTCCCTTACTGCTTGCCGGCGGGGGCGGCCGCGGCGGGACCGCCCTCGGCCGGAGCCGGGGTTGCCTGCGCGGGCGATGCCTTCACCGGAGCGTTGTCCCGCGCCTTCGGCAGGCCCTGGACAATGATCTGGTCGCCAGGCTTGAGACCGCCGGTGACCACCCAGTTGGTGCCGCTGAGACGGTCGGTCTTGACCGGACGGCGCACGGCGGCCGAGGGCACGGTGATGTCCTTGCCGGTCTGCGGATCCTTCGCGTGGCCTTCGCCCACGACCATGACGTAGGCGTCGTTCGTGTCGCGCAATACGGCGGCCTGGGGCACCAGGAACACGTTGTGCAGGTCGCCGAGGGTGGCCTTCACCGTCACGAACTGCCCCGGCAGCAGGCGCAGGTCGGTGTTGGCGAGCTGCGCGCGGAGGTTCACCGTGCCGGTCTGCGGATTCACCGTGGCCGAGGAGAAGTCGAGCACGCCCTGTTCACCGAAGTCGGAGCCGTCGGGCAGCTGGATGCGCACGGTGGCCTTGTCCGTGGGCGAGAGCGTGGCGGCGCCATTGGCGGCGGCACGGCGCATGGTGTCGAGGTCCGCCACCGACATGCTGAAGTTCACGTACACCTTGTCGATCTCGTCCACCTGGGTGAGCAGGGTGGTGTCGCTCTGGCCGACGAGGGCGCCTTCGGTCACCTGCTGCTGGCCGGCGCGACCATCGATCGGCGAGACCACGTCGGTGAAACCGAGGTTGATCCGGGCGGTCTGGACGTTGGCCTCGGCCTGCTTCACCGAGGCGAGCGCCGTGCGCTCGTTGGCTTCCGCCGTGTCGAGGTCCTGGCGGGACACGTAGTTCTTGCCGATCAGGCCGCGGGCGCGATCGGCCTGGGCCTTGGCGTTGACCGCCGTGGCGCGGGCGGAGGCGAGCACGGCGAGCTGCGAGTCCAGCTCGGCCTTGAGCGGCTGCGGATCGATCTGGAAGAGCTTCTGCCCGGCCTTGACGTCCGTGCCTTCCTCATAGAGGCGGTGCAGGAGGATGCCGGGCACGCGTGCGCGCACATCGGCGGTGCGGAAGGCCGAGACGCGGCCCACCTGGTCCTGGACCAGCGGAGTGTCCTGGGGCTGGGCGGTGATGACGCCGACTTCCGGCGGAGGCGGCTGCTGGGGAGCTTCCTGCTTGTGGCAGGCGGCAAGCGCCGCGGCGAGGCCGAGGGCCAGCAGGGACGAGCGCAGGGGCAGGGGATTCATGAGAACTCCGTTCCTTTTCCAGGTTTCTTGTTCGTTCGCGCCGGCTCATCCGGCAGGATGTCGTACGCGTGCATAAATACTGTTACCGCGTGCCTGGCCCAGTCGTCCTGTGCCTTTCGGCCTCTTGCGCGGACCCCGAAGAGGCGACGATCCCCTTCGAGCCCGTGCAACATGGACAGGAACAACTCCGCGGCGACGTCCGGGTCCTCGCGGCGCATGTGGCCGTGGTCCATCGCCTCGGCCATGCAGCGCGCGAGCCGTACCGCGACCGTGTCGATCGCGGTACGGAAGAACGTCCTCGCCGCTGCCGGAAAGCGCGGCGCCTCCGCGATCAACATGCGGCCCAGGGCCACGTGCGAATGGTCCATCACGTAGGTCTGGTGCGCCTCGGCCAGGGCATGGAGCATGTAGGCCAGGCCGCGGCTTTCAGGGGCAAGGCTCGCGTGGAGGGGCAAGACGAGTTGTTCGACGGCGGCGTGGAACAGGTTGTCCTTATTATCGAAGTGCGCATACACGGTCTGCTTGGACACACCCGCCTCGCGTGCCACGGCTCCCATGCTGACGCGGTAACCATCGCGCAGGAACAACGAACACGCCGCCTGGAGCACCCGCTGCTGATGGTCCGACGGCGGGCGGGTCTCCAGGTGCGACATTAGCTATACCTGCTGGACTATACCGTCCAGTTTAGAATTACCTTTCCCCAGCGTCAACGGGCATCCCGCACATTCGCGCCCGAATTGTTGCGATGCACGGAACGACCGGGGTGCACGGCAAGCCCGCTTTCTCGAAATGGGGCGACGAGGATGCCGCAACGCGGTGAAAAAACGGCAACGGCCGATGTCATCCGGTGTGGCTACATGACATCGGTGGGAGCTATGCTTTCACGGATTTTCCGACTCCCCACATCGACAATCCGCCCATGAATGCGATTCGCGCTGCCGAAAACGGCCCGTTCCATGCCGTTGTCTTCGATGAACTGAAAAAGCTCGACCACCCCGCGGAGCGCCTCGATGAGGCGCGCTTTTTTATCGAGGCCTTCTTCGACCGGATCGCCCCCGCCGACCATGGCCTGCACGCGCCGGCCCGCTGGGCCGCGCTGATCGCCGATCTGCTGGCCTTCGCCCGCGAGCGGACGCCCGGCAAGGCCAAGGTCAGGGTGTACAACCCCGGGGTCTCCGGTAGCCGCGCCGTGGTCGAGGTCGTCACCGACGACATGCCCTTCCTGGTCGACACCGTCTCCATGGTGGCCGCCGCTCACGCCGACATCCACGCGATCATCCACCCGGTGGTGCCCGTGGTGCGCTCGGCCGCCGGTGTCCTCCAGTCGATGGGAACGGGGGAGAAGACCGAGTCGATCATGCGTTTCGAGATCGATCGCATCGACGATACCGAACTGGACACCCTCAGGGCGAACGTCGAGACCGCCTTGTCCGATGTCCGCGAGGCCGTGGACGACTGGCGCGCGATGCGCGGCAAGATGATCCAGATCGCCGACGAACTCGGCCAGCGCGCGTTGCCGTATACCGCCGAGGAAATCCGCGAGGCGAGCGAGTTCCTGCGCTGGGTGGCGGACGAGCATTTCACCTTCATGGGCTATCGCGAGTACGAAGTGTCGGCCGATGCGGGCGACGAGGTGCTCAAGACCGTCGAAGGGTCGGGGCTTGGCATCCTGCGGGCCGCGGAGCGTTCGCTCGCGCCGCGTTCGCTACGCACCCTGGTCGCCAGCGAACTGCCGCGCTCCGGCTCGACGGACGCGATCATCCTGACCAAGACCAATGCGCGGTCGCCCATGCACCGCGCCGGCTACATGGATTACATCGGCGTCCTCAAGTTCGACGACAAGGGCCGGCCGGTCGCCGAGCAACGTTTCCTGGGCCTGTTCTCGTCCAACGCGTACATGGCCCATCCGCAGCACGTGCCGCTGGTGCGCGAGAAGTGCGAGGCGGTGATGAACCGCTCGGGGCTCAAGCGCGATTCGCACTCGGGCAAGGCCTTGCGCCACATCCTCGACACGCTGCCGCGGGAAGAACTGTTCCAGTGCAGCACCGACGAACTCTACGCCCTCTCAATGGGCCTGCTCGAACTGGCCCAGCGCACGCGCACGCGCCTGTTCATCCGCCGCGACAGCTACGGCCGGTTCTTCTCCTGCCTGGTCTACATCCCGCGCGACCGCTTCAATACCTCCGTGCGCGAGCGCGTGGAGAACGTGTTGCGCGACGCGTTCCATGGCGAGCACGTCGATTCCGCGGTGCTGATGGGCGAAGCCGCCCTGGTGCGCCTGCATGTCGTGGTGCGTCCGCGCATCGGCGACCACCCGGTCTACGATGCGACAGGGATCGAGGCGCAGATCGTCTCGATCGCGCGCAACTGGTACGACGAACTGCGCGACCGGCTGATCGAGACGGCCGGTGAGCAGCAAGGCATCATCCTGGCCAATCGCTACGGAAAGAGCCTGCCCGCCGGCTACGTCGACGAGGTGTCGCCGCAGGTCGCCGCCGCCGACGTGCGCGCCCTGGCGGGCCTCGATGGTCCCGACGCCATCAGCATGTCGTTCTACCACCCGCCGCACCGGCCGGAGGAACTGCGTTTCAAGGTCTACCGTTCCGGCTCCGACATCGCACTTTCCGAAGTGCTGCCGCAGCTGGAGAACCTCGGCCTGCGCGTGCTCACCGAGCATATGTACGAGGTGAAGCAGGCGGATGGCTCGCTCTACATCCAGGATTTCGAGGTGCAGCCGGTCGGCCGCCTCGCCTTCGAGGTGGAGCAGGTCGGCACGATCTTCGAGGACGCCTTCGAACAGATCTGGCGTGGCAACGCCGAGAACGACGGCTTCAACCGCCTCGTCCTCGGCGCCAAGCTCGGCTGGCGCCAGGTGGCCGTGCTGCGCAGCTACTGCAAGTACCTGCTGCAGACGGGCGTGGCGTTCTCCCAGGCGTACATGGAAGACGCGCTCAACCGTTACCCGGCCATCGCCGGCCTCATCGTCGAGTTGTTCAACGCACGCTTCGATCCTCGCCGGGAAAGCCTCGGCGGTGCCGAGCGCGAGCGTGCCGAGAGCCTGCTCTCGCACGAGATGCATGCGTTGATGGACCCGGAAACGCTCGCCGCGCAGCCTGGACTCATCGGCAACCTGGTGGCTTCGCTCAGCCTCCCGCGCGCCGAGCAGGTGACGGCGGTGGAAGAGGCGATCAACGCGCTGCTCGACAACGTGTCCAGCCTCGACGAAGACCGCATCCTGCGCAGCTTCATCTCGCTGGTCCACGCGACGTTGCGCACGAATTTCTTCCAGGCCTGGGACGGCGCGTTCCGCCCGTACATCAGCTTCAAGTTCGATTCGCACAAGGTGCCGGACCTGGCCAAGCCGGTGCCGTTCCGCGAGATCTTCGTTTATGCGCCGCGCGTGGAGGGTATCCACCTGCGCTTCGGTTCCGTCGCCCGTGGCGGCCTGCGCTGGTCCGATCGCCGCGAGGACTTCCGTACCGAAGTCCTCGGCCTGGTCAAGGCGCAGATGGTGAAGAACACCGTCATCGTGCCGGTGGGCTCGAAGGGTGGCTTCTTCGTGAAGCGGCCGCCGGTGGGTGCCGATCGCGATGCACAGCTGGCCGAGGGCATCGCCTGCTACCGCATGTTCATCAACGGCCTGCTCGACATCACCGACAACCTGGTCGAGGGCAAGGTGGTGCCGCCGCACGACGTCGTGCGTCATGACGACGACGACCCGTACCTGGTGGTCGCCGCCGACAAGGGCACCGCGACGTTCTCGGACATCGCCAACGCGATCTCCAGCGAGCATGGCTTCTGGCTCGACGACGCCTTCGCCTCGGGCGGATCGAACGGTTACGACCACAAGGGCATGGGCATCACCGCCAAGGGCGCCTGGGAGTCGGTGAAGCGCCATTTCCGCGCGCTGGGCCGCGATTGCCAGACCGAGGAATTCAGCGTGGTCGGCGTGGGCGACATGTCCGGCGACGTCTTCGGCAACGGCATGCTCCTGTCGGAGAAGATCCGACTGCTCGCCGCGTTCGATCACCGCCACATCTTCCTCGACCCGAACCCGGACGCGGCGAAGTCGTTCGCCGAGCGCCAGCGCATGTTCGCGTTGCCGCGATCCTCGTGGGACGACTACGACAAGTCGCTGATCTCGGCCGGCGGTGGCGTTTACCCGCGCAGTGCCAAGTCGATCCCGGTGTCGCCCGAAACGCGCGCCGCGCTCGGCATCCGTTCCGACGCCACGCACATGGCGCCGACCGACCTGCTTTCGGCGATCCTCAAGGCACCGGTCGACCTGCTCTGGAACGGCGGTATCGGCACCTACGTGAAAGCCACCAGCGAAACGCATGCCGATGTCGGCGACCGTGCCAACAACGCGCTGCGCGTCAACGGCAGCGAACTGCGCTGCAAGATCGTGGGCGAGGGCGGCAACCTGGGCATGACCCAGAAGGGCCGCATCGAAGCGGCGCAATCCGGCGTGCTGCTGAACACCGACTTCATCGACAATTCGGCCGGCGTGGACACCTCCGATCACGAGGTGAACATCAAGATCCTGCTGAACGACGCCGTGCAGCGAGGCGAGCTGAGCTTCGAGGGCCGCAACAAGCAACTGGCGGAGATGACCGACGAGGTCGCCCGCCTCGTCCTGTGGGACAACTACCGGCAGAACCAGGCGATCACCGTGATGGAGCACCAGTCGGTGCGCCGCCTCGGTTCGATGGCTCACTTCATCAGCACGCTGGAAGCCGAAGGCATGCTCGACCGCCAGGTCGAATCGCTGCCGACGGCCGCCGAACTGGCGGAGCGCAAGCAACGTGGCCAGGGCCTTACCCGGCCGGAACTGTCGGTGTTGCTCTCGTACGACAAGATTCGCCTGTTCCAGCAACTGCTGGATTCGGACGTGCCGGAAGACCCGTATCTGTCACGCGAACTGGTCCGTTACTTCCCCGTGCCGCTGCACGAGAAGTACGCCGAGCACATGCAGCGTCATCGCCTGAAACGCGAGATCATCGCCACGGCGGTCACCAACTCGACGATCAACCGCATGGGCGCCACGTTCATGATGCGCATGCAGGAGGACACCGGACACGGTCCGGCCTCCATCGCCAAGGCGTATACGGCGGCGCGTGAAATCCTCGACGCACGCGACCTGTGGGCGGAGATCGAGTCGCTGGACGGCACGGTGGCGGAAGACACGCAGATCGACGCCATCCTGCAGATATGGTCGTTGCTGCGCCACCTCACCCGCTGGCTGCTCAACCGGCCGGGCGGTTCGCTGGATATCGCGGCGAACGTCGATCGCTATGCGAGCGAGGTCACCACCTTGCGCAAGGCGTTGCCGGATGCGCTCACCGATACCGGTCGCGGCGATTTCGCCGCCAGCCAGGAAAAGTGGGAAGGCCTTGGCGTGCCGAACGAGCTGTCCATTCGTCTCGCCCGGGTGCCGGTGTTGCGTGCCGCCCTGGACATGGTCGAGGTGTCGAAGCAGAGCGGCAAGGACATCGCGACCGTGGCCAAGGTGTTCTACGAGTTGGCCGAAGCACTCGACCTTGAGTGGTTGCGTGGCCAGATCGAGGCCTTGCCGGTGGAAGGTGCGTGGCATGCGCAGGCGCGTGGATCGCTGCTGGATGAACTCAATGCCCAGCACCGCGCGCTCGCCTTGCAGGTCCTGGGTGTCGCCGGCGATCGCACGGATGTCAGTCCGGTCAAGGCATGGCTGGAGCGGGACGACGCCACGCTCAAGTACACCCGCGCGATGCTGGCGGAGATCCTCACCCAGAACGCGGATTATCCGATCGCCTCGGTCGCCGTCCGCCGTCTGGCGCAGTTGGCGCAGATTCCGGTCTGAGGCCGGGTCGTCGCCGACAGGGTCGGCTCCCACCAAGGCCCGTGCCCTGGTGGGCGACGACCCTTCGGTGGGAGCCCATCCCGAGGTTGGAGCCAATCCTGACGTTGGAGCCAACCCCGGGTGCCGGGTGGTACCGGGGGGCCGACTGCACCGGTGGGAGCCGACCCTGTCGGCGATACCCGCTGGCGAAAACCTCCACCGTCTTCCCGGCCTATCCGACCGGCCGCCTTAAGGACTAAGCTCCCGGCTGGATCCGCCAAGCCTTCCCTTATGCGCCTAGCCTTCGTCGCCAGCGAAACCGAAGTCGCCCAACGCGCCCGTGCGGCGCTCATCGACCGTTACAAGGGCGTGGAGCCCGGGGACGCCGATATCATCGTGTCGCTGGGTGGTGACGGCTTCATGCTGCGCACCCTGCATGCGCATCGCACGCTCGGCGTGCCGTTCTACGGCATGAAGCTGGGCCGGCTGGGTTTCCTGATGAACCAGCACGAAGTCGACAACCTGCCCGAGCGGATCGAAAAGGCCCACCCGGCCGTGTTGCATCCCCTGGAGATGCACAGCATCTGCTGCGATGGCGCGGAGCATCGCGCCTTGGCTTTCAATGAAGTGGCCCTGCTGCGGCAGACCAACCAGGCCGCGCACCTGCAAGTCAGCCTCAACGGCGAGGTGAAACTCGCCGAGCTGGTCTGCGACGGCATCCTCGTGTGTACGCCCGCCGGGTCCACCGCTTACAACCTGTCCGCGCACGGTCCCATCTTGCCCCTGGACGCCAACGTCCTCGCGCTCACCCCGATCAGCCCGTTCCGCCCGCGCCGCTGGCGGGGGGCGATCCTGCCCCATGCCACCCGGGTGGGCTTCGCCACGCGCGACCCGAACAAGCGCCCGATCAGCGCCACGGCGGACTTCCACGAGGTGCGCGATGTGCGCAGCGTGGAGATCAGGCAATCGCGGCGGAACGCGGTGCGATTGTTGTTCGACCCGGAACACAACCTGCAGCAGCGCATCCTCGACGAGCAGTTCGCGCCGTAGGCCTGGCGCGTCGGGTGCATTAGGATGGGAGCCGGAACGCGCTGGACAGCATGCCCATGACCACCCACGACGATACGCAGAACGCCCACGCCGCATCCTCCGTGCGCGACAACCGCCTGGTCGTCGCGATTTCCTCGCGGGCGCTGTTCGACATGGAGGACAGCCATGAGCTGTTCGAGCGCGAGGGGCTGGATGCCTACCGCGCCTTCCAGATCGAGCACGAGGACGACCTGCTCAAGCCGGGCGTCGCCTTTCCGCTGGTGCAGAAATTGCTCGGACTCAATGCGCTTTCCGGCGACGTACCACCCGTCGAGGTGATCCTGCTCTCGCGCAATTCCGGCGACACCGGGTTGCGTATCTTCAACGCGATCCAGCACTACAAGCTGGGCATATCGAGGGCGGCATTCACCAGCGGCGCACCGACCTCGGACTACATCGCGCCGTTTCGCGCGGACCTGTTCCTCTCCGCGAACGCCGAGGACGTAGGGCGCGCGTTGCGCGCCGGCGTGGCGGCCGCCACGATCCTGCCATCGACCGCGCCCCAGCGATCCAGCGAGCAACTGCGCATCGCCTTCGATGGCGATGCGGTGATCTTCGGTGACGAGGGCGAGCGCGTTTCAAAAGAGCAGGGGCTGGAGGCCTTCCATCTCAACGAATCGGAGTGCTGGGCCGAGCCGCTTTCCGGCGGCCCTTTCCGTGGGTTTCTCGCCGCGCTGCACCGGCTCCAGGCGGCTTTTCCGGCGGAAACCTCGCCGATCCGCACGGCTCTCGTCACCGCTCGCTCCGCGCCCGCGCACAAACGGGTGATCCTCACGCTGCGCCGCTGGGGCGTGCGCATCGACGAGGCGCTTTTCCTCGGCGGCCGTGACAAGGGACCTTTCCTCGAAGCCTTCGGCGCGGACATCTTCTTCGACGATTCCCCGGCCAACGTGGAATCGGCCCGCCGCCATGTGGCGACCGGCCATGTGCCGCACGGGGTCAGCAACACTTAGCAATCAGCTGCCAGCCATCACCTGGCCGGCTGCCGCCGGATCGCCGACAAGTCGGCTCCCACCAGTCCGCTTCAGACGATGTTCGTCCAGCGCCACCAGTCGGTCTTCTTCTCTTCGCGCACGAAGGTGAACAGGCCGGCGCCCAGGATCATCACGATGCCGACCAGCATCGGCCAGTCCAGGTGATCGTGGAACAGCAGGTAGCCGAAGAGAATGGCCCATAGCATCTGGCTGTATTGCGTCGGCGCCACGCGGTTGGCCGGCGCATTCTGCGTGGCGAGCATCAGCAGGACCGCTCCCGCCGCGGCCAGCAGGCCATAGCCCAGCACGAGGAACCACTGGTGCGCGTCCGGCCAGACGAAGTGCGGCAGCATCATGATGAAGCCCGCGATCATCGGCCCGATCACGCCCGCGCCGTACAGCGTGATGCGCTTCTCGGTCGCGCCGGCCATGCGCAGCGCGATGATCGACAGCGCGCCGGTGATCCCGCAGATGATCGCCGCGACGTGTCCCGTGCCCAGGTGGCGAAAGCCCGGCCGCAACACCACCAGCACGCCGAGGAAGCCCACGATCACCGCCGACCAGCGCCGCCAGCCGACGTGTTCGCGCAGGAAGACCACCGAGAGGATGGTCACGAAGATGGGCAGCAGGAAGATCAGCGAGAAGGCCTCGGCCATCGGCAGGGCGGTGAAAGCCATGACCGCGGTCACGTTGCCGATGGCGCCCGCCATGGCGCGAAGCAGCCACAGGCCGGGCATCTTCGATATGACGATCTCGCTCCAGCGGTCGCCGGGCTTCTTCAGGAAGGGAAAGGCGGCCATGGCCAGCACCGCGCCGAAGAACACCGCCTCGTACGCGGGAAGGCTGCCTTCCAGCGACTTGACGAAGGCGTCGCTCCACGCATAGGCGGCGTAACAGGCGAAGCCGAGCAGCACACCTTTGAACATGGCGGTCCGTCAGGGAGCGGGCAGGGTGGTCATTATGGCGCCTCCGGCGTGGAGATTCCGGCAACCGGTCCCACGATTGCTGCGGCCCGCCATGACCCCGCCACCGGCCATGGCTACAATCGTGGGCTTTCCGGCTGCCCAGGCAAGAGTCCCACGTATGGCCCACCGTCTCGATCCGCTCGACCTCTACGATGTCCGCTCGCTGCTCACCGACGAAGAGCGCATGGTCCAGGACACCGTCGGACGCTTCGTCGACGAAAAGGTCCTTCCGATCATCGGCGACTGCTTCGACCAGGGCCGGTTTCCCGCCGAGCTGGTTCCGGAGATCGCCTCGCTGGGCCTCCTGGGCGCCACGCTGCCGGAGGAATACGGCTGCGCCGGCATGAACGGGGTGAGCTACGGCCTGATCTGCCAGGAGCTGGAGCGGGGCGATTCGGGCCTGCGCAGCTTCGCCTCGGTGCAGAGCTCGCTGTGCATGTATCCCATCTTCGCCTACGGTTCCGAAGAGCAGAAGCGCGAGTACCTGCCGCGGATGGCCGCGGGCGAGATCATCGGCTGCTTCGGCCTGACCGAGCCGCACGGCGGCTCCGACCCGGCCAACATGAAGACGGTCGCGCGCAGGGATGGCGGCGACTGGGTGATCAACGGCGCCAAGATGTGGATCACCAATGGCAACCTCGCCCACATCGCGATCGTCTGGGCGCAGACCGACGAAGGCATCCAGGGCTTCATCGTGCCGACGGACACCAAGGGCTTCGCCGCGCAGGAAGTGCACAAGAAGATGAGCCTGCGCGCCTCGGTCACCTCGGGTCTGTTCTTCGACGACGTCCGCGTGCCCGACAGTGCGCGGCTGCCCAACGTGAAGGGCCTGAAGGGACCGCTGGGTTGCCTCAACCAGGCGCGTTACGGCATCACCTGGGGTCCGATCGGCGCCGCGCAGGCCTGCCTGAAGGAAGTGCTCGACTACACCGCGCAGCGCGTGCTGTTCAACCGCCCGCTGGCGGCGAACCAGGCCGTGCAGATCCGGGTGGCCGACATGGCACGCCGCATCACGACCGCCCAGTTGCTCTCCCTGCAACTGGGCCGCCTGAAGGACGCCGGGCGTCTGCAGCCCACCCAGGTGTCCCTGGCGAAATGGAACAACGTCCGCATGGCCCTCGACATCGCGCGCGACTGCCGGGACATCCTCGGTGGCGCGGGCATCACCACGGAACATTCGGCGATCCGCCATGCGTTGAACCTGGAATCGGTCATTACCTACGAGGGCACCGAGACCGTCCACCAGCTGGTGGTCGGCCGCGAACTCACGGGCATCAACGCGTTCTGACGCCGGCATGCACGGGCCCGTCATCGAAACCGACCGGTTGATCCTCCGGCCCACGGCGGCGGAGGATTTCGACGCCTGGGCCGAATGCATGGCCGATCCTGAAGTCAACCGCTTCCTCGGCGGTCCGCAGCCGCGCGCCATCGCCTGGCGCAACTTCATGACCATGGCCGGTTGCTGGAGCATCGAGGGTTTCGGCATGTTCTCGGTGATCGAACGCGCCAGCGGACGCTGGGTGGGCCGACTGGGCCCATGGCAGCCGGAAGGCTGGCCGGGCCATGAGATCGGCTGGGCGCTGCTGCGGGAAACCTGGGGCAAGGGCTACGCGACGGAAGGCGCGGCCGCCTCGATGGACTGGGCATTCGCCAACCTTGGCTGGAGCCAGGTGATCCATTCGATCAACCCGGGGAACCTCGCCTCGATCGGCGTCGCGAAGAAGCTCGGTTCCACCTGGCAAGGGCCGGGTGCCTTGCCGCCACCGTTCGAGGACGACATCGTCGATCTATGGGGGCAGACTCGCGAACAGTGGCTCGCCCGCCGTCGTTGATTCCTTTCTTTCCCTGAGGACATCCCTTGGCCCATTCCAATTCCTCCATGCCGACCATCTATGGCCTGCGCGCATCGGGCAATTGCTACAAGCTGCAACACCTGCTGGACATGCTCGGTCGTCCCTATCGCTGGATCGAGACCGACAGTACCGCCGGCGCCACGCGCACCGCGGAATTCCTCGCGTTGAACCCGAACGGCAAGGTGCCCCTGCTCGTGCTGGAGGACGGCCGCCGCCTCGCCGAGTCCAACGCGATCCTTTGCTATCTCGCCGAAGGTACGGCCTTCCTGCCGTCGGACCCATGGGAGCGTGCGCGCACGCTGCAATGGATGTTCTTCGAGCAATACAGCCACGAGCCGTACGTGGCCGTGGCGCGCTTCGTCTGCAAGTGGCTGCCCGGGGACCATCCGCGTCGCGGGGAGTTGCCGCAGCTGCTCGAGCGCGGCGCGCGGGCGCTGGATGTGATGGAAGACCATCTCGCCAGCGAATCGTTTTTCAGCGGGGGCGGCTTCGGTGTCGCCGACATCGCGCTGTTCGCCTATACGCATTGCGCCGCCGACGGTGGTTTCGACCTCTCCCGTTGGCCGAATGTCACCGACTGGCTGGCCCGCGTTCGTGCGCAGCCCGGTTTCTCGCCGATGCACGCCTGATCCCCACTTCCCCGAGTCTTTCCCATGTCCGCTCCGCAAGCCATCGCCGCCCGTCACAAGGGTTTCAACCGCGCCGAGATCGTCGATCGGAATTTCGTCGAGTTCGTGCAGTCGTGGCGAGGCGACACCGCCCGTGCGCCGCTTGACGACGAGCCGGTGCTGCCCGGAAGCGCATTGGATGCGCGTGGGTTTCGCGAGCTGCTCGAATCGCAGCTGATCAGTCGCCACCTCGACCTGATGGCGCGCGTGCTGCGTGTGCAGAACAAGGTGTTCTATACGATCGGCTCGTCCGGGCACGAAGGCAACGCGATGGTCGCGCGGGCCACCCGGCACACCGATCCCGCCTTCCTGCACTACCGCAGCGGCGGCTTCATGGCCGAGCGTTTCCGCAAGCTGCCCGGCATGGACCCGGTGATGGACTCGGCCTTGTCCTTTGCCGCGAGCAGCGAGGACCCCGCGTCCGGCGGCCGCCACAAGGTTTGGGGAAGCAAGCCGTTGTGGGTGCTCCCGCAGACCTCGACCATCGCCTCGCACCTGCCCAAGGCGCTCGGTACCGCCGTCGCCATCGAGCAGGCCAAGCGTATCGGGCATGCCTTGCCCGTGCCGGGCGACTCGATCGCGATCTGCTCGTTCGGTGATGCGTCGTCGAACCACGCCACGGCGCAGACCGCGTTCAACGCGGCGGCCTGGACCGCATACCAGAAGTTGCCCGCGCCCGTGCTCTTCGTGTGCGAGGACAACGGCATCGGTATCTCGGTGAAGACGCCGGGTGGGTGGGTGGCCAACAACTTCCGCCATCGTGCGGACCTCGACTACTTCCACGCCGACGGCCTCGACCTCGCCGGCGGTTACGCGGACGTCGAACGCGCCGTCGCCCATTGCCGCAACACGCGCCGGCCGACCTTCCTGCACCTGGTCACGACACGGGTGATGGGCCACGCGGGCACCGATTTCGAGATCGAGTGGCGTTCCGTCGAGGAACTGGTGGCGTTGGAAGCCACCGATCCGCTACTGCGCAGCGCGACCATCGCGCTCGCCTCGGGCCTTTACGATTCCGAGAGCCTGCTCGGGCTCTACGAGGGGATTCGCAAGCGCTGTTTCGAAGCGGCCGATGTCGCCGATCGCACCGCCAAGCTCGACAGCCTGGCCGACGTCATGGCGCCACTCGCCCCGTACACGCCCGATGCCGTTCGTGCGGAAGCGGCGCGCATGGGGGAGGCGACGGAGCGCGAGCGCGCGTTCGGCGGCGCCGACAAGCTTCCGGAAAACCAACCGCCACGCCACCTGGCCATCCAGATCGGCCAGGCCCTGCACGACCTCATGGCGAAGTATCCGGAAAGCCTGTTGTTCGGCGAGGACGTGGCGCAGAAGGGTGGCGTGTACACGGTGACCAAGGGCTTGCACAAGGCCTTCCGCAACACCCGCGTGTTCAACACGTTGCTCGACGAGACGATGATCCTCGGCCTTGCGCAGGGCTATGCCAACATGGGCATGCTGCCGTTGCCCGAGATCCAGTATCTCGCGTACTTCCACAACGCCTGCGACCAGATTCGTGGTGAAGCGGCCTCGTTGCAGTTCTTCTCCAACGGGCAGTACCGCAACCCGATGCTGATGCGGGTGGCCTCCCTGGGCTACCAGCGCGGTTTCGGCGGTCATTTCCACAACGACAACTCGATCGCCGCGCTGCGCGACATCCCCGGATTCGTGGTGGGTTGCCCGAGCCGCGGTGACGATGCCGCGACGATGCTGCGAACCCTGGCGGCCCTGGCGAAAGTCGACGGCCGGGTCACCGCTTTCCTCGAGCCGATCGCGCTGTACATGACCAAGGACCTCTACGAGGCTGGCGATGGCCAGTGGCAATTCGCCTATCCGTCACCGGGCGAGGCGATGCCGCTGGGCGAGGGGCGGGTTTACGAGGAGGGTGCGAACGACCTCGTCGTCTTCACCTTCGGCAACGGCGTGCCGATGAGCCTGCGCGCGGCGCGACGTATCGAAGCGGAACATGGATGGAAGGTGCGCGTGGTGGACCTGCGCTGGCTCGTTCCGCTCAACGACGCCTTCATCGCCGCGCAGGCCAGGGGTGCGAAACGTATCCTGGTGGTGGACGAGGGGCGCAAGAGTGCGGGCGTGGGCGAGGGCGTGATCACCGCGATCGTCGAGGCGGGGCTGGGGCACGTGCCGCTGCGCCGTGTCGTGGGCGCCGATACGTTCACGCCGCTGGCGGGTGCGGCGTTCCTGGTGTTGCCGGGCGACGACGATATCGTGGCCGCGGCCGCCGGGCTGGCTTGAGGCGATAGACGGCGAACCTCAGTTCGCGGCTTTTCCGATATCGTTGCGGCGGACCAGCACCGGTCCGGCGTGGCTGGCGCACATCGCCTGGTTGCGCCCGGCGAGCTTCGCCGCGTACATCGCCTTGTCCGCCCGCTCGACCAGTGATTGCACGGTATCCGCGGGCGTGCGCATGGCCACGCCGATCGAGACCGTCAACAGCGAGCCCTGCGCTCCCACGTGCACGTCGAGCCGATGCACGCGCCGGCACAACCGCGTCGCGACCTGCATGGCATCTTCCCTGTCCACGCCTTGCAGCAAGGCCACGAACTCTTCACCCCCGTAGCGGCCGAGCAGGTCGGGCGGCCTGAGTTCATGACGCAGGGCGGCCGCCACCGCCACCAGGGCTCGGTCGCCGGTGGCGTGGCCGTGCCGGTCGTTGAGTTCCTTGAAGTGATCCAGGTCGAAGAACAGCACGGCGATGGGACGCGAGGCCCCCTGTTCCAGCACACCCGTCGCCGCATCGGTCCAGGCGCGACGGTTGAGCAGTCCCGTCAATGGATCGCTGTCCGCAAGCTGGCGGGCGCGGTCGCGATCATGGCGGATGGTGAGCGCACGGTCGGACAAGCCGATCGACAACACGATGGCCTCGAAGGCGCCTACCGCGATCGCCGCATCCGGCAGCCACGGCGCTCCCGCGAACATGCCCTGCTGTTGGGCGCCGCATAGCGCGGTAAGGATGAGCAGTGGTGTCCAGCCCGCCAGGAAAAACCAGGCATGCCGCGAACCGCGCACGGCGGCGATGGCACCGGCCACGAGCAGGAGCAACGCGCCGAGCAACACCAAGGGTTGTAACAGCAGCTGGGCCATGCCCACCAGCATGCCGACGCCGGTCGCGCGAAGCACGATCAGCAAGGGCATCACCACCGCGAAGGCCAGGACGGGTGTGCGCAGCAAGGGCACGTATTCGTCGACCTTGGCGAAGCGCAGCATGAACAGGGCCGCGAAGGTCACCGACAGTGCCGTCACCGCCGCGCCGAGGGTGTCGGCCATGCCGGCCAGCGACTGCAATTCGAGCGGGTGGAAAACGAAGCCCGAGCGCAAGCCCTGGATCAAGGCATAACAAATTAGGTACGCGGCATACCAGCCGAAGGTCATGTCGCGCAGGATCAGCGTGAAGCACAGCGCCATCAGCGCCATGGTCAGCATGACGGCAAAACATCCGGTGGCGAAGACCATCCAGCTGCCGTCGTCCCGGAGGTAGTCCGGCCACGAGTCGATCGCTATCGTCACCGCGCCCGGCGGTTGTGCCGTGGGCTCGAATTTCAGCAGGAGTGGCCGTGACGCCGGAATCGAGGCGGGCACGTTGAAGATCAGCCGGCCGTGACCGTGCAAGGGCGGCCCGAAGTCGTCCAGCGAGGTGGTCGCCACCAACGTGTCGCCGTCGTAGAGCGACACCGCGCCCATGCCCGGATGGCCGACGCTGAGCACGCGTTCGCCCGTCGTCCAGGGGGGCAGGCCGCGTAAGATCACCCAGGTGCCGGTGGGCTCGTTGGGGAGGATCTGCATGCGCGCCGGGTCGAAGGCGGGCAGGGGGCGCTGGGCCGCCTCGCGGAGGATGTCGGCGGGAGTGTCGCCCGGACGCACCTCGCGCCAGTTGGCCGTGAGCGTGGTCGCGGTGGCGGTACCGCCCAGAAGCAGGCCGCACAGCACCGTCGCCTGGAACAGACGGTGGACCCACCCGTGCTGGCGGTTGCCGGTACGCATATACGGCACCATTCTGCCGTGGTCCATGGCCGCTGTCGCGCTGGCCGTTGGGCGTATCCGTTGTGGGTGCTGCTGTCGTGGGAGCCGCCGTTGTGGGAGGTGCTGTTGTGAGAGGTGTCGTTGTGGGAGCCGGCTTGCCGGCGATCTCGCGGCAGCGGGCCAGGGTGAGGCAAGCACCCATCGCCGCTGAAGCGGCTCCCACAGGAGAAGTGGTCCCCACAGGTGAAGTGGTTCCCCACAGGTGAATAAGTTCACACAGGTGAAGCGGTTCACACAGGAGAGGCGGCTCCCCAAAAAAAAGCGGCTCTCACAGAGAAGCGGCTCCGTGGGGGCGTTTCAGCTGGGCTGGGGGGCCGCTATGCCGCCGAAGCGTTCCAGCAACTGGGTCTGCGCGTCGCGGACCGGTTGGCCGGGGGACGGCTGCAGGAGGGCATAGCTCCCGTCGGGCTGCTGGACCCATGCCGAGTGGTTGTCGGTGAGGTAGAACTCCAGTTCCCGCCGCACCCGCTGGCGCAGCTTCTTGCCTTCGATGGGAAAGCAGGTCTCGACGCGGCGGTCGAGATTGCGTTCCATCAGGTCGGCGCTGGCCAGGTAGAGATCCGGTTCGCCGTCGTTGTGGAACCAGTAGACGCGGCTGTGTTCGAGGAAGCGGCCCACCACGGAGCGCACGCGGATATTCTGCGATACCCCCGGGATGCCTGCGCGCAGGCAGCACATGCCGCGAACGATCAATTCGATCTTCACGCCTGCCTGGCTCGCCCGGTAGAGCGCGCGGATCAGCTTGGGATCGGTGATCGCGTTGATCTTGCAGACGATCTCCGCCTTCTTGCCCGCGGCGGCGTGCGCGGCTTCACGCGCGATCAGGTCGAGCAGGCCTTTCTTCAGCGTGAAGGGTGCGTAGAGCATCCGCTTCATCTTCAGCGCCTTGCCCATGCCGGTGAGCAGGCGGAACAGGCGATGCACGTCGTCGCACAGGGCTTCGTCGGACGTGAGCAGGCTGTAGTCGGTGTACAGCCGCGCGTTGCCCGAATGGTAGTTGCCGGTGCCGAGATGGGCGTAGCTGACCAGCTTGCCGTTCTCGCGGCGCTGCACGAGCATCAGCTTCGCGTGCGTCTTCACGCCCACCACGCCATAGGTCACCACGGCGCCTGCCTGCTGCAGGCGCGAGGCCAGGGTCAGGTTGGATTCTTCGTCGAAACGCGCACGCAGTTCGACCACGGCGGTGACTTCCTTGCCCGATCGCGCCGCTTCCACCAGGGCGTCGACGATCTCCGAGTTGGCGCCGCTGCGGTAGAGCGTCTGCTTGATCGTCAGTACCTGGGGGTCCTTGGCCGCCTGGCGCAGGAAGTCGACCACGGGCGAGAACGATTCGAAGGGGTGGTGGAGCAGGATGTCCTGCTTTCCGATCACCGAGAACATGTCCTCCGCGTCGGCCAGCGCCTTTGGCAGGGCGGGTACGAAACCAGGAAACTGCAGGCGCGCGTAGGCCGGTTGCAAGGTCATCTCGAACAGGCGCGCGAGGTTCACCGGGCCGTTCACCTCGTAGAGCGAATCCGCTTCCAGCGAGTACTGCTTGAGCAGGTAGTCCACGAGGGGCTTGGGACAGTTGTCGGCCACCTCCAGGCGCACGGCGTCGCCGTAGCGGCGCGAGAAGAGTTCACCGCGCAAGGTGCGCGCGAGATCTTCGACATCCTCCGGGTCGATGGTCAGGTCCGCGTTGCGGGTGAGGCGGAACTGATACGAGCCCAGCACGCGCATGCCGGGGAAGAGATCGTCGGCATGGGCGTGGATGATCGACGAGAGCAGCACGTAGTTGTCGCCACCTTCGCAGACTTCCCCGGGCAGGCGGATGAGGCGCGGCAGGATGCGCGGCGCCGGTACGATCGCGAGGCCCGAATCGCGGCCGAAGGCATCGGTGCCTTCCAGCTGGACGATGAAGTTCAGGCTCTTGTTCACCAGGCGCGGGAAGGGGTGCGTCGGATCGAGGCCGATCGGCGTGACCAGCGGCGCCACCTCGTGGCGGAAGTAGCGGCGCACCCAGAGCTTCTGTTTATGCGTCCACTGGTTGCGGCGGACGATGCGGATGCCTTCGTCCGCCAGCGCGGGGAGGATTTTCTCGTTGAGGATCGCGTACTGGCGCTCGATCTGGCGGTGCGCCAGTTCCGATATCTCGGCCAGGACGCGGCGCGGTGGAATGCCGTCGGCGCCGATCATTTCATGGTCGAAAGCGATCTGCTGCTTCAGGCCGGCCACGCGGATCTCGAAGAATTCATCCATGTTCGACGAGAAGATCAGCAGGAACTTGAGCCGCTCGATGAGTGGCTTGGACTCATCCAGCGCCTGGTCGAGCACGCGGATGTTGAACTGTAGCTGCGATAGCTCGCGGTGGACGTAGAGACTGGAATCGTTGAGGTCGATCTCCGCGACATCCGGTGGCGGCGCCGTCCTGGCGGTGGCGCTCTTCGCGGGGGCGATCGACTCGTTGGGCGGGGTCATCGTATCCAGGGTGGCGTCCTCGTCGCGGATCGCGACGCCCTCATGGTACGCCGCCCGTGCGAGGGTATGACGGGGCTCTTACACCCGCATGACACGCGCCACGATGCTCAGACCACCAGCGGTTCGGGTTCCAGGGTCACGCCGAACATGCCCTCGACCCCGACGATCACCTTCTGGGCGAAGGCCCAGAGCTGCGGGCCGGTCGCCTTGCCGTGGTTCACCAGCACCAGGGCGTGCCGGTTCGACATGCCCGCGTCGCCGTCGCGCTGGCCCTTGAAGCCGGCCGCCTCGATCAGCCACCCGGCGGAGATCTTCGCCGTGCCTCCGGCGTGTGGCCACACAGGCAGGCCCGGATGGGCGAGGACGAGCGCCTCGGCCTTCGCCGCGCCGACGATCGGGTTCTTGAAGAAGCTGCCGGCGTTTCCGATCACCGCCGGATCGGGCAACTTGCGCGACCGCAGGCGCACGACCGCCTCGGCCACGTGATACGGCGTGGCGCGCTCGATGCCCATCTTCGCCACTTCCTCGCGAATGCCTGCGTAGTCGAGCGAGAGCGGGCGTTCACGCGGAAGGGAGAAGGTCACCGCCACGACGATCCACCGGCCCGGCTGCTGCTTGAAGCTGGAATCGCGGTACGAGAACGCGCAAGCGGCCTTGTCGAGCACGACGAACTCGCCCGCATGCGTGTCCCAGGCTTCCACGGTATCGATGAATTCCGCCACTTCAACACCGTAGGCGCCGATGTTCTGGATCGGCGAGGCGCCGACGGTGCCGGGAATGAGGATCAGGTTTTCCAGGCCCGCGTAGCCCTGGCCGAGCGACCAGCGTACGAAGTCGTCCCAGCGTTCCCCCGCCGCCACGCGTACCAGCACGCGATCGTCGCGCTGGAAGGTCTCGACGCCCCGCGTGGCCATCGCCAGGACGGTACCGTCGAAATCCCCCTTGATGAGCAGGTTGCTGCCTTCGCCGAGTACGAGGACCTTGCCTCCCCTCACGGCGGGATACGCCAGCAATTCGGGAATCTTCGCCGGATCGCGCACCTCCGCGAGCAGTTTCGCGCGTGCATCCACGCGCAGCGTGTTGCGGCCGCCGAGCGGCGCATCGCTGGCGAGGCTGAACCCGCCCATGTCGACAGGCGCGTTGTTCATGCCACGAGCCCCTGGCGCCGGATCTCGGCGACGGCCTCGGCGATCAGTCCGGGGCCGCGATAGACGAGGCCGGAGTAGAGCTGCACCAGCGTGGCGCCGGCCTCGATCTTTTCGGCGGCGCTGTCGCCGTCGAGGATGCCGCCCACGCCCACCAGGGGAAGCTTGCCCCCGAGGCGCGCATGCATGCCGCGCAGCACGGCGGTGGACCGGGCGAACAGCGGCCGGCCGGACAAGCCGCCGGTTTCGTGGGCGTTGGGATCGCCTGCGACCTCGGTGCGTTCGATCGTCGTGTTGGTGCAGATCACGCCGTCGATGCCGGAAGCGAGCAGCACATCCGCCATGGCGTCCAGTTCGGTGTCCGATAGGTCCGGTGCGATCTTGAGCAGCATCGGCTTGCGCTTGCCATGCTGGCTCGCCAACCGCTCCTGTGCATCGCGCAGCGTCCCGATGAAACGGCGCAGGGTTTCCTCTTCCTGGAGATCGCGCAGTCCTTGCGTGTTCGGCGAGGAGATATTCACGGTGATGTAGGTGGCCAGCGGATACGCGCGTTCCAGGCAGGCGAGGTAATCGTCGATGGCACGCTCGTTCGGCGTGTCCTTGTTCTTGCCGATGTTGATGCCGAGCACGCCGCGGAACGACGCCTTGTGCACGTTGCGCACCAGCGCGTCGATACCTTCGTTGTTGAAGCCGAGCCGGTTGATGATCGCCTCGTGCCGCGGCAGGCGGAACATGCGTGGCTTGTCGTTACCCGCCTGCGGGCGCGGCGTGACCGTGCCGATCTCCACGAAGCCGAAGCCCAGCGCGGCGAGGCCGTCGAGGTGCGCGCCATTCTTGTCCAGGCCTGCGGCGAGCCCCACCGGATTGGGGAAATCGATACCGAAGGCGTGTACCGGCAGTTCCGACGGTGGCTTCGCTATCCAGCCCGAGATGCCGCTGCGCTGCGCGACATCGGCGGCGTACAGGGTCAGGCCATGCGCGGTCTCGGCATCCAGTGCGAAGAGCAGGGGGCGGATCAGTTCGTACATCAGGCGTCCGGGTGGCCCGCGAAGACGCGGGTGTCGTAATCGTAGTCGACCGTGCCATCGGCCTGGGTCGCGTCGAACAGCGAGCGCAACGCGAACAGCATCGGTTCGTGGTTGGGATGCCCGGGCTTGGGTGCGTACGACGACGACATCAGGCGGCCCAGGAGTCCATCGTAGTCGAGCTCCTGGCCATGCGGGAACGACGCCATGCCGCGATAGCCATGGGCGAACCAGCGCGCCATGCTCTCGTCGTCGGCGTAGCGCTCCGCGATGCTGATGTAATCGACGCCGTATTCGTGCAGCAGCCGCTCGTAACCTTCCAGGAACGGCGTGCCCGACAGCCGGCGACTGTTCCAGAACACGGCGACCAGGCCGCGCGAAGGCAGGATGCGCGCGAATTCCTCGCGCACCCGTTCCTTGTCGAACCAGTGGAACGCCTGCGCGGCGATGACGAGGTCGACCGAGCCGTCGGGCAAGCCCGTTGCCTCGGCGGTGCCATCCACGGCACGGAACCGTTCTTCGCCACCGAGCCAGCGTTCGGCGGCCGAGCGCATCGCCGCGTTCGGTTCGACGGCGGTCACGCGATGTCCGGCGTCGAGGAACAGCTTGCTCGAGATGCCCGTGCCCGCGCCGATATCGGCGACGGCCCAGTCGGTATGGACGCCGAGGCCATGCAACCACTCGACCAGCGCCGGGGGGTAGTCCGGGCGATAGCGGACGTAGTCCTCTACGCGGTCGGAAAAACGTTCCGTGGAGCGAAGGTCGGTCATGGCCTCATCCGTTCGGTCAGAACTCGAACTTGATGCCCTGGGCCAGCGGCAGCGCGTCCGAGTAGTTGATGGTGTTGGTCTGGCGGCGCATGTACACCTTCCAGGCATCCGAGCCCGATTCGCGACCACCGCCGGTTTCCTTCTCGCCACCGAAGGCGCCGCCGATCTCCGCGCCCGAGGTGCCGATATTGACATTGGCGATGCCGCAATCCGAGCCCGACGCCGAAAGATACTGCTCGGCCGCCTTCAGGTCCTGCGTGAAGATCGCCGAGGACAGGCCTTGCGGCACGGCATTCTGTTCGGCGATGGCCTCGTCGAGGGTGTCGAAGGGCATCACGTAGAGGATCGGCGCGAAGGTTTCCGTTTGCACGACCTCGTCGGAGTTCTTCAGGCCCGTGACGATCGTCGGCAGCACGAAGTTGCCCTTGCGATCGGTGAGCGCCTTGCCGCCCGTGCGCACGGTGCCGCCGGCGGCCTTGGCCTGTTCGATGGCGGCGAGATACGCCTGCACGGCCTCCGGGCTGTTCAGCGGCCCCATCAGTGTGGTGGGAAGCGTGGGATCGCCGATCTTCTGCTCCACCTGCCCGTAGGCCTTGACCAGCGTGTCGACCACGGTGTCGTGGATCGAGGAATGCACCAGCACGCGGCGGGTGCTGGTGCAGCGCTGGCCAGCGGTACCGACGGCGCCGAACACGATGGCCGGGATGGCGAGCTTCAGGTCGGCCGACTTGTCGAGGATGATCGCGTTGTTACCGCCGAGTTCGAGCAGGCTGCGACCCATGCGCTTCGCCACGCGCTCGCCGACGATGCGGCCGACCTTGGTCGAGCCGGTGAAGCTGATCAGCGGGATGCGCTTGTCATCGACGAAGACCTGCGCGAGGTCGGTGCCGGCATCGTTGAAGAGGAAGAAGATGTCCGGGAAGCCGGCCTCCTTCAGCGCCTCGTTGCAGATCTTCATCGTGGCGATGGCCGAGAGCGGCGTCTTCGGCGACGGCTTCCAGATGCAGATGTCGCCACAGATCGCGGCGAGGAAGGCGTTCCACGCCCAGACGGCGACCGGAAAGTTGAACGCGCTGACGATGCCCACGAGGCCGATCGGATGCCACTGCTCGTACATGCGGTGGCCGGGGCGCTCGGAATGCATGGTGTTGCCGTAGAGCATGCGACTCTGGCCGACCGCGAAATCCGCGATGTCGATCATCTCCTGCACTTCGCCGTCGCCCTCGGGCTTGATCTTGCCCATTTCCAGGGCGACCAGCGAACCCAGGGCGTCCTTGTGCCTGCGCAACGCCTCGCCGCACAGGCGGACGGCTTCGCCACGGCGCGGGGCGGGGGTCGTGCGCCAGACCGCGAAGGCTTCCTGGGCGCGCTGCACGATCGTTTCGTAATCGGCGGCGCTGGTGGCCTGCACCGTCGCGATCACCTCGCCCGTGGCCGGATTGGTCGGCGACAGCGTGCCGGCGCCCGTGGTGGCGGCCCATTCGCCACGGCCGAGGTAGGTACCGGATTCGTTGGCGGCGAGGCCGAGCGCTGCGAGGATCTTGCCGGACATGAGGCTCTCCATGGAGAAGGGTAAAACGGCGATTCTAGCAAACGCTCCCTTCACCCCCCGTTGTGCGGCGCGGAAGGATGTCTGCGGGGCGTCGTTGCCCGGCGAGGTTATGAAGACCCTGCGATCACCGGCGCAAGTCCATGCTGGCTTTGACTTTCTTCACCAGGCGGGTGGCCCCATGTCCCGAATCTATGAGATTCCCTACCATCCCGACGAAAGCCACTCATGGACCGTGTGTCTCGACGGGGAGGTGCTATCCCGTTTTGCCAGCCGTTTCGATGCCCTGCTCGCGGCCGTGAACCGGGCGGCCACCGAAGGAGGCGACGCCACCATAGGGATCGAGGGTGCCGACGGTGTCTGGCGTCCTTTCGGGAGCGATGCGAAACGGCCGGCGCGCATCCCGCCCATGCCGGGGCCGGTCGGCAATGACAGCCGATAAGTGGTGGCCCATCGGACATTTTCAGCGGTGGACATATGCGTGCTCAATGTCTCAGATAGACGGGAACCGGATCGGCGCAGAGAAGGTCGAGCATCAGGCGGTCTACCGCGCCGAAGCAGTAGCCATGAAGATGGATGCCTGGTCGCGAGATCTTTTCGATCATTTCATCGAACGTGATGCCACCGATGTCCTCGATGGAGAGATTGCGGCCCGGAAGGTAGCGCTGGAATGCGGAGTGATGACCGACGTCGGCATGGTAGAACGTGCTTTCCGCATGCAACCTTCGTTGATTGGCCCAGTTTTTGCCTTGTTTGCTGCCATGGACGCCGCTGTAGAGATAGACATTTCTACGTCCGTCGACGATGGGCATGCGTCTTATTTTTCGCAGGGGGCTGAAAAGACTCATGGAGTTGACGGGCGTATCCGCGCCCCAGTGGGTATTTCCGGGATCGAGCGGATCGGGCCGCACGATCCAATGTGTCTTCAGTACCGGTTGCCCTGTCCGCGCGGAACGCCGAAATTTATGAGCTGGACGCTGATTGGCCGGAACGACTTCGATGTTGTAGCGCGGTAAATCCGCGTCCTGCGGCCCTCTTTGTCCACGACCCACATAGCGCACCGATGTCGCGGGAGGCTTCGCCGTCAGGGCGACGCCACCGGGAGTGATGCCGGCGGCCACTCCGAGCCAACCAAAGACAGCAGGGGATTTCCTGGCCCCTGCCGAAATCGAAACCGGTGTTCCGATCTCGGCCGCGACGGTGACCACATCGAGTACGGCAGCGGTCGCCGGCATCACCATGGAGATGGCGCCCGTAGGGCTCTGCCGTCTCTCCACCTGCCCGCTGAAACCACCGTTCATGCCCAGGCCTGCGACGACCTGGTCCCACCACGCGTTACCGCTGGGGTCGGTGCGGTTGATCGGGTCGCCGCCACAATAAGCGTAGCGATTCAAGCCGCCGTCATCGAAGGGGCTGATGGGATCGGGATTGAGGAAACGTCGCAGTACCGGGGAATACAGGCGACTACCGAGTGCATAGGCGCCGGTGCCGGACTCCGCGCATGCTCCGGTGTAGGCGCTGTGCGCGTGCTGTCCCGTCGCCGCGCTGTCGCCGAAAGCGCCGTATATGCGACTCATGGGTGGCTTCCAGGCCATGCCGCGCTCCGTTCCTTTTCAGCGGTGGACATGTGCGTGCTCAATGTCTCAGATAGACGGGAACCGGATCGGCGCAGAGAAGGTCGAGCATCAGGTTGTCTATCGCGCCGAAGCAGTAGCCATGAAGATGGATGCCTGGTCGCGAGATCTTTTCGATCATTTCACCGAACGTGATGCCACCGATGTGTTCGATGGATAGATTGCGGCCTGGTAGGTGGCGCTGGAATAAGGAGTAATCATCGACGTCCAATTGGTAGAGCCTGCTATCTGCATGCAATCGTCGTTGATTGGCCCAGTTTTCGCCTTGTATGTCGCCATGGACGCCGCTGTAGAGATAGACATCTCTAGGTCCATCGGCGATGGGTATCCTTCCTATTTTTCGCAAAGGACTGAGAAGACTCCTCGAGGTGACGGGCGTATCCGCGCCCCAGTGGGTATTTCCGGGTTCGAGCGGATCGGTCGTCACGAACCAATGTGTCTTCAATACCAGTTGCCCTGTCGGTCCGGAACGCCGAGACTTATGAGGTGGGCGCTCATCGGCCGGAACGACTTCGATGTTGTAGCGCGGTAAATCCGCGTCCTGCGGCCCTCTTTGTCCCCGACCCACATAGCGCACCGATGTCGCGGGAGGCTTCGCCGTCAGGGCGACGCCACCGGGAGTGATGCTGGCGGCCACTCCGAGCCAACCAGAGACAGCAGGGGATTTCCTGGCCCCTGCCGAAATCGAAACCGGTGCTCCGATCTCGGCCGCGACAGTGACCACATCGAGTACGGCAGCGGTCGCCGGCATCACCGTGGAGACGGCGCCCGTAGGGCTCTGCCGTCTCTCCACTTGCCCGCTGAAACCACCGTTCATGCCCAGGCCTGCGACGACCCGGTCCCACCACGCGTTACCGCTGGGGTCGGTGCGGTTGATCGGGTCGCCGCCACAATAAGCGTAGCGATTCAAGCCGCCGTCGTCGAAGGGGCTGATGGGATCGGGATTGAGGAAACGTCGCAGAACCGGCGAAAACAGGCGATGGCCGAGTACGTAATCGCCGGTGCCTGGTTCGGCGAGCTGTCCCGCGTACGCGGAGCGTGCCATCTGGCCCACCATCCCGATTTCACCGTAGGCGCCATAGATATGGGTGGCGGGCGCGACCTGCTTCACCGACGTTCCTTCCTGCGGGAGTACCAGGATTTAATGCACAGGATGGCGTCCGCGGCTATAGCGACAACGGTGTAGGCGCAGCTGCGGTTTCCGCGATCCGTCATGAGCTTAGGCGTCGGGGCGCCGGAATGTCCCCGGTCTCGTCTTTTGTCTCCCGACCGCCTCCGGTATCCTCACATCCTTGGCCCCGTAGCTCAGCTGGATAGAGCGTCCCCCTCCTAAGGGGAAGGTCGCCCGTTCGAATCGGGCCGGGGTCACCATATGAAGCCATTCTTGGCTTGGCCGGATTCCATATTCCGCCACCGATCACACCCTTCAAGCACAGCAAGCACATATCCTCCCGCCCGACTTCCAGGCGGGTCTTGGCGGAGACGCCCAGGGTATGACCGTTCCTTGCAAAAGTGTCTCCAATTGGAGACACTATGCCCATGAACACGGTGATCCAGACAGACGAGTTTACGGACTGGCTTCGCAGCCTGAAGGATCAGGTTGCGAGGGCGAAAGTGATCGTTCGCATCAAGCGTTTGGTTGCAGGGAATGCAGGTGACGCAAAGCACTTCGACGGGATTTCGGAGATGCGGATCGACCACGGCCCGGGATACCGCGTTTATTACGTCAGGGATGGCGACACGATCTACCTTTTGCTGTGTGGCGGCGATAAATCGACCCAGAAGAAGGACATCGAGAAAGCAAAGAAACTGCTGGCGGACCGATAGCCGCCAGCTACGCAGACACGAAATACCTAGTTACGAAATACCTAGTTACGAAGTAACCAGACCAAGGAACCACCATGCCCACCAAGTTCTCGGCGTTTGACGCTGCCGAGTATCTCGACAGTGAAGAGGCCATCGCTGCATACCTGAACGAAGTTCTAACCGAAGATGATCAAGATCTTCTCCTTTCCGCACTAGATGATGTCGCGCGTGCGCGGGGTATGACTCAGGTAGCGGATGCAGCTGGCCTTACTCGTCCCGGCCTCTACAAGGCACTTAAGCCTGGTGCCAAGACCGGGTTCGTGACCGTTCGCAAAATTGCCGGTGCACTCGGCCTAAAAATTGTTCTTGCCCCCTATGGAAAGAAGGCCGTCACGGCCAGGTCCAGGAAGACGGTCGGTGATGTCGTTCAGCGCACCGCAACAGCTGCACCGAAGAAAAAAAAGCTCCCCTCGCGGCCGGTGAAGACCAAGGCGCGCGCCTGACGGGCGCTAGGAACGTCTGACATCCCATAGCGTTTTTAGTACACCGTAAGCACAATCCACCCGGCAACCCGCATTCCAGAGCGGAGCCTAGCCCCCTCCCAAGGGGAAGGTCGCCCGTTCGAATCGGGCCGGGGTCACCATTCGAGGCCGGAGCCCATGACCCATACCTTCGACGCCATCATCGTAGGAGCCGGGCAGGCTGGGCCGGCGCTGGCCAACCGCCTCACCGGCGCGGGCAAGACCGTCGCCATCATCGAGCGGCATCTGGTCGGCGGCACCTGCGTCAATACCGGCTGCAAGCCGACCAAGACCCTCGTCGCCAGCGCCTATGCGGCCCGTCTCGCGCAGCGAGGCGCGGAATACGGCGTCCGTACCGGGCCGCTGTCCATCGATATGCCGACCATCTCTGCCCGGGCCCGCAAGGTGATCCTCGACTCGCGCAAGGGCAACGAGGACTGGCTGGCATCCATGCCGGGGCTCACGCTCATTCGTGGACATGCGCGATTCACCGGTCCGCGACGGATCGAGGTGAATGGCGAAACGCTGGAAGCGCCCCAGATCTTCCTCAATGTCGGCGGTCGCGCCAACGTGCCGGACTTCCCGGGCGTCGACCAGGTCGATTACCTCACCAACAGCACCATCATTCCACTGCAAGCCGTCCCCGGACATCTGGTGGTGGTCGGCGGCAGCTACATCGGTCTCGAGTTCGCCCAGATGTTCCGGCGCTTCGGCGCCGAGGTGACCATCGTGGAGAAGGGCGCACGGTTGATCGGCCACGAAGACGAGGACGTCTCGGCCGAGATCCGCGCGTTCCTCGAAGCCGAAGGCATCGCCGTTCGCACGGACGCCTGCTGCATCACACTGGCGAAGCACGAGCGCGGCGTGAAGGTCGGCGTGGACTGCACCGAGGGAGCCCCCGAGGTCGTCGGTACGCATGTGCTGCTTGCCGTGGGCCGCCGCCCCAACACGGACGACCTTGGCCTGGACGAGGCAGGTATCGAGACGGACGACAAGGGATACATCAAGGTCGACGATTTCCTCCGGACCAGTGCCGAAGGCGTCTGGGCGATGGGGGACTGCAACGGCAAGGGCGCGTTCACGCACACGGCGTGGAACGACTACGAGATCGTCGCCGCCAACCTGCTCGATGGCGAGGAGCGCAAGGTGAGCGATCGCATCCTCGGCTATGCGCTTTACGTTGACCCGCCGCTGGGGCGAGTCGGCATGACCGAATCGCAGGCACGCAAGTCCGGCCGGCCATTGCTGATATCGAAGCGTCCGATGACACGCGTAGGGCGTGCGGTGGAGAAGGGCGAGACCTGGGGCTTCATGAAGATCGTCGCCGACGCGGAGACGAAGAAGATCCTTGGCGCCGCCATCCTTGGCACAGGCGGGGATGAAGCGATCCACGGCATCCTCGACATGATGAACGCGGATGCGCCGGTCGGGACGCTGCAATGGGCGGTACCGATTCATCCGACGGTGTCGGAGCTCATTCCGACCCTCGTCGGAGATCTGGCGCCACCCCCGAGAAACGGCACCTGATCGCATCGACCGTTCTCAGCTCGTACGTACACGGGTGTGACGGGGCGCCCACCATGGTTCAGAGCCAGGGCGGTGGGCGCAGGTAATACAAGCTCACGTTCGACAGGTTCAGCGCGTCCATGACGACCTCGTCCGCTATGCCGTAACAAGCACCGATAATGTGATCGCCACTCCGTGCCAATTTATCCCGCATGTCCGTTATCAGCATTTCACCCATGTCTTCGATGGCGAGGTCGAGCCCCACGGATTTGGCCGCTGGTTTCGTGAGCAGGAGATCCTGCTCGTAGAAGAGCGGCTCCGGTGTTCCATGAAACCACTTTGTTGTCCAGTTATTGCCATTGGGCTGGCCATCGACCCCTGTATAGAGGGTCGCATTGGTGATGCCGCGGCCCGTCATGTGCGGGAACAGGTTCGGGAGGTCCTTGTAGTTGATGGCTGAGTCCGCTGCCCAGATCCGGCTTTTCGGATTCCTGACGTGCGTGCCATATATCCAGTTTCTTGTCACATCCTTCTTTCCACCCCGATTGAGTGTCGATCGGTGCGCGGGGATGTCGCCATCGATGAATACCGAGATGTTCCGTTCCGGCTGTACTCCTGTGCCTGCGGCCTGTGCGATGACACTGACAGGCCCTACGAAGCGCCGCGTTGGCGAACCGCTTCTGGCGGCTGCGAGATCGGATCCACCCAGGGTGGCCCTTGCCATATACCCGATCCATCCAAAGAGGCCACCGGCCTCCGGCTCGTTCGACACCGTCAGGGCGGCGGCGTCGACAGCCGCAGTGATGGAGATCGAGTCGATCATGGACGCGGCGGTCGAGGCCACCGTGCCGGGCGTCGTGACAGCGTCGTTCGTATGCCGGGAACCCGGCGCCGAACTCGCCGTTCCGGTGTTGTTTCTGGCCAGCCCGAAAGACATCGCCACCCAGCTCAGCCATGAGTGACCTTTCGGATCGATCCGGTTTATGGGATCACCGCTGCAATAGGTATAACGATTGATGCCGCCACGTCCGAACGGGCTGGCCCGGTCCGGGGTGAGGAATCGGCGCAGCGTGGTGCTATAGAAACGCGCACCCAGCAAATAGAAGCCGGTGTCGGCCTCGCCTACCTCACCAGCGAAAGCGGTACGCGCCGCCGCCGCCGGCGCGCGCTCGCCGTAAGCGCCGTACGTCGACGTCAGCGTGCGCATCACGGACTTGCCCGCACGGGGAGCAAATGATCGGAGACCGCGGATGGCATGTTCAGCGATCTCATGACGGATTCGTCGAGGAGACCGTGCCCGGTGACGGCGACATGGATGCCATCCTCCGACAGGCGTCGTCGAATCTGTTCCGTTGTCGCTCTCGTCATGTCCATGGCTTCGACGTTCAGTCCCGCGGAGGCGCCGGCCCGCCGGGCGCTTTCGATATCCGGCCTGTGAAGTCGTTCGCCGGCGATCCGCCTGGTTCCATGGGGGTTCCGGAATGCTCGCCGCGAGATCGGGGTCCCGAAGTACAGGTTGGCTTGCCTGACGCCATCCCTCCTGAGTTCCACGGCTCCCTGCCTCACTTGCGGAAGGCTGCCGCTCGCATCGCTTGCCACCAGGCTGCGGGTCGATCCCCGTGTGTCGCTTCGGGCGGATGCGCTCGATGCCAGGATGGGCATGGTCGTCTTCAGGGCACTCACCGTGGCATGGGTGGTGGCTGTCCTGCTCGCACCACCACCGCCGGCCGGCGCGCCACGGGTGGCGAACGACGCCCTGGCGGACGTCATGGATATCTGTTTGGACGCCACGAGCGTGGCGGCGCCCGAGGCGACCCCCGCGCCCATGGACACCCAGCCCAGGATGGCGTTGGCTTTCTGGTTCTGTGTCGCCATCGAGGCGACCGAACCGATAGCTGCCGCTGTCGATATCACGTCCATCGTGACCGCCGTGGTGGTGGCCACGATCCCGGGGGTCGCGGCCACGACGGTCGCCGCGGCGGATGCGGCTCCCATCACGCCGGCCCCACCCGCGGCGGCGGTCGCCACGGCGGTCGAAGCGGCCGCGAGGGGAGCGGTCAGGGCTCCGGCGCTGATGACCGTGCCCACGACGGAGAGGGCCACCATCAATCCGGCCGCCAGCCAGTCCGTCCACGCGTTGCCGCTCGGGTCGATCCGGTTTACCGGATCGCCGCTGCAATAGGCATAGCGGTTGAATCCTCCCTCGTGGAAAGGGCTTTCCGGGTCGGGCACGAGGAAGCGCCGCAGTACCGGGTTGTATGGACGGCCGCCGAGCAGGTACCACCCGGTCAGCCTTTCCATGATCTCGCCGGCGTACGCCAGCCGTGCGGCGCCTGTCGCGCCGGCGTTTCCGCCGTAGGCGGTATAGATGCGTGCCGCGACGCTCATGACATTCGATCCGGCACGGACTCCGTCACCACGGACCCCTGTGGATCGGTACCGAGCAGGAAGGTCTCCCTGATCGCCCCGGTGAGCCGGGTCTCGGCGACGATGCCACCCTCCGCCCGGATGAATCGCCGTCCCTCCAGCGCATCGACCTCGAAGGCGATGGCGCCGTCTTCGCGGTAGCGGTACCTTGGCACCTCATCGATCGTCACGCTGCTTACGCGCGCGTCCGGGCCGTGGATATAGGTGATCCGCCTGTCGTCGGCAAGCGTCACGTTCGCCAATCGGCCTGCGCCGTCCCAATGCAGTGTCCGGCCCTGGCCATCGTCGATCAGGTTGCCGTTCGCATCGTACGTGAGCTCCAGTGACGTGCCGTAGCCGGGATAGCCATCCAGGCTGTTGCTTACGCTGACCAGTCGGTCGAAGTCCACCGCGTCATACCCGTAACGGGTGACGTTGACCCGTCCGTCGAGCAGTGTCGTCGTCACGGTCCGCAGGTTGTCGAGGCAGTCATGCTCGAACTCCTGTTTCACGTATGGCTGTCCGGTCTCGTCGAGTGGGTGTTCGCCTTCGACCGCGACGATACCATGGAGGATCAGCCGGCCGCGGTCGTCATAGTCCATCGTCTCGGTGCGCAGGAGCGTGGTGTCGTCGCGGTACCAGCGACGCTCGGAAACCTTGTCGTCGGCTCGCCAGTCGAATGCCAGGCTGCGCTTTTGCGTGGTCGATTCGCCGGTGTGTTCCCAGGTCTGCTCGTGCACGCGCCCCAGGGAGTCGTAAGCAAGCCGCTGCGTGACGGAACGGCCATCGGCGGAGCGCGAGATGCGATGGTCCAGGCGCGACAGGCCGTCGTAGAACAGCTCGATCGTCACGTCCTCATCGGTCACGCTCTTCAGGCGTCCCTTGTCGTCGTAGTCGTACGTTTGCGTTATACCGTCGGTGCCTGTCTTCTCCAGGGCGAGGCCCCCCGGCGTGATGGTGACATGGCACCCTCGCGGCAGGTCACCGGTGAGGGCGATCTCCTGGCTGGTCATCCGGCCGAGATAGTCAGGCGCGATCGTCATCGATCCGCCTTCGGCGACGATCCGGGTAGGCAGGCCCATGGCGTTGTCATAGGTAGCCTCGGTCAGTATGGCCTCCACCGCACCCTCCGGACTCGTCAACGTCGAGCCGAGCAGCGCTTCTCGCAGGCGAAGATCGTAAGCCATCCGGAGCATATTGCCGCTCGGCATGGTCTTCGTGTCGGAACTCATCTGGTTCGGTATGTAGGCATGGCTGGTAATCAGGCTGCCCGCCTGTTCCATCTTCAACCTTCCCAGTCCGTCCCAGGTGCGGGTTCCCAGTTCCAGTTCGCCGGCTTTTCCGGCGAGGTCGCGGAGCGCTCCATCGCGCTCGGGCGGTACGATGGCGAGCCGGGCGACGAACTCGTCCTCGTGGCCGGGCGCGTAGGCCCGAAGCACGGCGGTTCCATCGGGAAGGTCGCTGCGAATCAAGCGGTCGTGGCCGTCCCATGCCTGACGGGTCACCTTGCCAAGAGGGTCCACCATCTTCACGCACCTGCCCAGCCCGTCGTATTCCCATGTGGTGGTCGACGCAACCGTGGGCTCGCCGGTCTCGGACCACGTACCGGTTTGCGCGCGCCGTTGCCGATCCGCGGCGTCGAGGTAGGTCGATCGCCAGCCGGTCTTTTCGTCGATTCCGTAGCTCTGCCACTGCATCGTCCGCGTGATCACCTCGTCGCCGAACGAAAGCGGGTCACGAACAAGGGTCGTCTCACTCAGCGTCTTGCTTCCATCCGGCGAGGTCATCTGCGAGCAGCGACCCCAGTCGTCGTATGCGTAGGTCGTCTCCAGTCGCAGTGCGGTGTCCCCGCGCATGCGGTCGATCTGCACCTCTCTGGCGAGTTGCCCGAAGCCGTCATATTCCAGCTCGTGCACGGTCATCAGCGTGCCGTCGGGCAGGGGCTCCTGGCGACGGATGGTGCGGCCTTGCTCGTCCATCCACACGCGATGTGGCAGGCCCGTAATGCCAATGCGCTCGACCCAGCGTTCGCTCATCGACAATTGATAGCGCCAGCGCGTTTCGACGCGGTAGTCGGGATGGTCGGGTGACAGCACTTCGCTGGTGCGGCGGCCCAGGGCGTCATAGGTGAACTCGGCCTTGTTGCCGAGCGCATCCACCGTGGATCGCACCAGGCCACTGATGAGATGGAGGGTTTCGCTTGTCGTGTTCACCACGCCATCGTGCGTGGTGTGCGTGGTGTGCGTGGTTACCGTGCCAGCGACGTCGTCGGTTTCGTAGGTGAACGCGCGGATCTCCGTCAGTCCATCCTGCTCGCGTGTCTCCTGCAGCAGGCTGCCGTGCTGGTTGCGCTGGTCCGTGACGAACGACTGCTCGCTGTGGACGAGAATCGTGTCAACGTCGGCATCGAACACTGTCGACGTTTCCCCCGATGCCTGGATGTAGTAGGTGCGCTCCCGCCGCGAGTTGTTTTCGATGACTCGTGCGGAGTTTCTTACGGGGACCTCAACGTAGCGGTACCGCGTCGAACGAATCGGGTCGCCGTTCCTGCCGGGCGAGGTGGTGCGGCTCCTGAGGCGTCGCACTTTCCCGAGCGGATCGGGCGGGCATAGGCCTTCCTCGCCTTCCGGCGGGTAATAATCGGACGTTTCGGTCGTATCGGTGGCACTGTCGTAACGTGACAGGACATTTCCGTAGTCGTCGTACGAACTCTCGGTGAATGTGACCTGCTTCATGTCGGCAAGGCGAACGTCGTAGCAGGTGGTGGTCACCTTGTGTGGAAGCTGGAAGCTCGCCTTCTGATCCTCGAAGGAGATGTGGTCTTCGATGCCGTACTCGGTAACGACGTCCTGCACGACGTTGCCGCGGGTGGTCTTCTCGTTGGTGACGAGGTGGAAGTGGTTGTAGTTGCGCTCGATCGTGCACAGCAGGGATCCGTCTTGATACTGCTCCTCCATCGACCCATAGGTGTAGGCGTCCGCGCCGGGCATGTGGAGGAGCTGATCATTCCGGTTTTCCCAGGACTGTACCGCCGGGTAACCGTAGAAGTTATGGTCGAGATCGCCGTTTCTATAGGTGTATCGGCTTTCCCGGACCACGGTCGTGGCATCGGTCGCGAGTGACCGTTTCCGTGTCGTCACGGCGGGCATGTGGGAAAGAGGTCCCCCAGGGGGAAGCGTAAGTGCCGCCGTATCGTATTCCACCGAATCGCTCAGGCCATCGGGAGAGGTCACCGACGCGAGCAATATCATGATGCCGCCGACGGAGCGATACCCGAATTCCCACACCGCTTCATCGCCTTCGGTCGTTTCGATTTCATTGAGGTCGGCGATGAGGGGAATGGCGATGCGTTCAAGCTGCCCCCCAGGACGCTGAATTGCATCTCCAGCGGAACAACAGCCTCGCGACGGGCGGCGTCGGCCAGGTGGAGGGTGAGCCGGACGTTGTTCAGGTCGGCGTAGTCGACCTGCAGCAATGCCTCGCCATCGTTATCCATGACGCGTGTCAAACGCGAAATGCCGTTCCCATCCGGTTCCCATATGAGTTGGAGTGCATCGCCGCTGGGGTTGATGATGCGAACGGGTCGTAGCAGGTGGGTGGGGTACGACATCGCCTGGAGATGCTCGACGACGCCAGTCACGTGTTCGACCACGGCGGTCCGATGTTCCGGATCCATCATGACCAGTGAACAGCTGTCGAGCTTGCGATCCGGAAAGCGCGCCGGTGCATCGAGCAAGAGCCTCTCGACCTTGTGACTGTCGCCGCTGGACAGGGTCAGGAGGCTGGCGTCGAGGTCGAGTTCGGTGAGGCCAAGACGCCAACCCTTGCCGAAGCCGTCGTCGATCGTGTCGGCGGCGCTGTAGCTCAGGCGGAAGGGGAGGTGGGGGCCTCGCAAGTGATTGCCTTCACCCGTAGCCAGGTCGACGCTCGCCGAGTACATGCCGGTGCGAGGGTCCACGTCCGCGTTGATATGGCTGTAGAACTGAAATGCGGTGGAGTACATGTCCCCCGGCGCCAGGGGAGCCGGTGCAAGGGTTTCATCGGTCGTCATGGCGTTGCCTTCCCTGGTCCTGTGTCGGTCATGTCGCTATCAGTTCGTCCCGTTCACCCTTGACGAATTCGATGTGGCAGCTTTGCACGCTGCCGTGGGCATCCGTCATGGTCAATTTCATCGGCGCCTCCGGTGCGCCGACCCAGGCCGGGATGTCGACCCTTCCGCACACTACGATGACGCCCGATTCCTCTTCGGGGCTTGCAAGTCGCTCTGGTGGTGGCGTTGAACCGAAGTGGTCGTTCATCGCGCCGTTCCAGTGAATCGTCGTGTCGCCGGGCTCGACATAGCCTGTGAAACAGGGTTGCCTGAAGTACGACACCTTGTCCTTCCAATGGATCAGGCCCGGGGGATCGCAGGTCATGCTGCGGATGCCGAGCGTGGTCTGGTCCACCAGCTGGATCGATACCGTTACGATGTCATCGAAGATACCCTCCGCGTTCGCTCCGTACGGATGCGTGGCCGGATCGAGGGGGCGCCGTTCGAGCATGAAGGAACTGGCTGAATACCTCTCGGGAGGAAGGGGCGTCATCGTGATGCCGACATGCTTGTCCATCGCCGCTATGGGTTGCTCGATGCCATCGAAGGTGCACCTTCCGTTGGTGCGCCAGATCGAAAGATCGTCGCCATGGACCTCGAAGGCGACATCCAGGGTCTCCGTGGCCTCGGTGTTGGCGGACAGGTACAGGAAGTAGGACTGGATGGCTCGTGGCTCGCCTGTCCTGGTGGTCTGGGATACATAGCCACGATAGACGTGTTGGGCCGACCAGCCCTTGTAAGTGGTGGAACCATCGTCCGAGAACGGGATCGCTCCGGAGTTCTGGTTATGGTAATCGAAGAGCCGAATGCTCGCGATTTCACTGGAGGTCAAGTCCGACGGCGTCCCATCGTGCTCTGACGCCAGATCGAGCCTGATCCTGGCCTGCTGAAGTCCATTACGGTAAACCTCCGTCTGCTCGAGGATGACGTCGACTTCAGTCAAATCAAGCGCGGGAGACTCGCGCGGGGAGGCTTTCCTTGCCATCACGTTATCCTTGAATGGAGAGCGACATCACGCGATCGTAAATTCGTCCCTGGTGGCGTCGTACGACAGGGTTAACATATGGTCGTTGCCGTAAGCGTCCAGGATATGCATGACCGTGGAACCCTTTTCCGGGATAACGCCGCCTGCGCTGTTGGTGAACTTCCTGGGGAGATTTCCTTTCAGGATTCCTATGACGATACGGCTCTTGTTCGCTCCCACGATCTGACCGACACAATTCGTGTACATCGCATACGGAAGATCCGCGTCCGGTGACGTGTCGTGTTTTCCATGACTGGAACCGCTTCCGATGTAGTGCACGGTCGTGGTGACCCTGTCGACGCGGGTGCCGGCGTGAACGGTGATCGTGGCCGTCGATGTTTCGCTGTTTCGCGTGGCATCGGAAGGTGCGGACTCCGCGACGAGAGCGTACAGCGGCAGCAGGGGAAGACCGGCCGATTCAGCGCCGGTTTCGCCCGGCTGGCTGTAGTAACTGATTCCCCACTGCACATGAGCGAAGAAGTCGCCATGAACGTAGAACCCGAATGCACCTTCCGGTGGCTTGCCACCGACGGATGCGCTCGCTCCGACGGAATCCAGGGGGATGGCGACTCCATTCAATTTCGGATTGAGGTAGTACTCGGTCGCCCAGTAGAAATAGGTGGTCGAGTCGCCCACCTTTCTCCCCGAGACGAGACCGTTGGAAGCAGCGCCGAAATCCATGGCCGAAAGAAAGGGGGGCTCCGCCAGAAGGACGTCGACTGACGAGTCGAATTCGCCATCCCGTCCCTGGCCTTCGGAATCGTTCACGGACGGGCTGGTCGTGAAGAACAGGTTCTCGGTCACCTGGAAACGTGCCGCGAGCGCTCGTCCCGACGATCCGGGAGTGGCGGAGACGTAGAGCGTGATGACCTGGATGCTCGCGGGGGGCTCGACAGCGGTGGCCCGGGATACTTCCGCTTCACTGCTCCGGCTGGGTTCGTCCTCGTGGGGATGCTTCGCCGGAATGGCGGATTCGGTCCACGTGAATCTGTTCTTGTCGAATGAGGACGCATAGCCGTCACCCAGCGCGCTACCGTCATCGTAGAAGATGAGCGTGAGGGCCTGCCTGATCTCGGCTTGCGTGAGCGTGATGGGGTTTTCGTCGGCATCGGCGGCGATCAGCCCGACCTTGATCGGGCACTGCTGGTTGCCATTGCTGAAGAGCTTGATCGTCCCGTGCTGCTCGCTGGGATTGGTCTTGTAGATCTGGAAGTAAGTGAGCTGCCTGACGTCGGCAAGCGAGGTAGTGGGGCGGGATGGGGTGTTCATGAGGACGGTCCTTGTCTGTTCGTGGTTCGTCTGCTTGGTGTTATCCGCGCGGGTTCCCGCCGACACGCCGTCACTTCACGTCGATGCCGTGAGGTGACGTTAAAGATGTGCCGTGACCGCCGTTGACCTGCTGGGCATATGTGCCATTTGGTCCAGGCACCTGTAGGATGAAACAGGAAAGTTTTCCGGTAAGGCCGTTCTGGTAGTCAGCCTCGACAATGGCCGTATCCCATTTGAAGTCCGTACCGAAGCTTGGAATATTTATCGCCGAGGCTTGCTTCAGTACGGTGACTTTCGTCCAGTCGTCGCTTTTACCGCAGTCCGGATCGTCGAAGAGCCAGAGCAGCGTTCCAGGCGGCATGTTTTCCAGGGTCACGGAGCGCGCCTTGTCGTTCGCGCAGTCAACCTGCCCCTCGGGTTCGTCTTTCAGGTTCAGCCTGAGATAAAAGGGAACCTAAGGAACATCGATGGTGCAGAAATTGTCGTCATGGTTATCCTCCCTATTCCAGAACCTCATGAATGCCACCGCTTTCACGGCGTTGCCCGTCTTGCTCTGCTGTGGGCTGCGTGGAGCGACGTCGTTGCCTGCTGGTTGCGGTGTAGCGCATGAAGCCAGAAGGACGATCGTCAGGAATATCAGGAAAGAGTGCATGCGTCGGGCGGTATTCATTCGAAAGCTCCTTTTGCGAATTCCAGAACCCACGTGCCATTCAACCGGCGTCGAGTTCATGGCGCCATAGTCCTTAAGACGTAGGCCGTCCCTATTCGGCGTGCGGCTTCCGATCGGTCGAACTGCGTGCCAATTTGGTGCACGCACGTCGACTTCGGCCCCTTGAGCCAGGAGCCGAAGCGATTCCTCAACTATCCCGAATGACCATCAGGCGCACATCCGTCATGTCCTCGATGGCATAGCGTACGCCTTCGCGGCCCAGGCCCGATGACTTCACGCCACCATAGGGCATGTTGTCGACGCGGAAGCTGGGCACGTCGTTGACGATCACGCCACCCTGTTCCAGCTCATCCCATGCACGCATGGCGTGGCGCAGGTTGTCCGTGAACACGCCGGCTTGCAGGCCGAAGTCCGAGTCGTTGACCATGCCGAGGGCTTCGTCGAAAGTGCTGAAACGGTGGAGCAGGGCAACCGGGCCGAAGGCTTCCATGCGTTGCAGCTTTTCGCCGCGCGCCACGTTTTCGAGCAAGGTCGCTTCGAGCATGACGCCCTTGCGCCGGCCTCCGCACAGGACCTTCGCGCCCGCCTTCCTCGCCTCGTCGATCCACTCCTCCAGCCGTATGGCGGCGTTCTCGTCGATCATCGGGCCGAGGAAGGTATTTTTCTTCTTCGGATCGCCGGCCTTGAGTGTCTTGACCTTCGTTACGAGTCGACGGCGCAATTCGTCATAAATAGTGTCGTGCGCAAGGATTCGTTGAACACTGATGCAACTCTGCCCTGACTGGTAGAACGCGCCGAAGACCAGCCGGTCGACGATGGCGTCGAGGCGTGGGGCTTGGTCGCCGTCGACGATGCAGGCGGCATTGCCACCGAGTTCAAGGATGACCTTCTTGTGCCCGGCCTTGGCCTTGAGGTCCCAGCCGATGAGGCCGCCGGTGAACGAAAGCATTTTCAGGCGCGGGTCGGTCACCAGTGGCTCCGCATCGCGGCCAAGCATGGGCAGGATGGAGAATGCTCCGCGGGGCAGATCGGTTTCGGCGAGAACCTCGCCGATGATCAGCGCGCCAAGGGGCGTTCGCTCGGCGGGCTTGAGCACGAAGGGGCAACCCGCGGCGATGGCCGGAGCCACCTTGTGTGCCACGAGGTTGAGTGGAAAGTTGAATGGCGTGATGAAAGCCACCGGCCCGAGCGGGACGCGGCGCGTGTAACCATGATAGCCGGCGCTGCGTTCGGAGATTTCGAGGTTGAGCGTTTCGCCGTTGATTCGCACCGCTTCTTCGGCGGCGATCTTGAAGGTTTCGATGAGCCGGGTGACCTCGCCCGCCGCATCGCCGATCGGCTTGCCGGCCTCGACGCAGAGCGCATAGGCCAACTCGTCCCGACGCTCGCGGAAGCGCGTGACACAGTGTTCCAGCACCGCCTGCCGTTGGTACGGCTTGAACCGCTTCATATCGCCGGCCGCGCCGTGCGCCGCCGCGATGGCCTGGTCCAGGGCCGCCGCGTCGGGCAGGGCGACGCGCGTGGCAACCTCGCCGGTGTACTTGTCGATGACGTCGAGCTTCGCCTTGCCCTTCACGGCGACGTTGGCGAGGTAATAGGGGTAGTTCTTCCGAAGCATGTACGTGGCCTCGTGGGTGACGAAACCACGGATCATCCGATCCGAGGTGTTCACGCGTCGTGAGGCATCTCCGCGACGAAAAGCGACCCATCCATGGCACTAGGATGTAGATGGTCCTCGCCTTCGACTATTCCCGCCGAAGCTTCATCTCGCCGTCGCCCAACATCACGCGCACGCGCTCTCCGACGGCGACATCGGCAGCACGACGCACGATCGCCTCGCGTTCGTCGAAGACGATCGCATAGCCGCGTTCGAGCGTGGCGAGTGGGCTCACCGCGTGCAGCGTTCGGCCCTGCTGGAGGACCCGCGCGCGATCGCGTTCCAGCTTGCGTGCGATGGCGCGGTCGAGCCGTTGCCGTAGTTCGGCATTACGCAGGCGAGCCGGTTCGAGGCGCAGGCGAGGATGTCGCGCCGTCAGGCGGGCATCGAGGCGTTCGAGACGCGCTCGGCGCAAGGCGTTCGCCTGGCCGATCGCGAAACGGAGGCGCCGGTGCAGGGCATCGAGGCGCTGCGCATCGCGCGCGAGGCGCGCCTGCGGACGCTGGGTGTTGAGGCGCGCCTGCCAATGGTCGGCGCGTTGCGCCGCGGCCTGAAGGCGGCGCGTCGTCAGCGTCGTCATTCGCTGGCGTAGGCGGTCGAGCTGGCGCGCGAGGTCCGCGCCATCGGGCACCAGCAGTTCGGCGGCGGCTGAAGGTGTCGCCGCGCGCAGGTCGGCCACGAAATCGGCGATGGTGAAATCCACCTCGTGGCCTACGGCGGAGACGACCGGCACGGCGCTGGCATGGATCGCCCGTGCCACGGTTTCATCGTTGAAGGCCCAGAGATCTTCCAGCGAGCCGCCGCCGCGGGTTACTAGGATCACGTCGTAGCGACCGCTGGCCGACGCACGCCTTAGCATGGACACGATCGCGGGCGGCGCCTCGCGACCTTGCACCGGCACGGGCAGCACGTCCACCTCGGCGAGGCCGAGGCGGCGTCCAAGCACGCTCAGCACGTCGCGGATGGCCGCACCGGACGGTGATGTGATGACGCCGATGCGGCGCGGAAACACGGGCAGCGCGCGCTTGCGTTCCGGGGCGAACAGTCCTTCCGCGCCAAGCCGGGCCTTGAGCTGTTCGAACTCGCGCTGCAAGGCGCCTTCGCCCGCCGGCTCCATATGGTCGGCCACCAGCTGGAACTCGCCGCGCGCCTCGTAAAGCCCGACCTTGGCGCGCATGAGCACATGCATGCCGTCGGTGGGCCGGAAACGCAGGCGCGACGCGGCCATGCGGAACATGGCGCAGCGGACCTGGGCGCTGGCATCTTTCAGCGTGAAGTACATATGCCCTGAAGCGGGCCGTGAGACGTTGGAGAGTTCGCCTTCGATCCATACCCCCATCGGGAGGGCATCTTCCAGCAGGTCTCGCACCAACCGGTTCAGGCCGGATGGGGTGAAGATCTCGGTGGCGGGGCGGCTATCGAAGTCGGACATGGACCAGGGAGGTTATCACGCTGCCCCGTAGTGTCGACAGGGCAAGGGCTTACGCGTGCTTCCTAGATTCATGCTTACATGCGGAAGACGCCGAACCGCCCCTGCTCGACAGGCGCGTTCATCGAGGCCGAGATGGCGAGGCCGAGCACGCGCCGCGTGTCCACCGGGTCGATGATGCCGTCGTCCCACAGCCGCGCACTCGCATAGTAGGGATGGCCCTGGCGCTCGTACTGCTCGCGGATCGGTGCCTTGAAGGCCTCTTCGTCCTCGGTGCTCCAGCTCCCGCCACTCGATTCGATACCGTCGCGGCGCACGGTGGCCAATACGGAAGCGGCCTGTTCGCCGCCCATCACGCTGATGCGCGCGTTCGGCCACATCCACAGGAAACGGGCGCCATACGCGCGGCCGCACATCGCGTAGTTGCCGGCGCCGAAGCTGCCTCCGATCACCACCGTGAACTTGGGCACGTGGGAACAGGCCACCGCGGTGACCATCTTGGCGCCGTCTTTCGCGATGCCGCCGTTCTCGTACTTGCGGCCGACCATGAATCCGGTGATGTTCTGCAGGAACACCAGTGGCACGTTGCGCTGGTTGCACAATTCGATGAAATGCGCACCCTTCTGCGCGGATTCGCCGAACAGGATGCCATTGTTGGCGACGATGCCCACCGGGTAGCCGTGGATATGCGCGAAGCCGGTGACGAGGGTCTTGCCGTAGCGCGCCTTGAACTCGTGGAACTCGGAGTCGTCGACGATACGGGCTATCACCTCGCGGATGTCGAAGGGACGGCGCGTGTCTTCGGGGATCACTCCATAGAGTTCCTCCGCGGCGAAGCGGGGCTCCAGGGGAGCCCGAACCGCCAGCGGCACCTTCTTCACCCGGTTGAGCGAACCGACGATATCGCGCGCGATGGCCAGTGCGTGCGCGTCGTTCTCGGCGAAGTGATCGGCCACGCCGGATACCGAGGTATGCACGTCGGCACCGCCCAGCGCTTCGGCATCCACGACTTCGCCCGTGGCGGCCTTCACCAGGGGCGGACCGCCGAGGAAGATCGTGCCCTGTTCGCGGACGATGATCGTCTCGTCGCTCATCGCAGGCACATAGGCGCCGCCCGCGGTGCACGAGCCCATCACCACGGCGATCTGTGCGATGCCCTGGGCGCTCATCCGCGCCTGGTTGTAGAAGATGCGGCCGAAGTGCTCGCGGTCCGGGAAGACCTCGTCCTGCAACGGCAGGAACGCACCGCCGGAATCCACGAGGTAGATGCAGGGCAGGCGGTTTTCCATCGCCACTTCCTGCGCACGCAGGTGTTTCTTCACGGTCATCGGGAAATACGTGCCACCCTTGACCGTGGCGTCGTTCGCGAGCACCACCACTTCCTGGCCCATGACGCGGCCGATGCCGGCGATGACACCCGCCGCCGGCGCGGCATCGTCGTACATGCCATGCGCGGCGAGTGGCGCGATTTCCAGGAAGGGCGAGCCGGGATCGAGCAGGGCGCGGATACGTTCGCGAGGCAACAGCTTGCCGCGCGCGACGTGTTTTTCGCGCGCCTTCGCGCCGCCACCTTCGGCCGTGCGCTTCAACGTCTCGCGCAGGTCGTCGGTCAGCGCGCGCAGGCGCAGGCTGGCCGCCTGGAATTCCGGGGAGCGGGTATCGAGCTGCGATTCGAGAATGGGCATGAGGGCTTCGCGCTGGGACGAAACGAGCATCATAGCCGGGGCGGCCGTCACGCAAACGCTGCATCGCGCCAATACATGGCGTGGAATAAAAACGGCCACCCTGAGGTGGCCGTCTCGTGTTTCACCGAAGAAAGCGAAACGCTTACTTCTTGGTGTCGTCCGTCGCGTTCTTGGCGTTGTCGGCGGCATCCTTCGCCTGGTCAGCCGACTTGTCGGCCTGATCGGCGGCGTTGGAAGCGGCGTCCTTCGCGGCCTCCGGCGCGCCACCGGCGGTCGAGGCCGAAGCGGCGGCCTGGGCCTGCGCGGCGGCATCCTTGGCCTGGTCGGCGGACTGCTGAGCCTGGTCGGCAGCCTGGGAGGTTGCGGCATTCTGCGACTGGTCGGCGGCCTGCTGGGCCTTGTCCGCCTGCTGTTGCGCATCGGCGGCCGACTTCTGGGCGTCCTGCGCGGAATCCTGCGCGCCGTTGCTGCAAGCTGCCAGAAGCGCGACGAGCGCAGAGGCGAGAAGGGTACGCGTCAAATTCATTGTGTTTCTCCTTAACCGTGGAATGCCGTTAGGCGGCGTATTAATAGCTCAGTTATGGGTGCTTAGCTACCGATCGCGCCTTTTCGCTTCAGGGCGCATTAAAGCCCATGGACATGGCGTGATCGTTTCGAAACGACCGCCTCACGTATCGACGCCGGGTTCACGCCAGTTCGATGGCGATCGCCGTTGCCTCGCCGCCACCGATGCACAGCGCGGCGACACCTCTTTTTGCCCCACGCGCCGTCAACGCATTGAGAAGGGTCACGACGATGCGCGCGCCGCTTGCACCGATGGGATGGCCGAGGGCGCACGCGCCGCCGTTGACGTTGATCTTCTCGCGCGACACGCCGAGTTCGCGCATCACCGCCATCGGTACCACCGCGAAGGCCTCGTTGATCTCGAACAGGTCGACATCGTCGGGGGTCCAGCCGGCCTTCGTCAGCACCTTGGAAATGGCACCCACCGGCGCGGTGGTGAACCATTCCGGTTCCTGCGAATGCGTGGCGTGGGCCACGATGCGGGCCAGCGCGGTAACGCCGCGGGCCTTCGCATCGTCCGCCGAAAGCAAGACGAGCGCGGCGGCGCCATCGGAGATGCTCGACGAGCTGGCGGCGGTGATCGTGCCGTTTTCCTTGCGAAACGCCGCGCGCAACGTGGGGATCTTGGCCACGTCCGAACGACCGGGCTGTTCGTCCTCGGCGAAATCCTGCGCGCCCTTGCGACCCTGCACGGTCACCGGCACGATCTCGTTGGCGAAGGCGCCGGATTTCTGCGCGGCCTGCGCGCGCTCGACCGAACCGATCGCGTAGGCATCCTGTTCCTCGCGCGTGAAATGGTACTTGTCGGCGCACTGTTCGCCGAAAACGCCCATGGCCTTGCCGTCGTAGGGATTGGTCAACCCGTCCCAGGCCATGTGATCGACCAGCTGGCCGTCGCCATAGCGGATGCCCGTGCGTGCGTTGACCATGTGCGGCGCATTGGTCATCGACTCCATGCCGCCGGCGACGACGACCGACGCCGAGCCGGCCTTGATCAGGTCATGACCGAGCATCAGGGCCTTCATGCCCGAGCCGCACACCTTGTTGATGGTGGTGCAGCCGGTGGACGTCGGTAGCCCGGCCTCGAGGGAGGCCTGGCGCGCCGGCGCCTGGCCCAGGTTGGCCGGCAGCACGCAGCCCATGATGACTTCGCTGACGTCGGCCGGGGCGATGCCCGCGTGCTCCAGGGCCGCCTTGATGGCGATGGAGCCGAGCTTCGGCGTGGGCACGCCGGTGAACTGGCCGAGGAAGGAACCGATGGCGGTGCGCTTGGCGCCTGCGATGACGATGTCGGACATGGGGACTCCGTGATACTCGGATGGCCGCCCTTTCCGGGCGGAAAACCCATTGAGTATCGCAGTGGGGCCGGGGCGGGGGCAATCTGCGCCGCCGCAGGCGGTTTCACACGGGTGGCACAAGGGGACCGGGGCCCGGGAAACGCCCCCCGGTCCTGCGACCCGACGCACGCTTTCCTGCGCCCGCACCGCGCCTTTCCGCAAGGTCTTGTGGCAACATCTGCCCAGGTGCGCCCACGGATCGCGGGCGCAGACATTGACGTCAGACCAGGGGACAACATGAATACGATGCAGATGCCGCGTCGGCGCGAACTCGCGCTGGCCGTTTGTGTGGGTATCGGCCTGACGGCCTGCGGCGGTGGAGGGAGCGGAGGCGTCAGGAGCTCCAACATCCCTTCCGTGCCGTCGAACAACATCCCCTCGGTGCCGTCGAACAACCTGTCGGACGTACCGTCCTTCAACATCCCCAAGCCGCCCTCCACGGGCGCGACGATCGCCCAGCCGCCGGTGGACGTGCAGCTGACGGCGACCAACGTCAAGCCCGCCCACGACGCGGGATTCACGGGGGCCGGCATCGTCATCGGCATCGCCGACTCCGGCGTGAACGCCTCGAACCCCGCGCTGGCCGGTCGCGTGGGCGCGGAATACATCTACGTCGACCCCGCGACGAACAACGTGGCGGTGGACGATGTCGTCGGGCACGGCACCATCGTGGCGGAGATCGCCGCCGGACGTCCCTATGGTTCCTTCGTCGGTGGCGTGGCGCCGGATGCCTCGATCGTCTCGGCACGCATCATCGCGGACAAGGCACCTGTCGACGACGGCTCGGGCCAGGGCAACAAGGTGACCTCGGCCGATCCGTTGGGCGACGTGAACGACAAGCTCGTCGTCACGTCCGGCGCCCGGATCGTCAACAATTCCTGGGGCGGGTTGTACTGGGATCCCGCGGACAAGGACACCACGGCGAATTTCGCGACGGCGTACTTGCATGCCTCGATGGAACACGCGCTCTTCGTGTTCGCGGCAGGCAACGAGGGCAGGGACAATCCCTCGACCGTCGCCGCGTTGCCGAGTCTTGTCCCCAGCCTGGAGAAAGGCTGGCTGACCGTCGTCGCGCTGGACAGCAACCACGTCGACCAGATCGCTTCGTATTCCAACCGTTGCGGTATCGCGCAAGATTATTGCCTTGCCGCGCCCGGTGCGGTCGTGGTCGTCGCACCGAACGCGACCACGGGCCAGGCGACCTACGTGTATGGAGCCGGCACGTCGTTCGCGGCACCACAGGTTTCCGGTGCCGCCGCGGTGGTGATGTCGGCCATGCCTGGCCTGTCCCTCGACTCGGTCCGGCAGGTTCTGCTGGGCACGGCGGATGATCTGGGTGCGCCAGGTCCGGATGCGGTGTATGGCTATGGACGCCTGAACCTCGGGCGCGCGATCCGCGGCCCGGCGAAGTTCGATTGGGGCGACTTCACCGCCGGTGTCTACGGCCACGACGCCGAGTTCGCCAACGACATATCGGGTGCCGGGGGCCTCCGCGCCTTCGGTGATTCCCATCTCACCCTGAGTGGCAGCAATACCTACCAGGGGATGACGCTGGCGGGATCGAGCATCACCCTCGAAGCCATGCATGGCATTCCAGGCGCATTGACGGTGCAGGACAGCGCCACGGCGATCGTGCATGGCGACATCGGTGGCGACGTGGAGGTATCGGCTACCTTGCAGACAGCCGATACCTCCACGCATGTCACGGGCAACTATGTGCAGACGTCCACGGGACGGCTGTCGCAGCTGCTGGGCGCGCCGCTCATCGTTTCGGGCACCGCCACGCTCGCCGGCGAATTCCACGTCGCCGGCGCGGTCTCCGGCTATGTTCCGACGTCGCACCAGCAGGTGCTCACGGCCAGCGCGATCTCGGGAGGCTTCTCCACGACGACGAAAGCCAACGGCGTCTTTCTCAACGCGACCCTTCAGTACCTGCCCGCCGAAGTCTGGATCGATACCACGACGCTCAGCGTGAGCCAGGTCGCCAGCACGAGCATGAGCCAGTCCGCCGCCGCGCAGTCGTCCGCCCAGCGGCTCGACGGCGCGTTCCAGCAGATCGACCGGAGCCTCACCGGCACGTCGGCCGGGAGCACCTCGTTCGCGACCGGCACGCTGGTCGCGGCGGGCGGCATTCAGCAATCGGCGAACACCCAGGTCGCGCAGGCTTCGCTGGAGTCGCTGTCCGGCCAACTCTACGCGGCGAGCACGGCCGTCACCCTCGCGGGTATCGAGGCGGGTAACGATGCGCTGATGAGCCACCTCGATCACCAGGGTGCGGGCGGCGCGTGGATGCAATCGTTCAATGGGCAGGGCGGCCTGAGCCGCGGCGGTTTCGGCAACGTCGGGTTCAATCTGGATGGCGGCCTTGCCGGTAACGACGTTCGCGTGGGCGCGAACGGTTTCGCCGGCGTGGCGGTGGCGCAGATGCGCAGCACCGGCCAGTTGTCGAACAGTTTCGATCGCCAGCGCAGCCGGTCCACGGAGGGCATGCTGTACGCCGGATCGCGTGGCGCGAACTGGTATGGCGTGGGGCGTCTCGGCTTCGGCAACTTCCGCGGCAATACCCAACGCCTGCTGCGCTTCGGTGACCAGGCATCCTTTGCCGGCGGAGACAACACCGGTCGTTACAACGTCGCCTATGGCGAAGTCGGCTACCGCACGGACGCGGGTGCGTTCTCGCTCACGCCGTTCGCCAACGTGGAGTACGCCAGCATTCGTCGCGACGGCTTCCAGGAGTCCGGCGGCGAAGGCTTCGGACTGAGCGCCAACGGGCAGGTCACGTCGCGCTGGCAGGCGGGGTTCGGCCTGCGCGCCGGGGCATCGTGGCTTACCTCGATGGGCAAGCTGCGGCTCGATGCGAAACTGGGCTGGCAGAATGCGTTCGCGACGAAGGGCGAGGTGTTCTCGGCACGTTATACGGGCATCGCGCAGTGGGCGCCGGTCGACGGTATCGGCCTCTCGCGCCGCGCCGGGACCGCCGGCATGACGCTGGGCTGGGACGTGAGCGAGCGTACGCAGGTGGGCTTCGATATCGACCAGCGCTTCGCCGATCGCGACCATTCACGCTCGGCCAGTGCCACGTTCCGCATGGCCTGGTAAGCGAGGCAAGGAAACGGCGGGAGCCGCCCAAGGTGGCTTCCGATGAAAGGTGGGAGCCGACCTTGTCGGCGATCCCGCGGCAGCGGCCAGGGTACGGCAAGCACCCATCGCCGCTGAAGCGGCTCCCACAAGGGCATCGGGTAGACCGGTTAGGAACGGACCTGGTGGGAGCCGACCTTGTCGGCGATCCCGCGGCAGCGGCCAGGGTACGGCAAGCACCCATCGCCGCTGAAGCGGCTCCCACAAGAGCATCGGGTAGACCGGTTAGGAATGGACCTGGTGGGAGCCGACCTTGTCGGCGATCCCGCGCAGCGGGCCAGGGTACGGCAAGCACCCATCGCCGCTGAAGCGGCTCCCACAAGGGCATCGGGTAGACCGGTTAGGAACGGACCTGGTGGGAGCCGACCTTGTCGGTGATCCCGCGGCAGCGGGCCAGGGTACGGCAAGCACCCATCGCCGACAGGGTCGGCTCCCACCTTAAGCAGGTCCCACCTTAAGCAGGTCCCACCTTAAGCAGTTCCTACTTTAAGCAGGTCCCACCTCAAGCGGTTCGTCTATCTTTACGATTTGCCGTGGAACAGTTCGCGGCCGATCAGCATGCGGCGGATCTCGTTGGTGCCCGCGCCGATCTCGTACAGCTTCGCGTCGCGGAGCAGGCGGCCGGCGGGGAACTCGTTGATATAGCCGTTGCCGCCCAGCGCCTGGATCGCCTCCAGCGCCACCTTCACCGCATTGGTCGATGCATTGAGCAGGCAAGCCGCCGGATCGATGCGCGACTTCACGCCGTTGTCGAATTGCTGCGCCACCATGTACGCGAAACCGCGCGACGATTGCAGCGCCGTGTACATGTCGGCGACCTTGGCCTGCATCATGCCGAACGTGCCGATCGGGGCGTTGAACTGCTTGCGCTCGCGCACGTACGGCAGCACGAGGTCCATGGCCGACTGCATGATGCCGATCGGGCCGCCGGACAACACCAGGCGCTCCGTGTCCAGGCCGCCCATCAGCACGCGCACGCCTTCGTTCACTTCGCCCACGATGTTTTCCGCGGGGATCTCGCAGTTGTCGAACACCAGTTCGCAGGTGTTCGATCCGCGCATGCCGAGCTTGTCGAGCTTCTGCGCCGTGGAGAATCCCTTCATGCCTTTCTCGACGATGAAGGCGGTCATGCATCGGCTGCCAGCGGGGCGCGGCGCCGTCCGCATGTACACGAGCAGCACGTCGGCGTCCGGGCCGTTGGTGATCCACATCTTCGTGCCGTTGGCGACCCAGGTGTCGCCGACCAACTCCGCATGGCAGCTCATCGAGCCGACCACGTCCGAGCCCGCGCCGGGCTCGCTCATGGCCAGCGCGCCCACCCATTCGCCGCTGGCGAGCTTGGGCAGGTACTTGCGTCGCTGGGCCTCGTTACCGTTGTGGTAGATGTTCTGCACGCACAGGTTGGAATGCGCGCCATACGACAGGCCGACCGACGCCGAGGCGCGCGAGATTTCTTCCATCGCGATCATGTGGGCGAGGAAGCCCAGGCCCGAACCACCGTATTCCTCGGGAACCGTGACGCCGAGCAGGCCCATGTCGCCGAACTTGCGCCATAGATCTTCGGGGAACACGTTCTCCCGGTCGATCCGGTCCGCGCGCGGCGCGATCTCCTTTTCGGCGAAGGCGTGCACGCTTTCGCGCAGGAGGTCGAGGTCTTCACCGAGGGAAAACGGGCGCATGCGTGGAACTCCGGAGGATGCGGGAAAAGCGGCCCATCGTAGCGCGGGGGCACGTCCAAGCCACGGCGCGACGCAGCAATCAGATCGGTGGAAGGCCGGCGATACGGTCGTGTACGCGCACCAGCAGCAGGCATTGGCGGTCCACCAGACGCACCGTCTCGACCGGTCCGGCGGCCTGGGCGGCGGCATCGACGACCAGGTCCGGCGTGCCGAGCAACGGTGCCGTCGTACCGTCCCTGACGTGTTCGGCAAGCGCGGCGAAGCCGTTGGCGACGCGGTGGGCCAGCCTTTCCACGGCGTTCGCGTCGTGCACGGCCAGGGCCTGGCGGTGGGCGCCGAGGGTGGACAAGTGCGACAGTCCGGCCTGGAGGGCCGCAAGCAGGCGTAACGCGCGTTCGCCCCGCTCGCGGGAATGGCCGGGCTCGCCGAGCAATTCGGCCACGTTGCCCGCCACCGCCGCCTGCGTGGCGTGGGCGTCGCGGCGGGCGATGCGGTAAGCCAGGTCGTCGGCCTTGCCGGTGGCATACTGGCTCGCGATCGCTTCGAGGTAGCGCGCATACGCATGCAAGGTGTCCGCGGCGATGTCTTCCAGGCGGCGTACCCGCCAGTCCGGCAGCACGAAGCGAATGACGACGGTGGCGACGAAGGCCCCCAGCAAGGTGTCGAGCAAGCGGGGACCGATGGCGTCGTAGCCCGCGCCCGCCAGGTCGAAACAGAGCAGGACGAAGATCGTGATGACGGCCGTCGCCAAGGCGTAGCGTCGCAGGCGGAAGGCGAAGAACGCCACGCCCGTGGCGACCAGCACCGGTAATCGCCAATCGCCGCCGGGAAGCAGGCGAAGCATGGCCCATCCCGCGAACAGCCCCGCCATCGTGCCGGCGATGCGCTGCATGGTGCGGCGCTGGGTTGCCCCGTAGCTGGGCTGGCAGACGAACAGCGTGGTGAGGAGGATCCAGTATCCGTGGGTCGGATGCAGGAGCAGCATGAGGCCGTAGCCCGCGAGCATGCCCGTCGCCAGGCGTACGGCGTGGCGGAAATGCATGGAGCGGCGATCGAGGCGGACGCGGATGCGCGCGAAGGCATCGGCGAACGTATCGGGTTCGCTGTCCTGCAAGGCGATGTCGGTACCCTCGCGCAGGCTGCCTTCGTCCTCGATGCTGGCCAGCAGATGTTCCATGTTGGTAAGCAGCGCGGACAGCGCGTCGTCCAGGGCCTGGCCGGGCGGATCGCTGCGGCGTCGGTAGGCGATGGCCTCGCGCACGTCGTCGAGCGCGGCTCGGGGCAGGGCCATCGGGCCCATGGGCGCCACGCGGCGGATGGCATCGGCACGCTCGCGACAGGCGCTGGCCTGCAAGCGCAGGAGGCGGCCGAAACGGAACATCAGGTCGCTGTGGTAGAGCGCCGCCGCCAGTTCGTCATAGGGATAGTGTGACGAACTGACTCGTTCATGGATGTCCTGGGCGGCGAAGAACATGGCCAGCCGCGAGGCGGAACGGCCGCGCGGTTGACGCCGTCCGATGCGATCGAGCAACGCGGCGCGTGTCGCCGCCAGCGCCTCCACCGTTTGCAGGTTACGCCGGGAAAACTCCACGGCCAGCTTTTCACGGTCGAGACCCCGCACCGGCTCGAACAACGCCGCCTTCGCTTCCATCAACTCAGCCAGGGATTCGAACAGCCGGGCCAGCGCGTGGCGTACCGCGCGCTGCGGCGCCATGGCGCTCCACAGCAGCGAAAGAAGGCCATACCACGCCGCGCCGGCGAGGATGGCGGCGGTGCCGCGCCAGTCGCCGGGGGCGGCGGTCGAGGCGTCGGATGCGATCATCGTGTAGACCGAGAGGATCAGCGTGGCCGTGGCGATCGTCGCGTAGCGTCCGCTGGCCGCGCCCAGCATCACCAGCACGAAGGTGCCGGCGGCAAGCAACAGGGCGAACAAGGGAGGATGGCCGATCGACGCCTTTACCACGCTTGCCGCGCCGGCGAAGCAGACGAGGGTGACCAGGAGTCCCCGCAGTCGGCCGCGCCAGGCATCGTCGGTCTCGGCCAGGGCGCAGGCGATGGCGCCGAGCAGGGCGGGCACGAGCGACTCGACGGGGCCGGCGAGGGTGCACCATGCGGCGATGCCGGTCAGCGCGAGGAAGACACGCGCGACGTCGGCGAAGCGATCGGATTCGGCGAGTTGGCGGAGGGGGCGCATGACCCCTAGCTTAGCGGGATGGGATCGGCGCTATCGCGATAGCGCCGCTGAAGCGGCTCCCACAAGGGCTTGCGGTGACTCGTGGGGGAGCCGCTTCAGCGGCGATGCTCTTTCCCCATCCCGCCAAGGCCTTCAACAAAGCCCACCATTCACCGCGAGGACTTGCCGCGTGATGTACCCGGCCTCCGCACTCACCAGGAAACGCACCGCCGCGGCCACTTCCTCCGGCGTGCCGGTCCGTTCCATCGGGATCGCCTTGAGGATCTGCTCCACCGGCACCTCCGGTTCGAGCATGTCGGTGTCGATCAGGCCCGGCGCGACACAGTTGACGGTGATCCGGCGCTTGGCCAGTTCCACGGCCAATGCCTTCGCGGCGCCGATCACACCCGCCTTGGAGGCACTGTAGTTCACCTGGCCACGGTTGCCGATCAGGCCCGACACCGAGGTGATGCATACGATGCGCCCGGGCGCGCGCCGGCGGATCATCGGCATCACCAGCGGATGCAGCACGTTGTAGAAACCGTCCAGGTTGGTCCGCAGCACCTGGTCCCAATCCTCGGACGTGAGCCCGGGAAAGGCACCGTCGCGAGTGAGGCCCGCGTTGCAGACGACGCCGTAATAGGCGCCGTGCGCGGCGACATCGGCTTCGAGGGCGGCCGCCGATGCGGCGCGGTCCGAGATATCGAATTGCAGTATCCGCGCGGCACGGCCTTTCCCTGCGATATCCGCCTGCACGGCTTCGGCTTCCTCGCGCCGCGAACGGCAGTGCAGGACGAGGTCGTAACCGGCGTCGGCGAGGTTCATCGCGATGGCGCGGCCGATGCCGCGGCTCGAGCCAGTGACGAGGATGGTATCGGTCATGGTGGGGTTCCCCTGGAATCGAGGCTGTTGCGTGGATCGAGGAAGGGCGCTGGATCGGGCGGGCTGAAAACGGTCAGCCGGGCCTCCGCGTGCATGCCCGGCGCGTCGATGCGACAGGTGAAGGCACCCATGCCGTCGTCGTCGTGGAAGTTGCGCACGGCTTCGACAGCCAACCGGGTGCCCGGTGGAAAGGCGTCGACATCCGCGCGATAGGCGCGCGTGCCGAGCAGGAATCCCGGCCTCACCGCGCCACCGGCCGTCAGTACCTGGCACCCGTTCCATGCCGCGATGGCCTGGGCCATGAGTTCCACGCCGGTCCAGGCGGGAAGGCCGGTGGCCTGGACGAAGGCGTCGCCAGGACGTACGACCCGTTCGCACACGATGCGTTCGGCGTCCCATTCCACGACGCGGTCGAGCAGGATCATCCTGCCGGCGTGCGGGAGCAATCGATCGATGGACCAGGGGATCATGTCGCGTCCGCCAGGATCAGGCTCGCGTTGTTGCCGCCGAACGCGAACGAATTGCTCATGAGGTGGCGACGGCCCGCCGGCAGCGTGTCGCCGATTCGCGTGAAGGCGAGGGACGGCAGTGCCGGATCGGGCTCGCCGTCCCATGCATGCGGGGGCAGGCGCCGCCACGGGTCGGTGAGCGCGAGCCAGCAGAACGCGGCTTCCAGGGCACCTGCGGCACCCAGCGTGTGCCCGGTCAGCGCCTTGGTCGATGAGCAGCGCACGGGACGCGCGAAGGTGGTGGCCATCGCGTGGCTTTCCATCGCGTCGTTGTGCTCGGTGGCGGTACCGTGCAGGTTCACGTAGTCGACGCTATCCGCGGCGATGCCCGCCGTCGACAAGGCGCGGCGCATCGCTTCGCTGGCACCGCGCCCATCGGGTTCGGGCGACGACATGTGGTGGGCGTCCGAACTGGCGCCGCCGCCGAGCATGACGACCGGCGCGGCGTCACGGGTCATCAGGAACAACGCGGCGGCTTCGCCGATGTTGATGCCATCACGCGAACGGGAGAACGGCAGGCAGCGTTCGGGTGCCATGGCTTCCAGTGCATGGAATCCATTCGTGGCGAGGCGGCAAAGGGTATCGGCGCCACCACAGATCACCGCATCGCACAGGCCGAGCCGAAGGAGCCGCTGCGCGCTGAGCAGGGCGCGTGCGCCCGAGGTGCACGCGGTGGAAATGCCGTAGCAGGGGCCGGCGACACCCAGCCACTCGGCAAGAAAGGCGGCCGGTGCCCCGAGTTCCTGGTCGCTGTAGCGGTAATCGTCGGGCCATGCGCCGTCCACGCCACGCGCGGCGATGCCGCGGGTCGCTTCCTCGATGCCGGTGGTGCTCGTGCCGACGACCACGCCCACGCGGGCGGCTCCGAAGCGGGCGATCGCGGCACGGATCTCCGTTTCGATTTCCCTGGCCGCGAGCAGCAGCAAGCGATTGTTGCGCGTGTCCCGCCCCTCCATGCCGGCGGGTACGGGCGGCAGCTCCGCCGTCACTTCGCCCAGCGGCAAGGTGCGCGCGGGCACCCAGCCATCGAGTGGCCGGAGACCGTGTGTGGATGCGTGAAACAACGCATCGGCCACCGCGGCCTTGCCCGCGCCCAGCGAACAGGCAACGCCGAGCGCGTTGAGGTACGTCGTGTTCATGCCGGGGAGAGCGGCTTGCGCGCGGCCACGTTCACCAGGGTTTCCTCGCGCTCGCCGGGCGGGGGCGGCGCCTTGATGCCCCAGCGTTCGAGCAGGCCGAAATCCTTCGACCGGCTCCACCAGAGGTAGGGCAGGGAAATATTGCTTTGGTCGAAGACGAAACCCCGGGCGCGCAGCATCGCCATGTATTCGTCGGCGCTCTTCTGCACGTGCATCGGATGGCGGAAGAACCAGCGGATCACCCAGGTGTCGATATAGGCGCGCGTGGATTCGGCGAAGAGCAGCAGTCCGCCCGGCTTCAGTACGCGCCAGAATTCGTCGAGGGCGCGTTCCTGTTCCACCAGGTGATGGAAGGTCTGGTGGCAGAACAGCACGTCCACGCTGGCATCGGGCAGGTCGATGCTGGCGCAGTCGCCGAGCATCAGCTTCGCCTCGATGCCTTCGCGTTCCGCTTCCCGGGCCGACAAGGCGATGCTGTGCGGGTCGGCGTCCAGGCCCACGATGCGGGCGGGTGCGAAGGCATCGCGCAGCAGGCGGAACGAGCGGCCCTGGCCGCAACCGACATCGAGCAGGGTGCCACCTCGTGGCAGCGGCTCGCCGGCCAGTCGTTTCAGGTCGTTGATGGCGACCCGTAGCACGTGGTGCTGCCAGGTATGCGTGCGCAGGAAAACGAAACCGATCCGGGTTTCCTCGACATAGGTGGCGCTGGCGTACTTCATGGCGTGCTTCCCGCGGAGCGGCGTGCGAGGCGACGATCGACGTCGTCGGTGAACACGGTGGGCGAGACCAGTTGCATCTCTCCGTCGACGAGGCTCACCGCGACCTGGATGGTGCTGGCACGGGTGAGGCGCTCGCCGCTGGCGGCATCGCTCAACGTGTAGTGGATCTTCAGGCGGTTCTGCCACTCGACCAGTTCGGCGCGCACGCGCAGGATCTGTCCGAAGCGTGCGGCGCGGGCATAGCGCAGTTGCAGGTCGATGATGGGCCAGGCGTAGCCGGTCTCCTTCATCCGCCTGTAGTTGTGGCCGAGGTCGTCGAGCAGCGCGCAACGCGCGATCTCGAGGTACTTCACGTAGTGGCCGTGCCAGACGACGTCCATGGAGTCGACGTCGAAGAAAGGGACGGTCACTTCGATCTCGGCGGCGAGGATGCCGCTAGCGCGCATGGGTTGCTCCGTTCGTCTCGTGCCAGTACGGGTGGAAATTGAACCATTGCAAGGGCGCCTCGAGGCAACGCTCGCCGAGCCACGCGGCATAGTCCGTCACCGACCTGGCGATGGCCGCGTCGCGCGACCCGCGTTCCCAGCCGGCGGCATCGGCGAAGTGGCGCAGGTGGATGCGATAACGGCCCCGGTGTTTCAGGCAGCAAACGAGATTCACCGGGCAACGCAGCATCGCCGCCATCAGCCACGGACCTTGCGGGAAGGCCGCGGGGGCGCCGAGGAAGTCCGCGTCGACGACGCGGCCGCCATGTTGCGGCACGCGGTCGCCGGCGATGGCGATCCATTCGCCTCGCTCCAGGCGCTGCGACAGTTCCAGCATCGCGGAGGTGTCCAGGTCGCCCACGTGCATCAGGCGCAGCCGCTTGTCGCCCGATTCGCCAAGCAGCCGGTTGAAGTGCGCGGCGCTGGGCAGGTGCATCAGGACGTTCAGCGCCACGCCCTCGCCGAGTTCGGCCATCGCACGGCATACGTCGAGGTTGCCCAGGTGGGTGCAGACCAGCAGCTGCCCGCGCCCACCGGCCAATAGCGCATCGCGTACGCCATCGGGATCGTCCATGTCGATCGAGGCGAGGCGCAGCTTGCCGCGCCAGACATCGAAGCGGTCGAGCATGCATTCGCCGAAGGCCAGGTACTGGGCGAACACGGCACGCGAACGTGGGAAGAGGCCGGCGCGCCCGCTCCATGCGGCGAGGCGCCGCTGGTAGTCGCGCACGTTGTGTCGCGCCGCGCGCCCGGTGACGAAGAAGTACAGCACGATCAGCTGGATCACGGGCGTGACCACGCGCCGGCCGAGTAGCCGCACGGCGATGGCGGTGAGCTTGATGCCGAGGAAGTTGCCGCGCTCCTTCTGCGCCGCCCAATGCACGTTCGCCGTCGCCTCAGGCATGGGTGGCATCCAGGCGAAGATGGGCCGAGGAGACGGCTGCGTCGTCCATGCGATAGGCGAAGTGAAGGCGCGCGGTATCGCGGTCGTGGCGCAGGACGAGACGGACCCGGTCGCCGGGGCGGAGCAGCCGCTGGAACTTCAGGCCGTCCACGGCACGGCAAGTGCGTGATGTGCCCAGCCGCGGCGCGGCCAGGTCGAGCGCCCAACCGACCTGCAATACACCGGGCAGCACCGGCGCATCGGGGAAGTGGTCCGCGAAGCAGGCGAGGTCGAGCGGCAGTTCGAGGTCGATCGTGCAGGTGTCGCCTTCGCGGCGCTCGCCGAGCACGATGGGGGTCTCGGGCAAGGGAGCGCGCAGCAGCGCATCGACGCCGGGCGATTCCGGCAGCGTATCGACGAAGCGCCAGACCAAGGGCGTCGACAGGGCGTCGTCACCGGCCGCGTACTGGCCGAGCTCGTTGACCAGGCCCTCGCGGCCGTGACGAAGCAGGGCCAGCCGTCCAGCGGTGCCCAGCGCGACCACCATGCCCGGGCCCCGCTTTCCTGCATACCCGCCCGCCGCCGCGGCGACCCATGGATGCGAGGCGAGCCGTCGCGCCGCATCGTCCATCGGCGCCTTGTTGATCCGCCGGCGAAGGCGCTGGCGGAGTATCCACTCGCCCAGGAACAGCGCGCCCATGACGGAATAGGCGAGGATGCCGTTGTAGAACGTCCACCATGAAAGCGGCCCCCACTCGGCGAGCACGCCGGAGGCGGTGCCGTTGAGCGCGAAGAACGCCACCCATACCCAGGTCACCCGGCGCGTATAGCGGACGGCCACCGGTGGCAGGTCCGGTTCGCTCACCCGGGCGATGCGCTCGATCATCGGCGGTCCGTATTTCAGGCTCAGGCCGAAGGCCGCCAGCAGCAGGGCGCAGATCAGGCTGGGGTACCAGCGCAGCAGGTGTTCTTCGCCGCCGAAGGCGAGCACGGCGCAATAGACCAGGGTGATGCCGAGCATCCAGCGCCCGCCTGGCTGGCGCAGGAGCGCGGGGGCGCGGACGAGCCAGAGGCTTCCGAGGATCAAGCCGAAGACCGGCGTCGACACGTGATCCATGCCGAAGTACACGATGAACGGGTACAGCACGCCGACGATCAGGAGGACGAGGTCGCTCAGCTTGCGCATGCGGGCCCACTCGCCTGGACGTAGAGGGCCAGGCTGCGCACGGTTTCGAAATGGCGCCGCGCGTCGCGCGAATCCGATGCGATCTTCAGGCCATAGCGGTTTTGCAGGGCGAGCGCGAGTTCCAGCGCATCGACCGAATCCAGCCCGAGGCCCTGGCCGAAAAGCGGCTGGTCCGGGGCGATGTCGTCGACACCCAGGTGTTCCAGGGCGAGCGTGTCGATGATGAGGCGGGCGATATCCCGCTCGAGGTCGTTCATGCCTTGAGTTCCCTGGCGTAGAGGGCGTGCAGGTGTTCGTTGAGACGTCGGGAGGCTATCGGCGCGGGAGTACCTTCGCTGAAGCCCTCCACGGGAATGTCGTCACCCACGCGCAGATGCATGCGCACGCGGCGGTGCGGGACGCGATACCACGGCTCGGCCTTGGTCAGCGTGGTGGGCCGGACGCTGATGAACACCGGCGTGACCACCCGCGCCCCGCGAACGGCGATCGCCGCCGCGCCACGGTGGAACACGGGGAATTTTCCCGGCGTGGTCCGCGTGCCTTCGGGGAAGACGATCAGCGTCTGTCCTTCGCGCAGCACGTCGGCCGCGCGCTCCAGCATGTCCGCGCTGCCGTCGTTGCTGATGTACTGCGCGACGCTCACGGGCCCGCGCATGCAGGGGTTCTTCCAGAGGCTGTGCTTCACGATGCAGTTGGCATCGGGCACGTGGCCGATGAGGTAGACCACGTCGATCAGCGAAGGGTGGTTGGCGACGATCATCTGGCCGGGGCGGCCCAGCTTCTCCAGGCCTTCGAAGGAATAGTTCACCACGCCGGTCCGGTACATGAACTGGGCATGCAGCCAGAAGGCGTGGCCGACCGTGCGCCGGGCGCGCCGCCGGCGCACGGCGGGCGGCCCTGGCCAATGCAGGACCACGGGCAGGATGAGCAGCCGCAGCAGCACGCCGCCGACGCCGAACAGCGCGAAGCTGAGCGCGGTGAAGACGAAGCGCCACGCCCAGGCGTCGCGGCGGCGGCTCACGCTATCGGCTGCCAGGTCCATCGTCGTGTCTTCCACGGGTGGTCGAGGGTCGCACCATGGTGCAGGGCGCGGACGAAACGCAAGGCGTGCGGCTCACCGGCCGCCGGCGTGGCGCCGGTGTTTTCACCGAGCGACAGGCGCCAGCGCGGGCCGTCGCCTGCCAGCGACACACGCAGTGCCAGCGTATACGAGAAGGGCACGTCGTCGATCCACCCGTCGTAGGCCTTGGCGGGGAGCTCTTCGGCGACGACCACGATGGCGGCGGAAGCGCCCTCGGCCAGCAGGGTCGCGGCCTCCACGACGGCGTGCTCGAAGGTGTCGTCCTCGCCGGCGATGGCCACCGATTCGCCGCGCTGGCCGCGCAGGATGGACCATTGCCCGGCGATGGCGTTGTGCACGGACAGGCCGAACCGCGTCGGTGACAGCGGGGCTTCGCGGCCGATCTCGTCGAGCATGGCGAACGTATGGGTGGTTTCGCCGTGGCGAGAGGCGAACACGAAAGGCAATTGTTCGTCGTCGCCGCACAAGGGCCACGCGGTGTGCATCACGATGCGCGCCAGCCTGCTGAGACGGCGGCGTTGCATCGCCGGTACGAAATCGCAGGCAGGCTGTTCGCCACGATCGACGACGGGGTGCGGAGCGGCGGCCCATGCCGCCCAGTCGGCGGCGTCGTCGATGCCCGGCGCCCAGGCACGCCACGCGTCGATGTGCAGGTCGATCATGCGTTGTCCCCGTCGAAACGGCGGATCACCAGCGCGGCGCAACTCCCGCCGAAGCCGAAGGTATTCGAAAGCAGGCTATCGATGCGTGCCGCGCGTTCGCCCTCGATGAGCGGAGCGTCGGCGAAGGCGGGATCGCGTTCGCGTGGCGTGGCACCGCCAAGCAGGACCTCCCGTTCCATCATCGCGATCGCGGCGATGGCATCGAGCGCACCCGCGGCGGCGGGCGCGTGGCCGATGAGGCCCTTGATCGACGACATCGGCGGCACCGGGTGGCCGCGATCGCCGAAAACGCGGCGCAGCGCCTCCCATTCGGCGAGATCGCCCGCGACGGTGGCGCAGGCGTGCGTGTTCACGTAGTCCGGCAGGGTGCCGGCGAGGTCGATGGCCTGGTGCATGGCTTCCGCCATGCCGTCCGCGGCGGGGCTGATCATGCCGTCCGGATCGGAGGCGGCGCCGTAGCCCGCCATCTCGGCGAGGATCGTCGCTCCCCGTGACAACGCGTGTTCCAGCGATTCCAGCACCAGCACGCCGGCGCCGCCGCCGAGCAGGATGCCGTCGCGGTCGATGGCGTAGGGCGTGGACACGCGCTCCCCGGCCACGCTGGTGGAGGAAAGGGCATTCATCACGTCGAAGCACATGGCGGCCTTGTCATGCAGTTCCTCGGCCCCGCCACACACCACGATGTCCTGGCGGCCGAGCTGGATCAGTTCCATGCCCTGGCCGATCGCGTGCGTGGCGCTCGTGCAGGCGGAGCCGACGGTGAATCCGCGGCCGCCGAATCCGAACGCATGGGTGAGCGTGGCCGATACCGCGCTGCCCATGCTGCGCGGCACGATGAAGGGTGACAGCCGGGATATCCCCTTGGCGTGGAAGACATCCAGGCCGGCCTCGTACTCGCTCAACGCCGCGGCACCGCCCATGACGATGCCGACATCGCGTTCGCGCACCCGCGCCTCGTCGAGCTTCGCCTCGGCCAGTGCTTCACGCGTGGCGTGCCAGGCGAACTCGGCCGCCTGGGGCAGGTAGCGGCGCAGCTTGCGCGGTGGCGGCTCCAGCGCGGACAGGTCGACGGGCGCGGCGACCCGGCAGCGCATGCCTAGCGCCTCGAAGTCGTCCCTGTGACGAAAGCCCGCACGGCCCGCGCGCAATCCCTCGAACAGCGCATGCCGGCCGGCGCCGAGGCAGGACACCGCGCCCATGCCGGTGACGACGACACGCCGCATCAGCGATGCGCCTTGAAGATGAGCGAGGTGTTGATGCCGCCGAAGGCGAAGTTGTTGTTCATCACGTGGTCGGTCTGGATGTCCCTTCCTTCGCCGGTGAGGTAGTCCAGTGCCGCACACTCGGGGTCGGGCGTGTCGAGGTTGATCGTCGGGGCGAACCAGCCGCCGCGCATCATCTCGATTGCCCACCAGGCTTCCAGCGCGCCGCAGGCGCCCAGCGTGTGGCCGACGTAGCTCTTCATCGAGCTGATCGGCACGCCGGCGCCCAGCACGTCGGCGGTGGCGTGGCTCTCGGCCACGTCGCCGCGATCGGTGGCGGTGCCATGCGCGCTGACGTAGCCGATCGCGGAAGCCGGCAATCCCGCATCCGCCAACGCCAGGCGCATGGCGCCCGCCATCGTTTCCCGCGTGGGTTGGGTGATGTGCGCGCCGTCGGAATTGGTGCCGAATCCGACGACTTCGGCATAGATTCGCGCACCGCGCGCCAGTGCGTGTTCGTATTCTTCGAGGATCAGCGTGGTCGCGCCTTCGCCGACCACCAGGCCGTCGCGCCCGGCGTCGAACGGTCGGGGCGTGAGTTCCGGCGTATCGTTGCGGGTGCTGGTGGCGAACAAGGTGTCGAACACGGCCGCGCCCGGGCCGGAGAGTTCCTCGGCGCCACCGCACAGCATCAGCGTCTGCTTGCCTTGCTGGATCGCTTCGTAACCGTAGCCGATGGCCTGGCTTCCCGAGGTACAGGCGCTCGAAGTGGTGATCACCCGGCCCTTGAGGCCGAAGAACACGCCCACGTTCACCGCCGTGGTGTGCGCCATCATCTGGATGTAGCTGGTGGCGGTCACGCCCTGCATCGAGCCGGTTTCCAGCATGTGCCCCACGGTACGGGCCGGCTCGATACTGCCGCCGGACGAGCCGTAGGCCACGCCCATGCGGCCATCGGCGATGCGCTCGTCGTGAAGCAGGCCGGCATCCGCGAGTGCGCGTTCGCTGGCGGCGACGGCCAGTTGCGCCACGCGGCCCATCGAACGCACGTGCTTGCGCGACCAGTGCGTGGGCAGGCTGAAATCGTCCACCGGTGCGCCCAGGCGGCCGTTGAGCTTGTCGAAGTAGTCCCACTCGCCCATCCGGCGCACGGCGTTATGGAACCGGCGCAGGCGCGCCTCGATGCCGGCCCAGTCGTGGCCAAGCGGCGTGATGCCGCCGATGCCGGTGACGACGACGCGTTTCATCGTGCGATTCCCCATGGAATATGCGGTGGTGTTCATGCGTTGGATTTCTTTGGTGCGGGGACGCTTACCGGTGCCAGCAGCGCGGTGAAGCCGATCCCGAGGAGCAGGGTAAGACCGAAATGCCGGAGGGCGGGCATCGTGCTGAGCGCGAGCAGCCCGAACGAGAGCAGGGCCGTGACGGCCGATAGCAGCACGCCCGCGTAGGCGGCCCCGGGAACATGGGCGGCATGGGGTTCGCCTTCGCGGAGGAAGACGGCATAGTTCGCGCCGATGCCGAGCACCAGCATCAAGGCCATGATGTGGAACAAGGTGAGCGGTTGGCCGAGATAGCCGAGCGCGGCGACGCTGAAGACGATGCCGGCGGCCGGTGGCAGGAGCACGCGCCAGGCGGCCCGTGGCCCGTAGCGCCAGGCGAAGGCCAGGCCGACCAGCGCCAATGCCGCGCCCAGCCAGATATCCGCGTAGCCGCGATAGCGGCCGAACAACAGGGAGATGCCGGCGGGCTTGTCGACCAGCGAGACGCCGGGCAGGCCTTCGGCGGCCGTGCGCAGCAGGTTCACGTCGTCCTGGCCCTGCGGCAGCACGATGCTGCCGGTGCCATGCTCCCCGCTCATCCACAGGTAGTGGAAGGGCATGTATGCGGGCGTCCCGAGCCAGTCGTCGAGGGTGAACGCCCTGCCCGGGAAGGTGGCCTCGTAGGCGTCGGCCGCCTCGGCCTTGAAGCCCGCCGTCACCATGGCGGAGCGGACCTTGCCATGGCATTCGTCCGCGATTATCGGCGCACTTCCTGCTTCGTCCGATTCGCGCGCAGGCGCGCTCCCACAGAAGAGATGGGAGACGGCGGCCAGGTTGTCGCGTTGCCGTTTCATCGAGGGCAGCATCGTGGTCACGCTGGTCCAGCCGCTGAGCTTGCCGTCATCCCGCCACTTGCCCAGGCGACCGGTGAGTGCTTCCTCGCGTTGCAGTACCTGCTCGGTGTCCTTGCCTTCCACCAGCCAGAACTGGCTGCCGCCACCGAAACCGGCGATGTCACGGATCGCGACCGTCTGCGCTTCGAGCGACCGCGGCGGCGAGATGAGCAGATGGATGTCGTCGTCGTGTCCGAGGCGCAGCCAGCCGGGAAGGGCGAGCAGCGCCAGCACGGCGATGGCCACGAGGGCGTGGCGACCCGAGGCGATGCGCTGCCAGCCGAGCGCCAGCCGCACCAGGGAAGGGGCGAGCGGTGCACGTGCCGGCTTCGCCGCCAGCACCGGCAGCAGCCAGAACACGCTGGCGCAGGCGACGGTCATGCCGGCGATGGCGAAACAGGCCATCTGCCGCAAGGCGGGAAAGGGTACGAGCGCGAGCAGCGCGTAACCCAGCAGGGAGGTGGCCAGTGCCAGCAGCAGCGCCGGGCGGACCTGCCGCACGCCGTGCCCGGCGTTCCATGCCTGGCCTGCGTTGGCACGCGCGCAAAGGTACTGGATCGAATAATCCACCGCTTCGCCCAGCAACGCCGCACCGAAGACTAGGGTCAGCAGGTGTAACTGGCCGAACACCAGCACCGTGGCGACGATGGCGCCGACCACCCCGAGCGCGGTGGAGACGAAGGCGATCAGCAGTGGCCGGAGCGAGCGGAATACGAACAGCAACAAGGCCGCGATGCCGAGCGACGAGGCGATGCCGACCACATGCGTATCCCGTTCCGCGCCGGCACGCGCCGCGGCGGCATAGAAGATCGCTCCGGTGCGCAGCAGTCGTGCATCAGGATGCTTCGCCGCCATGGCCTCTTCGGCCTTGGCCAGCGCCGCCAGCGCCTGGTGCTGCACGGTGTCGTCGTATGACGAGCCGTTGAGCGTGGCGATCACCAGGACATGGCTCCCGTCGTCGCGATGCGCGACGAGCAGGTCGTCCTCGGGCACGAGGACGGCGCGGTTCCATGGCTGGCGGTCGAGCCAGTGTTGCAGCCAGCCGAAGGGATCGTCGGTGAGTTTCGCGCCTGCGTTCGCGCCGAAAGGTTCATTCAACCGCCGCTTCAGCGCGGCGACGGGATCGAAGCCCGGCGCCGCGATGGCGGCGCGATCTTCCGCCGTCAGCAGGTGGAAACGGAACGGCAGGAACGGGGTGACGAGCTGGTCGAGGTCGAAGGGCGGCAGTTCGGCGACGACCGAGGTGAAGGCGGGATCGTTGCTTAGCGTGGCGCCCAGCTCGCGCGCGGCGTCCTTGGCGGTGCCGTCGTCGGCGCTGCCCACCAGCAGCACCATGCGGTCCCCGCTGGACTTCGCCAGCCGTTCCACCGCGTCTTCCGCCAGGGGATGGCGCTCGGTGGCTGGCAGCATGGCCAGCAGGTCGGTCTGCAGTGGGGAGACGCCGCGGCCGAACAATAGCCAAGCGCACAGCACGCAGGCCGCCAGCGCGGTGAAGGCGAACAAGCCGGCACGCACCGCGGTCGGAACCTGCCTCATGGGACGCCGAGCACCTTGGCTTCGAGCAGGGTAAGCGGCCCCGCGTCGCGCGTGTCGGAGAAGGCGATGTGGGTGCGTTCGCCATTGGCGAGCTCGACCTCGATCGACTGCAGGAAGGCGTCGCCCTTCAGCGTGATGCCGGCCAGTACGCGGGCCATGCGTGCCTGGCGCGGTGCGAATCGCAAGGTCCAGCGTTCCGGCGAGCCCTCCTTGGTGACGCTGAACTGGCGCATGGCCTCGGTCGATTGCCCGGCGAGCAGTGACTGCAGCATCGCCGAGACCTGGCTGACGCCACGATTGCCGTCGCGAACGCGTTCGAGCCTGCCTTGAGCATCCAGCCGCGAGGTGCCATCCGTGGTGAGCACGAGGTTGTCGTCGAAAGGCTCGCGTGTGTGCCAGAGCATGCCGTGCCCGACGACGAACAGGAGTTCGCCATGGCTGACCTGGGGCTCCGCCAGCGCGGGGTTCTCGCGGCTCTGGGTGAACGTGGCGCGCACCTGGGCGTGCCGGGCGAGTTGCGCCAGGATGTCGTCCACGGCGGCGGGCACCTGGGCCCGGGCGGCGAACGCGCAGAACAGCGCGGCGAGGACGATCAGGCGGCGCATCGGGGGTTCCTCCGGCCCAACCTGCGAAGGAGCAGGCGTGGCATGCGTGGCAGCATGCCGAGTAACAGGCGGGTATGCATGGCGGTGATGCGGACGTTGTCGTGCCACATGCGAAAGTGCGACAGGCCGTCTTCCGGATAGATCACGCGCGTCGGCACGTTACGCACCGGCACGCCGCGCCAGAAAAGCCGCACCGCGATCTCGGTGTCGAAATCCATGCGCGCCGGAAGCGGCTTGCGCGCGATTTCGGCGGATGTCTCGGCGAGGGGATAAAGGCGGTACCCGCACATGGAATCGTGGATGTCGAACGAAAGCGTCTCGGCCCACACGCAGGCATGCGTGAGGTAACGGCCGTACAGGCGCGCGCGCGGCACCGTGTCGTCGTAGATCGGCTTGCCACAGATCATCGCCTCCGGGGTGGCGCGTGCCTCGGCGAGGAAGCGCGGCACATCGGCGGTGTCGTGCTGCCCGTCGGCGTCGATCTGCAGCACATGGCTGTAACCGGCCGCGTGCGCGGCGAGGAAGCCGGCGGTGAGGGCGGCGCCCTTGCCCGCATTCTCGGGCAGGCGGATCAGGCGAAGCTCGTCGCGGCCGGTGACCAGCGCGTCGAGGATGTGGCGTGTCTCGTCGTTCGAGCCGTCATCGACGATCAGCACGGGCAAGCCATGCGCCGCCAGGGCGTTCGCCGTGGCGGCGATGGTTCGGCCGTGGTTGTAGATCGGTACGACGGCGCAGGGCGCGAAGGAGCGCGCCGCGGCATCGCGCGGTCCGGGCCTGCCCGCCATCGGTCCGCTCAGCGGGTGAGCAGTGACTGCACGGTGGCGACGACGTCGCCGACCGTACGCACGCTCTTGAAGTCCTCGGGCTTGATCCGGGTGCCGGTCATGTCCTGGACCTGGATCGCCAGATCGATCGCGTCGATGCTGTCCAGTTCGAGATCGGTGAAGAGATTGGCTTCCGGAGTCACCTTGCTCGGGTCGATCTCGAAGGTCTCGTGCAGGACCGAGCGGAGGCGAGCGAGGACGTCGTCGGAGGTAAAGGTTTCAGCTGGGATCGCGCTCATAGCTCGGTAAGTCCATTTCATCCCCGGGGTCGCGCAGGCCCGCGCCCGAGAGGGCAAACGGAAACGAGCGCCACCATCGAGGCGACGAAGGTGATCGGAATGCTCTGGTTGTCGCCGCCATCCGGCGGCATTCCCCTGAACCCAAAAGCACCGTGTAGGCAAAGCCTTACAAGAGTGCCCGGGTGTGGAAAGTGTAGCAGATCGAAGCCCGGAACATGGGGGCGGTGCGAACCGCCCGGAGTGGAAGCCGCCCCTGATAGGAGCCGGCCTGGGTGGGAGCCGACCCTGTCGGCGATGAGTGCTTGCCTCAGTCTGGCCCGCTGCCGCGGGATCGCCGACAAGGTCGGCTCCCACCAGGCCGGCTCCGCTGGCTCCTTGCCAACCTCGGGTGCGTCCGGACGCGGTGGCCGTCCGGACGCCGTACCGTCCGCGGACACGTACCGGTATCGCGGACGCTCCGCACGAAGCCCCGTGGAATGCGCCTTCCAGCCCGTTGCAGCGGTTGGCACGGCCCTTGCGATACCACTCTCGAAACCTCTTCATCCATCGTCCTGGAGAACGACCATGAAATTCGAGACCGTCATGCTGAAAACCTTCTTCGTCGCCGCCGTCCTGACCTGCCTTTTGACCCTGGGCGCGATGGTGACCGCGCCGTCGGCCGCCGTGACAGCCACGAACCTGGTCGCCGCGGTGCCCTGAACGCCAGCCGTGGCGCTTCAGGTATTCACGAATCGCATCACCATTGCACGCGAGCCATCCAGTCCCGAGATCTGGCCCGACACCAGGATGCCCCGCTCGCCTTGCATCGCGAACCCACGACGGATCTCGGTATGGGTTGGTTCGTTGAAGAACACGAAGCCATCCAGGTCACCGAACGAGGTATCGAGGGCTCCGGAAGCGAGGTAACGGCCGATCAGGATGCCATCGGAGATCAGGCCGCCACGGTTACCGACCGCGATGAGGTGCCCCTCGCTGTCGAATCCGCCCGTCTTCAGCCACGAAGGGCTCACGGCCGCCGTGGTGTAGAGAATTTCGCCGTCATTGAATGCGCGGTTCGGTTGACCCGTCGAGTCCACGCCGGCAAGGAATCCGCGAAGTTCATGGTTCTGTTCGGGGACCGCATTCATGCCGACGACGATGAACGCCCCTTCGTCAGCGGGGATGAGGTCGTCGAGGGAGCCCACAGCGGTGTGACCGGATTCGGTGTTGATCGGTATCGCGAAGTTCCCGTCGACGCCGAATGAACCGTCGATACTTCCGTCATCGAAGTAGCGGCGAACGAGCAACATGCCGGCGTATTGGCCTGCCACGACGAAAGCGTGACCCTGGGCATGACCGCACTGGACATTCTCTTCTTCCACCTGGCCGGGGAAGCTGCTCAGAGGGAGTATGCCTCCCCCGTTCAGCGTCATATCCCATTGCCCGTTGGCCAGCAATCGAAGGATGACGCCTTCGATCTTCGCGTTCTGCCTGTGTCGGCGTTTGCCCACGACCAGGATGCGCCCGTCTTCCAATGGGGTCACCGTTGCGTGGATGAGGGCGTGGAATTCCATGTCCAGGACAGCCAGGCCGCCGTTCCCGAACGTCTCGTCACGAACGCCCTGGAGATCCACCATCGCGAGTGCGTGGACGATCGAGTCTTTCAGCGACGTCGTCAGGTGCACGAGGATATTGCCGGTCGGGTGCATGTAAACATGTACGGCCTCCGCTCCGATCGCCGGAGTTACCAGGCTCAGGCCCTCGGTGCCGAAGCTGGCATCGACGGACCCGTCGGCACGCAGTTTCATCACGAAGGCGCTGTTCTCATCCTTGCCCGTGCGAATGCAACTGCCCGAGACATAGACCGTGTCGTCGCGCGTGTCGCTGGTGACGCCGTATGCCCTCATCAGGTCGAATCCGGGGGCGGAAAGGACGGTCATTCCGTTGTCGCCGAACGTCGGGTCCAGCCCGCCGGCCCGGTTCGAACGTGTTTTCGATGCATTGCCATTCACGGCGTCGCTCCCTGGCCGTCCATTCCATTCATGTGCCGCGATCCATCTTCAAAGGGGCTGTACGTCGTCGGCCTGCAAGCCTTTCTGGCCTTGCACCACGATGAACGACACCCTCTGTCCTTCCTTCAGGGACTTGAAACCCGGCGACTGGATGGATCGGTAGTGCACGAAAACATCGGCACCCGTTTCCGGCGCGATGAAGCCGAATCCCTTCGCGTCGTTGAACCATTTGACCGTGCCGTTCTGCCTTCCGTTGTTCATGATGCATCCACTCCCTGGGTTGTCGATGGCGGGCTCGAATGTAACCGCCGCATCCAGCGTATGCCCGGCCTCGCCCCGCCGGTAGGCGAGGGCACCCGTCCAGATGGCGTAATCCCGAAACGAAAGAAGCCGCCGGATCGCGCCGGCGGCTTCTTCGTTGCCCATTATGCGTAGTGCTTACTGCCCGCGCATGCGGCCCTGGAAGCGCGGTGCGCCGTTGCCCATGTGGGGCAGGCGGATCTTGCCGATGGCGCTGATGCGCTCTTCCGCCATGCGGTCCGCGGCCTTGTAGGTCGGGATGTTGTCGCGGGCGGAGATCTCGAAGATGCGGCCGACGTTGTAGTAGATCGTGCGCATCATGCGCATGGCGCGCTCGCGGTTGTAGCCGTCGATCTCCAGCGAGACGTTCATCACGCCACCCGCGTTCACCGCGTAGTCCGGGGCGTAGACGATGCCACGACGTGCGACTTCGTCGCCGATGGCGTCGGTGGCGAGCTGGTTGTTGGCCGCGCCGCAGATGATCTTCGCCTTGATGCGGTCGATCGTCTGCTCGTTGATCGTGCCGCCAAGGGCGCACGGGCTGTAGACATCGGCGTCGACGTCGTAGATCTCGTCCAGGCCCACGGCCTCGCACCCGAGTTCGTCGACACAACGCTGCACCGCGTCCTTGTTGATATCGGTGACGAACACCTTCGCGCCCTGCTCGCGCAGCAGCTTGATGAACTCGCTGCCCACATGGCCGCAGCCCTGCACGGCGTAGCTGTACTTGCCGACGTCTTCATTGCCGTGCTTGCTCTGCAGCGCGGCCATCAGGCCCTGCAGGGTGCCGAACGCGGTGAACGGCGAGGGATCGCCCGAACCGCCATGCACCTGGTGCACGCCGGTGACGTATTCGGTCTCGCGGTAGACGTATTCCATGTCGTTGACGTCGATGCCCACGTCCTCGGCGGTGATGTAGCGGCCGTTGAGCGAGTTGACGAAACGACCGAAGGCGCGGAACAGCGCCTCGGACTTGTCCTTGGAGGGATCGCCGATGATCACGGCCTTGCCGCCGCCGAGATTCAGGCCGGCCACCGCGTTCTTGTAGGTCATGCCACGCGACAGGCGGAGCACGTCGTTGACGGCGTCCTGCTCGGTCTTGTACGGCCACATGCGCAGGCCGCCCAGGGACGGGCCAAGCACGGTGTTGTGGATCGCGATGATGGCCTTCAGGCCCGCGTCCTTGTTATGGCAGAAGACGACTTCTTCGTGGCCCGTGTTGGCGATGGTTTCGAAAATCATCGAACGCTAACTCCAGTGTCAAGCGGCAGCAGCACCGCCCTCTAGGTGAAAACCGGCGGTGGGGACCACCGGTGGATGATTGTGACCGTCCAAAAAAATCGCCCCGGCCTGCGAGGCGGGGGCGATATGTCGTGTCAGCTGCCTAGTTTAAACCGTTGCGGCGCTCAGTGTAGGTGCGGCGCAGCACGGCCTCAGCGGTGCCAGTGCGGATCCCGGTACCATGTCTCCCGTTCGATCCGCCAGCCGTGGCCATAGGGGCGCCAGACCGGCGGCCGGTAGACGTACCCGGGGCGCCCCGCGTACCAGTGGCCGCCTACCCAGACATAGCGCCCGCCCGCCCAGTTCCAGTAGCCGGGCGCCCATACGTAGCCCACCCGGGGCGGCGGAACGCGCTCGAAGCGCGGCGGCGGCGGACGGTTGCTCACGGTGACCGACACATATTCCCTTGCGGCGGCGGGGGGCGTGAAGCTCGCGGCGCCGACAGCCAGGCCGAGGGCGGCGACGGCGGCGAGGGTGCGGGTCAGGGTCGTCATTTCTTGCTCCTCCGGGACGTCCGCGGATGCGGATTCGTGCGCCAGAACGCGAGCTCCGGGGCCAGGGTTGACCACCGCCCGATGCGAGCGTTCAGGTTCGTGAAAAGCCCGGATGCGGGATAATCCAGCCGGCCCTCCTGATCGGTTCTCCCATGAAACCTCCTCGCCGCTTCGGCGTCCGCACCATCGCGACCCTGCTGGGCATCCGTGTCGCGTATCGGCTTGGCGGCCGCCTTTTTCCCAAGCGGACCGTCGTCCATGCGGCGCGGGTCTTCCAGACGCCGCTGCCCAGCAGCCGCGAGCGCGCGGCAAGCGCCCTGGCGGCGATGACGGCCCGCCGGGAGCCTGTGGAGGTCGACGGCATCCCGATCGCCACGTATGTCTGGGGCGATCCGTCGACGCAGCCTTACGTCTTGCTGGTGCACGGGTGGTCGAGCATGGGCTTGCGCTGGGAAAACTGGGCGGCTCGCCTTCTCGCCCGTGGTTGGGCTGCCGTGGCCTTCGACCAGCCAGGACATGGGCATAGTGGAGGCACGTTGTGCACGCTGCCCGATTTCGCCCGTACCGTAGGCGCGATAGGGCGCCATTACGGCGATGCCGAGGGTGTGGTCGCCCATTCGCTGGGTGGCGCGGCGGTCACGCTGGCGTTGGACCAGGGATGGACCGCGAAGCGTGTCGTGCTGATCGCGCCCGCCGCCGATCCGCAGGCGGCGACACGACGATTCGCGCGTTTCGTGCGACTGGGCGAACACCTGAGGCCGGCATTGCACGATGTGCTTGCGGAGCGCACGGGCGTCCGTATCGACGATCTGCACATCCGCCACCACGCACCGAAGCGGGCCCAGCCCTTGCTGGTCGTGCACGACGTGTCTGATCGCGACGTGCCGGTGGGCGAGGGTGAGCTGTATGCCAGCCTCTGGCCGGGGGCGAGGTTGCTCAAGACCGACCGCCTCGGCCATCGCCGCGTGGTGGACGACGAAGCGGTGGTGGCGGCCTCGTTGGCGTTCTTGGCGGACTGATTTCATCGCGGCGCCTGCGCTGCACCGCACCAAAGGCCATCGGCGCCTCCGCAGTAGAATCGACGGGTTCCCCACCGTTGTCGGTCTTCCCCGGAGTTTCCATGAGTTCGCAGCCCAAGCACATCCCCGCCAGCAGCACGGACGCGGAGGCGACGCCGCTGCGTTTCGTCACGGCGGCGAGCCTGTTCGACGGCCACGACGCGGCCATCAACATCATGCGCCGGATCATCCAGAGCCAGGGCGCCGAGGTGATCCACCTTGGTCACAACCGCTCGGTGGAAGACGTGGTCCGCGCGGCGCTGCAGGAAGACGCCGACGCGATCGCGCTGTCCTCGTACCAGGGCGGCCACGTCGAGTACTTCAAGTACATGGTCGACATGCTTCGCGAGCGCGGCGCCGCCCATATCCGTGTGTTCGGCGGAGGCGGCGGCACGATCACGCCGGAAGAAATCAAGGAACTCCAGGCCTATGGCGTGGAACGGATCTACCATCCGAACGACGGCATGAAGCTCGGCCTCACCGAGATGATCGAGGACGTGATGTCGCGTACCCGCGCCGCGGTGAAGCGGCGCGTGGAAGCGGCACCGCCGGCCACCTCCGTCGAGGACGAGATCTCCATCGGTGCCATGCTCTCGGCGATCGAGGAAGACCGGTTCGCCGAGGAAGAACTCGCGCGCCTGCGCAAGGCGTGGAAGCTCGCCGCCGGCAAGACGCCGGTGCTCGGCCTCACCGGCACCGGTGGCGCGGGCAAGTCCTCGGTGGTGGACGAATTGCTGCTGCGCTTCCTGCATGCCTTCCCGCAGATGCGCATCGCGGTGCTTGCCGTGGACCCCACCCGTCGGCGAAGCGGCGGCGCATTGCTGGGCGATCGCATCCGCATGAACTCGCTGCGCAGCCCGCGCGTATACATGCGGTCGATGGCCACGCGCCGCCAGCACGCCGCGACCTCCATCGTGCTGCACGATTGCATCGACTTCCTCAAGGCCCAGGCGTACGACCTGGTGATCGTCGAGACCGCCGGCATCGGCCAGAGCGATTCGGAGATCGTCGATCTCGTCGATTTCCCGGTCTATGTCATGACCAGCGAATATGGCGCGGCGAGCCAGCTCGAGAAGATCGACATGCTCGACTTCGCCGAGCTGGTGGTGCTCAACAAATTCGACAAGCGAGGCGCCGAAGACGCGTTGCGTGACGTGCGCAAGCAATGGAAGCGCAACCGTACCGCGTTCCAGTTGGCCGACGAGAAGGTGCCGGTGTATCCGACGATCGCCAGCCAGTTCAACGACCCGGGCGTCACCTGGATGTTCGCCAACCTGTGCCGCCTGCTTTGCGAGAAGCTCTCGCTGCCGGCCGGCGAATGGACCCCCGAGTTGGACACCCGCCTGCGCGAGCCGCGGGCGACGGTGCTGATCCCGGGCAACCGCGTCCGGTACCTGGCCGAGATCGCCGAGCAGGGTCGCGGCGTCAACGCGACGATCGCCAGGCAGGCCGAAGCGGCAAGCAAGGCGCAGCACTATTACGAGTCGCTCAAGGACATCGGCGACGATGCCTTGCCGCGTGCCTTCGACCTCTACGACCACGACCTGCTCGTCGTCGACGGCGACCGGTCGCTGGCTACGCTGCGCCAGCGCTACAACGAGGCGGTGCGTGAACTCTCCAGCGAGGCCATCAACCTGCTTCGCGAGTGGCCGTCGCGGTTCGAATCGGTCACCGCAGAATTCAACGAATACCAGGTGCGCGACAAGGTCATCCGCGTCGAGAACTACCGTGAATCCCTGAGCCACCAGAAGATTCCGAAAGTGTCGCCGCCGAAGACGAAGGATTGGGGCGACCTCCTGTCCTTCCTCATGCGCGAGAACCTGCCCGGGCATTATCCGTACACGGGTGGCGTCTTCCCGTACCGCCGCGCGGGGGAGGATCCCACCCGCATGTTCGCTGGCGAGGGCACGCCGGAACGCACCAACCGCCGCTTCCATTACCTCTCGCTGGGTGGCGCCGCCGCACGCCTGTCCACGGCGTTCGACTCGGTCACGCTGTACGGCGAGGACCCGGCACCGCGCCCCGATATCTACGGCAAGATCGGTAATTCAGGCGTGTCCATCGCGACGCTGGACGACATGAAGAAGCTCTATTCGGGCTTCGACCTGTCGGCGCCCTCGACGTCGGTGTCGATGACGATCAACGGACCGGCGCCGATCATCCTCGCCATGTTCATGAATACCGCGATCGACCAGAACGTGGAAAAGTACCTCAACGAGGACGCCTCGCGCTGGGAGATGGCCAACGCGCGGATCGCCGAGTTGTACCCCGATGGCAACCGCCCTCGTTACAACGGCGACCTGCCGAAGGGTAACGATGGCCTCGGGCTCGGCCTGCTGGGCGTGTCGGGTGAAGAGGTGGTCGATCCGGAAACCTACGCCCGGATCAAGGCGTATACGCTGGCGACCGTGCGCGGGACCGTCCAGGCCGACATCCTGAAGGAAGACCAGGCGCAGAACACCTGCATCTTCAGCACGGAGTTCGCCCTGCGCATGATGGGCGACATCCAGCAGTATTTCGTCGACCACAAGGTACGCAACTTCTATTCGGTGTCGATCTCGGGGTACCACATCGCCGAAGCCGGTGCCAACCCGATCAGCCAGCTGGCCTTCACGCTGTCGAACGGCTTCACCATCGTGGAGTATTACCTTGCGCGTGGCATGAAGATCGATGATTTCGCGCCGAACCTGTCGTTCTTCTTCTCCAACGGCATGGACCCGGAATACACCGTGATCGGCCGCGTCGCCCGCCGCATCTGGGCCCGCGCCATGCGCGAGCGCTACGGTGCCAGCGCGCGCAGCCAGATGCTGAAGTACCACATCCAGACCTCCGGCCGCTCGCTGCATGCGCAGGAGATCCAGTTCAATGACATCCGCACCACGTTGCAGGCCCTGTACGCGCTCTTCGACAACTGCAACAGCCTGCATACCAACGCCTATGACGAGGCCATCACCACGCCGACCGAGGAAAGCGTGCGTCGCGCCGTGGCGATCCAGCTGATCATCAATCGCGAGTTGGGACTCAACTTCAACGAGAACCCGTGGCAGGGCAGCTACGTCGTGGACGAGCTGACCGACCTGGTCGAGGAAGCCGTATACAAGGAGTTCGAGGCGATCAGCGAGCGTGGCGGCGTGCTCGGCGCGATGGACACGATGTACCAGCGCGGAAAGATCCAGGAAGAGTCGATGTACTACGAGCACAAGAAGCACGATGGCTCGCTCCCGCTCATCGGCGTCAATACCTTCCTGCCCAAGGACCACGGCGGCGAGATCGCCACCGAGATCGAACTGATCCGCTCCACGGAAGAAGAAAAAGGCCAGCAGATCGACAATGTGTTGCTTTATGGCAAGGCCCGCAACCGGCTCGCGCCGGAGAGCCTCAAGGTCTTGCAGAAGACCGCCCGCGAACGCCGCAACGTGTTCGAGCAATTGATGGAAGCGGTGAAGAACAATTCCCTCGGCCAGATCAGCCACGCGCTGTACGACGTGGGCGGCGAGTACCGCCGCAACATGTAACCCCGCAAGCCACAGCCGCTCCGCTCCGGCGGAGCCCACCCCGCTTTGGTGGGAGCCGACCCTGTCGGCGATTCAGGTCGCGGCTAGCACCCGATCGCCGACAGGGTCGGCTTCCACCGGATCGCCGCGACGCGACTCCGTCCGTCGGATTTGAACTCGACGCGCGGTTCGTAGTCCCATGGGGGCTTGGTTTTTTGTGGGAGCAGCAGGTTGAGCAGACAGTCATCGGGTTCGAAATGGGTCGCGGCGTTGCTGGTCGTGGCCATCGCCGTGGTCGTCGGCGTGTTCGTCTATCGCGAAAAGCAGGCGCGGGAAGCCGCATCCGCTCCACCGTTCGCCGTTGCCGGATCGTCGTCGGCATCATCGACAGCCGTGCACGATGCGACCTTGCCGCAGCATCCCATCGGCGGTCCGGCGCAGGCGTCCACGGCATCGCTGCCGCCGCTGGACCAGAGCGATGACGAGATCCTCGCCGGCCTGCTGGCGCTGGCCAGCGATGGTGCACTCAAGTCGTTGTTGCGCACCGATGCCATCGTCTCGCGGATGGTGGCCACGATCGACGCCTTGCCGAAGCAGAGTGTCGGCATGAATGTCGTGCCCCTGCGCACGCCCACGGGACGCTTCCAGGTCGTGTCGGACGACGGCAATTTCGTCGCCTCGAAGAAGAATGCCGAACGCTATGCCACCTATATGTACGTCGCGGACCGGATCGATCCGAACGCGGCGGCGGCCTGGTACAAGCGTAACTATCCGTTGTTCCAGCAGGCCTACCGCGACCTCGGGACCAACGGGTACTTCAACGACCGCCTGGTCGAGGTCATCGACCATTTGCTCGCCGCGCCCGAACCGAAGGGGAACCAGCAGCTGATTCCCGCGAAGGAGGGGTATGTGTATGCGAACCCCGCGCTGGAGCAATTGTCGGTCGGGCAAAAGTTCATGATGCGCGTGGGGCTTGAGAACGAAGCGAAGCTCAAGGCGAAATTGCGGGCCTTGCGAGAGGCGGTGGTTGCACAGCCGGAGGCGCCGGGTCCGGTGGGTGATGAGGGGCCGACTTCGCGGTAGCGCCGCAGGAAAGCATCGCCGACAAAGTCGGCTCCCACAGAAGTCCAGGGGCGTCGCCGACAAGGTCGGCTCCCACCGGAGCCTAGGCCTGGCAGGGTCGGCTCCCACCAGAGGCTGGGGCTGACAGGGTCGGCTCGCACCAGGGCAAGCCGGAAACAGCTAGCCCGGTGGGAGCCGACCTTGTCGGCGATGCGCCCGTCAGGGCGCCTTCTTCGACGGATCGCGCACCGGCACGTTGATATTGCACAGGTCGATCTTCCCGGCCGGTCGCGTATAGAACGCATCCTGACGGTTGCGCTTTGCCTCGACCACGGCGGCGAAGGTCTTGCTGTCCGTGCGCAGCACCTGTATCGGCGTGCGCTCTGCTTCCGGAACATCCGCGGCGAGGCGTACGCTCCTGATCGTCACGCGTTGCTCCGGCTTGTCGTAGAAGCCCATCGGTTCGCCGCCGCGCGGATAGGCGGAAAGGATCTCCATGCCCTTGATGACCTTGCCTGCGACCGCGAGGTTGCGGTCGAGGTTGCGCGGCGCCTGGCCGATGATCGCGTAGAGCGAACTGCCGTTGCCGGTCTCGGCACCGGTATCGCGCGCGACGCCGACCGTGCCGTAGCAATGGGTGATCCAGGCCTCGCCCTTGCCATCGCGGGCGACAGGGAAGCCATCGGAAAAGCCGACCTCGGGTGCATAGACGTCGCCGTCCTGAAGCCTGGTGAAGGGATAGGCCTTGCCATCCTTGCGGGTGAACTCCGGGGCCAGGGTTTCCTTCGCCGTACCCAGGCTCTTCGCCTTCTTCTTGTCGTCGCCATCCGGATCGCCCCACTGCGTGACGAAGTTGTCCTGGACGCGGATCACCTGGGTGCCGTCGAAGTAATGCTCGCGGATCAACGTACGGATGTTCGCCGCGTGCAGGGGCGACCAGTCCTGGGCGAGCTCGATGATCACCCGGCCCTGCGGCAGGTCCATGTAGACGAGGTTTTGCGGATCGGGCGTGCGCCATTCCGCCGGTGTCGACTTCGCCAGCAGCTCCTTGGGCGTGGGCGTCTTCTTGGCTTCTTCCGCCACGGCGGGCAGGGCGAGGGCGAGCGCGAGCACGAGGCAGGTACGAGCGAGCATGGGATCCCCAAGGTGTGGTTGGCCAGGCGACGTTAGCAGAGCCCGGCTCGCTCCCGCCATGGCTAGAGACCCAGGATGGCCTTCGGTTCCAGGTAGGCCTCGAGTCCGAAGCGGCCGTACTCGCGTCCCAGTCCCGACTGCTTGAAACCGCCGAACGGCGCCTTCGGGTCGTGGGCCAGCGTGTTCACCATGACACGACCCGCATCGATGCGGGAGGCGACGCGGCGTGCACGGCTGGTGTCGCTGGAGAAGACGTAGGCTTGCAACCCGTACGGCGTGTCGTTGGCGATCGCGATCGCATCTTCCTCGTCGTCGTACGCGATGATCGAAAGCACCGGCCCGAAGATTTCCTCGCGGGCGATGGCCATGTCGTTGCGTATGTCGGTGAACAACGTGGGGCGAACGAGCCATCCGCGCGCGTAACCGGCCGGCCGGCCTTCGCCGCCGGCGAGCAGCCGAGCGCCTTCCTCGACACCCTTGCGGATATAACCCTGCACACGTTGCCATTGCTTCGCGCTGACCATCGGGCCCACCGTGGTGGCGGGATCGTTGGGATCGCCGGAGACGACGGCATCGACGGCGTCCTTCGCCACGGCTTCGAACTCGGCCAGTCGCGAACGCGGCACGAGGATGCGCGAGCCCGCGATGCAGGCCTGCCCGCTGTTGTTGAAGCCCGCCATGATCGTCAGTGGCACCACCTGCGCGAAGTCGGCGTCGTCGAGAACCACGCTGGGTGACTTGCCGCCGAGTTCGAGCGTGACGCGCTTCAACGTCTCGGCGCCCGCGCGAACGATGCCCTTGCCCACCGCCGTCGATCCGGTGAAGGAGATCTTCGAGACATCGGGGCTGCCCACGATCTCCGCGCCCACGACGTCGCCCCGGCCGGTCACGATGTTGAACACGCCGGCGGGGGCTCCGGCCTCGTGCAAGGCCTCGGTGACGATACGTGTCTGCAGCGCGCTCATCTCGCTCGGCTTGATCACCGCCGTGCATCCCGCGGCGATCGCGGCGGCGAGCTTTCCGCAGATAAAGCCGGCATTGCTGTTCCATGGCGTAATGAGGCCGGCGACTCCCACGGGTTGCATCATCACCGTGGACGACCCCATGCGACGCTCGAAATCGAAGTCGCGCAACGTGGCGATGGCATCGAGGAACACGCTGGAGGCGTGCCCGGTCATCCAGCTGCCACGCGATACCGGCGCACCGTATTCCTCGCGAATCGCGGCGAAGAGTTCGTCCTCGCGGGCGACGATCGCGTCGTGCATGCGCTGGAGCAGGGCGATGCGTTCGTCGACCGTGGTCCTGGAGAACGTGGAAAAGGCGCGCTTCGCCGCCGCGATCGCGCGGCGGGCATCCTCGGCATCGGCCAGCCGGACCGTGCCGATGACTTCCTCGGTGGCGGGGTTGAAAAGTTCGAAGCGCTCGTCGCCGTGCGGGGTGACGAAGGCGCCGTCGATATAGACGTGATCGATCGCATGCATGGGGAAATCCTCGGAAAGCCGCTCCGACGTGGGCGGCGCCTTCCAAGGGTGCGGTCGCTGCATTAATCTGATAAGACGGATAAAACGAAATAACTTATTAAGCAGAGACGGATAATGCGCCCAGGACTCACCGAACTCGAAGCCGTGCTCGCCGTGGCCCGGCAGGGAAGCTTCCGCGCCGCCGCCGCGTCGCTGGAGATGTCCACGTCGGCCCTCAGCCAATCCGTCGCCTCGCTGGAATCCCGACTGGGCACGCGGCTCTTCCACCGGACCACGCGTAGCGTCCGGCTCACGGAGGCAGGGGAGCGGTTCGTGGCCGAGGTGGGCCCGGCCCTCGCCGATATTCGTGGCGCGATCGAACGGATCAGCGACCACGGTGAAACCCCGACCGGCAGCTTGCGCATCAATACATCGGTCGGCGCGGCTCGCCGCGTCATGGGCCCGTACCTGATTCCCTACCTTCGGCGATATCCGGAAGTGCGCCTGGACCTCGTCACCGAGGATCGCCTGATCGATATCGTGCGCGAAGGCTTCGATGCCGGATTCCGCACCATGGACACGGTGCCTGGCGACATGATCGCCGTGCCGCTGGGGCCCCCGGTGCGTTTCGCTGTCGTGGGGTCGCCGGATTACTTCGCGCGGCATGGCCGGCCGGTGATCCCGGCGGATCTTGCCCGGCATGCCGGCATTCGCGCGCGCATGCCCGCCGGCCACATCTATCACTGGGAGTTCGAGCGGCACGGTGAAGCATCGACGGTGGACGTTGGCGGAACGCTGACCCTCGACGAGCCGCAGCTGATGCTCGAAGCGGCACGGGCCGGCCTCGGCCTGGCCTATCTCGCCGAGTTCAACGTGGTGGACGATCTCGCCGCGGGCCGCCTCGAACGAGTGCTGGAGGACTGGACGCCACCCTTCGACCGCCTTTGCCTCTACTACCCCGGAAGACGCCACGTGCCAGCGGCCCTGCGCGCCCTGGTCGACCTCATCAGGGAGACGGGCTGAGCGCATGGGCCAAGGGTCATGGCAAACCTTTGCGACGCCGGAGGCATCCTTTCCGTAAGTTTCCACGACCCGGATCGTCCATGCGCCATCGCCTTGCCCTGTTCACCCTCCTTTGTGTCGCCAGCGCCGCCGTGCATGCGGAGGTGACGATCGATGGCCACATCGATCCCGCCGAATGGGCGGGTGCGAAACACATCGTCGATTTCCGCGACACCCAGCCCAAGACAGGCAAGCCTGGCAGCCAGCCCACGGAGGCCTGGGTGCTGTCGACACCGAAAGGCCTGGCCGTGGCGATCCGCGTGACCCAGTCGGCCGACATCCCCCGCTCGCGCCAGCAGGCCCGGCGCGACGAGAACGCCCTGGTCGACCGCATCAACGTGATGGTCGACTTCGATGCCGATGGCCGCGTCGGCTATGACTTCGAGGTGAAGTCGCAAGGCGGTGTCGCGGACGAGGTGATCACCAACGAATCCGACTTCAGCTACGACTGGGACGGGCGCTGGGACCACGCGGTCAGCGAGGACGCGGAAGGCTACTCGGTGGAAGTGCTGATTCCCTGGTACATAGCGCCGATGCGCAAGGCCAACGGGGATACACGCACCATCGGCCTGTACATCGACCGCGTGATCGGCAGCACCGGCGAGCGCATGGCATGGCCGGCGGTAAGCTTCGATAACGGCCGCTTCCTGTCCAACTTCCAGCGCGTGGAACTGCCGGCGTATTCCCAGGCGCTGTTCGCCGTCACGCCCTACGTGGTGGGCAAGGTGGACCGTGCGCATGGCGGAACGTCCTTCGAGCAGGGTGCCGACATCATCTGGAAGCCGAACGGGCAGACCCAGCTCACGGCGACGATCAATCCCGATTTTGGCCAGGTGGAGAGCGACGACCTCGTCGTGAACTTCTCGCCAGAGGAAACCTTCTTCACCGACAAGCGCCCCTTCTTCACTGAGAACCAGGGCATCTTCGATTTCAGCCTGCTCGACGACGATTCGCAGCTGGTCTATACGCGGCGTGTCGGTGGCGCCTCGGACGATGGCCACGGCGCGGCCGACATCTCGGCCGCGGTGAAGGTGAACGGCAGCGTCGGTTCGACCAGTTACGGCATCCTCACCGCGCAGGAAAAGGGCGATGCCGGGCGCACGTTCGGTGCATTCCGGCTCAGCCAGAACGTGGGCACGCAAACCTTCGGCATGCTCGCCACGCGGGTGAACCATCCCTACCTCGACCGCGACGCGAACGTGCTGGGCTTCGACCATCGCTGGCAACCGAACGCGGCCTTTTCCATCACCAGCAACGTGGTCGGCAGCAAGATCGACCAGCCGCGCGCGGACAGCTCCGGCCTCGGTGCGACCAGCATCGCGTTCTGGGAAATGAACGATGTCTGGAGCCAGCAATGGCTGGGCATGTACTTCGGCCGCCGCCTGGACATCGACGACTTCGGTTACCTGCCGCGCAACGATATGGAATACCTGCACTGGGAGGTGCGCCAGCGCGTCACCGGCTTGCCGGAGGACTCGGCATACACCTCGCACATGTGGCATTACCGCATCTCGGCGCTCGACAACACCGAGGGGCGCGTCGTGCATCGCCGCTTCCGCATCCTGCGTGACAGCCAGCGCCGCGACGGCGGCGAGGAAGTGTGGCGGCTGGACGCGTTCACATCCGCCTACGACGACCTGCTCACCCGCGGCGGCAACGCGTTGCATACGCCGCCCACGGCCAAGCTCACCTATGAACGCGAGCGGCCACGCATCGGCCGCTGGGCATGGGAAGCGGAAGGCTTCATCAATGGCAACCAGCTCACCGGTTACCACCGCCTGGGCTATTACTTCAAGTTCACGCCCACGTACTTCATCACCGACGCCTTCAGCGTGTTCGCCGGCGCCAGTTACGAGTGGGACCCCAACTGGCTCATCTGGCAGCACGACAACCTGGTCGGCGCGTTCGATGGGCGTACCGTCGGCATCGACAGCGGGGTGAACTGGAACCTGGGCAACAAGCAGGAATTGCGCGTCAAGCTGCAGACCCTGGCGGTCGGCGCGAAACTGCGCCAGCGCCTGGAGATCACGCCCACGGGCGGCGCGGTGCCCAGCGACGAACCGGTGGACGATCTGGGCGTCGCCAACCTCGGTTTCCAGATTCGTTATCGTTACGAGATCGCGCCCTTGTCGAACCTGTACATCGTGTACAACCGCGGCGGATACATGGACGACACCAACGACGATGTCGATTCCCAGTTCCGTCGTGGCTTCAGCCTCAAGGACGTGAACGAGGGACTGGTGAAGGTGGCCTATCGCCTGGAGTTCTAGGGGGGGCTTAGAGGCCCGCTTCACATCCGCTGTGGCATTCCTCCAGCCAGGGACGGCTCATGGAGATCGTTGTGCCAAATCGCGCGAACCCCAGGCCAGGGCGGACCATCGGTGAACACGGCGTCATCGGCAACCTGGACACCACGGCGCTGGTCGCCATCGATGGCAGCATCGACTTCATGTGCTGGCCGCACCTGGACAGCCCGACGATCTTCGCGGCGCTGCTCGACCCGGAGAAGGGCGGCGAATTCTCGGTGACGCCGGAGCTCGATGGCGCGCACCGCCTGCAGCTCTATATTCCCGAGACCAACGTGCTGAGCACGCGCTGGATGTCCACGCACGGCAGCGTCGAACTGACCGACTTCATGCCCCATCCGGAGACCGGGGTGCGTCTTCCTCGCTGCGTGGTCCGCCGCGTCCGCGTATCGCGCGGCCGGATGCGCATCCGCGCATGCTGCCGGCCGCGCCTGGACTATGCGAAACGCGTGCCGGACGTCGCGATGCATGGCGATACCGTGGTCTTCCACGATGGCACCCGTTCGCTGCGCCTGGGTGCGAACGTGCCACTGCTGCCCGGTGACGGCGAGGCGGGTGCGGAGTTCGAACTGGAACGGGGCGGTGAAGCCTGGTTCGTGCTGTGCGACGAGTCATGCGATCCGCTCGATGCCGCGGAATGCCTCGCGGCCCTCGAAGCCACGGCCGATGCGTGGCGACGCTGGACACGCCGGTCGAACTACCGGGGGCGTTGGCGCGAAAGGGTGGATCGCTCCGCGCTTGTGTTGAAGCTGCTTACGTCGCACGCACACGGTTCGATCGCCGCGGCGGCCACGTTCGGCCTGCCCGAAGCCACGGGGTCCGAGCGTAACTGGGACTACCGCGCCACCTGGATACGCGATGCCTCGTTCACGGTCTACGCCTTCATGCGCCTGGGCTATGTGGACGAGGCGGAACGGTTCCGCCGATGGACCGAGGACCGGATCATGGCGCTGGAGGAGGGCGCCGCCCTGCGCGTCATGTACGCGCTCGACGGCGAGGAGGCGATGGACGAGGGAACGCTCGACCATCTCGCCGGTTACGCCGGCTCGCGTCCCGTGCGGATCGGCAATGGCGCGCGCACGCAGACCCAGCTGGACATCTTCGGCGAATTGATGGACAGCATCTACCTGTCCAACAAGTATGGCTCCGCGATCAGCCACGCGGGCTGGGCGCACGTGCGGCGCCTGGTCGATCACGTGCGCGAACACTGGTGTGACGCCGACGAGGGTATCTGGGAGATTCGCGACGAGCCGCGCCATTTCCTGCATTCCCGCCTGATGTGCTGGGTAGCCCTGGACCGTGCGGTGCGCCTTGCCGGCAAGCGTTCGTTGCCCGGCCCGGTGATGGAATGGGCGGCTGAACGCGACCGCATCGCCGACGATATATGGGCGAATTTCCGTCATCCGGAACACGGTTATTTCGTGCAGGCCCGCGGCGGCGAGGACCTGGACGCCTCGCTGTTGATGATGCCGCTGGTCCGTTTCGTCTCGGCGACCGATCCGGTGTGGTTGAAGACGCTGGACGCGATCGGCGAACGGCTCACCGATGACGGACTGGTCTTCCGCTATCGTAATGCGGACGGATTGGAAGGAGGCGAGGGCGCGTTCACCACCTGCACGTTCTGGTACGTGGAATGCCTGGCGCGTGCGGGACGCCTGCACGAAGCGCGTGAAGTGATGGCGCGTGGCGTCCTCTATGCGAACCATCTCGGCCTTTTTTCCGAAGAGCTCAGCCTGCTCGGCGAGCCGCTGGGCAACTTCCCGCAGGCGCTCACCCACCTGGCCTTCATCAGTGCCGCGTACTACCTCGACCGGCAGCTCTCGCATCCGGAAGGGCAGGTCTGGCAGCCCTAGACCAGTCGCAGGTCGCGCGCGTTGGCGCGGGGAAAGACCTTCGCCAGGTCGGCATCGGACAAGCCATACATCCGCCGCATCAGCCCCGCGAGCACGTCGCGGTAATTGTTGAGTACCGGATAGTCGCGGTTCTGCAGGAGGTTCGCCGCATTCACCGCCACCTGCCTTCCGGCGATGCGGCCACCGGCGACCTTTCCGCCCAGCACCCAGTACGCGGTGCCGTGACCGTGGTCGGTGCCCTTGTTGCCGTTCTCGCGGAAGGTGCGCCCGAATTCCGATACCACGACCACCACGGTGTCGTTCCATTCCGCTTCGCCAAGGCCATCGGCAAAGGCGGCCAGGCCCTTGCCGAGATTGTCCAGGTTGTTCGCCAGCTGGCCGGTCGCGCCACCCTGGTTGACGTGCGTGTCCCAGCCACCCACGTCGACGAAACCCAGGCGGAAGCGATCGCGCATCAGCGTGGCCATGCGCTGACCCTGCTGCGCGAAGCCACGCGCGTTCACCGCGCCCCGGCTGGCGGCGATCATTTCCACTTGCAGGTCCTGGGCCACTTGCTGGCGCAGTTCGAGGCCGTCGGTGGCGGCGGACTGCAAGGGGGTGCCCTGGTACATCCCGGCCAGGATCTTCGCCTGGCGGTCGTCGAACACCGCCTTGCCACCACCCTTCAGGGAGATGTTGGGAACGTCGCCCGCACCACGGAACGTCAGCGGCAACGCATCGGTGAACGCGATCGGCGGAACGCCCCGCAGCACGGTCGAAAGCCGGCCCATGAACCCGGAGCCATAGCTGCGTGCGTCGGAAGCCTCGCCCGCTTCGATATCGTCCTGGGTCTCGAAGTGGCTGCGCGAAAGGTCGTCCGTACCGGCGAAGGGAATGAAGGCGAGTTGGCGCCTGTCCCACAGGGGGCCCATCGAATCGTTCAGTACCGGTGCCAGGCCCCAGTCCGCATCGAGGGCGCGCACGGCGAGGGGATCGCCCGGCGTGGGCCGTGCCAGCGCGATGGTCGGGCGCGCCTCGTGGTAGAAGTCGCTCGAATACGGCACCAGCAGGTTGTTCGAATCGTAGCCTCCACGCAGGAACACCAGCAGGAAACGCGGCGAGGAGGGCGGCGTGGCGAACACCTTGCCACCCAGGGTGAGCGCGGGGACGCCGGCGGCGAGGGCGAGAAGGAACTGACGGCGATCCATGGCGGGCCTCAGCGGTAGTTGAACTCGGGGGACGCGAGCAGGAAGGTGTTCCATTCCTGCTGCGACGTGGCTTGCGCCAGCGCATCGCGCGTCTTCGGGCCCAGCGTGGGTTCGATCGTCGCGTAATACGTCGGCGTGGTCAGTTGCGGGAATCCGCCGCGCGTACGCTTGCCTTCCTCGTCCAGGTCGAACAGGTGGTTCGCCCCGCTGCCGATGGCGCGCGCGATCTCGAAGCGCTTCGCCACCTGCCCGGAACTCGACCATTCCGAATCCGCGATGGGCCATCCATCCGGCGTGATCCGGCCGAATGGTGCCTGGCCGAGTTGGCCGATCCAGTTCACCAGCGGGCGAGGGTTCGGCACCGGCTTGCCGTCGTAGGCGAGCCGCATCGCCGAGACGAGGAACTGGGTCGGGTCCTTGTACCGCTTGCCCAGCGACGCGGTGAAGGCCTTCGATTCCAGCATCGTCTTCACGACGGCGGCGATGTCCCCGTCGCTTCGCCGGAACGTCCTGGCCATCGCCTTTACCAGTTCCGGTGGCGGATCGTCGGCGACGAAGTACTTCGCGAGCCGGGTGGAGACGAAGGTGGCGCAGGCGGGCTGATTCACGATGAGGTCGACGGCTTTTTCCACCTCGTCGAAACCGCCGCCATGCAGGGTCGTCCCGAGCAGTTGCTTGTCGCCGAAGTCGTGGCGGTTCGGATTGAACTCGAAGGCGCCTTCGTGAAGGTAATACGGTTGCAGGGCGGGACGGATCTTGCGCGGTTGTCCGTCGAAGTCGACGCCCACGCCCGTGAGTACGCGGGCGAGGTTCTGCACGTCCGCCTGCGTGTAACCCCCATCGACGCCGAGCGTATGCAGCTCCATCAACTCGCGTGCATAGTTCTCGTTGATCTTGTCGCGCGCGTTCTGCGCATTATCGAGATACTCCAGCATCGCCGGGCTTTTCAGCGTGGCCAGGACGAGGTCGCGAAACTTGCCCAGCGCATGGGGCCGGATCGTGTTCCGTGCGTAGTCGGCCACCAGCCAGCGTACCCGCCCCTTGTCCTGGAAGACGCTGAAATGATTCAACCAGAACCACACGAGTTGCTCGCGCAGCTGGTTCTCGTCGTAGATCGCATGTAGCAGTTCGCTCGCCTGCGCTTCCTGTGCATAGCCGTTGCCCTGCTTCTGCAAGGCCTTGCGGGCCTCCTGTTTCGCGTCGCCGTCGGGCATGTCGTTGATCTGGCGGTACTGGTCGCGCACCTGGGCGAGCAAGGCCGCGGAAGGCGTCTTCATCGCATCGAAGCCGTCGATCTGCGCGTGCACGTCGGCAGGCAGCGCATCCTGTTTCGGGTGCAGCTGTTCATCGAGGAAACGCCGCTTGCCGAGTTCGCGGAAGCGCGCCAGCGTGGCCGAATCCGCGCCGAAGGTGACCCTGTCGAGCCATGCGATATCCTCGTTCGACACGGCGTCGTCACGCGCGGCTGCCGGCAGCGCGGCGAGGGCGAGCAGGAAGGCGACGGCAAGAGATCGCATGGCATGTCCGTGTCCGGCGGGTGGTCCACCTTAAACGGAGTGGCTGGCGGAAGGTTTACTCCCGCCTGAGCGTGGGATCTTGCGATCCGCTAGATCTCGTTCTCGTCCGGCCCGATGAACTCGATGGCGGCCTCGCGCGAGCCGGCGGCTTCCTCGGCGACCTGGCGCACATGTTCGCCCACCTTGTCGTTGGGTACCTCGACCTCGAGCGTGTACGTACGTGAACTCATGTCGTCGGAGAGGTTCTGCGAACTGGAGTCGTCGCGGAAATCGCTCATGAAGTCATCGATTTCCTCGACGCGCTCCACGCGGTCGATACCATGGATCGCATTGGCCACGTCGTCGAAGATGTCACGGTCGCCGGTGATGCGGAGCAGGATACGGGGCATGGGGTCCTCCTGGATCGATACCCGGCGATGCTGCGGGGTGGCATGTATGCCGGAAGTGTACGCCCGGCTAACATGGATGTTTTGGATGGCCGTGCCATGCCCAAGACCTACGACCAGGCCTATTACGACAAGTGGTATCGCAGCGCGGGCCATGCCGTGCGCTCGCCCGCCGAGCTCCGGCGCAAGGTGGCGATGGTGCTGGGCCAGGCCGAGTTCTACCTGGGCCGCCCTGTGCGCAACGTGCTCGACATCGGTTGTGGCGAAGCGCCCTGGCGTGCCGCACTGCGCCGGTTGCGGCCGGGCATCGAGTATCGCGGGCTGGAAGCCAGCGAGTACGCCGTGGCCCGCTACGGCCGCTCGCGCCAGATCGGGTATGCCCGCTTCGGCCAGCTGGCCGAGTTGCGCTTCGACACCCGATTCGACCTGATCGTCTGCACCGACGTGCTGCATTACCTCAAGCCCGCGGAGATCCGCGCGGGCCTCGTCGGCATCGGCGAGATGGTGGAGGGGTTGGCTTTCCTCGAGGCCTATACGCGCGAGGACGATCCCGGTGGCGATCGCGAAGGGTTCTTCGGCCGGCCCGCGCGCTGGTACCGCGAGGCCTTCCGCGAGGTGGGCCTGATTCCCGTCGGCTCGCAGTGCTACGCCAGCCCACGGCTGGAACGCCACGTGGCCTCGCTGGAACGACTCTAGGTCGCGGAGAACCAGGCGATCGTCGCCAGCGCGTTGTTGGCGGCATGCGCGATGAACGCCGGCCATAGCGAACCGCTGCGCACGCGGAGCCAGGCGCAGAACAGGCCGACCAGGACCAGGTTGGGCACCGCGTACCAGAGCCAGTCGAGGTCGGGCAGGTGGACCATGCCGAAAACCAGGGCCGACAGGAGGATCGCCCAACCGTCACCCAGGCGGGTGCGCAGGATCGACAACAGGGCGCCGCGAAACAGCAGTTCCTCCACGGCCGGTCCCGCCAGCACAGCCACCGGGAGCAGGGCCACGCGCATCCCCACGTGGGCCTTGTCGGCGATGTCGCTGACCGCCTGGGTCACCTCGCGGTCGCCGGCAAGGAACTGGGTCAGCAGGCCACCGAGGATCGGCGCCGCGATGCCCAGGGCGGTGCCCATGGCGACGAAGCGTCCGTCCGGCGGCGTGAAGCCAAGGCCGGCCGGTCCGGCGTCCGTGGCGTAGCGACCCCAGCGGCGAAGCAGCAGCCAGAAGATCAGCCCCGCCGAGCAGGCCAGGGTGAGGATCACCACGACGATCAGGCGGTCCGGCGCCTCGGGCACCCGATCCGGGAAATACCGGGCCAGTTGCATGGAGATGCCGCCGAACAGGCCGCCGAAGCCGATCTGGAGGCCGAAATAGGCGGCGATGCAGAGGATCGTCTCGACGACGCCGGGCGTGCGTGGCGGCGACCCGACGGACGCGGCGGAGGACAGGGGGATGTAATCGTGAGCCATGAGGCACCCTAGCCGACGGCCTGCGGGCTCGCAACGACGCTTCCGGCACAGTCCGTCACCTCGCCCCTGTATAGTTGACCGTCCCTGAAGGAGGAAGACGGGCGCCCCGACGCGCCGACCCATGTTTGCATTCGACTGGCTAGCCGACCCTTCGGCCTGGGCGGGACTCCTCACGTTGATCGTGCTGGAGATCGTGCTCGGCATCGACAACCTGGTGTTTGTCGCCATCCTCGCCGACAAGCTCCACGCCCGCCAACGCGACCACGCCCGCTTGCTCGGCCTGGGCCTGGCGCTGGTGATGCGCCTGTGCCTGCTCGCCGCCATGTCCTGGCTGGTGACGCTCACCCGGCCCCTGTTCCAGTGGAACGGCTTCGGCCTTTCATGGCGCGACCTCATCCTGCTGATCGGCGGCGCCTTCCTGTTGTTCAAGGCCACGCTCGAACTGCACGAGCGCCTGGAGGCCTCGGAGCACGACGAGGGCCGCAATGGCCGCCGCGCCAGTTTCTGGCTGGTCGTGGCGCAGATCGTCGTCCTCGACGCGGTGTTCTCGCTCGACTCGGTGATCACCGCCGTGGGCATGGTGGATCACCTCTCCATCATGATGATCGGCGTGGTGGTCGCCATGGCCCTGATGATTACCGCGAGCAAGCCGCTCACGGTCTTCGTGAACGCGCGTCCGACGGTCGTGATCCTTTGCCTGTCGTTCCTGCTGATGATCGGTTTCAGCCTCATCGCGGAAGGCTTCGGTTTCCACATTCCCAAGGGCTACCTGTACGCCGCGATCGGTTTCTCGATCATGATCGAGGTGTTCAACCAGACGATGCGGCGCAACCGCCGGCGTTCGCTGCTGGTCGGTGGCCGGATCATGCGCGACCGCACGGCGAAGGCCGTGCTGCGCCTGCTCGGCGGGGCGCCCGACGAGGAAGGCGAATCCAGCAAGGGTGGCAAGGGCGACGGCGCCGTGGAGATCACGGAGACCGCGGTGTTCGGCAAGGACGAACTCGAGATGGTGCAGGGCGTGCTCGACCTCTCCCAGCGGCCGGTGCGTTCGATCATGACGCCGCGCACGGAGATCGTATGGGTCGATCCGGGCGAAGACATGCCGACGCTGCTGCGGGAAGCACGCGAGTCGCCGCATCACTGGATGCTGGTGGCCAATGGCGACCTCGACGAACTCGTCGGCGTGGTCTCGTCCCGCGACCTCCTGGCTAGCCTCGCGGACCACGGCCGGCTCGATACCGATACCGTCGTGCGCAAGCCGATCACGGTGTTGGAATCACTGAGCGTGCTGCGCCTGATCGACGAATTCCGCCGGGCCCCGCTACAGGTGGCCCTCGTGGTGGACGAGTACGGCAGCATCCTGGGCCTGGTCACGCCAGCCGACGTGCTGGAGGTGATCGCGGGCGAATTTCCAGACGAGAACCGCGAGGGCGATCCCTCGGCGGTGAGCGAGCCGGACGGCGCCTGGTTGCTGGACGCCAGCCTCGACGTGCGTCGCGTGGAACACCTGCTGGGCCATCGCCTGCCCGGCGCGAGCGACGGCAATTTCTCCACGCTGGCGGGCTTCGTCCTGCAACGGCTGGGCCGCCTGCCCACGCCGGGCGACCGCTTCGAATCCGACGGGCTCGAGTTCGAGGTCACCGCGATGGATGGCGCGCGCATCCAGCGGGTGCGCGTGCTGGCGGTGGCAGGCGACGACGAGGACTACTAGCGCCTGGCACCGGTATCCCGGGTCAGGCCCCCGCCGCATCCTCCACGGGCGCGGCATTGTTTTCCATGACGGCCATGCCGATCCCGCCGGCGGCCATCAGCATGAGCACGGCCCAGGCGATCATCGAGACCAGGTAGCCAGGGCCACGGCGCGACGGATCGCGTAGGTAGGCCAGGGCGTACCAGATCCGGCCCGCGAGCCAGACCAGGCCGGCGATACCGGCCCAGAGCGGGTCCACGTACTGGGCGGCCAGCCACAGCGCCGGGATGAACATCACCGCGTTCTCGAGGGTGTTCATCTGCACGCGCCAGGCGCGCTCGAACGCGGGGTCACCCGAGATCGACGGAGCCTTGATGCCATAACGTTCACGCGCGCGGCCTACCATCCACACGGTGGCGAACATCAGGAGCAAGGTGAGCAAGGTGACGACGGCGGGGAGCTGACTGGTCATGAAACGATCCGGGGGATGACATCAGCCGCGGAGTTTACCGGCAACGGTCCGTGCGATCATGCCGACCGCGTCTCGCTTGCGACGCGTTCACGGGAGGGTGAAGCCATGCTCTGGCAAAAAGGCCGTAGAAGCGACAATGTGGAAGACGCCGGCGAAGGCGGCGGTGGTGGTCCGTCTTTCGGCGGCAAGGGGCTGGGCATCGGCGGCATCGTCATTCTCGCCATCCTGGGGCTGGTCTTCTTCAAGGACCCCACGGCCCTGCTCGGCCAGGGCGAACCAGGGGCGGCATCCACGCCGCAGACCCAGCAGGCCCCGCACCAGGCGGCGGCGAACGACCCGCAGGTGGATTTCGTGCGCGCCATCCTGGGCGAGACCGAAGACACCTGGGGCGAGATCTTCGCCGCCAACGGCAAGCAGTACGAACAGCCGAAGCTGGTGTTGTTCCGCAACGGCGTGCGTACCGCGTGCGGTTCGGCGTCCTCCGCGGTGGGCCCGTTCTATTGCCCGGGCGACCACCGCGTCTATCTCGACCTCGGCTTTTTCCAGGACATGCAGACGCGCTTCCACGAGGCGGGGGATTTCGCCCGTGCCTATGTCATCGCGCATGAGGTCGGCCACCACGTGCAGAACCTGGTCGGGGTGTTCGACAAGGTGGGCGATGCGCGCCGCCATGGCGCCCGGCTGGAAGGCGCCTCGGGTTTGTCCGTGCGCCAGGAATTGCAGGCGGATTGCTTCGCCGGCGTATGGGCCAACCATTCGCAGCAGCGCCAGCAGTGGCTGCAGCCCGGCGACGTCGAATCCGCGATCAACGCGGCCACGGCGATCGGTGACGATGCCTTGCAGGAACAGTCGCAGGGCAGGGTGGTCCCCGATTCCTTCACCCACGGCACGTCCGCCCAACGCGTGCATTGGTTCCGCACGGGACTGGAAAGCGGCGACATCGGCAAGTGCAACACGTTCTCCGGCTCGATCTGACCCATGACTCATCCTTGCCTGCGCTGCGGCGCATGCTGCGCGACGTACCGCGTCGCTTTTCATTGGCTGGAAACCGACGTGGCCGGCGGCGTGACGCCGGCCACGCTGACGGAGCATCTCGACCCGCATCGCGTGGCGATGCACGGCACGAACGCCTACGAACCGCGCTGCAAGTCGCTCGTGGGCGAGGTGGGAGTGGCCGCGCACTGCGGTGTCTACGCCGTGCGGCCCTCGCCATGCCATGAGTTGCTACCGGCATGGGAAAACGGCGAGCCAAGCCCCCAATGCGACAAGGCACGCATCCGCCACGGCATGCAACCCCTGACCCCAGCCGATTTCGCGACCTAGAACCCACCCTGGTGAAGGCCCTGGCGGACCGCTGATAGAAGTCTCGGTGAAAGCTCTTGTGGGAGCCGACCTTGTCGGCGATCCCGCGGCAGCGGGCGGCGTGGGGCAGAGCCGTCGGCCGCCACCCTCGTCGCTCCGGTTACACCGTCGCTCGGGAAAGGAAGCCGCTGCGCGGCCATGTCTTATGGCTGGCGCCCCGTCGCGCCCGTCGCGCCGGGCGGGGTTTCCGACTCGCCTTCCATGGCTCGGCGGAAACGGCCGGCCGTCCAGGCCGGCCCCCTGACGGGCCTTTTCGCCCGTCGCTCCTCGGTTCCACAAGTCGCGCCGAGGGTGGCGGCCGACGGCTCTTCCGGGCACGGAGGGGGCGTGCGACAAAAGCAACGCCGTTTACCTGGGTGATGCCGTCTCCCTCCACGGAAGCCACCTTCGTGTGAAACCCCTCACGCGGGTGGGAAGCGGGCTGGCCCGCGATGCGCCACCCTGGGGCGAGCGAATGAGGCCGTGCATCTAGCGAGCGGTGACACGCCTCGCCCGATCAGTGCAAGGCCTCCTTCGCCGCCGGAAAGATTGTGGACTCGCGGCCCAGCCGCTTCCCACCCGGGTGCGGCGAGCGTCGCTTTTCCCACCAACCCACCCCAGGGTCGAGAGAGCTGCCGGGCGCCACCCTCGGCGCGACATTAGGAGCCGAGGACGGGCGGGCGGACAAGGCCCGTCAGGGGGCCGGCCAGGGATGGCCGGCCGTTTCCGCTGAGCCAGGAGGGCGAATCGGAAACCCCCGCCCGCCCGTCCGAGCCCGAAGGGGCGCAGCCATCAAACACGGCCGCGCAGCGGCATCCCTTCCCAAGGGACGGCGACTACCGTCGCGCCGAGGGTGGCGCCCGGCAGCTCCCCCGCCACGCACACGACGAGCGCGAGGGCGAAGCCGAGCCCGCAAAAGAAAGCCCCGCTTTCGCGGGATCGCCGACAAAGTCGGCTCCCACCGGAAGAAAAAAGGCCTCGTTTCCGAGGCCTTTTCGATCAGTAATCGCGCTTCTTGCGCGGTGGCTTGCCGCCGCCGCTGGCACCCGGGCGGGCGCCCGAGGGGCGGAAGCCGCTGCGCTGGGGCGGACGCGAGGCGCCGCCGCCGCTTTGCGGCGCTTCCTTGCCATCCCATTCGGCGATCTTCAGCTGTTGCTGGGCGACCCAGACCTTCTTCAGGTGGTTGAACGTCTCAGCCGGCATGCCGTCGGGGAGATCGATCAGGCTGTAGTCGTCGCGGATGCTGACGCGGCCGATGAACTTGGCTTCGACACCGCCTTCGTTGGCGATCGCGCCGACGATGTTGCCCGGCTTCACGCCGTGCTCGTGGCCGACCTCGATGCGATAGGTGCGCTTGCCGGCCTCGGTCACGTGCGGACGGGGCTGACGCATGCCCTCGCGCACCGGACGACGGTCGTTGAAGTCGCCGCCATCGCGCGACGGACGCTCACGCTCGTATTCGCGCGGCGGCCGCTCGGTGTATTCACGCTTGGCCGGCGGTTCGAGCAGCAGCGGCTGGTCGCCCTGCGCGATGCGCGCCAGCGCGGCGGCGATTTCGATCGCCGGCACGTCGTGCTCCTGCTCGTACTTTTCCACCAACTGCTGGAAGAGGCCGAGGTCGCCCGTGGCCAGCGTATCGGTGATGCGCTGGTTGAACTTGTTGACGCGGGTGTCGTTCACCGCCTCGATCGTGGGCAGCTGCATCTGTTCGATCGGCTGGCGCGTCGCGCGTTCGATCTGGCGGAGCAGGTTCTTCTCGCGCGGCGTCACGAAGAGGATCGCCTCGCCGCTGCGGCCCGCGCGGCCGGTGCGGCCGATGCGATGCACGTACGACTCGGTGTCGTGCGGGATGTCGTAGTTCAGCACATGGCTGATGCGTTCCACGTCGAGGCCGCGCGCGGCGACGTCGGTGGCGATCAGGATGTCGAGCTTGCCCGTCTTCAGTTGGTCGATGACGCGTTCGCGCTGCGCCTGCGCGATGTCGCCGTTGATCGCCGCGGCGGCGAAGCCGCGCGCCTGCAACTTGCTGGCGAGTTCTTCGGTGGCCGACTTCGTGCGCGCGAAAACGATCATCGCGTCGAAGCTTTCGGCCTCGAGGATGCGCGTGAGCGCGTCGAGCTTGTGCACGCCGCTGACCCACCAGTAACGCTGGCGGATGTTCGCCGCGGTGGTGGTCTTGTTCTTGATCGTGACCTCGACCGGTTCCTTCAGGTAGGTCTGCGCGATGCGACGGATCGGTGCCGGCATGGTCGCGGAGAACAGCGCCACCTGGCGGCTGGCGGGCGTGGCCTGGAGCAGCTTCTCGACGTCGTCGATGAAGCCCATGCGGAGCATCTCGTCGGCCTCGTCGAGCACCATGAAGCGCAGGCCGGAAAGATCCAGCGTGCCCTTGTCGAGATGGTCGATGACACGGCCGGGCGTGCCGACGATGACCTGGGCGCCGCGCTTCAGGCCCTGCAACTGCGGGCCGTAGCTCTGGCCGCCGTAGATCGGCAGCACCTGGAAACCGGGCAGGTAGGTGGCGTACTTCTGGAACGCCTCGGCCACCTGGATGGCCAGTTCGCGCGTGGGCGCGAGCACCAGTGCCTGCGGCTTGTTGCCGGCCTTCAGGTCGATGCGCGACAGCACGGGCAGGGCGAAGGCCGCCGTCTTGCCGGTACCGGTCTGCGCCTGGCCGATGACGTCGCGGCCTTCGAGCAGGGCCGGGATGGTGGCGGCCTGGATGGGAGAGGGGGTCTCATAGCCGACCTCGGTCAGCGCACGCACGACGTTTGCGTCGAGCGCGAGCGCGCTGAAACCGGGCAGGGCCGGAGCGTTATTTGTATCGGGGGATGACATGGCGACCTCAAAGGGGGCGCGGCGGCGACATTCGGCGCCGGGCAGTAAACGTATTGTAGCAGCGATATGCGTGGTTCGCCGTGGGTCGTGGCCGCCGGGCGTGACGGCGTTACACTCTTCGGTCAGCTTCGATAAGGGACGGGCACATGACGGCGATCGAGACCGTGTCGGAACAGCGTTGCTTCGGCGGCGTTCAGGGCTTTTATTCGCATGTTTCGGACGCTTGCGGGGGAGCCATGCGTTTCGCCGTCTACCTGCCGCCTGCCGCGGAAAACGGTCCCGTCCCGGTGCTCTGGTTCCTCGCCGGACTGACCTGTACCGCCGAGACCTTCACGATCAAGGCCGGTGCGCAGCGCATGGCGGCGGAACTGGGCCTGGCCCTGGTGATGCCCGACACGAGCCCCCGCGACACCGGGCTGGCGGGCGCCACGGGCGATTGGGAGTTCGGCGAGGGCGCCGGGTTCTATCTCGACGCCACCGAGGCGCCGTGGAACGAGCGCTTCCGCATGTACAGCTACGTGGTGGACGAACTGCCGCGCCTCGTAGCCGGACGTTTTCCGCTGGACATGGGGCGGCAGGGCATTTTCGGCCATTCCATGGGTGGCCATGGCGCGCTGGTGGTCGCCCTGCGGAACCCCGGTCGCTACCGCTCGCTGTCCGCCTTCGCGCCGATCGTCGCTCCCGCCAGTGTCCCGTGGGGCCAGAAAGCCTTTCCCCGCTATCTCGGCGCGGACCGCTCCCGCTGGGCGAAATACGACGCCACCCGCCTGGTGGAGGAAGGTGCCCGCTTCGACGGCACGATCCTGGTGGACCAGGGCGAGGCCGATGGGTTCCTTCTCGACCAGTTGCAGCCACAGCGTTTCGAGGCCGCGTGTGAAGAGGCCGGACAGCCGCTCGACCTGCGCATGCGCCCGGGATACGACCACGGTTACTACTTCATCCAGACCTTCATCGAGGATCACCTGCGTCACCACGCGAAAGCGTTGATCCCATGAGCGAACCGATAAGGATGCGGACGTCGCGCACCGTGATCCGGCTGCTCGACGTGGAGGAAGCGGAACTCCTGCAGCGCTATCGCACGGAGAATCGCGACCATCTCGCGCCCTGGGAACCCTTGCGCACGACATCGCATTATTCGCTGGAAGGGTGCCGCCAGGCGATCGAGGCGGGCCTCGAGGCGGCGCGTGCCGACCGTGGCTATCCCTTCGCGGTGTTGTCGCCCGACGGTGGCGAGATGATCGCCAGCTTCACCTTCGCGAACGTGGTGCGCGGCGTGTTCCAGGCCTGCCACCTCGGCTACGGCATCGCACGGCGGCATGAAGGCAAGGGGCTGATGTACGAGGCCATCGATGCCGGCATCCGCTATGCCTTCGGTCCGCTGGATTTCCATCGGGTGATGGCGAACTACATGCCGCGCAACGATCGCAGTGGACGCCTTCTCGAACGCCTCGGCTTCGAGAAGGAGGGTTATGCGAAGCGTTACCTCAAGATCGACGGCCTGTGGGAGGACCACGTCCTCACGGCGAAGATCAGAACGCAGGGCTGAGCGGCGAGGATTCACCGGACGCGGGCGTGTCGTGTTCCGCGGTGAACAACGCGCGCCATGCACCGCGTTCCTGCCAGGCGAGCAGGAGATAGACGGCCAGCACGAGCACGTGCGGGCCCAGCGTACGGCCTTCGGTGACGAAGTGGTAACCGAAGATCGCGACGACCGGAGCGGCCAGCAGGAGCAGGGCGAGCGGCACCAGCCGCGCCGCCATCAAGGCTACGCCGGCGTAGACGAAGACCACGCCGATCAGCGGCACCACGAAACCGCTGGCTTCCAGCCCCGCGATGAACGCGCGGCCGCCACTGGTATGCGGTGCCGGTGGCTGCCAGAAGGCGAAGATGTGGTTGAGGCCTGAAAAGGTGAAAAGGGCGCCGAACGCCGTGCGCAGCACGGCGACGCTGTAACGATGGAATCGGGTCATGCGGAACTACCTGGGTGGGAAAACCTGCCAGCACCCATGATCCGGATTGCCGCATGGGCGAACCATCGCCCATGCGGCTAGGCCATCAGGCCTTGTTCGTGGCGGGGCCACGACGCTGGCGACGGCGCTTGTGGCTGCCGGTGTTCTCGCCCGTACCCGCGGCCGAGTGGCCGTGCGGACGGTGTGCCGGCGGGCGTCCGCCGCCGTTGCCGCCGCCCTGTCGCGACTGGCCACCGCTACCGCCAGGACGACCCTGGCCACCGCCGCTCTGCGAACGCGGCTGGCGCTGCTGCTGCTTCGGGCGCGGCGCACCCGCATCCAGCCGCAGCGGCGTGCTCGGCTCGTAGCCGGGCACGTTGCTGATCGAGAGGTCGGTCTTCAGCAGGCGACCGATGTCGCGCAGCAGGCCCGATTCGTCGTGGCTGACCAGCGAGATGGCCTGGCCTTCGGCACCGGCGCGGCCGGTACGGCCGATACGGTGCACGTAGTCCTCGGCGACCATCGGCAGGTCGAAGTTGATCACCACCGGCAGCTGGTCGATGTCGATGCCGCGAGCGGCGATATCGGTCGCGACCAGGACGGTGACACGGCCCGACTTGAAGTCGGACAGCGCACGCGTGCGCGCGTTCTGGCTCTTGTTGCCGTGGATCGCCGCGGCCTTGACGCCGGACTGTTCGAGGTGACGGACGAGCTTGTCCGCGCCGTGCTTGGTACGGCCGAAGACCAGCGTCTGGCGACGGCTGTCCTGCGACAGGATGTGCAGCAGCAGGTCGCGCTTCGCTGCCGCATCCACCGGATGCACAACGTGCGTCACGGTATTGGCGACGGTGTTCGCCGGCGTGGTCGAGATCTCGCGCGGCTCGCGCATGAACTGCTGGGCGAGGGCCTTGATCTCGGGCGCGAACGTGGCCGAGAACAGCAGCGTCTGGCGCTGGCGCGGCACGGCGGCGAGGATGCGCTTGAGCGCCGGCAGGAAGCCCATGTCGAGCATGCGATCGGCCTCGTCGAGGACGAGTACGTCGACCTTCGACAGGTCGACCGAGCGCTGCTGCATGTGGTCGAGCAGGCGGCCCGGCGTGGCGACGACGATATCGACGCCACGGCGCAGGGCCTGCAACTGGTTGCCCATGCCGACGCCGCCGAAGATCACGGTGCTGGAGAGACGCACGTACTTGCCGTAGTCGCGCAGGTTTTCCTGCACCTGGGCGGCGAGTTCGCGGGTGGGCGTGAGGATGAGCGCGCGGATCGGACGGCGGCCTTCGTTGCGTTCCTCGCGGGCGAGGCGCTGTAGCACGGGCAGGGCGAACGCGGCGGTCTTGCCGGTGCCGGTCTGCGCGGCGGCCATGAGGTCGTGGCCGGCGAGGACTTCGGGGATGGCGGCGGCCTGGATGGGCGTCGGCTTTTCATAGCCTGCCTCGGACAACGCGCGCAGCAACGCGGGCGCAAGGCCCAGCGAATCGAAAGACATGGAGAAACTCCTGCGTGACCCGAGCGTTCCCTGGAACCGCGCTGCGAGTTATGGATTTGGCGGCCGCGAACCATGACGAAGACAGCAGGCTGGCCGGTGTCGTGCGCGCTTCCGGAGGTGGGGGAACGGGCGGGAAAATCTCCACGCCGGGGGTCCGCAAGGGAGTCGGAGCGCAAGCACGACCCGCCAAGTATACCTTATTGCGGCGCACAATGGGTGCCCGCCGGTTCAGGCCTGGCGGGAGGCCGTCATCAGGTAGCTGTTGTACGGCGTCCGCCCGAACAGCGGCCGGAAATCGACACGTATCCCTCGTGGTTCGAGCACCCCGCGGATGTCGTCCTCGGTCGGAAAGTATTGCGCGCCGCCCGGGATCCAGCCGACCGCCTTGATGAATTTCTCTTCCCAGACCGTGGCCCGGTAGCGCCAGGAGCCGTCGCGGATGACATTGCGCAGGATCAGCACGCCGTCGTCCGCCAGGTGGTCCACCGCGAAGGCCAGCAGTTCGCCCTGGCGCTCCTCCGGCAGGTAATGCAGGACATCGAGCATGGCGACGTGGCCGCGCAGGGCTTGCGGCGTGGCCGCGTCGCCCTCTCGCAGGGCGATCTCGCCGCCCAGCCCGGCACGTTCCGCGGCCACGCGGCCCATGGCGATCTTGCGGGCGTCGTGATCGAGGCCGACGTAGCCGTCGAGCGCATCGCAGGCGTGCAGGTAATGGCCGAGCAGGCCCAGGCCGCAGCCGATGTCGAGCAGGGGCAGGCGCCGGCCGGCGATGGCCTGCGCGGCGGCGGCGTACACGGGATCGGTGGCCAGCTTGCCGTGGATGTAGATCCGGTCGCCGCGGCGGCTGAATCGGGAGGCGATGCGCTGCCTCGTCCGGCTGTCGGGGATCATGCGTGGTGGTCCATCCTTAGAAAGGGCCGCGTACGACGACCGCACGCGGCCTTGGATACTAGCGCTGTTGCTGCGGCTGGTTGCTCTTGTTGACATAGGCGTCGTACTCGCCCTTGTCGACCTTGCCGTCGTGGTTGAGATCGGCTTCGGGGAAGTGCGCACGCAGTTGCTTGAGTGCCTCGACATCCTTGGGAATGTCGCTGCGCTTGATGCCCTTGCCATCCTTGCTGATGTCGGAAAAGGCCGGTGCTCCGCTGTTTTCCGACTGCGCGGACGCCGCGCCGATGCCGAGCACGGCCAGCAACGCGAGTGAAACGATCGATCGCGAGTACTTCATGAGTCCTCCGTCTGTCGTGGTGGCCACCAGTGTAGTGGCATGCCGTCATTGCGCCGTGAGGCGCACGTCGGATCTTAGCGCTGTGCTAGCCTCGGCGCCGCCCGATCGTTGAGGAAATTCTCATGCCGCTTCCCGCCGCGCTGCGCGAACTCGACCACACGCAGCGGCATACCGTGATCGCCAGCTTCCTGGGCTGGACCCTCGACGCCTTCGACTATTTCTTGCTGACCTTCGTCATCCTCGCCGTGGCCAACGAGTTCCACGTGCCCAAGCAGGAGGTGACTTATGGCTTGTTCCTCACCCTGGCCGCGCGGCCGATCGGCGCCTTGATCTTCGGCCGCCTGGCCGACCGCTACGGGCGACGGCCGGTGCTCATGTTCGACATCGTGCTGTTTTCGCTGCTGGAGGTGGCCTGCGCGTTCTCGCCATCGCTGGGCGTGCTGCTCGGCCTGCGCTTCCTCTTCGGCATCGCGATGGGAGGCGAGTGGGGCATCGGGGCGTCGCTGGCGATGGAATCGATCCCGGCCAAATCGCGCGGCTTCGTTTCCGGCCTGCTGCAAAGCGGATATCCGTGTGGCTTCTTCCTCGCGGCGCTCGCCAACTGGTTGCTGGTGGACCACATCGGCTGGCGTGGCCTCTTCGTGGTCGGCGCGTTGCCGGCACTGCTGGTCTTGTACATCCGGCGCAAGGTGCCCGAGTCGCCGGTATGGGAGAGCCGCCGCTCGCAGGCACGCGAGAGCGTCTTCGTTTCCATGCGCGGGCACTGGAAACTGTTCGTCTACCTCATGCTCCTGATGGCGGCGTTCAACATGTTCAGCCACGGATCGCAGGACATGTATCCGACCTTCGTGCAGGAGACCCTGGGAATCCCCGCCGGCTCGGGCACCGCGTTCCTGCTCACGGCATTGCTCAACCTCGGCGCGCTGGCCGGTGGCCTGACCTTCGGTTCGCTCTCCGAGCGGATCGGCCGGCGCAAGGCGATCATCATCGCGGCGCTGCTGGCGATCCCGGTGGTTCCGCTGTGGATGTACGGCGGGTCGTTGCTCCTGCTCGGCCTGGGCGCCTTCCTCATCCAGGTGATGGTGCAGGGTGCGTGGGGCGTGGTGCCCACCCATCTCAATGAACTGGCGCCGGATGCCGTGCGTGGCACCCTGCCGGGCTTCGCCTACCAGATGGGCAACCTGCTCGCGGCGATCACCGCCACCGCGCAGACCTGGCTGGCCAGCCAGCGAGGCGGCGATTTCGCCTTCGCGATGTCGACCTGGATCGCCGTCGTGGCCTTGCTCCTGGCGCTGCTGACCTGGCTCGGGCCGGAGGCCCGTGGCGTCGGCTTCGGCCGCCGCCGTGGTCCGACGTGACGCCACGACCGGGCACGGCTAAAATCCCCCGTTTTCCTCCGGTAGAAACGAACATGCAGGCTGGCAAGGGCAAGGTCATCTCGTTCCATTACACCCTCACCGTCGATGGCGAGAAGGTCGAAAGCTCGATCGAGGGCGGCGAGCCGTTGTGGATCCTGCTCGGCCACGGCCAGCTGATCCCCGGCCTCGAGGCCGGTCTCGAAGGCAAGTCGGTCGGCGACACCTTCGATGTCGAGATCGCTCCGGAACAAGGCTACGGCCCACGCCAGGAAGGCATGACCCAGCGCGTGCCGAAGAAGTACTTCCCGCAGCAGGGCAAGGGCCTGAAGGCCGGCGACAGCACCGTGCTTTCGTTGAAGGAAGGCGGTAGCCGCGTGGTCGTCGTGCAGAAGATCGGTTCCAGCGTCGTCGACATCGACCTCAACCACCCCATGGCGGGCAAGACGCTCAACTTCCACGTCGACGTGCAGTCCGTGCGTGACGCGACGGAAGAGGAAATCGCGCACGGGCACGCCCATCCCAACGGCGACGCCGCGCACTGAGGACCACCGAATCGCCGACAGGGCCGGCTCCCACCAGGTCGCCCTGTTTGCAACAGGTCACATGGCTCGGTGGGAGCCGACTCCGTCGGCGATTCGCGATGACCTCGAAAACAACAACGGCGCCCTAGGGCGCCGTTGTTGTTTCAACCAGCGGGTCTTGAAGCAGGTCTCAGACCACCGGCTGGCCGTTCACCGAAATCTCGACGTCGATATTGCCGCGCGTGGCGTGCGAGTACGGGCAGACATTCTCGTGGGCGAAGGCGACGATTTCCTTCGCGGTCGCGTCGTCGATACCCGGGAGACTCACCTCGAGCTTGGCACGGATGGCGAAACCGTTGCCCTGGCGCTTGCCGATGCTGACGCTGCTGGCGACGGAGGCGTCGTCGGCCTTGACCTTCTTCTGGCCGGCGACGAAACGCACCGCGCCTTCGAAGCAGGCCGCATAGCCGGCGGCGAACAGCTGCTCGGGATTGCTGCCCTCGCCGGTACCGCCCATGGACTTCGGCAGGCGCAGGTCCATGTCGATGCGGCCATCGTCGCTCTTGACGTGACCGTTGCGGCCGCCTGCGACCTTGGCATGCGCGGTGTAGAGGGCGTCGCCGTCGAACTTGGAGATATTGCTCATGGATTTGTCCTTTGTCGTCTGGGAGGGGAGGGCCGGTTGGCCGGTCACGGAAGAGAGTAAAGCACGCAATTTAATCGCGCGCAATTCAATTATTGAACGAGCGCCCGGCGCGTTGCCGTCCGTTCAGTTTAGGACGCGGCGCCCATAGGCGAAGTTCTCTTTCCAGTAGGCGCCGTCCAGGTCGTCCAAACGTACCGTACCGCCCGAGTTCGGTGCATGTACGAAACGACCCTTGCCGACGTAAACCCCTACGTGGGTGATGTGCCCGCGGCCGAAGAAGACGAGGTCGCCGCTGGAAAGCTCGGCTTCGTCGACCTTCGGCTTGTCGAGGGCGGCCATCTCCGCCGAGGTCCGGGGCAGGCGCAACCCGGTCGAGGTCAGGTAGATGTAGTTGATGAGCCCGCTGCAGTCGAAACCGCCCTGCGGGGTATTGCCGCCCCAGCGGTAGGGCGTGCCGACCAGGCCGATGGCACGGAAGAGCACATCGTTGGCGGCATCGGCCGGCGGCGCATCGGCCGGCTTGGTGGACCAGCCCAGGTTTTTCGCCAACGGCACCGCCGAAGCCGGATTCCGCCGCTGCGAGGACGAGGGTTTGTGCGGAGCGCTGCCGCAGGCGACCAGCAAGGTCACGACGGCGGCCACGGCGAAGGAACCGAGCCAGGTTCGGAAGCGGAAAGGACGTGTGGCTGGCGACATCGGGCGTTCCCCTGTCAGGATCGGCGCAACGAGGTTATCAAATCAATGGGTTGCGTGGAATACCTGCTAAAGCGCGCGAATTGTAGGCCGGGACACCCGGTGAAAGGCGGCCGGGCCGCTAAAATGCCTGGATGGACAGGTCCCGAAGCGATGTTCTGATCATGGGTGGCGGAGTGATCGGGCTCGCGTGCGCCCTGTACCTGCTCAAGGCGGGGGCGAGTGTGCGGGTGCTCGAACAGGCCCAGCCCGGCAGCGGAAGCTCTCACGGCAACTGCGGCACGATCACGCCCAGCCACGCGGGGCCGCTGACCATGCCGGGCATGGTCGGAACGGCCCTGGGTTCGCTGCTGCGGCGCGATGCGCCGCTCTACGTGAATCCGCGTCCCGATGCGGCCCGGGCACGCTGGCTGCTCGGTTTCGCCCGGAACTGCACCTGGGCGCGGTATCGGCAAGCGGGTGAGGCGAGAGGGGCGATCCTGGCCCGCTCACGGACCTTGCTGGGCGACCTGATCGCCGGCGAAGGCATAGCCTGCGAATTCGAGGAAGTGGGCGAACTCTACGTTTATCGCCAGGCGCGCACGCTACGCGACGACCGGCCGCACGTGGACCTGCTGCGCCGGCTCGGCATGGACGTGCGGGAACTGGATGCCGACGAGGCCATGGCGCTGGAACCGGGCTTGCGCGATGGCGTGGTGGGCGCCTTGCTGCATCCGGGCGACGCGCGGCTGAGACCGGACCGGTATGTCGCGGAACTGGCGCGACGGGTGCGCGAACTCGGCGGAGCGATCGAGACCGGTGCGCGGGTGGATTCCTTCGTCTTCGACGGCGCGCGCGTTTCCCATGTGCGTACCACCCGCGGCGTCTTCCAGGGCGACCGCGTGGTCATGGCGCTCGGCGCATGGTCGCCGTTGATCGGCAAGCTGCTCGACATCCGTTTGCCGATGCAGCCGGGCAAAGGCTATTCGCTGACCTGGGAGCGGCCACCCGAGCACGCGCCACGTCATTCGCTGGTGCTGCGCGAAGCCGCGGTGTGCGTCACCCCCTGGGTCTCGGGATTCCGCCTTGGCAGCACCATGGAATTTTCGGGCTTCGACGAGGGCCTCAACCCGTTGCGCATCGATGCGTTGCGGCGCGGCGCGGCCACCTATCTTCGCGAGCCGGAAGGGCGCGGCGAGGTCGTGCCGTGGTGGGGTTGGCGGCCGATGAGCGTGGACGAGGTGCCGATCATCGGCCCGAGCGCGCGGTGGTCGAACCTGGTGTACGCGACGGCGCACGGCATGCTAGGCATCAGCATGTCGGCGGCGACGGGAGAGCTGGTGGCCAGTCTTCTCGCGGGCCCGGCGCCGACGCTGGACCCGGTGCCTTATTCACCCGCGCGATTCGGGCTGTAGACGCGAGGATCTTCGCAGTCGCATTTGCTACGGTGTCTCCTCCCCATCCCAAGGAACATGGCATGACTTCGGAAGCTTTCGACCTGATCGTGATCGGCGGCGGCTCGGGCGGACTCGCCGCGGCGATCAGGGCATCGAAGCACGGCGCGAAGGTCGCGCTGCTGGAACCGAACGAGCTGGGTGGCACCTGCGTCAATTCCGGCTGTGTTCCGAAGAAGGCGATGTGGTACGCGGCGCAGATGGCCGAGGCGCAGTACATCGCGGTGGACTACGGTTTCCACGACAAACCCGGCAGCCTCGACTGGCCCCGCTTCATCGAGCGGCGCCAGGCGTACGTCGAGCGCATCCGGGTGAAGTACCAGCAGGCGCTCGACACGGGCCACATCATCGTCCTGCGTGAATACGGGCGCTTCCTCGCGCCCGGTCGCGTCCAGGCGGGCACGCGCGAACTGACCGCGCCGCATGTGCTCATCGCCACCGGTTCGAGGCCCAATCGGCTGGACAAGCCGGGCTTCGACCTCGGCATGACATCCGATGGCTTCTTCGACCTGCGTGCCTGCCCGCGCCGCACGGCCATCGTGGGCGGCGGCTATATCGCGGTGGAACTGGCGGGCGTGCTGCGCGCCCTGGGCAGTGACGTGGACATGTACGTGCGTGGCCGCCTGATGAGCGGCTTCGACGAGGAAATGGCGTATGGCCTCGGCGACGAGATGCGCCAGCATGGCATCCGTGTCCACTACGAATGCCAGATCGACGCGGTGCACGAGAAGGACGGCGTGCTCCTCCTGGACTGCGACCGTGGCGACCATCCGGGGCCCTACGACGCCTTGATCTGGGCCGTGGGCCGGCATGCCGATACCTCCTCGCTCGACATCGGCCGCATCGGACTCGTCACCGGCGACGACGGGTACGTGGAGATCGACGATTACCAGAACACCAATGTGCCCGGTGTCTACGCGGTGGGCGATGTGACCCAGCGCATGGCGCTGACGCCCGTGGCCGTCGCGGCGGGCCGCAAGCTCGCCGATCGCCTGTTCGGCGGCAAGCCGGATGCGAAGCTGGACTACCAGAACATTCCCAGCGTGGTGTTCTCGCATCCGCCGCTGGGCACCATCGGCATGTCGGAGCAGCAGGCACGCGAGCAATACGGCGCCGACGTGCACCTCTACAAGCAGTCGTTCGTACCGATGCAGCTGGCGCTGGCGCATCGGCCGATCACCACGCGCTTCAAGCTGATCTGCGTGGGGGAGGATTCCCGCATCGTCGGCATGCAGATGCTCGGTCCGGGCGTGGACGAGATCCTGCAGGGCTTCGCCGTGGCGATCAAGATGGGCGCCACCAAGGCCGACCTCGACGCCACCCTGGCCATCCATCCGACCTCGGCCGAGGAAATGGTGCTGATGGGCGATCGGGTGCCCGGATGAGCGGTACACTCTTGCCATGAGCCCGTACACCCTTCATCGCGGCACCGCGCCGCTCCTGATCAGCCTGCCGCACAACGGCAGCGCGATCCCCGATGACCTCGCCGCACGCATGAAGCGTCCGGCGCGCCGCTCGCCGGACACCGACTGGCACGTGGCCGAACTGTACGATTTCGCCCGTGGCATGGGCGCGAGCGTGATCAAGCCGTTCGCCTCGCGCTACGTGGTCGACCTGAACCGCCCTGCCGACGGTCATGCCCTCTATCCGGGGCAGAGCGAGACCGGCCTCGTACCCACCGTGCTGTTCAACGGCGAGCCGATCTACCGCGCCGGCGCCGAGCCGGATGCGGCGGAAATCGCCGATCGCGTGAAGCGGTGGTGGAAGCCTTATCACCGCGCGCTCGCCGACGAACTGGCACGCCTGAAAGCGGAGTTCGGGCATGTGGTGTTGTGGGAAGGACATTCCATTCGCAGCCATGTGCCGATGCTCTTCGAGGGCCGCTTGCCGGACCTCAACCTCGGCACGGCCGATGGCGCGAGCTGCTCGCCCGCCTTGCAGGCGAAACTCGCCGCCGTGCTGGAGGGGCAGGACGAGTATTCCTTCGTGGTGAACGGCCGTTTCAAGGGCGGCTATATCACCCGTCATTACGGCAAGCCCGCGCACGGGATCGACGCCGTGCAACTCGAACTCGCGCAACTGAACTACATGGACGAGGATTCATTCGAGTACCTGCCGAAGAGCGCGGCGAGCGTGCAGGTGCTGATCGGGGAGATGCTGAAGGTCTGTCTCGACAGCGCGCGGATGGTCACTCCCTAGGCCGATCGCCGACAGGGTCGGCTCCCACCAGGTAGCTCAACCTGGTGGTGGGAGCCGACCCTGTCGGCGATGCTCTTGCACGCGTGGGAGCCGGCGATGCCTACGAAGCCAGTGCCGCCACGCACTTCAGTTCGATCGCTATCGGTGTAGGCAACGCATGGATCCCCACCGTGGTCCGGCAGGCATCCACTCCCTGGAACGCTTCCGCATAAAGCCGGTTATACGCGGCGAAGTCGCGCCCCATGTCGGTCAGGTACACCGTGACATCCACCAGGTCTTCGAAGCGCGCGCCACTGGCTTCGAGCACCGCGCGTACATTGGCGAACACCTGCCGGCACTGTGCCTCGATGTCGTACGACACGAGCGTTCCCGTGTCGTCGACGACGTTGCCGGGAATGGCATCGGTGGACGGCACTCGCGGACCGATACCCGAAAGGAACAGAAGGGAACCGACACGCCGTGCGTGCGGATAAGCGCCGACCGGCGCGGGTGCGCCCTCGGCGCGGATGACGTCATTGCCCATGGTCGATGCAGATATTCCTGGCTTCGGTGAAGAAACGCATGGCTTCGAAGCCGCCTTCGCGGCCGACGCCGGATTGCTTCGTACCGCCGAACGGCGTGCGCAGGTCGCGCAGCATCCAGCAGTTGACCCAGACGATGCCGAACTCCAGCCGCGCAGGGAAACGATGCGCGCGCGACACGTCATGGGTCCACACCGAAGCGGCAAGGCCGTAGGGCGTTCCGTTGGCGATGGACAACGCCTCGTCCTCCGTATCGAACGGGATCAGCGTGACGACCGGGCCGAAAATTTCTTCCTGATTGGTGGCCGTGTCGGGGCCGAGGCCCTCGATGACCGTCGGAGCGATGAACCAGCCATCGGCGCAACGGCCTCCCACATCCACCTGACCGCCCCCGACGAGGATGCTGCCGCCTTCCGCACGGGCACGCTCGATACAGCCGCTGACCTTGTCGAAATGCGCCTTGGAGACGAGTGCGCCGAGCTGGTTGCGCTCGTCGAGCGGATCGCCCACCCGTAACGTCCGCACGCGCTGCAGGTATTCGCGACGGAAACGTTCGTAGATCGGGCGCTGGACCAACAGCCTCGATCCACAAAGACAGATCTCGCCCTGGTTGGCGAAGCCCGAGCGGACGATCGTCGCCATCGATGCGTCGGCGAAGTCGAAATCGTCGAAGACGATGGTCGGATTCTTCCCGCCCAGCTCCAACGAGACCTTCTTCAGGCGTGGCGCCGCCGCCGCGGCGATGGCCACGCCGGTGCGCGTGCTGCCGGTGAAGGAGATCGCCTTCACCGTGTCGTGGACGACGATGGCTTCACCGACCGCCGGGCCGCTGCCATGGACGATGTTCAGCACGCCGGACGGAAATCCGGCCTCCTCGGCGAGCGTGCCCAGCAACCAGGCGGTATACGGCGTGACTTCGGATGGTTTGGCCACCACCGTGTTGCCGGCGGCCAGGGCAGGGGCGATCTTCCAGGTGAACAGGTAGAGCGGCAGGTTCCATGGACTGATGCAGCCGACCACGCCCAGCGGCAGGCGCAGCGTGTAGTTGATGGCCCCTTGTTCCATGGCATGCGATTCGGCGCTCCATTGGCCCGCCGCCGCCGCGAAGAAACGCAGGTTCGCCACGGCTCGCGGTATGTCGAGCGTGCGGGCGAGCGCCAGCGGCTTGCCGCTGTCTTGCGATTCGGCCGAGGCAAAGGATTCCAGCCGCGCCTCGATTGCATCGGCCAGTCGCCGCATGCAGCGGGCACGGTGTTCGGCCGGCATCGCCGCCCAGCCCGGCGCGGCACGCGACGCGGCATCCACCGCGTCGGCGACGTCGGCGGCGTCGGAATCCGGGCATCGTGCGAAGGCTTGCCCGGTCGCGGGATCGACGACGTCCAGATAACGGCCACCTCGCGGTGCGCGCGAATGCCCGTCGATCAGGTTGGCGAGGACGATCATGGCCTGCCTGTCAGTTCAGGCCGCGGGTGCGACCGCCATCGACGGAGATGCTGGTGCCGTTGACGTATCCCGCGGCTGGACTGGCGAGGAAGGCGATCATGGCGGCGATTTCGGCCGGTTCGCCGAAACGGGCGGCGGGCACGCTGGCGAGCAGGCCCCGTTCGACCTCGTCACGGCTGCGGCCGGCGTCCACGCTGGCTTTCACCAGGGCCTCCAGCCGCGGCGTACGGGTGTAGCCGGGAAGGATGTTGTTCACGGTGATGCCGTCGGGTGCGACCTCGGCGGCGAGGGTCTTGGCCCAGCCGGCCATGGCGGCCCGCGTGGTGTTGGACACGCCCAGGTTGGGGATCGGTTCCTTCACGGACGTGGAGATGATGTTCACGATCCGGCCGTAACGTGCCTCGCGCATGCCGGGAAGGCAGGCATGGGTGATCACCTGCGCGGCGATCACGTGCTGGCGGTACGCGGTGAGGAAGGCCTCCGGCTCCGCGTTCCACACCGGGCCGGGCGGGGGGCCGCCGCTGTTGTTCACCAGCACGTGTACGGCATGGTTCTTGACCACCTCGCCGATGGCCCGGGCCAGGGCGGCGGTGTCGAGCATGTCGACGGCGACATGGCTATGGGTCTGCCCGGGTTGCGTGGCCGGCAACTCGGCGGCGAGCGCGACGAGCGCATCGGCGGAGCGGGAGAGCAGGGTGACGCTGGCTCCGAGTTCCGCCAGCTCGAAGGCGGTGGCGCGTCCGAGCCCTTGCGAAGCGCCGCAGACCAGCGCGTGACGACCGGTGAGGCGAAGATCCATGCGGCGCTCCCTGGAGTGAGGGTGGTGGGGCGGTCAGCCCTGTTTCATTGCCCACCACTGTATCGCCATTGCGATGAACCAGCACGGCCAGGCGAACCACGGCGAGCGTTTCCACCAGGCCTGCCAGCGGCTGAGGGCGTCGTCATTGAACAGCGCCGGCGCGTCCGAGCGCAGCACCCGGCGCACGCGCAGCCAATTGGCCATGCCGTTGGGGCGGCCGGTGTCGGCCTCCACGATGGTCTTCCACTGGTCGGGATAACGCTTGCGCAGCAACGCGGTGAAACGCCACTGCGCGACGAAGTGCAGGACGAAGAAGGCGACCGAGCCGAGCAGGAGCAGCAGGTAGAGATAGACCGCGATCTGCATGTCGGTCAGCTACCTTTCTCTTTGTCTTTCTTCGTGTCGTCGGTACGGAGAAGGTCGGTGGTGACCACCTCGCGGATCGTCGAGATCACGCCGTTGCCCTGCTGGGCCTTCGAGCAGACCGCGTTGTTGATCGCCTTCTTGTAGGTGTCGTTCTGCATGCCGACATACAGCACGCCGTCGGGACCATGGGCGATCTTGAAGCTGCCCGCCGGGTTCATCTTCACCGGCGCCTCGGCCGAGAACGTGGTGGGCGACTGCTCCCAGTAGGTCTGGCTCTTCTGCTGTTTCGCCGACGAATACACCACGAGGTAGCGGGCCTTGTCGTCCACGACCTTGAACTTGCCGAACGCTCCCGTCGTCTCGCTCGTCCAGCCGATGTATTCGCACAGCTGGATATCTTCCGAATGCAGCGGCTGGAAGGCGTCGTCCAGCAGCACCACCGTGGGCGCGAAGAGGTAGCTCGAACTGAGCCAGCGGCCGTTGAGCTCGGACTTCATCGCGATGGTGTAGGGCAGGTGCGCACCCTGCGGCAGGCGGAAGGCGAGGAAGTAGCTGCGGTCGCCGTTGAGGTTGGCGACGGGACTGTCCTTGCTCAGTTCGAACCGCTGCGGCTGCCAGGGCAGCATGTCCTGGTAGGAAAGGTCGGCGAAGCTGCCGCAGCAAGGCGACGCGTCGTCGAGCGTCTTCCGGGCGATGTCGATGGTGTTCGTCGGGTTCTCCGGCGGACGGAAGTTCGGCGGCACGATCGTGCGGCAAGCCCCCAGCGCGATGAGCGCCAGGGCGAGGAGCAGGAGACGGGGGAGGGATGGGGGCATGATCGTCTCAGTGGGTCAGAACTCGGCACTCCCTGCCGCGCGGGGATACGGAATGGCGTCGCGAATGTTGGCCAGGCCACAGACGTAGACCAGCAGGCGCTCGAAGCCGAGGCCGAAACCGGCATGCGGTACCGTGCCGTAGCGGCGCAGGTCGCGATACCAGTCGTAGGTGGTCTTGTCGAGATGGAACTGGTCCATGCGCCGGTCGAGGTAGTCGAGGCGTTCCTCGCGCTGGGAACCGCCGATGATCTCGCCGATGCCCGGAGCCAGCACGTCCATCGCCGCCACGGTCTTGCCGTCGTCGTTGAGGCGCATGTAGAACGCCTTGATCTGTTCGGGGTAGTTCATGACGACCACGGGACGGCCGATATGTTCCTCGGCGAGGAAGCGCTCGTGTTCGGTCTGGAGGTCGACGCCCCAGGCGACCGGGTGCTCGAACTTCTTGCCGGACTTCTGCAGGATCGCCACGGCCTCGGTGTAATCGATACGCTCGAACGGCTTGGCGATGAAGGCTTCCAGTCGCGTGATGGCGTCCGGCTGCACGCGTTCGGCGAAGAACGCCATGTCGTCGGGGCGCTCATCGAGCACGGCCTTGAAGATGCCCTTGAGGAACAGTTCGGCGAGGTCGGCGTTGTCGTCGAGGTTGGCGAAGGCCACCTCGGGCTCCACCATCCAGAACTCGGCCAGGTGACGCGTGGTGTTGGAGTTCTCGGCGCGGAAGGTGGGGCCGAAGGTGTAGACCTTGCTCATCGCCAGGGCATAGCCCTCGACATTGAGCTGGCCGGACACGGTGAGGAAAGCCTCGCGGCCGAAGAAATCCTTGCGGAAATCGATGCCGCCCTTGTCGTCGCGTGGCAGGTTGGCGAGGTCGAGCGTCGACAGGCGGAACATGTCGCCCGCGCCCTCGGCATCGGACGTGGTGATGATCGGGGTATTGATCCAGAAGAAGCCCTGTTCGGTGAGGATCCGGTGGATCGCCGTCATCATCGTGTGACGAACGCGGGTCACGGCGCCGAAGAGGTTCGTGCGCGGGCGCAGGTGGGCGACCTCGCGGAGGAACTCCATCGAGTGCTGCTTGGGCTGGATCGGGTAGGTGAGGGGGTTCTCGACGAAACCGGTGACTTCGATCCGGGTGGCCTGGATCTCATAGGCCTGGCCCTTGCCCTGTGAAGGCACGAGCTTGCCGGTGGCGATCACGGCGGCCCCGGCCGAGAGACGTTTGACGTCAGTCTCATAATTATCGAGATCGGACGTGGCCACGACCTGGATCGGGGCGAAGCAGGAGCCGTCGCTCACGTTGACGAACGAGAGGCCGCCCTTGGACTCGCGCAGGGTGCGTACCCACCCGCGGACCGTGACTTCGTGTTCCCCCGCGGTCGTACCGCCGGCGAGGGCCTGCTTGACGCTTACCACCGTCATCGATTGAAACTCCAGAAGAGGCGCCGCATCTAAGGGCGCGTAGGACGCGACCTTGCATGATAATGTAAGGGTCGCGTGAACGGCACCGTTCATCGGTATACCACGGGCAGAAAACGTCTTCATGAGCATCCAGATCACCGCCGCCGCTTCCGACCGCATGCGCGCGTTCCTCGCCAAGGCGCCCGACGCCGCGGGCGTGCGCTTCGCCGTCAAGCGGATGGGTTGCTCCGGTTTCGGCTATGTGGTCGATCTGGCCGACACCGTCGCCGAGGACGACCGGGTGCTGGACATCGACGGCATCCGTGTCGTCGTGGACCCGAAGAGCATGCCGCTGGTCGATGGCACCCTGATCGATTTCCAGCGCCAGGGCCTCAACGCGTCCTTCGTCTTCCACAACCCCAACGCCACGGGCGAATGCGGCTGCGGAGAGAGTTTCACCGTTTCCTGAGCCATTTCATGGGCCGAAGGCCCAGTGGTGGGAAGTTCTGTGGGAGCCGCTTCAGCGGCGAAAAGCCAGCGGAGCGGCGTAACCCAGCGGCAATCGCCGGCATGGCCGGCTCCCACACAAGGCCCCCTCCGGCCTGTCCCTTGCGATAACCCCCCGTTTCTCCTTACAATGCGCGGCTGGCCCTCTCTCAGGAGGGTCTTCTTGCCTCACCGCCACGCGCGGGAGGCTGCCATCCCCGGAAGGGGTGCATCCACAAGGAGCCACCATGCGTCATTATGAAGTCGTGTTCCTGGTCCATCCGGACCAGAGCGAACAGGTGCCCGCCATGATCGAGCGTTACAAGACGCTGATCGAAGGCGACAACGGCAAGATCCACCGTCTCGAAGACTGGGGCCGCCGCCAGCTGGCCTACCCGATCGAGAACCTCGCCAAGGCTCACTACGTGATGCTGAACATCGAGGTTTCGCAGAGCGTCCTGAACGAGCTCGAGACGGGTTTCCGTTTCAACGACGCCGTCCTTCGCCACCTCGTGATCCGTCGCGACGAAGCCGACGTCGAGCAGTCCTTCATCCTCAAGAGCAAGGAGAAGGACGAGCAGAAGGGTTCGCGTCGCCGTGACGACGACAGCGACGGCGACGACCGCCGTGGTGGTCGCGACAACGACAACGATCGCGACAGCGACGACTAATCGGGGATCACAACCATGTCCAAGTTTTTCCGCCGCCGCAAGTTCTGCCGCTTCACCGCCGAGGGCGTGAAGGAGATCGATTACAAGGATCTCAACACCCTCCGCCAGTACGTCACCGAAAACGGCAAGATCGTCCCGAGCCGCATCACCGGCACGAAGGCCCGTTACCAGCGCCAGCTGGCGACCGCGATCAAGCGCGCTCGCTTCCTCTCGCTGCTGCCGTACACCGACAACCACGACGTCTGATCTTCCAGGCCCTTCCCGTCAGCGGGAAGGGCCCGATGAAAGACACTCGGACAACCATTATTGGCTGCACGGGGCCCATCCCGTGCTAACGAAAAGGAACATCCCATGGAACTCATCCTCCTCGAGAAGGTGAAGAACCTCGGCAACCTCGGCGACAAGGTCACTGTCAAGCCGGGCTACGGCCGTAACTTCCTCCTCCCGACAGGCAAGGCCGCCCGCGCGACCGCCGCCAACCTCGAAGCGTTCGAAGCCCGTCGCGCCGAGTACGAAGCCAAGGCCAAGGAGCAGCTCTCCGGTGCCGAGGCTCGTGCCGCCAAGCTCGATGGCGCCGAAGTCACCATCGAAGTGAACGCGTCGCCGGAAGGCAAGCTGTTCGGTTCGGTCACCCCGCGTGACGTCGCCGAGGCGCTCACCGCCAAGGGTCTGGACGTCGACAAGAGCGAAGTGATCCAGTCCGAAGGCCCCTTCCGCGTCGTGGGCGAATACGAGGTCGTCATCGTCCTCCACGCCGACGTGCAGCAGACGGTCAAGGTGAAGGTCGTCGGCGCGTAAGCTCCGCGCCACCCGCGATCCCGAGACGGGCGCCGAAAGGCGCCCGTTTTCGTTTCCACCCACAAGTTATCCACAGATTTACCACAGACTTATCCTCTCAACGGGTGAGACGAGCCCGCGTATGATCGACGTCGCGGCCAGCCGTTCCGGCGTGGGCGCCGTCTGCAACACGAGGTAATCCATGTCCTTCAATCCCGAGCGAGGCGAGCGCGGCGAACGCAAGCGCCGTCGCGAGCCCTCCGCCATCGATTCACTGCGCATTCCGCCGCATTCCATCGAGGCCGAACAGGCCGTGCTGGGTGGCCTGATGCTTTCGCCGGATTCCCTGGACAAGGTCGCCGACAAATTGTCGGAGGAAGATTTCTACCGTAGGGATCACCGCCTCATCTGGCGTGCGATCAATGAACTGGCGAACAAGGGCATGCCTTGCGACGCCATCACGCTCGGCGACTGGTTCGTCGCCAACGAGACCGCCGAGATGGTCGGCGGTGCCACCTACCTGATGGAACTGGCGAACTCGACGCCCAGCGCCGCGAACATCGGCGCGTATGGCGACATCGTTCGCGAGAAGTCCGTGCTGCGGCAGTTGATCGATGCCGGTACGTCGATCACCGAGGACGGCTTTCGCCCGGAGGGCAAGAGTGTCCAGGAAGTGATGGAACTGGCCGAGCAGCGCGTCTTCCGCATCGCCGAGTCCGGTGCCCGTGGCAAGAAGGACATCGTGTCGGTGCGCGAGGCCGTGGGCGAAGCCTTCCGCATGCTCACCGAGCGCTACGAGAAGCGCGGGCAGCTCACCGGCCTGTCCACGGGCTTCACCGACCTGGACGAACTGACCTCCGGGTTGCAGCCGTCCGACCTGGTCATCATCGCGGCGCGTCCGTCGATGGGTAAGACCGCGTTCGCGCTGAACCTCGCCGAGGCCGCCGCCATGCGTGGAAAGAAGGCGGTGGCGGTGTTCTCGATGGAAATGTCCGCCTCGCAGCTGGCCTTCCGACTCATCTCCTCGCTGGGCCGTGTCCACGCGCAGCACCTGCGCAACGGCGATCTCGCGGAAGAAGACTGGCCGCGCGTCACCTCCGCGATCACCATGCTTTCGGACGCGAAGATCTTCATCGACGACACGCCGGCGATGTCGCCGGTGGAAATGCGCTCGCGAGCCCGCCGCTTGCAGCGCGAGCACGGTCTGGGCCTCATCGTCATCGACTACCTGCAGCTGATGCAGGTACCCGGCAACTCCGAGAACCGTGCGACGGAGATCTCCGAGATCTCACGCGGCTTGAAGGCGCTGGCGAAGGAACTCAACGTGCCGGTGATCGCCCTCTCGCAGTTGAACCGCTCGCTGGAGCAGCGTGCCGACAAGCGCCCGATGATGTCCGACCTGCGAGAATCCGGCGCTATCGAGCAGGACGCCGACGTGATCATGTTCATCTACCGCGACGAGTACTACAACAAGGAATCGCCCGATAAGGGCCTGGCCGAGATCATCATCGGCAAGCAGCGAAACGGCCCCACGGATACGGTGAAACTGGCCTTCCTCGGTCACTACACGAAGTTCGAGAATTGGGCGCCGGATTCCTACGTGGGCTCGTTCGACTAGGCACCACCAGGCCGTGGGAGCCGCTCGATCTTCTGTGGGAGCCGCTTGATCCGTGGGAGCCCCTCGATCACTGGGATCCGCTTGACCTGTGGGAGCCGCTTCAGCGGCGATCCCGCGGCAGCGGGCCAGGTCGAGGCAAGCACCCATCGCCGCTGAAGCGGCTCCCACACCACCATACGACCGCACGATAGGAACGCGAGGGGACCCGGGATGAAGCGCATCGGTTTCTGGATGGCTGTGTGGTGTCTCGTCTTGGCCGTGGCGTCCGTGGCGACAGCGTCGGCCGCGAATCGCATCGTCCTTCCGGAACATCCCACCCCCGACCAGCGCGCGGACATCGAGCAACGGCTCAACGACTGGCCCTTGCTCGCCCGCTACGCCAGGGATAACGCCACCTACCCGCCACCGAAGCCCGGCGAGAAACGCGTGGTGTTCATGGGTGACTCGATCACGGATTTCTGGGGGCGTCCCGTTGGCGAGTTCTTTCCCGGCCGCGGATACATCAACCGGGGCATAAGCGGACAAACGACGCCGCAGATGCTCGTGCGTTTCCGCGCGGATGTGATCGCGTTGAAGCCGGCGGTGGTGGTGATCCTCGCGGGAACCAACGACATTGCCGGTAATACCGGTGCCTCCTCGCTGGAAATGATCGAGGACAACCTCGCCTCCATGACGGAGCTGGCGCGCGCGCACGGCATCCGTGTCGTGCTGGCCTCGCTGTTGCCTGTCAACGATTACGTGGTGAAGGATCAGACGGCGCGCCGGCCGCCGGCGACGATCCGTACGCTCAACGCATGGATTCGGGAATACGCGGCGCGCGAGCAACTGGCCTTCATCGATTACTACGCCGCGATGGTCGACGCCCACGACGCCTTGAGGAAGGAACTCAGCGACGATGGCCTGCATCCGAACGCGGCGGGCTACAAGGTGATGGCGCCGCTGTCGCAGAAGGCGATCGATGGCGTGCTCGACAGCGGACACTGATGAATCGTGGCGGGCGATCGCTTGCCAATTTTAGGACGACATCCTACTGACCTTCGGGTTGCGGTTCCTTAGCATTTCCGTCGCCCTCAGCAAAGGATCGACCATGGAATTTTTCATCAGGCCGGCCGCCGTCGTCGCGGCTGCGGTGTTCTGCGCCTCGCTGGCCTCGCCCGCCCATGCGGGATTGCCCTTCTTCAACAAGAAGAACAAGGAGCACGACGCGAAGGTGGCGCAGATTCCCCACTGTGCGAAGAAGCTGGGTTCCATTTCGGTCATCGAACCGGAAGCGGGCTTGAAGTGGTGGACGGGGCAGCAACTCCCGGCGCCGTCGAAGCTCATCAAGGTGTTCGTCTCGAAGTCGGGCTGTTTCACCCTCGTCGATCGCAGCAGTGGCATGGACGCCGCCATGCGTGAACGCGCGCTGGCGTCGGGCGGCGAATTGCGTGGGGGCTCGAACATCGGCAAGGGTCAGGTGAAGGCGGCCGACTACGTGCTCGTGCCCGACCTCGTCGACAGCAATCGCGATGCCGGCGGCGGTGGCATTTCCGGCCTCGCGCAGAGCGTGCTCGGCGGGACGGCGGGACGTATCGCCGGCTCGGTCAAGCTCAGCTCCAAGACCGCCGACGTCACTCTTACCGTCACGGACGTGCGTTCGTCCGAGCAGGTGGCGATGGTGGAAGGCCACGGCGAGAAGAACGATATCGGGTTCGGAGGCCAGGGCAATATGTGGGGTAGCCAGAGCCTGGGCTCCGCGGGCCTCGGCGGATACACGAATACCACCCAGGGGCAGGTCATCACCATGGCCTACCTCGACGCGTATACCAAGCTGGTTTCCGAGTTGGGTGGCCTGCCGTCCGATGCGTCGGCGGCGAATAGCCGGCAGTCCGGCACGATGCGCGTCGCCAGCCGCATGTCCGCCAAGGCGGACGGCAAGGGCAACACGATCCGCTCGCTCGAACCCGGCATGCTCGTATACCCGACGGGCGACCGGATCGGACTCATGTGGGAAGTGGAGGACGAACACGGTAATCGCGGGTGGGTATCGTCGGCGGACTTCGACCTCGCTCGATAACCTGGGGGACGCAGGGGGACGCGCTATCCGCCGTGACGCGCCATCTTTGCGCCATACGGTCGCCCAATCGTTACGGCTAGACTGGGCGACCGATCACTACCGCGTTGCTTCGATAGCCATGAGCCGTACCACCGTCGCGACCATCCATCTCGGTGCCCTGCGCCACAACCTCGCCCGCGTCCGCGAGCTCGCGGGCAGCGCCAGGGTCATGGCGGTGGTCAAGGCGGATGCCTACGGCCATGGGCTGGAACGCGTGGCCCGCGCGCTCGATGGCGAGTCCGAGGCGTTTGCCGTGGCGGCCATCGCCGATGGCTTGCGCTTGCGCGCGGCGGGGCATCGGCAGCGGATCGTCGTGCTTTCCGGGCCGGACACGCCCTCCGACATCGCCGAGATGCAGCGCCTGCGTCTGGAGGCGTTGATCCATCACGACGCACAGTTGCCCTGGCTGGCCAGAGCCGATCCGGCCCGTGGACCGCTGCGGGTCTGGATCAAGGTGGATACCGGCATGCACCGGCTCGGTTTTCCACCGGAGCGCGCTCGCGAGGTCCATGCCGCCGTTCTCGCGATGCCCGCGATCGATCGCGAGGTAGGCCTCATGACCCATTTCGCTTCGTCGGAGGAGTTCGAAGGACGAGACACCGCATTGCAGATCGCCCGCTTCAGGGAGGCCACCGAGGGTCTCCAGGGCCCGCGCGCGCTGTCCAACTCGGCGGCCGTGCTCGGCTGGCCGGACGCGCGTGGTGACTGGGTGCGCACCGGTGGCCTGTTGTACGGATTGTCGGTCGTGGAAGGACGTTCGGGCGCCGATTTCGGTTTCCGTCCCGCCATGTCGCTGACGACGCGCCTCGTGGCGATCAACCACCTCGCGAAAGGCGAACGCGTGGGCTACAACGGCACCTACGTCTGTCCCGAGGACATGGCGGTCGGTGTCGCCGCGATCGGCTACGGCGATGGCTACCCACGCAGCGCCATGGTCGGCACGCCGGTGCTGGTCAACGGGCGGATCGCGCCGCTGGTCGGAAGGGTTTCGATGGACCTGATCACGTTGGACCTGCGCCTGGTCCCGGATGCGCGTGTCGGCGACAGGGTGACGCTGTGGGGCGATGGCCTGCCGGTGGAAACCGTGGCGGCCTCGGCCGGCACGATCTCCTACGATCTCACCTGTGGCATGACCCGGCGCGTGCTCTTCGTCGAAGACGAGGCATGACCGCTGCCGAGTTCTTCGCGTATCGTCCCTTGCGACGGCCACGCGCTATATAGCGTCTACTTTTCCACGGATATCTCGAACGATGGCCAAGGCCAAGACCGCCTACGTCTGCACCCAGTGCGGCGCCGAACACAGCAAGTGGCAGGGCCAGTGTGCCGAGTGCAACGAATGGAACGTCCTGTCCGAGTTCGTCGTCCAGGCGGCGAAGCCGAACGCGGTGTCGACCGGTGCGCGTCGTGGCGGCTACGCCGGCGAGGCGGCGGGCGCGCCCAGGATCACGCCGCTCACCGAGGTGTTGCTTACCGCCGAGGCGCGCACGAACACGGGCATCGGTGAACTGGACCGCGTTCTGGGTGGCGGCCTGGTCGATGGATCGGTGGTGCTGATCGGTGGCGATCCCGGCATCGGCAAGTCGACCCTGCTCCTGCAGATGCTCGGTACGTTGGGCGCGGTCCTGCCTAGCCTGTACGTCACCGGCGAAGAATCGCTGGCGCAGGTCGCCGGGCGCGCCCAGCGACTGGATCTTCCGCTCGCCCCACTGCATGCGCTGGCGGAGACGTGCATCGAGCGCATCCTGGAGCAAGCCGCGTCGGCCCGGCCGCGGGTCCTGGTGATCGACTCGATCCAGACGATCTGGACGGAGCTGCTCACGGCGGCCCCGGGATCGGTCAGCCAGGTGCGCGAATCGGCGGCAAAGCTCACGCGTTTCGCCAAGGAGACCGGTACCTCGGTGTTCCTGGTGGGGCATGTGACCAAGGAGGGCGGCATCGCCGGCCCGCGCGTGCTCGAACACATGGTCGACGCGGTGCTGTATTTCGAGGGCGAATCCGGTAGCCGCTTCCGCGTGCTGCGAGCCTTCAAGAACCGCTTCGGTGCGGTGAACGAACTCGGCGTGTTCGCGATGTCCGAGAAGGGTCTGCGCGAGGTCCCCAATCCGTCGGCGATTTTCCTTTCCGCGCACGCCGGCCCCACGGCCGGAAGCGCCGTGATGGTGACCCGCGAGGGCACCCGTCCGCTGCTCGTGGAAGTGCAGGCGCTGGTCGACCAGTCGTCGTTGGGCAATCCTCGCCGCGTCGTGCTGGGCCTGGAACAGAATCGTCTGGCGATGCTGCTCGCCGTATTGCACCGCCACGGTGGCGTGGCCGCCTACGACCAGGACGTCTTCGTCAACGTGGTCGGCGGTATCCGTGTGCAGGAAACCGCATCGGATGTCCCGGTGCTGATGGCGGTCCTGTCGAGCTTGCGCGACCGGCCCTTGCCGGAAAAATCCATCGCCTTCGGCGAGGTCGGCCTATCCGGCGAGATACGGCCGGTGCCCAATGGCGAAGAACGCCTGAAGGAGGCGGCGACGCACGGTTTCCGCCGCGCCGTGGTTCCGGCGGCGAACGCTCCCAAGCGCGGACGGGTGGGCGAGATGGAAGTCATCGGCGTGGAACGCCTCTCGCAAGCGATCGACGCCAGCCGGGAGTGACGGCGAGCCAGGTCGAGGCAAGCATGGTGGGAGCCGACCTTGTCGGCGATCCCGCGGCAGCGGGCCAGGTCGAGGCAAGCACCCATCGCCGACAAGGTCGGCTCCCACCCCTCCACCACGGCGGATTCGCACTGGACGGACGCGGCAACTACGCCGTGCGGTGCAGGATCAGTTCCAGCACCGCCTTGGTGCCGAAGAAGGCAAGCAGCAGGATGCCCATCCCGATCAGGGTGAGGTAGACCGCGCGGATGCCACGCCAGCCGTATTTCCAGCGGCCCCACAACAGTACCCCGAAGACGATCCAGGCGATGATCGACAGCACCGTCTTGTGCACCAGGTGCTGGCTGAACAGGTCGCCGACGAAGAGCGCGCCGGTGATCAGCGTGAGCGTCAGCAGCACGAAACCCACCGCGATCAGGCGAAACAGCAGCACCTCGGTGAGCGTGAGAGGGGGCAGGGCGCGCAGCCAGTGCCCGAAGCGACTGCGGCGCAGCGCGCGTTCCTGGATCGCGAGCAGGATCGCCAGCGCCGCGGCGATCGAGAGGATGCCAAAGGCGAATACCGCGATCGTCACGTGCAATTCGATCTGCCAGCTCATCGACTCCGGCGCCGTGCGCGGCGCCAGGAAGGCATCGACGGCGAGGAAGGCGGCGGACAGCGGGAAGATCAGGATGCCCAGCCCGGCGACGGGCCGCGAGAGGTTGACCACCAGGGTCAGGGCCGATGCGATCCAGGCGACGAGCGACAGGGCGGCGAAGAAGTGCAGGTCCAGGGTGCCGCGATGCGCCGTGAGCAGCAGCGCGGCATGCGCCAGTGCGGCGATCGTCGCCAGTGCCATGCCGACGCGGGCCAGCGGTTGTCCGCCTGTCGCCAGCGGCCGCGCGAGCACGCCCGCGGCGGACAGGTAGAAGGCGACGGCGGCCAGCGAGAGGATGGTGACGATCATGGACGCGCAGTGTGGCATAGCCATCCCGCAGCGTGAATGCGACACGTTGGCATTCGAAGCGTCGCGGCATGGCGGGAGTCCGCTATAATCCGTCGTTTACAGCATTCCGACCCGAATCCCCATGTTCGAATCGCTCAGCCAACGCCTTTCCGAAACCGTCAACCGCCTGCGTGGTCGCGGCCGGCTGACCGAGGAAAACATCCGCGAGACCCTGCGCGAGGTGCGCATCGCCCTGCTCGAGGCCGACGTGGCCCTGCCGGTGGTGAAGGCGCTCATCGAGCGCGTGAAGGTGCGCGCGGTCGGCCAGGAAGTGCTGAAAAGCCTTTCGCCCGGCCAGGCCCTGGTCAAGGTCGTCAGCGACGAACTGACCACGCTGATGGGCGCCGCCAATACGGAACTGAACCTGGCGGCGCAACCGCCGGCGGTCGTGCTGATGGCGGGCCTGCAAGGCGCCGGCAAGACCACCACGGTGGGCAAGCTCGCCCGGTTCCTCAAGGAGCGCAAGAAGAAGCGCGTGATGGTCGTCAGCTGCGACGTCTACCGTCCGGCGGCGATCGAACAGCTGCGCACGCTGGCGGCCCAGGTCGAGGTCTCGTTCTTCCCTTCGGAAGCCGGCCAGGACCCCGTCGCCATCGCGAAGGCGGCCGTTGCCGCCGCCCGGCGCGAGGTGATCGACGTGCTGCTGGTCGATACCGCCGGCCGTCTGCACGTCGACGAGGCGATGATGGGCGAGATCAAGGCCCTCCATGGCGCCCTCGACCCCATCGAAACCCTGTTCGTCGTCGATTCGATGACGGGCCAGGACGCCGCCAACGTGGCCAAGGCCTTCGCCGACGCGTTGCCGCTCACCGGCGTCGTGCTGACCAAGACCGATGGCGACGCCCGCGGCGGTGCGGCGCTGTCGGTGCGTTACATCACGGGCCGTCCGATCAAGTTCCTCGGTGCCGGCGAGAAGAGCGACGCCCTGGAGCCCTTCCACCCGGACCGCGTGGCCCAGCGCATCCTCGGCATGGGCGACGTCTTGTCGCTGGTCGAGGAAGTCGAGCGCAAGGTCGACCAGGAAAAGGCGCAGAAGCTCGCCGAAAAGGTCATCAAGGGTAAGCGCTTCGATCTCAACGATATGCGCGACCAGCTCGAGCAAATGAGCAACATGGGCGGCCTGGCCGGCCTCATGGACAAACTCCCGGGCATGTCCGGAATTCCGGACAGCGTGAAGTCCAAGGTCAACGACAACGAACTCAAGCGCATGGTCGCCATCATCGGCTCCATGACCAAGAAGGAGCGCCGTCACCCGGATCTCCTCAATGGATCGCGCAAGGCTCGCGTCGCCAGGGGCTCGGGGACCCAGCCGGCGGACGTGAACCGCCTGCTCAAGCAGTTCATGCAGATGGAAAAGATGATGTCCAAGCTGTCCAAGGGTGGCAGCAAGGGCCTGCTTCGCCAGATGCGCGGCGCCATGAAGGGCATGGGCGGCATGGGCGGCATGGGCGGGATGATGCCGCCGCGCTGAGCGCTATTCACGGAAGGGGCTGAACCCCCTTCCATTTTTGGAAACTTTCGCTAAAATGTCCGGCTTTACCGCGCCCGCTTCTCGCGCGCGCCTTGCCGGTCTGCGGCATTCTGGAGCTCGTAACTTATGGTCAAGATTCGTCTTTCGCGCGGTGGCGCCAAGGGCCGTCCGTTTTATCACGTCGTCGTGACCGACCAGCGCAGCCCGCGCGACGGTCGTAACATCGAGCGTGTCGGCTACTACAACCCGGTTGCTTCGGGCGCCGACAAGCGCCTCGAACTCGACGTCGCCAAGGTCCAGGCCTGGGTGGCGAAGGGTGCGCAGCTGACCGACAAGGTCCGTGCCCTCGTGAAGGAAGCCGGCAAGCTGGCTGCTTGATGTCGACGGAGTCCGGTAAGCGCGTCCGGGTCGGACGCATTGTCGGGCTCCACGGCGTGCAGGGTCAGGTCAAGCTCGAAAGCTGGACCGAGCCCCGCATCCAGATTTTCCGTTACCAGCCCTGGCTGCTGACCGCGCCGGGCGTGGAACGGGAGATGGACGGAATCCGAGGACGCGCGCAGGGCAAGGGCATTGTCGCCAGCCTGCCGGGTATCGAGGATCGCGACCAGGCGGCTGCGCTGGTCGGCTGCGAGATCACGGTCTCGCGCGATACACTGCCGCCGCCCTCGCCGGGCGAGTTCTACTGGACCGACCTCGAGGGTCTCGAGGTCGTCACCACGGAGGACACGAACCTGGGACGGGTGAGCCATCTTTTCGCCACCGGCGCCAACGACGTCATGGTGGTGAAGGACGGCGACAGGGAGCGATTGATTCCGTTCGTCCAGGGCCCCTACGTGCATTCGGTCGATTTCGACGCCGGGCGCATCGTGGTGGACTGGGACCCCGAGTTCTGAACAGCGATACCTGAAGATCATGCGCATCGACGTGGTTTCGCTGTTTCCCGATTTCGTCCGCCAGTCGGCCGCGATCGGGGTGGTCGGCAGGGCGCAGCAGCGCGAACTGTTACAGGTGGAAGCCTGGAACCCTCGCGACTTCGCCACCGACAACTACCGCACCGTGGACGGCCGGCCCTTCGGGGGTGGACCGGGCATGGTGATGCTGATCGAACCATTGCGGGCGGCGCTCGCGGCGATTCGCGAGGCGGCACCGGAACCGGTGCACGTGATTTACCTCAGCCCGCAAGGTGCGCGGCTGACGCAGAAGCGGGTGGAAGCGCTGGCCGAGATGCCGCGAATCGCCCTCATCTGCGGACGTTACGAGGGTGTGGACGAACGCCTGCTCGAGCACGAGGTCGACGAGGAGCTCTCAATCGGCGATTATGTGCTGTCTGGCGGTGAACTCGGCGCAGCGGTGATCATCGATGCGGTGGGTCGTCTACAGGAAGGCGCGTTGAACGACGCGCAATCCGCCCAGCAGGACTCCTTCTCGGATGGCTTGCTGGATTGCCCGCATTACACCCGTCCCGTGCAGCACGACGCATGGGGTGGCGTGCCGGAGGTGCTGCTTTCCGGCGATCACGCGGCTATCCGTCGCTGGCGTCGCAAGCAGTCGCTGGGTCGTACCTGGCTACGCCGGCCGGATCTGTTAACGCAGTGTGCGCTCGACGATGAGTCGAGGGCATTGCTGGATGAATTCCGCCGTGACTATGCACGGCCAAACGGTGCGGCCGAATAACTCGGTCGCCGTAAACAATTGCGACAGGTGTGCCATGAACAAACTTCTCCAACAGTTCGAAGCCGAGCAGATCACCCGCCAGCTGCCGGATTTCGGTCCTGGCGACACCGTGATCGTCAACGTCAAGGTGAAGGAAGGTAACCGCGAGCGCGTCCAGGCGTTCGAAGGTATCGTCATCGCCAAGCGCAGCCGCGGCCTGCACTCCGCCTTCACCGTGCGCAAGATCTCGCACGGCACCGGCGTCGAGCGCGTGTTCCAGTCGCACAGCCGTGCGATCGACTCGGTCGAAGTGAAGCGCAAGGGTAAGGTCCGCGGCGCGAAGCTGTACTACCTGCGTGGCCTGGAAGGCAAGGCTGCCCGCATCAAGGAAGACGTCGCCGCCGCCGCTGCCGCCAAGGCCGCGAAGAAGGCCGCTGCCGTCGCCGAGTAATCGGTTGCCGCAAGGCGAAGAAAAAGCCCGCGAGCGATCGCGGGCTTTTTTGTTGTCCCGCGCTTGGTGGGAGCCGACCCTGTCGGCGATGGTTGCTTGCCGTAACCTGGCCCGCTGCCGCGGGATCGCCGACAAGGTCGGCTCCCACCAGTCACTGGATGGCTGGTTCCCGGATGGCTGGGCAGTCGCCGGTCAGACCGGCATGTATTCCTCGGCCAGCACTTTCGCTGGCTCTTGCAGGAAGTTGCCTTGGATGAAGTCCACGCCGCAGGCGAACAGCAGCGACGTGCTGACGGCGTCCTCGACCCACTCGGCCACGGTCTGCTTGCCGGAGGCATGGCCTTCCTTGCAGATCTCCGCGATCTTCTTCTGGTTTTCCGGGTGCTGCGGCAGGTCGGTCATGAAACTGCGGTCGATCTTCAGGAAGTCGGCTTCGACGTGGTTGAGCATCTGGAACGAGTTCAGGCCGGAGCCGAACTGTTCGATGGCGAAACCGCCGCCCGCCTTGCGCCAGCCGCTCACGAATTCCTGGGTGGGGCGCAGGCTCGTGAGCACTTTCGATTCCGGCATCTCGATCACCAGCTTGCTCCGGCGCAGGTTCGCCGATTCGAGGCGGCGGACGAGCCAGGGAAGCAGGTCGGGATCTTCCAGCGACTGCAAGGTCATCTTCACGAAGTAGGTCGTGGTCAGGCCATCGTTCTCGCGGTGGGCGAGGGCGTCGATCGCATGGCCGAGTACCCAGCGGTCGATCGCGGGAAGCAGGCCGTTGCGTTCCGCCACCGGGAAGAAATACGACGGCAGCACGTCGCCCTTGGGCCCCCGCATGCGGACCAGGATCTCGTAGAACTCGCCCGCGGCGTCCTGCAGGCTGATGATCTGCTGGTGGTACAGGCGCAGGCCATCCTCGGCGAGCGCCTGGCGAACGAGGTCGAGCCAGTACTGCTCGCGTTCCGCGTCGGCTTTCTCGCGCGCGCTGGGGTCGTGCAGTTCCACGCGGTTGCCGCCCTGGTTCTGCGCGGCCCGCAACGCCGTACTGGCCTGGTCGAGCACGGTCTCGGTATTGGCGTTTTTCTCGGCCAGCAGCGTTCCGCCGAGCGTGATGGTGACCGTGAGCGAGCGCGAGCCGGCGTCGAAGATGCTTTCGGCAACGGCATGGCGCAGGCGTTCCGTGAGCGCGGCGTGCTCGAGGTCGCCACGCGAGTGGAGAACCAGTCCCAGCGTGTGATCGCCGAGTACGCCGGCGATGTCCTCGTCGTCGATCGATTCGTTGACCTTGGTGGCGATCGCGGCCAGCAGATGGTCGGCGTTACCGATGCCCGCGCTGGCGACGATGTCTTTCCAGTTGTCCGGTTCGAGCAGGATCACGGCCTGTCCGGCACGTCCCGCCGCTGCCGCCGCCACCGCCTCGTCGATATGCGCGAGCGTGTGGGCGCGATTGAACAGGCCGGTGACGGGATCCCGTTGCAGTTGCGCCACCAGGGCCGCGTCCACCGTTTGCTGGCGGAACACGATTTGCAGGCAGGACTCGCCTTCGAAGGTGGCATGGGCGAACTCGACCATGGCCTTGAAGGTACCGCCATCGTCGCGGCGCGCGAGCAATTCCATCGGCGGTGGTGTCTTGTCGCCCTTGGAAAGGCCGCGCAGGACGGCCTTGAACTCATCGGCATGCGTGCCGGCGACCAGGTCGAGGATCGGCAGGCCGATGATGTCGTCGAACTCGGCGAGCCCGAAGGCCTCCAGGTAAGCCTGGTTCACGCGCACGTGCATGCCTTCGTGGACATAGGCGATGGCGTCGCGCGAGGAGTCGAGCAGCGCGTCGCAGCGGCGCTCGGTCTCGCGCAGCGAGGTTTCCAGCCGGCGCACCTGGCGGCGGGTGGACAGGGCGTCGAATTCACGGCGGACCACGGCCAGCACCTGGTCCGGACGCTTGCGCAAGGCCACGCCACGGCAGCCATTGGCGAACAGGTCGGCGATGGCGTCGTCGTGCAGGCTGTCCACCACGGCGATCAAGGAGAGGTCGCGACCGCTGGCATCGAGCTGGCGCATCACCGCGCCGGCATCGATACCCGGCACGCCGGGGTTCATGAGAACGAGGTCCGGCCCGATATCGTCGAGCGCAGTCCGGATTTCGTCCGCGTTCGTCGCGCGGGCGGGGCGAACGGCGATGCCACCGTTGCGCAATACGTTGATCAAGAGTTCGGCGTCTTCCACCGAGTTCTCGATGAAGAGGATCCTGATGACGTTGTCGTGTTTCATGCCGTTCCGAATGACCGCTTGCCCACCCCGCGAACCGGCTTGCCGGCCCGCTCCCCCCAGCGCGTCCGGACAGGTCATGCTGACCGGATGCCGCCCATACTAACGCGCGAAATCGGCAATAGGTCGCTTGGAGGCATCACCCTGCAGTTCGCGTACCAGCCTGGGCACGAGGAAACCCGGCAAGCGGTTGCGCAGTTCGGCCATGAGGGCGAGGGCCCGGTCGTCGTCCACCTCGAAATGGGCGGCCCCCTGTACCTTGTCGAGCTGGTGCAGGTAGTAGGGCAGCACGCCGGCCGCGAACGAACGTTCGCACAGGCCCACCAGCGCTTCCGCGTCGTCGTTGACGCCACGCAGCAGGACCGACTGGTTCAGCAAGGTGGCGCCCGCGGCACGCAGGCGGGCGCAGGCGGCATCCACCGCATCGTCGAACTCGTTCGCGTGGTTGGCGTGCAGCACGACCACCTTCTGCAGGGGCAACGCGGCCAGCCACTCGGTGAAGCCCTCGTCGACCCGCTCGGGCAGGACCACCGGCAGCCGGGTGTGGATGCGCAGGCGGATCACGTGGGGCAGGTGGGCGAGCCCGCGGGTGAGTTCCTGGAGCTTGTGCGTGGACAGCGACAGCGGATCGCCGCCGGACAGGATCAATTCGCGGATGGACGTGTCCGCCCGCACGTGTGCCAGTGCCTCGCGCCATTGGGCCGCCGCGGCGATTTCCTCGCCGTAGGGGAAGTGCCGGCGGAAGCAGTAGCGGCAATTCACGGCGCAGCTGCCGCTGGCGATCAGCAGCGCGCGCCCGTCGTATTTGTGCAGCAGGCCGTGCCCGGCGCGCGCCGCCATGTCGCCGACCGCGTCGATGGCGAATCCCTCCGCCACTTCGTGCTCGGCCGCCCGGGGCAGCACTTGCAGGAGCAGCGGATCGGAAGGATCGCCGTGGCGCATGCGCGCCACGAAGCCCCGTGGCACGCGAAGCGGGAAGCCCGCGTCGTCCGGGGGAAGCAGGTCGGGCCGGTGGCCCAGGCCCACGGCGGTCAGCAGCTCCCCGGCATCGGTGATGGCGTCCCGCCACAGCTCGCGCCAGCCAGGAAGGGGCGGCGATAGGCGGGAAGTGGGGCTTGCGGTTATCATTACGGACCTTGGATCGGGCCCAGGAGCCCGTGACAGACCCCATTTTAGCCGCCCAGCGGGGCGGATTTAACCCTGGAGCAGAAAGCGCATGGCGACCCTTGGCCTCAATGATGTCAAAACGGGCAAGAAGATCCTTCACAACGGCGATCCGTGGATCATCACCGAAGCCGACTTCATCAAGCCGGGCAAGGGCCAGGCCTTCACCCGCATCCGCATCCGTAATCTCAAGGATGGCCGCACCACCGAGCAGACGCTGAAGTCCAGCGATTCGTTCGAGGAAGCCGATGCCGTCGATACCGATGCCCAGTTCTCGTACGTCGAGGGCTCCGGCAACGAACGCGAATGGGTCTTCATGCACTCGGAAACCTTCGAGCAGTACCGTGCGAACCTCGCCGCGATGGGCGACGCCTGGAAGTGGCTCAAGGGCGACGAGGAATGCGTGGTGACGCTGTTCAACGGCAATATCATCGCCGTGACGCCGCCGAAGTTCGTCGAACTGAAGATCGTCGAGACCGATCCTGGCGTTCGTGGCGACACCTCGGGCGGTGGCGGCAAGCCGGCGACCCTCGAGACCGGCGCCGTGGTTCGCGTGCCGCTCTTCGTGAACCAGGACGAAGTGATCAAGGTCGATACCCGCACCGGCGAGTACGACAGCCGCGTCAAGTAAGGCCACCGGCGTTTTGCCTGGTATCGCGGCACGGCGGCCCCCGAGGGCGCCGTGCCGTTCTTGTATGAGGCTCCCGTTTCCCCACCGAGGCCCCGAATGACCGCCAGCCCCACCGACATCGACCTCCTCATCGAGGCCCGTTGGATCGTCCCCGTCGAGCCCCACGCCGTGGTCCTCGACGACCACGCGGTCGCCGTGCACGGCGGCGAGATCCTGGCCGTGCTGCCGGTCGCCGCCGCCCGCGCGGCCTACGCGCCGCGAGAGCGGATCGAATTGCCCGAGCACGCGCTCATCCCCGGCCTGGTCAACGCGCATACACACAACCCGATGACCTTGCTGCGCGGCCTGGCCGACGACCTGCCGTTGATGACCTGGTTGCAGCAGCATATCTGGCCGGCGGAAGGTCGCGTGATGGGTCCGGAATTCATTCGCGACGGCGTCGAGCTCGCCGTGGCCGAGATGATCCGTGGCGGCACCACCTGCGCCAACGAGAACTATTTCTTTCCCGACGTGATAGCGGCCACCTACCGCCGGATGGGTTTTCGTGCGGTCATCGGTTTGCCGGTGATCGATTTTCCCACCGCCTGGGCGACCACGTCGGACGAATACTTCAGCCGCGCCGTCGAGGTACACGATGCCTTGCGCGGCGAGTCCCTGCTCACGACGGCATTCGTGCCGCATGCGCCGTACACGGTCTCGGACGAGAACTTCGAGCGCATCCGCATCCTCGCCGACCAGCTCGACATCCCGGTCCACCTGCACACGCACGAGACGGCGCACGAAGTGGAAGAGGCCGTGGCGAAAGACGGCATCCGTCCGTTCGCGCGCCTGCAGAAGCTCGGCATCGTCAATGAGCGCCTGGTGGCGGTGCACATGACCCAGCTGACGGATGGCGAGATCGCCGCCTGCGCCGTCGCCGGGGTTTCCGTGGTGCATTGCCCCGAATCCAACCTGAAACTCGCCTCGGGCTTCTGTCCGGCGGAAAAACTGCGTGCCGCCGGCGTGAACGTCTGCATAGGCACCGATGGCTGCGCCTCGAACAACGACCTGGACATGTTCGGTGAAATGCGCACCGCCGCGCTCCTGGCCAAGGCCGTGGCGGGCGACGCCGCCGCCTTCGACGCCGCCTATGCGCTGCGTGCCGCCACGCTCAACGGCGCAAAGGCGATCGGCCTGGGCGACCGCGTGGGCTCGATCGAGCCGGGCAAGCGAGCCGATCTCGTGGCCGTGCGTCTCGACGCCCTGGAAACCCAGCCGCTCTACCATGTGGCATCGCAGCTGGTCTATGCCACGGGCCGCCACCAGGTCAGCGACGTGTGGATCGATGGCGTGCGCAAGCTCGCCTCGGGCGAACTCCTGGGCATCGACACCGCCGCCATCCGCGCCAAGGCACGTGCCTGGCGCGAACGCATCGCCGCGGAGGATCCGGCATGAACGAACCCTTGCACCTCTATCTCGTGCTTGCCATGCGCAATCCAGGCTTCAAGCCGGAAGCGGGCGAAGCGCACCAGGCCTTCCTTGCCGACCTGATCGAGCAGGGCCTGCTCGAACTCACCGGGCCCTTCACCGATGGCAGCGGCGGCGCATATATCCTGCGCGCGACCGATCTCGCCACCGCGATGCGGATCGCGCACTCCGATCCACTGCACATCACCGGCTCGTCCACGCTCACCGTGCATGAATGGCGTGCGCGGCGCCCCGTGACGGAGGACTGAATCATGCAGAACAACACCAACGTCAGCGCGGAAGAAATCGCGCGCTTCGAAAAGCTCGCCGCGCGCTGGTGGGACCCCGATGGCGAATCGCGTCCCTTGCACGACCTGAATCCGGTGCGCGCCGCCTATGTCGCCGGCCACGCCAACCTCCGTGGCGCCAAGGTGGCGGACGTCGGTTGTGGTGGCGGCCTGCTCAGCGAGGCGCTGGCGCGCGCCGGCGCGAACGTCACGGCCATCGACCTCGGTGAAAAGCTCATCGAGATCGCGAAGCTGCACCTGTTCGAGTCGAACGTGCAGGTCGACTACCGCGTGCAGTCGTCCACCGCGCTGGCGGAAGCCGAACCGGCCTCGTTCGACGTGGTTTGCTGCATGGAGCTGATAGAGCACGTGCCCGACCCGGCCGAACTGGTCCGCGATCTCTCGGCGATGCTCAAGCCCGGCGGCCAGCTGTTCCTGTCCACGCTCAATCGCACGCCGGCCGCGTTCGGTGCGGCGATCGTGGGCGCCGAATACCTCATGCGCCTGCTGCCGCGTGGCACGCACCATTACGCGCAGTTCCTCAAGCCTTCCGAAGTGGCCACGATGCTGCGCCGCTTCGACCTCGAGCTGGAGGACATCAAGGGCCTGGCCTACAACCCGCTCACGCGCAACGCCAGCCTGTCGGCCAACACGGCGGTGAACTATGTGCTGGCGGCCAGGAAGACGGCATGAGCCGGCTTCCCTTCAAGCCCGAGGGCGTGTTCTTCGACCTCGACGGTACCCTGCTCGATAGCGCCCACGAGCTGTACGCGGCCTTGCTTGAACTGTGCGAGGAGCAGGGTGTCGCACCGCCGCCGTACGAGCGCGTGCGTCCCGTGGTCTCGCGTGGGTCGCGCGCCATCATCGGCGCCGGCTTCCCGGGCATCGCCCCGGACGAGCTGCTGAAGCTCGTTCCGCGCTACCTCGAACTGTACGAGGCGTGCATGGCCAGCCACACCGTGGTCTTCGATGGCGTCGAGCCCCTGCTCGCGGCGCTCGGCGCGGCGGGCATCCGCTGGGGCATCGTCACCAACAAGCCCGGCTTCCTCACCGACGCCTTGCTGCCGCGGGCCGTTCCGCACTGGAAGCCCGCCGCCGTCGTCTCCGGCGATACCCTGCCGGTGAAGAAACCCGATCCCGCACCCGTGCTGCATGCCTGCGCACTGGCGGGCTGCGATCCCACCCGCTCGGTGTACGTCGGCGACGACCGCCGCGACGTCCTCGCGGGCCATGCCGCCGGGCTCTTCACCGTGGCGGTGCGCTGGGGCTATCTCGACGGTGGCGATCCGGATGCCTGGGGTGCCGATGCCGTGCTGGATCATGCCGATGAACTGGCCGTCCTGCTCGGCGTGGGGGAGGTTGCCGCGTGATCGACGGTGCGACCGGGAGCTTCGTCGACAAGTGGCTCGCCGTGCAGCCGCAACAGCGGGTCGCGCTCGGCTTCGTGGACGAACGCATGCGCGACGAACGGGTCGCGCTGGCCGCGTTCGAACAGGAGCTGGTCTCCTCGGCCTACGGCATTCGCGAGCCGCAGGTGGCCGCGGCCAAGCTGCAATGGTGGGCGGAGGAACTCTCCGGCGCCGCCGCCAGCGGTGGACGCCACCCGCTTACCAAGCTGCTGTTCGGCGGCGATCGCGCACGCGCCATCCCGGCGAACATGTGGCTGGCTCCCGTGCTCGCGGCCATGGCGCAACTGGAACAGGGCACGCCGTCGGATTTCGGCGCCCAGGTCGCCGCGTCCCGTGGCCTGCACGGCGCGCTGGCGACCCTGGAAAACGCCTGGTGGTTCGGCCCCGGCGCGCCAGTGGAATCGGCGTCGCGGATCGCCACGCTGTCGCACCTCGTCTTCGCGTTGTCGCGGCTGGAACTGGACGCCGAGCGTGAGCGCCTGCCATTGCCGATGACGCGGCTGGCCCGCCATGGCCTCGCGCGCGCGCACCTGAAGACCGATTCCCCGGCGCGGCGCGAGGCGCTGCGCGCGCAGCTGGGCGAACTCGCCGGCGGGCTGCGCGAAGCGTTGGCGCTGGGCGAGCCGCTCAGCACCTTTCGCGGGCTGGAGGGCCGCACGGCGCTGTCCACGGCCCGTGGCGCGGCGCGCGCGGGCGAACCGCTGGCCGAGCTGCACCGCCGCCAATCGCGCTCCGGTCCGGCCACCGCCCTCCGTGCCTGGCTCGCGGCGCGCCACGCCGCGCGATTTACCTGAACGGATCGTTTCCCCGCAAGGACCATTGAGCCCACCCTCCTGGCCCCCATGTCGGGCACGGTAAGCCGCATACCGGCACGTCCCAAGGACCTTCCCGATGTACATCCACGATTCCCCGACCCGCCTGCTGCCCGACGTGGCGTCGCAGGAGCATGCCCTGGCCATCGGCACGCTCGACTGGGTCGGGATGGACGGCATGGAGATGCCCGTCGCTTTCGACGCGGGGGATGGCGACGTGCGCTCCACGGGGGCTCGGGTGGGGGCCTTCGTCAACCTCAACAAGCCGGAAGCGCGTGGCATCCACATGTCGCGGCTCTACCTGCTGGTCTCGGATGCCCTTTCGGCCGGACCTCTCACGGTGGGCGGTATCCGTGCGCTCCTGGAATCGTTCCTGGCCTCGCACGAGGGCCTCTCGGACCACGCCCGGATTACCATCGGTTTCGAGCACCTGGTGCGCCGCAAGTCGCTTCGCAGCGAAAACAGTGGCTGGCGCGCCTATCCGATCACCATCGACGCGACACTCAGCGGCGACGCTTTCCGCATCGAGATCACCACGGACGTCCTCTATTCGTCGACCTGCCCGGCCTCGGCGGCGCTGTCACGCCAGCTGATCCAGGATAATTTCGCGAAGACGTTCTCGGCGGGCGAACCACTGGACCGCGAGACCATATTGGCCTGGCTGGGCACGGAGCAGGGCATCGTCGCCACGCCACATGCGCAACGCAGCACTGCCACCATCCGCGTGCGCCCCACGGGCGAGGGCGTCTTCCCGCTGATCGGCATGATCGACAACGTGGAATCGGCGCTGGGCACGCCGGTGCAGACGGCGGTGAAGCGCGCGGACGAACAGGCCTTCGCGCTGGCCAACGGACAGAACCTCATGTTCTGCGAGGATGCCGCGCGACGTATCCAGAAAGCGCTGGAAGCCGACCCGAACATCGCCGACTTCCACCTTCGCGTGGCACATCATGAGAGCCTGCATCCGCACGACGCGGTGGCGTTCGCTTCGAAGGTGCGCTGAAGCCGCTAACCAGTCCTGGCGCGGACCAGGTCACAACAACCTGGTGGGAGCCGACCTTGTCGGCGATCCCGCGGCAGCGGGCGAGGTTACGGCAAGCCTCCATCGCCGACAGGGTCGGCTCCCACCAAGACCTGCCTCACCAAGGCCTGTCATCAGTCGGTTGCTGCGTCTCAGTGGATGCCCGGCAGCAGCAGCGGGTCCAGGCGCGTGCCGAACCAGTTGAAACCCCAGTGCAGGTGCGGACCGGTGGCACGCCCGGTCTTGCCCGCCGCGCCGATCACCTGGCCCTGGCGCACCCGCTCGCCGACCTTCACATCGATCCGCGACAGGTGCAGGAAGTTCGACGACAGGCCAAAGCCGTGGTCGAGCAGCACGGTGCCGCCGGTGAGGTAGAGGTCCGGTTTGGCGAAGGTGATCACGCCATCGGCCGGGGCTTTCACCGGGGTGCCTTCGGGCACGGCGATATCCATGCCCGAATGCGGCGCCTTGGGATCGCCGTTGTAGATCCGCTGGTTGCCGAAGCGTCCGCTGATGCGTCCGCTCACCGGCCAGGTGAAACCCCGGACGAAGTCCTCGCGGGCATCGTCGCGATCGCGCGCGGCGACCACCTCGGCCTGCTCGCGTTCGATCCGCGCGGCGATCTCCGGTGGCGGGTTCACCGTTTTCGGCGGGACGCCATTCACGCGCTCGACAGGCCAGTCACGCGGCGAGACCGCGACACTGCGCCGCGTATTTCCGAGGGTGACGACGATAGGCCCGCGTTCGTCGCGTCCGGCGCCGAAGACGAAGAGGCCGTCGTCGCCCACATGCACCGGCTTGCCGGCCACGGTGACGCGCGTGCCGGGCACCGCATGGCCGATGACGAGGCCTCCTTGCGAGACGCTGGCGGGCAGGTCGGGGACGGCCGCGACCGCGAGCGCGGGAAGCACGAGCGTGGCGAACACGCTTGCGAATCCTCTCATCGATCGAACGCGAGACGCTGGCCGCGGATGTTGCCGTCCACGTTCCGGCCATCCCACACACGCTGGCCATTGACGAAGGTCGCGGCGATGCTGCTGCTGAACGTCGTGCCTTCGAACGGCGACCAGCCGCACTTGGACAGGACTTCCTCGCGCGTCACCGTGTGCCGGCGTTTCGGATCCACCAGCACGAGGTCGGCCGCGTAGCCTTCGCGGAGGAAACCGCGCTTGTCGACGTCGAAAAGCTTGGCCGGTGCATGGCTGACCGCCTCGACGACGCGCTCCAGGGTGAGCTTGCCCTCGAACACGCGCTCCAGTGCCGCCTGCAAGGCGAACTGCACCAGTGGCAGGCCCGACGGCGCCTTGTCGTACTTCTGCGCCTTTTCCTCGAGCAGGTGCGGCGCGTGGTCCGTCGCGAGCACGTCGAGCCTGCCCTCGGCCAGCGCCTTGGTGATGGCCTCACGGTCGGTTTCGTCCTTGATCGCCGGATTGCACTTGATCAGGAAACCGAGGCGCTCGTAATCCGGCGCCGCGAAGTGCAGGAAGTGCACGCAGGTCTCGGCGGTGATCTTCTTGCCTTCGATCGGGCCCGGTTCGAACAGGGCCAGTTCGTCGGCGGTGGAGATGTGCAGCACGTGCAGGCGGGTGCCGTGCTTCTTCGCCAGGGATATGGCCAGCCGGGTGGACTTGATGCAAGCCTCCCGCGAACGGATCAGGGGATGTTCGCGGGCCGGGATGTCCTCGCCGTAGACCGCATGCGCCTTTGCCAGGTTGGCGTCGATCATCGGCGTGTCTTCGCAATGCGTGATGATCGGCGTGGGCGCGTCGCGGAAGATGTGGTCGAGCGTTTCCGGGTTGTCGACGAGCATGTTGCCCGTCGACGCGCCCATGAAGACCTTGATGCCGGGAGCGCTCTTCGGATCGAGCGCGCGGATCGCTTCCAGGTTGTCGTTGCTGGCGCCGAGGTAGAACGCATAGTTGACCACGGAGGTTTCCGCGGCGCGGGCGTACTTCGCCTCCAGCGAGTCGCGGTCCAGGGCGGGCGGCTTGGTGTTGGGCATTTCCATGAAGCTGGTGATGCCGCCGGCGGCGCAGGCGCGGGATTCGCTGGCGATATCGGCCTTCTGGGTGAGGCCGGGCTCGCGGAAGTGGACCTGGTCGTCGATCATGCCGGGCAGCAGCCACAGGCCGGAGGCGTCGATAACCTCTTCGTCACGATCTTTTTCCAGACTCTGCGCGATGGTCGCGATTTTTCCATCGCGGAGGCGGACGTCGGCGGTGAAACGCCGGCCTTCGTTGACCAGTTCGGCGTTCTTGATGAGCCAGGCGTCAGTCATGGGTATGTGCTCCTTGGGCGCCGCAGCGGCGCAGGATGAAATGTTCCGGAACGGGGTCGTGGCCGCCTTCGCAAAGCGGCTGGCAGCGCAGGATGCGCCACGCACCCAGGGTCGCGCCGCGCATCGGGCCGAAGCGCGCTATGGCAACCCGTGCATAATCGGAACAGGATGGATGGAACCGGCATCGAGCCCCCAGCATCGGGCTCAGCCATCGTTTGTACGCAGAGAGCAGGGATAAGAGGAGGCGGGTCACTGTGAGTCCGGTGTCGACCGGCGTAGGGCCAATCGACAGTATCCCAGAAGATAGGTTGCTGGGGTAACGCATCTGGGCTATAACACCCCGCCGCCACGGCCACCGAGGTGAAGGAAATGGCGAAAATTGCTCGTAGTTCCACAGCTGCCAAGGGTGCCGCCAAGAAGGGCGGGGCCGGTGATGTGAAGGCGACCAGGAAGACAACGGCCGCGGTGAAGGCGGCCAAGGCGCCGGCGAAGAAGGCCGTCCAGGCCGCGGTCAAGTCCGCGACGAAGGCGGCCGCCAAGGCAGCCCCGAAGAAGACAGCCGCGCCTGCCAAGAAGACGGCACCGAAACCCGTGGCGAAGAAAGCCCCGGCGAAAGCCCCTCCGAAGGCGGCGTCGGCGAAGACGGCCAAGACGGCGGCGCCCAAGGCGACACCGAAGCCGGCTACGAAGGTGGCCACCAAGGTGGCGGCGAAGACCGCCCCCGCCGCCCCGGCGAAGAAAGCCGCGCCCGCCGTGACCAAGGCGCCGGCGAAGAAGACGCCCGCGACGCCCGCGAAGAAGACATCCGCGGCGCCTGTAAAGGCCGCACCCGCTCCGGTATCCACGCCGGCAGCCAAGAAGACCGCACCGGCCACCCCCGCCGCCGCGCCCGAGAAGGGGCGCACGGCATCGGCCGTTGCCACTGCGACACCCCGGACGGCGTCCGCGGTGGGCAGTTCCACCTCATCCAGAAACGAGAAGTCCGCTCAATCCAGCATGAATAGCACTGCCTCCAATACCGCCGACAACGGCATCACGCGCGAAGACGGCCGCTATGCGCTGCCGGCTTCCACCGTCATCGACCTGCCCAAGGGTTACAAGCCGAACGACGACGAGGAGTACATGAATCCTCGTCAGCTCGCCTATTTCCGCAACAAGCTGAAGGACTGGCGCGAACAGCTGGTCGAGGAATCGCGCCAGACGATGGACAACCTCCGTGAGGAAGTCCGTGACGTGGGTGACGAAGCCGAACGCGCCACGCGCGAGACCGAGAACTCGCTCGAACTGCGTACGCGCGATCGTTACCGCAAGCTGATCTCCAAGATCGACAAGGCCCTTCGCCGGATCGAGGAAGGCCGCTATGGTTTCTGCGAGGAAACCGACGAGGAAATCGGCGTGGACCGTCTCGACGCCCGCCCGATCGCCACGCTGTCGCTCGATGCGCAGGAGCGCCGCGAACACCTGCAGAAGCAGATGGGCGACTGATTCCATCCTGTTGTGGTTGCGCCACGAGACGGCTCCGCATCGCGGGGCCGTCTTGCTTTCCGGCGTCCGCTCAGCTCCGGGCCAACGTCTCCGCCGCGTAGGCCTTCAACTTCGCGAGCATCGCCGCGAGCCCGTTCGACCGGGTGGGCGAAAGGTGCTTGGCGAGGCCGATCTCCTGGATGAACGAGGGCTCGGTGTCGACGATCTCGCGCGCGGAACGGCCGGAGTAGACCCGCAACACCAGGGCGATCAACCCGGAGACGATGGCGGAGTCGCTGGCGGCGTCGAAGTGCATCCTCGATGCGTCGCCCGATGGAATCAGCCAGACCATCGACTGGCAGCCGTGCACGCGGTTTTCCTCGGTCTTCCGCTCGTCGGGGAAGGGCGGTAGCTGGCGGCCGAGGTCGATCAGGTACTGGTAACGCTCGGTCCAGTCACCGAAGAAGGCGAATTCCTCCGCGATCGCGGCCTGTGCTTCGGTGGCCGTGGCTTCCATCGGCTCGTTCATGCCTTCACCACGCTCCAGCGCGTGCCTTGCGCGCCGTCCTCGATCGCGATGCCCCATGCCTTGAGCTGGTCGCGGATGGCGTCCGAGCGGGCGAAATCCTTCGCCGCGCGTGCCGCGCGGCGCTCCTCGAGCAGCGCCTCGATGGCGGCCGCGTCGACAGCCTCGCCCGGGTTGCCCTGGCGGAACCAGGCTTCCGGCTCCTGCTGCAGCAGGCCGAGCAGGGCGGCGCCGCCTAGCAGCGCGGCCTTGGCCGGACCGCGTGCCGCGCCGGTGGCGCGGCGGGCCGCATCGGCCAGCTGCGATATCTCGGCCAGCGCCTGGGGCGTATTCAGGTCGTCGCAGAGCGTGCTTTCGACGGACTCGGGCACGACCGCCTCGCCGGCGTCCACGTCGGCCATGTCGCGCAGGACGCCGTACCAGCCGTCGAGCGTACGTACGGATTGGGTCATCGCGGCTTCGGACCAGTCCAGCGGCTGGCGGTAATGGCCGCGCAGGAGCATGAGGCGCAGCGCCTCCGCAGGGTGCTTGCCGAGCAGCTCGTGCAACTGGAGCACATTGCCCAGCGACTTGGACATCTTCCGGCCCTCGAACGTGAGCATGCCGTTGTGCAGCCAGTACCGGGCGAAGGTCTTGCCGCCATGCGCGCAGACGCTCTGGGCGATCTCGTTCTCGTGGTGCGGGAAGGTGAGGTCCACGCCACCGGCATGGATATCGATCGTCTCGCCGAGGTGGGCCTCGCTCATGGCGGAGCACTCGATGTGCCAACCCGGGCGGCCGCGGCCCCAGGGGCTGTCCCAGCCGGGGAGGCTCGCGTCCGAGGGTTTCCACAGCACGAAGTCGCCCGGACTCTTCTTGTACGGCGCCACCTCGACGCGCGCGCCGGCCAGCAGTTCTTCCGGGTCGCGCCCCGACAGGGCGCCATAGGCGGGAAACGACTCGACGTGGAACAGCACATGGCCTTCGGCCTCGTACGCGTGGCCGCTGGCGATCAGGCGCTCGATCATCGTCACGATCTGCGGGATGTGCGCGGTGGCGTGCGGCTCGACATCGGGCGGAGCGACGCCGAGGCGGGCCATGTCGTCGCGGTAGGCCTGGGTGTAACGATCGGTGATCGTCGCGATCGGCACCCCGGCGGCGGCCGCGGCGGCATTGATCTTGTCGTCCACGTCGGTGATGTTCCGGGCGTAGACCAGGTTCGGGTAATGCCGGCGGATCAGGCGGGCCAGCACGTCGAAGACGACCGGTGGCCGGGCGTTGCCGATGTGGATGTAGTTGTAGACCGTGGGCCCGCACACGTACATCGTCACCCGCTGCGGATCGAGGGGGGTGAACGCCTCCATGCGGCGTGACAAGGTGTTGTAGAGCGAAATCGGCATCGGGAATCCGTGGACGGGAGCGGCGTGCGGGCCATCCGGAGATGATAGCAAGCCCACCCGGAGGGGACGCACGCGCGGGGCCGGAATCGGTTGACACGGGACGTCATGATTTCGCCCGCCGGTTCTAAGCGTGGATTCAGCGTGAACTTGCTGAAATGCTAGCCAGTAGGCGCCATTCGTGCGCCTGGCTGGAGGTTTTCCTAAATGTCTCGCCTGCTCATCCCCGCGCTCATTCTCGCCCTGTTCGCCACCGGCGTCAGTGCCCAGGACGGTCGCTACGTTCCCGGTCCTCCGGGCCCCGGCCCCTCCGCGGGCCCGGACGACAATACCCATTACGGCTGGGCGGACGTCCTGCGCGTCGACCCGGTGTACGGCGTGGCCCGCATCGAGACCCCGCGTCAGGAGTGCTACGACCAGCCCGTCGTCCGCCGTGAATCCAGCGGCAACAGCACGGCAGGCACCATTCTCGGCGCCGTCGTGGGTGGCGTGCTCGGCAACACCGTCGGCAAGGGTGACGGCCGCAAGGCCGCCACGGTGGTCGGTGCCGTCGCCGGCGGCGCGGTCGGCAACGGCATAGCCCGCAATGGCGACCGCACCTACGAAAGCACCGAAACGCGTTGCCGTGATGTCAGCTCGGTGTCCGAGCAGCGCCGCATCGCCGGCTACGACGTCGAATACCGCTATCGCGGGGAGGTCTACGTCTCCCGCCTGAACTACGATCCGGGCGAGCGCCTGCGTGTCCGCGTGAGCGTGGCGCCGGCGGACTGACCTCCGTCCCGCCTCTAAACAAGAAAGGCCGCGAGCGATCGCGGCCTTTTTTTGGTTCCCGGTTTTGGTAGGGGCCTTTTGATTCCGGTGGGAATCCTTGGGTACCGGTGGGAGCCGACCTTGTCGGCGATCCCGCGGCAGCGGGCCGGGGTAGGGCAAGCACCCTTCGCCGACAAGGTCGGCTCCCATCTGGAGCTCTCCCGCCTGAGCTCTCCCGCCAGGGAGAACCGGGCGTGTTGCGCGCCGCACCAAATCCCGGCATGATCGCGGTTCCACCTTTCCAGACCTTGCCGTGACCCACGCCGTCTACACCGCGATCATCCTTACCAGCGCCCGTATGGCCGCAGGAATGACCTCGCGTGCTCGTCGACCGTACATCGGACCACTGGCCGGGTAGGCTGTCGCGCGCGTTTCATTCGTACCGACTAAAAACCCGGCCATGCGCCGGGTTTTTTTGTTTTTCATTCCTCTCTCTCCTTCACGGCCCCGCGGCCACCGACCGAACTGGATTGCCATGACCGTTCGCCACTTCCTTTCCACCCAGGACTACAGCCGCGCCGAACTCGACGCCCTGCTTGAGCAGGCCGCGGAGTTCAAGCGTTCGCCACAGGGCCAGCAACTGGCCGGCAAGTCGATCGCGCTGATGTTCTTCAACTCGTCCATGCGCACGCGGACGAGCTTCGAACTGGGTGCCTTTCAGTTGGGCGGACATGCGGTGGTGCTTTCGCCAGGCAAGGATGCGTGGCCGATCGAGTTCGAGGTCGGATCGGTGATGGACGGCGACACCGAGGAACATATCGCCGAGGTGGCCCGCGTGCTCTCGCGCTACGTGGACCTCATCGGCGTGCGCGCCTTCCCGAAGTTCGTCGACTGGTCGGTGGATCGGCAGGACAAGGTGCTGGCGGCCTTCGCGCAGTACGCCACCGTGCCCGTGATCAACCTCGAGACGATTACCCATCCGTGCCAGGAACTGGCCCACGCACTGGCCCTGAGGGAGCACCTGGGCGACCTGCAGAACAGGAAATACGTCCTGACCTGGACCTACCACCCGAAGCCGTTGAACACGGCGGTCGCCAATTCGGCCTTGTTGATCGCGACGAAGATGGGCATGGACGTGACCTTGCTGTGCCCGACGCCGGAATATGTCCTCGACGAGCGATACATGGCGTTCGCCAGGAGCAACGCACGTGAGAACGGCGGTTCGCTGCAGGTGTCGCACGATATCGAGGCGGCCTATCGCGGGGCGGATGTGATCTACGCGAAGAGCTGGGGCGCCATTCCCTACTTCGGCCGCTGGGACGAAGAGAAGGCGATACGCGACGCCAACAAGCATTTCATCGTCGACGAGGCCAAGATGGCGCTGACCAACAACGGTCTTTTCAGCCATTGCCTGCCACTTCGCCGGAACATCAAGGCGACCGACGCGGTGATGGACTCGCCGGCCTGCATCGCCATCGACGAGGCCGAGAACCGCCTGCACGTGCAGAAGGCGGTCATGGCCTCGCTCATCTCACAGTCGTCGGGCGTGAAGTCCGGCCTCGGTTTCTGATTCATCTTTCCCGATCGTCCATCGCTTTCCTTCGGAGCCAGCATGTCCAGCAAAGATATCGTCCTCGCCTTCTCGGGCGGCCTCGACACCAGCTTTTGCGTCCCTTACCTCATCGAACGCGGCTATGCGGTGCATACCGTGTTCGTCGACACCGGCGGCGTCTCGTCCGAGGAGCGTGAGTACATCGAGCAGCGCGCCCATGAGCTGGGCGCGGCCTCGCACCGCACCGTGGATGCCGCCCAGGCGATCTGGGACAGCTTCGTCACTCCGCTGATCTGGGCCGGGGAGTTCTACCAGGGCCAGTACCCGTTGCTGGTGTCGGATCGCTACCTCATCGTGAAGGCCTCGCTCGAGCGCTGCGACGAACTCGGCACGAAGTTCTTCGCGCACGGTTGCACCGGCATGGGCAACGACCAGGTCCGCTTCGACCTGACCGTGAAGGCGCTGGGCGACTACACCATCGTCGCTCCCATCCGCGAGATCCAGCGCGAGCACACCCAGGTTCGCGCCTACGAGCAGAAGTACCTCGAGGACAAGGGCTTCGAAGTACGCGCCAAGACCAAGCACTACACCATCAACGAGAACGTGCTCGGCGTGACCATCTCCGGTGGCGAGATCGACGCATGGGAGATCCCGGGCGAAGGTGCCGTGGGCTGGTGCGCGCCGCGTTCCGAATGGCCGTCCGAACCGTTGCGGATCGAACTGGGTTTCGAGAAGGGCACGGCGGTGTCGCTCGATGGCAAGCCGGCGTCGGGTCCGGAGATCCTCGGTTTCCTCAACCGTGAGCTGGCGAAGTATGGCGTCGGCCGCAGCATGTACACAGGCGATACCAACATCGGCCTGAAGGGGCGCATCGTGTTCGAGGCGCCCGCGCTCACGGCGTTGCTGACCGCGCACCGCGCGCTGGAGGAAACGGTGCTGTCCAAGCAGCAGAACCGCTTCAAGCCCGAGATCGGCCGCAAGTGGACCGAGGTGGCGTACGAAGGGTTCTTCAACGATCCGGTCAAGACCGATCTCGAAGCCTTCCTCGTCTCCACCCAGCGCAAGGTCGACGGCAAGGTGATCATCGAGACCCGCGGTGGCACCGTCTACGCGGTGAAGGTGGAGTCGAAGAACATCCTGCAGTCGGCCAAGGCGACGTATGCCCAGGCCGCCGACTGGGGCGTGGCCGAGGCCGAGGGCTTCATCAAGCTCTACGGCATGAGCTCCACGCTCTGGGCGGAAGTCGACCGCGCCAACGGGAACTGATCCGTACCCATGGATACGCTACTCAAGGACACGCTCACCCATCTGCGCGCGCTGGTCGGCTTCGACACGCGCAACCCGCCACGAACCATCGGCACCGACGGGATCTTCGATTATCTGCGCGCGAACCTTCCGGGCTTCGACGTGCGGGTGACGGATTTCGGTGCCGGTGCCGTGAATCTCTACGCCGTGCGCGGTACGCCCCGGTACCTGTTCAACGTGCACCTGGACACCGTGCCCGATTCCCCGCACTGGACGGCCAGCCCGTTCGAGCTGCGGGTGACGGAAGACCGTGCCATCGGCCTCGGCGCATGCGACATCAAGGGTGCCGCGGCCGCGCTGGTCGCGGTCGCCAACGCCTCGCAGGGCGACATGGCATTGCTGTTGTCGACCGACGAGGAAGCCAACGACGCGCGTTGCATCGACGGCTTCCTGAAGACGCCGCGCGACTACGAGGCGATCATCGTCGCGGAGCCGACCAAGGGCGAGGCCGTGCTGGCGCATCGGGGCATCCATTCCGTGCAGATGCGGTTCCAGGGCAGGGCGGGCCACGCCTCCGGCGAGCAGAAGCCCTCGGACAGCGCGCTGCACCAGGCGATCCGCTGGGGAGCCGCCGCGCTCGACCACGTGCAGGCGCAATCGCACGAACGCTTCGGCGGCCTCACCGGCCTGCGTTTCAATATCGGCAAGGTCGAGGGCGGCATCAAGGCCAACGTGATCGCGCCGACGGCGGATGTCCGTTTCGGCTTCCGTCCGTTGCCGTCGATGGATGCCGACCACCTGCTTGAAGCCTTCCGCACCCTCGTCGAGCCGCATCCTGTCGAGTACGGCGAGACGTTCCGTGGCGATTCGTTGCCGGCGGGCGACACCGCGACGGCCGAGGCGCGCCGCCTGGCCGCCCGCGACCTCGCCGATGAACTGGGTATCCCTGTCGGCAACGCGGTCGATTTCTGGACCGAATCCGCGCTGTTCTCGAAGGCCGGCTACACCTCCTTCGTCTATGGCCCCGGCGATATCGCGCAGGCGCATAGCGCCGACGAGTGGGTCGCGCTCGACCAGCTGGCTCATTACGCCCAGACCATCCATCGGATCGTGGACAGTGGACTCTAATAAACATACCCGCAGAACCATCGTGCGCCTGCTGTCCTCCATGGGTAGCGCACGCGAGATACAGCAATACCTGAAGCGCTTCTCGCAGCTGGACGCCGCGCGGTTCGCCGTGGTGAAGGTCGGTGGCGCGGTGCTGCGAGACGAACTGCCCGACCTCACCTCGTCGCTGTCGTTCCTGCAGCAGGTGGGCCTCACGCCCATCGTGTTGCATGGCGCCGGTCCGCAACTCGACGAGGAACTCTCCGCGGCCGGCATCGAGAAGAAAACCGTCAACGGCCTGCGGGTGACCTCGCCGGAAGCACTGGCGATCGTCCGTCGCGTGTTCCAGGCGCAGAACCTGCGCCTGGTGGAAGCACTGCAGGAAGCCGATACACGCGCCACCTCCGTGCCCTCCGGCGTGTTCACGGCGGACTTCATGGACCAGGCGACCTTCGGCCTCGTGGGCCGCGTGCGCGCCATCAACCTGGCTCCCATCGAGGCCAGCCTGCGTGCGGGTTCGATCCCGGTGATCGCCAGCCTGGGCGAGACCGATTCGGGGCAGATCCTCAACATCAACGCCGACTTCGCCGCGAACGAGCTGGTCCGCGTGCTGCAGCCGTACAAGATCGTATTCCTGACCGGCACGGGCGGCTTGCTCGACGGCGACGGCAACGTCATCGATTCGATCAACCTCTCGACCGAATACGAGCAGCTGATCCAGCAGCCGTGGCTGCACTCGGGCATGCGCCTGAAGATCGAACAGATCAAGGATCTCCTCGACGACCTGCCGCTGACCTCGTCGGTCTCGATCACGAGGCCGGCGGAACTGGCCAAGGAACTGTTCACGCACAAGGGTTCCGGCACGCTCGTGCGTCGTGGCGAACGCGTGCTCCGTTTCGAGTCGTGGGAGGGCGTCGACCTGGCCCGCATGCGGCAGCTGATCGAATCGAGCTTTGGCCGTACCCTCGTGGACGACTACTTCGAGCGTACCGACCTCTACCGTCTCTATGTCTCGGAAAACTACCGGGCGGCGATGGTGCTGACCGCGGAGGAAGGGTTCGCCTACCTGGACAAGTTCGCGGTGCTCGATGAAGCCCAGGGCGAAGGTCTCGGGCGCGCCGTATGGCAGGTGATGCGGGACGAGAATCCCCGGCTGTTCTGGCGGTCGCGTCACGGCAACGTGATCAACCATTTCTATTACGCGGAGTCGGACGGCTGCTTCAAGCAGGCCCGTTGGAAGGTCTTCTGGTACGGCCTGGACAACTTCGCCGACATCGAACGTTGCGTCGCGCATTGCGCCACGCGCGAACCCACCCTGCAGGACTGAACGCTCATGGCCAAGAAGACCATCGGCATCGTCGGCGCACGCGGTCATACGGGCGCGGAACTGATCAAGCTCATCGCCAGCCATCCGGGCCTGGAGCTGGCCTTCGTGTCCTCGCGCGAACTGGACGGCCAGCGCCTGGCCGATCATAGCGATGCCTACGAGGGCGAACTCACCTATGGCAACCTCGATCCCGCCGCCGTCGCAGCGGCGGCGGCCGACGTGGTGATCCTGGCCCTGCCCAATGGCAAGGCCGCTCCTTACGTGGAAGCGATCGACAAGGCCGCGGTCGCGACGGTGATCGTCGACCTCTCCGCCGACTATCGCTTCGACGAGCGCTGGTATTACGGCTTGCCCGAGTTGTATCGCGATCGCTGGCGCGGCGAGAAGCGCATCAGCAATCCGGGGTGCTACGCCACCGCGATCCAGGTGTCGATCGCGCCGGTGAAGGACCTGCTGGCCGCGCCACCGGTCTCGTTCGGCGTGTCCGGCTATTCCGGGGCGGGCACGACGCCATCCGACCGCAACGATCCGGAGAAGCTGCGCGACAACCTGATGCCGTATTCGCTCACCGGCCACATGCACGAGAAGGAGGCCAGCCGCCACCTTGGCCTGCCCGTGGAATTCATGCCGCACGTGGCGCCGCACTTCCGCGGCCTGACGGTCACCACCAACCTGTACCTCGCCAAGCCGGCCAAGCGCGAAGAGATCGTCCGCCGCTTCGAGGCACGCTTCGAGAAGGAAAAGCTGGTCCACGTGGTGGACGAGGCGCCGTGGGTGAGCCAGGTGGCGCATAAGCACCACCTGGACGTGGGTGGATTCGCCCTCTCGGCCGACGGCCGTCGTGTCGTCGTGGTCGCCACGCTGGACAACTTGCTCAAGGGCGCCGCCACGCAGGCGATGCAGAACGTCAATCGCGCGCTCGGTTTCGACGAGCTGACCGCCATCCCGCTCTAAGCGGAAGGAATCCACCATGACCCAACCGCTCTGGCAGAAATCCGATACACAGGTGGACGCGCGCATCATGCGTTTCCTCGCCGGCAACGACGTCGTGCTCGATCGCGAATTCTTCCTGTACGACATCACGGCGAGCAAGGCGCATGTGGAAGGCCTCGCCAACATCGGCGTGGTGTCCATGCAGGAGCGCGATGCGCTGCTGCGGGAGCTCGATATCCTCGCGGCGGATTTTTCCGCGGGGGCCTTCGTCCTCGACGAGCGTTTCGAGGATGGCCATTCGGCCATCGAGGCGCGCCTGACCGAACGCCTCGGCGATGCGGGGCGGCGGGTGCATACCGGGCGTAGCCGCAACGACCAGATCCTGGTCGCCACGCGATTGTGGCTGAAGGAAAAGCTCCTGGCGCTGGAGTCGCTGTGCCGTCGCGTCGCCGAGGTCTGCCTCGACCGTGCCGCCGGCGAACCGTTGCCGATGCCGGGGTATACGCATATCCAGCGGGCCGTGGTGTCGTCGACCGGCATGTGGTTCGCCGCGTTCGCCGAAGCCTTCATCGACAATACGCTGCGGGCCCGCCAGGCCCTGGAACTGATCGACGCCAATCCGCTCGGCACGGCGGCGGGGTACGGGGTGAACATCGCTCTCGACCGCGCGCATACGACCGCGGCCCTCGGCTTCGGACGGATGCAGGTCTCGCCGATCTATGCTCAGCTGTCGCGCGGGAAATTCGAGATGGCCTCGCTCGATGCTGTCGGTACCGCGCTGCTCGATACGCGTCGCCTCGCGTGGGATCTCTCGCTCTTCACCACGGCGGAATTCGATTTCGTGAAGCTGCCGGCGGAGTACACCACCGGCTCCTCGATCATGCCTAACAAGCGCAATCCGGATGTCGTGGAACTGTTGCGTGCCAGCTACGCCAGCGTGGCCGCGGCGCGCACCGAGATCGAGCAGCTGCTGTCGTTGCCTTCCGGCTACCAGCGCGACCTGCAGCTTTCGAAGGGCTCGCTGTTCCATGGTTTTTCCATGGGATTGGGCGCACTCGAGCTGCTGCCGGACATGCTCGCCCGTTTCGAGTGGAAGGCGGACAGGATGCGTGCGGCCATCGAGCCGGCGATGTATGCCACCGACGTGGCGATCGAGCAGGCGGCGGCCGGCGTGCCCTTTCGCGACGCGTATCGCGCGGCGGCGGAAACGGCGGCCTCGGCCGGTGACGGACGCACACCGGAATCGAGCCTGGCAGCGAGGACCTCGCCGGGGGCGGGTAACGCTTTGATGCTGGATATGTTGCGGGCGCGGTTGGCCGCCTTGGCCGCCTTGGCCGGCTGAGGGCGGCCATCGCCGACAAGGTCGGCTCCCACCAGGCTGCCGCGACCAGGGTGGCTTCGACCAGGGCGCATCGGCTCCCACCAGGGCACGGTGACCGGCATCGTTCGGTGGGAGCCGACCCTGTCGGCGATAACGAGGGTGCGAATCATGACCAGGTCGACCGGCTTCACCGAACAAGCGCTGCCTCCCTGGCGCCGTGCCGTCCTCAAGGTCGGCAGCAGTCTGTTGACCGCGCCGGGTGGCGCGCTCACCGGTACGTATGCCGAGGCACTGGCGACCTTCGTCGCCCGCAGTCGCGAGGCCGGCCGCGAAGTCGTCATCGTCTCCTCCGGCGCGGTGGCGGCGGGACGCGGCCTCGCCACGCCCGAGCGCGGCGCGGGCCTGGCCGGACGACAGGCATTGGCCGCGCTGGGCCAGACGCGGCTGATCGCCCTCTGGCAGGGGTTCTTCACCGACTCCGTCGCCCAGGTCCTGCTCACCCACGACGACCTGCGCAACCGCCGTCGTTATCTCAATGCCCGCTCGACGTTGCGGGAACTCCTCGCCCTTGGCACGATCCCGGTCATCAACGAGAACGATACCGTCGCCGTCGATGAGCTCAAGCTAGGCGACAACGACAACCTCGCCGCCATCGTCGCCGCGCTCGTGGACGCGGACGTGCTGCTCATCGCCTCGGACATTGGCGGCCTATACACGGCCAATCCCCGCATCGATCCGGACGCGCGGCCTGTCGACGATGTCGCCGAGGTCACGCCCGGCCACTTGGCCAGCGCGGGTGGCGCGGGCAGTGCCGCGGGTACCGGAGGCATGCGGACGAAGCTGGAAGCGGCGATCAAGGCCGCGGCGGCCGGTATCGAGACCGTCGTGTTCGATGGTCGCGATGCCGCCTGCGTGGGCCGCCTGGCGTCGGGCGTGCTCACGGGAACCCGCCTGCGCGCGCCGCGAAACCGCCTTGCCGCGCGCAAGTACTGGCTGCGGCATACGCCCGCCGGAGGCCGCATCGTCGTGGATGACGGTGCTGCGGACGCACTTCGATCGCGTGGTGCGTCGTTGTTGCCGGGCGGTGTCATCGGTGCCGAAGGCGAGTTCGCGCGAGGCGATGTCGTCGAGATCGGCGACGGCCACGCCGTATTCGCACGAGGCGTCTCGCAATATGCCGCCGGCGACGTCCGCCGCATCGCCCGGCGCCATACGCGGGAGATCGACGGCGTGCTCGGCTACAGTTACGGTGAGAGCGTCGTGCACCGCGACGATCTCGTGGTCCTTCCCGAATGAGCGAGGTCGCCATGCCATCTTCCCTGCGTGAACGTGCGATCGCCTGCCGGGACGCCGCCTCCGTGGTGGCTGGCCTGGATACGGCGGCGAAGCGGCGCCTGCTTCACCGGATGGCCGATGCATTGGCTACCGATGCGGCCCTCGTCATCGCGGCGAATCGACGCGACATGGACGCGGCGGTGGCGAACGCGACGAGCGGCGCGATGCTCGACCGCCTGCGCCTGGACGAAGGGCGTGTCGACGCCATCGTCGGCGCCATTCGCGAGGTGGCCACGTTGCCCGACCCCGTCGGCGTGATCACCCGTCGCGAAACGCGGCCCAACGGCATCGTCGTCGAGCGCGAACGTATCCCGCTGGGTGTGATCGCCATGATCTACGAAGCCCGTCCCAACGTCACCGCCGATGCCGCCGCCCTGTGCCTCATGGCGGGCAATGCGGTGATCCTGCGTGGCGGATCGGATGCGATGCATTCGAATGTCGCCATCGCCCGGGCCCTGTGCCGGGCGTTGCGGGAGGAGGGCGTGCCCGAGGCCGCATTGACGCTCCTGGAGGATCCTCGTCGCGAAACGATGGTGGAACTCCTCAAGCTCACCGATATCGTCGACCTGGCCATCCCGCGTGGCGGCGAAGGGCTGATCCGCTTCGTTGCCGAACATGCCCGCGTGCCCGTCATCAAGCACTACAAGGGTGTCTGCCATCTCTACGTCGACGTGGATGCCGACAAGGACCTTGCGTTGCGCTTGCTCATGGATGGCAAGACGACCCGGCCCGGCGTATGCAACGCGCTGGAAACGATGCTGGTTCATCGCGATGTCGCCGCCTCGTTCCTGCCGCGGGCTATCGCGCGCTTGCGTGAACAGGGGGTCGAAGTACGCGGCGACGACCGTGTCCGCGCCGTGGTGGCCGATGTCGCCACCGCGACTGAAGACGACTACGCCGCCGAATTCCTCGACCTGATTATCGCGGTCCGTGTCATCGATGACGTCGACGAGGCGATCGCGCACATCCGCCGCTACGGCTCCGATCACACGGAAGTGATCGCGACGCGGAATGGAGCAACCGCCGAACACTTCGTGCATTCACTCCGTTCGGCGGTCGTCATGGTCAACGCCTCGTCGCGCTTCAGCGACGGGGGCGAGCTTGGCCTCGGCACCGAGATCGGCATCTCGACCACGCGCTTGCATGCCTATGGCCCGATGGGCACCGAATCGCTCACGGTCGAGCGCTTCGTGGTGCGTGGGGAAGGGCAGGTGCGGCATCCGCCCGGACCAGCCAGGGAGGGCGGTTAAGCCGGCCGCCCAAGCTCCGCACGGATACGTTCCGAGACATCCATCATCGCGTACCATGCGCGTTCGATGGCATCCGCCAGCGCATTCCGGTTCAGCGCGACCGTCTCCGCACGTCCACCTTCATCGGGCGTGTATTCGATCAGCACGCGCTCGCCATCGATCCATGCCTGTTCCCCCGCGAGGAACAAGGGATCTTCGAAACTGCCCATGCCGGGTTCCAACGGCATGGCGAACGCCGTGCGTGTATCGCGCGGAGCGTCGCGCAGCAGTTCGAGGGCGCGCGGAAACGAGCCGTCCTCATCGTCCAGCTCCAGGTTGACGCGGTCGAGGCGCGGGCCCGCGAACAGTTCCACCGAGCCCATGAAGATGGCATGCGTGGCATAGCCGTCCAGCCGCACGCGAGGCTGCTTCAGGACCTCACGAAGCGCGGCCACATAGCGATCGCACACGTCCGGGTTTTCGCGCAGCCATTGGCTGCTGACATCGTCGATGGCAGTCTCGTAGCCATTGGCCTTCGCCTGGATGCCGGGATGGCTGAGGCCCGCGGGGCGCGCGGGCAGGGTGACGGGAAAGCCGCCGGCCTTCAGTCCCAGCAGCACCCGCCCAGGCACGACGCGCAGCCAGTGCGTGACGCCCTGCACCGCGAATCCGCTGCCGCGTTCGCTGTAGGGCGAGGGATAGATATCGCTTTCACTCATGCCTGCGAGCGCCATGCTTCGATGGCTTCGACGGCGCCCAGGCAATCCGAGTAGCGGTTGTAGAGCGGCGTGGGCGAGAGGCGTATCACGTCCGGTTCGCGCCAGTCGCCGATGACGCCTTGTCCTTCCAGGTATTCGAACAATGCGCGTCCCGCGTCGCGCCCGGCGCGCACGCGCACCGACAATTGCGCACCGCGCTGCGCCGGGTCGTTGGGAGTGACGATGTCCAGCGCGTCGTCGAGGCGTGCGCGGATCAGCCAGTCGAGGTAGGCGGTGAGCCGGCGGCTTTTTTCGACGAGGCGCGGCATGCCCGCGCGACGGAATACATCCAGCGAGGCACGCAACGGCGCGAGCGCCAGGATGGGCGGATTGGAGATCTGCCAACCGTCCGCGCCCGGCGTGGGGACGAATTGCGGGCCCATCTTGAAGCGCGTGTGTTTGTCGTGGCCCCACCAGCCCGCGAAGCGCGGCACGTCCGCATGGGCGTGCCGATCATGGACGAAACAGCCGGCGACCGCGCCAGGGCCCGCATTGAGGTATTTGTACGTGCACCATATGGCGAAGTCCGCGCCGCTGTCGTGCAATGCCAGCGGCAGGTTCCCCACGGCATGAGCGAGGTCGAAGCCGACGACGCAACCTCGCGCGTGGCCGAGGCGCACGATCGATGCGAGATCGAAAACCTGGCCGGTACGATACTGCACGCCCGGCAACACGATCAGGGCCACGCGATGGCCGTGCTCGGCGATGGCGCGCTCGATCGCCCCCATGGATAGCGTGCCGCCGGCGCCGTCGGGCTGGATTTCGATCAGGTCGGCGGACGGATCGAAACCATGGAAACGTACCTGGGACTCCAGGGCGTAACGGTCGGTGGGGAAGGCACCGGCTTCCATCAGGATCGCCGGCCGCTCCGCCGTGGGGCGGTAGAAACTGACCATCATGAGGTGCAGGTTCACCCCCAGGGTGTTCATCGCCACGACTTCATGCGGTTGCGCACCCACCACGTCGGCCATCGTCTCGCGCACATACTCGTGGTAGTGCATCCACGGCGAGCGCCCGCGGAAATGGGCTTCCACCGCAAGCTCGGACCAGTCCGCGAGTTCCGCCTCGATCGCGGCGCGCACGCCCTTCGGTTGCAGGCCGAGCGAATTGCCACAGAAGTACAGCGTGTCGCGTCCATCGTGGGACGGAATGTGGAATTCTCCGCGGAAGTCGCGCAGCGGATCGGCGGCGTCCTGGGCATCGGCCCACGCGCGCGTCGCTTCGAAAGCAGTCATGAACGATAAGTCCCGGGATCAGGAAGGCATGTGGGCGGCCACGTCGGCGCAACCCTTGTCGAACGCCGCGCTGAATTTCGCGTCGCCGGCAGGACGGACGCAGCGCAACTGGATCGCGTAGCCCTTGCTGTAGAAATAGCGCTCGAAATAGTCGAGCTTCACCGATCCTTCCTTCGCCGTGTAGACGTTCTCGGTCGGTGAATTCGCCTTGCCTGGCGCGTATTCGGGCAAGGCCGTGGCATGGCTGCGCAGGTTGCCGGCGAACTGCTGGAAGCCGTTGAGGTTGGGTACCTTCTGCACCGCGATCGAGACGCGGGCCAGGGTCGCGTCGGCGGCGCTGGAACCGGGTACCTGGAACACCTGGGTTTCCTTCTCGCCCTCGGACTGCATGATCGGGACCCAATGGTCGGGTACCGCGAAGCGGATATCCCCGCCCGCCATGGAGACATCGGCCGCGTAGAGGGCGGGGCTCGCCAGGACGGAGGCGATCAGGAGGGCACGCAAAGGGCGGTTCACGATGAGGGGTCCCTGGAGATGGCGGCGCTGCCGCGTTACCAGCGGCATTCTTGCACAGCGGCCGTCGGCGCATGGCGCAGGCGCTGTGCTCCCGGTCACGCCACGGCGGCTACCGCCTGGAAACGCGTCTTGGGCACGCCGAGCCATTCCAGGGCGGTGCCGTGGAACAGGCGGGCTCGCGCGGTGTCGTCGAGGCCGAGGGCCTCGATCCCGCTGCCGGGTTCCTGCTCGCCCAGCGGGAAGGGATAGTCCGTGCCGAGCATCACCCGGTCCGTGCCCGCGGTTTCCAGCAGGTAGCGCAGCGCGGCGGCGTCGTGCACACAGGAGTCGAAGTAAAGGCGCGACATGTACTCGCGCGGGTTCCGCGCGTTGTCGGTGGCGACGAGGTCCGGACGCATGCGGAACCCGTGTTCGATGCGGCCGATGGAGTAGGGAAAGCTGCCACCGCCGTGGGCGAGCATGATCTTCAGCTCGGGCAGCCGTTCCAGCACGCCACCGAAAATCAACGCGCAGGCCGCGCGCGATTGCTCGGCGGGCATGCCGACGAGCCACGGCAGCCAGTACTTGGGCATGGAGTCGGTGCCCATCATGTCCCAGGGATGGACCAGGATCGCCGCGCCGAGGTCGGCGGCGGCTTCGAAGAAGGGGAACAGCTCCGGCGCATCGAGGTTCCACGCGTTGCAATGCGAACCGATCTGCACGCCCTGCAAGCCGAGTTCGTCGATGCAGCGTTCCAGTTCGCGGATGGCCAGGGCGGGCGACTGCAAGGGCACCGTGCCGATGCCGGCGTAGTGGCGCGGGTGTGCTTCGCACACGGCGGCCATGGCGTCGTTGAGGTGTGTGTGCAACTCCAGTGCCTGGTGGCCCTTGGCCCAATAGCAGAACATCACCGGTACGGTGGAGACGACCTGCACGCCGACGCCGAAGCGTGCGTAGTCGGCGATACGATGCCCCGGGTCGAAGGCCGAGTCCCATACCTCGCGGAAGAACTTGCCGTCCTTGTAGATCCGGTGGTGACCGCCGGAATGGGTCATCACCGGAAAGCGGTCGTCGCCGTGGCGGGCCGCCAGATCGGGCCAGTCACGGGGCAGGATGTGCGCGTGGGTATCGATCTTGAGCATGGGGTCGAGTGTAGCGCCGGGGGCATGACGGGGCCTCTCGCGGTGCAACAAGCGACCGCGACGGGCGGTGGCCGGCAGGCGATCGCCTTGTGGGAGCCGTCCAGCGGCGATCAGGCCGGAGCCGTGCTTCGGCGGTTGACCACGTGCGCGATCGTATCGACGTTGTCGGTGAGGCGGTCCGTCAGGCGCCCCACCGCTTCGGCCAGTTCGCGATCCTTCGTCCGCGACAGTGCCTCCACCAGCGCGCGCTGGTGTTCGCGAAGGCCCGGTGGCATGGCGATGGCCTCCACCCGGGTCAGTGCCTCGGCCTGCGCGCGCAACGCCACCGAGGCTTCGCGGATGAACGGGCCGACATGTGCCCATTCATCCGGCACTTCGTCGGCATCGATGAGCGACTCCAGGCTCATGGCGGTGCGGGCCAGGCGATTGCCGTTGGCGTAGAGGGTCTCCGCCAGTTCGAGCAGCACCGCGGGTGTACCGGGTTCGGCGCGCATGCGGTCCAGCGATGCCTGGGCGTTGGTGCGCGCGGTGCGCGTGCCCATGCGCACTTCGTGACGGGCGCCGCGGTCGGCGGGTCCGACCAGCGCATCGAGGTAATCCGCGTAGGCGCTGAGCATTTCCGAAAGGGCGCTTCGCGCGCGATGCCGCTCCCACGAAGGCCAGAGTACATAAGCGATCAGGGCCAGGCCGCTGCCCAACGCGGTGTTGAGCACTCGGTCGGACATCGCGGAGAACGGGTCCACGCCCTCGAACGAGAGCAGGACGACCACCGTGCCCGTCAGCGCCGCGACGGCGACGCCGTAGTGAGCCACGGCCAGATAACGGAAGGCGACGCAGAGCACGCCCATCACCGCGAGATGCGCCCAGGCCGCGTCCGGGGTGAGGCGGAGCACGAACGTGGTCAGCATGAGGCCGAGCACGGTGCCGACAACGCGCAAGAGGCCGAAGTTGAAGGTGGCCGCGAAGTCGGGGCGCAGCACGATGGCGGCCGTCATCGGCAACCAATAACCGTGCGGCAGGGCGTAATAGCGCGATACGGCGAAGGCGAGGGTGAGCACCACCGCGCAGCGCACCGCATGGCGGAAGGCCACCGAGCCGGACGTCAGGTTGGCGCGCAGCGTCGACAGCGCCGATGCGCTGCGCAGCGTTTCCGGCAATGCCGTCTCGGCTCGTTGCGCGCGTTCCTCGCCGCGCGAGCCGGCCCAGTTGGTGTTGCGCACCACGGCCGCGAGCTGGCCGGACAGGGCCTGGATATGCGCACCCAGGCCCATCCCGGCGGACCCGGCCAGCAACGCCCGCTCGCTCGCCTGCAAGGTGGCCAGCGCACGTTCGGCCCGTTGCGGTGGTTCGGCGGCGTCGAGGGCATCGGCGGTCGCGGCCAGGACCCGCGCGGCATCGTTGCGGAACATCTCGCCCATGCCGTCGCGACGGGTTTCCAGCTCCGCCATGGCGATCAATTCCAGGCGGATGCGCTCGGCCAGTTCCAGCAGCACCCGAAAGGCTTCCATGGCGCGGCCACGTGCGTGGTGGCGGCCGAGCAGGGTGCTCTGCAAGGCGTTCATGGCGTCGGTGAGGCCGGGCGCCTCGCCGTCCTTCTGCGGCTTGCGGGCGAGTTCGGCGAGGCCACGATAGACCGTGGCCAGGGCGAGCCGTTCCGGACGGTAGCGTTGCAACGGCCACGCCGCTATCGAGAACACCGCCAGCAACATGCCGCCGGCGAAGATGAGGCTTCCGCCGGCCATCGACCCGGCCAGGTCTTTCGGCGTGGCCGCGGTGATCACGAGCAGCAGCATGCTCGTCATGCCCACCCTGGCGATGTCGGGGCCGAATACGACGAGCATGCCGCCGAGGAAGCCGCACACGGCGCAGGCGACGCTCATCGGCAGGATCCAGTCGCCGATGAGGAAGCCGACCAGCGCGGCCGCACCGGCCGCCAGCGCGGCGAGGAAAAGCCGGCTCAGGCGTTGCTGGTACGGGCCCGGTTGATCCGAGAACATCGTATCGAGCGCGCCGGCGGCGATGCCGATGCCGACCTGCGGATAGCCCAGCCATATGCCGAGCGCCAGTGGCAACACCACCGCCGCGGTGTTGCGCAGCGCGACCCGCAGAGGGACATCGGGTCGTTTCGTCCGGATCAGCGCGTCGATGACGCTGGCACGGAACGAGTAGCCATTGCTCATGATGCGTGTGGGCTGGCGAGCGGCGAAGCGGGACGGAACCGGGTGGTCACGATTCCGTCCCCGGCGTTCACGAGGCGCGGCCGGCGAACTCGCCGGTGAGGGTGTTCACGGTCACCTTTTCGCCCGTGGTGATGTATTCCGGCACCTGTACCTCGATGCCGGTCTGGAGCGTGGCGGGCTTGGTCCGCTTGGTGGCGCTGGCGCCCTTCAGTTCCGGCGCGGTATCGGTGACGACAAGGACCACCGAGGTGGGCACCTGGAGTCCGACCGGCGCATCGTCGATCACCTGCACGAAATAGCCTTCGAGGTCTTCCACGACGTAGCCGGCGTTGTCGCCGACCACCTCGGGGCCGAGGACGTACTGGGTATAGTCTTCGTCGTCCATGAAGACGAATGCGTCGCCGTCCATGTACGAGAACTTCGCCTGGCGGCGACTGAGCTCGACTTCCTTCAACTCGTCGTCGGCGCGCAGGCTGAGGTCGTACTTGCGGTTGCCGGGAATGGAGTAAAGGGTGAAGCGGAAGGTGACGTTGCCGCCGCGCGCGGTGGGCGCGCTGCGTTCGATGTCACGGACCTGGTACACGGTGCCATCGTTCTCGACGACATTACCCTTCTTTACTTCGGATGCTTTCATGGGGTTCGGCTTGGAGTGGATTATTTCGGTGCGAGACGAACGGCGCCGTCGAGGCGGATCGTTTCGCCGTTGAGGTAACGGCTGGTGAGGATGAAGGCCACGGTGTCAGCGAACTCTTCCGGCCTGCCAAGGCGCGACGGGAACGGGATCGACGCGGACAGGGACTCCTGCACCTGCGGCGGCATGCCGTCGACCATCGGCGTCCAGAAGATGCCGGGTGCGATCGTGTTGACGCGGATGCCGAAGCGCGACAGTTCGCGCGCCATCGGCAAGGTCATGCCCACCACGCCGCCCTTGGAGGCGGAATAGGCGGCCTGGCCGATCTGGCCCTCATAGGCGGCGACCGAGGCGGTGTTGACGATCACGCCGCGTTCGCCGTCGTCGCCGGCGGTATTGGCCTGCATGAGTTGCGCGGCCGCCTTGGCGACGTTGAAGCTGCCGACGAGGTTGACCATGACGGTGCCGGTGAAGGTCGACAGCGGCATGGGACCCTCCTTGCCGAGCACGCGCCCGGCGCCCAGGATGCCTGCGCAGTTCACGACCACGTTCAGCCCGCCCATCGCTTCGCGCGCCGCGCCGACGTTCGTCGCCACGCTCTCCTCGGAGGTGACGTCGGTGCGCTGGAACGTGGCGAGAGGGCCCAGGGCGGAGGCCGCGGCCTGGCCCTTTTCCTCGTTGACGTCGAAGAGCGTCACCTTCGCGCCGGCGGCGACGAGACGTCGGGCGACGGCGTGACCCAGACCGGATGCGCCGCCGGTGATGACGGCCCTGACCTGTTCGAGCTGCATGAAGACTCCACTGGTGCGACTGGCAAAGAGGCACATCTTAGCCGAGGGTGCCGCCGATGGCTTTGTGCATCGGCACACGAACGTGCGAGGTGGTCAGGATGCGGCAAGGAACGCATGCAGGGCGTTCGATTCCGCCAACCCGGCGAAGGGAACGACCGCGGGTGGGGGTGTGGTCGGTTCGGCCAGGAACAGGCTCCATACGCCCACGTCCCACCACCGGCCGAGCTTGTAGCCGGCTTTCGGCCACACGCCGGCCGGCGCGAAGCCCATGGATTCGTGCATGGCCACGCTGGGATCGCCAGGGAGCGTGATCACGCCGACGGCCTGGTTGATGCCTTGCAGGCGCATGGTCCCGAGCAACGCGCCGTAGAGACGGCGGGCGATGCCACGGCGGCGGGCTTTCTCGTGCACGTAGATCGAGGTCTCGGCGATCCAGTCGTAAGCCGCGCGCTCACGGAAGCGGCCCGCGTAGGCATAGGCGATCACTTCGCCTTCATCTTCCCATACCAGCCAGGGGTGGTTCGCCAGCTTGCCGCGGATACGTGCGCGCATGGCTTCCTCGCCGGGAAGTTCGGTCTCGAACGTGATCGCGCTGGTCTCCACGACGGGCGCGTAGATGGCATGGCAGGCGGCGGCGTCCGCCTCGGTGGCAATGCGGATCACAGTGGCTTTTCCATGAAGATGCTGGCGGGATGGGCGTGATGGTCGCCGAAGGGCGGGCAGCGCCGGTAGCCGGAACGCTCGTAAAGCTCGATCGATTCGGTCTGCGCCGTGCCGGTCTCCAGTTTCACCTTCGTGCCGCCAGCCGCGCGTACCTGGGCCTCAAGCGCTTCCAGCATCTGCTTGCCGAGTCCCATGCCGCGGCAGGCGGGTACGACGTACATGTACTTCAGTTCGACGTAGTCTCCATGGTCCACGCCGGCACCGCAGGCCAGGGGGATGCCGTCGACGCGCGCCGTCATGAAGGTCACATGGGGCTGCCGCAGGCTTTCCACGCCCACGTACCGGGGTGGCGGCTGCTGGTAGAGGTCGGAGAGGTAGCCGTGCAGTTGTTCGATCAGGGGCAACACGTCGGCGCGGTCCGGGTCGTCGATCGCGAACAGGAGTACAGGCGGCTCGGGCGCGACGATGAGGTCGCCATCGTTGAGGTGGCGCAGGAAAAAGCGGTCGCAACTGAAATGTCCGGTGCCGCCCATGGGCGCGTCGATGCGCGCGAAGCCATGGCGCAGGTAAAGCGCCTGCGCGGCATCCATGCCGGTCAACGTTTCCAGGTAGATGCGCTGGAAACCGGCGCGGCGAGCGGCATCCAGGCAGCGGCGCATGAGTCGTGAGGCCGCTCCGATGCCGCGTGCCGCCGGCAGGAAGTACATCTTGCGTAGTTCGCAGGTGTTCTCGTCGCCGCCTTCCAGAGGGGCGATGCCCGCTCCGCCGATGGCACGACCGTCCTTCTCGACGACGAAATAGGCATGGCGCGGTCGCGCATAGGCGGCGGACAGGCCGTCCACTTCGGGATCGTGGATGGCGAAGCCGGGGCCATCGGCACCGAATTCCGGCATGACGTGGCGAATCACGGCGGCCATGTCGGTATCGTCGCGGGGCTCGATGGGGCGGATGGTGAACGGCGTCGTCATGAGGTCATTGCGGCTCGGCGGGACGTTTCATCGTGATGTTAGCCGGATATGCCCACGGCGCGCACCGCCGCCCTCGGCGAGTACGCGCGGGCGCCATGCGCGCCTACAACGGAGGACATATTGCCAGGGGGGCGCACGCGGCAGAGGCTACCGGCTCAGCAAGGAACAGCTGATTCAAGGATGCCTGCATGAAGAAGGCGAAAACAACGGCGGTCGCGGCGCAAACATCGGGGGGAACCGCGGAGCGGGGTTCCAGCACCCGGCAGCAGGTTCGCAAGGAACCCTGCGTACCCGTCGAGCCACGGGACGGCTGGAACGGGTGCTCTCCAAGAGATAAGCGGCTTCGCGGAACCGCGCGCCCAGAGAACGAAACCGAGCAGGACGTCACGACAAAAAGGGAATGCCGTCATGAAGAAAAAGAGTCACGTGACCCCGTTAAAGGAACCCGGCAGAGGCACGGTGGGACGGGAGGAACAAAGTCCCTGGACGTATCTCCAGACCTTCTACGTCGAGCATCCGCCGCGGGCCGAGGATGGCAGCGTGCCAGTGGCGAAGGTGTACGCCAATGGTCGGCAGCAAGTGCGCTTGCGCGTGGTGCTTTCCGCGCGTAACGAGGACGGCGTCTGGGTTCGCCTGACGGAAGAGAGCAAGAGGTCGTTGAAGATCATCAACTATGAGACAGGACAGGAACTGGGGCCGCCCTGGCATATTCGATTCGAACCGAATGAGTACACATATAACGACACGCTCATCCCGGGAAGCGTGCTGGTCGCCGGGCATGCGGACGCGGCATCGCCCGCATGCAACGATAATTCGCTTCCACTACGGCTTGGGCCACTGCCTGCCGACCAGGATTCCATGGACATCTTTGTCGTGGTCGATGCGCCGGCCGTCCAGCGGATCGCGATATCGATCCTGCCACCTGGAAAGGATCAGCCGATCGAGACGCGGCCAGGAGCTGTGGGGAATGGGCCTGGAAGCTTCGATAGCTCCGTGTACATCGATGCGAAACCTCCGTTGACCCTGCCGGTGAGTCAGCTGGGCGAAGATGGATTCCATATTCGCGGAACCAACCGGCTGGAAGACAGTTGGCACCGTGTGAACGACTACTACATCTGGCTCACCTTTCGTCAGGTGCGAATCAGGCTGCTTCGACTGGAGTATGGCGCGGAGGGACCGAATATCTGGTGGCACGAGGGTGATTGGGGGCCGTGGGAGGCGGTGTTCACCATCATGGCCCAGCCGGGCGCGTGGCCCAGTATCGGCCAGGGACTGCCGCCGAGTGTTCACGTGCACGACGGGTGGCAGAACATTTCAACGTTATTCCCGGATCCACGAATCGTGCAGCCCGAGCCCGGTGCGTTGCAGGTGGTCGCTTCCAGCTTCACTGACAATATGCATTTCTATTGGAGCGGGTCATCGGCTGCGCCGCCACGGAAGGCCGCCAACGTGACGGTCGTCGACGAGTTCGGTAATTCCCATCGGTTGACGATCAAGTTCCGTTACCCGGAAATCGACGACATCGACATCGCAACCTGGGGCTAGCCTGACGAACGACGACATGGAATGCACATGGACAAGGGAATGAAGTCAGCGAAACGCGCCACTGCGCGGCCCGACCGGTCGCGCGAGGCGCCGTCCGCCAGGAAACGAAAACGTGATCCGCGGGCCGAGACGGGCGGGGTGCATTCGAACGCGTTCAACTTCCTGAGCAGCGTGACGACGGGAGTGGATCCGCGCACGGGCATGTATTCGTGCTCGATCGGCCTGCCGGGCGTGGCGGCCAATAACCTGTGCGGTCCGACCGTGGGCTTCCGCCTGACTTTCAGCGCGTTGAATTCGGTCGATGCGGGTTTCGGACTTGGCTGGTCGATATCGACCACGCGTTTCGATGGCCGGCGCAAGATCCTGACCCTGTCCAGCGGGGAGTCGTTCCGGGTGGACACGGTCAGCGGCACGGCGACCTTCAAGGATCGCAAGCTGCGTTCGTTCGACATGCGCCAGGAGGGCGACGACTACCGGATCGTGCACAAATCGGGGATGTCGGAGTTGCTGCGCGGCGACCTGGGCAGCGACGGCATTGCGGTGTTACGCGAAGTTCGTTCGCCGGAAGGCTATGTGGTGACGCTTGAGCAGCGATCGGCGAATGGGGTGACCCGGCTGATGAGTGCCTCCGACACCACGGGCAAGCTGCTGGAGATCGACTACCAGACCATCGGTCGGACGGTGGTTCACCTCCGTCCGGGGTCGGCGCGGGCGAGCGCGTTCGTCTTCCATCAGTCCAACGATGTGCTGGTGCGGGTGGACTTGCCGGAAGATTACGGCGACGGTTGGTCTTTCGGTTACGAGAAGACGTCCACGGGCCTGTTGCTGCTGAAGAGCACGACGGTACCGACCGGCGGTCGTGAAGAAGCCATTTACAAGCTGGAGGGCCATCTGCTCCCCGGGGGAACGAACCGGCCGTTGACTCACATGCCGGTGGTGTCGACGTTCCGGCGTGATCCCGGTCACGGGCAACCCCGGACCGAAATGCGATACACGTACTCGTCGCGCAATTTCTTCGGTTACGGCGCGCTGGACGACTGGACGGACGACGAGGACAACCTGTATCGGATCGTGGCGCCGGCGGGACAGGCGTACGTCTACAGCTCGACGGAAACGACCATGGACGGCTTGCACGCGGTGAGGACCGTGGAGCGGACCTTCAATCGCTTCCACCTGCTGACGCGCGAGGTGACCACGCAGGATGGCTGTGTCACCGAGGTGGTCACCGTCTACGACGAGGACCCCTCGCAATCGTTCGAGAGGCAGGAGCCCTGGTGCCAGTTGCCGATCGAGGCGCGAACGAAGTTCTACCGGCTGGCGGAACCCGAGCGTTTTCGCGAAGAAGTGGAAACGAGCACCTACGACGAGCACGGCAACTTGCTGGAGCACCGCGACGCCCGAGGCGCGTTGGAAACGCGCACGTACTATCCGATCGAAGGCGTCGAGGGGCAATGTCCGGCCGATCCGCTCGGGTTCGTCAGGTCCCTGAGGGAGAAGCGCGCATCGCCGCCGGACGGTACGGTCGGGCCGGTGCGGTCGACCCTTTACCGTTACGAACCGCTTGTCTCCCTGATCGCCGACGACCCGGATCATCTGGTCCCCCGAAGCGCGGTGTCGTATGCGGACAACGGCGATGGCGGGTCGATCCTGCTGAGCGACGAAACTTACGCCGTCATCGACGATCGCGGCATGCATCACGGTCGTCCCCTCGGCACGTTGCGCGTGGTCGGCGACATAGGCAGGACGACGATCGCCATGACCTATGCGATACGTGACGCCGAGAGGGATGCAAGGGGCGAGCCATTTCCGGTGCTGGTCACGACGACCACGCGCATCGGCAGCGATGGCGCGGATAGCCAGACAGAGGTCAGCATGGATGCCCGCTCGCTCTTCGATGGGCGTGCCGTCATGGAAGAAGACGCGAGGCACGTCATCAAGCGAATCGCTTACGACGGGCTGGGACGCCTGGTCGAGGAGACAGCTTCCGCCGATTCCGAGTTTGCCGCCAGCATGACGAAGCGCTATATGTTGGCGCACGCGGGCAGCTGGGTGGAAACGACCGACGTGGTGGGGCGACGGACCCGCGTGGAGCTGGATGGCTTCGGCCGCGAGGTCAGGCAGGTGGCCGTCGACTGGAAATCCGACGGCCGCGAACACGAGATCCGGAGCGCCACGTTCGATGTGCTCGGCCGCACCGTGTCGGAGACCACCGCCGACGTCGATGTGCCCGTCTCCGGCTGGAAGTCGAAAAAGGCGCGACACGTCGCACTGGTCCTCAAGACCTTCTATCGTTACGACGGATGGGGCAACCGCGCGGAAACGCTTCATCCTTCCGGCATGCGCTCGTTGAGCCGTGTCGACCCGATCGGTCTCGTGACCGACGAGTATGACGAAGTCGTTGCCGACGGATCGGTAGGTCGCAGTCGTCGCAAACGTACGACGACCAGCCAGAGCGGCAAGCCCTTGCTGATCGAGCGGCTCGACAGCCAGGGCACGCAAGTCGACCGGCGCTACGAGTACGACGGGCTCGACCGGTGCGTCGCGGAAACGGATGCCGAAGGGCATGTCACCCGTTATGTCTACGATGCATACGACAGGCTCAGCGAGTCGATATTGCCCGACACGTCGGTCGTCAGCCGCAGGTACGCGCCGCATGGCGATCAGCCATGGCTCGAGAGCCTTGTCGTGCACCACGTTTCGATCGGCGGCAGGGGTGTCGAGCTCGGCAAACAGACGTTCGACGGGGCAGGGCGACTCACGATGCGGCGGGCAGGCCGGCGCGAGACCGGCTATACCTATGAGCCAGGTTCGACGGAGCCGCGACAGATACACCTCCCATCCGGTGAATTGCTGACATGCGGATATGAGAAGTACCTCGACGATCGCCTTGTCGAACTGTCGAGCCGAGGCCAGCTACCGCAGGAGCGAACGGTATTCGAACATGACAAGGTGCATGGCGGATTGCTGCGGGCGAGCAACGATCTCGGCACCCAGACCATGGAGTACCTTCCATCTGGCCGTCTGGCGAAGACGACGTTCATCCATGAAGGTCAATCGCGGATCGCGGTTTGTTCCGACTATACCCTCAAGGGTGAACTTACCCGGTACACGGGCGTCGACGGCGCCGAATGTCGGCTGTCCTTCGACCCGCTCGGACGACTTCACGCGCTGGAATCCGACGAGATCGCAACGGAAATCGCCTACGATGCCTTCGGCAGGACGCTCCGCGTCGCCACAGGAACCGTCGACGGCTCCCTGTCCTCGCTCATGGCCACGGCATACGACGAACACGGTCGCGAGTGCCGGCGGGACATCACGGCACGCGCCGGGCCGATCGTCAAAACGCAGCAGTGGGTGCAGACGTATACGCCTGGCGGCGAGATCGCGACGCGCACGCTGGTGACGGAAGAGGGTGTTCGCGAAGAACGTTATGGCTACGATGCCCGTGGACGGCTGGTCGAATACGATTGCGAGGGCATGCATGGACCACTCGATCCGTCGGGTCATGCGATTGCGCAACAGCGGTTCACGTTCGACGCCCTGGACAACGTTCGCGAAGTGGTCACCCGCTTCGTGAGTCCGTTCGAGCCGGAAAAGTACAGCAGGTTCGACTATGCGAAGGACGATCCGACCCAGCTTGCGCGTCTGGTGGAAATACAAGCCGGCCGGCCGGATGTCATCCTGGAGGTCGCCCATGACGCGTCGGGCAACCTCGTGCGAGACGAGGCCGGGCGGAAACTCGAGTACGACGCGCTTGGCCGTCTCGTGGGCTGGACGCACGGGCAGGCGGGACGGTCCTATCGGTATGACGCCCTGGACAGGGTGGGCTGTATCGTCGAAGACGATGATCGACGATACCGCTACTACGAGGGCGACCGGGTGGCCCACGAGTCCGGCGAGCGCGCCTCGTGCACCTACCATCGCGTGGCTGGCGACACGCTGGCGCAAAGCACGATCGCCGGCGCCATCCGCAAGGTCATCTTGCTTGCCAGTGACGCGCAGGGCTCGGTAGTTTGCGAAGCATCGGATGACATGAAGCAACCGGTCTATACCGCCTATGGAGACCGGGCGGAGGCTTCGGGCGACAGCGACGTCGCATTCGCCGGCCAGCTGAGGGACCGCGATACCGGCTGGTACCTGTTGGGCAGTTATCGGGCATACAACCCTCGCTTGATGCGATTCCACAGTCCCGACGCCTCGAGTCCCTTCGGAAAGGGTGGCTTGAACGCCTATGCGTACTGCGCGGGCAATCCAGTGAGCCGGGCGGATCCCACGGGAAAGAGCTGGATCGATACCCTGACGCTCATAACGCTTGGCGTGATGGCCCTCGCTGCGACGGTTACTGCCCCGGGCGTCGGGGCCGCCCTCACAGCGACCATGTCAGCCGCACGTGCGGTAATGACAGCGGCACCCCTCGCAGTCGCCGGATCCACGGCCGCCGCTGCCGAGACGGGGGCGACCGTGTCCGCAGCGCAAATCTATACGACGTTTTCAGTCATCGGGGCTGTCGCGGGCGCGGCAGCGGATACGACATCTGTCATTGCCGAGCGGGCGGGTTGGAGCGAAGGAGCCGAGTGGTTTGCGGGCGCCGGCGTCTTCGCAGGAACCCTCTCGGCAGGATGGGCGTGGAAAGCGTCGGTCCTCGAATTGGGAAGGACCACGAGTCGCTTTGTCAGAACGAGCGCGCGTGTGGTCTCGCAGAGGATCGTCAACGTGGCCGAGGCGGCCGGCAGCGCAGCGCGCGAGGCGGGATCCGCCATGGGTCGCGCGGTATCGCGCGCGGGCAGTCGCGTGGCGTCCCGAGCCAGTCGCATGGCGTCCCGCGCCGGTGACGCGGCATCCCCCGTGAACAGGTCTCGTACGTCCTCGGTTATAAGTAACGCGACGTCTGGGGAGAGCCATGCGGGCCAGCGTCCTCAGCTAAGACGGCAAGTCAGGTTCGATAACCCGACGTCTCCATCGCCACCCCCGGGCGAGTCGGGCGCGGCATCGCCATCGCGGGTAATGTCACCGGAGGACTCGCTAGCGTCGGTGGATCTGCAGGAGTTCGGGATACACACGGAGAGCAGTGCTTTCAGGAAGGGTGTTCTCGATCGATTCCGCGACGGGGAGAGCGCCGTCTGATCGATGCGTGGTTGCCTCCCCGGCCGGGAGCGGAATGGGCGGATTCGATGTCCCTTGCCGATACCGGCCAGCGAATTATCGCAGCGGTCATCCACGGCCTATTGCCGATCCCGTCCGGGTCAAGAGGGACTCGAATCGGCCATCACACACTCGCATGCCAGGAGGCTCAGGGTGAACAACGAGATAATCACGAAACGCGCCGAAACCAGGCCGGCCTGGGAGATCACGACGTTCAAGCTCGTCCGTGTTTCGGCCAGTGACAAGGCGTATACGAACGGCGTCCAACAGATCAAGTTCAAGATCGAGCTGGCATTCAACGACACGTTGACGGGCAAGCCGGGTGTACCGACCGAAACGGAACTGGCCAGCCTGACCATCGCGTTCGCCGATGAAAGTCGCCGTCTTCCTCCTGATACGGGCACGGCGACGGGATGGATGACAAGCCCGGGCGTGGCCGGCGCCGAGGACACGACCTATGACAAGGGCTACCTTTCCCATCCGGCTGCGGCGGCGCGCCCGGATGCCTCGTATCCCGGACCGGCATCCTCACCGCAAGCCAGCGTGTTCCGCTACTTTCATATCGCCAATCGGGGAGGCTCCGCCCAACGCATGTCGTTGTGCGCGTACGTGGAATGCGACGACGGGTGGACGTACCTGACAAACGGCAGGCGCTTCGATGATGAAGGTGTCGAGCATGACGCGGACCATGATTCCAGGGAGGATGTCGAGGGCGTGACGCCGGAGGTGTGGGCGATCGATAGTTATCCCTGGGAGCGCGACATTCTTTCCGGCGACGAGGGAGGCAGCGAGTCCCCTGGCCAGCCCGACTACAACCCCGACTCCGTCCATCGCTACACGTTGTCGTTCAAGGATCCGCGGGGGATCGTGATCGGTATCAGGTCGATGGTGGTGTCGCCCGGGGGCATGATCCAGTGGCATGACAAGGTGCACGGCGAGCACCGTGCGTGTTTCACGGGGTATGCCCAGCCGGGAAGCACCGAGTTGATCTGGGATGACGCGGTACCCGTGGGGCCGACGGCTTTGCCCACCCTGCCTTCCGCGGACGAGAAGCAAGGCGTCATCGTCCTGGTGGGGCGGCAGGACATCGCCTACGAAAGCGGCAAGCCGAATGGCCCGCTCACCTTGACCACGACCGATTGGTACGGCAACGCGAATACCTTGAAGGTGCGGTTCAAGAGCACGCTGGGCGAGGGACGATGGACCCTGGTCCTTTATAGGTAAATCGCTTGCCGGGATCGGCAAGGATCGATGTGCAGCGCATGGAGGCATGTATGACGGACGACGGCAAAGCGCTAGTCCCCGCCGAAACCGGCGGCATCCACTCGAATGCCTATAACTTCCTGAGCGCGGTGAACACGGGTGTCGATCCGCGCACGGGTATGTACTCCTGCACGGTCAGCCTGCCGGGCGTGGCGGCGAACAATCTGTGCGGCCCGACGGTGGGGCTGGGCCTGGGTTTCAGTGCGCTCAATCCGGTGGATGCGGGTTTCGGCATCGGCTGGTCGCTGGCGAGCACACGCTACGACACGCGGCGCAAACGGCTGTCGCTGTCCAGTGGCGAGTCGTTCCGGGTGGATACCTTCGTCGATGACAGGGCGACATTCAAGGACCGCAAGCTGCGCACGTTCGACCTGATCCGGGAGGGGTTCGACGGCGACTACCGCATCGTGCACAAGTCGGGGATGTCCGAGCGCCTGCGCACCGATGCGGGAAGCGACGGCGTGGCGGTGTTGCGCGAGGTACGTTCACCGGAGGGCCATGCGGTGACGTTGGAGCAGGGCGCGGCGAACGGGATCGTCAGGCTGCGGAAGATGATCGATGGTACCGGGCGGGTGCTGCTGGCCGTGGATTACGACCAGGAGGGTGCCACGGTGGTGCGCCTGCATCCGGAGACGGCGCAGGCCATGGCGTTCACCTTTCGCTTCACCAACGGCCGGCTGGCGGAACTGGCCTTGCCGGATGGTTACGGCGATGGCTGGTTGTTCGGATACGAAGCGACGACCACGGGCTTGCTCCTACTCACGAATACCACGGTGCCCACGGGCGGCCGGGAAGAAGTCGTCTACCGACAGGACGGCCATGCGCTGCCGGGCAGCGGCAACCAACCGCTGAGCCATATGCCGGTGGTCGTGGCATGCCGTCGCGACCCGGGCCACGGGCAACCGGTGATGGAAACACGCTATACGTATTCGACCCGCAACTATTTCGGCCATGGGGCGCTGGCGACCTGGCTGGACGACGAAGACAACCTGTACCGGGTGGTGATGCCAGAGGGGCGGCGTTACGAATACAGCTCCACGGAAACGCAGTACGACGGCATCCAGGCGGCGCGCACGGTGGAACGGACCTTCAACCGTTTCCACCTGCTGACGCGGGAACTTGCCTCGCAGGCCGGTTGCGTGACCGAGACGGTGACGGTGTACGACGAGGATCCATCGATCTCGTTCGCCAGCCAGGTGCCGTGGTGCCAGCTGCCGGTCGAGGTGAGGACGCGGTACTACCGCGAAGGCGAGCCCGACCGGGTTCGCGAGGATGTGGAAACGCGCGCCTACGACAACGACGGAAATTGCATTGTCCATGGCGACCCTACCGGTGCCCATGAATACTTTTCCTACTATCCCGTCAGCGGTGAAGGAAACGATTGTCCCGCCGATCCGTTGGGTTTCGTGCGTTGCCTCAAGGAGAAACGCATGCGGCCGCCGGCCGGCGCCGTGGGCGACATCAAGGTGACACGGCACGCCTACGAGGTGATCCCCGCCGTCGACGGCAAAGGGCCGGGGCACTTGCTGTCCGTCTACGAGGGCATCCATCGCGAAGTCGACGGGCGCGTGCTCGCCGAACCGTTGAGCGAGACCCGGCAGTCGTTCGTCGCCGATGGCGGCGCGCACCACGGAAGACTGCTGGAGGTGGTGTCGACGGTGCATGGCGTGGACGCCAAGACCGATTATGCCTATGTCGTGGGAACCGCGAAGAACGCCGGTGCGAACGCGGCCGACGAGGCGGTGCTGTTCATGACGACCACCGTGACCGCCAGCACGGGCAACGACGATGCATTGTCCCTGACGACCCGCAGCGCGCGGTCGCTGCTCAGTGGAACGATCGTGATGGAGGAAAGCCCGGACGGCTCCGTGATGCGCCATGCGCATGACGCTTTCGGTCGAAAGGTCAGGCAGACGATGGCGGAAGACACGGCCTTCGCCGCGACGAGCGAGGTGCATTACGCGCTCTCGCATGCCGGAGGCTGGTACGAGGAAACGAGCGTGACGGGCGTGCGCACGCGTACCGAGCTGGACGGCTTCGGTCGTGCGGTGCGCCGGTTGGCGGTGAACTGGCTGGACGACGGTATCGAGCGTGAGATCTCGCGTACGAGCTTCAATGCGCTCGGACAAACGCTATCCGAGACCACGACGGACCACGCGGTGCCGTTGGCCTCCGGCACATCGGGCGAGCTGTCCCTGACGACGCGGCACGTCTACGACGCGTGGGGAAATCTCCAGATGTCGATCGCACCGGATGGCGTCGTCGCCCATGTCCTGGTGGATCCCATCGAGCGCACCGAGGATCGCTGGAGTGAAGCGGTAGGTTCCGGCGTGCGTGAGCTGAGCGAGCATTCGTATGTGACATTCGGTATCCATGGCTGGCCGTTGCGGATCGAGCGGCGCGACGCGCAAGGCGTGCCCCGATCGTGGCGAAGCTACACGTACAACGGATGGGGGCATTGCCTTTCCGACACCGAATCCGCGCCCGGCCTGCCGGACAAGGTGACCTGTTATAGCTACGACGAGTACGACAGGGTGGTGGAGATCACCTTGCCCGACGGTTCGGTCGTGTATCGGACGTACGCCAGGCACGCCGACCACGAGCTCGTCGAAACGACCGGCGTTCGCCATACGCCGGCTGGCGGGACGGTGGAGGTGGATGCCAAACTCGGCCGGCAGGCATTCGACGGCCTCGACAGGCGCACGCTGTTTCGCAGCGGCTCGCGCGAAATCCGATACGTCTACCGGACAACCCGTTCCGGTGAGCCGGATGAGATCCACCTGCCATCGGAGGACGTACTTTCCTGTACGTACGAGAAGCAGTTGGGTCACCGCCTGACCGCGATCACGGATCGGGCGAGAACGGTGGAATGTCTTTTCGACTACCACCCTGTGCTGGGTCAGCTCCAGTCCGCGGCCAATGCGCTCGGCCAACACGATATCGAATACCTGCCCAGCGGACGCGTGCGGGCCGAGCGCTTTCGCTTCGGCACGCATGATGAGCACGCCACCTACACCTATACCCTGCTTGGCCTGCCGGCGACGTATACCTTTGTCGACGGCGAAACGAGCGGCCTCCGGTATGACGAATGTGGAAGGGTCTCGAGGGTCGACAACGACACGCTGGGAGTCGAGTTCGTATACGACGCGTTCTCGCGCACGCGAAGGATCAAGACCGAATCCGCCGACCGCGAGCGTTCCATCGACATGTCGCTGGCCTACGACGACGGTGGCCGTGAAATCGAACGCGTGCTTGTCTCGCGGAGTGGAGCGGCCACGCGAACGCAGACGCTGGCCCAGACGTATACCGCCGATGCAAAGCTCCGCACGCGAACCTGGCTTTCCGAGGACGGTTCGCGCGAGGAGTCGTATGACTACGATATCCGTGGGCGCCTGCTGGAATATGCCTGCACGGGTATCCATGCGCCCATCGATCCGTGGGGTCTCGCGATAGCCGGGCAACGGTTCACGTTCGACGCGTTGGACAACATGCTCACGCTGGAGACGACGTACGCGGACATGGACGTCCCACCCAGGAAGAGCAGCTTCACCTATGCGCTGGACGATCCGACCCAGCTCATCCGGATCGAACGCGTGCAGGGTGCCAGCGAAGAGATCGTCCCGTTGGAATACGACGCTTGCGGAAACCTGAAGTACGACGAGGCCCAGCGCCGGATGGAGTACGACGTGGCGGGACGGCTGGTCCGCTGGACGCGCGGGAGCGCCTGGCAGGACTATCGTTACGACCCGTTGGACCGGGTGGGCGCGGTCGGTGGACCGGCTCCGACACGGTTCCGTTATTACCGGGATGGCCGGGTGGCCCGGGAGAGCGACGGCGTGACGTCGTCGTCGTTCCATGCCTTCGACGGCGCGTGCGTGGCGCAAAGCACGTCCGATGCCGTGGGGACGCATACGGTCCTGCTGGGTACCGATGCACAGGGTTCGGTCGTGAGCGAAGTGGGGGCCACGCTGGCCTCGCCAGCCTATGGTGTCTACGGGTACCGCCCGGAAGAGGAGGGCGGCAGCGATATCGCCTATGCGGGGGAACTCAAGGAGCGTGACGTGGGTTGGTACCTGCTGGGCAGCTATCGGGTCTACGACCCACGCTTGATGCGCTTCCACAGTCCCGATGCGGCCAGTCCCTTCGGGCACGGCGGACTCAATGCCTATGCCTATGTCTCTGGCGATCCGGTCAACCGCATCGATCCCAGCGGCGAGGGCTGGCTGGACTGGCTGATCGTCGGCATCGGCGCGATCGGCACGGCGATCGGCGTGGCCGCCTCGATGGGTACGCTCGCCCCAGCCGCGGCCGCGTTGTGGGCCGGCGCGGCGGTGACCTTCACCCAGGCGGCGGCCGTGGTTTCGACCGGAGTCGGCGTGTTGTCGGTCGCGACGGGTGCCGCGTCGGTCGCGCTCAATGAAACCGGGCACGAATCCGAAGGCAACGTGTTGGGGTGGATGTCCATGGGTTATGGCATCGGTTCGGCCGCCGTGGGCGCGGCGCCGGCGGTGGCCGCTTCGCGTGTCGGCCGTGCGATGGCTTCAGGAGCCGGCAAGGTACGCGGTGCTTATAAATCGCTCAGTGAACTGCCCTGGCGGCTCCGCAATGCCGGTGGGAAACCCAGCAAGGTGAGCGCGATCGGGTCACGCGGGAATCCCACTGCGCCACGGGGGCGGGTAAATCCCGGCTTTGCCGGGGAGGCGGCAGAGGGCGTCGTACCGTCATCGAACCCTTGGGGCGGGATGACGGGTGCCTCCAGGGTGAACCTGGCCGCGCAGCGGTTGAGCCGGGGACTATCCATGCCCGAGAACCTCGTTACTCCACGCATGGCGGAGGTATTTCCGGACGGCATCGGCAATGAATGGAACCATGTGGCGACCTTGCTCGGTGCCAGGAGAACACCTTCACCCGCCCCGTTCAACCAGCTCTCGCAGGGCGACCTCGTGGGAAGCGGATTCACCGACAACGAGCTTGTCGGCGCGATTGAAGGGATGAACATTCCCCGCGACAACGCGTTTGCGCAAGAGCGCCTGGCGGAGTCCGCCGGCCTCTTTCGACGATTCATGCAGACCGGAGAGATGGATGCCCTCCGCCAGTCGAGCGAAGCCCTGCGCCTGGCTCGCGATGGGACGCGAACACATATGGTCGTGCCGCCGCGCCGGTGATCCGTCTATCCTTCCTCACGTGCGTTGCGTGCCCGCGTGACCCTGCTGGCTGTCTCCTTGCCTAGCCGTGCGGCGAGCCACGCACCGGTTTCGATGAGCTTGTCCAGGTCGATACCCGTCGTCATGCCCATGCCATGCAGCATGTACACGACGTCCTCGCTGGCGACGTTGCCCGTGGCGCCCTTGGCATACGGGCAACCGCCCGTTCCAGAGACCGCACTGTCGACCACGCGCACGCCTTCGTCCAGGCAGGACAGGATGTTCGCCAGCGCCTGTCCGTAGGTGTCGTGAAAATGGACGGCCAAGGCATTCATCGGCACTTCGCCGGCCACGGCGCGCAGCATGTCGCGTGCCTTCGTCGGGGTGCCGACGCCGATGGTGTCGCCCAGCGAAATCTCGTGGCAACCCAGCTCGTGCAGGCGACGCGCGACGCGCACGACATCGGTCACGGCGACCTCACCCTGGTAAGGGCAGCCGAGCACCGTCGACACATAGCCGCGCACGGCGACGCCATCGGCACGCGCTCGTTCGAGGACGGGCATGAAGCGATCGATGGACTCGTCGATCGAGGCGTTGATGTTGGCGCGGTTGAACGCCTCGGACGCCGCGGTGAACACGGCCACCTCGGTGGCCCCGGCGTCGCGGGCACGTTCGTAACCTTGCAGGTTCGGCACGAGCACCGGGTAGACCACGCCAGGCGCCTTGCGGATGCCACGAAACACCTCGGTGGCGTCCGCAAGCTGGGGCACCCATTTCGGGCTGACGAAACTGGTGGCCTCGATGGTGGCGAGGCCCGTGGCGGAGAGGCGGTCGATCAGCTCGATCTTCACCGCCGCGGGCAACAGGGTCTTTTCGTTCTGCAAGCCGTCGCGCGGGCCGACTTCGACGATGCGGACGTGATTCGATGCGTTCATGCGGGTTTCCATCAGGCCGTTTCCGTGAAGCGGACGAGGATCGCATCGGCATCCACGAAATCGCCTTGCGCGGCGGATACGGACTCGATCGTGCCGGCACGGGGCGCCTTCAAGGCCAACTCCATCTTCATCGCTTCCATCACCAGCAATTCCTGGCCTTCCTCGACCACATCGCCTGCCGTGGCGCGGACCAGGACGATGCGTCCCGGCATCGGAGCGACGAGTTGGCGTGCGCCCGTGGAGGCCTCGCCGGCCCACGCGTAGGCGGGAGCGCGTTCGAACGTCCAGCGGCGGCCCTCGTCGTCGTGCAAGCGGATACGCGTCCCTTCCATCGACAGGGGGACGCGCCGTGCCCGGTCGTCGAACCGGGCGGACAAGATCCCGTCGCCCAGGCGCGCACCTGCCACGGTGCACGAATGATCACCCTGGTGGAGGACGTAGTGGCCGTCGTGTCCGTGCGCGTCGATCTCGTGGCGGGTATCGCCCTCCATCAAGGCGACCACGCGCTTCCCTGGGTGACCCAGGCGCCAGGCATCGGCGTTGGCCCACGGCGAGTGCGGGTCGCCGGCGGTTGCAGCCGGTGTCGCCTCGTCGGCGAGCAGGATGGCCGTGGCGGCGGCGAAACGCTCCAGGTCGCCCGCACGCGTGGTGCCGGTCAGGAATTCGTCGGGATGGCGGTCGAGGTAGCCGGTGTCGATGCGGCCTTCCACCACCGCGGGGTGCCGGGCAAGGCGCTCGAGGAAGGCGACGTTCGATTTCGGCCCGGCGATGTCGGTCTGGGCGAGCGCCTCGCGCAGGCGTTCGAGCGCCTGTACGCGGTCGCGGTCGTGGACGATGAGCTTGGCGATCATCGGGTCGTAGAAAATCGTCACCGTGTCGCCGGCGACCACGCCGGCATCCAGGCGCACATGCCTCGATGGCCGGGGCAGCGTCAGCGCCGCAAGGCGGCCGGAACCCGGCAGGAAGTTCGCTTCGGGGTCCTCGGCGTAGAGGCGCACCTCGATCGCATGGCCGCTGGCCCGGACATCCTCCTGGCGGAGCGGCAGCGGCTCGCCATGCGCCACGCGCAGCTGCCATTCGACGAGGTCGAGGCCAAGGGTTTCCTCGGTGACCGGATGCTCCACCTGCAGGCGCGTGTTCATCTCCATGAAGAAGAATTCGCCATCCTGGCCGACGATGAATTCGACGGTGCCCGCGCCCACGTAGTCCACCGCGCGCGCCGCGGCGACCGCCGCCGCGCCCATCCGCGCACGGCGTTCCTCGTCGAGGAAGGGCGAAGGCGTCTCTTCGAACACCTTCTGGTACCGGCGTTGCGCGGAGCACTCGCGTTCGTTGAGGTGGATGATGTTGCCGTGGTTGTCGCCGAACACCTGGAACTCGATATGTCGCGGATGCTCGACATATCGTTCGAGGATCACGCGCGTGTCGCCGAAGGCATTCGCTGCTTCGCGCTGGGCCGAGGCGAGCGCCTCGGCGAAGCCGGCCGCGTCGCGCACGATACGCATGCCCTTGCCACCGCCCCCCGCGGCGGCCTTGATCATCAGCGGGAAGCCGGTCTTCGCGGCTTCGGCGGCCAGGTGCGCCGGGTCCTGGTCCTCCCCGTGGTAACCCGGCACCAGCGGCACGGCGTGTTTTTCCATCAGCGCCTTCGCGGCGGCCTTGGAGCCCATCGCATCGATGCTTTCGGGGCGCGGGCCGATGAAGACGATGCCGGCGGCGGCGCAGGCCCTGGCGAAATCCGTGTTCTCGGAAAGGAAGCCGTAACCGGGATGGATGGCCTGGGCGCCGCTACGCCGCGCCACGTCCAGGATGGCCTCGCCACGCAGGTAGGACTCCGCCGGCCGGGGTCCGCCGATCGGCCAGGCTTCGTCCGCCAGGCGCACGTGCTGGGCGTCGGCGTCGGCCGTGGAATAGACGGCGACGGTGCGGATGCCCAGGCGGCGGCAGGTCCGGATCACGCGGCAGGCGATCTCGCCACGATTGGCGATCAGAATGCAGTCGAACATGCGGCTCCCGTCGGGGTTTCGGAGGGGGATGGGAAAAGCGGGAAAGCTAGCAGATCGCGGCGTCGCGGCGGGTTGCGGCGCAGCATCCGGGCCACCATGGATTTGCAGTACGCGGACGGGTCGCCTAGCCTTGGAGGTCCCGGAGGGCATCCACGTCTTCCCTTATCCCCTCCAGAGCGAGAATTTTTCATGCAGATCGCCAATCGACACGCCGTTTCCTTCCACTACACGCTGACCGACGACCAGGGCAACGTCATCGACAGTTCGGACGGGCGTGAGCCGCTGGCCTACATCCATGGCGAAGGCCATATCGTGCCGGGCCTGGAAAAGGCACTGGAAGGCCGCTCGGCCGGCGACCAGTTCAAGGTCGACGTGGCCCCGGAAGAGGGCTACGGCCCGCGCCACGCGGAATTGATCCAGGTGGTGCCGCGCGCGGCATTCCAGGGTGTGGAGGACCTACAGCCAGGCATGCAGTTCCAGGGTCGCAACGACCAGGGCAGCATCAACGTGACCGTGAGCAAGATCGAAGGCGACAACGTCACCGTCGACGGCAACCACCCGCTCGCCGGCCAGACGCTGCATTTCGCCGTCGAGATCACCCATGTCCGCGAGGCCAGCGAGGAAGAGCTGTCGCACGGTCATGTCCACGGCGAAGGTGGCCACCACCACTGATCGTCCGTCGAGCAGCCTGTGGGGGTCACCCCACAGGCGCTGGATCAATACCAGTCGAGCAACGACACGCCGAGGCCCAGGTACGTCGCCCGGTGGTTGTAGTCGATCAGGCTCTCGCCGTAGCCGTTGAATATCTCGAGGTAGCCGCGCAGGTTGCCCGCCACCGGGAAGCTCCATGTCCCGCGTAGCGACCCGTGGGAGCGGTCCCCGCCACGGAACGAATGACGCGCGGTCAGGCCGAATTCCTGGCGGCCCACCTCATGTACCACCTGGATCTCGCCGCGGCCCATGTAGTCCTGGATGTCGGGGTTGTCGTCGTCCTTGCGATCTTCCGGAATGCGCCACCAGGGACGCAGCATGATCGTCCAGCCTTCGCGTTCCAGGCCGATGTCGGCGACCACGCGGTTCCAGCTGCGCGAGAGCGGATCGGCGCGCCCGTTGGACTGATGGTTGATGCCGATGCCGGCAAGGCGGCCGGTCCAGCCCAGCACCTGATAGTTCGTATTGAAGACCAGCAGCGCCTCCGGCTCGTAGTTCGTCTCGCGGAAGGGACGTGAGTTGTCGGAGTTGTAGACCTGCCACCGCGACGACTGCGTGTAGCCGACCCAGACGTCGCCGTTGTCGTCGAAGAGGTTTTCCGCGACCTTGGTCTTCAGGCTGATCTGGAACTTGGCCTCGACGCTCTGCAATTCCTGCGGTGTCGTGACCGTGTGGTCCGGAGCGGGGCTGTGCGGCGTGGTGTTCTGCTTCGTGGTACCGAAGAACGGCAGCGCGTAGGTGGGCTTGTAACCGCGCAGGTTGAAGGTGCCGAGCTTGGATTCGGGGGAGAGCTCCCAGCGGCTGTCGAGCAGCGAAAGCGGCCTGGCGAGGTTGCCCGAATTACGCGTGGCCAGGTCGACGCTGACCGATTCCCCGCTGCGGTCTTCCTTCTTGATCGCCTGTGGCAACTGGTCGCGACCCACGGCCTTGTCATAGCAGAGCAGGCGCTGCGAATCGGTCTCGATGCCGGCGCAGGCGCGGATGTCGATGGGGCTCGGGTTCTGCGCGAGCGCGAGGCCCGTGTGCAGGCACGCGTAGGCGCCGATGGCGCCGGCGGCGCGAAATGGCTTCATGTTGGTGTGACTCCCTGCGAGCCGGGCTAGCACCGGCGAGGGAGGAGTGTAGCGGGCGTGGCCGTGTGAAGAACGTGCAGCGTTACTCGTCGCGGGAGCCGGCTCCGGGTTTCCAGCCCGGAGCCGGATGCGAGAGGTTTACTGCCCGCTGGCGCCCGACTTGCTCACCCAGCGTTGGTACTCGGCCTTGGAGATTCTTCCATCGCGGTTGCTATCCGCGTACTGGAAATCATTGGCCAGCAGGGGATAGGCGGACGCCTGTTCCGCGCTGATCGAGCCCTTGCCACCGGCGAGCGTGGCGAAATCCGGCGCGGGTCCCGCCGGCTTCGCCGGCGCGGGGCCACTGTTCACGGAGACCTGGCCCTGCGGTGTCGACAGGGTCGTGCCGGACGTGCTTCCCTCGGCGCCTGGAGCGGGTGGCGGCAATGGCGCGTTCGCCGGAGGGGGCGGTGGCGGTGCGCTGGTCGCCTGTGGGGGCATGCCCGGATCAGGCGTTGCCTGTGTGGTCGGTGGCATGTTGTCGGCCGGTGGCGCGGGGGGTACGGCCCCCGGCGGTGGGGGTGGCGGAGGCGGAACCCGTCCCGACGGTGGGGCATCCTGGGCGAATGCCGCGCCTGCCAGCAGCAGCGATGCGCCGAAGGCGACGGCGCGAACTTGCTTCTTCATCGAAAGCCTCCTTTCGTCAGCGTGGTGGACATACCGGGACGCGTCAGCGCACGGCTATCGTTGCCCACGCTAGCAAGGGGCGATTTAATGGCGGCCCAATTGCGATAAGGCCTCCACCGTGTCGTCACGCCTATCCGACGGCGCCTCCACGGGCGACGTGCTCCACCTTTCATCCCGGTCCGCCCAACTCCTGCACCTCGCCGCGCAAGGCTTGCTGAAGCGGAGTACCCGCAAGGCACGCAAAGCCGACATCACGACGACCATCGCGCGGATGGGATTGCTTCAGATCGATACGATCAACGTCGTCGCACGCAGCCCCTACATGGTCCTGTTCTCGCGCCTCGGTGGCTACCGCAACGAATGGCTCGACGAAACCCTGGCCGAGGGCCTCATCGCCGAATGCTGGGCCCACGAAGCGTGTTTCGTGCCGTCCGGCCAATTCCGCTACCACCGCGACTATCGCTCGGGGCGCGCGGGCCATTGGGCGCACAAGCACGCCGAACGCAGCCATGCCGAGGCGCGCACCGACATGGATGCGCTACTGGAGCGGATTCGCCGCGAGGGTCCCCTGCGTGCCGCGGATTTCGAACGTGATGTTCCGGCGAGCAAGGGCTGGTGGGGCTGGAAACCGGAGAAACGCTGGCTCGAGGCATGGTTCGCACTGGGCCGGCTCATGGTGACGCGCCGGGAGCGTTTCCAGCGGGTCTACGATCTCGCCGAGCGGGTGACCTCCCGTTGGCCCGAGCCTCCACCTCCTGGCACCCTGGACGAGGCGGTCGTGCGCCGATATTTCATCGCCGAAAGCGTGCGCGCGCTCGGCATCGCGAAGGCGCGCTGGGTAGCGGATTACTTCCGTCTGCGTCCGCGCGTGACGGACGAGGAACTGGTGCCGATGCTTGCCGATGGCTCACTGGTACGGGTAGCGGTCGACGGCTGGGACGAGCCGGCCTACGTGCACCGCGCGCACGCGTCCCTGCTCGACGAGGCGGCACGGGGAAGCCTGAGGGCGACGCGGACCACGTTGTTGTCCCCGTTCGATCCCGTCGTCTGGGATCGCGCCCGGGCGATGGACCTGTTCGGTTTCGAATACACGATCGAGTGTTATACGCCCGCAGCCAAGCGCAAATACGGCTACTACGTTCTCCCCATCCTGCATCGCGGCCGGCTGGTCGGGCGCCTGGATGCGAAAGCCCATCGCCAGGGTGGCTTGTTCCAGGTTCTGGGCATCTGGCTGGAGCCAGGCGTGGCCCTGTCCCCGGCGCTCGTCGAGGGGCTGGCCTCGGCGATCGGCGAATGCGCCGCCTGGCACGGCACGCCTCGGGTGGTGGTGGAGCGAAGCCAGCCCCGGGGGCTGGCTTCGCTCATCGGCAAGGCCTTGGCCGGTTGATCAGCGGGTGGAAGCGGGGGCAGGCACGTCCGTGCACGACTTGCCGTGCAGCGCTTCCTTGAGCTGGTTGGCCAGCGATGTGCAGCGGTTCGCCAGTTGATCGCGCATGTCGGCATCCTGCGACTGCCGCAGCAGGCTGGTCCGCATGAGCTCGTAGCGGTTTTCTATCTGGTCGCGGGCGTAGATGCCGGCGGCCAGATGGCAGCTCTTGTAGCTGGCCAGGTATTCGTCGCAGGATGCGATGCCGGTGTTGTCGGGCAGGGGAGCCTGCTTGCCACTCGTGCGGGCGCCGCCACTCTTGGGAGCGGTGTTCGTCGACGTCGTGGAGGTGGCGGCCCTGGTACCGCCACTCGCCGTGGTGGTGGTCGAAGTCACGGTGCGGCTGGTGGTGGGCTCCGGCTTGGTCTTCTGGTCCGAGCAGGCGGCCAGCGCGAGGGCGCCGATCAGGAATGGGGCAATGCGGATCATGGAGCGGTTCATGGGTCGTCGGTCCCCCTTGGCGAGCGTGGACGGATGGTAGCCAAAGTCGCACCGCTAGTGCGACGCTGGGCAAGGATGTCCCCAACCGGGGTGAAATCCGCGTCAGCGATGGCGCCGCCGGGGGCAATTCGGGGTCATCGCTATTTCCTTCAGGTACGAGTATAGTCTCCGGACTGTGTTTGCCGGGGTCATAGAGTTATGTTGACCCGATGCAGCTGATCACGTATCCGCAACATCGCTTCGCTCCTCGCGTTTCCTTGCACACCAGTAATGCGGCGACTTAAAACAAGTCGCTGGTTTCATTCGTAAATCGTATTGGAGTGTTTCTATGTCGGATCGTGAGATCGGCACCGTTAAGTGGTTCAACGATGCAAAGGGTTTTGGCTTCATTTCCCGTGAAGCTGGCCCGGACGTGTTCGTCCACTTCCGCGCTATCCAGGGCAACGGCTTCAAGTCCCTTGCCGAAGGCCAGAAGGTCTCCTTCAAGGTCGTGAATGGCCAGAAGGGCCTGCAGGCTGAGGAAGTCCAGGCCGCTTAATCGGCCGGGGCAACCCAAGTTTTGCGAAAAGCCGGGCGGCGACGCCCGGCTTTTTTTGTTTTTCGCGGAAGAGCGGCGGCGCTTTGCACTTCAGCTCTCAGGCTCGGCTTTGCCCTCGCGGTTGGGGGTGTGCGGGGCAGAGCCGTCGGCCGCCACCCTCGTCGCTCCGGTTGCACCGTCGCTCGGGAAGGGATGCCGCTGCGCGGCCATGTTTGATGGCTGCGCCCCGTCGCGCCCGTCGCGCCGGGCGGGGTTTTCGATTCGCCCCCCTGGCTCAGCGAAAACGGCCGGCCATCCCTGGCCGGCCCCCTGACGGGCCTTTTCGCCCGTCGCTCCTCGGTTCCACACGTCGCGACGAGGGTGGCGGCCGACGGCTCTTCCGAGCACTGAGGGGGCGGGCGACAAAGGCAACGCCGTTTACCTGGGGGGATACCGTTCCCGGACGAATGCCGTCTTCGGGTGAGATCCCCTCGCGCGGGTGGGAAGCGGGCTGGCCCGCGATTCGCCACCCTAATTTCGAGCGAATGAGGCCATGCATCGCCACCGAGCGAGCGGTGACAAGCCTCGCCCGATCAGTGCAAGGCCTCCTTCGCCACGGTAGAGGTTGAGGACTCGCGGGCCAGCCCGCTTCCCACCCGGGTGCGGTAGGCAACACGGAGAGCGGCACGCGACACGTGGCGAGCGTCGCTTTTCCCACCAATCCCCCCCAGGGTCGAGAGAGCTGCCGGGCGCCACCCTCGGCGCGACATTAGGAGCCGAGGACGGGCGGGCGGAAAAGGCCCGTCAGGGGGCCGGCCAGGGACGGCCGGCCGTTTCCGCTGAGCCAGGAGGGCGAATCGGAAACCCCCGCCCGACCGTCCGAGCCCGAAGGGGCGCCAGCCATCAGACACGGCCGCGCCAGCGGCATCCTTACCCAAGGGACGGCGACTACCGTCGCGCCGAGGGTGGCGCCCGGCAGCTCCCCTCGCCGCACACGACCAACGCGAGGGCGAAGCCGAGCCCCCGACACCGATCAATAGAGGCGAAGGATCCCATTTCCCCGCTTCTTCACGCTTTTCTACGTGATCGACGTCAAAAAATCGTCTCCTGTAGGGGTTCCCCTACAGAACTTCCGAAAAATGTGGTTATTATCTGATCCACTGTGTCTGCGCGGTCACGCGAGTGACCCGATGTAAGCGAGCAGTCTGACGCTCCATCGCTTCACCCGGTCCTGCATTCCCAGTAAGTCGCCGGCTCGCGAGCCGGTTTTCGAGTGTTGGATAGAGGTGTGTGTGATGGCAACAGGTACTGTGAAGTGGTTCAACGACGCCAAGGGCTTTGGCTTCATCACCCAGGATGAAGGTGGTCCGGATGTGTTCGTGCATTTCCGTTCCATCCAGGGCAACGGCTTCAAGTCGCTGCAGGAAGGCCAGAAGGTGGAATACACCGTGACCCAGGGCCAGAAGGGCCCGCAGGCGGATAACGTCGTCCCGAAGTGATTCGTTCGGGTTGGCCTTGAGCCGCCCGTCCTTGCATGACTTCCGCCCCTTCGGCGCAGCCGCGCCGGAGGGGCTTTCGCGTGTCCCGCGGAGCCACCCATGACCACCATCCCCATCGACGGCAAGCCGCGCGATCTCGGCAACGGATTCGTCGTACGGCGCATGCTTCCGCACCTGAAGGCGCGGCACGTCGGACCCTTCGTATTCTTCGACCAGATGGGCCCCGCGGCGTTCGCCGACGACGCGGGACTCGATGTTCGTCCGCATCCGCATATCGGCCTCGCCACCGTCACGTGGCTGTTCGATGGCGTGATCCGCCACCGCGACAGCCTTGGCAGCGCGGTGGACATCCATCCTGGCGACGTGAACTGGATGACCGCCGGCCGCGGCATCGTGCATTCCGAGCGCACCCCGCCGGAGGCGCGGCACGGCGGCAACCTGCACGGCATCCAGGTATGGGTGGCCTTGCCGAAGTCGCACGAAGGCATCGATCCGGAATTTCACCATCACGCCGCGGGCGAGTTGCCGAAAGTGGAGCGTGACGGTGTCCGGCTCGTCGTCATCGCAGGCGATGCCTTCGGCGAGACGTCGCCGGTACGCGTGTTCGCTCCCATGTTCTTCGTCGAGGCGCGCCTCGAGAAGGGCGCCCGTCTGTCGATGCCCGCTCAGCATGCGGAATGGGGCGCCTACGTGGTCGAGGGCGCCGCGCGCTTCGGCGAGACCGATCTCGCCGCGCTGGAGATGGCCGTGGCACACGAGGGCGAGCCGCCGGTGCTGGAAGCGAAGGAGCGATCGCTGGTGATGTTGTTCGGTGGCGCCCCACTCGATGGCGAGCGCCACCTGTGGTGGAATTTCGTGGCCAGTTCGAATGCGTTGATCGAGGCAGCCAAGGCCGACTGGTCCGCCGGCCGCTTCCCGGTCGTGCCCGGCGACGAGTACGAGCGGATTCCCCTGCCCACCTACTGATCGGAGCAGCAAGGGCATGGCCAGGTTCGCCAGTTTCCGCGAGTTCTATCCCTACTACCTCGGCGAGCATGCCGACGTGCGTTGCCGCCGCCTCCATTTCGCCGGGAGTTGGGTCGTACTGGTGGCGTTGGTCATGCTCGTCGCCACCGGCCAGCTCCGTTGGTTGGTGCTGGCGCTGGTCGGTGGCTACGGTTTCGCCTGGATCGGGCACTTCGTGTTCGAGAAAAACCGGCCGGCGACCTTTCGCCATCCGATCTACAGCCTCATGGGTGACTGGATGATGTTCGCCGACATCTTGCGCGGGCGCGTATCGTTGCGCTGAGCTGGCCGGGGTCGGGCCGGGCGTCCATCATGCGACCTCGGCGGAGGCATCCTGGCGATGGCATTCGCGCTGCGCGCGCCGCGCCGCGCTCCACGAATCGATCGCCATCTCGCCGCGGGCTCGCCGGCACACCTCGACCAGCCTTTCCACGTCCGCGTCGCTCATGCCGGCGTTCAGGGTCAATCGCAGCAGTGAACGGTTGACCGTCGTCGCCGGCGCGCTGAACACCGAGCCGAACACGCCGTGGCGCTCCATGATGTCGCGCACGCGGCCGGTCAGGATTTCCTGCCCCGCCTCGAACGCGACGATCTGCTCGGTGCCGTCCCCGATGGGGTAGCCCAATGCGGCCAGTTCGCGGCGCACGTGGCGGGTGATCCCGCGCAGCCGGCGCCTGCGCCAGCCTTCGGCCTGAATGACCCGGTGCGCGGCCGAAAGGCCCGCCAGTTCATAGGGCAACAGGGACGAACTGAAAATTGCGGGCAGCGCCTCGCAGCCGAAGTAGTCCTTGAAATGCGTCGTGCAGGCGATGAAGCCCGCGCGGGAGCAGTAGGCCTTGGCCAGGCTGGCCGTGATGAAGTGCACGCGATCGTTGAGACCGAGGCTGGCCACGAGGCCTTCGCCGCGGCGCCCGTGCGTACCGAGCGAGTGGGATTCGTCCACGACGAGGACGCAACCGTGCTCCCGGGCCACGCGCGCGATCTCGACCAGCGGAGCCACGCTTCCGTTGGTGCTGTAGACCGCATCGACGACGATCACGCCCTGGCCGTTGCGCAACACCTGCCGTTCGAGGTGGGCCACGTCGTTATGCAGCACGGACACGGCCTTGGCGCCCGCGCTGCGGATGCCTTCCCACAGTGACGCGTGGGCCAGCATGTCGACGTACACCGGCACGCGTTCCGTGGCGATGGATTGGATGAGGCCCACGTTGGCCGCGAAACCGGATTGGGCCAGGATGCCGTCCTCGCTGCCGACGGCTCGCGCCAACTCGGCTTCCACGCGGTGCAGCGGCAACCCGGCATCCTGCTGGAACAGCGCCGACATCATCATTCCCAGGCCCCCTTCGGCCAGGGACGTGCGCTGCGCTTCGACGATCCCGGGATGCCCCGCGATGGAGAGATAGTCGTTGCTCTGGAGCATGAGGTCGCCATCGCTCGGCCGCCGGCCCCTCAAAATGTGACGCCCACCCCAGTCGACCGCCACGCGTTCGTTGTGGAATCGATCGACCCTTCGTGCGACGAAATCAGGAAGCGCGGGTGCCTTGGCAGGGCGATGCAGGACGGAAACGTTTTCCATGGTTCATCTCTCTCTGGTGAATGGATGGGCGAATTCAGGCGCCGCCCGAGGGGCGGCACGCGTCGGCCTCGCCCGGGCAGACGCGAATTCGTTAGAGAGGGAGGCGTCCCGCCAGGGCACCGCCGTGCGGAACCCCCTGCCTCATGCCATTACCAGAGAGACGTCCCGGGGACCGGGTGGTCCGAACGTGACGATGGATTTTCGGGCCGAACGGCTACCGCGCGCGCCGGAAGCTCCGCCACGGGAAGGTGAACTCGTTTGGATTCAGGGCCCGGCTAGATGAAGCGCGGTCTGCTGTCGGCGGCCAGGCTCAGGTCCTGTTCGCGTAGCCATGTGCGGTAAGACTTCACATGCTGCAGGCGGAACCGCTCCACGTCGTCGATGAGAGCGTAGTAGTACCACTGTTCGCCGGAAATGGCCGTTGCCGGGTACAGGTGCGATTCCGGGTGGCTGACGCCCTTGTGGTAGAAGCCGTCCCGTGAATTGAACCAGGGCAGGGCCTCGCCACTGCGCAGGGCTTCCAGGACCGTGGCCGGCGCCCCCAGATCCGCCGCGATTTCATAATGCGTGCGCAGGTCCTCGTCCGTCTGGACGAGGAGGAAACGGCCGATGCCCCATGCGTCGACCAGGAGCAGCCCGGTGGGATTGCAGTGCACGTAGCATTCCACCGGCTGGAACGTGGCCGTGACGCTCTGCAGGACTTCGCGGAAGGCCGGGTCGCGCAGGAAACGGAAATTGCCCAGGGCCAGGGTCTCGGCGACGAAAGCGCTGGCGCGTTCGAAGTAACGGTGCTGCAGTTCGGTGATGGCGGTCTGCAATTTTTCGATCGCGAGCGGGTCGTTCTTCCGGATGAAGCGGTCGATCACCCCTGAATTGAAGGCATCGATAGCCGTCGCGTCGTCGGCGCGGCCGGTCAGGAGGATCTTGCCGATATGCGGATTCGGCAAGCGCTTGCAGAAGGTGATGCCGTCCATCTCGGGCATGGCCTGATCGACCACCACCACGGAGATCTCGGCGAACCGCTCGGGGTCGTAGACCACCCGGTGGATCGAGTCGATGTCCAGGGCGACCAGTTCCTGCGTTTCCGAAGGACGGTCTTTCCAGCGGTACAGCCAGCCGCCGCCAGGCACGGGGCGGCTGCCGTTGTTGCCCAGCGTGGCCAGGGCGCTTCGCGGGGAACTGAACGTGCGCACCCGCACCATCGGGTCGAGCAGCAACGGGACGACGTCGAGGTATTCCTCGTGGTCATCCACGAGTACCGTCGTGGTCGGGAAATGGAAGGGCTGGATATCGCCCTGTGAGTTCAGCGTCATCACTGCCGGTCCCCGGTCTCCGGATGCGGGAAGGTAAGGGTGAACTCGGTGAATTCGCCCAGGTTGGTACGGCATGCGATGCCACCGCCCATATGCTCCATCGCCGCGCGACAAAAAGCGAGACCTATGCCCAATCCGGTGATGGTTCCGCTCCCGGCGCTGTCGCTCGAATAGGAATAGAAACGGTTGAAGATACGGGGGAGCACGTCCGGCGGGATGCCGGGGCCGGTGTCGAGGACCCGTATCCGGTTGGCCTGTTCGTCCGGCTCGATATACACCCCGATCTCCCCCTTGCCGGCCCGATCGATGTGGAACAGGGCGTTGCGCAGCAAATTGAAGAGCACATGGACCACCAACGCTTCCTCCCCGAGCAGGCGAAAATCGCCCGTGGGTGACAGAGTGATCCTTTCGCGCTCCGCGCGCGAGCCATAGGGGAAGCGGCGCAGGGCCTGTTCCACGCATTCGCGCGCCCCCAGCGGGGTGAGCGGTACCTCGCCGATCGGCCGGGCGGAGAGCAGCAGCATGTCGATGATGGTGTTCGCGTAGGTGACCTCGCGCTCCATGACGCCGATGCTGCGCTCCAGCGCGTGCAGGTTCTGTGCGCGCACGTCGGGTACGGGCAGCCCCTGGCTCTCGGCCAGCCGGTGGCTGCGGAGCAGGTCCGGCATGAAGCGGGCGACGGCGCGCGCGGCGATGCGCAAGGAACCCAGGGGGGTGCGCAACTCATGGGCGATGTTGTTCGAGGCGGCCGTCAGGGCGTCGATCCTCGACTGTTCGGCCATGTTGGACGACACGGTACAGGTGGCTCCGCCGACCATCGCGAACAGCAGGAGAGGGATGTACTCGAGCATCGTCTGGGTGTGCAGGTGCGCATCCGGCGAAAGCACGAACGCCAGCGCGGCGATCAGGCTGCCCAGGGTGAACACCACGAGGAAGCTGGCGATGTCGAACAGCATCATCAGCAGCATCACGCAGGCGAGGTGGGTCATGAGCCATGCCGGCGTGGCGTTGCGCAAGGTCATGTAGCCGACGAAGAACGGCATCGCCACGGTCATCGCGAAGTACCAGTACGTCGGCAGGTGCGTGCGCAGGCGCCGCGGCCACCATGGCAACAAGGCCAGCGGGATGAAGGTGGCGCTGCAAAGCAGCCGCATGGGCAGGTTCTCGTACGGCTGCGGGAACAGGTACGCCCATACCGGGTAGTACACGGCGAGGGAAAAACTGCCGACCACGCCGATCGCGACCATTTTCGGTTGCGAATAACGCGTGCGCAGGAACATCGTCGTTTCGAACCGGGCCATCGCGCGCAGCAGCAGCCATAACCGCATGCGGAAGAACTGCCGGGGGCGGGTCGAATTGTCCGGAGGCGTGGACATGGAGGGCATGGCGTCCGTCACAGGTTCGAGGGGCAGGCGAACGCGTTCATCGGTACCGCTGGTGGCAGGCCTGGCAGGCCTCGCCGATGGGGGCGAGCACGCCGGCCAGGGCCGCACAGCTGCCAGGGGCATGGGAAATGGCGTCGTCGAGCGCCACGACGAGTTTGTCCCCTCCGTCGTAGAAGGGCGCGTCCATGCCGGGGAAGGCCTCGCGGACATCCCCGGCGTTTTCCCGCATGCGCGACAGGTGGGCCAGCGAGCTCTTGGCATCGCATTGTTTCGCCCGCACGTTGGCGCGCAGGACGCCCATGTGATGCTGCATGACCGCCATCACGCCGAGATGGTACGGCGTTCCCTGGCGCAGCGCGGACAAGGCGAAGGTGGCACCCATCGCGCCGACCACGAGTCCGAGGATGACGAGTAACAACGGGCGCATCGGTGGTCCATGGCAGCACGAGGCCGCCAGCATAGCCGACGGTCCCATTCTTTCGATATGAGACAATGAACACGGATTCCTTGATCGAGACCCACGTGAGTACTGCCCAGGCAGAACGTTTCGCCGGCATCGAGCGGCTGTACGGCCGCGGCAGCCTGGACCGCCTCGCGCATGCGCATGTCTGCGTGATCGGCGTGGGTGGGGTGGGCTCCTGGGCGGCCGAGGCCCTGGCCCGGAGCGGCATAGGCCGGCTCACCCTGATCGACGGCGACGACGTCTGCCTGTCGAACACGAATCGCCAGCTGCACGCGCTGGACGGCCAGTACGGAAAACCCAAGGTGGGCGTCGTCGCCGAACGCGCGCATGCGATCAGCCCGACCATCCGCCTGGAAGCGGTAGAGCGTTTCCTCACCCCGTCGACCCTCGACGACTTGCTGGACCGCAACTACGACGTGGTGATCGACGCCTGCGACGCACTCAAGGTCAAGCTCGAGACCATCGTCTGGTGCCGCCGGCGCAAGGTCCCGCTGGTGACCGTCGGCGCGGCGGGCGGACGTACCGACCCCACCCAGGTCCGCGTTCGCGACCTTTCGCGGACCGAGCACGACGCCATGCTCAGCATGATCCGGAAGAAGCTTCGCCAGGAACATGGATTCCCCCGCAACCCGGACCGCTTCTTCGGTGTTTCCGCGGTCTACTCGCTGCAGAACGTGCGCTATCCGCAGGCCGACGGCAGTGTCTGCGGGGTGCGTCCGCCCGGTGGCGACGCGCTCAAGCTCGACTGCGGCGGTGGGTTGGGCGCGGCCACGCACGTGACCGGGGCGTTCGCCTTCGCGGCGGTAGGCAAGGCACTCGAAAAACTGACATCGGCCCGAGGCTGATCCTTCAGCGCTCGGCGGCCACGATCCGCAAAGCTTCTTCGAGCCGGCTGGGATCTTCCTCGGCACCCATGGCGAGGCGGATGCCGGCAGCCGGTTGCCCCGTGCCGACGAAGTGCTTCGACGCGGCGACGTGGACGCCGCGTGCGAGGAGGCGTTCCTCCATGGCGGACGCCTCCGGCAGCGGAAGCCACGCGTGCAGGCCGCTTCCGGATGTGACCAGGTTTTCGCCGATGATCCGGCGCGCCATTTCGGCGCGCGACGCCATGGCGAAGGTCAGTTCGTCGAGTAGCGTCTCCGCCGTGCCGTCGTCCATCCAGCGGGCGACGATGGAGGCCGGAAGCGCTGGCAGGCCGTCCTGCTCGAGCTGGATTCTGGCCGATGTAGCCGCCTGCGCCGCCGTGTCGGCATGCAACATCCAGCCGACCCGCAGTCCCGGGCCGAGGATCTTGCCGATGCCCCCGCAGTGCACGGTTCGGTGGGGAGCGAGGCGGGCCAGTGGCGGCAGGCCCTCGCGCACCGGCCGATGCAGCGGTGAGTAGACGTCGCCCTCGACGATGGTCAGGCCAAGGCGCTCCGCGACCTCCACGATGTCCAGGCGCCGCTCCAGCGGCATGGTCGCCGTCGTCGGGTTCTGCAACGTGGGCTGGACATACAGGGCCCGGGCGCGGGATCGCACGGCCGCCTGCATCAAGGCATCGGGCCTCATGCCATGCCGGTCCATCGCCACGTCGACGCAACGCGTGCCGAAGTGCCGTGCCATGCGACGGACGCCATGGTACGTGTGTTCCTCGACGAGGATGGCCGCATGCCTCCCGGTGGCGGACGCGGCCAGGGCGAAGGCGAGCGCGTGCCGCGCGCCGATCGTCAGGGCGATGAGCCGGGGGTCGACCGGGCCGTGCCCTCCCACGCGTTCGAGCCAGCGCGCGATCGCCTTCCTGATCCACAGGGCGCCGGCGGGATCGGGATACGCGAGCGACTCGGCATCCACCGGCGTGGTGGCCAGCGCGGCGCGAAGGCGGGTCACGACGCTTCCGCGAAGGGGGAGGTTCACCGCCAGGTTGTAGCTGGGTTCCATGGTCGCATTGTAGGGCCCCCCGCCAGGGCTGCTAGGCTTCGCCACCATGTGGTGCGTCTATCTGATCGAATGCCGGAACGGCGCATGGTATGCGGGGATCTCCAACGACCTCGACGCACGCTATGCCGCCCACATGGCGGGCAAGGGAGCGCGTTACACGCGGGCCAATCCGCCGGTACGGCTACTGGGCTTTCGCCCTTTCCCCGACCGCTCGGCGGCGTCGAAGGCCGAGTACGAGGTGAAACGCCTGCCGAAGGCGAGGAAGCTGGCCTGGCTGAACGCCCAAGACGGCACATAGCTCCGGGAGCATCGGGTACCCGTCGATGTTGGACTGGCATAGGATGGGCCCGATGAGAAACGGAATTCCACAAACATAAGGAGGCCATGCCATGGAAGCTCGCCTGCACACGAAAATCACCCCCGATTGGTACCGCTGGATCGGCGAGTCGCTTGCCGCCGGCCACGCTCCCGCTGACATCCTCGGGATCATGAAACAGAATCGTTTCGACGAATGGGCGGCACGCGACGCGATCGCCGAGGCCCTGTTCGGCGGTATCGCCCCGCGGCAACCGGCGCAGGCACCCGAACCCGCCGCGTTCAGCAGCCGCCTCGAAGATGGCCATGTCCTCCATGTGGGCGATCGCGGCGTACGTGTACTCGTTCGGGTGTCCCGTCCGACCATCGCCGTGCTCGATGGCGTGCTGGACCCGGTCGAATGCGACCAGCTGCGCAGCCTGGCCACCACGCGCCTGGCTCGCTCCGAGGTGGTCAGCCCGGGCACCGGTTTCGGCGTCGTGCAGGACATCCGGACGAGCGAAGGTGCCAACTTCGGGCGTTCGGAGAACGAGCTGATCGCTCGTGTCGATGCGCGCGCCGCCGCGATCATGCGGATGCCCGAGGACCATGGGGAGGGCCTGCAGGCCATGCGTTATGGCGTCGGCGCCCAGTACGTGCCCCATTTCGATTTCTTCCCGCCGGACGATCCGGGCAGCCAGTCGCACCTGAAGAATGGCGGCCAGCGCGTATCGACCCTGATCATGTACCTCAACGATGTCGAGGCCGGTGGCGAAACCGTCTTCCCCCGGATCGATTTCAGCTATGTGCCGCGCAAGGGGCAGGCCCTGTATTTCGAGTACACGGCGCCCGACGGATCGCTCGATCCATTGTCGTTGCATGGCGGGGCACCCGTGATCCGCGGCGAGAAGTGGATCCTTACCAAGTGGATGCGCGAGCGGTCGTTCCCTGGCTGAACCGTGACCTCTGGCCTATATCCGGCCCACGCCACAGCCCGCAATCTCATCTGCTTCAAGGGGAGGGTCGATCGATGCGCCGCCAGGCAGCCAGAGTCGTTCGTTTCGTCGCGCTTGGCGCATTCGCGTGCGCACAGGGCGCATGGGTGCAGGAACCTGCGCAAGCACGGCCCGCCACGCCGGTCCCCGCCACCGGGGCCACGGTCGCCGCACCGGCTGTCGTGGCGATCGAGCCGGTCGAGATTCCCTTTGCCTCCGCGCACGCCGCTTTCGTGCGCACGCCCAGTGCGCCGACCGCCTGGGGCGGACCGCGCACCGGTAGCGAGGCGACGCTGTCCGATCGCGTCGTGTCCTACCGCATCCAGGCTCGCCTCGATCCGGGGAAACACACCGTGGACGGCCAGCAGCAGCTGACCTGGCGCAATCGGAGCGACCGGCCCGTCGGCGCGGTGTTCCTGCACCTCTATCTCAATGCCTTCGAGGGCGAGGGGAGCACCTTCTTTACCGAACGGCGTGTACTTGCCGCGCACGGGGGCTCGCGTGGCGTCGCCGAGGTGAAAAAAGGCGAGTGGGGCTATATCGACCTGGGCAACGTGGAACAGGATGGCGCGGCGCTGAAGTGGCGCTACGTCCATCCCGATGGCGGCCCCGATACCGACCATACCGTGGTTCGCGTCGACCTGGCCCGGCCGGTCCCGGCGGGCGGAAGCGTCACGCTGGACATGAATTTCCACAGCCAGTTGCCACGCGTGATCGAGCGGACCGGCTATGTCGGCACGTTCCACCTCGTCGGCCAGTGGTTTCCCAAGATCGGCGTGCTGGAACTGCCTGGTGAGCGAGGTGCCACGGAGCCGCGCTGGAACGTGCACGAATTCCATTTCAACAGCGAGTTCTATGCGGACTTCGGTGAATACGACGTTCGCATGACCGTACCCCGGGATTACGTGGTGGCGGCCGTCGGCGAACAGCAGGGCGATCCCGTTCCGGAAGGCAACGAACTGACCTGGCATTTCTCCCAGGCCGATGTCCACGACTTCGCCTGGATGGCCGCGCCCCGCTACAAGACGCTGGAGGGCGGGTACACCGGTCCCGGCAGCCCGCCCATGAAGGTGAAGGTGGTCTATCCACCCGAGTACGAGGCAAGCGCGAAACCCGTCCTGAAGGCGACCATCGATTCGCTCGGTTACTTCTCGTCGACACTGGGCCCTTATCCCTACAAGACGGTGACCGCCGTGGTGCCGCCGTTCAACGCATCCGAAGCGGGCGGCATGGAGTACCCCACGTTCTTCACCGCGGATAGCTTCACCGAGGTGAAGCCGAAGACGCTCGACGAATACATCCTCGACTTCGTGACCATCCACGAGTTCGGCCATGGCTATTTCTACGGCTTGCTCGCCTCGAACGAATTCGAGGAGCCGATGCTGGACGAAGGCCTCAACGAATACTGGGACGACCGCATGCTGCGCGAACGCAAGCAGCGGGTATACCTGACCAAGCCGCTGTGGCAATTCTTCGGCGTGGAAGCGCCGATGGACGTATTCGCGCTCGAGCGGATGTTCGCCCTGCTGCCGCGTCCCTCCGACCCGCTCGGGCAGAACGCGTGGGACCGCCTGTCCAGCGCCGACTACGGCACGGTGTATTCGCGCACCGCCACGGCCATGCATGACCTGGAGGAACGCCTCGGCAAGGACGTGACGGAGAAGGCGTATCGCCAGTACTACGCGAGATGGCACTTCCGTCATCCGTCGATCGCCGACCTCCAGGCGTCGATCGCCGAGGTTTCGGGAAAACCCGATGTCGTGGCGCAGGTATTCGACCAGTACGTCTATGGCACGGCGCGTATCGACGACCGCGTGAAAGAGATCGTCAGCGAGGAAGTCTTGCCGCTCGCGGGAACCACGATAAAGGACGGTCATCGCGTCGAACTGTCGTCCGAGCAGAACGAGGAGGCTGTTTCGAAACAGCGAGAGGCATGGAAGAACGCACATCCCGATGCGGCCGACGGCACCGGTCCCTTCCCGTGGAAGACGACGGTCACGGTGTGGCGAGACGGTGCGCGCGTGCCGCAAACACTCAAGGTGTCGTTCGCGGACGGATCGGTCGAGACCGTCCACTGGGACGACGACCGTCGCTGGGCCCGCTTCGTCTTCACCCAGCCGGTGAAGGGCACGTCGGCCGAACTCGATCCGGACAGGAAGATCTACCTGGACGCGAACAAGCTCGACGACAGCCGTACCGTGGATGCCAACCACGCCGCATCGAATCGTTGGGGCGCCGATTTCGCGGCCCTGCTGCAGGGCCTCTACGCTTTCCTGGTGACGCTATGAACGACCGTCAGAAACGCTCGGCCATCGCGGCCATCGGCCACGGCGCACTCGGCGGCCTGCAATGGCGGCTGGTGCTGTTGTGGATACTTATCACCTTGCTGCCGACCCTGGTGGTCGCCTTGCCGTTGTGGAAGGTGCTCGACCGTCTGCTCGGGTATTCGGTGCATGCCGATACGTGGGCGGCGCACTTCGACGGACTGATGTTCTCCGATGTCTTCTCCGCCTTGCGCGATGCCAATGGATGGACGGGCATGGCCTTCGTGGCGGGGGTCCTGCTGACGCTGGCGGTGTCGCCATTCCTGACCGGCATGGCGGTGGCCGGTGGCCGAGCGAACCGGGCGCTCGGCTTTGGCGGACTGCTTCAAGGCGGGGCTATGGAATACGGACGCATGCTTCGCCTGATGATCCTGTCCCTGGTCCCTTATGGCTTGTTCGTCGTGGTGGCGCAGGGTGCGTCCACGTTCGCGGAGCGCAAGGTCGATGCCGCGTTCCTGCCCTCGACCGCCGACCTGTACCAGCACGGTGCGCTGGCGGTCGGCTTGTTGTTTTTCGTGATCGCCCAGGCGATCGTCGAATCGGCCCGCGCGCAGTTCATCGCCGACGTCGGCTTGCGTTCGGCCTTCCGCGCGCTGGGCAGGGGATTCATGCAGTTCGTCCGCCGCCCCTTTGCGAGCGTTTTCGTCTACCTGACGATCACCCTGGCGGGTGGCGTCCTGGCGGTGCTCATCGCCGCCTGGCGGGGACATACCACCGGTGCGGGTAGCGGGCTTCTGGCGGGCTTACTGATCGTCCAGCTCGGCGTGGCCGTCGTGGCATGGATGCGCACGTCGCGCCTGCTGGCACTGGCGGGGCTGGTGGCGGTCAATCCGCATCGGCGCCGCCGTACGGACTTCGCGCCGGCCTTGTAAGGGCACTTCAGCCGGCGCGGCGTACTTCGCGGTGCGGCGGGTAGTACGCGAACAGGTGTGTCGCGCCGCCGAGAAAATCGATGTTGTCGATGTGCTCGCCGCCCAGGCGCTCGGCGACGTGGTCGGAGGCTTCGTTGCCGATGCGCACGAGGCTGATCACACGCTGGGCGTGCATCTGCTTCCAGGCGAAATCGAGGATGGCTTCACCGGCTTCGGTGGCGTAGCCGTGGTGACGGTGCTCCGGCTTGAGCATCCAGCCCAGTTCGAGGTCGGGCCAGCCTTCGGGTTTCATCAGGCCCGCGCGGCCGATGAATTCGCCGGTGTCCTTCAGCTCGATCGCCCACATGCCGCAACCGCGCAGGGCCCAATGGCCCAGCAGCATGGCCATCGAGCGCCACGCGTTCATCCGGTCGAGCGGTTGCCCGTCACCGATCCAGCGCGTGCTTTCGGCGTCCGCGAGCATGGCCGCGTAATCGTCGAAATGGCGTTCGGTAAGGGCGGTGAGCCGCAGGCGCGGCGTTTCCAGAACGGGAATGTCTGCTATTGCCATCGAAGTGACCAAGTGTCAGCCGAGCAGTCGAGCCAGAGCGTGAGTGCTCAGCGCGAGGCTTTCCTGCCAGGACAAGCCGGTTATTTTCTCACCAGTGGCCGCGTCTTGGAAGCTTTCATCCTGGCCGGGGGACAGGAGGTGGCGGTAATCCACTGTGATTTCAGTGCCTTGCGGAAGGTCTTTAGCGGCGAAGATGAAGCCGAGGTGCCAGATGCCGGTGGGTTCGAAGCTATGGTTCACGTAGCACTCGTCCGGCCATTCGGGCGAAACGGTGTAGCGGTCCTCGAACCAGCGCGCGGCGGCGTGCAGGTCGGCGGACAGCGCGGGGGAGGCCATGATGTCGGCCCAGGCGTACGTGCGATCGATCTGGTCGGGGGCGGTGACGACACGCCCCGCGGCCACGAATTCGTCGACGAACAAGCCCTTGCCGGCGCCGGGAATGGCGGAATCGGCGATACGGTAACGCGGCAGGATCATTGGATCATCAAGCCCCTGTTCCTGGCGGGGGCGCAAGTGCGCCGCCGGCATGGGGCGCGAGTGTAGCGCGTTCGGCCGGCGGCGGTAGTGGCGAGGGGAGGAATAGGGGCTCAGTCTTCCTCGGCACCCGCCTTGGCCTTGGACGGCCTGGTCGCCTTGGTCTTCCTGGCCGCCTTGCCGCCATCCACCTGGATGGCGTCACGGTTGCGCTCGACCAGCGACGCCCCGATGCCTTTCACCTCGGCGAGCTGGTCGGCCGACTCGAAGGCGCCGTTCGCCTCGCGCCAGGCGACGATCGCCTGGGCCTTGGCCAGGCCGACACCGTCCAGCGACTGCGCGAGGGTCGGCGCGTCGGCGGTGTTGATGTTCACGGGTGACGAAGCGATAGCGAGCGGGGCGAGCAGCAGCAAGGCGAGCGCGGCGAGGGTGGCGAGATGACTGTTCACGTGGATTCTCCTCTTGGACAGCGTCGGACGACGCAGGGGCACTCTGCGTCGTGCCAGGGTTCGCGCGAACTGGCGCGACGACGAAATCCGGGTGAGGCGATGCCGCCGCGCATGCCGTGGGTGTGCCGACATCGCCCAAGGCGTCGCCGTCGTCGCTGTTACAATCGGCCTTTGCCCAACGAGTCCGGCCCGCCATGGATACCTCCCGCATTTCTTCCTTCGTCAGCGGCCTCTGGGACGCGGAAATCGTCCCGCAGCTGGTCGAGTACATCCGTATCCCGAACAAGTCGCCGATGTTCGACGCGCGGTGGCGGGAGCATGGCTACATGGACCAGGCGGTGGCGCTGATGGAATCGTGGGCGCGCTCGAAACTGCCCGCGCTCGAAGGCGCGTCGCTGGAAGTCATCCGCCTGGAAGGCCGTACGCCGCTGATCTACATCGACGTGCCCGCGCAAGGCTCGCAGGGCAAGGGCACGGATGAAACCGTCGTGCTTTACGGCCACCTCGACAAGCAGCCGGAGATGACGGGATGGTCCGAAGGCCTCGGTCCGTGGACGCCCGTGCTCAAGGGCGACAAGCTGTACGGCCGCGGTGGCGCGGATGACGGTTACGCCATCTTCGGGTCGCTGGCGGCGCTCCTCGCTCTGCGCGACCAGGGCGTGCCGCATGCGCGTTGCGTGATCCTCATCGAGGCCTGCGAGGAATCGGGCAGCTACGACCTGCCGTACTACGTGGACCATCTGGCCGGCCGCATCGGCAATCCCGCGCTCGTGGTCTGCCTCGACTCGGGCTGTGGCAACTACGACCAGCTCTGGCTGACCACGTCGTTGCGCGGCATGACCGGTGGCAACCTGACGGTGCAGGTGCTGGAAGAGGGCGTCCATTCCGGCGATGCCTCGGGCGTGGTGCCTTCGAGCTTCCGCATCCTTCGCGAGATCCTCGACCGCCTGGAGAATCCGCGGACGGGCGCGATCGTGCCGCCGGAACTCTACGTCGACATCCCGCCGCAGCGTCTCGAGCAGGCGCGGCGGTCGGCCGAGGTCCTGGGTACCGCCGTGTACGACAAGTTCCCCTTCGTCGAAGGCATGAAGCCGGCGACCGACGATCTCGCCGAACTCGTGCTCAACCGCACGTGGCGTCCCCAGCTCGCCGTCACCGGCGTCGGCGGCATGCCCGCGCTCGATAGCGCCGGCAACGTGCTGCGCCCGAAGACCTCGGTGAAGCTCAGCCTGCGCGTGCCGCCGACCCTCTCCGGCGCGGAAGCGGGCAAGTTCCTCAAGCAATTGCTCGAGAAGGACCCGCCGTATGGCGCGAAGGTCACCTTCGACCTGGAAAAGGACGGCAGCGGCTGGAACGCGCCGGCGTTGTCGCCCTGGCTCGAGGAAGCCGTCGCGAAAGCCTCGGAGCATTACTTCGGCGCGCCGGCGGCCTACATGGGCGAGGGTGGCAGCATTCCTTTCATGGGCATGCTCGGCGAGAAATTCCCGCAGGCGCAGTTCCTCATCACGGGCGTGCTGGGTCCGCACTCGAATGCCCACGGTCCGAATGAATTCCTGCACATTCCGACGGGCAAGCGCGTGAGCATGGTCGTGGCCGACGTCGTGGCGCGTCACTTCCAGGAAGCGGCGAAGGCATGAGCGACGACGCCGGCACGCTGGCCACGCGTCTCGCGGCGGTGCGCGAGTCGATCGCCACGGCTTGCCGCGAGGCCGGCCGCGACCCGGGCGAGGTGACCCTGCTGCCGGTCAGCAAGACCTTCGGCGAGGACGTGGTGCGCGAGGCGGTGGGGTTGGGCCTGCGTCGTTTCGGCGAGAACAAGGTGCAGGAAATCCAGGCCAAGGCCGCGGCGCTGGCCGACGAACGGCTCGACTGGGTCGTGATAGGCCACCTGCAGACCAACAAGGCCAAGGCGGTGGCGAAGCTTGCCGCCGAGGTGCAGTCGCTGGACCGGCTGGACCTCGCCGTGGCGTTGGACAAGGCCCTGCAGGCGCGGGGCCGGGCCATCGACGTGCTCGTCCAGGTGAAGACCTCGCGGGAGGAAAGCAAGTTCGGACTGGCACCGGAGGCCCTTCCCGGGTTCCTCGACGAATTGAAGGCCTTTCCTTCGCTTCGGCTACGGGGGCTGATGACGCTCGCCGAAGCCTCGTCGGACGAAGCCGTCGTAAGAGCCTGTTTTCGTACGCTGTATCGTCTTCGTGACAGGGCGCGTGACGCCGGCCATCCCGCCGATCGCCTGTCGATGGGCATGAGTGGCGATTTCGCGCTCGCGATCGCCGAGGGCAGCACCGAGGTGCGTATCGGCAGCGCGATCTTCGGAGCAAGGTCCTACAAGCCGGTGTGAGACCTGATGCACAGATTCGGTAACCGCCCCGCCGTGACGGCGCCGCCGGACCCTCACATAGGTGAAAGCAAGTCCTTATATCCGTTCAGAAATTAGCCTCTGTAGCCGCAGTTTCCTGCGACTTCTCTGAATGTTTCCTAGGAATGACCGTTTTTAACCTTATGCGAACAACTTGTTGAATCCGGTTTGGTAACTTCACCCCTCGTTCACGGTCGTCTCACCTTCACGGCGGCTTAACTTCACGATGAATAGGCCTTTTCGCTCATGCATTTAAAGCGACTGACCGCTCTCGCGTTAGCCACGTTTTGTATCGCCGCCGTAACACCCGTCATTGCCGACACGGTCACCGTCCCGCAGGGCCTCGACCAATCCGCCGCACTTCTCCTGACCGACCTGCCGGTGTTCGCCCCGGCCACTGCGCTCGCCCAGTCCGCCGTTCCCGATGCCACCTCGCTGATCGCACCCGCGCCAGCCGCCGCCAGCCAGGTCGCCGCCAACGACGACACCACCGCCGACGATGACGACGACAGCCTCGTCGCCGCCGCCACCGCCAAGCTGGCCGGCCACGTCGACGGTCATGCACGGGAGGCGCTTCTCGCCTTCGCGATGAAGCTGCGCGACATCCGTTACCACCGTGGTGGCCGTGCTCCGTCCACCGGTTTCGATTGCAGCGGCTTCGTCCGCTATGTGTTCATGCACAGCATCGGTCTCGACCTTCCGACCAATTCCGCCAGCCAGTTCCTCGCCGGCCTGAAGGTCAAGCGCAGCGAGATGAAGACGGGCGACCTGGTCTTCTTCCGCACACGCGGCAAAGCCGTGTCGCACGTAGGCATCTACATCGACAACGGCCAGTTCATCCATTCGCCGTCGGCGGGCAAGACCGTCCGTGTCGATAGCCTCAACGAGGCCTACTGGGCCAAGCACTTCGTCGGCGCCAAGCGCCCCGAAGGCATCGCAAAGATCTGACGGGCACCCTTCAACGCATATTTCCGAAACGGCATGCCCCGGCATGCCGTTTTTTTGTGCTGGCATTTGTGCCCGGACCTACTGGTGGGAGCCGACCTTGTCGGCGATCCCGCGGCAGTGGGCCGGTTGCATGCACGGCTCGGCTTCGCCCTCGCGGTTGGGGTGTGCGGGGCAGAGCCGTCGGCCGCCACCCTCGTCGCTCCGGTTGCACCGTCGCTCGGGAAGGGAAGCCGCTGCGCGGCCATGTCTTATGGCTGGCGCCCCGTCGCGCCCGTCGCGCCGGGCGGGGTTTCCGACTCGCCTTCCATGGCTCGGCGGAAACGGCCGGCCGTCCAGGCCGGCCCCCTGGCGGGCCTTTTCGCCCGTCGCTCCTCGGTTCCACACGTCGCGACGAGGGTGGCGGCCGACGGCTCTTCCGAGCACTGAGGTGGCGTGTGGCACAAGCAACGCCCGCGGCCCGGGGTGATGCTGTCCCCGGGTGGATGCCGTCTCCGTGTGAAACCCCCTCACGCGGGTGGGAAGCGGGCTGGCCCGCGATGCGCCACCCTGGGGCGAGCGAATGAGGCCGTGCATCTAGCGAGCGGTGACACGCCTCGCCCGATCAGTGCAAGGTCTCCTTCGCCAGTACGAAGATCGAGGACTCGCGGGCCAGCCCGCTTCCCACCCGGGTGCGGCACGCGACACGTGGCGAGCGGTGCTCTTCCCACCAACCCACCCCAGGGTCGAGAGAGCTGCCGGGCGTCACCCTCGGCGCGACATTAGGAGCCGAGGACGGGCGGGCGGAAAAGGCCCGTCAGGGGGCCGGCCAGGGATGGCCGGCCGTTTCCGCTGAGCCAGGAGGGCGAATCGGAAACCCCCGCCCGACCGTCCGAGCCCGAAGGGGCGCAGCCATCAAACACGGCCGCGCAGCGGCATCCTTGCCCAAGGGACGGCGACTACCGTCGCGCCGAGGGTGGCGCCCGGCAGCTCCCCCACCACGCACACAACGAATGCGAGGGCGAAGCCGAGCCCTCAAACAACCCACAAAAAAAAATCCACGATGAAGCGTCGCCCGCCAGCCACTATCCTTAGACGCATGCCCCGCCAGCCACCCCGCTCGCCGACATCGCGTCCGCGTCGCACCGCTACCCCCGTGTTCGGCCTCGCCCGCGTGCTTTCCAAGCGTGGCATCTGTTCGCGCAGCCAGGGCGAGCGGCTGGCGCGCGAGGGGAGGGTCAGGGTCGATGGCAGGATCGTGCGCGATCCCGAGTTTCCACTGGCGGGAAACGAGCGCATCGAAATCGACGGCGGTGCCGCGCAGGCCGTGGCGCCCGTTTATATCGCGATGAACAAGCCACGCGGCATCGTGGTATCGGCCGCGGACGAGCGGGGTCGTGACACGGTTTATTCACTGCTCGACGGGGCGGGTCTTCCCTGGTTGGGACCGGTGGGAAGGCTCGACAAGGCGAGTGAGGGATTGCTGCTGCTGTCGAACGACACGGCATGGGCCGCCGGAATCACCGAGCCGGCGACGCATGTGCCGAAGACTTACCACGTACAGGTGGCGGGACAGCCGGATGCGGCGACGGTCGCCGCGATGTGCGAAGGCGTGGTCGACGCGGGCGAGACCCTGCGTGCGGCTGCCGCCTCGCTGTTGCGCCAGGGCGAGCGCAATGCGTGGCTGGAAGTGACGCTGGACGAGGGGCGGAACCGGCACATCCGGCGCTTGCTGGCGGCGCTGGGCTTCGACGTGTTGCGGCTCGTGCGCGTGGCTATCGGTGATCTTGTCCTGGGGGATCTGGCCAAGGGGCAATGGCGGCATCTCGGCGATGCGGAAGTGGCGGGGTTGCGGAGCCTCAGTTCTTCAGCACACCCAGCTTCCGGCCCACCTTGGTGAACGCCGCGATGGCCTTGTCCAGGTGCTCGCGCGTATGCGCGGCACTCATCTGCGTGCGGATGCGCGCCTTGCCCTGCGGTACCACGGGGAAGAAGAAGCCGGTGACGTAGATGCCTTCGTCGAGCAGTTCCGCCGCCATGGCCTGCGCCTGCTTCGCGTCGTAGATCATCACCGGGACGATCGGGTGCTGTCCGGGGCGGATGTCGAAGCCCGCTTCGGTCATCTTCTCCCGGAAGTAGCGGGTGTTCTCCTTCACCTGCTCACGCAGGTCGCCGGCGGCGGCGAGCATGTCGAACACCTTGCTGCCCGCGGCCACCACGTGCGGCGGCAGCGAGTTGGAGAACAGGTAGGGACGGGAGCGCTGGCGCAGCAGTTCGATCACTTCGCGACGGCCCGTGGTGAAGCCGCCGAGGGCGCCGCCGAGAGCCTTGCCGAGGGTTCCGGTGATGATGTCGATCTTGTCGAGCACGCCGTGCAGCTCCGCCGAACCGCGACCGGTCTCACCGAGGAAGCCCGTGCAATGGCATTCGTCGATGTGCACCAGCGCGTCGTACTTGCGCGCGAGGGCGGTGATTTCGGCGAGCGGCGCGACGAAGCCGTCCATCGAGAACGCGCCGTCGGTGGTGATGAGCTTGGTCCGGGCGCCCGCGGCATCGGCCGCCTGCAACTGGGCCTCGAGATCGGCCATGTCGCAGTTGGCGTAGCGGAAGCGCTTGGCCTTGCACAGGCGAATGCCATCGATGATCGAAGCGTGGTTCAGCGCATCGGAGATGATCGCGTCTTCCTCGCCCAGCAGCGGCTCGAACAGCCCGCCATTGGCGTCGAAGCAGGCGGCATAGAGGATCGTGTCCTCCTTGCCGAAGAAGTCGGCGATCTTGCGCTCCAGCTCCTTGTGCAGGTCCTGCGTGCCACAGATGAAGCGCACGCTGGCCATGCCGAAACCATGGGTGTCCAGCGCATCCTTGGCCGCCTGGATCACCTCGGGATGGTCGGCCAGCCCCAGGTAGTTGTTCGCACAGAAATTGAGAACCTTCCGGCCGCCTTCCAGCTCGATCTCCGCCGACTGCGGAGAGACGATGATGCGCTCGTTCTTGAACAAGCCCTGCTCGCGGATGGAGTCGAGTTCGCTGGCGAAACGGGTTTGGCCGGGGTAGGTCATGACGGAGGTTTCCGGGGACGGAGGAATCTCCCGATTGTGAGGCCTTTGCACGAATGAGAAAACCTCGATCCCGGATGGCGTCAGTGCAGGCCGAAATCCACCCGGGTCGTCTTGCCCCCGTCATCGATACCCTTGGCGTCCGTCTTGGGCGCCACGACGAAGACCCGCTTGTCGTCCGTCTTGCCTTGCAGCCACTGGCGGACCGCATTGGCCCGGCGTTCCGCCAGATGGCGCAGGGCGTCGGCGTCGACCGGCATGTTGGTCTCCATCAACGTGCGCATTTCCTCCGGCGGCTGCGACTTGGTCAGGCCGATCATGTTCTTCGGCTTGGGGAACGATGCATGGCGATAGGCCCGTTCCAGGTATTTTTCCTGCTCGGCGGCCGTCGGCGGCGTGGTGTCGTCCTCCTTGTCGGCGACCTGCTCCTGGTGGATCAGGTCGTCGACCATGACGGTGCGGAGGCCGGATTCATCCTTGGACGGATCGATGCGGCCGACGATGTCCAGGCTGATCGACGGTTTGTCGGCCAACACCTTGACGATCTCGGCCAGCTTCGCCTGCGCGGTCGCGTCGAGCACGGCGGAGCCGGGGGCGAACTCCACGTAGCCGAGGTCCTCGCGGCCGCCACCCGCCGAGGCGAGCAGGCGGAATGGAGAGGTGACCGCTTTCACGATCAGGTTGCCGATGGCGCGCCAGACCAGGCCGCCCACGCTGAAATGCGGATCGTCCAGCGATCCGGACACGGGCACGCGTACGTCGATGCGACCCTGGGAGTCCTTCAGCAGCGCCACCGCCAGCTTCACCGGCAGATGGCTGATCCCGGGACCTTCGAGCCTGTCGCCGAAGGTCAACTGGTCGATGAAGATATGGTTGTCCGCCGTCAGCTTGCGCTGGTCGAGCAGGTAGTGCACGTCGACGTTGAGCCGCCCCTTGGTGATCGGGTAACCGGCGTACTTACCCGAGTACGGCGAGAGGTTGGCGAGCTGGATGCCTTCCGCCTTGGCCGTGATATCCAGCGAGGCCACCGGCGCGAGCGGATTGATCGTGCCGGCGATGTCCACCGGCGCGTTGTCGTCGAGCTGGCCTTGCAGGGTCAGGTCGGCGGGCGGTGAACCGCCGTCCGTGCCGAAGGCACCGATCTTGCCGGTCAGGCGCGTCACGTCCGCGGTGTAGTTGGGCTTGATGAAGTTGTCGGTGTAGTTGAGGTGGCCCCTGGTCAGGGTGACCTGGCCGATGCGGATGTCCGCCGCCGGCGCGGCCGGCGTGGCGGCAGGAGACTCGGTCGTCGGTGCGGCCGGCGCGGGCGTGGCCTGCGCCTGGGTGACCGAGACGGCCCCGGGTGCTTCCGGATTGGCGACGACATCCTGGAGGTTCAGACGTCCGTTCGCGTTGATGATCACGCGGGCATAGAAGTCGTCCAGCGCCAGGCCGCCGATGGCGACATGGGGCACCGCCTCGCCCATGCGAATGACCATGTTGCTGGCGCTGAGCGAGGTCCAGCGAAGGAAATCGGCGTCGGTCAGCTTGTCCAGCACGCGCACGCGACCGAGCGTGGCCTGGCCGCGATAGGCGATCCGGGCGGGCGCATTGCCGCGATCGTTATAACGAACTTGTCCGTCGAGGCTGAGCAGGCCGCTGTCCACGCGCACGTTCAACGGTACCGTCACCAGCGATTGCAGCGGAGCCACGTCGAGTCGCGTGGTCTTGACCCGCAGGTCCGCATCGAGTGGTTGCGGTTTCACCTTGCCGGTGACCGCGAAAGCACCTTTGCCGAGGTTGCCCTTGAGGTCGACGGTGAGTGGGCGGGTCATGTCGTTGGACAGGCCGTCGATGCCGAACGACGTGGCCTGCATCGCGATCGTGTTGCGCTTGCCTGGTGCCTTGGCGTCGCGCAGGGTGACCGTCCCTTCGTTCACGCCGAGGTGAGCGATGCTCCAGCGCCACGCCGCTGACGGGGCTGCCGGTCTGGCGGGCGCGGCGGGCGTCTTCACGATGCCCGCGAGATCGAGGTTGCCGTTGGCGAGGCGTTGCAGGTCGAGTGCCAGGCCGTCGAGCGTGAGCTGGTCGAGACGTGCCTCGCTGGTGGCGAGATCGACCAGCGCGATGGACGCCGCCATCGATTTCCACGTCACCGGCGAAGCGCGTCCGTTCCGCGGCACGAGCTGGAATCCGTCCAGCTTCGCCTTGGCGTTCGAGATGCGGACGATGGCGGCGTTCTGCCAGTCCAACGCCAGGTCACCGTTCGCACCGACGCTGCCACCGGTGATGTCGGCGTTCAACAGCGGCGGCGTCAGCGGCATCAACGCGGTGAGCGATACGTCCGCCAGGGACAGCTTGCCCGCGTAACGGGCCGCGGCGAGGTCCAGCTTGCCTTGCGTGGCGATCGTGCCGCCGGCCATGCGGGCGGCGACGTCGAGCAGGGCGGTGGGCGCGGCGACGGTGCTGAGCCCGCGCAGGCTGGCTTGCACATGGTCGAGGACCAGGCGCGCGGGTGCCGGCGCGGCGAGGTCGGCGTATTCGATCCGCGAATCCTTGAGCGTGAGGTTGTCGATGCGGACGTCGGTCGCGGGCGCGTCCTTTGCCGGCGCGGCGGACGGCGCCGTCAACGCGTCGATATTGCTGCGACCGCCCGGAAGCCGCGCGTAGCGCACGTCGAGACCGTCGAGGGCGACGGTGCCGAGGCGATAGCGGGAGGTCAGCGGTTCCAGCGCCGTCAGCGCCGCGTCGCCATGGCCGAGCGCGAGCAGCGAAGCGCCACCCTTGTCGTTCACCTGCAGGCCGTCGATGGTCAGGCGGCCGCTCAACACCACGCGCGGCTTGTCCTCGTTCATCGTGAAACGCAGGTCGAGCAGGCCGGACAGTTTCCCAGCCGGCACGGCGACAGGAAGCGGGGCCGGCACGAAACCGAGGTAGCGGGGCAGGTCCAACTGGTCGAGCCGGAAACTGACCATGGACTCGCGGCTGCTGGCGAATGGCTTGGTCTGTCCCTGCACGCGCAGCGGGCTACCGTCGACGTTCATCGCCAGCAGCGGCTGCACGAAGATGTCCGTGGCGCTGGGCAGGCTGGCAATGAAGGGAATGCCGATGTCGATATGGTCGAGGCGATGGGTGGCGTCGAGCACGCGGTCGTCGAAATCGACCTGGCCGCCATGCACGGCGATATTGGATAGCGCGAACCTGGCCGGGCCCGTGTCGGGGGCGGCGGGGTCCGTCGCGAAGCGCTCGAGGATGTCCGAGAAATTGAAACGTTGCGGCGCGCTGCGTTGGAGGTGGATCCGGGGCTCGTCGATGCGCAGTTCGTCGAGGATCGGAGCGGCCCGGAACAGCGAGGCCCAGGAAGCGTTCGCCGTCAGTCGCTCGATATCGACGAAGGGCGTCTTGCCGTCGCGCTCGCCGATGTGCAATCGCTCGGCGGTCAGTTTCAAGGTGAACGGGTTGAGGCTGATCGAGCCGAGGGTGACCGGCCGGCCCAGCGCCGCGCTGGCGCGCGACTCGACCTGCGAACGGATCAGTGGCGGCGCGGCGAAGAAGCCGAGCAGGCCGAAGACGACGAGCGCGATCAACAAGCCGACGGTGATGCGCCGGGTCCGGCGTGACCGATAGACGGTGAGGGCGCGTTCGTGCCCCTTCCGCCAGTAAAGCTTGCCGCGTGTCTTGAATGTTTCCATACCGCCGCTCCTTCACCCCATGGCCCCCGGGGGGCAGTGTACCCGGCGGGGGCGCTGGTGGGAGCGCGGTCAGGCGACGTGGATCAGGTCCACGAGCAGACGACCTTGCCGCAGTTGCCGGCGTCCATCAGGTCGAAGCCTTTCTGGAAGTCGTCGATTGCGATCTGGTGCGTAAGCACCTTCTGCAGCGGGAAGCCGGTCAGCACCATCTGGGTCATCTTGTACCAGGTCTCGTACATGCGGCGTCCGTAGATGCCCTGGAGGGTGAGGCCTTTGAAGATCACCTTGTCCCAGTCGATCCCCGCGCCGCGCGGCATGATGCCGAGCATGGCGATCTTGCCGCCGTGGTACATGCATTCGAGCATGTCGCCGAAGGCACGCGGATTGCCGCTCATCTCCAGGCCAACGTCGAAGCCTTCGATGTGCAGGTCCTTCACCGTGTCCTTGAGCGACTGCTTGGACACGTTGACCACACGCGTGGCGCCCATGTCGGCGGCCAGCTTCAGGCGATAGTCGTTCACGTCGGTGACCACGACGTTGCGGGCACCGACATGCTTGGCGATGCCGGCGGCGATGATGCCGATCGGGCCGGCACCGGTAATCAGCACGTCCTCGCCGATCAGGTCGAACTCCAGCGCGCAATGCGCGGCGTTGCCGTACGGATCGAAGAAGGCGGCCAGCTCCGAGGGAATCTGGTCGGGGATCGGCCACAGGTTCGAGGCCGGCATGGTCATGTACTCGGCGAAGGCACCGTTGCGGTTCACGCCGATGCCGATGGTGTTCGGACACAGGTGCTGGCGCCCCGCGCGGCAGTTGCGGCAATGGCCGCAGACGATATGGCCTTCCGCCGAGACGCGGTCGCCGACCTTGTAGCCGGTGACGCCCGGCCCGATCTCCGCGATGCGGCCGACGAACTCGTGGCCGATGGTGAGGCCGGGCGTGATCGTGCGCTGGGACCACTCGTCCCACTTGTAGATGTGCAGGTCGGTGCCGCAGATGGCGGTCTTCTCGATCTTGATCAGGACTTCGTTCGGGCCGGCCTGCGGCACCGGAACTTCTTCCATCCAGATACCTTGCTCGGGCTTGCGCTTGACCAGCGCCTTCATCGTCTGCTGCATGGGGCTCGTGGGTTCCGTGCGGGGGAGGCCCGCGGCGCGGACCTAAACCGGCATTATAAGCCGCACCGGCCCCGGATCGTGGTGCGTCGCGCCATTGCCAGTGGCCCGCTGGGCCTCTATGGTCGGGACGCTCTGCACGACCCACAGGGGACGACGAAACATGCGAATCCGCTCGATGATGCTGGGAGCCGCCATGGCGCTGGCGCTGGACGCGAAAGCCGACGAGGGCATGTGGTTGCCCTCGCAACTGCCCGGAATTGCGAAGAACCTCAAGGATGCCGGCTTCCTTGGCGATCCGAAGGACCTCGCCGACCTGACCCGTGCGCCGCTCAACGCGGTGGTCAAGGTGGGCGGCGGGACGGGTTCCTTCGTCTCGGCCGACGGCCTGGTGGTCACCAACCACCACGTGGCCTTCGGCGTCATCCAGTACAACTCGAAGCCGGAACGCGACCTCATCGCCGATGGCTACGTGGCACCGGATCGCGCCGGCGAACTGCCGGCCAACCCCGACTACCGGCTTCGCGTCACGGTCGGTTTCGACAAGGTCACCGATCGCATCCTGGCGCAGGCCAGGGGCAAGACGGGCCGGGCCTATTACGATGCCGTCGATGCCGCGAGCAAGGCGCTGGTGGCCGAATGCGAGACCGAAGAGGGCATCAAGTGCAGCGTCGCCAACATGTTCTACGGGCGCGATTTCTACCTCGTGAAACAACTGGAACTGCGTGACATCCGCCTCGTCTACGCGCCGCCACGCGCGATCGGCAACTACGGCGACGAGATCGACAACTTCGTCTGGCCACGCCACGCGGGCGATTTCACCATCCTGCGCGCCTACGTCGGGCGCGACGGCAAGCCGGCCGATTATTCGCCGGACAACGTGCCTTACCATCCGCCCTCGCACCTCAAGCTCGCCACCGACGGCGTCGCCGAAGGCGACTTCGTGATGCTCGCCGGCTATCCCGGCATCACCTATCGCCATCGCACGGCGGCCGAGTTCGCCGACCAGGTGGAATGGCGGCTGCCGACGTCGGTGGCCGTGCTGAAGGCACTCCAGGACGTGATCGAAGCCCAGGGCAAGGCCGACAAGGAAGCCGGCATTCGTTATGCGTCGCAACTGCAAACGCTGAAGAACGGGATCAAGCGATTCAGCGGCGAACTGGAAGGCTTGCAGCGTAGCGACGCCGTCGCCATCCGCCGCGACGACGAAACCGCGATGTTGTCGTGGCTCGCGGGGCAGCCCGACGGGAAGGCGTTGAAACCGGAAATCGATCAGGTCATGACCCTGATCGCCCAGGGCAAGGACGTGCGCGAGCGTGACCTGCTGGTCGGGCTGCTTTCCACGCAGACCCAGCTCATGCGTGGCGCCCTGGCAGTCGATCGTCTTTCCGTGGAGCGGCCCAAGGCGGACGCGGCGCGCGAGACGGGCTACCAGAAGCGCGACGAGGAACTGATCCGGAGCCAGCTGAAGCAGGTGCAGCGCCGATACGATCCGCGCGTGGAGAAGGCACTGGTGACGTCGCTGATGCTTCGCTACCAGCGACTGCCCGATGCCCAGCGGCTTCCCGAAGTGGACAAGGTGTTCGGCCGCACGCCCACCGAACTCGCGCAAGCGCTGGATCGCCTCTATGCCGCGACGAAGTTCGGCGACGAAGCCGAGCGCCTGCGGCTGTTCACCGCCGCCCCGGCGGAGATCGAAAAGAGTGGCGACGCGCTGTTGGTGGCGGCACGCATCCTGCGTCCCGCCTTGCTGCGCATCGAGGACGAGCGCAAGGCCCGCGAAGGCGATCTGTTGCGCCTGCGTCCCGCCTACATGCAGGCCCTGATCGCTTACCGCGAGAAGCAGGGCAAGGCAGTATACCCCGATGCCAATGCGACCCTGCGCGTCAGCTACGGCAAGGTCACCCCCTTGATGGCCCGCGACGCGGTCACCTATGCCCCATTGACCACGGTCGCCGGCATCGTCGAGAAGAACACAGGCAAGGAGCCCTTCGACGCGCCGAAGCCGTTGCTCGACGCCATCCGGAAGGGCGATTTCGCTGGATACGCCGATCCGAAGTCAGGCGCCATGCCGGTCGACTTCCTGAGCAACCTCGACACCACGGGGGGCAACTCGGGTTCGCCGGTGTTGAACGCGAAGGGCGAACTGGTCGGCCTCAACTTCGACAGCAACTGGGAAGCGGTCAGCGCCAGCTGGATGTACGACCCGCGCTACAAGCGCGCCATCCATGTCGACATGCGCTACATGCGCTGGCTGATCGACAAGGTGTACCCGTCGCCCTCCCTGCTGCGCGAACTGGGCGTTCCGGCTGGTAGACGATCAATTTAAGCAGCTGATTCGTCCGCGCCCCGCCGCCGCTCCACAGCGAACTGAATATCTCGACATCCAACCGAATGGGAATGCATGGCACCGACATTTGATCTTCTGGGAAGGGCTGGACGGCTGCTTGGCTTTGCAGCCATCGCGGTGGCATCCGTGCACGGCAAGGCTGTCGCGATGGATGTCCAGCCGAATGCTCAAGAAGCCGTCACGGTCGACGGCGGAGAAACCATCGCCATCGGCGGCGTGAAGAACATTCTTATCCGCGCCCGCGATCCCAAGGGAAGCATGCTTCTGCTGACGGGTGGCGATGGCCGGCTGAATGTCATGGCCGGCGCACGGTTCACCGATGCCGCCGACAACGTTCTGATTCGCAATCGCGATGCTTTCGTGCGTGGGGGCTACAACGTCTTGCTGGTCGACCTGGGAGCGAATCTTGCCGGCGCTGTCGACTATATGGCCGGGCTGAAACGCCCGGTGATCGTCGTCGCGACCAGCAAGGGGACGCAGCGCGCGGCGGAAGGTCTGGCGCAAGGTGCCAGACCGGACAGGCTGGTGCTGTCCTCCGGCTTCCTCAGCGAGGCATCGGGGCCAGGGGACAGTGTGGTTTCCTTGCTGAAATCACCGGCGCTGCTGCCTCGGACGCTGGTGCTCCATCATCGCGACGATCACTGCCGTTGGACCCATCCCGCGGGTGTGGCTCCCTTCCAACAGTGGGGAGGCAGCCGCGTCGAGGTTGCCTGGATGAGCGGCGGCAAGGATGACGATGAGAATCCTTGCCGGTTCAGCGCCCATCATGGCTTTGCCGGCCAGGACGAAGCGTTCGTATCGCGCGTCCTGGAGTTCATCGGGCGATAGCGTCGTCGCGGGTGCACCAGGGTGGCACAAGAAACGTCCAGCGCTTATTTCAGAAGCGCATCGCGGATCGCCGCCCCCACGCCCGAAGCCGACTGCGGGTTCTGTCCGGTGATCAGGCGGCCATCCACGACGACCTTGCTGGTCCACATCGGCGCCGCTTCGTGCAGCGCGCCGACTTCCTTGAGCTTGTCGGCGAGCAGGAAGGGCACGACGTCGGACAGGCCCACGGCGTTCTCTTCTTCATTGGTAAATGCACTAACGTGCTTGCCGGCGACGAGATAGCTGCCGTCGGCGAGCTTGACGTTGACCAGCGCCGCGGGACCGTGGCAAACGGCGGCGACGATACCGCCTCGCTCATAGATGGCCTGAGTGACGCGCGCCACGTCGGGGCTGGCGGGGAAGTCCCACATCGCGCCGTGGCCACCGGCGAAATAGATGGCCGAATACCGCGACGGGTCGACCTGGTCGAGCTTGAGGGTGTGTTTCATGGCTTCGCGGAACGATGCGTCGTTCCAGAAACGGGCATTGATCTTGTCGCCGAGTTCCAGGCCATCGACCGGCGGCTCGCCGCCCTGGATGGATGCGAATTCGACCGGGATGCCTGCATCCTTCAGCTCGGCGAGCGGATGGGTCACTTCGCCGAGGTAATAGCCAGTGGGCTGGCCGGTGCTGCCCTTGATGCCGTGGCTGGTGACGACGAACAGGACGGGCTTGAGTTGGCTGGACGGCTTCATGGGATGGACTCCTTGGGTCTGGGAGGTGCCGGCAAAGGCGAGGGCGCTCATGGTTAGCAGGAGGAGAGGGGCTAGCAGTCGTTTCATCGCTGGACTCCTGAAGGGAATGGAGAGCACTCTATTGATCCCCATGAAGGCGATAAACCGGCATGCTGGACAATCATTAGTTCTCAAGGAGACAAGATGGGACGCCGGTTCGACTACCTGGACGACGTGGAAGCCTTCGTTGCCGTGGCCGACCACGGCTCGTTCACGGCCGGTGCGGCCGCACTCTCCACGACGGCGTCAGTGCTGAGCCGTGCGGTGGTCAGGCTGGAAACGCGACTGGGCAACCAGCTGCTGCGCCGAACGACCCGTCGCCTGAGCCTGACGGACGCTGGACGGCAATACCTGGAGCAAGTGCGCGCAGCCTTCGCCATGCTCGGTGATGCCGAACGGGATGCACAGGGCGCTGCCAGCCAGCTGACCGGGCAAGTGCGTCTCAGTGCGCCCACCAGCTATGGCCATTACCGCCTGCCGCGCCTGCTGGCCCGTTTCACCGAATTGCACCCGGATGTGCAAGTGGAAGTGAACATCACCAATCGCAACGTCGACCTCGTAGCGGAAGGATTCGATCTGGCCATCCGCATGGGGCAATTCCCCGACAGCGGCCTGGTCGTGCGCAAGTTGGAGGATGCCGCGCTTTGCCTCGTAGTCTCGCCGGCGTACCTCGCGCGCAAGGGCGCCCCTTCATCCCTGGAGGAACTGCAGGCGCACGACTGCCTGTCGTTCGTCATGCCGCGCACGGGACGCATCGCGGCCTGGTCGTTGCGGTACGAGGAAACGGACATCGAATGGACGCCCCCGGACCGCCTCCGGATTTCGGACGACGTGCTCGGCACGGCCTCGCTGGCCACCGCCGGCATGGGCATCGCGCAGACCTACGACTTCATTGCCGCGGAGCGGATCCGCTCCGGCGCCCTGGTCGAAGTGCTGCCGCGGCTGCGCGGCCGCACGCGGCCCTTCTCCGTGGTCTATGCGCCACATCGGCGCCAATCGACGGCGACGCGCTCATTGATCGAACACTTATGCGCGACGGGCGGGTTCTAGCAGACGTTCAGAAAGGAGCGATGGGCGAGTTGTCAGGGTCGAGGACACAAGCGTGACCTCCGGCACGTACGCGCCGGAGCGCGATTCGCCAGGATTGGCGTTACATTATAACAATTACTTCAGTATCGCAGCTTGGTGGGAGCCGACCCTGTCGGCGATCCCCACCGCCCAGCGCGCGCCCGGAAAACCAAAGGAGATCCATCATGCGCCGAGCCCTACTGGCTACCGCCCTCGCGGCAGGCCTCATCCCCGCCGCCCATGCCGTCGAAGGCATGTGGCAGCCGGCCCAGTTGCCGAAGATCGCCACCATGCTGAAACAGCATGGCCTGAAGCTCGATCCGACCACGCTCACCGACCTCACCGCCTATCCCATGGGTGCCATCGTGAGCCTCGGCGGCTGCACGGCCTCCTTCGTTTCGCCCGATGGCCTGGTCGTCACCAATCACCATTGCGGCTACGGCGCACTGCAGTACAACTCCACGAAGGAAAAGAACCTCATCGAGCAGGGCTTCCTCGCGAAGACCTTCGCGGAGGAACTGCCCGGTTCGCCCGACATGCGCGTCTTCGTCACCGAAGAGATCCGTGACGTCAGCCGGGACGTGACCGCGAAGCTCACCCCGGCGATGACCGGCCAGCAACGCTACGACGCCATCGATCTCGCCAAGAAGACGCTGGTGAAGGAGTGCGAGACCGACGGATATCGTTGCGATGTGTACACCTTCCACGGCGGCTACAGCTATCAGCTGATCAGGCAGCTCGAAATCAAGGACGTGCGCCTGGTTTACGCACCGCCCGAGTCCATCGGCAAGTTCGGCGGCGATGTCGACAACTGGATGTGGCCACGCCACACCGGCGACTTCAGTTACCTGCGCGCCTATGTGTCGAAGGACGGCAAGTCGGCCACGTATGCCAAGGACAACGTGCCCTACCATCCCAGGCACGTCATCAAGCTCAACCCGCAAGGCGTGGAGGAAGGCGACTATGTGATGGTCGTGGGCTACCCGGGCAGGACGAACCGGTACCGTCTCGCCCAGGAGGTGAGCAGCGCGATCGACTGGCAGTACCCGACCCAGATCAAGCTCTACCAGGAGCAACTCGACACCATCGCGGCGAACGGCAAGGTCAACCCCGACGTCACGGTGAAATACGCCAGCCTCGTCGCCGGCCTGAACAATTACTTGAAGAACTTCGGCGGCCAGCTGGAGGGCCTGCGCCGCGCCGATGCGGTCGCGGTGAAGCAGAAGCAGGAAGCCGATCTCGACGCATGGTTGAAGAAGCAGGGCGGCGCGGAGAACCAGGCACTCGTCGTCGACATCGCCGAACTCAAGGCCAAGCTCGCCACCTACCAGGCCACCCGCGAGCGCGATGTCGACCTCGCCCTCATCTCGCGCACCCAGCTCTTCGCCAGCGGTGTACGCCTTGCCCGTCTCGCCGACGAACGCACCAAGCCGGACATGGAACGCGAGGCGGGTTACCAGCAGCGCGACGAGGTACGCATCGAGGGCGCGCTGAAGCAGATGGAACGCCGCTACGACGCGAAGACCGACCAGGACTTGCTGGTCAACGCACTCGTTCGTTACGTCGGCTTGCCGAAGGACCAGCGCCTGCCGGCGCTCGATACCTGGCTCGCCGGCGCATCGACGCGTTCGGCCATCCAGGGCAAGGTGTCGGCGCTCTACAAGGGCAGCAAGCTCGGCGACACGGCCGAGCGCATGAAGTGGTTCAAGGCCGACAAGAAGGCGATCGCCGCGAGCGACGACAGCATGCTGAAGCTGGCCAATGCGGTGCTGCCCGAGTTGAAGAAGATCGAAAACGAAGAAGAGGCCCAGGATGGCGAACTGGCCCGGCTGCGTCCACGCTACATGCAGGCGATCATCGCGTGGAAGGAGTCGCAGGGCCTGCCGGTGTATCCGGATGCCAACAGCTCGCTTCGGGTGACCTTCGGCAACGTGCAAGGCGTCGCTCCGCGTGACGGCGTGAGCTACGCGCCCTTCACCACGGCCGAGGGCATCGTCGAGAAGAACACCGGCGAAGAGCCGTTCAACGCACCCAAGGCCGAGATCGATGCGATCAAGGCGAAGGCCTTCGATGGCTACGCGTCGAAGAAGCTCGGCACGCTGCCGGTCGACTTCCTCGCCGACCTCGACATCACCGGGGGTAACTCGGGCTCGCCTTCGCTCGACGCGCAGGGCCGTCTCGTCGGCCTCGCCTTCGACGGCAACTGGGAGTCGGTCAGCGGCGACTGGCTGTTCAACCCGAAGCTCAACCGCTCGATCCAGGTCGACGTGCGCTACATGTTGTGGGTGATGCACCACCTCGATCACGCCGACAATCTCCTGAAGGAGATGGGCGTTCCAGCGAAATGACCGGCAGTCGCGGGGACCGCACGCCTGTGCGATCCTCGCGGCCATGGCCCGGTCCGACCCCACCGCGAACGAACTCAGCGTAAACGCGTCGCTGGAAACGGCGAGCGTTTCCGTGCGCAACGTGGTCTGCCACGGCGGGTGCGCGCATCGCGGCCCCGAGGAATGCGCGGCGTCCACCTACCTCGTGTTCCCTTACCGCGGGCTCTACGTGCGCCACGTTGGCAGCGACCAGGCCGTCGCCGACGCCAACCACGTGGTGTTCTTCAATGCCGACGAGGGCTACCGGATCGCTCATCCGGTGGAGGGAAGCGACGCCAGTCTTTCGGTCCAGGTGGCCGCGCCTCTGCTGGAGGAACTCGCTCCTGCCAGCTTGCTGGAGCAGGGACCGGTATCCGGTTTCCGCGCCCATCATCGGCGCATCGATCCCGGCGCCCAGGCCATGGTGGCCTTGCTCCGGCACAGGTTGGAGCAGGGGACGATGGAACCGCTGGAGGCGGAGACCCTGTTGCTGAACCTGGTCGGCCGCAGCCTCGGCCCGCGGACCTCGCACGCACCGGAGGCCACGCAGGGCCAGCGGCGCCTGGCCGACCGGGTGAAGGTGTTGCTGGCCAGCGACGTGTCGCGTCGCTGGTCGTTGGCCGACGTCGGTGCGGAAATAGGCGCGTCGCCGGTGTATCTCACCCAGGTGTTCCAGCGCGTGGAAGGCATGCCGCTGTATCGCTACCAGTTGCGGCTCCGCCTGGCCCGTGCGCTGGACCTGATGGCCACGCAAGACGATCTCTCGGCCCTCGCGGCGGACCTGGGTTTTTCCAGCCACAGCCATTTCACGGCCGTGTTTCGCCAAGCCTATGGCCAATCCCCCGCGGATTTCCGCCGCTCGGCCCGTCGCGCCTGACGGCCACTGAATTTCCCGGTGGGAGCCCCGACCCTGCCGGCGATCCCGCGGCAGCGGGCGGCGTGGGGCAGAGCCGTCGGCCGCCACCCTCGTCGCTCCGGTTACACCGTCGCTCGGGAAAGGAAGCCGCTGCGCGGCCATGTCTTATGGCTGGCGCCCCGTCGCGCCCGTCGCGCCGGGCGGGGTTTCCGACTCGCCTTCCATGGCTCGGCGGAAACGGCCGGCCGTCCAGGCCGGCCCCCTGACGGGCCTTTTCGCCCGTCGCTCCTCGGTTCCACAAGTCGCGACGAGGGTGGCGGCCGACGGCTCTCCCAGGCACTGAGGTGTTGCGTGGCACAAGCAACGCCCGCGACTCGGGTGGATGCCCTCTCCGTGTGACCCCCCACGCGGGTGGGAAGCGGGCTGGCCCGCGATTCGCCACCCTGTTTCGAGCGAATGAGGCCGTGCATCGCAACCGAGCGAGCGGTGACACGCCTCGCCCGATCATCGCAAGGCCTCCTTCGCTACCGGAGGGGTTGAGGACTCGCGGGCCAGCCCGCTTCCCACCCGGGTGCGGCACGCGACACGTGGCGAGCGTCGCTCTTTCCCACCAACCCACCCCAGGGTCGAGAGAGCTGCCGGGCGCCACCCTCGGCGCGACATTAGGAGCCGAGGACGGGCGGGCGGACAAGGCCCGCAGGGGGCCGGCCAGGGACGGCCGGCCGTTTCCGCTGAGCCAGGAGGGCGAATCGGAAACCCCCGCCCGACCGTCCGAGCCCGCCGGGGCGCAGCCATCAAACACGGCCGCGCAGCGGCATCCTTGCCCAAGGGACGGCGACTACCGTCGCGCCGAGGGTGGCGCCCGGCAGCTCCCCCGCCACGCACACGACGAATGCGAGGGCGAAGCCGAGCCCGATACAGTACATAACGCGCAAGAACCTAAATTTTCCGACAGCCGTAGAGTCGGCGGCATGGTCTGCTTCACCAGCCCCGTTGGGTGGGCAGCAAAGGAGACATCGTCGTGGGTAATGGGCATATCGGCATCGACCGCCGTTCTTTCATGAAGCTAGCCGCGGGAACGCTGGCGGCCGGCGTGGTGGCGGCGTGCGCACCCGGCATGGGCCGGATGGCCTTGAACGAGGACATGGACGCGCGGCGGTTCAACGCGGCGAGGACATTCGCCCGTACGTCGTTCGGCAACATCGCCTACGTCGAACAAGGAAGCGGTGACGCCGCGCTCTTCCTGCACGGCTTTCCGCTCAACGGGTTCCAGTGGCGTGGCGTGCTGCCACGGCTGGCGGGCGTCCGTCGCTGCATCGCACCCGACTTCCTCGGCCTCGGATACACCGAGGTGGCCCCGGGCCAAAGCGTGGCGCCCGTGGCACAAGCGGACATGCTGGTGGCTTTCATGGACAGCCTCGGCATCGCCCGGTTCGATGTCGTGGCGAACGACAGCGGCGGCGCGGTCGCGCAGCTGTTGGCGACACGCTATCCGCAACGCGTACGCAGCCTGTTGCTGACCAACTGCGATACCGAACACGAATGCCCACCTCCGGCGATGGCGCCGGTGATCGCCATGTCGCACGAAGGCACGTACGTCGATCGCTGGTTGCGGCCATGGCTGGCGGACAAGGCGCTGGCGCGCTCGCCCGAGGGCTTGGGTGGCATGACCTTCACGTATCCCGGTCATCCCACCGACGAAGCCATCGACATGTACCTGGCACCCCTGGTGGCGCATCCCGGGCGCACGCACGCCTATGCGCTGGCGCTGGAGGAAAACTCGCTGGCGGGCATCGGCCCGAAACTCGCCCGCAGTCCCGTACCGATGCGTGTCGTGTGGGGCATGGCCGATCCCATCTTCTCGCCCGCGGGCGCGGAGTACCTCGACCGTGCATTCAAGCACTCGCACGGCGTGCGCCGCATACCGAACGGGAAACTCTTCTTCCCCGAAGAATTTCCCGATGTCATCGCCGCCGAGGCCCGGCGACTCTGGGCGGTGTCATAGGAACCCGAAACTGAGGCTGGAGAAGTCCGTTTCATAGTCGGCCTCGGCATCCGTCGGCAGGGCGCGTATCCAGATCGTGTTGAGCAACCAGCGTCCCGAGGTGGGCATGGCGAAGGACGCCCGGCCCGCCGCGTCGGTAACGTGCACCTCGACGGGTGCGTCGTCGTGATCGAGGTTCGTGAATTTCACCGTGGCGCCTGGAAGGGCATGCCCCCGATAGAGGACGCGCACAGGTAGCGTGCGAGAGCGGGGCAGGGCGTAGGGATTGACGTCGGGAACGATTTCAAGCGCGAGGCCCAGAGGTGCCGTCACGGTGGCTTGTGCCGTGGCATCGAACAGACCGGCTTGCATGATCACCTTCGCATGACGGCTGTAGATTTCCGTCTCGTCCACGTCCATGCGATCGTCCCGCCGACGCCGTTCCAGCGCCGGCGTCAGGCCTTCCACCGTCAGGTAATCGTTGAAGCGCAACGACGGAAGATGGCTCTGCGCGCCGTTGTCGGTTTCCAATGCGACGAGGTAAGTGCCGGCGCGCGGCAGCGCGACGTCACCGTCACCGGTCACGTCTCCCAGGTGTAGCGCACCGCGAAGGTCCACGCGCTGGTCCGACGGCCCGAAGACCTGGAAGCGCACGATGCGTTGCGGCGCGATGGGCGAACGCTGGCGGTAGGGCCCATGGCCGACCTGTAGCGTGAGCGGCGTCGCTTGGGCGGCCCGTACCTGGAACGCTTGTGGCTGTACCCAGAAATCGTGGGCGTGTACCGCGCCCGTGGCGAGTAGCAGCATCGACAGGCAGCGACGGCCCATGGGCGATGAACGATGACGAGACATGGCCAGGCCTATTCGAGGTGATCGGGCTCGTAGCCCGGGGTGACGGGTAAGAACGAGAGCGTCGCGACGAGCAGGGCGATCGCGAGGAACCAACTCGCCACGACCCGCAATGCCATGCGCATGCCGCGGTACTTCGATGGCTGGTGACGAGCCACGATCACGCTGGTCAGCGCCACCACGAGGCCGACGGCGAGCGAAAGAGCCGCTAGCGACGCGTGCATCCCGTTCATGCCCTGGCGGCCTGCATGATGAAATGCGCACCCGTCACGGCGATGCCGATGCCGATAGCGCGCAATGCCAGCATGCCCCGCGGCCATCGCGCGGCCACGCCGAGCCCGATGCCCAGGATGTGCAGCGAGCCCGTCGCCAGTACGAACCCCGTGCTGTAGCCGATCGGGTCCGCCGCTGAAGGCAGTTCCTTGCCATGTGCGTACCCATGGAAGAGGCCGAACACGGCGACGACGATCATCGCCATGCCCACGCCGGGCCGGAGTGCGCAGGCGATGCAAAGGCCGAGCGCGCACACCGAAAGCGCGATGCCCCATTCCACCGGTGGCAACGGCACGCCGGCCATGCCGAGCATCGCACCCAGCACCATCACGCCGGGAAAGACCATCGGCAACAGGTACACCAGAGGTTCGCCGAGCACGGCGCCCCATAGTCCCACCGACACCATGGCGAGCAGGTGATCCATGCCGCCGAAGGGGTGCGCGAAACCGGCACCGAAGCCGCCCGCCAAGCCGGTGCCGGCATGCGCGATGGCGGGGTTGGCGTACGACAACGTCGACACCGCCATGCAGACGAGGACGACGAACGAAGCGCGCGGGTCATTCATGGTAGTCGGCCGCGGCGCTCGATGCCGTGGTGGGTGCGGCGTGCGCGGGACGGGCGTCGGCTGCCGCTGCGAGGAACGGGAATCGCGTCGTGGAATGGGTGCGATCGTCGCGATGGACGCCGTCGTCGATGCGGCCGAGGTCGCCCGCCGCGAGCAATGACCGGTAGATGTTCGACGCATCGTAGTTCGGCGTACGGCCGCCGCAGTCGGCGGCGAGATCGTGGCGACCGGAGAGCCGGGCCAACTCCACGGCGAAGAGTGTCGTGCACCTCGTCGACGCGCTGTTCACCCATAACCGATCGTCGGCCAGCAACGTCGCCAACCGGCGATAGCGCAGCCCCGGCGCCGCGTGCATGTCCGCGAGCCACTGATTACCGCGCACGCCGTCGTAGCCATCGTAGAGGCCGAGCGTGCGCTGGATGTCTCCGATGAATTGCGCGGCGCGTGCCGGTTCGGCGCGGTTGTAACGTTCCTTGAGGCGGTCGCCCCGGGCTTCGTCGAGTGGCGACAGCAAGGCGTTGCCTGTGAGCGGGCGGCCTGCGCGGTCGATGCGGCCGTGCGGCGATGCGGTCTCTCCCCACACCGCGAGCAGCGGGCCGCCACCGTTCACCAGTCCGAGATCCACTGTCACGACGATGCATGCAGGTATCCATCCCGCGAGGAAGTTCTGGCCCGGGCCACCGTCGGTCTGGTGCCACTCCTTGCGGATCGACGCCACCGTGGCGGCGTCGAACTGCGGAAATCCGTCGGCGTCGACGGGCGTTCCGTGTTCGAGCGCACGCGCCGCCACGTCGAACGCGCTCCGGGAACCCTTCACGTTGTTGAAGAAGGGATCGTCGCGGCGGCCTGCGAATACCCTGAGGCGCCCGCTATGGGACGCGAAGCCATCCGTCGAGTCGACCAGGCCTCCGGCGTGCTCGTCGGCGACGCTGCATTCGCCGACATACGAGGCACTGAAGCGACAGGTCACATCGGTGGTCCTGGTCGTGGCGCCGAAGGCCTTGCCGCTGTCGACGTGGAAGGTGTAGCCGATGGCGTCGGAGAAGCTATGGCCGACGATCGTCATGACCAGGTTCAGGTGATGGCCGTCCGAGGATGTCCAGGCGTAGATGTCGCCGATGTCCGCGCGCGGATCGGCGGCGACCGTGGGTGTATCGAGGTGGTCCGAGGCGTAGGCGCTGGAGGCCTGCACGAGGGAAATGGTCGCCGCGACGAGCGACACGATGGCGAGGGGAAGACGCAGGTTTCGCATGGGAGCCGTACCAGAATGGACTGGTGGCAGTACACCCGAACCCGTTATCGGCGGCTGTCGGAATCTTTAGCGATCCGCACGGCGTGGTCTGGTCCTCGGACTTCCTTCTGAAGACGCATGGCACGACATATCCACACGCCGTGTGGATACTCGATGCATAACCGTGTGGACAAGTCCGATTCGCCCATGCGTGGCGACCACTTGCGTCGTGCTGATCACTTCGTGACCACGCACGCCGGAAGCGCATCGCGATATCCACAGCGTGTGTGGATACTCACTGCATAAGCATGTGGACAACTCCATTCCGTCCTTTGGTGGCATGGACTTGCGTTGCGCTGCTCAAGAACTGACCAGGGCGATGGTCATCCGTGACTGCGACGATATCCACAGCTGGTGTGGGTAATCGCTGCATAACCGTGTGGATAACTGCGCTTGCCCCTTGCGTGGCGTGCACTTGCGTCGCGCTGGTCAAACCTTGGCCGCCGTTATCACCGCATGTCGCCCGGGTGCGCTAACCTTGCGATCGTTCGATCGCCCACCGCGTGCATGATTTTCGACAATCGCCCCCTTGCCGTCTTCCTGATGGGCCCGACCGCATCGGGCAAGACGGCACTCGCCTGCGCGCTGGCGGATCGCTTTCCCGTCGGGTTGGTGAGTGTCGATTCGGCGCTGGTCTATCGCGGCCTGGATATCGGTTCGGCGAAGCCCGATGCCGCCACGCTCGCTCGCTACCCGCATGCCCTGGTCGACATCCGCGATCCCGCGCAACCTTATTCGGCGGCGGACTTCCGTGAGGACGCGTTGGCGGCGATGCAGCGCATCACCGGCGAGGGGAGGGTGCCGCTTCTGGTCGGCGGGACCGGGCTTTACTTCCGCGCCCTTCAGCGTGGCTTGTCCGACCTGCCCGAGGCCGATCCGGCGTTGCGTGAACGGCTCGCGGCCGAGGCCGGGTCCATCGGTTGGGCGGCCATGCACGCCCGCATGGCCGCCCTCGATCCGGTGGCGGGTGCGCGGATTCGGCCAGGCGACGCGCAACGGATCCAGCGCGCGCTGGAGGTCATGGCACTCAGCGGGCGCCCCCTGAGCGAGTTGCAACAGGGCGGCACGGCGATCCGCTTTCCCTGGAGGGTCCTCAAGCTCGCGTTGCTGCCGGTGGACCGGAAGCCCTTGCACGAGCGCATCGCGCTCCGCTTCGATGCCATGCTGGCCGAGGGCTTCCTCGACGAGGTTCGCCGCCTGAGGGCCCGTGGCGACCTCCATCCGGACCTGCCGGCGATCCGCGCGGTCGGCTACCGGCAGGCCTGGGAGTACCTGGATGGCCAGGGGGATGCCACGGACTTCCGCAACCGTGGTATCTATGCCACTCGTCAACTCGCCAAACGCCAGATCACCTGGCTGCGTGGCGAGTTCGACGCGCGTACGTTCGACCCGGACCGGGGGGATCCGTTGCCCGAGGCCGCGCGTGCGGTGGAACAGTTCGTCGGAATGCCGAGATCGTCACGATCTTAAGCTACCAGCGGGCGTTTAAAAGCAGTTAAGATTCAAGACACTTGGGCTGGGGCGTCGCAAGGCGTTTTTTACCCGGACCCGTACGAGAGGCGTAGGGGAGAAGAAGAATGTCCAAAGGGCAATCGTTGCAGGATCCGTTTCTGAATGCGCTGCGGCGCGAGCGCGTGCCGGTCGCCATTTACCTGGTGAACGGCATCAAGCTGCAAGGCACGATCGAGTCGTTCGACCAGTTCGTGGTGCTCCTGCGCAACCAGGTGAGCCAGATGGTGTACAAGCACGCCATTTCGACGGTGGTGCCGAGCCGGAACGTCCGGGTCGGCGGGCACGAGAACCACGGCGATGCGGCATCGGGTGACGGCGAGGGTTGAGGGGCCCTGGCTTTGTCCCATATAGGAGTGAGTGGGTGCGCGTATGCTTCCGGCTGCGTGCGCCCCTTCTTTTTCCATGAGGTGATTCCCCTAAGTGTTCGATAGACAAAAGAAAGGCGATCGGGCCATCCTGGTGCTGCCGCATTCGCGGGGCGAGGGCGACGCGATCCGCCGTGGCGAGGAATTCGCCGAACTGGTCGCTTCGGCCGGTGCCGAGATCCTCGCCAGCATTTCGGCCCGCGTCGTCGTGCCGAATCCCCGTTTCTACATCGGTAGTGGCAAGGCGGAGGAAGTCGCCGAAGCCGTTCGTGCGCTCGAGGCCGACCTCGTCCTGGTCGACCACGTGCTCAGCCCGGTGCAGGAGCGCAACCTCGAAAAGCACCTCAAGACCCGGGTGGTGGATCGCGCCGGACTGATCCTGGACATCTTCGCCCAGCGCGCTCGCTCGCACGAAGGCAAGCTCGAGGTCGAACTCGCCCAGCTGAAGCACCTGGCCACGCGCCTGGTGCGCGGCTGGACCCACCTGGACGCCCAGCGCGGCGGTGCCATCGGCAACCGCGGCCCGGGCGAAACCCAGCTGGAAACCGACCGTCGCTTGCTCGCCGAGCGCGTGAAGATGCTGACCAAGCGTCTGGATAAGGTACAGGTCCAGCGCGATCAGCAGCGCCGCGCGCGCCTGCGCAACACCGTGCCGCGCGTGGCCCTGGTCGGCTACACCAACGCGGGCAAGAGCACCCTTTTCAATGCCCTGACCACCGGCGGCGTCTACGCGGCCGACCAGCTGTTCGCCACCCTGGACCCCACCGTGCGCAAGGTCGACGGCCTGTCCTGTGGCCCGGCGGTGATCGCCGACACCGTGGGTTTCATCCGCGAGCTTCCCCATGACCTGGTCGCGGCCTTCCGCGCGACCCTGGCCGAGGCGCGCGACGCCGACCTCCTGATCCACGTCAGCGACGCCGCGGACGAGGAGCGCGAGCTGCTGGCCCGGGTGGTGAACGAGGTACTGGAGGAAATCGGTGCCGGCGACGTGCCCCAGCTGTCGGTGATGAACAAGGTCGACCTCGTCGACATGGCGCCGCGGATCGATCGTGGCGACGACGGCAAGCCGCGCCAGGTCTGGCTTTCGGCCGCCACGGGTGCCGGCGTGGACGGCTTGCGCGAGGCGCTGGGCGAATTGCTCGGTGGCGACCGCATCCGGGCGGGTCTTGAGCTTCCTCTCAGCGCCGGACGCCTGCATGCGCGGCTCAAGGCGGCGGGAGCGATCGCGGGTGAGGCCGTGGACGAGCACGGTTGGCACCTCGACATCGACGCGCCGCGATCCGTGCTGGCGCCCCTGTTGGGCGACGACGTGCACGCGGGCTCCCTGCGCGCACTGATCGATCCACCCCACGCCCGTTACTGATCGAGCACTCATCGGTACCCATCTGATAGAATTCACAGCGTTTGCGTGCCCTATCGGCGCGGCGAAGGGCGCTTGTGCGTCCGACGTCCATCCCCCGCCGCGGCGGGTCCACCTCAAGGCTTGCCAGCCGCCCACCCTCCGGTCCCCGAAGGAGACTGTCGCCCATGGCTTGGAACGAACCCGGTAACGGCCAGAAGGATCCCTGGAACCGCAACCGGTCGAGCGGGCGCAAGCCCGACATCGACGCGGCGATCAAGAGCCTCAGGGCCCGGTTGGGCAAGTTCGGCGCGGGCAGCGGCGGTGTCTTCGCCATCGTGCTGGTCTTCATCGTGGCCTGGCTGCTGGTCTCCAGCTACACGGTCATCGATGCCCGCCAGGTCGGCGTGGTGCTGCGCTTCGGCCAGTTTTCGCGCATCCTGCCGCCGGGTTTCCATCTCAAGGCGCCCAGCCCGGTAGAGACCGTGACCAAGGTCGAAACGACCCAGGTGCGCTCGGTCTCGGACAACGTCTCGATGCTCACCCGCGACGAGAACATCATCGCGATCGACTTCAACGTGCAGTACCAGGTGTCCGACGCCCGGAAGTTCCTCTACTCGAACGCCGACCGCGAAGAGAACACCATCCACAACGCGGCCGAGGCCGCGGTGCGCTCGGTGGTCGGCGCGAACATCATGGACAACATCCTCACCACGCCGGGCGTCGACACGCCGGCGCCGGACCAGGCGCCCGTCACCGGCGTCGCGCCGGCGGCGAAGGAAACCCTGCAGCAGCAGACGCGCGACATTCTCCAGGCCACGCTCGACAAGTACGATGCAGGCATCCTGGTCACCGGCGTCAGCTTCCAGAACGTGTCGCCGCCGAAGGAAGTGAAAGACGCCTTCGACGACGTCAACGCCGCCCGCGAGGACAAGCAGAGCGAAGAGAACAAGGCCCGCGCCTACGAGAGCCAGGTGGTGCCGGTGGCACGTGGCGAAGCCGCGCGCATCGCCGCCGAGGCGGAGGCCGATCGCGTCGAGCGCATCGCCCGCGCCAATGGCGACGTCGAGCGCTTCAACCTGCTGCTCAAGCAATACCGCGCCGCGCCGGATGTCACCCGCCGGCGCCTCTGGCTGGAAACCGTGGAGGAAGTGATGGCCGGCAATCCGAAGGTCGTCGATGGCAGCAACGGCAAGAACATCATCCAGTTGCCGGTCGAGACGAACAACGGCGCGGTACGCAACGTCCCGGGCGTGGGCACGGTCATCCAGTCCGCGACGACGACCGACGCCACTCCGAATCCGTCGCAGGGGAACGCCCAGTGAAGATCGTTTCCGGCCTCATCGTCGTCGCCCTTGTCCTCCTGGGCTTCAACAGCGCCTTCGTCGTGAAGGAAGGCGAGAACGCGCTGCTGCTGCAGTTCGGCCGTATCGTGCGTGCCGATTACCAGCCCGGCCTGCATTTCAAGATTCCGGTGGTCCAGCAGGTGATGCGTTTCGACAATCGCATCCTCGGCCTGGACGCGCAGCCCGAGCGCTATTTCACGCTGGAGAAGAAGAGCGTCAACGTCGACTTCTACGTGAAATGGCGGATCGCCGATAACGCGTCGTACTACCGCGCGACCTCCGGCGAACAAGTGCAGGCGATCCAGCGCCTCACCCCGATCGTGAAGGATGCGCTGCGCTATGAATTCAACGCGCGTCCGCTCGAAGACCTGATCGCCGGTGGCCGCAAGGACATCACCGAGCGCGTGCGCCAGCAGACCGACTCGGTGGCCCGCAAGAACCTCGGCATCGCCATCGTCGACGTGCGGATCAAGCGCATCGACCTGCCCGACGAGGTGAGCGGTTCGGTGTACAAGCGCATGCGTGCCGAGCGCCTGCAACTGGCCAACGAATTGCGTTACACCGGGCAGGAGAGTGCCGAGACGATCCGCGCGGACGCCGATCGCCAGAAGCTGGTGCTGCTGGCCGACGCCAACCGCGAGGCGACCAAGGTCAAGGGCGACGGCGACGCGCAGGCCGCCGCCATCTATGCCCAGGCATACAGCCAGGACCCGGAATTCTTCGCCTTCTACCGCAGCCTCGCGGCCTACCGGAAGGCCTTTGCCGACGGCAAGGGCACCTTCGTGCTGAAGCCCGATTCCGAATTCCTGCGCTACCTCAACGATGGCCCCGGCCGTCCGCGCTGAACCCGATCCACATCGCCCGGCAGGGCACCGCAACTAAAGAGAAGCATCAACATGGGTAAGTCAGTCGTCATTCTCGGCGCGCAATGGGGCGACGAGGGCAAGGGCAAGATCGTCGATCTCCTCACCGAACGTGTCGGCGCCGTCGCGCGTTTCCAGGGTGGCCACAACGCCGGCCATACGCTGGTGATCAAGGGCAAGAAGACCGTCCTGCACCTCATCCCGTCGGGCATCCTGCGCGACGACGCGCTCTGCCTGATCGGCAACGGCGTCGTGCTCTCGCCGGCCGCCTTGATGAGCGAGATCGCCGAACTGGAAGAGCAGGGCGTCGACGTGCGTCCGCGCCTGAAGATCTCGCCGGCCACGCCGCTGATCATGCCGTACCACATCGCCGTCGATAAGGCGCGCGAAGTGGCTTCCGGCGCCAAGGCCATCGGCACCACCGGTCGCGGCATCGGTCCGGCCTACGAGGACAAGGTCGCCCGCCGTTCCATCCGCGTGGCCGACCTCATGTATCCGCACGAGCTGCCGGAGAAGGTCCAGGCCGCCGTGGAATACCACAACTTCGTGCTCACCCAGTGGTTGAAGGCCGAGCCGGTCGACTACCAGACCGTGCTCGACGAAGCGCTCACCTGGGGCGAGTACCTGCGTCCGATGGTCGACGACGTCGCGACCATCCTCCACGACGTCCGTCGCGAGGGTGGCAATATTCTTTATGAAGGCGCGCAGGGCGCGTTGCTCGACATCGACCACGGTACCTATCCCTATGTCACCTCGTCGAACACCACGGTGGGCGGCGCGTTGGCCGGCACCGGCGTCGGTGCGCGTGACATCGACTACGTGCTGGGCATCTGCAAGGCGTACGCCACGCGCGTCGGTGGCGGTCCGTTCCCGACCGAGCTCAACGACGAGATGGGCGAACTCCTGCGCAAGAAGGGCAACGAATTCGGCGCCAGCACGGGCCGTCCGCGCCGCTGCGGCTGGATCGACCTGGTGGCGCTGAAGCGCGCGGTGCAGATCAACGGCATCGACGGCCTCGCCATCACCAAGCTCGACGTCCTCGACGGGCTGGAAAGCATCAAGGTCTGCATCGCGTACGAATACCGCGGCAAGCGTCGTGAACTGGCGCCGCTGGACGCCGACGGCTGGGCCGAGTGCAAGCCGGTCTATCTGGAGTTCCCGGGTTGGGAGGAGTCCACCGCGGGCATCCGCGACTGGAACAAGCTGCCGCCGGCCGCCCGTGCCTACCTGCGCGCGGTGGAAGAGCTCTCGGGCTGCAAGCTGGCCCTGGTCGCCACGGGCGCCGACCGTGACGACACCATCGTCCTGGACGACCCGTTCGGCGGTGACGACAACTGCTGATTTTTTTCGGCATTCGCCCGGGAAAGGATGCCTGTGGGAGCCGACCCTGTCGGCGATCCCGCGGCAGCGGGCCCGGTTGCATGCACGGCTCGGCTTCGCCCTCGCATTGGGCTTGTGCGTGGCGGGGGAGCTGCCGGGCGCCACCCTCGGCGCGACGGTAGTCGCCGTCCCTTGGGCAAGGAAAGCCGCTGGCGCGGCCGTGTTTGATGGCTGCGCCCCTTCGGGCTCGGACGGTCGGGCGGGGGTTTCCGATTCGCCTTCCTGGCTCAGCGGAAACGGCCGGCCATCCCTGGCCGGCCCCCTGCGGGCCTTCTCCGCCCGTCCGTCCTCGGCTCCTAATGTCGCGCCGAGGGTGGCGCCCGGCAGCTCTCTCGACCCTGGGGTGGGTTGGTGGGAAGAGCACCGCTCGCCACGTGTCGCGTGCCGCACCCGGGTGGGAAGCGGGCTGGCCCGCGATTCGCCACCCTAATTTCGAGCGAATGAGGCCATGCATCGCCACCGAGCGAGCGGTGACAAGCCTCGCCCGATCAGTGCAAGGCCTCCTTCGCCACCGGAGGGATTGAGGACTCGCGGGCCAGCCCGCTTCCCACCCGCGTGAGGGCGTTTCACCCGAAGACGGCATCCACCCAGGGACGGCATCCCCCAAGTAGGCGACGTTGCTTTGCTTTTGTCGCACAACACCTCAGTGCTCGGAAGAGCCGTCGGCCGCCACCCTCGGCGCGACTTGTGGAACCGAGGAGCGACGGGCGAAAAGGCCCGTCAGGGGGCCGGCCTGGACGGCCGGCCGTTTCCGCCGAGCCATGGAAGGCGAGTCGGAAACCCCGCCCGGCGCGACGGGCGCGACGGGGCGCCAGCCATAGAACATGGCCGCGCAGCGGCTTCCCTTCCCGAGCGACGGTGTAACCGGAGCGACGAGGGTGGCGGCCGACGGCTCTGCCCCACCACCCCAACCGCGAGGGCGAAGCCGAGCCCGATATCGAACGAAATCAGGAGCGCGCGGAGAACGAAAACGTCAGCTTAGGCGCCGCTTCTGCTCGGCGATGGGTGCTCGCCAAGCCGCCCATCCTCCAACGCATGAAGGTCGATCTCCTTCACCGACACCGGCCGGTAATCCGTGCCGAAGGCGACCTCGCCCAGCCGCCAGCCCGCCTTGCACGTGACCGCGCCCCAGAAGCGGCGAAACGCCGCCCAATGCAGGCCCGTCAGCCCTTTCTCGTTGTCCGCATCCACCATGGGATCGCCCACGCCCGTCGGCCGGATCGGCTCACCATGCAGAGCGGTACCGAACAGGGAATCCCAGATCGAGAAGACCTGGCCGAAGTTGCAGTTGTGCAGCGTGGGGCGATCCGGGTCCATCAGCATGTGATGAAGACGGTGGAACACCGGCGAAACGAACAGGCGATCGAGGACCGGCCCGAAGCGTATACGCACGTTCGCGTGCGAAAAGTTCTGTACCAGTTCTCCCAACAGCATCAACCACGCGAATTCCGTGGGCGCGACGCCGATCAACAGGCCGACGCCCGCCAACACCATCGATTGCAGGAAGCCGTCGACGAGGCTGCCACGGTCGTTGGTCCAGCAACTCATCTGTCGCGTGCTGTGATGCATGCTGTGCAGCGCCCACCACCACGGCAGCGCGTGTTGCAGGCGGTGCATCCAGTAATAGACCAGGTCGTAGATGACGTAGTAGACCAGGAACAGCGCAAGCGGATGGCTGTTCAATGCAGGCACCCAGTGCACGATGCCCAACGGTGAATCGTCGTTGCCTTCCGCGCCGGTCCCACCGAAGGCGTTGCCTATCGGCGTCAGGACCAGGTAGCTGAACATCGGGAAGATCCCGAGCAGCATCATCAGAGTGTATTGCCAATCCACGCGCGTGAGCCTGCGGTCCGCCCACGTCTCGGCGGGGATCACCGATTCGAGCGGGCGGAACACCAAGGCGATGATCGCCACCTGGAGGATCGAGATGAGGATCGCCCCCGCGATTTCACGCGGATCGCCGGCCAGGCCGGACAGGTGGAGCAGGGCGAGGAACGGGACGATGGCATGGGCACTCGTCCAGTCGACAAGATGGGACCATCCCGCGAACATGCTGGCTACCTTCGCAAGACCGTGCAGGTGCGCGCGGTCGACACTGCGATTAAGCTGCACGCCTCTTTCGTTGGGCTTTCCGCATGCGCCACATTCCAGGGATCGACGTACGCACTTACGTGGGCAAGGACATCCTGCCCGTGGCCGAGGAATTGTCCGGACTGCGCCAGGCGGTGTTTCGCGACTGGCCTTACCTCTACGACGGCGACCGCTCCTACGAACGGGACTACCTGGCCGCGTATGCCGCGTCGCCGCGCAGCGTGTGTGTCGTCGCGCGCGACGATGCGGGACGCGCGGTGGGTGCTTCCACCGGCATGCCCCTTGCCGACGAAGGCGAGACCTTCCGCAGGCCCTTCGAAGAGCACGGGATAGCACCGGACGACGTGTTCTATTTCGGCGAATCGGTGCTGCTCACGCCGTGGCGTGGACGCGGCATCGGGCATGTCTTCTTCGATGCACGGGAAGCGCACGCGCGCGACGCCGGGGCCTTCCGCTGGACGGCCTTCTGCTCGGTGCGGCGGGAGCCCGGCGATCCACGCAAGCCGGCGACCTACCATCGGAACGACGCGTTCTGGCTCGGGCGGGGCTACAAGCCGGCGATCGACCTGAGTTGCACCTTGTCGTGGAAGGAGGTCGGCACCGACACCGCCACGCCGCACACGCTCGATTTCTGGATGCGTGAACTGGACCGGGAATCCGCATGACGCGCACGCTGGCCGAGTGGCTCGCTTACCAGGAGCGCACGCATCCGCGCGACATCGCGCTGGGCCTGGAGCGCGTGCGCGCGGTTTGGGAGGCGATGGGCGCGCCGCGTCCGGCACCCATCGTGATCACCATCGGCGGTACCAACGGCAAGGGGTCCACGGTGGCCTTGCTGGAGGGCATGCTGCGCGCGGCGGGCTACCGCACGGGGTGTTACACCTCGCCGCACCTCCTTCGATACAACGAGCGTATCCGGATCGATGGCGAGGATGCCGGTGACGACGCGTTGGTCGCTTCGTTCGAAAGGATCGAGGCGGCGCGCGGCGACATCCCGCAGACCTACTTCGAATTCGGCACGTTGGCCGCCATCGACCTGATGGCGCGCGCGTCGCTCGACGTGGCGATCCTCGAGGTGGGACTGGGTGGCCGGCTCGATGCGGTGAACATCGTCGATGCCGATGTCGCGGTCATCACCACGGTCGACCTCGATCACCAGGACTGGCTCGGCGGCGACCGCGACAGCATCGGTCGAGAGAAGGCGGGCATCGCCCGTGCGGGCCGGCCCGCCATCGTCGGTGACCCGGCGCCCCCGGCCGGCCTGCTGCAAGCCCTGCGCGACATCGGCGCCCATGTCGTCCGCGCCGGCGAGGCCTTCACCGTCACCACAAGGGCGGCTACCACGGATTGGCGTTGGACCCACCGGGACGGCACGGCGCTGGACCTGCTCCGGCCGGCCCTCGATGCCCCGGTGCAGGTCGCCAACGCGGCGACGGCCATCGCCGCCATCCACGCCCTCGGCTCCCGGGTGGATGTCTCGTCCGAAGCCATCCGGCATGCCCTCGAACACGTGCATGTGGCTGGTCGCCTCCAGCGGATCGCCGAGCGCCCGCGCACCCTCGTGGATGTCGGGCACAACCCGCAGGCGGCGCGTGCCTTGGCGGCATGGCTTGACGCCGAACCTTCGGCAGGCCGTGTCTTCGCCGTATACGGCGCCCTCGCGGACAAGGACGTGGCGGGTGTCGTCGAGGCCCTGGGGCGTCGGGTCGATGGGTGGTTCCTGGCGGGCCTGGAGCGCGATACGCCGCGCGGCTTGCCTGCCGATGCGATCGCGGCCACCCTCGCCGCCGTGCTCCCGGGTGCTGTCGCACAGGCGTTTCCGGACGTCGCCCGGGCCTGGGCGGCCGCGCGCGACGCCGCTGGCGACGAGGACACCGTGCTGCTTTTCGGCTCCTTCTTCGTCGCAGGCGCCGCCTTGTCCACGGCCACGTGAACGCCGGCACGGCCAAGGCGTCGGGGCAGGTCCATTGCCGGTTATAATCGCCGCGATTCGCTTTGCACCGGTCGTATGGAGCCTTCCTTGAAAACACGCATGCTGGGTGCCGCCGTCCTGATCGCCCTGGCGGTCCTGTTCCTGCCGATGTTGTTCTCAAGCACGCCGCCCAAGTCCGACGCCGACCAGACCGTCAGCCTGGCGATTCCGCCGGCACCGGACCGCGAACTGCAGACGCGCACGCTCGACGTGGCCCCGAACGGTTCGCCGGCGACGGCGAATGGCCCGCAGGCGGCGGGCGCGCCCGCCGGTGCGGCACCACAGCAGCCCGCGCCCGCCGTTTCGGCGCCTGCCGCGAACGTCACCCCGGGCGGCGGCGGCCGCCTCGCCTCGGTGGACATCGCCTCGCGCAAGCCGGCCGACGCCCTGCCGGAAGATTTCGCCAATGCGCCTGCCGCCAGCAAGCCGGCGGCGACCCCGGTGAAGCCGGCAGCCAAGCCTGCCACCACGCCCGTCGTCTCGGCACCGCCGTCCACGCCGGCCGCGGCACCGGCGCTGCCGCCGGGCACCGCCGCTCGGGGCAGCTACAGCATCAACCTCAGTGCCTACGCGGACCGCTCCAAGGCCGACGCCCTCGTGCAGAAGGTGAAGGCGTTGGGCTATCCGGTGAGCACCGCCTCGACCACGCAGGCCGGCAAGTCGCTCACCCGCGTCACCGCCGGGCCGTTCGAATCGCGCGCCGCCGCCGAGACCGCCCGCCTGAAGATCGTCGCCGCGGTGCCCGGCGCCCCGGCCAGCCTGTCGACCAGGGCCGAGACGCAGACCGCCGATACCCCGGCACCGCCGCGGCCGGCCGCCGCCACGCCGGCGCCCGCCGCGGCCACGCCCAGCGTGCCCGCCGCCGCGCCGCGCGCGGGGGGATTCGCCGTCCAGGTCGCCGCGGTCAGCAGCGAGACCGAAGCCACGCGCCTGCGCGACAAGCTGCGCGGCGCGGGCATCCCGGGCTATGTGGATAGCATCGCCTCCAGCGGCGGCGCCAAGTTGTGGCGTGTCCGCGCGGGGCCGCAGACGCAGCGTGACGACGCGGTGCGCCTGAAGGACCAGATCAAGGCCAAGGTGGGCCTCGATGGGGTCGTCGTCCCGGCGCCCTGACGGGCCGGACCGACTCCCATCGTGAATTCGAGGAGCGTCACGTGAATTGGGCCGACTACGTCATCCTTGCCGTACTGTTCATTTCGGTCTTGATCGGCCTCGCCCGCGGCCTCATCTCCGAAGTGCTTTCACTGGTGATCTGGGTGGCCGCGTTCTGGATCGCGTGGTTGTTCGGGCCGGTGGTCGCGCGTTACTTCGAGAGCAGCGTATCGCTGCCGTCGGCGCGGATCGCCATCGGCTACGGCCTGTGCTTCATCTCGGTGTTGCTGGTCGGTGCCGTGTTCCGGTTCCTGATTTCGCGCCTGGTCTCGGGAACCGGGCTGGGTGGCATGGACCGTCTGCTCGGGATGATCTTCGGTCTGGCGCGCGGCGTACTTATCGTGAGCGGCGTGGTGTTCCTGCTGGGCTTCACGCCGTTGCCGAACGAACCGATGTGGCGTGAATCCGCGATGCTGCCGCAGTTCGCCGCGCCGGCCGCATGGCTTGGCCAGCAGGTGCCTGCGAACGTGCGCGAATACATGCACCCGCCGGCGGCGCTGCAGAACATGAAGATGCCGGACGTGAAACTGCCCAGCCGGGAAGAATTGATGAAACTGCGCGACCTGACGATCCCCGCGCAGCCTCCGAAAGATTCGAATGCTCACCCTGCCGCCGCGACCACGGCGGCCTCTTCGTAGAAGGCAACACCCATGTGCGGAATCATCGGCATCGTCGGTACCACGGAAGTGGCATCGGCCCTGTATGACGGCCTGACCGTCCTGCAACATCGCGGGCAGGATGCCGCCGGCATCGCCACGGTGGATGGCGCGCGCTTGCGCCTGCACAAGGGCAACGGCCTGGTTCGCGACGTCTTCAATTCCGCGGGCGTCAGCAAGCTGCGCGGACGCATCGGCATCGGTCATTGCCGCTATCCCACGGCAGGCTCCGAAGGTACCGAGGAGGCGCAGCCGTTCTACGTCAACTCGCCGTATGGCATCGCCTTCGCGCACAACGGCAACCTCGTGAACACCGAGACCCTGCGCAAGGAGATGTTCGAGGACGACCGCCGGCACATCGACACCGATTCCGATTCCGAGGTGCTGCTCAACGTGCTCGCGCACGAACTGCAGGTGGACGATCGCGGCGACCTCACGCCGGAGCACGTCTTCAAGGCGATCTCGCGCGTGCATGCGCGTGCCCGTGGCGGTTATGCCTGCATCGCGCTGGTGCTCGGTTATGGCCTGATCGCCTTCCGCGACCCCAATGGCATTCGTCCGCTCGTGCTCGGCGAGCGCGTCACGCCGGAAGGCCGCGAATATGCGATCGCCTCCGAATCGGTGGCCCTCGACGTGCTCGGTTTCAAGCGCCTGCGCGATATCGCGCCGGGTGAAGCGGTGATCGTCACCGACGGTGGCGAGCTACACGCGCGACATTGCGCGGAAGGCGCCGTCCACGCGCCGTGCATCTTCGAGTACGTCTATCTCGCGCGTCCCGATTCGATGATCGAAGATGTCTCGGTGTACAAGGCGCGCCTGCGCATGGGCGAGAAGCTGGCCGAGAAGATCCTCCGCGAACGCGGTCCCGACCATGGCATCGACGCGGTCATTCCCATTCCCGATACCTCGCGCACGGCGGCAAGCTCGCTGGCGCAGGCCCTGGGCGTGCCCATGCGCGAGGGGCTGGTGAAGAACCGCTATATCGGCCGTACCTTCATCATGCCGGGGCAGGGCGAACGGGTGAAATCGGTGCGCCGCAAGCTCAATGCCATCGACCTCGAATTCCGCAAGAAGAACGTCCTGCTGGTGGATGACTCCATCGTTCGTGGCACCACGTCGCGCCAGATCATCCAGATGGCCCGCGACGCCGGTGCGAAGAATGTGTACTTCGCCTCGGCCGCGCCGCCGGTGCGTTATCCGAATATCTACGGCATCGACATGCCCGCCGCCTCCGAACTGGTCGCGGCCGGGCGTACCGTGGAAGAGGTGGAGAAGGCGCTCGGTGCGGACTGGTTGATCTACCAGGACCTCGACGACCTCGTCTGGGCCGTCGCCGACGGCAACGAAGCGCTCACCCATTTCGACACCTCGTGCTTCTCCGGCGAGTACGTCACGGGTGTCGAGGCCGGCTTCCTCGAGCAGCAGGAAGCACTGCGCTCCGACGCGGCCAAGAACGAGCGCCGCAGTGCCTGAGCACCGGGCGGCGCGGATGACGAATCGCGCCGCCAGCGATCCATGAACGATCTGCACGCCGCCGCCCGACGTTGCCTCGATGCCGCCGATCCGACCGAGAAGGTCCGGCTCAGCTTCGAGGCCTGGGCGGCCTTGCAGGCGGGCGAGCTGGCGCCGGATCCGTCATCGCCGCCGGCGCGTCCCATCGCCCTTCCGGGCCGTCCCGAACGTCCTCGCCTGGTCCCTTCCCGTGAGGTGGCACAGCGTGGCCTGGGTACGGCGGAAGGCCGCGCCGCGCTCGTGCATGCCATCGCGCACATCGAATTCAACGCCATCGACCTGGCCTGGGACGCGGTCTACCGTTTCCGCGGGAAGCCGTTGGCGTATTACCGGGACTGGGCCTCGTGCGCCAACGACGAGGCACGCCATTTCACGATGCTGTCCGCCCGCCTTGCCGAACTCGGCCATGCCTACGGCGACTTCGACGCGCATAACGGCCTATGGGAAATGGCGGAGAAGACCGCGCACAGCGATACGGCACGCATGGCCCTCGTGCCCCGGGTGCTGGAAGCGCGCGGACTGGATGTCACCCCCGGCATGATGGAGCGGCTGCGTCGCCAGGGCGACGAGCGCACCGTCGCGATCCTCGAGGTGATCCTGCGCGAGGAAGTGGCCCACGTGGCGGCGGGAACGCGATGGTTCCACTGGTGCTGCGAGCGCGACGGGATCGAGCCCGAGGCCACCTTCGCGCAGCTGCTCGCCGATTACATGAATGGTTCGCTGCGAGGGCCGTTCAACCTGGACGCGCGCCGCGAGGCGGGGTTTTCGGAGAGCGAGTTGGCCTGGTTGGGCACCCTGGGCTGAGCCTGCCGTGCCGCATGAATTCGCCCGGTGGGAGCCGACCTTGTCGGCGATCCCGCGGCAGCGGGCCAGGTTGTGGCAAGCACCCATCGCCGGCGGAGCCGGCTCCCACACAGAGCTTGGCTCCCATCATCATGGGTCCCACTGTTGTCAGGTGAGCGACAGGCCGCGCAGGTCGATGGATGTGTTGTCGATCGACAAGACCGAGCCGTGGTCGTACCAGTCGCCCAACACGATTCGTTGCGCAGGCGCGCCGTCGAATTCGAAATCGTGGATGGCGGGGCGGTGCGTGTGCCCATGCACGAGGCGACGGACCCCCGCGCGGCGCATGGCGTCTTCGACCGCGCCCTGGTTCACGTCCATGATCGTCTCGTCGATGCGGCCGGTGCGCGATTTGCTGTCGCTGCGTGCCTGCGCGGCGAAGGCGCGGCGGGCCTCCAGGGGCATCGAGAGGACCTGGGCCTTCCAGGCGTCCGTGCGGACCTGGGCGCGAACGGCCTGGTATTCGACGTCGTCGGTACAGAGCACGTCACCGTGCATCAGCAGGGTGGGCACGCCTTCGATGTCGTGCACGGTGCCGTCGTCGAGCAGGGTCATGCCCGCGCGTTCGGCGAATGCGGGGCCGAGCAGGAAATCGCGGTTGCCGACCATGAAGTAGACGGGAACACCGGCATCGCTCAGGCCGCGCGTCGCCTGGGCGATCCGTGCCGGCAGTTGCGCATCGTCGTCGTCGCCGATCCACGCTTCGACGAGGTCGCCGAGAATGTAGAAGGCGTTTGCCGAGCGCGCTTCGTCCGAAGCGAGGAACTGTTCGAACAACAGCGTGATATCGGGCCGCGCCTCGTCGAGGTGCAGGTCGGCGATGAACAGCGTGCTCATGCGGCCTTCGGCGTCGGGTTTTTCTTCTCGCCCTTCTTGGGCGTGGCCGGCGCGGTCGCGGGCTTCGCTGGTGCGCTGGCGGGGGCCGTGGCGGAGGAAGAGGGAGCCGGTGCCGCCTTCTCCTCACCGACCACGCTGGCCGACTCGATGACGACCAGCGGATTCGGCACGTCGCCGACGAACGGACCCTGCGCGCGCGTGGGCAAGGCGGCGATCTTGTCGATCGTGTCCATGCCGGTGACGACCTTGCCGAACACGGCGAAACCCCAGGTGAGGCCGCTCTGGTTGCTCACGTAGTCGAGCCGGCGGTTGTCGACGAGGTTGACGAAGAACTGCGCCGTGCCCGAGTTCGGGTCGGTTCCGCGCGCCACCGCGACGGTGCCGCGCAGGTTCGAGAGCCCGTTGTCCGCCTCGCTGGGGATCGCCGCGCGCGTGCGCCGCTGCGTCAGGTCGCGACTGTAGAGGCCGCCCTGGACCATGTAGCCATTGACCACGCGGTGGAACACCGTGCCGTCGTAGAAGCCGTCGCGCACGTATTGCAGAAAATTGGCGACGCTCTTTGGCGCTTTTTCCGGGAACAGCTCCAGGGTGAAGTCGCCCTGGGTGGTGTGCATCGTCACGCGGGGATGCTCGGCGGGGCCGGGCGCCGGTGCCGCCGGCTTGGTCGTCTGCGCGAATGCGAGGACGGGCAGGGCGAGAAGGACGCTGGCGAATACGGCTTTGAGCATGGGTGACCGGTCGTGACGGTGGAACATTCCCGGCATGATACCCCCCTTTGCCGGGCGGATCGCGGTCATTCGGTCACGATCTCCAGTTCGAGGCCCAGCTCGGCCAGCGGCTCGCGTTCCTGCTCAAGGTCGGCCTCGGTCAGCGGATGCTGGTCGAGCCAGTCCGCGGGAAGGGCCAGGCGGAGACGCTGGCGCGTGGCCACGGCACGGATGCGCGGCAGTGCCTCGGCCCGGCGCGCACGACGAAACAGCACGCCCAGGCGCAGGATCGCCGTGATATGGCGGGCCAGCATGCGATAGCGCACGGGTAAGGCGGAGATGACCGATTTCTCGGGCTTGCGCCGGTGGCACTCGACGATGGCCGCGAGCAGTTGCTGCTCTTGCCGGGAAAAACCCGCCATGTCGGCGTTGCGCAGGATGTACGCGCCATGGCGCTGGTGCTGGCTATGCGCGATGGCGAGGCCGAGTTCGTGTACGCGCGAGGCCCAGGAAAGCCATTCGCGCGCATCGTCGTCGAGCTTCCAGGCCTTGGCCAACTGGTCGAACAAGGCCAGCGCCGTGGTCTCCACGCGGCGGGCCTGGGCCCGGTCGACGCCGTAGCGGCTGGCCAGCGAATCGATGCTGGCCATGCGCGGATCGGTGCCGGCGGAGCGGCCGATCAGGTCCCAGAGAAGGCCCTCGCGCATGGAACTCTCGGAAACGCGCAGGCGATCGATGCCGAGGGCGTCGAACGCGGCCTCGAAGATCGCCACGCCGCCCGCGAACACCTCGGCACGGTCGTCGGCAAGGCCTGGCAGCTTCAGCGTGGCGGAGGACCCCTGCTCGATGAGTGCTTCGCGGACCGCCGCGAGCGATTCCGGCGTGATGCCGTCGTCGGACAATTTCATGGCCCGGACCACCGAGCCGATGGCTTTCGCGGTGCCCGACGAGCCATAGGCATCGGCCCAGCCGGCTTCGCGGTAATCCTCGGAAAATTGCTGGAGCAGCACGCCTATCTCGCGGCGTGCCCGCAACCAGCGCTTGCGGGTGATCTTTCCACCGGGGAAGAAGCGCAGCGTCGAGGCGATGCAACCCACCTGCACGCTCTCGGTGAGGAGGGGCGAGGTGCCACGGCCGACGATGAATTCGGTGCTGCCGCCGCCGATGTCGATCACCAGGCGATGATCGCGCGAGGCGGGCAGGTCGTGCGCCGCGCCCAGGAAGATCAGGCGGCCCTCCTCGCGCCCGGAGACGATTTCCACCGGATGGCCCAACGCCGCCTCGGCCGCGGAGAGGAAGGCATGTGGCGAAGCCAGCCGGCGCACGGTATTGGTCGCCACGGCGCGCACGTGCAGGGCGGGAATGCCGGCGATGCGCTGGCCGAAACGTGCGAGGCTGGCGAGCGCGGCGGCGCGATGGTTGGCATCCAGCGTGCCGTCGGCGCGCAGGCCCACGGCCATGCGCACGGAATCACGCAGGCGGTCGATCACGCGGGGTTCGCCGTGTTCGTAGCGGGCGACGACCATATGGAAGCTGTTGGAGCCGAGGTCGACGGCGGCGAGCAACTCGCCTTCGTTGATCTGCGATTTACCTGTCGATGCCAAGGTGGAATGTCCGCAGCGGCGTGTCGGTGGATTCTGGCATGGTGCCGGGTCTTGCGTGCAAGCACATGAATCGTGTGTGCGCGGGTGGAGAGGTCACGAGGAATGGCTCCGGGTGCCTGCTTCTGGCCGCCGCGGCGGCTTCGGCAGCGCCGAGAGAACGAACAACACGATGCAGAGGAAACCGAACACCCAGTAGTCGCTGGGTGCCGGCCCCCACCAATGACGATGCCAGGGCACGTCGACCGGATTGAAGCGCTCCACGCCGAACGCCGGGTTCAGCACGAACCACAGGCCGTCCTCCGCGACCCAGAACAGCATCACGCAGGCGATCGCGCGAACTTGTGCCCGCCAGCTCCAGAAGCCACGAAACACCATCGGAAAATGGAAAAACAAGGCGATGAAAGGAAAGACCCAGGCGTGGTAGCCGGTCATGGGCCGCCCGCCCCAGAGCAGGTCGAGCAGCCAGTGGTGATCGACGCGCCAGGTCGGCAGGCTGGTGGCCCAGCCGTTGGGGCCTTCGATCTCGATCTCCACGTGGGCGAACATGAAGGCGAGCAGCAAGGTGAAGAGGGCGGTCGATATCACGGCAGTGACCCGGCGACGCGGCGAATGACTCATGTACCGTCCAGGTCGGCGAGCACGGTGTCGATCACCTCGCGAGCCGCGTGCGGGCGGCCGATCGCGCGCGCGTTGGCGGCCATGGCGGCGAGACGCGGGGGATCGGCTTGGAGTTCACCGATCCGCCAGGCCAGGGCCACGGCATCGATCGCTTTCCATGCCGCGCCCATTTCGAGCAGGTAATCCGCATTGCGTTCTTCCTGTCCGGGAATCGGTGCGTTGACGATCATCGGCAGGCCCATGGCCAGGCATTCGGACGTGGTGAGGCCGCCGGGCTTGGTGATGGCGAGGTCGCAGCAGGCCATCAGGCGTTCGACATGGCGGGTGAATCCGTGCGGAAACAGGCGTCCGGCGTGCCGCGTGGCCGCGAGCGCACGCAGGCGTTCCAGCATCGCGGCGTTGCGCCCCGCGAGGACCACCAGCTGGAAGTCCCCGCCACTGGAGAGCAGCGTGTCGGCCAGCTCGTCCAGCGCACCGACGCCCGCGCCACCGCCCATCACCAGGTAAGCGGGACGGTCGGGGTCCATGCCGAACGCTCCGGCAAGGGCGCGGCGATCCTGCGGCTCCGCGAACGCCGGCATCACCGGGATGCCCGTGGTATGCACGCGCGACGCGGGCAGTCCGACCGCACGCATGCGTTGCGCGATCTCCGGGCTGGCGGCGAAATAGCCGGTCATCTCCGGGATCACCCACATGCGGTGCAGGTCGAAGTCGGTGACCTGCAGCCATACGGGCACCGTGATGCGGCCCTTGCGGATCTGCCGCATCAACATTTCGGCGGGCAGGAAATGCGTGCAGACGATCGCGTCCGGGGCGAACTGCGCGATCGCCGCACGCAGGCGGCGCGTATGCAGCCGCTCGATCGTGCGGCGCATGCGCTGGGTCACCGCCTCGGGCCGTGTGTCGTCGGTGATGCGATAGAGCATGCCCCACAGTTGTGGGTGCCGCGTGATCAGGCGCAGGTAGAAATCCGCGTAGATGCGCCGGAAACTCGAGGGTACATAGTCCATGACGTCGAGGTGTTTCGCCTCGATCGCCTGTCCCTCCGCCGCCAGCGTGGCCACCGTCGCCTCGAGCGCTTCGGCGGCGCGCACATGGCCCGCGCCCGCGGATACCGACAGGAGGAGGATGCGCCGTTTCACCCGCTATAGGCCGCGAGCAGCGCCTGCTGGGCGCTGTAGGGCGCCTCGCCCTTGGCGGGATGGCTGCGCGTGTAGCGCCCGTCCTTGCCCAGCAACCACGCCTGCGTGTTGTCGCGCAGGTAATTGGCCAGTGTCTCGTCGTACACGCGGCGCGCCAGCGTCGGCTCGAGGATGGGCACGCCGACCTCGATGCGGCGCATGAGGTTGCGCTCCATCCAGTCGGCGCTGGCGCAATACAGTTCCGGCGCGCCGTCGTTGCCGAACCAGTAGACGCGGCTGTGTTCGAGGAAGCGGCCGATGATCGAGCGCACGCGGATGTTCTCGGAGATGCCGGGGATGCCCGGCCGCAGCGTGCACGCGCCGCGGATGATGAGATCGATCTGCACGCCGGCCATCGACGCGCGGTACAAGGCCTCGACCACGTGCGCTTCGTTCAGCGCGTTGAGCTTGGCGACGATGCGGCCGGGCCGGCCGTCGCGCGCATGCTCGATCTCGCGTTCGATCTTGCCCATCACGCTGCTGTACAAGGTGAAAGGGGAGTGCAACAGGCGCTTGAGCTGGATCATCGGGCCGAGACCCGACAGCTGCTGGAAGACCTTGTGGATGTCCTCGCCGATTTCCGGGTCGGCGGTCATGAGGCCGATGTCCGTATAGCCGCGGCTGTTGCCCTGGTGATAGTTGCCGGTGGACAGGTGGACATAGCGGCGCAATACGCCGCCGCCCTCGCGGCGCACGATCAGCAGCATCTTCGCGTGCGTCTTGTAGCCGACCACGCCGTAGACCACCTGCACGCCGGCTTCCTGCAGGCGGTTGGCCAGTCCGATGTTGGCCTCTTCGTCGAAGCGGGCGCGCAACTCGATCACCACGGTGACGTCCTTGCCGTTGCGCGCCGCCTCCACCAGGAGGTCGACCAGGGGCGAGTCCTTGCCCGCGCGATAGAGCGTCTGCTTGATCGCCAGCACGCCGGGGTCCTGCGCGGCCCGGCGCAGCAATTCGACCACCGAGGCGAACGATTCATACGGGTGGTGCAGCAGCACGTCGCGCGTGCCGAGCACGTCGAACTCGTTCACCCCCTTCTCGAAGGCGGGGGAGAGGCGCGGCGTGAAACGGGGGAACTTCAGCTCGGGGCGGTCGACCTGGTCGTAGATCAGGCCGGCACGAATGATGTTGACCGGCCCGTCGCACCGATAGACGTCGGCTTCCTCTAGCTGGAAGTTGGCGATCAGCATTTCGGTGATGGCGCGCGGGCAATCGGCGCCCACTTCGAGGCGCACCGGACGCGCATAGCCACGGCCGGCGAGTTCCTCGCTCAGCGCGCGGGCGAGGTTCTCCACCTCGGCTTCCTCGACCACCAGTTCGCTGTTGCGGGTGACACGGAACTGGTACGAGGAACAGACCTGGAATCCCGGGAAGATCTCGTCGGCGAAGGCTTGCAGTACTTCCGCCAGGAAGACGAAATCCCCGTCGCCGTCCGAGACCTCGGAGGGCAGGTGGATGATCCGGGGCAGGGAGCGCGGCGCGCGCACGAGGGCCATATGGCCTTCGCGGCCGAAGGCGTCGCGACCCTTGAGCACCACGGCGAGGTTGAGCGTCTTGTTGAGGATGCGTGGGAACGGGTGCGCGGGGTCGAGCCCCAGCGGCGACAGCACGGGCATGATTTCGTTCTGGAAATAGCCCAGCAGCCAGCGGCGCTGCTTGTCGCTCCAGTCGTCGCGGGTGAGGAAGCGGATGCCTTCGGCGGCCAGCGCCGGCAGCAGTTCGTCACGCCAGGTGCCATACAACTCGGTGACCAGCTCCAACGTGCGCTCACGGATGCGCGTGAGGATCTCGCTGGACGATAGTCCGTCCGCTCCCGGAATCGCCGCGCCGAGCGCGTGCTTGTGCTTGAGCACCGCCACGCGCACCTCGAAGTACTCGTCGAGGTTGTTGCTGACGATGGTCAGGTAGCGCAACCGCTCCAGCGCGGGCACGTCCGGGTCGCGGGCCTGAGCGAGCACGCGGAAATTGAATTCCAGTGCCGCCAGTTCGCGGTTGATGTACAGCTCGGGGGCGCCGAGGTCGACAGGCTCGCTCATTCGTTCCGCTGGTCTTTTCACGACAGCCGATGTTGGCTCATCGTCGATCATGCCGGAAAGCGGCAACGCAGCAAGCCCCGGGCGCGTTCACGGGCATGGCTCAAGGGTGCGACCCGGCCGCTTCCTGCAGCCGCGCTCCGTCGAGGAGGCGGTCGCTGCCGAAAACGCAGGCGAAGGTGGAACCCTTGCCGGGCTCGCTTTCGATCGAGAGGCGCGCCTGGTGCAGGTTCAGCACGTGCTTCACGATCGACAGGCCCAGGCCGGTACCGCCCGAATCGCGCGAGCGGCTGGACGACACGCGATAAAAGCGTTCCGTGAGCCGGGCGATATGGGCGGCGGGGATGCCGAACCCGGAATCCTGCACCGAGAACCTGGCGCCGCCCTCGGCCTCGGCCCAGCGGATGGCGATGCGGCCACCGGTCGGCGTATAGCGCACGGCGTTGCTCACCAGGTTGGAGAAGGCGCTGTGCAGGTCCTTCGGCGAGCCGAGCAGGTCGTAAGACGTGGCGATATCGAGCGATACCGTATGCCTGCCCTGGCTGAGCGCCTCGGCTTCCTTGCGCAGGCTGGCCAGCAGGGGCGCCATCTGCACGTGCTCGTCCGCCACGTGATCCTGGGTTTCCAGGCGCGAAAGGGTGAGCAGGTCTTCCACGATCTGGCCCATGCGCTTGGACTGCGCGCGCATCTCGTCCAGCACGGGCGCGAGTTCCGGTACGTCTTCCGGGTCGAGCAATTCGAGGTAGCCGTGGATCACGGTCAGCGGCGTGCGCAATTCGTGCGAGACGTTGGCGACGAAGTCGCGGCGAATCTGTTCCAGCCGGGTGAGATGGCTGGTGTCGCGTGCCAGGAGCAGCCGCTGGCGGCTGCCGAAAGGCAGCAGGGTGGCGGTCACGTGGCGGTTGGGATGGCCTGGCGAGGTGACGTCGTTCAGCGGTTCCCGCGCACCGTCCGTGAGCCAGTCCGCCAGTTCGCTGTTGCGCAGCAGTTCGGCGATCGACCGGCCGCGGTCGCGCGGGCGCTTCAGGCCGAGCAGTTCCTCCGCCGCGTGGTTGAACCAGCGAACGTGCAACGAGTGGTCCAGCAGGACCACCGCGTCGGGCAGCGTTCCAGCCGCGCTGCGCAGGTCGCGCAGGCGGGATGCGATACGGCGGGTGCGGGTCATCAGACGGTCATACTCAGGGGGGCGCGTGGCGGACGATTGCAACATTGGCCCCGGCTTGTGACGGAACAGCGACAGCAGTACGACGATTTCCGCCAGCGCGACCACGGTCACGCCGATCGGCGCGGCACCCGCGAACGCGCCCGCGGCGCCGCCCGCGACGAGCAGGGCGGCACACGTGACGGGCAGTCGCCAACTGGAAACGAAACGAACGGGCATGCGTCGAGCCGATGACGGTCTGGTGGAACGCACCATAGCGCGGCTGGCCCGCGAAAACCTAGGTATTCGACGAGAACCGGTAACCCGCGCCACGAACCGTCTGGACCATGTCGTCGAGCTTCCACGGTTCGAGGGTCTTGCGCAGGCGGCGGATGTGCACGTCCACCGTGCGTTCCTCGACGTAGACGCTGCCGCCCCACACGTGGTCGAGCAGCTGGGCGCGCGAGTACACCCGCTCGGGATGGGTCATGAAGAAGAACAGCAGGCGGTATTCCGTGGGGCCGATAGGCACCGCGTCCTCACCCGCGAACACCCGGTGCGCCGGGCCGTCGATGCGCAAGCCACCCAGTTCGACCACGCCGGAACCATCGTCGCCCTGGCTGCGGCGGAGCACCGCCTTGATCCGGGCGATCAGTTCGCGGGTGGAAAAGGGCTTGATGACATAGTCGTCGACACCGGCCTCCAGGCCGTTCACGCGATCCATTTCCTCACCGCGGGCGGTGAGCATGATGATGGGGATTTCCCGCGAGAGTTCCTCGCGGCGCAGGCGGCGGGCCAGCTCCAGCCCGCTCGTGCCGGGCAGCATCCAGTCGAGCAGGATGAGGTCCGGAACACGCTCGGAAATGGCCATCTGGGCGGCGCGGGCGTCCGCGGCGTGAGCCGCGTCCATACCCGCCTTGCGAAGCGCGAAGGCGACCATGTCGCGAATCGAAGCTTCGTCTTCCACGATAAGGATGCGTTTATGCACGCTGGGACCGCTCGTTGGCTGTGACGGTCATATTGCAGCCGTGCCGTGTTACACGGCAATGACAATCGTAACAATCGGGTTACTGGCTGCGCCCGTCGGGGTTGTCGTCGGTGGTGATCCGGCGCTTGCGCAGCTCCAGGAGGAGGGGCGTGAGGTCGCTGATCCGGGCCTGGATCCGCGAACGCTGGTAATAGTCCAGGTCGTCGCGCTTGAGCAGGCGGCGCAGCTGTTCCATGGCGTCGAACGGGCGCCCGGAGAGGTAGGCGCTGTCGGCATAGGCCTCGGCGGCGCGGATCGTATCGCCGGAGCGCTCGCTGGCGCGGGCGAAGGTGCGGAAGATCTCCGGATCGTCGCTGTCGTCGAGCATCGGCCGCAACATGGCCGAGGCCGCGCGGGCGTCGTCGGCACGGCCGCTGTCGGCCAGGGCCCGTGCATAGCCCAGGGCCACGGCGCGGTTGCGCGGCGAGTTGTCGTGCAGGGCCTTGTAGATCGCCATGGCGTCGCCGTGGCGGCCGGCGTTTTCATAGGCGTCGGCCATGGCCAGGCGAAGGATGACATTCCCGGGCTGGTCGGCCAACAAGGGCTGGAGCTGGTCCACCGCCTGCGCACCATGCCCGGTGCGGAGCAGGGTCAGTGCATAGCCGTAGCGGTTGGCGGCGGTGTCGAAATCCTTGCGCTTCAGGTTCGTGGCGTAATAGGAGGAAAGGCGCTGGGCATCGCCGGAGAGTACCCGTACGCGTTCCCGCATCAACGCGTAGGTATCGCTGGCGCTTTCCGGAACGACCTTGCCCGTGGCGTTGACCAGGGCGGTCGGGTCCTTCACGAAGAGGACCGGTGCCGTGCTCTTTTCCCAGGTGGCCTTGTCGAGCGTGGACAGGCGCGGCTTGTTCGCCTGCTTCTCCTCGATCACCCGGGCCCGGGCCTTGGCATCGCTGATGCGCGCCAGTGTCACCGGGTGGGTCTGGAGCAGGGCGGGCAGGGCTTCCTCGCCTTCGCCCACGCGCAAGGTGTCCTGCATGCGGCCGAAGAACTCGGCCATGGCCTCGGGGTCGTAGCCCGCGTTGGCGAGGGTCTGGATGCCGACCCGGTCCGCCTCGATCTCGTCCTTGCGGGTGAAATTGATCTGTCGCTGCATGAGCAGCCCCTGGCCGCCCATGAGTACCGCCGGCGCGGCGTCGCCGGCGCCACCGCCAGCACCGGCGGCGATGGCGCCCAGCAGCACCAGGGCCATCAGCGGGGCGTTCTTCTTCGAGTCCTCGAAGGCCCGGTAGAGGTGGTTCTGGGTGATGTGGCCGATTTCGTGGGCGATGACGCCGGCCAGCTCGCTTTCGCTGCTGGTGATGTTGATCAGGCCGGCGTTGACGCCGATGTATCCGCCCGGGGCGGCGAAGGCGTTGATCTGGGTGTCCTTGACGATGAAGAACGAGAAGTGGTCCTTCGGCCGGTCGCTGGAGGCGACGAGACGGTAGCCCAGGTCGTTGATGTACTGGTCGACCAGGGCGTCGTCGACGGTCAGGTCGAGCGCGTGCATCTGGCGCAGCATCATCGCGCCGTATTCGTCGGCTTCGCGGGGGCTGATCAGGGCGTTGGCCGAACTGCCGAGGTCGGGCAGGCGGACGTTGTCCTGGGCGCCCGCGGCGAAGGTCGCGAGGGCGGTGGCGGCAAGGATGGAGAGGCGGTAAAGGGACGGGCGCATAGGTCGAACGACGATACCATCACCTAACGATCAGGCACCGTCCACGGTCGCGGCGGTGGGATGGATTTCGACCGCGCCGTGGCGGCCAGGTTCGCCCGTCCTTGCAAAATTCGCTCCCGATCGCCATCTTGCGGCCATTCCGGTTCGGAGAATCCCTCCATGTCCAGCCCCGACATCACCATCTATTCCACCGCCGTCTGCCCCTATTGCGTGGCCGCCAAGAACCTTCTGAAGGCCAAGGGACTTTCCTGGAACGAGGTTCGCATCGATACCGACCCCACACAGCGCGACGCGATGCTGGAAAAGAGCGGTGGCCGTCGCACCGTGCCGCAGATCTTCATCAACGGCACCCACGTGGGTGGCTTCGACGACCTCGCCGCGGCGGACCGCAGCGGCAGGTTGGCCGAGATCATCGAGGCGGCGCACTGATGGCCGGCGATCGCGTGGAGGAATTCACCGCGTTCCGCAAGCGGATGAACGAACGCATCCTGTCGGAGGACAACCAGGTGGTGCGGCGGTTCTTCGCCCTGGACACCCAGACGTACCGCGAGGGCGCCCTGGACGTGAAGACCAAGGAAATGCTCGGCCTGGTGGCATCGATGGTGCTGCGCTGTGACGACTGCATCAGTTATCACGTGGCGCAATGCAAGGAAGCGGGCGTGAACCGCGACGAATTCTTCGAGGTGTTCAGCGTGGGCCTCGTGGTGGGCGGCTCGATCGTCATCCCGCACCTGCGCCGCGCGGTCGATTTCCTCGACTCGCTGGAAACCGAGGCGCCGGCCGATGCGGCTGCCTGCGCGGATCATTCCGCCGCCTGAACAGGCATGACGGGCGCCCCGCAAAGGGCGCCAAACTTGAAGGAAGCGGGCCGGATCGCCGATAATTGGGTGATTTTTCTCCCCGCGCGCGGCAACCGCGCGCCCTGCGTCCGCTTTCCTTCAGGAGTTACCCCCATGAGCAAGACCATTGCCGTGATCCCCGGCGACGGCATCGGCCCCGAGATCATGGACGCGACCATCCGCGTCCTCGACGCCCTGGACTGCGGCCTCGCCTACGATTTCGTGGACGCGGGCGTGGTCGCGCTCGAAAAGCACGGCGACCTGCTGCCGCAGGCCACGCTGGACAAGATCGCCGAGCACAAGGTCGCCCTCAAGGGCCCGCTGACCACGCCGATCGGCGGCGGCTTCACCTCGATCAACGTCACCCTGCGCCGCAAGTTCGACCTCTACGCGAACGTGCGTCCGGCGATCAGCTTCCCGGGCACGAAGGCGCGCTTCGAGAACATCGACATCATCACCGTGCGCGAAAACACCGAGGGCGCCTACCTCGCCGAAGGCCAGACCCAGACGGGCGAAGGTGACAACGAAGTCGCCATCTCGATGATCCGCAACACCCGCCCCGGCATGCAGCGCATCTGCAAGTACGCCTTCGAGATGGCCCGCCAGAAGGGTCGCAAGAAGGTCACGGCGGTGCACAAGGCCAACATCATGAAGACCTCGTCGGGCCTGTTCCTGACGGTGGCGCGTGAGGTGGCGAAGGATTACCCGGACATCGAGTTCAACGAGATGATCGTGGACAACGCCTGCATGCAGCTGGTGATGAATCCGTACCAGTTCGACGTGATCGTCACCACGAACCTGTTCGGCGACATCCTTTCCGATCTCTGCGCCGGTCTCGTCGGCGGCCTCGGCCTCGCACCGGGCGCCAACATCGGCAAGGACGCGGCGATCTTCGAAGCCGTGCACGGTTCGGCGCCGGACATCGCGGGCCAGAAGAAGGCCAACCCCTGCGCCCTGCTGCTCGCGGCGGCCGACATGCTCGACCATCTCGACATGGTCGCCAAGGCCACCCGCCTGCGCAGCGCCATCCGCGACGTGATGGAAGCCCGCGACCGCACCACGCCGGACGTTGGCGGCACCGGCACCACGGACACCTTCGGCGACGCCATCGTCGAACGCATCCGCGCCACCGCGTAACAGCCCGGCAAGGCGACATCGAAAGCCCCGCACATGCGGGGCTTTTTCTTTGCACTCCCGGTGGGAGCCGACCCTGTCGGCGATCCCGCGGCAGCGGGCCGGCGTGGGGCAGAGCCGTCGGCCGCCACCCTCGTCGCTCCGGTTACACCGTCGCTCGGGAAAGGGTGCCGCTGCGCGGCCGTGTTCTATGGCTGGCGCCCCGTCGCGCCCGTCGCGCCGGGCGGGGTTTCCGACTCGCCTTCCATGGCTCGGCGGAAACGGCCGGCCATCCAGGCCGGCCCCCTGGCGGGCCTTTTCGCCCGGCGCTCCTCGGTTCCACAAGTCGCGACGAGGGTGGCGGCCGACGGCTCTTCCGAGCACTGAGGTGTTGTGCGACAAAAGCAAAGCAACGTCGCCTACTTGGGGGATGCCGTTCCCGGACGAATGCCGTCTTCGGGTGAGATCCCCACCCGGGTGCGGCAAGTGGCACGCGGCACGGCGAGCGGTGCTCTTCCCACCAGCCCACCTCCGTGTCGAGAGAGCTGCCGAGTGCCACCCTCGGCGCGACATTAGGAGCCGAGGACGGGCGGGCGGAGAAGGCCCGCCAGGGGGCCGGCCAGGGATGGCCGGCCGTTTCCGCTGAGCCAGGAGGGCGAATCGGAAACCCCCGCCCGACCGTCCGAGCCCGCCGGGGCGCAGCCATCGGACACGGCCGCGCCAGCGGCTTTCCTTGCCCAAGGGACGGCGACTACCGTCGCGCCGAGGGTGGCGCCCGGCAGCTCCCCCGCCACGCACACGACGAACGCGAGGGCGAAGCCGAGCCGTAGACGAAGCCGGTCTGCCGCTACCGCTGACCCGAGCGGCACACATCCGCCTGGGCCGGGTAGCGCTCCACGCACCATGCCACCCATTTGCGCATGCTCTGCTTGCGCTGGCTGGGGAGCAGGTGGCCATTCTGGGGGCCCATGGTGAAACCGGTCAGTTCCGTCAGCACGGCTTCGAGGCCGTCATGCACGTACCAGGGTTTGTACTGGCGTTCCGCACGTCCGCCCGAGCGGTGAATCCAAATCGACTGTTCCGGCAGACGGCGATCGTCGCCGAGGTGCGCAATGATGTAAGGGACGCCGGCCCTGCCGAGTCGCAACAACTGGTTGAAGGCACGATCTTCGCTCGCCGCGTCTTTCGTCGTGTCGTCGACGAGGCGGGCGACACGAGGCGCGAGGTCTTCCGCCGGCCCAGGCCCGGCATCTTCCGCCGAGGCGATGGACGTCGCGACGAGTAGAACCAGCGCGAGTGCGAAGGGCTTCATGGCATCAGGCGTCGCCGCGGAAGAAAGGGTAGGGCGCCAGGAAGATCAGCCAGATCATCAGCACGATGCCAATGTACTTCACCACGCGGAACAGCTTCGGATTGGCCTTCTTGAACTTGCGCGTGCGTTCGCGGCCACGCTGGTTGAGCGCGAACATGCGATTGACGAAGCCCACCTGTTCCTTGCCGTCGTCGCTGTTGGGCGAGGCGGTGATCGAACCCATGAAGGCGCCGACGCGCTTGTTGATCGCGGTCATGAGGCCGCTCTTCAGCGGGCGCTCCACGTCGGCGAAGAGGATGACGCGGGTCTGGTCCGTGCGGTTCTCCGCCCAGTGCACATAAGTCTCGTCGAAGACCACGTCCTTGCCATCGCGCCATGCATGCATTTCGCCATCGACGAAGATGCGGCACTCGTCGGAGTTCGGTGTGATGAGGCCGAGGTGGTAGCGCAGCGAACCGGCGAACGGATCGCGGTGCGGGTTGAGCTTGCTGCCCGGCGGAAGCAGGGCGAACATCGCCGCCTTCACGCTCGGGATGGAATTCAGCAGTTTCACCGTTTCCGGGCACAGCGCCTCGGCGGAGGCGAGCGGTTCGCCATACCATTTCAGGTAGAAGCGCTTCCAGCCCTGCTTGAAGAAGGAATTGAAGGAAGCGTCGTTGTGCTTTTCCGCCGAACGGATGAAGCCTTCGTCGAACAAGTGCATCGCTTCCTGGCGGATCGTCTGCCAGTTGGCCTGCAGCAGGTCGAGTTGGGGGAATCCGCGGCGATCGAGGATCGGTCGTGCGGGCACGGCGGAGAAGGCGTACATCAACAGGTTGTATGGCGCGAAAATCGCCGAGTGATCCACCAGCTGGCGGTCGAAGCGCAGGCGCGAGCGGCCGCGCAGGTGCACCAGCAGCACGCAGAGCGTGAACAGGATCAGCACGTACAGGACGATGAAGCGGGGCCCGAGGAAATTCATGGGTTGGACTCGAGGGGGACGGGCGATACATACGGCCCCAAAGGGCCCGTATCAACGCCGCTAGGATACTCCGGGCTCAGTGCCCGAGCACGTGGGTCGCGCCGCCGCCCGGCCGCCAGGCCCGCTGGAAGGCCTTGTCCAGCCAGGCGATGGCGATACGCACGGCGGCATGCGGCGATTTGCCCTTGGCCAGCTCGGCGGCCACCGCGGAGGCCAGGGTGCAGCCACTGCCATGCCCTTCGAAAGGCAGGCGCGGATGGCGGATCTCGATCACGCCATCGGCATCGTAGTAACGATCGACGATCTCGCGCCCCTTGGCGTGGCCGCCCTTGAGCAATACGCCTCGTGCGCCCAGGGCAAGCAGGTCGGCGCCCGCTGCGTCGATGTCGCGGCCGAGCGGGCGTCCGAGCAGGGTTTCGGCTTCGGGCAGGTTGGGCGTGAGTACGTCGGCCAGCGGGATCAGCCGGCCGGTCAGCGCGTCGAGCGCATCGTCATCGAGCAGCCGGGCGCCGCTGGTGGCCAGCATGACCGGATCGACGACGAGCCATGCCGGTTTGCGCCGGCGTATTTCCGTCGCCACGAGACGGGTCATCGCGGCGCTGCCGAGCATCCCGGTCTTGACCGCCGCGATGGGGAAGTCGTCGAAGACGGCGTCGATCTGGCTGCGGACGTGGGCGAGAGGAAGCGTGTGGACGGCGCTCACGCCACGCGTGTTCTGCGAGGTGACGGCGGTGATGGCGGTGAGGCCATGGGTGCCGCGTGCGCGGAAGGTTTTCAGGTCGGCCTGGATGCCGGCACCGCCGCCGGAATCCGAGCCGGCGATGGTGAGCGTGTTGGGGATGGGAGTGCGCATGGGTTGAGGATAAGGGCGCGGGCGGCATGCCCGCGCCCTTTAGGTGCGACCTACAACGCCTCGGAAGCGAAGTCGGCCAGTCTCGAGCGCTCGCCACGCTTCAGCGTGATGTGCCCCGAATGCGCCCACATCTTGAAACGATCCACGGCATAGGTGAGGCCGGACGTCGTCTCGGTGAGGTAGGGCGTGTCGATCTGCTCCACGTTACCCAGGCAGACGATCTTGGTTCCCGGGCCGGCACGGGTGATCAGGGTCTTCATCTGCTTCGGCGTGAGGTTTTGCGCCTCGTCGATGATGAGATAGCGGCTGAGGAACGTACGCCCGCGCATGAAGTTCAAGGAACGGATCTTCACGCGGGAGGCGAGCAGGTCGTTCGTGGCCTGGCGGCCCCATGAGCCACCTTCCTCCGGGTTGGCGAGCACTTCCAGGTTGTCCGTCAGCGCCCCCATCCACGGTGTCATCTTCTCTTCCTCCGTACCGGGCAGGAAGCCGATGTCCTCGCCGACCGATACCGTGGCGCGCGTCATGATGATCTCGCGGTAACGCTGCTGGTCCATCACCTGGGCGAGTCCCGCGGCGAGGGCGAGCAGCGTCTTGCCCGTGCCCGCGGTGCCGAGCAGGGTGACGAAGTCGACGTCCGGGTCCATCAGCAGGTTGAGCGCGAAGTTCTGCTCGCGATTGCGCGCGGCGATCCCCCATACGCCATGCGCGGCGTGGGTATGGTCGTCGAGCAACACGAGCCGGGCCTTGCGCGCATCCTCGTCGCCGGATAGTTCGAGCACGCGCAGCTCGACGTCGTTCTCGCCGGGCATGTACAGGCACTGGTTCGGATACCACAGCTCGTCGTCGCGGACACTCACCTCGTAGAAGGTGCGACCGCGCTCGTTCCACGAGCGCAGTTCCGGGTGACGCTCCCAGAAGTTCTCCGGCAGTTCGTCGGAGCCGGTGAAGAGCAGGGCGAAATCGTCGAGGGCGCGATCGTTCTCGTAATCCTCGGCGGTGATGCCGTAGATCGAGGCCTTGATGCGGAGATTGATGTCCTTGGTGACGAGGATCACCGGACGGTCGGGGTACTGGTCGCGAAGGTCGACGACCGAGGCGAGGATCTGGTTGTCGGCCTTGCCGTTGCCGTGGCTCGCGCGCTGCTGGAAGAACAGCCTTCCCACCGCGCCGCGCTTGAGCTTGATGCCTTGCGGATTGACCAGTTCCAGGCCGTCGCGAAGACCCTGGCCACCGCCGCCGCGCTCGATCAATTCGTTGAGGAAACGGCTTACCTGGCGGCCGTTGCGCGATACTTCGGAGCCACCTTTCTTCTTGTCGTCCAGTTCCTCCAGCACCGTCATCGGTATGAAGACATCGTGTTCCTCGAAGCGGAACAACGACGTCGGATCGTGCAGCAGCACGTTGGTGTCGAGGGCGTAGATGCGCTTGCTTCCGGTCATGCGGAAGTGACCTCATGCAGAGGTTGCGAGAACCGGCCGCACGGCGACGGCCGGGGGGAGGTGCCGCATGACGCGGTATTCGTCACGCGGTGGGAACACTCTCAAGCACGGCCTGTGCGTGGCCGGGAACCTTCACCCCGCGCCATTCCGTGTGGATCCTGCCGTCGGGATCGATGAGGAAGGTGCTGCGTACGACACCCATGTGGCGCTTGCCGTAGAGCACTTTCTCGTGGATGACGTCGAAGGCCTGGCACCAGGCTTCGTCGGCGTCGGAAACGAGCGGGAAGGGCAATTGATGCTTGGCGGCGAAATTCGCATGCGAGCGCACCGAATCGCGGGAGACACCGATCACTTCGGCATTCAGGGCCTGGAACCGGGCGTGGAGATCGCGGAAATCCTTCGCCTCGTTCGTGCAACCGGGCGTGTTGTCCTTCGGATAGAAGAACACCACCACCCACTGTCCCTTGAGCGAAGAAAGGGACAGCGTCGAACCATCGCCGAGCGTGCCTTCGAGTTTGGGGAGCTTCTTGCCCTTGGAGATCATGCGTACGTCTGCTGCTCCTTCCGGATCAGAATTTCACGGGGTCCATGATGGCGTCGAGGTTGAGGCCATCGCACAGTTCGAGGAAATCGTCGCGCAAGGCGGCGATGTGCGTTTCCGAGGGAATGCCGATCGTGATCTGCGCCTGGAACATCTCGGCGCCGGTCTGCATCGCCTGGTAACGCATGGATGAGAGTTGTTCCACGCTGATGTCGCGCCGCGAGAAGAATTCGATGATCTTCACGAGGATGCCTGGCCGGTCGGCGGCGATCACCTCGACCAGGTAGGGCAGCAGGTGGGCGGTGGGTTCGCGCGGCGTGGTGCGGTAGTGGACGATCGGCAGTTCCTCGTCCCGGGCCAGCTTGCCCAGCGAGGTCTCCAGCTTGGCCACGGCGTCCCAGGCGCCGCTGGCCAGGAGCATCACCGAAGTGTCGTTGCCGATCGTGGAGACGCGGGCATCGGCGAGGTTGCAACCAGAGTCCGCTATCCGCTTGGCCAGGGCCAGGATCGGCGCGCGATGCGCCGGCGACAGCGTCGAGATGAGGAGCTGGTTGTCCGTGGTGGCGCTGCGTACTGCGGAACGATTCAAGGCGGGAACTACCTATGGCGCGTCCCGCGGGGCGCGGAACCAACGCTTTGGGGCCAGCTTACTTGGCCGCGTCGCACGCTAGCAAGACACGCGACGCCCATGGGCCGGAAAGTTGCCGAATGGACTCGCCGGAAACGCCCCGGTAACATGCGAATGGCTGATTAGACAACGGGTTTCACCTTGGACATCTCCGGAAGCATCACCGCGTTGGCGACGCCCTTCGCCGCGGACGGCTCCCTCGACCTGGACGCCTTCGGCCGGCTGCTCGACCAGCAGCTCGCTGGCGGCACCCAGGCGGTGGTCGTGGCCGGTTCCACGGGCGAATCGCATTTCCTCGAACACGACGAATACGAGCGCCTGCTCGCGTTCGCGGTGAAGCACGTGGACAAACGCGTTCCGGTCATCGCCGGCACCGGCGAAGCGGGCACGGCGAAGACCATCGCCACCACGCGGCGGGCCCGGGCGCTCGGCGCCGATGCCGCGCTGGTGGTGGCCCCCTTCTACGTGCGTCCCACACAGGAAGGCCTGCGCAGGCACTTCCTCGCGGTGGCCGACGAGGGTGGCCTGCCCGTGATCCTCTACAACGTGCCGCCGCGCACTGGTTGCGATATCGCCCCGGAAACCGTGGCCTTGCTGCGCGACCATCCCGGTATCGTCGGCATCAAGGAGGCGCGCGGCGATGCCGGGCGGATCCATGCACTCGCGGAACTTATCCGTGCCGATTTCGTCTACCTCAGCGGTGACGACGGCTCGGCTCACGAGGCGATGCTGGCGGGCGCCGCGGGAACGATCTCCGTCGTGGCCAATCTCGTGCCGGAAGCCTTCCGCGCGCTGTGCGATGCCGCCCGTTCGGGCGACACCGCGCGGACCGCGAGGGAAACCGCGCGGTTGGCCCCGCTGATCGACGCCTTGAACTGCGCGCCGAATCCGATCCCGGTGAAGGCCGGCCTGGCCGCCCTGGGGCTCGGTTCTGCCGCCCCGAGGCTGCCGCTGGTCGAACTGGAATCCGGTCCGGCATTGGCGAAGCTGCGCGAAACGCTCGCCGCTCTGGCACCATTGGCGTCTGCCGCCTGAAGCAACCTTCTCAACGGAACCCTAAGTTCATGAAGAAAACCTCGTACGCGCTGGTCGTCCCGGCACTGCTCCTGTCCGTCCTGGTCGTCTCCGGTTGCGGCGCGTTCCGCTCCACGAAGGATTGGGAAAGGGCCCAGCAGGAAGCCCCGCTGGAAATCCCGCCGGGTCTCGATACGCCGTCCACCAGCGCCGCCCTGGTCATTCCCGATGTCGGCTCGGGCGCTGCCGGTGCCGCCGCGGACCAGGGTGCCGCGCCCGTCTCGGACGGCTTCATCCTCACCGACGATCCGGATGCCGCCTATCGCCGCATCGGTGAACTGATCAGCGTGGGTGACCTCGGCACTGTCCTTTCGCACGACGACACGGCGCGCTCGTACCAGATCGCCGCGAGCCGTGGTAAGCCGGAAAGCCGCCCGGGCCTGTTCCGCCGCATGTTCGGCGGCGGCAAGAGCGCCGACCAGGATGCCAAGGACGCGCCGGCCTCGGCCAAGGGCGCCAACCGTATCGTCGTGCTGGCGATCACCCCGAGCGGCACCGGCAGCGAAGTCCGCGCGCAGGGCGACGCCGATGGCGTCCGTCGCGTGATCGATGCATTGAAGTCGCGGATGGGTAGCAAGTAAGCCTTTCGGCTCGCCTGCGTGAACGCCGCCTTCGGGCGGCGTTTTTTTTAGCAAGAAAAGCGCTCGGTGGAAGCCGAGCCTCTGGTGGAATCCGCCCTCGTGGGAGCCGACCCTGTCGGCGATGGGTGCTTGCCTCAACCGGCCCGCTGCCGCGGGATCGCCGACAGGGTCGGTTCCCACCAGGGCACATGCCTCCCACCGGGATGCTGTTGGCCTGGAATTACGCTTCGGGATTCATCATCCTGCCGCACTGGAGCAGGCCATTCCGTAAAACGGGCGGGGGCTCAGCGCTGGAGTTGTTCCAGCTTGCCGGGCTTGTTCTCCCAGTCTTTCGCATCGGGGAGGCCGTCCTTGCGCTCGGTGATCACCGGCCACTCCTTCGACAGCTCGGCGTTGAGCGCCACGAAGCCCTCTTGCCCCGCCGGGACGTCGTCCTCGGGATAGATGGCGTTGATCGGGCATTCCGGCTCGCAGAGGGTGCAGTCGATGCACTCGTCCGGATTGATCACGAGGAAGTTCGGGCCTTCGTGGAAGGCGTCGACGGGACAAACCTCGACGCAGTCCGTGTACTTGCACTTGATGCAGTTGTCGGTGACGACAAAGGTCATGCGAACAGTTCGGCGCCGGAAGGAAAGTGGCGCTCCCTACGAGGTTCGAACTCGTGTTCCCGCCTTGAGAGGGCGGTGTCCTGGACCACTAGACGAAGGGAGCGGGTCGTACCGGGGGTACGAAGCGCGCTAGTATATCCAAATTACGGCGTCCGGCAACGACTTTATGGCCGCTCGTCGAACTGGGTCGAATTCGTTACATTGGGCCCATTCATCCCGACACCGGCCGCCGGTGGGGGCAGCTACTTGAACGGGCGCCGGAGCGCTCGCCAGGACCTCGATCGCTTGAATTCTGAAACCAGGAGTGACGTTTCGCCGGTACTGCGCATCATTCCGCGCGACCAGCACTCCATTTCCCGCAAGAACATCAGCAAGGCCGCGCTGCGCGTGCTGTATCGCCTGCACGACGCCGGTTTTGCCGCGTACCTCGTCGGCGGCGCCGTCCGCGACCTGCTGCTGGGCGGGCACCCGAAGGACTTCGACGTCGCCACCAACGCCACGCCGGAGGAGGTGAAGGGGCTGTTCCGCAACTGCCGCCTGATCGGCCGACGCTTCCGGCTGGCCCACGTGGTGTTCGGGCCGGAGATCATCGAGGTGGCGACCTTCCGCGGCACGGGCGAAGAGGGCGGCGAAGGCGACCGTCACATCGTCGATGGACGGATCGTTCGCGACAATATCTGGGGATCGATCGAGGAAGACGCGGTCCGCCGCGATTTCCGGGTCAACGCCCTTTACTACGATATCGCCGATTTCAGCGTGCGCGACTACGTCGGCGGCATGCGCGACCTCGAAGACCGCTCGATGCGCCTCATCGGCGATCCGGAGCAACGCTATCGCGAGGACCCCGTTCGCATGCTGCGGGCGGCGCGGCTGGCCGCCAAGCTCGATTTCAACATCGATCCCGCGGCGTCGGCGCCGTTCGCGACCTTGGGCAATCTTTTGGGCGAAGCCGCCCCGGCGCGGCTGTTCGACGAGTCGTTGAAACTGTTCCTCGCCGGGCACGGCTTGAAGAGCTTCAAGATGCTCGAGGCCTGCGGCTTGTTGAAGTTCCTGTTTCCGGCCACGGCGCGCGCCCTGGAACGTGGCGACCACGCGCTTCGCGCGCTCGTGGAACAGGGCCTCGCCAACACCGATGCGCGCATCGCCGAGGGCAAGTCGGTCACTCCCGCCTTCCTGTACGCGGTGCTGCTGTGGGGCGAGGTGCGCGACCAGGCCAATGGCTGGATCGCCCAGGGCTACGACGCCAACGAGGCATGGCAGCGCGCCGCCGTGCATGTCGTCGGCGAACAGTGCCAGCGCGTGGCGATCCCACGCCGCTTCACCTTCACGATGGAGGAGATCTGGGCGTTGCAGCCGCGCTTCGAACAGATCCACCGCAAGCGCGTGTTCCGCCTGATGTCGCATCCACGGTTCCGCGCCGCTTTCGATTTCCTGCTGCTGCGCGCCCACGAGTCGGCGGGCATGCGTGAACTCGGCGAGTGGTGGGCCCACGCCCAGCAGTTGCCGCCGGAAATGCTTGCGGCCGCCCTGGGCGGCGGTGGCGTTCCGTCCCATGAGGCGACGGCCGCCTCCACGGCACCCGCCCGCAAGCGTCGCCGCAGGCGCAAGCCGGTGGGACGCGGTAAAGGCGATTCGGGCGGGGCGTGAGCGTTCGCGCCTCGATCGGCCTGGGCGGCAATCTCGGCGATGTCCGGCAGCGGCTCGAAGCGGCCATCGCGCGGCTCGCCAGCGAGCCAGGCCTCGCGCTTGCTGGCCGCTCCCGGTTCTACCGGACGCCGCCGTGGGGGCCGGTCCCCCAGGCCGACTTCGTCAACGCGGCCATCGCGGTGGATACCACGTTGTCGCCGCATGCGTTGCTGGATGTCCTGCTGGAGACCGAGCGGGCGTTCGGCCGCGTGCGCGACGGTGAGCGCTGGGGCCCGCGGACGCTGGATCTCGACCTGCTTCTCTACGCGGACCGGGTGCTCGACGACGACCGGCTGAGCCTGCCGCATCCACGGATCGCCGAGCGCGCTTTCGTCCTTTTGCCGCTGGCCGACCTCGACCCCGGGCAGGTCGTGCCCGGACATGGACGCGTGGCGGACCTGCTCCGGGCGGTGGACACGAAGGATTGCGTCGCGCTTCCCTAGGTTCCGGCGCGGAGGGTACTATCGACGATGCCAGGACAGGCATCCCGTGGAGCGTTTATGGACGAACGTGACGGCAAGACGATCTTCGTGCAGATCCCTGCGTACAGGGACCCCGAATTGATCCCCACCCTCATCGACATGATCGACCGGGCTCGTCGTCCCGGCCGCCTGCATGTGACCGTCTGTTGGCAGCACGAGGAGGGCGAGCGTAGCGACGTGTTCGCGGAAGCGGGCTTCCTCGTTCGGACCAGCGTGTTCGAAGGCCGCCTGCGGCACCGGTTGAGCCGCGGTGGAACCGTGGTCGACGTACTCGACTATTCGATGGACGAGTCGCGCGGTTGCGGTTGGGCACGGGCGATGGCGCAGCGGGGCTTCGACGGCGAGGACTACACCTTGCAACTGGATTCCCACCACCGTTTCGCCCGGCATTGGGACAGCGAGCTCATCGACCTGCTGGAGAGTGTTCGTTCCAGGCGGCGCCCGCATCCCGTCCTGGTGGCCCACCCGCCAGCCTACGTGCCGGGCGAGCCCGTCGCCGAAGCATGCGACGAGGGTTACCAGATCGACTTCCTGGGCTTCGGCGGACTCGGCGTGATACGTACGATATCGACCCTCATCGATTCTCCCGCGGGAAAAAAGGGACCCGTTCCGGCGCGCTTTTTCAGTGGCGGCTTCGCTTTCACCGATGGCAGCTTCGTGCGGGATGTCCCCGCCGACCCCGACCATTATTTCAATACCGAGGAGATCACGCTGGCGGTCCGGGCATATACGCATGGCTACGACTTGTTCCACCCGCACCGGCACGTGGTGTGGCATTACTACGAACGGGCCGATGCGCCCAAGGTATGGAACGACCAGTACATGGCGTTGAAGCGGGGCGAGACCGCGCTGGATGGGGCGACCCTGGGCAGGCGCTCGATGAAGGCGGCCGAAGCCGCTTTCGGCATGCACGGGATGCCGGCCACGTCGCCCCCTGCCTGGCTGGGTGGGCGGCGCAGCCTCGCGGACTACGAACGCTATGCCGGTATTTCCTTTGCGCTGTGCAAGGCCACCCCGGAGGCCCTGGCGGGGGTGGAGCCCTCGGAGGCGGATCTGCACCTCGACGAGATGGCATGGCGGGCGCGTCTGCTCCCCGCGCCCATGATTCCTTGAGATACCGCTCACGTAGGCGGACAATTCCGCTTTCACCCAACAAGGCGACAAGAGCGTGTACGTGGAAAAAACGAGCGCACCGGCACGCAAGCCGGTGACCGTGCCGGGCCTCAAGACGATGAAAGCCGAAGGCCGGAAGATCGTGATGCTCACCGCCTACGACGCGAGTTTCGCCGCGCAACTGGAATCCGCCGGGGTCGACGTGGCCCTGGTCGGCGATTCGCTGGGCATGGTGGTGCAGGGCCGGTCGAGTACCTTGCCCGTCACGGTCGACGAGATGGTCTATCACACCGCGGCGGTCGCACGTGGCCTGTCGTCGACCCTGCTGGTCGCCGACCTGCCGTTCATGAGCGACCGCGACCTTCCCTCGGCGATGGAGGCCTCGACCCGGCTCGTCGCGCAGGGCGGCGCGGCCATGGTCAAGATCGAGGGCGCCGGACGCATCTGCGAGGTGATCGCCGCGCTGGCCGAGCGTGACATTCCGGTGTGCGCGCACCTTGGCCTCACCCCGCAGTCGGTGAACAAGTTCGGCGGCTACAAGGTCCAGGGCAAGACGCAGGATGCCGCCGACAAGCTGCTGGCCGATGCGAAGGCCGTGGAGGCCGCGGGTGCCGACCTGCTTGTGCTCGAGTGCGTGCCGGCCGCCTTGGCGGCGCGGATCACCGCAGGGCTTTCGATTCCCACCATCGGGATCGGGGCGGGCGTGGATTGCGACGGCCAGGTGCTGGTGGTGTACGACATGCTCGGCCTCACGCCGGGCAAGCGGCCCCGTTTTTCAAAGGATTTCCTCGCGGGACGCGATTCCATCCAGGGCGCCATCGGCGCCTACGTCGAGGATGTGCGCGAGAAGCGTTTCCCCGGCGTCGAGCACAGCTTCACCTGAGGACACCACCATGCAGACCGTCACCGATGCGGCGGCCATCCGCGCCGCGATCCGCGGCTGGCGCGCCGCCGGCCAGAACGTCGGCTTCGTGCCGACCATGGGCAACCTGCACGCGGGCCACCATTCGCTGCTGAAGCTCGCCCGCGCGCGCGCCGACCGGGTAGTCGCCAGCGTTTTCGTGAATCCGACCCAGTTCGGCCCCGGCGAGGACTTCGAACGCTACCCGCGCACCCTGGCCCAGGACCAGGCGGGGTTGGCGGAAGCCGGCTGCGACATCCTCTTCGCCCCGGAGGTGGCCACCATGTATCCCTTCGGCCCCGCGGCGAGCGTCAGCATCCACGTCCCGGTCATCACCGACACCCTGGAAGGTGCCCACCGCCCGGGCCACTTCGATGGCGTGGCGACCGTGGTCGCCAAGCTGTTCAGCCTGGTCCAGCCGGACATCGCGGTGTTCGGCCAGAAGGATTTCCAGCAGCTGAAAGTCATCGAGCGGATGGTCGCCGACCTCTCGCTCTCGGTGAAGGTGATGTCCGCGCCGACCCTGCGCGACGACGACGGGCTGGCCATGAGTTCACGCAACCAGTACCTGTCCCCCCAGGAACGTGCGAGGGCGCCGCAGATCCATGCCACGCTCGTGCAGATGCGTGAACTCTTTCGCCAGGGGCATGCCTGGCAGGCGCTGGAGCAGGCGGCGAAGGCGCGCCTGGAGCGGGCGGGCTTCGTGCCCGACTACGTGGCCATCCGCCGCGCCGAGGACCTGGCCGAACCCGGTCCCGACGAGCGGGAGGGCCTGGTGGCGCTGGTCGCCGCCCGGCTCGGCGCCACCCGCTTGATCGACAACCTGCCTTTCGACTGAATCCTTTCACAAACGGGGACTTGCGTTTCCGCGCCCGCTCCCCCATAAAGCGCACCGACAGAGGAAGCCCTTACGACGGACGGGCAACCCTCCGTTACAATGGGCGTTTTTGTAATCGACGAACCCCAGAGACCGCCATGCACCTCAACATGCTCAAGTGCAAGATCCACCGGGCCACGGTGACTCACGCAGAGCTGAACTACGAAGGTTCCATCGCCATCGATGGCAACCTGCTCGATGCCGCGGGGATCCGTGAGTACGAGCAGATCCATGCGTGGAACATCAACAACGGTGAGCGCTTCGTCACCTACGCGCTGCGGGCGGAAGAGGGCTCGGGCATCATCTCGGTGAACGGAAGCGCGGCGCGCCGCGTTTCGACGGGCGACCTGGTGATCATCGCCGCCTTCGTCGGACTGTCCGAAGCGGAAATGGCCAAGTACCAGCCGGACCTCGTCTACGTCGATGCGAACAATCGCATCACGCATACGAACCACTCGATTCCCAAGCAGGCCGCCTGAGGCCAGCCTGCCATCGCCGACAGGGTCGGCTCCCACCAGGTCACGACCGTCGTGCTGGTCACGGTTGCCCAACCAGGTCACCGCTATCCCTGCAGGTCACGACGTTCCTGCTGGTCGCGGTAGCCCCTGTGGGAGCCGCCTGTGCCGGCGATGCTCTTTGCCCCTGGTGGGAGCCGACCCTGTCGGCGATGCTCTCCCACCCGTCGCCGCCCCACCGCGCAACATCCATACAATCCACTTACGCTGCACTGCGGTAACATCGCCGCTTCCCCCCTCCGTTGCAGCCAAGTGGAAGCCATGGAATCAAAGCACGCACCGTTGCCCTCGTTCGAGGAGCACGCCTCCCGTCTCGCTAAGACCACCCTCCGCGATCTCGTCCAGGACGAAGCCCGCGGTGAGCGCCTGCGCCGTCGCATGGGCCCGATCCTCCTCGACGTGTCGCGGCAGAAGCTCGACATCGCCGCGCTCGACGCCGTGGGCGAATACATCGAGAGCACCGGCTGGAAAGCCGCCCGCGACGCCATGTTCGCCGGCAAGCACATCAATACCTCCGAGGACCGCGCGGTCCTGCACACCGCCCTGCGCGGTGGTGCATCGCGCCATCCGGCGGCACCGGCCGCGGTCCGCAAGGACGTCGCCGACGCGCTCGACAAGATGGAGCTCCTCGTCAATGCCGTGCACAAGGGCGAGGGTGAATCGGTCGGCCTGATCGGCCGCGTCACCGATGTGGTGAACATCGGCATCGGTGGGTCGGACCTGGGTCCGCGGCTGGCCGTGCACGCGCTGGAGCAGTTCCACGTCAAGGGCATCACCAGCCACTTCCTCACCAACGTGGACGGCCAGGCCGCGTACGACCTGATGAAGAAGCTCGATCCCGCGCACACGCTGGTGATCCTCGTTTCCAAGAGCTTCAACACGCAGGAAACGCTGCTGAACGGCGGTGTCTTCCGCAACTGGATACTGAAGGCCAACGGCGGTGACGAGGCGAAGACCTCGAAGCATTTCATCGCCGTGAGTTCCAACGACGAGGCCGTGCACAAGTGGGGCGCTTCGCAGGTCCTGCCCATGTGGGACTACGTCGGCGGCCGCTTCTCGCTGTGGTCGGCCGTGGGCGCCTCGATCGCGTTCGCCATCGGCATGAAGGGCTTCCGCGAATTGCTCGCCGGTGCCGCCGAGGCCGACGATCATTTCCTCACGGCGGAGTGGAAGGACAACCTTCCGGTCCTGCTAGCCATCGCCGAATTCTGGAACCGCAACATCCTCGGCCGCAGTAGCCGCGCGGTGGTTCCGTACGTCGACTCGCTGGCCGACCTGCCGTCGTACCTCCAGCAGCTGGAGATGGAAAGCCTCGGCAAGCACGTGCATCCGGACGACGGCAGCGAAGTGCGCGAGTCGACCGTGCCGGTCGTCTGGGGCAGCATCGGCACGAATGCGCAACATGCGTATTTCCAGGCCTTGCACCAGGGCACGGACACGGTGCCACTGGAGTTCATCGGCCTGGTGAAGCCGGCGCATCCGCTGCGCGAGAACCACGACGTGCTGCTGTCCAACCTGCTTGCGCAGGCGGCCGCGCTGTCGCTGGGCAAGACCTTCGAGGAGGCCCTGGCGGAAGCGAAAACCGGAACCGAGGAAGAGCGCCGTGCGCTGGCCGCGCAGCGTACGTTCAAGGGCGACCGCCCGAGCACCGTGTTCATGCTCGATTCGCTCACCCCGCACTCGCTGGGTGCGCTGATCGCGCTGTACGAGCACAAGGTGTTCCTGCTGGGCCACCTGTGGGGCATCAACGCGTTCGACCAGTGGGGCGTGGAACTGGGCAAGGTGATCGCCAAGCAGATCTATCCGTCGCTGAGCAACGATAAGGACGCTGGCGACCTGAACCAGTTCGACGGCGCCACGCGTGCGTTGATTTCCGCGATCCGCAGCCGCCGCTAAGACAAGGAGCGTCGCCGACAAGGTCGGCTCCCGCCAGAGCCTGGCAGGGCCGGCTTCCACCAGAACCGTAGAGGTCGCTGTCGGGTTTCGCCCGGCCGTGCTTGGTGGGAGCCGACCCTGTCGGCGATGGGTGTTTGCCGTAATCTGGCCCGCTGCCGCGGGATCGCCGACAAGGTCGGCTCCCACCAGACTTCCGACCTCGGACCTCGGACCTCGGACCTCAGACCTCGAGCGTCGCCAGGTCGCCCTTGTCTTCCAGCCACTGTTTGCGATCGCCCGCACGCTTCTTGGCCAGCAGCATGTCCATCAGCTTCTGCGTGCCGTCATCGGTCTCGACCGTGAGCTGCACGAGGCGGCGCGTGTCGGGATGGATGGTGGATTCACGCAGCTGCGCGGGATTCATCTCGCCCAGGCCCTTGAAGCGCGTGACGCTGACGGCGCCCTTCATCTTTTCGCGCTCGACCTTTTCCAGCATCAGGCGCTTCTCTTCCTCGTCGAGGCAATAGAACACCTGCTTGCCCACGTCGACGCGAAACAGCGGCGGCATGGCGACGAACACGTGGCCTTCGCGGACCAGCGAGGGAAAGTGACGAAGGAACAGCGCCGAGAGCAGGGTGGCGATGTGCAGGCCGTCGGAGTCGGCATCGGCGAGGATCACCACCTTGCCGTAGCGCAGGCCGGAGAGGTCGTCCTTGCCGGGATCGCAACCGATCGCCACGGCGAGGTCGTGCACTTCCTGCGAAGCCAGCACCGCGCCCGACTCGACTTCCCAGGTATTGAGGATCTTGCCGCGCAGCGGAAGGATCGCCTGGAAATCCTTGTCGCGCGCCTGCTTGGCCGAGCCTCCCGCCGAGTCTCCCTCGACGAGGAAGAGTTCGGTACGGGTGAGGTCGGTGGCCGCGCAGTCGGCCAGCTTGCCGGGCAGGGCGGGACCCTGGGTGATCTTCTTGCGCACCACTTGCTTGGCCGCCTTGAGGCGCGCGCTGGCCCGTTCGATGGCGAGCTGGGCGATCTTCTCGCCGGTGTCGACGTGCTGGTTGAGCCAGAGGCTGAAAGCGTCGTGCACCACGCCTTCCACGATGGCGGCCGCGCTGCGCGAGGAAAGGCGCTCCTTGGTCTGGCCGGCGAACTGCGCGTCCTGCAACTTCACGCTGAGGACGAAGGCCAGCCGCTCCCATACGTCTTCCGGCGCCAGCTTCACGCCACGTGGCAGCAGGTTGCGCAGGTCGCAGAATTCGCGAATGGCATTGGTGAGGCCCGAGCGCAGGCCATTCACGTGGGTGCCGCCCTGGGCGGTGGGGATCAGGTTGACGTAGCTTTCCTGGACCAGCTCGCCTTCCGGCAGCCAGGCAAGGGCGACGTCGAGCGCATCGGTTTCGCGCGAGAAATGCTTCACGAACAACTCGGCCGGCAAGGCCTCGGCGCCCTGGAGTTCGCCGCGCAGGTAATCCGGCAGGCCATCCTCGAAGTACCACTCCGTGGTTTCGCCCGAGGATTCGTCGAGCAGGCGCACGGTAAGCCCCGCGCAAAGCACAGCCTTGGCGCGAAGCAGGTGCTTCAGTTTCGAGACGAGGATGCGCGGAGTATCGAAATACTTCGGATCGGGCCAGAAGCGCAGCGTGGTGCCGGTCTTCTTCTTCGGGACGCTGCCGATCACCTCGAGGTCGCTCGCACGATCGCCGTTGGCGAAGCTCATCCGGTATTCCTGGGCATCGCGGCGGATGGTGACGTCAACGCGCGTGGACAGCGCGTTGACCACCGAGACGCCCACGCCGTGCAGGCCGCCGGAGAAGGCGTAGTTCTTGTTGGAGAACTTGCCGCCGGCATGCAGGCGCGTGAGGATCAGCTCGACGCCCGGGACCTTCTCTTCCGGATGGATGTCCACCGGCATGCCGCGGCCATCGTCGGTGACCTCGACCGACCCGTCGTTGAAGACGGTGACCTCGATGGTCTTCGCATGACCCGCGAGCGCCTCGTCGACGGAGTTGTCGATGACTTCCTGGGCGAGGTGGTTCGGTCGCGAGGTGTCCGTGTACATGCCGGGGCGGCGCTTGACGGGGTCAAGACCGCTGAGGACTTCGATGTCTGAGGCGTTGTAGCGAGTATTCATGGTCTTCGCGGGTGTGACGTAGCCGGGCAGGATGGGGTCAGGTCCCCAGGATGGTCAAGCCTGAAGAGTGCCTGTGTCAGCCCGTGAGATTGGCGATCAGCCATTCCCGGTGCGGTGCATCCGATGGCGAACCCGGGTGGGACTAGCGGACCTTTCGGTACGCCACCCTTGTGGGAGCCGACTCTGTCGGCGATCCCGCGGCAGCGGGCAAGGTCGGGGCAAGCACCCGTCGCCGACAGAGTCGGCTCCCACAAGGGGCTGCTCGGCGCCGGGCCAGGCCGGGCGGGGCGTGCTAGAGCGGTGCGCAGTGCCACTCCAGCCATTGGCGGTCGGCACCATCGAGCAGCGGGGACAGCGCGGCGCGGACGGTGGCGTGGTAATCGTCCAGCCACGCGCGTTCCGAAGGCTCCAGCAGGCGCGGCTCCAGGCCTCGGCGGTCGAAGGGGCACAGCGTCAGCGTCTCGAAGGCGAGGAACTCGCCGAATTCCGTCGAGTCGGCCTGGGTCACCACGGCGAGGTTCTCGTGGCGGATGCCGTGGCGGCCCGGCTTGTAGAGGCCGGGCTCGATCGAGGTGATCATCCCGGTTTCGAGCGGCACCAGCGCGCCGCCTGCGACGGGCGGACGGATGCCGTGCGGACCTTCATGGACGTTGAGGAAGTAGCCCACGCCATGGCCGGTGCCATGGCCGAAATCCATGCCGGCGGCCCAGAGTGGCGCACGGGCGAGGGCGTCCAGCTGCGGTCCGCTCGCCCCCTTGGGGAATCGCGCGCGCGACAGCGCGATCATGCCCTTCAGTACGAGGGTCGAGTCTCGGCGCTGTTCGTCGGTGACCGGACCCAGCGCGAGCACCCGCGTGATATCGGTGGTGCCCCCGAGGTATTGGCCGCCGGAATCGACCAGCAGCAGCCCCTTGGCGGCGAGGGGACTGAACGACGCTTCCGTGGCGCGGTAATGCGGCAGGGCGCCGTTGGCCTGGTAGCCGGCGATGGTGGAGAAGCTCTCGCCCACGAAACCGGCCTGGGCCTCGCGCGCCGCGCGCACGATCGTGTCCACGTCCAGTTCCGTCAGCGCCTGGCCGGCGGCGAGCGCCGCCTCGATGTGCCGGAACGCACGGGCCAGCGCGGCACCGTCGCGGCGCATCACGTCGCGGATATGGTCCAGTTCCTCCACGGTCTTGCGCGCCTTCTGCGCGGTCGACGGATGCGGCGCGCGCACGTGCTTCACGCTCGCGGGCAGGCCTTCCAACACGGAAACGACGACGCGACCGGCGTCGTACATCAGCACCGCGTCGTCCGGCAGCGCGGCGATCGCCGAGGCAACGGTGCCGTAGTCGGCCAGGGCGATGCCATCGGCGGCCAGCGCGACCTTCAGTCCGGCCGGCACCTTGGCGGCGTCGATGAAAAGCGTCGCCCGCGCTTCCTCGATCAGGAGGTGGGCCAGGAAGACGGGGTTGTATTCGACGTCGGCGCCGCGAAGGTTCATCAGCCAGGCGATGTCATCGAGGCTGGAAAGCAGGTGATGCGTGGCCCCGGCCCGGCGCATCGCCGTGCGTACGTGGCGCAGCTTGTCGGCGCGCTCGACCGTGGCGAACGGGGCCGCGTGGGCGTAGACGGGGGCCTCGGGCCGTGGCGGCCGGTCGCTCCAGATGGCGGCGGGCAGGTCCAGGTCGGTGCGCAGGCGGGCGCCGACGGTTTCCAGGCGCCTCGACAGGCTTTCGGCACCGGCGACGGACACGCTGTCGCCGGCCACGGCGACGACATCGCCGGCGCCGAGTCGTTCCGCCAGCCAGGCCACGTGTTCCGGCGTGTGCGCGACGTTCAGTTTCATCAGGGGCAGGCCGCTACCTGCCAGTTCGCTTTCGGCCTGAGCGAAGTAACGGGAGTCGGTCCACAGCCCGCCGCCGGTGGCGGTGACCACCAGGGTGCCGGCCGACCCGGTGAAACCGGACAGCCATTGGCGAGCCTGCCAGCGTGGCGGCAGGTACTCGGACAGGTGGGGATCGGCCGTGGGAACGACGACGGCGGCGACGCCTTCGCGGACCATGGCGGCGCGAAGAGCCTGGAGGCGGGCGGGAATCAGGGAGGCATTCATCCGCACATGGTATCGGGAGAAGCGCCGGTAGGAAGCGCGCTTCCCACCTGGAGCGTTTGGGAGCAGGGGGCGAACAGGAGGCGCTTCGGCTTTCTATTCAGGTACCACTCGCGAGCGGGGGCCCGCTTAGGTAAAATACAAATTTCCAGCACTGGCTGCTCGCATGACTCCCCTGATTTTCGTCACCGGCGGTGTGGTGTCTTCCCTTGGGAAAGGCATCGCAGCGGCGTCGCTTGCCTCGATCCTCGAGGCCCGCGGTCTCTCCGTGACCATGATGAAGCTCGATCCGTACATCAACGTGGATCCGGGCACCATGAGCCCCTTCCAGCACGGTGAGGTCTACGTCACCGACGATGGCGCGGAAACCGATCTCGATCTCGGCCACTACGAGCGCTTCGTCCGCACCCGTTTGACCGGCAAGAATTCGATCACCGCCGGCAAGATCTACGAATCGGTGATCCGCAAGGAGCGCCGCGGCGATTACCTCGGTGCCACCGTGCAGGTGATCCCGCACATCACCGATGAGATCAAGCATTCCATCCACGAGGCCACCCGCGGCTTCGACGTGGCCCTGGTCGAGATCGGCGGCACCGTCGGCGATATCGAATCGCTGCCGTTCCTGGAAGCGATCCGCCAGTTGCGCATCGAACACGGGCCGGAGAAGTGCATGTTCGTGCACCTCACCCTGGTGCCGTATATCAAGGCGGCCGGCGAGATCAAGACCAAGCCGACCCAGCATTCGGTGAAGGAACTGCGCTCGATCGGTATCCAGCCCGACGTGCTGCTGTGCCGTTGCGAAGAGCCGCTGCCCGATGGCGAGCGGCACAAGATCGCGCTTTTCACCAACGTGCCCAAGAACGCCGTCATCAGCACGATCGACGTCGACGTCATCTACAAGCTGCCGATGTGGCTGCACGAGCAGGGCCTGGACGACCTGGTCATCAAGCGCCTCGGCCTCGACGCCGGCCCGGCCGACCTGTCCAGCTGGGAGCGCACGGTCGAGGCCGTCGAGCATCCGCGTGATGAAGTCACCGTGGCCATCGTCGGCAAGTACGTGGAGCACAAGGACGCCTACAAGTCCCTGGGCGAGGCGTTGCGCCACGGCGGCATCAACCAGTCGACGCGGGTGAACCTGCGCTGGGTGGATTCCGAAGACGTGGAGGCGCGCGGCGCGCGGGCGGTGCTTGGCGACGCCGACGCCATCCTGGTGCCCGGTGGCTTCGGCAAGCGTGGCTTCGAGGGCAAGATCCTCGCCGCCCAGTTCGCTCGCGAAACCGGCATCCCGTACTTCGGCATCTGCTACGGCATGCATGCCGCGGTGGTCGAATTCGCCCGCAACACGGCAGGCCTGACCCAGGCCGATTCCAGCGAAAACGATCGCAACACCCCGGACCCCGTCATCGCCCTCATCACCGAATGGACCACCGCCACCGGTGAAACCGAACAGCGCAGCGAGCGCTCCGACCTCGGCGGCACCATGCGCCTGGGTGCGCAGGAATGCCGTCTCAAGGTCGGCACCCTGGCGCGCGAACTGTACGGCGAGGACGTGGTGCGCGAGCGCCATCGCCACCGCTACGAGTTCAACAACCGTTACCGCCAGTCGTTCGAGGACCTCGGCCTGGTGATCTCGGGCAAGTCGATGGACGACCTGCTGGTGGAGATCGTCGAGCTGCCGCGCCAGGTCCATCCGTGGTTCCTGGGTTGCCAGGCCCATCCGGAATTCACCTCGACGCCGCGCGAGGGCCACCCGCTGTTCATCGGCTTCGTCCGTGCCGCGCGCGAATACAAGGCCGTCCGCGACGGCGACAAGCTCGCCATCCGTTCCGAGGAGTCCGCCGCATGAAGCTTTGTGGTTTCGAGGCTGGTCTCGACCAGCCGCTGTTCCTGATCGCCGGTCCCTGCGTCATCGAGTCGATGCAACTGCAGCTCGACGTCGCCGGCAAGCTCAAGGAAATCACGGACCGTCTCGGCATCAACTTCATCTTCAAGTCCAGCTTCGACAAGGCCAACCGCTCGTCGGGCGCGAGCTTTCGCGGCCCGGGCCTCGAAGAGGGCCTGAAAGTGCTCGAGGCGGTGAAGCGGCAGATCGGCGTGCCGGTCATCACCGACGTGCACGAGTACACCCCGATGAACGAGGTCGCCGCCGTCGTCGACGTGTTGCAGACCCCGGCCTTCCTTTGTCGCCAGACCGACTTCATCCAGAACGTGGCCCGCGCCGGCAAGCCGGTGAACATCAAGAAGGGCCAGTTCCTCGCGCCGTGGGACATGAAGAACGTGGTGCAGAAGGCCTTCGACGTGGGCAACCACGACATCCTCGTCTGCGAGCGTGGCGCGAGCTTCGGCTACAACAACCTGGTGTCCGACATGCGTTCGCTCGCGGTGATGCGTGAGACGAACTGCCCGGTGGTCTTCGACGCCACCCATTCGGTGCAGCTGCCGGGTGGCCAGGGCACCAGCTCCGGCGGCCAGCGCGAGTTCGTGCCGGTGCTGGCGCGCGCGGCGGTGGCCGTCGGCGTGGCCGGCTTGTTCGCCGAAACCCATCCGGAACCGGCGAAGGCCTTGAGCGATGGCCCGAACGCCTGGCCGCTCGACCAGATGGAAGAATTGCTCGAGACCCTGATGGAGCTCGATGGCGCCGTGAAGCGCCGCGGATTCAAGAACCACGCTTGATCGTTCCTCCGGAACGGTATGATTGACGGAATCCGGCGCACCATGCGCCGGCATTCCAACGGCGGGACCGCAAGGGCCCCGGGGAGGCAGGCTGGATGACTGAGGACAACGCGATCCACGACGCCGGCGAACCTCGCCAGCGTGCGGCACGCATGCCGCAGTCGGGTCACGGCATCGCCTCGTTCGTCATCGGCCTGGTATCCGGTGTCGTCGTCCTGGCCGGCATCGTTTTTTCCGCGCTGATGGTCGCATCGGGCGATCCGGAACAGCACCTGCCGGTCTTCGGCTTCATCGGCCTCGTCATCTGCGCCTTTCTCGTCCTTTCCCTCGTCGGGCTGGTGCTGGGCTTCATCGCCCTGCGCCGGCAGGACCGCCGCCGCACGTTCGGCGCGATCGGGCTCGGACTGAACGCACTCATTCTGGTCGGTACCGTCAGCCTCGCGCTGGTCGGTACCTTCTTTAGTCATTCCAACTCGTAACGGGAACCGCATGACCACGTCCATCACGAAGATCCACGCCCGCGAAATCCTCGATTCCCGCGGCAATCCCACCCTCGAAGCCGAGGTCACCCTGGCCGATGGTTCCTTCGGCCGTGCCGCGGTGCCGAGCGGCGCCTCCACCGGCACGCGCGAAGCGGTCGAACTGCGCGACGGCGACAAGGGCCGTTACGGCGGCAAGGGCGTGAAGCAGGCCGTGGCCAACGTCAACACCACGATCGCCTCCGCGCTGAAGGGTTACGACGCCGCGGACCAGAAGGGCCTCGACGGCAAGCTCATCGCGCTGGATGGCACCGAGAACAAGGGCAAGCTTGGCGCGAACGCCTTGCTCGGCGTCTCGATGGCCGCCGCGCACGCCGTGGCCGCTTCGAAGAAGCAGGCCCTCTGGCAGTACCTGATGGTCGACGGTGGCGGTTCGCTGCCGGTGCCGATGATGAACATCATCAATGGCGGCGCGCATGCGGACAACAACGTCGACGTGCAGGAGTTCATGGTGCTGCCGGTGGGCGCGCCGAATTTCGCCGAGGCGCTCCGCTACGGCGCCGAGATCTTCCACGCGCTGAAGTCGGTGCTGAAGGGACGTGGCCTCAATACCTCGGTGGGCGACGAAGGCGGTTTCGCGCCGAACCTCAAGTCCAACGTGGAAGCGCTGGACACGATCCTGGAAGCGGTGGCCAAGGCCGGCTACAAGGTCGGTAGCGACATCCTGCTCGGCCTCGACGTGGCCAGCTCGGAATTCTTCAAGGACGGCAAGTACGACCTGGAAGGCGAGGGCAAGGTGTTCACCCCGGAACAATGGGTGGACACGCTGGCGTCGTGGTCGAAGCAGTACCCCATCGTCACCATCGAGGACGGCATGGCCGAAGGCGACTGGACCGGCTGGGCGCACCTCACCAAGGCCATCGGCGAAGGTATCCAGCTGGTCGGTGACGACCTCTTCGTGACCAACCCGAAGATCTTCCAGGAAGGCATCGACAAGAAGATCGCCAATGCCATCCTGATCAAGGTCAACCAGATCGGCACGCTGTCCGAAACGCTCGAGGCCATCGCCATGGCCGATCGTGCGAAATACGCGGCGATCGTCTCGCACCGCTCCGGTGAAACCGAGGACACCACGATCTCCGACATCGCGGTGGCCACCACCGCCACGCAGATCAAGACCGGTTCGCTCTGCCGTACCGACCGCGTGGCGAAGTACAACCAGTTGCTGCGGATCGAGGAAGCGCTCGGTGCCAAGGCGACGTACGCCGGCCGCAACGCCTTCCCGAGCCTGTCGAAGCTGCCCGGCTGAGTCGTGCCTTGAGTAACGCGGCAATCCTGCGCTGGATCGGCCTGATCCTCGTCATCGTCCTCATCGCGCTGCAGCTGAAACTGTGGGTCGGCGGTGGGGGCATGGCGGAGGTCGATTCGCTGCGCGAGTCGGTCAAGAAGCAGACCGAGGAAAACGCCAGCTTGCAGAAGCGCAACCAGGCGCTCGCCGCGGACGTGGAAGACCTGAAGCACGGCGAACAGGCCACCGAGGCGCGCGCGCGCCAGGAGCTGGGCCTGGTCAAGCCGGGTGAGACGTTCTACCAGGTGGTGGAGCCGGGGGCCGCGACCAGCGCGCCACCGCCTCCGCCGCCCATCGCCCCCGGCGGCCAGTGATGGACGCGCTCTGGTGCGTGGTTCCGGCCGCCGGAAAGGGTGTCCGGGCCGGTGGCGACCGGCCGAAGCAATACCAGTGGCTGGCCGGCCGGCCACTCATCGATCACACGCTGGAACGGCTCGCCGCCCATCCACGTATCGCCGGGTTGGTGGTGGCCATCGCGGCCGACGATACGCATTTCGCGTCCACCGATACCATCGGCGGCAAGCCGCTGTTCGTCACTGTCGGAGGCGGCGAGCGCAGCGCTTCGGTCCTGGCCGGCCTGCATGCGCTGCCCGCCAGCGTGGCGGATGACGAATTCGTGCTGGTGCATGACGCCGCGCGGCCATGCGTGCGCGCCGGCGACATCGAACGCCTGGTCGAACTGGCGGAAAGGGGGGAGGGCGGCCTGCTCGGGGCGCCCCTGCGCGATACCCTGAAACGCGCCGACGCGGGGTGTCACAGCATCGCCACCGAATCGCGCGATGGCCGCTGGCGTGCCTTCACGCCGCAGATGTTCCGCCGCGCCGCGTTGGCGCATGCACTTCGCCTTGCCGCCGAGGCGGGTATCGTGGTGAGCGACGAGGCGATGGCCATGGAGCGTATCGGCGTATCGCCCCTGCTGGTGGAAGGATCGGAAGACAATATCAAGGTGACGACGCCGGCCGATTTCGCGCTGGCTGAGTTCCTTCTAGGGAGGACACGGTAATGCGCATCGGCCAGGGATTCGACGTCCACGCGTTCGGCGAAGGCGACCACGTGATGCTGGGTGGCGTGCGCGTGCCGCATGGGCAAGGCGTGCTGGCGCATTCCGACGGTGACGTGGTGCTGCACGCGCTTTGCGACGCCTTGCTCGGTGCCTTGGCGCTGGGCGATATCGGCAAGCACTTTCCACCCTCGGACGATCGCTGGCGCGGTGCCGACAGCCGCAGCTTCGTCCGTGCCGTGGCAGCCATGTTGTCCGAGCGCGGCTATGTGCTCGGCAACGCGGACATGACGATCATCTGCGAAGCGCCCAAGGTGGGCCCGCACGCCCAGGGCATGCGCGAAATCATCGCCGCCGACCTCGGCGTGGATATCGATCGCATCAGCATCAAGGCGACCACCACCGAGACGCTCGGCTTCACCGGCCGCCGCGAGGGCATCGCCGCGCTGGCGACGGTGCTGGTGCTGCGCGCATGAGCGAGAACGAGCCGCGCGCCTCCACGCCTCGCCTGCACGACAGGCTGGAGACGATCGTCGACCTCCTGCGTCGCCGCGAAGGCCTGCTCGCGTTCGCGGGAGCCGCGCCGGACGGTGACGAGGCCGCGCTGGAAGCCGCCGATGCGGAACTCCAGGCACGGCTCGACGACCTGCATCCGGCCGATCTGGCGGACGTGCTGGAATCGTTGCCACTGGAAGACCGCCTCGCGGTCTGGCAGCGCGTGCGTTCCGATCGCGACGGCGACATCCTGCTCGAGGTATCCGACTCGGTTCGCGAATCCCTGATCGCGGACATGGACGACAGCGAAATCCTCGCCGCCGTCGAACCGCTGGATGCCGACGAACTCGCCGACCTCGTCGACGACCTGCCGACCGAGGTACTGCCCGAGCTGATGGCCAGCCTCGACGCGCAGGAGCGCGAGCGCGTGCAGGCCGCCATGTCGTACGAGGACGACCAGGTCGGCGCGTTGATGGATTTCGACATGGTCACCATCCGCGAGGACATCAGCCTCGAGGTGGTGCTGCGTTACCTGCGCCGCTTCGATGAACTGCCCGCGCAGACCGACAAGCTTTTCGTGGTCAACTCGGACAACGTGCTCACCGGCGTCCTGCCGCTGCACTGGCTGCTGGTGAACTCGCCGGAGAAGATGGTCCACGAGATCATGGCGCCCGACGTGAACACGTTCCGTCCCGAGGACGACGCCTATGACGTGGCCCAGGCGTTCGAGCGCTACGACCTGGTCACGGCGCCCGTCGTGGATGCGCACCAGCGCCTGATCGGGCGTATCGCCGTCGACGCCATGCTCGATTTCATCCGTGAAGAGAGCGAAACCGAAGCCTTGTCGCGCGGCGGCCTGCGCGAGGAAGAAGATATCTTCGCCTCGGTATGGAAGTCCGTGCGCAACCGCTGGGCCTGGCTGGCCATCAACCTGGTCACCGCCTTCATCGCCTCGCGCGTCATCGGCCTGTTCGAGCACTCGATCGAGAAGCTCGTGGCACTGGCCACGCTGATGCCCATCGTGGCGGGCATCGGCGGCAATTCCGGCAACCAGACCATCACCATGATCGTCCGCGCGATGGCGCTGGAGCAGATCGGTGTTTCACAGGCCCGGCGCCTGTGGCGCAAGGAGATGGCGGTCTCCCTGGTCAACGGCATCGTGTGGGGAGGCGCGATCGGCATCGTCGCGTGGCTGCTCTACGGCAGCGTGTCGCTCGGCCTGGTGATGATGTCGGCGATGACTCTCAACCTGTTGCTCGCCGCGTTCATGGGCGTGGGTATTCCCATGCTGATGACGAAGCTCGGGCGCGACCCCGCGCTGGGTTCGAGCGTGCTCATCACCGCGATGACCGATAGCGGTGGCTTCTTCATTTTCCTCGGCCTCGCCACGCTGTTTCTGCTGTAAAGGCTTTCCATGAGCGACAACGAACTTCCTTTCGCCTTCGGCGTGCCGCCGCTGCGTGCCCGTTTGCGCTCGACGCCCGAGGATTTCTTCGTCGAGGAAATCCTCGGCTACGAGGCCGATGGCACCGGCGAACACGCCTTCCTCGTCGTGGAGAAGCGCGGCGCGAACACGGACTGGGTGGCGCGCGAGTTGGCGAAGTTCGCCGGTACCGCGCCGATGAACGTGGGCTACGCGGGCATGAAGGATCGCCACGCGGTGACCCGGCAGGTGTTCACGGTGCAGCTGCCGGGCAAGGCCGACCCGGACTGGTCGGCGTTTCCGCATGCCGACGTGACGATCCGTCCGCTGGGCCGGCATTCGCGCAAGATCAAGCGGGGTGCGCTGCGCGGCAATCGCTTCGTCCTCGTGTTGCGCGATATCGAAGGCGATCGCGCCGCCGCCGACGAGCGGCTGGGCGAGATCGGCCGGCGCGGCGTGCCGAATTATTTCGGTGAGCAGCGCTTCGGTCTTGGCGGCAACAACGTCGCGCAGGCGCGGGCCATGTTCGGCGGCCGCCGCGTCGATCGCGACAAGCGGTCGATCCTGCTCTCGGCGGCGCGCTCGCATATCTTCAATGGCGTGCTCGCGGAGCGCGTGGCCGCCGGTTGCTGGGATGCGCCGATGGATGGCGAGATATGGTCGCTGGAAGGCTCACGCTCATGGTTCGGCCCCGAGCCGTTCGACGATGCGCTGGCGGAACGGCTGGCGCGGTTCGACATCCATCCGTCCGGGCCCCTGTGGGGCCGTGGCGAAACGCCTGCCTCGGCCGCGGCGGGGGAGTTGGAGCGCGCGGTGGCGGCGCGCGATGAGGACCTGGCCAAGGGGCTCGCCGACGCGCGGATGGACCAGGAGCGGAGGCCCTTGCGCCTGCAACCGCGCGAGTTCTCGTGGCGTTGGCTCGAAGACGGAGCGCTGGAGGTTTCCTTCGGGCTTCCCGCCGGGGCTTATGCCACCACGGTGGTCCGCGAAGTCGCGGCGACCCTGTAGCCGTCGCCGACAAGGTCGGCTCCCATAGGGGAAGCCATCGCCGCTGAAGCGGCTCCCACGACGGCGAAACGTGCCGTTATCGAGGATGGATGATCCTGGCGGCAGGATGAGTGGACCTGTGGGAGGATGAGTGGACCGGTGGGAGCCGACTTGTCGGCGATCCCGCGGCAGCGGGCCAGGACGAGGCAAACACCCGTCACCCTTTCAACAAGACGACGACCGCCCCCGTGCCACCCTGCATCGGCCGCGCCGAGGCGAACGCCACCACGTCATCCCTTCGTCGCAGCAATCGATCGGTCAGTCCCTTCAACACCGGCCCGGCCGCCTTCGAGCGCAGGCCCTTGCCGTGAATGATGCGCACGCAGCGCACCCCGTCGCGACGGCATTCGGCGAGGAACTCCGCGATCGTCAGCTGCGCCGCCGCCACGTTCATCTGGTGCAGGTCGACATCGGCCTGGATGCTGAACTGCCCGCGCTTGAGCTGCTTCAGGAGCTTCGGCGGATAGCCGTCACGCAAGTACGACAGTTCTTCGCCGACCTCGAGGTCGGCGGGGTCATAGTCGAACAGCAGGGAATCGGCGGGCACGGCCGCCTCGTCGGCATCGCGCATGTGCGGATGCGGCTCCGGCCTCGGGCGGTCGGGCACGGCTTCGACGGGCGTCATGGGGCGAACGTCGCCGATCGCCTCGCGAAAGAGACGGCTATCGTCGTCATGTACCGTCGAAGGGCGTCGCTTCATGGCTCCCATCCTAGCGGGCTTTCGTGAATCCGGCTGCCCGGTCCGGTAGACTTGGACAGTCGGGCGGCTTTCCTGAGGTGGGGCCGCCGCACCCGTTTTTCGATCTGGATCAGCATGCAAGTTCTGGTTAGCAACGACGACGGCGTGGAGGCCCCTGGCATCCAGGTGCTGGCCGGGCGTCTGGCCGAGTTCGGTACGGTGACGGTGGTGGCGCCGGACCGCGACCGATCCGGCGCGAGCAATTCGCTCACCCTCGATGCGCCCATCCGCGTGCAGCGACTGGACAACGGCGCCTATCGCGTGGCCGGCACGCCCACCGACTGCGTTCATCTCGCGCTGTCCGGTCTGCTCGATCATGAAACGGACATCGTGGTGTCCGGCATCAACAACGTCGCCAACCTCGGTGACGACGTGATCTATTCGGGTACCGTGTCGGCCGCGATGGAAGGACGTTTCCTCGGGCTTCCCGCGATCGCCGTGTCGCTGGTGACGCAGGAGGGTTCGGGTCGCCACTTCCATGCCGCGGCGAACGCCGTGCTCATGCTGGTGCGTCGCCTGGTCGTCGACCCGCTGCCGGCGGACACGATCCTCAACGTGAACGTGCCCGACCTGCCTTGGGAGCAGATCCGCGGGTTCGAAGTCACCCGGCTCGGCAAGCGCCACCGGTCGGCGCCCGCGATCCGCACCACCGACCCGCGCGGCCGCGCGATGTGGTGGATCGGCCCGCCGGGCGAGATCGAAGACGATGGTCCCGGTACGGATTTCGATGCCGTCCGCCGCGGTTATGTCTCGGTCACGCCGATCCATACCGACCTCACGCGCTTCCAGGCGCTGGAGAAAGTCAGCAGCTGGGCACTTTCGCTGTCGTCGGCCATGGACAACGAGGAGGCGGCCTGAGGTGGTGAACCTGCATGCACTTCCGCCTTCCGCGCTGCGCGGCGAGGGGATGACTTCCCAGCGCGCACGCGATCGACTGGTGGCGAAGCTCGCCGAGGAGGGCATTCGCGACGAGCGCGTGCTCGAGGTGATCCGCCAGCTGCCGCGCCATCATTTCATCGACCAGGCGTTGCACAGCCGTGCCTACGAGAACACCGCGCTGCCGATCGGTCATGGCCAGACCATCTCGCAACCCTGGATCGTCGCGAGGATGACCGAGGCGCTGATCGAGCACGGCGTGCCCGATCGCGTGCTCGAAATCGGCACGGGTTCCGGTTACCAGGCCGCCGTGCTCGCCGGCATCGTGCCCACGGTCTACACGGTGGAGCGCATCGAGGAACTACTGCGCCAGGCACGGCGGCGTTTCCGCCAGCTGGGCATCGAGAACCTGCGGTCGCGACACGACGACGGCAAGCTCGGCTGGGAATCGGAGGCACCGTTCGAAGGCATCATCCTCACGGCGGCCGGCGATCGCATTCCGTCGAAACTGCTCGACCAGTTGAAGCCGGGTGGTGTGCTGGTGGCGCCCGTGGGCAGCCCCAGCCAGCAGATGCTCGTGCGCCTGCGCAAGGACGAGCACGGCGCCGTGATCCGCGAGGACCTGGGCGCCGTGAGTTTCGTGCCGCTTCTCGGCGGCATCGGTTGATGCGTTCCCATCACAAGGAAACCCGCTGAATGCGGATGTTCGCTTCGCTCTACGAGCGCGCCATCGTCTGGGCGCGCCACCGCCATGCGGTTCGCTATCTCGCCGGACTCTCCTTCGTCGAAGCCTTCATCTTTCCCGTGATGCCGGAAATCATGCTGGCACCGATGATGCTCGCCGAGCCACGCAAGGCGTTCCGTTTCGCCAACTGGAGCCTGCTGTTCTCGTTGCTGGGCTCGCTGGTGGGGTATGCCCTCGGCCATTTCGCTTACGAGGCGCTGAAGCCGTTGCTGGAATCGCTGCATCTGCTCGCGCCGATCCAGACGGGCGTGGCCAGCCTTCAGAAAGACATGCAGGCGCATTCGCTGGGCCTGTACATCGTCCTGGCCATGGCCGCCCTGCAACCGGTGGTGCCGATGAAATTCGTCACCTGGGCCTCGGGTATCGTCGGCGTGCCGGTGTTGCCGTTCCTCATCTGCATGATGATCGGCCGTGGCAAGCGCGTCTGGCTGCTGGCCCTGCTGGTCCGCCTGTTCGGTGAACGTGCGGAACAGATGCTGCGCAAACACATCGAATGGATAGGATGGGCTGTTATCGTAGCGATCATCCTCCTGGCTGCCTGGTGGTTCCTGTTGAGATGAGTGACCGTGAAGGGAAGTCCGCGATGCTCATGATCCGTCCGCTCGCGCTGGCCGCCGTGTTGGCCGCGGGCTTCATGCTTTCCGGATGCGACGTCACTCGCAGCTCGGTCGTCGTCACGCGCAGCCCGGGCAGCACCTACGCCCCCGCGCGGGCCGCCACGCCGGCACCTCCGCCGGGCGGCAGCTACCGGGTCGCCAAGGGCGACACGCTGTACAGCATCGCCTTCCGCAACAAGGTGGATTTCCGCGACCTGGCCAGCTGGAACGGCATCGCTTCGCCCTACACGATCTGGCCAGGTCAGGACCTGCGCCTTTCCCCACCGGGACACGAGGACAAGCCGGCGCCTTCACACGCCGCCCCCGTGGTCGCCGCGCCACCACCGGCACCGGCCGGGCGTCCCGCGCCGGCGCCAGCGGGTCAGGCGGTACAGCCGCCGGCCGCGACCCAACCGCCGCCGGCCCACGTGGCCGATACCGGGGCCGCCTTGCCACCGGCGGTCCCCGCGCCCGCGACCACGACGAACACCCCTGTCGTCATCGCGGGCAAGCCCGCGGAATCGCTGGTTCCCACGCCGCCACCACCGAGCGCTCCGGTGACGCAGCCGCCCGCGCCCGTCGAAAACCCGCCGGCCTCGACACCCATCGTGACCAGCGGGGCCACGCGCAATGCGGGCGGGATCAGCTGGCGCTGGCCGGCCGACGGTGCCATGTTGAAGAAATTCTCATCCAGCGATGCCATCCCTGGCATCGAGGTCGGGGGCAAGGCGGGCGATCCGGTCCGCGCCGCCGCCGATGGCGTCGTGGTGTACAGCGGCAACGGCCTGGTCGGCTACGGCGAACTCGTCATCATCAAGCACAGCGACAGCTTCCTTTCCGCCTATGGGCATAACCGCAAGCGCCTGGTGAAGGAAGGCGAGAAGGTGAAGGCCGGGCAGAGCGTGGCGGAGATGGGTTCCACCGGGGCCACGCGTGACGAGCTGCAATTCCAGATACGCCGCGACGGCAATCCGGTCGATCCGCTGCAGTACCTGCCGCCGCGCTAGGCATCGGTATCGGGCTCCCGTGGGAGCCGCTTCAGCGGCGATGGGTGCTGGCCTTCGCCTGGCCCGCTGCCGCGGGATCGCCGACAGGCTCCCACACCGAGGAGCGTCCGTCACTGGAGTGGCTCTTATGGTTTCAGCCGCCGCTCCGAGGTCAGCCGCCGCGCTTGCGCCTTGCTTCGAACGCCTGGAGGTGCACGAAGGCCACTTCCAGCATGGGTGCGTGGACACCGGCATCGCGGGCGCGCCGCAGCATGTCGCCGACGATGTGGTCGGACTCGATACGCTGGCCGGATTCCAGGTCGCGCAGCATCGATGCGGTCAGCGGCGAGCCCTCCTGCGTCAGCGTCTTCCAGGCGAACGATCGCGCGTTGTCCGGCACCGGGTGGCCTGACGCACGGGCCACGGCCAGGCACTCCTCGTACATCCGCTCGGTGAGGTGGCGGCCGTCGTCGGTGGCCACGATGTCGCCCACGCTGGCGCGGAACAGGCAGGTGGCGCCCGCGAGCGTAGCCAGGAAGGAGAACTTGGCCCAGAGGTCGCGCTGGATGTCGGTGGAATGGGTGTGGTCGACCTTCGCCGCGGCGAAGACGGCGGCGATGGCCTCGCAACGATCGCCGTGCTGCCGGCCGTCGCGCTCGCCGAAGGTGATCGAGGCGCCATTGCCCAGATGGAGGATCTCGCCTTCCGGGCCTTTCGCCGCACTGATGACGCAGAGGCCGCCGATGAGCTTGTCGGGCCCGAACCGCTTGTCGAGCACCGGGTAGTGGGCCAGGCCGTTGAGGATGGGCAGGATCGCGGTCGTGTCGCCCACGGCCGGATCGATCGCCTCGATGGCCGAGTGCAGGTCGTAGGCCTTGCAGGACAGCAGGACGAGATCGAAGGCCCCTGCGCCGGTCACGCTGTCGGCGGTGACGTGGTCGACCCGTACCGTGGCGTCGCCAAAGGGGCTGCGGATCACCAGCCCCTTCTCGTCCAGCGTCCTGGCCCGTTCGGGACGGACGAGAAAGGTGACGTCGGCGCCTGCCTGGGCCAGGCGGCCACCGAAGTAGCCGCCGGTGCCACCGGCTCCAAGAACGAGGATGCGCATGGGGATCCCTCAGGGGAGGATGAACGCCGCGACCACGCGCCGGCCTTCGCCCGCGAGCAGGCTGTAGGTCCGCGCCGCCGAACCGTTGGTCATCGCTTCGATACCGATGCCGCGGCGCAGGAAACCCGCCATCACCTCGCCCGGCGGGAAGACCTGGCGTTCGCCGGTGCCCAGCAGGACCAGCTCCGGCTCCAGGGCGACGATCTTCTCGACATCGGCCAGCGTGAGCCGGGAGGCATCGGTGGCGGTCCAGTCCTCGATGACCTCTTTCGGGGTCAGCAGGATGCTCTTGTGGAAGTCGCGGTCGACCACCGTGACCGTGTCGGCACCCACCCGGCGCACGAACAGGTACTCGCCGGGATGCTCGAACGACAGTTCCATGGGGGCTTACCGGGGCAGGGCCAGCTTCGGGTCCTGCTCGTTCCGGCGGAACAGGACGACGACGTGGCCGATTTCCTGGATCGTCTCCGATCCGGTCTGGCCGGTGAGGAAGGCGATCTGCGCCTGGCGCTCGTCCTTGTCACCCCCGGAGAGCTTCACCTTGACCAGCTCATGGATGTCGAGGGCCTGGGCCAGTTCCTTGGCGACCGCCTCGGTGGCGCCCTTGTTCCCCAGCAGGATGACGGGGCGGAGGTCGTGGGCGAGGCTGCGCAGGTAGCGGCGCTGTGTAGGGGAAAGCGACATTGCGTTCAGGTTCGATGTGCGGCTGACAGGCGTCAAAGGGTATCATGCACGACCTGCACCTTACTTATTGTTGGTCGAAAGCCCATGGCACGCAGCAAGAGCAGTTCCCGTTGGCTGCGGGAGCATTTCGACGATCCCTACGTCAAGAAGGCCCAGGCCGAGGGGCTTCGCTCCCGTGCCGTCTTCAAGCTCGAAGAGCTGATCGACCGCGATCGCCTGCTGAAGCCCGGCATGACCGTCGTCGACCTCGGCGCCGCTCCCGGCGGCTGGTCGCAGCTGGCGCGGCAGCGCATGGGCGACACGGGCACGGTCATCGCCCTGGACATCCTGCCCATGGCGGGCCTCGCCGGCGTGGACTTCATGCAGGGCGATTTCCGCGAGGAATCGGTCCTTCGCGAACTCGAAAGCAAGCTGGAAGGCCAGAAGGTCGATCTTGTCCTCTCGGACATGGCCCCCAATATGTCCGGTGTGGCACTCGCCGACCAGATCCGCGCCATGGACCTGTGCGACCTCGCCCGGCAGTTCAGCCTCGATTGGCTGAAACCCGGAGGGTCGTTCCTGGTGAAACTGTTCCAGGGGGCAGGGTTCGACGAGTACCTGAAGAACTTGCGCGCGGACTTCAGTCGCGTGACGATGCGTAAACCGAAGGCCTCCCGCGCACGTTCGCGAGAGGTCTATGCGCTGGCGACCGGCCTCAAGTCCGCGTCCCGGCAACCTGGCGAGAACCGCGCATGAATGAGATGGCGAAAAACCTGTTGCTCTGGCTGATCATCGCGGTGGTCCTGCTGACCGTGTTCCAGACGTTCAACCCGCGCGGCGGATCGTCGCAGGACATGTCCTACACGACCTTCGCCCAGCAGATCGACAACGGCAACGTGGCGAGCGGCACGATCACCTCGACCGCCCCGCCGACCATTACCGGCAAGTTGAAGGACGGCGGCTCCTACCGCACCGTGGTGCCGGTCGTGGGCCTGTCCACGAGCGACCTGGTCAAGCAGATGCGCGACAAGGGCGTCGAGCTTCGCCAGGAGCCGGCCGACAATGGCTTCTCGTTGCTCGGCCTGCTGTTCAACTGGCTGCCGATCATCATCTTCGTGGCCGTGCTGATCTGGTTCATGCGCCAGATGCAGGCGGGTTCGGGTGGCCGTGGCGCCATGAGCTTCGGCCGCTCGCGCGCCAAGCTGCAAGGCGAGGACCAGGTGAAGGTCAATTTCGGTGACGTCGCCGGTTGCGACGAAGCCAAGGAAGAAGTCAGCGAGCTGGTGGAATTCCTGCGCGATCCCGGCAAGTTCCAGAAGCTGGGCGGCAAGATCCCGCGTGGCGTGCTGATGGTCGGTCCGCCGGGTACCGGCAAGACCCTGCTCGCCAAGGCGATCGCGGGCGAGGCCAAGGTGCCGTTCTTCTCGATCTCCGGCTCCGACTTCGTCGAGATGTTCGTCGGCGTCGGTGCCAGCCGCGTCCGCGACATGTTCGAGCAGGCGAAGAAGCACGCGCCGTGCATCATCTTCATCGACGAGATCGACGCGGTCGGCCGCCATCGCGGCGCCGGCATGGGCGGCGGTCACGACGAGCGCGAGCAGACGCTCAACCAGCTGCTGGTCGAGATGGATGGATTCGAAGGCACCGAAGGCATCATCGTCATCGCCGCCACCAACCGTCCCGACGTGCTCGATCCGGCGCTGCTGCGTCCGGGCCGTTTCGACCGCCAGGTGGTCGTGGGCCTGCCGGACGTGAAGGGCCGTGAGCAGATCCTCAAGGTGCACATGCGCAAGGTGCCGACCGCGGCCGATGTCGAGGCGATGGTCATCGCGCGCGGCACGCCGGGCTTCTCCGGCGCGGATCTCGCCAACCTCGTCAACGAGGCGGCCTTGTTCGCCGCCCGCGAGAACGCGCGCGAAGTGCGCATGAGCCATCTCGATCGCGCACGCGACAAGATCCTCATGGGCTCCGAGCGCCGCTCGATGGCGATGAACGACGAAGAGAAGCGTCTCACCGCCTACCACGAAGCCGGCCACGCGATCATCGGCCGTCTCGTGCCCGAGCACGATCCGGTCTACAAGGTCACGATCATTCCACGCGGCCGCGCCCTCGGCGTGACGATGTACCTGCCGGAAGGCGACCGGTACAGCATCAACAAGGTCGCGATCGAATCGCAGCTGTGCTCGCTGTACGGCGGTCGCGTCGCCGAGGAACTCATCTTCGGCCACGACAAGGTCACCACGGGTGCTTCCAACGACATCGAGCGCGCGACGAAGATGGCGCGCAACATGGCGACCAAGTGGGGCTTGTCCGACGAACTCGGGCCGGTGACTTATGGCGAGGAAGAAGACGAGGTCTTCATCGGTCGCTCGGTCACGCAGCACAAGAGCGTGTCCAACGAGACCGCGCGCAAGATCGATGAAGTGGTGCGCACCATCCTCGACCGCGCTTATGCGCGCAGCAAGGAGCTGCTCACCACCAATATCGACAAGCTGCACGTGATGGCCGAGGCGCTGCTGCAGTACGAGACGATCGACGCTCGCCAGATCGACGACATCATGAACGATCGCGAGCCGGGCCCGCCGGCCGACTGGCAGAAGCCGGGTTCGACGCCGCCGCCTCCGCCGCCCCGTGGCGACGCCGGCTCCGCGCCGGACAAGGTCGGCAAGCCGGCCACGCAGCTGTAAAGGGAAGGGCGGCCAAGGCCGCCCTTCCTTCGTTCGGACGGCTATTTACAGCGACTGTTACGAATCCGAGAAAAAAAGATGCATAAAAGTGTTGACGGGTGCGTCCGATATCTGAATAATTCCGCTTCTCGGCACGGCGCTAACGCTTCACGGCGATAGTCACCGGGTCTAAAGTTTCAAGTGTGCGCCCGTAGCTCAGCTGGATAGAGTACCAGGCTACGAACTTGGTGGTCGGGAGTTCGAATCTCTCCGGGCGCACCATTTTTTAAGCAGCAAAGCCGTCGCCTTCGTGCAACGGTCGCGGTAGTTGAAAGTGTGGTGTGTTCATACAGATTGACGGGCTTGAGTTTGACCCGTAACATTTGAAGGCTTCACCCCGGTAAATCGGGATAGTGCTTTAAGTTTCGGGGTATAGCTCAGTCTGGTAGAGCGCCAGCTTTGGGAGCTGGATGTCGGGGGTTCGAATCCCTCTGCCCCGACCAGTTGGCGTTCTACATACAGTGCCTGCGCCTGTAGCTCAATCGGATAGAGCATCGGCCTTCTAAGCCGACGGTTGCAGGTTCGATTCCTGTCGGGCGCGCCAAATGGTGTTTTATGGTGGGCGTAGCTCAGCTGGTTAGAGTACCGGATTGTGATTCCGGATGTCGTGGGTTCGAGTCCCATCGTCCACCCCACTTACAACGTAGCTGCAAGTTTTAACGGGCCGTTAGCTCAGTTGGTAGAGCAGTTGACTCTTAATCAATTGGTCGTAAGTTCGAATCTTACACGGCCCACCAATTCAAGACGCCGGTAGCTCCCGCTACCGGCGTTTTCTTTTAGAATGGCTCGCTGCGCGAGAGTGGCGGAATTGGTAGACGCACCAGATTTAGGTTCTGACGGGGCAACCCGTGCGGGTTCGAGTCCCGCCTCTCGCACCATCCTGTTTCCCCTTGAATCAGATGCTTGGGGGTTGCAGCATCGTAAGGGTTACGTCTGATGCGGCTTTCTCTGTCCCGTAACGATTAACTCCTCGTAAGCGAGGTGCCGCGCATCAAAAAACCGCCTGTGCGGCGGGTTTCGTCGAGGATGCGCAGGTAGCGGCCAGGGCGCTACAGGACGCCCATGAGCTTCACGAAGCCGACGGTGGCAGCAAACAGGCCAGCAGTCGCGACGAAGGGATACCAGCGCGCTTCCGAGTTGATTTTCGCGGTCTCCGCCATGAGCTTGCCAATCTCGGCGCGGACTTTTGGTTATTTGTCGCCGAGTCTTCCGCGCTAGCCCCTTGTTGCCACGAACAGCCCCAGCGCGATCATGACGACGCCCGATACGCGGGACAGCAGGTGTTCTCGCCGCGCCTTGGCGTCCGATGCGAGGAAGCGGCTGGCGGCGAACACCGCGACCAGGTCGGCACTGGTGTTGAGCAGCACGCAGATCGAACCCAGCAGGATGAACTGCGGTGCGAAAGCATGTGCCGGCGAGACGAACTGCGGTATGAAAGCGATGAAGAACATGGCGGTCTTCACGTTCAGCGCTTCGACGACGATGCCGTCCCTGAAGGCTTTTTTCGCTCCGGCTCGGGCCAGGTGAGGCACGTCGGTGGCCTTCGGTCGCGCGAGCAGTATCTTCAGGCCCAGGTAAAGCAGGTAGGCCGCTCCCAGGTATTTGATCGCGGAGTACAGGACGGGCGATTCCGCGACGAGCAGGGACAACCCCAGCGCCGACAGCACGACGTGCACCATGCCGCCGCCGGCCGTTCCCACCGATGACGCGATGCCCTCTGCCCGGCCACCCGCCACCGTGCGGGCCACCACGTAAGCGATGCCTGGACCGGGCACGATCGCGAGGGTCGTCGCGGCAAGCAGGAACGATATCGAAGGGAGCATGACTGAGGCCGTCGCTGGGTTAATATATTGACCGTAAAGTTCAAGGTAATGACTAATGACCACAAAAGTCAATATATCGACCGCTCCGGATGCGGGCCTGGATGGAATCAGCGCGGCGCTGTCGACACGGATGAAGGCGCTTCGAGCGAACGCGGGGCTGACGCTCGATGGCCTTTCCAAACGCTCAGGCGTGAGCAAGGGCATGCTGGTGGAGATCGAGAAGGGGACCGCCAACCCGAGCATCGGCACGCTGTGCAAGGTCGCCGCGGCTTTCGGCGTGTCGGTCGCCGACATCGTCAGCGTCGCCCAGGCGTCGCCCGTCCGCCGTGTCGCCAGCGGCGATATTCCCACTCTGTGGACGGGAAGCGAGGGGGGTAGCGCGCGGTTGCTTGCCGGTACCTCGGGCCCCGACATGATCGAACTCTGGCGCTGGGTCATGCGCCCCGGTGAATCCTACGAGTCGCACGGGCACCCCACGGGAACGATGGAGTTGTTCCATGTGGAGAAGGGCGAACTTCACCTCGTCGTGGGTGACACGACGATCATGCTGCCGAAAGGCGACTCCGCGATCGCCCGCACCGACGTGCCGCACCGTTATGCGAACGAGGGAAGGACCGAACTCGTCTTCACGATGACGGTCGCGGAACTGCATCGACGCTAGCCGCCGACACACGCGACGACGATCAGAGCTTGATCAGGGTCGCGTCGATCAGGCGGTAGTCGGTATCGTTCACGCGTGTCCTTGCCATGAGTGTCCATGGAAAGACATTGTACACGCGCGATTCGAGGGGGATTTTCCGGCCAGGCCCGTTCGCGCGCGCGACTGCTCTATAGCGCGATCACGCCCCGACGCGCCGCGCGACGACCGTTCCCAGGACCGCCAGCACGACCGTGATAGCGAAATTCGCGGCGAACGCCGCGGTGTGCGAAACATCGAGCAAGGCGCCGAACAACGAGCCGCCGATCGCCAGCGTGGTCGCCACCATCAACGATTCGCATAGTTGCAACGCGGAACTGTTCGCACCTTGTTCGTGCTCGGCGGACATCGACAAGGCGAGCACGGCGACGGTGCCGTAGAGCATGCCCATGCCGAGGCCCGTCAGCAGCCAACCCGCGACGGAAGCGATGACCGGCATCCAGGCGAACGTGCTGAGCGACGCGACGATCACGCCGGTCACCATCAGGACGGTGCCGCGATTCAGCAGCGCCTGTCGCGAGATCTTCGCGTAATGACCCTGGTACCACGAACCCGAGAACCAGCCGATCGCGCCCACGCTGATGGCAATGCCCGCCCACATCGGCGACAGCCCGTGTTCGCTCGAAAAGGCCAGCGGCAGGAAGGCCTCGGTGCCGAAGAACGCGGAGGCGGCGACGCCACGCAGGGCGACCACGGCGGGCAGGCCGCGCGCCCCTCGCAAGGTGCCCGGCGGAAGCAGGCGTCGCCCGCAGAAATACAGCAACGCGATGGCTGGCGCGAACGACGCGACGGCGAGCCAGCCCTGTTCCTGCCCGGCGACGAACAGCAGGCAGACGCCGAGGGAGGCGCCGACCGCGTTCATCATCCGCCCGGGTGTTTCGCCGACGATGCCCGAGGGCTTGCCCAGGGAACGCAGCGCGCCCCGCAACCCCGCCGCGGCGGGAATCGCCAGCAGCGGCACGCCGAGGAAGACCCAGCGCCAGCCGACATGCTCGACGATGGCGCCGCTCACGGCGGGACCGATCAGCGCCGGCACGACCCAGCCGGCCGAGAATGAGGCGAATACCTTCGGTCTCAGCGATTCCGGATACAGTCGGCCCACGATCACGTAAAGGGCGGGCGAGAGACAGCCGGCGCCGAGGCCCTGGATCAGGCGACCGACCAGCAAGGTGGGCATGTCGTGGGCGAAGCCGGCGATGAGCAGGCCCACGACGAAGCCCGCCAGGCCGGTCCACATGGCCGGGGCGGGGCCCCGGCGGTCGCTCCAGCGCCCGGACAAGGTCATGCCGATGACGCTGGTGGCCAGGACACCGCCGAAGGCGAGGGCGTACGCCTTCAATCCGTCGAGGTCGCGCGCCACCGTGGGCATGGCCGTGGTGACCGCCAGGGCCTCGAAGGCGATCAGGGATATGAGGGCGACCATGCCGATGGTGGCCGCCCGGTAGGGAGGGGCGAGGATGCCGGGCGTGTGGGGTGGCGCTCCGGTGGCGCTCAAGATGTCTGGATCCGACGTACCCACGTTCATTCTGCTTCCTTGGGGAAAGGGGAGTTTCGCACGCTTGCGTGCCTGGCCCGGGAGGCGCAGCATGAGACCTCAACGTTTGTTGAGGTCAAGCGATGCGCGAACTGAGCGTGGGCGAGGCGGCGAAACGGTCCGGCCTGGCCGTGTCGGCGCTGCATTTTTACGAGCGCAAGGGCCTGATCCGCAGCCTGCGGACGGCCGGCAACCAGCGCCGCTATGGGGCCGATGTGCTCCGTCGACTCGCGGTGATCCGGGTCGCCCAGCGGGTCGGCGTGCCCTTGGAGGCCGTTCGCCGGGCTTTTTCCAGCCTGCCGGACGAGAGGACGCCTACGCGCGAGGAGTGGGCCAGGATGTCCGCCGCCTGGCGGGACGAACTGGAGGAGCGGATCACCCTGCTGGTCAACCTGAAGGATCGCCTGACGGATTGCATCGGCTGTGGCTGCCTGTCCCTGACGGCCTGCGCCCTGGCCAATCCGGGCGATGCGCTGGCCGTGGAGGGGGGCGGCCCCAGGCGCTGGGAGCCGGGTTGACGACGGTTGCGGCGGCAGGAGGCCAAAACGTAGAATGGGCAGTCATTTGCGGGGTTTTTCGCCGCCGGGGGGAAGGTCGCGGCGGCCGGCCCCGGATTCGCGGTGAATTCCTTTGTTTCGGTTACGGCGACGGATGTTCGCCATCGCGCCACGTCCGTGGTGGTTTCAGGAGAGGTCATGCAGGTTTCGGTTGAGAATGTCGGCAAGCTCGGGCGCAAGCTCACGGTGAAGTTCCCGGCGGAGCGTCTCGAGTCGCAGGTCAGCGAGCGCATCGCGGAAATGGGCCGTACGGTGCGGCTGAAGGGCTTCCGTCCTGGCAAGGTGCCGGCCAACGTGATCAAGCAGCGCTTCGGCGCGCAGGTCCGTGGCGAAGCCCTGTCCGAGCTCATCGGCAGCACGCTCCGCGATGCCGTCACGCAGGAAAAGCTGCAGCCGATCGCCAACCCGTCCGTCGACACCACGGGCAATGCCGAAAACGGCGAGATCGCCTACACGGCCACCTTCGAGGTGATGCCCGAATTCCCGGCCGTCGACGTCTCCGCCCTGGAGATCTCCCGTCCGAAGGCCGAGGTCAAGGACGCCGACATCGACAAGATGATCGAGACCCTGCGTACGCAGCGCCGCAGCTTCGACGAAGTATCGCGCGCGTCGAAGGAGGGCGATTTCGTCATGTTCGAATACGCCGCCGAAGCGGGCGAATACCGCTTCCCGGCCGAGGGCCTGGAGCGCGCGGGCAGCGTGCTGGGCTCGGGCACCCTGTTCAAGGCGTTGGACGAGGCCCTGACCGGCCGTGGCGCCGGCGAGGACCTGGTCCAGGATGTGGCCTTCCCCGAAGACTTCCGCAACCCGGACCTGGCCGGCAAGACCGCCAAGGTCACCTTCAAGATCGTGAAGGTGCAGGAGCCGAACCTGCCGGCCGTCGACGCCGATTTCGTGAAGATGTTCGGCGTGGCCGATGGCGACATCGAGACCTTCCGCAAGGAAGTCCGCGCCAACCTCGAGCGCGAGCTGAAGGCCACCCTGATGGCCCGCCTGAAGTCGGAAGTGGCGGAAAAGCTGGCCAACGCCTACCCGGACCTCGACGTGCCGGAGCTCATGGCCGACGCCGAGGCCCGCAGCCTCGCCGCCGGCAACCTGCCGCGTGGCCAGGAGCCGGGCCCGGAGATGATCGCCGAGGCGGCGCCGTTCGCCCGCAGGCGCGTCATCGCCGCTCTCCTGATGGGTGAGATCGCCCGCAAGAACGAGCTCCGCCTCGACCGCAAGCGCATGAGCGAGATGCTCACGGCGATCGCCTCGACCTATGAGGAACCGGAAAAGGTCATTGAACTGTATAACGGTGACCCCCAACTGATGTCGGGACTGCAGAACCGAGTGATGGAAGACCAGGTGGCCGAGTGGGTGGCGGACAATGCCAAGACCACCGACCAGGAACTGAGCTTCGACGAGGTGATGCGACCGATCGGCGCGTAAGCTCCATTCAGAGCACGCCGATCCACTGGCAACAACCGGGCCCCACACGAAGGAGAGACCCCATGTCCATGGCTCCGATCCAGAATCTCAACCTGGTGCCCATCGTCGTCGAGCAGACTTCGCGTGGCGAGCGTTCGTACGATATCTACTCGCGTCTCCTCAAGGAGCGCGTGATCTTTGCTGTCGGCCCGGTCGACGACTACATGGCCAATGTGATCGTCGCCCAGCTGCTGTTCCTCGAATCGGAGAACCCGGACAAGGACATCAGCCTGTACATCAACAGCCCGGGCGGCTCGGTCACCGCGGGCATGGCGATCTACGACACGATGCAGTTCGTGAAGCCGGACGTCAGCACGATGTGCATCGGCCAGGCCGCCTCCATGGGCGCCTTGCTGCTGGCCGCCGGCGCGGCCGGCAAGCGTTACTCGCTGCCGCATTCGCGCATCATGATCCACCAGCCCTGGGCTGGCGGCATCTCCGGCCAGGCCACGGACATCGAGATCCACGCCCGTGAGATCCTGACCATGCGCGAGCGGCTCAACGCGATCCTCGCCAACCACAGTGGCAAGACGGTGGAAGAGATCGCCCGTGACACCGAGCGCGACCGCTTCATGAGCGGCGCGGAAGCCCAGGCCTATGGCCTGATCGACTCGGTTCTCGACAAGCGTACGGTCGACACCGTCCGTTCAGCTTGATTGAACTTTTTCGCTTGTGAAAACCGGCACTTCGCCCCTGAGTCCAGGGGCGGAGGGCTGTGCTATTCTCAAAGCGCACCTGGATTCTCAGTAGGGCCCATAGCATGAGCGACGAGCGGCAAAGCCGTTCCAACGACGGCGGCAAGATCCTTTATTGCTCTTTCTGCGGCAAGAGCCAGCATGAAGTGCGCAAGCTGATCGCCGGCCCAAGCGTGTTCATCTGCGACGAATGCGTTGAGCTGTGCAACGACATCATTCGCGAGGAACTGGAAGAGAAGGCGGCCTCCGGTCGCACGCACCTTCCGAAGCCGCGCGAGATCATGGAAGCGCTCGACCAATACGTGGTGGGACAGACGCGCGCCAAGAAAGCGCTCTCCGTCGCGGTCTACAACCACTACAAGCGCATGGAGTCGCGGCAGAAGAACGACGACATCGAGTTGGGCAAGTCCAACATCCTCCTGATCGGTCCGACCGGTTCGGGCAAGACGCTGCTGGCCGAAACGCTGGCGCGCCTGCTCAACGTGCCGTTCACGATCGCCGACGCGACCACGCTGACCGAAGCCGGTTACGTGGGCGAGGATGTCGAGAACATCATCCAGAAGCTCCTGCAGAAGTGCGACTACGACGTCGAGAAGGCGCAGAGCGGCATCGTCTACATCGATGAGATCGACAAGATTTCGCGCAAGAGCGAAAACCCGTCGATCACCCGCGACGTCTCCGGCGAAGGCGTGCAGCAGGCCCTGCTCAAGCTCATCGAGGGCACGCTCGCATCGGTGCCGCCGCAGGGCGGGCGCAAGCATCCCCAGCAGGAGTTCCTGCAGGTCGACACGCGCAACATCCTCTTCATCTGCGGCGGCGCGTTCGCCGGGCTGGAGAAGGTGATCCAGCAGCGTTCCGAGACCACCGGCATCGGTTTCGGCGCCGAGGTGCGCTCGAAGGAGCGCACGGAGAACGTCGGCAAGATGCTCTCGGAAGTCGAGCCGGCGGATCTGGTCCGCTTCGGCCTGATTCCCGAGTTCGTGGGTCGCCTGCCCGTGGTCGCCACGCTCGACGAACTCGACGAGGCGGCCCTGGTACAGATCCTCACCGAGCCGAAGAACGCGGTCACCAAGCAGTTCCGCAAGCTGTTCGATATGGAAGGCGCCGAGCTGGAATTCCGTCCGGAGGCCTTGTCCGCCATCGCCCGTCGCGCGCTCAAGCGCAAGACCGGCGCGCGCGGACTGCGAACCATTCTCGAACAGGTATTGCTCGACACGATGTTCGAACTCCCTTCGCTGGAACATGTCAGCAAGGTCGTGGTCGACGACGCCGTGATCGACGGCCAGGCCGAGCCCTACCTGATCTACCGCGGCAACCTGCAACAGCAGCGGATCGCGGGCGAGGGCGGCGACGCGGCCTGATTCGTCAGGCGGAGCAAGTAACGGCGGCCCCGGCGTTTCACGACGCCGGGGCCGTTTTTGTTTGCATGCCCGGCTCTTGATCGGTCCTTCGCGAACCACCACTTGACGTCTATGGCGGCTCCGGCGCAGTGTCGGGGCGAGGCCCAAATCTTCCGAGGGAAACCCCAAGCACATGGCGAAGAATCGCAGCCAAACCACGAGCGGATCCGAGCTGGACCTGTTGCCGGTCCTGCCCCTGCGTGACGTCGTCGTCTACCCGCACATGGTCATCCCGCTCTTCGTCGGGCGCGACAAATCCATGCGTGCGCTGGAAAGGGCGATGGAAGGCGAGCGGCAGATTCTGCTCGTCGCGCAGAAGAGCCCGGACATCGACGATCCCTCCATCGGCGACCTGCACCAGGTGGGTACGCTCGCCGGTGTCCTGCAACTGCTGAAACTGCCCGATGGCACCGTGAAGGTGCTGGTCGAAGGACAGTCGCGCGTGCAGATCGACGCCTTCGAGGACGAGGCCGGCATGATGAGCGGCCGCGCCCGCGTCATCGAACCGATCTACACCAGCAACGAGCGTGAACTGGACGTGGTCTCGCGCTCGCTCGTTTCCCTGTTCGAACAACTGGTGAAGCAGAGCCGCAAGCTCCCGCCGGAGATCCTCGCCACGCTGTCGGGCATTGACGATCCCTCGCGCCTCGCCGATTCGATCGCCGCGCACCTCTCCGTGCGCATGGGCGACAAGCAGAAGGTGCTCGAGACGGCCGATGTCGGCCAGCGTCTTGAATTGCTCATCGGCCTGGTCGATGGCGAGATGGACCTGCAGCAGGTCGAAAAACGCATCCGCGGCCGCGTGAAGTCGCAGATGGAGAAGAGCCAGCGCGAGTACTACCTCAACGAGCAGATGAAGGCCATCCAGAAGGAACTGGGTGACGGTGAGGAAGGCGCGAACGAGATCGAAGAGCTGCAGAAGAAGATCGACGCGGCCGGCATGCCGAAGGCGGTGCTCGCCAAGGCGCGCCAGGAATTCAACAAGCTCAAGCAGATGTCCCCGATGTCGGCCGAGGCCACCGTCGTGCGCAACTACCTCGACTGGGTGGTGGGCGTGCCGTGGAAGAAGCGCAGCAAGGTTCGCAAGGATCTCGCGCTGGCCCAGGAAACGCTCGATGCCGACCACTTCGGCCTCGAGAAGGTGAAGGAGCGCATCCTCGAATACCTCGCTGTCCAGCAGCGGGTGAACACGATGAAGGGCCCGATCCTGTGCCTCGTCGGCCCGCCCGGCGTGGGCAAGACCTCGCTGGGACAGTCGATCGCCAAGGCGACCAACCGCAAGTTCGTCCGCATGAGCCTGGGTGGGGTGCGCGACGAGGCTGAGATCCGTGGCCATCGCCGCACCTACATCGGATCGATGCCTGGCCGGATCGTGCAGAACCTCAACAAGATCGGCACGAAGAATCCGCTGTTCGTCCTCGACGAGATCGACAAGATGTCGATGGATTTCCGCGGCGATCCTTCGTCGGCCCTGCTCGAGGTGCTCGATCCGGAGCAGAACAACGCGTTCAACGATCATTACCTGGAAGTCGACCTCGACCTCTCCGAGGTGATGTGGATCGCCACGGCCAACTCGTTGAACATCCCCGGGCCGTTGCTCGACCGCATGGAGGTGATCCGCATCCCGGGTTACACCGAGGACGAGAAGCTCAACATCGCGCAGAAGTACCTGCTGCCGAAACAGCTCAAGGCCAACGGCCTGCGCGCCGAGGAACTGGCGATAGGCGAGGACGCGCTGCGGGACATCGTGCGCTACTACACGCGCGAGTCCGGCGTGCGCAACCTCGAGCGCGAGATCTCGAAGATCTGCCGCAAGGTGGTCAAGGAGATCGCGCTGGGTACAGTACCGGCCAAGGCGAAGGCCAAGCCCAGGAAGGCGCCCGCGAAGGCCGCCAAGGGCAAGGCGCTGGCACCGGCCCAGGTCCGGGTCGATGGCGAGAACCTCGATCACTACCTCGGCGTGCGCCGCTTCGACTTCGGCCGGGCGGAGCAGCAGAACGAGGTGGGCCTGGTCACCGGCCTTGCCTGGACGCAGGTGGGTGGCGACTTGCTCAGCATCGAAGCCTCGGTCGTGCCGGGCAAGGGTAGGCTGGTCCACACCGGACAGCTCGGCGACGTGATGAAGGAATCGATCCAGGCCGCGTTGAGTGTCGTCCGGGCGCGCGTCGCGGCGCTCGGCATCGAGCCGGACTTCCACGAGAAGCTCGACATCCACATCCATGTGCCCGAAGGCGCCACGCCCAAGGACGGCCCGAGCGCGGGTATCGCGATGTGCACGGCGCTGGTCTCCGCGCTGACCAAGGTGCCCGTGCGCTCGGAGGTGGCCATGACCGGTGAGATCACCCTGCGTGGCCGCGTGCTGCCCATCGGCGGCCTCAAGGAGAAGTTGCTCGCGGCCCACCGTGGCGGCATCACCACGGTGATCATCCCCGAGGAAAACAAGAAGGATCTCGTCGACCTTCCGGAGAACATCACGGGGTCGCTCGACATCCACGCGGTGAAGTGGATCGATGAGGTGCTCGATCTCGCCCTGGAACGTCCGCTGAGCCCGAAGAAGACGGGAGAGGGTGGCGAAGACGTCGAGGTGCCGAGCCAGCCGGGCAAGCGTGGCAAGGGCAAGGCATCGCCGTCGCTCACGCACTGATATGTTTCATCGTTCCCCGTGACGAACAAGGGCACACATAAGTGTGCCCTTTTCGTTTTCGTCGTCCTGTCATGGCGCCTCCGCGATAATCGTTTTTCCCATCGCGCGCAAGCCTCCAAAGACCATGCATATGTGCTGAAAGCCTTGGTATACCTTGTCTTGCGATGGTGGGAGGGCGCTGGTATAAAGACGACACCGCAATCGCCCGCGCCGCAAGGGCGCCATGGATAGCGGGGTCGGAGAACGATGCCTCTGGGTTTCGATTCGACGATCTGCCGTCTTCTCGTACAGGATCGCTGTCCAGCGATTCGAATTACCTTTGAAGGGAGTTACGTAATGAACAAATCCGAACTGATCAATGCCATTGCCGAAAAGAGCGAGCTGTCCAAGACCGACGCCGGCAAGGCTCTCGAGGCGTTCATCGATGCGGTGAAGGACAGCCTCAAGAAGGGTGACGACGTCGCCCTCGTCGGCTTCGGCACCTTCAAGCTGCGCAGCCGCGCCGCCCGTACCGGCCGCAACCCGCGCACCAATGCGGAAATCAAGATCCCGGCGTCCAAGGCTCCGGCCTTCACCGCTGGCAAGGCGCTGAAGGATCACGTAAACTAATCGGTTCTTACCGTAGGGGGTGCTTAGCTCAGCGGTAGAGCGTCGCCTTTACACGGCGCTGGTCGGGGGTTCGATCCCCTCAGCACCCACCAAACGTAAGTGGAGTGGTAGTTCAGTCGGTTAGAATGCTGGCCTGTCACGCCGGAGGTCGCGGGTTCGAGTCCCGTCCACTCCGCCATTGGTCCGCAAAGGCGCCCGCGTGGCGCCTTTGCTTTATCTACCGCCGGTAAGGGTTATCGGCGTCACCTTCGCGAGTCGCATCATGCTGCAAGCCCTGCGTAACAAGATCCATGGCTGGCCCGCCGCCATCGTGCTCGGTATCTGTGTTTTCGCCGTCGCGTTCTTCGGTATCGAGTCGTACTTCGTGTCGCGCGTCGACACCTATGTCGCGAAGATCGGCGATCACGAGATCTCCCAGCAGGACTGGCAACAGCGGCTCAACGAGCTTCGCCAGCAGGCCGCGCAGGATCCGCGCTCGCCGTTCACGGCCGCCGACCTCGAAAAGCCCGAGCTGAAACAGCGCGTACTGGACGGCATGATCAGCCAGGCGCTGTTGCAGCAGGCCAACACCGACCTCGGCCTCGTGGTGTCCGATGCGAGCGTGCGTTCCGCGATCGGCAGCGATCCCGGGTTCCAGGTCAACGGCCAGTTCAGCCCGGAAGCGTATCGCGCGATCCTTTCGATGCAGGGCATGAGCCCCGGCATGTACGAGGCCAAGGTACGCGCCTCGCTCGCCACGCAGATCATTCCCGAGGCGATCGCGAACACCACGCTGGTCAGCGACGCCGATGTCGACGCGTTCTTCCGCCTGCGTTTGCAACAGCGCGACCTGCGCTTCGTCGAGCTTCCGCGTCCGTCGCTCACCGACGCCGGCGTCGCCGATGCCGACATCGACGCGTTCTACAAGGCGCATATCGCCGACTACACTACGCCGGAACAGGTTTCCGTGCAGTACCTCGAAGTGAAGCAGTCCGAACTCAAGGTGGGCGACCCCACCGACGAGCAGCTGCACGCGTTCTACGACAAGTTCAAGCAGCGCTACGCGCAGCCGGAACAGCGCGAGGCGTCGCACATCCTGGTCAACGTGCCGAAGAACGCCACGCCGGAGCAGCAGAAGGCCGCGCTCGATAAGGCGAAGAAGATCGCCGCGGAGGCCACGCCGGAGAACTTCGCCAAGCTCGCCGCCGAGAACTCGGACGACCTTGGCTCCAAGCGCAGCGGTGGCGACCTCGGCTGGTTGGAGAAAGGCGTGGCGAACGCCGCCTTCGACGCCGCGCTGTTCGGCATGAAGAAGGGCGATATCACGAAGGAGCCCGTGCTCTCGCCGGAAGAGGGCTACCACATCATCTGGTTGCGCGACGCGCGCGAAGGCGATGCCAAGCCGTTCGCCGAGGTGCGTGCGCAGTTGGCCGCGGACTGGGCCAAGAGCGAAGGCGAGCGCCTCTATAACGAGCGTGCGGGGCAGCTTGCCGATCTCGCCGACCGCAATCCCGGTTCGCTCGAACCGGCGGCGAAGGAGCTCGGCCTCGAGATCAAGACATCCCCGCTGTTCGGTCGCGACGGCGGCCCCGGCATTCCGTCGGATCCGAAATTCGTCGCCGCGGCCTTCGCCGACGACGTGCTGGCCCAGGGCAACAATTCGTCGCTGGTCCAGGTCGACAAGGGCGACGCGTTGGTGATGCACCTGGCCAAGCACAATGCCGCCGCGCCGAAGCCGTTGGCCGAGGTCGCCGATGCCGTGCGCCAGCGCATCCTCGACGAGCGTGTCGACGCGTTGGCGAAGAAGCAGGCCGACGATCTCATCGCGCAGCTGGCCAAGGGCGGCGACATCGCCACCCTGGTGAAGGCTCCGGTGCGCACGCTCGCCGGGCTGGAGCGCAGCAAGCTCGCCAGCATCAACGATGTGCCGCCGGCGATCCTGCAAGACGCCTTCACGCTTCCTCATCCGGCCAACGGCAAGCCCGCGTGGACCACCGTGCGGACCGGCAACGGCGCCTATGCGCTGGTGGCGGTCGACAAGGTCACCGACGGCGATCCGTCCAAGGTCGAGAAGGCCCAGCGCGACGCCCTCCGCGGCCAGATGATGGACGCCATGGCCCAGGCCGCCACGCTGGAATACATCCAGGCGTTGAAGGCCCGCGGCGAGATCAAGATCGCCCAGGACCGCATGTAGGCACCGCGGGTTCCGGCGCGTCGAGAAGCCCCTCTCCGGAGGGGCTTTTTTTGTGCGCCGACAAGGTCGGCTCCCACCCAGGTCCGCTTCCATGCGGAAGCGCATGGAAGCGGACCCGATTACAATGCGCGTCTCACTGCGTCAAAAGGACATTCCGTGATCATCCAGCCCAAGGTCCGTGGCTTCATCTGCACCACCGCTCATCCGGTCGGTTGCGCGAAGAACGTCGAAGAACAGATCGCCATCACCAAGGCCAGCGGCACGTTCGCCCATGGTCCGAAAAACGTGCTGGTGATCGGCGCTTCCACCGGCTACGGCCTGGCCTCGCGCATCACCGCCGCCTTCGGCCACGGTGCGGCCACGCTGGGCGTGTTCTTCGAGAAGCCGTCCAGCGAAGCGAAGACGGGTACGGCCGGTTGGTACAACTCCGCCGCGTTCGACACGCTTGCGCGTGAAGCAGGCTTGTTCAGCCGTTCGATCAACGGCGATGCCTTCGCGGACGAAACACGCGCGAAGGCCATCGAGATCATCAGGAACGAGATGGGCGGCAAGGTCGATCTCGTCGTCTATTCGCTGGCCTCGCCCGTGCGCAAGCTGCCCAAGACCGGCGAAGTGGTGCGTTCGGCGTTGAAGACCATCGGCGAGACGTTTACCGCGTCGTCGGTGGACACCAACAAGGATGCGGTCATCCAGGCGTCCGTCGAACCTGCCACGGAGCAGGAGATCAAGGACACCGTCACCGTCATGGGTGGCGAAGACTGGGCGCTGTGGATGGAAGCGTTGAGCGATGCCGGCGTGCTTGCCGAAAATGCCACCACCGTCGCCTACAGCTATGTCGGCACCGAGATCACCTGGCCCATCTACTGGCACGGCACGCTCGGCCAGGCGAAGCAGCATCTCGACCGTACGGCGAAGGAACTGCGCGAACGTCACGCGGCGAAGGGCCTGCGCGCCTACGTCGGCGTGATGAAGTCGGTGGTGACCCAGGCCAGTTCCGCGATTCCGGTGATCCCGCTATATGTCTCCATGGTCTTCAAGATCATGAAGGCGAAGGGTATCCACGAAGGCACGATCGAGCAGATCAATCGCCTGTTCCACGACCGGTTGTACCGCCTGGACGGAAAGGCCGCGGAGACCGATGCCGAGGGCCGCCTGCGTCTTGACGATTGGGAGTTGCGTGAAGACGTACAGAGCGAGTGCAAGGCGCTATGGCCCACCGTCACCACGGAAAACCTGTGGCAGGTCACCGACTATGCCGGTTACAAGCACGATTTCATCAAGCTGTTCGGCTTCGAGGCGAACGGTGTCGATTACGACGCGGACGTAAGCCCCGACGTGCAGTGGGACGTCGTGCAGCTCTGATGGAACGGGGATGAGCTGACCGCGTCGCGCCTCAGCGCGACGCGGTCAGCTTCAATACCTGTCCGGGCTTCACCGCCTGGGTCTGCAGGTCGTTCCACTTCATCAACTGTTCGACGCTCACCTGGTGCCGGCGCGCGATCGTCCACAGCGATTCGCCGTTGTCGACCTTGTGGATGACGACTCGCGGCTCGTCCATCTTGACGGGCTTCGAGGGCTTGGCCACCTTGGCCACCGCCCGCGCGTTCTTCGCGGCGGTACCGGCCTTCGCCTTGCCCTTCGTGGATTTCGCGGGAGCATCCACGCCCGCATCGTCGGCCGCGGGCCCGGCGACATCGGCGACCGGATCGACCGGATCGACCGGCCCGAGCTTGTACTGGTCCGCCGCCGACTTCGGCAACAGGAGGCTGGAACCGATCGTGCCCTTGCTCGTCCGGTAGGCCGGATTGAAATCGCGCAGGTCGTTCATCGACAGCCCGGATTGCTTCGCCGCCTGGGCCAGCGACTGCGGGCCCGATACCTTCACCACCTGCAGCGCGTCTTCGCGATCCTGGCGTGGCAGGCTCACGTTGAAGCGCGCGGGATCGCGCACGATGCAGGCCATCGCCATGAGCTTCGCCAGGTGTTCCCTGGTGCCCGCTTTCATCGGTACGTCCGGCAGGCCATCGTCATCCGACGGGCCGCCATGCTTGTCGAGTGTCTTCTTCAAGCCGAATTCGCCGGCGTTGTAGGCGACATCGACCAGGCGCCAGTCGCCGAGGTCGTCGTAGTAGCGGCGCATCATGTTCATCACCGATTCGGTCGACTTGGTGATGTCCAGGCGTTCGTCGTAGTTCTTCTCCACGCGCAGGCCGAGGGTGCGCGCGGTCTGCGGCATGATCTGCCACATGCCCGCGGGACGGTTCCTCTGTCCCGGCACGTGACGGTACTGGCTCTCCACCCAGGGCAGCAGGGCGAATTCGCCCGCCACGCCGTGCTTCATCGCCGACTTGTGTGCATAGACGATCAGCGGCAGTACTTCGTTCACCTGCTGCTCGAAACGGTTCGGCTGCTTCGTATAAGTGCGGGCCCAGGCCATCACCTGCGGATCGGCTTCGCATCCGGGCATGGCGAAGCTGTCGCGCATGTCGGACCAGAAGTCGGCCGGTGGAGCGGGGCGCAGCAGCTTCGGCTCCACGGCAACGTCCTGCACGGGAGCGACCGGTGCCGCCGTGACAGTGGGCGACGGAGGCGTAGGGTGCGTCATGCCGCCCGCGCAAGCCGTGAGCAGGAAAGGAAGGAGGGTAGGCAGCAGGCGCCGGTTCAATACGTTCATGCGCTGAAGGTGTCCTTGGCCCGGCGCAGCGCGGCGAAGCGCTGCGTCCGCGTGGCATGGTCCTGGCCCTGGACATGGAGCCAGCGGGCGATGGCCTCGCTGTCCACGCGCAGGAACGGATTGGTGGCGAACTCGTCGGCAAGGCGGGTCGGCACGCTCGGCCGGCCCTCCTGGCGAAGGCGCGCCACCTCGTCACGACGGTGGCGCAGGGCACCGTTGTCCGGGTCGACGCTGAGCGCGAAGCGGATGTTCGATGCGGTGTATTCGTGCGCACAGCAGACCAGGGTCTCGGGCGGGAGGCCGGCGAAACGGTCCAGGGAGGCGAGCATCTGCTCCGGCGTGCCTTCGAAGAGGCGGCCGCAGCCGACGCTGAACAAGGTATCGCCGCAGAACAGGAAACCCTCGCCGTAATAGGCGATGTGCGAGGTGGTATGCCCGGGCACGGCGATCACCTTGAAGCTGGCCTTGGGCGCATCCAGTGTGAAGGTGTCGCCATCCTCGACGATCTGGTTCTTCGGCTGGATGCGCGGATCGGCCGGGGCGTACACCTCCACGTCGTGGTGGCGGACCAGGTCCGACACGCCGCCGATGTGATCGTTGTGATGATGCGTCAGCAGGATGGCCGTCAGCCGCCAGCCTCGCTCTTTCAGCGCGGCTTCGACGGGGGCGGCTTCACCGGGATCCACGACGAGGGCGTTGCCTTCGTCGTCGGCGACCAGCCAGATGTAGTTGTCGCTCAAGGCCGCGACGGGAACCCAATGCATCGGGCGAACTCCGTTACGTCGATAGGGCGCGAACACCCAAGGAATGGCCGCCGGGGAGACATCCTTACCGGGCGGGGCGGCCGGACTATATCAGCCGGGTATATCTCGCTCGTTAGCAAGTCGTTAACCGGTGCGGCACCCGTTCAACCCCACTACACTCGTCCCGCATGCCTCATTTCGCTTCCGACATCTACGCGACCCCCCAGATCGGCAAGCTCCTGGCCGACGAAGCGCGTGCCCTCGCCCCGATGCTGGCCCGCTGCACGGGTGACCACGGCCTGCACCTGACCACGTCCGCGCCGGCCGAGCCCCCCGCCATACCGCTCCTGGGCCACTGGGCGACCGTCCGCGTCGCCGGGGCGATGCTGGGCGGCGATATCCATGCCAGCGGCCTGGAAGCCCTGCCGTTCGCCGACGAGGCCTTCGGCGTGGTGCTGTTGCGCCACGCACTCGAAACGACGGCCCGGCAGGACAACCTGCTGGACGAGGCCATACGCGTGCTGGCACCCGGCGGCATGCTCGCTATCACGGGTATCCATCCGGTCGGCCTGTGGTCGCCCTGGGTCGCCCGGCAGAGCCGCGGCACGCGGCCCCGGCTGACCTGGCCGTGGTGGTGGAGCCAGCGCCTCGTCCGTGACGAATTCGAACTGTCCATGCCGCGCCGCGTCGGTAGCGCGTGGCCCCGGACGGGCGGTGCGCCGGTTGGCGAGTCCATCGTCGGTGGCGGCTATTTCCTGTTGGCGCGCAAAAAACGTCCGGCGGCTGTACCCTTGCGCCCCCGTGCGGCCGCCGTGCCCGCACCCATGCCTGGCACGCTCGCCTCCGGCGCGCGTCGCAATGCCCGTGAATCGATTACCTGAAGTCCTCCATGACCGATACCGACACCGTTGAAGCCTTTACCGATGGCGCCTGCCTGGGCAACCCCGGGCCCGGCGGCTGGGCCGCGCTGTTGCGCGCCAGGGGCGTGGAAAAGATGATTTCCGGCGGTGAAGCCGAGACCACGAACAACCGCATGGAGATGATGGCCGCGATCTCCGCGCTGGAGGCGCTCACACGGCGGTGCAACGTGCACCTCATGACCGATTCCAAGTACGTCATGCAGGGCGTGCAGGAGTGGGTGCCGAAGTGGCGGCGCAACGGCTGGAAAACCGCCGACAAGAAACCGGTGAAGAACCAGGACCTGTGGATACGCCTGGACGAGGCCGCCGCGGCGCACACCGTCACCTGGGAGTGGGTGAAGGGTCACAACGGCCATGTGGAAAACGAGCGCGTCGACGTCGCCGCGCGCGACCAGGCGATCATCTACAAGGCGAAGGGGAAGGTGGCATGAGGCAGATCGTCCTCGATACGGAAACCACCGGCCTCGAAGCGCATCTCGGCCACCGCCTGATCGAAATCGGCGCGGTCGAACTGATCGGCCGCCGCCCGACCGGCAATCATTTCCACACCTACCTCAATCCCGAGCGGTCGATCGACGCGGAAGCGAGCGCGGTGACCGGTATCAAGGACGAAGACCTCATCGGCCAGCCGCTGTTCCGCGACAAGGTGGACGAGTTCCTCGCGTTCATCCGTGGCGCCGAACTGATCATCCACAACGCGGCGTTCGACGTGGGCTTCATCAATGCCGAGTTGAAGCTGTTGGGTCCGGCGTACGGACAGGTGACCGATCACGCCACGGTGCTCGATACCCTGGTCATGGCACGCACGATGTATCCCGGCCAGCGCAACAGCCTGGATGCGCTATGCAAGCGCCTGGGCGTGGACAACACGCGCCGTGACCTCCACGGCGGCCTGCTCGATGCGCAGCTGCTGGCGGAAGTCTACGTCGCGATGACCTCGGGCCAGGTGGCCCTCGATTTCGCCTTCGACGCCGACAGCGATCATCGCGGCAGTCACGTGCTGAACGACATCGTCATCACCCGTCGTCCGGTCGTCCTGCGCGCCACGCCGGAAGAGTTGGACCTGCACGCGAAGCGCCTCGACGCCATCGACAAGGCGGCCGGCGGCCAAAGCATCTGGCGCAAGCTCGAATCGGAAACGATTCACTAGAAGGCTGGGGCAAAACGGTTGGATGGGTGGGCGCTTCGCCGGCTCGGCTTCGCCCTCGCGCTCGTCGTGTGCGTGGCGGGGGAGCTGCCGGGCGCCACCCTCGGCGCGACGGTAGTCGCCGTCCCTTGGGAAGGGGTGCCGCTGGCGCGGCCATGTTTGATGGCTGCGCCCCTTCGGGCTCGGACGGTCGGGCGGGGGTTTCCGATTCGCCCTCCTGGCTCAGCGGAAACGATCGGCCGTCCTGGCCGATCCCCTACGGGCCTTCTCCGCCCGCCCCTCCTCGGCTCCTAATGTCGCGCCGAGGGTGGCGCCCGGCAGCTCTCTCGACACGGAGGTGGACTGGTGGGAAAGAGCGACGCTCGCCACGTGTCGCGTGCCGCACCCGGGTGGGAAGCGGGCTAGCCCGCGATTCGCCACCCTAATTTCGAGCGAATGAGGCGCAGTGCATCGCAACCTGGCGAGCGGTGACACGCCTCGCCCGATCAGTGCAACGCTTCCTTCGTCACCGGAGGGATTGAGGACTCGCGGGCCAGCCCGCTTCCCACCCGCGTGGGGGTGTTTCACACGGGGGCGGCATCCACCCGGGTCGCGGCCGTTGCTTGTGCCACACGCCCCCTCAGTGCTTGGAAGAGCCGTCGGCCGCCACCCTCGTCGCGACTTGTGGAACCGAGGAGCGCCGGGCGAAAAGGCCCGCAGGGGGCCGGCCTGGACGGCCGGCCGTTTTCGCCGAGCCACGGAAGGCGAGTCGAAAACCCCGCCCGGCGCGACGGGCGCGACGGGGCGCCAGCCATAAGACACGGCCGCGCAGCGGCATCCTTTCCCGAGCGACGGTGTAACCGGAGCGACGAGGGTGGCGGCCGACGGCTCTGCCCCACGCCGCCCGCTGTCGCGGGAGCGCCGACAGGGTAGGCTCCTGCCAAAAAACGTGGGGCGCCCAGGTGGGCGCCCCACTTCGCTACCGGCCGCCCCGGGGAGGGAGGAGGGGCAGGGAGACCGGGAACTCAGAAGTAGGCGCGGACGCCTACCGAAACGTTGCGACCGGGGAGCGGCGCCACGTCCTTGAACAACGACGTGGCGGGACGCGCGGTCTGGTTGGTGAGGTTGTTGCCGTCGACGAAGGCTTCCCATTGGCTGCGGTCATCGTTGATGAAGGTCCAGGCGAAGTGCGCGTTGACCAGCGTGTAACCCGCCGTATCCGTTTCGAACGCCGCGATCTTGTCCTGCTTCATGTAGCGCACCGCGCCGAGGCTGGCGCGCAGGCTGTCGGCGCTCCAGCTCAGCGTGGAGCCGATGCGGCCGGCCGGGATGCGTGGCACGTTGCCGCCGCCGTCGGCGAGCGTCGCGCGCACGGTATCGCAGAAGACGCGCAGATCCCAGTTGCCGGACGGGCCCTTCGACAAGTGGAACGTGGCCTCGGCCTCCGCGCCGCGGAACGTCGCATCGTTCTGCGACCAGATGCGTACGGGAAGATCGTCTTCCACTTCGCCCGTATCGGCGAGATAGATGAAGTTCTTGTACTTGTTGTAGTACACGGCGACCTTGCCTTCGACGACATCGCCATGGAAGTGCAGGCCGAGTTCCGCCTGGTTGGATTTTTCCTTGCCGAGGTCGCTGCCGATCTCGAACGTGTTGGATGCCGCGTGCGGCCCGTTGGCGAAGAGTTCTTCCTCGGACGGCGCGCGCTCGGCGTGGTCGAGGTTCAACGACAGGTGCCACTGTTCGGCGAAGCGCCAGGCGACGCCTGCGGAGAAGCTGTTCGGACTGAAGTCGCGCTTGGGCCCGTTCTCCGGATCGACGCTCTGCTTGTCGTGACGCGCACCGAGTTCGACCTTCACCGGGCCGAACTCGCGTTGTTCGGTGAGGAAGACGCCGACACCATCGGTGACCGTGGGCGGGACGAAGGTTTCCTCGCCCACGGCGGAAAACTGCCGGTGCTGGGTCTGCACGCCGAACGCGCCTTCCCATCCGCCGAGCGGGTCGTGCGTGACGACGAGGCGACCCTGGTTGCTGTTGGTCGAGAAGGTGGTGCCCGGCACGTCGCCCTCGAATTCCACATGCTGGTACGCGCCATGGCCGAGACTGAATTCGACCTTGCTGATGCCGTCGATCGGCTGCACGAGGCCGCCTTTCAGCGTGTAGTTGGTCTGCGCCATCTTGATGTGGACGGGATCTTCGCCTTCGGCCGGATCGCCGGGTTCGGCGGGGCTGCCGTAGAGATCCATGAAACGCGAGACGGACAAGCCGACATAACCCCACGAGCCGAGCAACGATGCGCCGACCGAGCCGGAGGTGGTCTTCACCGCGCTGTTGGCGAGGGTGCCACCGGGGATGTCGTAGTCCTCGTTGTCCCGGCGCATGCCGTCGACATGGATGGCGAACTTGTCGTTGCCCGCATCGAGGCGGAGCAGGCCGGTATGGCCATCGGAGACGGAATCGTGGCGTAGTTCGGCGCGTCCCGCGAAACCGTTGTCGGGCGCCTTCTCCGGAACGCGGCCATCGACGACGTTCACGACGCCGCCGATCGCGCCCGAACCATAGAGCAGGGTGGCGGGGCCCTTCAGCACCTCGATCTGGTCGGCGAGGAAAGGTTCCAGCGTCACCGCGTGGTCCTGGCTCACGTTGGAGACGTCCTGCGACGACAGGCCGTTCTCCAGCACCGCGACGCGCGGGCCGTCCAGGCCACGGATCACCGGGCGGCCCACGGCGGTTCCCAACGCGGAACTCTGCACGCCTGGAATGGAGGACACCGTTTCGCCCAGCGAGACACCCTTGGCGTCGTCGAGCGCCGACCCCGCCAGCACGGCCACGGGCGCCACGATCTGGTCCGCGTTCTGGCCCAGGGGCACGGCGTTGACCACGATCCCGTCGAGCTTCTCGGCGTTCTTGCGGCTCTTGCCCGGGGCCTCCTTGGCATCCACGGCAGGGGCCGTGGCGTCCTGGGTCGTGTCGTCGGCCATGGCGGGCAGGGCCGCGCCGCAGGTGGCGGCGATGGTCAGGGCAAGGAAGGTTCGGCGCATCGGGTGGAACTCCGGTTGGGTTTCGCAATGTTATAAAGTATCATCACTTGCCTCGACCTGTGCAACTAGTCACGCTATGTCCCCCATGACCGATCCGTCCGTCGCCCCTGAAGTCCGCCGCCGCTGGTGGCACGCCGCCGATCGACTCGGCGCGACGGCCTCGTTCCTGTGCGCGATCCATTGCGCGGCGCTGCCCTTCGTCATCGCGTTGCTGCCGGTGCTGGGACTGTCGTTCCTGGCCGACCATCGCTTCGAAGCCGGCTTCGTCGTCTTCGCCTGCCTGCTGGCCAGCGTGGCGCTCTTTTCCGGGTTCCGCCGCCATCGCCGACGCTTGCCGCTGGTCCTGGCCGTCCCGGGCCTGGTGCTCCTGCTACTCGGCGTCACCTTCCTGCATGGCAATTCGTTGTTCGTGCATAGCGTGCTGGTGACCTGCGGTGGTTTCCTCGTCGCCGCCGCGCACTTCGTCAACCTGAAGGTCGATCGCAGTGGCCATGCCGGGCATATCCATGGGCCGTCCTGCGCGCACCCGTGATTGTGTAACCGCCGCCGGATTACCTAGCCTTCGCCCCATGTCACACGATCACGCCCATTCGCACGTCCATGCCCATGGACACGTGCACGATCACGCCGAGGGCGGGAACGAGCGCAAGCTGCTGTTCGCCTTCGTCCTGACCACCGTGATGTTGATCGCGGAGGCGGTCGGCGGCGTATGGTCGGGTTCGCTGGCGCTGCTGGCGGATTCAGGGCATATGCTGGTCGACGCGCTGGCGCTGTTGCTGGCATTCCTCGGTGCGAGGTTCGCGGCGCGCCCGGCCGATGCGCGCCGCACCTATGGTTACGGGCGCATCGAAGTGCTGGCCGGCTTCGTCAACGCGCTCACCCAGTTCGCCCTGGTCGCCTTCATCGTGTTCGAAGCGATCCAGCGGCTGTTTTCGCCGCAGCCGATCCTGTCCGGCGTCATGCTGGTGGTGGCCGTCCTCGGCCTGGTCGCCAACGTGGTGGTGTTGCGTACCCTCCATGGCCACGACCCGGACGACGTGAATATCGCCGGCGCCAGCCTGCATGTCCTGGGCGACCTGCTCGGCTCGGTGGCCGCCGTGCTGGCCGCGCTGGCGGTGCGCTGGCTGGACTGGAACTGGGCGGACCCGGTGCTTTCGGTGCTCGTTTCGCTCTTGATCCTGCGCAGTGCGTGGTCGCTGGTGCGCCGTTCGGGACATATCCTGCTCGAAGGCATTCCCGAGGGCATCGACCTTGCCGACGTGCAGCGCGAACTGCATTCGGCCGATCCGGGCATCGTCAATATCCATCACCTGCACGTCTGGCAGGTGACCGCCGGTTCGCGCATGGCCACCCTGCACGCGGAACTGGCGCCCGGAACCGGGCAGTCCGACCAGGCCCGGGTGCTGGGTGCGATCAAGGCCATGCTCAGCGAGCGCTGGCGTGTCGGGCACGCCACCGTCCAGTTCGATCCGGGCCCCTGTCCCGACGAGCGGGAAGGGTGTGGCGAGAACGGCCGCCACGTTCACTGAACGAGCACTCTTGCGCTTTACGCAGCCGCTGCTACGATGATCGGCCGTTTCTCTCCCTCATTACGAATCAAGGAGTTTCCCATGGGCAAGGGCGACCGCCGCACCCGTCGCGGCAAGATCTACCGTTCCAGCTACGGCAATGCCCGTCCGCACATCGACGTCGTGACCGGCGCCGCCGTGGCCAAGCCGGCCGCTGCCAAGCCAGCCGCCGCCAAGAAGGCCGCGCCGCGCAAGAAGGCCTGAGTCTTCGGTAGCGTGAGACGAAAAGCCCCGCGATGCGGGGCTTTTTTCGTGATCACAGTTCCAATCGTTCCGCGAACTCGAAGCGGCTGTCGGCCGGTGCGGCTATCACGTTCTGCTGGACCAGGCCCGGGAAGATGTTCGCGTCGATGCCCGCATGGTTATCCGCGTTGTACAGGTAGGGCACGTGTGACCACGCGCGGTAACCCAGCGCCTTGATCGCCGCGACCTCGATCTCGGCGGTGTCCATCCCCGAAAGGCGTGCATAGATCAGCGGGCGATGCGTGCGCAGTGTCTCGGTCGCACCCGCGAGGACGTCGGCCAATGCGTTTGGCTGGTTCACCTTGAGCAGGTGCAGCGCTTCGAGCCGCAGGCTGTCGACGGTCGCCATGCGAACCTTTTCGTCGGCGTCCGTGCGCGTACCGGGCAACAAGCTGCCGAGCGAGGACAGCCCTTTGCCGCGACCCAGCCACACCGCATGGGTGAAGACGTTGTCGAGGCCGTTGATCGCCACGTTCGCGCATACCTGCTGGAAATGGATGCGGCGTGGTTCCGCCACGTGCACCTGGCCGAGCGGACCGACCGCCTGCGCCATCCACAACGCGTGCGCGGCGAAATCGCCGCCGAATTCCAGGATCGTCTGGCCTTCCTCGATCAGCCCGCTCAGCAGCGTGGCTTCGTGTTCGGCCCATTCGCCGTAAAGTTGCAGCGATCGCGCCACCGCGTTGTTCACCGTGACGGCGGTGGCGAGGCCGTAGCGGGTCTGCCAGAAAGGCAGGATCGGGTCGTTCGTGGCGTGCTTCATGCTCATGGGGGCTCGTGTGGATTCAGAGGGTGGAACGGGCGAGGGCAAGGTGGCGGAGCGACCGCGCGAGCGCGGCGGCGTCATGGTCGTGGTCGTCGGCCCAGCGGCGGCAGGCGTCTCGCCAGAGCCGGACGACACGGTCGTCGGGGGCATCCGTGCGGCAGATGGCTTCGCACCACGCGGCGGCACCGGCGTGGTCGCCGCCGCGTAGCCGGGCTTCGGCGACAGCGGTGCGCGCGGACGCGGGCAGCGGCCCCGCGGCTTCGAGGCTGCGGCCGAGCGCGGCGGTGACGCTTGCCTGCGCGGCGTGTTCGGGCAGGGCTTCATACGTCAGCTGTATCTCCAGGCGGCAGGCCAGTGCGTCGACGCGCCACGCGGGGTCGTGTTCCGCCAGGAAGGCGTGGAGGAGGGCGTGCGAGCAGGCCGCGGCCGCTTCCTCCGCGGTAAGCAGGCGTGCCCGTCGCTGCGCGGTGCACGCGACGAGCAAGGCGGTTTCCGCTTCGGCACGTCGCGCATGCGCGTCATCGAGCAACGATTGCGCACGTTCGAGGTCGGGCAGGCGTTCCGCGGGCTTGCGTGTATTCGCGCGGTGCAGCCAGGTCTCTCCGCGCCTGCGCAACGCGCGCGTCGCCGCATCCGGGCCGATGGCGGCGAGCCGGTCGCAATAGCGCTCGGCTTCGTCCAGGCGGGCCACGGCGGCGGCGCCGAGCAACCACGAGGCCCAGGCGAGCTGGACGTCGATGCAGGCATCGAGGGCCAGTGGATGGTCGCAGCGAGGATCGTGCGCGAGGCGTGCCAGCAGGTCTCGCGAGGCGAACAGGCGGTTGGCGCCGGACAGGCGCCCGATGCGCGCCAGCCGGAACCGGATCCAGCGCGCGAAGCCATGCGGTCGTTCCTCGCTGTCCATGCCGTCCAGGGCGCGGGCGGCGTCTTCTTCGATCGCGACGATCAGGCGTTCCGCGTCGCGCTGCGGCAAGTCGCGTGCGCGATGCATGCGCAAGGCGGGCAACAACCAGCGTGCGAGCCGCGCATCCTCGTCGTCGTGGCGTGCCTGGGCAACGAGGATGTTTTCCCAGGCGTGTTCCGCGTCGCTCGTTTTCCCGCTGCGGCGGATGTCGGGAAAACGCTCGTCGCCCACCAGGTGCAACGCGGCCAGTGGATCCGCCGCGGAGAGCCGTTCGCGCAAATCACCTCGTGGAACGCTGGATGCCGGCGCGGTGGCGTCGACGGCGGCACCGTCGTCCGGAGAAGGCCGCACGAGCAGGTCCACCGGTTGCTCCATCATGTGCAGGTCCGGCGTTTCGTAGGCGGATCGCCTGTATACCCAGGCCGGCGATACGGGTGGCGTTTGCGCGGGAGGTGGCTCGGATGGACGGTCGGCGAAATGGCTGGCGATGGATGGAGCCTTCTTGACGATGCGTTGTCGTGCACGCCGTCGCGACATCGCCAGCAACAACATGGCGGCCGTGCCGGTGCCCGCTCCGCCGAGGGCGATGAATGGCCAGTCGGTGATGACCCAGCCGCCGCGGGTGCGTGGTTGGGGGTGCACGTATGGCGTCGCGACACGCCGGCTGGTGGTCGGCAGGTCGGGAACGGGTGCCTGCATGATCGTCGCCAGGTCCACCGGTTCGGATGCTTCCATGGCATCGAGCATGCGTGCGACATCGCGCATCTGCCGCGCATGCCGGGCACGCTGTTCTTCCTCTTCCCGCGTGTCGCCGCATGCGCCGACGATGGATGCCAGGAGCACGAGGCATGCGATGCGCGCGACGACGAGGCGATCCCGCGAGCGGGATGACGATGAACCCTTCAACGATGTTCCTGACAATCCTTGGATGCCGGCGCGGCTAGCGCCAAGGCAACATCGATGATAGGTGCCGGGTCCCTCCGGATCGATGGAAGTTTTCGGAAACTTGCGACGAATGTGCGCGGGCTGTCAGCGTGTGGTGCGCTCGCCGGCGATCCAGGTCTCCCTGAGGAGGCCGCCGCCGATCCAGTAACACAGTTCCGCGGGCTGGCCGACGTTCCAGATCGCCAGGTCGGCACGCATGCCCACGGCAAGGCGGCCACGGTCGTCGAGGCCGAGGGCCCGCGCGGCGTTCACGGTCGCGCCGCGCAACGCTTCCTCGGGGGTAAGGCGGAAGAGGGTGCATGCCATGCCCATCGCCATGCGCAGGGATAGCAGGGGCGAGGTGCCCGGATTGAGGTCGGTGGCGACGGCCATGGGCACGCCGTGGCGGCGGAAGGCATCGATCGGGGGCGGGCGCGTGTCGCGCAAGGCATAGTAGGCGCCGGGCAGCAGCACGGCCACGGTGCCGGCATCGGCCATGGCGCGCACGCCGTCTTCGCCGATCCATTCGAGGTGGTCGGCCGAGAGGCCGCCATAGCTCGCGACCAGTGCCGCTCCGCCGAGTTCCGATAGCTGCTCGGCGTGCAGCTTCACCGGCAAACCGAGTTCCGTGGCCTTCCCGAACAGCCGCCGGGTTTCCTCATGGGTGAAGCCGATGCCCTCGCAGAAGGCATCCACGGCATCGACCAGTTCCTCCGCGGCGAGCGAAGGCAGCATGATGTCGCAGACAAGCGCGACGTATTCGTCGCGCCGGCCGGCGTATTCCGGCGGCAAGGCGTGCAGGCCGAGGAAGCTCGTGCGCACCTCCACGCCGAGTTCGTTCCCGATGCGCCGGGCCACGCGGAGCATGCGTCGCTCCGTCTCGGGTTCCAGGCCGTAGCCGGACTTGATCTCGAGCGTGGTGACCCCATCGGCCAGCAGCGCGCGGGCCCGGGGCAGCGACTGGCGCAGCAGCCTGTCCTCGCTGGCGGCGCGCGTGGCGCGCACGCTGGAGACGATGCCACCACCGGTGCGTGCGATCTCCTCGTAGGTCGCGCCTTCCAGCCGCCGTTCGAATTCGTGCGCCCGGTCGCCGCCGAACACGAGGTGCGTGTGGCAGTCGATGAGTCCCGGGGTTACCCAGGTCCCGGGCAGGGACTCGACGCGGTGTGCCAGGGCGTGCGGTTCGTCCTGCAGTTCCCCGCGCGGACCGGCGAAAACGATCCGGCCGTCGCGCCATGCGATGGCGCCGTCCTCGATGGCGCCGTATGGCGCGCCGTTGTCGGTCAGCGTGGCGAGGCCGACATCGAGCAGGAGGTGATCCCAGCGTTGGTCCGGCGTCATGGCGTGTGCGGTTCCATCGGAAGGGGGTTGGCGTGAGCGCTCGTTTCGTTCGCGGACGATGCGTCCCGTCGCATCCGTTCTTCCTCGTACTGCGCGATCAGGTTCTCGGCGAGCGCCTTGTAGACCGGCACCCTGCAGACGAGGCTGGAGAGCGCGCGGGCGAGCAGGCATGCGGCCATGATCGGCAAGGCCATCTGCCGGTTGGCTGTCAGTTCCAGGGAGATGACCGCCGCGGTGAGCGGTGCCTGGGTCACGCCGGCCAGGTAGGCGGCCATGCCGAGCAGGACCACCGAGGACACATCCGAGCCGGGCAGGAAGTGGGCGATGTTGCTGCCAAGGCCCGCGCCGACGGCGAGAGCCGGCGAGAAGATGCCGCCGGGAATGCCCGCCCACGACGAGGCGATGTTGCCGAGGAACTTCAGCGCGCCGAAGAACGGCCCGGTGTCGCCGTGGCCTTGCAGGATGTCGCGTGCCTGGGCATAGCCGGTGCCATAGAGGCCGTTCGCGCTGAGCAGGCTGAGCAGCACCAGTGCGAGACCGCAGGCGGCGGCGAAGACGACCGGCTGGCGCGCCCTTATGCGGCCCATCGCGCCGCGGAATCCTCCCGCCGCGGGGACGATCAGGCGCGCGAAGAGTCCGCCGGCCAGGCCGCCGACGATGCCTGTCAGCAGCACCGCGATCCATGCGCGGCCGAGTGGCAGGGTGGCTGTGATGTCGCCGAAATAGGCGTAGTTGCCGACGATGCCGAGCGAGACCACGCCGGCCACGATCACCGCCGTGAGCAAGGTGCCGCTCATGCGATGTTCGAACGTGCCCGACATTTCCTCGATGGCGAACACCACGCCCGCCAGCGGCGTATTGAAGGCGGCGGCCAGGCCGGCGGCCGATCCGGCCAGGACGAAGCGTCCCGCGGCCGTGGGATCGGCGAAGCCGAAGCGACGACCCATCGAGTACAGCAGTCCCGCGCCGACGTGGACGGTGGGGCCTTCGCGTCCCACGGAGGCGCCGCCAAGCAAGGCGGCCAGCGTGAGCGCCATCTTGCCCAGCGCGACCTTCAGTGAAAGCACGCGGGAACGGAAGCCTTCGTCTTCCACTTTCAATGCCGCTATCGCCTGCGGAATGCCGGAGCCGCGCGTGGCCTTCAGCGCGCCCTGGGTCAGCCAGCACAGCAGCGCGAACATCGCCGGTGTCACCAGCAGCGGCACCCACCATCCGTGCGACGCGACACGGCGGAACAGTTCGAAGGCGTAGTCGGCCGCCTTGGCGAAAAGCACCGCGGAGAGGCCGACGACGATGGCGCCAGCCCAGAACAGGATGCGCCGGCGCCATTGCCGTGGCGACAACCACTCGTGCCGGCCCAACTCCCGAAGGCGCTCCAGCGGCGAGGCCGCGCCGCGCGGCGGCGGTGCGTCCGGCGGTGGCGTACTCATCGGCTCTCCGTCGAGCGCGTCCAGCGCACCTGGTAGAGGTCGTAGCGGCGGTCCTTGAGGTTCTGCACCGCGCCGGAGTTGCGTGCACGGGCGAGGTTCTCCAGGCGAAGGTCGGCGAACAGCACCGTTTCTATGTTCGGCGTGGAGTCGGCGGCGATGCCGTCGCGCGCGAAGGGGAAGTCGCTCGGCGTGAGGATGCAGCTCTGGCCGTACTGGATGTCGAAATTGTTCACGCCGGGCAGGTTGCCGACGTTGCCGGAGAGGACCACGTAGCACTGGTTCTCGATCGCGCGGGCCTGCGAGCAGTAGCGCACGCGCAGGTAACCCTCGCGCACGTCGGTGCAGAACGGCACGAACAGGATCAACGCGCCCTGGTCGGTCAGGTGGCGCGCCACCTCGGGGAACTCCGAGTCGTAGCAGATCATCACGCCGATCGGGCCGCAGTCGGTCTGGATCGTGGCCGCCGAATCGCCGCCGGTGATGTTCCAGACATTGCGTTCGCTGGGCGTGGGGTGCAGCTTCTCGCGCTCATGGATCGAGCCATCGCGCAGGCAGACGTAACAGACGTTGTGGATGTCGCCGTTGGGCTGGCGCGTGGGGTGCGAGCCACCGACGATGTTGATGTTGTAGTGGACGGCGAGGCGGTGGAACAACGCCTTGACCTCGTCGGTGTACTCGGAAAGACGGCGGATCGAATCCACCGGCGACAGCTCGGCGTTCTCGATCGAGAGCAACTGCAGCGTGATCAACTCGGGAAAGGCGACGAAGTCGGCGTCGTAGTCCGCGGCGATGTCGACGAAGTACTCGACCTGCGTCGCGAATTCCTCGAACGAACGGATGCGCCGCTGCTGGTATTGCACCGATGCCACGCGCACCGAATCCGGCAGGCGGTGGCTCTGCGACACGCGTGGCATGTCGGGCTGGTCGAGCAGGTGCGGATTGCGCCACACCAGGTGCGCCGCATATCCGAGCGATTCATGGTCGGAGGGTACGTATTCGCGGAGCAGCCCGATGACCTCGAAGCCGTTGCGCAGCTGGAAACTTAGCGTGGGATCGCGCCGGCTGCCGTCGACCACGGCCTGCACATAGGCTTCGGCACTGCCGTAGCGGCCGATCGCGCGGGCGAGGCCGGGCATGCGGCCACCGAAGACGATGCCGCGCAACTTGAGGTCGGTGCACAGCCGCTTGCGTGCCAGGTACAGCCGCTGGCCGATGCGCATGCCGCGGTAATCGGGATGGACCACCACTTCCATGCCATAGAGCCAATCGCCCTTGGGATCGTGGCGCGAGGCGAAGCCACCGCCGGTGATCTGCATCCAGGTGTGCGGCGCGAGCGCCAGCGCCTCGTTGATGCGGAACGTGGCGCAGAAGCCGACGATCTTTCCCTCGTACTCGACCACGAACTGGCCCTCGGGAAAATGCGTCTGCTGGCCTTGCAGCATTTCCGCCGAATGGCCCCATTCCGCGGTGTATACCCGGGCGGTGAGGGCGACCAGTTCGGGCACGTCGCTGGGGCGCGCCAGGCGAAGCAGCAGCTTCGGGGGATGTGCGGCGTTCGTCTCGTTCATCCACCCATTATGCCCCGCCATGCACGGATGGGAGCCGACCCTGTCGGCGATTGGTACCATGCGTGCATCCACCCCCTCGAGGACACGCCATGTCGACCACCGCCTTCAGCGCCGACTTCTTCTGGCAGGAAGGCGCATGGCGCAGCGGGGACGCTCCGCTCGCCGTGGCCGGCCGGCGCTTCGCCGTGGCCACCGGAGAGGCCGGGCGTGTGGGCCGCTTCGTCCTCCCCGGCATGCCCAACCTCCATTCGCATGCGTTCCAGCGCGCCATGGCCGGCCTTGCCGAGCGTCGCGGCCCCGGCGAGGACAGTTTCTGGACGTGGCGCGAAACCATGTACGCGTTCGCCGAAGCGATCGATCCCGACGACCTCAAGGCCATCGCGACACAGCTCTACGTGGAAATGGTGAAGGCCGGTTACACGCAGGTCTGCGAATTCCATTACCTGCACCATGGCCCGCGCGGCGTGCCCTATGCCGATCCCGCGGCCATGTCGCTGGCACTCATGGAAGCGGCGAAGGAGGCGGGCATCGGCCTTACGCTGTTGCCGGTGCTTTACATGACCGGCGGATTCGACGGCCGTCCCCTGAACGAGCGACAGCAACGGTTCCGCCACGACGTGGGTGGATTCGTCAGCCTTCTCGAACGGCTGGCGCCGATGCAGGACGATATGTTCACCCTGGGTATCGCGCTGCATTCGTTGCGCGCGGTGCCGGAGGACGCCATGCGCGCGTTGCTCGCCACCGGTATCGCACGTGGCCTTCCCGTGCATATCCACATCGCCGAACAGATCGGCGAGGTGCAGGACTGCCTCGCCGTGCGTGGCGCACGCCCGGTCGAATGGCTGCTCGACCACGCTGACATCGACCCGCGCTGGACGCTCGTGCATGCGACCCACCTCACCGCGCACGAGACCGACCGGCTCGCCAAGAGCGGCGCGGTCGCCGGTCTCTGTCCCACCACCGAAGCCAACCTGGGCGACGGATTGTTTCCGTTGGCGGCTTTCATCGATGCGGGCGGTACCTTCGGCATCGGCTCCGACTCGCATATATCGGTGTCGCCGGTCGAGGAACTGCGCTGGCTCGAATACGGGCAGCGCCTGATCACGAGGCATCGCAACGTCGCGGCGCGGCGTCCCGAAGAAAGCGTGGGTACGGCCCTGTGGCAGCGTGCGTTGCAGGGCGGCGCACGCGCGGCGGGGCTCGACGTGGGGCGCTTGTCCCCGGGTGCGCGTGCCGACCTGCTCGTCCTCGACGACCGTTCGCCGTTGCTCGCCGCGCGCGAGGAGGCGGACGTCCTGGACAGCTTCCTGTTCGCAGGGAACACGCCCCTAGTGCGTGACGTGATGGTGGGCGGGCAGTGGCGCGTACGCGATTTCGCGCACGCGGCGGAGGCCTCCGCCGCGCAGGCTTATCGGGTCGTGGTCGAGAGGTTGGCGGCGGCCTGACCGACGGGGCCCGAGGGACACCTGGGCTTGCCGTAGAGGCCTTCCGCCGCTGGTGTGTTCTTCTTCGCCGCTTCGGGCGAGGCGTATATGCTCACGCCGAGGTCGCAACGATTTTCGCGCAGGGTGAAGCGCAGCGTGTCCATGCGCGTGGGCGGTTCGTCGTCGAGCGAGCACGTGCTACCGGGGGCCAGGCGTACCGTCACGCTGTGGGCCTCGGACTCCAGCACGTCGAAGTGGACGTTCTTGCAGCCTTTCCAGTTCAAGGTGTCCTTGCCGATGCTGAGCATGCGCAGGCCGACGAAGGCGTTGCTATAGGGTTCCCAATCACCGGCGAGCCAGGCTGGCGCGGGTTGGCCGGTGGAGATGAGGGCGAGGGCTAGCAGGGTGTTCATTCTGGCTCGTTTGCCTTTTGCTTCGACCGATATCGCCGCTGAAGCGGCTCCCACAGGATAAGCGAGCGGCTCCCGCAGCGTATGCGGCCTTCGTGGGAGCCGCCTTTGTAGGAGTCCCTTTTGTAGGAGCCGCTTTTGTGGGAGCCGCTTCAGCGGCGATGGGTGCTTGCATCACGCTCCGGATCATGCTCTAGTCGACCCATGATTCGCCTCGCCGCCAATAACGCCAATACCAATAATGCCCGGAACCTCGGGAGGGTCGGCGTGTAGGCGGTTGCAAGTGAAACCACCGGATACACCGAAGGCCCGCCCTCACCAGGCGGGCCTTTTTCTTTGCGCGTTTTCCTCATCGGGAGAGTAGGTCCATGTGTTCGATCTTCGGGATGTTCGGCCTCGCCGCCGGCGACGACCTGGTCGCCCTGCGCACGCGGGCGATGGAGCTTTCGCAACGGCAGCGCCATCGCGGGCCGGATTGGAGCGGCGTGTACGTCGACGAGGGCGCGATCCTCGTTCACGAACGCCTTGCCATCGTCGATCCCGCCAGTGGTGCGCAGCCGTTGCGATCGCCCGAGGGCGATCTCGCGCTGGCCGTCAACGGTGAGATCTACAACCACCGCGAACTGCGCGCCGCCAGCGATTACGCCTTCACCACCGGCTCGGACTGCGAAGTGATCAACGCGCTCTACCGCGAAGAAGGCGCCGGCTTCCTCGGCAAGCTCAACGGCATCTTCGCCTTCGCCTTGTGGGACGCCGGCAAGCGACGTTTCCTCATCGCCCGAGATCCGCTCGGTGTTTGTCCGTTGTATTGGGGACACGACAGGGAAGGGCGCCTGTGCGTCGCCTCCGAGATGAAATCGCTGGTGGGGGTATGCGCCGACGTGGCCCCGTTCCCGCCAGGGCACGTGTACGACAGCGAGCGCGGCGAGCCGGTGGCGTACTGGACACCCCAGTGGCGCGACTACGACGCGACTCGCGGCAAGTCGATCGAGCCCGCCGCGTTGCGCGCCGCGTTCGAGGCGGCCGTGCACCGGCAGATGATGACCGACGTGCCTTATGGCGTGCTGCTTTCGGGCGGCCTGGATTCGTCGCTCGTCGCCGCCGTGGCCGCGGGGTTCGCGCGCCGTCGCATCGAGGAGGACGACCGGGGCGAGGCGTGGTGGCCACGCCTGCATTCCTTCGCGATCGGCCTGGAAGGTTCACCGGACCTGAAAGCCGCCGAGATCGCCGCCGAGGCGCTCGGGACCGTGCACCACGGATTCCGCTATACCTTCGAGGAAGGCCTCGACGCGCTGCCGGAAGTGATCCGCCACATCGAGACCTACGATGTCACCACGATCCGCGCTTCCACTCCCATGTTCCTGCTTGCGCGGCGGATCAAGGCGATGGGGGTGAAGATGGTGCTCTCGGGCGAGGGTTCGGACGAGGTGTTCGGCGGCTACCTCTATTTCCACAAGGCGCCCTCGGCGCGCGCGTTCCACGAGGAGACGATCCGCAAGCTCGACGCGCTGCATTATTACGATTGCCTGCGTGCGAACAAGTCGATGTCGGCCTGGGGTGTCGAGGCACGGGTACCTTTCCTCGACACCGAGTTCCTGGAGACCGCCATGTCTTTCGACGCGGAAGCGAAGATGGTGGCACGCAGGGGCATCGAGAAGGGCATCCTGCGCGAGGCCTTCCAGGGTGCGCTGCCGGAATCGATCCTCTGGCGGCAGAAGGAGCAATTCAGCGATGGCGTGGGCTATGGCTGGATCGACGGGTTGAAGGCACACGCGGAAAAGATGGTTTCCGACCGCGAATTCGCCGCGGCTGCCGCCCGTTTCCCGGTCAACACGCCGGCCACCAAGGAAGCCTTCTTCTACCGGGCGCTGTTCGAGAAGCACTTCCCCGGCGAGGCCTGCGCCGCCACGGTGCCCGGCGGCAAGTCGATCGCCTGTTCGTCACCGGCGGCCCTGGCCTGGGACCCCGCCTTCGCGGCGGCGGCCGATCCTTCGGGCCGCGCGGTCCGCGGCGTACACCAGGAGGCCTTGCCCGCCTGACCCGAGGCCGAGCCCGACCCGAAGCCCGGTAAGAACCCGGCCCAAGCCTGGTGGGAACCGACCCTGTCGGCGAAGGGTGCTTGCGAAAGCACCCTCCAAACCATGCGGTGAACGCCCCGATTTGTTAGAATTCACCGCTTTAGCCGGCGCGCCCCGCGCCCGCACCACCAGGCATGCCAACCATGATCGAGACCAATCCGATCCTCGCGCAGATCGCGGACCTCCGGGGCCGCGTCGAGTCGCTTAGGGGGTACCTTTGACTACCCTGTCAAGAAAGAACGCCTAGAAGAAGTCAATCGCGAACTGGAAAGCCCCACCGTCTGGGACGATCCCAAGCGCGCGCAGGAACTGGGCCGCGAGCGCGCCCAGCTCGACGGCATCGTCACCGGCATCGACGAGATGACCGGCACCCTCGACGATTCGAAGGAACTGCTCGAGATGGCCGCCGCCGATGGCGACGAGGCCACGGTGCAGTCGATCGTCACCGACCTGAACAAGGTCGAAGCCCGCGTAGGCAAGCTGGAATTCCAGCGCATGTTCTCCGGCGAACTCGACTCGGCAGCCGCCTTCGTCGACGTGCAGGCCGGTGCCGGCGGCACGGAAGCGCAGGACTGGGCCGAAATGCTGTTGCGCATGTACCTGCGCTGGGCCGAGTCGCGCGGCTGGAAAACCGAATTGATGGAAGTCAGCGCGGGTGAAGTCGCGGGCATCAAGTCCGCCACCTTCCGCGTCGAAGGCGACTACGCTTACGGCTGGCTCAAGACCGAGATCGGCGTGCACCGCCTGGTCCGCAAGAGCCCGTTCGACTCGGACAACCGCCGACACACCAGCTTCACCTCGGTGTTCGTCTCCCCGGAAGTCGACGACGATATCGAGATCGACATCAATCCGGCCGATCTCAGGACCGACGTCTACCGCTCGTCCGGTGCCGGCGGCCAGCACGTGAACAAGACCGAATCGGCCGTGCGTATCACGCACGTTCCGACCAATACGGTCGTGGCCTGCCAGACCGAACGCAGCCAGCACGCCAACCGCGACCGCGCGATGAAGATGCTCAAGGCCAAGCTGTACGAGCTCGAAGTGCAGAAGCGCAATGCCGAGAAGGACGCGCTGGAAGCGACCAAGTCCGACATCGGTTGGGGCAGCCAGATCCGCAACTACGTGCTCGACCAGTCGCGCATCAAGGATCTGCGCACGGGCATCGAACGCTCCGACACGCAGAAGGTACTCGATGGCGACCTCGACGAATTCGTGGAAGCCAGCCTCAAGGCCGGCCTCGAAGCCGGTTCGAAACGCCTCGACGCCTGATCCACGCCGGGGGCGCGACAGCGCCCCCCGTTTCCTACCCAAGAAGCCGCCAAACCACGCCATGACCGAAAACGCCAACGCCGAAGCCTCCGCCATCGCCGCCGACGAGAACCGCCTCATCGCCGAGCGACGCGAGAAACTGAAAGCGCTGCGCGCGCAGGGCATCGCCTATCCGAACGACTTCAAGGTCGACAGCTTCGCGGGTGATCTCCAGGCCGAATTCGCCGACAAGGACACCTGGACCGCGGAGGCCATCGAGGCCTCGCCCCGCCGCGTCGCCGTCGCCGGCCGCATCATCCTCATGCGCGGGCAGGGCAAGGTCAGCTTCGTGCAGATGCAGGACGGCACGGGCCGCATCCAGTTGTTCGTCCACCAGGGCACGCTGGGTGAAGACGCTTACGAGACGTTCAAGCGCTGGGACCTCGGCGACATCGTCGGTGCCACGGGCGTGCTCATGCGCACCAAGACCGGCGAACTCTCGGTCAAGGTCGACGCTATCCGCCTGTTGACGAAGTCGTTGCGCGGTTTGCCGGACAAGCATCATGGCCTGGCCGACGTGGAGCAGCGCTATCGCCAGCGCTACGTCGACCTCATCGTCACCGAGGAATCGCGCCGCACGTTCGCGCTGCGCTCGAAGATCATCAGCCACGTGCGCCGCTGGCTCGAAGCCGAGCCACGCCGCTTCATGGAAGTGGAAACGCCGATGATGCACGTCATTCCCGGCGGTGCCACGGCGCGTCCGTTCACCACCCACCACAACGCGCTGGATATCCCGTTGTTCCTGCGCGTGGCGCCGGAGCTCTACCTGAAGCGCCTCGTCGTCGGCGGCTTCGACCGCGTCTATGAAATCAACCGCAACTTCCGCAACGAGGGCGTGTCCACGCGGCACAATCCCGAGTTCACGATGCTCGAGCTGTACCAGGCCTACGCCACGTACCACGAGATCATGGATATCACCGAGGGCATGATCCGCTCCGCGGCCACCGACGTGGTCGGCGGCACGGTCATCGAATGGGATGGCGCCACGGTCGACCTCGGCCCGGCGTTCCGCCGCTGGCGCATGGAAGACGCCGTGCTCGAACTCAACCCCGAGATCAAGCCGGGCGAACTGCGCGACCGCGAGGCCATGGCAGCGCACGCGAAGCGCCTGGGCATCCACGTGAAGCCATCGTACGGTTGGGGCAAGCTGCTGCTGGAGGTCTTCGAGGCCACCGTCGAGCACACCCTGATCCAGCCCACCTTCATCACCGACCATCCGGTCGAGGTCTCGCCGCTGGCGCGCGAGAGCGATACGGACAAGGGCATCACCGACCGCTTCGAGTTGTTCATCAATGGCAAGGAGATCGCCAACGGCTTCTCCGAGCTGAACGATTCCGAAGACCAGGCCGCGCGATTCCAGGCACAGGTGGACGCCAAGGACGCTGGCGACGACGAAGCCATGCACTACGACGCCGATTACATCCGCGCGCTCGAGGTCGGCCTGCCGCCCACCGGCGGCCTCGGCGTGGGCATCGACCGCCTCGTCATGCTGCTGACCGGCTCGTCGTCGATCCGCGACGTGCTGCTGTTCCCGACCATGCGTCCCGAGGCCTGATCCGGCCTCGTTACCCGGAGATTTCCATGTTCTATGCCATCGTCGCCCTCGACCATCCGAATTCGCTGGAGAGGCGTCTCGCGGTGCGTCCGGCGCACCTCGCCCGGTTGAAGGCCCTGCTCGATGAAGGACGCCTCAAGCTGGCGGGCCCGTTTCCGGCCATCGACTCCGAGGACCCGGGCGAGGCGGGTTTCGACGGGAGCATGATCGTCGCCCAGTTCGACGACCTCGTCGCGGCGAAGGCCTGGGCGGATGCGGATCCTTATGTGGAGGCGGGCGTCTACCGCGAGGTTTCGGTCCGCCCGTTCCGCGTGACCCTGCCATGACGATCGAGAAAGTCGAACGCATCCGCACCCTGCTGACCGAGGCCCTGGCCCCTGTCCAGCTGGATGTCATCGACGAAGGCCACAAGCACGCGGGTCACTCGGGAGAGGGCAAGGGCCATTTCTTCGCCCGGATCGTCAGCCCCGCCTTCGCCGGGAAGAACCCGATCCAGCGGCATCGCATGGTGTACGCGGCCCTCGCCGAGATGATGCCCGACGGCATCCACGCCCTGGCCATCGAGGCGAAAGCCCCTGGGGAGCCATAATCCGGACCGGGGAGCCAGCGCTCGGATCAGAGGGAGCCATCATGGCCCGGTGGGAGCCGACCTTGTCGGCGATCCCGCGGCAGCGGGCCAGGTCACGGCGAGCACCCATCGCCGACAGGGTCGGCTCCCACCTGAAAGCGGCTCCCACACCAAGGCTGGCTTATCGAACCGAAGGTGGCTTTTCGGTAAAACAACGGGTTAGCGCTTTAACCTCATGCTGCTTCGTGTATTGCGCACCCCGTCCCCCTTTGGCAAAGTGATCGATCAGCCAGGGGGAGGCTCCCGAACGGAGTCCACGGCCGCGTCCCAACGGAAACCATAATGCGTCTGACCACGATCAAGCTGGCGGGTTTCAAGTCCTTCGTCGACCCCACCACGCTGCACCTGCCCACCAACATGACCGGCGTCGTCGGCCCGAACGGCTGCGGCAAGTCGAACATCATCGACGCCATTCGATGGGTGATGGGTGAATCGGCCGCCAGCCGCCTGCGCGGCGACTCGCTCACCGACGTCATCTTTTCCGGTTCGAGCGCGCGCAAGCCCGTGGGCCAGGCCGCGGTCGAACTGATCTTCGACAACAGCGACGCCACCATCCAGGGCGAATACGCCAGCTTCGCCGAGATCTCGGTGAAGCGCGTGGTCAGCCGCGACGGCCAGTCCGCCTATTTCCTCAACGGCGCACGCTGCCGTCGGCGCGACATCACCGACCTCTTCCTCGGCACGGGCCTCGGGCCCCGTTCCTACTCGATCATCGAGCAGGGCATGATCAGCCAGATCATCGAGGCCGCGCCGGAGGAACTGCGCACGCACCTGGAGGAGGCCGCCGGCATCTCCAAGTACAAGGAGCGCCGCAAGGAGACCGAGAGCCGCATCAAGTCCACGCGAGAGAACCTCGACCGCGTGCGCGACGTGCGCGACGAGGTCGAGAAACAGCTCGACCACCTGAATCGCCAGGCCCGCGCCGCCGAGCGCTGGAAGGCCTTCAAGGAAGAGCACACCCGCCGGGAGGCCGAGTTGCGCGCGCTGGAATACCGCACGCTTCACCGTCGCCACGAGGGCGAGGGCTCCGGCCTGCGCGAGGCCGAGCTGGAGATCGAGAAACACCTCGCCACGCAGCGCCAGGTGGAGGCGCAGCTGGAAAGCGTGCGCGAGCGCCATCAGGGCGCCAGCGAACACATGAACCAGGTGCAGGCCGAGGTGTACAAGGTCGGCGCCGAGATAGCGCGCGTCGAGCAACAGGTGCGGCACAACCGCGACCTCAACGAGCGCCTTACGCGTTCGCGTGCCGATGCCGATCGGGAATACGAGGAACTGCAGGGCCACATCGGCGCCGATCGCGAACAGATCGAGGCCTTGCGCATGGCGCTGGCCGAAGGCGAGCCGAAGCTGGAATCGCTGCAGCAGATCCAGGACGAGACGGGCGAGGCGCAGCGCTCGACGGAAGCCAGGCTCGCCGACTGGCAGCAGCGCTGGGACACGCATACGCGCGGCGCCTCCGAATCCAGCCGCGCCGCGGAAGTGGAACGCACCAAGCTGGCCTACCTCGACCGTCAGGCGGTCGACCTGTCCAAGCGCCGGGAGGCCTTGGAAGCCGAGCAGCGCGCCACCGACGTCGCCGCGCTCGACGCGGCCGCCGAGCAACTGGACACCGAACACGAGACCCATCGCGAACGGGTGGAGCAACTCGGCGGCGTGCTCGACCAGCACAAGGTCGCCTATGAACGGGTGCTCGACGAGGAACGCCAGGTACAGTCGGCGTTGAACGATGCCCGCCAGCAGTTGCAGACCGCGCGCGGCCGGCAGGCTTCGCTGGAAGCCCTGCAAAGCGCGGCGCTGGGCCAGGAAGAAACCGCCGCCAGCGGCTGGCTGGCCCGCCTCGGCCTGGACCGCTCGCGCCGCCTCGGCGAATCCCTGCAAGTGGATCCTGGTTACGAATCCGCCGTGGAAACCGTGTTGGCCGGCGTGCTCGATGGCGTGCTGGTCGACGCCCCGGAAGCGCTGACGCCGGAATTCGAAGCGCTGGGCCAGGCCGACGTCGCCTTGTTCGCGCGCGAGCAAGGCGGCCCCGGCAGCGCCGGTACGCTGGCCGCCCATGTGCGCGGACCGTTGGCCGCGGTGAACCTGCTCGGTCATGTCTTCGTGGCCGATTCGGTCGAGGACGCCGCCTCGCGGCTCGCCTCGCTGGCGCCGCACCAGTCGGTCATCACCCGCGATGGCGCCTGGATGGGGCCGGGCTGGGCCCGTGTGTTGCGCGCGCAGGGCAACCAGGTGGGCGTGCTCGCCCGCGAGCGCGACATCCGCCAGCTCGCCGAACAGATCGAAACGCTCGAGGCCTCCATCGAGGAGCGCACCGAACAACTGGAAACACTGCGCACGCGCAAGTTCGAGACCGAACGCCAGCGCGACGACGCGCAGCGCGATCTCTACGCGGCGCATCGCCGACTTTCCGAACTGGCCGGCCAGTTGCAGAGCCATCGCGGCAAGATGGAAACGGCACGCGCCCGCGCCGAAAAGGTCGGCGGCGAGATCTCGGTCATCGTCGAACAGCTCGACGAACTCGAAGGACAGACCCGCGAAGCCCGTGCGCGCCTCGACGAGGCGGTGGGCCACATGGGCGATCGGGAAGACGAGCGCCGCGGGCTGGAAAACGAACGCCGCGAGCTGCTCGAAGCACGCGAGGAAGCGAGGATCAACGCGCGCGAAGCCGCCGAGCAGGCCCACCAGCTCGCGTTGAGCATGGAGTCCAAGCGTTCCGCGCTCGGTTCACTGGAACAGGCGCTGGGCCGCCTCGACACGCAGCTTCGCCAGGTCATGGCGCGCCGTGACGAGATCGACCAGCAACTCGCCGCGGGGTCCGACCCCATCGCCGAACTCGAGGCCGAGCGGCAGACCTACCTCGACCAGCGCCTGCTGGTCGACAAGCAACTGGTCGAAGCACGCCGTGCCCTGGAAGATTGCGACGCCGAATTCCGCCGCCTCGAACAGGAGCGGCAGCGTATCGAGCACGTGCTCAACCAGGTGCGTGAGAGCGTGTCGGAAAAGAGGCTCGCCGCGCAGGCCCTGCAACTGCGCGCGGAGCAGCTCGCCGGGGCCATCGCCGCCTCCGGGCTCGAACTGGAGGCCTTGCTCGCCGAACTCGCCGAGGACGCCGAACCGGAGCGCTGGCAGCAGCAGCTGGTCGAACTGTCGCAGAAGATCGCCCGCCTGGAGCCGGTCAACCTCGCCGCGATCCAGGAGCACGCCGAGCAGTCGCAGCGCAAGGAATACCTCGACGCGCAGCTGACCGATCTCGCCAGCGCGTTGGAGACGCTCGAAGGGGCGATCAAGAAGATCGACCGCGAAACGCGCCAGCGTTTCAAGGAAACGTTCGACCGGGTCAACGCGGGCGTGCAGGAGCTTTTCCCGCGCTTGTTCGGTGGTGGCCACGCCTATCTCGAACTCACCGGCGAAGACCTGCTCGACACCGGCGTGGCAATCATGGCGCGGCCCCCCGGCAAGCGCGTGTCGAACATCACGCTGCTTTCCGGCGGCGAGAAGGCACTTACCGCCGTGTCGCTGGTGTTCGCCATCTTCGGTCTCAATCCCGCGCCATTCTGCCTCCTGGACGAGGTGGATGCGCCGCTGGACGAGGCCAATGTCGGCCGCTTCTCGGCCATGGTCCGCGAGATGAGCGAGAAGGTGCAGTTCATCTTCGTGAGCCACAACAAGGCCACGATGGAAGCCGCGCACCAGCTCTGTGGCGTTACCATGCGCGAACCGGGCGTGTCGCGTCTCGTCCAGGTCGACCTGGCCGAGGCAACCAAGCTCGTCGGCGTCGCCTAAGCATCACATCCAAGGAATCGACCATGAACCCCGTCATCGGCCTCGCCTGGAATCCCGCGGTAGGCATCCCGATGCTCTTCGTCGGCATCGTCGTGCTCGTGCTGCTCTGGCTGTTCGGCCAGCCACGCAAGGAGCAAGGGCGCCGAAAACCGGTGCAGGAACAGCCCGAACGCGCGCGCGAGCGCCGCGAGCCGGTGTTCGGCGACGAGCGGGACGACCTGGACGCCGAGGCGCGGGAATCCTTCAGCGCGCGTGACGAAGACGCCGGCGACCCGCTGTTCAGTCCGAAGCCGGCGCAGGGCGAACTCGATGTCGACCTGCGTGCCGAGCTGGAGCGGCTGGGCGCCTCGCTGGCGGGCGAGCGCACGGCTTCGGCCGCCCCCGTCATCAAGGAGGAACCCGCCCCCCGTGGTCCGTCGTCCCGGGTCGATCCACGCCTCGACCTGCCGTTCGAGGTCGACGAACCGTCGGTCCACGCCTCCGCGCCAGCCCCGGCCCCGGCTCCCGCCCCGGCCCCAGTGATGCCGCCGGCACCCGTCAAGGCACCGCCCCGGTCCGACCTGGGCCGCCGCCCGCCGCATGCGCCGGTCGAGCGCATCGTCAGCCTGTATGTCGTCTCCCGCGAGGGCAGCAAGTTCAACGGTTCCGACCTCGTCGTGGCCGCGGAAAAAGCGGGCCTCGAGTTCGGCGACATGGGCATCTACCATCGCCTGGTCGATGGCCATCCGGAACAGGGCCCCATCTTCAGCGTGGCCAATCTGGTCAAGCCGGGTAATTTCGACATGGCACGCATCGCGACGCTGCAAACACCGGGCCTGTCGTTCTTCATGGCCTTGCCAGGCCCGGTGTCGGCACTGGATGCATGGGACGCGATGCTGCCCACGGCGCAGCGCCTCGCCGAACTGCTCGACGGCCTGGTCCTGGACGAGGAACGCAACGCCCTCGGCCGCCAGCGCATCGCGCACATGCGCGACGAACTGCGTGGCTGGGATCGCGGCCACGAGGGCGAAGAGATCAAGTTCGGCCAATAGTCGTGTACACGCCGAAAGCCTTCCGCGAGGAACGCCTGCCAACGCTGCACGAGGCGATCCGCGAGATCGCCTTCGGCACGCTGGTGACGGCGGGCGAGGGTGGCATCGAGGCCTCGCACCTGCCTTTCGTGCTGGCATCGGACGAGGGGCCGCTGGGCACGCTCTACGCCCACGTGGCGAAAGGCAACGACCATGTCGCCCGGCACGCCGGGGAGGCCTTGTCGATCTTCGCCGGCCCACATGCGTATATCTCGCCGAACGGCTATCCAGGCAAGGCCACGCACCATCGCGAAGTGCCTACCTGGAACTACATCGCCATTCATGCCTACGGCGTGCCGGAGACGTTCACCGACCCGGCCCGCCTTCGCGCCTTGCTGGTGCGCCTGACCAGTCAATCCGAGAAGGACGCGGCGCAGCCGCGGCCATGGCGGGTGGACGACGCGCCGGCCGATTACCTCGCGGGCATGCTCAACGGCATCGTCGGCATCCGCATCCCCCTCGATCGTGTCGAGGGCAAATGGAAGCTGGGCCAGAACCGCACCGCGGAAGACCGCCTCGGCGCGGCGGCCCTGCTCGCAGAACGGACCGGCGACGACGAACAAGCCATCGCGCGGGCCATGCGCTCGTTCGGAGCCTAGCGGGCCCGTTCCAGCCGGCCCGTCGTCCTTGCGACGTGCGTTCACACTGTCGCAACACCCCTCTGCGTCACTGTCGTGGCCTTCGCGTGCCCGGGTCATTGGCACGATGCATACATCCGGCCCGGCATGCTCGTCCCCATCCTGGAGGAACGCGAGTCACATGTCGGCCAGCCCGTGTGCGCCATTTCGCATCTATTACCTGCACCCGCTGCTGGCGGGGCCGCTGACCGCCTGGAACGCGTGGATCGAGCACGCGGCGGGGCTTGGATTCCGCCAACTGCTGATCGCACCGCCGTTCGAACCGTCGGCCTGTGGCGATGTCTTCGTGACACGCGACTTCGACCGGCTGCACCCCGCCCTCGGCGCGGACGGCGACGCGACGACGCGGCTGGCACAGATCGCCAAGGCGTGTCGTGCGCACGACCTCGAACTCTGGCTGGACCTTCCCCTCGACGAGCTCGCCGCGGATGCGCCTGTGCGCCAGGAACATCCGGAATGGTTTCGCGCGGTGGCCGCGCAGCACGGCACGCCCGACCCGCGCTGGACGCCGAGCGAAAGCGATAGCGTGCGCTGGCGGTTCAACGATCCCGACGTGGTCGATGCTGCCTGCCAGTGGTGGATCGACCGCTTGCGCCGCTGGACGGCCGCGGGTGTGTCGGGTTTTCGCCTGGTCCATCCGCAGCGCCTGCGCGCGACGGTGTGGAAGACACTGCTCGATGCCGTGCGGGCGGATGCGCCCCGGACGGCGTTCCTGGCGTGGACACCGGGGCTGACGCCGGAGGAAGTGGCTGCCTTGCGTGGCGCCGGCTTCGATGCCGTGGTCTCGTCGGCCAGCTGGTGGGACTTCCGTTCATCGTGGTTCGTGGAGGAGGCCGAACGCCTCGAAGCGTTAGCGCCCGTCCTTGCCTGCACCGAGGCGCCGTTCTCGACGCGGTTGGGTGACGCACTGGGTGAGGAGAACCAGCTCGATCATGCCTATCGTCGCGCCATCGCCTTCAGCGCTACGTCGCCGGCCGGATGGATGATGCCGCTCGGGTTCGAGTACGCCGTGCACGACGCACTGGACCCCCGTCGCGGTAACCCGGTGACGCCTGCGGCGCTGGCCAGGGACGCGGTGCTGGATGCCACGGAAGCGGTGAAGGCGGCGAACGAGTCGGTGGGTGAACGCATGCCGGGGCCGCCGCTGGTCCGGACGACCCATGGCGTGGCAATGTTCCTCACCGTCGATGGTGCGGACCCGCGCACCGCTGGACGCGCCACCCTGACGCTGGTGAACGCCTCGCTGGATCGCGAGGTGGCACTGGGCGCGGCGGAGGCATTGGCCGGCGCGGCGGCCCATTTCGCTCCCTGGACCACATCCGACGGCCGCAAGATCTTCGACCAGGGCGACGGGGTGATCCTGGAGCCGGGCGCCGTGCTGACCTTGCAGGGCACGCAGGCGGTGCCGGCGAAGCGAAAGCTCGGGGTCCTGGCCCAGAAGGAATTCCTGCAGGCATCCACCCGCGCGCCTCGGGTCGTCATCGAGGCGGTGGCGCCGACGGTGGATGGGGGGCGGTTTCCCGCCAAGTGCATCGTCGGCCAGCCGGTCGCGGTCACGGCGGACATCTTCATGGATGGTCACGACGTGCTTGCCGCACGGTTGCGATATCGCGCGCAGGACGAAAAGAGCTGGCGCGAAACGACGATGGCCTTCGTCGACAACGACCTCCATGCCGCCAGTTTCACGCCGACGCGCATCGGTCGCCATGAATTCCAGATCGAGGCGTGGCGCGACCCGTTCGCGACCTACCGGCATGAAATCGAGTTGAAGCACGCTGCGAACGTGCCCATCGCCCTGGAACTGGAGGAGGGCAGGTTGCTGGTGGAAGCGCGTGCGAAGGATGCCGCCGGCCCGAAGGCGAAGGCCTTGCGCAACCTCGCCGCGGCCCTGGCCAAGGCCGAAGGCGACGATCGCCTGGAAATCCTGCTCGCCGACAGCACGCTGGAGTTGATGAGCGCGACCGATCCGCGCGAGCGGTCGACCGTGGCGGGGTCGTACCTGCTCGAGGTGGACCGGCGCGAAGCCGGGTTCGCGAGCTGGTACGAGCTGTTCCCGCGTTCCATGACCGAAGCCAAGGAAAAGCACGGTACGTTCCGCGGCACGATCGCGCGCCTTCCGGCGATCCGCGACATGGGCTTCGACGTGCTGTATTTCCCGCCGATCCATCCCATCGGCACGGCGTTCCGCAAGGGGCCGAACAACACGCTCAGCCCGGGTCCCGGTGATCCGGGCAGCCCCTACGCGATCGGCTCCCCGGAAGGCGGCCATACCGCGATCCACCCGCAGCTGGGAACCATCGAGGACTTCCGCGCACTGCGCGACGCCGCCCACGCGCACGGGCTGGAACTGGCCCTGGACTTCGCGATCCAGTGCTCGCCCGACCATCCATGGTTGAAGGAGCACCCCGAGTGGTTCGACTGGCGCCCCGACGGCAGCATCAAGTACGCGGAAAACCCGCCGAAGAAATACCAGGACATCGTCAATGTCGACTTCTACGTCGATGGCGCGGTTCCATCGCTCTGGCAGGCGTTGTGCGACGTCGTGCTGTTCTGGGCCGCGGAGGGCGTGCGCACGTTCCGCGTCGACAACCCGCACACGAAGCCTTTCCCCTTCTGGGAATGGATGATCGCGCGGGTTCGCGCGAAGTATCCCGACGTGCTGTTCCTTTCCGAGGCCTTCACGCGTCCCAAGCCGATGTATCGCCTGGCCAAGGTCGGTTTCAGCCAGTCGTACACCTATTTCACGTGGCGCGATTCCAAGCAGGAATTCATCGATTACCTGACCGAATTGACCACCACGCCGCCGAAGGATTTCTTCCGGCCGAACTTCTTCGTCAACACGCCGGACATCAACCCGTATTTCCTGCAGACCTCCGGACGCCCGGGCTTCCTGATCCGCGCCGCGCTGGCGACGACGTTGTCGGGGTTGTGGGGCATGTACTCCGGTTTCGAGATCTGCGAATCCGCGCCGATTCCCGGGAAGGAGGAATACCTCGATTCGGAGAAGTACGAGATACGGGTCCGTGATTTCGATGCGCCAGGCAACATCGTGGCCGAGATCACCCGGCTGAACCGGATCAGGCGTGCGCATCCGGCCTTGCAGACCCACCTGGGCGTGCGCTTCCTGCCGGCGAACAACGACCAGGTGCTGTTCTTCGAGAAACGTGCCGGCGACGACCTCATCCTCGTCGCGATCAGCATGGACCCGCACAACGCCCAGGCGGCCGACCTGAGCCTTCCGCTCGGCGACTGGGGGTTATCGGCGGATGCTCCGCTCGACATCCACGACCTTCTGCACGACCAATCCACCACCTGGCGCGGGTCCACGCAGCACGTATGGCTCGGCCTCGGCCAGCCCTACGCGGTGTGGCACGTGCGGCTTCCGGGAGTCTGATCCATGGCAATGCGCGGCAAGGGAAAGAAGCAGGCGGTCGCTCCCGATTTCTCCAGCGATCCGCTCTGGTACAAGGACGCGATCATCTACCAGGTGCACGTGAAGTCGTTCTTCGACGCCAACGACGATGGCGTGGGCGATTTCCAGGGCCTGATCGAGAAGCTCGACTACATCGCCGAGCTGGGCGTGAACACGCTGTGGCTGCTGCCGTTCTATCCGAGCCCGCGGCGGGACGACGGTTACGACATCTCCGAATACAAGGCGGTCCATCCCGACTACGGCAAGTTGTCCGACGCCCGGCGTTTCATCGCCGAAGCCCACGCGCGGGGATTGCGCGTGATCACCGAGTTGGTCATCAACCACACCTCGGACCAGCACCCGTGGTTCCAGCGCGCGCGCAAGGCGAAGAAAGGTTCCGCCGCGCGGGATTTCTACGTCTGGTCGGACACCGACCAGGCCTACGACGGCACGCGCATCATCTTCATCGATACCGAGAAATCGAACTGGACATGGGACCCGGTGGCCGGCCAGTACTTCTGGCACCGCTTCTTCTCGCACCAGCCGGACCTGAATTTCGACAACCCGGCGGTGCTCAAGGCGGTGCTCGACGTGATGCGCTTCTGGCTGGACCTGGGCGTGGACGGATTGCGCCTGGATGCGGTGCCGTACCTGATCGAGCGCGAGGGCACCAATAACGAGAACCTGCCCGAGACGCACGCGATCCTCAAGCTGATACGCGCCGAGATCGACCAGCACTATCCGGACCGCATGCTCCTGGCCGAGGCCAACCAGTGGCCCGAGGACACCCAGGACTACTTCGGCAACGGCGACGAATGCCACATGGCTTTCCATTTCCCGCTGATGCCGCGCATGTACATGGCGATCGCCCGCGAGGACCGCTTCCCGATCACGGACATCATGCGGCAGACCCCGGCGATCCCGGATAACTGCCAGTGGGCGATCTTCCTGCGCAACCATGACGAGCTGACCCTCGAGATGGTGACCGACAACGAGCGCGATTACCTCTGGCAAACCTACGCCGCGGATCGCCGCGCGCGCATCAACCTGGGCATTCGCCGCCGCCTCGCGCCCTTGCTCGAACGCGACCGCCGCCGTATCGAACTGATGAACGCGCTGCTGTTGTCGATGCCTGGAACGCCGGTGCTGTATTACGGCGACGAGATCGGCATGGGTGACAACATCCACCTCGGCGATCGCGACGGCGTGCGCACGCCGATGCAATGGTCGGTGGATCGCAACGGCGGATTCTCGCGCGCCGATCCGGCGAGCCTGGTCCTTCCGCCGATCATGGACCCGTTGTACGGCTTCCAGGCCATCAACGTGGAAGCGCAGGCGCGCGATCCGCACTCCCTGCTCAACTGGACACGTCGCATGCTCGCCGTGCGCAAGCGCTACAAGGCGTTTGGACGCGGCAGCCTGAAATTCCTCTACCCCGGCAACCGCAAGGTGCTGGCCTACCTGCGCGAGTACGAGGGTGAGCACGTGCTGTGCGTGGCGAACATGTCGCGCTCGTTGCAGGCGGTGGAACTGGACCTCGCCACGTTCGACGGGCAGGTGCCCATCGAGATCATGGGTGGTTCCTCGTTCCCGCCGGTGGGACAGCTGCCGTACCTGCTCACCGTGCCGCCGTACGGTTTCTATGCGTTCCAGATCTGTCCAAACGCGCAGATGCCGGTGTGGCACGAGGTACCAGCCGAACCGATGCCCGACTACGAGACGCTCGTGCTGCGCGGCGCCCTCGTCGAAGGGCCGGTGATGGCTCATCACCGCGGCGTGATCGAGAAACAGGTGCTGCCGAACTACCTCGCCGTGCGCCGGTGGTTCGCGGCCAAGGATCGTGGCATCGAATCGGTGAAGATCCTCTACGGCGCCGCCTGGCCCGACCGTGGCGACGACCTCATCCTCACCGAGGTGGAAGCCACGCTGTCGGACGGGGGCAAGGAGCGCTACAGCCTGCCGGTGGGCATCGTCTGGGAAGACGAGAATCCGACCGCGCGGGCGCAACAACTGGCCCTGGCACGCGTCCGCCGTGGGCGCCGGATCGGCCTGCTCACCGACGGTTTCGCGCTGGAGGCGTTCGCCAGCGGCCTCCTCATCGGCTTGCGCAACGGCGTGGAGCTGGCGACGCAAGGGGGTGTCGTGCGCTTCGAGCCCACCATCGCCTTTGCGGGCATCGCGTTCGACGCGACGATCGAGAATCGCTGGATTGCCACCGAGCAATCGAACAGTTCGATGATCCTGCACGATGCCGGGGTGGTGAAGCTGTTCCGGCGTACCTCGGCCGGCGTCAATCCCGAAGTGGAAATGAGCCGCTTCCTCACCGAGAACGGCTACGCGAATACCGCGCCGCTGCTGGGCGAGGTGGTGCGCCTGGGTGACCATGGCGAGCGGACCACGCTCGCGGTCCTGCAGGGTTTCCTGCGTAACCAGGGCGATGCGTGGGCGTGGACGCTGGATTACCTGCGCCGCAGCTACGACGAATTCAGCCATTCCGGCGAGGAGGACCGCAAGGCGGAGATCGAGGGCGGCTACGACGCGTTCGCGACGGCCGTCGGTACACGGCTGGCTGAACTGCATGCGTTGCTGGCGAAGCCGAGCGAACTCCCGGCATTCTCGCCGGAGCCGGTGGGCGAGGCCATGGTGCGAGCCTGGCGTGAAAGCGTGCGCGGCCAGGTCGAGCGCGCGTTGCTGTCGGTGGATGCAGAGGCGGAACTGCCACCCGCCCTGGCCGCCGACGTGGACGCACTGCGCGGCCTCGCGCGCGCGCTGGACGAGCGCGTCGGCATGCTGGCGGCGGCCGGGCAGGGCGCGCTGGCCACGCGCACCCATGGCGATTTCCACCTGGGCCAGGTGCTGGTCGTGCAGGACGATGCCTACATCATCGATTTCGAAGGCGAGCCGGCACGTACGCTCGACGAGCGTCGCAGCAAGAGTTCGCCGCTGCGGGATGTCGCCGGCTTCCTTCGCTCGCTCGACTACGCCGCGGCGATGGCACGGCGCGGCGAAGACGGCCTGGCGCCGGTCGAGGACGAAGGATTCGGCGACTACCTGGCCCGCTTCCGCGAGCGCTCGGCGAAGGTATTCCTCGGCGCGTACCGCAGCGTGCTCGATGCCGCGCCCGTGCGCTGGATCGCGCCCGGGGCGCTGGCGCCCGTGCTCGAACTCTTCATCATCGAGAAGGCGGCCTATGAGGTCGTCTACGAGGCGGCGAACCGCCCGGGATGGCTCGACGTACCGTTGCGTGGATTGCTGCAGATCGCGCGTGGCGGGATGGCGAACGAACTGAAGGAGGATACGTGACCGATCCCCGCACCTACGGCCTGGCCGATCCCGCCGCGATCGATGCGCTGGTCGAAGGCCGGCACGGCGATCCGTTCGCGTTGCTCGGTCCGCACGCGGTGGACGGACGCCGCGTGGTTCGCACCTTGCAACCCGGTGCCCGGGGCGTCGAATTGATCGATGCCGGGGGCCACGTGATCGCCGAGCTGGCGCGGGTTCATCCCGGGGGACTGTTCGCGGGGCTCGTCGAGGCCCCCGCGTACCGGCTGCGGGTGCATTGGCCGGCGGCCACGCAGGATACCCACGATCCCTACGCCTTCGGCACCCTGCTGGGCGAGGACGACCTCCGCAGGCTTTCCGACGGTAGCCACATCGAATTGTTCCGTTGCCTGGGCGCCCATCCGGTCACCATCGATGGCGTGCATGGGGTGCGCTTCGCGGTGTGGGCACCGAATGCGAAGCGTGTCAGCGTCGTGGGCGACTTCGACAGCTGGGACGGGCGCCGTCACCCGATGCGCAAGCGCGTGCCGGCCGGCGTCTGGGAACTGTTCGTGCCGGGCCTGCTCGCGGGGGCGCGCTACAAATACGAGATATGGGGCGCGGACGGCTCGTTGACCCAACGCGCCGACCCGGTGGCGCTGGCCGCCGAATTGCCGCCCGCGACGGCTTCGATCGTGGCCGATCCCACGGCCTTCCACTGGACCGACGACGCCTGGTTGCGCCGGCGCGGAGCGCTGCATCACGCAGGCTCGCCGCTGAGCATCTACGAGTTGCACGCCGGGTCGTGGCTGCGTGGAAGGGATGGCCGCGAGCTGCATTGGGACGAACTCGGCGAACGCCTGATCCCTTACGTCGCCGGGATGGGCTTTTCGCATATCGAGTTGCTGCCGGTCTCCGAGCATCCGTTCGGTGGCTCGTGGGGTTACCAGCCGCTGGGGCAGTTCGCGCCGACCTCGCGCTTCGGTACCCCCGACGCGTTCGCACGTTTCGTCGATCGCTGCCACGAGTCAGGCATCGGCGTGATCGTCGATTGGGTGCCGGCGCATTTCCCGACGGACATCCATGGCCTGGCACACTTCGACGGCACGCCGTTGTATGAACATGCCGATCCGCGCGAAGGTTTCCACCAGGACTGGAATACGCTGATCTTCAACCTCGGCCGTAACGAGGTATCGGCCTTCCTCGTCGCCAGTGCGCTGGCATGGCTCGAACGCTTCCATGTCGATGGCCTGCGCGTGGATGCGGTGGCGTCCATGCTCTACCGCGACTACTCGCGCAAGCAGGGCGAATGGGTGCCGAACATGTACGGCGGCCGCGAGAACCTGGAATCCATCGCCTTCCTGCGCCGTGTCAACCAGCTGGTGGCGGAGCGCCATCCGGATTGCATGACCATCGCCGAGGAATCCACGGCGTGGCCCGGCGTGACCCAGCCGGTGGAGCAGGGTGGCCTGGGCTTCACCTTCAAGTGGAACATGGGCTGGATGCACGATTCGCTGGAGTACATATCGCGCGATCCGATCCACCGGCGCTGGCACCACGGCGAGATGACATTCAGCATGGTTTACGCGTATTCGGAGAAGTTCGTGCTGCCGCTGTCCCACGACGAGGTGGTGCACGGCAAGCGCTCCTTGCTCGGCCGCATGCCCGGTGACGAGTGGCAGCGCTTTGCGAACCTTCGCGCGTACTACGGTTTCATGTGGGGACATCCCGGCAAGAAGTTGTTGTTCACCGGTGGTGAGATCGCCCAACCCCACGAGTGGAACCACGATGCCCAGATCGCCTGGGACCTGCTCGACCATCCCCTGCACCTGGGCGTGCAGAAGCTCGTGCGCGACTTGAACCTCCTGTACGCCGCGACACCCGCCCTGCATGCGTGGGACACCGATCCGCGCGGGTTCCGCTGGGTGATCGGCGACGACGCCGCGCAGAGCGTCTTCGCCTGGCTGCGCCTGGCCGAGGGGGCGCGTCCCGCCCTGGTGGTCAGCAACATGACGCCAACGCCTCGCCACGGCTTCCGCATCGGCGTGCCCGAAGGAGGACGCTGGCGCGAAGCGATCAATTCCGATGCGGCGGATTACGGCGGATCCGGCGTGGGCAACGAAGGCGAACGACACGCGCAAGACGTTCCTTCGCATGGCTTCGACCGCTCGCTGGTGGTCAGCCTGCCGCCCCTATCCACGGTCATCTTCGTGGCCGACTGACGAGGAATCCGATGCCCGCCCTTCCCGAACGCATGCAGCCTGGTATGCCGTACCCGCTCGGTGCCACCTGTGACGGCATGGGAACCAACTTCGCCGTGTTCTCCGCCCACGCCGAGCGCATCGAACTGTGCCTTTTCGATCCGTCGGGCAAGCGGGAAATCGCACGCTACGAACTGCCCGAATGTACCGACGAGATCTGGCACGGCTATCTGCCGCGCGTCCGCGGCGGCACGTTGTACGGCTTCCGCGCCCATGGCCCTTATGCTCCCGAGGAAGGGCATCGTTTCAATCCCAACAAGCTGCTGCTCGATCCCTATGCGCGCTTGCTGCACGGGCAGGTGCGATGGTCGGATGCCCTGCATGGCTACCGGGTGTCTTCGCCGCGCGCCGACCTCTCGTTCGACCGGCGCGACAGCGCCGCGGCGATGCCCAAGGCCGTGGTCGTCGACGAACCGATGCACTGGACCCAGGGCAACCGGCCGCATACGCCGTGGAACGAGACGGTGATCTACGAGACCCACCTGAAGGGTTTCACGCGCACCTTGAAGCGCATCCGCCAGCACGAGCGCGGTACCTTCATCGCGCTGGCCGATCCCTATGTGATCGACTACCTGGTGAAGCTGGGCGTCACCGCCGTGGAACTCCTTCCCGTGCATGCCTTCCTGCAGGACCGGCGCCTCACGGAGATGAAGCTGCGCAACTACTGGGGCTACAACACGCTGGCCTTCTTCGCTCCCGAGCCGGCCTATCTCGCCGAGGGCGCGCTGAACGAGATTCGCGCGGCGGTGCAGGCGCTGCACGCGGCCGGCATCGAAGTGATCCTCGACGTGGTCTACAACCACACCTGCGAGGGAAGCGAGCTGGGTACCACCATGTCGTTCCGGGGCCTGGACAACAAGAGCTATTACCGGCTGATGCCGGACAACCCGCGCTATTGCATCAACGACACCGGCACCGGAAACACGGTGAACACCGCGCATCCGCGGGTACTCCAGCTGGTGATGGACTCCTTGCGCTATTGGGTGCAGACCTTCCACGTGGACGGCTTTCGCTTCGATCTCGGGGTGAGCCTCGGGCGCGAGGAACACGGCTTCGATCCCTGTTGCGGATTGTTCGACGCCATGCGCCAGGACCCGGTGCTGGCGAACGTGAAGCTGATTTCCGAGCCTTGGGACATCGGCCCCGGCGGTTACCAGCTGGGCAATCATCCCGCGGGTTTCGCGGAGTGGAACGGCCAGTTCCGCGACGACGTGCGCAAGTTCTGGAAGGGCGATTCCAACATGCGCGGCGTGCTTGCCGGGCGCCTGCAAGCCTCCGGTGAACTGTTCGACCATCATCGGCGCAAGCCCTGGGCGTCGGTGAATTTCCTCACCGCGCACGACGGGTTCACGCTGGAAGACCTGGTCAGCTACAACGACAAGCACAACGAAGCCAACGGCGAGGACAACCGCGACGGCGGCAACGACAACGAAAGCTACAACTACGGCGTGGAAGGGCCGACGGACGATCCCGGCATCCGTACCGCGCGCGACCGGGTGAAGCGCGCCATGCTGTCCACGCTGTTCTTCTCGCACGGCACGCCCATGCTCCTGGGCGGCGACGAGTTCGGCCGCACGCAGCAGGGCAACAACAACGCGTACTGCCAGGACAACGAACTGTCGTGGTACGACTGGAAGCTGGCCACGGACGAACGGGGCAGGGAGCTTACCGACTTCGTCGCGCGCCTGGTCCGTCTTCGTGAGAAGCATCCGACGCTGCGGGCCGCGCATTTCCTGCGCGGAGATACCGAAGTGGCGCCGGGCATGCGCGAGGTGGCGTGGTTCGACGAGAGCGGCACGGAAATGACCCAGGAGACCTGGGGCTACACGGAGGGCCGCCTGCTGGCGTTGCGCCGCGCTCAGGCGTACGGGGAAAAGCGCGCCGACGTGACCCTGGTGCTGATCAACGCCACGCCCGAGAAGCACGTGTTCCACCTTCCCCAGCCGGCCGTGAACTGGCGGATGAGCTGCAACAGCGCCATGCCGTCCGCGCCGGAAACGCCCTGGAGCGAGCCGTCGGTCGAGGTGGAAGGACGCAGCGTGATCCTCCTGACCGCGTCGGCGAGGACGGAGCCGGCATGAGCGATACCTTCGTCCACCCGATGCCGTATGGCGCGAGGCACCTGGGCGATGGCCGCACCCGTTTCCGGCTCTGGGCTCCCGACGTGGACGCGGTGTCGATCGAATGCGACGACGGCCACGTCTCGCCGATGCGCGCGCTGGACGACGGCTGGTTCGAATGCGTGTGTCCGGCCGAGGTGGGTTCCGGTTATCGCTTTCGCATCGACGACGACCTGGCGGTGCCCGATCCTGCCTCGCGCCGGCAGGTCGGTGGCGACGTGCACGGTTTCAGCATGGTCACCGACCCCGCCGCGTATGCGTGGCGGCACGCCGGTTGGCGCGGCCGGCCCTGGCACGAAACCGTGATCTACGAGTTGCACGTGGGTGCGCTCGGCGGGTTCCGTGGCGTGGAGATGGTCTTGCCGCACCTCGCCTCGCTGGGCATCACCGCCGTCCAACTGATGCCCATCGCCGAGTTCGCGGGTGAACGCAACTGGGGTTATGACGGCGTACTGCCGTTCGCCCCGGCGGATGCCTATGGGTCACCCGACGACCTGAAGTCATTGGTCGACGCGGCGCATGGACTCGGGTTGATGATCTTCCTCGACGTGGTCTACAACCACTTCGGACCGGAGGGCAATTACCTCGGCGCGTATGCGTCGCCGTTCTTCGACGAATCGGCGCATACGCCGTGGGGCGCGGCCATCGGCGTGGCGACGCCGCAGGTGGGCGATTACTTCGTGCACAACGCGCTGTACTGGCTGCAGGAGTTCCGTTTCGACGGCCTGCGCTTCGATGCGGTGCACGCGATCGGCAATGCCGGCTGGCTGGTGACGCTGGCGGATCGCGTGCACGCCGCCGTGGAGCCGGGACGCCATGTGCACCTCATTCTCGAGAACGAAGCCAACCAGGCCAACCTGCTCGGACGCGGCCGGTTCGACGCGCAATGGAACGACGATTTCCACAATGCGCTGCACGTGCTGCTCACCGGGGAGGGGGAGGGCTATTACGCGCACTACCACCCGCCGATGGACAAGCTGCTGCGCTGTCTTCGCGAAGGCTTCGCCTTTCAGGGCGAACCGATGGGCGGTCGCCGTCGTGGAGAGCCCAGCGCCCACCTGCCGCCATCGCGATTCGTGAACTTCCTGCAGAACCACGACCAGGTGGGCAACCGCGCGCTCGGGGACAGGTTGAGCACGCTCGTTTCCCCGGAAATGCTCGAGGCCGCTCTCGCGCTGCTCCTGCTGTCGCCTTTCGTACCCCTGCTGTTCATGGGCGAGGAATGGGCCAGCCGGACGCCGTTCCTGTTCTTCACCGACTTTCCCGATGAGGCCTTGCGCGCGGCGGTGCGCGATGGCCGGCGCAAGGAGTTCGACGCCTTCACCGGATTCTCCGGCGAGGACATTCCCGATCCCAACGAATACGCCACGTTTACCGCCTCCATTCCCGCGAGGGATCGCGAACGCGGCGAACTGCGCCGGACGCTCGTTCGTGAGTTGATCGCGGCGCGGCAAAAGCACGTTTCCCCGCATATCGGGCAGGCGCGCAGCCTCGGGGCTGAAGCGGTGGGCGAGCGCGCCTTCGTGGCGTCCTGGTCGTTGGGCGGGTCGTCGCTCACGTTGTTCGTCAATTTCGCCGACATCGACGTCACCCTCGTGAAGCCACCATCGCCGTCTGCGGCCTGGTTGCATGGCGATGCCGCCGATGTCGCTTCCGTTTCGCGCGGGCTGCTTCCCGCCCGCCGCACGCTTGCCTGTCTGGAGTCCTGATTCGTGAACGAGCCCCTCGACGATCGCCTCGCGTTATTGGCCGAACAGGCCGGGATCGACGTGAACTGGCGCGATGCACTCGACCGGCCGCAATCGACCCCGGCGCGCACGGTGCGGGCCGTCCTGCAGGCCCTGGGGCTGCCGGCGGACAACGCGGACGACGTCGAGGCGAGCTTGCGGCGCATCGAGGAAGAACGCACTGGACGGCAGCCGCCGAGGCTGCTGACCGCCGACGCGGGGGGGCGGGTCGAGCTGCCGGCGGCGGCACGCGGCCGGTCGTGGAAGATCGTGACGGACGAAGGCGGGCGGGTCAGCGAGGGCGCATTGCCTTCCGGCGAACGGCTCGTCGACGCACCGGTCGTGCCGGGTTACTACACTTTGTTGATCGACGAGGAGCCGGTCACGCTCGCCGTCGCGCCACCGCGCGCATTCGGCATCGGTGACATCGCCTCCGCCCATCGGCCTTGGGGCATCGCCGTGCAGATGTCCAGCCTGCGCCGTCCCGGCGATGGCGGCATCGGCGATTTCACCGCGCTGGAACTGTGTGCGAAGGCCGCCGCGGAGAAGGGCGCGGACGCGCTGGCGATCAGTCCGCTGCACGCGTTGTTCGCGGCGGCCCCCGAACGCTACAGCCCGTATGCGCCGTCGAGCCGCCTGTTCCTCAACGGCCTGTATATCGACCCGGTGCGGACCAGTGGCGAGCAGACCGTGCGCGCGGTGATCGACACGCACAACCTGCGCCAGGAGCTGGCCGAACTCGAATGGCTCGAGTTGATCGACTGGCCGCGCGCCGCGCGTGCGCGGATGACGATCCTCCGTTCCGTGTTCGAGTGGGCCTCGGTGGATATCGCGCACTCGGAGCGGTTCGCCGCGTTCCGGCGCGAGCAAGGCGAACCGCTCGAACGCCACGCGCGTTTCGAGGCATTGCATGCCGACTTCACCGCGCACGGGCGCGCGGGCGGATGGCAGGGCTGGCCGGAGGCGTTCCATGATCCGGCGGGCCTCGAGGTGGCGGCGTTCGCCCGCGAACACGCGCGTGAGGTCTCGTTCCACGCCTGGTTGCAATGGCTTGCCATGCAGGGCCTGGAAGGCGCACAGAAAGCCGCGCGCGACGCGGGCATGGCGATCGGCCTGGTGGCGGATCTCGCCGTGGGTGCCGACGCGGGTGGCAGCCATGCCTGGGCACACCAGAGGGAGGTGCTCGACGGCCTGTCCGTGGGTGCGCCGCCGGATGCGCTCAACCGGCTGGGCCAGGACTGGGGGCTCACCACGTTCTCGCCGCGAGGCTTGCGCGAGACCGGTTTCAAGGGATTCATCGGCATGCTGCGCGCCGCGCTGGCGCATGCCGGTGGCGTGCGCATCGACCACGTGTTGGGATTGAAGCGCCTGTGGATGGTACCCCGTGGCGCGGGCGCGACCGAAGGCGCTTACGTGCGCTATCCACTCGGCGACATGTTGCGGCTGATCGCGCTGGAATCGCATTTGCACCGTGCCATCGTCATCGGCGAGGACCTTGGCACCGTGCCGGCCGACTTTCGCCAGGCGATCGCCGACAAGGGCGTCCTCGGTATTCGCGTGCTCTGGTTCGAGCGCGCCGCGGACGGCGGCTTCATCGCCCCGGCGGAATGGTCCGGCAAGGCCATGGCGACGACCAGCACGCACGATGTGCCGACCGTGGCGGGATGGTGGAGCGGGCGAGACGTGGAATGGCGTAAACGCGCCGGGCTCGACAATCCCGATGTCGACGAGGCGGCGCAGCGCGAGGTCGAGCGGGCGATGCTCTGGCGGGCGTTGTACGCGTCCGGCTCGGCGTGGAACGAGGACGCCCCGCCCGCGCCTGACGACATCTCGCCCGTGGTCGTAGCCGCGGCCCGGCATGTATCGCAGGCACCCGCGCCCCTGGCGGTCTTTCCCGTGGAAGATGTGCTCGGCCTTCACGAACAACCGAACCTTCCCGGTCCCACCGACGCGGTCCATCCCAACTGGCGCAGGCGAATGCCCGATTCGTCGTCGCGCCTGTTCGATGGCCCGATCGCCCACGCCGTATGCGCCGCGATCGACCAGACCCGGCATCGCGCATGAACGCTCCGCGTGCGCTGGCGCGTCTGCAGTTCCATGCGGGCTTCACCCTCGACGATGCGATCGGCGTCGTGGGCTACTACGCACGACTGGGCGTGAGCCATCTGTACGCGTCACCGATCCTGCGCGCGCGGGCCGGTTCAACCCACGGCTACGACGTCGTCGACTGCCACGAAGTGAATCCGGAGATCGGCGGGGAGGATGCCTTGCGTCGTCTCGTCGCGGCCCTGCGCTCGCGTGGCATGGGCCTGATCGTCGACATCGTGCCCAACCACATGGGCGTGGGCGTCGAGAACGCGTGGTGGATGGACGTGCTCCGCCACGGACGGGAAAGCCGTTACGCGGGGTATTTCGACATCGAGTGGCAGGCGCCCGATCCCTTGCTGAAGGGGCGCCTGCTATTGCCGATCCTCGGCGCGGGTTATGAGCAGACCTTGCGCGATGGCCATGTACGATTGGCGCGGCGGCGCAACGAATGGGTGCTGCGGGTCTATGACGATCACCTGCCGTTGTCGCCCGCCTCCTCGGCGACATTGGGCGAGGACGCGCAGGCCGTGCACGATCCGGAGACGAACGAGGGCAGGGCGTCGCTGCACGCGCTGATCGAACGGCAGCACTATCGCCTGGCGTTCTGGAAGCTCGCCAGCGACATGGTCAACTATCGCCGCTTCTTCGATATCAACGAGCTGGCGGGCTTGCGCATCGAGCGGACCGCCGTCTTCGAAGACACGCACAAGACGATCTTCCGGCTGTACACCGAAGGCTTGATCGACGGTGTGCGCTGCGATCACGTCGATGGGCTGGCCGACCCACGGCGCTACTGCCGCCAGTTGCGTCACCGGTTCGAGACGCTGCGCGCGAGGCGTCCACCGGATGCTCCGCGCGGCGCGGCCTACCTGGTGGTGGAGAAGATCCTCGCGCCGGACGAGACCCTGCGCCTCGATTGGCGCACCGATGGCACCACCGGCTATGAGTTCATGGACCAGGTGTCGGCCTTGCTGCACGACGAAAACGGCGAGGCGCCACTGACCGGTTTATGGCGCAAGCTCACGGGCGAAAGCACGGACTTCGGAACGCAAGCGGTGCGTGCGCGACGGCAGATCCTCGTGGACAGTTTCGAAGCGGAACTGGACCGCACGGCGCGTGCCTTGTTCGCCGCGGCGCGTGCCGATATCGCGACGCGGGATGTATCGCTGGCCGCCATTCGCCGCGTGCTGGTGGAGCTGCTCGTGCATTTCCCGGTATATCGCACCTATGCGAGGGGCGCCGGCCGCGATGCGTATGACGAAACGGTGTTCTCGCGGGCCGTCGAAGGCGCACTGCGCACCAATCGTCTCGAAGACGGCGAGTTGCTCCATCTCGTCGCGCGATGGCTCGGCGGCGAGGCGCCGCGCTCGTTGCCACCGGGCCCGGTGCGTCGCGCCCGCGAAAGGGCGTTGGCGATGTTTCAGCAAGCCACGTCGCCGGTGGCCGCCAAGGCCGTGGAAGACACCGCCGGCTATCGGTATGGCCGTCTGCTGTCGCGCAACGAGGTGGGCGTCGATGCGGCGAGGCTGGCGATCGCTCCGGAACATTTCCATCGTCACTGCGCGGAGCGCGCCGCCACGCTGCCGAACAACCTGCTGGCTACCGCCACCCACGATCACAAGCGGGGCGAAGACCTTCGCGCGCGCCTGGCCGTGCTCTCCGAAGTGCCCCAACGGTGGATCGTGACGGTGGATCGCTGGCGCTCCCGCCACGCCGTGTTCCGCCAGCGCGCGGAAGGGCGGATGGCGCCATCGGCGGCGGATGAACTCATCCTCTACCAGATGCTGGTCGGTGCATGGCCCTATGGGCTGTCGCAGGACGACGTGGACAACGTGGAACGCTTCGCCACGCGCATCGCCGCATGGCAACGCAAGGCCTTGCGCGAAGCGAAGCGCTGGACCCGCTGGACCTCGCCGAACGAGCCGTACGAGGACGCCTGCGAGGATTTCCTGCGTAGCGTGCTGTCGGGCGAATCGGCGGCGGAAGTGGCGGCCTTCGCGGACTACATCGCCGCCCCCGGGGCGGCCAACGGACTGGCCCAGACCGTCCTGCGGCTGACGACGCCGGGTGTGCCCGATCTCTACCAGGGCACGGATTACTGGGACTTCAGCCTGGTCGATCCCGACAATCGTCGTCCCGTCGATTTCCTGGCCCGGGCCGTCTCCCTTGAACGCGACAGCGCGCCGTCGGACCTGTTGCCGGCATGGAGGGATGGCGCGATCAAGCAGGCGGTGATCGCTAGGTTGCTGCGGCTGCGCCAGGCCCATCCCGACCTGTTCGCGCGCGGCAGCTATCGTCCACTGGCGGCCGAGGGGCCGGCGGCGGGGCATCTCGTGGCCTTCGTTCGCGAATGGCGGGGACAGCGGCTGGCGGTCGCCGTGGCGCGGCATACCGCCGGGTGGCTGGCGGGAGCGGAAACGCCGGCGATCCCTGGCGAGCGGTGGGAGGGGACGACGTTGCGCTTGCCCGAAGGCCGGTGGACGGGGGTGCTCACCGAGGGCCGGCTGGAAACGGCGGCGACCGGACGGGGTGCTCCGGCCAGTGCCGCGGCGGTGTTCGGTGGCCTGCCGGTCGCCGCCTGGATCTCGCTCCGCGCTTCGTAGGATCGCCGATGAATCGGCTCCCACAAGAGCGCCGCGCTGCGGACCGACCGGTGGATGGTCGACCTATCCGGTGGGAGCCGACCCTATCGGCGGCGGTGCCTGCCATGACCGGTGGGAGCCGACCCTGTCGGCGATGGGTGCTTGCCTCACCCCGGCCCGCTGCCGCGGGATCGCCGACAAGGTCGGCTCCCACCGAGCGAGGGGGCGCTCAACCTCCCAGCGACCTCACCAGTTCGATGTAGTCGCGCATCGCATCCTCCCGTGGCACGCCTTTCAGTGCCGCCCAGGCCTCGTACTTCGCGGTGCCCACGAAATCGAAGAAGCCGGGCTTGTCGCCGCGGACGTCGCCCTCGGAACCCTGTTTATAAAGGGCGTAGATGCGCAGGAGGGTATCGTTATCGGGCCGTCGGCCAAGACGGGTGAGGTCCAGGTAAGCCTGCTCGAACTGGCTCTGGAGGTGGTCGGACATGGAGCGCTTCAAACCCGTGGCGCATAGGGATGGGGGGCTTTTAGCACGGCCCCCGGAGGCTGTCCATGGTCCGGTTTCGGGCGGTCGACGCGATATCATGGGTGTTTCGCGAACGAGGTTGATCCCATGGCCCATCCGGCTGCCGTCCCCGTGCTGACCATCGACGGCCCGTCCGGCTCGGGCAAGGGCACCATCAGTCGCCTGGTGGCCGAACGGCTCGGCTGGCGCCTGCTCGATTCCGGCGCCCTTTATCGCGCCGTGGGTTATGCGGCGGGGGAGGAGGGCATCGACCTCTCCGACGCCGAGGCCGTCACGCGCTGCGCGCAGACCGTGAAGATCCGCTTCCAGGCCAGCCCGGACGGCGGGGAGACCCGGGTGCTGGTGAACGGCCACGATGCCACGGACGAATTACGCACGGAAACGGCAGGAGCGGCCGCTTCGGCCATCGCCGTCATCCCCTCGGTCCGCCAGGCCCTGGTGGACCTCCAGCACGGTTTCCGCAAGGCGCCGGGCCTGGTGGCGGACGGGCGGGACATGGGGACGGTGATTTTCCCCGATGCCGCCCATAAGTTCTTTCTTACGGCCAGTGCCGCCGAGCGCGCGAAAAGGCGCTATAAGCAGTTGAAGGATAAGGGCCTGAGCGTTACACTTACCATTCTCCAACGAGAGATCGAGGCACGTGACGAAAGGGATGCGTCGCGGCCGGTCGCCCCGTTGAAGCCCGCCGAGGGCGCCGTGGTGATCGATACCACCGGCATGCCGATCGAGACGGTGGTGGAAAAAGTATTCGCCGTGGTGCGTCCTTAAAACGCATCCGGCACAACCCCCGCGCACGCTGTGTGCGCGGGATATTGGCAACGGTGCAGGGTGGTTTCCCCAACAGGCTTCCCCCATGCGCCCACGACCGGTGGGTCCCCCGTCCGCTTGCGCTCGACAACCGAGGCAGACGCCGGGTACGACCTTTCATAACCCTGGAATCAACATGACTGAAAGTTTTGCCGAACTGTTTGAACAGAGCCAGCAGGCCATTTCCAAGCTGAAGCCCGGCTCCATCGTCACCGGTATCGTTGTGGAAATCCGCAACGACGTGGTGGTGATCAACGCCGGCCTGAAGAGCGAAGGCATCGTCCCCATCGAGCAGTTCAAGGACGAGTCCGGCGCGCTGGAAGTGGAAGTGGGCGACGAGGTCAAGGTCGCGCTCGACGCGCTCGAAGACGGCTTCGGCGAGACCAAGCTCTCCCGTGAGAAGGCCAAGCGTTCGATGGTGTGGGACGACCTCGAGCAGGCGTTCGACAAGGAAGAGACCATCACCGGCAAGATCTCCGGCAAGGTCAAGGGTGGCTTCACGGTCGACATCAAGGACGTCCGCGCATTCCTGCCGGGTTCCCTGGTCGATGTGCGTCCGGTCCGCGACCCGGTCTACCTCGAGGGCAAGGATCTCGAGTTCAAGATCATCAAGCTCGATCGCAAGCGCAACAACGTCGTCGTCAGCCGCCGCGCGGTCGTCGAGACGGAGTTCTCGGAAGAGCGCGAGAAGCTGCTCGAACGCCTGACGGAAGGCGCGGTCGTGAAGGGTGTGGTGAAGAACCTCACCGATTACGGCGCGTTCGTCGACCTCGGCGGCATCGACGGCCTGCTGCACATCACCGATATGGCGTGGAAGCGCGTGCGTCACCCGTCCGAAGTCGTCAACGTCGGCGACGAGCTGGACGTCCGCGTGCTCAAGTACGACCGCGAGCGCAACCGCGTGTCGCTCGGCCTCAAGCAGCTCGGCGACGACCCGTGGGTCGCCATCGCCCGCCGCTACCCGGTCGGCAGCCGCCTGTTCGGCAAGGTCTCCAACGTCACCGATTACGGCTGCTTCGTCGAGATCGAGCCGGGCGTCGAAGGCCTCGTGCACGTCTCCGAGATGGACTGGACCAACAAGAACGTCAACCCGGCCAAGGTCGTGCAGGTCGGTGACGAGACGGAAGTCATGGTCCTCGACGTGGATGAAGAGCGTCGCCGCATCTCCCTCGGTATCAAGCAGACCCGCTCGAACCCGTGGGAAGCGTTCGCCGCCATGCACAAGAAGGGCGACAAGGTGTCCGGCCAGATCAAGTCGATCACCGACTTCGGCATCTTCATCGGCCTGGAAGGCGGCATCGACGGTCTCGTCCACCTGTCCGACATCTCGTGGCAGGCATCGGGTGAAGACCTCGTGCGCAACTTCAAGAAGGGCGACGAAGTCGAGGCCGTGGTCCTGGCCGTCGATCCGGAGCGTGAGCGCATCTCCCTCGGCATCAAGCAGATGGAGCAGGATCCGTTCGGCCAGTTCATGGCCACGAATCCGCGCGGCACGGTCCTGACCGGCACGGTCCGCGAAGTCGACGCCAAGGGTGCGGTCATTGATCTCGGCGAAGGTGTCGAGGGCTACATTCGCGCGAACGATATCGCCAAGGAGCGCGTGGACGATGCCACGCAGTATCTGAAGGTTGGCGATGCGGTCGAGGCGAAGTTCACCGGCATGGATCGCAAGGGCCGTCAGCTCCAGCTGTCGATCCGTGCGAAGGACGAGGAAGATCTGGCCGATACCATGGCCGACTACCAGTCCGCCGCTGGTGGTACGACCAAGCTCGGCGCGCTCCTCAAGGAGCAGATGAACAAGGCCGACTAACCGTCGGGCGAGGGGCGGCCGTGCCGCCCCTCGCCGTTGTTTGACAGATTTGCGTCAGCTTCGAGAACCACCAGGGGACCCATGACAAAGTCGGAACTGATCGAGGCGCTGGCGCGGCGCCAGACCCACCTTGCCTACGGCGACGTGGAACTTGCCGTCAAGAGTGTGCTTGAGCAGATGAGCCACGCCTTGTCCACGGGTGAACGCATAGAGATCCGCGGCTTCGGCAGCTTTGCATTGCATTTCCGCCCGCCGCGCATGGGGCGTAACCCCAAGACCGGTGAAGCGGTAGCTCTGCCGGGCAAGCACGTACCCCATTTCAAACCCGGCAAGGAATTACGCGAACGCGTAAACCTTATCGAGGAAACCGACGCCGCGCAGTGACGCGGCGTTTTTTTTGGAGCTTCACCGGCTCGGCTTCGCGGTTGGGGTGGTGTGGGGGCAGAGCCGTCGGCCGCCACCCTCGTCGCTCCGGTTGCACCGTCGCTCGGGAAGGGACGCCTGTGGGAGCCGACCCTGTCGGCGATGGGTGCTTGCCTCAATCTGGCCCGCTGCCGCGGGATCGCCGACAAGGTCGGCTCCCACAATGGGGTTTTCGATTCACCCTCCGTGACTCAGCGAAAACGCCCGCGACCCGGGTGCGGCAAGCGACACGCGACGAGCGGTGCTCTTTCCTTCCCACCCACCCCAGGGTCGAGAGAGCTGCCGGGCGCCACCCTCGGCGCGACATTAGGAGCCGAGGACGGGCGGGCGGAGAAGGCCCGCAGGGGGCCGGCCAGGGATGGCCGGCCGTTTCCGCTGAGCCAGGAAGGCGAATCGGAAACCCCCGCCCGACCGTCCGAGCCCGCCGGGGCGCAGCCATCAAACATGGCCGCGCCAGCGGCATCCTTGCCCAAGGGACGGTGACTACCGTCGCGCCGAGGGTGGCGCCCGGCAGCTCCCCTCGCCGCACACAACGAACGCGAGGGCGAAGCCGAGCCCGTCAAAGATCCACATGGCAACCAAGCGCCTCATCCAGGGCACCCAGTCCTGAACGTGCCGCCGAAGCTGTATGAAAAGCCAACCGCACCGCACCATGTTATTCAGGATTCGGGTAGAGTCCCCGGATGCGTCTGCTAGCCATCATCTTTCTCTTGCTGTTCATCGCCGCCGGGATCGTCTTCGGCGCGCTGAATGCCGACCTGGTGCCGTTCGACCTCGGCTTCGCCCAACTGTCCCTGCCCAAGGGTGGGGCGATGCTGGTGGCCGTGCTGGTGGGATGGATCCTTGGCGGAATCACCGCGTGGCTGGGAACGTCGTTCGCCCATCGGAGGCGCCGGCGCAGTCGTGGCGAACGCAAGGCGGACAACGCGACGACCGCATGAATCCGATCTGGTTGTTGGCGCTCGTTCCCCCGCTGGCCTTCGCCTGCGGCTGGTGGCTCGGCCGGCGGAGCCACGCCAGGCGCTCCGGAGAGCGGGTCAACGAGCTTTCCTCCGATTACTTTCGTGGCCTGAACTACCTGCTGAACGAAGAGCAGGACAAGGCGCTCGAGGTATTCCTGCGCCTTGCCGAATACAACCGCGACACGGTCGAGACCCATCTTGCCCTGGGCAACCTCTTCCGCAAGCGCGGCGAGGTCGACCGTGCCATCCGCCTGCATCAGCATCTGGTCTCGCGCCAGGGACTGTCCGATGAAATGAAGACGGTGGCCTTGCTCGAACTGGGCGAGGACTATATGCGGGCCGGGCTGCTCGACCGGGCGGAAACGCTGTTCTCCGACCTCGTGGCCATGGATGCGCTGGCGCCCTCCGCATTGCGGCACCTCATCGCGATCTACCAGCACGAGCGCGAGTGGCACAAGGCCATCGATCATGCGCGCCGGCTGGAGACCATGACCGGTGAAGACGAGTCGGCGATGATCGCCCAGTTCTATTGCGAACTCGCCGAGCAGTCGCGCCAGCACGGGGCGCGCACCGAGGCCCGCGAGTACGTCAAGGAAGCCTTCGCGTGCCAGCAGGACTGCGTCCGCGCGCACATGATCGCCGGTCGTCTCTCCTCGGAGGACGACGAACTCGAACCCGCGATCGCCTCGTACGAGGCCGCCATCGCGGCGGACATCGCCTTCGTTCCCGAGATCCTGCCCCCGCTGCTCAACTGCTATGCACGCTCGCAGCAGATGGATCGCGCCGAGACCTTCCTGCGCGAGATCATGGAGCGTTACCACGGCATATCGCCCGTGTTGGCCCTGACCAGGCTCTACGAGGGCAGGGACGGTGAACGGACGGCCATCGATTTCCTCACCGGGCAGTTGCGCAAGCGTCCGTCCGTGCGCGGCCTGATGGCGCTGATCGACGCGACGATGGACAAGGTCTCCGGCGAGGCCCGTGAGAACTACCTCATCCTGCGCGACCTGACGCGCAAGCTGCTCGAAGGGCAGGCGATGTACCGTTGCAGCCGCTGCGGCTTCGGCGCCAAGGCGCACCACTGGCAGTGCCCGAGCTGCAAGAGCTGGGGCACGGTCCGTCCCATCCACGGCGTCGCGAACGAATGACGGGCACAGTCGCGAGCGCCGGCTCCCTGCTGATCGGCTGCGTCCTGGCCGCCTTCCTCGTCTCCTTCGCCAGCGTGCGCGTCGCCATCGCCTATGCGCATCGCCGCGGCATGCTCGATGCCCCCGGCCATCGTCGTTCGCACACGATGCCGACCCCCCGCGGTGGCGGCATCGGCATCGTCGCCGGTGCGCTGGCCGGCATGCCGGCGGCGTTCCTCCTCCTGCCGGGCTCGCCCGGTGCCGCGGTCGTCGGCGCTTTCACCGTGGCGGTGATCGCCGTGGCGGCCATCGGCTGGCTGGACGACCACGGCTCGCTGCCGATCAGGCCTCGCCTGCTCATCCAGCTCGCAGCCACCCTTCTGTTCTGCGTCGCGCTGGCGACGGGTACCGCCAGCCTGCTCTGGTCCTTGCCCCTGCTGGTGGCCGGTGTCTGGTGCATCAACCTGCACAATTTCATGGACGGGATCGACGGCCTGGCCGCGCAACAGGCGATGTTCTTCGGGGCGGCCTCGGCGGCCCTGGCCTGGGCCGCCGGCAACCCGGCCATCGCCGCTGCCGCCTTCGCCCTGGCCTTGGCGGCGACCGGCTTCTGGTGGTTCAACCGCTCCCCGGCCCGGATCTTCATGGGCGACGTGGGCAGCGGCACCGTCGGCCTCATGGTTTTTGCGATTTCCGCGATGTTATGGGCTTTTCGTACGAATTTGCTCTGGCCGGCGCTGATTTTCTCTTCCGCCTTCGTCATCGACGCGACCTTGACATTGCTCGTGCGAATGCTGCGCGGTGCGCGCTGGTACACTCCGCACCGCGAACACCTTTACCAGTGGCTCGTGAGGCGAGGGGCGTCACATCGGAAGGTAGCCGCGGGCTACTTCGCATGGAACGCGCTCGTCTGCGTTCCCGTCGCATGGATCGCGTTCCGCTTGCCAGCGGCGGCGCCCCTGTGCACGGGAGCGGTGTACCTGTTGGGAGCAGCGATCTGGCGTATTGGCAAGCGAACCTGCTTGCGTCGAAGGGAGCGACATGTTTCTGCGTAAGTTCATCGGCATCATCCACCCCCGCACCGCGGTCGTCGCGCACGACCTGGCCATGGCGGCGCTCGCCTGGTGGATCGCGAAAGCCCTGCGCTATGCCTTGATGCCGGACCTCGCGCCGGTCACGTACCTGCCGATGGAGTTTCCCATCGTGCTGCTGGTGCAAGGCGCGGTGTTCAACTGGACCGGCCTTTACAAGGGTGTCTGGCGGTTCGCCAGCCTGCCCGACCTGTGGAACATCATTCGCGCGACGGTGATCGGCGCGCTGATCATCGGCCTGGCCATGGTCATGTATGCGCGCCTGGATGGCGTGCCCCGCTCGGTGCTGCTGGTGTACCCGGTGGTGCTGGTGGTGCTGCTCGGGCTGCCGAGGCTCAGCTACCGTTTCTGGAAGGACAGCCGCATCGACCTGTTCCAGTCGGCGCCGACCAAGCGCGTGCTCATCGTGGGTGCTGATCGGGCGGGCGAGGCATTGTCCCGCGACCTTCGCCGCGACAGCCGCTACAGCGTGATCGGATTCGTCGACGACAACCTCGCGCTTCGCGGCGCGCAGATCGGCGGCATCCCCGTGCTGGGCACGGTGGACCAGTTGGCGGAGTTGTCGAAAGCGGTGGCGGTACAGATGCTGCTGATCGCGGTGCCGGGTGCGACCACGGCGCAGATGCGCCGGATCGTGGCCTTCTGCGAGAGCACGGGGCTGCCGTTCCGTACCGTCCCGCGCCTCGAGGATGTGGTCGCGGGGCGTGCGCAGTTCAACGAGATCAAGGAAGTGGCCATCGAGGACCTGCTCGGCCGAGATGCGGTCGAGCTGGATTGGACGGCCATTCGCGAGAACATCAGCGGCCGCCGCGTCCTCGTGACCGGCGGCGGCGGCTCGATCGGTTCGGAACTCTGCCGGCAGGTGGCGCGCCTCGGCGCCAACTCGCTCACCGTGGTTGAGATGTCGGAGTACAACCTGTACCGCATCGGCCAGGAGCTGACCTCGGCCTATCCGGAACTGATCTTCAACGGCGTCCTCGCCGACGCGCGTGACGCCACCGCGGTGAATCGCCTGTTCGAGGAGACCCAGCCGCAGATCGTCTTCCACGCCTCCGCCTACAAGCACGTGCCGATGTTGCAGGGGCAATTGCGCGAGGCCTTCCGCAACAACGTCCTCGGCACGCGCATCGTCGCCGATGCCGCGGTGCGCTGCGGCGCGGAATCGTTCGTGCTGATCTCCACCGACAAGGCGGTGAACCCGACCTCGGTGATGGGTGCCTGCAAGCGCATGGCCGAGATCTGGTGCCAGAACCTCGCAGCGCATACTTCGACACGTTTTATCACGGTCCGCTTCGGTAACGTACTGGACTCCGCCGGTTCGGTGGTCCCGCTGTTCCGCAGGCAGATTCGCCAGGGCGGTCCGGTGACGATCACGCACCCGGAGATCTCGCGTTATTTCATGACCATTCCCGAGGCCTGCCAGCTGATCCTCCAGGCGGCCAGTCTCGGCAAGGGGGGTGAAATCTTCGCGCTCGACATGGGCGATCCCGTGAAGATCCGCGACCTCGCCGAACAGATGATCCGTCTGGCCGGCAAGCGTCCCGGTTCCGACATACAGATCGTCTATACCGGACTGCGATCGGGCGAGAAGTTGTTCGAGGAACTGTTCCACCCACTGGAGAACTACACCAGCACGACCCACGCGAAGATTTTCCAGGCACAGCACCGCCAGGTCTCGTGGGAAATGTTGCAGATACAGCTGGCACGCGCCGAGGAGGCCGTGGCCGCGTTCGATGAAGAAACCCTGCGCCGGTGCGTGTCGCAGCTGCTGCCTTCCTTCCGCTGGAGCGAGCCGCAGACCGACAACGTGCTGCCGCTACGCCGAAACGAAAGTGGAGACAACGCATGACCCAACCCCTGCGCAAGGTCGTATTTCCCGTCGCCGGCCTCGGTACGCGCTTCCTTCCCGCGACCAAGGTGGTGGCCAAGGAAATGCTGCCCGTGCTCGACCGTCCGCTGATCCAGTACGCAGTGGATGAAGCCGTCGACGCGGGTGCCGATACGCTGGTGTTCGTCACCAACCGCTACAAGCATGCGATCGCCGACTATTTCGACAAGGCCTACGAGCTGGAAGAGAAGCTCGCGGAAAAGAACAAGGAAGAACTGCTGTCGATCCTGCGTGGCATCCTGCCGCGCCACGTCCGTTGCGTGTTCGTCACCCAGCCGGAGGCCCTCGGCCTCGGCGATGCCGTGCTGCGCGCCGCACCCGTGGTGGGCGACGAGCGCTTCGGCGTGATGCTGCCGGACGACCTGATCTGGACCAAGGGCAAGGGCGCGTTGCGCCAGATGGCCGAAGTGGCCGATGCCAACGACGCCGGCGTGATCGCCGTCGAGGAAGTGCCGGAGAACGACACCGACAAGTACGGCATCGTCGATACCAGCGAACAGCTCAGCGATCGCGCATCCGTGATCACCCACATGGTGGAGAAGCCGAAGCCCGCGGATGCGCCGTCGAACCTCGCCGTGGTCGGCCGCTACGTGCTGCCCAGTGGGATCTTCGAGTACCTGCGCAACACCAAGGAAGGCGCCGGCGGCGAGATCCAGCTCACCGATGCCATCGAGAACCTGCTCAAGGACAAGGGCAAGGTGCTGGCCTACCGTTTCGAGGGCACGCGCTTCGATTGCGGCAACAAGGCCGGCCTGGTCCGCGCCACGATGGCCATGGCGCTGGAAGACCCGAAGCTCGCACCGATCGTGCGCGAGTTCGCCAATAAGGCTTGATCGCCGTCGCCTGTCGGCGGAAGTCCCTGTGGAAGAGCTGGCTCCAGAAGAGTCGGCTCTAGAAGAAGAGCCGGCTCAAGAAGAAGAGCCGGCTCTGTGTGGGAGCCGCTTCAGCGGCGATCCTCGCGGCAGCGGGGCGGGTTGCGGCGAGCACCCATCGCCGCTGAAGCGGCTCCCACAACTGACTCGGTTCCCACAACTGAACCGGCTTACATGTGAGTCTCTTATTTCGTCGGCAGGGTCGGCAGGAACTTCGGGCGGCGGAAGGCGTTGGCCTTCCGCTCCACGCCATAGGCGATCGCGATCAGGGTGGGTTCGCTCCATTTCGCGCCGAAGAACACCACGCCAACCGGTAACTCGTGCGCGAATTCCACCGGCAGCGTGATCGAGGGATAACCGGCGATCGCGGCCGGGGCGGACACGCCGCCGACGGTCGGGTCGCCGCTCACGACGTGGTCGCCCAGCACCAGGTCGTTGACGAAGGCGGGGCCCCAACTCGGCGCGAGCAAGGCGTCGAGGTGGTCTTTCGCCAGCGCCGCGTCGATGCCTTCCGGGCCCGCCAACCGTTTGTTGGTGTCGCGCATCTGGATGTACTTCGGATCGTCCAGGTCGCCCTTGGCCTGTGCGGCAAGGAACAGCTCCTGGCCGAACCACGGCATTTCCCTGGCCGCCTCGCGCTGGTTGAAGGCGATGAGGTCGGCCAGTGTCTTCATCGGCTGGTCCGGACGCGTGGCGAGGTAGGCCTGGATGTCGTGCTTGAACTCGAACAGCAGCACGTTCAGTTCGTTATCGCTCAACTCCTTGAGGTGTGGAATTTCCACCGGGTCGACCACCGTTGCGCCTTGTGCCTTCAACAGGGCGATGGTGGTTTCCAATGCATGGTCCGCATTCGGTTCGATGCCCGCCAGCTGGCGTACCACGCCGATGCGCTTGCCGCGCAGCGCTTCCGGGTCGAGGAATTTCGTGTAGTCGGTGGCGTGTTTGTCCGCCTCGGCCGTGGCCGGATCACGAGGGTCGCTGCCCGCGATGGCGCCAAGGACGGTCGCCGCGTCCGCCACGCTGCGCGCCATCGGGCCCGCCGTGTCCTGGCTGTGCGAGATGGGAATGATGCCGGCACGGCTGACCAGCCCTACCGTCGGCTTGATGCCGACCAGGCCGGTCATGGCGGCGGGGCAGATGATGGAGCCGTCGGTTTCGCTGCCGATCGCCACGGTGGCGAGGCCCGCGGCCACGGCGGCGCCGGAACCGGCGCTGGAACCGCAGGCGTTGCGATCGAGCACATAGGGATTGACCGTGAGGCCGCCACGCCCGGTCCAGCCGCTGGTGGCGTGGTTCGAGCGCATGTTCGCCCATTCGCTGAGGTTGGTCTTGCCCAGGATCACGGCGCCCGCCTTGCGCAAGCGGGCGGCGACGCCCGAGTCGCGTGGCGCGGGCTTGCCGACGAGGGCCAGTGAACCCGCCGTCGTCATCATGCGGTCGCCCGTGTCGATGTTGTCCTTCAGCAATATCGGGATACCCGCCAGCGGACCGTACTTGCCGCTCTTGCGCGCGATGGCGAGTGCGTCGGGGTTGGTCTCCAGCACGGCATTGATCGTGGGGCCGGCCTGGTCGATCGTCGCGATACGTTCGATGAAGAGCCGGGTGAGACCTTCGGGCGTGAGCGCGCCGGACGCATACGCCTGGTGAATCGTGGCGATCGAGGCGAAGGCGTCGTCCTCGCCGGCATCGCGGGCGGCGACGGCGCCGCTGGCAAGCATCAGTACGACGGCGGCCGCGAGGGCGACGGGCTTTGACCAGACATGCGGCATATGACGTTCCCCTTGGCGGATCGGACGGCGGATCGCGTCAATCTTACCCGCGCGGCGCCCGGCTATACTGTAGCGACGCCGTGCCCGCCCGTTTATCCGGCGCGCGTGGCCCACGTTATCCAGGGAGTCCCACATGCGCTGTCTCGTCCGCCGGCTCGCCGTCACGGCTGCCGTGCTCTGCGCCGCATCGGCGATGGCCACCGATTCGCCGACGGTGCCCGACACGCTGGTCCAGCGCATCGCCGCCTGCACGAGTTGCCATGGCGAACACGGCGAGGGCGGCGACAATGGATTCAATCCGCGCCTGGCGGGGAAGCCCGCAGGCTACCTGCACCGCCAGATGCAGGACTTCCAGCGCGGCCTGCGCCACTACGACATCATGGAGTACACGGTCGCGCCGCTGACCGACGACTACATGCGGGAGATCGCCGAGTACTTCGCGGCGCAGGAGGTGCCTTATGCGCGGCACCCGGTGCCGGCGACGACTCCGGCCGCCATGGCGCGCGGCGAACAGCTGGTCACGAAGGGCGACCCCGCGCGTGGCATTCCCCCGTGCATGGCGTGCCACGGACCCAACCTCACGGGCGTGCAGCCGGACATTCCCGGGCTGGTCGGCCTGCCGTACGACTACATCAGTGCGCAACTCGGATCGTGGCGCACCCATACGCGCAGCACGGTCGAACCCGATTGCATGGCGACCATCGTCAGCCGCTTGAGCGACGCCGACATCAGCGCGGTCTCCGCCTGGCTGGCACAGCGCCCGGTGCCCGTCGACGCGCATGCGGAACCGGCCGGTAGCGTGACGCCACCGCTGCGTTGCGGCGTGCTGGGAGGCTGAACCCATGACCGCGATATCCCGCCTCCTCGTATTGCTCTCGCTGGCCCTGGCCAGCACCTTCGCTTTCGCCGACGACACCGTGCAACGTGGCCGGTACCTCGCCGCGGCTGGCGATTGCGCCGCCTGCCACACCGCGCGCAATGGACAACCCTTCGCCGGTGGCCGCGTGGTACCGACGCCGTTCGGAGCCATCCCCGCGCCGAACCTCACGCCCGACCGGGAGACCGGGCTCGGCGCGTGGAGCGCCGACGATCTCTACCGGGCCATGCATTCGGGCAAGGGTCACGATGGCACGTCGCTGTATCCGGCGTTTCCCTTCACCTCTTATACGAAGGTCACGCGCGCCGACACGGACGCGATCTTCGCCTACCTGAAGACCCTGCCCGCGATAAAACGCGCGAACACGGACGACACGTTGCGCTGGCCTTACAACATGCGTTCGCTGATGGGCGCCTGGCGCACGCTGTACTTCGAGGAGGGCGAGTTCCAGCCGGACCCGGCGAAGTCCCCGGCTTGGAACAGGGGCGCCTATCTCGTCCAGGGCATCGGCCATTGCAACGAGTGCCATGCGCGTCGCAACAGTTTCGGCGCGATGGTGGACGATCCGTTCCTTGCCGGTGGCATCGTTCCGGTGCAGAACTGGTACGCGCCCGACCTGTCGATGGGCGCTGGCGGTGGGCTCGCCGGGTGGACCGAAGCCGACGTCGTCGCCTTGCTGAAGACCGGCCGTTCGCGCAAGGGCACGGCATTCGGGCCCATGGCCGAAGTGGTGATGCGCAGCACGCAGCACTTGAGCGACGGTGACCTCGCGGCCATGGCCACCTACCTGAAGTCGCTGCCTCCTCGCGACCCGCCACGCCTGCGCGAATCGGCCGCCGACGCGCGCGAACTCGCATTGAAGGGCCGCAAGGTCTACACCGACCAGTGCGCGGAATGCCATGCCGACGACGGCCGTGGCAAGGGAGAGGCCTATCCGCCACTCGACGGCAACGGGTCGGTGACCGATCCCAGCGGTATCAACGCGATTCGCATCGTATTGTCCGGGGGCTTCGCACCCGCCACGGCGTCGAACCCCCGGCCTTATTCGATGCCCCCGTTCTCGCAGAAGCTCAGCGACGACGATGCGGCCGCGGTGGTCACGTACATCCGGCAGGCCTGGTCGAACAAGGCGCCGTCGGTGTCACCGAACGACATTCGCGCTTACCGTTCGGTCCCGGGCGGCTGAGCAGCGACGAAATCGGCCAGCGCCTGCCACACGTCGATGTCCCATGAACGCCGTGCCTGGCCGGAGGGCGAGGGCAGCACGAAGGCGGGGACGCCAGCGAAAGGCGCTGCCTGCAATCCGTACCCCGCGCCTTTGCCGAGCGCCGACACGCCGGCGTGTTTGCTGGTGAAGGCGATCACGCGCGGCGCGTAGTGTTCGATCTTGCTGCGCAGGGCCGCGACATCGAAGGCATCGACCGGAAGTTCGGCGTCGTTGCCGTAGTGGAATTTCGAAAGATCGGTGAGGCCGATGCCGAATGCCGGCAACAACGGAAATTCCGGCGGCGCGAGCAGGCGTGGCGTCAGCCCCACGGCGAAAAGCGTGCGCCAGAACATGTTGCCGGGATGGGCGTAGTAGGTGCGCTCGCGCGCGGAGCGCGTGCCGGCGGCGGTCCCGCAGATGACCAGGCGCAGACCCGGTTGCAGCAGGTCGGGAAGGACGAAGGATGCGGTGCCGGGACGCGTGACCATGGCGCCACTTTACCTCGTGCTTGCTGCGTCACAACAAAACGTGGACATCGTTCGTCCTAAGGTAGGTGCCCATGAACCCTTCCGACGGGATGCCCGATTTTGCGCATCCGTGGACGCGTTTCGCGCTGGCCGTGGTGGTGGCGCTAGCGGTCGCGGGTCTGCTCCGCCGCGTGGTGCTGGCCTTCCTGCGCCGTTTCGCCCTGCGCCATCCGCGGGGCGCGAGCATGATCGCGCGGGCCAATGCACCCATGGAGGCCATCGTTCCGCTGGCCATGCTGTTGCTGGCGTTCCGTGCCGCGCCGGACGAACCGGCACGACTGATCGGCGCGCTCGAGCACATGGTCGGCCTGAGCCTGATCGTCGCCTGCACGTGGTTCGCCGTGCGTTGCGTCGGCGCGCTGGACGCGGTGGTGTCCCGCTTCCATCCGACCGACCTGGAGGACAACCTGCGGGCGCGCCGCGTGCAGACCCAGGTGCGCGTGTTGAGCCGCACCGCGATGGTGGTGATCGTGGTGCTGGGCATCGGCGTGGCCTTGATGACGTTCCCCGCCGTGCGCCAGTTCGGCGCGAGCCTGCTCGCGTCGGCGGGACTCGCAGGCCTGGCGGTGGGCCTCGCCGCGAAGCCGGTGCTCGGCAACCTCATCGCGGGCATCCAGATCGCACTCACCCAGCCGATCCGTATCGACGACGTGGTGATCGTCGAGAACGAGTGGGGCAGGGTGGAGGAAATCACCAGTACCTATGTCGTGGTGAGCATCTGGGACGAGCGGCGGATGATCGTTCCGTTGCAGTATTTCATCGAGAACCCGTTCCAGAACTGGACGCGGACCAATTCGCGGATACTCGGCTCGGCGATGCTCTGGTTCGACTACGGCTTGCCGCTCGATCCCCTGCGTGCGGAACTGGAGCGGCTGTGCAAGGCCGCACCCGAATGGGATGGGCGCGTCTGCGTGCTGCAGGTGGTGGACACCAACGACAAGGCGATGCAATTGCGGGCATTGGTGAGTTCGCCCAACTCCGGCAAATCGTGGGACTTGCGCTGCAAGGTTCGCGAAGGGTTGATCGATTATGTAAGGCGTGAATTTCCGGACTTCCTGCCGCGTGTCCGCGGCGAGGTGGCGAGCGACGTCCGCATGGCCGACGCAGGGACACCCCCTTTCGGGCACCGGATGACGTCAGCGCGACGCTGAACCCCGCGAGATATCGCGACAAGCGGTGCCCTCTCGCGGCGTGCTAGCGTCACGCCGGAATCGATCCCCTTACCCCTTGAGAGGACTGCCCCATGTCGGTGAACGAACACCCCAGCGAACACGCGGCGCGCCGCTGGTTCGCCAAGAGCTTGTCGGACCTCGGCCACGCCGAGCAGCGGCTCCTCGATCGGCTGGTCCAGCGCAAGTTGGTCGCCGAAGATGTCAACGAGGTATTCAGTTCAGACCTGACCTATGGCCAGCGGCTGGCGGACAAGGTCTCGAGGTTCGGTGGCTCGTGGACCTTCATCATCGTCTTCGCGATCGTGCTGGCCCTGTGGACGGCCCTGAATTCCTACCTGCTGCACCGACCCTTCGATCCTTACCCGTACATCTTCCTCAACCTGCTGTTGTCGATGCTCGCGGCCATCCAGGCGCCCGTCATCATGATGAGCCAGAACCGCCAGGCGGCGAAGGACCGGCTCGATGCGGAGAACGATTACAAGGTGAACCTGCGCGCCGAGATCGAGATCATGGGGCTGCACGACAAGCTCGACCAGATGCGCAGCGACGAGCTCGAACGCATGCTGGTGAAGCAGCAGGAACAGATCGACCTGTTGTTGAAGCTGGTCGGCAGAGGGGAGGGGTGAGGCCGGCATCCATCGCGCCCGGGAAGCGCGATGGTGGGAGCCGACCCTGGTGGGAGCCGACCCTGTCGGCGATGGGTGCTCGCCTCACCCTGGCCCGCTGCCGCGGGATCGCCGACAGGGTCGGCTCCCACCAGCAGTGCGGCCCGTCAACGAAAAGGCCCGGCTATTCGCCGGGCCTTTTCTTCAACACCTGCGGAGCAAGCGGTCAGCCGCCGCGCGATGCCTTCTTGCGGTCGTTTTCCGTCAGGTGCTTCTTGCGCATGCGGATTTCCTTCGGCGTCACCTCGACGAGCTCGTCGTCGTCGATGAAGTCGAGCGCCTGCTCCAGCGTGAACTTCGTGGCCGGGGTCAGCTGGATGGCGTCGTCCTTGCCCGATGCGCGCATGTTGGTCAGCGGCTTCGGCTTGATCGCGTTGACCGTGAGGTCGTTGTCCTTCGCATGGATGCCGATCAGCTGGCCTTCGTACACGGAATCACCCTCGGCGGCGAACAGCTTGCCGCGCTCCTGGAGGGGGCCGAGCGAGTAGGCCGGGGTGGTGCCGGCGGCGTTCGCGATCATGACACCGTTCTGGCGCTTCGCGATCGGGGCCGGCGTGTACGGACCGTAGTGGTCGAACACGTGGAACAGCAGGCCGCTACCCTGGGTCAGGGTCTTGAACTGGTTCTGGAAGCCGATGAGGCCACGCGCCGGGATCAGGTACTCCAGGCGCACGCGGCCCTTGCCATCCGACACCATGTTCTTGAGGTCGCCCTTGCGGATGCCCAGGCGCTCCATGACGCCACCCTGGTGGACTTCCTCGATGTCGACCACCAGCTGCTCGATCGGCTCCATCTTCTGGCCGTCGATTTCCTTGATGATGACTTCCGGACGCGACACGGCGAGCTCGTAGCCCTCGCGGCGCATGTTTTCGATGAGCACGGAGAGATGCAGTTCGCCGCGGCCCGAGACCAGGAACTTGTCGGCATCGGAACCGTCTTCCACGCGGAGGGCGACGTTGTGCACCTTCTCGCGGTCGAGGCGCTCGCGCAGCTGGCGGCTGGTCAGGAACTTGCCGCCGGAGAGATCCTTGTGGCCGACGAAGGGCGAATTGTTGACCTGGAAGGTCATGCTGATCATCGGTTCGTCGACGCTCAGCGCCGGCAGCGCTTCCGGCACGTCGGGCGAGGTGACCGTATCGGAAATGGTCAGGTCGGGAATACCCGAGATGGCGACGATGTCACCCGCCTCGGCGGAATCCTGTTCGATGCGCTCGAGACCGAGGAAGCCGAGCACCTGCACGATCTTGCCCTGGCGCTTCTTGCCATGGCGGTCGATCACGGCGACCGGCATGCCCTTGCGCAGGGTGCCGCGCTGGATGCGGCCGATGCCGATGACGCCGACGAAGTTGTTGTAGTCCAGCTGGCTGATGCGCATCTGGAACGGGCCGTCCGGATCGACGTCCGGCTTCGGCGCATGCTGCATGATCGCTTCGTACAGCGGGGTCATGTCGCCTTCGCGGGCGTTCTCGTCGAGCGAGGCGTAACCGTTCAGCGCCGACGCGTAGACGATGGGGAATTCCATCTGCTCGTCGTTGGCACCGAGCTTTTCGAAGAGGTCCCAAACCTGTTCGACCACCCATTCCGGACGAGCGCCCGGGCGGTCGACCTTGTTGACGACGACGATCGGGCGGAAGCCCATCGCGAAGGCCTTCTGCGTGACGAAACGGGTCTGCGGCATCGGGCCGTCCATCGCGTCGACGAGGATCAACACCGTGTCGACCATCGACAGCACGCGCTCGACCTCGCCACCGAAGTCGGCGTGTCCCGGGGTGTCGACGATGTTGATGCGGTTCTTGACGCCTTTCTTCTTGTCTTCCCAGGTGATCGCGGTGTTCTTGGCGAGGATCGTGATGCCACGTTCCTTTTCCTGGTCGTTCGAATCCATGACGCGCTCGGCCAGCACGGTGCGCTCGTTGAGCGTGCCCGACTGCTTCAGAAGCTGATCGACGAGGGTGGTCTTGCCATGGTCGACGTGAGCGACGATGGCGATATTGCGCAGGTTTTCGATCGACATGCGTTATGCGCCGGCAATGGGCCGGATCGCCTCTTTGGTTTGGGAAGCCGCCGATTATAAAGGAAAAGCGTGGCGTCCGCATGACCGGCGGATACGGCCCCCGGGCGGGGCCATTCAGGGCAATCCCCTACGGCCCGCTCCGAGATTGGCCTACATTTTCAGAATTCTTCTATATGAGATTCGCGGACAGATCGCCAGCATGGCGTGGCCCATCCGGGGGCGTTCATATAATTAAATAAAGTGAGGTTCCATGATTTCCGTTCGTCATATCGCCGCTGGCTGCGTCCTCGCCCTCGTCACCACCTCGGCATCCGCCGGTAACGGCCCGTTTGGATCGGCGCTGACCATCAAGGGCGGCGTTTCGACGACTTCTGTCGAGAATTTCGAGGCTGTCCCCGTGGGTGAAATGCCCGCCGCAGGGCTCGATCTGCCGTCGATCACGGTCCGTTACGCGGGTGGGGCCGCCTCCGGCGTGCAAAATGGCAATTCGCCCAACGACTGCCCGCAACTGGTGGCCGATGGTTACGCCCTCGGCCCGGTCGAGAAGGCGGAGCCTTACGACATCGTGATCAATTTCAAGGAAGCGCCCACGGACCTCGGGATCGGCCTTTGCGGCTCGCCGTTTCCCCCGTCCAAGGACACCACGGTCGAGATCTTTGCCGCCGACGGCAGGAGCTTGCAGTCCACCACGTTCGCCGCCGGCCGGATCTTCGCCGAGCGCGTGACGTATAGCGGCAGCACGCCGGCCGGATATGCCGTCATCCATGCTGGCGGTCACGTATACGTCGATAACATCCTCACGGGGCAGCCCGTCAAGCACTAAGTCCAGCTAGCGAATCGGGCGGCCGCCGCGAAGCGGCCGCCCATGCCGTCAGGGCAGCAGTGGCTCGTCCCGGCAGCTCGCCGGCAGGTATTTCGCGTCCACTCCCTCGCCGGAGCAGCCCCACGAGACCGTATGCCCCTCGACCCTCGGAGTGAGCACCAGCGTGGCGGAATCCAGCCGCGCGTCGGTCTTGTGCGGCGGCGTGGCGTCCATGGTGACGACGATCTCGCCACCGGGACCCACTTCGACCGACCCCGCGTAATCGTTGCCCAGGCTTTCCGGCGCACCGAGGCCGGCGGCCTTGTTGCTGGCCGGGAACTTGCCCGTGCTCTGCCGGTGCTCCGCCACCGCGACTTTCACGGTATCCGCGGCGGCGAGCGCCCCGCTGACCTGGCTGCGCAGCGTGTAGTTCTGGTACTGCGGCACGGCGATGGCCGCCATGATGGCCGTGCCGGCCACGATACCCATGCCGCCCACCGAACCGACCAGCTCGACCGGGCTCTGCTCGTAGGTGAACGAGATCGCGAGCGTTTCCGGATCGACCTCCACCGCCGCGCCGATCACGCCCTTCTCCGGGAGGTTCAGGGTATGCGCGGAAGGCAGGCGGCTGATATCCACGTCCGCCCCCGAGGCGGCACCGAGGAACTGCAGGATCTCCAGGTAGCTGTAATAGGCTTCGCGTTGGGCATCGCGGCTGGTGGCGGTATAGCCGATGAGGGTCCGGTCGCCGGGATAGGCGCGCGCCTTGAACCAGTCCTCGAGTGAGGTCTCCGGTTTTGCCGCGGCACGGTCGGCCAGTGCCTGCGGCACCTTCGCCATGACGATCCAGTCGCCGTCCTCGACCCAGTACGAGCGGCCACCGAGGCGGCCGGTGAGGGCCAGCAGCGGCTTCAACGAGGGATCGGCATCGGCTGGCATGTCCTCGGTGCCCGGACCCGGCATGTACAGCCAGTGCACCTCGGTGCCGTCGACCGTCGATACGCCGGTCTTCCATCCCTTGCCCGCCAGGGCGTCGATCCGTGCGTACCAGTCCTTGCGGTCGGGTGTGCGCATGGCGAAGAACAGGCCCGCGTCGTCGGAGAACACGAGGAATTCCGGTCCGAACCAGCGGAACCAGTCGGCGGGCTCGGCACCGTAGCGGTCCTTGATCTTCGCCACGCCGGCGCGATAGTTCTTTGCGGCGTCCTGGCCGAAGTCGAGGTTGAGGTTGTCCTCGAAGGTCTTGTACGCCTTGGCATCCGGCAGTGACAGCGTCATCGCCCAGCGCGGCTCGCCGGCCGCTTTCAGGTCGGGCGCGAAGGCGTGCGGTGCGAGGTACTGCAGCAGGCGGGCCTGCGGCGCATGCGCGATGACCCGGAACTGGGCGCGTCCGTCGACCGTGCCACCGCCGAATGCGATGGCGTCCGCCTTCGAGGCGAAGTCGGCAGGCAGTTTGCCAAACGGGGAATCGCCGGCCTGCGCCGCGGCGACACCGCCGACACCGCGCACGCTGACCCAGCCGAACAGGCCTTCGCCGGAGGTATCGATACGCTGTTCCAGCGTGCCCAGGGTGGCGGGTGCCGTGGCCGGCGTGGACTTGCCGATGGTGGCGATCACTTCGTCGAGTTTTGTCTTGTCGCTCGGTTCCTGCGCCGACTGGGTCACCCAAAGGCGGCGTTCGGCGACGACGTAGCGGATGGCTCCCCCGCCGGTGAGCTGACCGTTGCCTTGCGCGTCCAGCGGCGCGGCGAGTAGCGGCGAGGTCGTGTCCAGCGAAGCGGCGCGTGCGTTGAACGCCTCGATCGAAGGGACATCGAGCAAGGCGGTGAGGACCACGCGGGAGGTGGGCGCCGGGATGCCGACGGGATCGATCAATGCGGCTTCCACCGGCGAGCGCAGGTCGCCCAGCAGGAGGTTCACGACGGGCGCGAGCTTGAGATCCGCGAGCACCTTGTCCTTGGCCATGCCTTCGCGAATGCGCGCGACGGTGTCGAGGTGGGCCTTGGACGAGAGAGCCGCATCGAGGGGGCGTCCGTTGGGTACGCCTCCGATCGCCGCCCAGGGCGACGGAATGCGCAGGTAGGCCACGGTCTGCGCGGGCAGGTGCTGGCGCAGCCAGGCTGGCGAGGCGATGGCCGCCTGGGCGGCGGCGACGGCTTTCGGGTCCGCGGCGGGTGTTTCGTCTTTCTTGTGGCAGGCGGCGAGGCCGAGCGCCGCGACGATGGCGGCGGACAGCAGGACGGTACGACGGGCAATCATTGCTCTATCCCCTTGGTGTCATCCGGCTCCTGCCGGGCGGCGAAGAGGATAGCAGCGCCTCCGTCTCATATCGCGCATGCAGGATGCCGATCCGGCACGACCGGTTCCGCGCGGAGCTCCGGCCGGTCGTAGGGGATATAGCTGTTCCAGTACCAGGGAAAGCAGGTCTTTCCCAGGACGTCGTCCAGCAGGTAAGCGAAGATCGATTCACCGCGCGAGCTGTTGCTCATCAAGAGCACGCAGGTCTTCGACCGTTCCAGGCAGACGAACAGGTTGTTGGTGCCGTCGTCGTGGCCTTCCTTGAAGAACGCCGGGCCACGCGGTGACTCGAACGTCCCCACGCCGATGGCGTAACCCAGCGAAATCGAATCGTTGTCGTGGCTGTCCGCCAGTCCGATGGTAGGGAATTGCCGCACGGAGCGGATGCGCACCACGGGCTTCAACCAGGTGCGGTACGTGGCTGCCTTCAGGCCGTCGCCGCGCGACATGGCCGCAAGCAGGCGTGCGTAGTCGGTGATCGTCGTATCCATCGAACCGGCGGCGCGGACCGATTCACGCTTCTTGTGCCCGAGCGGCTTGCCCTCTTCGTCGTATCCGATGGCGAAGTTTCCCGCGAAGTCGTCGCGCCAGGTCATGCTGGTGCGGGTCATTCCGTAGCGCTCGAAGAGGCGGTTCTTCATGAGGGTGTCGACGTCGATCGACTTGCCGTTCTCCAGCACGAACTGCATCAGGTTGATGCCTTCGCCCGAGTAGCCGAAGCGGGTGCCCGGATCGAAATAGAAGGAAAGCTTCCCGTTGGGGTCGTAGTCCTTGCCGGGCTGCCAGAAGCGGAAGTTGGGAAAGCCCGTGCGATGGCTGAGCAGGATGGATGGCGTGAGCCGGCGCCACCGCTCGTCGCCGGCCAGATCGGCGTACTTCGGATAGTCCGGGAGGGGCTTGGGCAGGTCGTCGGCGATGCTGGCGTCCAGTTTCAGCGTGCCCGCGTCGACCAGCGACATGGTCGCGTAGGCGAACGCCGCCTTGGTGAGCGACGCGGCGTACATGACGGTGTCGGTGGTCAGCGGGAGTCCCTGCTCGACATCGCGCCGGCCGTAGGCCTTCACGGAGACGACCTTGCCATCCTCGACGATGGCTACCGCCAATCCCGGTACCTTCGCCTCCTTCATGAGGAAAGCGATGCGTTGGTCGAGTGCCGTGCCGCGAAGCGGCTTGTCGGCGGCCGCGGCTGGCAGGGCGAGCAACAGACAGGAAAACAGAAGACCGGTACGAAACATGGCGACTTCTCCCCGTTCAATAAGAAGACGGCTCCCGGAGGAGCCGTCGCGATTGTCATGCCATCAGCTGTCGTCGCGCCAGCGGCGGAACCAGACGGCACCGGCGATCATCGCCACGCCTGCCGCGGCACCGATCCAGAGGGACGGGCTGGCCAGCGCGCTGTAGTGGTAGGACAGGTCCAGGGCCTCCAGCACCGCGGCGGGATCGTCGTGGCTCGGCACCACCAGCGGAGAAGCGTTACCGATCCAGCCACCCGGGATCAGGCTACCCAGCATGCGGCCGACCACGTTCTTCCAGAACCAGCCGCTCGACAGTCCCGCGATACCCATGAGGCCGAACCAGGAGACGATGACACCGGCGCCGACGGGCAGGGCGATCGCCCAGAGGAAGGGCTTGCCGCGCGCCCAGGACGAGCAGAGCAGGAGCCAGCCGATCGTGGGCAGCGCCCAGACGGCGTACAGCGGGATCAGCAGCACCAGGTTGAGCACGACCCGGAACGGATGCGCTTCCATCAGCAGGCTCCACACCCCGATACCGTGCATCGTCGCCACGATGGCCACCAGGACGGCCAGGGCCAGCCCGACGACCACGCCGACCACCACCGCGATCGCGGGAGCGAGCAGGATGGCGCTGACGACCTTGGACAAAACCGTCGAGGTATCGGACAGCGGCAGGGATTTCCAGAACAGCACGCTGCGGTCGCGGCGGTCATCGTAGAGCGCACCGAGGCAGTAGAAGAACACGACGATCGCGGTGACGGCCAGGACGATGCCGGCGATGGCGTAGAGCATGACGTCGATGCCGGCGCCCGCGTTGTGCAGGTCTTCCGGGGAGATGTTGCTGCCCTGGAAGTGCAGGTCGCCGTTGTACTTGAAACCGCCCCAGTTGGACCGGCGGCCGAACACCTCGCCGAGGATGATGCCCATGGTGTTGAGTACCAGGAACACGATGCCGGTGACCACGGGGGCCCAGAAGAAGCCGCCCTTGTGTTCCCAGAACTCGCGCTTGACCAGCCAGTAGAAGGTTTTCATGCGTAGGTGCCCTTCATGGTGGCGACGAAGAGGTCGCCGATCGACGGCCGCCGTACCTCGCCCAGCTGTTCCAGCTGCGGGCGGCTGACGTTGTCGAAGAGGAAAATGCTCTTGCCGAAAACCTGGCGTTCGTCCAGCGGCTTCAGTTGGCGTGCCGCCGCGGCGAACTCGGCGCCGACCAGCACTTCGGCGAAACGGTCGCCCAGGCTGTCCATGTCGGTGTCGAGCACGATCTTGCCGTCGCGGATGAACATGAGGTCGGTGAGGATGTGTTCGATCTCCTCCACCTGGTGCGTCGTGACCAGGATGGTCTTCTCCTCGTCGAAATAGTCTTCGAGCAAGGACTGGTAGAACTGCTTGCGGTAGAGGATGTCCAGGCCCAGCGTCGGTTCGTCCAGTACCAGCAGCCTCGCATCGATCGACATCACCAGGGCGAGGTGCAACTGCACGATCATGCCCTTGGAAAGCTGCTTCACCTTCTGTCCCGGCTGCAGCTTCGTGCGGGCCAGGAAGGCATCGCACTTGGCGCGGTCGAAGCGCGGATGGGTGTTTGCGACGAAATCGACCGCATCGCGCACCTTCAGCCAGCGCGGCAGCACGGCCACATCGGCGATGAAGCAGACCTGCTCCATCAGCTTGTCGCGGTCCTTGCGCGGGTCGAGGCCGAGGACGTTGAGCTGGCCGTCGAACGTGGTCAAGCCCAGGATGGCCTTCAACGCCGTGGTCTTGCCGGCGCCGTTCGGTCCGATCAGGCCGACGATGCGGCCCGAACCGATCTGGAACGTGGCGCCGTCCAGGGCCAGCGACGACTTGTAGCGCTTGGTCAGGCCAGTGGCGGTAACGACCGCGGTCATGACGGGTCCTCCGTGGAGCCATTGGCTTCACGCATCAGGGTTTTGAGATCGAGGCCCATGCGCTGCAGGCGGGCGAACAAGGCCGGCCATTCCTCGCGCAGGAAGCGCTCCCTTTCACTCTTGAGCAGCGCGTCGCGCGCCCCATCGATCACGAACATGCCAAGACCCCTCCGTTTCTCAACCAGTTGTTCGTCGACCAGCTCCTGGTACGCCTTGGATACGGTCAGCGGATTGATCTGAAAATCCCCCGCGACCTGGCGTACCGACGGCAGCGGATCGCCTTCGTTCAAGGCGCCGTCCAGGATCATCGCCACCACGCGTTCGCGGAGCTGGCGGTAGATCGGGACGCTGTCGTTCCAGGTGATGGACATGTATGTCATTCCTTCGCCGTGTGGCGCAGTGCGTTGCCGAACGAATAGTAGGGCATGGCCAGCTGCGCACCGATGAGCGCGGCGGCACGGTCTTCGGCGCTGCGCTTGAGTGCGGCCGCGGCCGAATCGAGTGTGGCCTCGCCCAGGAGCATGGCCTCGCGCACATCGGCGTCGGTGGGCCGCACTTCGAGAGAGGGCAGGTCGACGACATGGATGCCGTTGACGAAGTGCGGCGCGGCGAGCATCGCGGCGGCGCGGTCATCGAAGGAGCGCATGGCGAACACGCTGGTGCCGGCAATCAGGATGGAAGCGGTCAAGGCGATGAGGTTCGGCGCTTTCATGGGACGACTCCGATGACTTGTTGCTGGACTCGGTTAGAGGGAGGCGACGTTCGCGCCGGCGTCGGCGTAGACGACGATGGGGGCGAGGTCGGTGACCTTGGCGCCGTTGATCTCGGTCAGCGGGGCGGCGGTGGTCGAGGTGCTGCTGAAGACGGCCAGGGCGGCGGTGGCGATGGCGAACGAGGCGGCCAGGGCGATGTAGTTGGGGCTTTTCATGGTGCTCTCTCCAGTAGTGGTCTGGGTGACCGGTGTTGTAGTGAACTATAACACCAGATTTTCGGTCGTCAACGGGAATTTCGTTAAATCCCCTATGACTTATGGCCTATGCCGTGAAGCGCTGTGCTGGTGGGGTGCGTCTGTGGCACCCGTTCTGATGCGGGTTTGGCGGGAAAGGTTTAGGCGGTATCAAAGGTTTAGTCCGCAGCGCGGCCGGAAACGAAAGCGGCCGGCCCCCGAAGGAGCCGGCCGCCACCTACCCATCTACCGCGAGCCCGCTTACAGCTCCGCGCGGAACTCCACGCCCACCACGCGCGGATCGTTGACGAACGCGGTGCGGTTGTTGAAGTCGATGCCGCCGGTGATCACCTTCTTGTTGGTGATGTTGCGGCCGTACAGGGCGATCTCGCGCTTGCCGAATTCCCAGTTGTAGCCGATGCGGATGCCGCCTTCGAGGAACGGCTTGCTGCGGAACTCCTGCGAGTCGTACAGGAAGAAGTTCACTTCGCTGCGGTAGTTCCAGTCGGTGTACACGAAGAACTCGCCACTCTCGCCATAGGGGATGCCATAGCGTGCGGTCCAGGTGCCGATCCACTTCGGTGCGTTGGGCAGCACGTTGCCGTCGATCAACGCATTGCCGGTGGCGTTGAGCGGGTCGAGCACGGTGCAGCCGCCGCCGCACGGTGCCACCGCGAGGTTGCGATCCTTCAGCTCCGTATGGTTGTAGCTGCCGCCGGCGGTCATGTAGAACTGCGGCGTCAGGTAGGCCTCGAGGTCGAACTCGGCGCCGTAGCCCTCGGTCTTCTTCGCGTTGATCAACTGCGTGACGTTGGTCGCACCACCCACGGCGGTGAGCTGCTGGTTGTGCATGTTGTACTTGTAGACGTCGGCGTTGAAACGCAGCTTGTTGTCGTCGGTGGTCGACTTGAAGCCGATCTCGTACGAGGTGATCGTCTCCGGCTTCGCCGTGGAGATGCTGTTGGCGAAGTTGATGCGGCCCTGCACGCTCGGTGCGCGGAAGCCATTGGCGATGCGCGCATAGACGTTCGCGTTCTTCGACAACTGCCAGGTGCCGGTCAGGTCGCCGCTCCAGCGGGCGTCGGTCGGATCCGAGGTGAGCGGGCCCACCGGGCCGGTGAAGCCGAGAAAGCGTTCGGCCTTGAAGTCACGCTTGTCGTGCGACCAGCGCGCACCGGCACGCACGTCGAATTCGTCGGTGAACTGGAAATCGGCCGAACCGAACACGGCCCAGGCCTTCGTGCGCTGGCTCTGGTCCACCCAGCCATTGAGGACATGGTTGTTCAGGGTGTCGTACGAGAAGTTGGTGATCGCGATGTCTTCGTCGAAGTAGTACGTGCCCACCTGCCACTTCAGGCGCTCGGCGCTGTCGTTGGAAAGGCGGAATTCCTGGGTGATCTGGCGGTCCTTCGGCAGCGCATCGGCGGTCTCGGAGTAGAACGGCGTGACGCGGTTGGTGAAGCTGGCCTTCGCCGGCGTGCCCGATGCGTCATAGCCGCCGTCGACGTCGCCGAGGCTGTACGTGGTCGCGCGTTCCAGGCCCGTGATCGAGGCGAAGTTGAGGTCGCCGAAGTGCCAGTTCAGGTGCAGGTTGCTGCCCCAGGTGAACAGGTGCTGCTTGTTGCGACCGTCCTGCGAGACGGAATCGCGGTCGAAGCCGGGGACGAACTGGTCGCCACCCAGGGTGATCGAGTTGGCACGGTTGACCATCGCGCTGCCGTCGAGCCAGCGGCCGTGCACGTTGATCAACGCGTTGAAGTCTTCCGTGGCCTTATAGAGCGCCTGCAGGCGGATGGCGCGATCGTTGTAGCCACCCAGGTCGTCCTTCTTGCCCGTGTAGTCGTTGTCGATCCAGCCATCGCGGTGCTGGGCGAGGGCGGAGACGCGGCCCGACCAGCTCGAACTGATCTTGCCGCCGATCGCGGCTTCCGCATTGGCGGTACCGTACGAGCCATAGGAAACGCGCGCGTAGCCTTCGGTTTCCTGCGTGGGCTTGCGCGATTCGAACTTGATCACGCCGGCCGGGGAGTTACGGCCGAACAGGGTGCCCTGCGGACCGCGCAGCACTTCGACCTGCTCGAGGTCGAACAGGGGGAAGCCCTTGAGGATGGGGTTTTCCTGGACGACGTCGTCGTAGACCATCGACACCGGCTGCGACGCGTTGAGATCGAAATCGCTGTTGCCGAGGCCGCGGATGTAGAAGCGCGGAAACTCGCGGCCATAGGACGTCTCGGCGTACACGCTGGGTGCGCGGGAAGCCAGTTGCAGCACGCCGTCACCCGCCTGGCCGAAGGACTCGAGCTTCTCGGCCGTCACCACGGTCATGGAGATGGGCACCTTTTGCAGGTCTTCCGTACGCTTTTCCGCGGTCACGTTGATGGTCTGCAGGGTGGCCGTACGGGTCGGAGCGCTGGACGGCTGCGTGTTGGACGAGACGTCCTGGGCGATGGCCGCGCCGGCGGTGAGCGCCGTGGCGATGGACAAGGCGATGACGAGACGTCGCGGCATGCGGCGCGAGCTTGCGAGAGACATGTTGTGGTTTCCGCCTGGAATGGGACTGGGTGAGAGTGCCTCGCCGACGACGGCCGGGCCGTCGTCCCCTGGCGAGGGCGCGTCTGGCCCGAATTATCCCTGTGTCACCGTCATGACGAAAGTGTTGCGCTGCGGTAACGGCCCGCTGCCACATGGCGTGGCGTGTGTCACGTAAGTGAAATGCGCGGACGTTAACGTGCGCCGGATCGACGCGGATAACGCTGTTTGCCACTTTTAGGCACGTTATCGGCGACGTTTGAGGTTTTTCTCAATCCATTCGGAGCATGAGCGCGATGAAGAGACTTCCCCTGGCCGCCGCCTTCTGGACGATGTGCGGTACCGCGGCCGCCGAGGGCGCCCCCCAGGCTGCCGTCGAGTTGTACGTCGATACGAACACGCGGCAGATATTCGCGGAGCCGGGCCCGGGCCGTCAGCGCCTGGGCCGGTTCGTGCAGGCGAGCGACGAGGCGGCCCCGGCGGCGAGCGTGGCGACGACGGGAACGGCCACCCCGGCAGCCTCCGGCGCGGCCGGCACCACGGCTTCCTCGTCTCCCGCCATCGCCACGGCCAAACCCGCATCGTCGTCGGCCAAGGCCTGGTACGAGAAGATCGGCATCCGCGGTTACGTGCAGATGCGTTACAACCAGGAACTCGGCGAGGACGCCAAGGACCTCAAGTCGCCGGGCGATCGCTTCATCGGCCGCGAACAAGGTTTCGGCATCCGCCGTGCGCGCGTCGTCATCAGCGGCGATGTCACCGACAACATGTCGATCTACATCCAGCCCGACCTCGCCAGTACCCCGTCGGGCTCGAGCACCACCCACTTCGCCCAGCTGCGTGACGCGTACGCCGACCTCTGGCTCACCAAGGACAAGACCTGGCGCATTCGCGCGGGTCAATCCAAGGTTCCGTACGGTTGGGAGGATCTGCAATCGAGCCAGAACCGTCTCGCCCTCGACCGTGCCGACGCGCTGAATTCCGGCGTGCGCGACGAGCGCGACCTCGGCGTGTTCGCCTACTGGTCGCCGACGGTGGCGAAGGAGCGCTTCGCCTATCTGCAGAAGTCGGGCCTCAAGGGTTCGGGCGACTATGGCGTGATCGGTTTCGGCGTCTACAACGGGCAGGGCGCGAACCGCCCGGATCGCAACGACCAGCTGCATTCCGTCGTCCACTTCTCGTATCCGTTCAAGTTCGCCAACGGGCAGTATCTCGAGGTCGGCGCGGATGCGTACTCCGGCCGCTACAAGGTGAGCACGGGCTCCGCGACGATCGATGGCCGCACGTTCACGCCCGGCGTGGATGCGCCGGAAGCGGGATCGACGGATCGCCGCGTGGCCGCGCATGTCGTGTATTACCCGCAGCCGTTTGGGTTCCAGGCCGAATGGACCGTGGGCAAGGGGCCGGAACTCGACATCGCCCGGCGCATGGTGCGGACGAAGTCGCTGCGTGGCGGCTATGCGCAGGTGATGTACAAGTTCGACGGCGGCTTCGGTTCACTGATGCCGTATGCGAAATGGCAGACCTATCGCGGCGCGGCCAAGTTCGACACGAACGCACCGCGGATGGAAGTCGACGAACTCGAAGCCGGCGTCGAGTGGCAGCCGTCGAACGCGATCGAGCTGGCGGTGGCCTACGCGAACATGCGCCGCACCGATGTCAGTGCCGCGCCGTATCGCAAGATCGACGGGCAGTTGTTGCGGGTACAGCTGCAGGTCAATTACTGACAGCAGAAAGGCAAGCCTGGTGGGAGCCGGCCCTGTCGGCGATGCTCTGGCTTCAGGAGGGCTTCGCTCCGCAGGAATCGCCGACAAGTCGGCTCCCACACAAAGCCTGTTCCCACACAAAGCCTGTTCCCACACAAAGCCGGCTTCCACACAAAGCCGCTCCCACACAAAGCCGCTCCCACACAAAGCCGCTCCCACACAAGGTCGGCTTCCATCCAAAGCCGGCTTCCCTAAGAAGTGGTTGCCGCCATGGAGGCGGCTGCAACGAAAACCTGGTGGGAGCCGCTTCAGCGGCGATCCCGCGGCAGCGGGCAGGGTTGGGGCGAGCACCCATCGCCGCCAAGGCGGCTTCCCACCATGAGTGGCTTCCCGCCCTTGGACGGCATCCCACCGTCGAGTGGCTTCCTACGATCGGGCCGCTCCCAGAGGGAGCGGCCCGCGGATCACTTCTTCTTGGAGCCGGCTGCCAGCGACTTCTCGCGTATCGCCTTGAACTCGCTGCCGTCCTTCCAGGCTGGCCACATGTCGCTGTTGGCCAGTTTTTCGCCGAGGGCGTAGAACGCCTTCACGTTCTGCGTCACGCCATCGAAATTCCAGCGCATGTCGTAGACGTCGGTGGGCTGGTGGTAGTGGTTCTTCACGTAGTCGGCCTCGGCCGCCTCGCCGGCGGCCTTTCCACCGTTCACCATGTCGATGCCGCCACCAGCGGAAAGCGCGGGCACGCCGGCCTTGGCGAAATTGAAGTGATCGGAACGGAAGTAGTGACCTTTTTCGGGCGACGCGTCGCCGCTGACGACGCGGCCGTCGGCCTTGAGAACCTCCGCGAAGGTATCTTCCAGGTCGCCCTGGCCTAGCCCCACCACTTCCATGTCCCGGGTCGGGCCGGTGATCGGCAGGGCGTCCATGTTGATGTCCGCGACGGTCTTCGCCAACGGGAAGGGCGGATGCGCCACGTAGTATTTCGAGCCGAGCAACCCGGACTCCTCCATCGTCACCGCGGCGAAGACCACCGTGCGCTTCGGCTTGTCCTGGGCGAACTTGCCGGCGATCTCGAGCAGCGCGGCGATGCCGGTCCCATTGTCGATCGCGCCGTTGTAGATCTGGTGGCCATTGAGCGCGGGGTCGCGGCCGAGGTGGTCCCAGTGCGCGCTGTAGACGATCGCCTCGTCGGGCTTCTCACTACCCTTGACCATGCCGATGACGTTGTTGCTGAGCGAATGGGCGATGGTGCTTTGCAGGTGGATCGAGGACTTCGCGTCCAGCGGCACGGCCTTGAAGCCGCGCATGTCCGCCTGTTTCGCGAGTTCGTCGAAGTTCTTGCCGGCCTTGGCGAACAAGCGCTGGGCCGCCTCATGCGTAAGCCAGCCCGCGACGGGCAGGCGCGGCGCCGGATCTTCGCTCTCGGGGAGGTCCAGCCGGGGCATGGTCCAGCCGCTTTGCACCACGTTCCAACCATAGGCGGCCGGTTCGGTCTGGTGCACGATGAAGGCTGCGGCGGCGCCTTGACGGGCGGCTTCCTCGTACTTGTAGGTCCAGCGGCCGTAGTAGGTCATTTCACGACCCTTGAACAGGCTCGGGTCCTTGCCGTCCCAGCCCGGATCGTTGACCAGGATCACCAGCGTCTTGCCCTTCACATCGATGCCGTCGAAGTCGTTCCACTGCGCTTCGGGTGCGTCCACGCCGTATCCGACGAAGACGATGTCGGAATCCTTCAGGTCGACATCGGCCTTCGCCTGAAGCGTGCCCGCGACCATGTCCTTGCCGAAGGCGAAGCCTTCGTTACCGCCGCCTTCGGCCACGTTTAGAGTGAGTGAATCCTGGCCATTCAACGTGGTGGAGACCGCGGGAACGCTCTGTATCCAGTCGCCCTTGTTGCCCGGCTCCAGGCCCATCCGCTTGAACTGCTCGATGAGATAGTTCGTAGTAAGCCGCTCGCCCAGCGTGCCGGGTTTGCGCCCTTCGTACTCGTCCGAGGAAATGACGCGCAAATGTGCAGAGAAATCGCCGCCGGTGATCTCGGGACTGAACTCGTGATGCTCGTTGGCCACGGCGGGCAACGGCGGCGGTGGCGCGGTGGAAGGGCCGGCCGGGGCGGGCGCGGGCGCCTGGGCGGTCTTGTCTTCATCGTGGGACTGGCAGGCGGCCAGGGTGAGGACGGTCAGGCAGGCGAGAACGAGGCGTCGCATCGTCGGGGCTTTCCCTTATGGGCTGGAAACACGGCACCGAGTGTAGCCGCAGCGGAGCCCTGGCTGCCCATCCTGTCCCAAGCACTAGTTCTGCCAAGTCTTCCAGGGGTTTGTAAGGTCGATATGCCGAATCGGCAAATTCACAAAGTACTGGCATTTGCTCCCATACACCGTTAGTTATAGGCAGCGCCGATGATTTCATTCGGAAGGGAGTGCTTCGGCGCATGGAGCAAGACCGCGGGTCCAGTGCCTGCGGTATGACGCAGGGGGTGGGAGATGTGTGTCATGGGGTATGTCCGGAAAAGTACGGGCAACGACAGGGGCGTTGCCGGGAAACGGTATCCGCAATGGAGTCCGTTCCCGTCGATGCAGACGAGGACAACGAGGTCAATCCGCAGGGAGGTTATCGCATGAGCCGTCCTTCCGATGTGCTTGGTCTGGAAGACTACGATCTGGTGACACTGGGCGCTTCGCTGGGTCTTTGCGAAGTGGACTTGTTGACATTGAGCCCTGCGCGACCTCGCGCATACATCGCGTCGAAGATGCAAGATGGCGTGACCTATCTCACGGCGCATATCGACTTCGACGTTCGCGGCTCGCTGACGGTTCCCGAAGACGCTTGCATGCTCGTCTACCTGCATGAGGCCGGCGAGCGCAGCTGGTGCCAGGGCATCAGCGTGGAGTCGGACATGGCGGTCACCTTGTTGCGAGGGACCCCCACCGACTTCATGTTCGAACGCGGCACGCGCTTCACCATGGTGGTGGCCCCGTACGCGCGCTTTCGCTCGCGTTTCCTCGCCTCGGACCACGCCGATGTCGACATGGCCGCACAGCGCCTGCGCCTCTTCTCGGTGCACTCCGGTCATCTCAAGCGCGCGTACCGGCAGATCGCGAGCCAGGTGAAAGAGGCGGGGGATCCGGTCATGGGTCCGATCGAGGACCTGCTGGACGAGCATATCCGCGTCGCCCTGGCCTCGTCGCCCGAGGAGCGGCCCGTGGCATCGCGCGGCAGGCGCGCGCATTACCAGGTGGTGCGGCGGGCCGAACGCTTCATGCGGGCGAACCTGCGTCGCGACATCTATTCACAGGAGCTTTGCCAGGCGGCCGGTGCGAGCGAGCGCGGGTTGCGTTATGCCTTCGACGACCTGCTGGGCATTCCGCCCAACCGTTACCTGGCGATGCTTCGCCTGTGCACGGCGCATCGCAGCCTGGTGACGGCGGAAGCCGGCCGCCGTTCGGTGAAATCGGTCGCGCTCAGTTGCGGCATGTGGGACCTGTCGCGTTTCGCGGAAAAGTACCGCAGCGTGTTCGGTGAACAACCACGTGAAACGCTCACTCGCAGCTCGCCGACGGAGGACCTCTCCGCGGTCGAGGAATACGACGGCTGGTAATGCATCGCGGCACAGGGAGGTGCCGTTTCCGATTAGCGCGTTGCCGCATCCGACTACGCCGTTGCCGCAATTGATCAACTCCGCACCCCGGTCGATCCTCTAATCGAGCCGTCCGCGCACGACGCGGTCGACCCATCGTTAGGGGAAAGAACAATGAATCTTCGGATCCTCGATCTGCCGGGGCGCGCCGTGTGGTGCGCGCTCCTTTACCGGCGCGTGGCGGCGCAGGCGGCGATGATGTTGATGACCTCTTTCTTCGCGGCTGACGCCCTGGCGCAAGAGGCGCAAGTGGACGGCTCGTCGAGTCCGCCACCCGCACCCGTCGCAAGCACCGCACCCACCGTTACGCCCACGTCGAGCGCGGCGTCCACGGCGCCATCCGATACGACGGCCGAGACCACGGAGGAGGACGAGGACGACAACGCGGCCACGGTCGCGATGCAAGGCATCCTCGCGACCTCGCCATCGATGCGCGCGGCGTTTACCTCGACCCCATATGCCACCACGGGCCCGATCGTGTCGCCCATGGCGATCGCACCGGGGGATCCCCGCTACCCGTTGCCGGCCGAACCCAACCCTGCCGGCCTGATCCTGGGAACCGGCGGCCTGGTCGGTAACGTCGGTGGCGCGCTGTCGCCCACGCTCACCTCCTTGCTCAATCCCAATGCGCAATACCTGAGCAGCGGCGCGCTGAACCTCGCCGCCGTCAACGTCACCGGCACGTTCCAGACGATCGGCATCGGTAGCCTCAGCCTGGTCAACCTGACGCCCGTCTCCACGGCGATCAACGGCACCCTCATGGGGCAGAACCAGCATCTGACCTTGCTTGGCGGCGTCACGTCGGCAAGCTATATCACCAACGTCAACCGGGGCACTGATGGATTCTTCGCCGGTGGCGGCGGCATCCTGCTGCCGAACGGCGCGCCTGCCTGGTCGTCCGACTGCGCAAGCCTGCTGGGTATTCCGCTGGTTCGTTGCTGGGCCGTGAATCCCGCCCAGGACAACCAGGTGATCGTCGGCGACAAGGCGACGGCCAACGGATCGCAGGAAGTGGTCATCGGCCGCGGTGCGAGCCATACGCTTCCCGCGGAAGACGCCGATACGGTGTTTCCCGGCTCCGGCCGCAACGACCCGAACGATCCGACCGGCGTGCCGACCAACGATTTCGCCGCACGCAAGGGCAACTCCGTCGTGATCGGCGACAGCGCCTCGGGCACTGCCAATGCGCAGACGATCGTCGGCGCGAACGCCACGTCGTCGCAGGTGAACAGTGTCGCCCTCGGCAACGCGTCGATCGCCGATCGCGCCGCGGCCACCGGATACATCGCATTCGGGCTTGCCGCGCCACAGACATCCGTCGGCGCCGTGTCCATCGGCAGCGCGGGCAACGAACGCCAGCTCACCCATGTTGCCGCGGGCACCGACAGCTACGACGCCGTGAACGTGTTGCAGCTCCAGGGTGCGATCTCGCAAGTCTCCGCGCTCGATCCGCTCGCGGTGACCTACGACCCCGACGGCGGTGGCTTGCCGACGAACTCGGTGACCCTGGTCGGCGCGGGCACGGGCGCGGTGGGCGTGCACAACCTCGCGGCCGGATCGCTCGCCGCCGGCAGCCTGGATGCCGTCAACGGCACACAGCTCAATACGACCAACCAGGCGGTGGCGACCTTCCTGGGTGGTACCACGGCCGCCGGTCCCACCGGCGTGTTCACCGCGCCGACGTTCAACGTCACGCACGTCGATGCGGCGGGAGCGGTGAGCGTCGGTACGCACGCCGACGTGACCAGCACCTTCACCGATCTCGGCACCTCCATCGGCAACCTCAATCTCCGGCTCAACACGTTCTATACCAATGGCGTGGATTACGTCGCGATCAATTCCACGGGCGTGTTGCCTTCGGCGACCGGCACGGAGGCCATCGCCATCGGCGGTGCCACCACCGCGTCGTCGAACAACGCGATCGCGATCGGCAACGGCGCGACCGCGTCGCATGCCGACAGCATAGCCATCGGCAATGGATCGGCCACCAGCGTCGGTGCCGAAGCCGGTTACACGGCTTTTGGGCTGACCGCGCCGCAAAGCTCGACGGGTGAGGTGAATCTCGGCGGTCGCAAGGTCACAGGCGTGGCGGCAGGCACCCTGGATACCGATGTGGCGAACGTGGCGCAGCTGCGCGCGGTATCCACCGGCCTCACCGATCTCAGCCGCCTGTCGGTGCTCTACGACAATGATGGCGCGGGGAACCCACTCAACTCGCTCACGCTGGTCGGTGACGGCTCCGGCACAGCCGTCGCCGTGCACAATCTCGCCGCCGGCAGCCTCGCCCCGACGAGTTCGGATGCCGTCAACGGCGCCCAGCTCGGATCGATCACCCAGGCCCTGGCGGGTTATCTGGGCGGCGGTGCGGCTTTCGACCCCGTCACCGCGATCTTCACCGCGCCCGCGTATGCGTTGCGCCCGGTGGACGCAGGCGGCAACGTCTCGTCGGCCTCGTTCGCCAATGCCGGCGATGCGTTCACGTCCCTCGACGACTCGGTCTTCGCCTTGAACAGCCGGGTGAATGCCATCGCGGCAGGGCTCTCGCCCTATCTGGACGTCCAATCCGTCGCCGTGGCCGCCGACGCGACAGGCAACGAGAGCATCGCCTTGGGTGGCGCGGCGCAAGCCTCCGGCGACGACGCCATGGCGGCGGGCGCCCAGGCCAATGCCAGTGGCACCGGTGCGGTGGCGCTGGGTGCGCGGGCATCGGCTTCCGTCCAAGGTGGCGTCGCCATCGGCAGCGACTCGGTGGCCGATCGCACGGGCGGCGGCAACGAGGCATTCAGCGGCGTCGCGGTGCCCGTGCAGGGCGTGGTGTCGGTGGGCAGTGCGGGAGCGGAGCGGCAGATCGCGAACGTGGCCGGCGGCAGCGCCGATACCGATGCCGTGAATGTTCGCCAGTTGCGTGCGGTGGCCGACTTCGCCGGCAGCATCGGCGCATCCGCCGTGCAGTATGACGATGTCTCCCACACGAGTGTCACGCTCAACGCGGGCGGCGCCGCCACGGTGATCGGCAACCTGGCGGCGGGCAGCGTCGCGCAAGGCAGCGCCCAGGCTATCAACGGCGGGCAGTTGTGGGACTGGACCCAGAACGCCTCGAACGTCTACAGCAATCTCGCTTTGTACACGCGCATCCAGGCCTTGCAGGGAGGGGGTACGAACGGCGGCAGCATCGGCCTGAGCGTGAACAACTCCAACAACTTGCCGGCGGCTTCGGCCAGTGGCGGCAACACCATCGCCGTGGGCGCCGGGTCGACCGCCAGCGGAACCGATAGCGCGACGCTCGGCAACGGCGCCCAGGCCACGGCGGGCAATTCGGTGGCGATCGGCGCGGGTTCGGTGGCCGATCGCGCGAATACCGTGTCGGTGGGCGCGGCGGGCGCGACGCGCCAGATAACGAATGTCGCGGCGGGTACCGTCGGCACGGATGCGGCCAACGTGGCGCAGGTGAATGCCGTGCGCGAAGGCAGCGTGGGCTACGACACCCGCCCGGACGGCAGCGTCGACCGGGGAAATGTCACCCTTGGCTCGCCCGGTGCGCCAACCGTCGTGCACAACGTGGCACCCGGCACCGCGGCGACGGATGCGGCCAACGTGGGCCAGCTGGACCAGGTAGCCGACTGGTCGCGCCGCTACACCGATGAACGGGTGGGCGCGATCGACCGCGATATCCAGCGTACGAACAACCGGGCCAGCGCGGGCGTCGCCTCGGCGATGGCCATGGCGGGGCTTCCACAAGCCACGACGCCGGGACGCAACATGGCCGCGGTGGCGGGGGGCACCTTCCGTGGCGAGTCGGGCATCGCCGTCGGTATTTCCACGGTCACGGACGGGGGAGGGTGGGTCTACAAGCTCAGTGGGTCGGCGAATTCGCGTGGCGATGCGGGTTTCAGCGTGGGCGCCGGCATGGAATGGTGAGGTCGTCCGGCACCTTTCGATTGCCTTCTCGGGGCGGTCGAGGTATTGCTAGGCCGAATCATTCACTGCCAGACATGCCGACACGACTCGATATACGGCTCATTGCCCCCTCCGGATATGCGGATGACCGTGCCGCTTGCGCTCGGGGCATTGAACGGCTGCAAGCCGCCGGACATACCGTCCATGGCGGCGAGGTGGCCGATCGCGTGATGCTGCGGTTCGCCGGCGGTGACGCCGAGCGCGCCGCGGACATCAACCAGCTGGCGAGAACCGACCGGCCATTGCCCGATCTCGTCATGGCCATCTGCGGTGGCTATGGCGCGATCGCCTTGCTGGAGCGGCTGGACTATGACGGCCTTGCCGCCCGTTTCCTCGACGAATCCTGCGTGTTGGTGGGGCACGGGGACTTCACCGTGCTCCAGTGCGCGCTCTATGCCCGCAGTGCGATCGGTACGTTGCACGGGCCCATGCTCGTGCGCGACTTCGGCCAGGGTTACCTGCGCGAAAACACCTGGCGGCATTTCTGGCATACGGTGCTGTCGCCGCGAACGGAAATGAGCTGGGCCTGTGGCGATGAGCAGCACGACATGCTCGTCGAAGGCACGCTCTGGGGTGGCAACCTCTCCGCACTGTGCAGCCTGATCGGCACGCCTTACCTGCCCAGGATCGACGGCGGCATTCTCTACGTGGAGGAAACCGGCGAGCAGGCCTACCGGGTCGAACGCATGCTGTACGAACTGAAGCTGGCGGGAGTACTCGACCGCCAGCGCGCGATCCTCATCGGCGGGCTCGGTGGCCAGCGCATCAGCGAGTACGACAACGGCTACGACATCGACCATGCGCTGGAGCGTTTCTCTCGTGCCTGTGGCTTGCCGATGTTGCGCGGCCTTTCCTTCGGACACGGTCCGGACAAGTGGACGCTCCCGTTCGGCGGCCACGCATCATTGGAAGTCGTCGCGGGTGCCGCGACGTTGGCGGTGTTCGACTACCGCCATGCCGGAGCGTCCCTCGACGGGTCGACCGCTTCGGCCTGAGCGGCCTTCATCCGTGGTTCCGTAGATCGTCAGCCGAGGGCGGTGAACTGGGTCGCGCCGATCACGCCGATGAAGACGATGGACAGCATCCAGAAGCGGGCAGGGTCGCGCCACACGCAGACTCCGAGGCAGACCAGGCCCAGCACGCACGACACGATGCCGGCGGCGGTAAGGCCAAGCGTGACCAGCGACGGATCGCCACCGCCCGAGGCCAGCAACATGGGACGGAAGATCGCATACCAGGCAAGAACCAGGCAGGCTCCACCGACGATGCCCAGCAGCCAGTTGGCGGGATGATGCTTCGGCAAGGTACGGATGCCGAGGAAGATCGCAAGTACGACGACAGCGAAAACGACGAGCAACAAGGCCATGCAGTAACCCCTTTGTCGTGGCTTGCGGTCCCCACCGCGAAAGCCGTTTCCCGAGAATGGCCCATCGGGCGGCCCAGGTCATGCTGCGCCGCGCAAGGAGGGCGTTTCGTCGGCGCATGCGGCGTTTCGTCGGAATCGGCGCCGGGCAGGGCGAACCGCGTCGTATGCTCCACGCCAATGCAGGGTGGGAGTACATGTGATGGCAAGCCTGAAGTTCCTTGGACGCATCGTCGTGGCGTGGGTGGCGGCGCTATGCGTGCTAATGGTCGTGTGGTCCGGAACCGGCTGGAATCGCGGCGAATTTCCGTGGATATTCACGCTGGCGTGGTTCGTCGGCCTGCTCGTGGCGCTGTCTCGCGGCGTCACCCATCTTTACCGTGTCCGGGTGATCGCGGGCCGCGTCGATGCGGAGACCGTGTCCAACCGGCAGCGTCGCCGCGTGGAAGTGCCTTATCCCGCCGACGAGGCCTTCGCCATCGTCGACGAGGTGATCCGGGAACTGCCGAACGTGCACGATGTGAGCGGAACACGCGGCGGGCTCCAGTTGCGCGCGATCATCCGCCAGCTGGCCAACGAGCAACCACGCCGCCGTGCCCGGCCACAGTGGCAGGCATCGCTCGACCGCCACACGAAGATATCCGCCACGATCACGCCGACGGACGGATCGAGCAGCGTGATGTTCGTCTGCGAGCCGGACAGCGGCGCATGGACCGACTGGTTCAATCCCGATGGCGGTGCGTCGCTGGAGTACGTGGAAACGCTGGTACGGGCCATCACGCAGCGCCTGTCCGAACGCCGCAACCGCGAGCGTGCCGACGTACGCCAGACCGCGATGGAAAAGGAGTTGACCGCCGCGCAACTCGGTCTCCTGCAGGCGCAGGTGGAACCGCACTTCCTCTACAACACCCTGGCCAGTGCGCAGGAGCTGGTTCGTACCGACCCCGCGCGCGCCGATCGGATGCTCGGCCACCTCATCGATTACCTGCGCCGCTCGCTGCCGCGCACGGATGGTTCGCTCTCCACCCTGGGGGAGGAACTGGAGCGTTCCACCGCGTGGCTGGAGATCATGCGCCTGCGCATGGGCGACCGCCTGGCCGTGCATGCGGACGTGCCAGCGGATGCGTTGAAAGTGCCCATGCCGTCGATGATGTTGCAGACCCTGGTCGAGAATGCGATCAAGCATGGGCTCGAACCGAAACCGGGCGGTGGTGGCATCTGGATCCGCGCTGGCGTGGATGGCTCGGGCCTGTCCCTCACTGTCGCCGACGACGGCATGGGTTTCCGTAGCGACGGTGCGGGCACGGGCATCGGACTGAAGAACCTGCGCGAGCGCCTTCGCCTCATGTACGGCAGCGCCGCGGCGTTCTCGATCGGCAACAATTTTCCCCATGGTGTCGCCGCGACCATCACGTTGCCGGTGACGGGAGTGGTCGAACATGCCTAGGTGCATCGTCGCCGAAGACGAGAAGCTGCTCGCCGCCGCCTTGCAGCGCGAGCTCGCCATCGCCTGGCCCGAACTGGATGTGCTGGAAGTCGCGGAGGATGGCGGCACCGCCTTGGAAGCCATCGCGTCGCACCGGCCCGAGGTGGCCTTCCTCGACATCCGCATGCCCGGGCTCACCGGCATGGAAGTGGCCGCCGCGGCTGCCGAGGCGAGCCCGGACACCCTGGTCGTCTTCATCACCGCGTACGACCAGTACGCCGTCGACGCCTTCGAACGAGGTGCTGTGGACTACCTGCTCAAGCCGGTCACATCGGACCGGCTCGCGCAGACGGTTGCCCGCTTGCGCGGCCGTCTCGCCGACGCGGCGCGGCATGTGGAGCGGACGGCGCGGATCGCGCGCGATATCGGCGCGCATTTCGACCGTCCGCCCGACGAGCCGCTGACATGGCTCACCGCCAGCACGGGACGCGCGACACGCCTGATCCTCGTCGAGGACGTGATCTATTTCCGCGCGGACAACAAATACACGTTGGTGGCGACCGCCGATGGCGACGCCCTGCTGACGAGGCCCATCCGGGACCTGCTCCGTCAACTCGACCCGAAGATCTTCCGGCAGATCCACCGTTCGACGATCGTCAACCTGCGCCAGGTCGCCTCGGTGGAACGCGAGGACACCGGCAAGGGTTGCCTGCGGCTACGCGGCCGCCCCGAAACCCTGAGCGTGAGCCAGCCGTTCATGGCCATCTTCCGCGCCATGTGACGAAGGAGACTTCCATGCGCCTGTTTCTTGCCATCGTCTATTGCTTCATGAACCTCGCCGGCTGCACCGACGCGCAGAACCGCACGATCGTGGCCACATCCCAGGAGAACGGCGTGGTCACCCTGGACAGCCGCACGGAAGTGCGCATGGGCCGCGCACGCTTCGCCTGCCAGGCGAGCAGCGCGGGGCGCTGCTACTACACCGTGTTCGATGGTGCGGCCGAAGTGAAGGCCTTCTCGCTGGCGGTATCGGAGGAACGACTGGTCGACCGGCTGCCCGCGGGCTTCACACTGTGCGTGACGACCACGGCGGAGAAAGTCTCCGCCGGGTGCAAGCCGGCCTGATCCGGGTTACGGGTTGCTTCGCGGCACCACCGTGAAGGTGATCTTCGACGGATGGGCGGCGTCGTGGTGCACGGCGTTGTGCGCGATCACGCCCTTGGCCTCGTCGTAGTTGTTGCCGCCCGTGTTGAGGTTGCGGTCGAAGCGCGGGAAGTTGCTGCTCGACACGGCTACCCGGAGCTTATGGCCGGCGAAGAAGAAGTTGCTCGTGTCGATCGGCTGGAAGGTCACCTTGTAGACCTCGCCGTCCTTCATCCACACCGGCGACTTGTCGTATCCCTCGCGGTAACGCATGCGCTGGATGTTCTCGGTGAGGTTGAAGGCGCGTCCGTCGGGATAGACGTCCATCACCTTGAAGGTGAAGTCGGTGTCCTTCGCATCCGACGACACGTACAGCGTGACCGTGATCGGTCCGCTCACCTCGGTGCCTTCCTTGAAGGGCTCCGAATCATAGACGAGGATGTCGTTGCGGGCGAGCTGCGGGTTCTGGTCGAACGAGCCGAACTTCACCGCCGTGCCCTGGCAGCACCCGCCGCCACCGAGCGTGGTGACCGGATTGGCCGGGTCGTAGAGGAACTGGTCGGGATGGTCCGTGCCGCCCGCCGCGTCCACCAGCTTGCCGTCGCCATACAGCGTGTTGGCCTTGCCGCCGCTGGTGAGGAAGAGCTCGCGCGTGGTGGCGCCCGCGGGAGGCCACGTCGGCGAATCGCGCCACTTGTTCTCGCCCATCACGTAGTACATGACCTTGGGCTGCTTGTCGACGATGGAGCTGTCCACGCCCTTGAGGAACTTGTCGAACCAGCCGAAGACCAGGCCTTCATAATCGAAGCGCGCGTCGCCCACGTCGAGGTCGCCGATGACGGTGTGCTCGGTCGCACGCGTATAGGCGCAGTGCAGCACCGGCGCGATGATCGCGTACTGCTGGTCCGCGACCTCCTTGGACGCCGTGGCGCGCACGTGGTTGTAGGCGGCGAGGTTGGGCGAAACGGAAACGTCGAACCAGCTCATGAACCACAGGCCGGGCTTGTCGATCTTCATGTCGTCGTGCCACAGGCCGCCCTTGTGCCAGGCGGGGCTGTTGGGCGTGCGCGCGATCATGTTGCCGCCCGTCGGTACGTCCATCGCGTCGGCGAAGATGCCCTTGGGGCCGTCGACGGACTTCATGATGTCCTTCTCGGGCAGCACCCAGAACGCCTTGTCCCAATCGGGTTCCGGCGGCTGCGAATCGAGGTCGAACATCTTCGAGGCACGGATGAGGTCGGCCTGCGACAGGTTGGCCGGGAACATCGGCCGCACCTGGTTCTGTTCCTTGTAGAGCCAATCGATGAAGAGCATCTGCACGGCGCCACCGCGGTACCAGTTGCCCTGCTCGTAATAGGGGCCGACGCGACCCACGCCGGCACCGAAGCCCTGTACGTTGAACGTGGCGAGACCCGGCTCGTTCTGCGCGACGACGGCCATCTGCCACTCGGCGGTGGACGAGCATCCGGTGGTGCCCACCTTGCCGTTCGACCAGGGCTGGGAGGTCATCCAGCGAATGGCGTCGACGCCGTCGCTGAGCGGCGCACCGAGGATTTCGTAGTTGCCCTCGGAGAAATAGTGGCCGCGCTCGTTCATGTCGACATAGGCATAGCCACGCTTCACCGCCGCGAGCTGCCGGCTCATGTCACGCGGCGCACCGAGCTTCACGTCCCAGAAATTGAAGTTGTACGGCGTGCGCACGAAGATGGTGGGCACCTTGCCCGAGGCATCCTTGGGCCGGTACACGTCGGCCGCCATGCGCTTGCCGTCGCGCATCTTCACCATCACCTTGCGGTCGACCACGGCGATGGCTTCGAGTTGCCGCTCGATGTCGTTGCGCTTGGCGATGGTCGCCTTCTGCTCGGGGGTCAGCACGGTCTGCTGCGCGGCGACGGGGCCTGCCACGAGGGCGAGGCAAACGGAAGCCACGCCGACCGACAACGCGGTCCTGACGTGGTGGAGGGCAGGGCGCATCGGTCGCATCAGGCAGGCCTGTTTTTCAGGGACGGTTCATCGAGTCTGGCAAAATGTCCCCGGCAGGTAAATGCATGACTTCCGGCAGGGGTAGGCGTACAACCGGTCCAATCGGCGGGCCAGGCGATACGGATAAGATTGCCTCCGATATGCCTGGAGGGCGCATGGCCTCGACCGAAACATTCAAGTTCGTACTGATCCTTCTCGTCGCGATCCTCGTGCTGGAGTTGATCGCGCGCCGCCTGCGCCTGCCTTCCGCGGCGGCCTTGCTGGCCGGTGGCATCGGCATCGCCTTCCTGCCCGGTATCCCGGAGGTGAGCTTCGATCCGGAGCTGGTGCTGACGATCTTCCTGCCTCCGCTGCTCATGGACGGCGCCTTCTATACGGTGTGGTCGGAGTTCCGCAGATACCTCGGCGGCATCCTCTGGCTGGCGATAGGCGCCGTGGTATTCACCACGTTCGCGGTGGGCGTCACCGTTCACTGGATGCTGCCTTCCTTGCCGTGGGCGGCATGCTTCGCGCTCGGTGCCGTGGTGTCGCCACCCGACGCCGTGGCGGCGAAGGCGGTGCTGGGCAAGGTACGCCTGCCGCGCAGGCTGATGGTTCTTCTCGAAGGGGAGAGCCTGCTCAACGATGCGACGGGCCTCGTGCTGTTCCGCTTCGCCACGGCGGCCGCGCTCACCGGCGCTTTCAGCACGCATGAAGCGGTGCTCAGTTTTGCCGCGCTGGCGCTGGGCGGCATCGTCGTGGGCGTGGCACTGGGTTTCGCCCTGATCTTCGTGCTGCGCCGGATCGACCACCTCTTCCTCGCCATCACGGCCGCCTGCCTGTCACCCTGGGCCGCGTACATCGGTGGCGAATCCTTGCATGTGTCCGGCGTGATGTCGGTGGTCAGCTGCGGCATCATCTTCGGGTGGTACCAGCACGACGTCTTCTCGGCGCGCGTGCGGGTCAACAGCTTCGCCTTCTGGGAAGTGATGATCTTCCTGCTCGAGGCGCTGGTCTTCATCCTGATCGGATTCTCGCTGCGTGGTGTCGTCGCGCGCATGGGCGGCGTCGGCGAGGCGTTGTCGACCTTGGGCATGCCCATCCTCGCCGTGCTCGCCGCGGTCATCCTGTCGCGCTTTCTCTGGATCTACGTCACCGAGTACCTGCGCGTTCCGCTGGCGCGCATGGTGGGACGCAAGCCCGTGCCGGCGTCGGCGAAGGCCTCGTTCCTGCTCAGTTGGGCGGGCATGCGTGGCGTGGTGACGCTGGCGATCGCCTTGTCGCTGCCCGAAGCCGTGCCTGGGCGCGACCTGACCATCGCGGCGGCCTTCGCCGTGATCCTGGTCACGGTGGTGGTGCAGGGTGGGACGATCGCGCCGGTCATCCGCTGGCTTCGGCTCGATGCCGGCGAGAAGGCGGAAAGCGCGCACCTGACGGAAGCACAGGCTTCCGTATTCATCGATTCCGCCCAACTCGCGGCGGTGAAGGCGCGTGCCTACGATGACGAAGGGCGCTTGATCCATCCCCGCCTGCTGGAGCAGTACACCTATCGCGTGACGGTCGCCGAACGCTACAGCAAGGCCCCGCATGCGAACGAAGGAGGCCGCGCCGCGCATTACGACGTGGTGCTGGCGGCCATCGCTGCGGGTCGCACCGAACTCCTGCGCCTGCATCGCTCCGGCCAGATCCACGACGAATTGCTGCACTACATGGAACGCGACCTCGACCTGCAGCAGATCGAGGCCGAGAACGACCGGCAGAGCCCGACCTGATCGTTCCGGACACGAAGGCGGACGGCTACGCTCAGGAAGACCGCGCCGGCGGCGCCGAGGCCGGTGTCGGCGGCGCGAAGGAAGGTACCTCGAAGTCCGGAACCGGAAGCGTGACCTCGACGGGCAGTCCCGATGTTTCCCCGGTGGCGAGGAACCCATACACGGCTTGCTTCGCCGCCGGTTCGTTCCGCAGTTGATAGAACGCGCCGTCGTGCGATCCCCGGTGGACCAGGATGGCATGGCCCTTCGGGAAATAGGGAAGCAGGCCCAGGGTATTCTCGACCGGCGTCGAGGTGTCCCAGTCGCCGTGGATGAAAACCACGGGTATGTCGGACACGATGGGTTTGCGTACCCCGTCGCCCATGTCCGCAGTCGGCCAGTCGGCGGCCGAAGCGATATTTCCCTCGAAATTCCACGTTCCCAACATGTCCAGCGCGGGATCGGTGCGCAGGAGGTGCTCGCGCTCGGCGCTGACGCCGAGGCTGCTATCCGCCAGCGGTCCTATCAGGATCCTTGGGTCCGGTTTGCGCTCGCCGGCGACCTCGCGCGCCCATGCCTCGTAATGCCGGTGATACAGCGAAAGGATGAAGGCCGGCCATTCCGCGCTTTCCTGCGTGTGCGACAGGAGGGCCTGCTGGAGATCGCCCTCGCCAAGCACGATGCGCCGCGTCGCGCCATTGTCCTCCTTGAACGTGACCGTGACGGGGGCCGCGGCGAAGCGCTCGTGAAGCGCCTTCACGGCCGCCATGAGGCCACCCTGCGGAAGGTAGGGTGCCAGCGATGGCGCGCGATCGGCATCGTAGGCGATGCGTTGCAGCGAGGCATAGACATGCGAAGGCATGTCATAACCATTGTTCAAGGGTTCCACGCTGGCGATCACGGCGCGGCTGACGATGCCCGGATGCAGCCGCATGACCGCCAGCGCCCATTGCGAACCGAAGCTGCCGCCGAAGAGGCTGATCTTTTGATAGCCGAGCGCACGACGGAGGTCGTCGATATCGCTGGCGAACTCGCCGATGTCGTAGCCGGAGAGATCCTTGTCCGGATAGGCCGCGATGGCGGCCTTGGCATCTTCCCGCATGGCGGCCACGTCGTCGCGCACGGAGCCGGGGCGATCGTCGGGCAGGGGTTTCGAGGCAATGGTCAGCATGTCGCCGCGGGTGGTATAGCCACGCTGTTCGATGACGACGAGGTCGCCGACCTGGCCGAAGGCGAGCCATGAGCGCAGCCGGGATTTCGACGATGCGTCCGTATCGGTAAATGCACCGAGCACGGTCAGTCCCGGTCCGCCAGGAAGCCAGAAGACAGGAGGCGTGCCCGGACGCGTCGACGCCGGTCCCTTGATCCTGGCGAAGCCGACACCGATGAGCCGGCTGTCCGGCTTGTGCCTGTTCTCCGGCACGTAAAGCGTGCCGATTTCGTAGTCCCGGGACTGGCCCTTCTCGTCATGTATCGTGTGCCGCTCGACGATGATGTCACCCGCCTTGTGCTGCGCGGATGCGCACAAGGGCAGGAAGAGGAAGAGCGCCAGGACGGAACGGGGGACGTACGCTTTGCCGAACGAACGCATATATCGGTCCTTAAAAAAAACGCCACCGTTGTGCACGGCGGCGAGGGGAGTTTGCAATGAGGGGCCCTCCCTGGCCCGGTTTTTGTTGTGATGCCGTAATGATTCCCCAGCTCAGAAATCGTAGCTCGCGGTCAGGCGGGCATAACGAGGCGTCTGGTAGTACAGCCCCGCACCGTAGGTGTTCGACACCGTGAAGCGATCGTCCTCGTAGACATAGTCGTTGAGGAGCGGCTTGCGCTCGTTGGTGACGTTGAAGACCTGCAGGCCGAAGGCCAGCTTGTGGTCGGCGAACGCCGGGCGGTATTCGACCGACAGATCGAGCTGCTTGAACCAGGGCATGCGCTGCTCGCCCGGTGCATAGAGCTTGCCCGCGCAGGAGTGGTACGACGAGCCGTAGCTGATCGGGTCGTCGTCGTTCGGGCCGAAGAAGCCGAGACAGGACTTCGGCGCGCCGGAGGTGAGGCGCAGTGAACCGGAAAGCAGCCATTCCGGGGTCACCTGGTAGGAGCCGTAGGCCTTGAACTGGTGTTTGCGATCGTTGGCCAGCAGGCCATTGCTATGCACCATCAGCGCGGCGGCGTCCCAATCCTGCGTCTTCGAAATGTCGTTCTGGCCGATATCCGACTTCACCTGGCCTTCCGTGTTGCCGTAGCTCTTCGAGAAGGTGTAAATGGCGCGGCCGAACCACTTGCCATCGAACGGATGTTCCAGGTACAGGTCCAGTGAGTAGTACTTGCGCTTGGCACCGGTGGTGAAGCCCCAGTCGTCCTTGGACATCTTCACCTTGGTACGGCCACTGCCGTCGACGTTGGCCAGGCTGAACTCGTTCGAGCGGCCAGGATTGAAGATCACGCACCCCGGGATGGTGACGCTGTCCGGATCGATGCCGGTCGCCGCCAGCTTGTCGGCGATCCGTGCGGTGTCGCAGACATCGTCGATCGCCGCACGCAGCTTGCGGACCATGACCTTGGCGCCGGTGACCCAGTCGGGACCCAGTGTCTTGTCGAAGCCGAGGATGGCTTCATCCTGGTACTGCGACTTGAGGTCGGTCGCGGTGATCGACTTCGGATCATTGGGCTGACCGTACTCGCCGTTCGAGGATACCGGGCCGGGACCGATCGGGCTCAGGCCGGTCGGTTCGCCGTTCGGATCGATGCCGGTATACGTGAAGTACTCGTTGGTAAAGGTCGAGGCCGAGGCGCCTCGAATAGCGACGCTGTTCGGTAGCGCGAGGTAATAACGGCCGAGGTTGCCGTAGATCTTCAGCGAGGAGTCGCCGAAGACATCCCATGAAGCGCCCAATCGTGGCGCCCACTGGTTTCCGCTGTTGACGTAGGTGCGACCCTGGTCGTTGTAGTTCTTGAACCGGTCGTTGCGCACACCGATGGTGAACAGGAACTTGTCGGTGATCTGCCACTTGTCTTCCAGGTAATAAGCCTTCTGATCGACTTCCATGCTCGTGGTCGTGATGAAGATCGTGCGACGGGCGTAATAGCCGTCACCGCCGGTCGGGCCGACGCCCAGGCCCGGGACGAGTGGGACGGTGGGATCGTTCACGTGACCGTAGGCCCAGAAATAGCCCGGGCCCGTGGTCGTCACGCCTTCGTCCTGCGCGGTGTACTTCATGTTGTCGATACCGCCGGTCACGCGGTGATCTCCGACTTGCCATTCCAGGTCGGCACGCAGGCCGTGGGTCTTGCTGTTCGCGCCCGGCGCGATCTTCTGCGTGGTGGCCGTGGTGTTGGTGAAAGACTGTCCGCCGGTGATCGCCGGATCCTGGAGGTCCGGACGGCTGATGAAGGGCAGGCCCAGGTCGCCCGGATTGCGCTGGACGTCGGTTGTCTTGCTCTTTCCGTAAGTCGCCGAGAACGTCAGGTCGTCGGTGATGTAGCTGGTGTACTTGGCGATGCCGTAGGTCGACGACGTCTTCGTGCTGTCGGGGTAGCGTCCCTGGAAGCCCAGGTGTTCGCGTGTGTCGTAGTCGAAGGTGGAATACTTGCCGCTGCGTTCGTCCGCCGAGTTGATCCCGGTCAGTTCGAGGATGTTGCTGTCGTTGATGTTCCAGTCCAGCTTCGCGTAGTACTTCGGCAAATCCCACTTGTAGTGGTTGGTCGCGTTTGGTGCCGTGGTAAAGGGATTGGTATTGGTACCTTCCGTTTTCTCCGTTTCCGCGGCGACGAACAGGTACAGCTTATCCTTGATCAGCGGACCGCCGGCGTACGCGCTGACCGTGCGTGTCCATTGGTTGTCGCCTACGCGATTGCGGTAGAGCTGGCCGGCCAGCGAGGGGTCGGAGTACTCGTAGCCCGCGGGCAGGTTCGCACTTGGGAAGTACTGGTTGCCCAGCTGCGAGCGAGCGAACTTCGGCTCCCACAGGATCTGCGCGCCGAAATGCCATTCGTTCGTGCCGCGCTTGCCGACCTGGCTGATCACGCCGCCTTCGGAGCGTCCATACATCGCGCTGTAGCCGCCGGTATAGATCTCCTGCTGGTCGATGGCGCCATAGGGAAGGCCCACGCCACCCAGGTTACGCAGCGGATCGGCCGTGTTGTAGCCGTTGATGTAGTAAGCGTTCTCGGATACGCCCGAGCCACCGAACGAGACGGTCCGCCCGAAGAAGCCCGCGCCTGGATTCACGCCCGGAGCGAGCAGGGCGATGGCTTCCGCGTTGCGGCCGAGCGGCAGGCGGGCGAGTTGCTCGGAGGTGATCACCGTGCGCGAATCCACCGCGGAGACATCGATCGGCGGTAGCGCATTCGCTGTCACGGTGACCGATTCCAGCGCCTGGGCGCCGGTGGCGGTGGGAGCCCCGGTGAACGAGACTTCCGATCCCGCACCCACGGTCAGGCCGACGTTCTTGCGGGAATCGACCACCTGGCCGTTCTGCATGACGTTGACCGTATAGCTGCCTAGCGGAAGATTACCGATGCGGTACCGGCCGTCGGTACCGACCGTGACCTCGCGGGTCACACCGGTCGTGCCGGATACCTGGATCGTGCTGCCTGGACTGGCCTGGCCGAAGATCGCGCCCGTGGTGGCCTGAGCGAGGACGGCACCCGTGCCGCCGAGGCCAACCGCAAGGGCCAAGGCCAGTGCGGAACGACGCAGGACTTGCGCCTGCCGTAGGTCACGTGAATTCATTTACTGCTCTCCCCAGAGTTGGCCCCCAGCGGGCCACAAGTAACGCATCGGCGGTTGCCGAAGGTCTCACTCGGAAAGCATTTCCATTCGCTATTCGAAATTCTTTCCGAATGTTTCAAACGATGGAAAACAAGCCAAAGCCGTTCGGTCGCCCGTCAACGGCAGCCCGAACATAAAACTATCGTTCAGAAGTCGTCAATACTTGCGATGTGAATGGGCGTATGCAATTGCGGAAGAAGCGATATGAACGATTTAAATCTCTGATATCTAAGAGACTATCACGTAGATTTCACGTCGCAGGATAATGCTCGATTAGCGCCGCCTATCGAAAGATGTTGCCGGCCTCATAATGGGTTCCATGTGCGCGCTACTAGCAGGTCAACTTCCTGTCCGGCTATTGGGTGCGTCGACGGGTTTGGACTGCGGCGAATCCTTCTGGCGAAGAAAGATCGACAGGACGACGAGGGAGAACACCGCCAGGAATTCGCTTTGCCAGTTCTGGAAAGACTCGAACCAGAACGAGGGATCGACGATATAGGCGGCCAACCGCTCGGGCGGCTGGTGGTGTGCCAGTGCCTCGTCGATGGATTTTCGCCAGCTGCCGAACAGGTGGCCCGCGAAGCTCATGGCGAACAGGCAAAGGAACGCGATGGATAGCGAGTTGGCGTAGAGCCAGCGCACGATCCCGCCACGGCGCCATGCCTTGGGTTGCAGATGTTCGGGAGTTGGCTCGTTTTCCTCTTCCTTCTCGTCCATGGGACGCGATTCGGCCGACCCTTTCTGGCGCAGCCAGACGGTGAGCAGTACGTACAGGCCCATCTGGAGGAACTCGGACTCCCAGTTCTCGCAGGTGGCCGACCAGAAGTCGCCGCTCATCAAATAAGCGACAAAGCCGATGTCGGGAAGCCTATGCTCGCCCAGTTCCTGGTTATGCGCGGCATGGCCCGTGATGGCCTGCGCGCCCCACGTCGCCAGCATCATCAGGCCGACGACGATGCTCAACCCGTTGCGCTTGAAGAACGAGTCCTTCATATCGTTGCTCCGGTGAAATGACCGAAGCATTCAGGCCGTCGCGTGAAGGCGGGGTGGCCGGGCAGGAAGAAGGCGCGGAGATCGCGCCTTCTTCCGTTTCGTGGTTTAGACGGTTACTGGTTCTTGTGGCTTTGTTGGCCAGCCTTGGCGTGCTGTTCGCTCGAACCGCCCCTCATGGAGCTTTCGGACGACTGCTGCTGTCCGCCCGTGTTCTTGTGCGATTGCTGGCCTGCCTTGACGTGTTGCTCGTGGCTTGCCTGGTCGCCGCCCCTGCCGGGGGCGTTGCGGTTGGTGTTGCCGGAATTTGCCATTTTCGGGTCCTCCACAAGAAAAGGTGATTGCCGCCTGCGACAGGTTCCGCCGACGACGCGGGCAGCATTCCACCCGGTCGTTAAAGCCGTCGTGGCCTCATCATCAAGGGTGTGACGACATCGGTGAAGCAGCCTGTATGGATGGCTAAACAAATTCTGAATGTGCCGGCTTGAAATGGAGCGAGGCATCCCTAGTTACGCATCGCTGGCCGCTTCGGGGCCAGCCTGTCCACCCGGGAGGGTGGGCAAGAGAACCCATCCATGTTGCTTATTCATGAGGATATGGCCATGCGTACTCTTCTCGATTATTCCCCGCTCCTGCGTTCGAGCATCGGCTTCGACCGCGTGTTCGAACTGCTCGAATCCGCTTCGCGCTCGCAGCAGGGAGACAACTATCCGCCGTTCGATTCCGTCAAGCTCGACGAAGATTCGTATCGCATCACCATGGCGGTGGCGGGATTCACGGAGGATGAGCTGAACATCTCGACCCAGTCGAACATGCTTATCGTCAGCGGTGAGCACAAGGCCGAAGCCGAGGGCGAATACCTGCATCGCGGGATCGCGACCCGGGCCTTCAGCCGGCGATTCGAACTGGCCGAGCATGTGCGGGTGACCGGCGCGCGCCTTGCCAATGGCCTGCTCTCGATAGATCTGAAGCGCGAGATTCCCGAGGCCATGAAGCCTCGCCGCATCGAGATCAATCGTGGCACGGAAACCGTGCGTCAACTGCATAGCGACGCCGCCTGATATCACCGCCGGCATCGCCCGGTACAAACCACCCAAGGACGAGGCCCACGGCAGGGATGCCGTGGGCCTTTATTGATCGAACAGAAGCGACCAGAGGTAGGGCTTGAACGAGACCTGCATCACTTCGCGGTCGTCTTTCACGGGAATCCAGAACGTCTTGCCGTCGACCACGGTAGATTCGTACTTGGGGCAGATCAGGTAATCGATCGTGGTGTCGGTGTCTCGCAGAAGATGCCACAGGTATGAAAAGAAGGAGGCGTTGTCGCGCATGGATATGACGGAATACTTTGCGTACTGGATTTCGTATCGCTTGACGAGTTCATCGCAGCCATATGCACGAACGCCACGATAACTGACCGTATAGTCGAGGCGCTTTTCATTGTCGGCCGTCAGCGCCACTTTGACTTCGGATCTGAGCATGGTCATTTCGAAGAATGACGCTGGTGAAACGTCCTGGTAGAACTGTGCGCCTTCCGAAAAGGTGAATTCGTCTTTCGGATTAAGCGTCTTGAGCGTGAAATTGGAGTAGTCGGTGGTCTCGTCGGAGTTGTGCTCATGCGCCGATCCGTCCCGGGTTTGCGCCCCATGAACCGTTATGAACGATTCGACATCGATTGCCGTGTAGTTCGAACGCTTTTCATAGGCGAGGCCAAGCAGGAGGTTGTTCAACAGCTTGTCGCCATCATTGCGGACCATCAGGCGGACAGGAAAATAGACGACGTCCTGCTGATCGATACGGGGATCGATGGCAACGAAGACATGGGACGTTTCACCCGGCTGTAAGTTGTCTCGGGCGATGGCGACGGCCGGCTCGGCGCGATCGAACTGACCGGTGATCTTTGCGACGTGATAGGTGGCAGCGATGCCGCCAATGGTTCCGAGCACGCCCAGTACACGTTTTGCGATCTGGTTCATTCCGTCTTCGTCGCATATGGAGAGGGTCTGTACCACTTGTCGGATGAAGGCGGCACAGATCCTTCATATCGGCCACATTGCGAGGAGCTTGAACGCTGGTTCCGCCCAAGGCGCGGGTTCCTCTATGGAAGTTCTACATGCTCGACCACGCTTCGAACTTCATTCGTCGCCCCCCAAGGAACCTTCCACGGCTAGTCAGGTCGAAGCGACGCCGATCTGGCATGACTTGTCGGTAACGCCCTGCCATCCTTCGTGGCGAAATGGTCAGTGCAGGCCAATGGCATAAATGTTGCCAAGTGGAGAGGCGGGCCGTGATGGCAGAAAAGCTGAAATGGGATGCCTCGCACGAATCGGTGCGCCGAATCGCGGCATGGGTCGTGGCGATAAGTTGCCATCTCGGTTTGCTAATGCTTTTGCTTCGGCCCGGAGTCAATCGTCCCGACGAACTATCGGCTTCGGAAAGAACCACGGGAGCTCTGCAATTGCGATTCATATATCCACGGATGGCGCTTCCTGCGCATGCCCTGGCGTCGATACCCGCCACGATCAAGACGTTGACGGATCTACGACGCGGCAAACTCGTCGCGGAAAAGGCGTCTCCCATGGGAATGGTTCATCAGCCGGCCACGCGTTATGAACAAGTACTCGGTGGCACGGTCGCTGCGAATGCATCTTCCGTATCTCGCCAGCCAACGCCGGCTGCCGAACCCGCTCGCAACGGAGCGGGTACCGGCGATGGAGGATTCCAGGAGCGATTGCTTAACGCCGAAAGCTCGGGCAACATTCGTGGCGTACCTGGATCTGATCGACGGCGCGTGCCAGGCATTCAATTGACCGACCCGATGAATCAGGGTGTGGGTGGATTGATGCGAAATACGCAACGTCTATTTGGGGTTACCAATCGTCATTGCATCGACATCGAGGTATGGAGAAGCCTCAGCCCGGAAGAACGAATCGCGCGGCATATCTCATCCGATGTCGTGACGAAGATCGACCAGGAATATAAGTGCGACAAGCCATTGGGATTGAGCTTCTGATTACCAGGGTTCCGCACCATCGGAGTTGAAGAACCCACCGGTCGGGCCGTCGTCCGGGAGCAGGGCGAGGCGGATGGCTTCAGCGGCACCTTCAGGGATAGTCTGGTGGCCGCTATGGCCGTTCAGGTCGGTGGCGGTGTAGCCGGGATCGGCGGCGTTCACCTTGATCCCGTATTCCTTCAGTTCGGCTGCCAGCAACACCGTGAACATATTCAGTGCGGCCTTCGAGCCGTTGTAGCCAAGGAACTTGACCGCGGCGAACTCCCAGGCCGGGTCGTTGTTCAGGGTGATGGAACCGAGACCGCTGGAGACGTTGACGATGCGGCCGGAAGTGGATTTCTTCAGCAGCGGCAAGAGTGCCTGTGTAACGGCGACGGTGCCGAAGAAGTTGGTTTCGAATGTCCGGCGCACGGCGTCCAGGTCGACCGTTCCCGGCAGGCCGTCGTTCTGCAACGCGATGGCGGCGTTGTTGACGAGGACGTCGACGCGGCCTTCGTTGGCCTCGATGTCGGCGGCGGCGGCCGTCAGCGAGTTGGGGTTTGTGAGATCCACGGCCACGAAGCGCACGTCGATGCCTTCGGCCTGAAGGGTTTTCGCCGCTTCACGGCCACGTGTTTCGTCTCGTGCGCCGAGCAGGACACGATGACCGGCCTTGCCAAGCTGGCGGGCGACTTCAAGACCGATGCCCTTGTTGGCACCGGTGACGAGGGAGATGCGACGGTCTGCGTTACTCATGGCGTTTCCTTGTGGAGTAGTGGTGGTTGGCGCTATGAGTTAATTTATGAATCATCCTTCGGTTTTTACATTCGCATATGACCGTCGTGCCTTCCGAGTCCCTGAAGCCCCGTAAATCCCCGCGCCAGGCCCGCTCGACGGCGACCGTGGCGGCGATTTTCGAGGCGACGTTTCAGGTTTTGCTATCCGATGGCATCGCCCGGCTCACGACCACGCGCGTGGCGCAGCGGGCCGGGGTCTCCGTGGGCACGATGTACCAGTATTTCCCGCACAAGCAGGCCTTGCTGTACGCGGTGCTCGATCAGTACCTTGGCGATGTGGTGATCGCCATGCAGGAGGCATGCGTGCGATACGAGGGCGCGCCCCTGCGGGAGATCTCGGATGGCCTGTGCCGCGCGTACCTCGATGCGAAACTGCGCCACCTTCCTGGCTCGCGGACCTTGTATGTGGTCGCCGCCGAACTGGATACGGCCGACCTCATCGCCGATGTGGTCGGCCGTACCGATCGGGCCATCGCGCAGCTGCTCGCCACGGCATCGGATGCCGTGTTCGACGACGTCGAGACCGTGACGTTCGCATTGCGTTCCATGCTCGTCGGCACGGTGCAAGCCGTACTGGAGAAAGATGGCTCGCCTGCATCCCTGGCGATACTACGGGCGCAGCTGCCCGTCATGTCGCGTGCTTATCTGGTGGAAGCTTCGCGAAGCCGGCCGAACACCAAGGGCGTGTCGACCGGTTAGCGCTTGCCTGGCCGGTCAGTGACTGTCCCGCGGGAGCCCCTTCGTCTGCGCGATCTGCTGGTATTTCTCCGCACCTTCGAGGATGGCGCCGGTTTCCATCTGTCCGACGATGCTGCGCTGGATCTCCTGCCACGGCGTCTGCGATGCCGGATAGCGGTAGCCGCCCGCTTCGGCCAGCGCTCGGCGGCGCTCGGCCAGTTCCTCGTCGCTGATCAATACATTGGCCGTGCCCCTGCCGAGGTCGATGCGGACGCGATCCCCGGTGCGGATCAGCGCCAGTCCCCCCATCACCGCGGCCTCGGGGCTCGCGTTGAGAATGGAGGGCGAACCCGAGGTGCCCGATTGGCGACCGTCACCGATGCAAGGCAGCGCGTGCACGCCTTCGCGGATGAGATAGGCCGGCGGCCGCATGTTTACCACTTCCGCGGAACCCGGGTAGCCCACCGGGCCCGCGCCGCGCATGAAGAGCAAGGTGTCGGTGGTGATGCCGAGCGAGGGGTCGTCGATGCGGTGGTGATAATCCTCCGGGCCGTCGAAGACGACCGCCGGGCCTTCGAACGCTTCGGGGTCCTCGGGACGGCTGAGATAGCGTTCGCGAAACTCCGGGCTGATGACGCTGGTTTTCATGATGGCGCTGTCGAACAGGTTGCCGCGCAACACGATGAATCCGGCATCTTCCTTCAGGGGACGAGTGAACGGGCGGATGACGCGCTCGTCCTCGATGGTCGCATCGCGGCAGTTCTCACCGATGGACTTGCCGTTGGCCGTCATCGCGCCTTCGTGGATCAGGCCCTGCCTGAGCAACTCGCCCACCACCGCGGGTACGCCGCCGGCGTGGTAGAAGTCCTCGCCGAGGTATTCCCCGGCCGGTTGCAGGTTGACCATCAACGGCACCTTGTGGCCGTGCGTCTGCCAGTCGTCGATCGTCAGTTCCACGCCCATGTGACGGGCGATGGCTGCGAGGTGGATGGGCGCGTTGGTCGATCCGCCGATGGCCGAGTTGACCACGATGGCATTGAGGAATGCTTCGCGGGTGAGGATGTCGGAGGGTTTGAGATCTTCCGCGACCATCTCGACGATGCGCTTGCCGGTGAAATAGGCGACTTCCTGACGGTCGCGGTAGGGCGCGGGGATCGCCGCGGCGCCCGGCAGCTGCATGCCGAGGGCTTCGGCCAGGCTGTTCATCGTCGTCGCCGTTCCCATCGTGTTGCAATAGCCTGTCGATGGCGCGGACGAGGCGACCAGCTTGATGAAGCCTTCCTTGTCGATGGCGCCGGTAGCCAACAACTCGCGCGCTTTCCAGACGATCGTTCCCGAGCCGGTGCGTTCGCCCTTGTGCCAGCCGTTTAGCATGGGGCCGACCGAAAGCGCGATGGCCGGGATGTTCACGGTGGCCGCCGCCATGAGGCAGGCTGGCGTGGTCTTGTCGCAACCGATCGTCAACACCACGCCGTCGATGGGATAACCATGCAGCACTTCGACCAGGGACAGGTACGCCAGGTTGCGATCGAGGCCGGCGGTGGGGCGCTTTCCTGTTTCCTGGATCGGATGCACCGGGAACTCCAGCGCGATGCCGCCCGCTTCGCGAATACCTTCACGAACGCGTTCGGCAAGCACGACGTGATGGCGGTTGCATGGCGAAAGATCGCTGCCCGTCTGGGCGATGCCGATGATCGGCTTGCCCGAGCGCAACTCTTCCAGCGACAGGCCGAAGTTGAGATACCGCTCCAGGTACAGCGCGGTCATGTCGATGTTTTCGAGATTGTCGAACCAGGCGCGGGAACGAAGCGGAGAGGGGGGCTGTGTCATGGCGAGCGGGAGTTCTCTGGAGACAGGCAGGAAGCCGTTCGGCACTTGGGGGTACAGTCGAGCGGCGGTCGTTGACGCGCGATCAGTGCGCCGATAGTCTATTACTCAGACAAGATAATCGATGAGATACGCGGCGGTAAAGACGTTTTCGGAAAGACGGGTAATTTCCAGCACTCAACCGAAAGGTATTCCAAAGTGAACGCACGCAACCTGTATATCGGCCTCGCGGCCGTCGGCTTCGCCTTCTCGCTCGCGGCTTGTTCCGGCGGGCGTGGCAACGGCGACACCGCCGCCTCGTCATCGGACAACAAGGGCGCCCTGGTCGGTGTCGCCATGCCCACCAAGGTCTCCGAGCGCTGGATCAAGGATGGCAACGCCGTCAAGGAGGATCTGGAGAAGCTCGGCTACAAGGTCGATCTCGAGTACGCCGACAACAAGATCCCGCAGCAGGTGCTCCAGGTCAGCAACATGATCACCAAGGGTGCCAAGGTGCTGGTCATCGCGTCGATCGACGGTGGCTCGCTCAGCGACCAGCTCGATGCCGCGGCAAAAGCCGGCATCAAGGTCATTTCCTACGACCGCCTCCTTACCGGTAGCAAGAACGTCGATTACTACGTGTCGTTCGACAACTATAAGGTCGGCGTCGACCAGGCCAACAGCCTGCTTACCGGCCTGGGCTTCCTCGATGCGAATGGCAAGAAGACCGACAAGAAGGGGCCGTTGAACGTCGAGCTGTTCGCCGGTAGCCCCGACGACAACAACGCCACGTTCTTCTACAACGGCGCGATGGACACGCTCAAGCCGTACATCGACGACGGCTCCATCGTCATCAAGAGCGGCCAGACCGGCTTCACCCAGGTGGCCACCCTGCAGTGGGATCCGGCGACGGCGAAGGCGCGCATGCAGAACCTGGTCGCCAAGTCCTATTCGGACGGCGCCAATGTCGATGGCGTGCTCTCTCCGTACGACGGCATGTCGATCGGCATCATCTCCGCCTTGCAGGGTGCGGGCTACGGCGGCGCCGCGAAACCGCTGCCGATCATCACCGGGCAGGATGCGGAGGCGGCCTCGGTCAAGTCGATCATCGCGGGCCAGCAGTACTCCACGATCTACAAGGACACGCGCAAGCTCGCCGACCAGGCGGCCGTGATGACCAACGACCTGCTGACCGGCAAGAAGCCGGAAACGAACGACGACAAGACGTACAACAACAAGGTCGTGGTCGTCCCGACCTACCTGTTCCAGCCGACCGTGGTCACCAAGGCGAACTATAAGGAAGTGCTTGTCGATAGCGGTTACTACACCCCGGCGCAGCTGCAGTAAGACGCGCTGGAGGGCACGTGACCGATCATATTCTCGAGATGCGGGGCATCACGAAGGCGTTTCCAGGTGTCAAGGCATTGCAGGATGTGTCGCTGGGAGTGAAGCGTGGCCATGTCCACGCCATCTGTGGCGAGAACGGTGCCGGCAAGTCGACGCTCATGAAGGTTCTCAGCGGGGTATATCCCGCTGGGACGTTCGACGGACAGATCGTCTTCGAGGGCCAGCCGGTCGACTTCAGGAGCATCAACGATTCCGAAGCGGCCGGTATCGTCATCATCCATCAGGAGCTTGCGCTCAGCCCGTATCTTTCCATCGCCGAGAACATCTTCCTCGGCAACGAGCAGCAGACGCGTGGGTGGATCGACTGGAACAAGACCAACCTGGAAGCCGCGAAGCTGCTCGAGCGGGTAGGGCTGAAGAACAACCCGGTCACCAAGATCACCGACCTCGGCGTCGGCCAGCAGCAGCTGGTGGAAATCGCGAAGGCCTTGTCCAAACGGGTGAAGTTGCTCATTCTCGATGAGCCCACCGCGGCCCTGAACGATGCCGATTCGGCGCACCTGCTCGGGTTGATCAAGCAGCTCCAGGCGCAGGGCATCACCTCGATCATCATCAGCCACAAGCTCAACGAGATCGAGGCGATCGCCAACGAAGTGACGATCATCCGCGACGGCCGTACGATCGAGACGCTCGACATGCAGGCGGACCACGTCTCCGAAGAACGGATCATCAAGGGCATGGTCGGGCGCGAACTGGAAAGCCGGTATCCGGAGCACACGCCGAACATCGGCGAAGAGCTTCTACGCATCGAGAACTGGAACGTCTTTCACCCGATCGACGTCACCCGGCAGATCATCACCGACGCCAGCCTCCGCGTGCGGGCGGGAGAAATCGTCGGCATCGCCGGGTTGATGGGGGCAGGACGGACCGAGCTCGCGATGAGCGTGTTCGGGAAGAGCTACGGCGTGAAGATCAGCGGCAAGGTGTTCAAGCGCGGTGTCGAGATCGACATGAGCACCGTGCCGAAGGCGATCAGGAACGGCGTGGCGTATGCCACGGAAGATCGCAAGCGCTATGGGTTGAACCTCATCGACGACATCACCCGCAATACATCGGGCTCGGCCCTGGGCAAGCTCGCGGGCCTGTTCGGTTTCGTCGATGGGCATAAAGAGGCCACCGTGGCGGGCGAGTACCTCAAGTCGCTCAAGATCAAGGCGCCCAGCGTGTCCTCGATCACCGGGAAATTGTCGGGCGGTAACCAGCAGAAGGTCGTGTTGTCCAAGTGGATGTATGCCGACCCGGATGTGCTGATCCTCGATGAGCCGACCCGTGGCATCGACGTGGGCGCCAAGTACGAGATCTACGCCATCATCAACCGGCTCGCCGACGAGGGCAAAGGCATCATCATGATCTCGTCGGAACTCCCCGAACTCCTGGGCGTCTGCGATCGTATCTACACCCTCGCCGAGGGCCGTATCACGGCGGATATCCCGCGATCCGAAGCGACCGCCGAAATCCTTATGCAGCACATGACAAGAGAACGGGAGCGGGGCGCCAGTGACAACCTCCAATGAATTGACGCCACCGCCCAGTGCGACGAAGACCGCGCTGAAATACCTGGCGGGACAGCTTCGCCAGGTCGGCCTGTTCAGTGCGCTGATCGTGATCGTGCTGTTCTTCCAGTTCGCGACCGGTGGCATCACGCTCCGGCCGATCAACGTATCGAACCTGGTCATCCAGAACAGCTACATCCTGATCCTTGCCATCGGCATGGTCATGGTGATCATCGCGGGCCACATCGACCTGTCGGTCGGTTCGCTCGTGGCCTTCGTGGGGGCGATGGCCGGCGTCATGATCACGCAGTGGCACATCCCCTGGCCGGCGGCGATCGTGCTCTGCCTGGTCATCGGTGGCGTCGTCGGCGCATGGCAGGGTTTCTGGATCGCCTATTTCAGGATTCCCGCGTTTATCGTCACGTTGGCGGGCATGTTGCTGTTTCGCGGAGCCGCGCAGATCGCGCTGCAAAACCAGCAGATTTCGCCCTTCCCGGAAGCGTTCCGCCGGATGGGTTCCGGGTTCCTGCCGGCGTTCGGCACCAGCGGATACGAGCCACTCACGCTCATCCTGGGGGCTGTCGCGGCGCTCGTGCTGCTCTATGGCTCGTTGCGTCAGCGGATGGTGCGGCATACCTACGGACTGGAGTCCGAGCCGCTCTGGTATTTCATCCTCAAGCTGGCCTTCTCGGTCTTCCTGATCGGTTGCATGGCGTTCCTGCTGGCCAGCTATAACGGCACGCCGATTGTCCTGGTGATCCTGGGCGTGCTGATCGTCGCGTATGCGGCGATCATGGCGCGGTCGGTTTTCGGGCGCCATGTCTACGCGATCGGTGGCAACCTCAACGCGGCGGCCCTTTCGGGCGTGAAAACCAAGCGCGTCACCTTCCTGCTGTTCGTGAACATGGGAGTCATCTCCGCGCTCGCCGGGCTGGTCTTCACCGCCCAGCTGAACCTGGCGAGCCCGAGCGCCGGCACGGGTTTCGAACTCGACGCGATCGCCGCCGTGTTCATCGGTGGCGCCGCCGTGACCGGCGGTATCGGCACGGTGACCGGCGCGATCATCGGTGGCCTCATCATCGGCCTGCTCAACAACGGCATGTCGATCCTCGGCGTCGGCACGGAATACCAGTCGCTGATCAAGGGGCTGGTGCTGTTGGCGGCCGTCGCGTTCGACGTCTACAACAAGCGCCGCGTCGGAGGTCGCTAGGCCCCGCTGAGGCGGGCGGTCAGCGGTGCGGCTTACGGTTGCATCGCCTGCCGCGTGTCTTCCAGCGCCAGTTCCACGAGTACGCGCATCGCTTCGCTGGCGGCGGCCGGGTCGCGATCGGCGATGGCGACGAGCACCCGGCGATGGTCCGGGATGGGATTGCGGGGCAGGGTGCGCTGGCGTTGCTTGAACTGTGTCGTCCAGCTGACGGCGGCACAGATACTCGCATTCAACACGATGAGCGCATCGTTGCCGGTGGCATGCAGGATCGCGCTGTGGAAGTCACGGTCGGCCGTGCGGCCGGCCTCGGTGGCGAGGGTATGGCGGGTCATGCGGGCCAGGGCGTCGCGCATGGTCTTGAGTGCCTCGTTGTCGCGTCGCTCCGCGGCCAGTGCGGCGGCGGCGGGCTCCACGATGGCGCGGAGTTCGAACAGGCTTCGAATGAAGCCGATGTCGGGCTGCCCGGTGAATGCCCAACCCAACACCTCGGGATCGAGCAGGTTCCAGCGGCTCCGGGGCAACACGCGCGTACCGGCCTTTGGCCGGCTTTCGACCAGGCCTTTGGCAGCCAGTGCCTGGATCGCCTCGCGGTAGGCCGTTCGCGAAACGTCCAGCTGCTCGGAAAAAACCACTTCGCCGGAGAGTACGTCGCCCGGCTGGTATTCACCGGAGAGAATCGCGGCGCCCAGCTTGTTCGCGATGGCGCCGTACAGGCGTCGACCGGTACCGCGCGGCTGGCGTTCGCGTTCGATCGGTACTGTCGGCGTCGTCGTCTTGCTCACGTGCTCATTCCTTCCTGGCCATCGACCGCTTGGCATTGCAAAACCAGCATAACCGCCTTAACCTAATTGTCTGAGTAATTATCGTGGCGCAGCACATGTCGAACGATGAGAAGACAGGCGGGATGCAGAGTACTTTCCGCTCGGTGGAAGCGGCGACCGGGCAGCCTTTCGGCCCTGCGTTCACGCCGGACGGTATGGCCGAGGTCAGGTCCGCCTGTGCGGCCGCCGAGGCGGCCTTCGATGTTTATCGTACGACAGATGCCGGTGACCGGGCGGCGTTCCTGGAACGCATCGGCGAGGAAATCCTCGCCCTGGGTGACGAGCTCATCGTCACCGCCATGCGCGAAAGCGGATTGCCGCGCGCGCGCCTGGAGGGCGAGCGCGGCCGCACGGTCGGCCAACTGAGGTTGTTCGCCGGCGTGCTCAGGCGCGGCGACTGGATGGGGCTGCGCGTCGACCCCGTCCCCGCTGGGGAGACACCGTCCGCGCGTGCCGATTTGCGGCTGCGCAGGATTCCCCTGGGGCCGGTCGCCGTGTTCGGTGCGTCGAATTTCCCGTTGGCGTTTTCCACGGCCGGTGGCGATACGGCATCGGCGCTCGCCGCAGGCTGTCCCGTCGTCGTCAAGGGTCATCCCGCGCATCCCGCCACGGGAGCCTTGGTCGCGGATGCCATCCACAAGGCCGTGAAGGCGAGCGGCCTCCCGTCCGGCGTATTCGCGAACCTCACCGGCCCGGGGATCGAACTGGGAGTGGCCTTGGTCACCGATCCGGCGATCGCCGCGGTGGGATTCACCGGCTCGCGTGCCGGCGGCCTGGCGCTCGTCAAACTGGCACAGGCACGGGAGATCCCCATCCCTGTGTTCGCGGAGATGTCGAGCGTCAATCCGGTACTGCTATTGCCGGAGGCGCTGCGTGCACGCGGGGAAGCCATGGGCACCGCCTTCGTCGGTTCGTTGACGATGGGCGCCGGACAGTTCTGTACCAACCCCGGCTTGCTCCTGGCGATCGAAGGGGAAGGCCTGGACGCGTTCGTGTCGGCCGCCAGCCGCGTGGTGTCCGAGGCACCTCCGCAAACCATGCTGACGCCCGCGATCCACCATGCGTACGAGACATCGGTCGAGGCGCTTCGTAAACACAGCGAGGTGACGGCCCTGGCACAAGGCCCGGCTACCGAAAGCGCGAGCGCCGGGCGCGCTGCGTTCTTCTCCACCAGCGGCAAGGCGTTCCTCGCCGACAAGGCGCTCGCGCACGAAGTCTTCGGTGCCTCGTCCCTGCTGGTTCGCTGTGCCGACGAAACCGAACTTCGCGCAGTCGTCGCGGCATGCGAGGGGCAGCTGACGATGACGTTGCAGATGGACGATGGCGATACCGCATTGGCGGCCCGGCTGGTCCCGCTGCTGGAACGCAAGTGCGGACGCATCGTCGTCAACGGCTGGCCGACCGGCGTCGAAGTCACCCACGCCATGGTGCACGGCGGACCGTTCCCCGCGACGTCCGACGGGCGTTCGACATCGGTCGGCAGCCTCGCCATCGATCGGTTCCTGCGCCCGGTGTCGTACCAGAACTTCCCGCCGGCCTTGTTGCCCGCCGTGCTGCGCGACGACGCTGGCCTGCCGCGGCTCGTCAACGGTATACCGGCCGCCTGAATCCCGTCTTCCGAGAAGAGAGAGAGACTTCATGACTTTGCGTCTCCTGCAACATCGTGCCGCGGACGGCGTGCGCTCGGTGATCGCCGCGCGGGGCGATGCCGCCGCCTTCGTGCCTGGCGTCGATAGCGTTCGGGCACTCGCGGGCAAGGCCATCGCGATGGGCACCGACCTCGCGGGCGCGATCGCCGCATGCGGTGCCGGGAAGCCGGTGGATATCGTCGAGGAGTTGGCCGCGGGCCGCTTGCTCGCTCCGATCGATCACCCGGACCCGGCGCATCTCTTCATGACCGGCACGGGCCTCACCCACCTGGGTTCCGCGGAAGGGCGGGACAAGATGCACCGTGAGGCGGCCGCCGCCGAGAAGCAGACGGATTCGATGCGAATCTTCCTCGAAGGTGTCGCGGGCGGCAAACCCGCGGAAGGGGAGGTCGGCAGCCAGCCGGAATGGTTCTACAAGGGCAACGGCCATGGCCTGGTCGGGCCGGGCACGCCGCTCACATCGCCCGCATTCGCGAAGGATGGCGGAGAGGAGCCGGAACTCGCGGGCATCTACCTCATCGGCGACGACGGCACGCCGTTTCGTCTCGGCGTTTGCCTCGCGAACGAGTTCAGCGACCACATCACGGAACGGCACAACTACCTCTGGCTCGCGCATTCGAAATTGCGCCAGGCGGCCCTGGGTGCCGAATTGCTCGTCGGCCCGCTTCCTGCTGAAATCGAGGGCAAGAGCCGCATCTATCGAAACGGTGCGGTCGTGTGGGAAAAGCCATTCCTCTCCGGGCAAGAGAACATGTCGCATAGCTTCGCGAATCTCGAGGCGCATCATTTCAAGTACGAGCTGTTCCGGCAGCCGGGCGATATCCACGTGCATTTCTTCGGTACGGCCACGTTGTCGTTCTCCGATGGCGTGGCTACCCAGCTTGGCGACGTGTTCGAGATAGAAGCCGCGCCGTTCGCCTTGCCGCTGCGTAACGCGCTCGCGCAGGCACCCGCGCAGGCCGTCACGGTCAAGGCACTTTGACGGTGGCCCCTATCCGCATCGCGGTGGTCGGCCTGGGCAAGATCGCCCGCGACCAGCACCTCCCCGCGATCGCGAACGACGATGACTTCCATCTTGCGGCAGTGGTCGATCCCGCGGTGTCGGGCGTTGAAGGCGTTCCTTGCTTCGACAGCCTCGATGCGTTGTTCCAGGGTGACGTCGCCGTGGATGCGGTCGTCCTCTGCACGCCGCCGCAGGTTCGCTATACGCTGGCCAGGAAGGCCCTGAAGAACAACGTCCATGTCTTCCTCGAGAAGCCGCCGGGCGCGACATTGACCGAAGTCGCGGCACTCTCACAGCGAGCGGATGCTGGCGGCCTGACCTTGTTCGCGGGCTGGCATTCCCGATATGCCGCCGGCGTGGAACCTGCGCGCGCCTGGCTCGCCGAGCGGCGGATAGAGAGCGTTTCCATCCGTTGGCGGGAAGATGTTCGCGTTTGGCACCCGGGGCAAGAGTGGATATGGGAAGCCGGCGGGCTGGGCGTCTTCGATCCGGGGATCAACGCATTGTCGATCGCCACGTACATACTTCCCCGGGCGTTCATCCTTCGATCCGCGACCTTGTCGATTCCCGCCAACCGCGCGGCGCCCATCGCGGCCGACCTGCGGTTCATCGACGGGGACGATGTCCCGATGTCGATGGATCTGGACTGGCGCCAGACCGGTCCGCAGAGTTGGGACATCGTGGTCGAGACCGATCAAGGTCGGTTGACGCTAGCTAAAGGTGGCGCCGTGCTCAGCCTGCCTGGACAGGAGGTGCGCGGGGAAGACCGGGAATATGCGGGGATGTATTCGCGTTTCGCCTCGCTGATCCGTTCGCGCAGTTCCGATGTGGATACGACGCCGCTGCGACTGGTGGCCGATGCGTTCTTGCTGGGTCGTCGTGAGACTACCGAGGCGTTTCATTGGGACAGATGAGACCGTAGCCGCGCCCGTTAGGACACATGGAATGGGTGCTGTCAGGGACGAGTGGCCCTCGATGCAATCAGAGTTCCATGCGTAAACTGTCGAAGGCATCCCTTAAGAACTTGGCCACCGGCTTTCGTTGGCCAGTCTGGTCTCTCCATGCTTGAAGCGCCAATCTCATCGCCCCGACGGAGACCATGGCGACCATTCGAAGCGAGGTGCGGCGCTCGGGTTGCCGCCACACCTCGCACAACGTCTCGAAGAGCGCTTGCTCCTGTTCCGCATAATGCGTCTGCTTGCGGGCACGCAGCGCTTCGCTTGACCGCATGAGGTTGTCGACGGCGATCATTTGTTCGGTCGTATAGCCCTCGATATGCTTCACCATCACATCGCGAACCGCATCGAGCGGCGATACGTCGGGTGACGTCTTGAGCAACTCGGCATACAGACTCGAGGCTCCTGCCTGTTGCCAGAACAGGATGACGTCGTCCTTGGATTTGAAATACGAGAAAAAGGTGCGGCGCGAGATGCCCGCTTCCGCGGCGATGGCGTCCAGCGTCGTATTTTCGTAGCCATTGGCAAGGAACAAGCGCTGTCCGACCTCGGCGATACGCTGACGAGTTTCGCGGCGCTTGCGCTCCCGCAAACCTTCTGTGGCCGCTGCGCCCACGGGGGACGAATTTCCTGACATCCGGATGGCCTATTGCAAAGCTGCATCAAGTGCAGTAAAAATTGCACTCAGTGCTAAATTAGTTGCACTCATCTTACGTTCTCATCCCTGACCAAGGCAAGGTTGATGGCCACTTGGACCGTTTCCGACATCCCATCCCAACGCGGCCGTACAGCGGTAGTCACCGGTACTGGCGGTCTTGGATTCCAGGACGCATTGGCATTGGCCCGGGCAGGGGCCGACGTCATCATCGCGGGTCGAAATCCGTTGAAGGGCAGCGCGGCAGTCGATCGGATTCGCCAAAGCGTGCCGGGTGCGAATGTAGCTTTCGAGTTGCTGGATCTCGCCAGCCTCGACTCCATCAAGTCATTCGCGGGGAACCTGCGACGCTCGCGCGACAGACTGGATCTGCTCATCAACAACGCGGCGGTGATGACGCCACCGAAGCGCCTGGCCACTACCGACGGGTTCGAGTTGCAGTTCGGCACCAACTACCTTGGCCACTTCGCCTTGACCGGCCAGCTTCTGCCGCTGCTGCGAAAGGGCGACAAGCCGCGCGTGGTCACTCTTTCTAGCGTTGCAGCCCGAAGCGCCGCGATCGACTTCGATGATCTGCAAGCTCGGCGCAGCTACAAGCCGATGCCAGCTTATGGTCAATCGAAGCTCGCCTGCCTGATGTTCGCCCTTGAACTACAGCGCCGCAGCGATACCGCAGGCTGGGGTATCCAGAGTGTCGCCGCGCATCCCGGTATTTCGCGCACCGATCTCTTGCCCAACGGCGCCGGAACCTGGAGCGCGCCGGGTATCGTCCGCCGTTACCTGTGGTTTTTGTTCCAACCCGCGGCTCAGGGGGCATTGCCGACACTCTTCGCCGCGACTTCGCCGGAAGCGCAAGCGGGTGCGTACTACGGTCCGAACAAGCTGAGCGAGACGCGTGGCTATCCGGTCCCGGCCATGATCCCTCCGCAGGCCCTCGATACGACCAGCGCTGCCAGGCTCTGGGATGAATCGGAGCGGCTGACCGGCATGGTCTATCCCGCCGGCGAAGGGCGGAAGTTTCCAGAAGCGGACGGGGAGGGAGTGAACCCATGACGGTTCTTGTGACAGGTGGGACCGGGCTCGTTGGCTCGCGTCTGCTAGGGCGTCTGGTGGATTCGGGGGTGCGATGCCGGGCGCTGGTGCGCCACGGCAGGACGCTCCCAGCCGGAGTAACCGCCATCGAGGGCGATATCCTGGACCTGGCGTCCCTTGCGGCTGCGCTGGAAGGTATATCGGCTGTCGTGCACTTGGCGGCGGTGTTCCGAACGTCCGACGAAGACCTGATCTGGAAGGTCAACCTGGAAGGCACGCGTAACCTGATCGCGGCAACGAAGGCACATGCAAAGGGCGCGCGCTTCATCATGGCGAGTACCTGCCACGTCTACGATGCGAACAGCCCTCGTCCAGGCCGCGAAGACGATGTCGTCGAGCCACGGCATGCGTATCCTGCCAGCAAGGTGGCGGCGGAGAACGAACTGCGCAGCAGCGGCATCAACTGGTCGATCCTGCGATTCCCGTTCGTCTACGGTGATCGTGACGGGCATCTCGAAGACCTTCCCAAACATGTCGTCGGCACATGGCATCCTGCCCAGAGACTGAGCACCGTCCATCATCGAGACGTCGCATTGGTCGTGAAGATGGCTTTGGCCGGCGTGATGGACGGCCATATCGTGAACATCACAGACGAAGCCCCGGCGTCGGTCTATGAATTGGTCACGCTCGCCGGCGCATCCATGGCGCCATCTTCCGAGCCGCTCATGAATCCCTGGCACTTGCATGTGGACGGGAGCTTCGCCCGTAGCCTGGGATTCCAGCCTTCCGTCAGAACGATCTATCAGGCTGTCCAGGAGGGGCTGCTCTGACCGGCATATGAAGGCCTGCCGAGAAGCCGCATGTTATCGGTCGTCCGCCACTGGCGATTCCGGGATACAGCCTCAAGACAAGGCTGTCGAACTGCGGGATACTGTGGGGCCCGGTTTCCTGTGCAAAATCAAAGGAAGACTGCTACTTCCTAATGCGCGTTAGACAGCACACATGAAGATTCGAAAAGCACAGCCAGAAGATCATGAAGCTCTCCTTGGCATCTGGGAGCAATCGGTTCGCGCGTCACATGACTTTCTATCGGAACAAGATATCCAGACGCTTCTACCCATAGTTCGCGATCAAGCCCTGCCGGGCCTTGAAGTGTGGGTATTGTGCGATGAGGCATCAGCGCCTATGGGTTTTATGGGGCTGGACGACAACAAGCTTGAGGCGTTGTTTATTTCTCCGACCAGCTTTCGGCGAGGAGGAGGAAAGATCATGCTTGAGCATGCGAGAACACTGAAAGGCGAACTGCAAGTGGATGTAAATGAGCAAAATCCGCGCGCAGTGGCTTTTTATCTATCCAATGGCTTCGTAGTCACTGGGCGCTCGTCAACGGATTCCCTGGGGTTGCCATTTCCGTTGCTGCATTTGAGCGAGGCCGGTCGGAGTGTTGCCTGACATCTCTTCGTGGCGTTGCGCGGCAGTGTCGCGATGGCGTCCAAAAAACAGATCCATGTCCTGCGCGTCGACCTCGGTCAGCGGGCTTATCGGGTTTGCAGGAATGCTTTGGGCATACCAGTACCTCCAAGAGTACCTTTGAAAGGACTGATCGGAGATCTCCGTCACCCGCAAAGCAAAACGGATCAGCAAGTTACTGCTGATCCGCTGCCGAAGTGGTGGAGGTGGCGGGAGTCGAACCCGCGTCCGAAGGCGTTTAATCTCCAGATCTACATGCTTAGCTCACCGTTAAGTCTCGTCCGCCGACAGCACGGCGTGCTAAGCGCACCGGCGGACATATCTGATTGATCTAGCGTCAGACCCACAGACGGAGGGTCTTTCGGCGGTCTCATGATAGTGACCCTACACCGACGAGCATGAGCACAAGATCGGTTCGGGGGTTTGGCCTTTTTTAGGGGCCGGACAGCTTAGGCGGCGAGAGCCACCGAGTTGTCACCGTAGTAGTTGTCATTGGCAACTATATGTTTTGCGGCTGGTTTAACGAGGAAAGCTGCCCCCTCGGCATGCACCAGTAGATCGCACTACCCCCGTCGAAACCAGTACACCCCCGGGGAAAACGTAATGTGACTACATCCAGCAGTATATGGGCGGGGAGGGGCACCCACAATGGGCGCCGCCCGGCTGTTCAGGTCAGCCCATCTTGTTGTGCGAGCGCATCACGCGCTGCTTGTCGATCGCCCATTCGCGTTCCTTGTCGGTGTTGCGCTTGTCGTGCTCCTGCTTGCCCTTGGCCAGGCCGATCTCGCACTTCACCTTGTTGTTCTTCCAGTACATCGCGGTGGGGACCAGGGTGTAGCCCTTGCGCTCGACGGCGCCGATCAGGCGGTCGATCTCCTCGCGGTGGAGCAGCAGCTTGCGCGTGCGCCGATCGTTCGCCACCACGTGGGTGGAGGCACTGATCAGCGGCGGAATCTGGGCGCCGACGAGGAAGACCTCGCCGTGCTGGATGATCGCGTAGCAGCCTTCGCCGAAGTTGATCCGGCCGGCACGCAGGGACTTCAGTTCCCAGCCCTGCAGTTCCATCCCGGCTTCGAAGCGCTGGTCGATGTGGTATTCGTGGCGCGCGCGCTTGTTCAGCGCGATCGTGCCGCGGCCTTCCTTTTCCGTGTCCTTCGGTTTCGCTTTTGCCATGTCCGCTAAAATCGGTCTATCGGATCCCTGATACAAGTCCGGCGGGTCCATGAGCCGGTGAATAAGACGAGGTCTTCACGTGATTGAAATCCGCCGCAGTGCGATCGTGCCGTTCACGCCCGCGCAGATGTTCGACCTGGTCAACGATGTGGAAGCATACCCAAAGCGCTTCGGCTGGTGTGACGCCGCCACGGTGGTGGAGCGGGACGACAATGTGCTGGTGGCCCGACTGGATCTCAAGTTCGCCGGCATGAAGCAGCATTTCACCACCCGGAACACCATGGAACGGCCGGAACGCCTGTCCATGAAATTCGTGGAGGGGCCGTTCCGCTCGCTCGATGGCGTCTTTACCTTCCAGGCCCTGGGCGATGCCGGCTGCAAGATCGCGCTCGCCCTGGATTTCGACTACGCGGGCCTGGGCGGTGGGGTACTGAAGATGGGCTTCCAGCAACTGGCCAACCGGATGGTCGACGACTTCTGCGACGAGGCGCGCCGGCAGTATGGCTGAGATCGCCATCGAGGTCGCCTACGCCGGGCCCGAGGGGCAGGTGGTGATCGCCCTGCGCGTGCCGTCGGGGACGACCGCCTGGGAGGCCGTCGAAGCGGCGAAAACGTCTCTGCCCTTGGGGGTGCTGCCGGACCCTTCCAGGCTAGGCATCTACGCGAAGAAGGTGCCTGCCGGGCAGGTCCTGGAGGAGGGCGACCGCGTGGAACTCTACCGGCCGCTGACCCTCGACCCCATGGAAGCCAGGAGGCGCCGCGCGATGCGCGGCACCTGACCCGGAACTTTACTGGCGCTTGCTGGCCGGGCTGTCGTCGGACGAGCCGTTGACGCCGACACCGAAGCCGCCGTCGCTGGATTCCTTCTTGCCATCGGTGTTCTTGTCGCCGTCGGCGCCGCCGGTCGGGTTCGCCTTGTACTTCTCCGAGTCCTTCAGCAGCTGCTGGGCATCCTGGGAGAAGAAGTCACCCTCGGTCCGCACGAGCGTGTCGTTGTTGAAGGACAGGGTCAGCGTGCGGGTCGTCATCGGACGGCCGCGGTGCGAGAAGGTCGAGACGTAGTCCCAGCGGTCCTGGTCGAACGGCGAGATGACCGAGGGGGTGCCCAGGAGGACGAGGACCTGGCGCTTGGTCATGCCGGGCTGCAGCTGGTCGACGTTCTTCTTGTCGAGCAGGTTGCCCTGCTGCACGTCGGGGGTATAGAGCAGGCCACAGCCCGCGATGGCGGTCGCCATCATGGCCAAACCCAGCGTGCGGATGAGCTTATGCATGCGTAGTAACGTCCGGATCGTGAAGCCTGTGATGATACACTAAGCGCCTTACGGCACCGCGAGGGGTCTGACATGGACCAGGAAACCAAAGAGCTCCGCAAGGCGGGCCTCAAAGTCACGCATCCGCGCATGCGGATCCTGCAGATCTTCGAAGAGGCGGAGGAACGCCACCTCACCGCCGAAGATATCTACAAGCGCCTGCTTGCGCACCAGGAGGACATCGGGCTTGCCACGGTGTACCGCGTCCTGACCCAGTTCGAAGCTGCCGGCATCGTCATGAAGCACAACTTCGAGGGCGGGCAGGCGGTGTACGAACTGGACCGCGGCAAGCATCACGACCACATGATCGACGTGGACAGCGGAAAAGTGATCGAGTTCATCAGCGAGGAGATCGAGCGCCTCCAGCACGAGATCGCCGAGCGCCACGGTTACGTCATCGAAGACCATAGCCTGGTGCTCTACGTCCGGCCCAAGAAGAAGCGCTGATCCCGGCTGCCGGAACGGAAAAAAGGCCCTGCGGGGCCTTTTTTTTGGGTTCTACACGGAAGTCCCGGAAGCGCGGCAGGCGAGCCGTCGGCCGCCACCCTCGTCGCTCCGGTTGCACCGTCGCTCGGGAAGGGATGCCTGTGGGAGCCGACCCTGTCGGCGATGGGTGCTTGCCAAACCTGGCCCGCTGCCGCGGGATAGCCGACAAGGTCGGCTCCCACACGGGGTTTCCGTGTGAAACACCATCACCCGGGAAGGGCCAAAAAAACGCCGCCGGTGGACTCCTGTCCACCGACGGCTTGATCCGGCGTCTTCAAGGTTCGTGGATCGCGAGTTGCTCGCTGGATCCCGATCTCCATGTCGCACCGGCGAGGCCGACATCCTGTCGCCTCATCAGGTCGATCGTCCCCACGACCGACCTGGGCTCACCGTCTCTCGACGGCGGCTCCCCCACATCGATAATGGGATCGTAACGAAGCGTTCATCCACCCGGTATCGGAAAATTTCCTATGTTGCTTCCGATACTTGTGCTGCGAAGCAGCACGCGAAGGTGAAGTCCTACCGGCTCCGGACGGATGCGGAAGAGGCCGCCGAGGGCCGTGATCCGGTCGCTCATTCCCTGCAATCCACGGCCGCCGCCATCGGTGCGGACGGGCCGCGGCGTGGAGGGCAGGCCGGCCCCGTCGTCGCGGATGTCGAGGATCGCCACCGGCCCGCTGTCGCGCAGGCCGATACGCAGGCGCAGCTTCATCTGACGGGCGCCGGAGTGCCGCACCACGTTGGTCGCGCTCTCCTGGACGACACGGTAGATGGCCGTCAGGGTGTCGTCGTCGAGCAGGCGGGGATCGCCCCTCAGGTCGGTCACGTAGTGGATGCCCGCGGCGGTGAGCATGTCGCGCACCGGGCCTTCGTCGAGGGCGCGCAACAGGCCGAATTCGTCCAGGACCGAGGGGCGCAGGCTATCGAGCATCTTGTGCAGGGCACGGCGCATATGGCCGAGGATGCCGTTGATCGAGGTGCCGATGTCTTCCAGGCCGGCGCTGCCGAGCCTGGCCTGGGCCAGTTTCAGGTGGGTCTGGATCGCGGTGAGGTTCTGGCCGAGTTCGTCGTGCAGTTCCGCGGCCATGTGACGGCGCAGGTTTTCCTCCGCCTGAAGGTTGCCGCGCGCGGCGTCGCGCAGTTGCCGCGCGAGCTGGTCCAGTCGCTGGTTGGCGGCGGCCAGGTGGGTGTTCTGCTGGGCCACGCGCTCGCTGCTGCGGCGCAGCGCATCGGTCGCCGCACCGAGCATCAACGTGCCCGTGCCCGCCACGGCCAGGAACAGGTGGGCGGCCGCCGTGGGCGCCCCGCGGCCGATCATGTCCTCGGTGACGTTCAGTCCCACGCTGGTGATCAGCATGGCCAGGCCGGCGCCGCGCCAGCCGTGGCGGAACGCGAAGAACAACACCGGCGCCAGGGAGAGGACCCGGGCGAACTGCGGTTGCGGCGAGTATTCGGCGAGCGTGATCAGGATGGCGAGCGAGGGCAGCATCACCAGCAGGCCGTCGAGCAGCAGCTCGCCCATCGCCGCTTGGGTGGGCCGCTCGCGGAACGCCAGGATCATGACCGGCACCACCAGCAGCACGCCCAGGTAGTTGCCGAGCAGGTCGCTGCCGAAGGTGGTACCCAGCATCTCCACCGGGGCGGCGGGATGCATGGAGGCCATCATCGCGGCGTTGCCGGCGGTGGCCACCGTGGCCGTGACCATGGCCGAGAGCAGCAGGCGGGCGACGTCCTCGGGCGTATTGAGGCTGGCGTGCAGGTGCGCGCGTCGCAGCAGCCACAGGCAGGCGGCCACCATCAGCGGCTCGGGAGCGTCGCCCAGGACGAAGCCCGCGCCCCCGATCGGCAGGCCACTGCGCCATTCGCAAAAGGCGCTGGCGGCGATCTCGGCGCCGAGGATCCAGAACCAGTGGCGCGTGCGCATCAACAGCAGCGCGCCAAAGCGCAGGCCGAAGGGCAGCACCCAATAGGGCTGCTCGGTCGGCCACAGCATCACCCACGCCGCGGCGTACGCGAGCGCGAACAAGGGGCCGGCGAAGCGTGAAAGACCGTGTAGTCGCATTGGCGGCAATGTTACACGGCGGATGCGCGGAGCCGACGGCGGCGATCGGGCCGTACGCACGCGTCGGGAGAGCCTGCTACATTCTGCCCATGCCAAGAATCGTCCTTGTAGATGACCATGCCATCGTCCGTGAGGGTTTCAAGCGCCTCATCGAGCTGGAACCCGACCTCGACGTCGTCGCCGAAGCCCGCAACGCCGACGAGGCGGTGGACGCTGTCACCCAGCATCGGCCGGACCTGGTGGCCGTGGACCTGTCCCTGCCGGATGGCAGCGGGCTGCCGCTGATCGAGCACCTGGGCAGCATCGCCCCGGGCATGAAGATCGTGGTGCTGAGCATGCACGACGGCGAGCCCTACGTATCCGAGGCGCTGCGCCGTGGTGCCCGCGGCTACGTGACCAAGGGCGTGGCGCCCGAGGAACTGGTGGCGGCGGTGCGTTCGGTGCTCGGCGGCGACCAGTACCTGAGTTCCGACCTGCGCGAGCGTCGCTCGGGCCGGCCCACGACCGACCTGGACCCGTTCAATCGCCTGACGGCCCGCGAGCGGGAGGTCTTCCTGTTGCTGGCCGCCGGACGCGCACCGAAGCAGGTGGCCGCGGAACTCGGGATCGGGCAGAAGACGATCTACATCCATCGCGCGGCGGTGATGAACAAGCTCAACGCCGGCTCGGAACTGGACCTCTACCGCATGGCGCAAGAGCGCGGCCTGATCCGCACCTGATCACCCCTGGGCGCGATCCAGCATCTTCTTCGCATGCGCCCGGGTCTCCTTGGTGATCTCCACCCCCCCGAGCATGCGGCTGAGCTCGTCACGCCGTCCGGCGGCATCGAGCGAGTGGATGCGTGTACGCGTGGCCTCGCCATCGCTCTCCTTCGCCACCTGCAAATGCGAGTGGCCCTGGGCGGCCACCTGCGGCAGGTGCGTCACGCAGAGCACCTGCACGCGTTCGCCGAGGGCGCGCAGCTTCTGGCCGACCACTTCGGCGACCGCGCCGCCGATGCCGGTGTCCACTTCGTCGAAGATCATGCAGCCGATGTTGTCGTTGCCCAGCGTGGCAACCTCGATGGCGAGGCTGATGCGGGCGAGTTCGCCACCGGAGGCGACCTTGCGCAGCGGACGCGGCGGCTGCCCCGGGTTGGCACTGACCAGCAGTTCGCAGCGCTCCCGTCCCTGCGGATCGGGCTCGTCGCCCTCGGCGCGTTCCAGCGAGACTTCCAGCCGTCCACCAGCCATGCCCAGTTCGCCCATCAAGCCGGCGACCGTGGCGCCAAGGCGTGCCGCGGCCTCGGCGCGTGCCTTTGACAGGGCGGCGGCGGCGGTGTCGTAGGCCTGGCGCAGGCGGTCGCGCTCGCGACCGAGGCGGTCGAGCGCGTCGCCGGCGCCTTCGAGTTCGGCCAGGCGTTCGCGGACCTCGTCGGCCTTGGCCGTGAGTTCGGCGATGGGCAGGCGGTAGCGGCGTGAGAGATCGTGCAGATGGGTGAGGTGGGTATCCACCTCGGCCAGCCGCTCGGGATCGAGTTCGACATCCTGTGCGTAGCGGCTGAGGCCGTCCACGGCTTCGCCCACCTGAATCTGCGCGCTGTCCAGGAGTTCCAGCGTCGGCGCGAGCGTGGCGTCGAGTTCGGCCAGTCGCGACAGTTCCGCGTGCGCGCGGAGCAGGGCGCGGCCGATCGCGAACTCGCTTTCACCATCCAGCATCTCGACGACGCCGTTGGCGCCCTCGGCGAGGCGGCCGGCGTTGGCGAGACGGCGGTGCTGTGCTTCGAGGTCTTCCAGCGCGGCCGGGGCCAGCGCCCAGCGGTCGAGTTCCTCCAGTTCGTGGCTCAGCAGCTCGATCTGGTGTTCGCGGTCGTCGCCACCGGAGAGCGTGCGGATACGCGCCACGGCGTCGCGCCACGCCTTGGCCGTTTCGCGTACCTGGGCCAGCAGCGCTTCGTTGCCGGCATACGCGTCGAGCAGGGCCATCTGGTGCTGGCGCGAGAGCAGGGCCTGGTGCTCGTGCTGGCCATGGATCTCGACGATCAGCGCGGCCAGCGCCGACATCTGGGCGAGGCTGGCCGGACGGCCGTTGATCCAGCCACGCGAGCTGCCTTCGGTGCGGATCACACGGCGGAGCTGGCAGGTCTGCCCGTCGTCCAGTTCTTCCTGGCGCAACCAGTCCAGGGCCTCGGGCAGGCCGGCCAGATCGAATTCCGCGGCCAGTTCGGCGCGGTCGCTGCCGGCACGGACCATGCCGCTGTCCGCGCGGGCGCCCGCCAGGAGCATCAGCGCATCCACCAGCAGGGACTTGCCGGCACCGGTCTCGCCGCTGACCACGGTGAGGCCCGGCCCGAAGGCGACCTCGGCTTCTTCGACGACGGCGAACTGGCGGACGTAGAGCGAGGTGAGCATGGGCACGGGAGTGGCGAATGGAATCGCGCCGATTGTAGCGGCAGCGGCGTCGCAGAAGCCGAGACTTGCAAGCGGAGCGGCTAGACCTTATTGATAGCCCGAGGATCCGACCCCCTTCCCATCCAGTCAGGCGCATGAATCCGTTTTCCGGTCACGACATCGATGCTCGCGCGCGCCGGCTGCTGCGGACCCTGATTTCCCAATACCTGTCCGATGGCGAGCCGGTCGGCTCACGCACGCTGGCGCGGTCCTCCGGCCTGGAAGTCAGCCCGGCGACGATCCGCAACATCATGGCCGACCTCGAGGATGCCGGCCTGGTGGCCTCGCCGCACACCTCGGCCGGGCGTATTCCCACGCCGCGCGGGCTGCGCCTGTTCGTCGACAGCCTGCTCGAACTCAAGCCGCTGCCGCGCGACGAGATGGCCCGCTTGCAAGGCGGCCTGCCGCCACACCAGACGACCACCCGCGACCTGCTCGGCAATGTCTCGAACCTGCTCTCGGCGATGACCCATTTCGCCGGGGTGGTCACCGTGCCCCGCCAGGGCGATTTCCCCCTGCGTCACATCGACTTCGTCAACCTGCCGGACGCCCGCGTGCTGGTGATCCTGGTGTTCTCGGACAACCAGGTGCAGAACCGTGTCGTCCAGCTGGCCCGTCCGCTGGAAGGCTCCGACCTGGAGCAGGCGGCGAACTACCTGAACGCCCAGTTCGCCGGGTTCCGCCTGGCCGATATCCGTGCGCACCTGGCCGCGGAACTGCGCGAGGCGGGCGGCGAGATCAACCGCCTGCTGTCCAGCGTGGTGGAACTGGCCACCGCCTCGTTCTCCGCCGACGAGGACGCGGACGATGTCCTCGTCAGCGGCCAGACCAACCTGATGGGTTATTCGGAACTGGCCGACATCGACCGGCTCCGCGATCTCTTCGACGCCTTCCAGCAGAAGCGCGACCTGCTCCAGCTCATGGAAATGTGCGTCAAGGCCCCTGGCGTGCGGCTGTTCATCGGCGAGGAGTCCGGATTCTCGGCCCTCGACGGCTGCAGCATCGTCACCGCCACCTATGGCACGAGTGGCCGCATGCTCGGCGCGATCGGAGTTATTGGACCGACGCGTATGGCATATGAGCGGGTGATCCCGGTGGTCCAGGCCACCGCCGGACTGCTCAGCGACGCCTTGAATCGCGCCGCGGCGACCTCATAAACCGCCACGGGAGGCGGGTTTACTATTTCCCGCGAATGTTCGGCCCCTCCATGGAGCGGGTCGGTAAGCTGACATTTGGAGTACGCATGCATAACAACGATCCCCACGTGCCGGATCCGGTACAGGACGGCGGCACGGCCGGCAACGAGAGTGTCAATGCCGACTTCGACGCGCTGACCGCGAAGCTGGCCTCGCTCGAAGCCGAGCTGGGCCAGGCGCGCGAGACGGTCCTGCGCGAGCGGGCGGAGATCGAGAACCAGCGCCGCCGTCTCCAGCGCGACCTGGACAACGCCCGCCGCTTCGCCAACGAGAAACTGCTGGGCGAGTTGCTCCCGGTGTACGACGGCATCGTGCTTGGCCTGGCCAACGAGTCGGCCGATGCGAAGGCCCTTCGCGAAGGCCTCGACCTGACGCTGAAGCAGTTGGAAAAGGTGATCCAGAGCAACGGGCTGAGCGTGATCGATCCGCTGCACAAGCCGTTCAATCCGGAACACCACCAGGCGATCAGTTCGGTCACCTCGAACGAACACGCACCGGGCACGGTGGTCGCGGTCGTGCAGAAGGGCTTCGTGCTCAACGATCGCCTGCTGCGCCCGGCGCTCGTCGCCGTCGTCGGCGATCACTGAATGAAAACCCCGTGTGGCGCGGTTTTCGCGCAGGCGGGGAGTCTCACCAGGCATTGAATCGATGGGGCCGGGCCCCATTTTCAAACACAGTCGCGGCCGCGGGGGCCGCTTAGCAATTCGGAGCAACTTCAATGGCCAAGATCATCGGCATCGACCTCGGTACGACCAACTCCTGCGTCGCAGTGATGGAGGGTTCGACCGCGCGTGTCATCGAGAACGCGGAGGGCGATCGCACCACGCCGTCCATCGTCGCTTTCACCAAGGACAGCGAGGTCCTGGTCGGTGCGCCGGCCAAGCGCCAGAGCGTCACCAATCCCAAGAACACCTTCTACGCGGTGAAGCGCCTCATCGGCCGCAAGTTCACCGACGCCGAGGTGCAGAAGGACATCAAGATCGTGCCGTACAGTATCGTCGCGCACGATAACGGCGATGCCTGGGTGCAGACCGCCGACGGCAAGAAGATGGCGCCGCAGGAGATCTCCTCGAAGGTGCTGATGAAGATGAAGAAGACCGCCGAGGACTTCCTGGGCGAGTCGGTCACCGAAGCGGTCATCACCGTGCCGGCGTACTTCAACGACAGCCAGCGCCAGGCCACGAAGGATGCCGGCAAGATCGCCGGCCTCGACGTCAAGCGCATCATCAACGAGCCGACCGCGGCCGCCCTGGCCTATGGCCTCGACAAGACCGACGCGCGTGACCGCAAGATCGCCGTGTACGACCTCGGCGGCGGCACGTTCGACGTGTCGATCATCGAGATCGCCAACGTCGACGGCGAGAAGCAGTTCGAAGTGCTCGCGACCAACGGCAACACCTTCCTGGGTGGCGAGGACTTCGACAACCGCGTCATCGATTACCTCGTCGAAGAGTTCAAGAAGGAGCAGGGCATCGACCTGCGCCAGGACCAGCTCGCGCTGCAGCGCCTGAAGGACGCCGCCGAGCGCGCGAAGATCGAGCTTTCCTCGGCCCACCAGACCGACGTCAACCTGCCGTATGTCACCGCCGACGCCTCGGGCCCGAAGCACCTCAACATCAAGCTGACCCGCGCCAAGCTGGAGTCGCTGGTGGAAGACCTGGTCAAGGGCACGATCGATCCCTGCCGCACCGCGCTCAACGACGCCGGCCTGCGCGTGTCAGACATCCACGAGGTGATCCTCGTCGGTGGCCAGACCCGCATGCCGAAGGTGCAGGAAGCGGTGAAGGACTTCTTCGGCAAGGAGCCGCGCAAGGACGTCAACCCGGATGAAGCCGTGGCCGTGGGTGCCGCGATCCAGGGCGGCGTGCTGGGTGGTTCGGTGAAGGACGTGCTCCTGCTCGACGTCACCCCGCTGTCGCTCGGCATCGAGACGATGGGTGGCGTGATGACCAAGCTCATCGAGAAGAACACCACGGTGCCGACCAAGGCCTCGCAGGTCTTCTCCACCGCCGACGACAACCAGACGGCCGTTACCGTGCACGTCCTCCAGGGCGAGCGCGAGCGCGCCAACGCGAACAAGTCGCTGGGCAAGTTCGACCTGCAGGGCATCCGCCCGGCGCCGCGCGGCACGCCGCAGATCGAGGTCACCTTCGACATCGACGCCAACGGCATCCTTCACGTGTCGGCGAAGGACAAGGACACCGGCAAGGAACAGAAGATCGAGATCAAGGCCGGTTCGGGCCTCTCGGAGGAAGAGATCCAGCGCATGGTCGCCGACGCGGAAGCCAACCGCGAGGAAGACAAGAAGTTCCACGAACTGGTGCAGGTGCGCAACAGGGCCGACCAGCTCGTGCACGCCACGCGCAGCCAGCTGAAGGAACACGGCGGCAAGATTCCGGCCGAGCAGCTCGCCGGTATCGACAACGCGGTGTCCGAGCTGGAGAAGCTCAAGGACAGCGACGACAAGACCGCGATCGAGGCGAAGATCGCCAACCTCGAACAGGTGGCGCAGGCGCTCGCGGCGGCGGCGCAGTCGGGCGGCGCGCAGGACACCGCGCAGCAGTCCGCGCCGGGCGGCGGTTCGGCTCAGCCGGACGACGTGGTCGACGCCGAGTTCACCGAGGTCAAGGACGACAAGAAGTAAGTCGTCCTGCTAAAGCGATGCCATGCCGCGGCCAGAGCGTCCGCGGCATGGCAAGGGTCAACCGGATCGATCGCGCCGAAGGGTTTCCCGCCGGCGCGTTCGTTCGTCCAGGGAAAGCAAGCGTGCAATGAGCAGCAAGCGCGACTACTACGAAATCCTCGGTGTGGAACGCACCGTGAGCGAGGGCGACCTCAAGAAGACCTTTCGTCGCGTCGCGATGAAGTATCACCCCGACCGCAATCCGGAACCGGAAGCGCTCGAGAAATTCAAGGAAGCCAAGGAAGCCTACGACGTACTCTCCGACGCGCAGAAGCGCGCGGCGTACGACCAGTACGGCCATGCCGCCTTCGAGGGCGGTGGCTTCGGTCGTGGCAACGGTGCCGGCTTCGGCGACGTGGGCGACATCTTCGGCGATATTTTCGGTGACATCTTCGGCGGTGGCGGCGGACGCCAGCGTACGCGCCGCGGTGCCGACCTGCGCTACATGATGGATCTCGATCTCGAGGAAGCCGTGTTCGGCGTCGAGAAGAAGATCGAGGTGCCCACCCAGGTCAATTGCCATCACTGCAACGGCACGGGCTCGGAGGACGGCAAGGTCTCCACCTGTTCCACCTGCGCAGGCCACGGCCGCGTGCGCATGCAGAACGGCATCTTCTCCATCCAGCAAGCCTGCCCGACCTGTCATGGCTCCGGCCAGAAGATCGACAAGCCCTGCAAGAAGTGCCACGGCGAGGGTCGTCTCGAGGAAGAGCGCACGTTGTCGGTGCGCATTCCGGCGGGCGTGGACAACGGCGATCGCATCCGCCTGACCGGGCAAGGTGAAGCCGGTCCCGCGGGTTCGCCGGCCGGCGACCTCTATGTGGAAGTGCGCGTGCGCGAGCACAAGATCTTCCACCGCGACGGTTCCGATCTCTACTGCGAAGTACCCATCCGCTTCGCGCAGGCCGCGCTCGGTACCGAGCTGGCCGTGCCGACGCTCGAGGGCGAGGTCCCGGTGAACGTGCCGCCCGAAACACAGACGGGCCAGCAATTCCGCCTGCGCGGACGCGGCGTCAAGTCGGTTCGCGGTGGCCGTACCGGCGATCTCATCTGCACCGTGGTGGTGGAGACACCGGTCCGCCTCACGAAGGAGCAGCGCGACCTGCTTACCCAGCTGGAAGCCACGTTCGTGGGCGAGGAAGCGGCGAAGCACACGCCGCGTTCGAACACCTTCATCGACGGCGTCAAGGACTTCTGGTCACGCGTCACGTCGTAACCGACGATGGCGGCAGGAGCGCAATGGCGTGCTCCTGCCGCTCGTGACCCGCCGGCTTACTCGGCCCGCACCCACTCCTGGCTGCGCCCGATCAGCGAGAAGCCCACGTATCCGTGGACGTCGAGGGTTTTTCCGCCGTTCTCCAGCTTGAGCGTGACCTTGTAGATCTTGCCCTTGGCCGGGTCGAGGATCTGGCCGCCGGACCACTCGTCGCCATCCTTCTTCAGGCCCCACATGATGGTCATGCCTTCGATGGGCTTGTTCTTGCGCTCGCCATCGCACTCGGTGCAGAGCGGATGCGGGCCGTGGTCGGACTTGAGCACCTGGATCACCTTGCCCTCTAGCAAGCCGCCGTTCTCGGTGATCTCGACGATGGATTTCACTTCCTTGGTCTTGTCGTCGATCGTCTTCCACTTGCCCACGGGCGAGTCGTTGGCGGCCAGGGCGGGGAGGGCGCTCGCGGCAAAGGCGAGGGCGACGGCGGTGCGGATCAGAGGCTTCATAGGCTCGGGGACTCCCCATACGGTCAGGTACGGCCGGAGCCTGACGACCGCCGCGACGCCCGTCAAGCTGCATCGCGCCAGACCGTGCCGGGGCCCACGCTGGCATAATGGCTGATCTTCGATTTTCCTCACGTGTCCCCATGACCCAGCCCAGCGAAACCCTCGTCCGCGGCATCCTCGACCGCGTTATCGATCCCCATTCCGGGCAGCCCCTGGGTGCGTCCCTGCGCGCTGTCGGCGTGGACGGAGACCGCGTATCTGTGGATATCCAACTGGGTTATCCGGCCACCGGGTACCTGGAGCAGGCGGCGCACGACGCCAGGGACGCCCTGCAGGCGGACCCGGCCATCGCCTCGGCAGCCGTGTCGGTCAGTTGGCGCGTGCACCCGCACAAGGTGCAGGGCCAACTGGCGCCGTTGCCGGGCGTGAAGAACATCATCGCCGTCGCCTCCGGCAAGGGCGGCGTGGGCAAGTCCACGGTGTCGGTGAACCTGGCCCTGGCCCTCGCGGCCGAAGGCGCCACGGTCGGCATCCTCGACGCCGATATCTACGGGCCGAGCCAGCCGCGCATGCTCGGCCTCAGTGGCAAGCCGTCGTCGCCCGATGGCAAGAGCATCGTGCCGATGCGCGCCCATGGCCTCCAGGCGATGTCGATCGGCGTGCTGATCGAGGAGGACACGCCGATGATCTGGCGTGGCCCGATGGTCACCCAGGCGCTCATGCAGCTCCTGACGGACACCCTCTGGGAAGAGCTCGACTACCTCATCATCGACCTGCCGCCGGGTACCGGCGACATCCAGCTCACGCTTTCGCAGAAGGTGCCGGTGTCCGGCGCGGTGATCGTCACCACGCCGCAGGACATCGCCCTGCTCGATGCACGCAAGGCGCTCGGCATGTTCCGCAAGGTGGAGGTGCCCGTCCTCGGCGTGGTGGAAAACATGGCCACCCATATCTGCTCGAACTGCGGGCACGAGGAACATATCTTCGGCCACGGCGGCGGCGCCCGCATGGCGCAGGAAGCCGGCATCGCCTACCTCGGCGACCTGCCGCTGGACATCCGTATCCGCCAGCAGGCGGACGACGGCAAGCCCACCGTGGTCGCCATTCCCGACTCCGACCTTGCCGCGCGCTATCGCGCCATCGCCCGCACCACCGCCGCCAGGCTGTCGCTGCAGGCGCGCAACAAGGCCATTTCGTTCCCGAAGATCGTCATCCAGAACACCTGACCGCCGACGCCCAAGTGGCGTGCACGGCAACGTTCCTATACCTTTCCGGCTCCAGCGAGGGAGACAGTAAGTGAGCATCAAGTCCGACAAGTGGATCCGCCGCATGGCCGAGCAGCACGGCATGATCGAGCCGTTCGCCCCTGGCCAGGTCAAGGAGCGCGACGGCCACCGGCTGGTGTCCTACGGCACGTCCAGCTACGGCTACGACGTGCGTTGCGCCGACGAGTTCAAGGTGTTCACCAACATCAACTCCACGATCGTCGATCCGAAGGCCTTCGACGAGCGCAGCTTCGTCGACGTCAAGTCCGACGTCTGCATCATTCCGCCCAATTCCTTCGCGCTGGCGCGCACGGTTGAGTATTTCCGCATCCCACGCCAGGTGCTCACGATCTGCCTCGGCAAGAGCACCTACGCGCGCTGCGGCATCATCGTGAACGTGACCCCGCTCGAACCCGAGTGGGAAGGCCACGTGACCCTGGAGTTCTCCAACACCACGCCGTTGCCCGCAAAAATCTACGCCAACGAGGGCGTGGCGCAGATGCTCTTCCTCGAGTCCGACGAGGAGTGCGAAGTGTCCTATGCCGACCGCGGCGGCAAGTACCAGGGCCAGCGCGGCGTCACCCTGCCGAGCACCTGAACGCGGCCTTCACGTCGCATCCGCGCGCGACATCGGCGCGCGGTAGACTCGCCCATTCCAAGCCATACCGATCCACGGAGACACCGCATGATCCGAGTTCCCACCCTGATGGCCCGCGCCGCCGCGGCGCTCCTCCTCGCCAGCATGCTGGTGCTGGCCGGCTGCCATCGTGGCGCCTCGAAGTCCGACCACGTCGCGACCGAGCAGGGCCAGTTCGACTACACCATCAAGGCGTACAAGAGCGGCCAGTTCATCGTCGATGGCGCGGTACTTTCCGCCGCCGACACCGGTAGTCATTTCGCCTACCTGAAGGACCAGGGCAAGCTGCCGAAGACGGTGCTCGTGCTGCCCAGCGACGATTCCAAGATCCGCGACAACCACCTCGGATTCCTCGCCCGCATGCAGCTGGATTACGGCTTCGCGGTGTACTACGACAAGAAGGGCGAACTGGTTCGCCTGAACGCCGTCGAGGAAAAGGCCCGCCAGCTGGAGGACACCCCGCACAAGGCCGCCTTGCCGGATCGCATGCAGGGTAAGGAAGCCTCCAGCGGCGCCTACGACCCGCAGACGCAGCAGTAAGCAGCCTCGCGTGGCCTCGAAAGGCCCCGTCACTCCCGCCTCGGCGGGTAGTGCCGGGGCCTTTCCGCTGTCTGTGTGACGGGCTACCGTTCCGCGGCCGTCTAGGAAAGACCCAGCCGCGCCCTGAGCGCTTCCACCCGCCGTGCCGCTTCGCCGTCGGCATAGGCCTCGGCCGCGCCGTGCCCCCAGACGGGCCCTGGCCATGCCGCGTCGCCTTCGACCCGGGCCACCACGTGCACGTGAAGCTGGCGGACGATGTTGCCCAGCGCGCCGATGTTGAGCTTGTCGCAGGGCGCCACCGCGCGCAGGGCATCGCCGGCGGCGTCCACTTCGCGCCACAACGCCGCGCGGTCGTCCGGCGGAAGGTCGGCCACCTCCACCATCGCGCTCCGGCGCGGCACCAGTACCAGCCAGGCGTAGCGGCTGTCGCGCATCAGTAGCAGCCTGCACAGGGGCAGGTCGCCGACGGGCAGGGCATCGCCGGCGAGGCGCGGGTCCAGTGCGAAATCCTGGCTCACTTGAGTTCGCGGGCGAAGAAGGCCAGGGTCCGCTCCCAGGCCAGCTTCGAACTCGGCTCGTCATAGCTGGCGCGGGCGTCGCAGTTGAAGCCGTGGTCGGCCGGATAGACCCAGGTATCCATTTCCGGTTTCAGTTCGCGGTGCTTTTCCACCATCTCCGGCGGGATCGAATGGTCGCGCTCGCCGAAGTGGAAGATCACGTTGGCCTTGGCCGGTTCGGACAGGAAGGGGACGTCCCTCGAACCGTAGTAGCTCGACGAGGGCAGGCCGAGGCGCAGGGCGGCCAGCAGGGCCACCGTGCCGCCCCAGCAGTAGCCGACCGTACCCACCTTCACCTTGTATTGGTCGGCGATGAGACGGGCGGCGATGGCGGTGTCCTGCATCGGCCGGAGCAGCCCCAGTTCGGCGACCAGCTTGCCGCCTTTCTGCATGCCCTCCTGGTCGTAGCCCAGTTCCACGCCTTTCTGCACGGGGTCGAACAAGGCGGGCGCGATGGCGACATAGCCCTCCGCCGCGAAGCGGTCGGCTACGCTGCGGATGTGCGCGTTCACGCCGAAAATCTCCTGGATCACCACGATGCCGCCCTTGGGCGTGCCCAAGGGTTCGGCAAGGTAGGCGTCCATGCTTTCGTGCGGGCGGGACGTGTCGAGGATCAGGGTGCGGCCCATGGGGCGGATCTCCATCGGTGTGGGATAGGGAACGCGAAGGTTAACCGGGAGCCCGTGTCTGTGGGAGCCGACCCTGTTGGCGATCCCGCGGCAGCGGGCCGGTTTCCTGCACGGCTCGGCTTCGCCCTCGCGTTGGGGGCGTGGGCAGAGCCGTCGGCCGCCACCCTCGTCGCTCCGGTTACACCGTCGCTCGGGAAGGGATGCCGCTGCGCGGCCATGTTTGATGGCTGGCGCCCCGTCGCGCCCGTCGCGCCGGGCGGGGTTTCCGACTCGCCTTCCATGGCTCGGCGGAAACGGCCGGCCATCCATGGCCGGCCCCCTGACGGGCCTTTTCGCCCGGCACTCCTCGGTTCCACAAGTCGCGACGAGGGTGGCGGCCGACGGCTCTTCCGGGCACGGAGGGGTCGTGTGGCCCAAGCAACGCCCGCGACCTGGGTAGATGTCGTTCCGTGTCAGCCCCCTCACCCGGGTCGGGTGGAAAGCGGGCTGGCCCGCGATCCGTCACCCTGGAGTGAGCAAACGAGGTCATGCACTGCAACTGAGCAAGCGGTGACAAGCTGACCCACGCCCTGAAAACTGGCTCATCGTAAAGTAGGGAATTTGACCGCCTGGGCTCCGTTGGGATAGAGCCTCGGTCGTGGGCGGTGGCGTAGCGCATCGGAATGCCAATCACGTCACGGAATGCGACTGCCGAAAAAGGGCCTTTCGCAAGGTTTCTTGTAGGCGAATGCCTACTCGACGCGTTAGGCCCCCATGCACGTCAGTCCATGGAGTGGAAGCGCTGAACGGACCGTCGTACGTTTTCGCGAATTCGCGTTTTCCTGCCGGCTTGGCGCAGTTATGGCCTGCAATTACGGTCTTCCTTGCAGGGGGATTTCAAGGAAGTGAATTCATGAAGAATCGTATTGCACTCGCAGCCGCCGTCGCGCTGGCGACGTCCGCCGTCAGCGTGCCGGCATTCGCTGGCTCTACCGCGCCAGTCACCGTTAGACCCGACCTCATGCCGGTATGCGATGGTGGCGATGGCAGTGGTGACCCGTGGGCGGACCTGCAAACTACCGGGACACCAAAATCATTGAATCTCACGGCGAGCGCCCGGCGAGGTCTGACTACACACGTCCCGACCGGTGCATCGGTGAGGGTCATTGGTGCGGACGAGAAGAGCGTGGACAACAACTTCGGCGACGTGATTGAAGCAAACTTTGCCGCTGCGTCCACTGAGCAACTGATCAGCCGATTGTCGGACAAAGAACTTGCGGCGATCGCGAAGCACTATCAGCGCACACGCGGCACGCACGACACGCCGCTGCTATCCACCTTCGCGAAGCGATTGAGCGACAAGGCTCTACTGCGCGTCGCCGGGGCATTCGACAAGGCGGCCGTGAGTGCGGCTGTCACAAAGTATTCGGGTAGTGCCGTGCGCGCATCCTTTGCCGTGCAGGTGTCCACAGTGCAGCCTGACTTGCTCCCAGGTGGCGGCGAGGAGGGTGGTGGCGGTGGTGGCTCGGCAGGTGGTGGGAGCACGGGCGGCGGCAGCGCGGCGGCCGCCCCGACCACGGACATGACGCTGGAGGAGATCTACCTTGATTTCCGCACCGCTCCTGTCGGCAGCCTGAGCCCCGCAAGTGCACTGTCCGAGACAACGCTTTTTGCCTCTCAACGCGTGCTGCCCGCCGCGGCGGCAGGCACCGCGATCGGAACGGGCATCAATTATCTGATCGAAAATTACGACCCGAGCCTGAGTGACGCGATCGGCGGCACGATCGCGGGTAGCATCGAGGCTGCCCAGGCGGCTATCACGGAAGTAGAGCGTGGCCATTACCAATCGGCCTACGACGCCTTGTTCGGGTATCCCGTCACCAATACAGGAGGTGCGACGGTGCAGTTCGATGCGGACTGGAACGTCGCGGAGCCGATGCAGGAGTACTATGACGCCGGTGGCGGTTGCGGTTGGTAACGGGAGAGATGCGATGAATACGGCTGGATCAACAAGAAGCGCCACTGCTCTGGCCGTCGTTTTCGCAGTGGGCGGTGTCGCCTACGCCTTGTGGCGACCGACGCCAGCCAATTTCCTAATCATGGCATCGATGCTACTGCTCGCATGGAACATGGCGTTTACGCCGGGGCCGCCTTTGGGCAACTCGATTCGAGGGGTCTACACGCAGGCTCGGGCGGGGACATATCGCACACCCATGACGGCAAAACTCGTGACCGTCGCCGCGCTCGTGCTGTTCGTGGCTGGTATTTACCTGAACTTGACGCAATAGAAAGTAGTTCAGGCGCAAGCCGGTGATAACGTCAGGGGATCTCTCCTTTCCTTTGCGGCGCCCCACTTGACATGCCGCTGGCGGAAGGCGCTCAGGCCCTCGTCCGGGAGGGGCAGGGCCTGTCGAGCACCAGGTCTCGATCGCGCGCTTACCGTTCGACGTACTGTGCCTGGCGGTCTGCGCTGTGCCCGGTGCACTGTCGAGCATCGCTGTATCGCAAATAGCTGTATACTATGCCGTTTTTAGCCTCGAATACACCTGCCATGAACGCTTCAGCCCGAGTCGGAAACCGTATTGGCATAGTATCCTTGGGCTGCCCGAAGGCGCTCGTCGATTCCGAACGCATCCTCACCCAGCTCAAGGTCGAAGGCTACGAGATCGTCCCCAGCTATGGCGAAGCGGATGCCGTGGTGGTCAATACCTGCGGATTCATCGATTCCGCCGTGCAGGAATCGCTCGACGCCATCGGCGAGGCCTTGCACGAGAACGGCAAGGTGATCGTCACCGGTTGCCTGGGCAAGCGCGAGTCGCTGATCCGCGAAAGCTATCCGGACGTGCTCGCGATCTCCGGCCCGCAGGACTACGCCAGCGTGATGAGCGCCGTGCACACGGCCTTGCCGCCCACGCGAAACAAGTTCATCGATCTCGTGCCCGACACGGGGGTGAAGCTCACGCCCAAGCACTACGCGTACCTGAAGATCTCCGAGGGCTGCAATCATCGTTGCAGTTTCTGCATCATCCCTTCGATGCGCGGCGACCTCGTCAGCCGGCCGGTCGACCAGGTGTTGCTCGAGGCCGAGAAACTGGTGAAGGGTGGCGTGAAGGAGTTGCTGGTGATCTCGCAGGACACCAGCGCCTATGGCGTGGATGTCCGCTATGCCGAGCGCGAATGGCGGGGCAAGGCCTATCGCACGCGCATGACCGAACTCTGCCAGGGCCTTTCGGAACTGGGCGCGTGGACGCGCCTGCATTACGTCTATCCGTATCCGCACGTCGACGAGGTGATGCCGCTGATGGCGGAGGGCAAGATCCTTCCGTACCTCGACATTCCGTTCCAGCACGCCAGCCCACGCATCCTCAAGCTCATGAAGCGCCCGGGTAATGTCGACAAGACGCTGGAGCGCATCCAGAACTGGCGTCGCCAGGTGCCCGATCTCACGATCCGCAGCACCTTCATCGTCGGCTTCCCCGGCGAGACGAACGAGGAGTTCCAGGAACTGCTCGACTTCCTGCGCGAGGCGGAACTCGACCGCGTGGGTGCGTTCGCCTACTCGCCGGTGGACGGCGCGAAAGCCAACGATCTGCCCGGGCAGATCGACGAGGAACTGAAGGAAGACCGCCTCGAGCAGTTCATGGCCGTGCAGGCGGAGATTTCCGCCGCGAAGCTGCAACGCAAGATCGGCAGGACGATCAAGGTGCTGGTCGACGAGATCGACGCGGAAGGTGCCTGGGGCCGTTCCAGTGCCGACGCACCGGAGATCGACGGTGCCGTGCGCATCGACGATGGCCAGCTGCTCAAGCCGGGCCAGTTCGTCGACGTGGTCGTGGAAGAGGCCGACGCGCACGACCTCTACGGCCGCCTGGCCTGAGCCATCATGCGGCACGTGGCGCCGACGCGGGATGCGCTGGACCGGCGCGTGCTGGCGTCGCCGCCGCTGTCGCACTGGTCGCGCTTCGCTAGTTTCGTCGAAGGCGGGGCATGGCCGGATGTCGAGTCCCTGAACGGCCTGTGGCCCGGCCCGTCGGGCTTTCGCTTCGCGAGGCAGGACGCCGCGTTGCTCGCCGACGGATTGCACTATGAGGAACGCATCGCGCGCCTCGGCGCCATCGCCACGCGGCCGGACAATTGGCACGATCTCTTCAACGCTTTCGTCTGGTTGCGCCACACCGCCCTGAAGCGCGCATTGAATGCGCGGCAGATGGCGGAAATCGGAGTGATGGGGCCACGCGAACGTTCGCGTCCGCAATGTGCGCTCACGCATTTCGACGAAGCCGGATTGATCGTGACGCTACGCGATACGGCCATGCTGGACGCATGGGATGCGCACGACTGGCATCGTCTGTTCTGGACACATCGCGAGGCATGGTCGAATGGTGAAGCGCGTGTCGATGTCTTCGGCCACGCCTTGCTTGAGCATGCGCTCACGCCGGGAAAGCTGCTGGTGGGCAAGGCGCTGGTGATGATCGGCGAGGGGGATGCCATCGCGTATTGCGCGGAAGCGATCGCCGCCGGTGTCGTCCTGCGCGATCCACAGGAACTCCGTCCGCTTCCGGTATCCGGTGTTCCGGGATGGCATCCGGAGACCGGGAACGAGGCCTTCTACACGAGCGCGCCATGCTTCCAGCCGCTGCGCCCCGGCCGCGTCTACCCGCCACCGCTAGGGCTTCGATAGCGAAGTTTTCTGTGTGCGGGAGCCGCTTCAGCGGCGTAGTTGACCGACCCTGGTGGGAGCCGACCTTGTCGGCGATCCCGCGGCAGCGGGCCAGACTGAGGCAAGCACCCATCGCCGACAAGGTCAGCTCCACCAGTCTTCCAGCAGTCTATCGCAGAGGCTCTTACACCAAGCCGTGGTCCCGCGCGTACTCGCCTAGCAGGCTGTCGTGGTCCACGCCCAGCTTGCGCATGGCATCGCGCTTCTGCCGGCTGATCGTCTTCACGGACTTTCCTTCGCGGTCGGCGATCTGCTGGAGCGACATGCCGTTGACGAACATGCGGATCACTTCCGTCTCGCGCGGTGACAACGGCGCACCGGGCATCGCTTCGGAGGCGTCGTCCGCTTCGTTGAGGATGTCGAGCAGCGTTTCGCTCAGGTAGGTTTCGCCGTCCGCCACGGCGCGGGCGGCGGTCGCCAGTTCGTCCATGGGGGCGCGTTTGTCCACGATGCCGCGCACGCCCCGGTTGAGCATGGACTGCAGCGCGGCGGGGCGGTTGATCATCGTCAACACCACCAGCGCGAGTTGCGGATACTCCTTCACGATCGTCTCGATCAGGGCGAAACCGTCGTCTTGCCGATCGCTCGGCATGAGAAAATCCGTAATAACAACGTCGCAAGGACGCTCGCCGAGCATGGCCAGCAACTCGTCCGCGGCCTTGGCCTCGCCCACGACGTCGATGTGCGCGTTCCGCAGCGCAAGGGCGCCGCCGACGAGAACCAGGGGGTGATCGTCTGCCAGAATGACCTTCAGTGGCATGCCTTGTGTTCTCCTTGTTTCATTACACACAGCGAACTTCGAACCGATTATGCCCATGATGGTTCCCCTGACGAAGCCTGCGATGTGATCCGACGCCTGATCCTGCTTTTCCTGGTCTGCCTGGCCGGCCCCATCGGGGCCACGCCGGACGGCTCGCTTTCGCGTGAAGACGCGAATTGGCTACGCCACCACCCGGTGCTCACCGTCGGCGCCTACCGCGAGGGCTACCCACCGTTCGAGGAACTACGCGACGGCGAGTTGGAGGGCCTGGGCCCGGATTACCTGCGCGAGATCGCCCGCGACCTCGGCGTGACCTTGCAGACCCGGGTCTACGCCACATGGCCCGACCTGCTCGCGGGCCTGGCCCGGGGCGAGATCGACGTCGCCACCTCGGTCACCCCGCTGGAACAGGGCATGCCGGGCATCCGCGTCGGCGCGACCTACTTCGAGTCCCTGCCTTCGTTGGTGGAGCGCGCGGACGCACCCATCATCCATCGGCCGGGTGACCTGCGCGGCAAGCGCCTGGCCGTGCACGCGGGCTACTTCGACATGGCGGCGCTGCGCCGTGAACTGCCGGAAACCACCCTCGTCGAGACGACATCCACGGCCGAGGCGCTGGCCCGGGTTCGCTCGGGTGACGTCACGGCGTATCTCGACAACCCTTATTCCGCCCGTGAATTCGTGGCCCGCCTCGGTTTCGAGCGCGAACTTCGCGTGGGCGCACCGCTGGCGCTGCCCATCAGCGCGCTGGCATTCGCCGTTCCCGCCGACCGCGCGCCACTCGGCCATGCCATCGACCACGCGGTGGGCGAGTTGACCGCCGCCGACCATGGCCGCCTCCGCGCCCGCTGGGTCGGCCGCGATATCGCGCCGCGACCCCGCCAGACCGACATCCCGCTCAGCGAGAAGGAAAAGGCCTGGCTGAATGCCTTGCCGCCATTGCGCCTGGGGGTGGACCCCAGCTATGCACCTTTCAGCCTGCTATCGGGGCAGGGCGAGGCGGAAGGCCTGGCGCTCGACTACGTGCGCGAGATCGCCGCCGAACTGGGCATCCGCCTGACGCAGGTGCCCAGCGAGAACTGGACGGGTACCGTCGACAGGGTGAAGCGCGGCGAGGTGGACCTGGTCGCCGCGATCAATCCGCAGAGCGCCACGTTTCCCTTCCTCGAACCCAGCGTCCCCTATCTCGACTTCCCGATCATGATCGTGACGCGCGAAGGCGCGCCGACCATGGCGGGCCGCGACGATCTTGCCGGCAAGCGCGTCTTCGGCAATGTCACCCGCGAACCGATTCGCCACCTGCTGGCACGCATTCCCAACGTGCAGGTCGTTCCTGTCGACACGGAGGCGGAAGGCATGCGCCGGCTGGCGGCGGGCGAGGGCGACGCCTTCGTCGGCAACCTGGCTTCGGTCGACTACCACATCCGCGAAACCTTCCTCGGCCAGCTGAAGGTGGCCGCGCCCACCGGAGACACCGAGGCCATCGCGGTAGGTGTCAGCCGCGACCTCGCTCCCTTGCTACCCCTGGTCAACCGGGTACTCGTCAATCTTTCCACGCACCGCCAGCAGGAGATCCGCAACACCTGGTTCGCATCCCACTACGTCGTCGGCCCGACCTGGCGCGAGGTCGCCGGCCGCGTGCTGCCATTCGTCGCGGTGCTGCTGATCTCGCTCGTCGCCATCAGCTACGCCTACCTCAACCTGCGCCGGGAAACCCGCCGGCGCGAGCGCACCGAGCGACGGCTCGCCGAAGTGACGGGCCACGTTCCCGCGGTGGTGTACGAGGCCGTGCGCGGCACCGGCGGCGCCTATGCGATGAGCTACGTCGGCGGCGATCCACAGCGCATCCTGGGCATGGAACCCGGTGACCTGCTCGCCGGCGACGCGACGATGCTGGCCCCCGTGGCGGACGAGGATCGCGGAAGGCTTCGCGAAGCCTTCGAGCGATCCGCGCGCGAACTCACGCCCTTGCACGTGACGGTGCGCGCGCAGGTCGGCGGACGTGTCCGTTACCTCAGTTCGGATGCCGTGCCGCTCGCGGCGGCCGACGGCAGCGTGCGCTGGAACGGCTACTGGGTGGACGTCACCGCGCAGGAGCTGGCCGCGCGCGGGCTGGCCCACGCACGCGACGAGGCGGAGGCGGCCACGCAGGCGAAGAGCGACTTCCTCGCCACGATCAGTCATGAGATACGCACGCCGATGAACGGCGTGATCGGCTTGCTCGACGTCCTCGAGCGCACGCCCCTCGACGATGGGCAACGCAAGATGGTGTCCACGATCGAGCACTCCGCCGAGGCGTTGCTGCATATCCTCGACGACGTCCTCGATTTCTCCAAGATCGAGGCCGGCCATCTCACCCTCGACCCGCAACCCTCGGACCTGCGTGCGATCGTCGAAGGAGCCGTCGCCATCCTGGCGGCCCAGGCGGAGGCGAAGGGCCTCTCGCTGCGCGTGCATTTCGATCCCGCCCTGGCGCCGGCGGTCGTCGTCGACGACGGTCGCCTGCGCCAGGTCCTGCTGAACCTGATCGGCAACGCGATCAAGTTCACCGCCCGCGGCGACGTGGCCGTGGAGGTACACGTCGACGAACGGCACGGTTCACGCCAGCGTCTGCGCATCGTCGTCGCGGATACCGGTATCGGTATCCATGCCGCGAAACTGCGTCACGTCTTCGCACCGTTCAGCCAGGCCGAATCGTCGACGACGCGGCGTTTCGGCGGAACAGGCCTGGGGCTGAGCATTTCCCGGCGCCTGATCGAGCGCATGGGTGGGCATATCGCCCTGGACAGCGAGCCGGGCCGTGGCACGGTCGTGTGCGTGACGCTGGAAGTCGCCGTGGCCGATGCGCCTCGCGTGCCCGACGAAGCCGCTTCACCGGCATCGCTCCCATCGTCGGGCGAGCCGGACAAGACACGCATCCTGTTGGCCGAGGATCATCCGGTGAACCAGGAACTGGTGCGCGTGCAGCTGGCCTTGCGCGGCTATCGCTGCGACATCGTCGACGATGGCGTGGCCGCGCTCGCCGCCCTCGAACTCGCCGATTACGACCTGCTCCTGGTCGATTGCCACATGCCGCACATGGACGGCTACGCGGTGGCGCGTGAAGTACGCCGGCGTGAAGCGGGAACCGGGCGCCACCTGCCCATCGTGGCGATGACCGCCGACGCGCGTGCCGACCAGCGCGATATCTGCCTTGCGGCCGGCATGGACGACCTGCTGCGCAAGCCCATCCGCCTGGAAGCTTTCCATGCGACGATCGCTCACTGGCTCGCCAGCGCCGGGCAGGCCTTGCCCGCGATCGACATGGACCGGATGCGCCGGGCGTTCGGCTCGGACGAGAACGTCGCCCGGGTGATACGTGCCGGCGTGGACACCACGCGCGAGGCGCTGTCGCGCTTGCCCGACGTGCTCGACAGGGCGGGCCGCGAGGAAGTCGCAGGATGGATACACCATGTGCTCGGTGGCGTGAACGTATTCGGCTACTCACCCGTCGGCGAGGAAGGCGAACGCCTCGAACGGGCGCTCCGCGAAGGTGCCGAGGTCGACATCATCGCCGTCGACACCTTCGCGTCCCGCGTGACGCGATTCGCCGACGGCCTCGAACAACTCGCTCGCTCAGTCGTAGTCGACGGCGATCACGGCGAAGCGGGTACGGCCGCCCGGTAGTTCGGCGTCGAATTCGTCGTCCACGCGTTTCTTCAGGACGGCGCGGGCGAGGGGCGAATCGATGCTGATCCAGCCGCGTCGCGCGTCGGTTTCGTCGGGCCCCACGATGCGGTAGCGCACGGTGCCGCCGGTGTCGACGTTTTCCAGCTCGATCGTCGCGCCGAAGAAAACGGCATCGCGCTGTGAAGGTGCCGCCTCCACCACCTTGAGCACGGGAATGCGCTTGCTGAGGTAACGCGCCCGGCGGTCGATCTCGCCGAGCTGTTTCTTCCGGTAGGTGTATTCGGCGTTCTCCGAACGGTCACCTTCCGCTGCCGCGGCGGCGAGTGCCTTGACCACTTCGGGCCGGACCGTGTGCCAAAGGTGGTCGAGTTCGGCCTTCAGGCGTTCGAAACCTTCGCGCGTGATGATCGCCGTCGACGACGGCGAGGGCGGACGCCAGCGGCTCATGGCGAGACTTTCCGTGTCGGCGTCAGCGTGGCCAGCGAGGCCTCGATGTCGCGCGCGAGCGGATGCTCCGGATGATCGGCAAGGAGCCGGCGCGCCAGGGCCGCGGCTTCCGCGAACTGGCCGAGACGATCGTGCATGCGCACGGCCAGCAGGCCGTAATGCGGCGCACCCATGTCGCGCGGCCAGCGACGCATGTAACCCTCGGCCAGGTGCAAGGCGAGCCGCGACATGCCGCCGTGCGCCGCGGTGTCGGCAAGCGGCCCGCAGGTGACGGTATCGTCGGGAAGAAAGGACGGATCGACGTCGAGGCAATCCTGCACCACGCCGAGCGCCCGTCGCGACTCGCCGCCGACGACCAGCGCGGCGATCCATATCTGCCCGTGCACGAGCAGTTCCGGCAGCCGTCCCTGCACACGCAGCAGTTCGCGGTAACGCAGGTGCAGGCCGGGCGGGGCCAGGCCCTCGCGCAAGCGTTCGGTGAGGATGTCCGTGGCACCGGGAACGTCGTCCCGGGCGATCAGGTTCACATGCGAAAGCAGTGCACTGTCGTCGTCGGGCTCCGCCACGGCGGCGATCGCCATCGACTCCGGCTGGTAGCCGAGCACCTCGTGCTTGTGGTGGATCAGTGCACCCATCAGGTGGAAATTATAGACGGTGAGGTAGTTGGCGACGAGGTAATAGCCCAGCGTGCCGAAGAACGTGGGGCCATGATCCTTCATCGCGTACTGGGCGGCGGCCTGGAGCAGGCTGCTGGCCAGCATGATCGCGAACAGCAGGAGGTAGCTGCCGCCGAGGCGTCCGACCGCCTGGACCCAGATGGACGGATTCAAGGCGGCGCCGACGCCGTCGAAGGTCAGCGACATCGTGATCACGGGCAGCACGAAGGCGAACACCAGCGAGACGAGCAGCCCCGGTACGCCGAAGAAGATCGGCGCGAGCACCGCGATGGCGTTGCCGGTCAACTGGATCAGGATCAACGCGATGCTGGTCCCGTCTCGCGTATGGATCGCCATCTCCGGCGGATCGGCGTAGCCGTCGGCGGTGTGACGCAGGCATTCGAAGGCATACGTGTAGAGCGCCATCCAGCCGATGCCGATCACCAGCAGCTTCAACCCCGTCACCGGCAGGAAGGCGATCGCCTCGAACAGCGTGATGGCGCCGATCGTGAGCGGTGCCGCGCCACGCATCGGATAACGCCACCCGATGCGGATACGTTCCGCGAACGGCGTATCGGCATCCGCCAGTTCGTGGCGAGGCACGTCTAGCGCTTCCCGCCGAAGATGCTGCCCAGGATGCCGCGCACGATCTGCTGGCCCGCGCGCGAGCCCGCGGTGCGCACCATGGATTTCGCCATGGTCTCGATCATGCCCTGGCGGCGCTTGGTGCCGAAGACGGCATCGCGCACGGCGCCGCCCCAGCCACTGTCGCCATCGCCGTCCTTGCCGTCCGCCTTCACGGGTGGCGCGTCGTCCGCGCTCTTTTCGCTGGCGCGGGTGGCGAGGCGTTCCTGTGCGGAGTCGCGGTTCACGAGGGTGTCGTACTTGCCGCCCACGGGCGAGCGTGAGCGAACGGCGGCTCGCTCTTCCGCCGTGATCGCCCCGATGCGGCACACGGGTGTCGCCACCAGCACCTTCTGCACGGGCGAGGGCACGCCGCCGTCGCCGAGCGTGGAGGCGAGGGCCTCGCCCGTGCCCAGCGTGCTGATCGTCTCCACGACATCGAGCTTGGGATTGCGGGCGAAGGTCTCGGCCGCGGCCTTCACCGCCTTCTGGTCGCGCGGCGTGAAGGCGCGCAGCGCGTGCTGCACGCGATTGCCCAGCTGGCCGAGGATCTCGCCCGGCACGTCGTCCGGGTTCTGCGAGCAGAAGTACACGCCCACGCCCTTGGAGCGGATCAACCGGACCACTTGTTCCACGCGCTGTCGCAACGCCGCCGGCGCGTCGTCGAAGAGCAGGTGGGCCTCGTCGAAGAAGAACACCATCTTGGGTACGTCGAGATCGCCCACCTCGGGCAATTGCTCGAACAGTTCCGACAGCAGCCACAGCAGGAAGGTGGAGTACAGCCGTGGCTTCAGGATGAGCGTGTCGGCGGCGAGCACGCTGATGACACCGCGGCCACTCATGTCCTGGCGCATCAGGTCGGCCAGCTCCAGCGCCGGCTCGCCGAAGAACGAATCGGCTCCGTCCTGTTCCAGCTTCAACAGCGCCCGTTGGATCGCGGCCACGCTCTGCGCGCTGATCAGGCCATAGCGTGCGGAGATGTCCTTGGCGTGTTCCGAGGCGAAGCCGAGCATGGCGCGCAGGTCGGCGAGGTCGAGCAGCAACAGCCCTTCGTCGTCGGCGACACGGAAGACCACCTCCATCACGCCTTCCTGCGTGTCGTTGAGTTCCAGGATGCGCGAGAGCAGGGTGGGGCCCATCTCCGACACCGTGGCACGCACGGGATGGCCCGACTTGCCGTAGATGTCCCAGAACACCACCGGGTTGGCCTGCGGTTTCCAGTCGGTGAGCCCGAGTTTCGCCAGGCGGGCCGCCAGCTTCTCGGAGGGCGCGCCGGCCGCCTGGGACAGGCCGGCCAGGTCGCCCTTGGCGTCGGCGAGGAAACAGGGCACGCCCAACTTCGAGAAGCCCTCGGCCAGCAGCATGAGGCTGACCGACTTTCCGGTGCCGGTGGCGCCGGCGATCATGCCGTGGCGGTTGCCGTAGCGGGAGTCGAGTTCGACGGCCGTTTCGTCGTTCCGGCCGATCAGGATCGTGGTCATGGCTTCATCCTTAAGAATGTCCTGAACAAGTGTACGCAACGATGCGCCGTTACGGAGAAAAGTCGCGCCTGCCGCTTGAGTCCCGGAGGCCCCGGCAGTAACGTGGCCGGCATTGTCCGACCCCCGAGTAAGTGCATGTCTGTCCGCGTCCCGCGTTCGCTCCTGATCCTGCCCCTGGCCATTCTCGCCGGTTGCGCGTCGAGCGGCGCCCCCCGCTCAGGCAAGGCCACGCCGGAGGTGAATGCCTTGTACGACCGGATGAACCAGGCGAGCAAGGGGTACGAGGCCTCGATCGACCAGGCCCGGCGCGGCGACACCCCGCAGGCGGCGCAGACGCGCAAGCAGTCCCTCGACCAGTTGAAGGACGCCTCGGCACGCTGCGCCCTCACGCCAGGCTGCGACCAGCAGCGCTTCGCCGCCGTCTTCGACCGCTTGCTGCGGCTGAAGGACGGCAGCTTCATCGAGGGCGAGGACGCCGACGACACGGAGCAGGGCGCGGAAGTGGGCGAGCAGCCCGGCGACACGGCCAGTTCGGTCGCCATCGGTGCGCTGCCGCAGGCGCAACGCGCCGTCACCATGCTCAAGGGCCAGCAGTTTTCCGACCTGATGGTGATGAACGGTCCCGTGAAGGCCGCACTGGAGATGTGGCTGACCCAGCTGCGTCCGAACCTGATGGACGCCTATGTCAACTACCAGATGATGCGCTACAAGATGTGGCCGGCCTACAAGAAGGCCGACCTGCCCGAGGCCTTGCTGTTCGGCATCATGGCGAAGGAATCCGGCGGCAAGGTGCACGCCGTGTCGCGCTCGGGAGCCTCCGGCCCGTTGCAGTTCATGTACGCCACCGGGTTGCGCTTCGGCCTGTCCAACAGCGACGGCTTCGACCAGCGCTTCGATCCGACGATGGCCGCCCAGGCCAACGCGGAATACATCGACGAGCAGCTTCGCGCGTTCAACAACAATCTCGAACTCACCCTCGCCGCCTATAACGGCGGCGAAGGACGCATGCGCCGGATCGCGGCGACGAGCCCCGGGGCCAGCTTCTACGACCCCCAGATATATGGCCAGATGTCGGCGGAAACGCGCGACTACGTACCGATGGTGCTCGCCGCGGCATGGCTGTTCCTGCATCCGGACAGCTACCACCTGACCTGGCCCAAGATCGACGGCGAACCCGGCCAGATCGTGCTGAAGCGCCCCGCGTCGATCAGCGAACTCACCGTCTGCCTCGGTTCCGCCCAGGGCATGCCGGAGGGCTGGTTCCGTACGTTGCGCAACCTCAATCCGCGACTCGATCCGCAGGTGAGCCAGCCGGTGGGTGCGCGCCTGGAAGTGCCCAGGCAGCTGGAGAAGGCGTATGCCTCGACCTGCACCGACGGCCCCTGGCCGATCCTCGCCAGCGACTTGCACAATGCCGTGAAGATCGTCGCGCCACCGCCGCCGGCCGCCACCTCGGCCGCGTTGGCCAACGGGCCGTCCGCTCCGTCGCCGAAACCATCGTCCAACGCGTCGAGGAGCTACACGGTGCGTCGGGGCGACACCCTGGTCAGCATTGCGCGCAAGAGCAGTTGCGCCGATGTCGAGGACATCGCGCGCATGAATGGATTGAAGGGGCACCAGTTGAAGGTGGGGCAGGCGATTCGCGTCCCCGTCTGTCGCTGAGACGGGTGTTTACGCGACGGCGTGCGGCTCGTTGCTTGCCCATGCCGTGGTCGTGCCGCGCCGCTCGGACGCCGACAATTCCTTGATCTGGCGCATCAGGCGAAGGATCTGCCGGTGCAGGTCTTCCATGTTCGGGCGCCGCGAATCCAGGGTCTCGTGGTAGACCGAGGCGATCCACAGCGCGACACCACGCGTGGCGATCAATGGATTCTCCGACCGGGCCTTGCCGAGGCCGATATCCGGCCCATGGCCGTAGGTGCTGTAGCGCTCTTCGGGCGGGGTGCCATAGAGATGGGGAAAATCGCAGGCCGCGGCCTGTTCCATCTCGCGCCGGACCAGTTGCTGCAAGTCCACGTGGGCTCGCACCGGCAGGGCCAGGACGACACGTTCGATATCGGCAAGTTGACGGCGAAGGCGGATTTCGCGATTGACGGCGATGAGATGGGTGACCAGACGCATGGACTACTTCCCCTAGTACGGATGCTTCTTACGGTCCCGTGCCCTTCCCCGGTCGGGCAGCGGTCCGCCGAGAATACGCCGCCGATGCGTCAAATGTAAGACGTTTTCGTCACATTGTGACGCGGTTCGTCATTGCGCCGCGCCGTCGCCGGTCCAGGCTCCGATGCGTTGCCCGACGATAACCTGTTGTTGCGGCTTGAGTTCGTCCAGGGTGTAACCCTCCGGCAACAGGAGGATGACGGTCGAGCCCATGTTGAAGCGGGCCATTTCGGCGAAGCGTTCCAGCGTCACGTCGCGGCCGCGGCAGTCGTTGCGGATGATCTCCGAGGCGTACGGCGGGATGGCCATGCCGTCCCATACCGTGGCCACGCTGGAGACCAGGATCGCGCCGACCATGACCGACACGAAGGGGCCGTGTTCGCCCTGGAAATGGCAGACGAGGCGCTCGTTGCGCGCGAACAGCCGCGGAATGGCTTCGACCGCGAACGGGGCCACACTGAAGATGCGGCCCGGAACATGCGTGGTACCGGTGAGCTTGCCCTCCAGAGGCATGTGCACGCGGTGGTAGTCGCGCGGCGACAGATAGATGGTGACGAAGCTGCCATTGCGGAACGGTGCCGCGGCGGTCTCGTCGCCCAGCAGTTCCGCCGCGCTGTATTCCTGGCCCTTCGCCTGGAAGATACGGCCGTCACGGATACGTCCGGACTGGCTGATCCGTCCGTCGGCCGGCGAGAGGATCGCCTGCGGGTCCGGATCGGCCTCGCGCGCGCCGGCCTTCAGCTTGCGAGTGAAGAACGCATTGAAGTGCTGGTACGCGAAGGGGTCCGGCTGGGCGGCCTGGCTCATGTCGACGGCATAGCGCTGCACGATCTCCCGAATGAGAAAATTCTTCCATGGAGCCCACTCCCACCGGGTCGCCTGGTAGACGATGCGAGAGAGAAAGCGGTGCGGGAGGATGTACTGCAGCAGGACGTTGGGCTTCATGCGCAGGAGTATAGGCGGGAGCGGACTCCCTCCGCGATGTCCCCTACCGCTGCGGCGTCACGCGGGCCGTCAGGAAATCGATGAACGCGCGTACGCGGGGCGGTACGAACCGGCTGTGCGGATAGAGCAGGTTGTAAGGGCGGGAGCGTCCCGCGAGCTCCGGCAAGACTTCTACCAATGAACCTTCGGCGAGATCCTTTTCCACGATGAAACGGTAGGTCTGGAAGATACCCGCTCCCGCGCGGGCCAAGGTCACGCCGCCGAGCACGTCCTCCGACACGGTGAACGCGCTTTCGGCCTCGAATTCGACATCCTGGCCGCCGTCGCGAAACAACCAGGGGATACGCCGGCCGCTGCTTGGCAGGTCGAACTGGATGCACTCGTGAGAGGCCAGGTCGTCGAGCGATCGCGGCACGCGACGCGTTTCCAGATAAGCGGGGGTGGCCACCAGCACCAGCGGCGCATCTTCCAGATGGCGCAGGATCAGCGTGGAATCCGCCTGCGGCCGCACGCGGATCGCGAGGTCGAAGGCCTCGTCGGAAAAGCCGATGTTGCGATTGCTGACGTGCAGGTCGAGGCGTACGTCCGGATGCTCGCGATGGAAGTCGGGCAGCATCGGAAGCAAACGATAGTGCGCATACGTGGTCGGCACGCTGATGCGCAGCCGTCCCGATACCTGGGCCTGCTGGCCGCTGGCGAGCCGCTCCGCGTCGGCGAACTGGGCCAGCGCCTGCCGGCATTGCTCCATGTAGACGCGGCCCGCATCGGTGAGACGGATCTGCCGCGTGCTGCGGACGAACAGGCGCACGCCGAGGCGTGCCTCCAACCGGGCGACCGACCGGCTGACCGCCGCGGGCGTGACACCCGCCGCCGTGGCCGCGGCGGTGAAGCCACCCAGTTCGCCGGCAAGGCAAAACAGCTCGATGCTGCCGAGCATCAGGTCGTCGAATTGCCTGTGCATGGATTACACCATGTAATGATTCAATTGCTCCGGATCTTATTTATGTGCGCCAGGCGTGGCAATAGATTGCGGGTCAGCCCGGGGCCACGGCCCCGGAACCTGACCATCTTCGGAGCAAGCAGCATGAGCACCCGTCAAACCGTCATCGTCACCGGCGCCTCCAGCGGCCTCGGTTTCGCCATCGCCAAGGCCTTCCTCGACCTCGGCTACAACGTGGTCGGCAACGGCCGCAGCCAGGCTCGTCTCGACGAAGCCGCCGTCGCACTGGGTAACCCGGACCGCTTCCTGGCGGTCGCCGGCGACATCGCCCTGCGCGACACCGCCGAGCGCCTGTTCGACCACGCCATCGAGGCGTTCGGCCAGGTGGACGTGCTGGTCAACAACGCCGGTATCTTCATCGCCAAGCCTTTCGTCGAATACACCACCGACGAGATCGCCGCGCTGATCGACACCAACCTGCGTGGCTTCATCTACCCGTCGCAGTTCGCGGCGCGCCACATGGCCGCGCGCAAGAGCGGCCACATCGTCAACATCACGGCAAGCCTCGGCTTGCAGCCGGACCGGAACGTGCCTTCCGCGCTGCCCGTGCTGATCAAGGGTGGCCTCAACGACGTCACGCGCGGTCTGGCGATCGAACTGTCGCCGCATAACGTCAAGGTGAGCGCGGTCGCCCCCGGCATCATCGAGACCCCGATGCACGCACCGGAGACCCATGGCTTCCTGAGCGGCTTGAACCCGATGGGCCGCCTGGGCTGCCCCGAGGACATCGCCGAAGCGGTGGTCTACCTCGTGACCAGCAAGTTCACCAATGGCGTCGTGCTGCCGGTCGATGGCGGTTCGAGCGCTGGCCGCTGGTGACGCCGTCATGCCCTACGTCAATGTCCGTATCACTCGTGAAGGCAATACGCCCGCGCAGAAGGCCCAGGTGATCGCGGAGATCACCGAAACACTCGAGCGCGTGCTGGGCAAGTCGCCGGAGCTGACCCATGTCGTGATCGACGAGGTCGCCATGGAGGACTGGGGATATCGCGGCGTGCCGACGTCGCAGCTGCGGGGACCGAATCCCGGCACTTAGCGGATGCGGCGACCCGGGCGTGATCGTCCAGGTCGCCGTCCGTTAGAAGCCGGTGGTTACGGGCTTGCGGGAACGATGGGAAGTTCCAGGTACGTGCCGTTCTCGCCGTCGCGGACGATCTTCTGCGTCGCCTTGCGGTAATCGCCGGGTTTCGCATTGAAGATGTTCGGCACGAAGGTTTGCGGGTTGCGGTCGTACAACGGGAACCAGCTCGACTGGACCTGCACCATCACCCGGTGCCCCGGCTGGAACACGTGGTTCACCGTCGGCAGCGGGAAGCGGTATTCCAGCGGCTTGTCCGGTACCAGCGCCATGGGCTTGTCGTAGCCCTCGCGATAGCGGCCACGGAAGATCTCCATGGCGACCGGCAACTGGTAGCCGCCCATCGACGGCTTCTCCTCCACCTCGTCGGGATAGACGTCGATCAGTTTCACCACCCAGTCGCTGTCCGTGCCGCTGGTGGATGCGAGCAAATGCACCAGCGGCTCGCCGGACACGCCCATGGGCTTGTCGAGCACGGGCGATACGTAGGTGAGCACATCCGTACGCGTGGCGAACTGGCGCTGGTCGTCCACGAGCCATTCCGGCCAGGAATCCTCGCGATCCGCCACCCCGTGCGACCACGACTGGATCGGCCGCACGCGATACGGCACCGGTTTGGCCGGATCGGAAACGTATTCGTCTTCGCCCTTCGCGGGTGCCGTCGTGGCGAGGCCACCGTCGGCTTCGACGAACCAGCGCTGCATGACCGGCGCACAGCCGGTGCGACAGGCCGAAGGCCAGGAATCGAGTTGGCGCCAGGTGTTCTCGCCGGTGACGAAGGCATTGACCGGTGCGATGTCGGCCTTCGGCGCGTCGTCCTTCAGGTACTGGGCCAGGAAGGGGCGGAGGATCTTCTGGCGGAACGTGGTGCCCGTATCGCTGCCCAGGTCGATCGCGCCGATGGTGTCGCCCTTTTCCCAGGTCTTGGCGTGGCGCCACGGTCCCAGCACGAGCCACAGTTTCGTGTGCCCGGGGTCGCGAGGGGCGAGCGCCCGGTATACCGCCATGTCGCCGTAGTTGTCTTCCTGGTCCCACAGGCTGTGCACGAGCATGGTCGGCACGGTCATCGGCTCCTTCGCCGCGACCTTGTCGATGGCTTGCTCGGACCAGAAGCTGTCGTAGGCGGGATGGGCGAGCAGCTTCTGCCAGAAGCCGAGCGCTTCCATGCCGTAGGCGCGGCCGATGTCGCCGGCGGAGCCGCCGCGCAGGTACAGGTCGTAGTCGTCACGGTAGCCCGTGGTCCAGCCGATGTCGCTGCCGCGCGAGTTCACCATGCCGTAGATGTAGGGAATCATCTGCTGGCGGAATGCGCCACGATGAAACCAGTCGTCGCCCATCCAGCCGTCGATCATCGGGTTGATCGGCACGGCCACCTTGAGCGCGGGATGCGGGCGGATCGTGGCGACCATCGCCTCGAAGCCGTCGTAGGAGATGCCGATGATGCCGACCTTGCCGTTCGACTCCGGCACGTGCTTCACCAGCCAGTCGACCGTGTCGTAGATGTCAGAGGACTCGTCGACCGGGGTGGGGTTGCCGTGTCCGATAGGCGGACGGTTCATGACGAAGTCGCCTTCGGAGCCGTTCTTGCCGCGGATATCCTGGATCACGCGGATATAGCCGTCCTGGACGATGATGTCGGCCGGGTTGTCGTATCCGCGCAGGGCGGGGCCCAGGTGTGGGCTGTCGCTGCGATGTCCCATGCCGTCCGCGCCATAGGGGGTACGCGTGAGCAGGATGCCCGCATGCGTCGTGCCCTTGGGCATGAGGATCACGGTATGCAGCTTGACGCCGTCGCGCATCGGGATCTCGACCGTGCGGCGCACATAGTCGAAGCCGGGGTTCGTCGGCGTGAATCGGGCCGGCGTCTCCGTCGGCAGGTCTTTGTAGGTCTTTTCGCCGCCGACCGCCGGAGTCGCGAGGACTCCGGCGGCGAGCGCGACGATACCCAGTCGCAGTAGTGGATGCATGGGCTTCCCGTTAGAAGTCGTAGGTGACACCGAAGCGGGCGTAACGCGGCTGCGTGTAGCTGATGACCTGCTGATAACCGTCGTTCACCGAGTTCTTGCTGCCCGAGACCGGGTTCGTCCGCTGCGACCGCTGCTGGTTGAGCAGGTTGAACACCGAAGCGGTGAAGGCCAGCTTGCGGTCGGCCCACAACGGACGGTACTCGAGGTTGACGTCGACCAGCTCTTCCCACGGCTCGCGGCCCTTCGCGCCATAGGCCGAGGGTTCGCCGAAGCAGAAGTGGTAATAGCTGCCGTAGCCGGACGGATCGCTCTCGGCCTCACCGTAGCGGCCCAGGCACGACTTCGGCAAACCGGACTGGATGAGCAGGTTCGCGGAAACCAGCCATTCGGGCGCGATCTGGTAGGAGCCGTAGAGCTTCAGCTGGTGCTTGCGGTCGTTGGCCAGGTAGCCGTTGGCGTAGTTCATCAGCGTGGCGTAATCCCAGTCGCGCGAGGCCGCGACGGAGCCCTGGCCGACGTCCGAGCGCACCTGGCCTTCGGTATTGCCGTAGCTGCGCGAGTACAGGTAGTCGATCTTGCCCGACCACGTGCCGTCGAACGGATGCGACAGGTACAGGTCCAGGCCGTAGTAGTTGCGCTTGAGGTGGCTGAAGCCGAAGTCCGCATTGGTCACCGTCACGTTGGTGTAGCCGCCGTTGTTGTTGGCCAGCTGGTAGACGTTCGCCCGTCCGGGGTTGGACAGGTAGCAGCTGCCGACGGTGACCGCGTCGATGTCCGCGCCCTGGGCGATGGCCGCGCGGGTGATCGCGCCGTTGTCGCAGACGTCGTCCAGCGCGTTGCGCAGCTTGCGCACGGTGGCCTTCGCGCCCGCTATCCAATCGGCGTTCAGCTGCTTGTCCATACCGAGGATGAACTCGTCCTGGTACTCCGACTTGATGTTCTTGGCGCTGACGGTCTTGGGATCGGGCGGCTGGCCGTACTCGCCGTTGGGAGAGACGGCGCCACCGGTGGCCGACTGGATGAAGGTCACGCCGGTCGGCATGCCGCTCGCATCGATGCCCGTATAGGTGAAGTACTGGTTGGTGGCGAGCGAACCCGCCGAGGTACGCAGTGCGACGGATGCCGGCATGGCCAGGAAATAGCGGCCGGCGTTGCCGTAGATCTTCATGCTGGAGTCGCCGTTCACGTCCCAGCTGAAGCCCAGGCGCGGCGCCCACTGCGGCTTGGTCAGCTTCAGGTAGGGCTGGCCGGCCGGGTTGTAGTTGGTGAACTGGTCGTTGCGCAGGCCCAGCGAAAGCAGCAGGCGGTCGGTGACCTGCCAGTCGTCCATGATGTACTGGGCACGCTGCTTCACGCGCACGGAGGCGAGCGTGTTGTAGTGGCGGTAATAGCCGTAGTAGCCGGTTTCGCCGCCGGGATAATTGCCCGGCTTGTCGACGAAGGGGCTATCGCTGATGTTGAGGTTCTTGTCGCCCTTGGCGTACCACAGCTCGTAGCCGTCGCCGCCGATCGTCGTGCCGTCGTCGATGTCGCGCGAATCCTGGTTGTCGATGCCCGCGGTGATCGAATGGCTGCCGATCTTGTAGTTGAGGTCGACGCGAAGGTTGCGATTGGTGGACTCGTGGTCCGGATTGTCGATCGTGTCCAGCGTCTGCCCGTTGGTGATCGGCGTACCGCCGTTGAGCGCGGGGTTCTGCTGGCTCACGTTGCCGATGAACGGGCCGGTGACGCCTGTGGCGGGCGGTTCGTTGTAATAGGTGAGTTTCGACTTGCCGTACAGCGCGGTGAGCGTCAGGTCGTCGGTGATGTAGCTGGTGAACTTGGCGACATAGACCATGGCCTTGGTCTTGTACGTCGAATCCGTGCTGGCGAAGTCGCCGATGGTGTTCGTGTCGTAGTCGTAGGTGTATTTGTTGCCGTTGGATCGATGGGTCTGGTTGACGCCGGTCAGCTCGAGGATGTTGCTGTCATTGATGTTCCAGTCGAGCTTGCCGTACCACTTCGGGTCCTTGTACGTGTACTTCGTGTCGTACGCGTGGTTCACGTCGCCGATGCTGTTGCCCTTGCTGCGCTCCATCTCCACGGCGGCGAAGGCGTACAGCTTGTCCTTGATCAACGGGCCGCCGGCATAGGCGCTGACCGTCGTGCTCCATTCGTGGTTGTCGTCGTTGCGCTGGTTGATCGTGCCCGGAGGCGCCGGATTGTCGTGGCCATAGGTGATGTTGCGGGCGCTGGCGCGGGCGAAGTCCGGCTCCCAGAGCACCTGGGCACCGAAGTGCCATTCGTTGGTGCCGCGCTTGCCGACCTGGCTGATGACACCACCGTCCGAGCGGCCGTACATCGCGGAGTAACCCCCGCTGAGCACCTCCTGCTGGTCCACCGCGCCGTAGGGCAGGGTGACGCCGCCGAAGCCGCTGAGCGGATCGGTCGTGTTCATGCCGTTGATGTAATACGCGTTCTCCGAGACGGCCGAACCGGCGAAGCTGACCAGGCTGCCACCGAAGGCGTTCTTGAATCCGGTATAGCCGGGCGAGGCGCCCGGTGCGAGCAGGGCCACGGCTTCGGCCGAGCGCTGCAGCGGCAGGCGGGCCATGTCGGCGGCGGTGATCACCGTGCTGGAAGCGACGGTGGCGACGTCGATCTTCGGCATGTTGGTCGCCGAAACGGTCACGCCTTCGAGCTGCTGGGCGTTGCCGGCCGGAGCGGTTTCGAACGAGACGTCGGTGGCGGCGCCCACACGCAGGGTGATGTTGTCGCGCGTGTCGACGATGTTGCCGTTGGCCTTCAGCGAAACCTTGTAGGTGGCCAGGGGCAGCGATTCGGCGACATAACGGCCGCGGGTGTCGACGGGCACCTCGCGGGTGATGCCGTTGCTGCCTTCGATGAGGACGGTTTCACCGGCGGCGATGGGCGCCGCACCGGTGATGCGGCCGGTGGTGGCCTGGCCGAAGACGACGCCGGACAAGGATGCCGCGACCGCGGCGCATAAGAGGGTACGTCGGAGGGTGGGGCGGGGACTCATGGGATGCTCCGGAAGGACGATGTATGTGACGGGGTGGTTTCAATCGATCTAAGCAGATGACGGATGGCGGCCTTCATGGCGCGGTGTTGTTTCAGGCGTATGCGATGTCGCCCACGGCCTTACGAATGGCGGCGATCGCGCGGGACTTCTCCGAGCGACGGTCGGTCACGAGCACGTCGATGCGGTCCGCGGGACACCAGGCGACGCGGCTGCGTACGCCCATCTTGGAATGGTCGGCCGCGATGACGATGCGGCGCGCATTGGCGCACATCGCCCGTGCGATCTCGGCTTCTTCCATCTCGAAACTGCTCGCGCCGGCCTTGGCGTCGATGCCGACCGGCGAAAGGATGGTGAGGTGCGGTTGATACCGTGCGATCTCGGCGACGGTGGCGGCACCCTGGGTGCAACCCGTTTGCGCGTTGAAGCGGCCGCCCAGCAGGTGCACGTCGTTGCCGGCCCGCGCGGCGAAGCGCGCGGCCACGTCCACCGCGTTGGTGACGATGGTGAGCCCGCTGCGCGTGGCGAGTGCCTCGGCCACGAGGTTCATCGTGCTGCCCGCATCCATGAAGATGGTCTGGCCACTGTCGACCAGGCTGGCCACCTTCTTGGCGATCGCGCGTTTCTCGCGCACCCGCGTGGCATGGCGCACGTCGATCGGCGGCTCGTCGCCGGTGAGCACCGCGCCGCCGTGCACGCGGCGGATCTCGCCGCGCTCGGCCAGTTCGACGAGGTCGCGGCGGATCGTCTCGCGCGACACGCCCAGCTCGGTGACGATCCGCTCGACGGACACCTGGCCGCTGGTGCGCAGCAGGTCGCGAATGCGGGAATGCCGTTCTTCATGCCACATGGCGTCGGTCCTTGAGTACGTGGAGGAGGAGGCGCATCGCGCCGAGTGCGAATGCGCTGGCAAGCACGACGCACATCGCATACGCGGCGGCTTGCGCGAGGAAACCGTTTTCGTCCAGGCGCATCACCGTGACCGAGGCGAGCCCGAGTTCGGGAGTGACCAGGAAGATCACGCCCGACAGCGTCACCATCGAGCGCATGAACAGGTAGAAGAAGGTGGATATCGCCGCCGGCGCGGCGAACGGCCATACCGCGTCGCGCAACACGTGGAAGGTCGTGCCGCCCGATACCGCCACGGCGTCGTCCAGCGCTTCCGGTACCTGGCGCATGCCGGTCTGCATGGTGAGGAAGGCCTGCGCGTGGTAATGGAAGAGGCTGCATGCCGCCACGATCGCCACGCTTCCGTAAAGCCAGCTGGAAAGTGGTCCGTGGTTGAAGGCCAGCACGTAACCCAGGCCCAGCACGAGGCCCGGCACGGCGGCAGGCAGGGAGGCGATGAACTGCGCGGGTTTGGCGATGAACGGCGGTGCGCGGCGCAGGCCCGCGGACAACGCGAACACCAGCAGCACGCCGGCGCCCGCGGCAAGCAAGGACATGGTGACCGATGTCGCCACGGGACCGTATCCGTCGGGCATGCCGCCCATGTAGTTGGCCAGCGTGAGCGTCCGGTCGTACGGCCACAGCTTCACCACGCTGACATAGGCGACGGTGGCGACGACGCCGACAAGAGGCAGCAGGGCCAGCAGCGAGATGCCGCCCAGAACGATGTCACGCCACGGGTGCCGCGCGGGAACCAGCGTGCGCCCCGGGCTCGCGTCGCCCGTGTCCTGGCGGCGTTTCGCCAGCCGGGCCAGCCAGACCGAGATCAGGGCGGGCGCCAGCAGCACCACGCCCAGCGTCGCGCCCATGGCGAAATCCAGTTGCCCGACCACTTCGCCGTAGATCTCCACCGCCAGCACGCGGTAGCTGCCGCCGACGACCACGGCGCTGCCGAAGTCGGTCAGCGTTTCGGTGAAGACCAGGAACGCCGCCGCGAGCAGGGCGAAGCGCAGCCGGGGAATGGTCACGTCGAGGAACTGCCGCCAGGGCGTCGCACCCATGGATTCGGCGGCGTCGTAATGGCGTGCCGGCGTTCGGGCCAGCGCGGCGGAAACGATGATCACCACCTGCGGCAACCCGTAGAGCGTGTTCGCGATGAGCAGGCCCCAGAAACCATAGATATCGGTGGGCAGGCCGGTAAGCCGGTGCACCAGCCCGTTACGTCCGAGCAGGCAGACGAGGCCCAGCGCGAGGACGAGCGAGGGCGCGAGCATCGGCAGGAGCAGGGCGCCACGGATCAGGGCCTTCCCGGGCAGGCGGGTACGATGCAGCGCCATCGCCAGGCACAGCCCCAGCGAAACGGTGCACAGCGTGGTGGCGACGCCGATGAGCAGGCTGCGCAGCGCCGCTCGTGGAAGCCCGGGATCGTCGAACAGGCGTACGTAGTTCGCGAATGTCGGCATTCCCTGTGCATCGGTGACGCTGTGCACGAGCACGGTCGCCAATGGATGAAGGAAGAACACGAGCAGGCACAACAGCGGAACCGCCAGCAGGAGCATGCCCGTCGCGCGCATCGTGTTCATGCGCATACCCACGCGCCGCGCAGCGCATCCACGGAAACGGGCTCGCCCCGGTTCAACGCACTGCGTCCGGGCTGCTCCACCAGCAGCTTCCGTCCCCGCCAGGCGAGCGTGATGCGCGCGAGGTTGCCGAGGAAGACGGTGTCCTCGACCACGGCCTCGCCGCGCGGGTCGCTTTCGATCACCACGTCCTCGGGGCGCAGGCACAGCTCGTAGGTGGCCTCGTCGCCGGGCGGGCGCCGTTCGAGGAAGCCGGGTATCGCATCGCGCACGAACGCCGTCGGCAGCAGGTTGGCGCGGCCGATGAACTCCGCGACGAAACGGGTACGCGGTCGCTCGTAGAGGTCGCGAGGGCTGCCGGTCTGTTCGATCCTGCCGCGATTCATGCAGACGATCGTGTCCGCCATCGCCAGGGCTTCTTCCTGGTCGTGCGTCACCATGATCGTCGGGATGCCGAGCGCACGCTGGAGCAGGCGGATCTCCCCGCGCAACTGCCCGCGTATGGCGGGATCGAGCGCGGAGAGCGGTTCGTCGAGCAGGAGCATGGCCGGCTCGGTGGCGAGGGCGCGGGCCAGCGCCACGCGCTGCTGCTGGCCGCCGGAGAGTTCGTCGGGGAAGCGCGCGCCGAGGCCACCCAGGCCGACCCGTTCCAGCAGTTCGCTACAGCGCGCGGCGATCTTCGCCGGAGCGTCGCGGCGCAGGCGCATGGGGTAGCCGACGTTGGCCGCGGCGGTCATGTCGGGGAACAGGGAATAGGCCTGGAAGACCAGGCCCATGCGCCGCTCGCGCGTGGGTAACGCGCTGATGTCGCGACCGCCGAGGATCACGCGCCCCGCGTCCGCCGCGGTCAATCCCGCGACGATGCGCAGCAGGGTGGTCTTGCCGCAACCGCTGGGCCCGAGCAGGCAGACGAACTCGCTCTCCCCGGCGTCGAACGAGACGCCGTCGAGCACGGTATGCCCGTTCCATGCCTTTGCGATGTCGTCGATACGCAGGTGCATTCCCCAACTCCCCAAGGCCGGCGCGTCAGCGCGTCAGCCGCTTGTATCTGGCGATGAGCGCCGCGCGTTCGCGCGCCGCGGTGGCGAAATCGCGCACGGGCAGCGTCGCGACCAGGTCGGCGGGCAAACCCTGCCGCTGTTGTTCCGCGCTCGGCACGCTGCCGGGAGCGGCGACGATCTCCTTGTAGCCGCGATACAACGCGGCCGCTTCGGGCGACGCGGTCCAGTCGAGAAAACGTTTCGTGTCATCCGCGTGCGGAGAACCCTTCATCAACGCGGATGCCTCCAGTTCGTAACCCTTGCGTCCTTCCGGGATCACCATCGTCACCGGATAGCCCTGGCGGATGGATTGCATGGCCGAGAAGGCGAACGAGATGCCGATGGGAAATTCGCCGATGCGCGCGAGCTTGCACGGTGCCGAACCGGACAGGGTGACCTGGCCGACATTGCGCGCGATGTCGCGCAACAGGTCCATGCCTTCGGTATCGCGGCCGGCATCCGAGAGCGAGGACACCAGCATGTAACCCGTGCCGGACGACGAGGGATCGGGCATGGCCACCTGGCCCCGGTACTTCGGCGAGGCGAGGTCGCGCCAGCTGCGTGGCATCGGCAGGTTACGCTCGGCCAGGGCCTCGCGATTGACGCACAGGGCGGCGAGGTATCCCGTGGGTGCGAACCAGAGCCCGTCGGTGGCGCGGAACGCCGCCGGGATACGGTCGATGTTCGGCCCATGTACCGGCGCGAGCAGCGTGGCGATGCGCGGTTCGAGCATGTCGGTGACCGCCATGCCCCAGATCGCGTCGTTTCGCGGTTCGGCCGATTCGGCGAGCAGGCGCGCGGCGAGGTCGCCACTGGACAGGCGAAGGACACGGATGTCGAGGCCGGGCAGGGCCTTCTTCGCCGCGTCCAGGTAGGTGGCGATCTCGTCGCTTTCCAAGGCGGAGTACACGGTGACCGTACCGGCACGGGCCATGCCACAGGCGGCCATGAGCAGCGCGATGACGCTTCCGATTTGGCGGTATGGACGCATGGCCGGTTTTTTCACCCTGTGACGCGGTTCGTCGAAGCTGCCCCACGGAAGGTTCATGATGCACCCCACCATGTGGCATTTTGGGTATATTTGCAAACCTGTGGCTTCCGAGTCCACCAGAGAATTTTCGTTTTTGTCATCATCCCGAAACGTGCGAACGCTAGGCCGCGCACGTCTTTCCAGCCAGGAGTGTCGTTGATGGAATCGTTGTCCGCCGCAGAGCGGAAGGAGTTCGAGGCATTCGCCGCGGGTATCGCCGATAACGCGCGTGCGTTGTCCCTGCCGAGATTCCGCCGCCCGGTGGATGTGACGCTCAAGGGTGACATGAGCCCCGTGACAGCCGTGGACCGGGGCGTGGAATCGATGTTGCGAGAGCGCATCGAACTGGCGTGGCCCTCGCACGGCCTGCTCGGCGAGGAATACGGGGCGACACGCGTGGATGCGGAGTACGTCTGGTCGATCGATCCCATCGATGGCACGCGCAGCTTCATTTCAGGCTGGCCGCTCTGGGGCACCTTGCTGGCCTTGCTCCGCCACGGCAAGCCGGTACTCGGCGTGCTGGACATGCCCGTGCTGGACGAACGCTGGATCGGGCACACGGGCGTGGGAACGACGATGAACGGATTGCCTTGCCGTACCCGTGCGTGCGAGACCCTCGCGGCCGCCACGCTCTACACGACCACGCCGGACATGTTCAGCCCTGACGAATGGTCTCGTTTCGACCGCACGAGCCGTGCCGCGTATGCGCGCCGTTTCGGCGGCGACTGCTACGGCTATGGCATGTTGGCGGCCGGCCATATCGATGCGGTGGTCGAGGCCAACCTCATGCCGTACGACTACCTCGCCATCGCGCCGGTGGTCGAAGCCGCCGGTGGCGTCATGACCGACTGGGAAGGCCGCGCTCTCGGCCTCGACAGCGGCGGTCGCGTCGTCGCCGCGGCCACGCCCGCCTTGCATGCGGCACTCATCGAATCGCTCGCCAGGGACTGACGCCGGATGTTTTCCCGCGATCGCCGCCGTTTCCTCCATGCCGCGGGCGCCACCGTCGTCGCCTCGCTGGTCGCGCAGGGTTTCCCTGCGGCGATCGCCCGAGCGCTGGCGACCGGCCCCGACCGCCGCACCGGCACGATCGCGGATGTCGGTCATGTGGTGATCCTCATGCAGGAGAACCGTTCGTTCGACCATTACTTCGGCAGCTTGCGCGGTGTGCGTGGCTTCGCCGATCCGCGCGTGCTGGAACTCGGCAATGGCGATCCGGTGTGGCGCCAGCCAGTGACGGCGGCGCGCACGAAATACTGGAAGGCACGCGGCATCGGTGACGACGTGGGCTGGGTCTATCCCTTCCACCTGGACACGCGCGCCTGCGGCGATCATCACGAGGGCACCGACCATGGCTGGAGCAGCGGCCACGGTGCCTGGAACCTCGGCCGCAACGACCGTTGGATCGAACAAAAGCAGGACGTGCTGACGATGGCGTACCTGCGCCGCGAGGACGCGGCATTCCATTACGCGCTCGCCGACGCCTTCACCGTCTGCGACGCGTACCACGCCTCCGCACTCGCCGACACCGCCATCAACCGGATCTACCTCTGGAGCGGCACGGCCGATCCTTCCGGGCGGCTGGGCAAGAAGGGCAATGGGCCGGGCACCGAGGAACGCCCCGATGCGGATGGCTATACGTGGACCACGTATCCGGAGCGGCTGGAGAAGGCGGGCGTCAGCTGGCGCGTGTACCAGGGTGGCACTGGCGATCCGGGCTCGCCGACCGACAACTACACGGACAACTCGCTGGAGTTCTTCGCGAAGTACCAGGTGAAGGAAGGCGCCGATCCGAAGGGTTCGCTCGTGCGCAACGGGGTGTCGAACCACAGCCTGCGCGAACTGCGCGACGACGTGTTGCACGATCGCCTGCCACAGGTGACGTGGATCGTCGCGCCGTACAAGTACAGTGAACATCCCACCTCGTCACCCGCCGATGGCGCTTTCTACATTCGTCGCGTCATGGAAGCCTTGACCGCCAATCCGAAGGTGTGGAGCCGCACGGTCCTTTTCCTCAACTACGATGAGAACGACGGCTTCTTCGATCACGTGGTACCGCCGGCGCCGCCACTGGAAAGCGGCGAGGACGGGCAGGGCATGGTTTCCGACGACCTGCTCGCCGGCCTGGGCGACGAGATCATGGACCTCGACGCCCACCCGAGGATCTCGTCGCCGCTCGTACCGGACAGCGATCCACGCGGCGAACAGCCGGTCGGCCTGGGCAATCGCGTGCCGATGATCGTGGTCTCGCCGTGGACCCGTGGTGGCTGGGTCTGCTCGGAAACCTTCGATCACACCTCGGTGCTGCGTTTCCTCGAAAAGCGCTTCGGTGTCGAGGAGCCGAACATCAGCACATGGCGCCGCTCGGTATGCGGCGACCTGACCAGCGCCTTCGATTTCGCCGGCAACGCCGACCAGCGCGTGCCGACGCTGGGTGTGCCGGCTGGTTCGGATGGCAAGGCAGTCATCACGGTACCGCACGAGCAGGCCATGCCCGTGCAGGAGCCGGGCACGCGTCCATCGCGCCCTCTCGGCTACGCATGGACGGTCGAACACCGCCTGGATGCGGACAGCAGTCGCATTGCCTTCGCCAACAGCGGCCGCCTCGGTGCCGCTTTCCTCGTCTACGACGGGCTCCAGCGCGACGCCCCGCCGCGTCGCTACGCGGTCAGCGCGGGCAAGCGCATCGAGGATCGCTGGGCGCTGGCGAAAGCCGGCGACGGCTACGACCGCCGCATCCATGGCCCGAATGGGTACTTCGCACACCTGCGTGGGTTCGCCGGTGATGGGTTGGAAGTGGTCGTTGCAGGCACGTCAGGCGCTCGCAGCGTTGACGTGCGCCTGAGCAACCGGGGGACGACGAGCGTGACCGTCCGCGTCACGGATGCGTATGGCAGCACGGCACCCCGCGATCTCGAACTCGACGCTGGCCAGTCGAAGACCCTGCCGCTCGATCTGACGGGCAGTGCCGGGTGGTTCGACATCGCCGTTACCACGCCGAGCGCACCACGCTACCTCCGGCGTTTCGCCGGGCATCACGAAGACGGTAAACCTGCGACAAGCGATCCTGGTCCGCGGAGGCTCTAGTAAAAATGGTTCTTCAGGCATTTCCGGGGTTCGCCTGGTGCGGGGCTCGGCTTCGCCCTCGCATTCGTTGTGTGCGTGGCGGGGAGCTGCCGGGCGCCACCCTCGGCGCGACGGTAGTCGCCGTCCCTTGGGGAGGGATGCCGCTGCGCGGCCGTGTTTGATGGCTGCGCCCCTTCGGGCTCGGACGGTCGGGCGGGGGTTTCCGATTCGCCCTCCTGGCTCAGCGGAAACGGCCGGCCATCCCTGGCCGGCCCCCTGCGGGCCTTCTCCGCCCGCCCGTCCTCGGCTCCTAATGTCGCGCCGAGGGTGGCGCCCGGCAGCTCTCTCGACCCTGGGGTGGGTGGGAAGGAAAGAGCAACGCTCGCCGCGTGTCGCGTGTCGCGTGCCGCTCTCCGTGTTGCCTACCGCACCCGGGTGGGAAGCGGGCTGGCCCGCGAGTCCTCGATCCCTCCGCTGGCGAAGGAGGCCTTGCACTGATCGAGCGAGGCTTGTCACCGCTCGCTCGGTTGCGATGCATGGCCTCGCTCGAAATAGGGGTGACGAATCGCGGGCCAGCCCGCTTCCCACCCGCGTGAGGGGGGTTCACACGGAGACGGCATCCACCCGAGTCGCGGGCCTTGCTTGTGCCACCGACCCTCCTGGTGCGACGGGGCGCCAGCCATCAGACATGGCTGCGCAGCGGCATCCTTTCCCGAGCGACGGGGTAACCGGAGCGACGAGGGTGCGGTCTACGGCTCCGCCTACCGCATTATCCATTTTCCAGACGACACGCCTGTCCCTGACCACTTGAAGCCGACGCCATGACCGAATGGAAGGATCTTTTACCTCTCGACGACATGCTTGCGCGTATTGCCTCGTTTCCGGTTGACGAGATTCGCATCGACCCCAACGCGCAAACTGTCTGGGGTTCTGTGGAAGTGAAGAGCTTGAAGGCGGCCGGGAGTGTGTTCGTTCTTTCCTGGGACTATGTCGACGTCCAGTTCAAGTTCGAAATGTATGTTACGTCGCTTGATGAGCGAACCTCCGAATTGTCGGGCAGCTGGAAAACGGTGGCTACGATGAAGCCTGCCGCTCGCATTCTTTTCCTGGTTCGCGCGGAATGGATCAGGCCGGCAATGTCCGGCGAGGTTCCAGATGCATACGAACAAGTCATAGAAGAGGGTGGGCGACTGGATGTTGCGCCAGCTTCGGCCATCGCGGGAGGCCTTGGACTTCGGGGCATCATGCTGATGGGAGACACGACGGATCAGCGAGTGGGTGTCATTGGAATTGACGACAGCCATGGTTACAGCCTTCAGTGGCTTTCAGAGCACGCCGCGATCGATGCGTACCTGTCGGACTGCCACGTTTACGACCTGGATGCGCTGAGGGCATTCAGAAAGCGGGTTTCTCGCGCTGACGGTGATCCGCTGCGAGCTTAGCGCATCGCTTCCGCCGCCTTCTCGCCGCGAAGCGCGCCGGCGCGGCCGGGGGCTTGGGTGAGCGCGGTCTTGAACGCGGCCAGCGCCGGTCCCGGTTGCTTCTGTGCCAGCAGAAGCTCGCCGAGTTGTTCGCGCGCGGGGACGATCGGTCCCGGTGTCACCGGCCGCTTCTCGACCCGGTCTTCCCGTTCGGCGGCATCGGTCATCAAGGCGACGGCGGCAGCGGCGTCGCCGCTGGCCTGGGCGGCCCATGCCTTTACTTCGGAAGCGAGGACGCCGGTCTGCGTGGACCAGTAGTCGTCGCCGGAGGTCTTGAGCTGGGCCTCGATCTGGTCGAGACGGGCCGCCTGGGCGCGCGCTTCGTCGGGATGGCCGCTGCGTGCGAGGCCCAGGCCCTTCGCCCACACCGCGATGGCCACCACCGAGGCGGGCGCGCCGTCGGGTGGCGCGATCGTGGCGGCCTCGCTCCATCGCCCTTGCTCCATGACTTCGCGAATCGGCATGGCGGTCGCGGCATAGGCGACTCCGAAGTCGCTCATGTCAAGGCCGCGCATGGTCTTCAGGTCGCCGATGACCGCCCGGGCCTCCTTGTCGCGGCCGGTTTGCATGTACGCGTAGACGAGATAGTCCATGGCGTGCAGCTGGCCCATGGTGTCGCCGTGCTCGCGCGCCGCCTTTTCCGAGGCGAGGTTGGAGTGGATCGAATCGTCCCACAGGCCGAGCCGGGTGAAGATGTGCGAGGGCATGTGCAAGGCATGCGGCGCCGAAGGCGCGATACCTGCGTATTTCCTCGCCGCCGGCAGGCCGCGTCGCGCGAGTTCGGCGCTATCGCAAGCGTGGATCAGGTAGTGCGCGATGCCAGGGTGATCCGGGTATGCGCGGAACAGTGGGTCCAGGATCGCGATGGCCTGCTTCTGCTTCGCGTGTGTCTTGTCGGTCATCGGGGCGTTCGACAACAGGGCCACGGCATAGAACACCTGCGCCTCGACGTCCTTCGGGTTGTCGCGGGCGACGCCGGCCATCGCCTGTTCGTAGCCAAGGGTGCGCAGCGCGGGCATGATGTCGCCGTCCTGATAGAGCTGTCCCAGCGCGCGGATGTATGCCCGCTCGCGCGGTGACGAGGTCGCCGCCAGGCGTGCCGCCGCCCGGGCCGCCGCCTGGCCTCGGGCGAAGGTGTCCGTCGGCAGGGCGGGCGTCCACACGGGGTGGAAGAAAACCATCGCGATGCCCCAGTGGCCCATGGCGCAGGCCGGGTCCTTCGCCACGACACCCTCGAAAGCCTGGCCGGCGGCGGCATAGGCGAAGGAGTGGAGGAGGGCGACACCACGGTCGAACGGCTTCTGCACCGAGGGATCGCACGAGATCGGGAACGACACCTTGCCGAGCTTCTCGGGGATACCGTGGTCGTGCATCTCCTGGGCCCGGGCAGCGGATGCCACGAGCAGCGATACGGCGAGGATGCGCAGGAAAGCGGTCATGCCAGACTCCGTTCATCGGGCGTCGCGCGCCCGCGAGACCGTTGGAATGTACGCCCGCCGAAGGCCGGTGCCCATCGGCAGAAAGGCCGATGGCGATCGTGTGGGCCCCGACCCGGACGGCTATACTCCCCCGTCAGCCCCATCGAACGCCGCCTCCCGTGACCAGCGAACTCTCCTCGATCATCGATTTCATCCGCTACGGCGCCAGCCGTTTCTCGGCCGCCGGCCTGACTTTCGGGCATAGCCACGACAATCCGATCGACGAGGCGACCCATCTGGTCCTGGCCGCGCTGCACCTACCGCCGGATATCCCGCCGGCCTATGGCGCGGGCAATCTGGTCGCCGAAGAGAAAGCGAAGGTGCTGGCGCTGATCGAGCGCCGCGTGACCGAGCGCGTGCCGGTGGCCTACCTGGTGGGCGAGACCTGGTTCGCCGGGCTGAAGTTCAAGAGCGACCATCGCGCCCTGGTCCCGCGTTCGCCCATCGCCGAGCTGATCGAGAGCCGTTTCACCCCGTGGCTGGACGACCGCCATGTGGAGCGCGCGCTGGATCTCTGCACGGGCTCCGGTTGCATCGGCATCGCCATGGCCGAGTACAACCCGGATTGGCGGGTCGACCTCGTCGACATCAGCGACGACGCCCTCTCGCTGGCCAACGAGAACATCGTGTTCCAGCACGCGGACGACCGCGTGCGGGCGATCAAGTCGGACCTGTTCGACGGGGTGAAGGGCGAGGTCTACGACCTGATCGTGTCCAACCCGCCGTACGTCACCAATGACGAATACGCCGCGATGCCGGCCGAATACAGCCATGAACCGGTCCTCGGCCTGACATCGGGCGATGATGGACTGGACATCACCTTGCGCATCCTCGACGAGGCGGCCGACCACCTCAGCGAAGATGGCCTGCTGATCGTCGAAGTGGGCGACAGCGAGCACGCGCTGGTCAACCTGCTGCCGCGCGTGCCGTTCGTCTGGCTGGAGTTCAAGGTCGGGCAGATGGGCATCTTCGCGCTGGAGCGGCGCGACCTCGTCGAACACGCCGCGGAGATCTCCGCGGCGCGTGCAGCAAGAAACTAAATCCTCACCGGAAGCACCGTGTCCTCCAATACGTTCGGCAAGCTCCTCTCCGTCACCACCTTCGGCGAAAGCCACGGCCCGGCGATCGGGTGCGTGGTGGACGGTTGCCCGCCCGGGCTCCCGCTCGACGCGGCGGAGTTCCGCGCCGACCTCGAACGCCGCGCCACCGGCCGCTCGCGGCATACCTCGCAGCGTCGCGAGGCGGATGACATCGAGATCCTCTCGGGCGTGTACGAAGGCGTGACCACCGGCACGCCGATCGCCTTGCTGATCCGCAACACGGATGCCCGCTCCAAGGATTACGGCAACATCCTCGATACCTTCCGCCCGGGCCATGCGGATTACACGTACTGGCAGAAGTACGGCATCCGCGATCCTCGCGGCGGCGGCCGTTCGTCGGCGCGGGAAACCACGATGCGCGTGGCCGCCGGCGTCATCGCCAAGAAGTGGCTGGCACAGCGCCACGGCGTGACCGTGCGCGGCCACGTGGCCCAGATCGGCGAACTCGTGCCGCGCGGCTTCGATGCCGGTGCGATCGAGGGCAATCCGTTCTTCTGGCCCGACGCCACGCAGGTGCCGGAGCTGGAGTCGTACATGGACGCCCTGCGCAAGTCGGGCGATTCGGTCGGCGCCAAGGTCACCGTGGTGGCCGATGGCGTGCCCGCCGGATGGGGCGAGCCGATCTACGGCAAGCTCGACGGCGAACTCGCCGCCGCCATGATGTCGATCAACGCGGTGAAGGGCGTCGAGATCGGCGACGGCTTCGCCGCCGTGGCCCAGCGTGGCACGCAGCACCGCGACGAGCTCAGTGCCGATGGTTTCCTCTCCAACCACGCGGGTGGCATCCTCGGCGGCATCGCATCCGGACAGCCGGTGGTCGTCTCGATGGCGTTCAAGCCGACGTCGAGCATCCTCGTGCCGGGCCGCAGCGTCGATCGCGCAGGGCAGCCGGCCGAGGTCGTGACCAAGGGGCGCCACGATCCCTGTGTCGGCATCCGCGCCGTTCCCATCGCCGAGGCGATGCTCGCCCTCGTGCTGATGGACCAGGCCCTGCGCCATCGCGCCCAGTGCGGCGACGTGGGCGAGGTGCCGCCGCGCATCCCGGGCACGTTGCAGGAATAGATCATGAGCAAGCCGATCGTCTGGATCTCCCGTCCGTTCTTTCCGGACATCGTCGACCGCCTGCGCCCGTGGTTCGAGGTGCGCGCGGAGACGGAGGAGCGTTCGTTCTCGCCAGCGGACCTGGCCGCGCGGTTGGCCGGTGCCGATGCCGCCATCGTCGGCCTGGCCGAGCGCATCGACGCGGCGGCGATCGCTTCCGCGTCGCGCCTGCGCTTCGTGGCCAACCTCGGCGTGGGCTACAACAACCTCGATATCGACGCGCTGACCGAGGCCGGCATCGGCGCGTCGAACACACCGGACGTGCTCAACGAAACCGTGGCCGACTACGCCTGGGCGCTGATGCTCGCGGCGGCCCGCCGGATCGGCGAAGCCGAACGCTGGCTGCGTGACGGCCAGTGGCATGGTTCGCGCTTCGAAGGCTGGCTGGGCGCCGACGTGCACGGCAAGACCATCGGTATCCTCGGCATGGGCCGGATCGGCCAGGCCATCGCACGGCGTGCCTCCGGGTTCCGGGCGAAGGTGATCTACCACAATCGTTCCCGGCTGGCGCCGGAGATCGAGCGCGAGTACGCGGCGACCTATGTGGACAAGGCCAGCCTGCTGGCCGCGTCGGACCACCTGATCCTCGTGCTGCCGTACACGCCGCAAAGCCACCATGCCATCGGCGAGTCCGAACTCAAGGCGATGAAGCCCACGGCCACCCTGGTCAATGTCGCCCGCGGTGGCATCGTCGACGACGCGGCCCTGGCCCGCGCCCTGGCCGATGGCACGATCGCCGCGGCCGCCCTCGACGTGTTCGAAGGCGAGCCGAAGGTCCATCCCGACCTCATGAAACTGCAAAATATCGTGCTCAGTCCACACATCGCCAGCGCAAGTCGCGACACACGTCGCGATATGGCTGCGCTGGCTGTGGACAATGTGCTGGCGGCGTTCGGGCATGGTCCTGACGCCGGCCGGCCGCCCACGATCCTCAATCCGGGTGTGCTGGCCGACGCCAGCTGAACCTGTTTTCCCACGCCTGACGAAAGCGAAGCATGAGCAAGAAGACGAGTTACAAGGTGGCCATGGTGGGTGCGACCGGCGCGGTCGGCGAAACCCTCCTGTCGATCCTCGCCGAGCGGGACTTCCCCGTGAGCGAACTGGTGCCCCTGGCGAGCGAGCGCTCGGCGGGCGGTACGGTCGACTTCAATGGAAAACCTTACGTCGTCCAGGACCTGGCCAAGTACGATTTCGCCGGCGTGGACATCGCCTTCTTCTCGGCCGGTGGTTCCGTGAGCCGCGAGCACGCGCCTCGCGCGGCGGCGGCCGGGGCCGTGGTGATCGATAACACCTCCGAATTCCGCTACCAGGACGACATCCCCCTGGTGGTGTCCGAGGTGAATCCGCACGCCATCGCCGACTACACGGTGCGCGGCATCATCGCCAACCCGAACTGCTCCACGATGCAGATGCTGGTGGCGCTGGCGCCCATCCATCGCGAGGTGGGCATCGAGCGCATCAACGTCGCCACCTACCAGTCGGTGTCGGGCGCGGGGCGCAGCGGCATGGACGAACTGGGCAAGCAGACCGCGCAGATGCTCAACTTCCAGGAAGTGGAGACGGCCAAGTTCCCGAAGCAGATCGCGTTCAACGTGATCCCGCACATCGACGACTTCCAGGCCAATGGCTATACCAAGGAAGAAATGAAGATGGTCTGGGAGACCCGGAAGATCCTCGAGGACCCATCCATCCAGGTGAACCCGACCGCGGTGCGCGTGCCGGTGTTCTACGGCCACGCCGAGGCCGTGCATATCGAGACCCGCGACAAGATCACGGCCGAACGCGCGCGCGAACTGCTAGAGCAGGCACCGGGCGTGGTCGTGCTGGACGAGCGCAAGCCGGGTGGCTATCCGACGCCGGTGGGCGACGCGGCGGGCAAGGACCCGGTGTTCGTCGGCCGCATCCGTGAGGACATCTCGCACGAGCGCGGCCTCGACCTCTGGGTGGTGGCCGATAACATCCGCAAGGGCGCGGCCCTCAACGCCGTGCAGATCGCGGAGATCCTGATCGAGGACTACCTGTAATGAAAGCGTGCGCCGCCGCCTGCCTGCTTGTCCTGCTGTCGCCCCTGGCGCTGGCGGAACAGCGGTCGCCGACGGCTCCGGCACCTGCCGCGACGGCCGAGGCCCGCGCGAGGCTCGAGGCCTTGCAGGGCCAGGTGAAGAGCGAGGACGCCCAGGTCCGCCAACTCAAGGCGAAGGTCGACACGCTGGAATCGAACACGCAGGCCGCCCGCCGCGCACTGGAGGAACGCGATCGCAAGATCGCCGAACTCCAGCGCCAGCTGGAGGCGAAACAGGGCCACTGACCGGGGCCGGGACATGTAAGGGGGGCGTGTACGGGCCTCGCGAACGACTTAACGTTGTCGCGTAACTATCCGTACCCGCTATTGTTAGTTGTTGCTGGGGTGCACTACAGTGGCGCCTTCGCGGCCGATCGCCCTAATAGAGGCGCGCCGCCGGCATGGGTTTAGTTCGGGGGAAGCGAGTGATGAACCGTACGTTGAAGCTTTCGATCATGCTGGCGCTCGCCACATGGGGCAGTCAGGCCCTGGCGCAGAACCTGGGCCCGGTCCAGGTCCGCTCCACGATGGACCAGCCGTTGGTCGCGGAAATCCCGCTGACGGGCGTGTCGGGCAACCTCGACAATGTGCATGTCGCCCTGGCCTCGGAAGAAGCCTTTACACGCGCCGGACTGAATCGCGGCGGCTTGCCCGTGGCCCTGAACTTCGCCGTGAGCAAGAACGCATCCGGACAGCCGGTGGTGCGGGTCAGCAGCGCCGAGCCGGTGCGCGACACCTACCTCGACTTCCTGGTCGAGGTGTCCACGGGCGGCAACAAGGTCGTGCGCGAAGTGACCATGCTGCTCGATCCGCCGGGTACGCCGGTGAATTCCGCGGCGGCCACTTCCGCCGCACCCAAGGCCCAGCCCTCGCGCACTTCCGAGGTTCCCGCCCGGGTACCGTCGCATGCGGAGGCACGGCCTTCGCGCGCGGAGGCCACGGCCACGGCGGCTCCCGCCAAGGCCGCCGCCGGCGATACCTACGGTCCGGTGCAGCGCGGCCAGACCCTGTCGACCATCGCCCGCCAGCACGCGGGCGGCGCCGACATGAACCAGATGTTGGTGGCCCTGCACAAGGCCAACCCGGATGCCTTCTATCGCGACAACATGAATGCGCTGAAGACCGGCGCCGTCCTGCGCATTCCGTCCACCGACGACGTCCAGGCACTGTCCGCCGCGTCGGCGCTGGCCGAAGTGCGCCGCCAGAACGAAAGCTGGCGCGCGGGCACCACGCGCGCCCCGTCGGTGGTGGCCGATGCCGCTTCGTCCGCCACGGGCCAGGGTGAAGGAAAGCCGGCCGCTCCGGCGACCGATCGCCTGGCCATCGTCCCCTCCAAGGACGGTGGCGACGCCGCTTCCACGCGTGCGGGCAGCAAGGGCGGCACGGGCGACGCGCAGGTCGCGGGCCTCAAGCAGCAACTGGCCACGTCGCAGGAAAGCGTCGCTTCGCTCAAGCAGCAGGGCGAGGAACTGAAATCGCGCATCGGCGACCTCGAGGACATCAACTCCAAGAACCAGCGCCTGCTGAGCCTCAAGGATTCCGAAATCGCCGAACTCCAGCGCAAGCTGGCCGAGGCGCAGAAGGCTTCCGGCCAGCCGGCCGTGGCGAGCGCGCCGGCTCCGGCCGCCGCCGCGACCTCGTCGGCACCGGCACCGCCGGCTCCCGTCGCCGCCGCCAGCGCGCCCGCACCGGCCTCGGTTCCGGTCGCCTCGGCCACGCCGGCGGCCTCGGCTCCGGCACCTGCCTCGACCGTGGCGATTTCGCCGCTCAAGGAACCCTCGGCGGCGACGTCACCCGCCGCCAAGCCGGTGACGAAGCGGGCGCCGGTCGCTCCCGTTCCGGTCGAGGAAGACCCGTGGTACATGCAGCCGTGGGCCTGGGGTGGCGGTGCCATCGTCATCCTCCTGCTGCTGGTCGCGGCGGTTTTCGGCCGCAAGAAGCCGAAGGCCGCGGCCGCTGCCGGTACCACGTCGCTGGCCGACCGCTTCGGCCAGGAACACGCGTTTGGCAGCTTCGGTGAGCCCAGCGAGGCCATGGACCAGGACCAGCGCGAAATACTCGACGCGCTGGCCGAGCATCCGGACGACATCGGCCTGCACCTCGAACTGGTGAGCCTCTACTACGGCCGCCGCGACGTCGAGCATTTCGAAGCCGCGGCCGAAGCCATGTTCGCCCACGTCGCCGATCCGGAGCAGCCGGAATGGCGCGAAGTGATGATGATGGGCGAGGACCTGGCACCGAGCCATCCGTTGTTCGGTGGCGTACCCGTCGACGAGATCGAGGAGCCGTACGAGGACACCTATACGGCCTCGCGTCCGCACAACGAGGACGAAGTCGCCGCACTCGAGGAATTCGACCTCGGCAACTACGTCACCGGTCCGGACGAGGAAGAACCCCCGCAGAAACCGGCGCCGCAGAAGCACAGCGAATACCATTTCAACTTCGACCTGACGCCGGTGCAGCGCGCCGAAGCGGATCGCCGTCCGAACGCCCCGGGCGTGTTCGATGTCGATGCGCCGGAATCGCCTTATGCCGAGCCGCACGAGACGAACGGCAAGGCGGCCGCCGGTAATGAAACGGCCGGCAAGGACGAGGAACCCTCGACCTGGTCGTTCGAGGACGAGCATGACCTCGCTTCCCGTGGCCATGCCGAGCCGGCCACGACGGCCGGTCACGTGCCCCGTTTCGACGAACCGACCTTCCCGGACGAAGAGCCGCTAGAGGACCACGGTCCGGAGAGCTTCAGCGACGACCCGGTCGATACCAAGCTCGACCTGGCCCGCGCCTACCTCGACATGGGCGACGCCGAAGGCGCCCGCCTGATGCTCGACGAAGTGCTCGCCGAAGGCTCGCAGATGCAGAAGGACACGGCCCGCCGGATCCTCGGCGACATCGTCTAAGAACCATGTGTGTGGCAGCAGCTCTTGTGGGAGCCGACCTTGTCGGCGATGGGTGCTCGCCACACGCTGGCCCGCTGGCGCGGGATCGCCGACAAGGTCGGCTCCCACCCGGCGGTCTGTTACACCCTGGCACGTACCTGCTTCAGTGACTTCATTCGAAGGAGTGCGAATATGTCCAAGCGTCTGCTCGCGGAGTTCTTCGGTACCTTCTGGTTGGTTTTCGGTGGTTGTGGAAGCGCGGTGCTCGCCGCGGCCTTTCCCGAACTAGGCATCGGCTTCGCCGGTGTCGCCCTGGCCTTCGGCCTCACCGTGCTGACGATGGCGTATGCCGTCGGGCACATTTCCGGCGCCCATTTCAATCCGGCGGTGACCCTGGGTTGCTTCACGGGCGGGCGCATTCCCGCCAGCGACGTATTGCCCTATATCGTCAGCCAGGTGATCGGCGCGGTGGCGGCGGGTGGCGTGCTTTACCTCATCGCCAGTGGCAAGCCGGGCTTCGACGTGGCGGCCGGTTTCGCCACCAACGGATACGGCGAGCATTCCCCCGGTGGTTATTCGTTCCTCGCCGCCGTGGTCGCCGAGTTCGTGCTGACCGCCTTCTTCCTGCTGGTCATCCTCGGCGTGACGCACAAGCGGGCACCGGTGGGTTTCGCCCCGCTGGCGATCGGCCTGGCCCTCACGCTCATCCACCTGATCAGCATCCCGGTCACCAATACCTCGGTGAATCCCGCGCGCAGCACGGGCGTGGCCTTGTACCAGGGCGGATGGGCGATCTCCCAGCTCTGGGTGTTCTGGGTCGTGCCATTGCTCGGCGGTGCCGTCGGCGGCTGGATCCATCGGGCGCTGTTGGAGAACGACGGCTCGATCGATCGTTGAGCCAGAAGGAAGGCTCCCACCCCCGGCGGTGGTAACCTTTCCGGTTTCCACCGCCTTTCGAACAACTCCATGCGCATCGCCCTAGGCGTCGAATACGACGGCACCGACTTCCGCGGCTGGCAGCGGCTCAGCCATGCGAAGACCGTGCAGGGGGCGCTGGAGGAAGCGCTGAGCCGGGTCGCCCATCAGCCCATCGAAGTGACCGCCGCCGGGCGCACCGACGCCGGCGTGCACGGCCGCTGCCAGGTGGTCCACTTCGACACCGAGGTGGTGCGGGACATGCGGGGCTGGGTCCTGGGTGCCTGCTCGAACCTGCCGCACAGCGTGGCGGTGACCTGGGCGCTGCCGGTGGCCGACGATTTCCATGCGCGCTTTTCCGCGCGGGGCCGCCGGTACCGTTATCGCATCCTGCCGCGCTTCGTCCGTCCCGCGCTGGACGCCCGTTTCGTGGCATGGGAGCGCCGGGCGCTCGATGCCGAGGCGATGCACGAGGCGGCGCAGGCGATCGTGGGCGAACACGATTTCTCCGCGTTCCGTGCGATCTCGTGCCAGGCGGCGCACGCGCGGCGCAACGTGCGCTCGATCCGCGTGTTTCGCGAAGACATCCACGTGGTGGTGGAGATCGAGGCCAACGCCTTCCTGCATCACATGGTGCGCAACATCGTCGGATCGCTGCTGCCCATCGGTCGTGGCGAGCAGCCCGTGGGCTGGATGGCCGAGCTGCTGGCCGGCCGCGATCGCGAAGTCGCCGGTGCCACGGCGCCCGCGGAAGGCCTGACCTTCATCGGTCCCCTTTATGAAGCCCATTGGGGCCTGCCACAGGAAGTGACGCTATGACCCGGATCAAATGCTGCGGATTGACCCGTATCGACGACGTGCAACTGGCCGCGCGGCTGGGTGCCGATGCCGTCGGTTTCATCATGACGCGCAAGAGCAAGCGTTTCGTCGACCCGGCGTCCGCCGCGTGCTTGCGCGATGCCGTGCCGCCCTTCGTGACGACGGTGGCGCTGGTGATGGACGACGATCCGGCCTATGTGGAGGAAGTGGTGCGGGTGCTGCGTCCGGACATGCTGCAGTTCCACGGCGCGGAAGCGGATGCGGAATGTGGCGCTTACGGTGTGCGCTACCTGAAGGCCATCGCGATGGGCGAGGGTGCTTCGGCGCTGGCTCGCCTGCGCGATTATCCGGGAGCCGCCGGCCTGCTCCTGGATGGCCACGGCCTGGGCGAGCAGGGTGGCAGTGGCCAGCGGTTCGACTGGTCGCTGATGCCGAAGGATCTTGCGCAACCGCTGCTGCTCGCTGGCGGACTCACGGCCGAGAATGTCGGCGAGGCGATCCGCGTCGCCCGGCCCTGGGCGGTGGACGTGTCCAGCGGCATCGAATCGTCGCCCGGGATCAAGGATCGGGCTAAGATGGAACGCTTCATTTCCGCCGTGCGCGCCGTCCCCAACGCGTGACACGGCCTCCAGCAGGTAACGAGAAGGCAATGATCGACATCGCGGATTTCCACGCCTATCCCGACGCGCATGGGCGCTTCGGCGATTACGGCGGCATCTACGTGGCCGAGACCCTCATGGAGCCGCTCGCGGAACTCACCGCGGCGTACGAGAAACTGCGCAAGGACCCGGCCTTCATCGCCGAGCTCGACCGCGACCTCAAGTACTACGTGGGCCGGCCCAGCCCGGTGTATCACGCCGAGCGCCTGTCCAAGCATGTCGGCGGCGCGCGCATCGTGCTCAAGCGCGAAGACCTGAACCACACCGGCGCGCACAAGATCAACAACACTGTGGGCCAGGCGCTGGTCGCCCGGCACATGGGCAAGACGCGCATCATCGCCGAGACCGGAGCCGGCCAGCACGGCGTGGCCAGCGCCACGGTCGCCGCGCGCATGGGCCTGAAGTGCGTGGTGTACATGGGCGCGGTCGACATCGAGCGGCAGAAGATCAACGTCTACCGCATGCGCCTGCTCGGCGCGGAAGTGGTACCGGTCACCTCCGGCTCGAAGACCCTGAAAGACGCGCTCAACGAAGCGATGCGCGACTGGGTCACCAACGTCGCCGACACTTTCTACATTATCGGCACCGTCGCCGGCCCGCATCCGTATCCGCAGATGGTGCGCGATTTCAATGCCATCGTCGGCCGCGAAGCGCGCGAGCAGACGCTCGAACAGTTCGGCCGCCTGCCGGACGTGATCACCGCCTGCGTGGGTGGCGGTTCGAACGCCATCGGCCTGTTCCACGCCTTCCTCAACGACCGCCAGGTCCGCATCGTCGGCGCCGAGGCGGCGGGCGAGGGCATCGAGACGGGCCGCCATGCCGCCTCGCTCGCGGCGGGCAAGCCGGGCGTGCTGCACGGCAATCGCACGTATGTGTTGTCCGACGCGAACGGCCAGATCATCGAGACGCATTCGGTCTCCGCCGGCCTGGATTACCCGGGCGTGGGCCCGGAGCATGCCTTCCTCAAGGACGCCGGCCGTGCGGAATACGTCGGTGTGACCGACGACGAGGCGCTGGAAGCCTTCCACCTGCTGGCGCGCACCGAGGGCATCCTCGCCGCGCTGGAATCGAGCCATGCGATCGCCCAGGCGATCAAGCTGGCTCGCGAGCTTCCGAAGGACGGCCTGGTCCTCGCCAACCTTTCCGGTCGCGGCGACAAGGACGTGCACACCATTGCCGCGCGCGAAGGAATCGAACTCTGATGAGCCGCATCGAACGCCGTTTCGCGGCGCTGAAGTCCGCGGGCCGCACCGGCCTCGTTCCGTTCATCACCGCCGGCGACCCGTCGCCGGATGCCGTGGTGCCGTTGCTGCACGGCCTGGTCGCCGCGGGCGCCGACGTGATCGAGCTGGGCGTGCCGTTCTCCGATCCGATGGCCGATGGCCCGGTGATCCAGCACGCCAGCGAGCGCGCCCTGGCCAAGGGCGTCGGCCTGGGCAACGTGCTGGCCTGGGTCGCAGCTTTTCGCGAGACCGACAACGAGACCCCGATCGTCCTGATGGGTTACCTCAACCCCGTGGAAATGTACGGATACGCGGCGTTCGCCGAAGATGCCGTCGAAGCGGGCGTGGATGGCGTCCTGATGGTCGATTGCCCGTTGGAGGAATCGCATGTCCTCGAACCCCTTCGCAAAGCCGGCCTCGACCAGATCCTGCTCGCCTCGCCGACCACGGCCGAGGCCCGGCTGGCCCGGCTTTGCGAGGCCGCATCGGGCTTCCTGTACTATGTGTCGTTCGCCGGCATCACCGGCGCGGCCCAGCTGAGCACCGGCGAGATCGCCGGGCGCGTCGCCGGTATCCGCGCACGGGCGAAGGCTCCGGTGGCCGTGGGCTTCGGCGTTCGTGACGCCGCGAGCGCTAAGGCGATCGGCGAATTCGCCGACGCCGTGGTCATCGGTAGCGCCCTGGTCGACCGCCTCGCCGGCGCGACCTCGGCCGACGATGCCGCCGGCAGGGCACGGGACTTCCTCGCGCCGATCCGCGCCGCGCTCGACGCGCGCTGACGGTCGGTGCGGTAGTACAGATATTCGGAGAAACACGATGAACTGGCTGCAGAAAATCATGACGCCGAAGACCCGCGCACCCAGCGCGGCCGGCGGCAAGGGCAAGGTGCCCGAGGGCGTGTGGGAGAAGTGCGCCGGTTGCGGCACCGTGCTCTACAAGCCGGAGCTCGAGAAGTCGTTGATGGTCTGCCCGAAGTGCGGCCATCACCACGCGATCTCCGCGCGTGCGCGCCTGGCTGCCTTCTTCGACGAAGGCAGCACGACGGAATTGTGGCCGAAGATGGAAGCGGTCGACGCGCTGAAATTCAAGGACCAGAAGAAGTACAAGGACCGTGTCGCCGCCGCACAGAAGAACACTGGCGAGAAGGACGCGCTGATCGCGATGTCCGGCCGCTTGCTGGAGCGTCCGCTCGTCGCGGTGGCCTTCGAGTTCTCCTTCATGGGTGGCTCGATGGGCTCGGTGGTGGGCGAGAAGTTCGCGCGTGCCGCGGAGAAGGCGCTCGCCGAAAAGAGCGCGCTCGTATGCTTCTCCGCCACGGGCGGCGCACGCATGCAGGAAGGCCTGTTCTCGCTGATGCAGATGGCGAAGACCTCGGCGGCCCTCGCCCGCATGCGCGACGCGGGCGTTCCCTACATCTCGGTGCTCACCCATCCCACCACCGGTGGCGTGTCGGCGAGCCTGGGCATGCTGGGCGACCTCAACGTGGCCGAGCCGAAGGCGCTGATCGGCTTCGCCGGCCCGCGCGTCATCGAGCAGACCGTGCGAGAGACCTTGCCCGAAGGTTTCCAGCGTTCCGAATTCCTCGTCGACCACGGCGCGGTGGACGTGATCGTCGACCGTCGCGAGATGCGCGACAAGCTCGGCTCGATCCTCGGCATCCTGCAGAAGGCGCCGCGCGCCGCCGCCTGATTTCGTGTGGGAAGCCCGGTATAGCCGGCAATACCCGGTACGCGGCTCAGACCAGCACGCGTTCCGCCCACAGCGACAACGTGCCCAGTCCACCGCCGATGGCGGTGGCTGCGAGCACGTCGCTGGGGTAGTGCAGGCCGAGCACGACACGCGATGCGCCGACCAGGGCGGCGAAACCGATCAGGAAGGGCGCCAGCACCGGGTAATGCGCCACCGCCACGACGGTGAACGACACCGCTTGCAGCGTGTGCCCCGAAGGAAAGCTGAACTCGTCCAGTGGCGGCACGTGAGCGATCACGCCGGGGCAGGTGCGGAACGGACGCGGACGTCGTGTCCAGCGCTTCAGTACCCGGTAGAGCATCAGCGCCGTGAGGCCGGTGATCGCCATCTGCACCGCCACGGCCACGCCGTGCCATCCGCCCACGAGGGCGATGACGCTCATCAGCGCATACCAGAACACGCCATCGCCCAGGCGGCTGATGGCGCCGAAGAAGATGCCGATCGCCCTGCGCGCGCCCCAGCGGTTGGCGGCGACGCACATGCGGCGGTCCAGGTTCGCCCTACGCGGCGACGGCGGTGCTGCGTTCATGGACGTGCTCCTCGGCGAGGGATTGCATGATCGATTCGAACTCGGCCACGACCGATTCCGGCGAAAGGCCGGCCACCGAGTTGCGCGCGGCGACGCCCATGGCGGCGCGCACCGTGGCATCGGCGCCCAGTGCGGCGGCGCGTTCGACCAGTCCGCCTTCGTTGCCCGGCGCCACACGAATGCCGTTCTGGCCGTTGCGAATGAACTCGCGCGCGGCGGCTTCCGCATAGGCGACCACCGGAACACCCGAGGCCATCGCCTCGAGTACCACGTTGCCGAAGGTCTCGGTCAGGCTCGGGAAGACGAAGAGGTCGGCGCTGGCGTAGAAGGTGGCCAATTCGTCGCCACGGCGCGTGCCGGCGAAGACGATGTCGGGATTGGCGGCTTCGAGCGCCGCGCGGCCGGGACCGTCGCCGACGATCACGCAGCGTGCTCCGGGCGTGCGGCGGGCGAGGGCGCGGAAGGCATCGATCACCACATGCAGGTTCTTCTCGGGCGCGATGCGGCCGACACTGAGCAGCACCGGCGCATCGGCCGATGCGCCCCAGGAGGCGCGCAGGCTTTCGTCGCGGCGATCGGGGTGGAATCGCTGGGTGTCGACGGCGCGTCGCAGCACGCGAACGTCGTGCACGCCGAGGTCGTTCAGTTCGCCTGCGAGCTGGCCGGTCGGCACCAGGGTGGTCTGCGCGCGGCGATGGAAGCGGGCGAGGTAGTGGCGCACGAGCGGCGTCAACGCGCCGAAGCCGTAGTGGCCGACGTAGAAGTCGAAGCGGGTATGGAAGCCGGTGGCCACCGGGATGCCGAGGCGGCGCGCGGCGCTGACGGCGCTCCAGCCCAAGGGGCCTTCCGTGGCCACATAGATGGCATCCGGCCTGTCGGAGCGCCAGCGGCGCTCGATGCGAAAGCGGGAGGGCAGGCCGAAGCGCAGGCCTGCGTAACGGGGCACCGCGGCGCCTTCCACGGCCAGGACGTCCATCCCGGCATCGGCCAACGGCGGGGTCGCCGGATGGATCGGGCGGACGAGGTCGACGGAGTGGCCGCGGCGGACGAGACCGCGGGCGAGCGACTGGACGGTCAGGGCGACACCGTTGACGTCCGGTGCATAGGTCTCGGTGACGATGCCGACGCGCATGGCGGTGCCCCTACTGGCCTGGTTGGCTCATGCTGGCCTTCCGCCGTGTCGCGCGGGTTATGGCGGCATGACCGGCAGATGACAGCGACCGGCCTGAAAACGGGCCGTATCGGTTAAAATCGCCCGCTTGTCCGCCCGATGACCCTCACGATGACCGTCCGCACCCGCTTCGCCCCCAGTCCCACCGGCTACCTCCATATCGGCGGCGCGCGCACCGCGTTGTACTGCTGGCTGGAGGCCCGTCGTCGCGGCGGCGAATTCGTGCTGCGCATCGAGGACACCGATCGCGAGCGCTCCACGCAGGAGGCCGTACAGGCGATCCTGGACGGCATGTCCTGGCTCGGACTCACGCACGACGAAGGCCCGTACTACCAGACCCTGCGCATGGACCGTTACCGCGAAGTGGCCGACCAGCTGCTGCGCGAGGGCAAGGCCTACTACGCCTACGAGTCGAAGGAAGAGATCGAGGAGATGCGCAACGCGGCGATGGCCGCCGGCGTGAAGCCGCGTTACAACGGCTATTACCGCGACCGCAACGAGCCGTTGCGTGACGATCCGAATCGCGTCATCCGTTTCAAGAACCCGACCTCGGGCAGCGTCGTCTTCGAGGACAAGGTGAAGGGCCGCATCGAGTGGTCGAACGAGGAACTGGACGACCTGGTGATCTTCCGTTCGGACGGTTTTCCCACCTATAACTTCGCGGTGGTCGTCGACGACATCGACATGGGCATCACCGAGGTGATCCGTGGCGACGACCATGTCAACAACACGCCGCGGCAGATCAACATCTACAAGGCGCTGGGCGCGCCCGTGCCGGAGTTCGCGCACCTGCCGATGATCCTCGGGCCGGACGGCCAGAAGCTGTCCAAGCGCCATGGCGCGGTCAGCGTGATGCAATACCGCGACGACGGTTTCCTGCCGCACGCATTGCTCAATTACCTCGTGCGGCTGGGCTGGTCGCACGGCGACCAGGAGATCTTCTCGGTGGAGGAGATGACGGCGCTGTTCGACATCGCCGACGTCAACAAGGCGGCGTCGCGTTTCGATGTGACCAAGCTTTCCTGGCTCAACCAGCATTACCTGAAGACCGACGATCCGGCATCGCTCGGTCCCGAGCTCGCGTGGCACCTGGCGAAGATCGGCATCGACGCCACGCAGGGTCCGAATCCCGCCGACGTGGTCGTGGCGCTGCGGGACCGCGTGCAGACGTTCAAGGAAATGGCCGAGCGCGCGAAGATCTGGTACGGCCCGATCGTCGAATGGGATGACAAGGCGGTGGAGAAGCACCTGCGCACCGACACCGCGCCGGCCGTGCTCGACGCCGCGAAGAAGGAACTGGCCGCACTCCCCGAGTGGACGCCGGAAGCGGTGCACGGCGCGGTCGAACGCGTCGCCGCCTCGCTGGAACTGGGCATGGGCAAGGTCGCCGCGCCACTGCGCGTGGCGATGACGGGCACCCAGGTTTCGCCGTCGATCGAGCACACCATCTATCTCGCCGGCCGCGAGAGTGCGCTCTCGCGCATCGACGATGCGCTGGCGCGTGCTGCGGCCTGAATCCCGGCGAGCGAGCGGGGGTGAGCGGTGAATGAGCTGCTCGCCCGCGCCATGCAAGGGGTCGACCCGGACGATCCGGGCGCATTCCTGCAGATATTCATGAACCTCATGGCCCTGGTTCCCTGGGGCCAGCTGATCCTCTGGCAGGTCGTTTTCGTGGTGGTCGGCGGCCTGCTGGGTTGGTGGCGGGGCCGGACGATGGCGGGCGTGGTCGCAGCGCTGATCCTGGGGCCGTTCGGCTGGGTGGTGCCGTTCCTGCCGCGGCGTACGCCGCCGCCATTGCCCGGGTCGAAAAAACGCTGACCCGCCCTCATGTTACGATGACGGCCATGAGGATATGCCTGTGACGAACCACGCCGCCCACCGACATGAGCACGACCATCACGACGACGCTCGTGGCTTCGTCGCGGCCGTGGAGCACGTCTCCACGGAACGTGGCCTGCGGCTGACGCCGCTGCGTCGCGAGGTACTCGAACTGGTCGCCGGCGCGGGCAAGCCCGTGAAGGCCTACGACCTGCTCGATCGCCTGCGTGAGAAACACGGTAACGCGGCACCGCCCACGGTGTATCGCGCCCTCGACTTCCTGCTCGAGAACGGCTTCATCCACAAGCTGGAATCGATCAACGCCTACGTCTCCTGCCATCATCCGGCCGAAGCGCACCAGGTACCGTTCCTGATCTGCGACAAGTGCCAGTGCGCGCAGGAAGTGTGCGACGAGCGCGTCGCCGAGTTGATCGAAGCCCAGGCGAAGGCCTTCGGCTTCCGTCCGCAGGCGCAGACGCTGGAAGTGCATGGGATCTGCAAGAACTGCAGATAGGGCGAGCGTGCGGTTTAAAGCTCACTAGTAGATCGCAACCATACTCTCATACCCGGTCCAGACCCCTTGCCAGTCGGATATCACTGGTTCAGGATTCAACCACAGGTCACGGATGCAGGGGATGGGGATGGGGATGGGGAAGATCACGCTGTCGCTGGGCCTAAGCTTGGCATTACTTAGTTCGCCTGTCTTTGCGGGTACGGTCACGTATTTCTATACCGATCCGCAGGGGAGCGTTCTCGCTACATCGGACGCAAGTGGAAATATGACGGCAGTCCGTGATTATCGTCCTTATGGCGCACCGGCGCTGGGGGAGGTGGTGCAGGGCCCGGGCTATACAGGCCATGTGGAGGATTCGGACAGCTCCCTCGTTTATATGCAAGCCCGCTACTACGATCCAATTGTGGGGCGCTTTGCAAGCGTCGACCCCAAGCCACCAGAGGCAGGGGATATTTTCGGATTCGGTAGATACGTATATGTGAACGGCAATCCTATTGCACGCATAGATCCTACCGGGAAGGTTGGATTGCTTTTCTGGACTGCCAAGAATCAAGTCACCTATACGACGCAGTATGTAATCGGAACGTCTGGCGGCGCGCGCCTTCCGGTCTCGCCCGCTCAAATCAATGAACAGATCGCCCACGATTTTTCCGGCACTGTAAAGATTGGCGCGGTGACTGTAACAGTCACCGCGCAAGCAGTTGAAGCGACATCCTCGGCTGCACAAGGGACATCCAACTTTATTAACGTTGTTCCCGATACACAAGGTGTTACATCTACGGGGCGTGCTGAAACTAACGCGGTTGGCGGCGATCGTGTAACTGTTGCCGCTTCTGGAAAATATGGCGCCACGCCGCTAGTGATATCGCATGAGCTCGGAGGTCACACGGGAGGTGCTGGAGATCAGTACAAGAACGGCACCGCCGCGAATGGAAGCACTATTACGAGTGAGCCAGCTGGGGCTTCCGGTATCATGAATAACCTTAGCGGCGATCCTGCTAATGAGCAGGCCTTGCGAGAAATACTGCAGGCGCCTGGAAATATCAATTCGTGCGCACCGGACGTTCATGCTGGAAATGGGAGGTGCTGAAATGAAGCCGACGGAATTAGTGGTTTCGTCCATCGCACTCGCGCTGCTCGTCTGGAATCCCGTCTTCGCAACACCCTCTACTTTACAGGGCCCGCCCGAGCCTCCGCGGAAGTGCGTTATCCAGCAGAAGGCCTGGTGCATACAGGAAGGCGCGGCCGTTGAAATCACGCTCGCCCAAAGGGAGGGGCGTGATGAAGCGAACAATAATGTCTGGAGACTCCGGGATGTTCGGCATCCGGAGTTTGTGATGACTATTGTCGAGCCGGAAGGATGTAGACGCGGCTACGCCGATAGGGTGCAGGCCCTTGGATACAGTGCAAACGTCGCATGGCGAGGCCAAGTGTGGGACGAGATGAGAGTGAGCCTTCGTACTGACGGCGGCTGCACACTTCGCCTTCTCGTCACGCCATACAACGGCAGTGACTTCGAGTGGGCATATTCAACAGGCAGGTTGCTACTTGCTGCGTGCAAGGACGAAGGTTGCGATGTACTCGTCCCAACAATCGCGGATGTGACGTCCGTTTACAGGGATAGGTTCCGAGGGATCGCTAAGGGAGATTGAGATTTTCAGGGGCGGTGGGCTCGTTTTCACGACCATCGTCGGGCGTGTGGAGCGCTCCTGCGGAGCTGGCTCTTGGCACCGAGCGACCTTAGCCTGTAGCCCGCAATAGAATTGCCGTGATGTTGTCGCGCGCACTCCCACCCAGCGCTTCCAGGATCAGGTGATCCACGCACTCCTGCGCGGCGATGTCGGTCCGCGAAACGATCTCGCCGATGCGTTTGTCTTCGACTTCGTCGGTCAGGCCATCGGTGCACAGCAAGAGCCGCGCTCCCGCGGCAAGCTCCCCACGCGCAAGGCCGATGTGTAGCTGCTCGGGCGAAGTGATGCCGAGCGCCTGGGTCAGCACGCTGCGCTGGGGATGCGTGCGCGCCTGAGCCTCGGTCAATTCGCCCGCCTCGACCAGCGCTTCCACGATCGAATGGTCATGAGAAAGGCGGGCTAACGTCCCGTCCCAGTGATAGATTCGGCTGTCGCCAACCCAGGCGGCCTCATAAGACCGGCCGACGATACGCACGGCGGCGATGGTCGTCCCCATGGGGCGCGAATCGGCCAGGCCGCTCGAACGGGCGATCAGCGCCTCGTTCACCCGCTGGATCGCATCGACCAGCGATTGCCCGGCCGCAACCTGGGCCACGACGCCGTCACGCGCGGTGGCCGAAGCCACCTCGCCATGCTGGTGCCCGCCCATGCCGTCCACGACCAGGAACAAGCCCAGGCCCGCGTCGGCGTAATAGGTGTCCTCGTTGCGCGTACGGCGAAGTCCCGTATGCGTGCCGTGTCCGAACTCGATCATGGAGACCTTGGAAAAGCGAAAGGAAGGGCACCGATGCGCCCATTGCCCGGGCAGGATGCCCCATCAAAAGCCTGTTGTCACGGCAGAACAGACCCACTATCATTGCGGGCCCGGCAGGGCTCAACCCCTGCCGTCGACCGTTCACGGAGAGGTGGCAGAGTGGTCGAATGTACCTGACTCGAAATCAGGCGTACGTGTAAGCGTACCGAGGGTTCGAATCCCTCCCTCTCCGCCACTTGATACAAGTCGTTGAACGCCCGGTGATCTCAGATCGCTGGGCGTTTTTCGTTTTGGGGCTTCCGGGTAGGTCAACACGCATATGCGTCTACCCCATCATCTGCTTCGGCACAAGTCCGGCATGTAGTATTTCCGGATCATCGTCCCGCGTGACCTCATGGGCACGCTCGGTAAGAAGGTCATCAAGCGGAGTTTGGGCACCCGCGAGCCGGGCCTCGCCAAAGCGTATGCGTATGCCCTGGGCGCGCAGTGTGCTCGGACCATCGTCGAGGCCAGCCAACCCACAAGGCCCGGCCATATCTGAGCCCTTGCTCGCACCGGGTGTTCAAGAATCCACATCGTCATTAGCCCGAGTGCTCCGCGCCTAGCGCGTTAGGACGGGTAACGACGCGGGTGGGTAAATCGGCCAAGCCCAGGCTCGCGTCGTGCTTGGTAGCCCACGCAAGGAGGTCTTGAAGGATGGGCAGCACGTCCACGCCGGCTTGGGAGAGTTCGTATTCGACCCTGGGAGGAACCTCAGGGTAAGCCCGGCGTATGACCATTCCGGATGTGACGAGGTCCTTGAGTTGGGCCGTGAGCATGTGCTGCGTGATTCCAGGGAGCGCACGCTTCAGCGCGCCGAACCGCACGGGACCCTCGACCAGCAAGCCTACGATCTCGATCTTCCATCGACCTGTGATCGCTCGAAGAGCCTGCTGGAACCGACGGGTTTGCTCTGGGTCCGGGCCGGTGCAGCCATCGCAATCGTCGCTTCGGTAGCGCCTCGGTTGGGCGAAATCGGTTTCCATTGCTGGCCTCGGTCTGTTTTTTCTTACTAGGATGAAAAAACATCCTACTTGTCGAGCCCCTGATCGTCTCTCACGATGACCGCATAACGGAGGTTCGACCATGAGTAAAGTTCTTGTAACAGGAGGCTCCGGCTTCTTGGGCATTCATTCCATCCTGCGCTTGCTCCAGGACGGACATAGCGTCCGGACGACGGTGCGCTCGGCTGAGAAGCAGAAAGCGGCGCAGGACACCCTGGTGTCCGCCGGGGTCTCGACCTATGACGTTGAGTTTGTCCAGGCCGACCTGCTGCGCGATGACGGCTGGCAGGCGGCTGCGACCGGATGCGATTACGTTTGGCACGTCGCTTCCCCGTTTCCGGGCGCGTCTCCCAAAGACGAAGACGAAATCATCCGACCCGCGCGGGAGGGCACCCTGCGTGTATTGCGTGCTGCGCGTGCCGCCTCGGCCAAACGGGTGGTGCTGACCTCCTCGTTTGCGGCGGTCGGCTATGGAACCCGGCCCATCCCCTCCTACACATTCACTGAAGCCGACTGGACCGACCCGCGGCTCCCCAACCCGCCCTATATCCGTTCCAAGGTGCTCTCGGAGCGCGCGGCATGGGACTTTGTTGCTTCCGAAGGCGATGGTTTGGAACTGTCGGTGATCAACCCGGTGGGCATCTTTGGGCCGGCGCTGAGTGCGGACTACTCCACCTCCATCGGCATTGTGAAAGCGATGCTGGAGGGCGGCTTACCCGGCCTGCCTGATGTCGCGTTCGGCGTGGTGGACGTTCGCGACGTGGCTGATCTCCATCTAAGAGCCATGCGAAGTGAGGGGGCCAGTGGGCAGCGATTCCTGGCTGCGGCAGGTCCCCTGATGTCCATGGCAGACATCGCTTCGGTCCTTCACGAACGCCTGGGCGCCGCAGCCGCCAAGGTTCCGACAAAGCGCTTGCCCAGTTGGCAGGTTCGGCTTGCCGCGCTCGTGGATAAGCGGGCCCGTGAGATCGTCCCCAACCTGGGCGTGCGCCGCGAGCCGTCCAGCGAGAAGGCCCGTCGGATCTTGGACTGGCGTCCCCGATCGAACGAGGACGCCATCGCGGCCGCTGGGAAGAGCCTGTTGGATCTCGGTCTAATCGCCCGCTAGCCAGGGGCGACCTTCAACCCAGGCGTGGGCGTTTTTAGTAAAGGCGTCCGGCCTGAACCTTGATGCCGTCGACGGAGGTCAGCCGTTGATCAAGGTGGTCAATCGCGCTTGCCACGGGCTAGCCGCCGCTTCCAGTTCGCCAGATGGCCTAGATCTATTTGCGATCAATCATTTAAGTGGCTGCGGGGTTCTCCAGCTCTATAGACCCAAGCTAACCCGCGTTAGCTTGGGTGTCTTGGGGCACCTACTACCAAATAGCGTGGCCGCGAAAAAGCTTCGGCGCGCAAGTCGGGATACACGAGGCCTCAATGAGACTTCCGCACTACCTCTGGCGCCATGAAGGGAACTATCCTCCCGGCAGTCATCCGGCGCGAAGGTCTTGCCATGCTCGCTGATATCACTGAATCCAAAGCCGCTTGTCACTGCGGTACCGTTCGCTTCTCGGTCAAACTCACCGACGGGCTCCGAACCGCACGACGCTGTAACTGTTCGTACTGCCGCATGCGTGGCGCGATCGCGGTGTCAGCCGAGCTCGATGGCATCACCATTGAGCAAGGCGAAGATGCACTCAGCGTCTACCAGTTCAACTCCGGCACCGCGAAACACTACTTTTGTTCGAAGTGCGGCATTTATACCTTCCACCGGCGCCGTTCCAACAACGCCCAGTATGGTGTCAATGTGGCCTGCCTAGAAGGCATCAGTCCGTTCGACTTCGACGACATCCCTGTTCTCGATGGTGTGAACCACCCCGCCGACGGCGGCCGAAGCGCAGGTACTCCCATCGGCCATCTCCGCTACATCCCCGTCGACTGACTTCTCTACGGATGGGGTCCAACTCGGCGCCCGTATTGCCGTGTGAATCAGGCTTGACCCCGATCGGCCTGAGTGTCCCCGATATCAAAGCGCACCACCTTCCCACCCTCCACCCGAAACACATGCATCACCGTCTTGTCCTTCAACCCATGGGCCAGCCCCTTCAACGGCTGCCCATCGAGATCGAAGACGGTCTGGATCACCTCGACCGAGACGACACCATCGTCTGTTTCATGAAAGGCCACGGGCTCGACGTGTGGGCTGACGACCGACCATTGCCGCGTCCAATAGTCTCGTAGAGCCTCGTGCCCGTGAACATGGCCACCGTACATGCCGTTGGCCCAGGCGACATCGTCGTCAAGCTCGATGAGCACGCCGTCGATGTCCCTCGCGTTGAAGCGGTCATATAGGCGCTCGATAAGTTTCGCGTAGTTTTCCGACATGCCGATTCCTCAAGGTTGATGAGCGTCAGCGGGCGGGTAAGCCGCACTTGCCAACTCGTCCGTCAATATATATACGTACATATATAGTTGACAGTCAACCCGGATAGAGGATGAATGGGATGAAGAACGACGTGCTTTCCACGCCAGGACACCTCATAAGCCTGGCGGCACGGGGATTCGCCCGCCTGAGCGAGGCACGCCTCAAGCCTTTGGGATTCGGCGTCGGTCAATTGCCGGTGCTGATCGCATTGCGGGACGGGAAGGCAAGCACGCAACGGGAGTTGGCCCGTTTCGCCAAGGTCGAACAACCACCGATGGCGCAAATGCTCGCTCGCATGGAGCGTGACGGGTGGATTCGTCGGACGCCCCACCCGGAAGACGGTCGAAGCAGCCGTATCGTTCTCACGAAGGCGGCGCAGAACCGCATGCCCGAAGCCGTCGAAACACTCTTCAAAGGGAATCGTGACGCGTTGAACGGGTTCACGGAAGACGAAGCAAGCCAACTCGTGAACTTGCTTACCCGGCTGATCGCGAACCTCGATCAGATCACCGGCGCGGCGGCGTCACCGGACAACTCATAGGACTCGACCGCACGACCCAGGGGTCACGCACGCAGACCAGCCGTAAGCACGCCCGCATGCTGCGCACCAAGCGCATGCAGGTCCGGCGCAAACGGGCTGTCCGGGAACGTTTCCCGAAAAAGAACCCCCATCAACATCGGCCCCATCACGGAAAACAGCATCAAGGCCCGATCGCCGGCACGAATGCGTCCCGCTTTCTGCCCGCGTTCGATGACTCCTGTCAGGACACCAGCGACCCTGGCGATGACCTCGTCATGCCACACGCTGGCAAGGTCCGGAAACGTCCGGCCCTCAAGCAAGACCATACGCACGATGCCCGGCAATCTCGCGTCACTCATCTTCCCGGCCACGTGCCCCAACAGCATGGGAAGAAGGGTCAGCGCATCGACATCCGTGGCGCCGGGCGCATTCTCGATGGCCTTGAGGTTTTCGGAGGCGAGGTGTCGTGCCACGGCACGGAAGAGGTCCGCCTTGGTTTCGAAATACCGGTAGATCGTTCCCTTGACCACGCCGGCCCGCTTCGCCACGTCGGTCAGTTTGGTGTGGGCATAGCCCTTGGCGACAAATTCATCGATGGCGGCCTCGATGATTTCCTGGGGACGGGCGTCCTTGCGCCGGGTCCATTTCGTCTCTTTTTCAGTCACGGATGCCGCCTCGTTCCTTTCCCACCATATAAGAGCGCGACGTGAAGTAGGCATCCAATGTATCGGCCGAACCTTCGGGATCGGCCAGCGCGACCCATGTGTCGGGGCGAAGCAGATAGACGGCGTGTTGCTTCAGGCCTGCCTTGCCATGCTCATCGGCCCATGCAAACTGCCGCAGTGTCACGCCGTTCTGGACGCACCAGGCTCTTACGCCAGGGGTTGCCGTGCCGTAGACGTGCACTTGCCAGCCCATGACGGGCAGGGATTCGAAGTTGTCTTGTCCGTCGACGTTCACCCAGGGCAGCCGATCGCCCCCTTCGACGTCACCGGCGCGACCCTCGCTCAAGGGGCTGTCCTTGTAAGCCAGCCCCGTCTGCGACACCGTCTTGAAGAGCATCTCTCTCGCGCTGCCGATCGTGTAGATGACACCGGCGATGAGCGGCACGCCGTAGCTCCGCATCAGGTTGGCGAACCCACCGTCGGCGGTGACCAGGCTGAAGATCCGGTCGGTGGTCTTCACCAGTTCGCGGGCGAATGCCTGGCGCTCGGTGGCATAGGTATCGAGCAGGGCATCCGGCGCTTGTCCATGGATGACAGCCGCCAGCTTCCAGGCAAGGTTGATCGCGTCGAGGATGCCGGTGTTCATGCCTTGCCCGCCTACCGGGCTGTGGACATGTCCCGCGTCGCCCATCAAGAACACACGTCCCTGGCGGAATCGGTCGGCGACACGGTGATGCACCCGGTAGTGGGAAAACCAGTTGACCTTGTCCACATGGATGCCAACGCTCGCCATGGCCTCGTGGCCGACATCGTCGAAGGTCAGGTTTTCCGGGTGGTCCGCTCGCTCGTCGCGGACCGTGCCGATGAATCGGGCCTTGCCGTCACCGCTATAGGGCAATACGACAACGAAATCCTCGCCGTTCAGGGCGACGTGCGCTTCCCCCGCGTTGTCGAGCCCGGACAGTTCCACATCGGCCACATAGAACACATGCCGGTAGGTGCCACCTTCGAAGCCGATGCCGAGTTGCTTGCGAACGGTCGAACTTGCGCCGTCACAGGCAGCCAGATATCGGGCGTGAATGGTCTCTTCCGTACCGTCGGTGCGGCGGACGCGGGATTCGACATGCTCACCCTTGTCTTCAAGGGACAACAGTTCCGTGTTGCGTTCCACCTCGATGCCGACCGACTGAAGCTTCGCCACGAGGGTTTTTTCGTGAAAGTCCTGGGGATACACGAGAATGAAGGGGTAGGGCGACATACCGCGGCCGATGTCTTGCACGGCGATCCTGGCCCGGTGTTTGCCCCGCGCCCAGATGTTCATGGCGGGGGTGCGGAAGCCTGCCGACACCACCTCATCGGTGAATCCGAGTTGGCGGTAGAGCTCCAGCGTCCTCGCCTGCACGGCCATTGCGCGGGACGTCGTGCCCGGGGCCCCGGTGCGATCGATGATGCGAACCTTGACGCCCTGCGCGTGCAGCCAGAGGGCGTGAACCAGGCCGGTGGGACCTGCGCCGACTACGAGTACGTCAAGCATGGTGCACCCTCCGTCGCCATTAATGACTCTTGGGTCATTTTGGCATGAAAGGGAGTGTCGTCAAGGGCCTTCCAGAACCTGACGAACGTATTCTGCGATTGCCTTGCACGCGGTATGGCGCAGGTGGCGAAGGATTCCGGTCTGGGCCGCGAGAGCCTTTACAAAGCACTTCGTCCTGGGGCGCAGCCGAAGTTCGAAACGATGAATAAGGTGTTTTGCGCCCTGGGGTTCCGCCTATCCGTAAAACCCGCGAAACGTCGACGCGCCACCGCGTAAAGCTTGGGTGATGGCGGCACCGTAAACAGCGCCGTGACGTCGCATTTACCGGCTCGGGTGTATCGGTATGCTCCCTCCGAACAGGGCATCGCTATGCATCACGTCACCGGCTACTTCCCCAACCAGTTCTCCGCCGCGGCCATCGTCGACAAGATGCTTGGCCGCGGTATGCCTCGTGATCGCATTGTCGTCGCCACTGATGAGAGCATCGGTGACTCACCAGCCAGTTCGAACGCGCCGTCCAATGTCCTCTCCGATGTCAGCCACCTCGGACGCAACAGGCAGCGGGATTCAGGGGCGCGCGGCCTGGCTTCCGATCGCTCGGTTACACCCGACGCTCCCGAAACACTCGGCAAATCCGTGGTGACCGTCATGACCGGTGGCGAATGGAGCGAGTTGGTGTTACGGGAGTGGATGGAAACCGCGGGTGCGGAAAATATAGCGGTCGGAAGCGATGACGTCCCGCAGGAGAACGATAGTGTTTGGCCGTCATCCCCCGAAGGCGATGCCACCGATGTGGAGCGCGCGATCGCGGCGTCGCGTCGCGGTGCTTCGGATGTGGGTTCATCGAAGCCATAGATAAACCCACGCCATGGCGAGTACATGGATGCCCCGCAAGTATCGCGGGGCATTTGTTTCTACATGCATAGTCTCATCGTCGGCGCTCTTGTCTCGCCGTACGAATTTTCCCCACGAAGTAAGATAGGTCCAACCGTAACCGTCCCACCCAGGTTTCCTTGGCCGCCGCCAAATCCACCGCCACCGGAACCATGGGGTGTGTCGTGGGGAGTACAGTGCTTGCCGCCGCCGGTGTGGAGAGTTTTCTGCGTAGCTACGCCATCGAACCATGTTTGCCCTGCGCCACGCACGTATTTCACACACCACGATGCATTGCAAATCGTCACAGTATCACCCTCTTCTACAAACTTCTGAGCCAGCACGAACCAGCGCTGTTCACCAGACCATTGAACAAGAGTGCTTTGAGTAATGGGATCTGGGACAGGCGTCTGTAGCGTGCAGGTCGGGCATATATCTTTGACTACGTAGTTGGTGGCCGATGCATGGCCGCTAGTCACTAAACAGATCGCTGCGAGAACTTCCTTTCTCATGGTCATTTCCTTACCGGCAGCGGCTGTTCAGGAAGATGCTGGCTTCCGTGTCGGCACGCGTAGCTTCAGACGTCGAAATCTGGCTTGCCACCGCCGCGCGCTCATCTAGGGAGACCAATCCCGGATACAGGACGACGAGTTCGCGTTGCAGCAGATAGGCACCCGGCATGTCTTTGTCGAAAACGTCGCCCCCCGAAATTTTTTGCCTGTAGATGGCATCTATTGCATCGACATTGCAGCGCCCGGCAAGCGTGGTGAGGTACGTGAGGGCGCGCGATCGGTAATCGAATCGAGCTGACTTGCTGCGTGCGGTGATGTCACTCGTTCGCAATTCCTGAGCGCCAGCGATGGAGAAAACATACATCGCTCGCTCGTCGCCTTTGTCGGCGGCCGTGGATAGCCACGCACCGGCATCGGCTATGTCGCTTTCCTGCACGCCAGAGCAGTACTCGATCGCGGTTTCCTCAGGACCGTATGCACGCAGAGCCCTGCATCTGGATAAGCCCGCATAGACAAAGGCATAGGCGGAAGTATCCCCGGCCCGAGCTTGCTTCTTCAACTCGGGCAGTATCGCGGCGAGTGGGCCTTCAGGTGCAGGTATCCCGCCATAATGGCCGGCCTTGGGGAAGATGTTCGAGGCGATGCCCGCTGGCGTTTGCGGTGACGAATGAACGGTTGTACTCATGGCGATAGCGATCGCCGCCGATGCGATGTGGAATTTCATGATGGAGTCCCTTTGTGAGTCATGCGCTGCGCAAGACTCCATCAGTTCATCACCTCATCGATGCGAAATATGTAGGTGAGTTGGTGGTGGCCGTGAGGGCGCGGTGCGCGGCCACCAAATGTGAGCGCGGCCATGACGTAAAGACCACGCTCCACCAAACCTCCTCCCGCGACGCTGTCGGCGTGCCGGTCATTCGACCGGCCGCCTTGCCGTCCAGGAGCGCCCGTGAACGACGAATCCCGCAAACACCGTCCCCAATCCGCCGACCGCAACGACAACTATGTCGCCAGGCTCGACAAGCCCGCCCAGAAAAAGCGCGACAAGAAAATCGCGGAGGGCGAGAAGAAAATGGACGAGCTCGGCAAGCGTGACCAGGGCATCCGTTGACCCGGGTCAGAACACCACTTGTGCGCGGACCCCCAGCGAGTTGCCTGAATCCGGGCCCTGGAAGCTGCCGACCTTGTTGTCGGTATTCCAGTGGATGTAGTTCAGCATCAGCCGCGACCAGTCGTTGAGATACCAGTTGAGTCCCAGCGTGTAGCTCTTGCCGGTGCCTCCCCGCGGCGCGCCCGTGTAGTCGTAGTGATCGACGCGACCGGCGAGTTCGAACGCGCCCCAGCCGCCGGAGGTGACCGGGTCGTTCACCTTCACCGCTTTCCAGCTGCCCGAGCGGCTGGAGAATCCCGGTGCCTCGCCCGTGATCATCCAGCCGGCGGCGAAACTCGACCCGTGACGGCTGACCGAATCGGCGGTGCTGGAGTCGATCGTGCGCTTGCCGTACTCGGTCATCATCCAGACGTTGCGCATCACTCCGCCGAGTTCGAAGCCCTTGCCGTGGTCCTGTGTCGGATTCGCGATCGAACTGGCGGAGACGGCGAGGTTGTCGTTGTAGTCGAGTGCGATGGCCGGCGTGTTGTTGATGCTGGTTACGCCGTCGCTGATCTTCTCGTAGTAGTACCAGGCACCGACGTGCAGGAAACCGTCCTGGCTTTTCCAGGGATTCCAATGTGCGCGGGTGAGGTAGGTGGTGGTGTCGGTGTGCGTGCCGGAGGTGGAACTGTTCGGCGCATTGCCGCTCACGGACAAGCTGTAGTGCCAGTTGCTGCCGTACATGCGCATCTGGCCGCCCATGCCGAAGTAGCTGATGACCGGTTGGCCTACCGCCGTGGCCGCGTTGCGCAGCATGAAGGGGACGCGGGCGGATTCGGATGAGCCTTCCGTGCCGAGGTCCTTCAGGAAATTGCCGAGGTAGAACTTCGTCGTGTTGCCGAACACCTTGGTGGTGTAGGTGAGGTAGGTCTGGCGTAACGCCACCTCGTTGTCGGCGAAGTCCGCTTCGATGTGATAGCCGATGTTGCCGATCGTGCCTTCACCGCCCAGCCGGGCGCTGGTGATCTGTGCACCGCTGATGTTGCGGGTGTCGTAGTCGGAACCCTTGGTGCGGGTGAAGTCGAGTAACAGGCGGCCATCGGGCTTGAAGGTGAAGAAACCGTCGTCACTGCGGAAGGTGGGCCCGGCTTCGCCGCCGCGTCCCCAGCGTGCTCCGCCACCGGACGACGTGGTCGTGGCGCCGCGCGCCATCGTCAGTGCGAGTTCGCTCTCACGGGTATCGGCGATGGCGGCGTCCACCTGGGCCTGGTGGCGATCGTCGGGCGTCTGCGCCGTGGCGCTGGCGACAGACGGCGTTGCGGCGGAAGGATGGCGCTCGCTTTCGACGGCGGCCAGCCGCTTCTTCAGGTCGTCGATCTGCGCGGCCTGCTGCTTGATGAGTTTCAGCAGTTCGGCATTGGTTACATGGTCGGCGGCAAGCAGCGGCGAGGAAGCACCGGCGAACAGCGCGGCGGCGATCGCCGGGTAGAGGCGGGACTTGCTTGTCTTCATGGCATGGGTCTCGTCAATGGCGATCAGTTGTCGTCCGGGCCGGCATCGTCGGCCGCGGGAGCACGAGGCGTCGCCGTCGGCATCGCGAAGGGGCCGGTGTCCACCGACGAGAAGAAGCCAGCACGGCGTGCCCAGGCCGCGAACAGGCGCGGCCATGCCGCCACCGCCGAACCCGGATCGCCCAGGCCCCAGCCGTGACCGCCCTTGTCGAACACATGCAGTTCCGCGTCGACGCCGTTTTTCCTCAGTGCGTCGAACATCACCAGGCTGTTACCGATATTCGCTATGGGATCGTCGGCGGCCTGGGCGAGGAAGGTGGGCGACGTGTCGTGGGATACATGCAACTCCACCGAGTACGCCTGCACGGCGTCGGCCTGCGTGGACAGCTCGCGACTGGAGCGCGTGGTGTCGAAAGGCTTCTGCAACGACACCACGGGGTAGATGAGTCCCGCGAAATCGGGACGTGCCGACTGCCCATCGGCGGCATCCACGGCCGGATAGAAGCTGTCGGCGAAACGGGTCTCCGCGATGCCGGCGAGGTTGCCTCCCGCGGAGAAGCCGAGCACGCCGACGCGCTTCGCGTCGATGCCCAACTCCGCCGCGTGGGCGCGAAGCACGCGCAACGCCCGCTGTGCATCCTGGAAGGGTGCGACCGCGGGCCAATGGTCCGCGGGAAGGCGGTAGTAGAGCACCACCGGCGTCACGCCGAGCGCGGCGAGCCACTTCGCCGTCGGCATGACCTCATGGCCGATGCCGATGCGGAAGTAGCCGCCACCACCGATCAGGATCACGGCGGCGCCGTTCGGCCGCGCGGGCTTGTATACCTCGATGCGCGGACGGCTGATGTTGGATACGGCGCCTACGCCGGTACCCGATTGACCGATGCGTTCGGGACCGCTGGGGCCGCCGCCACCGGGGGGCGTGCCCGGCCATAGATCGATGACGACCGGCTTGCCGGCATCCGGCGCGGCTTGCGCGATGGCCTGGCCGCAGCCGGCGAGGACGACGGCCGCGATGAGCGCGGCGCGAAGTAGCTTCATGGTTGTTCCCCCTGTGTGGCGATGAGCGTGGCGCCGTCGCCGGCGCGATCGAAAAGGGCGTCGTCGAGGGCCTCGCGGTCGAGCGCCCCCTCCCAGCGGGCGACGACGATCGTCGCCACGGCATTGCCGACGAAGTTGGTCAGCGAACGGCATTCGCTCATGAAGCGGTCGACGCCGAGGATCAACGCCATGCCTGCCACGGGCAGCGACGGCACGACCGAGAGCGTGGCGGCGAGGGTCACGAAGCCGGCCCCGGTGACGCCGGCCGCGCCCTTGGAACTGACCATCGCCACCAGCAGCAGGGCCACTTGTTCGCCCAGGGTGAGCGGCGTGTTGGTGGCCTGCGCGATGAACAGCGCGGCCAGGGTCATGTAGATGTTCGTACCGTCGAGGTTGAAGGAGTAACCGGTGGGCACGACGAGGCCGACGACGGATTTGTCGCAACCGGCGCGTTCCATCTTCTCCATCAGCGAGGGCAGGGCCGCTTCGGACGACGACGTGCCGAGCACGAGCAGCAGTTCGGCCTTGAGGTAGCGCAGCAGCCGGAAGATCGAGAACCCGGCGAGGCGGCCCACGGCGCCGAGCACCACCAGCACGAACAGCAGCGAGGTGAGGTAGAAGGTCGCGACGAGGAGCAGCAGGTTCGACAGGGAGCCGATGCCGTAGCGGCCGATGGTGAAGGCGATCGCACCGAAGGCGCCGATGGGCGCCGCCTTCATCAACAGGTGGACGAGCTTGAACACCGGTTCGGTCAGCGCCTCGAAAAAGGCCACCACCGGCCGTGCGCGCTCGCCGGCCAGGGTCAGCGAGATGCCGAACAGCACGGCGAAAAGCAGCACCTGCAGGATGTTCCCCGAGGTGAAGGCGCCGACGACGGTCTCGGGGATGATGTCGAGCAGGAAGCCGGTGAGCGAGATATCGTGCGCCTTCGACGCGTAGGTCGCGATTTCCTTCGTCGACAGCGTGGCGGGGTCGATATCGAGGCCCGCGCCCGGCTGCACCACGTTGGCCACGACGAGCCCGACGACCAGCGCGAGCGTGGAGAAGACGAGGAAGTAGATCATCGCCTTCAACACCACCCGGCCGACGGCGTTCAGATGGGGCATGCCGGCGATGCCGGTGACCACCGTGAGGAAGATCACCGGGGCGATGATCATCTTCACCAGCTTGATGAAGGCATCGCCAAGGGGTTTCAGCGACTCGGCGAAGGCGGGCCAGTAGTGGCCCAGCACCGCGCCCAGCGCGATCGCCAGCAGCACCTGCGCATAGGTCTGGCGGTAGAAGGGCAGGGGGACGGGAGCGGCGACGGAGCGAACGGACATGGCGGCACGACGGTTTCGCCCGGAAAGGGCGGTGCCGATTTGTAGCCCCTGTGCGCCATCCAGCCCATAGCACATTCCGGCTAGGGAACCTGTCGATATGCGAGGATGCAGCGGCTCGCCAACGTTCCGGAACCCATGCCCCGACCACGCGCCACCCGCATCCTCTGGCTGCTTGCCCTCGTGACCGCCATGGCGGCCACCGCGGCGTCGGGCGGGTGGTGGGCGTGGCGCCGCGCACTGGACGGCATCGCCGGGCAATCGGCCGATCGGCTCAACCTGCATGCCCTGGCGGTGCGGCGCCTGATCGATCGCTTCACCGTCCTGCCCGACGTGCTCGCGCTCGACCCCGAGCTCCGCGCGGCGCTTTCGGGACCCTCGTCGGCGATCGACACGGCGGCGCTGAACAGCAAGCTCGTCAAGGCCAATGGCGCCGTGCATGCCTCGACGCTGACCTTGCTCGACCGCCAGGGCCGCGCGCTGGCGGCGAACAACTGGAATACCCCGGAGAGCAATGTCGGTCTCGACTACCGATTCCGCCCGTATTTCCAGGACGCGATGCGCGATGGCCGGGCCACGTTCTACGCCGTGGGCGTATCCACGAACGTGGCGGGCTATTTCATCGCCCGGGCCGTGGACGACGACAGCGGCAGGCACGTCGGCGTCGTGGTGGTGAAGATCACCCTCGACGACGTGCGCGACGACTGGTCGCGTGGCGACGACATCGTGCTTCTCGCCGACCGGCACGGTGTCGTCTTCCTCGCCAACCGGCCGGGCGACTGGATGTACCGCACGCTGCTTCCGCTCGCACCTCGTGATGCCGCCTCGATCGAGGAGACTCGCCAGTACGGCGGGCGCCCGCTGCCTCCCATCGTGAGGCGAACACTCGGCGACGCGGGCGAGGGCGCGGAGCGCGTACGTGTCGACTCGCCCACGCTGCGTCACGAGGTGATCTGGCGCAGCCTGCCGCTGCCACGGCAGGACTGGACGCTGCATCTGCTGGCCGATGCGCGGCCGGCCGCCGTCGCCGGACGGAACACGGCGCTCATCGTGCTGGTCGGGTGGCTGCCACTGATCCTGTTCGGCCTGTTCCTGCAACAACGCATCCGTCTTGCACGCCTGCGCCAGCGCAGCCGCGAGGAACTCGAACGGATGGTCGCGCACCACGCGGCTGCCTTGCGTTCCGCGCAGGACAGCGTGGTGGCCGCCGCCCACGAGGCGACCCGGGGTGGCCATGGCAATCTCGAACACCTGCCGCAGGGCGTCAGCGTCGTGGACGCCAACCTGCGCCTGGTCGCGTGGAACTCGCGATACCAGCAGATCTTCGGCTTTCCCGGCGAGCTCCTGCAGGTCGGCCGGCCGATCGAGGATGTGTTCCGCTTCAACGCACGCCGCGGCCTGTTGGGTCCCGGCGACGTGGAGGAAGCGATCCAGCGCCGTCTCGACTACCTGCGTGCCGGCAGCCCGCACATGTACGAGCGCGAGCGGCCGGACGGCACCACGATCGAGATACGCGGCAATCCGCTGCCGGACGGCGGCTTCGTCACCAGCTATGCCGACATCACCGCATACAAGGCGGCGGCGCGCGAACTGCGTACCCTCGCCAGCACGCTCGAACGCCGCGTGGACGAGCGCACCCGCGCCCTCAATGAGGCCAAGGCCGACGCCGAACGCGCCAATCGCTCGAAGACCCGTTTCGTCGCCGCCGCCGTGCACGACCTGCTGCAGCCCCTGAACGCTGCGCGGATGTTCGTTGGCGCCCTGGCCGACGGTTCGCTGGCGGCGGAGGAACGGCAGTTGCTGGAGCGGGTGCGCAGCGCGCTCGACACGCAGGACGAGATGCTGGCGAGCCTGCTCGACGTTTCGCGCCTGGAGGGCGGTGCGGTGGAGGCGCGTTTCGTGGCGTTGCCGCTGGGGCCGATGCTCGCCGAACTCGCCCGGCAGTTCGGTGTGCTGGCGGCGGCGCGTGGCCTGGACCTGCGCATGGTGGAAACGCGGGCCGTCGTTCGCAGCGATCCACTGCTGTTGCGCAGGGTGTTGCAGAACTTCCTTTCCAATGCCATCCACTACACCCCACGTGGGCGTGTCCTGCTCGGCGTGCGGCGGCAGGATGGCCAGGTGCGCATCGAGGTATGGGACACCGGCATCGGCATTCCCGAGTCGAAGACGCGGGCGATCTTCGACGAGTTCCTGCGACTGGATAACGGGGTGGACCGCGATCGCCGCAGCGCGGGCCTGGGCCTGTCCATCGTCGAGCGGATCGGCCGCCTGCTTGGCGCCGCCATAGGCGTGCGTTCATGGCCCGGGCAGGGCAGCGTCTTTTCCATCACGGTGCCGCTGGCGGGCGAGGGCGCGCCCGTCGCGGCGGATGCCGTCCGTGGTGAAGACGAATCGCCGTTCGCGGGCAAGCGGATCTTCCTTATCGATGCCGACATCGGCACGCGCCAGGCCACGACCGCGCTGCTGGCTTCGTGGGGTTGCGACGTGGTGTCGGCTGGCAGTGCCGGCGCCGCGCTGCGTTTCGCCGAGACCGACGAGGCACCCGACATCCTATTGCAGGAGGACCCCCTGGACGGCGTCGCTGGTGACGAGTTGCGCGCCGCGCTGATGGCGCGTTGGGAGCACGCGCCGCCGGCCGTTCTGATCGGTGACGCGCCCAGTGCGTCGGACATCGAGCGCGCCAACGCGGCCGGCCTTCGCTATCTCGTGAAACCATTGGCTCCGGCGCGCTTGCGCGCGGTCATGAGCCGGCTGTTGATGGTCTCTGGCTAACCGGGGTGTGACCCGTCGACGCCTTCGTCGAGGTCGAGGGATTTCACCAGCACGGCGGCCTGGGTGCGCGAACGGCATTCCAGCTTGGAGAGCACCGCCGTCACGTGGATCTTCACCGTGTTCTCCGCGAGGCCCAGTTCGGCGGCGATCTGTTTGTTGAGCAGGCCCTCCGCCATCAGCATCAGCACGCGGAACTGCGCGGGAGTGAGCCGTGCGAGGCGCGCGGCGAGGCGCGCGTCGTCGTCGCTGCGTTCGGCACGCGCGGCGGCGAAGGCGGTGCCGCCGTTCATCACCTCGTTCACCGCGTCGCGCAGCACCTCGGCCGGTGCCGATTTCGAGACGAAGCCGGCGGCCCCGAATTGCTGCGCGCGACGCACGTTGCGTGGATGGTCGTTCGACGACACCACCAGCACGGGGATGTCCGGATGCTCGCCGCGTAGCCAGAGCAGCGACGAGAACCCCATCGCGCCGGGCATGGTCAGGTCGAGCAGCACCAGGTCCACCGTTTCACCGCTGGCGAGCACGGCTTCCATCGCGCTGTGGCTGGCGGCTTCCAACGCCCGGCCACCGCGCAGCGGTTCGGCGAGCGCATGTAGCAGGGCGCCGCGAAACATCGGATGGTCGTCGGCGATCAGCAAGGTCAGGGCCATCGCTGCATTCTAGCCGAGGTTACCGCGCGGTTCCTCGCCTTCGCGTTCACATCTCCTGCGCTCCGTCTTTATCGTCCCGCACCGATGGTGGAGGAGATCACGACGAGGAGGACAGGCATGGGACGGGCCCTGGGCGCTTTCAAACGCACGATCATGTCCGCCGTCGACGGATTCAGCGACGACGAACTGATGACCCGCGCGGCGGCCCTTTCGTTTTACGCGGCGCTGTCGTTCGCGCCGCTGTTGCTCCTGCTGGTGTGGATCGTCTCGATCCTGAATCCGGCGTGGCAGGGGGAGTTGTCCGATGCCTTGGCCAGCGTGGTGGGGATGCGTGCCGCCGAGGCCCTGAACAGCGTGATCGCCAGTGCGAAGTCGCATCCACGGCTCGGCGATCTCGCCGGGATCGTCGGCATCGTGGTGACGGTGTTCGGCGCGTCCGCCGTGTTCGCCCAATTGCAGGGCACGCTGGACCGCGTATGGCGCGTGAAGGCGAAGCCGGGCGAGGCGGTGGGGGCCTGGCTTCGCGCCCGGGCCCGGGCGTTCGCCTTGCTGGGCGGAATAACCTTCATGCTGATCGTTTCGTTCATCGTCAGCGCGGTGATCCAGACCCTGATCCGTGGCGACGGCACGACCTGGAAGGTCGTCGAATACGCGGTATCGGTCCTGGTGTTCGCCGCCGCCTTCGGCGCGATGTACAAGGTGCTTCCCGATGCGGTGATCGACTGGAGCGAGGCCTTGATCGGCGCCGTGCTCACCACGGTGCTGTTCCTCGCCGGCAAGTACGCCATCGGACTCTACATCCAGTATGCGGACGTCGGTGGCGCCTACGGTCCCGCGGGTGCCTTCATCGTGCTGCTCACCTGGACCTACTACTCGTCGATCATCGTGCTGATGGGCGCGGAACTCACCCGTGGCGTGGCCGATGCGCGCGGCAAGCCGATCCGTCCCAGCGAGCACGCCGTGGAGATCGAGGCGGCGCCGTCCGAAGTGCCATCGTCGTCGGCGAACAAGCCGGCGGCTCGGCTGTAGTATGGTGATCGCAAGCGGCGAGAACGCCGCCACCGCGGAGCCCTGAGCATGCTTCAGAAGGCCACGCCCGAGCGGCCTGAAGAACCGGCCATGCGCGAGGTGCTCGATGGGCACCGGCGCGGCCTCTCCGCCCTGTTGCCTTTCGCCGGTCCCGCCGTGGTCGTGTCGGTGGCCTATATCGACCCCGGCAACTTCGCCACGAACATCCAGGCCGGCGCCCGCTACGGTTATGCATTGCTCTGGGTGGTGCTGCTGGCCAACCTCGTGGCCATGCTGTTCCAGAGCCTTTCGGCGCGGCTGGGCATCGTCACCGGGCACAGCCTGGCGGAACTGTGCCGCGAGTATCTGCCGAAGCCCCTGGTCTACGTCATGTGGGTGGTGAGCGAACTTGCCGCCATGGCGACCGACCTCGCGGAATTCCTCGGTGGCGCGATCGGCCTCGCGCTGCTGTTCGACCTGCCCCTGCTGGTGGGCATGGGCATCACCGCGATCGTCACCTATGCGCTGTTGCTTCTGGAAGGCCAGGGTTACCGCCGCCTGGAATTGACCATCGGCGCCCTGGTGGGGGTGGTCGGGCTGGCCTATCTGGCCGAGTTGTTCATCGCGCCGATCGGATGGCGCTCCCTCGGTCAGCAGATCTTCGTGCCGAACCTTCCCGATGGCGCGGCGGTGGCGATCGCGGTGGGCATCATCGGCGCGACGGTGATGCCGCACGCGCTATTCCTCCACTCCGGCCTGACCGAGCGGCGTGCGCGCCCGAAGACCACCGACGAACGGCGCCGCATCATCGGCCTGTCGAACCTGGAGGTGATCCTCGCCTTGTCGGTGGCGGGACTGATCAACCTGGCCATGGTGGTGATGGCGGCCGGTGCCTTCCACGGTAGCCATCCGGACGTCGCGAAGATCGAGACGGCGTACCAGACCCTGGTACCGTTGCTCGGCGGCGCGGCGGCGACGATCTTCCTCATCTCGCTGATCGCCTCCGGCTTCTCCAGCTCGGTGGTCGGCACGATGGCGGGGCAGATGATCATGCAGGGTTTCGTCAACTTCCGGATTCCGCTCTGGCTGCGCAGGGCGGTCACGATGTTGCCGAGCTTCGCCGTGGTGATCGCCGGCGTGGACGCCACGCGCGCGCTGGTGTTGAGCCAGGTGGCCCTGAGCATCGCCTTGCCGTTCCCGATGATCGCCCTGGTCTGGTTCACCAGCCGCCGGCACATCATGGGCGTATTCACGAACCGCCCGGCCGTCACCCTCGCCGCGGTCGTGGCCTCGCTCATCGTGCTCAGCCTCAATACCGTGTTGCTGCTCGACGCGTTCGGCCTCGTCTCCCTCTGACCGCAAAGCTGGTAACCTCCCGCGCCTGACCGACCGGAGAATCCCATGAGCCTCATCCAGACCCCCGTTTCCTACGGCGAACTGCTCGACAAGATGACGATCCTCCAGATCAAGCTGCAGGAGATCAAGGACGAGGCGAAGCTGGCCAACGTGCGCAACGAGCTGGAACTGCTCGAAGCCACGTGGAAGAACGACAAGGCGTCCGAAACGGATATCGCCGAAGAGACGGCGCGCCTGCTGGCGGTCAACCAGCGCCTGTGGAAGATCGAGGACGATATCCGCATGAAGGAGCGCGCCCAGGCCTTCGACGACGAATTCATCCGGCTCGCCCGTTCCGTGTACATCGAAAACGACGAGCGCGCGGCGATCAAGCGCGAGATCAACCTGAAGCTCGGCTCCACCCTGGTCGAAGAGAAGTCCTATCAGGATTACCGCGCGCCCCAGGCCTGACTAGCCGACGAGGGGCAGGTGGAGGTGCGCGGCGCAGGCTTCGAAGCGGTCGACCATCTCGTCGACCTGGACGAGGTCCATGACGCCGGCTTTCTCGATCTTCGTGCCCCAGGGGATTTCCGACGCCGGCTTGCCGAGGAACTTCCGCGAGGCGGCGTCGTATTTGTCCACGCACCAGCGGCGGTCCGAGTACGGTCCTGAGCGATGGGGATTGCTGGCGGCATGCAGTCCCAGCACTTTCACGCCGGCCGCGTTGGCCATGTGCATCGGCCCGGAATCGGGCGTGAGGATCATCGCGCTGCGAGCGAGCAGGGCCATGAACCGCTTGAGCGTGTCCTTGCCGGTCAGGTCCAGCGGCGCCTGCCGGACCGCGCCCAGGATCGCGTCCGCCAGCCCGCGTTCGGCATCGGAGGGGCCGCCCACCAGGGCCACGCGCATGCCACGCGCCATGGCGTGGTCGACAAGCGCCGCGTAGCGCTCCACGCGCCAGTTGCGCACCGTGTGGCTCGACATCGGGCTCACCAGCAGGGTCGGCGCCTCGCCCGGCAGCTGTTCCGCGGCCCATTCATGGGCATCGTCCGGCACCGGGATGTCCCAGCGCACCTCGGTCTGTTTCAGGCCCAGCGGCTCGATGAAGCTCGCCATCGCATCCAGCACGTGTTCACCGGTGCGTGCCTCGATCCGCTCGTTCACGAACAGCCCGTGCAGGTCCTTGGAGCGGGCCCGGTCGTAGCCGATCCGCCGGTCGGCCTTCACCGCCAGGCTGAGCAGGTTGGAGCGCAGGGCCACCTGCATGTGAAGCAGGGCGTCGAACCGGCGGCCCGCCAGTGCCTGCCGCACGTCGCGCACGCCTTCACGCCCCTTGCCCTTGTCGAAGGTGACGAATTCCACGCCGGGCAGGTCGCCGACCAGACGCCGTTCGAGCTTGCCGACGATCCAGGTGAGGCGGGTGGCCGGCGCCTGGGCCTGCAGCGTGCGCACCAGGGGGACGACGTGGGTCACGTCGCCGATGGCCGAGGTGCGCAGGATGCAGAGGCTGGAATCTCCCGGCGGGAGTGGACGGCTTGGTAGACTGGACACGGATCGGGTTACCGGATGAGTGGCCGCGGAAGGCGGCCGGGCAAATGACAGAGCAACGAGTGGAGGAGGGTGCGGGCGGCACGATTCTGTTCGACGCGGCCCGTGTACCTCAAGTCGACGACGACTGGTTCTTGCCCCACCGCTGGCGAGAACGCGGTGCGTTGCGCGCGCAGGCCGGTGGCCGGGGCGGCGTGGCGATCATCGATACGCCCGCTGGCGAGGCCGTGCTCCGGCATTATCGCCGGGGTGGCATGGTGGCGCGTCTCCTGGGCGACCGTTACCTTTTCACCGGCGCCCAGCGTACACGCAGCGCACGCGAATTCCGTCTCCTGGCCGAACTCGCACGGCGAGGCCTTCCCGTGCCGCCGCCCCTGGCCTCGCGCTACGTGCGCCACGGCCTGCGTTATTCGGCCGACCTCATCACCCTGCGCATCCCCGATGCCGCCACGCTGGCGGAACGTCTCGCCGACGGCGCCTTCAATGCCGGGTTGGCGGGCCGGGTGGGCGACCTGATCGCCCGGTTCCATCGCGAAGGCGCCTGGCATGCGGACCTCAACGCGCACAACATCCTCGTCAATGGCGACGGGCTTTTCCTGATCGACTTCGACCGCGGCCGCCTGCGCGCGCCTTCCGCCGGATGGCGGAGGGCCAACCTCGCCCGGTTGAAACGTTCGCTGGTGAAGCTGGGTGCGCGCGATGCCGCCGGCGATACCTTCGACGCCGAATGGTGGCCGGCCCTGATCGAACAGTACGAGCGGAGCCTGCGCGCATGACCTGGGATCTGCGTTTCCTCGGCACGGGCGCGGCGCATGCCGTCGAGCTGGGATCGTCGGCGGTGGTGCTCGAACGCGACCGCCAGCCGTTGCTGCTGGTGGATTGCGGCCCCGACACGCTTGATCGTTACGTGGACACCTATGGCGCGCCACCACCGGCCCTGTATGTCACCCATGTGCACATGGACCACGTGGCGGGCATGGAGCGACTGTTTTTCCGCCTGTGGTTCGACGAGGCGCTGCGCGGGCGCACCAAGGTCTTCCTGCACGCCGCCCTGCTGCCCTGGTTGCAGGGCAGGGTGGCCGACTATCCCGGCGCGCTGGCCGAAGGCGGCGTGAATTACTGGGAAGCGTTTCGCCTCGTGCCCTGCACGCGCGGGTTCTGGCACGAGGGCCTGTGGTTCGATGTGTTTCCCACACGCCACCACGTACAGGGCACCTCGTATGGCCTGGCGTTGCGTGGCAGCTTCGTCTTCACCGGCGATACGCGCCCGGTGCCCGAGGCGCTGGCGATCCACGCGGCGAACGGCGAACTGGTCGCCCACGATTGCGGCGTGATCGGCAATCCCTCGCACACCGGTGTGGACGACCTGGAACGGGAGTATCCGGCCGAGGTTCGCGAGCGCATGGCGTTGTATCACTACGGTGGCGTCGAGGACGGCGAGACGCTGGTTTCGCGCGGATACCGGATCGCCCGGCCTGGTGAGTCGCTTGCGTTGCCCGAACCGCACCCGGCCCGTCCGACGGCGGGTTAGGTCTCGCTCCGGCCGATCGCCGCTTGCCCCGCCGGGGCGCTAACGTTATCCTTCCGCTTCTTTGCCGGACAGGAAGCCGGGGAAGAGGTTGTACCAGTGCGGAGAGGTGTCCGAGTGGTTTAAGGAGCACGCCTGGAAAGTGTGTATACGTTAATAGCGTATCGCGGGTTCGAATCCCGCCCTCTCCGCCAGTTTCAAGATCGAGTTATCCCACACGTTGTAGCTCCGGTAAGCGAAGCCGCAGCGTGGGGGCGGGATTTGAACCCGCGCGGGTTCGACGAATTTGTCTGGAACAAATTCGGACGGCGCGTAGCGCCGGCCCCGTAGCGAAGCGAAGGGGTGAGGCCCAGGATGGGCCGAACAATCCCGCCCCTGCGCGAAGGATCGCGAGAAATGGTTTTAGAAAAAGCACTATCTTTATGGTGGCCCTGTCGGTCCCCCCGCGACGATAGTCCGTAAACTCCGCCAGGTCCGGAAGGAAGCAACGGTAGCGGACGATTCGGGTGCCGGGGTGTGGCTGGCAGGGTCATCGCCTTTTCGGGGGCAAGCTTTCGCGACCCTCCGGTCCTTGGCACAATCCACTGTCGTCCCAAGGTACTACGCATGTCCTATCAGGTCCTCGCACGCAAGTGGCGCCCGCGCAAGTTCGCCGAACTCGTGGGTCAGGAGCACGTGGTCCGCGCGCTGACCAACGCGCTCGACTCCGGGCGCATGCACCATGCCTACCTCTTCACCGGTACCCGCGGCGTGGGCAAGACCACGATCGCGCGCATCTTCGCCAAGTCGCTCAACTGCGAGCGTGGTGAATCGGCCGATCCCTGTGGCGAATGCGCCGTCTGCACGGCGGTGGACGCCGGCCGCTTCGTCGACCTGCTCGAAATCGACGCGGCCAGCAACACCGGCGTGGACGACGTACGCGAGGTGATCGAGAACGCGCAGTACGCGCCCTCGCGTGGACGCTTCAAGGTGTACCTGGTCGACGAGGTGCACATGCTTTCCAAGCCGGCCTTCAACGCCCTGCTGAAGACGCTGGAAGAGCCCCCGCCGCACGTGAAATTCCTGCTCGCCACCACCGATCCGCAGAAGCTGCCGGTGACGGTGTTGTCGCGCTGCCTCAAGTTCAACCTCAAGCGCCTGTTGCCGGAACAGATCTCCGGACAGATGCGGCACATCCTGGGCGCGGAAGGCATCGAATACGAAGACGAAGCCATCGGCGAACTCGCGCATGGCGCGGACGGTTCGCTTCGCGACGGCCTTTCGCTGCTCGACCAGGCGATCGCCTACGGTGGTGGCGCGCTGCGCGCGGCCGACGTTCGCGCCATGCTCGGCAGTGTCGAGCGTGGCCAGGTGCTGGGCGTGCTCGAGGCGCTCGCCGCCGGGGACGGCGCGGCGCTGATGGCCGAATCGGATCGCATCGCCTCGTTCTCGCCCGATTTCGCCGGCGTGCTCGACGACCTGGCCACCGTGCTGCACCGGGTGCAGCTGCTCCAGCTGGTGCCGGGCTACCGTGGCGAGGAAAGCGATACCGGGCTGGCCTCGCTCGCCGAACGCATGGCGCCGGAAGACGTCCAGCTCTACTACCAGATCGTCACCAATGGCCGTCGCGAACTGCCTATGGCTCCAGATGCCCGTATCGGCTTCGAGATGGTGTTGCTGCGCATGTACGCGTTCCGTCCGGCCGAACCCGGGCAGGGTGCCGCAACGACGCGTGCGCCCGCCGCGCCGTCGCCCGCCGCTCAACCGCCGGCGGCACCGCCGCGTGCGGCGGCGTCCGCTCCGGCATCTCGTCCGCCGGACGCACCCGTGTCTCGTCCGCAAGCCGCGCCCGCCGCGGCTCCGGCACCCGCACCGGTTCCCGCTGCCGCGCCGCCCGCGCCGCAGCGCCCGGTCACCGTCGACGCCAACGGTCTCCCGGACTGGCACGAGGTCGTCGAACGCGCCAACCTGCGTGGACCGATCGGCCAGCTGGCGCAGAACTGCTCGTTGCGTGGCGTGGATGGCGAGAGCATGGTGCTGGCACTGATGCCCTCGCACATGCATCTGGCGGTGGAACCGCTCACCAGCCAGATGGAAGAAAAGGTCTCGCAGGCACTCGGCCGCCGCGTTCGCTTCCGCTTCGTGGCCGACCACGGCAACCTCGGCACGCCCGCCGAGCGCCGTGCGCAGGCACTCAGCGAGGCACAGGCCAACGCGGAGGCCTCGATGGAGACCGACCCGCTCGTACAGACGCTCAAGCGCGAATTCGACGCGCGTGTCATCCCGCAATCGATCAAACCCGTGGAGCCAGGAACGTGAAAGGTCAAATCGGTCAACTGATGCAGCAAGCCCAGCGCATGCAGGACGAAATGAAGCGCGCGCAGGACGAACTCGCCAAGACGGAAATCACCGGCAGCGCCGGTGGCGGCCTGGTCACGGTGACGATGACCGGCGGTCACGAGGTGCGCTCCGTGCACATCGATCGCCAGGCCTTCGCCGACGATCCGGAAATGGCCGAGGACCTGGTCGCCGCGGCGGTCAACGACGCGGTGAACAAGATCGCCGAACTCAGCCGCAACCGCCTCGGCGGTGTCACCGCCGGGCTCAACCTGCCGCCCGGCTTCAAGATGCCGTTCTGACGGATCGCCGCCGAGATCATGAGTAACGGTTCCCGCCTGCTTGGCGAGTTGATCGACGCCCTGCGTTGCCTGCCGGGCGTCGGTGCGAAAAGCGCACAGCGCATGGCTTTCCACCTGCTCGAACGCGAGCGGCAGGGCGGGCTTCGCCTGGCCTCGGCACTGGAATCGGCGATGCGCGACGTCGGCAACTGCACGCGCTGCCGCAATTTCAGCGAGACGCCGGTGTGTTCGCTATGCGCGAGTCCCAGCCGCGACAAGCAGGTGCTCTGCGTGGTGGAATCGCCTTCCGATCTCGCCGCGATCGAACAGGCCACGGGTTATCGCGGCCATTACTTCGTGCTGCTCGGCAGGTTGTCGCCGCTGGACGGCCTCGGCCCGGACGAACTGGGCTTGCCCCTGCTGGCCGAGCGCCTTGGCGAGGGCGAGGTCGACGAGATGATCATCGCCACGAACCCCACCGTCGAAGGCGAGGCCACCGCGCACTACATCGGCCAGTTGGCGAAGGCCGCGGGTATCCGCGCCACGCGGCTGGCGCATGGGGTGCCCCTGGGCGGCGAACTGGAGTTCGTCGACCGTGGCACGCTGGCCCACGCATTCGGCAGCCGTCAATCGCTGGGCTGATCCATAAGGAAAACGACGCATGTCCGACACCATCTTCGCCAAGATCGTCCGCCGCGAAATTCCCGCCGATATCCTCTACGAGGACGACAATGTGCTCGGGTTCCGCGACGTCAATCCGCAGGCGCCCGTGCACGTGCTGTTCATCCCCAAGCGCGCGATCGCCACGCTCGACGACGCCACGCCGGCCGATGCCGAACTGCTCGGCAAGCTGTTGCTGGCGACGGCTTCCTACGCGCGTGCGCAGGGCCTGGCGGAAAAGGGCTATCGCACCGTGATCAATACCAACACGCACGGCGGGCAAACCGTGTTCCACATCCATGTGCACCTGCTCGCGGGCCGGCAGATGACCTGGCCCCCGGGCTGAGCGAACGGAAGTCTCCGGGAGCCGACCCTGTCGGCGACGGGCGCTTGCCCTGACTTGGGTGGGAGCCGACCTTGTCGGCGATCCCGCGGCAGCGGGCCAGGGTGAGGCAAGCACGGTGGGAGCCGACCTTGTCGGCGAATCCCGCGGCAGCGGGCCAGTTAGTCGCAAGCACCCATCGCCGACAGGGTCGGCTCCCACCAAGGTCGGTCCCACCATCAACGAAAAAGCCGGCTTTCGCCGGCTTTCTCGTTTCGACCGTCAGCGCGCGCGGGGCGGCGGCGGATGCGGGACCGGGCGCGGCACGATGATCGTGCGCGGGCGGTACCAGAACGGGTCGCCCCACGGACCATAACCGTAGGGGCCCCAACCCGGACCCCAGCCCGGGCCCCAGAACGGGTCGTAGAAGCCTGGCGGGTAACGCGTCACCGGGATGCGCTTGGGCCACAGGTAGACGACATCGGCCTCGACGCGCGGGTAGGCGTAGTCGAAGTCGCCGACCTTTTGCGTGACGGCGCCGTGCAGGGTGCCGGTGACGGTGATCTCGCGCCCGCGGGTGAAGACCTCCGGATCGTAGAAGCCGTCGCGGCAGGCCACGAAGCGGCCCTGGCTGTCGGTCTTGCTGGCGGTCGGGCGGGCCTCGCTGTCCAGCGGCTCGGACAGGACGAAGAAGCAGGTCTGCTGCGGGCCCGGCTCGGTCTTGATGATCTCGCCGCCCCAGCGCACCTTGGCGCCCGGCGCGCCGCCTTGCTGGGCGCCGGCCGTGGATACGTCGTTGAACTGGCCCTGCAACGGCTGCGGCACCGTGGCGCATGCGCCAAGGGCCAGCGTCGCGGCGGCGATGACCAGCGGTTTGTACATGGACATGTCACATCTCCTGGAGGCACCGGGCACGGCCGATACCATGCCTGTTATTTGACCACGCGGCGCGCCTTTAATTCCTTCACCGCACGACCGAATTCGCTCACCGATTCAGGCGGCGGTTCGTCATACCCGTAGCGCGACCGCAAGTAAAGCTCGCTCAACCTTTCCAATGCATTTCTTTGCGCGGGCAACGCGCGTGCGGCGCGCGCGAAGAAATGCCTTGGTCCTTCACCTGCCCGTCGCGTTACGCCGGCCTTCGCAAGCTTTCGCTGCAACCGTCGCATCCACGCATCCAGTGCGTCGCCTTCACGGCGCTGGAACAACGCCCAGCCCAGCGCGGCCGCCACCAGCAAGGCACAGCCGATCGCAAAGACCAGTGCGAGATCGGTGACCTCGGCATGGGCGATGCCGAACGGTTGCAGCAGTCCCTGCTGGCGTAACGCGTCGAAACCGATAACGCCGCGGTTCCACCATTGGTTGACGACATCCCAGCGGTCGCGCAGGTTGCGCAACCAGGGCATGTCGAACAATCCCTCTTCGCCGCCATGGCCCGCCGCGGCCGCGGCCGCACCCAACTGCACGCGCTCGGGCCTGACCGAGGCGGTGGGATCGAAACGCACCCAGCCACGGCCTTCCAGCCAGACCTCCGACCAGGCATGCGCATCCGACCGGCGTACCAGCAGGTAACTGCCCGTGGTGTTCCAGTAGCCACCCTGGTAACCCGTGACCACGCGGGCGGGAATACCTGCCGCACGCATGAGGAAGGTGAAGGTCGAGGCGAAGTGTTCGCAGTAGCCTTCGCGCGTCTGGAACAGGAAGTCGTCGATCCGGTCCCTGCCCAGCGGGGCGGGCGCGAGCGTGTACGAGAAGTCGGCATGGAACATCGCCAGCGCGGCTCGCGCGATGGCCGCATGGTCGGCGCCATGGCGCTGCGCCCAGGATGCCGCCAGTTCGCGTGCCTTCGGGCCGGCACCCATCGGCAGTTGCAGGTTGTCCCGGCGGACGCCTTCGTCCAGGACAGGCTCGAACCGATAGCTGGTGGCGGCGAGCGCGGAGAAGGTCAACACCTCGTCGATGCGCCGGTTGGCCAACACGGTGTGGTCCGGCCGCAGGACGGTGTCGGGCGGCGCCATCGTCGCCAGGTCGAGCATCGGCACGACGCGGTCGTGGGTCGGTTCCAGCGACGCCTGGTAGGCGATGCGCTTGCCGTATTCGGCGTCCGACGGTGGGCGCCGCGAACTGCGCGAGCCCGGACTCCATCCCTGGCCGTCGAACTGTTGCATCGTGTATGCGCGGAAATAACGGGCGGCATTCGGTGGCGGCGGACCATCGAAGCTGACACGTAGGGCCGGCGTGTCGTCCGTCATCAAGTCGAGCATGTCGCCGGGTGACAGGCGGTTCGACAAGCCCGTCACCGCCTGGCTGTTCTGCGGCGTGCCCCACAGCGGCGTGCTGAGGCGCGGCACGAAAAGGAAGGCGAACAACGACAGCGGCACGGCGGCAAGCAATGCGAGCAGCACAGGCATGAACTCGCGCGACCACGGCGTCGCTTGCGGCTCCACTTCCTCCAGCGAGCGCAACGTGGCCAGTGCCGGTACCAGTCCCAGGCTCACGAAGAGGCTGGCGACCAGGCCCTGGTCGAAGAGCAGGGCGCTCATCAAGGCGAAGCATGCGAACGCGATGCCGACGCGTGCGTCGCGCCGGTGTTCGCTCTCCAGAAGCTTGAGCACCAGCAGGCCGACGGCGAACGCGCTACCCGGTTCGCGCCCGAACAAGGTGCCGTTCTGCAGGATCACCACGGCCAGGAGCAGCCCGATGAGCGGCAGCTTGATCCAGAAGGGCGCGTTGCGGCCACCACGGCGGCGCTGCTGCCAGCGGGCGACCAGCACGACCCCCAGGGCGGTGGTCAGCCACCATGGCAGATGCATGGCGTGGACCAGCAGCACGAAGCCCATGGTGAGGCAGAGCAGGTCGAACGATCGTGCGTGGAGCACGGGGTCGCCGGTCGGCCGGCGGCTCAGCGAGGGACGGATGCCGGTCATGGCCGCAGCGCCAGGGCGGTCATGCAACGGTGGTAGTGCTCGTCGCCCTGGGCGACGTCGAAATACCCGTCCGGCAGTTTCAGGCTCCAGCGCCTGCCGGTTTCCTTCGCTTCGTCGATCCAGCGGGCGAGGCGCGCGATCCGCGATTCGTCGTCGAGGCCATGCATGCCATCCCAATCCAGCCGCCAGTCTTCCTGGGGGGCGGGTTGTTCGAGATCCTTCACCAGCAGGCCGTGGTGACGCGCGCTCAACTTCCAGGCGATCTGCCGCCGCGGATCGCCCGGGCGGTATTCGCGCAGGGCGGCCAGCTCGTCGCCCGGGCGTGGGCGTCCGCGGTCGGCATCGCCACGCGGTTCGAACGGCTTGGGACCGAGCGCCTCCGGACGCGGATAGACGAGCACGGCGCGATCGGGATTGAGCCAGCTCCACACGCGGAACATGCCCAGCGGCCAGCGGCTATGCACGCGCATCCGTGGCAGTGCGAGCCATCCGCGGAATTCCGTGGGCAGGTCGAATTCCACGGTCGTGGCGGCGCCGGCGGGTACGACGAAAACGTGCTCCCGCCCCTGGATATCGAGACGCACCGCCATGCGTTCGCGCTGGCTGGCGCCGATGTCGAGCGACACCCGGACGGGTTCGCCGGCGCGGGCGGTCCCTGCGCGAAGGCCGCCGATGGTCAGGCCGTTGAGCACGCGAAAGGCCACGAGCATGCTGCCGGCGGTGGCGGCGCCGAGCAGGCAGGTGAGCATCAGCGCCGCGTTGTTGGCGTAGTTGATCGAACCCACCAGCATCACGCCGAGCAGCACCGAGAAGCCCACGCCGAAACCGGTCGGCACGATGTAGATGCGCCGGCGGTGCAACTGGATGGGCAAGGATTCGCGTTGGCGCAACCGGGTCAGCGAAGGCAGGCGGCGTTCCGCCCAGGCGACCAGCCGCTGGGCGCGTGAGGGCATCAGGGCACCGCGGTCTCGGCCAGGATGGATCGCGCGATGGCTTCGCGGTGGCTGCCACGGCCGGGGACGAGGCGGTGCGCGGCGGCCGGTACGAAGACGGTCTGCAGGTCTTCTGGAATCACGTAGTCGCGTCCGCTCAACAGGGCCCACGACCGCGACGCGGCGAGCAGGGCCAGGCCGGCGCGGGGTGAAAGACCGACGCGCACCTCGTTGTGCTTCCGGCTGGCGGCAAGCAAGGCTTGCAGGTAATCGAGCAGCGCGGGGCTCACCTTCACCGACTGCGCCGCGGCGTGCAGCTGGCCGATCGCCGTGACGTCGAGGCGCGGCGTGAGCGAAGCCATCATGTCGCGGCGATCCTCGCCGGTGAGCAGGGCGCGTTCCGCGGCGGGGTCGGGGTAATCGAGGCTGAGCCGCAGCATGAAACGGTCCAGCTGCGAATCGGGCAGGGGAAAGGTGCCGGCCAGGTCGAGCGGGTTCTGCGTGGCCACGACGAAGAAGGGGCGCGGCAGTTCGCGGGTGACACCGTCGACGGTGACCTGGCCCTCGGCCATCGCTTCGAGCAGCGCGCTCTGCGACTTCGGTGTCGCCCGGTTGATCTCGTCGGCGAGCAGCAGGCTGGTGAAGATGGAGCCGGGATGAAAACGGAATTCGCCGGTCTCGCGCTCGTACACGCTGACCCCGATAATGTCCGATGGCAGGAGGTCACTGGTGAACTGGATGCGTTGGAAGTCGAGATCGAACGTGGCGGCCAGCGCATGCGCGAGCGTCGTCTTGCCTACCCCGGGCACGTCCTCCAGCAGCAGGTGCCCGCCCGCGATGAGGCAGGTGAAGGCCAGCTTCACCTGGCGAGGCTTGCCCAGCAGCACCCCGTTGACCTGGGCCAGGGCGGCATCCAGGCGATGCCGGAGCATTTCATCGTGGAGTGGATTCGTCGCGGACATGATCGATGCGTCTGCCCCCCGTCCTGGCCATGTCGATGAGTGAGCGTTCGAGTGTAGCGGTGCCGGCGCGATCCTGGCGAGCGATGTTCCTCGTCCTGCTGGTGGTGTCCCTCATGGCCAGGGTGGTCATAGCGTGCACGTTGTCGCCCTTCGGTGACGAGGCGTTCTATTGGCAGGAGAGCCTCGCGCCGGCGTGGGGCTACAGCGACCTTCCGCCACTGACCGCATGGCTGATCGCCCTTTCCGAAGGCGTGCTTGGTCATGGCCTTTTCGCCATGCGCCTGCCGTTCCTGCTTATCGGCGCCTGCGTGCCGTGGCAGGTGGCGGCCATCGCGAGTCGCTACGGTGGCGACGTGGAGCGCTGGCAGGCGGCCACCTTCGCCATCGCGTTGCCATTGGTGGGAAGCCTTGGCGTGTTGGCGCTGCCGGACGTGCCCCTCACCTTCGCCATCGTGCTGGCGACACGGGGCCTGCTCGCCGCGCTGGAAACCGACCGGCTTCGCGACTGGGCATGGCTTGGGCTGGGGCTCGCCATCGCATGGGCCACGCATTACCGGGCCGCGATGGCGATGCTTGCCGGGGTGATCTTCCTGCTCGCCATGCCGCGTGGCCGCGCGCAATGGTCACGGCCCGGCCTGTGGCTGGCATCGGCGATCGCCTCCATCGGCCTGTTGCCGATCGTCTTCTACAACCTGGGGTCGCAAGGCGCGGGGATCGCGTTCCAGGTCGTCGAACGGAACCCATGGCGCTTCCACGCCGATGCCCTGGTGCAGCCGCTCGAGCAGGCGATCACCTGCACTCCCGTGGCATGGGTGGTGATGCTGTGGGCATTGTGGCGATCGTGGCGGCGACGCGATGAGGCACCTTTCGACGCGGTGGCGACCATCGCCGGCACCTTCGTCGTGGCGTACTTCGTGCTCGGGCTCTTCGCGGACGACATACGCTTCCGCGTGCACTGGCCGCTGCCGGGATATGTGTTGATCTGCGCCGTCCTGCCCGGCCTGCTTCGCGATGCCTCCACGGCCTGGCGGCGGACAGCGTTCGCGGGATTCGCGCTCGCCGGTCTCGGCCTTGCGGCTGGCCTGGGTTATCTGGGACTGGCTGCTTCGAAGGACGGCGCGGCGCGTCTCGCCGGCGTCAAGGCGTTCCCCTCGAATTTCACCGGCTGGAGCGAAAGCGCGCAGGCGGTGCGCAAGCAGCTCGCCCTTCGGCCGGGGCTGATCGTCGTGGCCGACAACTTCATGCTCGCGGCGGAGCTGCGCTTCGCGTTGGGTGGTGCGCGCGAGGTGTATTCGCTGGACAGCCCCTTGAACGTCAAGCATGGGCGCGCACCACAACTCGCGGCCTGGCGGCTCGACGAATCGGCGCTCGCGGCGCATGCCGGACAGCCGCTCCTGCTCGTGGTCGACGAGACGGCGTTGCGGGAACGCGAGAAGAGGGACTGGCTGGGCTCGGTCTGTTCGCGGGTGGAGGTCATGTCGCCCCTGGAACGGGTGGACCGCTTCGATGGACGCCGGCGTTTCGCGTTGTACGCGGCCACCGCGCGTGCGATGCGCGGTTCGTCGACCGATCCCGACGCCTGCGTGGTGTGGACCTCGGCCTATCGGGCGTCGCTGGCGCCGTAGTGTTCGCGAAAACCTACGGAAGGACGACCCCGGCGGCACGCAGCAACCGCGAGGTGGCGATCAACGGCAAGCCGACCAGCGCCGTCGGGTCTTCATTGTCGATCCGTTCGAACAAGGCGATGCCCAGGCCCTCGCACTTGAAGCTTCCTGCGCAATCGAGGGGCCGTTCGCGTTCGACATAACGGGCGATGTCTTCCGTGCTCAGTTCGCGGAAACGCACCCGCGTCTCGTCGACATGCGTCGTCGCGTCCCCTCGCAGGTCGATCACGCAGACCGCCGTGTGGAAGACCACGTCACGACCCGAACTGGCCGCCAGCTGCTTGTGCGCCGCATGCACCGTGACCGGTTTGTCCAGCACGGTGCCGTCGAGGTCGGCGACCTGGTCCGAGCCGATCACCACCGCGCCCGGGCGTATCTCCGCCACCGCGCGCGCCTTGGCTTCCGCCAGGCGGGCCGCCCGGGCGCCGGGACGCTCGTCCTGGAGGGCGGCTTCATCGGTGCCCGGCGAGGCTTGCTCGAAGTGCTCGAGCAGCCGCCGCAACAGGCTGGCGCGGTAGGGCGAGGTGGAGGCGAGGACGATGGTGGCTTGCGGTGACACGATCAGAACTCCTTGTGGATATGTTCGCGCACGGCGGTATCGAGCGCCGTCTGCGCATCGTCGAGGGCGCGCAACCGCGGCTCAAGCTGATGCCGGGCCCGGACCAGGGCGTCCACCGCCTCGTCCAGTTCACGCTGGCTGGCATCGGGTGCCCGGTCGCGGATCCACAGGCGTTGCTGGAGCAGGGCGCGGAGCCCCGAGTCGACCGCTTGCTGGGCTTCGACCTCGCCGGTGGCGGGCAGGTCGGGACTGACCGACATGACGGCGTGGGCCCGTTGCAGGCGGTCGCGACAGTCCTTGAGATCGGACTCCAGGCGGTCGGCATTGTCCATGAGATCTTGCAGGGCGCCATGCCGGCGGCGCGAACGCTGGTGCCGTACCGTCCATGCGCACAAGCCCACGGCGACGACGATCACCCCGGCAAGTGCATAATAGGCAAAGGAAAACACGCGACCTCTTCCCCCTGGTGGGCGTGCTGCGGCAAACTGGCCGGAAGGAAGCGAGTCTGCCCGAAAGTCCCGACGCTGCGCAAAAGCGCGCCGTTCCTGGATGCCGGAGGCCTAACCGGTTGACTTCAAGGGTGTTGATGCCTACCATTTCACGATTATGTCCGTGACTTTGCCATCGTCCGTGGACGCTTGGCGCGAGGTTCGTGCGCGGCGTTCGTTCCAGGGTCAGCTCCCCGTGTCCGCATTCAAGCGTCTCGGAGAGGTGGTCGCGTCTCCCGAAGGGGACGTAACCTACACGCTGGATTTCGGTCGCGACGAATTCGGTACCGCCTACGTGGCCGTGCTTGCGAAAGCCCAGTTGACGCTGATCTGCCAGCGCTCACTGGAGCCTTTCCAGTTGCCGGTGGAGGTCGATACCCGTCTCGGACTGATCGTCGAGGAAAGTGAAGAGGCTTCGCTGCCCCCGGGCTACGAGGCGCTGCTGGTCGAACAGGACGGCAAGCTCGACCTGGTCGCGACGATCGAAGATGAACTGCTGTTGGCGCTGCCCCTGGTCCCGGTGAATCCGGATCACGAGTTGCCCGACGACGTAACCGGACCCGGCGAGGACGAAACACCCTCGCAGGAAACATCTGAAAACCCGTTCGCGGCACTCCGCGGACTCATAAAGTAATTTCGCTGGAGATTTGTCATGGCCGTTGCCAAAAGCCGCAAGACCCCGTCCACCCGCGGCATGCGTCGTTCGCACGATGCGCTGAAGACCGTGCAGCTGTCGACCGATCCGACGAGCGGCGAAGTCCACCTGCGTCACCACGTGACCAAGGATGGCTTCTACCGCGGCAAGAAGGTCATCGACACCCGCGGCGCGGTTGAAGTCGAGGACTGATCTCCCTACCTTGGGGAAGATCACAACGCAGGCGGCGCGGTAACGCGCCGTTTTGCATTTGTGGCATCCAGCTTTCCGGCCCCGGGGCAGACATCGCTCCGGGCGAATCCTCCCTCACTTGGGGATACGGTTCTGAAATACGCCCGCATCATCGGTACCGGCAGCGCGCTTCCCGAGAAAGTGCTGACCAATGCCGACCTCGAAAAGATCGTCGATACGAGCGACGAGTGGATCCGCACGCGCACCGGCATCACCGAGCGTCACATCGCGGCGGATGGTGAAACCACTGGCGATCTCGCCTTCCTCGCCGCGCAGCGCGCGCTCGAGGCGGCGGGGGTCAAGGCGTCCGAGATCGACCTCATCGTGCTCGGCACCACCACGCCCGACATCATCTTCCCGTCCACCGCCTGCCTCGTGCAGCACCGGTTGGGCGCCAACGGTTGCGCGGCGTTCGACGTCAACGCGGCGTGCTCGGGCTTCGTGTACGCCCTGGGCGTGGCCAATGCCTTCATGCGCAGTGGCCAGTCGAAGAAGGCCCTGGTGATCGGTGCCGAAACGCTCACCCGCATGGTCGACTGGACCGAGCGCGAGACCTGCGTCCTGTTCGGCGACGGTGCCGGTGCCGTGGTGCTGGAGGCTTCGGACGAGCCGGGCATCTTCACTACCCGCATGCGCGCCGACGGCGGATTCAAGCACCTGCTGTTCAATCCGGTCGGTGTGTCCGCCGGGTTCACCGACGCCCCCAACCACGGCGTGCGCATCAACATGCTCGGGCGCGAGGTCTTCAAGGTCGCGGTGAAGACGCTGGATTCCCTGGTGGGCGAGACCCTCGAGGACGCCGGGATGAAGGAAGACGAGATCGACTGGCTGATCCCGCACCAGGCGAACCTGCGCATCATCGAGGCGACGGCCAAGCGCCTGAACATGTCGATGGACCGGGTCATCGTCACGGTGGACAAGCACGCCAACACGTCCTCGGGCTCCGTGCCGCTCGCGCTCGATTACGCGGTGCGCTCGGGCAAGGTCCAGCGTGGCCAGAACCTGCTGCTGGAAGCCTTCGGCGGCGGCTTCACCTGGGCCTCTGCGCTGCTGCGCTACTAGGCTGCCGGAATCGCCGACAGGGTCGGCTCCCACCAGGACTTGCAGTCCTACCAGGGCTTGCGGTTGTGGAGGCTCTGGTGGGAGCCGACCTTGTCGGCGATGGGTGCTTGCCTCGACCTTGCCCGTTGTCACGAGATCGCCGCTGAAGCGGCTCCCACCCTCACCCTGGCGCCCCTGCGCCCCAAAGCGGCCTCGCCAAAGCGGCCCTCGCCGCCCCGGGCAGGCATCCTCCACACGCCCGCGAATGGTGCATTGGCCCATGGGTTGCTGGCACCATGCGCGGTTTGAAGTACCGGAATCGCTTCGCATGAACTCATCCAGCGCATCGCTCGCCTTCGTTTTCCCCGGTCAGGGTTCGCAGTCCGTCGGCATGCTCGCCGACCTGGCCGCGAATCACGGGGAAGTCCGCGCCACCTTCGAGGAAGCCTCGGCTGGCGCCGGCATCGATCTTTGGGATATCAGCCAGAACGGCCCCGAGGACACCCTCAACAGCACGGAGAACACGCAGCCGGCCCTGTTGGCCGCCAGCGTCGCCGTCTGGCGCGTATGGCGGAAGCTGGGCGGGCCGGTGCCGGCCTACCTGTCCGGCCACAGCCTGGGCGAGTACAGCGCCCTGGTGGTCGCCGGTGCGCTCTCGCTGGAGGATGCGGCCGGCCTGGTCGCCCAGCGTGGCCGCCTGATGCAGGCCGCGGTGCCGGCCGGCGTGGGTGCCATGGCGGCCATCCTCGGCGGTGACGACGCGCAGATCGCCCAGGTGTGCGAGGAAGTCGCCCAGGGCCAGGTCGTCGCCCCGGCCAACTACAACTCCCCCGGACAGCTGGTGATCGCCGGCCACGCCGAGGCGGTGGACCGCGCGCTCGCCCGCCTGGCCGAGCTGGGCGTGAAGAAGGCCGTGAAGCTGGCCGTGTCCGTGCCCTCGCATTGCATGCTCATGCGCGATGCGGCCGATAAGCTCGGGGAGGCGATGAACGCGCTGGAGTGGCGCATGCCTTCGATCCCGGTGGTCCAGAACGCCGATGCACGGGTGCATGCGTCCCTGGAGGACATCCGCGGCGCGCTGATGCGTCAGCTCTACCTGCCTGTGCGTTGGACCGAGTGCGTGCAGGCGCTGGCCGCCGCAGGAATCGTCCAGACGATGGAATGCGGCCCGGGTAAGGTCCTTTCCGGCCTCATCAAGCGCATCGACAAGTCGATCGACGGCAAGGCCATCGGCACCCCGGCCGACCTCGAAGCGGCGCTGTCCCCCGCGTCCGCCTGATCCCATTCAAGTACCACAGGACATCCCCATGAGCTCATCCCTGAAGGGTGAAATCGCCCTCGTCACCGGCGCCAGCCGCGGTATCGGCGCGGCGATCGCCGATCGCCTCGCCTCGCTCGGCGCCACCGTGTTCGGCACCGCCACCAGCGAAGCCGGTGCCAAGGCCATCGACGAACGCCTCGCCGCGCACGGCGGCCATGGCCGTGTGCTCGACGTGACCGATGCCGGGGCGATCGAATCGCTCATCGACGGCATCGGCAAGGAAACCGGCGCCATCTCGATCCTGGTGAACAACGCCGGCATCACGCGCGACCAGCTCCTCATGCGCATGAAGGAAGATGACTGGAACGCCATCATCGAAACCAACCTCACCTCGGTGTTCCGCACGTCGAAAGCGGTGATGCGCGGGATGATGAAGGCGCGCAAGGGCCGGATCATCAGCATCGCCTCGGTGGTCGGCGTCACCGGCAACCCGGGGCAGGCGAACTACGCGGCCGCCAAGGCCGGCATCATCGCGTTCTCGAAATCGCTGGCCCGTGAGATCGGTTCCCGCGGAATCACCGTGAACGTGGTGGCACCTGGCTTCATCGACACCGACATGACCCGCGCCCTGCCGGAAGAACAGCGCACCGCGTTGCTTTCGGGCATCGCCCTGGGCCACCTGGGCGAAGCCGGCGATATCGCCGAGGCGGTGGCCTTCCTGGCCTCTCCGGCGGCCAAGTACATCACCGGCGAGACGTTGCACGTCAACGGTGGCATGTACATGCCCTGATGGGCCAGGGCCGGCGGCAGTCGCCACCGGCCCGTTTTTGAGAGACAATCGTCATTTCGCGCCCGGCTAAGAAAAACCGGGCGTCACCCACGTGACGGCGGTGTGTTGGCGGGTTCTGTCCTTAGCCACTACAATGCCGCCGGATTTTTCCCTCGGGAGGTAAAGGCAACATGAGCACCATCGAAGAGCGCGTCAAGAAGATCGTCGTTGAACAGCTGGGCGTTAAGGAAGAGGATGTCAGCCCGAACGCTTCGTTCGTGGACGATCTGGGCGCCGATTCGCTCGATACCGTTGAGCTCGTGATGGCTCTCGAAGAAGAGTTCGAATGCGAGATCCCGGACGAAGAAGCCGAAAAGATCACGACGGTCCAGCAGGCGGTCGATTACGTCAAGGCCCACGTCAAGGCCTGATCGAGCGACTGGCTGTCGATCGGAGGCGCCGCCTCCCGTCGATCTCCGAGCGACACGGAAGCTGCGCCTCATGGCGCAGTTTTCGTTTGCGTCTAACGCAACCTGCGCCCGCGTATGGTTTGCGCGGAACACAGTGAAGGATGAAACGCATGAGTAAACGACGTGTGGTAGTGACCGGTATGGGCATCGTCTCGCCGGTCGGCAACGATGTCGCCACCGCCTGGAAAAATGTCGTCGAAGGCAACAGCGGCATCGGCCCTGTGACCGCGTTCGACGCCAGCGCCTACACCACCCGCATCGCGGGTGAGGTCGAAGGTTTCGATGCCGTCGACGCGTACTTCGCCGGCACCGACGCCCCGGACGACGAACGGCGCGCCATCGCGAAGGACTTCAAGCGGATGGACCCGTTCATCCACTACGGCATCGTCGCCGGCACGCATGCGTTCCGCCAGTCGGGCCTCGTCGTGACCGACGAGAACGCCGGCCGCATCGGCGTGGCCGCGGGTGCCGGCATCGGTGGCCTGCACACCATCGAGGGCACGGCCCTCGAACTGGCGGAAAAGGGCCCGCGCAAGGTATCGCCGTTCTATGTGCCGAGTTCGATCATCAACATGGTGGCCGGCAACCTGTCGATCTACCACGGCATGAAGGGCCCGAACATCGCGTTGGTGTCGGCGTGCACCACGGCCGCGCACAACATCGGCATGGCGATGCGCCTGATCCAGTACGGCGATGCCGATGCGATGCTCGCGGGCGGCGCCGAGTTCGCCACCACGCCCACGGCCATGGCCGGTTTCTGCTCGGCCAAGGCGATGTCAACGCGCAACGACGATCCGGCGCATGCCAGCCGTCCGTGGGATGTCGGCCGTGACGGTTTCCTGCTGTCCAACGGCGCGGGCATGTTGATGCTCGAGGAATACGAGTTCGCCAAGGCGCGTGGCGCGAACATCCTCGCCGAACTCATCGGTTTCGGCATGAGCGGCGACGCTTACCACATCACCGCGCCCAGTGGCGACGGCGCCGAGCTGGCGATGCGCAACGCGCTGCACGATGCGGGCATTCAGCCGTCCGAAGTGCAGTACGTCAACGCGCACGGCACGTCCACGCCCGTGGGCGACCTGGGCGAAGCCAAGGCCATCCGCAACGTGTTCGGCGAGCACGCCACGAAGAAGGGCAAGTTCGCGGTCAGTTCCACCAAGTCGGTCACCGGTCACCTGCTCGGTGCCGCGGGCGGCGTGGAAGCGATCTTCTCCATCCAGGCCCTGCGCGAGGGCATCATGCCGCCCACGATGAACCTCGTCGACGTGGACCCGGAAGTCGCGGCGCTGGGCATGGACCTCGTGCCGAACAAGGCGGAGAAGGCGGACATCGAGGTGGTCATGTCGAATTCGTTCGGCTTTGGCGGCACCAACGGCACGCTCGTTTTCCGTCGCGTCTGACGCGTTGGCTTTCGTCACGCGAACCCTGGCCGGCCGGCGCGATCTGCTCGCGCCGGCCGCGTCATATCCGGAGCGCTACGTCGCATTGCTGGCCAGTGCGGTGACCGGTACGCCGCAGTCGCGCTTCGACATCCTCTTCGCGGCGGGCGATGCGTCACTGACCTTGTCCACCGACGGGGTTACCCGTGACGCGCAGGGTGCCATCGTGCCCGGCGATTTCCTCGATGCATTCGACGCTGCCTGCGCCGCGCAGCGCAAACCGCGCGTCGACGACGGGCTTCCGTTCCATGGCGGATGGGTGGTCTACCTCGGTTATGAACTGGCCGGCCAGATCGAGCCGAGCCTGCATCTCCCACCCACCCATGGCGCCGCTCCCGTCGCGTTCGCGCTACGCGTTCCCGCGGCCGTCATCGTCGACCACGTGGAGCAGCGCACGATCCTGCTTGCCGAAGAAGGTGCGGAAGACTGGCTGGATGTGCTCGCCGCCGACGTGGAAGGCACGCTTTCCGACGTGCCGCTGCCGGCGCCACGGAGCGTGGAGGAAGACGATCCCTCGCGGTTCCTCGACGGCGTGCATCGCGTGCACGAGCACCTGCGGGCAGGCGACGTCTTCCAGGTGAACCTTTCGCGCCGCTGGACGGCCACGTTCGACGAGCCACCGGCGCCGGCCCATTTGATGCAGGCGTTGCGACGAGCCAATCCCGCGCCGTTCGCCGGCCTCTTGCAGCAGCCGGGATGGGCCATCGTCAGTTCCTCGCCGGAGCGCCTGGTGGAATCGCGTGACGGCATCCTGCAGACGCGCCCCATCGCCGGTACGCGTCCGCGCCTGGCCGGTGACGACGATGCGCAGCGCATCCGCGAGCTCACCGCCCATCCGAAGGAGCGCGCCGAACACGTGATGCTGATCGATCTCGAACGCAACGACCTCGGGCGCGTCTGCGTGCCGGGCAGCGTGAAGGTCGATGAACTCATGGTGGTGGAAAGCTATGCGCACGTGCACCACATCGTGTCGAACGTGCGCGGCCGGGCACGCACGGGCGTGACGCCGGGACAGGTGATCGCCGCGACTTTTCCGGGCGGCACGATCACGGGATGTCCCAAGGTGCGTTGCATGGAGATCATCGGCGCGATCGAACAGGAGCCTCGCGGTGCGTACACCGGCGCGCTCGGTTATGTCGATGACAACGGCGACATGGACCTGAACATCCTGATCCGCACGCTGGCCGTCGAGGGCGCGCAGGTATCGTTGCGCGCCGGTGCGGGCATCGTCGTCGATTCGGTGCCCGAGAAGGAACTCGACGAGACCCGGGCCAAGGCGCGCGGCCTGCTGCGCGTGTTCGGCGCGGCATGAGCACGCGCACTTCCGTCGATTTCATCGACGCCGACCATGTTTCCGTCACCGATCGTGGCTTCACCTACGGCGATGGGCTGTTCGAAACGCTGCGCATCGTGGGCGGGCGGATTCCCTTGTGGCCGCGCCACGAGGCGCGTCTTCGCCAGGGCTGCGCCCGGTTGCGCATACCGTTGCCGGACATGGATGCGGTCCTTGCCGAAGCGATGCGGCTCTCCCGCGATCTCGCCGATGGTGTCGCCCGGATAACCCTTTCGCGCGGCGAAGGCGTGCGTGGCTACGCGCCACCCGCTTCGCCTCGCCCGACGCTCGTGGTGACGGTCGCGCCGCTTGCCTTGCAGGCGCCGGCCTATGACGATGGCATGATCGTTCGCTTGTGCGATACGCGCTTGGCGGCCCAGCCAGCGCTAGCCGGCATGAAGCATCTCAACCGGCTCGAACAGGTGCTGGCGCGCGCGGAGTGGGATGATCCTGCGATAGGCGAGGGGCTGATGCTCGACATGGAAGGCGGCGTCGTCTGCGCGACGGCCACCAACCTGTTCGCCGTCTTCGACGGCCGGCTGGTCACCCCGCCGGTCGATTCCTGTGGCGTGGCGGGCGTGGCCCGCGCGGAAATCCTGGCCGTGCGCGACGTGGCGCAGGCGCGGATGAACCCCGCTCGACTCGTCGAGGCCGACGAGGTCTTCCTCACCTCCGCCGTTCGCGGCATTCTCCCGATTCGGGTTTTCGCGACCCGTTCGTGGCAGCCCGGTCCCGTCACCCGCGCCTTGCAGGCGCATTGGCGCGACATCGGCCTGCCGTTGCCCACCGGTTCGAAGGAATCCGATCGATGAAATTGCGCGGCCTCGCCCTCTGGCGAGTCATCCTGCTGGCGGTGCTGATCGCCATCATCGCCACGGGTTCCTGGCTTTGGTTCGACTGGGCGCGCTTCGCCCGTACCCCGCTGGCGGTTCCCGCGGCCGGGCAGAGCATCGACGTGGCGCGCGGGGCGTCGTTCAAGGACATCGTGCGCGACCTGCGCAATCGCAAGGCCAGCCGGGCTTCGCCGCTGTACTGGCGATTGCTTGCGATGCAGATGCATGCGTCCGGCCGGCTGCATGCGGGCGAGTACGCCTTGCGACCCGGCATGACGCCGCGCGACCTCATCGGCGACATGGCCAGCGGCAAGGTGATGCAGCGCAACTTCACCATCGTCGACGGCTGGACCTTCGCCGACCTGCGCCGGGCGCTCGCCTCGGTGGGCACGCTCACCCACGACACCGCGAGCATGGACGATGCGGCCATCATGAAACTGCTGGGTGCCGAGGGTGACAATCCGGAAGGCCGTTTCCTCCCGGAGACCTACGCCTACGTCAAGGGCGATACGGATTCGAGCATCCTCAAGCGCGCGTACGCGGCGATGACGAAGACACTGGACGCGGCATGGCCGGGCCGGGCGCAGGGCCTGCCCCTGGCCTCGCCCTACGAGGCCCTGATCCTCGCCTCGATCGTCGAGAAGGAGACGGGCAGGGCGGACGAGCGCCCGCGCATCGCCGGCGTGTTCGTCCGCCGCCTGCAACAGCGCATCCTGCTGCAGACCGACCCGACCGTGATCTATGGGATGGGTGCCGGTTATGCGGGAAACATCCACAAGAGCGACCTCACCACCGACACCCCTTACAATACGTATACGCGGGTGGGGCTGCCGCCCACGCCGATCGCCCTGCCGGGGCGTGCGGCGATCCAGGCGGCGCTGCATCCCGCCGAGGGCAAGGAGTTGTACTTCGTCGCTCGCGGCGACGGCAGCCACGTCTTCTCGTCGACCCTCGAAGAACACAACCGGGCCGTGGCCTGTTACCAATTGAAGCGATGCCAGTGACCTCTCCCATGCGCGGCCGGCTGATTACCCTCGAAGGTGGCGAAGGCGCCGGCAAGAGCACCTTGCTGCGCGGCCTCGAAGCGCACCTCCGCGAGCGCGGTGTCGATCTCGTGGTCACCCGCGAACCCGGTGGCACGGTCGTCGGCGAGGCGGTGCGCGGCGTGGTGCTGGATGCCGCCAACAACGAACTCTGCGCCGAATCCGAGCTGCTGCTCATGTTCGCGTCGCGCGCCCAACTGGTGCGCCAGGTGATCGATCCGGCACTGGCCGCGGGCCGCTGGGTGCTGTGCGACCGCTTCACGGATGCGAGCTACGCGTACCAGGGCGGTGGACGTGGCCAGCCGGTCGAGCGCATCGCCGAACTGGAACGCTGGGCCGCCCGTGGCCTCAAGCCCGACATGACCCTGCTGCTCGACCTGCCGGTGAGCACGGGCCGGGCGCGCGCCGCGGGCCGTGGCGATGCGGACCGGATCGAGGTGGAAGGCGATGCCTTCTTCGAACGCGTGCGTGAGGCGTATCGCGAGCGTGCATCCGCCGATCCGGCACGCTTCCGCGTGCTGGACGCCAGCGCGGCGCCCGGCGACGTGCTCGACCAGGCCATCGCCGGCGTCGCCGGACTCTTCGCGAAGGCCGCTTCGTGACGGCCCGTCCCTGGCTCGCCGATGCATGGGCGCGCTTGCAGGCGCGGCGCGAACGTGACGCCCTGCCGCACGCGTTGTTGCTTGCCGGTCCGGCCGGCCTGGGCAAGCGCGATTTCCTCGCCGCCTTCGTCAACGGGTTGCTCTGCCAGCACCCTGCCGCCGGCGTAGCCTGCGGCACCTGCCGCAGCTGCCAGCTGCTCGCGGCCGGTACCCATCCCGACCTCGTCACCCTGTCGTTCGGCCTGCGCAAGGACGGCGTCACCCGCAGCGAGATCGTGGTCGACCAGATCCGCGACCTGTCCCAGCGCCTGTCCATGGCGAGCCAGTTCGGCGGCTGGCAGGTCGTCACGATCGATCCCGCCGATGCGATGAACGCGGCGGCGGCCAATGCGTTGCTGAAGACGCTGGAAGAACCCACGCCCTCGACCTTGCTCGCCCTCGTGGCCGACGAACCGGCGCGCCTGCCGGCGACGATCCGCAGCCGCTGCCAGCGGATCGATTTCCTGGTGCCCTCGCGCGAGGCCGCCCTCGGCTGGCTGCGCGCCGAAGGCGTACAGGACGCCCCCGCCGCGCTGGAGGCGGCCGGTGGCAACCCGGGCATGGCCCGTGCCTGGGCCACCGATGGCGCCTTGAAACAGCGCGGCGAGGTCCGCCACGACCTCAAGGCGCTCGCCGCGGGGCGGGGCGATGCCATGGAGGTCGTCAAGCGCTGGCAGGCGGCCGATCCCTCGCGCTATCTCTGGTTCGCCGCCCAGGCGGCTACCGACGAACTGCGCGCACGCGCGTCCGGGAGGGCCACGCCGCTGGACAGCCAGCTCGATGACGAGGCGCTCGACGGGTGGTACGGCAAGGCCAACCGCGCGCGCGACGCCTTGCGCGGTCCGCTGCGGGCCGACCTCATCCTCATCGAATTACTCGCGGCGTGGCGTTGACGCGCTTTTATCGCGCGTTCGGTCCTAATCGGACCGACGTTTTCGAACCGTAAGGAGAGTCACGTGTCGCGCCATCCGGTCATCGACGGCAGCACCCGCCTCCTGGTGGTCGCTCCGCATCCCGACGACGAATCCCTGGCCGCCGGCATGCTGATCCAGCGTACGCTGGCCGCGGGTGGCCGCGCCGATGTGCTGTTGCTGACCGATGGCGACGACAACCCGTGGCCGCAGCGGTGGATCGAACGGCGCCTGGTCATCGATGCCAGCGGTCGCGCCCGCTGGGGCGCCCGGCGCCGGGGTGAGGTAGCCGCGGCGCTGGCCCGGCTCGGCGTCGGTCCCGACCACCTGCACGCGCTGGGCTGGCACGACATGCGGGTGACCGAGGAATTGCGGTCGCGTCATGCCGCGGCCGTCGGTGTCATTCGCCGCGTGGTGGAGCGGACGCGGCCCAGTCTGGTCGTCATTCCCGACCTGGGCGATACCCACCCCGATCATGGTTCGGCCCACGTGCTCGCACGCCTGGCCCTGGCGGCGGCAGGGTCGCGGGCCGATGTGCTCACCTACATGGTGCATGGCACGGAGCGGTCCGCGCCGGAAGACCTGCTGGTGCCGGATGTGGACCCGGAGCGGCAGGCGACCAAGATCGAGGCCGTGCTGGAACACGCCACCCAGATGGCCTTGAGCCGCAAACGGATGCTCGCCGTGGCCTCGCGCCCCGAACGGTTCGACCGGCCACCGCCCGCGCCCGGCAGCGGCTTGCTACGCTTGCCGTGGCGTCCCGGTCCCCTGGCGCGTACCCGCTTGCGCCTGGTGCTGGCGGACGGGCAGGGCGTGGCGACATGGCCCTGGCGCAAGGCCCCGCTCGAACGGGCAGGTAACGGCTGGGTGTTGCCGTTGCGCGACGCCCCCGGACCGGCCTTCCTCAAGCTCACCGCCGACCTTTCCACTCCCTGGATCTACGACCGCTACGGGTGGACGGGTCCCGATCCGGAGCCGTTCGGGCTTGTGGCCCGGCCCGCCGCCTAGCTAGGATGCCGCTCAGCCAAGGGGATTCCACGCCATGACCGCCACCAGCTCCTCGCCGCGACAGGGCATTCTTTCCCTGAAGATCAAGGACGTGAATTCCCTGTACATCTCGTACATGCCCTATCTGAAGACGGGCGGCCTGTTCGCGCCCACCGCCCAGCGCTACAGCCTGGGCGACGAAGTGGCCCTGCTGGTGACCCTCATCGACGAGAACGAGCGCCTGTCGGTCGCCGGCCGGGTCGTCTGGATCACGCCGGTGGGCGCGCAGGGCAACCGCACGGCCGGCGTGGGCATCCAGTTCAACGAATCGCCCGAAAGCGAGGCCGCGCGACAGCGCATCGAGGGACTGCTGGCCGGAACCCTTGCCTCCGAACGTCCTACCCAGACGATGTGACCCTGCGATTGCACCATCGCGATGCAGTTTTTCCCTCATTAAGGCTTGTCGGAATACCTGCACGCACTGGTACAATAGATCGGTTCCCCAACGTGAGATTGTGGATATCCGGAGTCGTTGGCGCGCCCGCCGCGCCGGCACGGGTCGGTCCGTTTGGATCGATTCGAAAAAAGCTCCGGCGACACTAGCCGGACCGCTCGTCCCCGTCGACGGTCACTGATGCGCCCAGCGAGGCGCGGAGGTACGCAGCATCGTGCTTGCCCAATATTGGCCCGTCCTGTTGTTCATCGCCGTCGCCATCGGCCTTGGCAGCGTCCTTCTGGTGGTCGGCATGCTTGCCGGGCCGCGCCGTCCGGAATCGGAGAAGCTGTCGCCGTACGAGTGCGGCTTCGAGGCCTTCGAGGATGCGCGCATGAAGTTCGACGTGCGCTATTACCTCATCGCCATCCTCTTCATCATTTTCGACCTCGAAATCGCCTTCCTGTTTCCGTGGGCGGTGGTGTTCGACAAGATCGGCGCCATCGCGCTGATCGAGATGGCGCTGTTCCTCGCGCTGCTCGTGGTCGGTTTCGCTTACGTCTGGAAGAAGGGAGCGCTCGAATGGGAGTGATGACCAGCATCGACCGGGTGATGCACAACCCGGAACCGCTGAACCTCGTCGACGACATCCTCCGTCCGAACGGCGACGCGCCGGTCGTGAACCGTGGTTTCGGCGTCACCAGCATCGACGCTCTGATGAACTGGGCGCGCACCGGCTCGATGTGGCCGATGACCTTCGGCCTGGCCTGCTGCGCCGTCGAGATGATGCACGCGGGTGCCGCGCGCCTCGACCTCGACCGTTACGGCGTCATCTTCCGTCCCAGCCCGCGCCAGTCCGACGTGATGATCGTCGCCGGCACGCTGGTCAACAAGATGGCCCCGGCGCTGCGCAAGGTCTACGACCAGATGCCCGACCCGAAGTGGGTCATCTCGATGGGCTCCTGCGCCAATGGCGGTGGTTACTACCACTATTCCTATTCGGTCGTGCGTGGCTGCGATCGCATCGTTCCGGTCGATATCTACGTGCCGGGTTGCCCGCCGACGGCCGAAGCGCTGATCCACGGCATCCTGCAGTTGCAGAAGAAGATCCGCCGCACCCACACGATCGCGCGTTAACAGGGCATCGCACATGAGCGTTACTAACGAGACCTCGCTGGTCGAACGGCTAGCCGCGCGCTTCGGCGACATGCTGGTGGTCAAGGTCGAGCGCAACGAGGTCACCGCCGAGGTGGCCCCGCGCGACCTCATTTCCGTCGCCACGGCGCTGCGCGACGAGGCCGGATTCCGTTTCACCACCGTCATCGACGTCTGCGGGATCGATTACCTCAGCTACGGCCAGACCGAATGGGATACCGACACCGCGCAGGGCGAGAGCTTCTCGCGCGGCGTGGAAGGACAGTCGGCCGGCCGCTTCACCTGGGCCGAACGTCCGCGTGCCGTCGAGCTGCCGCGCCGGTACGCCGCCGTCATCCACCTGCTGTCGATCGAACTCAACCAGCGCATCCGCCTGCGCGCGTTCTGCGAAGACGATGCCTTTCCCGTCGTGCCTTCGATCACGCCGGTGTGGCCGGGTGCGGACTGGTTCGAGCGCGAGGCGTTCGACCTGTTCGGCATCATCTTCGACGGTCACCCCGATCTTCGCCGCATCCTCACCGACTACGGTTTCGTGGGCCATCCGTTCCGCAAGGATTTCCCGCTGATCGGCAACGTCGAGGTCCGCTACGACCCCGAGCAGAAACGCGTCGTCTACGAACCGGTCTCGATCGAACCGCGCGTGCTGGTGCCGCGCACGATCCGCAACGACGCCGACCTCGATCAGGCCAGGGCGGAATCCGCCGATCACTGGCGGGAGAACTAAGCCGTGGAAGAAATTCGCAATTACACGATGAACTTCGGCCCGCAGCATCCCGCTGCGCATGGCGTGTTGCGCCTGGTGCTGGAGATGGACGGCGAGACGATCGTCCGTGCCGATCCGCACATCGGCCTGCTGCACCGTGGCACCGAGAAGCTGGCCGAATCCAAGCCGTTCAACCAGTCGATCGGCTACATGGATCGCCTCGACTACGTGTCGATGATGTGCAACGAGCACGCCTACGTGCGTGCCATCGAGAACCTGCTGGGTATCGAGGCGCCGGTCCGCGCGCAGTACATCCGCACGATGTTCGACGAGATCACGCGCATCCTGAACCACCTGATGTGGGTCGGTTCCAACGCGCTCGATCTCGGCGCCATGGCCGTGTTCCTCTACGCGTTCCGTGAACGCGAGGAACTGATGGACGTCTACGAGGCGGTGTCGGGCGCGCGGATGCACGCCACGTACTACCGTCCCGGTGGCGTCTACCGCGACCTGCCCGAACAGATGTCGAAGTACCGCGAGTCGCCCTGGCACAAGGGCAGCGACCTGAAGCGCCTGAACGCCTGGCGCGAAGGCTCGATGCTCGACTACCTCACCGAGTTCACCAACGACTTCCCGGCCCGCGTCGACGAATACGAGGCGCTGCTGACCAACAACCGCATCTGGAAGCAGCGCACGGTCGGCATCGGCGTCATTCCACCCGAGAAGGCCCAGGCCTGGGGCATGACCGGTGCGATGCTGCGTGGCTCGGGTATCGCCTGGGACCTGCGCAAGAAGCAGCCGTATGCGGCCTACGCCGACATGGATTTCGACATCCCGGTGGGCGTCAACGGCGATTGCTACGACCGCTACCTGGTCCGCGTCGAGGAAATGCGCCAGTCGAACAACATCATCAAGCAGTGCGTGGCCTGGTTGAAGGCCAACCCGGGCCCGGTGATGACGCAGAACTACAAGGTCGCGCCGCCCAGTCGTGAAGAAATGAAAAGCGACATGGAAGCGCTCATCCACCACTTCAAGCTCTTCACCGAGGGCTATGGCGTGCCGGCGGGTGAGACCTATGCCGCGGTCGAGGCACCCAAGGGTGAATTCGGCTGCTACCTCGTGTCCGACGGTGCGAACAAGCCTTTCCGCGTGCACCTGCGCGCGCCGGGCTTCGCGCACCTGTCTTCCATGGACGCGATCGTGAGGGGCCACATGCTCGCCGACGTCGTCGCGATGATCGGCACCTACGATCTCGTCTTCGGCGAAGTCGACCGCTAAGTCGACGGAGTGAACTGAATCATGAAAGCCACCGGTCATTTCGAGCAGGTGAAGGACGTCGATCCTCTCGTCGTGCTCAACGATCACACCCGCGCCCATATCGATCATTGGGTGTCGAAGTTCCCGCCGGACCGCAAGCGTTCGGCGCTGATCCAGTCGCTGATGGGCGCGCAGGAACAGAACCAGGGTTACCTCACGGACGAACTGATCACCGCGGTCGCGAAATACCTCGACCTACCGGCGATCTGGGCCTACGAAGTGGCGAGCTTCTACTCGATGTTCGAGACCTCGCCCGTCGGCCGCAACAACGTCGCCATCTGCACCAACATCTCCTGCTGGTTGAACGGTGCCGAAGGCCTCGTTCGCCATTGCGAAAAGAAGCTCGGCATCAAGACCGGCGAGAGCACGGCCGACGGCCGTATCTATCTCAAGCAGGAAGAGGAATGCCTGGCCGCATGCGCCGGCGCCCCGATGATGGTCGTCAACGGTCACTACCACGAGAAGCTGACGACCGAATCGGTCGACGCCATTCTCGACGGTCTGAAGTGAGGTAAGGGCAATGGCTAGCAGCACTGGTCCGGTCGGACCCGCACCGCAGGAACACCAGGTCGTCTACACGACCCTGCATTTCGAAAAGCCCTGGGCCCTCGATAGCTACGAGAAGGTCGACGGTTACAAGGCGTGGCGCAAGATCCTGGCCGAGAAGCCCGATCCGGCCGCGCTGATCGAAGAGATCAAGAAGAGCGCGTTGCGCGGTCGCGGCGGCGCCGGCTTCCCCACGGGCCTGAAATGGTCGTTCATGCCGCGCACGGCACCGGGCCAGAAATACATCCTGTGCAACTCGGACGAATCGGAGCCGGGCACCTGCAAGGACCGTGACATCCTGCGCTTCAACCCGCATGCCGTCATCGAAGGCCTGGCCATCGCCTGCTACTGCACGGGTTCCACCGTCGCCTACAACTACCTGCGTGGCGAATTCCATCACGAGCCGTTCGAGCACATCGAAGAGGCGTTGAAGGAAGCCTACGCGGCGGGCCTGCTCGGCAAGGACATCGCCGGCTCGGGCATCGACGTGGACATCTACAACGCCCTCGGCGCCGGTGCCTACATCTGCGGCGAAGAGACCGCGCTGATGGAATCGCTGGAAGGCAAGAAGGGCCAGCCGCGCTTCAAGCCGCCGTTCCCGGCCGGTTTCGGCCTGTACGGCCGTCCGACCACGATCAACAACACCGAGACCTACGCTTCGGTGCCGGCGATCCTGCGCAATGGCGCGGAGTGGTTCCTCAACATCGGCAAGCCGAACAACGGCGGTCCGAAGATCTTCTCGGTATCCGGCCACGTGGCCAACCCGGGCAACTTCGAGATCAGGCTCGGCACGCCGTTCTCCGAACTGCTGCAGATGGCCGGCGGTATCCGCGGCGGCAAGAAGCTCAAGGCGTGCATCCCCGGCGGTTCCTCGATGAAGGTGCTGCCGGCCGAGAAGATCATGGAATGCACCATGGACTACGACTCGCTGCAGAAGGCGGGGTCGGGCCTGGGTTCGGGTGCCGTGATCGTGATGGACGAGACCACCTGCATGGTCCGCGCCTGCCACCGCATCGCGCGCTTCTACAAGGCCGAATCGTGCGGCCAGTGCACGCCGTGCCGCGAAGGCACGGGCTGGATGTACCGCGTGCTGACGCGCATCGTCGAAGGCAAGGGCACGCAGGACGACCTGCATCGCCTGAAGGCCGTCGCCGGCCAGATCGAAGGGCACACCATCTGCGCCTTCGGCGAAGCCGCCGCGTGGCCGGTACAGGGTTTCCTGTATCACTTCTGGCACGAATTCGAATACTACGTGGAGCATGGCCGTTCGATCGTCGACGGTCCGGCTGACACGGTCACCACTGGAGTCGCTGCATGAGTGCGCAGCCCGTAGCCAATGCCGCGCCGGACCTCGTCAACATCGAGATCGACGGCGTTCCGGTGCAGGTAGCCAAGGGGTCGATGATCATCCAGGCGGCCGACGCCGTCGGTATCCCCATCCCGCGCTTCTGCTATCACCGCAAGCTCGCGATCGCCGCCAACTGCCGCATGTGCCTGGTGGAAATCGAGAAGATGCCGAAGCCGGCGCCGGCCTGCGCCACGCCGGTGGGCGAGGGCATGAAGGTCTTCACGCGTTCGGACAAGGCGCTCAAGTCGCAGCGCAACGTGATGGAGTTCCTGCTCATCAACCATCCGCTCGACTGCCCGATCTGCGACCAGGGCGGCGAGTGCGAACTGCAGGATGTCTCGCTCGGCTACGGCCGTTCGGTGTCGCGCTTCAACGAGCGCAAGCGCACCGTGGCCGACGAGAACCTCGGCCCGCTGATCGCCACCGAGATGACCCGCTGCATCCAGTGCACGCGCTGCGTCCGCTTCACCAGCGAGATCGCCGGCACGTACGAACTCGGCGGCATGAGCCGTGGCGAGAACCTGGAAATCGGCACCTATATCGGTAAGACGATCGAGAGCGAACTGTCGGGCAACATCATCGACGTCTGCCCGGTCGGCGCGCTGACCAACAAGCCGTTCCAGTTCCAGGCGCGCGCCTGGGAACTGATCGCGCGCCCGTCCATCGGTTATCACGATGCGCTGGGCTCGAACCTGTGGATGCACACGCGCCGCGGTGAAGTGCTGCGCAACGTGCCGCGCGACAACGAGACGATCAACGAGTGCTGGCTCTCCGACCGTGACCGCTACAGCCACCAGGGCCTGTACGCCGCGGACCGCGTGAAGTCGCCCATGGTCAAGCGCAACGGCCAGTGGTCCGCCACGACGTGGGACGACGCGCTTTCCGTCGCCCGCGAATCGCTGAAGAGCGTCGCCGGTTCCGACCTCGGCGTGCTCGTGCACGGCGCCACCTCGAACGAGGAAGGCGAGCTGCTCGTCCGCCTCGCCCGTGGCCTGGGCAGTGCCCATGTCGACCATCGCCTGCGTCAGCTCGACTTCGCCGACAACGCCTTCGCCAAGCCGTTCGCCTCGTCCATCGCCTCGTTCGAGAAGGTGAAGGCCGCGCTGCTCGTCGGTTCGGACCTGCGCCACGAAGTGCCGCTGCTCAATCACCGCATCCGCCAGGCGGTGAAGAAGGGCGCCAAGGTGTACGCCGTCAATCCGGCCCACTTCAACTTCAACTATCCGCTGGCCGGCGAGTCCGTCGCCGCGCCGCACGCGCTGGTGAACGAATTGCTGGTCCTGGCCAAGGCCGCCAGCGAAGGTGGCGCCGGCGTGCCGGAGGCGATCGCGCCGGCACTGAACGGCGTGGAAACCACCGACGCGCATCGCGACGCGTTCAAGGCGCTGTCCAGCGACGCCGTGGTGATCCTCGGCCATGCCGCCGCGACGCATCCGGAAGCTTCCTGGCTGCGCGCGATCGCCCGTTTCATCGCGCAGGCCGCGGGTGCCGCGTTCAACGAGATCCCGCTCGCCGCCAACGCGATCGGCCTGTCCTCGGTCGGCGTGCTGCCGACCGCCGGTGGTCTCGATGCGCGTGCGATGCTTGCCCAGCCGCGCAAGGGCTACGTGCTCTACAACGTCGAGCCGCCGCACGATTTCGCCGACGGTGCGCTCGCCTTGCAGGCGATGCATTCGGCGCAGACCGTGGTGGCCTTCGCTGCCTACGCCAGCGATGCGCTGAAGGATTCGGCGGACGTCATCCTGCCGATCAGCCTCACGCCGGAGATCGACGCGAGCCTGGTCAACGTGGAAGGCAACACCCAGACCATGCTCGCCGGTGCCAAGGCGCCGGGCGACGCCCGTCCGGGTTGGAAGGTGTTGCGCGCCCTCGGCGGCTTGCTCGGTCTGCCGGGCTTCGAATTCGAGGACCTGGCCGGCCTTCGCGACGGACTCACGGAGCGTGCTTCGGAGGTCCGTCACCAGCTCGCGCCGCGCACCTCGGGCGTGACCTTCTCGCGCCTGGCCACGACGCCGATCTACCGCGTGGACGCCGTGCTGCGACGTGCGGGTGCCCTGAACGCGCATCCGCTGAACCGCCCGGCCGCCATCCGCATCAATGCGGACGACGCCGGCAAGCTGGGCCTCGCCGAGGGCGGCAACGCCCGCATCGGCGATACCGTGCTGCCGGTGGCGATCGATGCCGCGGTGCCCGCGGGCGCCGCCTGGATCGAAGCCGCGCATTCCGAAACCGCCATGCTGCCTCCGTACGGCGCGGCCATCACTTTGAGCAAGGCATAAACCATGGGTCAGCAACTCTGGGACCACCTGTTGATGCCCGTGCTGTTCATCGTGGCGATCGTCCTGCCGCTGATTATCGCGGTGGCGATGTTCGTCTACTGGGAACGCAAGGTCATCGGTTGGATGCACGTGCGCATGGGGCCGAACAAGGTCGGCCCCCTCGGCCTGCTGCAGGCCTTCGCGGACGTGGTCAAGCTCCTCATCAAGGAAGTGATCCTTCCGACCAACGCGAACAAGTTCCTCTACTACCTGGCACCGATGCTGGCCCTGGTGCCCGCGCTGGCGGCCTGGGCGGTGGTGCCGTTCGGCCCGGAGACCGTGCTCGCCAACGTCAACGCCGGCGTGCTGTACCTGCTCGCGATGACCTCGATGGGCGTGTACGGCATCATCCTCGCCGGCTGGTCGTCGAACTCGCGCTACGCGATGCTCGGCGCCATGCGCGCGGCGGCTCAGGTCATCTCGTACGAACTGGCGATGGGCATGTCCATCGTCTGCGTGCTGGTGCTGACCGGCAGCCTCAACCTCACGGCGATCGTCAACGGGCAGTCGGGCAACTTCTTCGACTGGTACTGGTTGCCGCTGCTGCCGGTGTTCGTCATCTACTTCGTCTCGGGCGTGGCCGAAACCAACCGCGCGCCGTTCGACGTCGCGGAAGGCGAATCGGAAATCGTCGCGGGCTTCCACGTCGAGTACTCCGGTTCCGCGTTCGCCATCTTCTTCCTGGCCGAATACGCCAACATGATCCTGGTGAGCTTCCTCACCTCGATCCTGTTCATGGGCGGCTGGCTGTCGCCGTTCCCCGAGTCGTGGGGCGTGGTCGGCCACGGCGGCTTCCACTGGCTGTTCATCAAGGCCTTCATCTTCGCCTTCCTGTTCCTGTGGTTCCGCGCCAGCTTCCCGCGCTATCGCTATGACCAGATCATGCGCCTCGGCTGGAAGGTCTTCATCCCCATCACCATCGTCTGGGTCCTTGTCGCCGGCTGCATGAAGTATTTCGGCTGGGTCCACATCGGCACGGGAGCCTGAAAGCCATGACCCGCGTTACCCACTATTTCAAGAGCCTGCTGCTCATCGAACTGTTCCAGGGCATGGCGCTGACCATGCGCTACATGTTCAAGCCGAAGTACACGATGCGCTACCCGATGGAGCACATCCCCAAGTCGAACCGCTTCCGTGGCCTGCACGCCTTGCGCCGTTACGCCAACGGTGAAGAGCGCTGCATCGCGTGCAAGCTGTGCGAGGCGGTGTGCCCGGCGCTGGCGATCACGATCGATTCGGCCCCGCGCGCGGAAGACGGCCAGCGCCGCACCACGCGCTACGACATCGACCTGTTCAAGTGCATCTTCTGCGGTTTCTGCGAAGAGAGTTGCCCGGTGGATTCGATCGTCGAGACGCACGTGCACGAGTACCACTTCGAGCATCGTGGCGAGAACGTGGTGACCAAGGGCCAGCTGCTGGCCATCGGCGACCGTTTCGAGCAGGACATCGCTGCCGCCCGCGCTCAGGACGCGGCTTACCGCTGAGCGCCGAAGAGACCTATGCGATGAATAACGATCTGCTCCAACTCATCTGTTTCTACCTCTTCGGTGCCGTGTCCGTCGTCGGCGCACTGATGGTCATCAGCGTGAAGAACTCGGTTCACGCCGTGCTCTCGCTGGTGCTGACCTTCTTCAGCATGGCCTGCGTCTGGCTGCTGGCCGAAGCGGAATTCCTCGCCATCGCCCTCGTCGTGGTCTACGTCGGCGCGGTGATGGTGCTGTTCCTCTTCGTCGTCATGATGCTCGACATCAAGCAGGAGCAGGTCCGCGAGGGCTTCATCCGCTACCTGCCGGTGGGCATCGTCGTGGCCCTGGTCATGCTGGTCGAAATGCTGGCGATGATCGGCGTCAAGGCCATGCACGCCCATACGCTGGGTCCCAACCCGGCCGGTGAGTCGAACGTCGCGTGGCTGGGCCAGGCCCTGTACACCGAGTTCCTGCTGCCGTTCGAGATCGCCGCGCTGATCCTCACCGTGGGTATCGTCGCCGCCGTGGCCCTGACCTTGCGCCAGCGTGCCGGTGTACGCCATCAGTCCGCCGCGCAACAGGTTGCCGTCAACGCCGTCGACCGCGTCCGCGTGGTCAAGGTGGCCAGCGAGCAGATGGCTTCCGTCAGCCCGGCCCCGGTCGTCGTGCCGCCGCAGGAGAACACTCCGTGATCACGCTTTCCCATTACATCGTCCTCGGCGCGATCCTCTTCTGTATCGCCGTCGCCGGCTTGTTCATCAACCGCAAGAACGTGATCGTGCTGCTCATGGCGATCGAGTTGATGCTCCTGGCGGTGAACACCAACTTCGTGGCCTTCTCGCGCTTCTTCGGCGACGTGGGCGGCCAGGTGTTCGTGTTCTTCATCCTCACCGTGGCCGCGGCGGAATCCGCCATCGGCCTGGCGATCCTGGTCCTGCTGTTCCGTAACCGCAGCACGATCAATGTCGCCGAAATCGACAGCATGAAGGGTTGATCCGATGAGTCTCTCGCTTTCAATCCTGCTGACGATCGCCCTCGCGCCGCTGGTGGGTTCGATCCTGGCCGGCCTGTTCGGCAAGGTGATCGGCCGGGCAGGGGCGCATACCGCCACGCTGCTCGGCGTGGCGATCGCCTGCGGCCTGTCGTTCCATGTGCTGTACCAGCTGGTCTGGGGCGGTGCGCAGAACTTCAACCAGGACATCTACACCTGGTTCCAGATCGGCCAGTACCACGCCTCCGTGGGCTTCATGGTCGACCGTCTCACCGCCATGATGATGGTGGTCGTGACCTTCGTCTCGCTGCTGGTGCACCTGTACACCATCGGCTACATGGCGGACGACCCGGGCTACCAGCGCTTCTTCAGCTACATCTCCCTGTTCACCTTCTCGATGTTGATGCTCGTCATGAGCAACAACTTCATGCAGCTGTTCTTCGGCTGGGAAGCGGTGGGCCTGGTTTCGTACCTGCTGATCGGCTTCTGGTACAAGCGCCCGACGGCGATCTTCGCCAACCTCAAGGCCTTCCTGGTCAACCGCGTGGGCGACTTCGGTTTCCTGCTCGGCATCTCGGCGATCCTGTACTTCATGGGCACGCTGGACTACCAGACGGCCTTCGACCACGCTCCGGAACTGGTCGGCAAGACCCTGCAGATCACGCAGAACCATGCGTGGGACGCCGCGACCGTGATCGGCATCCTGTTGTTCATCGGCGCGATGGGCAAGTCCGCCCAGGTGCCGCTGCACGTGTGGCTGCCGGATTCGATGGAAGGCCCCACGCCGATCTCGGCGCTGATCCACGCGGCCACGATGGTGACCGCGGGTATCTTCATGGTCGCCCGCATGTCGCCGCTGTTCGAGCTGACCGACGCCGCGCTGTCGTTCATCCTGGTGATCGGCTCGACCACGGCGCTGTTCACCGGCCTGATCGGCATCGTGCAGAACGACATCAAGCGCGTGATCGCGTACTCGACGCTCTCGCAGCTGGGCTACATGACCGTCGCGCTGGGCGTGTCCGCGTATAGCGGCGCCGTGTTCCACCTGATGACCCACGCTTTCTTCAAGGCGCTGCTGTTCCTCGGTGCGGGCTCGGTCATCATCGGCATGCACCACGAGCAGGACATGCGCTACATGGGTGGCCTGCGCAAGTACATGCCGGTCACCTGGATCACGATGTGGATCGGTTCGCTGGCCCTCGCCGGTACGCCGTTCTTCTCGGGCTTCTACTCGAAGGACGCCATCATCGAGGCCGTGGGCGAGTCGCATCGCTGGGGCGCGGGCTACGCGTACTTCTGCGTGCTCGCCGGCGTGTTCGTCACCTCGCTGTACAGCTTCCGCCTGCTCTACATGACCTTCCACGGCAAGGAGCGCTTCACGGTGGCGCATGGTCACGCCCATCACGATGCGCACGCCTCGCACGACGACGCGCATGGCGATACGCACAAGGAAGACCCGCACCACGAACCGGGCATCCTGGAACACGCGCCGCACGAGTCGCCGTGGGTCGTCACCGTGCCGCTGGTGCTGCTGGCCATCCCCTCGATCCTGATCGGCTTCTTCACCGTCGGCCCGATGCTGTTCGGCGACTGGTTCGGCAAGGCCATCCACGTGAACGAGGCGAACAATGTCCTCGGCGAACTCGCGCATGAATTCCATGGCGCGCTGAACATGGCGATCCACGGCTTCACCGCCGCGCCGTTCTGGCTGGCCTTCGCGGGCTTCGCCGTCGCCACGTACGTCTACCTGTTCAACCCGTCCGTCGCCGACAAGGCGAAGAGCGCGCTGAAGCCGGTGTACGAGCTGCTCAACCACAAGTACTGGATCGATGAACTCTACTTCGCGGTGTTCGCGAAGGGTGGCGTGAAGCTGGGTGAAGGCCTGTCGAAGGTGGGCGACGCCGCCATCATCGACGGTGCCATCGTGAACGGCTCGGCCGGCCTCGTGCAGCGCATCGCCAGCGGCACCCGCCGCCTGCAATCCGGATTCCTCTTCCACTACGCGTTCGCCATGATCCTCGGTCTTATCCTGCTCCTCGGCGGGTACTGGCTGATCGGGCAATAAGGGAAACGAGCTCTATGTCGAATCACTTGCTCAGCCTGTTGATCTGGCTCCCGGTCGTCGGCGCCATCCCGGTGCTGCTGGCCGGCGCCGGTCGCCCAGGCCTCGCCCGCTGGATCTCGCTGCTGGTCGCGGTTGCCACCTTCGCCGCCAGCCTGGCCCTCCTGCCTGCCTACGACGCCTCCACGGGTACCCTCCAGCTCGGCGAATCGATGAGCTGGATCCCGTCGCTGGGCATCAACTACTCGCTGGCGGTCGACGGCATCTCCGTCGCCCTGATCATCCTCACCACCTTCGTCCAGATCCTCGTGATCGTGGGTGCGTGGGAGATCATCCAGAACAAGCCGCACCAGTACATGGCGGCGATGCTGATCCTCGAAGGCATGATGATCGGCGTGTTCTGCGCCACGGACGCGTTGCTGTTCTACGTGTTCTTCGAGGCCATGCTGATCCCGATGTTCGTCCTCATCGGTATCTGGGGTGGTCCGCGCCGCGTCTACGCCACGCTGAAGTTCTTCATCTACACGTTCTTCGGCTCGATCTTCATGTTGATCGGCCTGATCTACCTGTACCACAAGACCGGTGGCAGCTTCGCCATCGCCGACATGGCCAACGTCCACCTGACGATGACCGAGCAGAGCTGGCTGTTCTTCGCCTTCCTGCTGGGCTTCGCGATCAAGGTGCCGATGGTGCCGGTGCATACCTGGCTGCCGGATGCCCACGTGGAAGCGCCCACCGGCGGTTCGGTGGTGCTGGCGGCGGTGATGCTGAAGATCGGTGGCTACGGTTTCCTCCGTTTCAGCCTGCCGATCACGCCCGACGCCTCGCATCACTTCGCCTGGCTGGTCATCGTGCTCAGCCTCATCGCGGTCTGCTATATCGGCTACGTGGCGCTGGTCCAGCAGGACATGAAGAAGCTGGTGGCGTACTCGTCCATCGCGCACATGGGCTTCGTCACCCTGGGTATCTTCATCGCCTTCCTGCTGGTTCGCGAGACGAACAATCCTGAAGCCGCGCGCCTGGGCATGCAGGGTGCGATGGTGCAGATGATCTCGCACGGCTTCATCTCCGGCGCGATGTTCAGCTGCATCGGCGTGCTCTACGACCGCATGCACACGCGCCAGATCAAGGACTACGGCGGCGTCATCAACGTGATGCCGATCTTCGCCCCGTTCTACGTGTTGTTCGCCATGGCCAACAGCGGCCTGCCGGGAACCAGTGGTTTCGTCGGCGAGTTCATGGTCATCCTGGCCTCGTTCAGCGCCAACCCGTGGATCGCGCTGTTCGCCGCGTTCACCCTGATCATCGGCGCCGCGTACACGCTGTGGATGGTCAAGCGCGTGCTCTGGGGCGATGTCACGAACAAGCACGTCGCGGAACTGACGGACGTCAACGGTCGCGAGATCTTCATGCTGAGCGCGTTCGCCGCCGGTGTGCTGATCCTCGGCATCTGGCCTGAGCCGCTGGTCCACCTGATGGATGCCTCGGTCGCTCGTATCGTCGAGCAACTGGCCATCACCAAAGTCTGAGCGGGAACTATCCATGCCGAGTATCAACGACATCCTGATCCTGCTTCCCGAGGTCTACCTCGTGGTCGCGGCTTGCGTGCTGCTCCTTCTGGACGCGTACCTCAAGCCGGGCCAGAAGGGCGCGGTCCATTGGCTTTCCATCCTGGTCCTGCTGATCGGCGCCTATCTCGTCGTCAGCGGCCAGCCCGCGGCGCCGGTCACGGCTTTCAGCGGCATGTTCGTCCGCGACGGCGTGGCCGAGGTCCTCAAGCTCTTCTCGCTGCTGATCACCGCGGTGATCTTCGTCTACGCCCGTCCTTATCTGAAGGAAAGGGCGATTCCGTTCGGCGAGTTCTACACGCTGACGATCTTCGCCACCGTCGGCATCATGTTCCTGGTGTCCGCCGGTAGCCTGGTCACGGTCTATCTCGGCCTCGAACTGCTGACGCTGTCGTCGTACGCGCTGGTGGCGTTGAACCGCGATTCGCAGCTTTCCTCGGAAGCGGCGATCAAGTACTTCGTCCTGGGCGCACTGGCCTCGGGCATGCTGCTGTATGGCATGTCGATGGTCTATGGCGCCACGCACAGCCTCGACCTGCACACGATCCACGCGGCCATCGTCGGCACGGAGTGGAAGACCCTGCTGCTGTTCGGCCTGGTCTTCATGATCGTGGGCATCGGCTTCAAGCTCGGCGCCGCGCCGTTCCACATGTGGATCCCGGACGTGTACCAGGGCTCGCCGACGGCGGTGACCGTGTTCATCGGTTCCGCGCAGAAGCTGGCCGCGTTCGGCATGGCGTATCGCCTGCTGTCCACCGGCATGGGCGATGCCGCCGGTGGCGCGACCGGCCTGGCCTCGCAGTGGCAGCTGATGCTCGCCGTGCTGGCGGTGCTTTCGCTGGCGATCGGCAACCTCGTCGCCATCGTGCAGACCAACCTCAAGCGTTTGCTGGCTTACTCGACTATCTCGCACATGGGCTACCTGCTGCTCGGCCTGGTCAATGCCGGTCCGGAGGGTTATTCGGCCTCGATGTTCTATGCGGTGAGCTATGCGCTGACCAGCGCCGCGGCCTTCGGCATGATCCTCGTGCTGTCGCGCTCGGGCTTCGAATGCGAAGAGATCGACGACCTGCGCGGCCTCAACCAGCGCTCGCCGTGGTTCGCCTTCCTGATGCTGCTGGTGATGTTCTCGCTGGCCGGCGTGCCGCCGTTGTTCGGCTTCTTCGGCAAGCTGCTGGTGCTGAAGGCGGCCGTCGACGCGGGCATGCTCTGGCTCGCCCTGGTCGGCGCGGTCTTCGCGATCATCGGCCTGTACTACTACCTGCGCGTGGTGAAGGTCATGTATTTCGACCAGCCGGTCGAAGGCACCGATGTCCGCGCCACGGCCGACGCGCCGGCCCGCTGGGTCCTGTCGATCAACGCGCTCGCGCTGCTGGTCCTCGGCTTCACCTGGGCACCGCTGCTGGCGTGGTGCCAGCGGGCCTTCGCAGGCTGATCCGCAGGGCAGGGAACGATCGAAGGGCGCCGGCGATCCGGCGCCCTTTTTGTTTGTGGGAGCCGGATCATGGGGGCTGCCTTGCAGGCTGTTGTGGGAGCCGACCTTGTCGGCGATGGGGGCTTGCCTTGACCTGGCCCGCTGCCGCGGGATCGTCGACCAGGTCGGCTCCCACCGAAGCTTTTTTGTCGCGGCTTTGCAGGTACCGGTCTCGGTGCCGCGACGAACCTTTTTCACACGAACGTAAGAAAAGGGCTTGCAAGAATCCGGCCACATCCATATACTTGCTGACTCTGATGCGGGGTGGAGCAGTCTGGCAGCTCGTCGGGCTCATAACCCGAAGGTCGTAGGTTCGAATCCTACCCCCGCTACCAGTTTTCCAAAGGCGCGAACTCCGGTTCGCGCCTTTTCTTTTGTGATGTGCACAGACTCGCAGATGCGTTTCGTGCAGCGCATCCCGTGCCCGGGACCTTCATCGGCCTCGGTGACGGCCACAGCCGCGTCTCTCGCGACCCTGTCTGGTAAGAAGGTATCCGGTGGTTTATGCGCGTCCATATGCCACGTACTGAGCGCCGAGGGGAATGCCGGTCAACAGGCTCTCCAAGGGACGAAGCATTGAAAGTACACGTGGAAAGAACATTACATAGTCGACGGAAATATCCTTGAATCCCGATGCACGCATCAATCCTACAGATTCGTGCTTAGGCAGCAGGATCGCATCGTCGTCGAACGGGCACTCCCTGACGATTTTCTGTGTGATGGGATTGAGCGGATTGTGTTCGAAAATGTAGAGGCTTCCTCCCGGCCGGATGATGCGATGAAGTTCGTCCGTCCATTTCTGGCGCTCAGCTGGGAGCATGTGGTGGTAAACGCCCACTGCTATCGCCACATCGATTGAACTGTCGTCCAGCGGGAGCGATGCCTCGATCACACCGAAGTTGACGGAAGGGAACTTTTCCCTGGCTGCATCGATGCTCGCGCTTGACACGTCCAACCCGTGAATCCTGGAGTCCGGGAATGCGCGGACGAGGTGGGTGAGGCAGTTACCCACGCCACATCCAAAGTCGAGAATATCCGCAGAAGGGCTTGCCGATTTACGAAGATGGTCCGAGAGGAAACCCATCTTATAGGCAGCGAAGTAATCCGGGCCCTCGCCAGCGATTCGCGTGCTTTCGCGGTGCAGGTCGTTGTACGTGTCGGCATACTGATCGAACTTTGGCTTGTCGAGCATGCGCTTCTCCTCAGATTTCGGAATGGTCCTATGATCTTTCGGATCGTCCAAAGTAGCGGCGGTGCTTATCACATTAGGCGACGCCCTGATGGTGTTCGCGGCGTTAGAGCTGCATGGTTCCGCAGATTCGGGGCACCAAGGGAGTTTGTCGCATCGCGGTCGAGGGAAGTCAATTCAGGGATTTTGACGGAGCGACGTGTAGAATTATTCTATTTTATTCAATAGCTTATTGATGAAATGATGACTAATGGATCAGTGGGATAGTGTGCGGATCGAGCTCCGCTACCAATTTTCTAAAGGCGCGGAGCGCCTGGTTCGCGCCTTTTCTTTTGCTTGTTCGTCTAGGTATTCCGACACTTATTCCGCCGGCTTTTCGCGATTACGTTTCACACCAAGTCACCAAAGGAGCAAGGCATGAGAGCGATAGGAAACGTGTTGTGGTTCGTGATGGGCGGGTTCGTCATGGGCTTGGGGTGGTGGTTGGCGGGACTTCTCTGTTTCCTGACCATCGTCGGTATTCCGTGGGGCCGCGCTTGTTTCGTGATCGGCCAGTTCGCCTTCCTGCCGTTCGGCCGGGAAGCGATCAGCCGCCGTGAACTGTCGGGACGCGGCGACATCGGTACGAGCGGCCTCGGCACGGTCGGCAATATCGTCTGGTTCGTCTTCGCCGGCATCTGGCTGGCCATCGGCCATGTGTGTTCGGCGATCGCCTGCTTCGTGACGATCATCGGCATTCCCTTCGGCATCCAGCACCTCAAGCTGGCCGGCATCGCGCTCGCGCCGATCGGCAAGACCATCGTCAGCAAGGAAGTGGCGGAAGCCTCGCGCCGGATGGGTGCGGAAGCGGCCGTGCTGAAGGCTCGCGGAGCGATCTGATTTCAGCCGGGTTCGAGGGCTTCGCTGCCCGAGACGTAGCGGTTACGTCCGGAACTCTTCGCGGCATACAGGGCCTGGTCCGCTTCGCGTACCAGGTTCTGCACACCTGGCGGCAGCCCCGTCGCCACCCCGATGCTGACCGTCACCCGGCCGTCGACGCCATGTGCGTGTTCTAGTTGGGCTTCGTAGATGGCGCGATTCATTCGCCGTGCGACGACCTGCGCTCCGAGCCCGTCGGCACCTGGCAGCAAGGCGACGAATTCCTCGCCGCCGTAACGGGCGATGAAGTCCGTCGGACGCCGTAACGTACCGGCGAGCAGGCGCGCCACGGCGCGGAGCGCCACATCCCCTTCGGGATGACCACGCGTGTCGTTGAACGTCTTGAACAGATCCACGTCGATCATCAGCACGCTCATTGGCTTGCCTTCTCGTGCTGCTTCCTTCGTGCGCTCGGCGAAGGCCTGATCGAAGGCGCGGCGGTTGGGGATGCCGGTCAATTCGTCCAGTAGCGATACGCGTTCCACCGCGGCCAGGGCATCGGACAACATATCGCGTGTGCGCGCAAACCAGAATTGCGTCTGCGTCACGCGAACGACATAGGCAAGCATTGCCAGCGCAAGCACCACGCGGCCGAACGTTCCCTGTGTCTCGCTGATGCCGAGGCTCAGCGCGAAGATCGCCGCGAGCAGCAGGCCCGGAGCGAGGCTGCCCGACAACTGGCGCGCCCAGCGGTGTCGTGTCGGTTCGAAGGGCCGGCTATGGCGCTGCGCATGCAACAGGCAGATGAGCGCCATGAAGGGGATGGTGGGCAACACGTCCGCCAGTTGCTGGAAGATGGGAAGGTTGGGATGGAGTTCGTCGTGGTTATGGATGCCGGCGGCGAGCGCATAGAGACCCAGGAAGACCGTGGTCAGCCTGAAGAAGCGGTGTTCCCGATCTTCCGTGGCCGTCAGGCTGCGTATGACGAAGGTGATGAACAGGAAGACGTTCTCCACGTCGAAGGCGATGACGACCCAGACCATGTCTTCGTTCTTGAGGAAACCGTTGGCATCGCGCAGGTCACGCACACCCAGATAGCAGAGGATGACCAGCAGGACGAGCAACGAGCCGTCGACGATCCGCCGTGAGAGCATCGAGGGTTCGTCGCGGGTCGAGACGGCGGCATAGAGCAAGGGCACGCCGTAACTGACGAACAGTACGTACGTGGATATCAGGTTTTCTTCGGCTCCCGAGCGGGCGATGGCATAAGCCATGCCCGCGAACCAGCAGGCCAGGCCCAGGGCCAGGCAAACCATGGTACGACGCTCATAGGTGGGAACACGCAGGCAGGCGAGTGCGGCCAGGCATGCCGCGCCCGATGCGAACAGCATGAGGTAGTAGGCCAGCTCCGGCAGATCGCGTCCGGCGAGTGGCGGGACGATGACCTGCGCGGCGGGCAGCGCCAGGCAGGCTACTGCATAACCAAGGTAACGCCTCGTCTTCCCCATGCCGCGCTCCCTCCCCCGAAAGCCATGCGTGCCGGAGTCATCCTGCCACGCTTGAAGTGCGGCCGCTATGTCATTCCGGTCACTTTGCGGCGCTGCCGAAGACGGGGTCCTTGAGCCCCGCGATCGCATGCGTGCCACCGGGTTGCATTTCGAGGACGACGATATCGTTGTGTCCTTCGTGCAACCACGACGGCGGCATGTAGAGCGTCCGTTGCGGCCCGATGTTCCAGAAGCGCCCGAGGTGATGTCCGTTCACCCAGGCGTTGCCCTTGTTCCAGCCACGCATGTCGAGGAAGGTGCCTGCGACCTTGCTTACGTCGAAGCTGCCGTGCCAGAACGCCGGGCCCTGCGATGGCGCAGCTGCCTTGAACGTCAGGCCCGAGAGGTCGTCGAGGGGCAGGGGATAGACAGTCCAGTTCGTGAGGTCGTTCCCGGCCACCTGCACCGACAAGGTGATGCCCTTGTTGTCCTCTTCCATGCCGGTGCCGATGTTGATCCGGCCCATGTTCTCCACGACGAGGTCGAGGGTATCGCCCGTCTTCAGGTCCACGGGCAATTCATGTTCGAGCTTGCGCCGGTCGAGGGTGCCGGTGGGACGGCCATCGACCAGGATCGTCGCGTAGTCGTGCACGTCGTTGACGTCGAGCTTGCCCTTGGCGTCGGCGTCGAGCTTCTTGCGATAGAGGATCAGTCCATAGTCCTGGCCATAGGTTTCCATGCCGTGCGGCGTCAGGCTCGTTTGTGGCTTCGAGAGCATGGGCAAGACATCGAGGAGTGCCACTGACTCGCTCAACTCGAAGCGCGGGATGACGATGGTCGGCGACGACGCAGGTACCTTGGGCAACGACTCGCCCTTGGGCAGGTGGGCGGCGATGACCTTGCGCAATGCCTGGTATTTCGGCGTGATCCGGCCGGCTTCGTCGATGGGCGAATCGTAGTCGTAGCTGGTGGTGACGGGCAGGTACTTGCCATCCTCGTTGTTCGCGCCGTTCATCCAACCGAAGTTCGTGCCGCCGTCGACCATGTAGAGGTTGAACGAAATGCCGCGATCGAGCATCCAGCCGACGGCACCGGCCACTTCGTCGGCCGTGCGCGTGTTGTGCGGCTCGCTCCAGCGGTCGTACCAGCCACTCCAGTACTCGCCGGCCATCCTCGGCATGCCTTGCATGAGTGGTTCCGAACGATGGAAGGCGCGTTCCGTTTTCGCCGCGTCGCCGGTGAAATTGATCACCGACAGCATCCCCGGCAAGGTGCCCCGCGCCATCCATGTGGGCCCCGGGCCGTTCGACATGAACAACGGCAGGTCGAAGCCGGCATCGACCATCTGCCGGCGGATCGCTTCCATGTAGTCGCGATCGTTACCGACGTAACCGTATTCGTTCTCCACCTGCATCATGAGGATGGGGCCGCCGCGCGTGCTCATCAGCGGCGTGAGTTCTTGCCCGAGGCGCTTGAACCACGCCGCGCTCGCCTGCAGGAAGCGCGGGTCCAGGGAGCGCACGCGCAGGCCCGGTGTTCGCAGCAACCAGGCGGGGAATCCACCGAACTCCCATTCCGCGCATACGAACGGACCGGGACGCACGATCACGTTGAGCCCTTCCTCCTGCGCGGTACGCACGAAGGCCGCGATATCGTTGTCGCCGCTGAAGTCGAACTTGCCCGGCTCCGGTTCGCTGGCGTTCCAGAACGCATAGGTGGTGATGGTGTTCAGACCCATCGCTCGCGCCTTGCGCAGGCGGTCGCGCCATTCGGCGTGGGGAATGCGCGGGTAGTGCATCTCGCCGGAGCGGATGACGTAGGGCTTGCCATCCAGCAGGAAGTGGTCGCCCTCGATGGCGAAATGCGGTGGCGTGGCGGCCAGGGCGGAAGAGGACAGGGCCGCCGAAGCGACGAGGCAGGTCGAGAGGAACAGGCTCAGACGCTTCACGGAAGGCCTCCATCATGGGAATCGCCCGACGTTACACAGCACGTCGCTCGCGCGGCAAGCGACCGGGTCACATTCCCGGTGCCCTTCAAGGCCTGGCGGTCTCCAGCACCTTCAGCCGCTCCCGTGCATGTGCATTGGCGGGATCGAGCGCGAGTGAGCGCCGGTAGTTCTCGATCGCTTTCGAGGAGTCGCCCGCCGTCTCGTAGCCTTCGGCGAGGCTGTCCCACGCGTTCCAGCTCTTTGGCCACCGGTCCACGTTGTACTGGAACACCTCGATCGCCTGCGCGGTCTTCTTCGCCTTGAGCAGGGAGTAAGCCCAATCGTTCACCTTGCCTTCGCCGAGGTGTAACTCCGGGTGCTTCTGGCGGACCGATGCGACGGTGCCGGCGAAGTCGTGGAAGTCCGACTTTGCCAGGGCGCTTTCCAAGGCGGTCTGTGCGGCTGGTTTGCCGAGCATGTCGAGGCGGGCCTGTTCCGCCAGTACCTGCAGTTCGCTTTGCGCGCTTCCCGGACGATTGGCCAGCAGGACCACGCCGTAAGCCTCGTCGGGATAGATCTCCATGTAGCTCGAAAAACCGAAGGTGCCGCCGGAAGCGCGCAGGCGGCGTTTGCCGTCGATGGTCTTGTCCACCTTCCAGTTGTACGCGACGGCTTCGCCTTCGGGATCGCCCCAGGCCACGCGCTGGCTGAGCGCGATGGCGGGGTCGGTGCCATTCAACTCGGTGAGGATGAAGCGCGCCATGTCCTGTGTGCTGTAGCGCAAGCCACCCGCGCTGGTGACATAGGGGGCGTCGAGCGGTGGAAGGGCACGGTGTTCCGCGTCGTAACCGACCGCCAGGCTTTCGTCGCGCGCATGGCCCACGCCCCGGCCCATGCCGAAGGGCTTCTCGATATGGCGGTCGAGCAACACCTCGTAACTGGCCCCGAAGGCTTTCTCCACCGCCACGGCCAGGAGGATCGAGGCGAGGTTGGAATGCCTGGGCATCGTGCCCGGTCGTGCGGAAAGCCGGGCGGTCGTCAGGTCCGCGAACATGCGCGTCCGGTCGTACCTGGCCAGGGCCTCCGTCGCGACGAACGGCACGCGATCGGGCGATGCGCCGGCGACGAGCTGGCCCATGTCCGGGAGATTGTCCGGAAGCGCCGATGTGGTGTCGGCGAGGTCGACGAGGCGGATCGGCGTGCCCTGGTAGACCAGGTTGGGGTAGGGGCCGGGAAGATAGCGGCGCAGGTCGTCGTCCGGCTTCGCGCGGCGCTGGATCACGGCCTGTGCCAGCAGGAGCGAGGTGAAGACCTTGGTGATCGATCCGATCTCGTAGATCGTCCTCTCTGTAGGCGAGGCAGCCTTTCCCGGCACCAGCGCGCCGAAGTTGTAATAGCGCACCTTGCCATGATCGACGACGGCGATGGAAAGGGCGTCGGTCTTTCCGGCGTCGACGAAGGCCTCGCCCAGCCGTCCATAGGCGCGATCCATGGCCGCCGGATCGATCGGTGGAGTGGACCGCGCGTCGGCGGCTCCGCAGACGACGAGCAGGGACAGCGAGGCGAGCAGCGGCAGGCGCGGCATGGGGCTTCCCTTGGCGATGGCGGTAGGACCATTTGCGGCGGATCGGCGTGTCCACGCAATGTCCCATTGGTCATGTCGATGGGCGATGCGAGGTTTGCTCCTCGTCCTGAATTCTCACGATCCTTGTCACACGGTATGTCACCGTGTGACCCGTGAGTTCAACGGAGAAGGCGATGATGGGTACCAGGGAAGGCGAGGAGTTGGTGAAGGCTTTCTGCCTCGACGTGGCCTGCGCGGCGCCCATGGAGCGGATCGACAGGGTACGCCGCGGTATCGCGCCGGTATGGGTGAAGCGCCTGGCCAGGGCCATGCGTATCGCGGACGAGCACCTCGTGCTGTATCTCGGCCTGGATCGCCGGGCGATGGCGAGGCGGGTGGCCGGGGGTGAGCGCCTGGATCCGCACGACTCCGAAGCCATCGTGGCGACGGCGAAACTTCTCGGCGATACGTTCCTGGCGCTGACCGCTGGTGGCCAGGCCGTGCAGTACGTTCACATCGCCCGGCAGCTCGGCATGTGGTTGCGCACGCCCACGCCGGACCTGGATCACCAGGCACCCATCCAATACCTGGATGTGACCGAGGGGCGTGAGCTGGTCGCCCGCTTGTGGGTCGGACGCTACACCTCCGGGGGCGATGGCAGGTCCGCCGATCCTTCGGCCTGATGCCCTTTACGCAATAACTTGCGAATGGCTTCGCCCGGGCGGGCAGTCCGTTACGCCTGCGTCGGGCATGCCGCGGTCTCCATTTCTCATCCGATTCTGCGGGGCACGTCACGGACAGGGCTTTCCGGCGTGCCCCATAGCCACCGGGAAAGCCTGACGAAAGCTTCCCACCTCCATTGCTCGACCCTGCAGGGGGAGCAACAGGCGGGACGGTGGGGGAATTCGCGATTTCCTGCGATGCACGCAGCAGGGGTCCGTCTGACCGGCGGGGAAGATGCCGCTTAGCCATAACGCCAGCAGTGTCAGGGCTTCCGCCTTGGCGGAAGCAATCTACGGGCTAATGGAAGGATCAATCATGAAGATCGATGCATTTGCTTCAGGGATCACACGCAAGACGGTACTGACGATGGCGATCGCGCTGGCGATGCCGTCCCTTTCCGCGCATGCGGAGGATGCGTGGGTATCCACGCACACGAGGGCGGCGATGCTACCCGTGGCGGCGACGCAGGCGGCCGCCACCGGCTACGCGCTCAACATGACCGGCTCCCCGCATATCGACGGCGCGGCGGTGACGGCGATGGCGGCGGACCAGCCACTGCACGTTACCGTCAGCCTCAAGCTGCGCAATCCCGACCAGTTGCAGGCTTTCCTGGCCGGCGTCACCACGCCGGGCAATCCGCTGTACGGCAAGTTCCTCACGCCGGACCAATTCAAGGCGCGTTTCGCGCCGACCCAGGCGCAGGTCGACGCGGTCGTCGCGCACCTGCGGCAGGCCGGTTTCACGAATATCGACGTGGCGCCCAACAACCTGCTGGTCTCCGCCGATGGCACCGCGGGTACGGCGACCAATGGCTTCCATACATCGATCAAGCGCTTCAACGCGAACGGACGCGAGTTCTTCGCCAACGACACGCCCGCGCTGGTTCCGGCCGCGCTCGGCGATTCGGTCGATGCCGTGCTGGGCCTGCAGAACGTGTCGGTGAAACACACGCTGCACCACGTGTACAAGCCCGAGAACGTGACCGTGCCCGGACCGGCGTCGAGCACGCTGGCCACCGCGGCCGTCACTTCACACAACCCGCAGGACTTCGCCGCCATCTACGGTGGCTCCAGCGTGCCGGCGGCGACCAACACCGCCGTGGGCATCATCACCTGGGGTTCGATCACGCAGACCGTCGCCGATCTCAACAGCTTCACGTCCAGAGCCGGCCTCGCCACGGTGAACTCCACCATCACGAAGGTCGGCAGCGGCACGTTCGCCAACGATCCCGACTCCAATGGCGAATGGTCGCTCGACAGCCAGGACATCGTCGGCATCGCCGGTGGCGTCAAGCAGCTGATCTTCTACACCTCGGCGAACGGCGATTCGAGTTCCAGCGGCATCACGAACGCGGGCATCACCGCGACGTTCAACCGTGCCGTGACCGACAACATCGCGAAGCTGATCAACGTCTCGCTCGGCGAGGACGAGACGGCCGCGGAGCAATCGGGTACGCAGGCCGCCGACGACGCCATCTTCCAGCAGGCCGTGGCCCAGGGGCAGACGTTCTCGGTGGCGTCCGGCGATGCGGGCGTATACCAGTGGTCGTCCGACCCCGTGTCGGGTTCCCCGGGCTACGTGGCCAATTCCGCGGGCACGGTGAAAATCGACCTCACCCATTACTCGGTGAGCGAGCCGGCCAGTTCGCCCTATGTGATCCAGGTGGGCGGAACGCAGCTGTCCACCAGCGGCACGACGTGGAGCGGCGAAACGGTGTGGAACGAAGGCCTGTCCGCCATCGCACCGAGCCAGGGCGACAACAACCAGCGCCTGTGGGCGACGGGCGGTGGCACCAGCCTGTTCGAGACGGCGCCGTCGTGGCAGTCCTCGGTCACCAGCTCGACCAAACGCGTCGGTCCCGACGTGTCGTTCGACGCCGCCTCGTCCTCCGGTGCGCTGATCGTCGTGAACGGCACGACGGAACAGGTGGGTGGCACGAGCCTCGCCTCGCCCTTGTTCGTGGGTGCGTTCGCGCGCATCGAATCGGTGGCGAACAACGCCATCGGCTTCCCGGCCTCGAAGTTCTACCAGGCCTTCCCGACGCAGACGTCGTTGTTGCACGACGTGACCTCCGGTAACAATGGCTACCAGAGCCATGGCTACACCGCGGCCACCGGCTTCGACGAGGCGACCGGCTTCGGCAGTTTCGACATCGGCAAGCTGAACACCTATGCCCAGGCGAACTGGGTGAGCGGTGGGGGCACGACGCCGCCGCCCAACAACGTGTTGCAGAACGGCGTGGCGGTGACGGGCCTGGCGGCGGCGCAGAACGGCAAGCTCAACTACACCGTGGCGATCCCTTCGGGCGCGACCAACCTGAAGATCGCGATCTCGGGCGGCACGGGCGATGCCGACCTGTACGTGAAGTTCGGCTCGGCGCCTACCACGTCGAGCTACGACTGCCGCCCGTACATCACGGGCAACACGGAAAGCTGCTCGTTCTCCTCACCGCAAACCGGCACGTACTACGTGATGCTCAACGGCTATACCTCGTTCTCCGGCGTGACCTTGAAGGCGACGTGGACGAACTGATCGACGTATAGGCAACACCGGAAGGAGGGCGCCCGCTTGGAAGAGCGGGCGCCTTTTTTGTGCGAGCTCCCACCAGGGCTTTCCCGTGCCCATGGCGTGAAATGTCCGGTCCGCGTCCGGGCGCGGCCTGTCGGTCGGGCTCGGCGAAGCGGAAACTGGCGTTCTCTTCCTGAAGGAAAACCGCCATGTCCCTTGCCGATACCGTCTTGATCGTCATCGACGCCCAGGAGTCCTTTCGCCATCGCCCCTACTGGCGCGATGAGGACGTGGCTGCTTATATTGAGCGGCAGCAGGCCCTGGTCGATGGGGCGAAGCGGAGCGGGATTCCCGTCGTGCAGATATTCCATGTGGAAGAAAACGGGGTGTTTTCCGAAGCGTCGGGTTTCGTCACCACCCTGGCGCCGCTCCGTGTCGAGGCGGACGTCTCGTTCCGCAAGCGCCGCCATAGTGCGCTGGTGGGTTCGGGCCTCGATGTCTGGCTGACGATGCACGGTATCCGGCGGCTGATCGTTTCCGGCATTCGTACCGAACAGTGTTGCGAGACCACCACGCGCCACGCCTCCGATCTCGGCTACGACGTCGACTATGTAGGCGAAGCGACGCTCACGTTTCCGATGGTCGACGTGGAGGGACGCGAGTGGAGCGCGGCCGAAATCCGGGCTCGTACGGAACTGGTGCTCGCCGGCCGTTTCGCGCGGATCGCCACGGTCGAGGAGGCGCTGGCGGGGATGCCGCGCGTAGCCGCCTGATGCCAAGACCCTCGCCACGCCAGATACCGGTCTACGTGGTGGTTCCGCCGCGGGTGTTGCTGTTGGATGTCGCGGGACCGATCGAGGTATTGCGCAGGGCGAACCTGGAACAGGAAACCGTTCGCTTCGACGTCACCTATGTCGGTCCCGCGCGCACCGCAGGCAGTTCGATCGGCCTGGACGTCACAGGTATCGTGGCCTTGCCTGCACGTATCGCGGAAGGCGCGCTCGTCGTGGTTCCCGGCGCGGCGGATGTTCCGCTCGGCACCGTCCGGACGACGGCCGCGCAGGACGACGCGAGTGAAGCGTCGATTGTCGCGTGGCTGCGCAAGGTGGTGAAGCCCGGCATGCGCGTGGTTTCGATCTGCTCGGGCGCCTTGCTCGTGGCCCGCGCGGGCCTGCTCGACGGCTACGAGTGCACGACGCACCACGGTTGCACCGCGCAGCTGACGCATGCCGCGCCGTCCGCCCGCGTGCGGGAGAACCGCCTGTACGTCGAGGATGGCGAACGCCTCACCAGCGCGGGGATCACCGCGGGCGTCGACCTGATGCTGCACCTGGTGGCCACCCTGGCCGGGCCACCCGTGGCCCTCGCTGTCGCGCGTTTCCTGGTGGTCTACCTGCGCAGGGCCGGTGGCGATCCTCAACTCTCTCCGTGGCTGGAAGGGCGTAATCACATGCATGCCGCGGTCCATCGCGCGCAAGATGCGGTAGCGGCCGATCCGGCGCGCGATTGGTCCGTGGGATCGTTGGCGTTGGTCGCCGCGTCGAGTCCGCGGAACCTGTCGCGCCTGTTCAACGAGCACACGGGCATGAGCGTCACCGACTACGTGAACCGCATGCGCGTCGCCCTCGCTCGGGAGTTGCTCACGGGGTCGCGCCTGGATATCGAGGCCGTGGCGGAAAGGGCCGGGTTCGGCTCGTCGCGCCAGTTGCGTCGCGCATGGGCACGCATGAACGACCTGCCGCCGAGCCGGATGCGCGAGGTCGAGGTATAAAATGCGTTCATGAGCCGCACCCTGCTTGCGTTGATGGTTCCGGAAGCCGAACCCCTGGTCGGCGATTTGCGCGCGCGACTGGACCCTGCGGCACAGCGGGGGCTGGGTGCCCATATCACGCTCGTTTACCCATTCGTCGACAGCGACACCATCGACGAAATGGCGATGGAACGATTGCGCGATGTCGCGCGGGCCCATGCCCCGCTGTCGTTTCGCCTGGACTCGGTGCGGACGTTTCCCTCGACCGTCTGGTTGAAGCCATCGCCCGGGGACGCCATCGTGGCGCTTGCGGCCGCACTGGGGGCGGCGTTTCCCCAACGGCCACGCGATGGCAGGGCGTTCCCCGATTACGTGCCGCACCTATCGGTGGCCAGGAACGTTCGCGGCGATCGTGCCGTCATCGTGACGACCTTGGAAGACCGGTTGCACGCGAGCGGTCCGATTCCATGCGTCTGCCGTGGCGTCCACGTCATGCGGCGCGCCTCTGATGCATGGCACAGCCTGGCGTCTGTTCCCCTCGGGACATCCTGACCGCGTTCCAGTCAGGCCATTTCCACGCGGTTGCGGCCGGCGTTCTTCGCACGATAAAGCGCTTCGTCCGCCGCCTGGATCAACTGGTGTACCAGTGTATCGCTGGAGGCGCACACGCCCACGCTGGTGGTGAAGGCGATGCTGGCATCGGAATATGGCGCGGGCGCCTCGGCCACGCGCATCCGTAGCGCCTCGGCGAGGCCGGCGGCGTCGCGAGGGTCCATGCCGGGAACCAGCAGCAGGAATTCCTCGCCGCCGTAGCGGGAGAAGAGCGAGTGCGCGGGCAGGCCACCCGAGCGGATCACCTCGGCGAAATGTTTCAGCACCGCGTCGCCGCCGGCGTGACCCCAGTGATCGTTGATGGCCTTGAAGTTGTCCAGGTCGAAGAGCAGCGCGGCGTTCGGATAGCCGCGGCCCGATGCCAGTTGTCGGTTGGATTCCCTGAGCAAGGCCGAGCGGTTCAACAGGCCGGTCAGGCCATCCACCTCCGCCGCACGCCTGAGGTCGTGGACCAGCCGCTGGGCCAGCATCAAGGTGAACCCGGTGTTGAGCAGGAAGGTGCAGAGGATGCCGAACAGGTAATTCGAGGTGGTCAGCACGGTCGCCAGGAGGACGTGCGACTCCATCTCCGGGTGCAACGAAACCGCGCCCCGCGCGAGATAGAAGAAAGTGTCGATGACGAAGATCATCGCGGTGAAGGCGGCGCTGGTGCGCAATTCGCGCGGCGCACGAAAGAGCAGCAGCCAGATCATCCACGCGTCCCATACGATGCTCTTGGCACCGAATACCGCCGCTTCCACCGCCTGCGGTGGAGGCGCCAGGAGGAAGCCGACCTGGATGGCCAGGAAAAGGATGATGACGAGCGCTGGCCAGCGCCAGCGCAGCGGCTGCCCGATATGGACGGCTATGCCAAGCACCATCGCGCCATTGGCCAGGGCGATCAGGGCACTTCCGACGATGGCGGACAGGAAGGTCGACTTCTCGTCGTAACCCTCGGCGAGGCCCGCCGCGGTGAGCAACCAGAAAGCCGCCGCCCAGATGTGCAGTGCGAGCATCCCGCGCAGCACCAGGCTGAGCAGGGTGAAACTCAACGCGATGGTCACGCCCACCGCCAGGCCGATGACGCCCAGCGTGTGGACGTCCAGCCCCGATACGCCGTCCATTCCCCGATCCCCCGTTCGCCCCCGGGGCCATTCTAGGCCCAGATGGGCTAAAGGCGGCCGTCGCCGAAAAGGCGGCGATGAGCGCCATGGTCGTACCAGTGGGTGACGGCGGCGGGGACCAGCGACCGCATGTCGATCCCGGCCGCTTCGAACATGGCCCAGGTGTCCAGCAAGGCCTGGCCGAGACGCGTGGCACCCGGATCGTCCGGGGCATTGTGACGGGCCCAGTCGAGCGTCTCGACGATGCGCAGCGACCAGTCGTGGAGCAGGTCCGCGCGGGTCATGAGATGGGCGTGGAGCCAGGGCCGCAGGCCGTCCTGCAACGCCAGGCCTTCCTCCACCGCGATGCGCCGTAGCACGCCGGTCACCTCGGGGTGGGCGCCCCGATACCATTCCGTATGCCCGCCCGCCGTGGCCGGCACCACCAGCGGGGCCATGGCGTGATAGTCCGTGAAGGCGCCGATCAAGCGGCGCTCGATCCGCCGGGCCACGGCGACACGCTCGGCATCCACCAGCAAGCCCCGGTCGAGGTCGAAGAACTCGAAGAAGCGCCGGTGCAGGGTGCTGAACCGGGTGAACGGGTCGCGCGAGAAGCCCAGCTTGAGCAGGTCCTCGTCCCGGCACGGCACCACGTAGACGTAGGCGCGGCCTCGGGAGGCGAATCGGGGGTAGGGCGCTTCGTCGGTCATATCGAGAAGGTATGGCTTCGGCGCACGCAGAGGAACGGGCCGAACCGGCATATTCATCGAGCAGGGTGAGATATGTTCACTTATCGACATTCGATAAACGATATGCCATGATCGTTAGAGGTGAATGCCATGACGAAGAAGCTCCCGCCTGTCCATCCCGGCGAGGTGTTGAGGGAGGAGTACATGTTGCCCCTGGGCCTGTCCAGCAACGCGCTCGCGCTCGCCATCGGCGTGACCGCCGCACGCGTGAACGAGATCGCCAAGGGACGCCGCGGCATCACCGCCGATACCGCGCTAAGGCTGGCCCGCTATTTCGGGACGGATGCCCGCAGCTGGATGAACCTGCAACAGAATTACGAACTGGAGTGTGCGGAGCGGGACCTTGGTGAGGCCTTGTCCGCCATCCGGCCACGGGCGGCATGACGGGGCCCCGGGGCCCGGTTGTGAATGCGCCGGCCAACTTGCATGAACGGACAAAAATGCGATAGAATTCGTGAATCTTAAGTGGCGTTGACGGCGGTTTCGACCTTTCGTCGAGCGACGCTTCAAGGAACTTTCTTTTTACAAGAAAGCCTCCTCGTGAGGCTTTTTTGTTGGGCGCAAGGAGGCTCCCTGCGACACACTGTGAGCGCCGTCAGGGCATCGCGGGGGGCGCTGGAGGAAAGTGTCGGGATACATCGGCGACGAAAGGAATGGGCCGTTCGCGCCCTTTTTTTGTTTCTGGCGACCGGAAAAACCGCAAAAACCGCAGGTAACGTGGATACCAACGCACTTTCACAGCGATTCTCGGACATCGTGGCCGATCTCGGTCTCGAGGTCCTCGGCATCGAATTCATCCCGTCCGGCGGGCAGAGCACCCTGCGCGTCTATCTCGACGTGCCCGGTGGCGAGCGCGAGGTCACGGTGGAGGACTGCGAGGCCGCGAGCCGCGAGTTCTCGGCCTTCCTGGACGTTGAAGATCCGATCCCCGGCAACTATGTACTGGAGGTCTCCTCCCCTGGCATCGACCGCCCCCTGTTCACGGCCGGGCAGTTCGCCCGCGTGGCCGGCCAGGAGGTCAAGGTGCTGCTGAAGGCCCCGATCGAGGGGCGCCGGCGACTCAAGGGCAACGTCGTTGAAGTGAACGGCGAGCAGATTGTGGTCGAGGGCGAGGCTGGCAGATTCGAATTCGAGCATGCGGACGTCGAAAGCGCCCGCGTGGTTCCCGACTGGGTGGCCCTCGGCTATGCGCCGCAGCCGAAGCCCACGCCGGGCGGAAAGAAACCCAAATAACGAAACGACGGGATGCCGCGGGGCATCCTTACGGGAGTAGCGGCAATGAGCAAAGAACTTTTGCTGGTAGTTGACGCGGTCGCCAACGAAAAGGGCGTACCGCGCGAAGTCATTTTCGAAGCCATGGAAGCGGCGCTGGCCTCGGCTGCCAAGAAGCGCTACCCCGATGAGGATCCCGACATCCGCGTCGAGATCGATCGCAACACGGGCGACTACGAGACCTTCCGTCGCTGGGAGATCATCGCGGACGACGGCGAGATGGAGGACCCGTCCTTCCAGATCCGCCTGATGGACGCGCAGGATGAAGCGGGCGAGGACGAAGTGGCCGAGGTCGGTGGCTGGATCGAGCACCAGATCGAGAACGCCGAGTTCGGGCGCATCGCGGCCCAGGCGGCCAAGCAGGTGATCGTGCAGCGCGTCCGCGAGGCCGAGCGCCAGCAGGTGGTCGACGCCTTCGCCGATCGCGTGGGCGAGCTGGTGACGGGTATCGTCAAGCGCGTCGAGCGCGGCAACGTCTACCTCGACCTGGGTAGCAACGCCGAGGCGTTCATCCCGCGTGACAAGACCATTCCCCGTGAATCGGCCCGCGTGGGCGACCGCGTGCGCGGTTACCTCTATGAAGTGAAGTCGGAAATCCGTGGTCCGCAGCTGTTCGTTTCGCGCAGCGCGCCGGAATTCATGATCGAACTGTTCAAGCTCGAAGTGCCGGAAGTCGGCCAGGGCCTGGTGGAAATCAAGGGTTGCGCCCGCGATCCGGGCGATCGCGCCAAGATCGCCGTCGTGGCGCACGACAGCCGCACCGATCCCATCGGTGCCTGCATCGGCATGCGTGGTTCACGCGTGCAGGCCGTGTCGAACGAGCTCAACGGCGAGCGCGTCGACATCATCCTGTGGCACGAGAACCAGGCCCAGTACGTCATCAACGCGATGGCGCCGGCCGAAGTGCAGTCGATCATCATGGATGAAGAGAAGCATTCGATGGACATCGCCGTCGCCGAGGACAAGCTGTCCCAGGCGATCGGCCGCGGCGGCCAGAACGTGCGCCTCGCCAGCAAGCTCACCGGCTGGCAGCTCAACGTGATGACGCAGGACCAGGTCACCGCCAAGAGCGAGGCCGAGCAGGCCGCCGCCCTGGCGCTGTTCCAGGACAAGTTGGAAGTGGACGAGGAAATCGCCAGCATCCTGGTGCAGGAAGGCTTCTCGTCCGTGGAAGAAATCGCCTACGTGCCGAGCGCCGAGCTGCTGGCGGTCGAAGGCTTCGACGAGGACATCGTCGAGGAACTTCGCGCCCGTGCCCGCGACGCCCTGCTGACCGAGGCGCTCGCCGCCGAGGAAGGCGTGGAGGAAAACGCTCCGTCCGAGGAACTGCTCGGGATGGACGGCATGGACGAAGCGACCGCCTTCGCGCTGGCGGATCGTGGTGTGAAGACGCTCGACGACCTGGGCGACCTCGCCGTCGACGAGCTCATCGATATCGAAGGCATGACCGAGGAGCGCGCATCGCAGCTGATCATGGCTGCGCGCGCCCCGATGATCGCCCGCCTGGAGAAAGGTGGCTGAGCGCGAGACCGGAAGCGTCCTGGACGGGCGCCTCGAGGGAGGCCATGAGGTCTCCCGCCATGGATGGAGGCAGCCGTACGGGTCATCGTCGGCACGTAGGGTTACGCGCGGGAACGGCGGAGAATAAATAACGATGTCGGACGTCACAATCAAACAACTCGCCCAGCAACTGGGTTTGCCGGTCGACAAGCTGCTTGGGCAGCTTGGCGAAGCCGGAATGAAATTCTCCGATGCGGAGCAAGTCATCAGCAGCACTGAAAAGTTCAAGCTGCTCGGCTTCCTGCGTCGCACGCATGGCAAGAACGACGCCGCTCCCGAAGCGGACGAGTCGGCGCCGCGCCAGATCACGCTCAAGCGCCGCACCGTTGGCGAGCTGAAAGTGAACTCCGGCACGGGCCGGGGCGCTGGCGCCGCCAAGACGGTCAACGTCGAGGTCCGCACCAAGCGCACGTACGTCAAGCGCAGCGCGATCGCGGAAGATGCCGCGCACGAGCCGGAGCGCGAGGAAGCCGCGCGCAAGTTGGCCGAGTCGCACGCCCAGCGCGAGCACGAGGAATCGGCCCGCCGCGAGGAAGCCGAGCGCCGTGAACAGGCCGAGGCGGCCCGTCGCGAAGCCGAGGCCGAAGCGCGCCGCCAGGAAGAGGCCGCCGCGGAAGCGCGTCGCCACGCCGAGGCCGAACAGGCCGCGGCGGAACGTGCACGCGCCGAGCAGGCACAGGCTCCCGCGGACGCTCCGGTGGCGGCGGTCGAGGCATCCGCACCGGCAGCCGCCGCGTCCGGCAACGACGATGGCGTGACCCACCAGACGGGCAAGCTCGATACGCGCTCGCTCGGCATGATCCTGCCGCGCATCCACGAGCCGCGTAAGCGCGAGCGCGTGATCGCCAAACCGGCACCGGCTCCGGTTCCGCCGCCGGCACCCGCGCCGGCGCCTGCACCGGCTCCGGCCGCCGCGCGTACCGCGGCACCGACGCCCGCTTCCCGCCCTGCACCGGGCGCGGTGGCGGCCGCCAACGATTCACGTGGCAACGCGCGTCCGAAACAGGGTGGCGGTGGTGGCGGTGGTGGCGGTGGCCGCGATCGCGAGGCGGGTGGCAAGCGTTTCGCCGCCGGCGAACTGCACCTGTCCGACGCCGACCGCGCGCGCCGTTCCAGTGGCAATCGCCGTGGCGGCAAGGCCAAGGGCCGTGCCGAGGCACCGCGTGGCGGCGCTTCGTCGGGCGGTCCGCACGGCTTCACGCGGCCGACCGTCGCCGTGGTTCGCGACGTGGTGATCGGCGATAACAACCTCGTCGCCGAACTCGCGCAGAAGATGGCCGTGAAGGGCGCCGAGGTAGTCAAGGCGCTGTTCAAGATGGGCGTCATGGCGACCATCAACCAGACGATCGATCACGACACCGCGGCGCTCGTCGTTGAGGAACTGGGCCACAACCCGGTCCGCGCGACCGAGAACGATGCCGAAGCCGCGCTGGCCTCGCACACCCAGAGCGTCGAGCTCGAGGGCGAGAAGGTCACGCGTCCGCCGGTCGTCACGATCATGGGTCACGTCGATCATGGCAAGACCTCGCTGCTGGATTACATCCGCCGCACCAAGGTCGCTTCGGGCGAAGCCGGTGGCATCACGCAGCACATCGGCGCGTATCACGTCGAAACCAGCCGTGGCGTGATCACCTTCCTCGATACCCCGGGCCATGCCGCGTTCACCTCGATGCGCGCACGTGGTGCGCAGTCCACGGATATCGTGGTGCTCGTGGTCGCCGCGGACGACGGTGTCATGCCGCAGACGCAGGAAGCCGTGCGTCACGCGCGCGCCGCCAAGGTGCCGTTGATCGTCGCGGTCAACAAGATGGACAAGTCCGACGCCAATCCGGACAACGTGAAGCAAGGCCTCGCGAACCTCGAAGTCATCCCGGAAGAGTGGGGCGGCGACACGCCGTTCGTGCCGCTTTCGGCGAAGACCGGCGACGGTGTCGAAGCGCTGCTCGACGCGATCTCGATCCAGGCGGAGATCATGGAACTCAAGGCCGTGGCCGATGGCCGTGCCTCGGGCGTCGTGATCGAATCCAGCCTCGACCGTGGCCGCGGCCCGGTGGCGACGGTGCTGGTCCAGCAGGGCACGCTGAAGAAGGGCGATTTCGTCGTCTGCGGTATCGAATACGGCCGCATGCGTGCGCTCGTGGACGAGACCGGCAAGCAGGTGAACGAAGCCGGCCCGTCGATTCCCGTGCAGGTGCTGGGCTTGTCCGGCGTGCCGGAGTCGGGTGACGACTTCGTCGCGGTCGAGGACGAGCGCCTCGCCCGCCAGGTGGCCGCCGAGCGTCAGCAGAAGCGTCGCGAGAACCGCCTCGTCTCGAAGTCGAACCGCCTGGAAGACATCATGGCCCAGATGGGCCAGGGCGAAGGCCAGCAGACCCTCAACATCCTGGTCAAGGCCGATGTGCAGGGTTCGGTGGAAGCGTTGCGCGATTCGCTCACCCAGATCGGCAACGACCTGGTGAAGGTGAACGTGATCTCGTCCGGCGTGGGCGGCATCACCGAGTCGGAAGCCACCCTGGCGGCGGCCTCCAAGGCGCTGATCATCGGCTTCAACGTCCGTGCCGACGCGTCGGCGCGAAAGGTGATCGACACCAACGGCCTCGATGTCCGTTACTTCTCGATCATCTACGACGTCATCGACCAGGTGAAGCAGGCGGCGTCGGGTCTTCTCGGCGTGGAAATCCGCGAGGAGATCATCGGTATCGCGCAGGTCCGCGACGTGTTCCGTTCGTCGAAGTTCGGCGCGGTGGCGGGTTGCATGGTCACCGAGGGCTTCGTCAAGCGGTCCAAGCCGATCCGCGTGCTGCGCGACAACGTCGTCGTGTTCCAGGGCGAACTGGAATCGCTCCGCCGCTTCAAGGAGCTGGTGGACGAAGTCCGCAACGGCATGGAATGCGGTATCGCCGTGAAGCAGTACAACGACGTGAAGGTCGGCGACCAGATCGAGTGCTTCGAGCGCATCGAAGTCGCCCGCACGCTGTAACCGCGGGCAATGCGCCTCCCCGGCATGCGCCGGGGAGGCTTTATTCGTTATTGCACCCCTAAAAACTGGAGGCGGATATGCCGTCCCGTGATTTCAAGCGCACCGACCGCGTCTCCGCCGAACTCCGGCGCGAGATCGGCCTGCTGGTGCATGCCGCGGTACGCGATCACGCGTTGCCGTCGGTCAGCGTGTCCGACGTGGAAGTGACCCGGGACCTGGATTGGGCCACGGTGTGGGTGACCGCGCTGATGCCCGAGCAGTCGGTCGTGGCGGTGAAGGCGCTGAAGGAACTGGCCCCGGAATTCCGCCGCTCCCTGTCGCGTTCCATGCGCCTCCGCCGCGTGCCCGAGTTGAAGTTCAAGTACGACGAGTCCGTCGATACCGGCGAACGGATCGAACGCCTGTTGCGCGAGAACCCGGTTCCCCCGGCCGAACCCGAGTCGTCGGACGAGACCTGAGTCGTCGGACAATATCCGAGTCCATGGGCTCATGTGGGAGCCACTTCACCCGTGGGAGCCGCTTCTGTGGGAGCCGCCTCAGCGGCGACAGGGTGCCCGTGACAAGATTGCCCGCTGCCGCGGGATCGCCGGCATAGCCGGCTCCCACCAAAGCCATGGCTTTGGGATCTCGGCGAGCTCTGGTGGGAGCCGACCCTGTCGGCGATGCCCTCGTGGGAGCCGGCTATGCCGGCGATGGCCCGCCAGCCGCCGAATCGCCCTAACCGTGACGTACCGCCCCCCTTTTCCGACCCTCATGAATCGCCGAACCTTTCGAGACATCCACGGCATCCTCCTGCTCGACAAGCCGCTGGGCCTGAGTTCCAACCAGGCCTTGCAGACGGCGCGCCGGCTCGTGGGCGCGGCCAAGGGTGGGCATACGGGCAGCCTCGATCCGCTGGCGACGGGATTGCTGCCGCTCTGCTTCGGCGAAGCCACCAAGATCGCCGGCTGGTTGCTGGGTTCACGCAAGGCCTATGAAGCCGAGGTGCGCCTGGGCATCACCACCACCACGGCCGACCTGGAAGGCGAGGTGGTCGAGACGCGTCCGGTCCCGTCACTGGCCGACGCGACCGTCGAAGCCGCCCTGGCGCCCCTGCGCGGCCACATCGTCCAGGTCCCGCCGGCCTATTCGGCGATCAAGCAGGATGGCGTGCCGCTGTATGTCCGCGCCCGCCGCGGCGAGGCCGTGGACGTTCCCGCCCGCGAGGTCGATGTCCATCGCCTGGACGTGCTCGGTCGCGAGGGCGACACCGTGCGCCTGTTCGTCGAGTGTGGCTCGGGCACCTACGTGCGCAGCCTGGCGGTCGACTTCGGCGCGAACCTGGGTTGCGGCGCCCACCTGACGGGCCTGCGCCGGCTCTGGGTCGAGCCCTTCATGGCCCCCGCCATGGTCACGCTCGAGCAGTTGCACGAGGCCGCCGAGACGGGGCCGGATCAGCTCGAGGCCTGTCTCCTGCCCGTGGAAGCGGGCCTGGCCCATATTCCCCGGGTGGATCTCGACCCGGACCAGACCCGGGTGCTGGGATTTGGCCAGCCCGTGCCGCTGGGGCAGGGCGCGGTCCCGGGCCGATGCGGGGTCCGGGGTGCCGACGGGCGCCTGATGGTCTTGGGAGAGGTCGGTGAAGACGGTATCCTTCGCGTCCTCAGGGGATTCAACCTGCCGCCCGTCTGACCGGGCTTGTTGCCACTACGCGCAGGACGTTACAATTACGTGCTCGTTTAACGGCTTTCATCAAAAGCGAGGCTTGCGCAACTTCATCGGTAGCCGTTGAGGTTGCGCAAGTCTCGCACCCGCTTTTAAGGAATCGATACACATGTCGCTCACCGTCGAACAGACCAGCCAGATCATCAAGGACTACGGTCGCAAGGAAAACGACACCGGCTCGACCGAAGTCCAGGTCGCGCTGCTGTCCGCGAACATCACCGCGCTGCAGGATCACTTCCAGGCGCACAAGCAGGACCACCACTCGCGTCGTGGCCTGCTGAAGATGGTCAACAAGCGCAAGACGCTGCTGGCCTACCTCAAGAAGAGCGACCTCGCTCGCTACCAGACCCTGATCGAACGCCTCGGCCTGCGCCGCTAAACCACCGGAACAGGACGAGGAGAGATCGAAGTGGCGAAAGTAACCAAGTCATTCCAGTACGGTAGTCACGAAGTCACACTGGAGACGGGCGAAATCGCCCGGCAGGCCTCCGGTGCGGTCATGGTCAGCATGGGCGGCACGGTCGTCCTGGTGACGGTCGTCGCGGCCCCCAAGGCACGCGAGGGCCAGGACTTCTTCCCCCTCACGGTCGACTACATGGAGAAGTTCTACTCCGCGGGTCGCATCCCGGGTGGCTTCTTCAAGCGTGAAGGCCGTCCGACCGAGAAGGAGACGCTGACCTCGCGCCTCATCGATCGCCCGCTTCGTCCGCTATTCCCGGAAGAGTTCCGCAACGAGATCCAGGTCATCGCACAGGTCGTGTCGCTGAACCCGGAAGTCGACGGCGACATCCCGGCGTTGATCGGCGCTTCGGCCGCCATGACGCTTGCCGGCGTGCCCTTCAAGGGTCCGATCGGTGCCGCCCGCGTCGGTTACGCCAACGGCCAGTACATCCTGAACCCGACGGCCACCCAGCTGAAGACCTCCGACCTCGACCTCGTCGTCGCCGGTACGGCCAAGGCCGTGCTGATGGTGGAATCGGAAGCCAAGCTGCTCAGCGAAGACGTCATGCTCGGCGCGGTGGTCTTCGGCCACCAGCAGATGCAGGCCGCCATCGACACGATCAACGCCTTCGTCGCCGAAGCCGGCGTGAAGACGTTCAAGTGGGAAGCCCCGGCCGCCAAGACGGCGTTGTACGACGCCGTCAAGGCCGTCGTCGGCAACCGTTTCGCCGAAGCCTTCCAGATCCGCGACAAGCTGGCCCGCCGTGATGTCATCAGCGCGCTGAAGACCGAGGTGAAGGCCGCGCTCGCCGCCCAGTCCGAAGCCAACGGCTGGACCGATGGCGACATCGGCGCCGCCTTCGGTGAGGTCGAGTACCGCACCCTGCGCGACGGCGTGCTGTCCACCAAGGTCCGTATCGACGGCCGCCAGCTCGACGACATCCGCCCGATCTCGGTGCGCGTCGGCGTCCTGCCGCGCACGCACGGTTCCGCGCTGTTCACCCGCGGCGAAACGCAGGCCCTGGTCGTCGCCACGCTCGGCACCACCCGCGATTCGCAGATCATCGACGCGCCGGAAGGCGAGTGGAAGGACACGTTCCTGTTCCACTACAACTTCCCTCCGTTCTCGGTGGGCGAAACCGGCCGCGTCGGCAGCCCGAAGCGTCGCGAGGTCGGCCACGGCCGCCTCGCCAAGCGCGGCGTGCAGGCCGTCAAGCCGACGATCGAAGAGTTCCCGTACGTCGTTCGCGTCGTCTCGGAAATCACCGAGTCGAACGGCTCCTCGTCGATGGCCTCGGTCTGCGGTTCCTCGCTGGCCATGATGGACGCGGGCGTTCCGCTGAAGTCGCCGGTCGCCGGTATCGCGATGGGCCTGGTGAAGGAAGGCGACGACTTCGTCGTGCTCTCCGACATCCTGGGTGACGAAGACCACCTCGGCGACATGGACTTCAAGGTGGCCGGTACCGCCGATGGCGTGTCCGCGCTGCAGATGGACATCAAGATCGAAGGCATCACCGAGGAAATCATGCGTACGGCGCTGGCCCAGGCCAAGCGCGGTCGCGTGCACATTCTCGGCGAGATGGCCAAGGTGATGAGCACGGCCCGTTCGGAAATGAGCGAGTTCGCGCCGCGCCTGCTGACGATCAAGATCCACCCGGACAAGATCCGCGAAGTGATCGGCAAGGGTGGCGCCACCATCCGTTCGATCACGGAAGAGACCGGCACCACCATCGACATCACCGACGATGGCAATGTCGTGATCGCATCGGTCAACCGCGAAGCCGCCGAAGCCGCGCGCAAGCGCATCGAACAGATCGTGTCCGACGTCGAGCCGGGCCGCATCTACGAGGGCAAGGTCGCCAAGCTGATGGACTTCGGCGCGTTCGTCACGATCATGCCGGGCAAGGATGGTCTGGTCCACGTGTCGCAGATCTCCAGCGAGCGCGTCGAGAAGGTCTCCGACAAGCTCAAGGAAGGCGACCTGGTCAAGGTCAAGGTCCTGGAAGTCGACAAGCAGGGCCGTATCCGCCTGTCGATGAAGGCCGTCACCGAAGACGAAAACGTCACCGGCTGATCCCTGGCTTTCAGCGTTGAACCAAGACCCGGCATCGCAAGATGCCGGGTTTTTTTGTGCTGGCTATGGGGCGCTCGGCTGCGCGATCGTGTTGATGTTGTGTCGAGGAAGGGGAGTCGCGGGCTGCCATTCTCGTCGCTAAGTCCTCGTCCGGCCTTCGCCTCCCTGCGGAATCGCTCCGAGAACGGCAGCCCCCGACTCCCCTCCGATCACACGGGGACTCCGGGGAGAGCAATGCAAAGGCGTAGGGCGAAAAGCGCAATGCAAAAACGCGAGACCGCATTTCTCGAAAAGTGCTGTCGCCGACGCAGCCAACCTGGACGCCGCGTCGATTGACGATATCAACCACCGTCGACGCTACGCTCGTTCACGACGCGACGCGAAACAGCGTGAATAAGTAATCGTATGCACCCGCGACGCTACCCGCTCTTCCCACAATTCGCCGTACCCGTCGGGAGGGGAGGCGTCGGGTGCCGTTCTCAGAGCGATTCCGCAGGGAGGCGAAGGCCGGACGAGGACTTAGCGAACGAGAATGGCACCCGACGCCTCCCCCTGCCTCGACGCAACAATCAACACGATGGCGAAGCCGAGCCAGCAAGGTTTACCGGAACAGCTGCAAACGTTTACATTCCGGGGGTCATCCCCGTCGCTGAAAGCTGGCGACGCCTCCCCGGAGAATGCATGAGCTTCCGATCCCGTCCCCGCCTGTCCACGCGCATGCTCTCGCTCGGCGCATCGTTAGTCCTGGCCGGCGCCGCATGCGCGACATCGGCCGGTGATGCCGCTGCCGTTCCGGCCTCGAACACGCAGCTGGTTTCGCCGGAGATCGAGCGGAAGGTGGATGCGCTGCTGGCGCGGATGACCCTGGCCGAGAAGATCGGCCAACTCGTGCAGTACGGTGCGAGCGGCGCGGCTACGCCTGCCGACGGCGATGCGGTTGCCGTCAATCCGGAGACGCTCACACAAGTCGACGCGATGGCGCTGGCGCGGAAGGGCGAGTTGGGCTCGATGCTCAACGTCGTCGGTGCCGCGAAGACCCGGCCGTTCCAGGAGGCGGCGCTTGGTAGCCGCCTGGGTATTCCCCTGCTGTTCGGGGCCGACATCATCCATGGGTACCGCACCATCTATCCCGTTCCCCTCGGTCTGTCCGCGACGTGGGACCCGGCCCTGGTGCAGGAGCTTTCGCATATGGCCGCCGTGGAGGCGACCACCGGCGGCGTGAAATGGTTCTACTCGCCGATGGTCGACATCTCGCGTGACGCGCGGTGGGGGCGTTCGACCGAAGGCGCGGGAGAAGATGCCTACCTGGGCGCGGCCATGGCGCGCGCCTACATTCGTGGATACCAGGGAACGAGCCTGGCGGACCCGGAAAGCGTGGCGGCATCGGTCAAGCATTTCGCGGCGTATGGCGCGGCCGAGGCAGGTCGTGAATACAACACGACGGACATGTCGGACGTCCGTTTGCGCCAGGTATACCTGCCGCCGTACCGGGCGGCTGTCGAAGCCGGCGCGGCGACGATGATGAGTGCCTTCAATGCGCTCAATGGCGTGCCTGCCACCGCCAGTCCGTATCTGATGACGGACATCCTGCGCAAGGAATGGGGCTTCGATGGTTTCGTGGTGAGCGACTTCACCGCCGTGATGGAATTGACCCATCATGGCATCGCGTTGGACGCCGCCACGGCGACCCGAAAGGCGCTGCAAGCCGGCGTGGAGGTGGACATGATGAGCCACTTCTACGACACCCAGATTCCGAAGCTGCTGGAGGAAGGCAAGCTGTCGATGGCGACCGTGGACGAAGCCGTAAGGCGGGTGCTGCGGGTGAAGTTCGCGCTGGGATTGTTCGAGCACCCCTATGCCCGCGGCACCGAGGTGGTGCGGGCCATCGACGCGCATCGCCCCCTCGTGCGGCGTGCCGCCGAGGAATCGTTCGTGCTGCTCAAGAATGGGGGGCAGGGCTCGGCGCCCGTGCTTCCGCTCGACCGTCGCGTGAAGACACTGGCGCTGATCGGCCCGCTCGCCGATGCGGCCAGCGAGATGCAGGGAGCCTGGGGTGGCGCCCAGCACTTCCCCGACGTGGTCACGCTGCGTGGCGGGCTGGCGGCGCGCATGAAGAAACAAGGCGGTGAACTGCTGTACGCGAAGGGCACCGACATCGAGACGGATTCCGAAGCGGGCTTCGCCGAGGCCATGAACGCGGCGGCCAAGGCCGATGTGGTGGTGATGGCGCTGGGCGAGTCGTCGCGCATGAGTGGCGAAGCCGGTTCGCGCGCGCACCTGGATCTTCCCGGCAATCAACAGGCCTTGCTCCAACGGATCGTCGCGACGGGAAAGCCCGTGGTGCTGCTGGTGTTCTCGGGCCGTCCCCTCGTGCTCGACTGGGCCGACCGGAACGTCCCCGCGATCATGGCGATGTGGTTCCCCGGGACGGAGGCTGGCAACGCGGTGGCGGAGGTGCTGTTCGGCGACGTCGCGCCCAGCGGCAAGCTGACGATGAGCTTCCCGCGAGCGGTGGGCCAGGAACCGCTCTACTACAACCAGTTCCCGACCGGCCGTCCGCCGGGCGATGCGGATCTGTCGAAGCCGCCATCGCACGGCACGGCCTTCATCTCGCGCTACATCGACGTGCCGAACGATGCGCTGTATGCCTTCGGCCATGGCCTGTCCTACACCACGTTCGGCTATTCGGACGTGCAGGTGTCGCGCTCTCGCGTGCCGTTGGCGGAAGCGAACCGTAAAAGCGCGAAGGACCTGGTCACCGTGACCGCCACGGTGAAGAACACCGGGCGCCGCGCCGGCACCGAGGTGGTGCAGCTCTACGTGCGCAACCTGGGTGCCAGCGTCGAACAGCCGGTCCGTAGCCTGCAGGGATTCCAGCGCGTGGCCTTGCAGCCGGGTGAGGCGAGGCGCGTGACCTTCCAGCTAGGCTTTCCCGAGCTGTCGTTCTGGAACGCGAAAAGCGAGGAAGTGGTCGAACCGACGCGGTACACCGTCTGGGTCGGTGGCAGTTCCCTGGCCGACCAACAGGCGACGTTCGAGATCGCGCTCTGACGGCGTACCATACGCGCATGGCAGACAAACCGACCGACTTCATCGAACAGTACCAGGCCTTCATCCGCCAGGGCGTCGAAGCCTGGGCGAAACAGCTCGATCCGAAGGCCGCTCCCGCGGAGAGTTCGCCGGTGACCGATGTCATGGGGCGGCTTTTCGCCGGTCTCGGCGGCTTCGGCGATTGGATGCGATCCATCGCCGGTGGCGAGGCGCCCGCCGCGGCCTTTACCGGCGGCATGCCGCCATTCGGCCACGGGCCCGGCGTGCCTCCCGACTTCGACGAATGGGCGCGGGCCGCCAACGACACGCTGTCGATGCCGGCCTTCGGCCTGACCCGCGAGCAACAGGAAGAACAGCAGGCGCTGCTGCGTGCATGGATCGATTACGCCGGGCACTACCGGCGCTACCAGGCGCTGCTGCAAGGCGTGCACGAGCGGGCGAACGCGGCGTTGCGCGAACAGGCGCCGCCGACGGACGCCGATTCCATGCGCTCGGTCTACGATCGCTGGGTGAATCTCGCCGAGGAAAGCTATGCCGAAGCGGCGCTGTCGGCGGAGTTTCGCGAAGTGTATGCCGCGCTGGTGAATGCGCAAATGCGCCTGCGGGTGCTCCAGCAGCGGCAGGTCGAGCGGATGGCCGTGCAGGCGGGCATGCCCACGCGCAAGGAAGTGGATAGCCTGGGTGAGCGCCTGCAGGCCGCTCGCCGCGACTTGCGCCATATGCAGGGGCTGGCCGCCGAGGTCGCCGCCCTGAAGGCCGAGGTGGCCGAGCTTCGTGGCGCGAGGGAGGACGTAAAGACGGCCAAGCCCCGTGCACCAACGAGCAAGCCCGCGGCGACGGCGAAGAAGGTGGCCGCGGCGGCGAATCGCGCCGGTGGCATGAAGGCCGTGGCGAAGACGAAGCCCGCCTCGACGGCAGGCAAGCGTGGCGCAACGGCCAAGGGCAGGACACGATGAGCGCGTCTTCGTTCCCGTTCGATCCGGAACGGGCGCAGGCCGAGGTCGAGGCGTTCCGGCGCAAGCTGGAGGCCGGCCTGGAGACACTCAAGCGGGTGGGGCCGATCGAACTCGGTATCACGCCGCGCGAGGCGGTCTACACCGAAGACAAGCTGACGCTCTGGCATTTCAAGGGCGAGAAAACACCCACGGCGAAGGTCCCCTTGTTGATCTGCTATGCGCTGGTCAACACGCCATGGATGATCGACCTGCAGGAAGACCGGTCGATGGTGCGCAACCTGCTCGAACAGGGCGAAGACGTCTACCTGGTCGATTGGGGCTATCCGGACGGTGCGGACCGCTGGCTGACGCTTGAGGACTATATCGACGGCTACCTCGACCGTTGCGTGGACATGGTGCGTGAACGCCATGGCGTGGAGGCGGTGAACCTGCTCGGCATCTGCCAGGGTGGCGTGTTCTCGCTCTGCTACACGGCGCTGCATCCGGAAAAGGTGCGCAACCTCGTTACCATGGTGACGCCGGTGGATTTCCACACCCCCGACAACATGCTTTCGCACTGGGCGCGCAACGTGGACATCGACCTGTTCGTCGACGCGACCGGCAACGTGCCTGCCGATGTGATGAACTTCGCGTATCTCACGTTGAAGCCGTTGCGCCTGAACCAGCAGAAGTACATCGGCCTCGTCGACATCCTCGACAACCCGAAGGAAGTGGAAAACTTCCTGCGCATGGAAAAGTGGATCTTCGATTCGCCCGACCAGGCGGGCGAGGCGTTCCGGGAGTTCGCCCGCGACTTCTTCCAGAAGAACCTGCTGATCAAGGGCGAGGCGCGCATCGGTGGGCGCCGGGTCGATCTCAAGAACATCACCCAGCCGGTGCTGAACATCTATGCGGAGCAGGACCACCTGGTTCCGCCCGCGGCATCGGCTCCCTTGGGCAAGGCCGTGAGCAGCGACGACTACACCGCGCTGGCTTTCCAGGGCGGGCATATCGGCATCTATGTCTCAGGACGTGCACAGAAGCAGGTGCCCCCGGCGATCCACGCATGGCTTGCCGATCGATGACGGTTCGGCTGGCGAAGTTCCTGCTCACCCTGGCGCTCGCCGCCTTCGCCTTCGTGGTGACCTACGACAATCTGGTCGATTACGGTTCGAATTTCGCCTTCGTCCGGCACGTGCTGTCGATGGACACCACGTTCCCGGGGAACGCGCTGATGGGCCGTGCCATCACCAGCCCGGCCCTGTGGCATGTCGGCTACGGACTCATCATCGCGGCCGAGGGTGCGACGTGCGTGCTGTTGTCGCTGGGTGCGGTTGCGCTCTGGCGTGCCCGGCGCGCGAGTGGCGCCCGCTTCGACGCGGCCAAGCGCTGGGTGGTCGCCGGTTGCACGCTGGGTTTCCTTGTCTGGTTCTTCGGCTTCATGGTGGTCGGCGGCGAGTGGTTCGCCATGTGGCAGTCGAAGGTCTGGAACGGGCAGGAAGGGGCATTCCGGTTCTACATGGCGTTGCTGGGCGTATTGATCTTCGTGAACCAGCGTGACGGCGACCTGGAAGAGCATCGCCGCTGAAGCGGCTCCCACACCAGCTGTCCTGCTGGTGGGCTACCGTGGCGACCCATCGTCCACGGTGTGAGAACCGCTTCAGTTGTGGGAGCCGCTTCAGCGGCGACGGGTATCTGGTGGGAGCCGACCCTGTCGGCGACAGGCCCTCCCACAGCCGCACCCCATGCGATAATCACCGCATGAACTCCCACGCCTCCCACGATTCCATCCGTGCCGTGCAGTGGCACGGCGACCGCCTGCGCCTGCTCGACCAGCGCCGTCTCCCCGCCGAGGAGACCTGGTTCGATTGCACCACCTCCGACGACGTCACGCGGGCCATCCGCGACCTCGCGGTGCGCGGTGCGCCGGCCATCGGCATCGCGGCGGCCTGGGGCGTGGTGCTTGCGGCGAAGGCCGGCGTGGACCTGCCCGCGGCCATGTCCACCCTGCGTGCGGCGCGTCCCACCGCGGTGAACCTGATGTGGGCGCTGGATCGCATGAACCTGCGCATCCTCGAAGGTGCCGATACCGCCGCGCTCGAGCGTGAAGCCCAGGCGATCCAGGACGAAGACCTCGCCGCCAACCGGCACATGGGCGAGTTGGGCGCCGCGCTCATCGAGCCGGGCTCGCACGTGCTCACGCATTGCAATACCGGCTCGCTCGCCACGGCGGGCTATGGCACCGCGCTCGGCGTGATCCGCGCCGGCGTGGCCTCGGGCCACATCGAGCAGGTGTACGCCGGGGAGACGCGTCCCTGGCAGCAGGGCGCGCGGCTCACGATGTGGGAACTCGTGCGCGACGGCATTCCGGCAAAGCTCATCGCCGATTCGGCGGCCTCGCACCTGATGAAGGACGGCAAGGTGAAGTGGGTGATCGTCGGCGCCGATCGCATCGCCGCCAACGGCGACACCGCGAACAAGATCGGTACCTACCAGCTCGCCATCGCCGCGCGGCACCACGGCGTGAAGTTCATGGTCGTCGCGCCGTCCACCACGGTGGACATGGCGACCGCGACGGGTGCCGATATCGAGATCGAATTGCGCGACGCCACGGAATTGTTGTCGGTCTCGGGTACGCGTACGGTGATCGACGGCGCGGATGCATGGAATCCCGTCTTCGACGTGACACCGGCCGAACTGATCGACGCGATCGTGACCGAGCGCGGCGTGATCCTGCGGCCCGATGAAGAACAGATGCGGATCCTGTTTCCGTGACACGGCTGCGCCGCGAGGTCGCGCTGTTCGCGGTCGGCGGCATCCTCGGGCTGGCCGTCGACGCCGGCATCGCGCAATCGCTCGTCGGCCTGGCGGGCTGGAACGTCTACACCGCGCGTGTCGTTTCCTTCCTCAGTGCCGCCACCGTGACCTGGTGGTGGAACCGTACGCACACCTTCGCCCACCGCGATTCCGGTCGCGGCCACCGCGCCGAATGGCTGCACTGGATGGGCCTGATGGCGCTCGGCGCGGTGATCAACAACGGTCTCTACGTGCTGGCCTTCAAGGTGTTTCCCGCCTTGCACGCGTGGCCCGCGGTGGCCGTGGCGGCGGGCTCGGCGGCGGGTGCCGTCGCGAATTTCCTGCTGGCTCGCGCGGTGCTTTTCCGCACTGCCAGGACATCGATATAAGTCGTTGAATTTGCGTGGTTTTTTGCTGTCATTTCCACGCCCGATGTGATATCATCCTTGGGTTGAGCCGACGGCATCGCGCTAGCGCGATACATAGGGCCGGCGGGGGCATTTTCACGGACATCCAGGAAGCCGATTGATGGCAGAACTCGCCAAAGAAGTCATCCGCGTCAACATCGAAGACGAGATGCGCCAGAGCTATCTCGACTACGCGATGAGCGTCATCGTGGGGCGTGCGCTACCCGATGTTCGCGACGGCCTGAAGCCGGTGCATCGCCGCGTGCTGTTCGCGATGAACGAACTGGGCAATGCCTGGAACAAGCCGTACAAGAAGTCGGCCCGCGTGGTCGGTGACGTGATCGGTAAGTACCATCCGCATGGCGACGCGTCGGTCTACGACACCATCGTCCGCATGGCGCAGCCGTTCTCGCTGCGCTACATGCTGGTCGACGGCCAGGGCAACTTCGGTTCGGTCGACGGCGACAACGCGGCGGCCATGCGCTACACCGAGGTGCGCATGGCGCGCCTCACGCACGAGCTGATGGCGGACATCGACAAGGAAACCGTCGACTTCGGCCCCAACTACGACGAAAGCGAACACGAGCCACTGGTCCTGCCGACCCGCGTGCCGAACCTGCTCGTCAACGGCTCCGCCGGCATCGCCGTGGGCATGGCGACGAACATCCCGCCGCACAACATGACCGAGGTCATCAACGCCACGCTGGCGTTGATCGAGGATTCCTCGCTCGGCGTCGACGACCTGATGACATACATCCCGGGTCCGGATTTCCCGACCGCGGGCATCATCAACGGCTCGTCGGGCATCGTCGAGGCGTATCGCACCGGCCGCGGCCGCATCCTCGTCCGCGCTCGGACCGAGATCGAGACCGAGGCCAATGGCCGCGAGACGATCCTGGTCCACGAGTTGCCGTACCAGGTGAACAAGGCCCGCCTGATCGAGAAGATCGCGGAGCTGGTCAAGGAAAAGAAGCTCGAGGGCATCAGCGAACTGCGCGACGAATCCGACAAGGACGGCATGCGCGTCGTGATCGAGATCCGTCGCGACGCGATGGCCGACGTGGTGCTGAACAACCTGTTCCAGCAGACCCAGTTGCAGGTCACCTTCGGCATCAACATGGTGGCCCTGCTCGATGGCCAGCCGAAGCTGCTGAACCTCAAGGACATCCTCGAGGCCTTCATCCGCCACCGCCGCGAGGTGGTCACCCGCCGCACCATCTTCGAACTGCGCAAGGCACGCCAGCGTGCGCATATCCTCGAAGGCCTCACGGTCGCGCTCGCCAACATCGACGAGATGATCGAGTTGATCCGCACGTCCGCGTCGTCGGCCGAGGCGCGCGAGCGCATGGTCGCCCGCCGTTGGGAGCCGGGCCTGGTGAAGGCCTTGCTCGCCGCCACCGGTGCCGCCGCGTCGCGTCCGGAAGACATGGACCCGCGCGACGGCCTGCGCGAGGACGGTTATCAGCTGTCCGAATCGCAGGCGACCGAGATCCTGCAGATGCGCCTGCACCGCCTCACGGGGCTGGAGCAGGAGAAGCTCTCCGACGAATACCGCGAGATCCTCGACACGATCCGCGGCCTGATCGAGATCCTCGAGAACCCGAACCGCCTGCTCGAAGTCATCCGCGAGGAACTCGAGCAGATCCGCACCGACTACGGCGATGCGCGCCGCACCGAGATCCAGCATTCGCAGGAGGACCTCAACGTCCTCGACCTCATCGCGCCGGAAGACGTGGTGGTCACGCTCTCGCACACCGGTTACATCAAGCGTCAGCCGGCCAGCCTCTACCGTGCGCAGAAGCGCGGCGGCAAGGGCCGCTCGGCCTCGGCGCTGAAGGACGAGGACGTCGTGCAGCAGCTGTGGGTGGTGAACACGCACGACACGCTGCTCACCTTCACCAGCACCGGCCGCGTCTATTGGCTCAAGGTCTACCAGATGCCGGAGGCCGGTCCGGGCGCACGTGGCAAGCCGATCGTGAACCTGTTGCCGCTGGGCGAGGGTGAGAAGGTGCAGGCGCTGTTGCCGGTGCGCGATTACGATCCGAACTGCTTCGTGTTCTTCGCCACCCGCAAGGGCACGGTGAAGAAGACGCCGCTGACCGAATTCGCCTTCCAGTTGCAGAAGGGCAAGGCCGCCATCAATCTCGAAGAGGGCGATGCGCTGGTCGACGTGGCGATGACCGACGGCGAGAGCGATGTGCTGTTGTTCGCCTCGAACGGCAAGTCGGTGCGCTTCGACGAAGGCAGCGTGCGTTCCATGGGCCGCACGGCTACCGGCGTGCGTGGCATGCGCCTGGCCGAGGACGCCGAAGTGGTGTCGCTGATCGTGGCGGCGGGAGAGGGCGATATCCTCACCGCCACCGCGCGTGGCTACGGCAAGCGCACGGCACTCGTGGAATTCCCGAAGAAGGGCCGCGGCACGCAGGGCGTCATCGCCATCCAGTGCTCCGAGCGCAACGGCAACCTTGTCGCCGCCGAGCAGGTCACGGAAACGCAGCAGCTGATGCTGATCTCCGACCAGGGCACCCTGGTGCGCACGCGTGTCTCCGAGGTGTCCCAGCTCAGCCGTAACACGCAGGGCGTCACCCTGATCAAGCTGCCGAAGGACGAGACGCTGATCGGCGTCGTTCGCCTGGAGGCCGAGGAAGAGATCGAAGGCGAGGGCGAAACGCCCGACGGCGAAGCCGCCGCCGACATGCCGCCGATCGAGAGCGGTCCCACGGGGGACGGCGATCCGGCCGAGCCTGGCGAAGCGTAAAAAAGAAAACCCGCGGCGACGCGGGTTTTTCTTTGCCCGGCGGTGGCTCGTCTCTGGGAGAGCGTCGCCGCTGAAGCGGCTCCCACACCTTTCAGCCGTGGGAGCCGACCCTGTCGGCGATATCAGGCGTCGATGGCTTCCAGCATCGCCTCGGCCGTCGACACGCGGAACTCGCCCGGTGCCTCGACCTGGATCGCCTTCACCACGCCATCCTCGGCGTAAAGGGCAAAGCGCTTGGCACGGATGCCCATGCCGTTCTTCGTCCCGTCGAGCTCCAGGCCCAGTGCCTTGGCGAAAGTGGCGTTGCCATCGGCCAGCATCAGGAGATCCTCCGGCACGCCTTGCGATTCGCCCCAGGCATGCATCACGAAGGCGTCGTTCACCGACATGCAGGCGACCTTGACCCCGCGCTCGCGGAAGTCCTCCATGTGCTGCACGAAACCCGGCAGATGCTTGTTCGAACAGGTGGGCGTGAAGGCGCCCGGCACGGCGAAAAGCACGACCTTGCCCACGCCGAGAACCTCGGTGCTGCTGACGGTCTTGATGCCATCTTCGAAGATGGCGAGGGTCGCTTCCGGAAGTCGTTCGCCGACTGCGATAGTCATGGGACTGCCTCTTCAGTGGAAAGCGCCGAGTGTACGTCAAGGTTTGTCGAGCTGAAGAAACGGCAACCGGTGCGCCCTCGCTCTTGAATTGCCCCGGGCCGGTCATATGTTGATCACCAGACGGCCACGGGGCCGAAACTTCTTTGGAGTCAAACAGATGAACCAGCTTCGTCAGGTATCGTTTCGCCGTGCGCAGGTGTTCGGCAGCGATGTCCGCAACGTGTTCGAGCATTTCTTCGGCGGCGATATCGCCGTGCCGGCCAGCACCGTTTCCAGCGCCTGGGCGCCGCGCGTGGACATCCGTGAAGAGGACGGGCGTTTCCTGATCCTGGCCGACGTGCCGGGCGTGGACCCTGCCGATATCGAGATCCAGATGGACAAGAACGTGCTCAGCATCAAGGGTGAGCGGAAGGCGTTCGCCAGCGAGGCCGAGGGTAAGTTCAGCCGCGTGGAACGTGCGGCCGGTGCGTTCAAGCGCAGCTTCACGCTCCCCGAGAGCGCCGATGCCGACGGGATCACCGCGTCGGGTGCCCATGGCGTGCTGGAGATCGCGATTCCGAAGAAGGCGCAAAGCGCCCCGCGTCGCATCGCCATTAACGCTGCGGGCTAAAACGGCCTAAGCTTAGCTGTCTGGCCCGTGGCGGACCCTGTCCGCCACGGGTGCTTCGTTTTTGGTTTTCGACACAAGCCCGGGAGAGCCTGTGGAGTTCAAGGATTACTACGAGACATTGGGGGTCAAGCCCGACGCGACCGACGCGGAGATCAAGGCCGCGTACCGCAAGCTTGCCCGCAAGTACCACCCCGACAAGAACAAGGAAGCCGGTGCCGAAGAGAAGTTCAAGGCGGTCAACGAGGCCAACGAGGCCCTGAAAGATCCCGAGAAGCGCCGCGCCTACGACCAGCTGCGCGCCGGCGGATACCGCCAGGGCGAGCAGTTCCGTCCGCCGCCGGGCTGGGGCCAGCAGGGCAACGGCTTCGACTTCGGCGACATGGGTGGTCGCGGTGGCGGCGATTTCAGCGATTTCTTCGAGAGCCTGTTCGGTGGCGGCGGTCGTGCTCGTGGCCACCAGCCGCAGGCGCGCCGCGGGCGCGATATCCAGGCCAGGATCGAGACCGACCTGCAAACCGCCTACAACGGCGGCAAGACGCGCGTGGTGCTCAACGACTCCTCGGGCGGCGAACGCGTGCTCGAGGTGAAGATTCCCGCTGGCATCACGTCCGGCCAGACCATCCGGCTTGCCGGGCAGGGACATCCCGGCTCGTCCGGGGGCCCCTCGGGCGACCTGCTGCTTGAGATCGCCATCCGGGACGACGCACGCTTCCGGCTGGATGGACGCACGGTGACCCACGTCCTGCCGATCACGCCCTGGGAGGCCGCGCTGGGGGCTACCGTGCCCGTGCCGACACTCGGTGGGCACGTCGACCTGCGTATCCCGGCGGGCTCGCAGTCGGGGCGAAAGTTGCGGTTGAAGGGACGTGGCTTGCCGGGTTCGGAACCGGGCGACCAGATCGTCGTGCTGGAAATCCGCGTGCCGGTGCCCGAGACCCATGAGGAACAGGCGGCGTACGCGGAGTTCAAGGACGCGTTCGCGGGGTTCGATCCGCGGCGGGGGTGAGGCAAAAGGGGAGGGAACGGCTGGAAGTTCAGGAAACCTGGCCGCGCTGCGCGCGGATCGCCGCTGAAGCGGCTCCCACCCGGCCCGCTAAAGTGGCGCCCCATCCGGCCCGCAGAAGTGGCTCCCACCGGCCCGCTAAAGTGGCTCCCCACCCAGCCCGCAGAAGTGGCTCCCACCCGGCCGGCCGAGGCTCTTTGTGGGAGCCGCTTCAGCGGCGATTTCCGCAGAGCCTCGGTGGGAGCCGACCCTGTCGGCGATGCCTCGCCCCAGGCCCTGAAACCCCTCAGCCCGGCAAATGCTCCTTAAGCGCCGCGACCAGTTCCTCTTCCTTGATCGGCTTCACCACATAGGCCTTCGCACCCTGGCGCAGGCCCCACACCTTGTCCGTATCCTGGTCCTTCGTGGTCACCAGGATGATCGGGATGTGCTTGGTGGTGTCTTCCTTGCTGATCGTGCGGGTAGCCTGGAAACCGTTGAGGTTCGGCATGACCACGTCCATGAGGATCAGGTCGGGAATTTCGCGCTTGGCCACCTCGACGCCCTGGGCGCCATCTTCGGCGGTGATGGCCTCATGGCCCAGTTTCTCGACGATGCGCTTGATGCCAAGCAACTGAGACGGCGAATCGTCGACGATCAGGATACGAGCCATTCACTTTCCCCCGGGCCGATGCCCGATGTGTTCTCTTTGGTGACACCGGCCGTCCCGGCTGGCGTCTCGGACCCGCTGTGACGAAAAAACGTCGCGCGTGGCGCCTCTGGCGAGGGGCCATTCTACCGGCCGCCGCGCGGGTATCAATGGTGGGAGCGCAGATTGCCGCTCCATAGGGTGGTTATCCGCCGATACGAACGACGGTGCGGCCGAACGAGCCACCTTCGAGCATCGTGCCGAAGACGCTGGCCACATCCTCCAGTGCCACTTCCTTCGTGCAGATGGCGTCGAGGTGGCCTGGCCTCCACTCGCCGGAGAGTCGGTTCCACACCTCGTCGCGAATGTCACGCGCGGTGCCCGCCGAGGCCACGCCCAGCACGCTCACGCCGCGGATGATGAAGGGCATCACCGTGGTCGACAGCTCCGGACTCCCCGCCAGGCCGCAGATGGCGGCGTTGCCGTAGGGAGCGATCAGCGGCAGGAAGCCCGCCAGTGTCTTGCCGCCGACATTGTCGAGCATGCCGCCGTATGTCGCGGAATCCATCGGTTTGCCGCTGAAAGCGAGCTGGTGGCGGTCGACGCATTCGCTGGCACCGAGCATGCGCAGGAAATCGAAGCGGTCGGCCTTGCCACTGATGGCGTGCACCTCGTAGCCGGCGCGGCTGAAGATGTCGATGCCGAGCATGCCCACGCCGCCCGTGGCGCCAGTGATGGCGATCGGGCCTAGCGCGGGCGTCTGCCGGTTGTCGGTCATGCGAAGGAGCGCCAGCGCGGCGGTGAAGCCGGCCGTGCCGATGATCATCGCCTCGCGCGTTGTGAGCGAGGCGGGCAGGGCGACCGTCCATTCGGCGGGCAGGCGTACGTATTCGCCATAGCCGCCGTCGCGGGTCTCAGAGAGGCCGCTGCCGGTGGCGAGCACCTTGTCGCCTTCCTTGAACGCCGGGCTGGTCGACGCGACCACGGTGCCCGACACGTCGATACCGCCGTTCAAGGGGAACTTTCGCAAGATCTTGCCTTTGCCGGTGCCGGCCAAGGCGTCCTTGTAATTCACGGACGACCATTCGGCCTTGACCAGGACCTCGCCCGGGGCGAGGGCATCGGTGTCCATGGTTTCGATGCCGGCGCGATAACCGGTGCCGTCCTGGTGGATGCGGAACGCGCGGAAATTCGTCATGCGTGTGTCCTTGGGCGGAAGCGATCAGTCGATGCTATCGACAGACGTACCCGTGATCCACTTCGGCGTGTAGGTGGATTCGTAGCGCTTCATCCAGTCGAACAGCTGATCGATGTCGTCCCCGAACCACACCTGCTCGCGCTGGTTCTGCTTGACGAAGCCTTCCGCGACCATGTGGTCCATGCTCGCGGACAGGCCACGGTAGAAGCCACGCACGTCGAGGAAGGCGCAGGGATAGCTATGCAGGCCGAGTTGCGCCCAGGTGAGCATCTCGAACATCTCGTCCATCGTGCCGAAACCACCGGGCAGGGCCACGAAGGCGTCGGCGATCTCGTACATGCGCGTCTTGCGCTGGTGCATGGTCTCGACGACCTGCAACTCCGACAGTCCGGTATGGGCGACTTCCTTCTCGACCAGCTGGCGCGGAATGACGCCGATGACACGTCCACCGGCGGCGAGCGTGGCATCGGCGACGGCGCCCATCAGCCCGACCTTGCCTCCGCCGTAGACGAGCGCGATGCCTTCTTTCGCCAGCCGCGTGCCAAAGGCCCTGGCGGCTTCGGTGTATTCCGGATGCGAACCGCTGCTGGAACCGCAGTAGACGCAAAGGGAGGTGATCTCACGCATATTCAAGTTCTCCACGTTCCCTGAAACGACGAAGCCCGCCCATGCGTTGCGGCAGGGGCGGGCTCCGGTGACACATGGGAACGATCAGTTGCCCTTGTGGATGGCGCGCTTGTCGACCGACAGGGCCGCCTCGTGCACCACTTCCGACAGCGCCGGATGGGCGTGGACGATGCGGGCGAGGTCTTCCGACGAGCCCTTGAATTCCATCGCCACGACGCATTCGTGGATCAGTTCGGAAACGACCGGGCCGACCATGTGCACGCCGAGGATGCGATCGGTTTCGGCGTGGGCGATCATCTTCACCTGGCCGATGCCTTCGTTCATCGCCACGGCACGGCCGTTGGCGGCGAACGGGAAGGACCCCGTGCGGTAAGGGATGCCTTCTTCCTTCAACTGCTCTTCGGTCTTGCCGACCCAGGCGATTTCCGGCTCGGTGTAGATGACCCAGGGCACGGTGTCGAGGTTGACGTGGCCCGGCTTGCCGCCGATCAGCTCGGCGACCATGACGCCTTCCTCGGAACCCTTGTGCGCGAGCATCGGACCGCGCACGGCGTCGCCGATCGCCCAGACGCCATCGACACCGGTGTGGTTGTGCTCGTCGACGACGATGCGGCCGCGCTCGTCGAGCTTCACGCCCGTGTCGTCGGCCAGCAAGCCGGCGGTATAGGCACGACGGCCCACGGCCACCAGCAACTTGTCGACGACCAGCGACTGCGCGTTGCCGTCCTTGTCGGTGTAGCCGACGTGGACTTCGTCGCCCTTGACCTCGGCGGAGGTGACCTTGGCGTTGACCTTGATGTCGAGGCCCTGCTTGGCGAACTCGCGTGCCGCCAGCTTGGCGATATCCTGGTCGGCCACGGCGAGGAACTTCGGCAGCGCTTCCAGGACCGTCACTTCGGCACCGAGGCGCTTCCACACGCTGCCAAGCTCGAGGCCGATGACGCCGGCGCCGATCACGCCCATGCGCTTGGGCACCTCGGTGAGGTCGAGCGCGCCGGTGTTGTCGATGATGTGCTTGCCGTCGAACTTCGCGAAGGGCAGTTCGATGGGCACGGAGCCCGAGGCGAGGATGACGTTGGTCGCGGAGATGGTCTGGACGCTGCCGTCGTTGCCCGTGACTTCGACCTGGTTGCCCTTGAGCAGCTTGCCCTTGCCGAAATACGAGGTGACCTTGTTCGCCTTGAACAGCATCGTCACGCCGCCGGTGAACTGCTTGACGATCTTGTCCTTGCGGCCGATGAAGGTGCCGATGTCGATCTTCGGGTTCTCGGCGGTGATGCCGTGATCCTTGAAATTGTGCGTGAGGTTGTGGAACTGCTTGGACGAATCCAGCAGCGCCTTGGACGGGATGCAACCCACGTTGAGGCAGGTGCCACCGAGGGCGGCCTTGCCGTCCTTGCCGACGAAGGCGTCGACCACGGCGGTCTTCAGGCCCAGCTGCGCGGCGCGGATCGCGGCCACATAGCCCGCGGGGCCGGCACCGATGACGATGACGTCGAACTTGTCGCTCATTGCTTAGCTCCGGATGTCACTGCGGTATCTACCGCCAATATGGGGGCGGAACACGAAAACGGGAGTCTTTCGACTCCCGCCTTCACGTTTCGGCTCAACCGGCCATCACAGGCCGAGCAGCATCCGCTGCGGGTTTTCGAGCTGGTTCTTGATGTCGACAAGGAACAGCACGGCGTCGCGGCCATCGATGATGCGGTGGTCGTACGACAGCGCGATGTACATCATCGGGGCGGCGATCACCTGGCCGTTCTCGACCACCGGGCGCTCCTTGATCGTGTGCATGCCCAGGATGGCGCTCTGCGGCGGGTTCACGATCGGGGTGGAGAGCAGCGAACCGAAGGTGCCGCCGTTGGTGATGGTGAAGGTGCCGCCCTGGAGGTCGTCCAGGCCGAGCTTGCCGTCGCGCGCCTTCTTGGCGTAACCGATGATGCCCTTCTCGACGTCGGCGAAGGACATGTCCTGCACGTCGCGCAGCACCGGCGTGACCAGGCCCTTGTCGGTCGACACGGCGATCGAGATGTCCTGGTAGCCGTGATAGATGATGTCGTTGCCGTCGACCGAGGCGTTGACCACCGGGTAGCGCTTGAGCGCTTCGGTGGCCGCCTTGACGAAGAAGCTCATGAAGCCGAGCTTGACGCCGTTGGCCTTCTCGAACTGCTCGCCCAGGGACTTGCGCAGCTTCACCACCTCGGCGAGGTTCACTTCATTGAACGAGGTGAGCATCGCGATGGAGTTCTTCGACTGCATCAGGCGCTCGGCGATGCGGGCGCGGATGCGGGTCATCGGCACGCGCTCTTCCGGGCGGCTACCGGGGGTCGGCTTGGCGGCCGGGGCGGCGGGCGCGGCCGGGGCCGAACCGCCCTTGCCGGCGTTGACCAGGTCTTCCTTCGTCACGCGGCCATCGCGGCCGGTGCCGGCGACCTTGGACGGGTCGATGTTTTCTTCCACGGCGACGCGGCGGCCGGCGGGGGAGAGTTCGTCGACGCCCTTGGGTGCGGCCGGTGCGTCGGCCTTGGTGGCCTTCGGCGCTTCGGCGGCGGCGGGCGCGGCGGCCGGGGCGGGCGCGGCAGCGGCGGCGCCTTCCTCGATCACGGCGATCACCTGGCTGCTGGTGACCGTGGCGCCTTCCTCGAACTTGATTTCCTTCAACACGCCGTCGACCGGCGCCGGGACTTCGAGGACGACCTTGTCGGTCTCGAGGTCGAGCAGGTTCTCGTCGCGCTTGACCGCGTCACCGGCTTTCTTGTGCCAGGTGGCGATGAGCGCGTCGGAGACCGACTCGGGCAGGACCGGGACTTTGACTTCGATGGACATGCTTGTCTTACTCCGCTGCGTGATCGGTGCCGACCGGCGCGACCAGCGCCTGTTCGACGAGCGCCGCCTGTTCGGCGACATGGGTGTTGAGGTGACCCGCGGCCGGTGCCGGCGAACGAGCGCGTCCCGCATAGGACAGGCTGTGCTTCGGCCCCACGCTGGCCTGCAGGTGGTGACGGATCTGGAACCAGGCGCCCTGGTTCATCGGTTCTTCCTGGCACCACACCACTTCCTTGGCGGAAGGGTACTTTTCCAGTTCGGCCGACACTTCCGGGCGCGGGAACGGATAGAGCTGCTCGACGCGGACGATGGCGACGTCGGTGAGCTGGCGCTTCTCGGCGTCCTCGAGCAGGTCGTAATAGACCTTGCCCGAGCAGAGCACCACGCGCTTGACCTTCTTCGGCTGCAGGTCGCGGTGCTCGCCGATCACCAACTGGAACTTGCCGTTGGCCAGTTCGTCGAGCGAGGACACGGCCAGCTTGTGGCGCAGCAGCGACTTCGGCGTCATCACGATCAGCGGCTTGCGCACGGGGCGCACCTGCTGGCGGCGGATCATGTGGAAGGCCTGCGCCGGCGTGGTGGGCACGCAGACCTGCATGTTGTCCAGCGCGCACAGTTGCAGGAAGCGCTCCAGGCGGGCGGAGGAATGCTCCGGGCCCTGGCCTTCGTAGCCGTGCGGGAGAAACAGCGCGAGGCCGCAGAGGCGGTCCCACTTGGCCTCGCCCGAGCTGATGAACTGGTCGATCACGACCTGGGCGCCGTTGGCGAAATCGCCGAACTGGCCTTCCCAGATGGTGAGCTGGTCCGGCGAGGTGGTGGCTTCGCCGTACTCGAAGGCCATCACGGCTTCTTCGGAAAGCAGCGAGTCGATGACTTCGACACGGGCGTCCGCACGCACCCTGGACAGCGGCATGTAGGTGTCGTCGCTCTTCTGGTCGTGCAGCACCGCATGGCGATGGAAGAACGTGCCGCGACCGGCGTCCTGGCCGACCACGCGAAGATCGTTGCCCTCGGCGATCAGCGTGCCGTAGGCGAGGTTCTCCGCGAAGCCCCAGTCGCCCGGAAGCTCGCCGGCGGCCATCTTGCGACGGTCTTCGTAGATCTTGGCGACACGCGGGTGAAGCGTGACATCCGACGGAACGTCGAGGATGACGTCGAGTACCTTGCCCAGCTGGTCGCGAGACACGCCCGTGTTCACTTCCATCGACAGCTTGTTCTTCTGGAAGCGGGTCCAGTCGACCGGAATGTCGCGGGTGGGGTTGGGATCGATCGCGATCAGCGGCTCGCCCTTTTCGAGGCGGGCGCGGTAATCGTCGAGCATCTTCTGGCCGTCGTCGGCGCCGATGACCGATTCCTTCACCAGCTGCTGCGCGTACAGGTCGCGCGTGGTGGGGCGCTTGCGGATGACCTGGTACATGAGCGGCTGCGTCGCGGCCGGCTCGTCGGCTTCGTTATGGCCGTGGCGGCGATAGCAGACGAGGTCGATGACCACGTCCTTCTTGAACTGCTTGCGGAACTCGTAGGCCAGGCGGGTGACCTGGATCACGGCTTCCGGATCGTCGCCGTTCACGTGGAACACCGGCGCGTTGACCATCTTGGCCAGGTCGGTGCAATACAGCGTGGAACGGGCGTCCTCGCGCTTGGACGTGGTGAAGCCGACCTGGTTGTTGACCACCATGTGCAGCGTGCCGCCGATGGCGAAGCCACGGGCCTGCGACATCTGCATGAGTTCCATGTTGACGCCCTGGCCCGCGAAGGCGGCGTCGCCATGGATCAGCACGGCGATCGACTTGTCGCGGGCGGTGTCGCGGCGTCGCGACTGGCGCGCGTGCACGGAACCGGCGACCACGGGGTTGACGATTTCCAGGTGCGACGGGTTGAAGGCGAGCGCGACGTGCACGCCGCCGTTCGGCGTCTTGACGTCGGCGGAGAAGCCCATGTGGTACTTCACGTCGCCGGAATGGATCGGGCTGTCGTCGTGCTCGAACTTGCCTTCGAACTCGTTGAAGAGCTGCGAGGGCGCCTTGCCGAGGATGTTCACCAGCACGTTGAGGCGGCCGCGATGGGCCATGCCGATGACGAGTTCCTTCACGCCGTTGTCGCCGGCCGCGCGGACCACGTCGTCGACCATCGGGATGAGGCTGTCGCCGCCTTCGAGCGAGAAGCGCTTCTGGCCGACGTACTTGGTGTGCAGGTAGCGTTCCAGGCCCTCGGCGGCGGTGAGCGCCTCCAGCACGCGGACCTTGGCGGCCTTCTGCAGCCCCGCGGACCCCGCGGCCTTTTCCAGCCGCGAATAGATCCAGGCGCGCTGGTCGTAATCGGAGATGTACATGAACTCGGCACCGATGGTGCCGGTGTAGATGTGCTTCAGCTTCGCGAGCAGGTCACGCAGCTTCATGCGCTGGCCACCGCCGGCGAAGGTGCCCGCGTCGAATTCGGTGTCGAGGTCGGCGTCGGACAGGCCGTGGAAGGCGAGGCCGAGGTCGGGCGTGTCGATATCCGGAACGGTCAGGCCGAGCGGATCGAGCTGGGCGGCGATGTGACCGCGCGAGCGGTAGGCCGTGAGCAGGCGGAGTACCCCGGCCTGTTTCTGGGCGTAGGCGTTGTCGGCGGAGCCGGCAGCGGGCGCGGCGGCCGCGGTGCGGCGCTGCTTCTGCGCCGCCTCGATGCGGGCGATGGCGCCGGAATGGGCGATATCACCGGCCTCGCGGCCCTTGAAGGATTTGAAATACCCGTCCCATTCGGCCGGGACGGAGCCGGGATCGGCTAGCCAGGCTTCGTAGACTTGCTCTACGTAATCGGCGTTTCCGCCGGCGAGTTGGGAGGATTCGGAAAACTCGCGGATCAGGTTTGCGCTCACGTCACCACCGGCACACACGAAAAGGACGGGCTGCCGCGCGGCATGTGGGGAGCGCCTGCGGCATAAGAATCCGTTAATTATAGCCCCGGGCTGCTGCGCTGCGCCAACCCATTCATGCGCTTGCGGCGAAGGTCAGATCCCGAGTGGTCTTATCTGCCAGGCCGGCTCGGCCCGCTCCCAGACTTCGTCGAAATACGCCGTAAGACGAGAGGTCTCACCCGGTTCGTCGAGGGCGCCCCTCGCCTCGAAGCGCCCGGCCACGGGCCTGAACAGAAAGCTACCGGCGTGATCGGTGGTGAAGGCCGATCCGTAGCGCAGATGGGCCTCCTCGGTGGGCACGCGGACAGCGATCGCCGTGGGAAGGCGCTGGGCGAGGGCGAGCAGACGGTGACCATCGCGATGCCCACGCTCGGCGTCGTGGGTGAGGATGCGGATCTGCGCCTGCCGGCCGCTGGTGGCTACCCGGCGCAGTTCGGCGTGCACGGGGTCGCTGTCGAGCACGCCAGGTTCCAGCAGGGGCAGGTAGATCGAGATCCGGTGGCGTGCGCCGGCCAGCAGGCGCAGGTGGGCGGCTTCGAGACCGGCACGGTCTTCCGCCGCCAGGATCGGGTCCGCCCCGCCGTTCATCGGCGCCGGCCCTTGCGCACGCCGAGCTGGCCCTCGTTGACCAGGGCGAGCAGCACCTGTTTTTCCATCGCCGAAGGAAGGCGGTCGAAGGCGACTTCGCGCTCGGCGGCCAGGCGTTCGGCCAGCGCCGCCGGGCATTCATAGGCGTTACCGCTGACGAAGAGGGTGGCGTCCTTCTTCCCCTTGACCCAGGCGATCCGGGCATAGGGGTGGCGGACCAGGGTCGCGCCCCCGTCGAGGGCCTTGTCGAAGGCGGCTTCGGTGGTGGCCTTCGGCGGCGCGGCGGCGACCTGGGCGTTGCGATAGCGGGTGATGAAACGGCCGAACCAGTCGGCCAGCAGGTCGCGGTCGAGTGCCGCCGCGAAGGGCAGGGCCTGGCGCAGGCGGTTCAATGCGGCGGTGTCGATCTCGCCGGCGCGCTTCGCCGGGACGAGGTCGGGGTCGGCATAGCGCAGTTCCTCCGGCATCCGTTCGGCGAGGAAGTCGGCGAGGTCGCCGGTCAATTCGGCCTGCGAGGGCGCGCGCATGCCGATCGAGATCGTCATGCAGTTACCGATGGCCACGCCGTCGTGGGGCACGCCGGGCGGCAGGTAAAGCATGTCTCCCGGGCCGAGCAGCCATTCGTGGGTCGGCTCGAACACTTGCAGCTGCTTGAGTTCCACGTCGTTGCGGAAGTCGAGCGGTGCGTCCGGATCGTCGCTGATCGCCCAGTGGCGCTCGCCGATGCCTTGCAGCAGGAAGACGTCGTATTGGTCGACATGGGCGCCGACGCCGCCGCCATCCTCGGCATAGGAAATCATGATGTCGTCGAGGCGCCAGCTCGGCAGGAAGGCGAAGTGATCGAGCAGGGCGGCCACGTCGGCATCCCATTTGTCGACGTCCTGGACCAGCAGGGTCCAGTCGCGCTTGGGCGTCTTGCCGAATTCAGCTTCCTCGAACGGTCCGTTCTTCACCGTCCAGCGATCGCGTTTCTCGTCGTGGACGATGAGGCGGGCGAGCACGCCTTCCTCGCAGGCGAGGCCGGCGAGGTCGTCGGGTTCGATCGGCGCCTGGAAATCCGGAAAGGCGTTGCGGATGAGTAGCGGGCGCTTCTGCCAGTAATCGCGCAGGAACTGCGTGGCGCTCATGCCGAGCGGCTGGCTGGCGCTACCGCGCACTTCGATAGGGAGGGGCTTGCGGGTGGGGATCTGGATGGCCATGCGCGGCATTGTAATGGCTGCAACCCGACCCCGGTGGCATCCCCTGATGGCCATGCCCTGGTGGGAGCCGACCCTGCCGGCGATGCTGTTGCCTGGTGGGAGCCGACCTTGTCGGCGATCCCGCGGCAGCGGGCCAGGTCGAGGCAAGAACCCATCGCCGACAAGGTCGGCTCCCACCAGGCTTATCTCTATCCTTGCCGGAATGCCTGGCTGATCAGATAGCCCGGGCGAGCTTGTCGGCCAGGCCGATGTACGACGCGGGCGTCAATTCGGCGAGTGCTTTCTTGGCGTCGGCCGGGAGGTCGAGGCCATCGATGAAGGCGCGCATCGAATCCTTCGTGATGCCCTGGCCGCGCGTCAGCGCCTTGAGTTGCTCGTAGGGTTCCGGCAGGCCGAAGCGGCGCATCACCGTCTGCACGGCTTCGGCGAGCACTTCCCAGCTGGCGTCGAGGTCGGCGGCGATGCGTTCGGCGTTGACGTTGAGCTTGCCCAGTCCCTTCATCAGCGATTCCAGCGCGACCAGCGAATGGCCGAAGGCGGTGCCCAGGGCGCGCAGCACGGTGGAGTCGGTGAGGTCGCGCTGCCAGCGGCTGATCGGCAGCTTTTCCGCGAAGTGGCCGAGCAGGGCGTTGGCCAGGCCGAAGTTGCCTTCGGCGTTCTCGAAATCGATCGGGTTGATCTTGTGCGGCATGGTCGAGGAACCGACTTCGCCCGCTTTCAGCGCCTGGCGGAAATAGCCCAGCGAAATGTAGCCCCAGACGTCGCGGGCGAGGTCGATGAGGATGATGTTGATCCGGCGCAGCACGTCGGCGAACTCGGCGATGCCGTCGTGCGGTTCGATCTGCGTGGTGTACGGATTGAAGACCAGGCCCAGGCCGTCGACGAAACCGGCCGCGAGCGCGGGCCAGTCCACGCCGGGATACGAGATGACGTGCGCGTTGTAGTTGCCGACCGCACCGTTGATCTTGCCCGGGATCTCGATGGCGACGAGCTGGCGGCGCTGGCGCTCCAGGCGGGCGACCACGTTGGCGATCTCCTTGCCCATGGTGCTGGGCGAGGCGGTCTGGCCGTGCGTACGCGACAGCAGCGACAGGCCCGCGTGCTGGTGGGCGAGGGCGCGAAGCGTCGCGATGACCTGGTCCAGCGCGGGGAGCAGCACCGATTCGCGCGCATCGCGCAACATCAGCGAGTAGGCGAGGTTGTTGATGTCCTCGCTGGTGCAGGCGAAGTGGACGAACTCCTTGGCCTGGGCGAGGGCGGGGTCGTTGCCGATCTTTTCCTTGATGAAGTATTCGACCGCCTTGACGTCGTGGTTCGTGGTGGCTTCGATCGTCTTGATCCGTTCGCCGTCTTCCACCGAGAAGTCGTCGGCGATGGCCAGCAGGCGCGTGACCGCCCCGGCGGGAAAGGCAGGCAGTTCGACGATGCCGGGGTGCGCGGCGAGGGCCAGCAGCCAGTGGATTTCCACGTGCACCCGGCGATGCATCAGGCCGAACTCGCTGAAGATCGGGCGCAGCGAACCCACTTTCGCGGCATAGCGGCCGTCCAGGGGCGAGAGGGCGGTCAGCGTGGCGTGGGACATGGTCGTTCCTGGAGGCGTGGCGGGTGCAGCCGGCGATTATAGCGCCCCATGGCCGACAGGGTCGGCTCCCACCAAGCCGGCTGGGTAGCAAGGCAGCGGGAAGGCACGCCCCCATCCTACAAAACGACCCGATGCGGCCTTACTGTATGCAAGTCCCCCACCGGAGTTCCCGCATGAGCAAGTTCCGCACAGAACGCGACAGCATGGGCGAGTTGAAGGTACCGGCCAAGGCGCTCTATGGCGCGCAGACCCAGCGCGCGGTCGATAACTTCCCCGTGTCCGGGCTGACCATGCCGCGCGAATTCATCCGGGCGCTCGGCCTCATCAAGTCGGCCGCGGCCGAAGCCAACGTCAAGCTCGGCCACCTGGACAAGGCCTCGGCCAAGGCCATCCGCGCCGCGGCCGGAAAGGTCGCCGCCGGCGAGGTCGACGAACACTTCCCCATCGATGTCTTCCAGACCGGCTCGGGCACCAGTTCCAACATGAACGCCAACGAGGTGATCGCCCACCTCGCCGAGGCCGCAGGCAGCAAGGTGCATCCGAACGATCATGTGAACGCCGGGCAGAGCTCCAACGACGTGATTCCCACCGCCATCCTGGTGAGCGCCACGCTGGCCACGAGCGAGAAGTTGCTGCCGGCCCTCAAGCACCTGCGCAAGACGATCGACGCCCGCGCCAGGGAATTGAAGAAGGTCGTCAAGACGGGGCGCACCCATCTGATGGACGCGATGCCGATCACCTTCGGCCAGGAACTGTCCGGCTGGTCGGCGCAGATGGGCGACGCGGCCGAACGCATCACGGACACGCTCAAGCGCACCCGGCGCTTGCCGCAAGGCGGCAGCGCCGTGGGTACGGGCATCAATGCCGACCCGAAGTTCGGCCCCACGGTCGCGGCCGAACTGTCGAAGTTGACGGGAGTCAGGTTCGAATCGGCGGATAACTATTTCGCGGGGATGGCCGCGCAGGACGCTCCGGTGGAACTCTCCGGCCAGCTCCGCGCGCTGGCGGTCGGCGTGATGAAGATCGCCAACGACCTGCGCTGGATGAATTCAGGTCCGCTGGCGGGCCTGGGTGAGATCGAGCTGCCGGCGTTGCAACCGGGGTCGTCGATCATGCCGGGCAAGGTCAACCCCGTGATTCCCGAGGCGGCCGCCATGGTCGCCGCCCAGGTGATCGGCAACGACGCGACGATCGCGGTGGCGGGGCAGTCGGGCAATTTCCAGCTCAACGTGATGCTCCCCGTGATCGCGTACAACCTGTTGCAGTCGATCGAGATCCTCGCCAACGTCGTCACGCTGCTCGCGGACAAGGCGATCGCCGGCTTCAAGGTCAACGAAGAACATATCCGCGAGGCGCTGGACAAGAACCCGATCCTCGTCACCGCCCTCAATCCGGTGATCGGCTACGAGAAGGGCGCGGCCACCGCGAAGCAGGCATACAAGGAGAAGCGCCCCATCATGGACGTGGCGCTGGAAACCACGGGCTTGTCCAAGGCCGAACTGGCGAAGCTGCTCGACCCCGCCGCGTTGACCAAGGGCGGTATCCACGGCGGTGGCGGTGGCGGCGGCGGCTGAGCACGGGCCACCTAGGCGGCGAATCCTTGCAGGCCCTGCTCGATTCGCCGCAGCTTGTCGGGATTCCGCTGCACGTGGATGCTGAGGATCTTCTCGCCGTCCGTCACAAAGGTCTGCGCGGATTCCAACTGGCCTTCGATATAGCGCAGGAAGGCCCATTCGCCGTTGATGCGCGTCAGCCGTACTTCCACGGCGGCGCCGTAACGCAGATGCGAGGCATAGAAGAGCTGCGCGATGCGCTGGCCGCCGAGCATGGGCTTGGGGAAGCTGGTGACCTTGCCGCCACCGTCGCCGCTGAGGTCGGCATCCACGGCGAGCATGGAGCGGATGGCCGGGAAGTCGCCGTTCGCCAACGCCTCCGCGAAGCGTCGCATGAGCGCGAGGTGCGCCTCGCGCGGTGCCGCGTGGCGGGGGCGCTCGTCGCGCAGCTGGTCCTTCGCGCGGTGCACGAGCTGGCGGCACGCGGCTTCGCTCTTGCCGATGGTGCCCGCGATCTCGGCGTAATCGATATCGAAGACTTCGCGCAGCAGGAAGGCGGCGCGGGCTTCGGGGGATAGCCGTTCCAGTAGCAGCAGGAAGGCGACGGACACGTCGCCCGCCAGTTCCTGCACGTCCTCGGGCGAGGCGCCATGGTCGGTGAGGACGGGCTCGGGCAGCCAGATCCCGACGTATTCCTCGCGCCGGACCTTCGCCGCCCTGAGCCGGTCGATCGCGCGACGCGTGGTGGCGGCGACCAGCCACGCCTCCGCGTTCTCGATAGCCGCGTGCTCGGCGGCGTTCCAGCTGAGCCAGATGTCCTGGACCACGTCCTCGGACTCGGCCACCGAACCGAGCATGCGGTAAGCGATCCCGTGCAGGCGAGGCCGCAAGGCGGAGAAGGTGGCCGTGGCGTCGTTCATACCCATGGAGACGATCTTGCCAGTTCCCCTGTGACAGGTCCTTGCAGAATCGTCTCACACGGCGGTTTTTCGTCTCAGTGGACGATGGTCAGCACCGGATTCTTCTTGTCCTTCAACAGGAACACGACGAACCTGGCCGGCGCGGTCTTGCTGGCGTTGCGGCCGATCGTGTGCACATCGTCCGGGCCCTCATAGAAGGTATCGCCCGCCTTGAGCGTCTGCTCGGGCTGTCCGCGCACGCCCATCACGATGCTTCCCTCCAGCACATAGACGACCGCATGGGCATCGTGGCGATGAACGGGGTCGACGGCGCCGGGCGGGTAATCGACGTTGATCAGGGTGATCTCCTTGCCGGGGTAGTCCTTCAGCGCCTTGCTCATGAGATCGGTGACGGTGGCCTGGGGTGCCCCGGCATCCTGGGCGAGTGCGAGGCCGGGCGAAAGGGCGAGCAGGAAGGCAAGTGTCTTGAAAATACGCATGGCGGGTTCCTCAGGCGGCGGTGGCGACGGGTTCGGAAAGGCCGGCCTTGTCGAGGCCCCAGGCCTTGTCCATCGTGCCGGGGACATTGCGGAAGGCCACGTTCATGCGGTTCCACGCATTGATGACCGCGACGACGAAGGTCAGGTCGGAGATTTCCTTTTCGGAAAGCTGGCCACGGACCCGCTCGTAGACGTCGTCCGCGACACCCTGCGCGGGAATCTGGGTGAGTGCTTCCGTCCAGGCCAGGCTGGCGCGTTCGCGCGGCGAGAACAGGTTCGATTCGCGCCAGACGGCGATGTGGTGCAGGCGCAGGGCGCGCTCGCCGTGGATGACCGCCTGCTTGACGTGCATGTCGACGCAGAACGCGCAGCCATTGATCTGCGAAGCGCGAATGTGGGCCAGGTGGCGAATCGACTCTTCGATCGCGCACTTGGCCTCCGCCATGCTGAGTTCCATGAGCTTCCTGGTCAGCTCGGGCGATTGCTGCTGGTAATCGAGACGCTGGGTCATGGTGCTTCCTCATTCGGGAGTGATTACCGGCCGTAGCCTAGGTCCGCGTAACAGGCGGCCGGTAGGTCCGTGCGCGGGATCATCGTGTTGCGTGGCGTGCACCAATCGCGTGTCACAAACCGCCGGATGCCCACGTCTATGAAACATGGACCCGATCACTCGCACGTATGAATGGCTGCGCAGGCAGCTGTCGACACGACATACAGTCGATGCCGTGTGGGCGGGATTCCTGGATGCGCTCGACGAGCTGCCGGCAGAGGCCCGGGTCGCCTTCCTGATGAGTGACATCTTCGATGCGAGCATCGACGAGGTGGCCATGCTGCTGCGCAAGGACGCGGTGGCATGCCATGCCCTGGTCGAGTTGGCTCGCGCACACATACAAGCGGCCGGTCCACGCCGCGCCGTGGAATGAGGAACCTGCCCATGAGCCACTATCCATCGTCGCCGGTGGAGACCGTCGATACCCTCGCCACCTCGTTCTCCGCCAGCTATGCCGGTGTGATCGCTTTTATCGCCGTGGTGTCCGAGGGCAGTTTCGCCAGGGCCGCCGATCGCCTCGGCATCGGCCGCTCCGCCGTGAGCCGCAGCGTGCAGAAGCTCGAACAGCAAGTGGGCGCGCGGCTGTTTTCCCGAACCACTCGCAGCACCGCGCTCACCCGGGAAGGTGAGATCTTCTTCGAGAACTGCCATCCCGGCGTGGAACGCATCGCCCAGGCGCTGGACGACATGCGCGAACTTCGCGATGGGCCTCCGCGGGGACGCTTGCGTATCGGCGCGCCCGTCGGTTTTGGCCGCAACGTGGTGGCTCCGCTGTTGAAGCGCTTCCGGGACACGTTCCCCGAGATCGCGGTCGACCTGGCCCTGGACGATCATCCCCTCGACTTCACCGCCGACCGCGTGGACGTGTCGTTCCGCAACGGGCGGCTGGAGGACAGCCAGGTCATCGCCCGGCAGGTCGTCCCCATGCAGATGTTCGTGTGCGCCACGCCGGACTACCTGCGTGCCCGCGGCGCCATCGAACGGATCGAGGATCTGGCCTCGCATCGGGCCATCCATCTACGGTTGGCCTCGGGCCGCATCGGCGAATGGGAATTCAAGGTCGACGGCAGGCCATACAAGACCCTGCCGCCCGCCATGGACGCCTTCAACGATCCCGACCTGGTGTTGCAGGCGGTGCTGGACGGGAGGGGAATCGCCCAGCTCGCGGGGTACCAGGTATGCGCGCACCTCCGGGCCGGGCGCCTCGTCGCTTGCCTGCCGCAGTACGCGCCCGACGACCGCGGCCACTACATCTGTTACCAGAGCCGGCAGCAGTTGCCTTCGCGCATCCGCGTGTTCATCGACTTCATGGTTCCCGCCATTCGCGCGCTGGACCTGGAGTGCGGCAGCACCCTGCCGATTGGTGCATCGACGGCAACATCGTGATCCCGCGCGCGGTCCTACCGGTACCCATGCCCGCCTCCTACGATCCAGTCACGTCAAAGCAAGATAGGTATCCCATCATGAAATTCCTGGTCATCGGCGGCTCCGGCCTCATCGGAAGCAAGGTCGTGCAGCGCCTGCGCGCAAAGGGCCACGAGGCGATCGCCGCATCGCCCTCGTCAGGCGTGAATACGCTCACCGGCGAAGGGCTGGACGAGGCCATGGCCGGCGTCGACACGGTCATCGACCTGGCCAATTCACCCTCGTTCGAAGACAAGGCGGTACTGGATTTCTTCCAGACCTCCGGTCGCAACCTCGTCGCGGCGGAGCGGCGCGCGGGCATCGCCCACCATGTGGCCTTGTCGATCGTCGGCACCGACCGCGTCGCGGCCGCCGGCAGCGGCTACATGCGCGCAAAGGTCGCGCAGGAGACGATCGTCCGCGAATCGGGCGTGCCGTACACCATCATCCATTCCACGCAGTTCTTCGAGTTCCTGGCCGGCATCGCGAAGTCGGCCGCCGGCGGGGACACCATCACCTTGTCGACGGGCTATATCCAGCCCATCGCCTCGGACGACGTGGCCGATGCCGTGGCGAGGACCGCGCTGGGCAAGCCCGTCAACGGCGTGATCGAGATCGCCGGACCCGACAAGCTGCGCATGTCCGACCTGGTCGGCCGGTTCCTGTCGATCATCAACGATCCGCACCACGTGGTCGGCGACGCCAATGCGCCGTATTTCGGTGCCGTGCTCGCCGACGACAGCTTGTTGCCGGGGCCGGACGCGATGCTGGGCAAGATCGATTTCCATGCCTGGCTGAAGTCGTCCCAGTACGCCAGCTTCGCTTCCGCGGCCTGAATCGACGGATCCATCGTGAAACCGACGCCACCGCCGGTCTCGTTCCTCGATCGGTACGACGGAGACGATTTCGCTCCGTTGTACACGGGTACCGTCACGGTGACCGGCGGCGAAGCGGCGCATGGCCGCGCCTCGGGTGCCGCCCGCTCCAGCGACGGCAATCTCGACGTATCGCTGCGCCTGCCCCCGGAGATGGGCGGTCCCGGGGGAGGAAGCAATCCGGAACAGCTGTTCGCGGCGGGTTTCGCCGCCTGCTTCCATGGGGCGCTCTGCCTGCTGGCGATGCGCGAGCGCATCGCCGTTCCCGCCGACGCGGCGGTGACCGCCGCCGTGACCTTCGGCCGCGACCCGGCCGACGGCTTGTTCACGCTCGCCGCCCACGTGCGTATCGCTTTGCCCGGCGTGGCCCGTCACATCGCCGAGGCCCTGGTCCGCAACACCGAGCGCTTGTGTCCTTACGCGAAGATGGCGCGGCAGGGCATCGAGTGCGTCGTGCAACTGGCGGATTGATTGCGTAGAAACATTGCCTGTCACGCCAGGTATCTGATCCTGCGTCACATTTCCTTTGGCCCAGCCGGGTGGCCTACTACTCCGGCGTGGCCCATGAGGCTATGATCCGATCCGCGAGTGACCTCGAGGGGAGGATCGCCGTGAGGGCCGGGGTGACATCCTGGGCCGGGGAACGGGAAAGCATGGGGAAGGTCATCGAGTTTCTCGCGCGCGTCGGGAGTGACGCGTCGTTGCGGCACGCTTCGACGGACGCCGTCGATGCCGCCTTGCGGGATGCCGGTGTCGACGACGGTGATCTTCGTGATGCGTTCAGTGCGAAGGATGGCGATGCCGTTCGGTTGCTGCTCGGCCAGCGCGTGTATTTTTCCACGCAGATGCCGATAGGCCCCGAGCACGAGGAACAGGAGGATCCGCTCGATGGCGAGGATGAGGATGGAGACGGCGAGCCGGACGACACGGTCGCTTACATGCCGCCCACGGGCACGCATCGCTGAGGCCGTGAAGCGGAGCGCGTGGCGGCATGCGCTCGCGACACTGGCGGCTTGCCTGCTGGTGTTCGTCGCCGCGGTGCCTGCGGCAACGGTCGGAAATCCGTCGTCGCCCGAGGCGATCCTGGCGCGCGCGGACACGATCAAATCTACCGATTTCGCCGCCTTCGGCCACCTGATCGACGATCTCGCGCGGTTCGAAGCGAAACTCGCGCCTGCCGAGCGGTGGAAACTGCGTTTCCTTCAAGGCTGGCGCGCCACGTGGGTGGGCGATTACGACGCCGGCAGGAAGGCCCTGGAGGACGTGGCGGACAACGCCAACGACAACGTCTTGCGGTTGCGCGCGACCGCGACACTGATCAACCTGCTCGGCATCGGCCACCGTTATCAGGACGCCTTCATACGGTTGAACCAGTTGCAGGAGCTGATGCCGTCGATCCGCGACCGGAAGGCACGTTTCCAGGCCCTGGGCGAGGCGTCGCAGTTGCTCAGTTCCGCCGGACAGTTCGAGCAGGCCGAGGCATACGCCAAGGAAATGATGGAAAACCCGCCGCCGGGCGAGACCATCTGCAAGGGAGCCCAGCACCTGCTGCGCGCACGACGGGAGGCCAACCGGCTCGAGACACTGGACCCGATGTACCTGCGCGCGGTCGAAACCTGCGACGCGGCGGGCGACGACGTGTTCGCCGAGAGCATGCGCTCGGACATCGCGGCGTTCCATCTCGCCCAGGGGCGTCCCGCCGAGGCGGTGAAGATACTCGCGGATACGCGCGACCGGGCGCGCGGGCTGAACTATCCGGCGTTGCTGGCGGAATACGATGCGACCCTCGCGCAGGCGTACCTCAAGCTTGGCGACCTGGCCAACGCACGCCGCTTCGGCCTGTCCGCCGTGGCCGGTTCGATCCGTGACGAATTCACCGATCCGCGCCGGATGGGTTACGGCGTGCTTTACCAGGTGGAGCAGCAACTTGGCAACGCGGCGGCGGCCCTGGCGTACCACGAGAAATTCATGGCCGCCGACAAGGGCTATCTGGACGACGTGGGCGCGCGCAGCCTGGCCTTCCAGATCGTCGACCAGCAGTTGCTCGCGCGCAAGGCGGAAGTCGAAGCACTGAACAAGCAGAACGAGATCCTCCGCCTGACCGGGGCGCTCGACCGCAAGGAAGTCGAGACGGGCCGTCTGTACATCTTCGTCCTGCTTGCCGGGCTGGGTGCGATCGCCTGGCTGGTGCTCTGGTTGCGCCGTTCCCAGTTGCGTTTCATGAAACTGGCGCGCCGCGACGGCCTCACCGGCATCTGCAATCGCGAGCACTTCGTCGAACAGGCGGAGCGGGTTCTGGCCTATGGCGCGCGCTCGGATCGCGGCGCGTGTCTCATCCTTTTCGATCTCGATCACTTCAAGAGCGTCAACGATACCTACGGTCATGCCGTTGGTGACGAGGTGCTGAAGCGCGCGGTGGATGTCTGCCGCCGCGCCTTGCATGCCTGCGATGTATTCGGTCGCCTGGGTGGCGAGGAGTTCGCGGTGCTGCTGCCCGATTGCAGTCCCGCGCAGGCGCGCGCACGCGCGGAGCAGCTGCGGCTGTCGATCGCGGCGACGTCGGCCACCCAGATCCGTCCGAACCTGGTGGTGACGGCGAGCTTCGGTATCGGCGGCACGATGCAATGCGGCTTCGAGTTGCATCGCCTGCTGGTGGTGGCCGATGCGGCGCTTTACCGGGCGAAGCGGGCAGGCCGGAACTGCGTCTTCATGGGGGACACCGGTGACATTCCCGACTCGCCGTACCTGAGCGAGGCACGCGGCTAGGCAGTCCACCCGCCCAGGCAGCTCACCCGGTGGAACAAGTCACCCGGTAGAAGAAGCCTACCCGCTGGAAGAAACCCATCTGGTGGAAGAAGCCTACCTGGTAGAAGAAACCCGCCTGGTAGGAGAAACCCGCCTGGTAGGAGAAACCTGGTGGGAGCCGACCTTGTCGGCGATCCCGCGGCAGCGGGCCAGGTCGCGGCAAGCACCCATCGCCGACAAAGTCGGCTCCCACAGGTCGGCTCCCACGGCCAGATTCCGATTCCTGTCACCTGGCGGCAAGCTAAAAAAAAGGCCGCTTTCGCGGCCTTTCTTTCTAAACCCGTCGCAGCAATATCAGCGCTGACGAGCCTTGAAACGGGGGTTGCTCTTGCAGATCACGAACACTTTGCCGCGACGGCGAACGACTTTGCAGTCACGGTGACGCGACTTCGCGGACTTCAAAGAGGAAAGCACCTTCACGGCCAGCTCCTGAAACTTTACGGACAAGGAAAAACGGGATTGTAACGATCCGGCCGGCGTTACGCAAGCGCCGGGAAGCATTCGTCTTTCAGCCGAGCCCTAGCTTCGCCCGTGCCTCGCGGACGGTGCGCAGGAAACTCTCCAGCACAGGGGACGTATTGTCCACGCGCGAGGCCACCGCGAGCAACAGATAGGCCTCCGGATCGTCCACCGGGACGAAGCTGACGCCATCCATGTGGACGGCCCGCAGCGAGGCCGGAACGAGGGCCACGCCCAGTCCCGCGGCCACGAGCGGGAGCAACGAAGGAATCTGCTGCGCTTCCTGGCGGACGTTGGGGCGGAAGCCGGCCTTGTTGGCGAGCAGGGTCAGCCGGTCGGTCAGGGTCGTGGCCAGGGCACGTGGCGGGGCGACGAATCGCTCTCCCGCCAGGGCTTCCATGCGCAGGCTGGCCTGCTTCGACAGGCGATGACGGGCGGGAAGGGCGATCACCAGCGGTTCGTGGTCGATCACCTCGACGTTCAGCTGGCGGGCGTTCGCTACGCCCTCGGGGTGCGCCCGTAGCAGTCCCACGTCGATCTGGCCGGAAAGGAGGGCGTCGTATTGGGCGCCGGTGAGCATCTCGCCGAGGTGCAGGCTCACTCCCGCCGCCGCGTGCGAAAAGCGCAGCAAGGTTTCCGGCAGGGCGGGATGGAAGGACACGGAAACCGCATAGGCCAGCCTGAGTTGGCCGGTGAAGCCGGCCGCGGCTTCCGCCACGACCGTCCGGGCACTCTCCGCGCGGGAAAGGATCGCCTTGGCCTCGACCAGGAAGATCCGGCCAGGCTCGGTAAGGGCGACGCGGCGCCGGTTTCGGTCGAGCAAGCGCACGCCCAGGTCGGCTTCAAGTGACTGGATCTGCTGGGAAAGTGGCGGCTGGGAAATGTGCAGGCGCTGGGCGGCCTGGGTGAAGCTGAGGGTCTCGGCCACCTCGACGAAGTAACGCAGTTGGCGCAGGTCGAACATAGTCGTTTTTCGAATAAGTGGACACTGAAAGATATATTGGCCGGAATTTCCTAGGAAATCTATGATTCGTCTCGGCCTACCACCAACCCCTCCCCCTGGGTCGGTAGGTCCCTCGCCTCGCAGCGACGCTAACTACCGGCATCTGGCCTACCTCCCCCCCGAGGCCCATGCTGAGGCGTCTTCTGCGGGGCGACTTTCTTTGTGGCGTTCGGAAGTGGTGTGAGTGTTTGGGAGTAGGGGCGCCTATCGCCGACAAGGTCGGCTCCCACCAGAACCGGGCCAGTCCCCACCAATACCAAGCCCGTCCTCACCAGTACGGGCCAATTCCACTAGTACAGACCAGCTCCCACCAGTAGGGCTGGTTCCCACCAGCCTGGTGTTGCCCGGTGGGAGCCGACCCTGTCGGCGATGCTCTTGCTTCCTGTGGGAGCCGACTTGTCGGCGATGCCCTCAGAGCTTCGAAACAAACCCACACCCCGTGCCGGCCTTGATCGTCGCCTCGTCCACGCCGGGCGCCATCTCGATCAGTTCCAGCCCGCCAGGCGCCACGTCGAACACCGCCAGGTCGGTGATGATCCGGTCGACCACGCCCTTGCCGGTCAACGGCAGGGTGCATTCGGTGAGGATCTTCGGCGAACCGTCTTTCGCGGTGTGTTCCATCACCACCACGACGCGCTTCACCCCGGCGACGAGATCCATCGCCCCGCCCATGCCCTTGACCATCTTGCCGGGCACCATCCAGTTGGCGATGTCGCCCTCGCAGGTCACCTGCATCGCGCCCAGGATGGAGATATCCACGTGGCCGCCGCGAATCATCGCGAATGAATCCGCGCTGGAGAAGAACGATGCGCCGGCGCGGGCGGTCACCGTCTGCTTGCCGGCGTTGATCAGATCGGCGTCCACTTCGTCCTCGGTGGGGAAGGGGCCGATGCCGAGCAGGCCATTTTCCGATTGCAGCCAGACGTCGACACCGTCTGGCAGATGGTTGGCCACCAGAGTGGGCAGGCCGATGCCGAGGTTCACGTAGTCGCCGTCGGAGAGTTCCAGCGCGGCGCGCTGCGCCATCTGTTCACGGGTCCAGGCCATGGTCTTCTCCTTCAGGCGCGCACGGTGCGCTGTTCGATGCGCTTGGACGGCGCGGGATTGTGCACGATGCGGTCGACGTAGATGCCCGGGGTGTGGATCTGGTCCGGGTCGAGTTCGCCCACCTCCACCATGATCTCCACTTCGGCGATGCAGACCTTGCCGGCGGTGGCGACCATGGGATTGAAGTTGCGCGCGGTCTTGCGATAGACGAGGTTGCCCGAAGGGTCCGCCTTCCACGCCTTGACCAGTGCCACGTCGGCGACGATGGATCGCTCCATCACGTACATGTTGCCGTCGAATTCGCGCACTTCCTTGCCTTCGGCCACCTGGGTGCCGTAGCCGGTGCGGGTGAAGAACGCGGGGATGCCCGCGCCACCGGCGCGCAGCTTCTCGGCGAGCGTGCCCTGCGGAGTGAACTCCACCTCGAGTTCGCCGGCCAGGAACTGCCGCTCGAATTCCTTGTTCTCGCCGACGTAGGAGGAAACCATCTTGCGGATCTGGCGGGTCTGCAACAGCAGGCCCAGGCCCACGCCGTCGATGCCGGCGTTATTGGAGACCGCGGTGAGGCCGGTGACGCCGGAATCGCGCAGCGCCTCGATCAGGAGTTCGGGAATACCGCAGAGGCCGAAACCGCCCACGGCGACGGTCTGTCCGTCGGCGACCAGACCGGCCAGTGCCTCACGAGCGGAGGCGACACGTTTGTCGCGCGAGTGCGACTTCACCTGGTTCATGCGTCATCGATTCCATCCGGACGGTCCCGCCGCCGGTTCGCCGCCCATGATAGCCGAGCGCCGCACCGCCCCGTGGTTGCCCTTTGGTCCAATCCCCTTGCCGCCGGTCGTCCTTCGTAACCCACACCCGATTCTTGCAAGCATCGGCACCATGAACGGGGATTTGATCGGAAGTCCTCCATCCTTATGTTCCTCGAAGCCCCCGAGCCCGGAGAATCCAACGTGAGCAAGCAGAAGATCGGTGTCGTCGGCATGGCCGTGATGGGCCGCAACCTCGCCTGGAACATCGAGAGCCGAGGTCATGCGGTATCCATCTTCAACCGGAGCAAGGAAAAGACCGACGAGGTCATGGCCCAGAGCCAGGGAAAGAAGCTGGTGCCCAGCTACAGCCTGGAGGATTTCGTCGACTCGCTCGAGAAACCGCGCCGCATCCTGCTCATGGTGCAGGCGGGCAAGGGCACCGACGCCGTGATCGAGCAATTGCGCCCCTTGCTGGACAAGGGCGACATCCTGATCGACGGCGGCAACACGTACTACAAGGACACCGTGCGTCGTGGCGAGGAATTGGCCAAGGATGGCTTGCATTTCATCGGCACCGGCGTCTCGGGTGGTGAGGAGGGCGCCCTGAAGGGGCCGTCGATCATGCCCGGCGGTCCGCGCGACGCCTACGACCTGGTCGCCCCCATCCTCACCGAGATCGCGGCCAAGGCACCCGACGGTGAGCCTTGCGTCGTCTACATCGGCCCGGGTGGCGCGGGTCATTACGTGAAAATGGTGCACAACGGCATCGAGTACGGCGACATGCAACTCATCGCGGAAAGCTATGCGGTGCTGAAGCATGTCGTGGGCCTCTCGAACGAGGAACTGGCCGACGTCTACCGTGAATGGAACGAGGGCGAACTGGACAGCTTCCTCATCGAGATCACCTCGAAGATCTTCCGCAAGAAGGACGACAAGAGCGGCAAGATGCTGGTGGACGTGATCCTCGACCGCGCCGCGCAGAAAGGCACCGGCAAGTGGACGAGCCAGAGCGCGCTCGACCTCGGCGTACCGCTCACCCTGATCACCGAGTCGGTGTTCGCCCGCGTCCTGTCGTCCATGAAGGAGGAGCGGGTCGAAGCCAGCAAGCGGCTGGCCGGCCCGAAAACGGAGGTGTTCCACGGCGACCGCAAGGCCTTCGTCGAATCGGTGCGGCGCGCCCTGTACATGAGCAAGATCATCTCCTACGCCCAGGGCTTCGCCCAACTGCGTGCGGCCTCGGACGAGAACCAGTGGAATCTCGACTACGGCGCGATCGCGAAGATCTTCCGTGCCGGCTGCATCATCCGCGCCCGTTTCCTGCAGAAGATCACCGACGCCTACCGGACCGATGGCGCGCTGAAGAACCTCCTGCTCGATCCGTACTTCCGCGACATCGCCCAGGAGTACCAGGCGGCCTTGCGCGAGGTCGTGGGCGAGGCGGTACGCGTGGGTGTGCCGGTGCCCGGCTTCTCCGCGGCCATCGCCTACTACGACAGTTATCGGGCGGAGACGTTGCCAGCGAACCTGATCCAGGCGCAGCGTGACTACTTCGGGGCGCACACCTTCGAACGCCTGGACGAGAAGGGCAGCTTCCACGCCGAATGGGTGGAATGACGGACTGAACGGCCTTCCGCCCGCCGTGCGCCGGGCGGAAGGCCCTCGGCGGACGTCGTAGGCGTGGACTTGCGACGCAGGTCAGCCGCCGGGTGCTGGCGCTGTAGGAACCCTCCCTTTAGAGTTGCCGGATCGGCAGCACACCAGGCGTCGGTGTATCGTGCCGTGTCCAACGAGGGAGTACGTTGTTTCATGTTGAGAAGTTTTCTGATCGGCGCCACGGCGCTGGCGGTAGCGCTTGCCGGATGCTCGACGCTGCCGCAACCGCGCGACGATGGATCGCTCCAGCGCGAAGCGCTGGCCGGCACGGAGAAGCCGGTGCCCAAGCCGCTGACGGTGGGCACCACCAATCCTCCCGTTCCGGTGGCCGCGCAGCCCGACATCACCACGGGCACGGGTGAATTCGTCAAGGCGGTGGGCCTGCCCAAGCCGAAGCCGGTGGCGGCGGGTGCGGGCACGGTGACCTTCAATTTCGAGAACCAGCCGGTCGAGTCGGTGGTGAAAGCCATCCTTGGCGACCTGCTGCATGAGAACTATTCGATCGTGCCGGGTGTGCAGGGGAACGTCTCCTTCTCCACCTCGCAGCCGGTGTCGAGCGAGCAGGCCTTGCCGATCCTGGAGACCCTGTTGTCCTGGACGGGCAATGCCCTGGTCCGCAGCGGCGACCGCTACGTGGTCATGCCCGCGAAGGACGCGGTGGCGGGCAACCTCGTGCCGAGCATGGGCGCCACCGCGCCGCCGGGCGGCCTGCAGGCACGCCTGTTTCCCCTGCGTTTCATTTCCGCGACCGAGATGCAGAAACTGATCAAGCCCTTCGCGCGGCCCGATGCCACCTTGCTGGCCGACCCCACGCGCAACGTGCTGGTGATGGCCGGCACGCCGAGCGAACTGGAGAACTACCAGCGCACGGTGCAGACCTTCGACGTGGATTGGCTGCGCGGCATGTCGGTGGGCGTGTTCAGCCTGCAACGCGCGGAAGTGAAGGACCTGACGCCGACGCTCGACAAACTGTTCGGTGAAAAGGGCAACACGCCGATGGCCGGCATGCTTCGCTTCATCCCCATCGAGCGGACCAATTCCCTCGTGGTGATCAGTCCCCAGCCCGTGTACCTCGACGAGGTGAGGAGCTGGATCGATCGCATCGACCGCGGCGGCGGCAACGAGCCACAACTTTATGTGTACGACGTGCGCAACGTGCAGGCCGCCGATCTCGCCGATTACCTGTCCGACATCTATGGAGGCGGCTCCAGCGGTGGCGGTTCCGGCGATCGCGGCGGCAAGGTCGGGCCGGGGCTCAGTTCCGGCACCCTCGGCGGCGACAGCGACCTCGGCAATCGTGGCGGCTCGGGCCTCGGTAGCACCACGGGAGGTTTCGGCAACAGCTCGTCGTCGAATTCAGGCCTGCTCAACACCACGAACAACAGCGGCCTCAACGGCTCGTCCTCCGGCATGAGTGGCGGTTCCTCGTTCGGCTCGGGCAGCGGTTTCGCCGGCAGCGGGTTCGGTGACGACGACACCTCGTCGCGTCGCCAGCGTAACGGGCCGGTCACGACGGACGAAGGCGTGCGCATCACCTCGGTGGATGCGAACAACCAGCTGATGGTGCGCTGCCGTCCGTCGCAGTGGACGGAGATCGAACAGGCGATCAAGCGCCTGGATGCCGTGCCGCTGCAAGTGCAGATCGAGACCCGTATCCTCGAAGTGGCCTTGACCGGCGATTTCCAGTTCGGCGTGCAGTGGTACCTGGAAGGCCTGGTCGGCGGCACCAACGGCTCGGTGGGGCAACCGGGCAACAAGCAGCAGTGGGCACTGGGCAACGGTGGCAACGTCTACAACCCGAATACCGACAGCTTCTTCTACTCGTTCGTCAACAACAACCTCGCCGTCGCGCTGCGCGCGATGGAAACCAGCGGCAACACGAAGACCTTGTCGGCTCCGTCGCTGGTGGTGCTGAACAACCAGAAAGCGCACATCCAGGTCGGCGACCAGATTCCCATCACGCAGACCTTCGTCAACACCAGCGCCAACACGGACAACACGATCGGCCAGGTGGAGTACAAGGACACCGGTGTGATCCTCAACGTGCGCCCGCGCGTGAATCCGGGTGGCCTGGTGTACATGAACATCAACCAGGTGGTGAGCGCTCCGGGCCAGAAGGACGCGACGACGGGCAATTTCCCCATTCAGCAGCGCGAGGTCGCCACCCAGGTGGCGGTCCAGAGCGGACAGACGGTCTTGCTGGGCGGTCTCATCAAGCAGCAGGAAGGTGTCACCGACACCGGCATCCCTGGCCTCAATCGCATCCCGGTCTTTGGACGCCTGTTCGGCCAGACGACCCGCGGTCGCGATCGCACCGAACTGATCGTGCTGATCACGCCACGGGTGATCAGCAACGGCGAGGAAGCCAAGCAGGTGACGGACGAGTACCAGCGGAAGTTCGAATCGCTGCGGCCGGTTCGCGCCGATGCGAAGCTGGGCAGTGGCGAACCCGCCACGGTTCTGCCGCTGGGCAAGCCTTGAGGCGCGCCCGTCCCGGCTAACGTGCCGGGCCGACCAGCGGCGTAGGGTAGGTGGGCTTCGGCCGATACGGCTGCACCGACACCCCCAGGTTCGGCCCCATGCGGTGTTGCAGGCCGGCGGCGTTATAGAGGCCCAGCGTGTTGGTCGGCCGCCGGCTCATCCCTGCATCGATGACGGGCGTGCCCGATGGCACCGCATCGGCCGCCATCAGGCGGCTCAGGCAGGCATAGGAAAGTCCCGCCGACGCCGCATCGGCGGGTTCGACGCAGCCCGCGTTCGCGGCGGCGTGCACGCCTGGCAGGTCCACGACCGATTGCGCCATCGCGCAGGGAGGCGCGAGAGCCAGGCCCATGGCGAGGACTTGCCGAATACGCATGATGATTCCCTCCGTCTGGCCATCCACACCAGATAGCACGTAACCGGTTGCATCGGTAAGCGAATCGGGCGGTGTCATGCGACGGTCATTAATCCTGTCACTGAAATAGCGTCGTTGTGTCATCTGGCGCGCCTAGCCTTCCCCCGAAGACGAGTTCCCGTCCCGTCCGCTCATGCGTGAGGAATGACCGTGGCACGCAGCGTCCTCGCGCTTGTCGCGTGCATGGCCCTGCTTGCGTCGCCGTGGTCGGCGTCGCAGGTGCGCATCAACGCGGGACAGCCACAGGGGTCGGAAGAAACGCATGCGCCCACGCGCTTCGACATCGACGCTCAAGCGCTCGCCACCGCGTTACGCGCTTTCAGCGAAGCCACGGGTATCGCCGTGCTGTTCGACGACGGCCTTGTCGCGGAGAAGCGGTCGCAGGGGCTTCACGGCGTGGCCACGCCGCGCGACGCGTTGGGCATCCTGCTCGTGGGCACGGGGCTCGTGGCGCACTTTTCCTCGATGAACGCCTTCACCGTCACCGCATCCAGCCAGGCCCCGGCGGACGGCGGCGCCGCGCCGCGCCACGACGCCGCTCCTGTCGGCGACATGCTCGACGAGCGTTCCGCGCGTGCCGTGCAGGTGGCGGTGGAGCGGACCCTGTGCGCGCACGAGGACACGCGGCCAGGCGGGTTCCGGTTGGCCATGCAGCTGTGGATCGGCAACGACGGCGGCGTGACCGACGTGGCGGCGCTGGCCGCTTCCGACGACCCGCGGCGTGACGGCCGGGTGCTCGCCGCGCTTCGTTCATTGCGCCTGCCGGCGGATGTCCATCGATCCAGTCCCGTGACGGTCTTGCTGACACCCTCGGTCAAGGCCGACGGCGCTTGCCGGGCCCACCGCGCAAGGGAGGGCTGACGATGGAAACCTCGCTGCTCGGGCTGTTCCTCGACAACTACGAGGACTTCCGTCGCCGGCTGCGCCGCCGTTTGCGGTCGGACGACCTGGTCGACGACGTGCTCCAGGAAACCTACCTGCGCGTGGAGCGGCTCGATCCCAACGTGGAGCGAGCGACGCATCCCACCGGTTACCTGTTCCGCATGGCGCTGAACATGGCGGCCGATCACCATCGTTCCTCCAGCCGCCTGTTGACGGGCGAGGAGATCGACGAGCTGGTGCACGGCGCGGACGACCAACTCGACCCACCCACCGTGCTCGCCTCGCGGCAGGACCTCGCCGCCCTCGCCGAGGCGCTGGACATGCTCACCCGCCGCCAGCGCGAGATCCTCATCGCGGCGCGGGTCGACGAGCAGCCGCAGGCGGCCATCGCGGCCCGCCACGGCATCTCGGTGCGCATGGTGGGAAAGGAATTGAAGAAGGCACTTGAGACCTGTGCCACAAAAGTGGGACGCAAATCCGTTCAGCGGTTCGGTCCGGGTGCCGGAGATCCGTCTTGAGCGATATGGGAACGACCAGCATCCACGAAAGCGAGCGCCAGGCCCGGGCCTGGCTCGTCCACCTGACCTCGGGGGCGGCCACCCGTGAGGACGGCGAGGCGTTCCGTCGCTGGTGCCAGGCGAACGAGCAGCATGCCGCCGCCTTCGCCCGCACGCGTCGCATGTGGGAGGACCTGGGGCCCGTCATCGCCCGACGGGCCGAGCGCATGGATCGGGAGCAGCCATCCGCGCCTCGCCATGGCGTACGCATGAACCGCCGGATGTTCCTCGCCACGGCGGTCAGCGCGTCGGTCGCCGCCGTGCTGATCGGGCGCTACGGCACGGACCTCATGCCCGGCGCGGCGGATGGCTCGCGGCTGCGCACGGCGGTCGGTGAGCAGCGTAGTGTCGAAGTGGTGCGGGGCGTCACGGTGGAAATGAACACGGCGACCGACATCGGGCTGCGTGGCAGCGGCAAGGCCGTCACGGGCATGCGCCTGCGCAGTGGCGAGGCCGTGGTCCGCGTCGACGCCTCGCGCACGTCGCCTTTCGTCGTCGAACTGGCCGACGCGACCCTGATCTCCACGCCGGGCACGTCGTTCGCCGTACGCTGCATCGACCGCGAAGCCGCGGTGACATGCCTCGACGGGCACGCGGTGCTCACGCTGGGCGCGGCCAGGACCGAGGTGAAGCCGGCCCAGCAAGTGGCGTTCGACGACCGTGGCATGGCGCCCGCCGTGGCGGTGAACCCGGACACCGCGCTCGCCTGGCGCCAGCGTGTGCTGATCTACGACAACCAGCCATTGGCCGATGTCGTCGCGGACATCAACCGCTATCGTCCCGGCCGCATCGTCATCACCGACCATGCGCTCGGCGAGCGGCGCGTGCATGCGCGCTTCACGCTCGACCAGATGGCCGACGTCGCCACGCTCATCCAGGACGCCTACGGCGCGCATGCGACGCACCTCCCCGGCGGCTGGGTGCTGCTGAGCTGAATGCTTTCCCGGGCCGGCACCGCCGGCCCATGAATTTTTCGTGACAGCGGTTCAGTGCCACCGCTGCCCATGCGTCTTGTGGGCAAACGGGAACATCAGGGGAAAGTCCGCGTGGCTACACGAGCAGTACGGGTGAACGCATGACGCGTATCGCGAACCCTTGGCGCGCCAATGCGTTCGCGCTGGCCATCTCGCTGGGACTGGCGATGGACGCGGGCGCCCAGGACGCGCCGACCTCGTTCGACGTCAACGAATACGTCGTCGATGGCAACACGACGCTGCAACCGCTGGATATCGAGACGGCGGTCTATCCCTTCCTGGGGCCGGGCAAGTCGATGAACGACGTCGGTGCCGCGCGCGAGGCCTTGCAGAAGGCCTACCAGGCGCACGGTTTCCAGTCGGTGGTGGTCGACCTTCCGCCGCAGCAGGTGAAGGGCGGGGTGATCCGTTTCCAGGTGACCGAGAACGCCATCGGCCGCGTGCGTGTCGAAGGCGCGACCTACCGTTCGCCCAAGGACATCCGTGACGCGGTCCCCGCCTTGCGCGAGGGCGAGGTACCGAACTTCACCCAGGCCCAGCAGCAACTCACCGACGTCAATCGCCGTGGCGGCAGCCAGGTGGTGCCCGTGCTCACGCCCGGCAAGCTACCGCAGACGATGGACGTGACCCTGAAGGTCACCGACAGCTCGCCGTGGCACGCGAGCCTGGAAGTCAACAACGACCACAGCGTCAACACACCCGAGTTGCGCACCGTGGCCAGCGTGCGCGACGACAACCTGTTCCAGGACGGCCACGCGGCTTCGCTCACCTATATCGTCGCGCCGCAGGACAGGAACGCGGCCGAGGTCTGGGCCGGCTCCTATCTGGTTCCGCTCGGCGGCGACTGGAGCGTGCTGGCCTCGGGCTACAAGTCCAACAGCAACGCCAATGCCGTCGGTGGCACGACGGTGCTGGGCAAGGGCAACGCGGTGGGCTTCAGTTTCATCCGCACGCTGCCGACGCACGGCGAGTACTCGCAATCGTTGTCGATGGGCCTCACCCGCAAGCACTTCGACCAGAACATCAGCCTTTCAGGCCAGACCTCGAAGGCCCCGATCACTTACATCCCGCTCAACGTCACGTACCAGGGCCAGTCGATCGGCGAAACCTCGATCAGCACCATCGCGATCGGCGGCACCCTCGGTTTCCGTGCCGGCGGCAGCAACGCGGCGGAGTTCGACAACCAGCGCTACAAGGCGCGGGCCAACTTCTTCTACATGAAGTTCGACGGCGGCCACACGCGGAACTTCGCCAACGGCTTCAGCCTCGCCGGGCGGCTGGGCCTGCAGCTGTCGAATTCGTCGTTGATCTCCAGCGAACAATACGCGGCGGGCGGGCAGAGCAGCGTGCGCGGTTACCTCGAAGCGGAGCAAACCGCCGACCACGGCGTCACGGGCTCCATCGAATTGCGTACGCCGTCGATCGCAGCGCACCTCGGCACATGGGTGAACGACTGGCGCTTCCACGCCTTCGTCGATGCGGCGCACCTCGTGCTGATGAACGCGCTGCCCAGCCTCGTCGACCCGGCCGATCCGGCGGCCGGCAGCACGCGCGTGAACAGCTACGACCTGTCCAGCGCGGGCCTGGGCACGCGCTTCCAGCTATTCAACATCGCCACCGGCGCGTTCGAGGTGGCCTATCCGTTCAAGGACGGGCAGGCGACGCGCGCACACGACACTCGCATTCATTTCTCACTCAAAGCGGATCTCTGACCGGCAGGTCGGACCACAGACATCCAGGGGTATCACCGTGACTCGACTCTTGTTCCTGACCTGCTTGCTTCTCATCGGCTGGGTGCCGGCGGCTTACGCCGACGCCTCGTGGTGGAACCAGGACTTCGCCTTCCGCAAGGCGATCACCATCGACACGACGGCCAAGGGTGGCAACGTGACGACCGCCGTCGGCCGCACCCCGCTGCTGGTGCGCCTGCATTCGGGCAATTTCACTTTCGACGGCGTGTCCGAGACCGGCGCCGACGTTCGCTTCGTCGCGGCCGACGACAAGACCCCGCTGAACTACCAGGTCGAGAGCTTCGACCCGGTGCTGGGCGTGGCCCTGGTCTGGGTGGACGTGCCGCAGCTCGGCGCGGACAGCCAGCAGCAGGTCTGGATGTACTACGGCAACCCCAAGGCGCAGGGCGCCGAGAAAGCCGGCGCCGTGTTCGATGCCGATTACGCCGCCGTCTACCACTTCGAGGAAGCCGCGGGTACGCCGCCACAGGACGCCACCGCCTACGCGAACAACGCCGTGGGGAACGATATCCTCACCGCCGACGGCATCATCGGCAAGGCCGCGCGCTTCGACGGTTCGAAGATCGTCACCCTGCCGGGCAGTGTCTCGATGAATGTCGCCGAGGGCGGCAGCTTCACGTTCAGCGCATGGATCAAGCCCGACACGTTGCCGGCGGGGCGTACGCTGGTCTATGCACGCCGCCAGGGCGAGCAGAAACTGCTGGTCGGGCTCGACAACGGCGTGCCCTTCGTCCAGGTGAACGACGCCACCAGCGCCGCCGGTGAACCGCTCAAGGCCGGTGCATGGACGCATCTGGCCGTCACCGCCACGGGCAGCGATGTCGAACTGTACGTCGACGGCAAGCCTTACGCGAAGCTGGGGACGAAGCTCCCCGCGATGACCAGCCAGGCCACCCTCGGCGGCGACATCGCCGGCCAGGCTGAATCCTTCGTGCCGTTCGCCGGCCTGATGGACGAAGTGCGCCTCTCGCGGATCGCCCGTCCCGCCGTCGCCATCGCGGTCGACGCGCAGACCCAGGGCGCCGAATCGAAGTTGCTCACCTATGGCGCCGACGAGAAGCAGTCCGGCGTGGGCTTCGGCTATTTCGGCATCATCGTGAAATCCGTGACCGCCGATGCCTGGGTGGTGATCGGCATCCTGCTCGTCATGGCGGCGATCTCCTGGGTGGTCATGTGGCAGCGTGCGGCCTATGTCAACAAGGTGACCCGCGCGAACGAGGATTTCCTCGACGCCTTCCGCCAGCAGGGCCGCAACATCCTCGCGCTGTCGCGCGATGCCACCGCGTCGCGGTTGCAGGATGCCTCGCTCTATCGTCTCTACAAGGTCGGCGCCGCCGAAGTGTGGAACCGTCGCGACGAGGATGGCCAGGATCACATCGCGTCGGAGTCCATCGAGGCGATCCGCGCCACCATGGATTCGGTGCTGGTCCGCGAGAACCAGGCTCTGTCCAGGTCGATGGTGCTGCTCACCATCGCGATCTCCGGCGGCCCCTTCCTGGGCCTGCTCGGCACCGTGGTCGGCGTGATGATCACCTTCGCGGCGATCGCCGCGGCGGGCGACGTGAACGTCAATGCGATCGCCCCCGGCATCGCCGCGGCGCTGCTCGCCACGGTGGCCGGCCTGTTCGTCGCGATCCCGGCACTGTTCGGCTACAACTACCTGCTGATCCGCAACAAGAACGTCACCGCGAACATGCAGGTGTTCGTGGACGAGTTCGTGACGCGCCTCGCCGAGCAGCAGCGCGTCAACCAACCGGCGGCCGTCGCGGCCTGAGGATCGGATCATGCGCGCGCAAGACGACGACAAGCCGTACGACGACATCAACATCACGCCGATGCTCGACCTGGCGTACGTGTTGCTCGTCATCTTCATCATCATGACCACCGCGTCGGTGCAGGGCATCAAGGTGAACCTGCCCAAGGCCAGCGCGGCGGTGAGCATGGCCAAGCCGCAGACCAAGGCCATCACCATTTCGGACACGGGTCAGATCTTCCTCGACGCCTACCCGGTGACACTCGCCGAACTGGAGCAGCGCCTGCGTTCGCTGAAGGCGATCACGCCGGATTTCCCGGTGGTGGTGAAGGGCGATGCCACGGTCCAGTACCAGAAGGTGATGGACATCCTCGACCTGCTGCGTCGCGTGGACCTGCCGCAGGTCGGCCTGGTCACCGGCAAGTCGCCGAAGGGATGAACGCGTGACCTCGTCCCCATCCCCTCGTCGCCAACGCCGCCGCTGGATCGGTCCCGCGGTCGGCGTGGTGGCCATCCTGCTGCTCGGCGCGCTGGTCTGGCATTTCGCCTCCAGCAGCGTCGGCGTGCGGCGGGAGGCGCCGCGCATCGCCACGATCACGCCCTTGCCACCGCCGCCGCCGCCGCCGAAGGAAAAGCCGCCGGAACCGAAGAAGCTCGAAGACGAGATGAAACCCGTCGACGACAAGCCGCAGGACCAGCCGGAGAAGCCGGTGGACGCGCCCAAGCCGAGCGACGATGTCGCCAGGAACGTGACGATCGATGGTGACGCCCAGGCCGGCACCGACGCCTTCAACATCGGCGCGGGCGACGGCGGCGGCATGGTCGGTTCCGGTGGCGGCACCGGCACGGGCACGGGCAGCTACGACCAGTACCTGGGTTATGCGATCCAGCAGGCGGTGCAGCGCGACGACCGGGTCAACCGCCTCGTGTTCGACGTGCGCGCCGACATCTGGCTCGACGCCGGCGGACGTCTCACCCGCGCCGAACTGGTCGGCTCCAGCGGCAACACGAAAACGGACGAGGCCTTGATCGACGCCTTGCGCGCGATGCCGCGCATCGACGTGGCGCCGCCCTCGTCCCTGCATTTCCCCTTGCGCGTGGCCATCCGCGGGAAGCGTCCCGCATGAGCACCGTCAATACCACCCGGAGAGTTCGCATGATCATCGGAAAGGCCCGCCATCGCCCCGCGCGCGCCATCTTGGCCGCCGCCATCGGCCTGGCGATCTTCGCAGGCTCGGCGCATGCGCAAAGCGCGCCCTCGGACAACGCCACGATCAACCTCGTCCGCCTGCTGGTGAAACGTGGTGTGCTGACGCAGTCGGACGCGGATGGCCTCATCGCGCAGGCGAACGCCGAGGCCGCCCAGGCGCAGAAGCTGGCCGGTACGGCCAATGCCGCGCCGGCCACGCCAGGGCAGGTGCGTGTCACCTACGTGCCGGAAGTGGTGCGTAACCAGATCAAGGACGAACTGCGCCAGGAAGTGGTCGCGCAGGCCAGGACGGAGCATTGGGCCGAGCCGGGCAAGCTGCCGGAGTGGCTCGACCGGATCAGCTGGTCCGGCGACATGCGCGTGCGCGACGAGTTCCACTACTACGACAAGGGCAACGCCTATCCGGTCGTGGACTTCGCGCAACTGAACCGTACCGGTCCCTATGACCTCAATGGCGCGAACCCGCCGCCGTTGCTCAACACCCTGGAGAACCGCACCAATTCGCTGCGCATCCGCGCACGGCTGGGCGTGAACGTGGACCTGGGCAACGACGTGACCGCGGGCATCCGCATCGGCACGGGCAACGACAACAATCCGGTCTCCACCACGCAGACCCTCGGTGGCGGCCTGGCCAAGAAGGACCTCTGGCTCGACCAGGCCTGGCTGGCGTGGAAGCCGACCGATTGGGCGCAGGTGATCGGCGGACGCATGCCCAATCCCTTCATGAGCACCGACCTGGTCTATTCCAACGACCTGAACTTCGACGGCATCGTCGGCAAGTTCAATGTGCCGGTGACCGACGAGATCGGCGCGTTCGCCAACGTCGGAATGTTCCCGATCGAGTACCAGGCCGACGACTTCCCCTCGCAGCAGGGCATCAAGAACGCGAGCCGCGACAAGTGGATGACGGGCGCGCAGCTCGGCGGCACGTGGCGCTTCAACGAGGATACGCAGTGGAAGCTGGCGCTCGCCTACTACCGCTTCGACCATATGCGTGGCGAATTGTCGTCCCCGTGCTCGATCTACCTCGGCGTGAATTTCTGCGACACCGACGCGACGCGCTCGGCCTTCATGCAGAAGGGCAATTCGCTGTTCCTGATCCGCGACATCGTGCCTGACCCGAACTCGCCCAGCAGTTATGCCCAGCCGCAGTTCGTGGGCCTGGTCTACGACTACCACGTGGCCGACGTGAACACGCAGCTGGACATGAAGGTGGCCGATACGCCGCTGCGTCTCGAGGCCGACTACATCCGCAACATGGCCTATCACCGTGCGGACGCTTTCCGTCCGGGGGTGGGGCTGAACCGCCTGGTCAACAATTTCGGCGCGGGCGACTTCAGCGAGAACACCTACAAGAGCGGCCCCGTCGGCTGGATGGTCCGGGCCACGCTCGGCGATGTGAATCCGCATGCGGCCGGCGACTGGAACGTGGCCCTTGCCTACAAGTACCTGCAGCCGGACGCGACGCTCGACGGCCTGACCGATACGGACTTCCACCTCGGTGGCACCAATGCCAAGGGCTTCATCCTCGGCGGCAGCTACGGGATCTCGCCGTATGCCTGGCTGAGCGCGCGCTATTTCAACGCGAAGGAAGTGTTCGGGCCGCCGCTGTCGATCGACGTCTTCCAGCTCGAAATGAATGCCCGGTTCTAAGGAGGCGACATGAAACGCACCCTCATCGCCATCGCGCTGTTCTCCGTGCTGCCCCAGGCGTTCGCACAGACCGCCAGCCTGGAAAGCCGGATGCGCGACCAGCTGCGCGAGACGCGCACGCAATTGCAGGAGCTCCAGGCGCAGCAATCGCAGTGGACCGCCGAGAAGGCCGCACTGGAGAAGGAGCGCGACGACGCGAAGAAGGAAGCCGAGACGGCGCGCGCGGGGGCGAAGTCTTCGTCGGCCATGTCGCCGGAAGCGAGCCGCGCATTGGCCACGGAGCGGCAGCGTCGCGAGGCGGCGGAGGCCAGCCTGCAAAGAGGCAAGGCAGACATGGATGCGTCCGCGGTCGCGCTGCGCACGGCGGAAGCCGAGCGCGCGCGGCTTGCCAGGGAACTCGACGCGGCGAAGGGGCAGGTGGATGCCTGCACCGCCCGCAACGTACAGATGTATCGCGTGGGCCAGGAAGTGATCGCGGCCTACGAGAACATCGATATGGGCGACATCGTCGGTTCGCGCCAGCCATTCGCCGCGAAGTCGCGGGTGAAGCTGGAGGCGGCGGCGCAGTCGTTCGGCGACCGGCTTTACGAACAGCGTTTCGATCCCCGCGCCGGCCAGGCGTCGGCCGGGCAATGACACCGCATCGCGAGGCAGTCCATGTATCCCGATCATGAGCTTTCGTCGCTGCCCGAGTACCGCGCGCCAAGGCCGCGGCCGTCACGTGCCCGCGCCGAGGTGGATGCACGGACCTGTGGCATGAGCTGCATGCACGCGCTCGCTGAAATGCTGCGGCAGCTGTACGCGGCCCGGCAAGGCAGGGCGGCGGATGTGCTGATGGATCGCTGCTCTCGGGAGGCGCTGGAAAAGCTCCTGCGTGAATCCTCGGCCTTCCTCGGGTCGCGAGTGCGTTACGCGGTGGAAGACCGACTGCGCCACCGCAAGCCCCAACTGGACGATACCGCGCTGCCGACGATCCGTGCGATCGCCAGCGTGCTCAACGCGTGGCTGCACGACGGACGCCGCCTGGCGATCCGGTCGGTGCTGCGCGAACTCAGCGTCGAGGAGCTGAAAGAGCTCGCCGCGCTGCCTGAACTCAATGATGAAGTGGCGACGATGACCGGTGATTTCTCATGATCGTTCGTACGAAGACCCCCAGCGACACGCGTCACCCGAACGCGGTCAAGCCACGCCCGGCCTTGCGTCGCCGCGCGATGTGCCAGTTCATCGCGCTGGCGTTGTTCGGTGGCGCCGCGCATGCGGCGACACCGCCGGCGTTCAGCCCGGGGTGGTTCGCCACCAAACAGCCGGGTGCCACGCAGCCGGCCACGCCTTCGCCGGGCGGCGGCGCGACGGGTAACGGGGGCAACGTCTTCACGCCCGGCAACGTGATGCTGCAGCAACGCGTGCAGCAGTCGATCGCCAACCTCGATGCCGCCGCGCAGGCCGTGGCCGCGCAGATGAGCGCGCAGAAGAGCGCCCAGGCCGCCGCCCAGGCGCTGGCCTCCAACGTGCCCGACGGCCTGGGCAAGGGTGGCCTGCAGGTCGACAGCCACGCCGGTACGGACCCTTCGCTGTGGCAGAACGCCAACGCGCCGACACAGTCCGTCGCGAGCGGGCAGACCACGGTACAGGTCAAGCAGAACGCGCCCAAGGCCATCATGACCTGGGAGACGTTCAACGTCGGCCGCCATACGACCGTGCATTTCGACCAGACCGCCGGTACGCGGACGGATGGCAGCAACCAGTGGATCGCGCTGAACCGTGTCAACGACCCGTCGGGGAAGCCGAGCGAGATCCTCGGGCAGATCAAGGCGGAGGGTACGGTTTACCTGCTCAACCGCAACGGCATGATCTTCGGCGGCGGTGCGCAGGTGGATACGCATTCGTTGATCGTAAGTTCGTTGGATCTGTTCAGCAACGACGTGACGAAGAGCAATGCGTTCTTCCTGAAGAACGGTATCGGAGCTACGCAGGACAACGAGAACATCCTCGGCCCCGACGGAGGGGTCAAGGGCTTTCTGGTGAGTGGGGCAGTGGAAGGCCACGGCGAAGACCACCGTGGCGTAGTCACGGTCGAGAAGGGTGCGTCCATCGACGCGGCGAAGGACGGCTTCGTCATCGTCGCCGCCACCGGCGTCCAGCAGGATGGCCGGATAACCGCGGACGACGGGCAGGTAATCCTCGCCGCGGCACCGGGTCTCGTCGCAAAGTCGAACTCGACGGGTGCGCTGGCGGTGGGGGCAAGCGAAACGTCTTCCACGTCGCTGTTTGATCCGCACATGGAGGTGATCAATACAGGCCTTGTCCAGGCCCGTCGCGGGAGCATCCAATGGATCGGCGATGCGATGGAGCAGGCGGGCGTGGTGGTGAGTTCCACCAGCCTCAGCCATCCGGGAAGCATTTCCTTCAGCCTCGTGACCGGTGCCGCGAAACCCATCGTCTTTGGTGGCCGCTCGGTCACCACGGTCCTTCCCGAGAAAGACGGAGAAACCACGACCTCGTCACCATCGGCCGACGCGGCCTTCGTGACCAGCAGGGTGGACGTCGGGCTCGATGCCGTCATGCAGAGCGGCGCATTGATGGAGGTGCCGGCAGGCCACGTGACGTTCTCACGGGATGCCTATATCGACGATGGCGCGACCATCGACGTCTCCGGGCTTGCCAATGTCACCCTGCCGATGTCCGCTTTGCTGGTGACCATTCCACGTATCGGCCTGAACGAACTGGCCAACTCTCCCCTGCTCAAGAACAGCTTCCTCTACACGGCAAAGAACGTGGCGGTCGATACGTCGCGCGGCGGCACGCGCGCGGACGGGCTGGACTGGGTGGGAAGCCCGGTACTCAACGTGGCTGGCTACGTCAGCAACGTGCCACGTGACATCCAGCAGTTGATGATCAATGCGGGCACGATAGCTTTCCAGAACAATGCCGTCATTCGCACGGGCGCCCAGCTTCGGCTGGAAGGCGGTTTCATCAACTACCTGCCGGGCTACGTCCAGACACCTCGCCTGCAGGGTGCCAACGGGCTCATCTATGACATCGCCGCCGCCGATCCCGACGTTCAATACGCGGGGTTCGCAGGCGTCTTCGACAGCGAGCACGCTCGTTGGGGAGTGACCGAATCCTTCGTGTCCAGCCCGCTGCTGGCGAACACGAAGCGCTGGGACCCCGGCTTCATCAAGGGCGGAGACGCCGGCACGCTTTCCTTTGGACTAAGCACGGATAACAGTCAGGCTTACCAGTTCATCATCGATGGCGATGTCAGTGCGCACGCCTATGCCGGCCGTGAGCAGGTCGCTAACGGTTCCCAGCCGCTGGCGGGTACGCTCGACATCCGTTCGCGCGACCTCGCCTCGGTGGGCGACAGCGTCAACATCGGCCAGTCGGTAGCGGTCAACTACCTGATCGAAGACCGAAGCCAGCCGATCCAGGCCTTCGTTCCCGACTTCGACGAAGACAGCACGCTTCCCGCACGAAACGGCGATCCGACCGACCCGGACAATCCGTCCTACTGGCTCCGGCTTTCGACCGCGATGATCGACAACGCGGGCTTCCGCCGGCTCAAGCTGAGTACACCGGGTGCGGTGCTGTTGAAGGAAGGCTCCACCCTGCATCTCGCCGATGGTGGCGAGGTCGACATCGCCGGGACGAGCGTCGATATAGAGGGGGCCATCGTCACGCACGGTGGCAGCATCACACTCGGGTCGCGTGGACAGGCGGGAATCAAGGCCGACAATCTTCCCACCTTCATCAACGTGGGAAGTGGAGGGCGCCTGGACACGAGCGGGCTCTGGGTGAACGATACGGGTCGCCCTGCCGATGGGATCGAGGGCCGCGCGTTCATCGACGGCGGCTCGGTGACGTTGTCGGCCTGGAAGGGCGGCGAGCCGTCCACGGATATCACGCCCGACATCACGATGGAACGCGGCAGCGTCATCGACGTCTCTGGCGGTGGCTATGTCGGTGTCGACGGGCGCCTTGCCATGGAGGGCGACCTGCCTGCCGGACGGGGCGGTGATGTCACGGTGGCGACACATACCGATGACGGCATGAACAAGTACGCATTCACCGCGACCCCCGCCGATCTGCTGGGCGGCGCCATCTTGCTGGACGGAACCCTCGTTGGCGGCGGATTCTCCGGCGGCGGGACGCTCACTTTGCATGCGCCCCGAATCCAGGTGGGTGGAACATCGCAGGACGACGACGGGGCGTGGACGATGTACCTCGACCCGTCGTTCTTCCGTGGGCAGGGTTTCTCGGGCTACAACCTCGTTGCCGACACGGATGTCGTCGTCGCGCCGGGCACCGCCCTCGAGGTTCGGCCTACCTACATGGTGGCCGACCGTTCCGCGCTTCTCACACTCGGCAGCCGGACATCGCTGCTGCCATCGGGAGGCGATGGAATCGTCGGCATCGGCGAGGTCGGTGCTTATGATAACTACCTGCATCGGCAGGCTGGCGACGGCATTTCCTTTCAGGCGGGCCTCTACCAGATGTGGCAGGCACCGGCCCCCGGTAGCGACAGGAAGTACGCGGCCTATACCGGCTCCGTCATCATCGGAGATGGCGCACGAGTCGATGTCGGTGCCGGCGATACCATCGCACTAAGCGGCGTCGGCAAGGTGGTCGTCGACGGAACGCTGGCTGCCAGGGGCGGCGACATCCAGCTGCACAATCTGGGCAGCGGAGCGCACGTGCTGTCGGAAGGACGTGGCGTATGGCTCGGCGCCGGTAGCGTCATCGATGCGAGCGGCGTGTCGCTGCTGGACCCGACCGCGCCAGCGCTGCCCGGGCAGGGGGCCACGCCAGCGGTGCAGCGAACCGGCGTCGTGCTTGGCGGCGGCGATATCGAAGTGCAATCCGACGCCTATGTCGTCGCGGAGCGCGGTGCGGCCGTCGATTTTTCCGGTGCCAGCGACAACTTCGACCTTCCCTCCGATGGACGGCGCAATGGCGTGGTGTCGACGGTATACCAGCCTACGCCGGTATGGAGCGACGGTGGGTCGTTCAATCTCGAAGCGGCGAAAGGCCTTTTCTTCGACGCTTCGATTGACGGACACGGTGGTGCGGATGCGGCACGAGGCGGACGGTTCAGCCTCGCCGCACGCTATCCGGCGGAGTTCGCACCGGGGCAGAACGTGCCTCTGTTCATCCAGCAAAGCGGCTGGTTCGCTCCCGTCGACGCCGACCCTCTGGCCCTGAAAGATCCAGGTTCGCCAGACGACGGCAACCTGCGTTTCGCCATCGACAGGCTCGAAGGTGCCGGGCTCGACGATGTGCTGATCGGCCGTTCGTTCGTCGACCACGACACGACGGTGAAGCCGGCCAGCGTGGTTTTCGCGGGCGATGTCGCCCTTCGGACGGCCCGTAGCATCCAGGTGCAGGCGAGCACGTTGACGACCGCCGGGGCGGACGCACGAGCCGTACCTTCCGCCGTCACGGTCGTCGGTGACGGCGGCGACGTGACCCTCTCGGCGCCTTACGTGTCGCTTCTCGGCGCGGAGACGGTCGACCGGCCGAGCGCGGCCACCGGTGATGGAAGGTTGACGGTCAACGCGGACTTCATCGATCTCGGCGGGCGCATCTCGCTTTCCGGTATGGGCAACGCGTCGTTCAACTCCAGCGGTGACGTTCGTTTCATCAATCCGCTCTCGGGTACCGAAGCAGGCTGGCTCTACAGCACGGGTGACCTCGACTTCACCGGCACGCGTGTCTATCCCGCCACCGATTACCATTTCCTCGTCGATGCGACCAACCCGTCCGCGAAGACGACCATCACCTTCCATCAGGCATCCCAGCGCGACGACACGACGCCGCTTTCCGCAGGCGGCGTGCTTGCGGTGGGTGCCGACACCATCGAACAGCAGGGAACGCTGTGGGTCCCCTCCGGATCGCTGGCGTTGGGCACGGACGATCCCGCCGCGACGATCGCCGCGCTCGGACTCGACGCGTCGGTCCCGCTCGGCGTGACCGGGCAGGTTCACCTCGCCCCGGGCAGCGTGACGTCGGTGTCGCTCGATGGCGCCGTCGTGCCGTATGGCAGCACGGTCGATGGCAAGGACTGGCATTACGACGTGCCCAACGCGCTCGCGGACCGGTTGATCACCGCGCCGCCGGAGAAATCCATCTCCATCGCAGGCGACAACGTGGCGGTGGACGGTGGAGCGCGCGTGGACCTGTCCGGTGGCGGCCATGTGCAGGCCAGCGAGTGGGTGCCGGGTACCGGTGGCTCGCGCGACGTGCTTTCTCAGTACCAGACGGATTTCAGTCAGTCCACGCAGGGCACCCAGGTTCCGTTGTACGGCGACGGCCGTGCCGTCTACGCCATCGTTCCCGGCTATCACGCTCCGTTGTCAGCGCGTGACCTCGCGCTCGAGAATGGCACGGGCGTGGGTCCGGCCATGGGGCAGGGCGTCTACCTTTCCGGTGTGCCCGGCCTGCCGGACGGCGTCTACACCTTGCTTCCGGCCCGTTATGCGACCTTGCCCGGCGCGTTCCGCGTCGTGCAGAACACGAGCGTGTCCGATCCCGTCGTCGGACGCGTGGCGACGGCGCCCGATGGCACCGTGGTCGCGTCGGGCTATTTCACCGATACGCTCACCGGCGCGCGCGACGCGCGTTCGAGCAGCTTCCTGGTGCAGTCCGCGAAGGTCTGGGGCCAGTACTCGGAATACTCGCTGACGTCGGCGGACACGTTCTTCGCCGATGCCGCGGCACGTGCGGGCGACGTCGCGCCGCAACTCGGCGCGGATGCGGGGCGCCTGACACTGGCGGCGACATCGTCGCTGACCCTGGGTGCGACGCTGGACGCGGCTCCCGCAACGGGCGGACGCGGTTCCCAGGTGGACATCGCAGGGGATGCCATCCAGGTTCTCGGCGGCACGGGCGTGGCCCGCGACGGTTACCTGCATGTCGATGCAGGGGACTTGTCGCAGCTTGGAGCGGGTAGCCTGTTGATCGGAGGCAAGCGCAGCCGCGAATCCGATGGCGACCGGGTGGCGGTCATCGCAAACGACGTGCTTCTTTCCAACGATGTGGCACACGCGTTGCAGGGTTCGGAGGTCATTCTCGCCGCGAAGGACAACGTGACGCTCGACGCGGGAAGCTCGCTTCGGGCCAACGCATCGACGGACGCGCCGTCTCCCGCCCTCCTGATCGGTAACCTGGCGACGAGCGGTTCCACGGCGACGAGCGGCGACGGCGCGTTGGTGCGCGTGTCCGGAACGGATGCCGCCCCGATCGTCCGCCGCAACGTCACCGGGCTCGACGGCGCGGCAGGTGCACCGGCTGGCAACCTGACGATAGGCGACGGCGCGTCCCTGGTATCGGGACAGTCGATCAGCATGGATGCGACCGGTCTCACGTCGATCGCGGACCAGGCGACCCTGGCTTCACCGTCCATCGACGTGACGGCCGGGCGTATCGCACTTTCGGGCCGTGATCCATCCACGCAGGACCAGGCCGGCCGTCTTCTCATCGGCCCGCATATCCTGGCCCAGCTCGCCGGTACCGAGATGACGGTGCTGCGTGGCCGGTCGGGTATCGATCTCGTCGGCGACGTCGCCCTCGGCGTTTCGCACGCATTGACCCTGAGTACGCCGGAAATCGTCAGTGACGGCGGACAGGCTGTCCTCGGTGCCGACAGCGTCGTGCTGGAAAACGATACGGGCGTGGCCCCGGGAACCGTCGGGGCGGGCAGTGGCCACCTGCGCATCGACGCAGGCGATCTTCATACAGGTAACGGCGATCTCACGTTCGGTGGATTGGCCGGTGTCGACGTTCGTGCCGGCCGTGGCATGTTCGCCTCGGGCACGGGCACCCTGAACACGGGTGCGGCCAACTTCGCCGCCGTCACCCCGCTGGTGTCGGTGGACAATGGTGCCGACGCACATTGGACGGGTCAAGGAGCATTCCAGCTGACGGGACCCGCACAAGGTGACGTCGGCGGTGCCGATGCGGCGGCGGGCAGGCTGGAGATCGAGGCGGCGGCGATCGACGTGGGCACGCGTGTGTCGGCACGTGGCGGGAAGCTCAGCCTCCACGCCACCACCGGCGATATCCACGTGGATGACGGAGCGGTCATCGACCTCTCCGGCCTGTCGTTGCCATTCAACGACACGACGGTGAACGTACCGGGAGGCTCGCTCGCGATCCGCGCGGACCAGGGCGATATCCGGATGGACACGGGTGCGGACATCGACCTGCGCGGCGGCACCAAGGGTGGCAACGGGGGCAGGCTCGACCTTCGCGCGGAATCCGGGATGGTCGATCTCTCGGGCAACCTGAGTGGGGCGGCGGCTTCCGGATACCTGGGCGCCACGTTGTCCATCGATTCCGCCGGTGCGTTCGACCTGGGTTCGCTGGCCGGGGCGATGGCCGCGGGCGGCGTGGACGGCGGCGTATCGGTGCGCACACGCGAGGGCGATCTTTCGCTTTCCGCGGGACAGACACTTCGTGCCCATCTCGTCGACCTCACGGCCGACGGCGGCAGCATCGGTATCGGTGGAACCATCGATGCATCGGGTACGTTTGGTGGGTCCATCGATCTCTTCGGTGCACGTGGCGTGGATATCGACGGTGTCCTCGACACCCACGCCTCGGCGGAAGGACGGCACGGTGGCGATATCCAGATAGGAACCTCCGGTACGGGCAACGGATCGCTGAATGGCCAGTATGGCTACCAGAATGTCGACGCCGCCGATGCCGGACATATCCGTATCGGCGCCGGCGCGCGCATCGAGCAAGGTGGCGACACGGCGAATGGCCGCCTCTATCTGCGGGCACCGCTCCTGTCCAACGGCGATACGCCGGTCGATATCGCTGGAAGCGCGAGCTTCGCCCATACGCGCGACACGACGCTGGAGGTCTACGCCACCTGGGACACGCGCGACGTAGTGACCGACCCCACGAAGCACTTCGATGGCCTGGTCGATCCATCGGGCTGGTTCCGCGCTGACCCGACCACGGGAAAGGCGGTACTGGTAGACGGCGTCTTCACGGACGGCAACGGCGGAGCGGTGACGGGTCCCGATCCGGCCGACTTCGCCCAGGTCATGGATTTCCTCTCGCGTTATACCTTCACGCCCGCCGCGATCAACACGGATCACGCCACGTTCTACGGCTACGCCGGCGGTGACGAGGCGCAGGGCGCGGGCACGCTCATGGGTTTCGTCCAGTCTCCTGGCTTTACCTTCGAATCGCGCCTATCCGCCGCTCCTGGGTTGCATGTCAGGCCAGGTATCGAATTGCGTGCCGGTGACGACAACGGAAGCGCGGGAACCATCGACGTGCTCACGCCGTGGAACCTGGGCGCGGGCAAGCGTGACGCCAATGGCAATCTCGACCTCGTCTATCGTTATCAGGGACAGGCGCCGGTTCTGAGCCTGCGTGCGGCGGGCGACTTGAATGTCTATGCGAGCATCACCGATGGGTTCTTCCAGGACGGCAATGCCGGCGGCGGCGCCGGTGCCACGCCGGACATGGCGGACTGGGCGGCGGCAAGCGCGGCATGGACCACGGTGCTCGACCTCGGCAATGGCATCGACGGAACGCCCAATGCCTTCGATGGAAGCCCCCTGGCGACGCCGCCCGTGGAGCTCACCTCGGGCGATCCGGTGGCAATCGCCGAGTACTACGGGCAGTACGTGGCATATGCGACCTACCTGTCCTCTGCGATTCCCGGCTTCGATCCGTATCATCCGGCGGACGTCATTCTTACCGGTCTCGGCTACGGCATCCTCGTGCCGGTGACGAATCCGCCCGCGCCACCGGCACTGCCCACTAACATGAATAGTTACGTGGGTTACTTGGCTGCGTACAAGGCATACCTTCCGCAAGCGATCGCCGCCTCGGACTATCTCGGCTCGTTGGGGGTGCCCGAGAATTTCCAGGGACTCGTTGCTCCGCCAACCACCCTCGATATCATCGATACCAGCGCACCGGTGGACAACAGCCCGTCGCCGCATGCCGTAGGCACGAACCCATTACCGTTGCTGAGTGCGAGCCTCACCGGTGGATCGAGCAGTTCGTATCGTTTCGTCGCGGGTGCGGACCTCGGGTCGTCGGACCCGCTGGCGACGATGGCGGGTGCTGTCGCGAACCTTCACCTCGGCGGCCACACGGAGTATCACGACCCCATCACCGGCAAGGTTCTCGCCGCACCGACGCTGGTCCGCACCGGTACGGGCGATATCGATATCGTCGCGGCGGGCGATGTGCGGTGGGACGATACGAAAGCCCCAGCCGCCGTGTACACCGCGGGCGAGGCGGCCGATGGCACCCAGACCGACACGGGCGCATCCATCCTCAGGCCCTCGACCAACGGCAACCTCATCGACTCGGCGACGCCCGAACTCGTGCTTTCCGGCGCGGTCAACCCGGTCAACGCGGGTCGCATCGGACTGCATGCGGGTGGTGACATCATCGGTTTACAGGACACCGTCGACGCCGACGGGTCGCTGACTGGGACCGCGGGTGCATCCACCGCGCAGTACTGGTGGCCGTGGATGCAGACGACGAACTCCGAGACGCGATCGTCGATCAACTTCGGTGCGTTCGACCAAGGAGTCATGAGTGCGGGCGGTGATGTCGACGTGTCGGCTGGTGGTGACATCCGCCAGCTTTCGGTGTCCTTGCCCACGACCTGGACGATCGCGACAGCCGGCGACGGCAGCCGCTCGCTGCAAACCCATGGCGGCGGCGATCTTGCCGTGCGCGCGGGTGGCGACATCCTCAGCGGCAGTTATTTCGTCGCGAAGGGGCAGGGCAGCATCCAGGCCGACGGCCGTATCGGTGCCGATTTTTCAATGAACTACACGGCTCCGGATGGCAGCCGCGGCACCATGCCCGTGTCCACACTCATTGCCTTGCAGGACAGCCAATGGGACGTGCAGGCAGGCGGGTCGGTCAGCCTGGGCGGCATCTTCAATCCCTCCTGGCTCGACTCGGCGGCTGTGAACGAACTTGCGTCCGCGCATCATGCGGACGGCCAGTCGTATTCGGGTTCGTCCAGGATCGACGTCAGTGCCTATGGCGGCGACCTCACCTATGGCGATCTCACGGCACCTTTGCAGTTGATGATTGCCGGCATCAGTAGCCTCAACAGCTCGACCGCCGATACGGCAGGTGACATCCTGCCCGCGACGGTAAATCTGATCGCAGCGAACGGCAGCCTTGACCTCAAGGCATCCGGTGAGCTTTTCCCTTCCACGGATGGCAATCTCGGTCTCCTCGCAAAAGATTCGATACGTGTGGACTTTCCCGTTACGGGGCTTGGATGGCGTTACTCCTGGGGCCTCATCGACGCTCCTCTGTCGTCCATGGCATCGCCTCTGAACCTGGCGTCGCTCGTAGATTCAAGCACGTCGGCGGCAGCGCAGGTTCGGACGAACGGGTATCTTGGCGTCCAATTGCTGAGTTCACCGGAAACCCAGAGCTACATCCATGCCGCGCAACCCTGGCACGCCGACGACACGCAGCCGGTTCGGATGTATGCATTGGAGGGCGACATCGTCAACGGATCGGGAGGTGGTTTTGCCGGCATGCTTCTTACGACGTCAAAGGAAACCCGAGTTCAGGCCGGACGCGATATCGTCGATCTCGCATACATGGGTCAGCAGTTGCAAGCTTCCGACATTTCCACCATCGCAGCAGGACGAGATATCTACGACACACCGCTGACGACGGCGGATGTCGATGTCAGCCTTTCTCCGGCGAGGGTATTTCCCGTTCTGGTTCTCGCCGGGCCCGGTTACCTCTACGTGAAAGCTGGCCGCGATATCGGTCGACTCGCGTCGCAGACCGAATTTTTCGGTCTGCCGAGCTTTGTGCAAGACCGCTACATCAATCGATTGCAGCTGCCGGGATCGTCTAGCAACGTCACCGGCATTGACGCCGTGGGGAATATCTACAATCCTAACCTCACACGTGATGGTGCCTCGATCGTGGTCTCGTATGGCGTAGCGAATGGCACGGATCAAGCCGCGTTCATTGCCCGCTACGTCGACCCATCCGCGAAGAAACCCGGCGGTTTGGATGACGAATCGAGGTCCTTGGTTTCCTTCGTGGAAGGCTACGACGCGGGTCTTCCGACCTCCGGTGGCTACACCGTCGACCAGGCATGGCAGCGATTCCAGCAGTTGCCTGACGAGGCGAAAGCCATCTTCGTCCAGCAGACACTCTTCCGTATCCTTAAGCAAGTCGGCAAGGACTACGGCGACGAGGGTAGCTCGTTCGCCGGCATGTATTCGCGTGGTTACGACGCGCTCAACACCTTGTTCCCGGCCTCGTTGGGATATACGGCCAATGGCACGGAAGGCGGGACGAACGGCGCGTCGAACACGATTTCCACCGGTGACCTCGATATCCGCGGAAGCACGATCCAGACACAACGTGGTGGCGATATATCGATCGTGGCTCCCGGTGGCCAGGCGCTGCTCGGAAGCGCTTCGGCGCCACCGGTCGTGGTGGACCCGAACGGCAAGGTGCTGGCGGGTCCCAATACGCAAGGCATCCTGACCCTGCAGCAAGGCGACATCTCGATCTTCACCGATCGCAGCACGCTCCTAGCTCAGAGCCGTATTTTCACCGAGCAGGGTGGCGACGTGGTGATGTGGAGTTCGAACGGCGATATCAACGCGGGCAAGGGCGCCAAGACCAACAGCGAGATTCCGCCGGTCCGTTACCTCTGCACGGTGGATGCGTGGTGCCTTCAGGACCCGTCCGGCCAGGTGGCCGGTGCCGGCATCGCGACGCTGCAAACCGTTCCGGATGCGCCCGAGGGTTCGGTTTACCTCATGGCACCGCGCGGCACGGTGGATGCCGGTGACGCCGGTATCCGTGTATCGGGCAATCTCGTGATCGCCGCGGCACACGTGGCCAATGCCGATAACGTGCAGGTGAAGGGCGATTCAGTCGGCCTTCCCGTCGTCCAGAGCGTCAATGTCGGAGCGTTGAACGCGGCCAGTTCGGCGGCCAGCGCGGCGACGAAGGCGGCCGAGGACGTGGCACGCCAGCAACAGGCCGACTCGCGCGACCGCCTGCCTTCGATCATTTCGGTGCAGGTGATCGGTGCAAACAGCGGTGCCAGCGTGTCGCCTGTCGGCGGTAACGGGTACGACCCCGACAGTCCCGTGCAGGTCGTGCGCAAAGGTGCCGGAGATGGCCTCACCGATAGCGAACGCAGCCGCTTGCGATGAATGATGCGCGCGTGGGAATGATCACCGTCACCCACGCGCCATCTTCGCTGTCATTGTCATCTCACGTGTCATCATTCAAACGTTGATGCAGGCGTTAACGCTGTCATCGTGTTGGCATGTATCGCGACATCGCCACGTCATTACAGGGACAACTCCCCACCCAATAATCGATATGCCTCCACATGGAGGTTCATCGACTAGGGGTAATACCATGTTCAAGCGTAATGCTAAGGGGAACACCCGCACCAAGCTTGTTACGGGCGCCGTCATGCTGGTCCTCGGCCTTTCGGCCGCTGGCACGGCGATGAGCACGGACACCTTCGGCGGCGGTGCGACACTGCCGGCCGGTGGTTACGTCGGCTTCAATTTCCTCAATCCCGCTCTCAAGCAGTCGGCCAATACCGCGTTCCCGACCTCGGGCGTCGCCGCTGTCAGCAGCACCTCGCTGTTTGGCGCCTGGGCCGCCCGTACCGGAAACAAGGTGTCCTACTGCCAGACCGGCAGCGGTAACGGCAAGAAGATCTTCGACAACTCCGACGGTACGAACCACCTCACGGCCATCGGTGCGTGCGACGGTACGACAATCGGCTTCGGTGCGCCGTCCAGCATCCTGGTGAATCCGCACTTCGCGGGCAGCGATGCTCCGATGTCCGCCACCGAGTACAACTGGTTCGACGTCACCGGCGGCAAGAAGACGCAGTATGGCGAGCCGGTGCAGTTCCCGGCGGTGGCTGGCTCGATCGCGGTGATCTATCGCAAGGACAGCCTGTCGACCCCGCTGAACCTGACCTCCGCGCAGGTCTGCGGCGTGTTCAACGGTTCGATCACGCAGTGGTCGGCGCTGACGGGCAACGCGAGCGACACGTCGACGATCAAGGTCGCGTTCCGTTCCGACGGTAGCGGTACCAGCTTCTCGCTGGCCAACCACATGGCCGCCGCCTGCGCCGGCACGGCCTCGCAGCACTTCATCGTCGACCAGTCGTTCGCCACGGCGATCAGCCAGTACAAGCCGACCATCCCGGCCGGTTGGGTGGGTGCCAGCGGTAACCCGGCCGTCGTCGCCGCCGTCGAGAGTGCCGACGGCACGATCGGCTACGCCGAATCGGCCAACCTGAAGGCGGCCGCTTCCACCGTGCCGCACGTCAAGTACGCCACGGTCGGCGGCAAGGACCCGTATGCCGACTTCCCGGCTTCGCTGGCCGTCCTGGTCAGCTCGGATCGCGTCCTCAGCGGCGTGAACGCCACCACCGGTCGCCCAGTGACGGCTGCGCTCACCCCGTTCGGCCAGACCGGTTGCATGCTCCTGGTCGACCCGGCCGGCTACGCCAACATCACCTCGCGCTATCCGATCATGGCCGTGTCGTACCTGATCGCCAACAACAAGGGCAACACCTCGACCGACGTCGGCGCCGTGCGCGGCCTCGTCGGTTCGGCGTATGCCGACCACACCACGGACGGCGTGACCACCATCGGCGCGAACACGGGCTATGCGTTCCTGTCGTCGACCGCGTTGACCCAGGCCAAGGTCGATTCCTGCGTCAACATCTGATCAATCACTTGCGATTCTTCAAGGATGAAACGGGGAAGGGGTCTTAGGACCCCTTTCTTTCTCGATGGGGGCGTGCAGGAATTCGACGTTCGCCAGCGCTATGCCTCCATAGCAAGGCTCACCAATAAGGGGTAATACAATGTTCAAGTGCATTGCTATGGAAGGCGGCCGCACGAGGTTCGTGACGGCTTCGGTCATGTTGGTCCTTGGTTTTTCGGTCGCTAGTGCTGCCATGGGCACGGATGTGTTCGGTGGTGGAGCGACGCTACCGGCGGGGGCATACGTTGGCTTCAATTTCCTCAGCCCCGCTCACAAGCAGTCGGCCAATACCGCGTTTCCGACCTCGGACATCGCCGCTGTCAGCAGCACCTCCCTATTTGGCGCCTGGACTGCGCGCACTGGCAATAAGGTGTCGTACTGCCAGACCGGCAGCGGTAACGGCAAGAAGATCTTCGACAACTCCGACGGTACCAACCACCTCACGGCCATCGGTGCTTGCGACGGTACGACCATCGGCTTCGGTGCGCCTTCCAGCATCCTGGTGAATCCGCACTTCGCGAGTAGCGATGCTCCGATGTCCGCCACCGAATACAACTGGTTCGACGTCCCGGGTGGCAAGAGGACTCAGTATGGCGAGCCGGTGCAGTTCCCGGCGGTGGCTGGCTCGATCGCGGTGATCTATCGCAAGGACAACCTATTGACCCAGTTGAATCTCACGTCCCCGCAGGTGTGCGGCGTGTTCAACGGTGCGATCACGAAGTGGTCGGACTTAACAGGCAACGCGAGCGACACGACGACGATCAAGGTCGTATTTCGTTCCGACGGTAGCGGCTCCAGCTTCTCGCTGGCCAACCATATGGCTGCTGCCTGCGCGGGCATGAGCACCGCGTCCCAGCACTTCATCGTCGACCAGTCGTTCGCCACAGTGATCAGCCAGTACAAGTCGACTATTCCAGCCGGATGGTTAGGTGTGAATGGTGACCCGTCGGTCGTTGCCGCGGCCGAGAGTCTCGACGGCACGATCGGCTATGCGGCATCAGCCAATGTGAAGGCTGCCGCGTTCATCACGCCTCACGTCAAGTACGCCACGGTCGGCGGCAAGGATCCGTATGCCGACTTCCCGGCTTCACTAACCGTCCTGGTCAACTTTGATCGCGTTCTCAGCGGCGTGACCGCCACCACCGGTCGTCCGGTGACGGCTGCGCTCACCCCGTTCGGCCAGACCGGTTGCATGCTCTTGGTCGACCCGGCCGGCTACGCCAACATCACCTCACGCTATCCGATCATGGCCGTGTCGTACCTGATCGCCAACAACAAGGGAAACACCTCGATCGACGTCGACGCCGTACGTAGCCTCATCGGTTCAGCGTACGCCGATCACGCCACGGATGGTGTGACGACCATCGGCGCGGGAACGGGCTATGCATATCTGAGAGCAACCACTGGTCTAACTCAGGCCAAAGTCGACTCTTGCGTCAACATCTGATCACCCGCTGATAGCCGCTCATGGCTGAAACCATCGCGGCTTAATTTGTCTCGCAATCCATTACAGAGGTATCACACTCATGACGACCGGACGATCGACGATCAAGAACCGCCAGGCGACGAAGCGCTGGCTCGCCCCCGCTGCCCGCTGCGCCATTCCCTTGCTCATGGCGGGGATGGCATTGCCCGCGGCGGCGCATAACAAGAACGCCTACGTGGCGAACGAAATCGACAACACCGTTTCCGTGATCGATACGGTGACCAATACCGTGACCACCACGGTGCCGGTGGGTGCCAATCCGCTGGGCATCGCGGTCAGCCCCGATGGCTCCGGCGTGTATGTGGCCAACGCCCTGGACAACACCGTCTCGGTGATCGACGCGGCCACGAACGCCGTGACCGCCATGGTGTCGGTGCAGAACACGCCCGTGGCCGTGGCGGTCAGCCCCGATGGATCCGATGTGTACGTTGCCAATGCCAACGAGAACACTGTTTCCGTGATCGATACGGCGACCAACGCCGTCGTCGCCACGGTTCCGGTGGGTAGCGCACCTTTCAGCATCGCGGTCAGCCCCAACGGAGCCCGCGTGTATACGGGAAATACCGGCGACAACACCGTGTCGGTGATCAACTCGCGTACCAACGAAGTGATCGCGACGGTGCCGGTCGGAACCACGCCATCCGGCCTGGGCATCGGCCCCTTGGGCGCCCGTGTGTACGTCGCCAATGCCGGCTCGAACAACGTGTCCGTGATCGATGCGTTCACCAACAAGGTGACCGCCACGCTGACGGCTGGAAACGGCGCCGAGGCCGTCGCCACGAGCCCCATCGGGCTTCCGGTGTACGTCTCCAACTCGGTCGACAACACCGTTTCCGTCATCAACCCGCTCAACAAGAGCGTGATCGCGACGGTATCCGTTGAAAATACACCGCAGTCCATTGCGGTCAGCGACAGCACCGGTCGTGTCTATGTGGCCAATGCCGGATCGAATACCGTTTCGGTCATCAACCCGTACACCAACAAGGTGATCGCCACCGTGAATGTCGGTAGCGTTCCCGCCGCGGTGGCTACCCAGCCGCAGTGGTGAAGTAGCCAGTGAAAAAACGGCCATCCCGGATGGGATGGCCGTCATCGGTCCGAAACCTTCCGATCGCATGCTCGATGGGACTAAGGAGGGGACGCATGCGCGGTACGCGAAGCGAAGGTTTCAGCCTGCTTGAAACGTTGGCGGCTTTGGTCCTGCTGGCCTTGTGTTTCGGCGCGCTCATGCGCGCGACCGGTTCATCCGTCGCCCTGAACGCACGTGCGGCGGATTACACGCAAGCATCGCTCTGGGCGAACGGCCTGCTCGATCGTACGTTCGTGGCCGAGTTTCCCTCGGAGGGGGTGCACACGGGGCGATTCGACGATACCTATCGCTGGACGATGAAGGTGAGCACTCCGGCGGATACGGCAACCGTCGCCACCCTGGTTCCGATGCATCTTTACAGGATCGAGTTGACCGTCGAGTGGGACGTGGGCGGGAAAACCCTGTCCTCCCGCTTCGAGACCCTGCGTACCGTGTCCGAGAAGCCGCGCGTACCCAAGGTTTCCGTATATGCCTCGGGGGATTCGTGAAGAGCCAGGCGGGTTTCAGTCTCATGGAAACACTCGCGGCGCTCGCCCTGTTGGCGTTGCTGCTGCTGGGCGTGACCGCGGCGTTGCAGACGATGACGCAATCCACGCGTGCCGGCATGGCCGTGACCGAACGGCTCGACCAGATAAGGGCCGCGCAGATGCATGTGCGGCGGGCGTTGTCCACCGCCCTGGCGTATCCGTGGGCGTTGCGCGCCGATAAGCACCCCCTCGTGGTTCGTGGGACGGCCGGTGAGGTCACCTTCGTCGCGCCGGGACCCGGCTATCTGTCGAAGAGCGGTCTTCAGCTCCAGCGCCTGGCGTTGGTCGGACGCGACGGCGACTTGCGGTTGCAGGCCGAGTTCGCACCGCTGGCGTCGCGCGATGCCGCACAGGTCGTCCCGTCGCAGCCGGAGGTCCTGGTCGATCATGTGTCGTCCGGGCGCTTCGTCTATAGCGGCGTCGATGACGAGGGCAATCCGGTGTCATGGCAGGACACATGGCCGTACGGCGATCGCCTGCCTTCCATGATCGGCCTCGAACTGACGTTGGCCGGCGGGATGAAGTGGCCGACGATCGCTGTCCCCTTGCGGATGGACCCCGCCGCGATCGATGCACGCGAAGCCATGGCGCGATTGACGTCGGCGGACGGAAAGCGATGAAGGCCTTTTCCTGGAACATGAAGCAACGCGGCGTGGCCTTGCTGGTGGTCCTTTGGGGCTGCACGTTGGCGGCGATCACCCTTGGCGCACTCGCGACGAGTGCCCGCGTGGAGAGCACGCAGGCGCGTGGACAGTCGCTGCGGCTGGAGGCGTTCTATGCGGCGGAGGCGGGCATCGAACGCGCCGTGGTCATGTTGAATGCGCGGGAAGACACGCAGCGCTGGATCGCGGACGGTCGGGCTTATGGCTTTCGGTTGGGTCGTGCCGACGTGCGACTGGATATCAGCGACGAGGATGGCAAGGTCAACCTCAACACGGCGCCGCCTGAACTCATCGGACGGCTACTGTCGGCTTCGGGCGTGGATCCCTCGCTGGTACCGCGGTATCAAGCGGCCATCGCCAGTTGGGGAACGCGGGGTCACATGCAAGCGTCGTTGTTGCTGGCGAAAGGCGGATTCAGCAGCATCGACGAACTCTACCGGGTGCCTGGGATCAGCGCCGATGCCGTCGAGAGGATCGTTCCGTTCCTGACGTTGTGGACTCCCGATCCACCGAATCTCGCCCACGCCGCCCCGGCGGTCGTGGCCGCGGTTACCGGCGCCGGGCCGGAGGCCGCAAGATCTTACGTCGATCAGGTAAGAGCGTTACCGCCGGGCGCTTCCGCGCTGCCGATGCTTCCCGGGACGGGATCGGGCAACGCGGCGAAGGGTTTCAGCGGGATCGTCAGTATCACGTCGCGGGCGCAACTGGCCGAAGGGCCGGCGCTGACCCTCGATGTCACCCTCATCATGCATAGCGAACCCGGGAATCCGCGGCCTTATCGCATCGTGCGCTGGGCGGAACGTTCGTCCGAAAAGAACCTGTAGGCGATTCCTACGGCATACTCCTGCCACGTCACGGCACGGCAACACGCACCCGCCACTCTCGCAGGCCTCGATAACCATGATGGTTCTTGCATGACACGCTTTCTTACGATCGGCGTCGCCGCATGGGTGGTCGTGCTGGCAGGATGCTCGACGCTGCCGCAACCGCGCGACGACGGATCGCTCCAGCGCGAAGCGCTGGCCGGCACGGAGAAGCCGGTGCCCAAGCCGTTGACGATAGGCACGACGAATCCGCAAGTCCCTGCGGTCACGCAGCCCGACGTCACCACGGGCACGGGTGAATTCGTCAAGGCGGTGGGCTTGCCCAAGCCGAGGCCGGTGGCGGCGGGCGCGGGCACGGTGACCTTCAATTTCGAGAACCAGCCCGTGGAGTCGGTGGTGAAGGCCATCGTGGGCGACCTCCTGCACGAGAACTATTCGATCGTTCCGGGTGTGCAAGGCAACATTTCTTTCTCGACCTCGCAGCCGGTCACCACCGACCAGGCGCTTCCCATCCTGGAGACGTTGCTGTCGTGGACCGGGAACGCATTGGTGCGGAACGGCGACCGCTACGTGGTCATGCCGTCGAAGGACGCGGTGGCGGGCAACCTCGTGCCGAGCATGGGTGCGACGGCACCGCCGGGTGGCCTGCAGGCGCGCCTGTTTCCCCTGCGCTTCATCTCGGCGACCGAGATGCAGAAACTGATCAAGCCCTTCGCGCGGCCCGATGCCACCTTGCTGGCCGACCCCACGCGCAACGTGTTGGTGATGGCCGGCACGCCGACCGAACTGGAGAACTACCAGCGCACGGTGCAGACCTTCGACGTCGACTGGTTGCGCGGCATGTCGGTGGGCGTGTTCGCCTTGCAGCGTGCCCAGGTGAAGGAACTGACGCCGCAGCTCGACAGCCTCTTCGGTGAAAAGGGCAACACGCCCATGGCGGGCCTGCTGCGCTTCATTCCCATCGAGCGGACGAATTCCCTCGTGGTGATCAGCCCGCAACCGCGTTACCTCGACGAAGTGAAGACGTGGATCGAGCGCATCGATCGCGGCGGCGGCAACGAGCCACAGCTCTATGTCTACGACGTGCGTAACGTGCAGGCGGCGGACATGGCCGACTACCTGTCCGATATCTATGGCGGCGGCTCTGGTGGAGGAAAGTCGAGCGATCGCGGCGGCAAGGTCGGGCCGGGGCTCAGTTCCGGCACCCTCGGCGGCGATAGCGACCTCGGCAATCGTGGTGGCTCGGGCCTAGGCAGCACGACGGGCGCGTTCGGCAATGCGGGCGCTTCGTCGTCATCGGGCACGTCATCGGGCTTGTCGACCTCGACCGGTTTCAGCGCTTCCACCGGCGGAACCGCCGGCACGGCAACCGGCGGCGGCCTCGGTGGTGGAGACTCCACCGAGGCCAGCGACAATGGCGGCGGCCGCCATGCGTCGACGACCACGGACGAAGGCGTGCGCATCACCTCGGTGGATGCGAACAACCAGGTGATGGTGCGCTGCCGGCCGTCGCAGTGGACGGAGATCGAACAGGCGATCAAGCGGCTGGACAGCGTCCCTTTGCAGGTGCAGATCGAGACGCGCATCCTCGAGGTAACGCTGACGGGCAGCTTCCAGTTCGGCGTGCAGTGGTACCTGGAAGGCCTGGTCGGCGGCACCAACGGCTCGGTGGGGCAGCCGGGCAACAAGCAGCAGTGGGCGTTGGGCAATGGTGGCAACGTCTACAACCCGAGTACCGACAGCTTCTTCTACTCCTTCGTCAACAACAACCTCGCCGTCGCGCTGCGTGCGATGGAGACCAGCGGCAACACCAAGATCCTCTCCGCGCCGTCATTGGTGGTGCTGAACAACCAGAAGGCGCACATCCAGGTCGGCGACCAGATTCCGATCACGCAGACCTTCGTCAACACCAACGCCAACACGGACAACACGATCGGCCAGGTGGAGTACAAGGACACCGGCGTGATCCTCAACGTGCGCCCGCGCGTGAATCCCGGTGGGCTGGTGTACCTCAACGTGAGCCAGGTGGTCAGCGCGGCGGGCGCGAAAGATACGACCACGGGCAACTTCCCGATCCAGCAGCGCGAGGTCGCCACCCAGGTGGCGGTGCAGAGCGGCCAGACGGTGCTGCTCGGCGGCCTGATCAAGGAAGACGACAGCACCACGGACACGGGCATCCCCGGGCTGAACCGTATCCCCGTTTTCGGTCGCTTGTTCGGTTCCACCAACCGCGGGCGCAACCGCACGGAGTTGATCGTGCTGATCACGCCCAGGGTGATCAGCAACGGCGAGGAAGCCAAGCAGGTGACGGACGAGTACCAGCGGAAGTTCGAATCGCTGCGGCCATTGAACGGGGCGCCCTAGAAGCGCCGCCGATCACTCGGCGGGGTAGGCACCGGCGGGCATCGGCCAGGTCCGGCGCAGGTCGGGCATGCCCGGCATCGTCGTGGGTTGCGGCAAGGGTAGGGGCATGCGCGTTCCGACGCCGCCGCCAGTGGCGTCGCCGACGATGGCGATCACGCAGCCACCGCTTTCCTGCGAGGTTCCGAACGACAGGCGGCCCCATGGCATCTGCATCACCAGGTAGCGGTTGGGCAACATGGAAGGCGCGTTGGGCAGGTGGGTGTCGGAAGCTGGTGCGTGGAACCTGTCGTCCACCTCGCCGCGCTGGAAGCAGGGCCGTTGTTCCAGCTGGATCGAAGTGAAGCGCACCATGGGGACGTCGCCGCCCTCGTCGAAGCCACGGGCTTCGAACGCGCTGACGCGATACCCGTCGCGGGTGACGAAGGGCATGCTGCGGACAATCTGCGGCGGAGCGTCGGCCGTCGGGTGCAGGCCGCCCGGGACCTTGCTCGATAACGAGTCCATCGCGTTGGGCAGGGTGCCCATCGTCGCGTTGATGATCTCCACCAGCGTCTTGTCGCTGCGCGGCACGCTCGCCGGCTCGCCGCTGGCGGGGCAGGCCAGCGTCAGGGCGAGCAGGGTGGCCAGGGAGCGGAAGGGGCGCATGGGGTCCGGAGCAGGGTGATCGGGGGCGCTAGTGTGCACGAGTTGGCGGCTTCCTACTCCGTAGACGTGGCGGCAGGCTTGCATGCGTCACGATCGCCCGAATATCGGTCACAACGTGCCAGCTGGTTCCCCCGATGACAGACCTCCGCTTCGACAACGCCTTCGTCCGCGAGTTGCCGGCCGATCCCGACACGTCGAACCGGCCCAGGCAGGTGGCCGGGGCCGCGTTCTCCTGGGTCGACCCGACGCCCGTGCCGGCGCCGCGGACGGTGGCGGTCGCGGGCGAGGTCGCCGGCATGCTGGGCATCCCGTCCGGGGCGCCCGGTTTTGCCGACGTCTTCTCGGGGAACGCCCGCTGGCCCGGCATGACCGGCTATGCGATGGCCTATGGCGGACACCAGTTCGGCCACTGGGCCGGGCAACTCGGCGATGGCCGGGCGATCGGCCTCGGCGAGGTGCTGACGGAGCGGCACGGGCGTCAGGAGTTGCAACTGAAGGGTGCCGGCCGGACGCCGTACTCGCGTGGCGCCGACGGACGCGCGGTGCTGCGATCCTCCATCCGCGAGTTCCTCTGCAGCGAGGCGATGCACCACCTGGGCGTGCCGACCACGCGGGCGCTGTCGCTCGTGGCGACAGGCGAGGCCGTGGTGCGCGATGTGATGTACGACGGCCACCCGGCACCGGAGCCGGGCGCGATCGTCTGCCGCGTGGCCCCTTCGTTCCTGCGCTTCGGCTCGTATGAACTGCCGTCCTCGCGCGGCGATATCGGCCTGCTGCGCCAGTTGACCGACTTCACCCTCGCCACGCATTACCCCGAGTTCGCCGGTCTTCCCGGCGAACAGGGCTACGCCGCCTTTTTCATGGAAGTGTGCGAGCGCACCGCGAGGCTCATGGCGCACTGGATGCGCGTGGGCTTCGTGCACGGCGTGATGAACACCGACAACATGTCGATCCTCGGTCTCACCATCGATTATGGCCCGTACGGCTGGGTCGACCATTTCGATCCGGACTGGACGCCGAACACCACCGATCGCGCGCACCGTCGCTATCGCTTCGGCCAGCAGCCCCAGGTGGCCTACTGGAACCTGCAACGGCTCGCCCAGGCCTTGTCGCCGCTGTTCGAGGGCGTGGAAGCGTTGCAGGCGGGGCTGGACCGTTACGTGGAAACCTTCGAAGCCACCGACGCCGCCTTCTCGGCCGCGAAGCTGGGCCTCGCCGGCGCGCGCGAAGGCGACGAGGCATTGGTGGCCGACCTGCGCGGCTTGTTGCTGGCCGGGGAGATGGACATGACGATCTTCTATCGCGACCTCGCGGCGCTGGATCTCGCCGCCCCACGGGTGGGAAGCGTCGGGGCGTCGTTCTACGACGAGGCGAAGCGGGCCGCGATCGATGGCCCCTTGCAGGCATGGTTGCAGCGCTACGCGGCCCGCGTACGCGAGGAGGGGTCGCCCGACACGGAGCGGCTGGCCCTGATGCACGCGAGCAATCCGCGCTACGTGCTGCGCAATTACCTCGCCCAACAGGCGATCGACCGCGCGGAGCAGGGCGACGACGACGGCATCCTCGAATTGCTCGATACGCTGCGCCGGCCCTATGACGAGCAGCCGGGCAGGGAACACCTTGCCGGGCGCCGGCCGGATTGGGCGCGTGAACGCGTGGGCTGTTCGATGCTCTCCTGCAGCAGCTGAGCGGCCCCTGGGCTAGAATCGCCGGTTCCTTCACGTCGTCGAGGTCCATCGCGTTGTCCGCCGGTTCCGCTTCCGACGCCGCCCTCGATGCCCTGTTCGTGCCCTTCGCGACGGGCGTGTTGGCCTTTCCGGCCGATGGCAGGCTGTTGATGTTGCGCGCGCGCGATGGCTTCGCCCTGCGCGAACGCAGGCGCCCGGGCTGGATCTTGCAGCAATCGTTCAAGCCGGCCGCCGACGCCCTGGCACGGTCGGGTTTCGACGTGTCGCCCGAGGTTCCCGAGGGAAGTTTCGGCGTGGTGATGGTGCTGCCGACCCGCCAGCGCGAGGAATCGCGGGCCTTGTTCGCACAGGCGATGTCGCTGGCTGGCTCCGGCGGCGTCGTCGTCGCCAGCGTGCCGAACGCGGAAGGCGCCAGGACCGCCCAGGCGGATCTCGCCCTGTTGGCCGGTGGCGTGGGCGAGTTGTCCAAGCACAAGTGCCGCGTGTTCTGGACACGTCCGGGTGCCGTCGCCGATCCGGCACTGCTTGCCGGCTGGCTCGCACTTGACGCGCCGCAGCCGATTGAAAGCGGGCGTTTCGTGAGTCGTCGCGGCCTGTTCGCCTGGGATCGCATCGACACCGCGTCGGCCTTGCTGGCGAGCGTCCTGCCGTCCGACCTCTCCGGCCGCGTGGCCGACCTCGGCGCTGGCTTCGGTTATCTCGCTTGCGAGGTCGTCGAGCGCTGCGCGGCGGTCTCGGCCGTGGACCTCTACGAGGCCGAGGCACGCGCGTTGGAGCCCGCCCGGCGCAATCTCGCCGATGCCATCGCCCGCGCCGGCCGCATCGTCGCCGGCAACGTGCGCTGGCACGATGTCACCCACGGTATCGACGCCGGGTACGACGCCATCGTGTCCAACCCCCCATTCCACCAGGGGCGCGCCGACGACCCGCAACTGGGTCGCGCCTTCATCGCCGCCGCCGCGAAAGGCCTCGTGGCGCACGGTCGCTTCTGGATGGTCGCCAATCGGCACCTGGCCTACGAGGCGGCGCTCGACGCCAGCTTCGCCAGTGTGCGCACCGTCGTCGAACGCGACGGCTTCAAGGTCATCGAAGCAAAGGACCCCCGCCGATGAAACTCGTACGCCTCCTGGCGAATCTCGGCTATGGCAGCCGCAAACAGGTCGCGGCCATGTTCCGCGAGGGGCTGGTCACGGATGCGGCGGGCGAGGTGCTGTATGCGGACGACAAGGTCGAGCATGCCGAGGTGCGCTTCGAGGGAGAGCCACTGGATCCACCGCAGGGGATGTTGCTGATGCTCAACAAGCCCGTCGGCTACACCTGTTCGCGCAAGGACGTGGGCAGGCTGGTCTACGACCTCCTGCCGCCGCGTTTCGCCTTGCGCAATCCGGTGCTGTCGACCGTGGGCCGGCTGGATCGGGATACGTCGGGGCTGCTGCTGTTCACCGACGACGGACAGCTCCTGCACCGGATCATCTCGCCGAAGGCCGCGGTGGCGAAGGTATACGAGGCGACGCTGGCCGAGGACCTGCGTGGCGACGAGGCCGCGATCTTCGCCGCCGGCACCCTGATGCTTGAGGGCGAGACCGAACCGCTGGAGCCCGCGGCGCTGGAGGTGCTCGGCCCGCGCCATGCCCGGCTCACGTTGACCGAGGGGCGTTATCACCAGGCGCGCCGCATGTTCGCGGCCGTGGGCAACCACGTGGCGACGCTGGAGCGCATCGCGCTCGGCGGCCTGTCGCTGGACGACCTGCCTTCCGGCCAATGGCGCCTGCTGACAGCGGAAGACACGGCCAGGATCTTCGGCTGAGGCCGTATCGGCTTCGGCGGGTTCGTTATGGACGCTCCCTGCACATCGGGTGCAGTATCCCCGGGTTACCTCGCTCCCATAGGAATACGAAGATGAAACGAATCGTCATCGCCGCGGCCGGGTTGTGTGTGTGCGTCGCCGCCCAGGCCGCCGACAAGAGCATCGTGGTGCCCATGACTCTCGTCACCGCCGACGGCACGGGCGCCTCGGTCGGCAGGGTCATGATCACCGAAGGTGCCGGTGGCCTGGTCTTCACTCCCGATCTCAAGGGCTTGCCGCCGGGTGAGCACGGCTTCCACCTGCACGAGAAACCCAGCTGCGATCCGGGCGAGAAGGATGGCAAGAAGGGCGCCGCGCTGGCGGCCGGCGGCCATTACGATCCCGGACACACCGGCAAGCACGAGGGGCCGGAATCCTCCATGGGCCACGAGGGCGACCTGCCCAAGATCACCGTGGGCGCCGATGGCACCGACACCACGGCCGTGACCGCGCCGCGCCTGACGAAGCTCGCGACGCTGAAGGGCCATGCCTTGATGATCCACGCCGGCGGCGACAATTATTCCGATCAGCCCGCACCCCTGGGTGGTGGTGGCGCACGCATCGCCTGCGGCGTCGTCCAGTAAGGAAACCATGTCCCAAGGCGGTCTCTTCGCCCCCGAACCGCTCGTGATCGTCGATGACGAGCACGGGCGGTTCGCGTATGAGCCCGGCGTGATTCCACCCGGGCGTGCCGCCGACTGGTTCGCGAGCCTGCTGGCGGACATCCCCTGGGAAGCGCAGAGGCGTGCGATGTACGGCCGCGCCGTGGACGTGCCGCGGCTGCTCCAGCATTACGCTTTGGACGACCCTGCCTTGCCACCCGTCGTCGTTGAGGCGGCGCGCGAGGTGATCGCGCTCACGGGCGTACGTTTCACCTCGGTGGGCCTGAACCTTTACCGCGACGGCCGCGACAGCGTGGCGCCGCACAACGATCACATCGAGGAACTGGCGGAGGGCGAGCCCATCGCCTTGCTTTCCCTGGGCGCCACGCGGCGCATGACCTTGCGCGAACGCGACGCACCCCGGCGCAGCTTCGACATCGACATGGAACCGGGCAGCGTGCTCACGATGAGCTACGCCACGCAATTCCACTACGACCACGGCATCCCGAAGATGCGCGGCAAGGTAGGACCGCGGATCAGCCTGGCTTTTCGCGTCCGGCCAGAGGGTAAGGCGGCTAGCAGGCGATATGGGTCGCGGAAGAAGATTTCTTAGTTGTTCACTCGGCTCGGCTTTGCGGTTGGGGGCGGGGCAGAGCCGTCGGCCGTCACCCTCGTCGCTCCGGTTGCACCGTCGCTCGGGAAAGGATGCCTGTGGGAGCCGACCCTGTCGGCGATGGGTGCTTGCCTCAATCTGGCCCGCTGCCGCGGGATCGCCGACAAGGTCGGCTCCCACAACGGGGGTTCCGGGTGAAACACCCACCCGGGTGCGGCGAGCGACACGCGGTGAGCGTCGCTCTTTCCCACCAGCCCACCGCAGGGTCGAGGGCCCGACAGCTCCCCGCCACACCACACAACGAATGCGAGGGCGAAGCCGAGCCCACCCACAGCAGGCTCAAAAGAGATCGATGCTGCCCAATGACACCGGCGTAGCCAGTTCGCCCCGGCGGGTGAGCGACTCGTAGCCGTGCACGCTGTCGCGGCCGTTCTGCTTGGCGAAGTACAACGCCTTGTCCGCGCGGTCGAGCACGATCTCGGGGTAATCGTTCTCGGTGATGCGCGCATAGCCGATGCTGACGGAGACGTGGCCCACCTGCGGGAACGCATGGTCGGTCACGAACTGGCGGAACCGGTCGAGGACGAGGTGGACGGCTGTTTCGTCCTGAGCCGCGAGCAGGATCACGAATTCCTCGCCGCCGAAGCGGAACAGCACGTCGCTCTGGCGGAAGCTCGCGCGCATGTGCTGGGCCAGCATGAGGATGACCTCGTCGCCGTAGACATGGCCGTAGGTGTCGTTGATCCGCTTGAAATGGTCGATATCGAGGATCGCCAGGTAAAGCCGGGAGGGTTCCTCGACCGGCTGGCGCTTGTCCTCGCCGTCCTGCACCGCGCCGCGCGCTTTCTGGCGTTGAAGGGTGAGCAGGCGCTGCAGGCGTTGCTCGAAGCTGCGCCGGTTGTACAGGCCGGTGAGCTTGTCGCGCTCGCTCTCGTTGAGCAGGGCGATGTAGTTGCAGTAGATGCGCGCGAAGCCTTCGACCATCGCGCGAACGTCGTCGAGGGAATCCGGGGCCTCGAGCATCAGTGCGCCGATGGCGGTGTGCTCGCGCTGGATGGGGATGACCAGCCGGCTGTTGCCGTCGTCGGTGATGTCGCTGATCGCCTCGAGCGTCTCCATGGCGCAGACGAGGGTGTCGACGGGATCACCCTCCCGCGCAGGATCGAGCGCCTCGATCATGAAGCCGCCATCGGGCTTGCGCGAACACACGACGATCGAATCCACGGGATGCTGCGGGTTTTCGCCCCGCTTGCACAGGGTGACGCTGTTGACGGCGATGAGTTCGGCCAGCGACAGCACCATGCTGTGGTCCAGCGCGTCGATGTCGCGGTGGTGCGTGAACTCGGCCACCGAAGCGAGCAGGCGCGATTCGGGCAGGACGCCAGCAGGGCTGTGCCACGGCGCTTTCATGCGCATGGCTTCCGCGCGAACGCATCGTCGCGACGTGGATAATGGACTTGCACCGGCACTCCCTCCCCCGAGTGGGGCACGCCAGGCGGCCCCGTGTGTGCGTCGAACCGGACTTCCTGCCGGTGACTCCCTGGAGGGGTTAGCGGCTGGAAAGCCGCCGACTTTAGGGCAAAACGCGAACGGATGTCGAAAATCGTGACGCAGTCATCGATTTGGTGTCTTCACAAACATGAACCGTTGCGCTAGTCAGTCGCCTTCCAGCCACCCGCGCCATTTGAAGAACAGCACAGGCAAGAGGATGCTGACCACGATCGCTCCCAGGGCCATGGGATAGCCGAAGGTCCAGTCCAGTTCGGGCATCTTCTTGAAGTTCATGCCCCACACGCCGACGAGGATCACCGGAGGAATGGTGGCCACCGAGGTGACGGTGAGCACTTTCATCACGTGGTTCTGGTCGGTGCTGATGAAGCCGAGGCTGGCGTCGAGCAGGAACTGCAGCTTGTTGGTGACCTGGTCGTCGAACTCGTCGAGCGTGCGCAGGTCGTGCTCCACGACGCGCAGGCGAACCTCGACGTCGTCGGACATCCACTCGGGCTTCTTCGCGCGCAAGAACGATACGATCCGCTGCACGCCCAGCATCGAGGAGCGATTGCGCGCCTGCTCGCCTTCGAGGCGACCGACCTCCAGCATGCAGTTGCGCAGTGCCGGCGTGCCGATCCGCTCGGGCGTGAATATCCGGTCGGAGAGTTGCTTCAGGTCGGCGGACACGTCTTCCATGCGCTTGGCCGCCAGGTTGACGATCGCCTCGATCAACGTCGCGAGCACATCGGCGCTGGATTCCCAGCGGTGCTCCTGGCAGCTTTCGCTGGCCAGCTCGAACGCGGGCGACTCCTCGAAACGCAAGGTCATCAAGACATGGCCGGTGATCACGATGCCTACCGGGCCGGGATGATGATTGTCCGGCGAGTCGGCGAAATACGGGATCGACAGGTACATCGCGCCGTCGTCGGTGCGGATGCGGCTCGATAGCGCCAGGCTCACCACGTCGTTACGTTGTGGGATGCGCAGGCCGGTGATCTCGCTGGCGCAACGCCGTTCGTCTTCACTTGGATCGAGCAGATCCACCCAGATGGGGGCATTGGGTTTGGCCATGCCCGCGGTCCAGCGGACGGGGCCGGTGTACTTGCCATGTTCGTGGATGATCAGCACGTGCGCGGGTGTCCTTGGCTTGGGCTGGGAGGAGTCTACGCCGGTGATGACACGCATGGCCGAACACGCGCATGCTTGACGCCAGCGATGCCGGCTGCCGGACTAGGAGAGATACCGATGAGCGATACCGCCAAACCGCTGGAGATCATCCACGACAGCGCCAACCAGGTGTTTCTCGTCGTGGTCGATGGCCATACCTGCGAGCTCGAATACCGGCTCAGCGGCAAGACGATGACCATCACCCATACCGGCGTGCCGTCCCCCGTGGGTGGGCGTGGGATCGCCGCGCTGCTCACCCGCTTCGCCGTGCAGATAGCGGAGGCGAACGGCTGGAAGATCGTTCCCGCGTGCGGCTACGCGGCGACATGGTTCGAGCGGAATCCGGAATACGGGCATCTGTTGGCTTGAGGTGACCCGATCGCCGCTTAAGCGGCGACAGGCCTCGCGAGTTCGTTCAGCGGCGTGTTAGCTTTCGCGTTCCCACACAGCCAGGGTCACCCATGCGTACGAAGTGGATCGTCGCCGCCGTCGCGCTCGCCTGCGCCGGCCATGCCTTTGCCGACACCCCCGTGAAAACCGCGGACGATCCGCGCATCGCCGCGATCCTCGACGCCCTGGGCAAGGTGCGCACGATCGAATCGGTGGCCTTGTCGCCGGATGCGAAGCATCTCGCCTGGGCGGTGAAGACCAACGGCAAGCCGGTGCTCGAAGTGGCCGATGCCGACGGCCGCAACGCCCACCGCGTCACGGCGAGCAAGGGCTGCAGCGAGATCTCCGTCGCGTGGGCGGCGGATTCGCAACATCTTGCTTTCCTCTCCGATTGCGCGGGCAAGGCGCCGGGCGTGGAGGAGGGCAAGCAGAACGACATCTACGTGGTGGATATCGCCAGCAAGGCGCCGCCGCGGCGGATCACGCATCTCGCCGGCTACGTCGATGGCCTGGCATGGCGTCCCGACGGCAAGGCCCTGGCGTTCCTCTACGTGCCCAATGCCACCCGCCGCGCCAGCGCCACCGCGGCCGCCAAGCCGCAGCTGGGCGAGGTGGGCGTCGAAGGCATCGAGGTACAGCAGGTAGCCAGCGTCGGCGTCGACGGTGGCACTATCCGCACGCTGACCCCGGCGGGCCTCCACGTCTACGAATTCGCATTTTCGGCAGACAGCGGCCGGATCGCCTACGTGGCGGCGCAGCCGCCCGGCGACAACAACTGGTGGCTGGCGAAGCTCTATGCGCAGCCGGTCACGCCCGGCGCGCAGGCGGTCACCCTTGTCGATACGGCGGCGCTGTCCGGCCCGCTCAAGGACTTGCAGGTGGCCGTGCCGCGCTTCTCTCCGGACGGCTCCCGGGTCGCCTTCATCGGTGGCCTCATGAGCGACCAGGGTTCGACCGGCGGCGACATCTGGATGGTGCCGGCCGCGGGCGGCGCCGAGCCGGTCGATGTGACGCCCGGCGTGACGACCACGCCGGCGTGGCTGGCATGGACCGCGCCCGATCGCCTGCTGGTCGCCGAACATGCCGCCGGCGCGAGCCGGGTGTCGAGCTACGCGGTGCCCGCCAGTGGCCCCGCCACGGCGACCACCGTGTTCGAACTGCCGATGACGATCGGCGACGGGCGCCTGTCGATGTCGCTCTCGCTGGGTGCCGACGCGGGCAAGGCCGCCTTCATCGCCAGTTCGTTCGAGAAGGCCTTTGAAGTACATGTCGCCAACCTCGACGGGCAGTCGGTGCCGAAGGCGGTGACGACGTTCAACGCCGCGTTGAAACCTTCCTGGGGAAAGGCTGAATCGATCGCCTGGAAGAATGAAGGCCATGACGTGCAGGGCTGGTTGCTGTATCCGGCCAACTACGATCCGAAGAAGCGCTACGGCATGATCGTCTCGATCCACGGTGGCCCTGCGGCCGCGGTGACGCCGCGCTGGCCGGGCGTGGGTTACGGCGGGGCGCCGCTCTCGGCGTTGGGCTACTTCGTGTTCATGCCCAACCCTCGCGGCAGCTATGGGCAGGGCGAGGCGTTCGTGCAGGCCAACCGCAAGGATTTCGGCTATGGCGACCTGCGCGACGTGCTGGCCGGTGTCGACGCGATCGAGAAGAGCCATCCGGTGGACGACCGGCGGCTGGGCCTCACCGGCTGGAGCTACGGCGGCTTCATGACGATGTTCGGCGTGACCCAGACTCAGCGCTTCCGCGCCGCGGTCGCCGGCGCAGGCATCTCCAACTGGCAGAGCTATTACGGCCAGAACCTGATCGACCAGTGGATGAAGCCTTTCTTCGGCGCTTCGGTCTATGACGATCCGGGCGTGTACGCGAAGAGTTCCGCGATCAATTTCATCAAGCAGGTGAAGACGCCGACCCTCGTGGTGGTGGGCGAGCGCGACGCGGAAACGCCGGCGCCGCAGTCGTTCGAGTTCTGGCATGCGTTGCGTGCCCAGGGCGTGCCGACTTCGTTGGTGGTCTATCCGGGCGAAGGTCACGGCTTTGCCCATGACGCGAGCCGTCGCGACGTGCTCGCCCGTGCCCTGGCCTGGTTCGACCGCTACCTCTCGGCGGGAGGCAAGTAGACGCCAGGGGCCGGGGGGCGCGCGAGTGTCGATCGGCGTATTTGCGTTTTTCCGCCGACCCAGCATCATGCGATGCATGTGACGCTAAAGTCGGGGGCGATGGTGGCCGTTAATTCAGTCTCCCGGGAGCAGGACCGGAGCGTGGTGTGCTGACACATCGTAGCGTCGAGGGCGGCATCCATCTTGCCGCTTCGAAGTGTGCCCGCTGGTCCGTATCCGGGCCTGGCGAGGTCTCCCGTTGCGACACGTTCGGGACGGTCGGCGCCGGGCTGGGCTGGATGGTGGCGCTCATCGTCGTGTGCGCCCTGGCCGCGGTGGCCATCGCCTGGCTGGTCGGACAGCGGCGGCGCCTCCACGCGAAGCTCAAGGACCCCCGGGAGCAGGCGAGCAGGGCGCTCGCCTTCCATGCCTATCACGACACCCTGACCGGCTTGCCCAACCGCGCCTATCTCATGCGCGAGCTCGAACAGGCGCTGGCGGCCCCGCAGGCGGGTTCCCTGGCGGTGATGTTCATCGACCTCGATGGCTTCAAGGCCATCAACGACACCCTGGGGCACGAGGCGGGCGATACCTTCCTGCGCGCCGTCGCCAGCTCCCTGCGCAGCAGCGTGCGCGAACGCGATACAGTTTCCCGTTTCGGCGGCGACGAGTTCGTGGTGGTGGTACAGGGATATGGCGGCATGGAGAACCTGATCCGGGTCTGCCGCAAGGTGCTCGACCTGGTTTCCAAGCCAGTGAACGTGTCAGGCCAGCTCGTGGCGGTGAGCCCGAGCATCGGCGTGGCCGTGGCGCCGCAGGACGGCGACGTGGCATCCGCCTTGATCCGCAACGCCGATGCCGCGATGTACGCGGTGAAGGAAACCGGCAAGGCCGATTTCCGTTTCTACGAGGAAGGGATGCTCGAACAGGCACGCGAACGCCTGGCCCTCACGGTGGAGCTGCGCGAAGCCTTGCAGGCGGGCGAACTCGCCGTCGAATACCAGCCCAAGCGCAACCTGCGCGACGGCACCCTGGCCGGCGTGGAGGCGCTGGCCCGCTGGCGCCATCCGTCGCGCGGCGACGTGCCGCCGACGGTCTTCGTGGCGATCGCCGAGCGCTCCGGCCTCATCCATGCCCTGGGCGAATACGTGTTGCGCGAGGTGCTCGGCCAGCTGCAAGCCTGGGACGCCGCCGGCATCCAGGTCGACTACGTGGCGATCAACCTGTCGATGCAGGAACTCACCCGGCCCGCGTTCGTCGACACCTTGCACCGCGCGGTGCGCTCGTACGGGGTCGACCCGACGCGGATACGCTTCGAGCTCACCGAATCCACCGCGATGCGCCAGCCGGAAGAGACCATGCGCCAGTTGGTGAAGCTGCGCTCTCACGGCTTCGACCTGCTCATCGACGACTTCGGCGCCGGCTACTGGAACCTGAGCCACCTCCGTGAACTGCCGGTGGGGACGATCAAGATCGACCAGTCGTTCGTGCGTGGCAGTACGCTGAACCTTGCCGACCGCGAGATCACCGAGGCCATCGTCGGCCTGGCCAAGAAACTGAACATGCGTACGATCGCCGAGGGCGTGGAAACCGAGGCACAGGCGCACTGGCTGCGCGACCTCGGGTGCGACATCGGGCAGGGTTACTTCTTCGCCCGGCCGATGACCGCCGCCGCCTTCTGCCACTACCTCGATCCGACCGCGGCCTATGCTGGCTGACCGCCCGACGCGGCCCACTCGTTTCCCGCGCCTTCGAGCCTGTCTGATCGTCCTCGCGGCGGCGCTGTGCTGCTTCGTCACGACGGCGCCGGCCCAGGTCGCGCCCAGCGTGGGCGTGGACCCGTGGGCGGTCTACGAATCGGTCTGGTTCGATACGGTGGGTGTCGCCGATGGCCTTCCGCATTCCACCACCACGGCCATCGTCCAGGACACCCGTGGCCTCATCTGGATAGGCACCTTCGGCGGCCTGGTGCGGTACGACGGCTATCGCATGCAGGTGTTCGGCCAGGAGCCGGATTCGTACGCCGGCGCCGTGCTGCCCGATTCGTACGTGCGCGCGCTCATGCCCCTCGACGACGGCGGCCTGCTCATCGGCACGAATGCCGGTGGCCTCGTCCGCTTCGACCCATCCACGATGCGTTTCCACGTGTATCCGGTCGGGCCGGGCGGTACGTCCAGCGGCAAGGTGTTCGCCATCGCGCGTGCGCGCGAACGCGGCGAGTTCCTGGTCGCCACGGAAGGCGGTGTCGACCGGCTCGATCTCGCCAGCGGCCGGATCACCCATGAATCGGTGACCCCGGGAGATGCGAAGGACATGCTGCCGCGCACGTTCGTGGTCGCCGAGGACAAGGCCGGCAATGTGTGGGCGGGTGCGGACAACGGCTTGTTCATGCGCCGTCCCGGGGGCCACTTCGAACGCGTGCACTCCAACGATCCGGCGGTCGACGAGATCCTCCACGACCAGGTCTGGGCGTTGTTGCAGGACAGCCGTGGCCGCCTGTGGGTCGGCACGGGGCAGTCGGGCGCGTTCTATATCGATGCGAAGGGCCAGGGCCACCTCGTGCCGGGCTTTTCCGGCAAGGGCGGGCTGGCCCGCCGCCGCACCGTGCGCGCCTTGCACGAGACACCGCAAGGCGTGCTCTGGGCCGCCACCGATGGCGCGGGCGTGGTCACCTACGATTTCAACACCGGTCGGCTGCGCACGCTGAGCCACGACGCCGCGATGCCGTCGTCGCTGCCGGGCGACATCACGCGCGACATCTTCCAGGACACCTCGGGCAACATCTGGGTGGCGACGGAACTGGGCGCGGCACATTACGATCCGAACGGGCGCAAGGTGTTCTCGGTGCTGCCTTCGCCGCTGGAGACGCACACGCTGTCCAATGCCAACGTGCATTCGGTGTTCGTGGACCCGCGTGGACGCGTCTGGCTCGGGCTCGGCATGGGCCGCATCGACGTGCTCGACCTCGGCAAGGGCAGCATGCACCACCTGCAACTGGGCGGCGAACAGGCCGAGCGCGACGTGCAGGCCTTCGTGGTGGCCCCCGACGGCTCCATCTGGGCGGGCGCGCAAGGCATCTCGCGGATCGATCCCGACACGTTCGAGCTGAAGAGTTCGATGATCCCGAACCTCGACGGCCGCCTGATCCTGTCGATGCAGCGCGACGGCGACGACATCCTGATCGGCGGCTACGACGGGCTGTTCCGCTACGACACGCTGCACGGCACGCTCGAACAGATGCGTCACGACGACGCCGATCCGAAGAGCCTCGTCGGCGACCAGGTGCGCTTCATCGTGCGCATGCCGGATGCGTGGTGGTTCGCCACCATCAGCGGCATCAGCATCGCCTACGATGGCGAGAAGGGCTTCGTGAACCTGCGTCACGATCCCGCCGATCCCGCGAGCCTGCCGCAGGACTACACCGGCTCGATGGCGTTCGATTCGCACGGCCGGCTCTGGCTGGGCACGTTCGGGGGCATCGCCTACCTCGACGCGTTCAAGCCACGCGGGCCCTTCCGCTTCGGCTTGATCGGCGCGCGCGAGGGCTTGTCCAACACCAAGATCAACGCCTTGCTGATCGACCACGACGACCGCGTCTGGGCCTCGATGGCCAACGGCGTGGCGATGATCGATTCGGCCAGTCATCGCGTGGCCGACCTGGGCATCCGCGATGGCCTGCGTATTCCCAGCTACATCCATCGCGCGGCGGCGGAAGCGCCCGGCGGCGAACTGATGTTCGGTGGCCTGGGCGGCCTGACGGTCGTGCGGCCGTACTGGGTGGCGCCCTCCGTGGCACCGCCGCGCCTCGCCATCACCCAGGTCTCGGTCAACGAGAAACCCTTGCCATTGGAAAAGATGCCGGACGAGGGTGGCCGGGTGGTTCTCGACGGTGACGGGCGCAACATGCGCGTGGATTTCGCCCTGCTCGATTTCCGTGCGCCGCTGGAGACCCACTACGCGTACCGCATGGACGAGGCGGACGGGGCCTGGAACGAGGTGCCGCGGGGCATTCCGCCGAGCGCGATCTATACCAACCTCGCCAGCGGCACATACACCTTGCGCCTGCGCGCCACGATGCGCGGCCTCGACGCGCGGACGGTCGAGACCTCGATCCGCGTGACGGTGACGCCGCGCTGGTACGAGAGCCCGTGGACCCTGCTGGCTGGCATCGCGTTGGGCGTGCTGGCGTTCTTCGGGCTGGTGTACCTGCGCACGTTGTACCTGCGCCGGCGCGCGCAACTGTTGCAGGCGCAGGTCGACGCGCGCACGCGCGACCTCAAGGCGGCCAACGAGCGGCTCGACCATCTCGCCGGTACCGACGAGCTCACCGGCTCGCTCAACCGCCGCCGCTTCCTCGAACAAGCCGAGCGGGTGCGCCAGGGTGCGGCCAACGACGGCATTCCCTTCAGCCTCGTGCTCATCGACATCGACGAATTCAAGGCGGTGAACGACACCTACGGGCACCTGGCGGGCGACACGGTCATCCGCGAGACCATGCGGGTGATCTCGTCGATGTGCCGCGCGGATGATCTCGCCGGGCGCTTCGGGGGCGAGGAATTCATCCTCTGCCTGCCCGGTGCGCTGGCGGAGCATGCGCTGGACATCACCGAGCGCGTCCGCCACGCGCTGGGTGCGATGGTGATCGCGCACGGCGACTACCGCATCCGCATCACCGTGAGCGCGGGCGTGGCCATGTGGCGCGCGCCGGAATCACTGAATTCATTGCTGGGACGGGCGGACGAGGCCCTGTACGAGGCGAAGAACGAAGGGCGTAACCGTAGCCGTATCGCGGGCTTGTGATCGCCGCTGAAGCGGCTTCCCACCCGAGATGTGGGAGCCGCTTCAGCGGCGATGGGTACTTGCCCCTGCCTGGCCCGCTGCCGCGGATCGCCGATAAATCGGCTCCCACAGGGATCACCGGGGAACGACTACCTGGTGGGAGCCGACCTTGTCGGCGATCCGCGCGGCAGCGCGGGCCCGGCCCCTCAGTCCCTGAAATTCTCGAACTGCAACGGTACCTCGACATCCGTCTTGCGCAGCATCGCGATGGCGTTCTGCAGGTCGTCGCGCTTCTTCCCGGTGACGCGGATCTTCTCCCCGTTGATCTGGGCCTCCACCTTCAGCTTGGCTTCCTTGATCTTCGCGACGATCTTCTTCGCCACCGGCTGTTCGATGCCCTGCTTGATCGTGACCTTCTGCCGCGCCTCGGCCAGGTTCGTCTCGACCTTGCCCGCGTCCATCGCGCGCACGTCGATGCCACGGGCCGAGAGGCGGGCGCGAAGGATGTCCATGAGCTGGCCCAGTTGGAACTCGTTGTCGGCCTTCTGCGTGATGACGTTCTCGTCGAGTTCGAACTTGGCCGACGTGCCGCGCAGGTCGAAGCGCGTGGAGACCTCGCGGTTGGCCTGGTCCACGGCATTGGTGAGCTCGTGGGTGTCGACTTCCGAGACGATGTCGAAGGAGGGCATGGGTGGGTCCTTGTCGAGGGGAGCGATGACCAAGTTTATCGCGAGGGCGTTACCATGTGCGTTTGCGCGGCGGATGCGAAGCATGGAATACGACGTCCTCGTCGTCGGGGCGGGCGCGGCGGGCCTGATGACGGCCATCGTCGCGGGTGCCCGTGGGCGGCGCGTGCTCGTGCTCGACCATGCCAACCGTGCCGGCAAGAAGATCCTGATGTCCGGCGGCGGCCGCTGCAATTTCACCAACACGGCCACCACGCCGGCCAATTTCCTCTCGGCCAACCCCCATTTCTGCAAGTCGGCGCTGGCGCGCTACACCCCGTGGGATTTCATCGCCATGGTGGACCGGCACCGTATCGCGTGGCATGAGAAATCGCCGGGCCAGCTGTTCTGCGACGAATCGTCCAAGCAGATCGTGCGCATGCTGCTCGACGAATGCGCGGCGGTTGGCGCCCGCGTGGAGACCGGCTGCGCCGTTTCGCGCCTGCGCGCCGCCACCGCCGGCGGTTTCGCCTGCGAGACGCCGCTGGGACACGTGCGCGCCGAATCGCTGGTGATCGCCACCGGCGGCCTGTCGATTCCCAGCCTCGGCGCCACCGGTTTCGGCTACGAGGTGGCGAAACAGTTCGGCCACGCGGTGCTGCCGCTGCGCGCGGGCCTGGTGCCACTCACGTTGAGCGGCAAGCACCAGGAACGCTTCGAGGGACTGGCGGGCGTGGCCCTGCCCGTGGAGGCACGTGCGAACGGCGCTGCCTTTCGCGACGCCATGCTCTTCACGCACCGCGGCATCAGCGGCCCGGCCATCCTGCAGATATCGTCGTACTGGGAGCCCGGTACGGACCTGCGCATCGACCTCATGCCGGGCATCGACGCGGGACAGGCCCTGCGGGAAGGGCGTGCCGAACGTCCCGCGGCGGAACTGAAGACGGTGCTTTCGGGCCTGTTGCCGCGGCGCCTCGCCGAACGCCTTTGCGAGGTTTGGCTGCCCAACCGGCCGATGCGCCAGTTCCGTGACGCCGAATTGAACGAGCTGGGCGCACAGTTGGCCGACTGGCCGCTCGTGGCGAGCGGCACCGAAGGCTATCGCACCGCCGAAGTGACCCTCGGCGGCGTCGACACCGACGAGGTTTCGTCGAGCACGATGATGTCCCGCCGCCATGCGGGGCTCTACTTCGTGGGCGAGGTACTCGACGTCACCGGCCACCTCGGTGGCTACAACTTCCAATGGGCCTGGGCCTCCGGCCATGCCGCCGGCCTGGCCGTCTGACACGGAGCAAGAACATGCGTATCGGTTTCATCGGTCTGGGCAGCATGGGTGCCGGCATGGCTGGCAACCTGATCAAGGCGGGGCACGAGGTGACGGTGTGGAACCGCTCGCCGGAGGCGGCCGCGCCATTGGCGGAGCAGGGCGCGAAGGTGGCTGCCACCCCGGCCGAGGCCGTCGCGGGCATCGAGGTGCTGCACAGCATGTTGGCGAACGACGCCGCCGTGCGCGAGGTGGTCCTGCACGGTGGGGTACTCGACGCGCTGCCCCAGGGCGCCGTGCACGTGAACCACGCCACCATCTCCGTCGCGCTGGCGCGCGAACTGGCCGGGGCGCACGAGTCGCGTGGCCTCGGCTATGTGGCCGCCCCGGTCTTCGGCCGGCCCGCGGTCGCCGCGGCGGGCGAACTGAACATCGTGGCCGCCGGCAAGCCCGAGGCCATCGCGAAGGTTTCGGCCCTGCTCGACCTGCTGGGCCAGAAGGTCTGGCCGATGGGGGACGATCCGGTGCGCGCCACCATCGTCAAGATCGGTGGCAATTTCCTGATCGGGGCGGCGATCGAGAGCATGGCCGAAGCCACCACGCTCACCCGTGCCCACGGCGTGCCGGCGAAGGATTTCCTCGAGGTGATGTCCAGCACCTTGTTCGCCGCGCCGATCTACAAGATCTACGGCGGGATGATCGCGGAGCAGAAGTACATGCCCGCCGGCTTCAAGATGAGCCTGGGCTTCAAGGACATCGGCCTGGCCCGTGCGGCGGCCGAGGCCGAGCGGGTGCCCATGCCGTTCGCCAGCGTGATGCACGACGCGATGCTCGAGGCGCTGGGCGCGGGCGACGGCGATCTGGATTGGGCGGGCATGGCGCGCGTGGCCGCGGCACGGGCGCACCTGAAGGATTGAAGCGTTAGACCGCTTTTACGCACGTCTTCACAATCGCTAGCCCGGCGGGTCCGTGACAATCGGTCCCGCACGCTATTGTGCGGCTTACGGATGGATGTCATGTCGGCAACCTGGAAGACGGTGTACGAGGGCCAGCACGAAGGCCGCTCGATCACGGTGAGAGAATCGGGCGACGGAACCTACAAGGTGCTTACCAAGCAGAATGTCCACGACGAAGGGATCGCCTACCAGGACGGCAAGACCTTCGTGCATGTCTCCCCGAGCAGCGTGGGCGAGCAAGTGGAAAGCGAGGCGAATTCGCTCGAATCGCTCGAAGAGGCCTTGAAAGAACTGCATTTTTCCGCGGATACGGTCACCAGCATCTGCGCCAGGCTGCACTGACGAGCCGGCGCGCGTTTCTGCCATGATGGGGGCTCGTTCCCCCATACAGGCGTGCACCGTCCATGGCAGAAACGATGTCCCCGATGATCGAGCGCACCGTCCCCCGGATACTGATGTGCGCCCCCACGTTCTTCGAGGTCAGCTATGTCATCAATCCATGGATGACCGGCCACGTCCACGACACCACCCGGGAGCGCTCCCAGCGCCAGTGGGACGCCCTCCGCGACACGGTCTCCCGCCACGCCGACGTGGTCCAGCAACCGCCGGCGGAGGGGTGGCCGGACATGACGTTCACCGCCAATGCCGGCCTGGTCTTCGGCAACACCTTCGTACCCAGCCGTTTCCGTTATGCGGAACGCCAGGGTGAGGAAGCCCACGACCGCGCCTGGTTCGAACGCCACGGCTTCGACATCGTGGAACTGCCGGAGAACGTGTTCTTCGAGGGTGCCGGCGACGCCTTGTTCGACCGCGGCGTCGCCCGTCGCCTCTGGATGGGCCACGGCCATCGCTCGGATGTCGCGGCCGCACCCGCGCTGGCACGCCTGCTCGATGTCGAGGTGCTGCCGCTGAAGCTCGCCGATCCGCGCTTCTATCACCTCGATACCTGCTTTTGCCCACTGGCCGATGGCTACACGCTGTACTTCCCCGCGGCGTTCGACGCGGCGGCGCTGGCCTTGATCGAGCAACACGTGCCGCCTGGCCAGCGGATCGCGGTCAACGAGCATGACGCGCTCGATTTCGCCTGCAACGCGGTGAACCTCGGCCGCGTGGTGATCCTCAACCGTGCCAGCGCCGATCTGCGCTCCCGGTTGGAGGGCGCGGGCTTCATGGTGATCGAGGTGGCCCTGGACGAGTTCATGAAGTCCGGTGGGGCGGCGAAGTGCCTGACCTTGAAGCTGGATGAGGTGACGGGGGCTTGATGCCCCACCCGGGTGTCCGCGCGCTGCTCGGTGGTAGTGGAGCTTGGTGGAAGCGGGGCTCGGTGGAAGTGGGGCTCGGTGGGAGCCGACTTGTCGGCGATCCCGCGGCAGCGGGCCAGCATGAGGCAAGCACCCATCGCCGCTGAAGCGGCCCCCACACGTTCTAGCGAAGTGCCGTCCGGCGGCGCGCCAGCCACTTATCCAACTCGTTGGCGAAGGCCTGGCGATCGCGCTGATGCATCACGGCGGGTCCGCCGGTGTCGACACCGGCGCCGCGCAGTTCCTCCATGAAATTGCGCATCGACAGCCGCGCGGCGATGGTGTCCCGGGTGAACATCTCGCCGCGCGGATGCAACGCCAGCGCGCCTTTCTCGATGGCGAAGGACGCCAGCGGGATGTCCTGGGTGACCACGAGGTCGCCTGGCTCGACGCGGCGCACGATCTCGTCGTCGGCGACGTCGAACCCGCCCGGCACCTGGATCGAGCGGACGAAACGCGAGGCAGGCGTCCGGATCCACTGGTTCGCCACCAGCGTCACCTCGACCTGCTCGCGTTCGGCGGCGCGGAACAGGATGTCCTTGATGACGTTCGGGCAAGCGTCGGCGTCGACCCAGATACGCATGGTCAGAGGTCCTGCCAGTCCACGTGGCCGTCGATGATGGTGTTGGTGCGCCCGCCGACCCACACGGCGTCGCCGTCGATGCGGATGATGATGCGCGCGTCGTGCCCCACCTCGCGGCCCTGGCTCACGACATAGCCCTTGGCGAGCGAACCGGTCGTGTCGCGCGCGGCCACGTAGGCGGCGATCAGGCCGTTCGCCGCGCCGGAGGCCGGGTCCTCGACGATGCCCACGCCCGCGGGAAAGGCGCGCACGGCCAGGCCATCGGCCGAGCGGGCGAAGACGCAGAGGCCCAGCGTATCGGTGGCCAGGGCCAGCGCGCGGATGGCGGCATGGTCGGGGCGCCAGCCACGCAGTTCGGCTTCGTCGGCGAATTCGGCCACCCACCAGCGGCGGCCGCCTTCGACACAGGCCGGGGGCAGGGCGCCGGGCTTCACGCCGTAGAGCACGGCCGACAAGGTCTCGCCGCCGCACGCGGCGTCGCCGACGATGCGCGCCTTCGGCGACTGCACGAAGAGTTCGCGTTGCTGGCCATGGCCCTCCACGCGGATGGGCAGGACGCCGGCACCGCACTCCTGCCAGATGATGCCTGCGGCATCGGGCGCGACCAGTCCCGCATCGAGCGCGGCGTGCGCGCTGCCGATGGTGGGGTGGCCGGCGAAGGGGATTTCCTTGGTCGGGGTGAAGATCCGGGCGCGGTAGCCGGCACCTTCCGCGCGCGCCGGCATCAGGAAGGTGGTCTCGACCAGGTTCGTCCAGTGGGCGAAGCGTTGCATGCGGCCGTCCGACCAGCCTTCCGCGTCGATCACGACGCCGAGCGGGTTGCCACCGCCATGACGGGCGGCGAAGACGTCGAGCTGCTTGTAACGGATGTAAGGCATTCGGTGGGGCCGGGGAAACGGGGGAGCCGTCATGATAGCCGTCCAAAGCCCGAACGGGAGGCGCGCCGGCATTCGACATCCGCGCGGGATACCGCCAAGATGCGCGCTGGCTCGATGCGTAAGGACGCTGTTTCAAGGCATGATCACGCTGCTCATCATCCTCGCGACCTGTGTGGTCTCGATCGTCGCTTTCCGCAACCAGCGCCTGCTGGACGACCTCATCCTCTGGCCGCCGGCCCTCAGCCGCAGTCGCGAGTACTACCGGCTCGTCACCTATGGCCTGGTGCACGCGGACGGCGGCCACCTGTTCTTCAACATGATCTCGCTGTATTTCGCGGGACGCATCATGGAACAGTTCTTCACCGCCGCGATGGGCCCGCTGGGTTTCCTCACCTTCTATATCGGCGCCCTGGTCTTCTCGATCCTGCCCTCGTACATGGCGAACCGGCAGAACGCGGCGTATCGCAGCCTGGGCGCCTCGGGTGCCGTCTCGGCCATCCTCTTCGCCTTCATCCTGCTGGCTCCCTGGTCGCGGATCTACCTCATCGTCGTACCGATGCCGGCGATCCTCTACGGCGTGTTGTTCGTCGCGTATTCGATCTACATGGACAAGCGCGGCGGCGACAACGTGAACCATAGCGCGCACCTGTGGGGCGCGCTGTACGGCGTGATCTTCACCGTGGCGTTGAAGCCGGCGGCGTTGCTCAGCTTCGTCGCGTCGCTGACGCAACCGAGGTTGTGATGCGCGAACCTGAATTTTCCCGACAGATTCATGTGACTTCGGACGACGGCTGTTACATCATGCGACCGACCGGAACGAAAACCTGATCGCAACGACGTCGTCCGGCATGCACGCGGGTTTCCCCGGTGGGGCGGTTCGCGTCGGCTACTACCGCAGGAGGAATGAACGCATGGCTACGACCCGAAAGTCCGCCGCGAAGAAGTCCGCGGCCAAGAAGACGGCTACGAAAAAGGCGGCTACCCGTAAGACCGCCGCGAAGAAGGCAGGCGTCCGCGCCGCCGTGAAGAAGACCGCCCGCAAAACCGCACGCCCGGCAGCGAAGAAGGCCTCCGTAAAGAAGGCTTCCGTAAAGAAAGCTTCCGCGAAGAAGGCACCGGCGAAGAAGACATCGGCACGCAAGTCGGCGGCGAAGAAGGCACCGGCGCGCAAGGTCGCCGCCAGGAAGGCCGCGAAGAAAACCTCGACGCGGAAGGCCGCCACCCGGAAGTCGCCCGCGCGCAAGACCGCCGTGAAGAAGGCTGCGGCGAAGGCGCCGGCGCGCAAGTCCGCGACGAGCAAGGCGGCCAAGAAAACCGGCACGAAGACGACGGTCCGGAAGTCGCCGGCACGTAGCGGCGCGGCGAAGACCGCGACCCGGAAGACGGCGGTCAGCAAGTCCGCCGCGCCCAGGACGGCCAGCCGCAAGACGCCGGCGCGCAAGGCACCCGCACCCGCGCCGGTAAAGGCGACGCCGAAGCCGGCAGCCAGGCCGCGTCCGAAACCCGCCCCTGCGGCACAGGTACCCGAAGCGACCGACGCACCGGTCCAGCACATCAGCCAGGAAGAGGCGGTGGCTCACATCCAGGCCTTGCTCGACGCGAAGCGTGAACGCGACCGCCAGCCGCCGAGCTGGCCGACGGGCGATCAGCACGCGGCGGGCGCGCCGAACATCCAGCCGGGTGATGAACCCAATCCCGCGCCGAAGGCTCCGTCGCCCGAGGCGAGCCATGCCAACGCCTCCCACGAGCGTGGCGATCAGCAGAAGAACAAAGGCTGAGCGTGAAAGCTGAATGAAAGGAAAGGGCCGCCTCGTGCGGCCTTTTCTTTTTAGCGGCTGTTCAATCGCCCGAGCGCAGTGTCGTGTCGTCCTTCGGAGAACCTCCATGCGTCGAGCGCATTCGCTGATCCTCGTGCTAGCGGCCTGCCTGCCACTCGCGGGTTGCTACTACGATCCGGATTACGGCTACGTCCGTAACGGTTCGGGCGCCGATGCGTACTACGGCGAAGAGACGACGACGGTGGTTTCCCCGGGCGTCTATGACCCTGGCTACGGTTACTACGGCTACGGCCCCGGTTGCTGCTACTCCGGCGTCACCGTCGGCACCGTCTGGTACGACCGCGACTACGATCGCCGGTATTACCGGCGCGACCGCGACTGGCATGGCCGCCCGCCACCGCGCGGCGACTGGAACGGGCATCCGGGTGGTGATCACCGCCCGCCGGGTGGCTGGCAAGGCAACAACCGTCCACCCGGTGGCTGGCGTGGAAGCGATCGCCCTCGTGACAACGACGGGGACCGTGGACCGCGTGGTGGTGGCTGGCAGGGTGGCAACCGTCCCGGCGGCTGGCAAGGCGGTGGAAACCGCGGCGATGGCGATCATCGTCCCGCTCCGTCGTCGGGTCAGCGAAGCGCCCCCGTCCGGCAGGCAGGCACCGGCCGCGACCGCAGCCGCTTCCGCAGCGACACCGACTAACGCAAAGCTGCGCTCGCGGCTCGGTGGGATCCGACGCGGCTCGGTGGGAGCCGACCCTGTCGGCGATAAACCTCGCCCCACGCCACGTCCCATCCCTACATGCCAGGCTGGCCCGCACGAACCCCATGACCCCCTAGCCTGAAGGCCGACTCCGCGCAGGCGACACGGCCGTGCTTCGCTCCCCCGTTTCCATCGTCACACTGGCCGTGATCGCCGCCGTTGGCTGCGCCTCCGTGCAAGGACTGCCGTGGCTGCCGGCATGGAAACCATCGGCCGTCATGGGCGTGCTCGCGTTCGGCGTCGCCTTGCGCGCGGGCAACGCATGGATTCGTCTCCCCGCCGTCCTGCTGATGTTCGCCGCCTGGGCCGCCATTCATGGCGCCCTGGCCATGGATGCGCGCTGGGCGACCTCGCGCGATGGCGAGGATGTCACCGTCACCGGCCATGTCGTGGACTTGCCGCGCCGTATCGGTGCCGACACATCGTTCGTCTTCGCGCCGGATAAAGGCGGCGAAGCCGACGCACCGCGAGGACGCGTGCGCCTCACCTGGTATCGCGCGGTGGCGCCACCGAAGCCCTGCGAGCGATGGCGTCTTACGGTGCGCCTGCGCCGGCCGCGAGGCATACTCAACCCGGGTGGCGGCGACACGGAGCGCGGCGCGTTGCAACGGCGTATCGTCGCCACCGGCTATGTCCGCGCAGGGCCAGAGAACACGAGGCTTTCCTCCCCGGCCTGTATCGACGGCTTGCGAGACCACATCGGCGAGGCGCTCGATGCACGGGTCGGTGTCCACAACGCCCGCATTCTCAAGGCGCTGGCCATCGGCGATACCCGTGGCCTCGACGCCGCGGATTGGGACATCGCGCGGGCGACGGGCGTATCGCACCTCATCGCGATTTCCGGATTCCACGTCGGTGTCGCGGCGGGTGGTGGCGTGTTGTTGGCGCGCCTGCTGTACGCCTGTTTGCCGTGGCTCGCGCTGACCCTGCCGCGACAGTTGGCGCAAGCGTTCGCAGGCCTCTTCGTCGCGGGGGCGTATGGCGTCCTTGCCGGACTTGGACTGCCGACGGTCCGGACCCTGCTGATGATCGCCGTCGTCGTACTGGCTGGACTCGGGCGACGGCGCGCGGGCGGAGCCTCGCTCCTCGCCCTCGCGTTGCTCGCCGTCCTGGTCGTCGACCCCCTCGCCGTGCTCGCCCCGGCGTTCTGGCTGTCTTTCGGCGGGGTGGGGTTTCTCATGCTGAGCGTGACGCCTCGTGCGACGGGATGGCGTGGTTGGCTCGGCGCCTTGTTGCAGGCGCAGGCGGCCATGAGCATCGCCTTGCTGCCGATGTCGCTATGGTGGTTCGGAAGCGCGTCGTTGGTGGGCTTCGCGGCGAATCTCATCGCCGCGCCCCTGGTCAGTTTCCTCGTCGTGCCGCTGGTTCTTTGCGGCTGCGTCGTGCTCGCGTGGCCTGCGCTTTCCGCGGTGCTCCTTGTGCCGGCCGCGTCGCTGCTTTCGTGGCTATGGCGTCTGCTCGCCACGATGGCCGATTGGCCGGGTGCACGCGTATGCGTCGCCGAAAGCGGAGCGCTGCCGATGATCCTGGCGACCTGTGGCGCGGCATGGCTGTTCGCGCCCCGCGGCGTGCCGTTACGAGGTTACGGCGCGTTGCTGTTCTTGCCCCTGGCCCTGCCGCCACGCGACCTGCCGGCACATGGCGCGTTCCGCGCTTGGGTGCTGGACGTGGGGCAGGGGCTTTCGGTGTTGGTAAGAACGCGTTCGCATACGCTGGTCTACGACGCGGGGCCGGCGTATGCCAGCGGCCAGGACGCCGGGGCGGGCATCGTCCTGCCTTCCGTCACGGCGCTCGGCATCGGGCCCGTGGACTCCCTCGTGATAAGCCATGGCGATAGCGACCATGCGGGCGGTGCCGCATCCGTCGTGGGACGTTATCCGCGGGCGGAGCGCTTGTCCGGGGAGCCTGGGCGGCTTCGCTTCGAAGCGATGCGATGCCTGCCCGGTACGGCATGGTCGTGGGACGGCGTGACGTTTCGCTTCATCGAGGTGCCGGCGCAGAAGGCCGGGAAGACGAGTGGCAACGATCGCTCATGCGTACTCGCGGTGGAAGGCGTGGCGGGCCGCCTCCTTCTCACCAGCGACCTGGGTAACAAGGCCGAACGCCTCATGACGGCGGCATCGCTGGCATCGCCCTTGCCGACGGTGACCACCATCGCTCATCACGGAAGCCGTCATTCATCCGACACCGCCTGGTTGCGCGCGGTGCGACCCACGTTCGCCATCGCCTCGGCGGGCTGGCGCAACCGTTTCGGGCATCCCCATCCATCGATCGTCGACCGTCATGCCGGCATGGGCATCGAGGTCTATGTGACGAACCGCAGCGGTGCGGTACGCATCGATTTTCCCGCGAATGCGCCTCCACGCGTGGAAAGGGAGTGGCGACGGCCCGTTGATCGCTATTGGCATGAATGAGTGAGCGAGGGATTTTCTCGTGGGGTCCATTGGGCCTTCCAAAACCAACGACTTCCGCGATCGCTGCCGAAACGGAGCCGCGAAGGCGTGAGGAATGCGCGGTCACATGTCCAACGACGCCAGGTTCGGGTGCTAGCCTGCGGAGGCGGACCCATGGAAGGAGGAGGTCATGTCTACCCCGGAAGGTGTGCCTGGTTCCCGCGCAGGAGCGCGACTGGATCGGCAATGAGCGCCGTGATGGCTCTCTTGTTGCCGATGCTCGTGAGCATCGCCTGGCTGGTCGTCCTCGTGGTGGGCCTGTTGATCAGGCCAGCCAAGCCGCGTGGCATCGCCGCGCCCGACCGCATGCCTAACGTCACCGTGATGGTTCCCCATTACAACGAGGACATAGGCCGGCTCCTTGGAACGTTGGAGGCCATAGACACACAACGATATTCAGGGAGGATGGATATCCTGATCGTCGACGACGGCTCGACCAACCAGATTCAATCCCGCCTCGCTTCCTGGGTAGGTGGCGCGCGAGCACACGCGGTGAAATCCATCGTTCTCGATCGAAATACAGGGCGCAAAGGCAAGGCGCTGGACGAGGCACTCGTATGTCTTCCCGACGATACGGATGTGGTGGTGATCGTCGATAGCGACACGATTCCATCCGATGGGGCAATGCAAAGACTCGTGGAGCGTTTGTGGTCCGATCCCGAGTGTGCTGTCGCATGTGGCTATCTCGTCCCCTGCAACCCACACGCCTCCGCCATAACGAGGATGCAATATCGGGAATATACGGGGCCGCTCAGCGCGACGAAGCTGGTGCAGAATCACGTCCGTCGCGTGCCTACGATGGCTGGCGCTTTCTCCGCGCATAGACGGACGGTCATCGAACACATCGGCGGATGGGGGCGATGGTCCGTGGAAGACATGGCGTGGACATGGAAAGCATTGGCGTTCGGTTACGGATCCAGGTATGTGGTGGAGGCCGTAGCCCTCACCCGTTGTCCCGAGTCGGTGGAAGAGTTGAACCGCCAAAGGCGACGTTGGTCGCGTGGGCACATCGAAGCATACGGGGAGCTTTGGCGGGCGTCACCGGTGACAGCTGTCCTTATGTTTCCCTTCCTTGGATGGCATGTGATCAAGCATGCGACGCTCGGATTCGCACCATTCAATCTTCTTGCGCTCTGTTGGATACCTCTCGAAACGATCGTTCTGCTCGCGATACAGGCGGCTCTTTACCTGCTCGTGACGACGCTGCATGTCGCTCGCTCGGCGAATCCGTGTGCTCAGGACTGGAGGGACGCGATAGTGTCGTCCACCCTCGGCCGGTCGTTCCGTCTCTGGTTGTGGTGGCCCGGCGTCATGGGACTCGTAGACGCGGTCAGGGGCGGGAATCGGACCTGGCTGACCAGAGGGTTGCATGACAATGCAAAATGACCATGCATCGAAATGACGGCGCGCATGCCGGGTCCCGGCTTTAAAAGAGTTCCGGCGGGTTGGACCTGGTGGGTTGACTCGCCACGCCGTGTTGCACCGCCGTTTGACATTTTGAATTTAGAACGATTTAAATGCCGCTTCCGCAAACGAGGGGATCGACGCGTGACGGTATCGAAGCACGGTTGGGGGAGGGCGGTGCTCGCCCTGGCGACGGCGTCTGTGGTGGTACCGGTGGGAGCCCTTGCGGCTACCCAGGGCTTCGACAGTTCGTTCGAGGAAGGAAATCCCGCGCTTGCCTCCAGCCGGCAAGGCAGCCTCGATATCCGGATCGTGGGAGGGCCGCCCGCCGACGCGGTGCTCACCGCCAAGGCGAACGTCGGTTTCACCGGTACCCATTCGCTGCGGTACGCCGGTACCTCCACCGGATCGCCGGTTACCGCGAAGCTGTTCGACGTCGATCTTCGCGTCGCCGACGGCACGACGCTTTCCTGGTTGGTGTTCCCGCGTTCCAACAAGGACGACCTGGCGAACCCGGCCAACTACGTGAGCGTGGATCTCGTCTTCGACGACGGTTCGCGGCTATCGACGACCGGCGCGCGCGACCAGCATCGCGTGCCTGTCACTGCGAAGGGGCAGGGCGAAGGGCGTGTGCTCTATCCGGACCAGTGGAACTACGTGAGCGTCGATCTCGGCGCGGTGGCCAAGGGGCGCCGCGTGCGTTCGATCGCCTTGACCGCCGATGCGCCGGCAGGCAAGGCCTTCGAAGGCTATGTGGACGATGTCCGCATCGGCGTGGTCAAGGATGTCGCCAGCTCCCATCCCACCGATTACGTCGATACGCGTCGTGGCTCCAACGCCAACGCCAATTTCTCGCGCGGCAACAACTTCCCCGCGGTGGCGATGCCGCACGGTTTCAATTTCTGGACGCCGACCACGAACGCCGGCTCGAACTGGATCTACCAGTACCAGGAGCGCAACGGCGACGACAATCGTCCGCGCATCGAGGCCTTCAGCCTGTCGCACGAGCCCAGCCCGTGGATGGGTGAGCGGCAGACCTTCCAGGTGATGCCCGCCCAGGTGGCTTCCGGCGCACCGCCGCTGAAGCGCGAGACGCGTGCGCTTTCCTTCGGCCACGATGCGGAGGTGGCGCATCCGGATTACTACCGCGTTCGCTTCGACAACGGCGTGGTCACGGAGATCACGCCGACCGATCATGCCGCCATGTTCCGTTTCACCTTCACGGGGAAACGCTCGCAACTGGTATTCGACAATCTCAACGAACAAGCGGCGGTGACGCTCGATCCGGAACACCGGACGATCCAGGGTTGGTCCGACGTGAAGAGCCGCCTTTCCACGGGGGCCACCCGCCTGTTCTTCTACGCCGAGTTCGACAAGCCGGTGGCGGAGAGCGGTCGCCTGGCCGGCGAGAAGCGCGATGCCGCCTCGGCCTGGTTCGGCTTCGACACGGCCAGTAAGGGTGGCAGGACGGTGACGATGCGCATCGCCACCTCGCTCATCGGAATCGACCAGGCCAAGGCCAATCTCGCCCAGGAAATCGCCGCCGGCGACGATTTCGACAGCGTCCGCGAACGCGCCCGCAAAGCCTGGGACGAGCGCCTCGGCATGATCGCCGTGGAGGGCGCCACGCGGGATGAGCGCACCATCCTCTATTCCAACCTGTACCGGCTGTTCCTCTACCCCAACCAGGCATACGAGAACACGGGCAGCAAGGAAAAGCCCGTGTGGCGTTACGCGAGCCCGTTTTCCGCGCCCGTCGGCGAAAACACGCCGACGCATACCGGCGCGCGTATCGTCGATGGCCAGCCGTACGTGAACAACGGTTTCTGGGATACCTACCGAACGGCCTGGCCCGCGTACGTGCTGTTCACGCCGACGGAAGCGGGCCGGATGATCGATGGCTTCGTGCAGCAGTACCGCGACGGCGGCTGGATCGCGCGCTGGTCGTCGCCGGGCTATGCGGACCTGATGGTCGGCACCAGTTCCGACGTCGCCTTCGCGGATGCATGGCTGAAGGGCGTGCGCAACTTCGACGTGGCCTCGTTCTACCAGTCGGCGATCCGCAACGCCTCCAGCGTCAGCGATGTGAAGGGCGCCGGCCGCAAAGGCATCGAGCGCTCCCTGTTCAATGGCTATACCGACGACAAGGTCGCCGAAGGCCTGTCCTGGTCGATGGACGGATACATCAACGATTTCGCCATCGGCAACCTGGCCGCGGCGTTGGCGAAGGCGCCGCCGTCCGGCGACGACTACCGCTCCTATGCGGACGACGCAGTGTGGTACCGCTCGCGCGCCCTTGGCTATGCGAACCTGTTCGATCCCGCCGTCGGCTTCTTCGTCGCCCGCGATCCCGCCGGCAAGTGGCGCTGGGATGCGAAGGATTTCAGCCCGATCCGTTGGGGCGGCGACTACACCGAGACCGATGCCTGGAACATGGCCTTCCATGCGCCGCAGGATGGCGCCGGCCTCGCCGCGCTCTACGGCGGCCGCGAGGCGCTCGGCGCCAAGCTCGACGAGTTCTTCTCCACGCCGGGCACGTTCGATGTCGGCGACTACGGTGACGTGATCCACGAGATGCTCGAGGCGCGCGACGTGCGCATGGGCCAGTACGGCCATTCCAACCAGCCGTCGCACCACATCATCTGGATGTACGACGAGGCCGGCCAGCCGTGGAAGACGCAGGACAAGTTGCGCGATGCGGTGTCGCGCCTCTACGTGGGCAGCGAGATCGGCCAGGGCTATCCGGGTGACGAGGACAATGGCGAGATGTCGGCGTGGTGGCTGTTCGGCGCGGCGGGCTTCTACCCCCTGCGCATGGGCACGCCGGAGTACGCGATCGGCGCGCCGCATTTCCCGCACATGGTCATCACCCTGGAAGGCGGCGCGAAGATCGACATCCGCGCGCCCGGCGTGAGCGATACCAACCGCTACGTGCAGTCGCTCAAGGTCGATGGGCAGCCCTGGAACAAGCTCAGCCTGCCGCATGCATTGCTCGCGAAGGGCGCGACGCTCGAGTTCGAGATGGGTCCCAAGCCTTCGACATGGGGCACCGGTGCCGACGCCTTGCCTGCTTCGCTCACGGCGGAAGGTTCGAAGCCGGCGCCTTTGCACGACGTGACGCGCGCCGATGCCGTCACCCTCGACGGCAAGAAGGACGCGAAGCTGGCCGCGCTGGCGGATAACGACTCGTCCACGGAGTTCGCATTGCCGGCTGGCAAGGCGGTCGTCGCCTACCGCCTGGACAAGCCGGCGGGCGTCACGGTTTACACGGTGACCTCGCCGGCCGCCGCCGAGGCGCCGTCGCGATGGACCTTGCAGGGTTCGGCCGATGGCAAGCACTGGACGACCCTGGACGAGCGCCGCGACGAACGTTTCCCGTGGCATCGGCAGACCCGGGCCTTCGTGGTGGCCCAGCCGGCGGCGTACAGCCGGTACCGGCTGGCCTTCGACGGGGCGGGTCCTGGCAGCGTGGCCGAATTGGAGCTGCTGGCACCGTGAGGACGCGATAGCGAAGGGGCTCGCGCCCGGACTGCCAAGGCCGCCTCAGTCCGGATCGCGGGCCCTGCTATGATGCCCGCCTGACTTTTTGGTACTCCCGGGGTTCACGTGCTCGAGATCCTTCTGGCTGGCGGCTGGGCATTGCTGCCGATCCTCATCTGTTCGCTGGCGGCGCTGGCGATCGTACTGGAACGCTTCTGGGCCCTCCGCCGCGCGGCCGTGCTGCCGCCGGGTCTGGGTGCCGAGGTCCGCGAATGGGCCCGTTCGTCCCGGCTCGACGCCGCACACCTTGCCGCCCTGGAGAAGGGTTCGCCGCTGGGCGAATTGTTCGCCGGTGCCCTGGCCGTGCGCGACCGTCCGCGTGAGTTGATCAAGGAACGCATCGAGGACACCGGCCGCCATGTGGTCCACCGCATGGAGCGCTACCTGAACACCCTCGGCACCATCGCCCTGATCGGCCCGCTGCTGGGCTTGCTGGGTACCGTGATCGGCCTGATCCGCATGTTCCTCAACGTGATGGCGGGCGGCATCGGCGATCCGACCAAGATGGCCGGCGGCATCGGCGAAGCCCTGATCTGCACGGCCTTCGGCCTGGTGGTGTCCATTCCCGCGTATGTGCTGCACCGTTATTTCCGCTCGAAGGTGAGCGGCTATGTCGTGCAGATGGAAAAGGAAGCCACGGCACTGCTGGACGATCTCTCGGCCCCTCGTCCGGCCGCGCCGCGCCGCCGGACCGCCGCGCCGGAAGCCGCCGTCACGCAGGCCGGCTGATCCATGCGCATCGGTTCCCGTCGTGAGGACGACTTCGAGATCAACGTGATCTCGCTGATCGACGTCCTGCTCACCTTGCTGATGTTCTTCGTGCTCAGCACGACCTTCATCGAGCACTCGCGCCTCAAGGTCAACCTGCCCAAGGCGGACAGCGAGGCGCGCGAGACCACCGACAACGCGCTCACCCTCGTGGTCGACCGCGACGGCCATTACTCGGTCGGTAGCGACGAGGTGATGGGCGAAGGCATCGATCCGCTGAAGGCCACCATCGAGCGCGTGGCCGGCCCCGATCGCGGACGCCTGGTAGTGATTCGCGCCGACGCCATGACGGCGCACCAGAACGTGGTGCGCGCGATGGACGCGCTGGGCCAGCTCGGTTTCACCCGGCTCTCCATCGCCACCACCCCGGCCGAGGCGGCGGCGGGCAAGTGAGTACGCAGAAGGTTTCTGTCTGGGACGTCCGCACCTGGCGCACGTACAAGCGCCTGCTCGGCTATACCCGGCGGTTCCGCACCGCGGGATATATCGCGATCGTCGGCATGATCGTCGATCCGGTCTGCCTCTCGGTGTTCACCGGCATGCTCAAGCCGTTGATCGACAACCTGTTCGTCGAGAAGGACCCTTACACGATCTTCTGGATGCCGATCTGGATCGTGTGCATCTTCCTCGTCCGTGGCGTGGCGTCGTATGCCACCGACTACGGCATCGCCTATGTCGGCCGCAACGTGGTGCAGGCGATCCGCGTCGACGTGTTCGCCGCCTACCTGCGCCTGCCTGCCGCCTTCTTCGCGCGCGAGCCCTCGGGCCAGCAGATTTCGCGCATCACGTATACCAGCGAGCAAGTGGCCTCGGCGTCGGCGGATTCGCTCAAGGTCGCCGTGACCGAAGGCCTGACCGTCGTCGGCATGCTCTGCGTGATGCTCTACCACAGCCCCTACCTGGCCATGGCCTTGCTGGTGCTGGTGCCCTGCGTGGTCGCGATCGTCACCGTGATCAGCCGGCGCTACCGAAAGATCAGCAAGCGCATCCAGGGCAACATGGGCACCGTGACCAGCGCGGTGGAGGAAGCCGTCGCCGCCAATCGCGAAGTGCGCATCTATGGCGGACAGGTCCGCGAGACGGCGCGTTTCGGTGACGTCGCCGAGCGGCAGCGCCGGTTGAACCTCAAGGTGTCGTCCACCAGCGCGATGTCCAGCGCGACGATCCAGACCACCGGCGCCGTGGCGCTCGCGACCCTGGTCTTCCTCGGTACGCGTCCGCACGTCCTCAACAGCATCACGCCCGGCGTGTTCACGGCCGTGCTCACCGCCATGGGTGCCATGTTGCCGTCGCTCAAGCGCCTCGCGGGCATCCAGGCCAGCCTGCAGAAGGGCGTCACCGCCGCCGAGGACCTCTTCGAGATCATCGACGAGCCCGCCGAAGTGGACACCGGCACGGAAGAGCTGGTCCGCACGAAGGGCGACATCCGCTTCGAGGACGTCAAGCTCGTCTACGAACGCAACAACCATGTGGCCTTGCGCGGCGTCGACCTCACCTGCGCGCCGGGCACGGTCACGGCGTTGGTGGGGCGTTCGGGCAGTGGCAAATCGAGTCTGGTCAGCCTGCTGCCGCGCTTCTATGAACCCTCCGATGGACGCATCCTGATCGACGGCCGCGACTACCGTCAGTACAAGCTCCCATCGCTGCGCAAGCAGATCGCCTGGGTGGGCCAGCACGTGGTGCTGTTCGACGATACCGTCGCCGCGAATATCGCCTACGGCGAAATGGCGGGCGCGACCGAGGCGGAGATCGCCGCCGCAGCGCAGGCCGCCAACGCGATGGAATTCATCGAGCGCCTGCCGGAAGGATTGAACACGCGGATCGGGCAGGGGGGCAATTCGCTTTCGGGCGGCCAGCGCCAGCGCCTCGCCATCGCGCGCGCCATCCTGAAGAACGCGCCGATCCTCGTGCTCGACGAAGCCACCAGCGCCCTCGATACCGAATCCGAACGGCTGATCCAGGACGCCCTGACCCGCTTGATGCGCGACCGCACCACCCTGGTGATCGCTCATCGCCTGTCCACCATCGAGCACGCCGACCAGATCGCCGTGATGGAACAGGGCCGGATCATCGAACTGGGCACGCATCGCGAACTCATCGACAAGGGCGGCCAGTACGCGGCGTTGCATCGCATGCAGTTCCACGAGCAGGTCACGGCGGGCTGACCGGGTGGCCCTCGGTACGTCGTTGCAACGGCGTTGGTATGGCGGGGGATCGCCGCCATGGTGGACGCTTCCCTTCGAGGCGCTCTATCGCAGCGTGACGCGTCGTCGCGCCGAGCGCTTTCGCAACGATCCTTCCGAAGTCGTCCGCCTGTCCGTGCCCGTGGTCGTCGTCGGCAACATCACCGTCGGCGGGACGGGCAAGACGCCCCTGATCGTCGCGTTGGCGAAGGCGATGGAGCAGCGCGGCTTCCTGCCCGGCATCGTCAGCCGCGGCTATGGTGGCAGCGAGCGCGGGCCGTATCTGCTTACCGGCGAAGACGATCCGGCAAGGGTGGGCGACGAACCCTGCCTCATCCGCCAGAGCGGCGTGCCGGTGGCGATCGGGCGTGAGCGGCCGGAAGCGGCGCGCCTGCTCGTCGACGCCGGCTGCGACCTGATCCTCGCCGACGATGGCTTGCAGCATTACCGCCTGGGCCGCGACGTCGAGATATGCGTCATCGACGGCGAGCGCCGCCTCGGCAACGGGCACCTGCTTCCGGCGGGCCCCCTGCGCGAACCTGCCAGTCGGCTTGGCGAGGTGGATTTCGTCGTCGTCAACGGCGGCGTGCCCACGGCCGGCGAAATCGCGATGCGCCTGGAGGGAGGTGTCGCCGTGAACATGCGCGAGCCGTCCCTGACCGCGCCGCTCGCGGATTTCGCGGGCCGGCCGGCACACGCCGTCGCCGGCATCGGCAATCCCACGCGCTTCTTCGCCAGCCTCGCCGCGCAAGGCATCGCCGTGCATGGCCACCCCTTCGCGGACCATCACGCCTTCACCCGTGACGATTTCACCTTCGCCGACGGTTGCCCCGTGCTGATGACCGACAAGGACGCCGTGAAATGCCGCGGCTTCGCGCGCGACAACTGGTGGCGCGTGCCGGTGCATGCCGTGCTGCCGGAATCGTTCTACGACGCGGTGGCGGAACGGGTCCAAGCCCGCGCTTCATAAGTTGTGGGAGCCGCCCCTTGTGGGAGCCCACCTTGTCGGCGATAGGTGCTCGCCTCGGTCCCTTGTGGGAGCCGACCTTGTCGGCGATGGGTGCTTGCCTCAACCTGGCCCGCTGCCGCGGGATCGCCGACAAGGTCGGCTCCCACCAGGGTCGGTACTCGACAAAAAAAGCCGGCCCTTGCGGACCGGCTTCTCACTGCACCAGCTGACTGGCGGCGCTTACTGCACGCGCGAGACGTTGCCCTGTTCGTCGACGACCACGATGTCGCCTTCGCGGATCGCCGAAGCGTCCTTGACCTGCACGTTGGTGTAGCCGCCGGTGCCCATCTTCAGGCGCAGGGTGTAGGTGTCGCTGCCGCCGCCCTTGCCGATCGCGTTGCCGGCGAAGCCGCCGCCCACCGCGCCGCCGACGGTGGCGAGGGTCTTGCCCTTGCCCTTGCCGACCTGGTTGCCGAGCACGCCGCCGGCGATGGCACCGATCACCGCGCCCGCGGTGCCGTGGTCGCGGCCGGCGGTGACGTTGTGTTCGATGCTCTGGACCACGCCGCACTGGTCGCAACGCACGTAGATGCCGTCGCTGCGCGTCAGCGTGGCGGCCGATACGGGGGCGACGACAGCGCTTGCGAGCAGGGCGGCCAGCGGGAGGCCGAGGACGGTCTTGATGTTCATGGAAGCTCCTTAGGGACGACCGATGGGAGGTGGCCGTCAGCGACACCAGTCTAAGCATGTCGACTGAACGGAGATCGAGCGCAATTCTCATTTCACGCGTCGCATGGATACTACGCCGATGAGTACCGCCATCGTCTGGTTTCGTCGTGACCTCCGCCTCTCGGACAATCCCGCGCTCACCGAGGCCGCGAGGAGGCACGGGCACGTCGTTGCCTTATACGTGCATGCCCCCGAGGAGGAGGGCGAATGGGCGCCGGGCGCGGCCAGCCGCTGGTGGCTGCATCATTCCCTGGAGGCGCTGGATGCATCGCTGGCGAGGCATGGGGGTCGGCTCGAGATCCTCGGTGGGAGCAGCATCGACGGGCTCCGTGCCGCCATCGAGGCCACCGGTGCCACCGCCGTCTACTTCAACCGCCTGTACGAACCAGAGGCTATCCGGCGCGACAAGGCTGTCAGGCATGCCCTGGAGGGCGATGGCATCGAGGTGAAGTCGTTCAACGCGGCGCTTTGGGTCGAGCCGTGGGATGTGGCGACGAAGCAAGGCGAACCGTATCGGGTGTTCACACCGTTCTGGCGGAACGTGCGCACGCGAATCGACGAGATCGAGGTCCTGCCGGAACCGCCCCTGGGAAATCTTCCCTTGGTGAAGCCGCCCTTGGAGAGGCCTCCCTTGGGGAAGTCACCCTTGGGGAAGTCATCCTTGGGGAGGCCCTTCCTGTGGGAGCCGCTTCAGCGGCGATGGGTGCTTGAGGGACCGTTGCCCGCTGCCGCGGGATCGCCGCTGAAGCGGCTCCCACAAGAGGGACGGTTCCCACAAGAGGGGTGGTTCCCACAGGCGGGGCGGCTCCCACACGGGCGACTCCTGCGGGACGGTCCGCTGGACGTGGCGGACCTGGGCCTGCTGCCGAAGCGCGACTGGGCGCGGGGGTTTGCGGGATGGACGCCGGGTGAAAAGGGGGCGCACGAGTTGCTCGCGCTTTTCGCCGACGACGCGGTCGGCCACTACGTCGAAGGCCGCGACCTTCCGGCACGCCATGGCACCTCGCGTTTGTCGCCGCACCTGCACTGGGGCGAGATCTCGCCGGCGCAGGTGGCCGCGGGGCTGCGTTCGCATGCGGCCGGGCAGCGGAAGGCCGTCGACATCGAGCCCTACCTGCGCCAGCTGGGTTGGCGCGAGTTCGCCCACCACCTGCTCTACCACTTTCCGAGGACGCCGAAGGAAAACTTCAATCCGACGTTCGACGCCTTCCACTGGGTGAAGCCCGACGCACGCGCGCTTCGCCGCTGGCAACAGGGACACACCGGCATTCCCATCGTCGACGCCGGCATGCGCGAACTCTGGGCGACAGGCTGGATGCACAACCGCGTGCGCATGCTCGTGGCGAGCCTGCTGACGAAGAACCTGCGCCAGCACTGGGTGCTCGGCGAGAAGTGGTTCTGGGACACGCTGGTCGACGCCGACCTCGCCAACAACGCCATGGGCTGGCAGTGGGTGGCCGGTAGCGGCGCGGATGCCGCGCCGTACTTCCGGATCTTCAATCCGGTGACCCAATCGGAGAAATTCGATCCGGAAGGTGCCTATATCCGCCGCTGGGTACCCGAGCTGGCAAAGGCACCCGGGCGGCTCGTCCACGCGCCATGGGAGGACGAGGCCTTCCTGGAAAGCTCCGGCTACCCACCGCCGATCGTCGACCTCAAGTCGTCGCGCGACAGCGCGCTCACGGCTTATCGGTCGATGTCCGGCGATCGCGCAGGAGCAGGGCCAGCACCGGTGGCGTGATCATGGCTGTCAACAGCGACATCGCCACGATCACCGCGTAGATCCGTTCGTCGAACACGCCAGCCGCAAGCCCCAGGCTGGCGATCACCACGCCGACCTCGCCGCGCGGAACCATGCCGAAGCCCACGATGGTCGCGCCGCGCTTGCCGAGCGTGATCGCGCCGAGGAAACCACCGGCGAGCTTCGAGACGATGGCGATGACGGTGACGACGGCGAGCATCCACAGCGCGCTGGCGCTGCCCAGCTCGGCGAGGTTCACCTTGGCGCCGGTGACGACGAAGAAGAACGGCGTGAGGAAGGCGAGCAGGGGGGCGGTCTGTTCCTCCAGCTGGTGGCGCTGGCTGGTCTCCGACGCGATCATGCCCGCCAGGAAGGCGCCGATGATGGCCGCGAGGTGGAACTTCATCGAGAGGAAGGCCAGGCCCAGGCACAGCGCGAGCACGATCGCCAGCGGCGACATCGGATTGCTGGGCTTGTCGAGCCAGCCCGAGCCACGACGCATCACGCGCGCGCCGCCCCAACCGATCACCGCGACGAAGCCGATCGCGCCGAGCAAGGTGCCGACCAGGCTGCCGACGTCGACGGCGCCACCGCCCTGAAGGGACGACACCACGCCGAGCAGGAGCATCGCGAGGATGTCGTCGATCACCGCCGCGCCGAGGATGATGCGTGCCTCCCGCCGTTGCAGCACGCCCAGTTCCTGCAACACCCGTGCGGTGATGCCGGCCGAGGTGGCGACGAAGGCGGCGGCGACGAACATGGAACGAATCCAGTCGAAACCGGAGCCGTGCGCCCATAGCGAGCCGAGGGCGAACGGGATGACCACCCCCAGCACGCCGACGAGGAAGGCGCTGGTGCCGACCTTCTTCAGGTCGTCGAGCCGGGTTTCCAGGCCCACCGAGAACAGCAGCAGGATGACGCCGATCTCGGCGAGCACATCCAGCGGCGTGCCGGTGGCGATATCGGGAAGGGTCACCCAGCCCAGCGCCGAGGGTCCCACGGCGCAGCCGGCGGCGATTTCGCCCACCACGGAGGGCAGGCGCAGGCGCTGCGCGATCTCGCCGCCAATCTGCGCGGCGACGAAGATGATGAACAGGGTCAGCAGGATGCCGGCGGAGTCATGCATGGGATCGGTCCAGATCGAAGCCGCGAAGGAAGGCGCGGTGTCCTTGAGGGTAACCTCTATGAAGTCGTTTCCGTAGCCTTCGCCGATCGCGTATCGCGCAATCGCCCGAATATCCAGCTCGCGGCCAGGGTGATCAGGCCGAGCACGATGACCGACCAGCGGAAGGCCCACACGTAGCCCTGGGCATTATGCGAGGCGAGGAAACCGCCCATCAGCAGCGATGCCAGGGCGATGCCGAAGCTCATCGACAGGTACTGCGCGGTCGAGGCCATCGACGAGGCCATGGAAGCGTATTTCACGTCGAGGTCGACGTAGGCCAGCGTGTTCATCGAGGTGTACTGCAGCGACATCACCGCGCCATACACGTAGACGAAGGCGACGATCACCCACGGTGGCGAGTCCGGCGTGAGCAGGGCGAAGGAACACAGCACCACCGATACGGCGATGGTGTTGCCCAGCAACAGCCGGCGGTACCCGAAATAGGTGAGCAGGCGATCGATGAAGGGCTTGACGCTGATCGAGCCGATCGCCTGCGGCACCATCATCAGGCCGGCGGCGAGCGGCGACCAGCCACAGCCGATCTGCAGGAACAGCACCAGCAACAGGTACATGCCCGACACGCCCAGGCGTGTGAACAGGTTGCCGGCCAGCGACACCCAGACACTGCGCACCTTCAGCAGCGAGAGGTCGCTCACGGGGAATTCGGTGCGTCGGCTGTGGCGCACGTAAAGCGAGGCCAGCGCCACGCCGCCCAGGGCGTAGCCCGCGACGGCCAGGCCGTGTCCGGTGTCCGCGCCATCGCCACCGAGCGTTTCAGCCGCCATCAGGCACAGTGCCGAGGCTCCGGCGAAGAGCAGGAAGCCCAGGGTGTCGAAACGGTGCGCGCGGTCGAGGCGGTAATCCGGCATTTCCCGGCGGTTGAGCAGCAGGCCGACGAGGCCCACGGGCACGTTGATGAGGAAGATCAGGCGCCAGTTGGTGAACTCTACCAGCGCGCCGCCCAGCAACGGGCCGAACACCGAGCCGAGCAGGCCGAAGGTGGCCACCGTGGTCATCGAACTGACGAACTCGCGGCGATCGATGCTGCGCACCAGCACGTAGCGGCCGACCGGCATCAGCGCGGCGCCGCCCAGGCCCTGGACGATCCGCGACGCCACCAGTTGCGGCAGGCTCTGCGCCACGCCACAGAGCAGCGAGCCGAGGGCGAAGACGAGGATCGCGCCGCCGAACACGCGGCGCGTGCCGAAGCGGTCGCACAACCAGGGGCTCATCGGGATGAAGATGGCCAGGGTCAGCACGTAGCTGGTCAGGGCCGTGCGCATGCTCAGTGGCGTCACCTCGAGCGCGCCCGCGATGGCGGGCACGGCCGTGTTGACGATCGTCGAATCCAACGCCTGCATGAAGAACGCCGCCGAAACGAGCCAGATCAGGCCGCGATAACGCGTCTTGCTGGACGGTTCAGCCGGGGCGAGTGCCGGGCGGTCGGTGGGTAGGGCGTGGACGTCGGTGGGTTCGGGGGCGGCGATGACGTCGTGGGGGGGCATGGCCGATCGATTATAGCCGATGGGAATCTTGCTTTTGCCGCCTCTTCGGCCGACAGTTCAGGGTCGCGTCGGTGACGCGCGCGCCATCACGGATCCTGCACATGCCACAAGCCACCGCCACCGCACCCGCCGAAGCCGCCGAGCGCGCACGGACATTGCGCCGTCTCATCGAGGACGCGAACTACCGCTATCACGTCCTGGACGATCCGGACATCGCGGATGCCGAATACGACCGGCTCATGCGCGAACTGGAAGCGCTTGAGGCGAACTACGCCGACCTCGCCAGCGACGATTCGCCCACGCGCCGGGTCGGTGCGCGCGCCAAGGGCGGCTTCGCCGAGGTGACCCACGCGGTGCCGATGCTCTCGCTCGGCAACGCGTTCGAGCAGGAAGGCGATACCGACCGCGAGAAGTACCGCGAGATAGCCGATTTCGAGCGGCGCATCGAGCATACCCTCGGCCGCAAGAACCCCGTGTTCTCCGTGGAACCGAAGCTGGACGGACTCGCGATCAGCCTGCGCTATGAAAACGGCGTCTTCGTGCAGGGTGCCACGCGCGGTGACGGCGCGGTGGGCGAGGACGTCACGGCCAACCTTCGCACCGTGAAAGCCATTCCGCTGCGCCTGCGTGGCGAAGGGTGGCCGCGCGTGCTGGAAGTGCGCGGTGAGGTCATCATGCCGCGCGCGGCCTTCGAAGCGTTCAACGAACGGGCCCGCGCCGAGGGGGAACGGCCACTGGCGAACCCGCGCAATGGCGCGGCGGGCTCGCTGCGCCAGCTCGATCCCGCCGTCACCGCGAAACGGCCGCTGGCCTTCTTCGCCTACGCGGTGGGCCGGGTCGAGGGCGGTGAATTGCCGGATACGCATTCAGCCACGCTGAAGAAGCTTCGCGAGTGGGGTTTTCCCGTGTCGCCGGAGGTCTCCACCGCGAAGGGGTTCGATGGCCTCATCGCCTACTTCCACAAGATCGGCGCCAAGCGCGACAGCCTGCCGTACGACATCGACGGCGTGGTCTACAAGCTGGACGACTACGAAGGCCAGCGCGAGATGGGCTTCGTTTCGCGAGCGCCGCGCTGGGCCATCGCGCACAAATACCCCGCGCAGGAGCAGATGACCACGGTGGAGGCGATCGAGATCCAGATCGGCCGCACCGGCGCCGCGACACCGGTGGCCCGGCTCACGCCGGTGCAGGTCGGCGGCGTCACCGTGACCAATGCCACGCTGCACAATGCCGACCAGGTCGCGCGGCTCGACGTGCGCATCGGCGACACCGTGATCGTGCGTCGCGCTGGCGATGTCATTCCCGAAGTGGCCCGCGTGGTGGAAGAGCGCCGCCCGGCGAAGACCGTGCCGTGGAAGATGCCGGAGACGTGCCCGGTCTGCGGTTCCGAATTGCTGCGCGAGGAAGGTGCCGCCGCCTATCGTTGTTCGGGCGGCCTCGTCTGCGCGGCGCAGCGGAAGGAGGCCCTGATCCACTTCGCGTCGCGCCGCGCCATGGATATCGACGGTCTCGGTGACCGCTTCGTCGATGCCCTGGTCGAGTTCGACATGGTGCACACTCCAGCCGATCTGTACGGACTCACCGTCGAGAGCTTCGTGCGGATGAAGACGCTCGCCGACGAACGCGACGGTTCCACGCCGGAGACCGTGAAGCAGGGCAAGGTCGCCACGAAATGGGCCGAGAACCTGGTCCAGGCCATCGAGGCCAGCAAACGGTCCACCCTGCCGCGTTTCCTGTTCGCCCTGGGCATCATGCACATCGGCGAAAGCACGGCCAAGACACTGGCCAACTGGCTGGGTTCGTTGGAACACGTCCGCCATACGCCCGCGCCGGTGTTGCGCGTGCTGCCCGATATCGGCGACGAGGTCGCGACCTCCATCGCGGCCTTCTTCGAGCAGGACGGTAACCAGAAGGTGGTGGACGCGTTGCTGGCGGCGGGCATCACCTTCACCGATGAAGGCGCGCCTTCGCCGAAACTTCGCGATCGCCTGGGACTGGACGTGCTCCTGGATGCCGCCAAGGTGCCGAAGCTCGGCCCCAAGAGTACGGCCCTTCTCGCGAAGCACTACGCCACCCTCGACGCGCTGGTGAAAGCCGGCGAACACCAGTGGATCGTCGCGGGCGTGCCGCAGGCCGCCGCCGCCAACCTTTCCGCGTGCCTCGCCGATGGTGACCGGCTGGCCGACTTGCGCCGCGCGGACGATGCCATGCGCCGGCTTGCCGAGGCGTTGCCGGCGAAGGCGGCATCCGCGCTTCCGCTCGAAGGCATGACCTACGTGATTACCGGGACGATGGAAACGCTCAAGCGCGACGACGCCACGGAACGCCTGGAATCGCTGGGTGCCAAGGTCGCCGGTTCGGTATCGAAGAAGACCACCGGCGTATTCGCCGGCGAGGCGGCGGGCTCCAAGCTCGATAAAGCGAACGAACTCGGCATACCCGTCTACACCGAGGCCGATCTCGTCGCCTTGTTGCAGGAGCACGGGGTGGCACCGTGAGCGACCTGAAGAACCTGCGCCTGCGTGCGGAAACGTATGCCCACATCCGCGCCTTCTTCGCGGCGCGCGGGGTGCTCGAGGTGGATACGCCGATCCTCTCGGCCGCGGGCAATACCGATCCGAACATCCAGAGCTTCCGCACGCGATTCAGCGGGCATGTCGACGCCGGTGCGCCCGAACGCTGGCTGCGCACGTCGCCGGAATTTCCGTTGAAGCGGCTGCTCGCCGCGGGCCTGGGTGACTGCTACGAACTCGGCCGGGTGTTCCGCGATGGCGAAGCCGGTGGCCGGCACAATCCCGAGTTCACCATGCTGGAGTGGTACCGCGTGGGCTGGGACGAGGCGAAGCTCGCTCGCGAGGTGATCGACCTGCTCGAGCGTGTACTGGTGCAGGCGGGCCGTACCTTCGACATCGTGGAAACGACGTATCGCAGCCTGTACCGCGATGCGCTCGGTATCGATCCACTCACGGACCCGCTGGAGCGCTTGCAGGCGCCCCTGGCCGGTTCCGGTATCGATCCGGAGGGACTGGAACGCGACGACTGGCTCGACCTGTTGATGACGCACAAGATCCAGCCGGCGTTCCCGCGCGACCGGATCACGGTCGTGTCCGACTATCCGGCCAGCCAGTGCGCGCTGGCGCGCATCCGCGAGGACGATCCGCCCGTGGCGAAGCGTTTCGAGGCGTACGTGGGACCGTACGAGGTGGCGAATGGCTACCACGAGCTCAACGATCCCGTGGAGCAACGCGCCCGCTTCGAGCGCGACAACGCGAAGCGGCGCGCGCGCGGGCTGGACGAGGTGCCGATCGACGAGAACCTGCTCGCGGTGCTGGGGCGCATGCCCGATTGCGCCGGCGTGGCGCTCGGTGTCGAGCGGCTGTTGATGGTGCTGGCGCGCACCGACGCGATCGCCGACGTGCTCGCGTTTCCTTTTTCCGAGGCGTGACCGCCATGCTCGAAGCGATTCACCACGTGGCGTTGATCTGTTCCGACTACGCGCGTTCGAAAACGTTTTACACCGAGGTGCTGGGGCTGAAGGTGGTCCACGAGGCGTATCGCGAAGCGCGCGACTCGTGGAAGCTGGACCTGGAGGTGAGCCCCGGCGTGCAGCTGGAGTTGTTTTCGTTCCCATCGCCGCCGAAACGGCCGTCGCGGCCGGAGGCGCAAGGGTTGCGCCATCTGGCGTTTTCAGTGAGCGACATCGATGCGGTGGTGGCGACGCTCGGTGAGCGCGGGGTGGTGTGCGAGCCGATTCGTGTTGATGAATACACGGGGCGGCGGTTTACGTTCTTTGCCGACCCGGACGATTTGCCGATCGAACTCTACGAGCGCTGAGGGGAACTGGCCCGCTGCCGCGGGATCGCCGCTGAAGCGGCTCCCACAAGAGCAACCGCTGCCGTGAGATCGCCGCTGAAGCGGCTCCCACAATGGCTTGCTGAGATAGTTCCTGTGACGCAAGAGCATCGCCGACAGGGTCGGCTCCCACCAAAGCGCGCTGAGGTTCCCACTGGACTAGCCGCAACCTGGTGGGAGCCGACCCTGTCGGCGATCCCGCGGCAGCGGGTGCTCTTTTGGGAGCCGCTTCAGCGGCGATGGTCGCGGCAGCGACCGCCAGCCCACCTCGGTCAAAACTCCAACTCCTGCGCCGCGCACAGATAATCCACCATCGGGGCCAGTCGCTTGAAGTGGTCCACCACGAAGGGCAGCAACTCCGGCGAGCACGCCATGGCCTCGTCGAAATCCCGCCCGGCGGCGAAGTTCTTCCGCTTCAGGTCGTCGATCAGCTCATGATTCGCGTCGAACCCACGGGGCGGCCGCGACAGGCTCTCGCCCCAGAACGAGAAGCGCTCCTGAAACGCCTTCCCGTGCGTGGCACGCTTCCAAGCCCCCGGATTATCGGCCAGGAATTCGCGCAGTTTCTTCAGCACCGGCGGCTCCGGGTGCCACATGCCGCCGCCGACGAAACATTCGCCGGGCTGGATGTGCAGGTAGAACCCCGGTGCCTGGATTTCGTGCCGGCGCTCGTGGAAGAACCGGGCGCCTTGCCAGCCCTTGTACGGCTGCTTGTCGTTGGCGAAGCGCGTATCCCGATGAAGCCGGTACAGCGAGCCACCCACCTTGCGCGGATCGGCCCGGAAGTGGGGGCTGATCTTGCCCAGCGGCACGGCGAGATCGCCGATCAGTTCGAGGAACGGCTCGCGCACGTGGCGCTCGTAGTCGTCCTTGTGATCCTGGAACCACTCGCGGTTGTTGTTGCGGACCAGCGACTTGAAGAAGCGGAAGGTGGCGGGCGTGAAATAGGTCTTTGGCATGGGGTCTTCAGCGAAGTTCCTGGCCCCACGCCTCCAGCTCGTCGAGCAGGGCGAGGGGTGCGCCGGGCAGGGCGCGCAGGGTGGCGAGTTCGGCGTTGTAATCGTCGAGGGTGAGGGTCGTGAGCGGGCCGTGGCGGGTGAGGCGGTCGGCGCGGAAGGCCTCCCAGCGCTCGTGTTCCTCGAGGCTGAGCGTCTCCGGCCAGTTGCGCGCACGATAGCGGAACAGCAGTTCCGGATAACGGGGGTCGCGAAAGTTGAAGCGATGCGTGCCCAGTTGCTCCGGTGGCGTGGCGCGCACCTCGGCCAGCAGGCGGCGGTCGGCGTCCGGCAGGAAGCCACCGTACAGCGCCAGCTCCGGATCTTCCGCTGGTGGCATCGTCGCCGCGTGTCCATAGACACGGCGCAGCTTCTCGGCGAGCCCGCTCGCATGGCGTAGCGCGCCCAGGTGACGTTCCACGGCGTCCATGTCGAGGCCGAGGCGCGCATGGTCGACGCCTTTGAGCACGGACAGGGGCGCCAGCGCCGGCGCATGGTTCGCACGGATGGTGCGCAGCGCGATCCGCTCCACGCCTTCCGGCAGGTCGGCGCGCGCGGTGAACACACGGTCGGCGATGTCGCTGTCGTCGAGCGCGAGCAGGTCGGAAGGATCAGCGGTGAGGTCGTAGACGATGATCTCGCCGGCGCGCGAGGGATGCGCCGCCAGCGGCGCGACCACGGTCAGGCACTGCCGGCTGGCGGGGTAGCGTGACGACACGTGCACGACGGGCGTCATCGCCGCCACGTCCAGCAGCTCGAAGACGCGCTGCTTGCGCCGCAGGGCGAAGTACCAATCCCACAACTTCGGCTGTTTCTGGCGGATGAGCCGGGCCAGGTCGATCAGCGCTTCGACGTCCGAGAGCGCGTCATGCGCGCGTGCCTGTTTCAGCCCGTTCGCCGTCGCGAGGTGTTCCAGCTTGAAACTCGGCATGCCGTCGTCGCGGGTAGGCCAGACGATGCCTTCCGGACGCAGTGCCTGGCACATGCGTACCAGGTCGATCAGGTCCCAGCGCGAGTTGCCGTTTTCCCACTCACGACCGTAGGGGTCGTAGAAGTTCCGATACAGCAGGTGGCGGGTGAACTCATCGTCGAACCGCAGCGAGTTGTAGCCGACCGTGCAGGTGCCGGGCAGGGCGAGTTGTTCGTGGATCGCCGCGGCGAACGTGGCTTCCTTCAGGCCTTCGCGTTCGGCCAGCTGGGGTGCGATGCCGGTGACGAGGCAGGCGGCCGGTTGCGGCGGCATGTCGCGTGGCGGCTTGCAGTAGATCATCACCGGCTCGCCGACCATCTCGAGGTTGGCGTCGGTGCGGATGCCGGCGAACTGGCTCGGACGGTCCCGCCGGGGATCGGTGCCGAAGGTTTCGTAGTCGTGCCAGAAGAAGGTCGGTTCTGCCATCCGGCGATGATCTCACGTTCCGGTGCTCCTGCAGGCCAGGGGTCTCGCGGGTTAGACTCCGCAGTACCCAAGGAGCGCCCATGACGCCAGCGAACGAAGACAACCTCATCTGGATCGACCTGGAAATGACCGGCCTGGATACGGATAACGATTCCATCCTGGAAATCGCCACCATCGTGACGGACAAGGATCTGAACGTGCTCGCCGAGGGACCGGTCTTCGCCATCTCGCATGCGGACGCCCGCCTGCAGCAGATGGACGCCTGGAATCGCAACCAGCACATGCGCTCCGGCCTGTGGGGACGCTCGGTGGAATCGGATACCTCGCCCGAGCAGGCCGAGGAAGCCACCATCGCCTTCCTGCGCCAGTGGGTTCCCGCCGGCAAGTCGCCGATGTGCGGCAACTCCATCTGCCAGGACCGGCGTTTCCTGCACCGCGAAATGCCGAAGCTGGAACGCTATTTCCACTATCGCAACCTCGACGTCTCCACCCTCAAGGAGCTGTCGCGGCGCTGGTCGCCGGAAATCCTCCGTGGTTTCGCCAAGGACTCGGCGCACACGGCGCTTTCCGATATCCGCGATTCCATCGACGAGCTGCGCTACTACCGCCACTTCATGGGCGCGCTCGGCGGCCAACAGCCGGGCTGACCCCATGAATACCGATCCCTTCGCCACGGTGCTCGATTGCAATGGCCGCGCACTGGTGCTCGACCGGCCGCGCGTGGTCGGCATCGTCAACGTCACTCCGGATTCGTTCTCGGACGGTGGCCGCCACGACACCCTCGAAGCCGCCTACGCGCATGCGATGAAGCTGGCGGAAGAGGGCGCGGACATGCTCGACATCGGCGGCGAGTCCACCCGCCCCGGTGCCGATGAGGTGTCGGTGGAGGAAGAAATCCGCCGCGTCGTGCCGTTGATCGAACGCCTCTCGGCAGGTACCACGCTGCCGCTGTCCATCGACACGTCCAAGCCCGAAGTGATGCGCGCCGCCGTGGGCGCGGGCGCGGGCATGATCAACGATGTCTACGCCCTCCGTCGCGAAGGCGCATTGGATACCGCCGCCGAACTGCGTGTGCCGGTCTGCCTCATGCACATGCAGGGCGAGCCGCGGACGATGCAGGACGCTCCGGACTACGACGACGTGGTGGGCGATGTCCATCGATTCCTGACCGACCGGCTGTTCTCCTGCGAACTGGCGGGCATCGAGCGGCGCAGGGTGCTGGTCGATCCGGGCTTCGGATTCGGCAAGAACCTCGAACACAACCTGGCCCTGTTGCGGGCGATGTCGCGCTTCGCCGAACTCGGCGCCGGCGCTTACGTCGGCGTCTCGCGCAAGGGCATGATCGGCGCCATGACCGGCCGGCAGGAACCGTCCGCCCGGGTGCACGGCTCGGTCGCCGCGGCGTTGATCGCCGTGCAGCGCGGCGCCGTCATGGTCCGCGTCCACGATGTGGCCCCGACGGTCGACGCCCTGGCCGTATGGGCCGCCGTCAAGGCCGGTGACACGGCGCCCCGCCACGACAAACCCTCGATGCCCCGCTGGCCCGACGACGACTGACCTTCCGGGGCTGGGCACCACGCCCCCCGGCGTTCCCGCACCCTGGTGGGAGCCGACCCTGTCGGCGATAGCCTCGACCCAGTAGGTCGCCGTGGCCGCGAAACCCCCGCGGGCACCGCGCCCGATGGGAGCCGACCTTGTCGGCGATAGCCCCACCACCTGGCTAGCCCTTCCGGAATATCCGGCACTTTCATCCCGCCGGAGTATCCTTTGCCGATCCTGCAAGGACGATAAGACCATGAGTGAACGCAAGTATTTCGGCACCGACGGCATCCGAGGCCATGTCGGTACCTATCCGATCAGTGCGGATTTCATCCTCCGCCTGGGCCGCGCCGCCGGTGCCGTGCTGGCGCGTCGCCGCGCCGCCGACCGTCGTGGCGCCACCGCCGGCCCTGACCGCCGTGACCACAGCCGCAAGGTCACCGTGGTGATCGGCAAGGACACCCGCGTGTCCGGCTACATGTTCGAATCGGCCTTGGAAGCCGGCCTGGTCGCCTCCGGCGCCGACGTTCGCCTGCTCGGCCCGATGCCGACGCCCGCCGTCGCCTTCCTCACCCGCTCGCTGCGGGCGGACGCGGGCATCGTCATCAGCGCCTCGCACAACCCGCACCAGGACAACGGCATCAAGTTCTTCTCCGGCCAGGGCGAAAAGCTCGACGACGAGCTGGAAGCCGAGATCGAGGCCGAGATCGAGGCCGATTTCGTCACCGTCGCCTCCGACGCGCTGGGCAAGGCCAGCCGTATCGACGACGCCGTGACCCGATACGCCGAGTTCTGCAAATCCACCGTCGCCGATGAATTCTCCCTCCGTGGCCTGAGCGTCGTGCTCGACTGCGCGCACGGCGCCACGTACCAGGTGGCGCCGAAGGTGTTCCGCGAACTGGGCGCCGAGGTCTCGACCATCGGTACCGAACCGGACGGCCTGAACATCAACCGCGGCGTGGGCTCCACCGACCCCGCCGCGCTCGCCGCGGCCGTGGTCGCGCGAGGTGCCGACCTCGGCATCGCCTTCGATGGCGACGGCGATCGCGTGCGCATCGTGGATGCCGACGGCACCGTCACCGATGGCGACGACATGCTCTACGTCATCGCCCGGCACTGGAAGCGTCGCGCCGCCTTGCCCGGCCCCGTGGTCGGCACCCTGATGAGCAACTACGGCCTGCAGCGCGCGCTCAAGGCCATGGACATTCCCTTCGTCCGCGCGAACGTCGGCGACCGCTACGTCCTGCAGCAGTTGAAGGAATATGGTGGCGTCCTCGGTGGCGAGACCTCCGGCCATGTGCTGTGCCTGGACCGCTTCACCACGGGCGACGGCATCGTCGCGGCGCTGGCCTTGCTCGAAGCACTGGCCGACGCGGGCGAGACCTTCGCCGAGGCCCGCGCGGGGCTGGTCAAGTTGCCGCAGACGATGGTCAACGTGAGGGTCGAGGGCGCCAAGGCGGCGCTCGGCACGCAAACGGTGAAGGAAGCGCTGGCCGAGGTGGAAGCGGCGCTGGAAGGCCGTGGCCGGGTGGTCCTGCGGGCTTCCGGCACGGAACCCCTCGTGCGAGTGACCATCGAGGCCGCCGATGCGGCCGAGGTGGAACGGCTGGCGGCCCAGCTGGCCGACGCCGTAAAATCGGCGGCCCAGGCCACGGCCTGATCCTCCGACCAGCGGACACAGCATGAAGAAGGTTCCCACCCTCGATATCCGTCGCTACGACACCGATCGCGAGGCCTTCGTGGCCGAGCTGGGCGCGGCGTATCGCGAATTCGGTTTCTGCTGCATCAGCGGACACGGCATCGCGAAAGAGGCCATCGACGGCGCGTACGACGCTTTCAAGCGCTTCTTCGCCTTGCCGGACGAGACCAAGCGCAAGTATCACATCCCCGGTGGCGGTGGCGCGCGTGGCTACACGCCGTTCAAGGTGGAAACCGCCAAGGACAGCAAGTTCGCGGATCTCAAGGAGTTCTGGCATATCGGCCGCGAGATCCCGCGCGATTCGAAATTCGCCGACGTGATGCCGCCCAACGTCTGGCCGGCCGAGGTGCCGGACTTCAAGGAGCACGGCTACGGGCTGTACGAAGCGCTGGACCAGCTCGGCGCCCGCGTGCTGCGCGCCCTGGCCCTGCACATCGAGCTGCCGGAGCGTTTCTTCGACGACAAGATCGACTCGGGCAACTCGATCCTGCGCCCGATCCATTACCCGCCGATCGAACAGGCCGACGTGCCGAACGTACGCGCCGGTGCGCACGAGGACATCAACTTCATCACGCTGCTGGTCGGTGCGAGCGCGGAAGGCCTGGAAGTGCTCACGCGTGAAGGCGACTGGCTGCCGATCACCACCGAGGGCGATGCCATCGTGGTCAACATCGGCGACATGCTCCAGCGCCTGACCAACCACGTGTACCCGTCCACGACCCACCGCGTGACCAATCCACCGAACGAGAACGCACGCAAGCCGCGGTATTCCGTACCGTTCTTCCTGCACCCGAACCCCGACGTGGTGCTCGACGTGCTGCCGTCCTGCGTCACGCCCGACAACCCGAAGCGCTACCCCGAGCCGATCACGGCGCATGAGTACCTTCAGGAACGTCTGCGCGAGATCAAGCTGATCTGATCGCGTCTTAGCGGGTTTTTCACCGGGAGGGAGAGAGCATCCATCCTCCCGGTTCCGTTTCCGGAGTCACCAGTGACACCCTCACGCCCGCCTTCGCGAGCCAAGCGCTCGTCGCCCCGAAAAAAATCCGCCGTCCGCTCGGCGGCCCAACGCACGCGACGCCAGCGCACCGTGCGCGCCCGTGGCCGCGCCTGACGGCACGAAAAGCCAAAGGTGTAGCCGGGAGCCAGCAGCCTTTGTAGGAGCCGCTTCAGCGGCGATCCCGCGGCAGCGGGCCAGACTGAGGCCAGCACCCATCGCCGGCAGAGCCGGCTCCCACACAGAGCCAGGCTCCGACAGCCTTTGTGCTTTGTGGCAGCCTTTGTGGGAGCCGCTTCAGCGGCGATCCCGCGGCAGCGGGCTAGCTTGCGACAAGCACTCATCGCCGGCAAAGCCTTCTCCCACACAAAGCCAGACTCCGACAGCCTTTGTGCTTTGCGGGAGCCTTTGTGGGAGCCGCTTCAGCGGCGATCCCGCGGCAGCGGGCCAGATTGAGGCAAGCACCCATCGCCGGCAAAGCCGGCTCCCACACAAAGCCAGACTCCGACAGCCTTTGTACTTTGCGGGAGCCTTTGTGGGAGCCGCTTCAGCGGCGATCCCGCGGCAGCGGGCCAGTTTGCGACAAGCACCCATCGCCGGCAGAGCCGGCTCCCACACAAAGCCAGGCTCCGACAGCCTTTGTGTTTTGTGGCAGCCTTTGTGGGAGCCGCTTCAGCGGCGATCCCGCGGCAGCGGGTCAGCCTGAGGCAAGCACCCATCGCCGACAGGGTCGGCTCCCACCGAAGGCGCGGTTCCCAGGGAACCAGCCCCTGCTGCCTCTCTAGCCCCTTGCTGTTTCTAAAGGGCTTTGGTCGCTCCGAGGGCCGATCAGGGTGTCACGAGGTCCGCCGCTTCCGCCTTTTCCCCGCGATGCAACCAGGGATGCGCGAACACGGCCGTCAGGATGACCGCCACGCCGGCATAGAACGTCCAGCCCAGCTCGCGCTGCTCGCCCAGCAACGGGATCGCCAGGACGATCGCATACACCGGCTCCAGGTTCGTCACCATCTGCGTCGCGAACGCCGAGATATGTCGTAGCGCGGCGAGCGCCAACGCGAAGGGCAGCAGCGTGCAGCCATAGGCGAGCACGAGCATCAGCGTGGCATCGTGCAGATCGGGAAGGACGAACGCGGGCGAGGCGAGGAAGGGGGCGAGCGCGGTGAGGAACAGGGTGCCGGTGCCGAGTTCGACGCAGGTCACGGTCAAGGCGTCGGCCTTTTCGACCAGGCGTTTGTTGAGCGCGCTGAAGAAGGCCACGAACAGTGCGGAGAGCACACCGATGGCGAGGCCCAGGCGCATGTCGCCAGGGAGTCCGCCCGCGACCAAGGCCACGCCCGGCACCACCGCCGCGCCGATCAACAATTCACGCGGATCGAAACGGCGTCCCGCGACCCACGGTTCGACGATCGCGAGGAAGATCGGGCACAACGCGATGCAGGTCGCCGCGACCGACGCGTTGGCGAGCTTGATGGCGCCGTAGAAGGTGAGCCAGTGCAGCGCCACGATGACACCGACACCGGCATAGGAAAACAGCAGGCGTCGGGGCATCGCGCGCAGTTCTCGCCAGACCCTGGGCACGCAGAGCAGGGTGCCCGACACCAGGAGCATGCGCCACCACACCAGTGGCAGCGCGGGCAGGGTGATCAGCTTGCCGAGGATGGCGGTAAAGCCCCAGAGCAGGACGCAGAAGTGGATCTGCAGGTGGGCTTTGCGAGAAGGAGACATCGGTAGAGCTTGCCCGAAGGCGGGGGTGTTTTACAGGAGCCGGTAAGGGCATTGCCGATGGGGGAGGAGCATCGCCGACAAGGTCGGCTCCCACCAGAGCGCAACCATCTTGGGTGGGAGCCGACCTTGTCGGCGATGGGTGCTTGCGGCGGCGATAGGTCAGCCGCGCGCCTTCCCCGCAGGCGTCGCCTTCCCGGCCGGCGGGGCCTTGGGTGGATTCTTGCGCAGGTCGTCCAGCAACGGCTTGCACTGCGTCGCGTCCGCCTTGCCGCTCTCCGGCACCACGAGGGCGGCCAGCGCCGCGACCGGGGCGGCGAACACCGCCAGCGCCACCGCGCCACCGCCGCGCAGGATCAACGGCCCGGCGTGCACGCCCGGCGCGGGGTCCTTGAACGTGCCATGCACGTACAAGGGCGAACGCAGCGAGAAGAGCCGGAAGCCCTTCGTATGCGGCACGATATCGAGGTTGAGCTTCTCTTCGCGGAAATCGATATCGCCGGTGACGTTGATCAGCGCCTTCTCGGTATCGAAGGCGAACAGCCGCGACTCCATCACGCCGTTGGTCGAGACCAGGTCGGCGGCCATGCAGTTGATCTTCACCACCTCGTCGCCGAACAGCTTGTTGACCGCGTAGCTGCCGACATTCAATCCCGCCAGTTCCAGCAGCGAACTGCTGATCGCGCCGTCGTTGATGAGCAGCTTCACCTCGCCGTTCGAACTGCCCAGCAAGGCGGCCGGCGAGTTGCCGGTGGCGGTGAGGGAGGCATCGCCGTTCATCTCGCCGAAGCTCGTCTGCATCGGCGCGAAGGTGGGGAAGAGTTCCTTCAGCTTGAGGTGGCGCGCGCCGAGGTTGAAGCCGCCCCTCATGGGTGTCTTCGAGCCGTCCAGGCGGATGTTGCTGCCCACGGTGCCACCGGCGACGCCGAACTTCAGCGGGTCGAGCACCAGCACGGAATCCTTCAGCACCAGGTGGGTCGAGAGGTTGTCGATCGGCAAACGCTCGCCGTGGACGATCTTCACGCCGGTGAACTGCACATCGGCGTCCATCGCGTTCCAGCGGTCGGTCTTGAACGGCTCCACGGGCAAGACTTTGTCGGCCGGCTGCTTCACCGCATCACCGCGTTGCGCCTTTTCCTCGTTCGAACCGCCGCCGATCAGGGGCGCCAGGTCGCTGAAGAGCAACTGGTTGGACTTCAGCTTGCCGGTGAGGCTCGGGCGCTGGCCGCCGGTATCGAAGACGAGGCTTCCGCCCAGGTCGCTGCCGCCGACGCGCCCGGTGAAGTTCTCGTACGTGTAGACGCTCGCGCCCTTCTTCAGGTTGGCCTTCAGGTGACCCTCGGTGGCGAACGGCGGCGTGTCCGGCAAGGTGATGCCGGTGAGGTCGTAGAGATGGGACATACTCGTGCCGGAGAACCATAGGCGCACGTCGAGCGCGCCCATGTTCAGCGGATCGGTGAGCGTGCCCACGAAGGCGATGCGCGTGTCGCCGAAGCGCGCGTCGGCCTGCACGGGGAAGGGCCGGTTGGCATCGCGCAGCGCCAGCACGCCGCCGGTGCGTGCCTTGGCCGCCACGGTCGACTTCTTGTACGTGCCCTTGGCGTCCCACGCGAAATAGTAGACCTGCTTCTTCTTCGTCTCGTCCTGGCGGTCCTTTTCGTCGGCGTCGCTCCTGGACATCGCCTTGGCGCTGGCTCCGGTGATCTTGTTGGCCTGCGCGCGCGAATCCTTCTCCTGCTGCGCCATGATCTCGTCGAACGGAATGCCCTTGCCGAGCGGCGTCACGTCGATGCCCATGACGATCTGGTTCATCGCATCGGAAAAGTCGATGTGGCCCTTGTCGAAGGCGATGGCATTGAGTTCGAGCTGCCATTCGGACGGACCGGTGCTTTCGGGAAGCTTGAAGGTCCAGGTGTTGTCGCCGTTCTTCACGCGTTCCAGGGCGACCTGCGGTTGGCCGAGGCGGATCTCCGGCACGACGATGCGATGGGCGAGGAGCGGGAAGGGAGAAAGGCGAAAGTCCAGCGTGGCCAGCGTGGCGAACTGCTTCGACTTCGCCCAGTCTGGATTGGCCACGGTGATGTCGCGCGCGGTGAAATGCGGCCAGGGAACGAGTCCCACGAGTCCGCCTTCGCCCGGCTCGCGCGACCAATGCGCGGACAGGTCGCCGTTGATCGCGAACGGGCGGCCGATCGCCTCGGAGACCTTCTCGTTGATCGTCGGCTTCAACCGGTTCCAGTCGAAGAAGGCGATGAACAGCACGATCGCCACGACGAGCAGGATCAGGATCCCGAGTACCCACGCCAGTATTTTCCTGCCTCGCCGCATCGTGCCGCCTCCGCTCCTGCAACGGGCCCAGAGTTAACCTGAAGCCCGCCAAGGTTATGTGTTCTTGGGAGGTGAAGATTAAGCGAGGTGGAGCTGGCGTGAGTACCTCGGTGCGATCAATCGGCCTGCCAGTAACCCGTGGCCTTGACCCATTCCTTGTCGATGCGCCGTTCCTCGACCAGCAGTGCGCGTAGCGCGCGGGCGCGTCTGGACTCCGTCGCCACCCACCAGAACGTGTCGCCCGCGGGGATCGGCAGCGCGGCCAGCGCCTCGTCTAGGCTGGGCGATTCGCCGGCGACGAACCAGCGGACATCGCGCTTCAACGCCTGTCGTTCCTCGTCCGAAACGATCTCGACGAGCACCGTCACCGGCGTGGTCCCGGGCATTTCCTCGAGCCAGCGGCCGATCGCGGGCAGGGCGGTGGCATCGCCGACGAGCACATAGTGATCGAAATCGTCCGGCACGAGCATCGAGCCGCGCGGACCGCCGATGCAGAGGCTGTCGCCGACCTTGACGTGTTCCGCCCAGGTGGACGCGGGGCCCTCGCCGTGCAGGACGAAGTCGATGTCGAGTTCGTTGCGCGCGGCGTCGTAGCGGCGCGGCGTGTAGTCGCGGGCGGGCGAGGGCTCGACGCCCTCGGGATAGACGGGGCCGTCGGGACCGAGCGTGGGCGGGTTGATCGAGCCGTCGGACACGGGGAAGAACAGCTTGACGTGGTCGTCGGGCGACGCGGAAACGAAGCCGTCCAGATCCGCGCCGGCGAGTGTCACGCGAACCATGTGCGGCGTGAGGCGCCGCACATGGTTCACTTCGAGCCGGCGCATCTTCAGCGCGTGGCGTACGCGCGTTATCGCATGGCGTTCGCTCATCCCTGGCGCTCCGCGACCGCCTTCGCGGTGGCTTCGATCAGCTTGGCGACACGCGCCATCTCGGCATCGTCCCAGGCCTTGTGATGGTTCATCAGCTGGTGCTTGAGCACATGCATGGCTTCGCGCACCGGATTGGGCACGGTCATCCGGCGCATGTGCCGCGACATCACCTGCAGGCGTTCGGTGAGGGCGTCCAGGCTGTCGCGGTTCTCGGCGAGGAAGGCACGGCCGGCATCGGTGATGGCATAGAGCTTCTTGCCGCCGGTCTCGGCCTCGACGCGGGCGTAGCCCAGTTCTTCGAGCATGGTAAGGGTCGGGTAGATGGCGCCTGGGCTGGGGCTGTACTGGCCTTCGAACATTTCCTCGATGGTGCGGATCAGTTCGTAGCCGTGGCGGGGCTGTTCCTCGATCAGGGCGAGCAGGAGCAGACGCAGGTCGCCGGTGCCGAACATGCGGCCCCCAAAGCGCCCGCCGCCGCGGCCGCCGCGCATGCCGTCGCGGTCGTCGAAACCGAAGGGGCCGCCGCCGAAACGGCCGCCGCCGCGGCCGATGGCGGCCATGTGCTCGTGGAAACGATGCCGGGCATGGTGGAAAAGGTGCATGGGTGTTCTCCGATATATCGTACGTAGTGGTCGTACGATATATCTTAAGAAACACTCTTGCAAGAGCGAATCGCCGACTTGTCGGCGATGCTCTTACCCGAAGGTGAAGGTGAACGCGTGGAAGTTCGCCTTCGGAATCCGAATCGTCAGCACGTGATCCTTGTAATCCTCCGCGCTGTACAAGGTGTACAGCTGCGACGCCTGGATCGTCACCGGCGCCTGCGGCTTGCCGTCGACCAGCACCTCCACCGTCACCGGATCGTTCGCGCTGGCCACCATGTGTACCTTCTTCGCCTTGAAATGCAGGCGGATCTCGCCGTTGGGCCCGACCAGGCTGGCGTTGTCGCGGCCGATCTCCCAGCGGCCCACCAGGGCGAACTGGTTGAGTTCCAGCCGCGACGGTGCCGTGAAGTCGCGCGTGCCCTTGTCCGAGCCTTCCGGGCTCGCGTTGTTCTTGCTGCGGTCGCTGCCGAAGTACATCTCCGGCGAGCCCAACTGGTTGAAATCCGGGGCGTCCTTGTCGCCGCCGGCGGCCTTCTCATCCGCGAGGCGGGGCAGGCCGAGCAAGGTGCGGATGGCGTTCTCCATCTCTAGGTAGTTGCCCTCGCCGAAGTGATGGGCGACGACGTTGCCGCGCTGGTCCACCAGGTATTCCGCCGGCCAGTACTGGTTGTCCCAGGCGTCCCAGGTTTCCAGGTCGTTGTCCTGGGCGACCGGATACCGGATGCCGTAGCGCTTGATGGCGTCTCGCACGTTGCCTTCCTGTTTCTCGAACGGGAACTCCGGCGAATGCACGCCGACCACCACCAGGCCCTTGTCTTTGTACTGGTCGTACCAGCGGGTGACGTGGGGCAGGGTGCGCAGGCAGTTGATGCAGGAATAGGCCCAGAAATCGATCAACACCACCTTGCCGCGAAGCTGGCGCATGGTGAGCGGTTTGGAGTTCTGCCAGGCGGCGATGCCGGCGAATTCGGGAGCGGTCTGGGCGGCCACCACGGGCCGCGCGATGCCGAGGGCGGTGGCGGCTAGGGCACAGGCGAAGAGGGCGATGCGGAACGGGTGGCGCATGGGAACTCCATGGTTCTCTGGGGTGCCTGGAACAGACCGGCCGTGGCCCCGGCACCTTACACCGGCCCGGTGCGCTAAAATCGCTCTTTTGCCAGCCTCGCGAGCCAGCCGCAGCGCCATGACCTCGATCAAGCAGGACGACCTCATCACCAGCGTCGCCGACGCCCTCCAGTACATCTCGTACTACCACCCGGTGGATTACATACGGAACCTCTCCGCCGCCTACGAGCGCGAAGAGTCCCCGGCGGCGAAGGACGCCATCGCGCAGATCCTGATCAACTCGCGCATGTGCGCCGAAGGGCACCGGCCGATCTGCCAGGACACCGGCATCGTCACCGTCTTCCTCAAGGTGGGCATGAACGTGCGCTGGGACGACGCCACCATGGGCGTCGAGGATATGGTCAACGAGGGCGTGCGCCGCGCCTACAACCATCCGGACAACAAGCTGCGCGCCTCGGTGCTGGCCGACCCGGCGGGCAAGCGGATGAACACGCGCGACAACACGCCGGCCGTGGTCAACGTCTCCATCGTCCCCGGCGACAAGGTGGACGTGATCGTCGCCGCGAAGGGTGGCGGGTCGGAAGCGAAATCCAAGTTCGCCATGCTCAATCCGTCCGATTCGATCGTCGACTGGGTGCTCAAGACCGTGCCGACGATGGGTGCCGGCTGGTGCCCGCCGGGCATGCTCGGCATCGGCATCGGCGGCACCGCCGAGAAGGCGATGCTGCTGGCGAAGGAAGCACTGATGGAGCCGATCGACATCGTCGACCTGATCGCTCGCGGGCCATCCAATCGCGCCGAGGAGTTGCGCCTGGAGCTGTACGAGAAGGTCAACGCGCTGGGCATCGGCGCGCAGGGCCTCGGTGGCCTGACCACCGTGCTCGACATCAAGGTGAAGGATTACCCGACCCACGCGGCGAACCTGCCGGTGGCGATGATTCCCAACTGCGCCGCCACGCGCCATGCGCACTTCGTGCTCGATGGCTCCGGCCCGGTCGCCCTCGATCCGCCGTCGCTGGAAGACTGGCCGAAGCTCACCTACGACGCCTCCAAGGGGCGCCGGGTGAACCTCGACACGATCACCCGCGAGGAAGTGCAGGGCTGGAAGCCGGGCGAGACGATCCTGCTCAACGGCAAGCTGCTGACGGGCCGCGATGCCGCGCACAAGCGCATGATCGACATGTTGAATCGCGGCGAGACGTTGCCGGTCGATTTCACCAACCGCTTCATCTACTACGTTGGCCCGGTCGATCCCGTGCGCGACGAAGTCGTCGGCCCCGCCGGCCCGACCACGGCCACGCGCATGGACAAGTTCACGCGGCAGATGCTGGAGTCCACCGGCCTGCTGGGCATGGTCGGCAAGTCCGAGCGCGGCCCGGCGGCGATCGAGGCGATCCGTGACAACAAGGCGGTGTACCTGATGGCCGTGGGCGGCTCGGCGTACCTCGTGTCGAAGGCGATCAAGGCGTCGCGCGTGCTGGCCTTCGAAGACCTGGGCATGGAGGCGATCTACGAATTCGAGGTAAAGGACATGCCGGTGACCGTGGCGGTCGACAGCGCCGGTACGTCGGTACATGAGACGGGGCCGAAGGAATGGCGGTCGAAGATCGGGAAGATTCCGGTGGTGGTTGTTTGATGGTGTTGGGTCGGGGCGGCGGGCCGCGCTTTGCGCGGATCGCCGCTTAAGCGGCTCCCACACATTGCGGCTCCCAAGCGCGGTTTGGTGGGAGCCGACCCTGTCGGCGATGGAGTGGGAAGCCGCTTAAGCGGCGATAGCTACGAAGCGAGGCGCCAGGTATGCCTCGCGATCTGCTCGTCCTCTTCCGTCGCCATCACGCGCACCTCGAACCCACCCATCCAGCGCAACCCCGCCACGATCGCCTCGCGCGTCACGCCGTCGTTCTCGCCGATCCCCCCGGTGAACACCAGCAGGTCGATGCCGCCTAGCGAAGCCGCCATCGCCGCGACATGCTTGCGTGCCACGTGCACGAAGACATCCTGTGCCAGCTTCGACGCCGCGTTGTCCATCGCATGCAGCTTGCGCATGTCGCTCGTGCCACCGGACAGTCCCTTCAGGCCGGACTCACGGTCGACGAGCCGCTCCAGCCGCTTCGCGTCGTAACCGCGCTCCCTCATGAGGTAGAGCAACACACCCGGGTCCAGGTCGCCGGGACGCGTGCCCATCACGATGCCTCCCGTCGGCGTCAGGCCCATCGTCGTATCCACCGACCTCCCTTCGCTCACGGCGCACAGGCTCGCGCCGTTCCCCAGGTGCGCGATGACGACACGCGGCGGAATCGCGCCGCCCAGCTGGCGCACGATCGACTCGTACGACAGGCCATGGAAGCCGTAGCGCTCGATACCGCCTTCGCGCAGGTCCGCCGGCAAGGGCAGGGCCTTCGCCACCGCCGGCATGGACGCGTGGAAGGCCGTGTCGAAACAGGCCACTTGCGGCGCATCCGGAAACGCGCGGGCAGCGCGCTTCACCATCTCCACGGCGGCGGGCACGTGCAGCGGCGCGAACGCCTTCGCTTCTTCCAGATGCGCCATCAACGCATCGTCGATCCGCGCGTGGTCGCGGATATTCGGGCCACCGTGGACGATGCGATGGCCCACCGCATCGGGCATCGGCAGGCCGCGCTGTTCCAAGGTGTCGAGGATCGCCGCCACGGGATCGGCATCGCCGCCCGGTGCGTCCGTCTGTTCGGCCAACAAGGCCTCGCAGGTCTCCCCGGACACACGGTACAACCCGTACTTCAGCGACGACGAGCCTGTATTGAGGGCCAGTACGTGGCCCACGCTGCTCATGCGGTTTCCTCGGCCTTCCATTGCCAATCGCGCACGTCGGGCAGGTCCTGGCCGTGCTCGCTGACGTAGAGCTTGTGCCGCTCGATGTCCGCCCAGTAGCGCTGCGTCGCCTTCTCGCGCTGATTTTCCAGGCGCGGAATGCGGTTGATCGCATCGAGGGCGAGCTGGAAGCGATCCATGTTGTTCAGCACCATCATGTCGAGCGCCGTGGTGGTCGTGCCTTCTTCCTTGTATCCACGTACGTGGATGTTGTCGTGGTTGTGCCGGCGATAGGTCAGCCGGTGCACGATGCCCGGGTAGCCGTGGAAGGCGAAGATCACCGGCTTGTCGCGCGTGAACAGGTCGTCGAACTGGTCGTCGTCCATGCCGTGCGGATGCTCGTCGGGGGTCTCCAGCGACATCAGGTCGACCACGTTGACCACGCGGATGCGAATGTCGGGCACGTATTCGCGGAGCAGCATCACCGCGGCCAGTACCTCCACCGTCGGCGCGTCGCCCGCGCAGGCCATCACCACATCGGGATCGTCGCCACCGCGGCCGGCCCATTCCCATATGCCGGCGCCGGCCGTGCAATGGCGTACCGCGCTCTCCATGTCCAGCCACTGCCAGTCGGGCTGCTTGCCCGCGATGATCACGTTGACGTAATGACGGCTGCGCAGGCAATGGTCGGTGACCGAGAGCAGGCAGTTGGCATCCGGCGGTAGATAGATCCGCACGATCTCGGACTTCTTGTTGGCGACATGGTCGATGAAGCCCGGGTCCTGGTGCGAGAAACCGTTGTGGTCCTGGTGCCACACATGCGAACTCAGCAGGTAGTTGAGCGAGGCGATCGGTGGCCGCCACGCCATCGTGCGGGTGACCTTCAACCACTTCGCATGCTGGTTGAACATCGAGTCGATGATGTGGATGAAGGCTTCGTAGCACGAGAAGAAGCCATGCCGTCCCGTCAGCAGGTAGCCCTCCAGCCAGCCCTGGCACTGGTGTTCGCTCAGTACCTCCATGACGCGGCCGGATGGCGAGAGATCTTCGTCGACCGCTTCGGTCTCGGCGAGCCACGTCTTGCCGCTGGCTTCGTAGACGGCCTCCAGGCGGTTCGACGCCGATTCGTCCGGGCCGAACAAACGGAACGTCTGCATGTTCTGGCGCATCACCTCGCGCAGGAACCGGCCGAGCACGCGCGTGGCTTCGGCTTTGTGGTCGCCGGGCGTCTTCACCTGTTCGGCGAACTCGCGGAAGTGCGGCATATGCAGCGGCTTGAGCAACAAGCCGCCGTTGGCATGCGGGTTCATGCCCATGCGGCGGCGGCCGGTCGGCGCCAGCGACGCGAACTCTTCGCGGAAACGCCCGCGCTCGTCGAACAATTCCTCGGGCCGGTAGCTCTTCATCCAGTCTTCCAGGATGCGGACGTGGTCTTCGGTTTCGAACTTGGAGATCGGCACCTGGTGCGAACGCCACGTGCCCTCCACCGGCTTGCCATCGACTTCCTTGGGCCCGGTCCAACCTTTCGGGCTGCGCAGCACGATCATCGGCCAGCGCGGACGCTTCGCCGTGTCCGCGCCGCCGGTGCGCGCCTCGTCCTGGATGCGACGGATCTCGTCGAGGCAACGATCCAGCGCGGTCGCGAAAGCCTGGTGCATGGGCTCGAACTCGTGCCCTTCGACGAAGTGCGGTTCGTACCCGTAGCCACGCATGAGGTCGCGCAATTCCTCGGGCTCGATGCGCGCCAGCACCGTCGGATTGGCGATCTTGAAACCGTTGAGGTGGAGGATGGGCAGCACGGCGCCGTCGCGTGCCGGGTTGAGGAACTTGTTGGAATGCCAGCTCGTGGCCAGGGCACCGGTTTCCGCTTCGCCGTCGCCGACGATGCACGCCACGACCAGGTCGGGGTTGTCGAAGGCCGCGCCGAACGCGTGCGAGAGCGAGTAGCCCAGCTCGCCGCCCTCGTGGATCGAACCGGGCGTTTCCGGCGCGACATGGCTGGGGATGCCGTAAGGCCAGGAGAACTGCCGGAACAGCTCGCGCATGCCCGCCGCGCTGCGGTCGATATGCGGATACACCTCGGTGTAGGAACCTTCGAGGTAGGTATGCGCGACGAGGCCAGGGCCGCCGTGGCCCGGGCCGATCACGTAGATCATGTCGAGGTCGCGCTCGACGATCGCGCGGTTCAGGTGGGTATAGATGAAGTTGAGGCCGGTGGTCGTGCCCCAGTGCCCGAGCAGGCGATGCTTGATGTGTTCCTTGCCCAGCGGTTTTTCCAGCAAGGGATTGTCGCGAAGGTAGATCTGTCCGACGGACAGGTAGTTGGCGGCACGCCAGTACGCGTGCATGCGGCGCAGAAGGTCGGGCGAGAGCGTCTCGGTCATGGGGGCTTCCAGGCGACGGGGTCTCCTGTCAGCTTAGAAGGGGAGAGATTGTTCCGGCGTGAAAGAATCGGGCGTCGCTTGTGGGATCCCGGACATGAAAGCGTCGAGCGCGGCTATGTCGTACGCGTTTTCCCAATGCTCCACGATGCGGCCTTCGCGGAATCGCCACAGGCCACAGAAGGGCATGGCGAACGCGCGGTTGTCGCGGTGGACAAGAATCTTCCCGAGGACGGCCCCGAAATAGTCGTTGGCGACAATGCGTTCCACGTGCATATCCAACGTATCGCCACTCTGGGCGCGCAGGGCACGCATTTTCTCGGTCACGGCCGCCTTGCCGCGGATCGGGGCAGGGCCGCTGCCGGTTTCGCGTTGAGCGGTATGCAGGACGATATCGTCATCCGCGTACCACTCGATGCGGCACAGGTCGGCATAGATCGCGGCAAGAGCGGCAGCATTGGGGTGTGGTGTGGACATCGACAGGTGCTTACGCTCTTGAAACCTGTGCATCGCGCACGGGGCGCCAACTGGGCAGGTCTGCGCGGTCGACCGCTTCGGCGATGGACCGTACCTCGGCCGGGTTGAGCCGGACACGCGAGGCGCCTGCGTTCTCCGTCAGATGTGGGACGGACGTGGTGCCGGGAATCAGCAGGATCGCCTCCGACCGGTGCAGCAACCATGCGAGCGCCAGTTGCGAGGGCGTGATCTTCCACTGCGCGGCGATCGCTGCCAACGCGCTGTCCGGGCCGACCAGGCCACCGTGGCCGAGCGGGAACCAGGGAATGAAGGCGATGTGATTTTCCGTGGCATATGTCAGCACATCGTCGTCGGCGCGGTCGGCAAGGTTGTAGAGGTTCTCGATCGCGACGATTCGCGCGGTCTCCTGCGCTTCCTTCAATTGAGCGATGCTCACGCCGGGCTGGTTCGACAGGCCGAGGTGGCGGATCTTTCCCTGTTTCTGCAGTCGGACCAGCTCACCGAGTGTGTCCGCGAGGGGTACCTTCGGGTCGATGCTGTGCAACTGGTAGAGCGCGATGCAGTCCACGCGCAGCCGGCGCAAGCTGAGTTCCACTTGCTGGCGCAGGTACCGGGGATCGCCCAGGGGCTCGATATAAGGCGCACCGGGCGCATCGTGGATCCAGTCGAGCTTGCCCGACCTCAACATGCCGCCCTTGGTGCAGATCACCAGGTCGTCGGGGTAGGGATGAAGCGCCTTGCGGATGATTTCCTCGTTGTCCCCAGGACCATAGGAGTCGGCCGTGTCGATGAAATTGATGCCGAGCTCGTGCACGGCATGACGCAGCACCTGGATGGCATTTCGCTTGTCGGGAGGTGGACCCCACATGCCGTATCCGGTGAGGTGCATCGCCCCGTAGCCGAGACGGTTGACCCATAGGTCGCCACCGAGGCGAAATCGGTCGGAGGTGTTCTGGTGCAGGGTCATGTGATGGCTTCCTTGCTCGTGGAAAAGGCGGGTTCCGGCGCCGTATGGGTTGGATGCCGGCTCCATGTGCCGATGGTGATCTCGGCTGTTATACCGGGGCCGAAGCCGGCGATGAGGCCGCGGGCACCGTGAAATGCGCCGCCTTCCTCGAAGAGCCGGCGTAATGCGTCAAGCACGACAGCCGATGCGATGTTGCCGTATTCGCTCAACGTGGCGCGGCTGTGGCGGAACATCGCCGGTGCCACGCCGAGATGATGCGAAAGATCGTCGAGGATCCGTGGTCCGCCGGCATGAATGATGTAGAAGTCCAGGGCGCTCGCGTCCCAGCCGAAATCGGCGGCGACCGAGCGCAGCTCTGGCGCAAGCTGCTCCATGGTTCCCGGCACGCGCCGGTCCAGCCGGAAGTGGAACCCCGTGGACTTGACCGCATACGAGATCCAGTCCTCCGTGTCGCGCACCAGGCGCGATCCGTTGCCGGACAGGCGGAAGCCCGCGGCGCGGTCGCCGCGCACCACCGCGGCGGCGACGGCGTCGCCGAACAAGCCATTGGAGAGCAGGTTGCCGACATCGAGGTCGGTGGGTTGGTAGCAGAGCGAGCAGAATTCGCAGGCGACGACAAGCACGTGCGAACCCCGGTGGGCCAGGCAGAAGTCGTGTGCGCGGTTGATGGCTGCGCCGCCAGCGGCACAACCCATCTGGGCGATCGGCAATTGCCGGGTGTCACTGCGAAAGCCGAGCTCATTGATCATCCATGGGATGAGCGATGGCATCGTGAAACCCGTGCACGACACGAACACGATGGCATCGATGCGATCCGGCCCCAGCCTCGCATGGGCCAGGGCGCGTTCGACGACATCGGGAATGCGCGCCTTGGCCTCGCGCACATAGATCGCATTGCGTGCCTCGAAACCGGGATGTCGGAGCGTCTGCTCGACCGGCTGCACGAGGTGGCGTTCCGCGACCTGGGTATTGCGGATCAGTCGCAGTACGAGGGGAAGTTGGCCGTGGCCCGCGTGAAGGCTACCAGCCAGGCGAAGCGTATCGTCCAGAGTGACGATGTGCTCGGGAACGGCGATCGCGGGACGACAAAGGGTCGGCATCGTCGTACTTCCTTGTATGGCGATTCCACTTCCATGTGGGAGACGCGGGCAAACGAGCGATCATTGTCCACGCCAGACATATACGCCGACGCCTGGCGACATGCAAAGCCGCTTATTCGGCCGAGCCCACCTCACGGGTGTTCTTTTCCAGCACTTTTATCGCGTCTTCCGGCGGCCGATGCGCATCGCGCGTGGCATGGGACGATTCATTCAGGCGCGCACGTTCAGCCAGTTCGCGCGACAGCGGTGGTTCAACGGGCGCGGTATCGACCGGCATCTTCGCGGTGGAGGCCGCGACGACGGGCGGTGCCGGAGGGGCAAGGGGCGGCGTCGCCATCGTGTTGTCGTCGGATGGCATGGGCACGATGCCTTCGTGGCGCGGCGTCATGGCGCGCCACACGAAGATGCCGATCAATAGCGCGATGCCGACGATGAGCAGGATCGGAAGCAAGCGGGAATGCGCGCCGTCGGAGCGTCGACGTTTCGCCGCGGCGCTGCGAGCGGCGACCGTGGGCAAGGCGATACCGGGCGCCGGGGCGTTCAGGTGACCGGGGAGTCTGAGCATGACGCGCAATACGTCGCCATCGACCAGTTGCAGGCGCGGCTGGCGTCGCGGCACCGCGCGCGCCTCGGCGCTGAAGCGTCCCCGCGTGACCAGCACGCAGCGCGTGGCCGCCTCGTTCAGCATGGTGCTGAGCAGCTCGTTCACTTCCGCCAGTTGCACTTCCTCGGCGTCCCAGTGCTTGCACTGCACGATCACCGTTTCGTTGCCGCGATGCAGGCGCAGGTCGAGGCTGCTACCCAGGTGCTTCAGGGACGTCGGCGGCGCGTGGTATTCCACCCGCCAGCCCTGGTCTCGGTAGTGCTCGGCGAGCAAGTGCTCGAAATCATGCCAACTGAGCCGTGCCAGTGCGTCCGTGCCGGCGGCTGCGGAGTGTCGCGCCGAAAACATCGTTCTTCGTGTCCCTGCCAAGGGCTGTAAAACGCGATGATACCCGGTCGCGATGGCGTTACGTGATCGAACTGCGACCCTCTTCACATTTGTGACGATTGTCCAATCCCGCCTCCGCGGTTACATTGAGAGGTTGTTTCGGGGGTTCTGGGGAATTGAAGGTGATCAAGAAGGTACTGGCCGCTGTCGCGGTCATGGTGCTGTCCGGTTGTGGCGGCAAGACGATGATCGAAAGCGATATGAACAGCGTGGTATCCGCAAGCCCGGGTTCGCCGTGGCTGACCGTCGACAATCGGGGCGACGCCGTCGTGACGGTGACGGGGCTGGACGCGTCCGCCAAGGTGCAGATTTCGCCGGATATCGCTTCGGTGGTGCAGGCACGGCTGCGTAGCGCGCTGCAACCGAAATACATCACCGACCTGATCATCAATTGCCGCGGGCTCGAAGCGACCACGGCCACGGTCGTGACGAAGGAGGGCGAAGCGCCGTTGGCGAACATGGAATTGGTGGTGAATTGCAGGATCGTGGCACGTGGCCCTGCTGTTTCGAAGGTGTACCGCATCCGTCAGTCGCTGCCGATCGATCCGGCCACGCCGCATCTCGATGTGCTGGTACCGAAGCTGCTCGACGGCGCTTCTGCTCAATTGGCGCAGCGGTTGTGGGCGGATGTGCCCGCGACGTCTGTCCGGCGCTGAGGCGACTGGCCCGGCGATTCGATTCGCCGGGCCAGGCAGGAAATCGGGGCGTTACCGGGAGATCGATAGCGAGGCGTTGCCACTGACGCTCGTGATGCCCGTTGGCGTCGCGCACTGGTTGCTGAGCGTGGCCGCGAGGTTGGCCAACGTGAATTGCGCCAATGCATCCTGGCCTTTGTAACGTCCGCTGACGATCTTACCGTCGGCGGAAACGATCATGTTCCCGTTGGATGGCGCGGCCTTGGCGACGAATACGAAGGTGCTGGTATTGGGCCAACGGTCGTCCGACCAAACGATGGTCCACGTCGTGGGTTCCGTCGAGAAGATGCCGTCGCAGGAAAACGCGGTCGAGAACGTCGCGTGGGACGTTGCGCTGGTGGTGACGTCGCTCGAGGGCACGCCTTGCCGTTGACAGGTCCAGGTGGTGTCCGCCGTTACGGTGTGGAGAGCGACCGAATTGGTCACGCCCGGTGACCATGTCGCATTGTGCATGCCCGCGATACAGGCGACGGATTCGTGATTGTCGTGCGCTTTCGATGGGGCAGACACGAAAAGGGCCATGCCGAACAGCACGGTGACAAGGACGAGGGTGAAACGGAATCCATAAACCGGACGGTTTGCGAGTGGCGTTGACATGGCTGTCCTCCTTGGACGATTGACGACGTTTCCCTGGATCAAACAGTCGATCTTTCACCCTGTTTCGGGGGCACCGGGTGGTCGCGCCTGAAACCCTTGAGGGTACGCACTCTAGATGGGGTCGCGTTGCCTGTTCGTGAGAATTCGCGAAATGGAAGCGGCTGGTTAGACGGGCGTCATCTGCGTGCTGTCTGGCAGGGGGGCACTTGCGGGGGCGTCTGCCGAAATCACGTGGTGAATATTGCGCGCGTTCCCGCAAATTAGGCCGTAGCTGTGAGATCAGGCATCGGCCGTCATCGAGGCGTGCAGGTCGTCGCGTGCGGCGAGCAGCAGGTCCTGGCTGAAACCCTGGGCCGGTGTCGCCAGCAAGACGGCATCCGCCTCGGCGGCACCATGCTCGGCCAGCACGTCGAGCATCGCCACCCGGCTGGCGGCCAGCAGTGCGCGCCCCAGCGGCGTGCGCGCCCCGGCGTCGGTGGGATCGGCGCGCTCGGCCAGGGCCTGGACCACGCGCAAAGGGAAATTCCAGTGCCGCGCGGCGTGCAGTGAAAGCCGTTCCGCCTGCTGCGCGAGTGCCGCCACGAAGGGACGGCTGAAGGCGATCGACGCCGCATCCGGCAGGCGCTCCACCTCGCGAAGGATCGCTTGCGCGCCGGTCTGGCTGACGAGCCCGGCGAGGAATGCCTCGAAGGAATCGCACGCCCCGCGGCCAAGGAAGATGCACGCGCGGGCGCAACGCTCGGCGTGCTCCCAGAGGCGCTCGCCCGCCTGCTGGCTGGCCACGCTTTCGTCGCTGCGCAGGATCGGCCGCATTACCATCTGCATTACCACGCGGCGCAGGCCGTCCTGGCCGAGCAGGGTGATGGCCTGCGGCAGGCTGGTGACCGGCCGTGCCGTGCGGAAGTACGCGCTGTTGGCCACGCGGATGATCTCGCCCACCAGCACCGTGTCGCGGGCGATCTGTTCGGCGAGCGTGCGGCTGTCGGCATCGTCGTTGCGCAACGAGCGCATCAGCTGCGGCACGACGGCCGGGAGGCGGGGCAGGGTGCCGACGTCGAAGCGTTCGCCGCCGAAGGTCTCGCGCACGTGCCGTAGCACCGTTTGTTCGGCCGGCGACAAGCCGGGGTCGCGCGACGGGCCGATGGCGAAGACGAGTCGGTAGAAGCGGTCTTCGACGTCATCCGCGGCGAGTGCGCCGGGTGGCGCCGCGCCGTCGATCGTGGCCGACGGCAAGGACTGCAACGGAGGGGGGCGATCCTGCGCGATGGCGGCACGCCCTCTGGCGCCGCCGAACCACTTCCTGAAGAACCGGCCGATCACGGGGGAGCTCCGATGCTGGGGGTGGGACGATGGCGGGAGTATATGCTTCTACAATGCCGCCATGGACCCGCATCAGCACAGCAGCCGCATCGTTCTCCCTCCCGGGGGCTGGGCCTCGATCGTGGACTACCTCTGCGAGCGATTCCCCGCCATCGACCGCGAGGCCTGGATCGAGCGCATGGAGCGCGGTGCCGTCACCGCGGACGGCGTCGAGGTGCATCGGCTGGCTCCCTATCGTCCCGGCGCCGTCGTCACCTATCGAAGGGAAGTGGCGGACGAACCCCGCATTCCGTTCGAGGAAACCGTCCTCCATATCGACGACGACCTCGTAGTCGTGGACAAGCCGCATTTCCTGCCGGTGATGCCGGTGGGACGCTTCGTGGAAGAGACCCTCTCGGTCCGCCTGGTGCGCCGTCTCGACAACCCCGATCTCGTGGCCTTGCATCGCCTCGACCGGGCCACGGCGGGCCTGGTGGTGTTCTCGGCCCGACCTTCCAGCCGCGATGCCTATACTCAGCTATTCCGCGACCGCGCCATCGAGAAAACCTACGAAGCCGTCGCCGCACCGATGCCCGGCGGCAGCGCCGATGCGTTCCCTTTCGTCCACGAGAGTCGCCTCGAACGCGGTGAGCCTTTCTTTCGCATGCGGGAAGTCGCCGGTACCCCAAACGCGCGCACCCGCATCGACGTGATCGAGCGGCGCGAGCATCAATGGCTATATCGCTTGCAACCGGTCACGGGACGAAAGCACCAGCTGCGCGTGCACATGGCCGCGCTGGGCGCGCCCATCGTAGGCGATCCGCTTTATCCGGTGTTGCGCGAGGAGGCTGCCGGTTTCACGGAACCGCTACGCCTGCTGGCCCGCGAACTCCGCTTCATCGACCCCCTGACCGGCACCGAGCGTGTGTTCCGCAGCGAGCGGCATCTCGACCTTTGAAGCTTGCGGGCGCAAACTATGCGCTCCCCCGCCGCCGCTTTCCGGATGACTCCCGCCCCAGGCTTCCGCACCGTGGCCCTGATCATCGCCAGCGCGATGTTCATGGAGCAACTGGACGGCACGATCCTCGCCACGGCCTTGCCGGCCATGGCGGAATCGTTCGAGGTATCGCCATTGCACATGAGCGTGGCGCTCACGTCGTACATGCTCAGCCTCGCCGTGTTCATCCCCGCCAGCGGCGCGATCGCCGACCGCTACGGTTCGCGCAACGTCTTTCGAACGGCCATCGCGTTGTTCACCCTCGGCTCCATCCTCTGCGGGGTATCGGGCAACCTCACGCTGCTGGTGCTTTCGCGCCTGTTGCAAGGCATCGGCGGCGCCATGATGGTGCCCGTGGGGCGCCTGGTGCTGCTCCGTTCCGTGCCTAAATCCGAACTCGTCTCCGCCATGTCGTGGCTGCTGGTGCCCGCGCTGATCGGGCCGGTGGTGGGACCGCCGCTGGGCGGCTTCATCGTCACCTGGGCGTCGTGGCGCTGGATCTTCTACATCAACGTGCCCATCGGCCTCGCCGGCATGTGGCTGGCCACGAAATACATCCCCGACGTGCGCCTGCCGGACAAGGTCCGCTTCGACCGGCTCGGCTTCGTGTTGTCCGGTGTGTCGCTGTCGTGCCTGGTGTTCGGGCTCGAGATGGTCAGCCATGGGGTGACCTCGCTGTATGGATCGACCGGCCTGATCGCCGGCGGGCTGCTCGTCGGTACCCTTTACGTGTGGCATTCGCGCCGCGTGGAGCATCCGATCCTCGACCTCTCGCTGATGCGCTTCACCACGTTCCGGCTGTCCGTGGTGGCGGGGTCGCTGACGCGCATCACCGCCGGTTCGGTGCCTTTCCTGCTGCCCTTGATGATGCAGTTGGGCTTCGGACTCTCGGCGGCGCACAGCGGCGTGGTCACCTTCGTATCGGCGCTGGGCGCGATGTTGATGAAGGCGACGGCCGCGCCCGTGCTGCGCATGTGGGGCTTTCGCAGCACGCTGGTGTGGAACGGCGTGCTGTCGATGCTGTGCGTCGCGCTGTGCGCGGCGTTCCGTCCGGATTGGCCGCTGTGGACGATTTACGCGGTGCTGTTGCTGAGCGGCTTCTTCCAGTCGTTACAGTTCAGCGCGTACAACACCGTGGCTTATGCGGACGTGCCGAGCGAGCGTTTTTCCAGCGCGACGAGTTTCTACACGACGTTCCAGCAGTTGATGCTGTCGCTGGGTATCTGCGTGGCGTCGGCGGCGCTGCATGCCTCGGTGGCGTGGCATGGGCGGGAGGACGCGCAACTGCCGGACTTCAGCGTGGCCTTCCTGGTGGTGACCTTCGTGTCGCTGGTGGCCGCGCCGGTGTGTGCGTTGCTGCCGAGGAATGCCGGTGCGGAGATGAGCGGGCATAGGGCGAGGTGATTCTGTGGGAGCCGCTTCAGCGGCGATCCCGCGGTAGCGGGCCAGGTTAAGGCAAGCACCCATCGCCGCTGAAGCGGCTCCCACAATGAAGTGGCTCCCACGGTGAGCGGCTCCCGCGGAAGCTTGGTGGGAGCCGACCCTGTCGGCGATGCTCTTTCAGGGCAGGGCGATGGGGTGCTTGATCCACGGCCCGGGAACGCCCGGCAGCGCCGACAGCATCCGCGCTTGCACCACGAACTCGCGGCGGGGGATTTCGATCGCGCCCATGCTCAACAGGTGGTCGTTGGTGACCTGCGCATCCAGCAGGGGAAAGCCCCAGCCATGCAGCAGGTTGCATAGCGCCGCGAGGGCCACTTTCGATCCGCCGGTGCGTGCGCTGAACATCGACTCGCCACAGAACAACCGGCCCACCGCCACGCCATAGATGCCGCCGACCAGCGAGCCCCGGTCCCACACTTCCACGCTGTGCGCGTGTCCGCGCCGGTGCAGTTCCTCGTAGGCGGCGATCATGTCGTCGCCGATCCAGGTGCCGGGCTGGCCATCGCGCGGCGCCGCGCAGGCGCGCATTACGCGGCTGAACGAGGTGTCGGCGGTCACGCGCCATTTGGACTGGCGCAGTTGCTTGCGCAGGCTGCGGCTGACATGCACGCCGTCGGTGCGGAATACGCAGCGCGGATCGGGCGACCACCAGAGGATGGGTTCGTCCGCGTTGAACCAGGGGAAGATGCCCTGACTGTACGCGGCGAGCAGCCGGTCGGGCGACAGGTCGCCGCCCCAGGCCAGCAAGCCGTTCGGATCGGCCAGCGCGGTCTCCGGGTCCGGGAACAGGCCCAGGCGCGTGCGATGCAGTTGCGGCAGCTGGATCATCGGGTGGCGTAGGGCGAATGCGCCATCAGTTCCTCGCGATACGCTTCACGATGGCTGGCTTCGTGTACCAGCGCATCGGCGACCGCGCGGCGGAAGCCTTCATGGGCGATGTAGTGGCGCGAGTGCGTGAGCGTGGGCAGGAAGCCACGCGCGAGCTTGTGCTCGCCCTGCGCCCCGGGCTCGAAACGTTCGATGCCGTGGCGGATGGCGTAGTCGATGCCGCGGTAGTAACAGAGTTCGAAATGCAGGCCGGATACCTCGACGCTGGCGCCCCAATAGCGCCCGTAAAGCGCATCGCCACCACGCAGGAACAACGCCATGGCGACGATGTCGTGCGTGTCGCGCGCGAGCGCCACCTGCACATTGGAACCGAGGCTGCGGCCCAGGTATTGAAAGAACCGCGCGGTGAGTGCCGCGTGGTTGCCCTTCATGTCGAAGGTGAGTTCGTAGAGCGCGTGGATCTGCCGCCACTCGGCATCGCTGAACTCGTCGCCGCCACGCATCTCCAGGGTGAGCCCCGACGCGTGCGCGTGCGCGCGTTCCTGGCGTATGTTCTTGCGTTTCTTGGAGGTCAGCGCGCCGAGGAAGTCGTCGAAATCGGCATAGCCACGGTTGTGCCAGTGGAACTGGAAGTCGGCGCGCGCCAGCCAGCGGTCGTCGAACGCGTCGAGATCGGCATCGGCGAGGAAGTTGGCGTGGATCGACGAGAGCCCGAGGCGATCGGCTTCGTCCACCAGCGCGGCGGTGAGCTGGTTGCGCAGCACCTCGGCGTCCAGGCCATCGCGCACGAGCAGGCGCGGCCCGGGCACGGGCGAGTAGGGCGAGGCGACGAGCAGCTTCGGGTAGTAGTTTCCACCGGCGCGTTCCCACGCCGAGGCCCAGCTCCAGTCGAAGACGAACTCGCCGTGCGAGTTGCCCTTGAGGTAGGTCGGGGTGGCGGCCACGAGCCGGCCTTGCTCGAAGATGCCCAGGTGGTAGGGCCGCCAGCCGTAGTCCTCGCGCAGGCAGCCCTTGGCCTCCATGCCGCTGAGGAAGGCATGCGAGACGAAGGGGTTGCCGTCGGGCACGAGCGCGTCCCAATCGGCGGCTGGAATGCCGCCGAGGCCGTCGAGGAAGCGGATCTCGTACATGCGGCGGGAGGCCCCGCGCGGGGTGCGCGGGGCGATGCCGGTCAGGCCAGCAGGTGCTGCTGGTCGAGCCAGCGTTCGGCGTCCAGCGCGGCCATGCAGCCAAAACCCGCCGAGGTGATGGCCTGGCGGTAGACGTGGTCGGCGACATCGCCGGCGGCGAACACGCCCGGCACCGAGGTGGCCGTGGCCATGCCTTGCAGGCCGGACTGGATCTGGATGTAGCCGTCCTTCATCTCGAGCTGGCCCTCGAAGATGCCCGTGGCCGGGGTATGGCCGATGGCCACGAAGAAGCCCTGGACATCGAGGTCGCGCTTGGCGCCGGTGTTGACGTCCTTCACGCGGACACCGTTCACGCCGGAGTCGTCGCCCAGGATCTCGTCGATCTGGTGGTTCCAGAGCAACTCGATCTTGCCGGCGGCGGCTTTCTCGAACACCTTGTCCTGCATGATCTTTTCGGCGCGCAGTTTGTCGCGGCGGTGGACCAGGTAGACCTTGCGGGCGATGTTGGCGAGGTACAGGGCCTCTTCCACGGCCGTGTTGCCGCCGCCGACCACGACCACGTCCTGGTCGCGGAAGAAGAAGCCGTCGCAGGTGGCGCAGGCGGAGACGCCGCGGCCCTTGAACTTCTCTTCCGAGGCGATGCCCAGGTACTTGGCGGTGGCGCCGGTGGTGATGATCAGCGCGTCGGCGGTGTACTCGCCGCTGTCGCCCTTGAGGCGAAAGGGGCGGTTGCCCAGATCGACGCTGTGGATGTGGTCGAAGACCATCTCGGTCTCGAAGCGCTCGGCGTGCTCGGCCATGCGGCGCATCAGTTCCGGACCCTGGACACCCTTTTCGTCACCCGGCCAGTTGTCCACCTCGGTGGTGGTCATCAGCTGGCCGCCTTGCTGCAGGCCGGTGATCATCGTCGGCTTCAGGTTGGCCCGGGCGGCGTAGACCGCGGCCGTGTAGCCGGCGGGGCCGGAGCCGAGGATCAGCAGGCGGCTGTGCTTGGGGGTGCTCATGTATAATCCTTGAGGTTTACTGCAGCGTGTTTCAGTCGTACCGCTCGCCTCTTGCGGCAGGATGCTCAAGCCGTATCGAGGTCCGCGAGTCGCGTTGTCGACCCGGAAGAATGGGGAACACGGGGGTGCGATTCAAGACATTTGCTTATTCTGTCCGACTTTAGTCAGCTCATTCAGGATCCTCCATACGATGCGCATCGGTATCCCCTCCGAAACCAAGACCCTCGAAGGCCGCGTGGCCCTCATTCCCGCCGCCGCCGCCGACCTCGTCCGTCGCGGCCACGAGGTATTCATCCAGGCCGGTGCCGGCAGCAAGAGCGGCTACGCCGATGCCGACTACGCCGCGCTGGGCGTCACCGTGCTGCCCGACGCCGCCGCCGTCTATGAGAAGGGCGAGCTGATCGTCAAGGTCAAGGAACCGATCGAGGGCGACCTCAAGCTGCTGAAGAAGCACCACCTGCTGTTCTGCTACCTGCACCTGGCCGCCGAGCCGGCGCTCACCCGCAGCCTGCTGGACATCGGCCTGACCGGCGTCGCCTTCGAGTCCGTGGACGAGAACGGCGCGCTGCCGCTGCTGCTGCCGATGTCGGTCATCGCCGGCCGCATCGCCACCCAGATCGGCACCACGCTCCTGCACCAGCCCAACGGCGGCAAGGGCAAGCTGCTGGGCGGCATGGCTTCCACGCCGCGCGGCAAGGTCGTGGTGCTGGGCGCGGGCGCGGCCGGCGGCAACGCCGCGGCGCTGGCCGCCTCGGCGGGCGCCAACGTGGTCGTGTTCGACAAGCGTCCGGACCGCATGGCCGAGATGATGGCCCTGGGCCCGAACGTCACCGCCCTGTACGCCTACGAGTCGTCGGTGGCCGAGGAAGTGCGCCATGCCGACATCGTCGTTGGCGCCGTGCTGATTCCCAGCGCCAAGGCGCCGCGCGTGGTCACCGAGGACATGGTCAAGACGATGGAGAAGGGCTCGGTGCTCGTCGACATCTCGATCGACCAGGGCGGCTGCTTCGAGACCTCGCGTCCGACCACCTGGAAGGAGCCCACCTACGACGTCCACGGCGTGACGCACTTCTGCGTGACCAACATGCCGGGCGCCGTGCCGCAGACCTCGTCCACCGCCATCTCGGCCGCCATCCTGCCGTACGTGCAGCGCCTGGCCGCCGGCAACGGCTGGCGCGACTACGCCCCGCTGGCCGCGGGCATCAACATCGAGAACGGCAAGATCGTGCACCCCGCCCTCCAGGGCGTGGCATGATGCCGGACACCGGGAGCGAGGTCGTTGGTTAGTGGCGCGTAGCGCGAAAGTCGTAAAGAAGCAGGCCAAGGCGCAGGTCAAGGCCCAGCGGGAGGGCTTGAGCGACGAGCTCAAGCGCCGCCTGCGCGAAGCCGGGGCACTGCTCCTGGTCCCGCTCGCCCTTTACCTTCTCGTCTGCCTGCTCAGCTACAACGACCAGGACCCGAGCTGGGGCCATATGGGCGTCGCCGACCGCGCCACCAATTTCGGTGGCGCGGTCGGAGCGAACATCGCCAACCTGCTCAGGTACATCTTCGGCCTGGTCTCGTACGGTTTTCCGTTGCTGCTCCTCGCGCTGGGTATCCAGGTGATCCGCCATCGCGGCGAGCGCAACGTGCAGCCCTGGGAGCCGTCGCTGCGGCTCATCGGCTTCGTCTTCTTCTTCATCACCGCGCCCGCGCTGGTCTATCTCAACGTGGACGCCACCGTGCTGCCGGAAGGCCCCGGCGGCATCGTCGGCAAGTGGGTGGGACATGGCCTGCACAACGCCTTCGGCGACAAGGGCGCGCCCTTGCTGCTGCTGGCGGTGTGCCTCATCGCCGTGACCCTCGCCACCGGCTTGTCGTGGTTCCGGGTGATGGACAGCACCGGCGAGATCGTCATGCGTGTCGCCGGCTGGTTCGGCGGCAAGCTGCGCCGCGCGCCCGACGTGATGGCCGCGCGTTCGGCCCGTGCCGAGCGCGAGGTGGTCAAGAAGGCCGACGCGGTGAAGCAGGCCAGGCGCGAGCCCGTGCGCATCGAGACGCCGACGCCGATGGTGGTCAAGAGCGAGCGCGCCACCCGGGAGAACCAGATTCCGCTGTTCACCGGCGCATCGATGGACGGCGAGATCCCGCCGCTGTCGCTGCTGGACGAAGCGCCGCCGCAGGGCCCAGGCTACTCCGAGGAAACCCTCGAGGTGCTCTCGCGCCAGGTGGAGCTGAAACTCAAGGATTTCCGCGTCGACGCCCGCGTGGTCGGGGTGTATCCCGGCCCGGTCATCACCCGTTTCGAACTGGAGCCCGCCGCCGGCGTGCGCGGCAGCCAGGTCTCCAGCCTCGACAAGGACATCGCGCGCGGCCTTTCCGTGGTCAGCGTGCGCGTGGTCGACGTCATCCCGGGCAAGAACGTCATCGGCCTGGAAATCCCGAACACCAAGAAACAGATCGTCTACCTGTCCGAGATCCTGCGTTCGGAACGCTACGACCAGGTGAAGTCGCCACTGGCGCTGGCCCTGGGCAAGGACATCGGCGGCAAGGCCGTGGTCACCGACCTGGCCAAGATGCCCCACCTGCTCGTGGCCGGTACCACCGGTTCGGGCAAGTCGGTGGCGGTGAACGCCATGGTGCTGAGCTTGCTGTACAAGTCCAGCCCCAAGGACGTCCGGATGATCATGATCGATCCGAAGATGCTGGAACTCTCGGTCTACGAGGGTATCCCGCACCTGTTGGCGCCGGTCGTCACCGATATGAAGGAAGCGGCCAACGCGCTGCGCTGGTGCGTCGCCGAGATGGAGCGCCGCTACAAGCTCATGGCCGCGGTCGGCGTGCGCAACCTCGGCGGTTTCAACAAGAAGGTGAAGGACGCCGAGAACAGCGGCCAGCCGCTGCTCGATCCGCTGTTCCGCGCCAACCCGGACATGCCCGGCATGGTGGCCGAACCGCTGCAGCCGCTGCCGCACATCGTCATCATCATCGACGAATTCGCCGACATGATGATGATCGTCGGCAAGAAGGTCGAGGAACTGATCGCACGCCTGGCGCAGAAGGCGCGCGCGGCGGGCGTGCACCTGATCCTCGCCACGCAGCGTCCCTCGGTCGACGTCATCACCGGCCTGATCAAGGCGAACATTCCCACGCGCATCGCCTTCCAGGTGTCCTCGAAGATCGATTCGCGCACCATCCTCGACCAGTCCGGCGCGGAAGCCCTGCTGGGCCACGGCGACATGCTCTACCTGCCGCCGGGCACGGCCACGCCGGAACGCGTGCACGGCGCCTTCGTGGACGACCACGAGGTGCACAACGTGGTGGAATGGCTGCGCGCGCAGGGCACGCCGAACTACATCGACGGCGTGCTCGAGGAAGTGCAGTCGACCTCCGACGGCAAGATCATCAACGACTCCGGCCTGCCGCAGGACGCGGAGGGTGACAGCGACAGCGACAACGCCCTCTACGACCGCGCGGTGCGCGTGGTCACCGAAACGCGACGCGCCTCGATCTCCGGCGTGCAGCGCCACCTGCGCATCGGCTACAACCGCGCCGCCCGCCTCGTCGAACAGATGGAGCAGGACGGCATCGTCAGCGCGCCGCAGCACAACGGCAACCGTGAAGTGCTCGCACCGCCGCCTCCGAAGGACTGATTCCGCATGAACGCCATCAAGCCGGGCGCGCTTCGCCAGCGCCCCTGGGGCCTGCTCGTCACCGGCGACCTCGTGCCCACGGCCGAGGTGCTGGACGAGGTCGAGGGCATCTTCGAACTCAACCCGTCCATCCCCGGGCTGGAACTGCGTGGCGACGACGGCCGCGCCTGCTTCGTCACCCGCGACTACCCGCAAGGCCATACCGCCGGGGTGGACGACGCCCTGGAAGTCATCTTCGCCGAGCAGCCGGAGATCGCCGAGATCGCCGTGCTGGGCCAGGAGGCCCGCCCGGTGCACACGGCCACCCGCGATGCGCCGTTCTGGCATCGCGACGGCAAGGCCATCGCCGATATCAGCGAGAAGATGGAGGCCGGGGAGATCACTCCGGGCGAGGCCATCGACATGCTTAAGTCGCTGTTCGAAACCGATCGCTGACAATCGCGCCGCCACCCACGGAAACCACGCCATGAAACGCCTGCTGCTCGCCGCGACGCTGTCCCTCCTCAGCCTGCCGACCTTCGCCGCCGGCCCCGCGCGCGAACGCCTGGATGCCTTCGCCAAGGGCATGCACTCGCTGACCGGGCGTTTCAGCCAGACCATGGCCAACGCCAACGGCGATCCGGGCAAGACCAGCACGGGCACCATGGCCTTGCAGTCACCGCGCCAGTTCCGCTGGGAAACCACCGCGCCATACAAGCAGACGATCGTCGCCGACGGCAGCCGCGTATGGCTGTACGACCCGGACCTCGAACAGGTCACGGTGCGCAAGCAGAGCAGCGAGGAAGCGCAAAGCCCGCTCACCGTGCTGACCGACCTGTCGCAGATGGACAAGGACTTCAAGGTGACCGAGAAGGGCGAGCAGGATGGCCTGCAGTGGCTGCGCCTGCAGTCCACGGGGAAGGACCCGCAGTTCGACTACGCGGACCTGGGTTTCGACGCCGGCGGCCTGGCACGCATGGTGTTCAAGGACCAGCTGGGCAACACCACGACGATCCAGTTCGCCGGTTGGCAGCGTAACGCGGCCTTGCCGGCGGATACGTTCAACTTCGTGCCGCCGCAAGGCACCGACGTGATCGGCGACGCGCCGGTATTGCAGACCCAGCCGGTCAAGTAGGCCCCGGGCGTCCGTTACCGGCGTACGCCACCCGCGCCGGGATGCTCACCGTCACGAGCGTTCCGCGCTGTGGCGCCGATTGCACCTTCAGCTTGCCGCCCATGCGTCGCGCACGTTCGCGCATGCCCACCAGGCCGAAGTGGCCGTCTCCGCCTTCGTGCGTATCCGGCATCGCCGCGAAGCCGTCGCCGTCGTCGCTCACCCATACCTTCAACGACTGTCGCGCATGCTCCATCATGATGCGGATGGACTGCGCGTGGCTGTGCTGCATGGCGTTGATCACGGCCTCTCGCACGATGCTGTAGACCTCGTCGATCACCACGGGATTGACCGGGCGCCGCCGGCTGCCGTACTGCACGCCGAAGTACACGGGGATGCCGACATCGTCGTCGGCCAGGCTGGCGATGCGGTCTTCGAGCGAGCCTTCCTCGGAAGCGTGGCTGCGTAGCCCCTTCACCCGGTCGCGTCCTTCGACCAGCAGCGCCTCGGCGCGATCGATGGTGTGCTCCAGCGTGGCGCGCGCCGTGTCCTCCTTCGACAGGCCGTCGACGAAGGCCTGGAACTTGAGGATGAGGCCCTGTACGCCTTGCAACAGCGTGTCGTGCAGTTCACGCGCGATGCGCTCGCGCTCGCCGTGGCGTTCGTCGAGACGCAGGCGCAACCGTTGCGTCAGCAGGCCCACGCGCCAGCGGTGGGCGAGCCACACCAGTCCTGCCGCGACAAGCAGGCAGAACACCTTGAATGGCGTGCGCTCGACGAGGCGCGGCGTCACCGTCACCGCGAAAGGTGTCGACCGGCTCCAGTGCAGGCCGTCATAGGACGCCTCGGCCCAGAAGCTGTACCGGCCCGGCGCCAGGTCGGTGTACAGCGCCTCGTGCCGGTTACCGGCATCTTGCACGGCGCCATCGGCGCCTTCGAGCTTGTAACGGAACGACAGGCCGCGCGGACGCCCGGGAGCCAGTGCCGTGTACATCACGCTCAAGTCGCGGGTGTCGTGCAGTCGCACGACGTCGCCGGGCCGGAAGGTCGTGGCACCGGAGGCCACCGACTTGATGACGACCGGCGGCGGGAGGAGCGGGGAAGGCGGTACCGAAGGGTCGAGCCAGGCGAGGCCTTGCGAGCCGGCGAACCACAGGCGTCCGTCGCTGGCCGCGAGCGCGGTCGGCAACGGCCGCACCAGCTGTGCCGGCCCGGCGAGACCGTCCTCCATCGTCAGCAGCTGGACTTCGACGGGAACCTTCGGCTGCTTCAGCGCGGCATCCCACGCCTGCGGAGTGAAACGGATCACGCCGGCGATGCCGTAGGCCCAGACGCAGCCTTCCTTGCTGCGGACGATGCCGGTGATCGAATTGAATCGATCCGCCGGTTGCGCGGAGAGGCGCTGGAAACGCTCGCCGTCGAAGAACGACAGGCCATGTTCCGATCCCACGACGAGGCGGTCGCCGATGCTGGCGATAGCGGTCACCGGTCCTTGTTCCATGCCGGTGGCGGCGTCGAAACGTCGTAGCGTGTCGCCGTCGAGCGTGGCCACCGTGCCGTCGAGGTAGCCGAACCACGGTTTCCCCGCGGGGTCCACGTGGATGACGGAGGGTGCGAGGGCGGGGAAGGGCGCGATGGTGGACGCGGGCAGCCAGCCGTCGGCGTTGCGCACGTACACGCCGCGAAGCCGCAACGAGATCCACAGGCGGCCCATGCCGTCGCGCGCCATGGCCTGCACGATCGTTCTTCGCTCAGCCGCATCGCCGGGAAGGTCGACGGTGTCGATCTTCCCCTCGCGCTTATGCCACAGCGTTCCGCTGCCACCGAACCAGAGCGACCCGTCCGTGTCGCGGTAAGCGCTGTTGATCGCGCCGTCGAAACCCGGCACCGCGACCGGGTCGGGCGTGAGCTTCCACAACAGGTCGGGATAGACGGTGCGTGCCGCCGTGCCCGTCCAGACGTGTCCGTGGCCGTCCTCGACCAGGGCGAAGTACACCTCGGGCTTCGGAAAGCGGACGCGCGAGAGCCACGTGTCGCGGAAGGTATCCAGGCCCATCTTCGTGCTGATCCATACATGCCCGTCGCGGTCCTCCATCAGCGTCATCGTGGCCTGCGACGTCATGCCGAGGTCTTCGCTGAAGGTTTGCATCGCCGGTTCGCTGGCGTCGCCGGTGGTGGAGTTGCCGACGTCCTTCGCGGCCATGCGGCAGAGGTTCACCGCGCAGGCCACCGTCCAGAGGTTGCCGTCGCGGTCGAAGGCCGTGGTGGTGCTGTTCGCCCGGCGTGGACGCGGATGGGGAAAGGGCTTGCCCCATTCGCCGGGCAAGGGACGGAAACCTGCGCCGGTCCGCTGCCAGAGGCTGCCGTCGGGATGCAGCATCAGGTGACTGGCCGAACCGCTGCGTATCCCGCTGTCCTCGAAGCGGCGCGCTCCCTTGCGCAGCACGTAGAGGTTCCGCTCCGTGCCGGCCCAGAGGTTGCCACGCGCGTCCTCCATGAACATGTCGACTTCGCGGGGGATGCCCCACTCGGACGACACTTCCTTCCAGCGGGAGCCGTCGAGGCGGTAGATGCCGACCTCGGTGGCGGCCCACAGGCCACCGTCGCCATCGGTCGCGAACTCGTTGATGGCGACATGGTCGGGCAGGCCGTCGGCGGTGCCATAGAGCGTGGCCTTGCCATCGCGCACGCGCGCCACGCCACCGTTCGCCCCGGCGACCCAGAGATCGCCGCCGGGCGCGGCGTAGATCGTCCAGGTGGCCTCGCTCTCGTTGCTCGACGGTGGCTGGAGGGGGATCTTCTCGAAGGTGAAGCCGTCGTAACGGAACAGGCCCATGCGCGTGCTGAGCCAGAGCCAGCCATCCTCGGTCTGCGCCATCGACACGATGCTGGCCGGTGCGCCTTCTTCCGCACGCAGTGCGATGTGATGGAGCTGGCCCAGCGTACGCGTGGGGTCCGTGGCGTGGACCGGCGGGAGCCATGCGAACAACGCCGCCAGCAGGAGCATGAGATGGCGGGCGTTGGGGGTGCGGAAGGTCATGCAGGGCGAGGGCGGTATGGCGTGGCGGCGTTGTCGGGTGGGCTCAGAGTAACCGGTATCGCCGACAGGGTCGGCTCCCACCAGGGCAAGAGCATCGCCGACAAGTCGGCTCCCACCAGGGCAAGAGCATCGCCGACAAGTCGGCTCCCACCAGGGCAAGAGCATCGCCGACAAGTCGGCTCCCACCAGTCAGCCGCACCCTGCCCAGTCTCCCCCGCTTTGGTGGGAGCCGACCCTATCGGCGATGCTCCTGCTTTTGACGGGAGCCCACTTGTCGGCGACGCTCGCGCTTTCTGTGGGAGCCGACTTGTCGGCGATGCGGCGAAGCCGCCTCCTACATTCTTGCGGTTTCATGCCAGACTCACTCCGGAACATCGGAAGTGGTCAGGGGAGCAAGGGCATGTATCTGGTCTGGGCTATCGTCGGGGCGGTCATCGGCGCCTTCGTGGGGGAAGGCGTCGCCGGTGGCGTGGCCGGATTCGCCATCGGGTTCCTCTGGGGCCGCACCTCGCAACTGCGCCGCGACCTCGACCACGCCCGCGCGCAACTCGACCGCCTTGCGCCCGGCACCGACCCGGCACGGGTAGCGGATACGCCAGACGCTACCGCTACTGCGGCCAAGTCCACGCCACCCGCCCGCAGCACGCCCCCGCCCATCCCGCAGGGAACGGCAGAGCAACGCCCCGCGCGCGAAGGCGCATCCTCATCCTCCTGGTCGCCCACCGCCTGGCCCCCATCAACCCCATCAACCCCATCAACCCCGGCATCCGCGGCCGCGGCAGCCTCGGTGGGAGCCGATCCTGTCGGCGATACCCGCCCACCGCCACCTTCCCAACCGCCAGCCCCCACCGGCCCCACCATCGCCGACCGCCTCACCACCGCCATCAAAGGCTGGTTCACCGAAGGCAATGTGCCGGTGAAGGTCGGCATGCTGGTGCTCTTCGCCGGTATCGCCGCCTTCCTCAAATACGCCTCCGATAATGGCTTGCTGCGCATCCCCGTATCGGTACGCCTGATCGTCGTCGCGCTCGCGGCCATCGCCGGTGCCGCCTTCGGCTGGTGGCAACGCGACAAGCGCCGCGCCTTCGCGCTCTCGCTGCAAGGCGGTGCCATCGGCGTGCTGGTGATGACCGTCTTCGCCGCCTACCGCCTCTACGGCTTGCTTCCCGCCGGCTGGACCTTCGCCTTGCTGATCGTCTTCGTCGGCGCGCTCGGTGTGCTGGCGGTATTGCAAGACGCCCTCGCACTCGCCGTGCTCGGTCTCGTCGCCGGCTTCGCCGCGCCGATCATCGCGTCGACCGGCGAAGGCAACCACGTCGCCCTGTTCTCGTACTACGCGGTGCTCAACCTCGGTATCCTCGGCATCGCGTGGAAACGCGCGTGGCGGGTACTCAACGTGCTGGGTTTCATCGCCACCTTCGGCGTGGCCACCACGTGGGGTGTCCTGAGTTACCAGCCGGCACTGTTCGCCAGCACCGAACCGTTCCTCCTCCTGCATTTCCTGCTTTACCTGGCCGTGCCGTGGTTGCACGTGCTGCGTTCGCCGAAGCGCGACCGGGCCATCCTCGACGGCTGCCTGATGTTCGGCAACCCGATCGTCAGCCTGTTGCTGCAAGGCGCGCTGCTCGACTGGAAGCCGATGCCGCTGGCGCTCTCGGCGCTGGCCGCGGCGGCGATCTACGTGGCCATCGCCTTCGCCATTCGCAAGCGCGACGACATGGCGTTGTTGCGCGAGACCTGGGCCGTGCTCGCGGTAGCCTTCGCCACCATCGCCGTGCCGCTGGCCCTGAGCGCGAGCGTGACGGCAAGCGTGTTCGCCCTGGAAGGCGCGGGCCTGATCTGGCTGGGCTTCCGCCAGGCGCGACGCCTGCCGCGCTGGGCGGGTGTGTTTCTGCAACTGGCCGCCGGCGTGGCGTGGGTGCTGGCCTCGCTCTTCCATCATCACTACAACGACACGCCGCTGCTCAACGCGGCCTTCATCGGCAGCCTGCTGCTGGTGATCGGCGCGAGCGTGGGTGTCTGGCAGTTCGACCGGCATGGCATGTCGCGCGGCGTGTCGGGGCTCGCGCGCATCGGCTTGCTCGTATGGGCGGTGCTCTGGTGGCTGGTGGGCTTCGCCAACGAGATCGACACCTTCGTGATCGATGCCGGGATCGAATCCGCCTGCTGGCTGGCCTTGTCATCGATGACCGCGTGCTTGCTGGGGTTGGCATGCCCGCGTGCACGCAAGCTCGACCTCGGCGTGGTGTTGGCCTTCGGCGTGCCCCTGTTCCTGTCGGGGGGCCTGGTGGTGGTGCTGTCCGCGGCCAACGCGAACATCCAGCCGCTGGCTCGTTGGCCGCTGGGCGCCGTGGTCGTCATGGCCATCACGGGCTGGTTCGCCTTGCGCGGCGTCGCCTCGCATCGCGTCGCCGCCGTGGCCTCGGCCACCGTGTGGTGGGTGCGCTGGGCGGCGATCTTCACCGTGGCGATCGTGCTCGCGCTCGACGCGGCGCCGGCACTCGGCGAAGGCTGGCGCTTGCTCGCCGCCGCGCTGCCGACCTTGTCGCTGGCGGCGCTGGTGTTGTGGGCCGTGCGCTGGCTGGCCTCGCCCTTGTCCGGACATGCACGCGACATCCGCTACGCGGTCGGCATCTGCGCGGCGCTGGCGATGATCGCGGTGGGCATCGCGGCACTCGGCACGGCCGGCAACCCGAAACCCTTGCCCTTCGTGCCCGTGCTCAACCCGGTGGACCTGCTGCTGGTGGCGGTGCTGCTTTTCGTGGCGCGGGCGATTTCCGACGAGGCGATCCCGCGCGAGGTACGCGCGACGCGTCCGGCCGTGCTCGCCGTAGTGTTCTTCATCGTGGCCACCAGCATGACGCTGCGCGCCGTGCACCACCTCGGCGGCGTGCCGTGGAACGGCGACATGCCGGGCTCCAGCCTCGCGGAGCTTTCGCTCACCGTCGTCTGGAGCGTGATCGGCGTGGTGGCCTGGGTGCTCGGATCGAAGCGCGGGCAACGCCTGCTCTGGATGGCCGGCGCCGCGACCATGGCGCTGGTGCTGTTGAAGTTGCTGCTGGTCGACCGGGGTCACCTCGGCAACCTGTTCGGCATCGCCTCGTTCATCGCCTATGGCCTGTTGTGCACGGTCATCGGTTATCTCGCGCCCGCGCCGCCACGGCAGGGTGCGGCCTCTTCCGCGGAGTCTTCGCATGCGTCGTGACTGGCGTCGCTGTTTCTTCGTCTTGTCCTTCGTCGTGACGGCGGCGCACGCCGATGCGCCACTGCCGTTCGCGATGGCTTATCCGATCCAGCACGAACCCGGCGCGAAGGCGTACGTCGTGGAGTTGCCGCAGGATGCGTATGCCTGGGCCAGCCGCGATGCCGGGTTGGCCGATGTCGTGATCGTCGACGCACACGGCCGCCAGGTGGCCACCGGTCCGTACGCGCCCGCCGCGCCGACCTCGCATCCCGTCACACTCGATGCGCCCTTGCTCGCCGTGCCGCAAAGCGCGGGTGGCATCGCCGGGCCACGCATCCAGCGAAGCACCAACGGCGACATCGTCATCGAACCCGGCGCCGCTCCCGCCAGTGGCGCACCCCGTGACTGGCTGTTCGACGCCCGCCAACCCGTCGCGCCCGAACGCCTGGAATTCGCGTCCTTCGACCGCGACGCCAGTCTCACCCTGGATATCGACGCCAGCGGCAACCTGCAGGACTGGACGCCGCTGGTACGCAGCGCCTCCGTGGTGACCCTGGGCAAGGGCGACGGCGCGGTGGATGCGCGCGTGGTGAAACTCACCGGCGCTCCGGCGCGTTACTACCGCGTACGCGTGACCGGTGGCGACGCGCCCTGGACGAACGGTGCCGTCGCCACGGTGACGCTGTCCGGCACGGTGGAAGATGCCTCGGCGAAGGATGAAGCGCCACGCCGCTGGCTGGACCTTGCCGCCACCGACACGAGCACGAGCGGGCAGGGCGTCGATTACGACTATCGCCTGCCCGCGGCCCTGCCGGTGAGCGCCTTGCGCGTGACGCTCGGCAAGAGCGACAACGTGGCCCGTTTCGATGCGATCGCCGTGGAAGGGACGATGAGCGCCGAGCAACTCGGCACCCTCGTCGTCACACCGGGACAGGATGGCGGTGGCCGCCATCCGCTGGAGGTATCGCGTGGCCGCCGTGAACTCCTGCGCCTGCATTCGGCGACGCCGCTGCGCGAATCGCCACGCCTCTCTGTGGGCTGGCGTCCGGACCGTTTCGTCTTCCTGCCCGAAGGCGACGCGCCGTATCGCCTGCTGGTCGGCAGCCGTGCCGCGCGCCGTCCCGCCTGGCCGATCGACGACGCCATCGCGGCCCTGCGCAAGGACGGCGGTGCCGCCTGGCGGCCCGCCACCGCCACGACGGGGCCCGGCCAGGAACTGGCGGGCCGCAAGGCGCTGGACGATAGCGGGGCACCGTTCGACTGGACGCGCCCCTTGCTCTGGGTGGTGCTCCTGCTCGGCGCCGCGCTGGTGGCGGGCATGGCCGCGAGCCTGCTGCGCAAACCCCGGCCCGGCGACGAATGAGCCATTGAGGCGCCGTGCACGGGGAACGCGCGATAATGCCCGTTCACTGTCCGCGTCGATTCCCATGTCCTTCCAGTCTCCCGGCCTCTTCGCCGAACCCGAAGCCCTGAAACCACTGGCCGAGCGCATGCGTCCGCGTGCGCTCGACGAGATCGTCGGCCAGCAGCGAGTGGTGGGCGAGGACAAGCCGCTGCGCCGCGCGCTGGAAGCGGGCAGGGTGCATTCGATGATCCTGTGGGGGCCGCCGGGCTGCGGCAAGACCACGCTGGCCCTGCTGGTGGCGCGCTACGCCGACGCCGACTTCCGCGCGATTTCCGCGGTGATGAGCGGGCTGCCGGACGTGCGCAAGGCGCTGGCCGAGGCTGAGGGCAACTTCGCGCAAGGCCGTCGCACCGTGCTGTTCGTGGACGAGGTGCACCGCTTCAACAAGGCGCAACAGGACGCCTTCCTGCCGCATATCGAACGCGGCGTGATCATCTTCGTCGGCGCCACCACGGAAAACCCCTCGTTCGAACTCAACTCCGCATTGCTCTCGCGCTGCCGCGTGCACGTGCTGGATGCGGTGAGCGCGGACGACATCGTCGCCGCCTTGCATCGCGCGCTCGCGGACAAGGAACGCGGCCTGGGCGACCTCGGCCTGAGCGTGGACGAAGCCTCGTTGAAGCTCATCGCCAGCGCCGCCGATGGCGACGTGCGCCGCGCGCTCACGCTGCTGGAAATCGCCGCCGAACTGGCCGAAAACGGGCGCATCGACGACACCACCCTGGAACAGGTGCTGGCCGATCGCACGCGCCGCTTCGACAAAAGCGGCGAGCAGTTCTACGACCAGATCTCGGCGCTGCACAAATCCGTGCGCTCGTCCGATCCGGACGCCGCCGTGTACTGGCTCACGCGCATGCTCGACGGCGGCTGCGACCCGCTCTACCTCGCCCGCCGCATGACGCGCATGGCGGTGGAGGACGTGGGCCTGGCCGAGCCGCGCGCCTGGCGCATGGCCCTCGACGCCTGGGATACCTTCGAGCGCCTGGGCAGCCCGGAAGGCGAACTCGGCCTCGCCCAGCTCGCCATCTGGCTGGCCATCTCGCCCAAGAGCAACGCCGCGTACATGGCCTATAACAAGGCCCGCGCCACGGTGAAGCAGATGGGCAGCCTCGACGTGCCCATGCACCTGCGCAACGCGCCGACCAAGCTCATGAAAGGCCTGGGCTACGGCACCGGCTACCAGTACGACCACGACGTGGAAGGCGGCGTCGCGCTCGACCAGCAATGCCTGCCCGACGAACTGGTCGGCATGACCTTCTACGATCCGGTCGACCGTGGACTGGAAGTGAAGCTGCGCGAGAAACTCACCGCGCTGCGTGCCGCCCGTGCCGCGGCACGGGGCCAGAAGGGCTGAGCGAGGCTCCGGCGCCAGCCCGCAAGCAAGCTCCGAAAAATCAGGATTTGCCCGATAGGGCGGGTGGGGTGTCGCGGCTACCGTACCCCCTGCCAAAAGGCCGATACTCCCGGTGGCTGGGCCGACGTACCCTCGGCCCACACCCACCGCGGAGAACGGCCATGCGCATCGCCATCGCAACCCTGATCGGCGGCCTCGTGATGTTCCTCTGGGGCGCCTTCGCGCACATGGTGCTGCCACTGGGCGAGATGTCCATGCGCGCGCCGCTGGACGAGGACAAGGTGCTCTCCGCCCTGCATGACGGCCTGCCCGCCGAACACGGCATTTACGTCCTCCCGCACTACGACATGGCCAAGCATGGCGATGACAAGGCCGTCGCCGCGTTCTCGGCAAAGGCCAAGGCCTCGCCGTATGCCTTCATCGTTTATTCGCCCTATGGGAAGGACCCCATGGCAATGGGCGGCAACCTGTTCCACCAGTGGCTCTCGGACACCCTGGCGGCGCTGGTCCTGGTGCTGGTTCTGATCCGGGCGGGTACCGGCGTGGTGCGCGGGCTTTACATCGGCCTGGCCTTCGGCGTCTTCAGCTGGCTGTCGCTGAGCGTGCCGTACTGGAACTGGTACCGCTTCCCGGGTGCCTTCACCGCGGGAACGCTCGTCGAGCAGGCCTTCGGCTGGCTGATCGCCGGCGCGGCGGCGGGATGGTGGCTGGGCCGCAGGGGGCGGGGTGCGGGGATCAAGCCGATGGCTTGATCCCGACGGAGGCGCTAATTCTTTGTCGCACAGGCTCGCAACCCTGCGGACGAGAGTTAACGATTCACGGCTTCTTGTCCTGCCATGCCTTGCCTGCACTCCCGTCTCATGCGGGAGGCCGCAGTCTGTCGACCCGAATGGGCGATCGGGCAGGCTAGACTGACAATGCCACAGGGGATGTTCGCAACGTGTCCGGCTCATGCTGACGACGGATCGATGCATTGCACGCACCCTTAGTCGGTTGTTGGCATTGTGCGATCTCAACCAGGAGGGTTCACGTGAAGTGTCGATTCGTCGCAGTGTTACTTAGCTTACTAGTTGCGATTATCTCGTCTGCCGCAATGGCGAGTGGGGTAGGCGGCCAAGGTGTTGTCTATTTTGTTTACGATTTAGGAAGTTATTCCGGTAATCTCCCTTGGTCTAGCTCCAACAATTGGTACAGCCCGGGACGCAATTTCAAAACACCCATCGGCTTGTACAACATCAACCCCTCACTTTCCGATACGCAATTGGCCAACATGCGTGCTTCGGGCATGGATTATGTGGTCCTGCAGTTTGGGATGAAGGATCTTTCGGTATGTGCCGCGAATGGTTCTTGTTACAACGGATTTCCTGACGACTGGGTTTGGGGCGAACTAATTGACGATAGCCTCGGTACGCTTCATCCGACTCACGAAGCGAATCTTCGTGGGCTGCTCCGGCGTATCGTGAATCTGGGTTTCCGCAACGTGGTTATCCGCTTTACCGATGGCGCTGCAGGTTGGTCAAGTTGGGACGAGGTCGCTTACTCACATTCTTGGAATTTTATCGTCAAAGTACATCTGACGGTTGATCAGGAGCTGGCGGGTAGTGTGACGGGTGCCATCTACGATCTTGGAGGCGAGTCAGCTGGTTACAACGCGGGCCAGAATCTGCAGTTCATGCAAAGGCTATGGTCGGATTACACCTTGGTATTCGGAAAGGCTGACACCGTCGGGTTTTCAGCAATTGCTGTTCCGGACAGGATATCGGGCGGTATGGCCAGTTATGGCGCACAGTTGCCATCCCGCTACGCGTTTACAGCCTACGGCGACGTGTACGCCGGGCTAACCAATATCTGGAATTCATTACCGGTGTCGGAACGAACGAAGCCAATCATGCTGGTCGAGACGTATCACAATGACGCATCTACAGCCACCCAGATTGCACGCTTCTTGAGCGAACATCCTTCATTCAACCTATTCGCCGTAACGCAGTGGCCTTTGACTCGAACGCCTCCATGTACCGGATGCGACGCCAATGTATCTGACTCTGCCGTGGCTGACCTCAATACGGTTAACCAACTTTCGGCGGTGGGATCTATTGTCTCGAAGTTCTCCCAAGAGCCGAGCGCACCCGGCCTGATGGCGTTCTCCGATGTGACTTGCGGGGCTACGAGTTCGGCCACCTGCACCGTGCAAGCCAATCTCACATTTGCCCCAGTTGCTAACTACTTGGCTTACCAGGTGTATGTGACTCTGCCGGGCAGTCAGCGAAAACTATGGTCTTGCGTGTCCGCGAACGGAACGCCACAGGCAAGCTGGATCGTCCGTAACATCTCGTATTACTTCGAATATTTCCGCACCCCGGACTGCAGTAGCTCCGTTGACGGGCTGAAGCCGGATGCAACGGTGCGGCTCTACGCTAGGTGACTGATGGCTGGCGTGGCGCCGGGGTTTGCGACACGGACGCCGCGCCAGCGATAATCTAAGCCTTGGCCCCACGGAATTTAGACCAATGCTGGATCCCGCACTCCTGCGCGGCCGCCTCGCCGAGACGGCGGAGCGCCTCCGCGCCGCCCGGACCTTCGACCTCGACGTGAGCACGATCGAGCGCCTGGAGTCCGAGCGCAAGGCGCTCTCCACGGAGACTCAGGAGCTGCAGAACCTGCGTAACACCCGTTCCAAGGCCATCGGCCAGGCCAAGGCGAAGGGCGAGGACGTGGCCCCGCTCATGGCCGAGGTCGCCGGCATCGGCGACAAGCTCAAGGCCAACGAGCACGCCCTGGCCGAAGTGCAAGCCAAGCTCGCCGACATCGCCCTCGGCATTCCGAACCTGCCCGACGAGTCCGTGCCCTTCGGCAAGGACGAGAACGACAACCTGGAACTGCTGCGTTGGGGTCACCCGCGTCCGTTCGACTTCCCGGTGAAGGACCACGTCGACCTCGGCGCACGTCACGGCTGGCTCGACGCCGAAGCCGGCTCGAAGCTCTCCGGCGCACGCTTCACCGTGCTGCGCGGACAGCTCGCGCACCTGCATCGCGCGCTCGCGCAGTTCATGCTCGACCTGCACACGACGAAGCACGGCTACCTCGAACACAACGTGCCGCTGATCGTGAACGCGGATGCGATGGAAGGCACCAGCCAGCTGCCCAAGTTCGAGGAAGACCTGTTCGGCACCCAGGTGGGCGACACCAAGCGCTACCTGATTCCCACCGCCGAAGTGGCCCTGACCAACCTAGTGCGCGAAAGCATCGTCGAAGCCGACGAACTGCCCCTGCGCATGACGGCACACTCGATGTGCTTCCGCGCCGAGGCCGGCAGCTACGGCCGCGACACGCGCGGCATGATCCGCCAGCACCAGTTCGAGAAGGTGGAAATGGTGCAGATCGCCACGGCCGAGACCAGCTTCGCGCAGTTGGAAGAGATGGTCGGCCATGCCGAGGCCGTGCTCCAGGCGCTGAAGCTGCCGTACCGCAAGGTGCAGCTGTGCACAGGCGACATGGGTTTCGCCGCCGCCAAGACCTACGACCTTGAAGTGTGGCTGCCCAGCCAGAACACCTACCGCGAAATCAGCAGCTGCTCCAACTGCACCGACTTCCAGGCCCGGCGCATGCAGGCCCGCTGGCGCAACCCGGCGACGGGCAAGCCGGAGCTGGTGCACACGCTCAATGGCTCCGGGCTGGCGGTTGGTCGTACACTTGTCGCGGTGATGGAGAATTTCCAGCAGCCGGACGGGTCGATCGAGGTGCCCGAGGTGCTGCGGCCGTATATGGCGGGATTGGAAGTGATCGCCTGATAAAAGTTTATGGAGAGATGGCCGAGTGGTTTAAGGCAGCAGTCTTGAAAACTGCCGTAGGTGTAAGCCTACCGTGGGTTCGAATCCCACTCTCTCCGCCAGACAGTCCGCCAAACTCGACTTGTTAGAACAAGCAAACTGACGAAAAATCAAGGCATTACGGCAGTTCGAAGTTCGAAGCATGATTCGAACTGACTAGCCAACAAACTGCCGCTATCGGAATGGGGCAGCTATATCGGGCCCATGCGAAGCAGGTAAGTCGTGGCCGATTTCGAGACCAGAGATGCCATCAGTAGAGGGCGCGCGTCTCGCCAGTTAATGTTTGCTCCTGCGACGCGGTTCCCTCGCCGTACAATGTCATCACATAAGCGCACCACTGAGGGCGGGCAGCGCATCGGGTTCGAAGGTGACGAATTCGATGCACCTGTGTTCGTGGCATACGCCTGATAGAGCAGTCACAAATACGAAGCCAAGCCAAGGACCGCGGGGGCAGCATGCATCTTAAGAAGCTCTGCATCAGGAATTTTCGCCGGCTGCGCGATGTCGTCATCGATCTCGCATCGGATATCTCGATTTTCGTTGGCGCAAACAATAGCGGGAAGACATCGGCTGGCCATGCCCTTCAGCTTTTTACGGGCAAAGGCAAGTTCTCTCTTCATGATTTCAGCGCCGACCTATGGCCGCAGTTCGTTGCTTTTGGAGAGGGCGACGCCGCTGCCTCACTGCCTACCATGTCGATCGATATCTGGCTGCATATCGACGAGACCGATGTTCATCGCGTGATCGATCTCCTGCCAAGCTTGGCATGGCAGGGAACGCTCGTGGGAATGCGTATTGCATACGTGCCGATCGATCCCGAAGCGACGAGAGCAAAGTACACGGAGGCAAGAGCGCGAGCGCTGGCGGCGGTAGCGCCTGCAGACGGGAAGCCGGCTGCTTTCGATCCGGCGCCCAAGAATTTGCAGGACTTTCTCCGCGACGAACTCAACAACGAATACGAGCTTCGGTACTACGTGCTCGACCCGGCGCGCTTTGATGCAGATATGGTTGCCAACGTGGACTATGCGCCGGTTGCCCTGATGCCCAGCGAAAACCGCAGCGGTCGCGAGATATTGAACTCGCTGATTCGGGTTGACTTCCTTCATGCACAACGGCACCTGTCCGACAGCCCCGGCGGCGCGCGCGCCGAAGATCTTTCCCGGGTTCTGAGCCGCTTTTACGAACGTAACCTTGAGCACAAGGCAGACGATCTGGATGTGCTCAGCGCCCTCGCTAATTCGGAAGCGATGCTCAACGACCACCTTGAGCGCGTCTTCGAGCCGACGCTCAGAAGTCTCGCCACACTTGGCTACCCCGGCCTCACCAACCCTCGCCTGATGATCCGGTCTGCGCTAGACCCGGCTGCGATCATGAGCGAGCGGGGCGCACGCGTTCACTATGCGCTGGGTGATTCGGAAGAGGAAGGGATCGATCCTCCGACGCTTCCCGATCACTATAACGGGTTGGGTTTCAAGAACCTGATCTTCATGGTCGTGGAGCTGCTCGATCTGCATGCCCAATGGCTTGCGATCGACGACAGTCGGCCACCGCTGCATCTGGTTTTTATCGAAGAACCCGAAGCGCATCTGCATGCCCAACTCCAGCAGGCCTTTATCAGGAAGGTGCTTGATATCCTCCAGCTCCGGGGTGAGGACCGTCAGCATTACAGCAGCCAGGTTGTGGTTACGACTCACTCCTCGCACATCCTGTATGAGCGAGGCTTCCGGCCGATTCGATATTTCCGTCGGAATAAGAGTGGTCATCGATCAGAAGTGCTAAATCTATCGACGTTTTACGAGCAAACAGGCGAGGGAGATAGAAACTTCCTGGAGCGCTATCTCAAGCTCACGCATTGCGATCTTTTCTTCGCTGACGCTGCAGTTCTTGTTGAAGGCAATGTCGAGCGACTGCTGCTTCCCCAGATGATCAAGATCGCAGCGCCGAAGCTTCAATCCACGTATCTCAGTATTCTTGAAATTGGCGGCGCATTCGGTCATCGGTTCAAGTCGCTGATCGACTTCCTGGGTCTTACGACCTTGATCATCACTGATCTTGATAGCGTTTTTGGCCCGCCGGCACATGAAATTCCGGCTGGTGATCCGGTCGAGGCGGAACCCGCGGCTGCCGATGACGCAGACCCTCAGCTAGAGCAAGACGACGCGGATGGCGAGGGTGAGGACGAGGTTGCTGAGAAGCCCGGAAAGGCGTGCCTTCCGGAGCATGCAGGTGCCGTCACATCCAATCAGACACTGATCCAATGGTTGCCCCGACGTCGAACCATTGCAGATCTGTTCGCTGCGACACCGGATGACAAGATACAGGCAAGGATGGGTGATGGAACGGCGTTGGTCCGTGTTGCCTATCAGTGTCGTACTCAAGTGACCTGGGGCGAGGAAACTCTGGCGTTGACCGGCAGGACATTGGAAGAGGCCTTCGCGCTTGAGAATCTCGTCTGGTGTCAGGCGACGGCGCGCCGGGATCTAGGGTTACGCATTCCGCGAGCGGCGGAAAAGGATTTGCGCTCACTGGCGGAGCGCGTCCACAAGCGTGTCAAGGGCGACAGCTTTAATAAGACGGACTTTGCGCTAGGTTTGTTGGCTCATGAACCGGACGCCTGGACGGTACCGGCCTACATTGTCGAAGGGCTCGCCTGGTTGGAGAACGAGGTCGCTGCTCCCGATGTGCATGAAGCGCAGCAGATGGGCGCAGGCGAGGCGCCATGACCAGTCGCATTGGATCGCCTGACACGCCGGCCGATATACAGGTTCGCGAATGCCTTGATGAGCAGCCTGCACGATCCTTTGTCATGGTGGCGGGCGCCGGATCGGGCAAGACGACGTCGCTCGTCAAAGCACTTCAGCATCTTGCTATATCCCGCGGCTCCATGCTTCGTCGGGCAGATCAGCAGATCGCCTGTATCACGTACACGGAAGTCGCTGTGGCCGAAATTTCGGGAGACGTGGGCAACGCGGCGTTGTTTCACGTCTCGACCATCCACAGCTTTTTGTGGTCGCTCGTTCGTAGCTTTCAGCCCGATATCAAGCTCTGGGTGGTCGACCGTATTCGCGAGAAGATCGTGGAGAAGGAAGCGCATCGCGACAAGCCGAGGACGCACGCGAGAACACGGGAGCGACTCGTTCAGGAAATCGCGGAGCTCCAGGGCGAAATCGCAAGCGTTGCGCATGTGGAGCGATTCACCTACGGCACGGGCAGCAACTATGCCGAAGGTGTACTGGGGCATGACGATGTTTTGAAGCTCGGGCCAGCGCTGATCGCAGCGCACCCATTACTGCGCCAGATCGTCGCCAGCCGCTTCCCCTATATCTTCGTCGACGAGAGCCAGGATACGAATCCCACGGTGGTGGAAGCGCTTCGGTGTATAGCGTTGGAACAGGCGCGGCTGTGCGTCGGTTTTTTTGGCGATCCGATGCAGAAGATTTATACGACGGGCGCCGGAGCGATCGCGCTCGAACCCAGTTGGCGTGATATCACCAAGCCGGAGAACTTCCGGTGTCCGACATCGGTACTTCGTGTGGTGAACACGATCCGGGCGGCGGGCGATGGCCTTGAGCAGACACGGGGGCGGGCCATCGAGGTCGACGGTGTATTGCAGCCGGTTGCCGGATCAGCGCATATGTTTGTGCTCCCGGCCGATCAACATCGGACGGCCCGTCTGCAAGCCGTGCGACAGTGGCTGAGAAACGCGACGACCGATCCGTTATGGTTGAGCGATAACGTCGAAGCGGACGTCCGGCTGTTGGTCCTGGTCCACCGGATGGCGGCCGCGCGGCTGGGCTTCTCGAACATTTATGCGGCACTTCATGACAAAGCGCCTGCGAGCCTGAAGGATGGCTTGGAAGACGGCACGGCCTGGCCACTTCGTCCGCTAATGCAGTTTGTGCTGCCGCTGGTGATGGCCGCGCGTGCGGGCGATCAGTTCAAGATCATGAGTCTCTTGAGATCGACGTGCCCGCTGCTCGAAGCGGATCGGGTCCAGCATCAAGCGATTCATGACGTCCTTCGTCGACTCCAGGAGAGCGTGGAAGCGCTTGTGGCTCTTCTTCGGGACGACTCGAGCGCGTCGATACGAGAGGTGTTGACGCTCATTCGCGACAGAGAGATGGTGCGACTCGATGAGCGGTTTAGTGCCTTCCTGGTACCTGATCAGGTGGATGACGGAAGCAGCGAATTCGAGCACGTGATTGCCTTCCTTGCGTGTGATGCCACTGAGCTGTGGGGGTATCGCAGATACATCGAAGAAGAATCGCCTTTCGCCACGCAGCAGGGTGTCAAAGGGGCTCAATTTGAGCGGGTGCTGGTCGTTCTGGATGACGAAGAAGGGGCTCACAGTCACTTTTCCTACGGGAAATACTTCGGCTTTGTGCCGCTATCGGACAAGGATGAAGAAAACATTGCAGCGGATGTGGAGTCGGTGCTGGATCGCACGCGCCGGCTTTTCTACGTATGTTGCTCGCGAGCAGTCAAGGACCTGGCCGTCGTGATGTTCGTGCCAGACGTTGATCAAGCTCGTGCCGCCATCGAGAGAACAAACATCTTCCCTGCGGATGCCATTCATAGACCGGAAGACATCGACGGTTTGGCCTGAGCGTCTCGTTCTTTATACAAAAGGAAGGTGAGCAATGAACGCAGATGAGTGTCCTTTTATCGAAGAGAATCGTGTCGATCGTCGGTTGTTCGGGATGGGCACTGTCCGTGGTACTCCGGTAACGCACGCGCTAAAATTTAGAGGACCACGCATGAACATGTCGGACGGCCGAGAAAGTGACGAGTCGGCAAAATGGAAACGAGCATCCGCGTTGGTCGGTGTCGCTTGCGCATTGACGCGCCGCGAAGATGTCGAGATTCTTTTAAAGTTCGATGGACATAGGAACTACGACAGAATTTACACTCTCGTAATCTGGAGCCGTCAGGACGATGAGGCGACATTCAGGAAAGACTCGGAGGATATTGAGGACCTGCTGTGCTCGCTTAACAGCGCCCCGAGTGAGGAATCGTCTGGGGCGCAAGAGGATTGTCGAGATGTCCTCAAAGCCTTTGACAAGCTAGCGCGTGAGGGTGCTGTCATCGGAGTACGCATTTGGAGTGAGGAGGCCGACACTCGTTTCGAGGTGACCGTTTCACTGAGCGAAAAATCGCGGGCTCTCATCCAGGTGATCGGATCATCATTGAACGTCGTTGCGCGGGAGGCACTCGGTCAGTGCGAGACTGATGGCGTAAAGCGAAGCTGAGTCTAGTTTAGGCCGGCACGGCAGGCCGAGAATGCTGGGCCGACCGCGATTACGTCGTCCAGGCTGACCTGCTGCCTCCGGTGGAGCCCATGAACTTTATCAATGACGCAGTTCTCTGTCTTGACGCTCGATCCGGCCACCGCCCCACGAAGCAATTGACTGGTAGGTCAGTGCCCTTCGTCCGGGACGGAGCGCAGCGCCCTTGCCAGAGCTTTTCCCAAGTAAAGGCGATCGGTGCGACAAACGTCGAACCCCATGATCGTCAACGGTGCCATCCCGCGGTAAGTCACCGATAGGTCCTGCTTGCACGCATCTGCGCTGTCGAACCGGACTGCGATCTCGCCGCTTTTTCCGCCGATCAAGGGGCCGCCAAGATCGAGAGCATGCCAATGGTGTGTGCCTTCCGGAGTGGTCTCGATGGAGGTAACCGTCCGGTCCGAGTCATTGATGAAAGTGACGAAGTGTGGCGCTGCCTGTACCGACGCGGCAAGCGCCACGCCCAAGAACAGGAAAGCCGGTTGCCTCCATGAGTGCGCGAAGTGGCGTGTGCGGTAGTGCTTGTCCATTGATCATCTCCCTATGTGGCGTCACGCTTTGGCGTGACGATGTCGTCCGACCAGCGAGCCCGGTTGAACAGGCAGCCGTCGGCGGCAGACCTGCAAGCTATAAGTCGTGGGTGGCGTTTTTGAGGCGGCAAACTGACGTCGTGGCGAAGCTGCATGTCAGCCGTCGTGCACTCATTGGGGTGCAATAACAAGTTCTTGCGATACGTGTATCCATATCAGTCCGCAAGTTATTGCGAATGTTGTAAATTACCCCCAACATCTGTTGACTTGTCATCACACCGACGCATAGTCTTGCCTCGACCTGCGAAAGATTTGGACATCCAAATAGTTCGCGCGTTTAAGCGATATATCTAGTCCAACGCGATACGGACGCTTTTGCTCGGGGAGAGCAACAGCGCTGCATTGCCGGTATCGCGCGGGACGGAAAGGCGGGTGTAAGACCAACTTTTTTCATTTCGTATCACTTTTCCTTTGGGGGAGACCATGGAATTCTTCAGAAGCGAACGGCGCACGTTTGTGCGGCCGTCGGTGCTGGCTGTCGCGCTGGCACTCGGCATGGGTGCTACCTGCACGGTCTTCGCGCAGGCGACCAGTGGTTCCATCTTCGGCCAGGTGCCTGTCGCGGCGGGCGAATCCGTCACCGTGACGAGCGATAGCGGTTTCACGCGCGATGTGCCGGTCGATGCCGATGGCCGTTACCGTGTCGGCAACCTGCCGCTAGGCAATTACACCGTCAGCCTCAAGCGCGACGGTGCCGTCGTCGATTCGCGCAAGAACATCCAGATCAAGGTGGGTGGCAGCACGGACGTATCGTTTGCGAGCGCCGCGACCGCGGCGAATGCGCAGTCGCTGGAGTCCGTCACCGTTTCCGCCAACTCCTTGCCTCCCATCGACACCTCGACGGTCGATTCGCGCACCGTCGTGAACGCCCAGACCTTGGCTCGTCTGCCGTTGGGTCGTAACGCGGAAGCCATCGCGCTGCTCGCCCCGGGCGCCGTCGCCGGCCAGAGCACGCTCGGCAACGGCCGTTTCCGCACGGTGTCGTTCGGCGGCTCCGGTGCCTCCGAAAACGCGTACTACGTCAACGGTTACAACACGACCGACCCTTATAAGGCCCTCGGTGGTGTCGGCCTGCCGTATGGCGCGATCGACCAGCAGGAGGTCTACACGGGCGGCTATTCCGCCAAGTACGGCCGTTCCGACGGTGGCGTGATTTCGCAGGTTGGTAAGCGCGGTACCAACGAATGGCATTTTGGCGCCCAGATTCTTTGGGAACCCAAGTTCGCCGCCTCGAATCCGGGTAACGTGTACTACGGAAACCGTCAGCTGCCGGCCGGCTACGGCTACCAGGACACGAGCAAGGTAGGCACCCTCTACCGCAACGGCGAAGACAACACCAAGTGGACGCAAACCTATAGCGCCTATGTCGGTGGCCCGCTCATCAAGGACAAGCTGTTCTTCTTCGTCGCCGCCGAGGCCGAGAAATCGGAAGGCACCAGCACCTCGAATGCCGAGGCCAACCCGGTCGCGAACAACCACTACACGTACAACCTGCCGAAGATCTACGCCAAGATCGACTGGAACATCAACGACAGCAACATCCTGGAGTTGACCGGTATCCACTCGACCGACGAGCAGCGCGGCTATTACACCGGCTACGATTACGATACGCGTACAAAGTCTGGTCGTACTGGCGCGGATGCGGATACGTCGAAGATCACGTCGAAATACGCGATCGCCAAGTACACGTCCTACATCACCGATGACATCACGCTTTCGGCGACCTATGCCAAGGGCTGGACGGACGATTACCTGCACAACCCCACGCCGAACATCGACCAGCAACCCTACATCTACAACCCGGCACTGCAGGACCCCGCGCTCAATGGCGGCAACCCGATCACGAACCTCAACTCCTCGCAGACCAGCCAGGACCCGAGCGCGGGTAGCCGTACCCACGGCCTCCGCCTCGACCTCGAATGGCAGCTGGGCGATCACCATCTCGCGGGTGGTATCGACAACATGCATTACAAGGGCATCGACGAGGGCACCTCGACGAGCGGCCCGGGCTATTACTGGCGTTACTTCCACTCCGCCAATCCGGATGTTGCCATCAGCCCGGGGCAGGGAGTCGGTGCGCCGGGTGGCGAGGGTTATTACGTGCGTCGCGTCATCTTCTCGAGCGTGACGAACATGTCGCTCGACCAGCGCGCGCAGTACCTCGAGGATCGCTGGCAGGTCAACGACAAGCTGCTGTTGAGCATCGGCTTGCGTAACGACGGCTTCAAGAACTTCAACGACAACAACAAGCCCTACGTCAACAACCAGGCACAGTGGGCCCCGCGCCTGGGCGCGTCGTGGGACGTGTTCGGCGACTCGTCGCTGAAGATCTACGGCAACCTCGGCCGCTACTACCTCGCGCTGCCGAATAACGTCGCGGTGCGTGGCGCTTCGTCGTCGACCTATACGTATGAATACTTCAACTACACCGGTATCGACCAGAATGGCCGTCCGACCGGTCTTACGCCGCTGGGCAACGGCATCGTGTCCCCCGATGGGGAATTTGGCCAGCCGATCGACGCGCAGTCCGTCGCGGCGCGCGATCTGAAGTCGCAGTACCAGGATGAAGCCATCCTGGGCTTCGACAAGACGCTCGGTTCCGATTGGGTGACCGGTGCCAAGGTCACGGTACGCAAGCTGCGTACCGCCATCGATGACGTCTGCGATACGGGCAAGATCGCCGACAAGATGACGCGCGAAGGGCTGGACCCGGATTCGGTGACCATTCCGGGCTGCGTCATCTTCAACCCGGGCGACACCAACACGTTCAGCTTGGCTAATGTCGACGGTTCCGGCCGCACCGAAGTGAAGATGAACCAGGAAGACTGGGGGTTCTCGCAGAAGGCCAAGCGTTCTTACTACGCGCTGGACCTCTACCTGGAGCATCCGTTCGACGGCAAGTGGCAGGGTCGCCTCGACTACACGTTCTCGCGTTCCTACGGCAACACGGAAGGCCAGACCAAGTCGGACATCGGCCAGACGGACATCTCCAAGACGCAGGACTGGGATTCCGCCGAGCTGATGCAGTACGCCAATGGCCTCCTGGCCAACGATCGTACGCACCAGATCAAGGCCTACGGTGCCTACCAGCTCACGGACGAATGGCTGGTCTCGGGTAACCTGCGTCTCGCCTCCGGCGCACCGAAGTCGTGCCTGGGCTTCCTGGACGGAGCGGCAGATCCTGATCCGATCGGTTACGGCTCGTCGTACCACAACTGCAACGGCCAGCCGTCGCATCCGGGTGACAAGCGCAATCCGTGGTACCGCCAGCTCGATCTCGCGGTGACCTACCGTCCGTCGTACTTCGAAGGCAAGCTCGCCTTCGGCCTGTCGGTCTTCAACGTCACCAACGAGCGCAAGCCGCTCATCAGCTACGCGACGTATGAAGCGTCGCCGCAGACCGTGCTCAACAACTACGGTCTGGGCCAGTACTTCCAGAATCCGCGTTATGCCCGCCTGACGGCTACGTACGACTTCTAATCAACGCTTCGACCATAACTAGAAATGTCCCGTGAGGGCCATCGCGTGTTTCCCCAGTGCCGCCTGCCTACGCAGGCGGCCTTTTTCTTGGGCGCTATCTACTTGAGCAGCACGGGGCCCGCGCCGATCTTCACCCTGAGCAGTTCGTAGGGCTGCTTGCGCTCGTCCCTCCCTTCATGGAAACCCGCCTGCCGGTGCAGTTGGTTGGCGGTGAAGTACAGGTAGCCATCTGTGCCGACCGATAAGGTATCCGGCCACAGGATGCGTGGATCGGTCACGAGCGTTTCCCATTTGCCGGCGCTGTAGCGGCGGATGCTGTTGTGCTCGTAGTCACCACCATAGACGCGCCCCTTGTCGTCTTCGGCCAGGCCATCGGATGCGCCCTTCATGCCGAGGTCGCGCACGGCCTTTTCGATGTCCGCTTCGGATGCCTTCTCATCGCGCAACAGCGCGGTGGGGACGCTGAAAAGATGACGGCTCGATAGCGCGCAGTAATACAGCGTCTTTCCATCGGCGGAGATGGCGATGCCATCGCTGGCCACGAGCCAGGGGCTTGGCGGCCCACCCGCGGGGCGGTTCATCAGGGGCTTGCCCTCGATGACGGGCACGAAACCCTTGTCGGGCATGCTGCTCGCGTGCCCACTCAGGCGACGGATCGCATGGCCCGAATCGAGATCGACGACGATGATGCCACCCGGGCCCTTGACCGAGCTGTCGGTTATATAGGCGACACCCGCCTTGCCCACGCGCAGGTCGAAGCGGACGTCGTTCACATAGGTGGTCGGAAGGACCACGCCGTCACCGAGCACGATGGTCTTGACGACCTTGTCGGTGGCGAGGTCCACCGCGACGAGCTTCGCACCACCGGCGATCGGCACGGCGAACTTCGGTGCGCCGGTATCGAGGATCCACAGGCGGTTGGCGGCATCGGCGACGACGCTCTGGACGCTGATGAGGGTGGACGCCGCGTGGGACGGATCGGCGTTATTGAACGCCTGCGACGGATAGGCGGTGACCTTGCCGTCCTTGAGTTCCCCGACCGTGAAGATCGGATTGTCGCCCCATTGGGGGTAGTTGACGAAGATGCGGCCATTCGGCGCGACCGTGACACCCGTCGGCATCGCGCCCTCGAACGTGGCCACGCGCTCGACGGCGGGCGACTGCGAAGGATCGGCCGCCGCCGAGAAGGAGGCGGCCATCAGTCCGGCGAGAAGAAGCTGTTTCATGGGAGTGACCTCGGACAGGGGATAAGACGCAGGTAAAGCTTGCGCGAGGCCTGTTCGAGGAAAAAGGCACCAGTTGGCACAACACTTTCAACGCTTTGGTGAAAGTGGCTCATGACCGAGACAGGCCTATTTGCCGCCGGTCACGTCGAGGAAGGTCCCGGTGATGAAAGAGGCCTCATCGCCCGCCAGCCACAGGATCGCCCGGGCGACTTCCTCGGGCTGGCCGCCGCGGCCCATCGGGATCGAGTCCTTCACCCGGTCGACCCGCCCGGGTTCGCCGCCGCTGGCGTGCATTTCCGTATAGATATGTCCCGGACGAACACAGTTGACCCGGATGCCTTCCCGCGCGACTTCCTTGGCGAAGCCTGTGGTGAAGGTCTCCAGGGCGCCCTTGGAGGCGGCATAGTCGATGTACTCGTTCGGACTGCCGAGGCGTGCCGCCGCCGACGAGACGTTGACGATGGAGCCGCCGCGTCCACCATGGCGGTGTGACATGCGCCTGGACGCTTGCTGGGCGCAGAGGATCGGGCCGATGGCGTTGACGGCGAATACACGCTGCATCCGTTCGAAGCTGAGGTCTTCGAGGCGCGACTGCAGTTCCAAAACAGCCGCGTTGTTCACCAGCACGTCGATCCGGCCGAAGGCCTTGTCGACGGCGGCGAACAGCTGTTCCACCTGTGCCGGGTCCGCGCTATCCGCGCGTACGGCTAAGGCACGGCGTCCCATGGCTTCGATATCGGTCACCACCGCCTGCGCGGCCGATGCGTTGGAGACGTAACTGATCGCTACGTCGTATCCTTGCGTGGCTGCTAGTCGTGCGGAAGCCGCGCCCACGCCGCGGCTTCCGCCGGTGATGAGGATAACGGGTGCTTCGGGGCTGTTGGTCATGGCGGCATGTTCTATTTGCATATGTTTGCGCGGGCGAGAGGTGAGGCCTTCCGTTTCAACGGCGGCGTGCATCATTTTAGTTACTCTTTCCCCTGGCCTCGACCCGAAATTGTGCACTTTCCGTTCACGTCTATGACTACATCTTGGGCGCCGGCGCATTGGCGGACGCCACGTGGGACGTAGACTTCGACCAAGCCCATCCTTGTCTCACGAAAGGCCCTTGAAAGCGCAATACCGGCTAATGGCTCGCATTGACGCGAGCGCCCTTATTCACGGAACCGGCCATGAGCCTTGCCGCCTACCATGTCGTACACCTCCTGCTGATTCTCGTCATGGCCGGGTGTGGCCTCGCCAGTTGGCGGATTTATTTCCGCTATAGTCGGGCACTCGCACCGGAAACGTCGGCGGTTGCGATGATGCGGAGGCTCCGGCGAGAGGGAAATCCGGATGGCACGTGGATGCTCGTGGAGTCCCTGGTCGCCATCGCCGCCGGAATCGGCCTGCTAATCCTGCTCTACATCCGATAGGGCCAAAGACGGGCAGTCGACGTTTTATCGAGCGGGCGTCGTAGCAGCACACGCATCGACGCACGGTTCCCGTCGCACGGACGCGGCCCAGAACAACAACGCCAAAACGCTGACTCCCGCACCCAACGCACAAACACCATTCCAGCCATACCTCGCGTAAGCCATCGTCGTCGCCATCGCGCCCAAGCCGCTTCCCGCCGAATAAAACAGCATGTAAGCGCCGACGAGGCGGCTATGTGCATCCGGACGCGTGCGGAAGATGAGGCTCTGGTTGGTCACGTGGATGGCCTGGCCGCCCATGTCGAGCAGGATGATGCCGAGGGCGAGCCACCACATGGATGCGCCCATGTAGGCCAGGGGCAACCATGCGGCGGTAAGCAAGACAATTGCTACGACCGTGGTCCGCTCGCCGTGCCCCTGGTCGGCCCAGCGTCCGGCGCGTCCGGCCGCCAAGGCGCCGATCACGCCCACCAGGCCGAAGGCGCCGATAGCGGTATGGGAGAAGTGGTACGGCGCCGCGCTCAATGGCAGCACGAGGGCGCTCCAGAAGATGTTGAGGGCGGCGAACATCAGGAGGGCGATCACACCGCGAACGCGGAGCACCCGCTCGTCACGGATAAGCGTGGCCATGGATGCGACAAGACGTCCGTACGACAGGCGGTTCGCATGGACCGGAAGATCGGGCAGTGCCCGCCAGAGCATCGCCGCCAGTCCGATCATGAGGATGGCTGCGAAGGCGTAGACACTCCGCCAGCCTGCGATGTCACTGATACCGCCCGCTACCACGCGGGCCAGCAGCAGGCCGATGAAGACCCCGGTCTGCGTCGTGCCGACCACGCGTCCGCGTTCGCCGTCATCGGCGGCGTTTGCCGCATACGCGATCAAGCCCTGGGTCATCGCCGTGCCGAACAGCCCAGCACCGAGCATGCCGGCGAGAAGAATCGTGGTATTGCCGGCAAGCGTGATGGTCATCAGCGCGCCGATAAGCGCCATCGCCTGGACGAGCATGAGACGTCGGCGGCGGACGATATCGCCTAGTGGCACGACGAGGAGCAGTGCCATGGCGCAGCCCACCTGCGTCGCCGTGACGACCCCGCCAACCACTGCCGGTGTGATCGCAAAGTCGGTGGCGACGGCATCGAGCAAGGGCTGCGCGTAGTAGACGTTGGCGACGCTCACCCCACTGGCGCAGGCGAGGAGGGCGAGAAGGGAGCGGGATAGACGTGGGGGTGGCTTCATGGAATCGCTCGATGGCAAGACGAATCCGTGAAGAGCCTAACCTCATAGGTTTCAAAATGCAACCAGATAGCGATCGCCAGAAGTGGCGACCGGGAAGCTACGACACTTCGCTAGTGCGAGCCTTCCGGTTCATCGTGCAGGGCGGCCGATGCCACTGCTTGATTTCGTCCACGCCGTTTTGCCTCGTATAACGCCTGGTCCGCCATGGTGACGGCGTTGTTCCAGCTGTCCCCGCCATGAAAGAGATGATGGCCAATGCTGACGGTGCACCTCAACGCGTGCTCCGACCCCACGGTAATGGAGGATGCCTGCACCTCGGCGCGCAGTTCCTCGGCGAAGTTCCGCACCGCCTCCTCATCCGTGTCGACCATCAACACCATGAATTCCTCGCCGCCGACCCGGGCCAGTAGGTCGGGTGGGCAGGTAAGGCGATGAAGGAGCGTGGCGATCGCCTTGAGCGCCTCATCACCACCGGGATGTCCCCAGCGGTCGTTGATTCGCTTGAAATGATCGACATCGAGGATCAGCACCGCGAACCGTCGCGTCGGTTGTGACGTATCGGCGGCGACCCGCTCACCGAGCTCCCACATCACGCGCCGATTGGCTATGCCCGTGAGGGGATCTTCCTTGGCCAGTTGGACCAGTTCGGCGTCGAACTGCCGGCTGAGCATCCACAGGATGCACGGCGTGATCACCCATGTCAGCAGCAAACGGGATAGCAGGCCGAACGCCGAAGTCGGATCGTGGGACCCGCTCGTGAGCGGGTGTAATTCCCACCACGCTACCCGCATGAAAAGCGCAGCCGCCCACAGGAAATGAAAGGCCGCGGCGACTCGCGCGGCCAGCCTCTGCGCATCGTCGCGGCAGCGCCAGAAGGCGACGGCGGTTGCGATGGTCAACAAGCCCTTGAGGCTGCCTCCGGCGACCACCATCAGACGCAGGTCTTCGCCATGATTGAGGACGTAAAGCGCCTCCACCGCCCCGATGATCGCCGCAACGAACAGAACGCGCCCGGAGCGGAGCGGGTGCTCGAAGTAGACCAGGACCGCCACCAGGCCGAAGGCGGTGCCCAGGTCGATAAGCAGGTTGGCGAGCAATGCCAGGCCGAAGAAATCGATCCCGAACGCTGGAAGGACAAGGACGGAAAACCCCGTGGCGATCAGCGCATGACTGGCTGCCCATACGGCAAGCCCGCGAATAGGGCGCGTCTTGCGGAGGCTCAGGTGGAGGGTGGCGAAGATCGCAGAAGAAAGTGCCGCGAGTAACGCATTGACGATCAGCAAGGTGCCGGCATGCGTCAGTCTCGCAAGCGTTTCCACGATATCTACCACCACGGTGTCCGAGGTCCCCACGCCTCGTGGCGGAGTATATCCAATGCTTCGAACAAGCTCAGATATGCATACCCCCCGCCACTTCGATCCGCTGCGCATTCACCCATCCGAAGTCATCGGAGAGAAGCGACGCGATCACCGGGCCGACGTCTTCGGGGACGCCCACTCGCCCAAGCGCCGTGTGCTCGGCGACGGCCTTGTTGACCTGGGGATTATCGCGGACGATGCCTCCGCTGAAGTCCGTGGCGATCGCGCCCGGTGCCACCACGTTGACGGCGATCCGGCGCGGACCCAATTCCAGCGCCATGTAACGGCTCAGCGCTTCGACGGCGGCCTTGATGGAACCGTATCCGATACGGTTGGGCATGGCGAAGCGGGCCAGCCCCGAAGAGATGTTCACGATACGGCCGCCATCGTTCATGAGTGGCAGCAGCTTCTGTACCAGGAACAGGACCCCCTTGAAGTGGACGTTGTAGAGCGCATCCATTTCCGCCTCGGTGATCGTTTCCAGGCCAGCGCCTGACGACGTGCCGGCGTTGTTGACGAGGTAATCGAAACGCTCGGCGTCGAGACTCGCCAACGCTTCACGGACCTGTGTCGCGAAGCGATCGAACGTTTCGCTCTTGCCCACGTCCAGCTGCAGGGCGATAGCCCGTACTCCCGCGTCCGCGGCGAGCGCGACCACGCTTTCGGCTTCTGCACGATTGGCGTTATAGGTGAATATCGAGCGGACCCCGCGCTTGGCGAGGGAGAGGACGGTCTGGCGACCGATGCCACGGCTGCCGCCGGTCACGATGGCGATCTTACTGTTTGACATGGCTGACTTCTCTTGAAGGGATGTGCGCGTCGGCACAGGAGGTGTTCGCGACATTCTGGTCCCGGGGACGGCCGTACTGAATGCCGAAATCCTCCTGTTTCTTGCCTATTCCTGCCGTGAGGAATAGCCTCGGTCAGACATGCAGCACGGGGAGTAACCGGACATGCCAGACCCGTTGGTGGAAGCCCTACTGCGTTACACGGAAAGCCATCCCGGCGAGAGCCCGTTCATCACGGCGATCGAGGGTATGGCGATCATGCGGTCGGATCATCCGAAACCTCCTGCCCACATGCTTTCCAGGCCGGCCATGTGCATCGTGGCCCAGGGTGCCAAGTGGGGAATGTTCGGTGGCAACCGGCTCGAGTACCGGGCAGGGCAGGCGCTGGTCATCGGCGTGGAGACGCCGTCGATCGGCCGTGTCGTCGAAGCCAGTCCGGGCGAGCCCTGCCTCGTTCTCGCCTTCGAACTCGACCTAGCGATCGCGCGCAGCGTCGCGGAGGGCCTCGACGCGCCGCCGAGGGCAAGCGGCGAGCCCGGCCGTGGCGTCTTCGTCACGGACTTCCAGGGGCCGCTAGCCGATTGCGCACTGCGCCTGGTTCGTCTGCTCGATACGCCTCAGGCGATTCCGACGCTTTACCCCATCGTCATGCGCGAAATCTGTTATTGGCTCCTGACCGGCCCTCACGGTGGAGACGTTGCGCGGATGACGCTCGCGAACAGCCCGTCGCAGCGGGTGATAAACGCCATGCGCACCTTGCGGACGCGCTTCACCGAGGCGATCCGGATCGAGGAACTGGCCGCGATCGCGCAGATGAGCCCCTCGGCGTTCCATCGCCAGTTCAAGGCGCTGACGTCGATGACGCCGCTCCAATACCAGAAGCAGCTCCGTCTGTTGGAGGCGCGCCGGTTGATGATCTCCAGCGCCGTCAACGTCGAGACGGCCTGCTTCCAGGTGGGCTACGAAAGCCCCTCGCAATTCAGCCGTGAATACGCGCGGATGTTCGGGATTCCGCCGAAGCGGGATGCGAAACAGATGCGGGCCGCTTTCCGGCACGATTCGCCGGCCCAGGCCCTGGGAACGATCGCTTTATAGTCCTTTTGGACGGTGTGGGCGCTGCGCGGTGGAGCGACAGGCGGCGTTATACTTCGCCCACCATGCCCCAGGCCCGCCATCGTTCCCAACGATGCGCCGATGACGCATTCACCGGCGGCGGGCAGAACGTGATCCCTCCAAGCCCGTCATGCCCCGATCCTGGCGGAGACCCTCCGCCGGCAGGACGACGTCGCCGGTTCCGGCGCTAGCGGCTTGCCGGAACCGTCGACTACTCGCCGCACCGGATTCCCCCTGGCTTCGGAGCGCACCCATGTCCATCAACGAAGAAAAACTCAATGCCTTCCTCGGCAAGGCGGTCGGCGACCTTGGCGCCGCGTTCAGCGCGGTGCTCGTTTTGCTCGGCGACGAACTCGGCTTGTACAAGGCACTCGCAAGCGAATCCCTGACTCCCGCCGAACTCGCCACGCGCACCGGCACCCACGAACGCTATGTGCGCGAATGGCTAGGCAACCAGGCGGCCGGCGGTTATGTCGATTTCGACGCCGCATCGGGCAAATACCATCTCAACGACGAACAGGCGGCCTGCCTGGCCGATCCGGCCGGTCCCGTCGATCTTTCCGGCGCCTATGAAGTCGCCCTCGCGCTGTTCCACACTTACCCGCGCGTGCGCGACAACTTCCGCAGCGGTGCCGGCATGGAGTGGGGCGAACACCACCCGTGCCTGTTCCATGGCACCGAACGATTCTTCCGCGCCGGATACCATGCCCATTTGCTGGGCGCCTGGCTGCCGGCATTGGAGGGTGTCGTCGACAAGCTCGGGCGCGGTGGCAAGGTCGCCGACATCGGTTGCGGCCACGGCGCGAGCACGGTGCTGATGGCGAAAGCCTTCCCGGCATCGCACTTCGTGGGCTACGACTATCACGCACCGTCGATCGATGTCGCTCGCGAGCGCGCGAAGGAGGCCGGCGTGAGCAACGCATCGTTCGAGCAGGCGGATGCGTCGGGATACGAAGGACGCGACTTCGACCTCATCACCTTCTTCGATTGCCTGCACGACATGGCCGATCCCGACGGCGCCGCCCGGCACGCGAAGGATGCACTGAAAGACGATGGCACGTGCATGGTGGTGGAACCTTTCGCCGGCGACAGCACGGCGGACAACCTCAACCCCGTCGGCCGCGTGTACTACGCGGCATCGTCGATGATCTGCGTGCCGGTGTCGCTCGCCAGGCACGGGCCGGCGTTGGGTGCCCAGGCAGGCGAGGCGCGGCTGCGCAAGGTGATCGTCGACGCGGGCGGATTCCGTCGCTTCCGTCGTGCCGCCGAAACGCCGTTCAACATCGTGCTGGAAGCGCGTCCATGAGCGACCTGTACGCGATTTCGGCATGTATGGATGTCTGCGCCTGAAAATGCGAAAGCGACGCTAAAGTCCGTTTCCCGTCGGCCGATAAGGACCGAAGTCTCAACGGGCGGGGGAGCGCCGATGGCTCGCTATACGATCAAGGTCCGCATGGGATTGCGGCTTGGGCTGGTACTGACGTTCCTGGTGATAACCGGCCTGGTCGGCCTCTACGGCATCGACCGGGCCAACGCCAATACCGGCGAGATCTACCAACATGCCAGTGAATTGCTGGCCCAGTTGGAAGCGGAACACGGCGGTGCGTCGTTCGTAACGGCAAGACATTCGCTCGACGCGATGGCCCAGGAGCAAGCCGCGGAAGGACGCGACGTTCGCAACGCCGAGCTTGGCGCCGTACTGGCGGGCCTCCTGCTCTCGGTGATATTCGACGGTATCTTCGTTCGCTCGGTCACCGTACGCATCCGGGACGCGCTGGCCCTTGCCCGCACGGTCGCCGACGGTGTCCTGGACAACCGCATTCCCGCCCTCTATTCCGATGAGATCGGTGAACTCCGCGCCGCCTTCCGCGACATGGACGAGCGCCTCGCTGGCGTGATCCGGAAGGTACGCGATGGTGCGGGTGCGGTGAACGTCGCCGCGGTGCAGATGGTGTCGGATAACGAGGTGCTGGCTCGCCAATTGATCGAGGATGCGGCCGGCTTGCGCGACACGGCCACGGGCATGGAGACGGTGGCCACCCTGGTGGTGCAGACCGCGGAGCACGCCCGTCATGCCGACCGGCTGGCCGCCGAGGCGCGCAAATGCGCGGAGGACGGCGGCGACGTCGTCGCGCAGATGCAGCAGGCGATGAGTGCGATCGGTGATTCGAGCGACCGCATCGCCGATATCGTGGGCCTCATCGATGCGATCGCTTTCCAGACCCGCTTGCTCGCCCTGAATGCCGCCGTGGAGGCCGCGCGTGCCGGCGAGCATGGGCGGGGTTTCGCGGTGGTCGCCGGCGAGGTACGCAACCTTGCCCAGCGCTGTACCGCGGCGGCGGGTGAAATCAAGCAGCTGATCGCCGACAGCCGCGACAAGGTGAGCGACGGTGCCCAGCTGGCGAACAGTTCCGGCGACACGCTGGCGAGGATCGTGCACAGCGTGCGGGAACTCACCGACGTGGTCGGTCACATCGCCCGTGCCAGCGAACAGCAGTCCGCCGGCGTGGGCAGGGCCAGTGTGTCGATCAACCAGATCGACCAGGCGATGCAGGCGCATGAATCGCTGTTGCGGCAGGCCGGTTCCGCCAGCCGACACATGCTCGAACAGGCCGACGGCCTGGCAGACAACGTCGCCTTTTTTACCTTCGCACGCACCTGACCGTCACATAGGATCTCCCATGGAACAGCACTACGACATGGTCATGGTGGCGTACTCGTTCGTGATCGCCACCCTCACCGGTTACTGCGGCATCGAAATGACGTCCCGCGTGCGCGCCGCCGCGCCGGAGGAGAAGACGCGCTGGATCATCGCCGGAGCCTTCGCCTTCGGCACCGGCGTATGGGCCATGCATTTCATGGGCATGGCGGCGCTGACACTCGGCGTGCCAGTGACCTTCGACCTGCCGATCACCGTGGCCTCATGGCTGGTGGCGGTGGTCGTCAGCGCGATCGGCTTGTACGTGATCCGCGATGGAGTGCGCCTGGTGACCTGGTTGATCGCATCGGTGCTGATGGCCACCGGCGTTTGCCTGATGCACTACGGTGGCATGTACGCCATGCGCATGTTGCCGGGCATCGAATACCGGCCGTTGCTGTTCTGGGTTTCCGCGGCGATCGCGCTGGGCGCCAGCGGCGCGGCCTTGCTGATCATGACCTGGTTGCGCACCAGCCGACACTGGACCCACGTGGCGTTGCGCCTGGGTGCCGCGCTGGTCATGGCGGTGGCGGTGACCGGCATGCACTACACGGGCATGGCGGCGGCCATGTTCGCGCCGGGATCGTACTGCTCGCCAGGAAATCAGCTGAGCGACGCGTGGACGATTCTCGGGCTCGTGATGGTGGCGACGGCCGTGGTCAGCCTGTCGCAGTGGTGGGCGTTGCTCAAGTAATAGTGGCGACCATTCTCCGATGGCGCCTACAGACAACATGGCGTTGTTTTGTTACGGTCGGCACGTTGTCTGCGCAGTCGATTTGCGTGCGTCGCAGACAACCATCGCTTCACGCGGTGAGAAGCGCGGGCCGGAAGTGCGCTAACACTCCCGACCCGCTGACCATGACCAACTATCGAGGAGTTGATCCGTGGCTACCCACGATCATACGGCACCCGCTCGCCCGCCGAATCCCCCCGGCGACATCCCCACCGGTTACCGGGCCCTCTGTCCACCGTGCAGGGACGGTTGAAGAACCGCGGTTTCAGCCCCTCATCTGAGATGTTTCTGGGCCTCACCTATCGGGCAAGCGCCTGTGTGGGCCACTGAAACAGGCTGACGCCGCATCCACTTCATCAATCAAGCCTCCCGGCGCCCGGTCTCGGGCAGCCGGTGAACCCGCGAGTCCGTTTGATCCGCGGCACGTTGCGCTGTGCGTGGCGTGCCGCACCTGGACAACGGTGAGCGATCACTTTCAAGGAATGCTCATGCCATTTAGCGGCACCACGCGCACGGAGGGTCGTGCGCGCCATTACATCGATCCCGAAGCCTCGGCGCACGACCTGTTGAACGACGCCACCGAATGGCTGCAGTACGCCCGTGGTCTTACCGGCCTGCTCGCGGACCTCGTGCATGAATCGGACACCGTCGACTGCGCGAAGTTGGCGCTCTCGCTTGAAGCGATCGGTACATTGACGCACATGGGTGTGCAGTGCACGGCACAGGCGCATGCACGGATGTGTTGGGAAAAGACGCGCGCAGTGGGTGAGTAAAGCCGCGCCAGGGAAGGGGTTGGCACCGCGATTGAAACAGTCAAATGAGAACTTTCCTCGCCCTTGTGTTGCGCCACCGAAAAGTGGCTAGACTGCGCACCTCAAAGTGGGCACGGAGAGCCTGGCGTGAATGGATCGACGAAGACCGTCCTTGCGGCGGCGATGTTCCTGGTGGCCTTCGGTGGCGGCCTGTACCTCTCGGGTCAATTGACCCTCATGCTGCTCGGCGTCGACATGCCGCTGACTTGGCGGACGTGGTGGGGTTACCACGGCGCCTTGGCCTATCCGCAGTACGCGCCGTATGCGTGGAAGATCAGGGCGGCGGGAGTGGCGGGGTTTGGGTTGCCGGCACTGGCGTGGGTCGGATGTCTCGTGCCATTGCTGCGTTCTTCACGTGCTCCGGCGCTGCACGGCGACGCTCGCTTCGCCACACGACGCGACCTGGAGAAGCAGGGCCTGCTCAAGGACTCGCCCGACGGCATCGTGGTCGGGAAGTTCGGCAAGGAGCTGATCCGGCTCAGCGGCCAGCAGTTCGTGATCCTTGCGGCACCGACCCGATCGGGGAAAGGCGTGGGTGTGGTCGTGCCGAACCTCCTGACATACCAGGAATCGATCGTAGTTCTTGACATAAAGCAGGAGAACTTCGACTTGACCAGCGGATGGAGGAAGTCGCAGGGACAAGAGGTGTACTTGTTCAACCCGTTTGCCGAAGACCGGCGAACGCACCGATGGAATCCGCTGAACTACGTTACGAAAGATCCTGCATTTCGAATTTCCGACATTATGGCGATCGGATCGTCCTTATATCCCGATTCGTCTGCTGAGAACGGATTCTGGATAAGTCAGGCCAGGAATGCCTTCGTCGCATTCACATTGTATCTCTTCGAAAAGCGCGACAAAGAGAAGGAAGAGTTCGCACCAGTCATCACCATGCCTACGCTCGGCCGCGTCTTTCGTTTATCCATTGGAGTTGGGGACGACCTGAAGGCTACGTTCCGAGCGCTGAGGAGAATGGATTATGCGAGCTCTCAAACAAAACAGGCATTCGATAACCTGACGTCGCAAGCGAAAGATACGTTCTCTTCCATCCTTGGGACGTTCAGGGAACCTCTCAATGGTTTCCTCAATCCTGTTCTGGATGCGGCCACTAGCGCCGATGATTTTCTTCTAACCGACTTGCGTCGAAAGAAAATGACGATCTATATCGGCATTCAGCCAAATAAACTGGCTGAGAGTAGGGTGATCATCAATCTGTTCTTTAGCCAGCTCATAAAGGTCAACACAAAGGAACTTCCGCGTCAGAATTCAAGCCTGAAACACCAGTGTCTTCTGTTGATGGACGAGTTCACGGCCATAGGCAAGATCGATGTTTTGGCGTCGGCCGCCGCGTTCATCGCAGGATACAACCTGCGAATACTGCCGATCATTCAGAGCTTGTCACAGCTAGACGCGGTGTACGGTAAGGACGTTGCGCGATCCTTTGTCACCAATCATGCACTTCAGATTGTCTTCACGCCGCGCGAGCAGCGGGATGCTAATGACTACTCCGAAATGTTGGGGACTACGACGGTTCGAAAGGAAAGCGTTTCCGAAGGAAGGGGGCGTACCAAGAGTTACTCCGACGAGCGACGATCTCTGATGCTGCCTCAGGAACTGAAAGCGATGGGTGCGGATAAGGAGTTGTTTCTTTATGAGGGAATACCGAACCCGGTCATGTGCAGCAAGATTCGCTATTACAACGACCGGCAATTCACGAACCGCTTGATGAGCCCGGTGCCCATCGAACCCATCGTCATTTGACGAGGAAAGGCGATGCTCGAAGCGAAAGTTCGTGCGTATCGAGTTCAGAAGACATTATTCATCGGCTTGCTGGGTGCTTTGTCTTGTTTTTCCGACGCGATGTCACGGCCACGGGGCGAGATGCTTGCTGCGTTCAGTGGCATGTGGGCAGGAAGGCGGTGTGCCCTGGATGATTCGGCGTGTGGATCCTTCAATATCGTCCTTGTCCAGCGTGGACGAGACATATGCGGAAATCATGCGGCTGCGACGCCGGATCTGTCCAGGATCGACGAGGGTGACACCGGATCCATCGTGGGTACGGTTACGGGCAGCGCAGCGGTCGTGACCATTACCAGTGGCCGCAATGGATCGTCATATGTTGTCAACATCAGTTTGAGTTCAGACCGAGCTAACTGGTCGGTCATTGGTCCGTCGTCAGTCCCCGCGACAGGTGATGCGGACCTAATCCCCTCAGCCGCGATTCTATGGAAAATCGATACGCCCGAAGCAAGGGAGCAGATGATGAGGCTCGCGAACGAGTGCAAATGGAAGAAAGATTTTGGTGAGACGGATAATTCAGCTAGGTGAGGGACTATGAAATATAGGGAGCTTGATCAGGATGCTTATCGGGATGCCTGCTTCGATATCATCTCTTCCATGGAGCGATATAGGTCAAGGGTGTACGACCTTAATGACGGTAAGGCGACCATAGGTTACGGTTATACATTTAACAGGAATGACAACCTGGCGATCTGGCAACGCGCGGGTATCGCTTTGACACAGGGAGAAGTAGCCGCCTTAAAAAGGATCGACGATGCCAGGGCAAGCGAGAAGACTTCGCTCGGCATGGAATTCTCCAAAGAGATTTCGGCGCGTGAAGCGAAGGAGCTTCTCGTTAAGGGTACGCTGGTGGATTATGAAGGGCCGGCAAGGTCGCTGGGAATGCCGCTTTCGATCGAGAGAGCTACGCTTGTTGCCCTTACCTATAATCGGGGAGTCGGTGCGGTCCAGAAAAGCATGACTGGTTTCACTGAAGCCATTCGAAGTGGCGATCGCGTCGGTGCATGGTACGAGTTGAGATATAACAGTTGGGGTAGGAACGCCGCATTCGAACCAGGGTTGCGGAAATCGCGTGTCATGGAGGCGCACATCTTCGGTATGTATGATGACGCGTTGAATGTCACCTCGTCGGAAGCTACGAAGGTCTATGAGTTGGTTCGCGACAATCGCGATCACATCGATGCCGTTGAACGCCGGTTTGGGATCGATTTGGATGGTAAATCCGACCCAAAATCTAGAAACGTAATCGAAAGCGCGAATCGCGACTACCCGGCACTGGTGGGTCTCCATGGTCCGGTGCCAACCATCTCGGAAGCTATCGAGCCAGCGAAGAAGAAGTTTCTAGCCGATCTCTCACGGCAGTCTCCGTCCATGGCGAACGTGCTGACGGATGAGGCTTTTATGAAAGGTTTGATCCAGGTAGCGCCAACCCGTGACGGAGTTTTGCCGTACCTGACGATGGATGAGCCCAGACGTGCCGCATCACACGGCCATCCCAGCCTTGATATATCCATGATGAGTCGCGAGGACTTGAACGCGGTGCAGTCGCATCAGTCCTGGCGAAGTGCTGTGCGTGTGGATGGCGCATCTATCACGCCGTCAGATCCAGAACATCCCGACCATTTGCTAGCAAATGCGGTACGAGGAAACATCGAAAGGCTGCATTCATCCGAAGGCATAGCGCTGAGTGACGACCAAATAGACCGCCTCACGGCGGGGCTTCTGGTCGAAGTAAAGCAATCCGGCATGACAAGAGTGGATGAAGTGATGTTCGGTCGCATGCCTGACGGCGAAATCCATCCTTCGATTCACGCCTATCAGGTTCATGATGGACAGATGGATCACCCGTACACGGCTCGTGTATCTGTATTTGGGCCCGACGCCGTAAATGTGCCTGTTGACCAGTCGTATCAGAGACTTCAGGAGGTCACTCAGCAACTCGATCATCAGCTGCAACAGGATCAAGTTCTTCAGCAGAACGAGGCACAGCAGCAGGTCCAGGGCCTTAGCCATAGCCGGTCGCTGTAAGCGGAGCCGTCTTCCCTGGAAGAAATTGCCGCAACGGCCAAACCCGTTGCGGCAACCATACATCAAGCCTTCTTGATGAAGGCGAGGATGTCCTTGTTCAGCTCGTCCGCATGGACGGTCAGCATGCCGTGCGGGTAACCCTTGTAGATCTTCAGCTCGCTGTTCTTGAGCAGCTTGGCGGACAGCACGCCGGCATCGGCGTAAGGGACGATCTGGTCATCGTCGCCGTGCAGGACGAGGGTCGGCACGTCGATTGCCTTGAGGTCTTCGGTGAAGTCGGTTTCCGAGAAGGCCTTGATGCAGTCGTAGTGAGCCTTGGCCCCGCCGATCATGCCCTGGCGCCACCAGTTGTCGACCACGCCTTCGATCGTCTTCACGCCGGGGCGGTTGAAGCCGTAGAAGGGAATCGGCACTTCGCGGTAGAACTGCGCACGGTTGGCGGCCAGCTGCTTGCGCAGGCCGTCGAACACCGAGATGTCCAGGCCGCCCGGGTTGGCCGGGGTCTTGACCATGATCGGCGGCACGGCGCTCACCAGCACGGCCTTGGCCACGCGGCCCTTGCCATGACGGGCGACATAGCGCGCCACTTCGCCACCGCCGGTGGAATGGCCGATATGGATGGCATTCTTGAGGTCGAGGTGTTCGGTGAGGGCGGCGACGTCGGCGGCATACGTGTCCATCTCGTTGCCGGTGGCGGTCTGCGTCGAGCGGCCATGGCCACGGCGGTCGTGCGCGATGACGCGGAACCCCTCGTTGAGGAAGAACAGCATCTGCGCGTCCCAGTCGTCCGAGCTCAGCGGCCAGCCATGATGGAACACGATCGGCTGGCCCTTGCCCCAATCCTTGTAATAGATCTGGGTGCCGTCTTTAGTGGTGATGAAAGACATCGAGCTTTCCTTCTTGCCAGTGGATGATGACGTGGGCGCGGCGACCGCGGGGGCCGAGGCGGTCATCGCGCCGGCACCGACGAGGGTGCCCGCGGCGAGCGTGCCCGCGTTGAGGACAAAGTTGCGGCGCTTGGGATCGAGCGCTGATTGATTCGATTCGGTCACGGGTCTGTCTCCTGGGTGGCCCTCGGCCATTCTCAGGGGACCCGGCGGGGCATGATAGGACGGTCGTGCTTTTTTTAGCCGCGTCGTGCGGCGCGTTCGCGGTCGTTCGATTCTTCTACGGTGTAGCAGCTCTCCGGGACCGCCTCCAGGCGATCGCGCGGGATCGGGTCGCCGCTGCCGTCGGACAGGCCGTAGGTACCCTCGTCGATCTTCTCCAGCGCACGGTCGACCGCGACCAGCCGGGCTTCGTTGTGCGACAACACGGCTTCGTCGTTGGCCTGTTGCGCGAAACGGTCGCCATCGTCTCCTTCGTCCTGCGGCTCGCCGCCCGCCGCCGCCTGCCACCGCTGCTCGTCGTCACCGGCGGCATCGCCTACCTCGATCAGCTGCTGGCGAAGGTCGAGCAAGCGCTGCTTCTGGCTTGCGATGAAGGCGGCGTCCAGCGTGGGATGGGACATGGGTGGTACTCCGGAGTGGGGGCAAGTGGCGAGGCCAATACGGTGGTTTAGCATCCCGCCCCGCACACGGATTGTGAATTTGTATCCTGCCTGCCACTCAACTCGCGCAGCGGCCGTCCAACGGTGCGCTCAAGGCCTCGTCGATGGGGTTGCCCGCGACCCCGCTCCGCCGTTCCGACGGTGGAAACTCGATCCGCACGGGAATCGGCTTGCCACGGCCATCGCGGATGTTACCCGGGCCTTCGTAGCGACGCAGGCGCCGGTCGGCTTCGCCATAGGTCACCAGGATGGAAGGGGCCACGAAGGCGTACCAGGCATCCAGCTTCAGGGTGAGCTGGCGGTCGCCGTCGCGTGGTTCGTCGGCGGAGATGTGGATCGGCATGAACCGGCCGCGCGAGGTGAGCAGGAAGGCCACCGTGGCGCCGCGTTGCACGACCGTGTCCCAATGGGTGCGCAGGAAGGTGTCGAAGCCGGCATCGATCACGGCATCGCCCTTGTCCGGCAATGGCCGTTCCACCCGCTGGCCTCCGGGCCGGCGTACATAGGCCACGCGCGTGGCCCCTTCACGTGCCACGCCCTCCTCGTAGCCGGTGCGGGCATCCACGAAGGAATAGTCCGGCTGAGGGGAACCGCCCCGCATGTCGAGCTCCTTCCTGGCGAAGGCCTTGCCATCGAGGCATTCGAACAGGACCGTGTGGCGCGAGGTGTCCACCAGGTGCACCTCGCGATAGAGGGGCGTCGTGGCCCCGGCGCGGTAAGCCGTGCCGACGTAACGTTCCACCGCGGCGCCCGGCGGCGCCATCATGAGGCACGAAGCCAGGAAGATCGTCCGGCGGGTGGAGTCGTCCAGGATCATAGGGCTGCCAGAAGGGATATGGCCCCGACTGTACGCGTATTACCGTCAAGCCGATGAAAGCGTGACCACTGACACATACGCCCCGGCCCCCGATCCGGCTTAGGATGGCGTACGTCCTGAAGACAGGGGAATCGCATGAAGCTTGGGTCACTGGTCGCCGCCATGACGGTGCTCGCGGGTTTCGCCGCGCTGCCGGCTCACGCCGCCACCAAGGAAGAGGCCGCCGTCCTGGCGCCCGTCCAGGCCTTGTTCGACGGCATGGCGAAGTACGATAGCGCGGCCATGCTGGCCGCCGTGCAGCCGGAGGGCAGCGTGGCCCTGCTGCGCAAGGGCAAGGTCGTGCGCATGACCCTTGCCGATTTCGCCAACCACATCAAGCCGGGCAAGGATCGCATCGAGGAACGTATCTACGATCCGCTGGTGCGTATCGACGGTGACATCGCCATCGTCTGGGCACCCTACGATTTCCTCGTGAACGGACAGGTCAAGCATTGCGGCACGGATGCGGTGAACCTGGTGCGCATGGATGGCCGCTGGCTGATTTCCGGCATCGCCGACAACAGCCGGGACGATTGCCCCGCGCGTTGAGGCGCGGGCAGGGCGGCTTACCGTCTTGCCTCGACAAGCTGTCCGGGGCTCACTCCAAGCACGCGGCGCATGCAACGCGCCATGTGGCTCGGATGGCTGAAGCCGGTTTCGATCGCCACCTGGGTGATGCTTCGTGTCCCGTCGAGCAAGCGGAGGCGCGCGTGTTCGACGCGGCGTTCCAGCACGAAACGATGTACCGGCATGCCTGCCGCTTCCTTGAACAGCGGCTTGAAGTGCGACACGCTGAATCCCGCCACGGCAGCCAGCTCGGCCAGGGTCAGGTCTTCGTCGAGGTGGGCATCGATGTACTCGATCACGTGTCGCAGGCGCCATGCGGGCAGGGCCCGGGCCTTGCGTCCCGCCGTCGGCCTCGGCCGGCTTTGCAACGCCAGCAGCCGCACCGCCAGGGCGGTGGCGAGGCTATCGGCGAACAGACGCCCGCCCGGATAGGCATCGTGGTCTTCCGCCTGCATCATCCATCCGATGCGCTCGATCTGCGGGTCACGTATATGGATGGAAGGCGCGAGGCTGGCATCCGTCGAAACGACACTCATCGTTTCCGCCGTCTCTTTCAGTAGTTCCGGACTCAGGCGCAGCAGCAGGGACGTGGCCGGCCGGGTCAGCGTCCATCGCGTGCTGAAGCGAGAAGGGACGACGCAGAACTGGCCATGGATGCGCGTACCCCGGCGTTCGCCGTGGGCGACGCGATACGACACGGGCACTGGATCACCCAGGTGCAGGCAGAGCACGTGACGGTCGTCCATGGGTGAATCGAAGCGACCCACGGGCACCGGTGAGGTGAGAACGTCGAGCAGGGGCAGCCGCGTGGCGCCGCCGGACAACAGCGGTGCGGGCGGGGCTGGATAGCAGGCGGGACGCTCGCTCATGGGCGGATCGTTCTACGCCCGGGGGCCGCTTGCAAGTGCCGGAATCATCCTCCCGTGTCCGCGACCATCCTTTCGTGCGCGCGGTGCGCGGGACGCCATGGAAGCATGCGGCTATCCAACCAACGGGAGTGCGTGATGAGGCGTAGAGCGTTCTTGAAAGCGAGTGGCGTGGTGGCAGCGGGCATGCTCGCCGGGCACATGACGCGCGTGGGCGCCGCAACAACCCACCTGGCGGATGGACTATCGATGAGCGCCCGCGAGTTCGCAGCGGCACGCCGGTTCGCCGACGTGCCGCAAGGGAGGATCGCGTACGTGGAAAAGGGCAGGGGCAAGGCGGCGTTGTTCCTCCACGGTGCACCCCTCAATGGGTTCCAGTGGCGCGGCGCGATGGCTCGCCTGTCGCCGTATCGGCGTTGCATCGCGCCCGACTTCATGGGCCTGGGATATTCGGAGGTCGGCGAGCATCAATCGCTCGCGGCCGATGCCCAGGTCTCGATGCTGGCCGCGCTGCTCGATCGCCTGTCGGTTTCGGCGGTGGATATCGTGGCCAGCGATAGCGGCGTGGCTGTCGCGCAGTTGTTCCTGCTCCGCTATCCCGCCCGCGTGCACACGATGTTGCTGACCAACGGCGACGTGGAGCCGGACAGTCCGCCGGCCGGGGTCAAGCCCGTCATCGAGATGGCCCGTGCGGGGACACTCGCGGATGCGACGGCGAAATGGCTTATCGACCGCCAACTCGCACGCTCGACCTTCGGCGCGGCGGTCTATCACGATCCGGCCGGACTGGCCGACGACACCATCGATTATTACGTGGCGCCGCTGGTCGGTTCAGCCTTGCGCAGGATGCAATACCACGCCTTCCACCTCGCCCTGGAGCCCAACCCGCTCGCCGGCATCGAGGCTCGCCTGAAGCAGAGCAAGGTTCCGGTTCGCATGGTCTGGGGTGCGAGCGACACGATATTTTCGCTGGCGGATGCCCGCTATCTCGATCGCACGTTCCAGGGATCGACCGGCATCCGTACCGTGCCGGAGGGGAAGCTGTTTTTTCCGGAAGAGTTTCCCGGCGTCATCGCCGAGGAGGCGCGGACGCTCTGGCGGGTATGACGGCGGACCGCATCACTCGCCAGCGTTGGTCACGTGAGTGTCGATCCACGCGCTGACGAAGGCATCGAGCGATGTCCTGGGCGGTGGGGTGAGGCCGGCGGTGCGCACGAATTCCATGGCGGCCTTGAGGAAGGCCTGCCGCGAACGCGCACTGGCCTGGCGCGCCGCCGCCTGCTTCTGCCGAAGCTGCACGATGTGCGCCGAAGGCTGTCCTGGCCGGGCGAACTTCTGGTATCGGCGCAACTCGTCGGCGGCCAGCGCCGTGTCGCGGGCCGCCTGTGCCTCGGCGGCTCGCGCTTCGAACAATCGGTCGAGCCATTGGCCGGCGTCGCTCTGGGGATCGGGTCGTGTCATCGGGCGCCGGCGGCTCCAGGAAGGTCCGCTAGCGTAGCCGCCACCCGCGGGCGACGCACCTAGGTCGGTTGCGTACCCAGGCGCAGGCCGTGCGACCGGCACACGTCCACGCCAGGGAAGACCTGGCTGCGTCCATCCCGGAAGGTCACGCGCACGTCGCGCAGGCAGTCGCCCGGCGGGAGCCGTACCGTGGCGGAGGTGAGGCCGCCGGGCAGGGCGGCACCGAGCTTGGCATCCTCGAATGCCTGGGAATTCACCGGCGCCGTGGCCAGTCCGGTCACGCTGTCGAAGGTGGCGTTGACCACGGTGAACAGGCTCACCTCGCGCTTCTCCACCGGCAGCCTCGTGAGGTCTCCGGCAAGGCTCGCGGTGGACGCGACAGTGGCAAGGGCGAGGACGGCGATGGCGGCGCGGATCGATGACATGGGACTCTCCTGAGTCGGTCGATGACGCCCCTATCTGGCCCTCGCGCGGGCCACCCGGACAACGCATCCGGGACGAATCGTAGGAGGGCCGTGGCGAATCGTAGGTGGCGAAAGGAATGCTTCTCCCCCGCCCGACGCTGTGCCTAAGATGCCCTCGTTCTTTCCTCGGATATCCTGTGATGAAGCTTCGCCTCGGCACGACCGACATCGGATGGAGGCGCTATATCGGCCTGTGGACGGTCGTGGTCGTCGTCTTCGCCGTGCAGCGTTATCAACACGACGCCCTGTCCGGACACACCTGGGATGCCATCGATTACCTGCGCTGGTCGATGATCCAGTGGTACACCTGGGCGGCCCTGGCGCCCTGGGTATTCCAGTTGGCGTCGAGATACCCCGTCATTGGTGTCGCCCGCCGGCGCGACCTCTTCCTTCCCATCGCGGCGAGCATTGGCGTCACGCTACTGTCGCTCTTCATCGGCGCCGTGATCTCCACGCCATTCGAACCCAGCTCCTTCGCGGAGCAGTTCCGACAATTCTTCGGCCAGCACTTCGCCACCGGCTTGCTCACCTACTGGTCGTTGTTCGCCATCCAGCAGGCGTTGCAGTTCCGCGAGGAAAAGAATCGTCGCGAGATGGAAGCGAGCCGCATGGCCACCGAACTGGCCCAGTCGCGCTTGCAGTCGCTGAAGTCGCAGCTGCAACCACATTTCCTGTTCAACACCTTGCACGCGATCGCCACCCTGCTCAAGGAGGACACGTTGTCCGCGGAGGACATGCTGTTGCGCCTGAGCGATCTGCTGCGCGCTTTTCTCGAGGATTACGACGGCCAGGAAGTGAGCCTGCGACGCGAACTCGTGCTGCTGGACCTCTACCTCGGCATCCAGGCCATGCGCTTCAAGGATCGCCTGACCGTGCGGATCTACGTCGCGCCGGACACCCTGGACTGCGCGGTGCCGAGCCTGATCCTGCAACCCATCGTGGAGAACGCCATCCATCACGGGATCAGCGAGCGGGTAGGCACCGACATCATCGAGATCGAGAGTCGCCGCGAGGGCGATCGCCTCTGCATCGAGGTGCGCAACCGCAACAGCACCCTGGAGAACGGCGAAGGAGGCCCTGCGCGCAAGGGCCATGGGGTAGGGCTTTCGAACACGCAGTTGCGCCTGTACGAACTGTACGGCGATGCGGGGCAGGTACGTCTCGACATGCTCTGGCCCGAAGGCGTCGCCTGCCGTATCCATGTACCATTCCGGCGTATCGAAGACCTGGACGATTCGCCGGAGATCGACACGGTATGACCATCGCCGCCCTCGTCGTGGATGACGAGCCGATCGCACGGCGCGCCATCGTTCGCCTGCTGGCCGACGATCCGCAGGTCCAGGTGGCGGGCGAGTACGGCGATGGGGTTTCGGCGGTGCAGGCGATCCGCGAACATTCGCCGGACGTGGTTTTCCTCGACATCCAGATGCCGGGCATGGACGGCATGGACGTGGTGGCCGCGATCGGCCCGGCGAGGATGCCGGCCACGGTGTTCGTCACCGCCTTCGAGAACTACGCGGTGCGCGCCTTCGAGGCCAACGCCGTGGATTACCTGGTCAAGCCCTTCAGCCGCGACCGCTTCGTGCAGACGCTGCAGCGGGTGAAGACGCGACTGGCCACGCCCGCTGCGGCCGGCACGGGAGCCGCGAGTGGCGAAGCCATCCAGCAGGTGCTGGAAGCGCTGCGCCGACGCGAGGGCTACCTCGACCGCATCCCCGTCCGCACGCGCGACCAGGTGACCTTCATCGATGTCGACGACATCGTCTGGATCAAGGCCAACGGCAACGCGGTCGAGATCCACCTGATGAACAGCGTGCACGAGATGCGCGAGACGATGGCGACCCTGGCCGAGCGGCTGGACCCGAAGCACTTCGCCCGGGTGCACCGCTCCGCCATCATCAACGTGCGGCGGGTACAGGCCATCCATCCCTGGTTCAACGGGCATCACGTGGTGACGATGGATACGGGCCAGAAGCTGCGCATGAGCCGTTACCAGCGCGAGGCCTTCCTGCGGCTGGTGTCGGCGCGCGGGGATATTCCGCTTCCGCCGACGAATTGACTTAGAAACCATTATACAAACGGGTCACTCGTTGTCATCCGGGCCCGGGGCGGTTATGGTTCATGCATGATCGCCACCTCGCCCCATTCCGATGTCAACCTCCGCGGCGCATCCGCCGACACCATCCGCGACCACATCGTGGAGGCGGCCGACGAACACTTCAGCCGCTACGGTTATGCGAAGACGACGGTAGCCGACCTGGCGAAGGCGATCGGGTTCTCCAAGGCATATATCTATAAGTTCTTCGACTCGAAGCAGGCCATCGGCGAGGCCATTTGCACCCGTTGCCTCACCGCGCAGCTAACCGACATCGAAGCAGCGGTCGCCAGCGCCAGGGGCGCGCACGAGAAGCTGCGTGCCCTCTTCAAGACCGTGGTGGAACGCAGCAGCGAACAGTTCTTCACCGACCGCCAGCTCTACGACATCGTCGCGCATTCGTGCGCCGAAAAATGGAGCAGCTCGACCGCGTTCGCATCGCGGCTGGAAGCGATCCTGCGTGACATCGTCATCGAAGGTCGCGAGGCGGGCGCATTCGAACGGAAGACTCCCATCGACGAGGTATGCGGCAGCATCTGGTTGGCGATGTCGCCCTTCACCACACCGGTGCTGCTCCAGCACCACCTCGACGAGGCCGCCGAGGGCGTGAACCTGGTCACCAACCTGGTCCTGCGCAGCCTCGCTCCCTAGACTGAATCGGCACGTTCCCAATAGTGACTAATTGACAAATTGGTCACTGGATACCACAGTGGCGACTTTCCCAGCTCTGGAAAGCCGCCATGCGTCGCCTCTCGGTCCCGCTCCCCCTCATCGTTCCCCTGGCGATCCTGGGGGCCGTGACGCTGGCCGGGTGTTCGCGAACGGAAGCTGATCCCAGGACGGAGGCTCCTCTGGTCCGGACGCAGACGGTCGGCGCCGCGGTTGCCGCCGATCGTGCTTTTTCCGGCGTGATCAGCGCACGCGTGCAAAGCGATCTCGGCTTCCGGGTTCCCGGCAAGGTGGTGGAACGGCTGGTCGATGCCGGGCAAACCGTGGTGCGGGGCCAACCCCTGATGCGGATCGACCGCACCGACCTGGCGTTGGCGATCACGGCCTCCGCCGGGGCGGTGGAGGCGGCCCGCGCTCAAGCGATACAAACCGCCGCCGACGAAAAGCGTTTTCGCGAGCTGGTGGTGAAAGGCGCGGTATCCGCCTCGGCATACGACCAGGCGAAGGCGGCATCCGAGGCGGCCGCCGCGAGACTGCGCGCGGCGGAGGCGCAGGCGAAGGTTTCCTCCAACGAAGCCGGTTATTCGACGCTGCTGGCCGACGCGGACGGGACGGTCGTCGACACCCTGGCCGAGCCGGGCCAGGTGGTGGCGGCAGGGCAGGTGGTCGTACGGCTCGCTCACGCGGGCCCTCGCGAGGCGCTGGTCAACCTGCCGGAAACCCTGCGTCCGGCGATCGGCTCGACGGGGCGCGCGACGGTTTTCGGCCAGGGCACGAAGGACAGCGCGGCACGGCTGCGCGTGCTATCCGATGCGGCCGATAACGCGACCCGTACGTTCGAGGCGCGGTACGTGCTGGAAGACGACGCCGCGAAGGCGCCGCTTGGCGCGACCGTCGTCGTGCATATTCCCCGCGATGACGAATCGGCCATGCAGGTACCCGTCGCGGCCATCCTCGACCGGGGCAAGGGTCCGGGCGTCTGGGTGGTGCAGGGTGCACAGCCGACGGTGACCTGGCGCGCGGTTCGCCTGGGCGACCTCGGTGACGAGAACGTCGCCGTCACGTCGGGACTGAAGCCGGGCGATCGCTTCGTGGCGCTCGGTGCGCACCAGTTGCATGAGGGCGAACGCGTGCGGCCGGCCGCTGTCGATGGGGCGTCCCGATGAGTGGATTCAATCTATCGGCGCTGGCGGTGCGCGAACGCTCGGTGACGCTGTTCCTGATCGTGGCGATCTCGGTCGCCGGCATTTACGCCTTTCTGCACCTGGGGCGCGCGGAAGATCCGAGCTTCACCGTCAAGGTCCTCACGGTGGTCGCGGCCTGGCCAGGAGCGACCGCGCAGGAAATGCAGGACCAGGTGGCCGAGCCGCTCGAAAAGCGCCTGCAGGAATTGAAATGGTACGACCGTAGCGAGACCTTCACGCGTCCCGGGCTGGCGTTCACCACGCTGACCTTGCGCGATGACACGCCACCCAGCGACGTACCCGAAGAGTTCTACCAGGCGCGCAAGAAGCTCGCCGACGAGGCGGCCCGCCTGCCACCGGGTGTCGTCGGCCCCCTGGTCAACGACGAATACGCGGACGTGACCTTCGCCCTCTATGCGCTCAAGGCGCCGGGCGAACCGCACCGCGCGCTGGTCCGCGAGGCCGAGTCGCTCAGGCAGCGGCTCCTGCACGTCGCGGGGGTGAAGAAGGTGAACATCATCGGCGAGCGCCCGGAGAAGATCTTCGTGGAGTTCTCGCATGATCGCCTGGCGACGCTCGGCATAGCCCCTTCGGCACTCTTCGGGGCACTGAATGACCAGAACCTGCTGACGCCCGCGGGGTCGATCGATACGAAGGGACCCCAGGTCGTCGTCCGGCTCGACGGCGCGTTCGACGACTTGCGCCGTATCGAGGAAACGCCGGTGGTGGCGAACGGACGGACGCTTCGCTTGGGCGACATCGCCAGCGTACGCCGTGGCTATGAAGATCCGCCGACCTTCCTCATCCGCAACCAGGACGAACCCGCACTCGTTCTCGGCGTGGTGATGAAGGACCGTTATAACGGTCTCGAACTCGGCAAGGCCCTCGAACAGGAGGCGACGCGGATATCCGCGAGCCTGCCGTTGGGACTGTCCTTTACCAAGATCACCGACCAGGCCGTCAACATCGCCGAGGCCTACGACGAGTTCATGCTCAAGTTCTTCGTCGCGCTCGCCGTCGTGATCGCGGTAAGCCTGGCGAGCCTCGGGTTCCGCGTGGGCATCGTCGTCGCCGCCGCCGTGCCGCTGACGCTTGCCGCCGTGTTCGTCATCATGCTGGTCACCGGGCGCGATTTCGACCGCATCACCCTCGGCGCCCTGATCCTTTCGCTCGGGCTGCTGGTCGACGACGCGATCATCATCATCGAGAGCATGGTGGTGAAGATGGAGGAGGGCCAGGACAGGGTGGCGGCAGCGACCTACGCCTGGGGCCATACCGCGGCACCGATGCTGGCGGGCACGCTGGTGACGGCCATCGGCCTCATGCCGGTCGGCTTCGCCAAGTCCACAGCGGGCGAGTACGCAGGCAACATTTTCTGGGTGGTCATGTTCTCGCTGCTGACCTCCTGGGTCGTCGCGGTCGTGTTCACGCCCTATCTCGGCGTGAAGTTGTTGCCGGACATTCCGCCGGTGAAGGGCGGGCACGCCGCGATCTACGACACGCCACGCTACCGTCGGCTCCGCGGCTTGATCGCGTGGTCCGTTCGCCGCAAGCGTACCGTCGCGCTTTCCGTGCTGGGTTTGTTCGTGGTGTCCGCGCTGGGCATGGGCCTGGTGAAGAACCAGTTCTTTCCCGCATCCGATCGTCCTGAAGTCCTCGTCGAGGTGCAGATGCCGGAGGGCACGTCGATCGCCGCGACCAGCGAGGCCGTGGCGAAGGTGGAGGCATGGCTGAAGAAACAGCCGGAAGCAAAGATGGTCACCAGCTACATCGGGCAGGGCGCGCCTCGCTTCTACCTGGCGATCTCCCCGGAACTGCCCGACCCGTCTTTCGCGAAGATCGTCGTCCTGACGGACAACGAGGCCACGCGCGAGGCCTTGAAGCTGCGTGTCCGGCAGGCGGTGCAGGATGGTCTCGCACCGGAAGCCCGCGTGCGCGCCACCCAGATCGTGTTCGGGCCGTACTCGCCTTTCCCCGTCGCTTTCCGCGTCTCCGGGCCCGACCAGGAAAAAGTGCGCGCCATCGCGGAACGGGTCAGGGAGACGATGTCTAGGGACCCGGCCATGCGTGGCGTGAATATCGACTGGGGCGAGCGCGTGCCCACGGTGCATTTCGTGATGGACCAGGAACGCCTCCATGCGATCGGTCTCAGTTCGCAAGAGGTATCCCAGCAACTCCAGTTCCTGTTGACCGGCGTCACGATCACGCGTGTGCGGGAGGACATCCGTTCCGTCGATGTCGTCGCGCGCAGCGCGGGCGAATCGAGGCTCGACCCCGCGCGCCTGGCAGGCTTTACCCTCGTCGGTTCGGCGGGGCAGCGCGTGCCGCTGGCGCAGGTCGGAACCGCCGAGGTGCGCATGGAAGACCCCATCCTTCGCCGGCGCGATCGTGTCACCACCATGACGGTGCGCGGCGATATCGGCGAGGAGTTCCAGCCACCGGATATCTCCATGCGACTGATCGAGGCATTGAAGCCGGTCGTCGCCACGTTGCCGCAGGGTTATGCGGTCGACACGGCCGCCGCGCTGGAGGAAGCCGGCAAGGCGAACAAGGCGCTGGCGGCGATTTTCCCGGTCATGCTCCTGTTGATGATGATCGTCATCGTGTTCGAGGTGCGTTCGATCTCGGGCATGCTGATGATCCTCGCGACCGCGCCGCTGGCCCTCGTGGGCGTCGTGCCGACGCTGATCCTGTTCAACCAGCCCTTCGGTTTCAACGCGATCCTCGGTCTCATCGGGCTGGCGGGCATCATCATGCGCAATACGCTGATCCTGATCGGGCAGATCCACGCCAACGAGCGCGAGGGGCTGGATACTTACCACGCCGTGGTCGAGGCCACGGTGCAGCGTGCGCGGCCGGTGATCCTCACGGCGATGGCGGCGGTGCTGGCCTTCATCCCGCTGACGTTCTCGGTGTTCTGGGGTTCGCTCGCCTATACGCTGATCGGTGGAACGATCGGCGGTACCGTCCTCACGCTGGTCTTCCTGCCCGCGCTGTATGCGTTGTGGTACCGCATCACCCCAGCCCCACGCGCCGCGTGAACACGTTCGGATGGCCGCTCAGCCATAGCGCGATGTCCTGCAACACGTGCTGCGAGGGAAACACGCGGCCATAACAGGCCAGGCCGATCGCCAGGGCGCCGCCGCCGAGCAGGGCGAGGCGCCACGGATCGGCGGACCTGGCGGGGGTGCCGCGAAGCGTCAGTCCGCGCAGGAACCAGGTGACCACGGCGGTGCCGAGGATCGCGCCCAACCAGACTTCCGACGGGCTGTGCACTTTCAACACCAGGCGCGAGACAGCGACGGCCGCGCCCATGCATGCACCGAGCGCGATCATGGACAGGCGCTGTCGCCGTGTGCCGCCCAGGGAAAGGACGCCCGCGAGGGTGGGCCATACCAGGATGGCGAGTGCCGTGTGTCCGCTGAAGCCGGTGTAGTTCAGTCCGGGAGGCCCGATGCCCCAGGCCATGAACAGCAGCTTGGAAAGCATCACGCCACCTCCGCATACCGCCGCGGCGATCACCCAGCGGCGTGCGTCGCGCCATCCTGGCGTGGGCAGCAGCAGGCAGATCGCGATCCATGCGATCAACGGCAGCAGCAATGCGCTGTCGCCGAAGCTGGTGATGGCGGTCCATATCGTCATGCGTCGCGTTCGATCCGTTTCATGTGCAGCGTATCCATCGTCTATGATGCCGTCTATGTTCCAGCGAATACTCATTGCCTGCGTGGGCAACATCTGCCGCAGTCCCACGGCGGAATACCTCTTGCGCCACCGCCTGGGCGAAGGCCGCGACGTGCAGATCGGCAGCGCCGGCCTCAGCGCCATGACGGGCTATCCCATGGATGAGACCGCGCTTCAATTGTTGCGGGAGCACGGCATCGACGGAGAGCCGCACCGGGCCCGCCAGTTGGATACGGCGCTCCTGCGCCAGGCCGACCTGATCCTCGCGATGGAGAAAAGCCATGTCGCCGCCATCGGCCGGATGGCGCCGGAGGTCAGCGGCAAGGTGTTCCTGCTGGACCGCTGGGTGGAGGGCAGGGACGTTCCCGACCCGTACCGCCAGCAGCGTCCCGCCTATGAACATGTCTACGGCCTGATCGACCGTGGCGTGGACAGTTGGTTGCGTTACCTCTAGTTACTCGCTGATCTTGCCGAGGTTCTTGTCGAACAGGTCGCTGTCGAGGTCGTTGGTCAGCGTATATAGCGTGTAACGCTTGTTCAGGCGCGCGCCACCGTCACGGATCAGCGGTTGCCAGAGCAGGGTGGCGCGGCTGCGCGACGAGTGTGGCAGCAGCATGTCGAACGGGATCGACACGTAGATTCCCTTGTCGAAGCTGCCTTCGCCATAGCCGGCACTGCCCGACTTGTTGGTGATCGTGGCGTAGGCGCCCATGCGCGCGCCGTTGGCGAACTCGCGCGACACGTCGATGGTGGTGCCCCAATCGCCGGCGAGATAGCGGCCCACGCTTACCGCCAGGGTCACATTATGGAAGCCGGTATCCAGGTAACCGGTCGCCTGTCCGGTGATGATGTGGTACCGCCTGAACGAGAAGTCCTGGTCGAAGCCGCGCTGCTTCACCCAGTTCACGTCCGCGCCCACCGCCCAGCGTTCGCCGAAGGGACGGTACAGCACTTCGCCGCCGGCGCCGCCGTACATGCTCTCCAGCATGCCGGCGTAGGCCATGCCGTAGAGGTCCTGGCCCAGGCGATGCGTGCCGGTGAGCTGGAAGTTCGGCACGGTGAGATCGGAGCTGGTGAGGTACTGGCGAAGGTTCGTGCGCACGCGTGGGAGGTTGCTGGGCGCGTCGTACTTGAACTTGTCGTAGTTGTTGAAGAGATTGAGCGAGACGACACCGTCGAGCCAGAGGTTGCGGGTGAAATTGAACGTGCCCGAAGCCGCACCGTAAACCTGGTAGAGGACGAAGGCGTCCGGGCCGCCGAGGTTCTGCTGGTAGCCGAGCGAGAACCCGCCGCTGAAGCGTTTCAGCGGCGCGCGATAGAGCACTTCTTCCTCGCGCGCCGTCACCGGGTCTTGCTCGATGCTGCGGCGGAACGTGGGAAGGTCGATGCGATGGTCGAGCAGTTCAAGGAAACGCGGCCGGTGCACGCTGGTTTCCACGGTCTTCAGGCCGTTGCGTTCGCTGGCCACGGTGAGCCAGTCGATGCTGCGATCCACGCGGTTGTCGATGATGCGCGTGGCGCGGCCGACACCCTCGGCGCTGTAGAAGAACCGATCCTGTTGGCCGTGGATCACCAGTTCCGAACCACGGCGGCCGATGCTGCTGACGTTGATGCCGGCATTGTCGCGCAAGGCGGTGGCCACCTCCGGCCAGTCGACCTGTTCCGGCGCCGTACGCGTCGCTGGATGGGTGGGAGTGTCGGGAGAGACCGGATTGGCCGAGGCCGGGCTGGCTGGCGGTGTTTCGACCGGCGTGGACTCGAAGGCGACTGGCTCCGGCTTGGGATCGTACGTCTTCGGCGGATCGACGTGGGTGGCGAGATTGCTATGCAGGTTGATCGCCGCGGTCGCCACCTCGCCGCGCTCGTATCCCAGCGTCAGGTCGACATTGCGATTCAGGCGGAACACGGCGCCCAGGTTGACCGGCCAGCGTTGCGGTTGATTGTTGTTCTGCGGTTGGTGCTTGTAGTCATTGCCATCGAGTTCCGCCTTCAAGAGCAGCCATTGCCAGGGCGAGCGGTACTCGATGCCGCCGAAGAAGCCCGGACGTCCACGGAAGAACTTGTTGGTGCTGAACTTGCCTGTGCCGGTGCCGCTGGTGGGCCGCGTCTCGAACCGGTCGCTGATGAAATTCAGCGGATTGGCGATGTCGCCGCGTGCCCCCATGTAGCCCCAGGCCAGGCCGAGGCTGAAATCGAATGGCCCGGCGCGCTTGCTGGTCACCACGTATTCGCTGGAGAACAGGCCCGTGCCACCGATGTCGCGCGCGCCCACCGCCACCGCGGGCAGCCATCGGCTTTCCTCCCAGATCCTTACCTTCGCGTCGATCGACTTGTCCTTGTATGTCTGGCTTCCACTGAGCGAACGCGGTCCGTACAGCCGGTTGCTGACATTGGTGTAACGGAAGGAAGCCTCCAGCCACGGCAGCGGCTGCATCGACACGTTGTAGTTGGTATACGGCGTGGTCCGGCTCAGGACGAAGCTGAATTCGCCTTCGCGCGCCATGCGCGCGGTCGGCGTCTGCAGCAGGCCGACGCCACCGAAGTCGCTCTGCGTATAAACCTCTTGCGCATGCAGGGCGGTGACTCCTCCTGCCCACAGGACGAAGCCGGCACGGCAGCAACCGTGCAATGTCGTTCGCGGCACGGCGAGCCGTGGCAGGCGTGGCGCGCGCATTACCGCGAGCCCTCGTCACTCAGGAGCTGGGTCGCGATGAAATCGGCGACATCGCGGTTGAAGGTCTCATCGGCCGCACCGGCGATCGCATGCCGGTCGAACGGCACGTAGATCCATGCGCCCGGCGCGAGCGGTCGCGGCATGTCGCGGTTCCACAAGGCGATGTTCTGGGCGAAGACCGCGCCATCGGGTTGCACGACGTAGATCAGGTCGGGGTCCGCGGCGGCGGAGGCAGGGCAGCCGGCAAGGTAACGCCGCGCATCTTGCAACGGGACGTGCGGCAGGTGGCATGGCTTGTCCACCGCGCCGACCACGCGGATGTCCACGGGGCGCCGCGGATAGAACAGGGTATCGCCCTCGTGCACCGGCCAGTCCTCGGCGGGCGTCACCCCGAGCCGGGCGGGGTCCAGCGTCACGCCGGTGCGGCGACCGGTGATCGGTAGCGCGGAGATCCACGCCTGGAACGCCGCCGCCGCTTCGGCCAGGGACACGTTCCCACTGCCAAGGGCTTGCCGGCGGATGGCGCCGAGTTCGTAATCGACGCCGGCGCGAAGGCGCAACTGGTCGCGCCGCAACGCGGGCTGGAGCCACGCCGCGCCGAGGATATACGCCTCCGGATCGACCTTGGCCGCCACGGCCACGGCGGAAAGGCGTGCGTCGGAAGGATAGGCGGCCGAACCGGGCTGGCCTACCGCGCCCTGGGCGATGACCTGGATCGTCGCCGTCTGCGCCATCAGCGGCAGCACATGGGCGCACAGCAGCAAGCCAATCATGCGGGCGGCGCGATTCACGACGCATCCTCCCGGTAGGGCCGCAACTGGATCAGTTCGAGCGGAACGCCAGGAGCGATGTACTGCCTGCTTTTCCAGATGAAGCCGTCGGAGGGGTCCACCCAGTACCGGTTGGTCATGTGCGCGCCGTGGCCGGGCACGCTGAGTTGTTCATCGATGCGGCGCAAATGACGGACGGTGCCGAGGATCTCCACGTCCTCCAGCGCCTTCGGTTCGAGATGGGCCTGCACGACCACGCCGTATCGATAGCCTGGCGACCAGTCCATGCGCCGCGTGTAGTCGAGCGGCCCGTTCAACCGTTGCAGCCCTGTCGCGAAGGGATTACCGGAAGGGAAGGCCGAATCGTCGAGGTCCTGCGGCAGGCCGACGGTCTTCACCACCACCCCGTCGCGGGTGAACACGATGTCGTTGCCGGTGCCGTACCAGCCCAGTTGCCCGTTGCCGGTGCTGGCGAGGACGAGGATGGCCTCGCCCTCCGGCCCATTCACCTGGAGCTGGAAGTACGGCGTGGCGGCGACCGATGCCGCCGTCGGCTCGACCTTTTCGCCTCGCAACGCGAGGCGAACCGCCTCCAGGCTGCCCCGCGATACGGACGAACAGCCACCTGCAACCGCCAGCACCAGAGCCAGTCCGCCGAGGGAAAGGTATCGCAGCGCGAACACCGTGCCCTTCAGCGCTGCAGCGAACGGCCGCGGCCGATGCCGTAATAGGCGATGCCGGCGTCCTCGACCACGCGCGGATCATAAAGATTGCGGCCGTCGAAGATCGCCGGGGTTTTCAGCGCGGCCTTGATGCGTGCGAAGTCCGGGCTGCGGAAGGCTTTCCATTCCGTGACGAGGGCGAGCACATCGGCGCCTTGCAGGGTGTCGTACGCGTTGTCGCAAAGGACGAGGTCGTCGCGTTCGCCGTAGATACGCGTCGTTTCCGCGCGTGCCTCCGGATCGTAGGCGCGCACCTTGGCTCCGGCTTCCCACAACGCTTCCATCAGGCGGCGGCTCGGCGCCTCGCGCATGTCGTCGGTGTTGGGCTTGAAGGCCAGGCCCCACAGCGCGACTGTCTTGCCCGCCACGTCGCCATCGAAATGTTTCTGTATCTGCGCGAATAGGCGGGTCTTCTGTTGGGCATTGACCGCCTCGACCATGCCGAGCAGGCGCGCGTCGTAACCGTGGCCACGTGCGATACGTTCCAGTGCCTGCACGTCCTTCGGGAAACAGGAGCCGCCGTAGCCGGCGCCCGGGTAGATGAAGTGGTAACCGATGCGTGGGTCGGCACCGATACCCTGGCGGACCAGTTCGACATCGGCGCCGACGCGCTCGGCGATATTGGCAATCTCGTTCATGAAGCTGATCTTGGTCGCCAGCATCGCGTTCGCGGCGTACTTGGTCAGTTCGGCCGACCGTTCGTCCATCACCACCATACGATCGTGATTGCGGTTGAAGGGTGCGTACAACTTGCGCAGGCGAGCCACGGCGCGCTCGCTGGACGAGCCGACGACGATGCGGTCGGGCCGCAGGCAGTCCTCCACCGCGTCGCCTTCCTTCAGGAATTCGGGATTGGAGACCACGTCGAAATCCACCGCCGCACCGCGTTCACCCAACACGTCATCGATCGCCTTGCGCACACGGTCGGCCGTGCCGACCGGTACCGTGGACTTGTTGACGACCACCGCATAGCGGTCGAGGTGCTCGCCGATGGTGCGCGCCACGCTCAGCACGTATTTCATGTCGGCGCTGCCGTCCTCGTCCGGCGGCGTGCCCACCGCGATGAAGATGAGTTCGCCGTGTGCGATCGCCGGTGCGGGATCGGTGGTGAAATCCAGCTGGCCCGACGCATAGTTGCGTTTGACGATCGGTTCCAGGCCCGGTTCGAAGATGGGGATAACGCCGTTGCGAAGCCCATCGACCTTGGCCTGGTCGACATCGACGCAAACCACATGGTTGCCCATTTCCGCGAGGCAGGCGCCCGTGACCAGCCCAACATAACCGGTGCCGAAAATAGTGACCTTCATTTGTATCGCCTGTTTAGCAAGAAAATGTGGAGCCAGCCGCCTCTGTCAAAGCTGGCGATCGCGATCCAGGTTGTACTGGGCGTTGGCCGCGTTGCTGATCAGGCCGGACAGTGGAAGCAGCTGACTGATGAAACGGTTCCAGCGGGTGATCCCGGCGGGCCCGACGAAGACGACGTCGCCTGGCTTGACCGAGAACTTAGACGCCACCGCGAAGGCGGACGGCGAGGTGTTGTCGAGCTGGTAGATGGTCGCGGGCGCCTTTTCCATGTCCTCGACACCGCGGATCACATAGACGGCCTTGCCCTTGGCACTGGTCTGGTTGAGACCGCCCGCGCGACCCAGGGCCTGGGTGAGGCTGAGGTCGCTGGTCTTGAACGAAATGGCCTGTGGACGCAGCACCTCGCCGATCACGTATGCCTCGTGGCGGTCGTTGTAGGGCAGGTAGATGCTGTCGCCACCCTTCAGGTAGATGTCCTGCGGACCCTGCTGCGCATGCGACAGCGCGTCGAGGTCGAGGTGGTATTCGCGGTTGTCGCGGCGTAGCACGACATCGGAGAGGTCGGCCAGCTGCGCGTTGACGCCAGCGGCGCCTACCGCTTGCGCGAGCGTCAGCGGCGTCACCGTGATGTCCTGGGGGTCGGTCTTCACGAAGGCTCCGCCGAGCGTGACCTTCTGGCTCGCGTAGCTGACGATGCTGATGTCGACCTGTGGTTTCTCCACATACTTAGTCAGGCGATCGGTGATCGCCATGCGGAGTTCTTCCACGGTCAGGCCCGAGGCGTGGAGCAGGCCGACATACGGGTAGAACAGCGTCCCGTCGGGGCGCACCAGGCGGCCGTTCGCGGCCGTCTGCTGTTGCGAGCCCGCGGGCGACGTCAGCTCCGGGTGCTCCCATACGGTGATGTAGAGCGAATCTCCGGGGCCGATGCGATAGGAATCGGGCCGATAGGATGTCAGGGCGGGATCGATACCGGGCGTGACCGTGCTGGCACGGTCCATGGCGATCAGCTTGGGCGTGATGGGTACCAGCTGGTAGCGGCTGCCTGTCGCGCTTTCCTTGTCATTCAACTCCCCGGTTTTCATGTGCTGGCCGGGTGCGAGGATGCATGCGTGCAGTAACAGACAGCACCCGGCCAGACCGAGAGTCGGCAGGAACTTCATCGTTTACGGGATCCTTCAATCGAGGCGCCGCATGGCGAGACGCCGTCGACGTACTTAAACCGATCCATTATTAACGGTACTGGAACGTGATTGGACATTTAGACGTCCAGACTGTCGTTCAGGAAGATCAATGCGTTCCTCCTGTTCCGCCGGTGCCACCGGTTCCGCCCGTGCCGCCGGTACCTCCCGTGCCACCCGTGCCGTCGTTGCCGGTGCCGTTGGTGTCGTTCGCCGTGGCACCTGCCGCGGCTGCGACGGCGGCCGCGCCAGGGCCGACACGCGCAGGCGTGAGGGCGCCCTTAGAGGCCTGGCGTGCCTGGTTCGGTGTCGCTACACGCGGGTTTTGCGGGCTGTTTTGCGCGTTGTTCGACGGATTGGCTTCATTGGCCTGTCGCTGGCTCTGCGCCCATAGCGGTGCCGCGATGGCAAGAATGGTGCATGCAAAAAGTAAGCGTCTCACTGGCGTGTTCTCCGTGCGAGGGGAAGTGTGCGTACCACGTGCATGTACGCGTTCATGAACACATTCATGAATGAGCGCGAGTGCGCGCAGTACGCATTGCATTCACTGCCATCCCTCGTCGATGGTCAAGACAATCAGCTGAACAGCTGTTTCCGGCAACTGTTTTTGTGACACGCCCCGCAGAATCGACGCTGTCGGATTGCCCGCATTTTCGTCGCGATGCAGCATGCATCATCGCAACAAGCAAGTTCGAACACTTTCAGGCCGGACCCGGCGTTCAACGGGGTTCGGTCGAAAACGTGTTGGGCCATCCGGATTCCTAGGAACAGGACATGGCGGCCCTACAGGGGGCACGTACCTGGGCACGCCGGCATGGCCGGTCGTTGTCGCGTCGGCAGAGGGTACATGTCATGCAACTGACAAAATTCAATGCGTTACTGGATCTCGAGCTTCGTGCCGCCGATCCCCTTTGCGTGATCGGTGCGGCCTATCTGGCCTACTTCGTCCGTTTCGATACGTTAAGCATGAGCAGCGTATATGCTGTCGCGCTGATTATTCTGCTGCTCATGACGCTGGCGGCCTCGATCGTCTTCAAGGTCTACGAGCAGCCTCTCGGCGAGCGCCCCGTAAGCCAATTCTTGTGCATAGCAGCATCGTGGACCAGCGCGTTCGCGGGCATGATCGCGCTCGGTTATCTGCTCAAGGTCGGCGAGCTTTACTCGCGTGGATGGGTGTCGCTGACGTTCGTGCTGGGCCTCGTATTGATGGCATCGGTACGACTCGTCGCGGTGCTTTCGTTGCGTTACCTGCGCCATCGCGGCATCGGCATGAAGCGCTGCCTGCTCATCGGCGCCACCGAGGCGGGCATCCACATGGTTCGCCAGGTCGAGGACAACCTCGGCCTCGGCATGAAGATCACCGCATACGTCAAGACCAGCCACGACCACGGCGTTCCACCTGGCGTGCCGTTGGCCGGTTCGCTCCTGCATCTCGACGAGATCCTCGATCGTGGCGAGTGGGACCAGGTGCTTGTCGCCTTGCCCGTGAGTGCGAACCGCGCGATCAGCTACGTGCTCGATCGCATGGACGAGCGCGTGCTGACGGTGAAGTTCGTCCCGGACTTGCTGGGCAGGCAGTTGATCAATCACCGCATGGAAGACTGCGCGGGCGTGCCCCTGGTCACGCTTCGCGAGAGCCCCTTGCATGGGCATGCGTGGATCCTGAAAGCGATCGAGGATCGCATCATCGCCGGCGCCATCCTGCTGATGATCAGCCCGCTGATGTTGTTCCTCGCGATCGGCGTGAAGCTGTCCAGCCCCGGTCCGGTGCTCTACCGGCAGGTCCGCGTCGGCCTGGACGGCAAGGAATTCGAGATGCTGAAGTTCCGTTCCATGCCCGTGGACATGGAGAAGAACAAGAGCGTCCAGTGGGGCAATGCGCAGAGCAAGACGACCACGCGCTTCGGCCGTTTCATCCGGCAAACCAGCCTCGACGAGCTGCCCCAGTTCATCAACGTGCTCCGCGGCGACATGTCCATCGTGGGCCCACGCCCCGAACGACCCATGTTCGTCGAGAAATTCAAGGGCGAGATCGCCGGCTACATGCACAAGCACCTGGTCAAGGCCGGCATCACGGGATGGGCGCAGATCAACGGGTGGCGCGGCGATACCGACCTGGTGAAGCGCATCGAGTACGACCTCTACTACATCAACCACTGGTCGCTGGCGTTCGATCTTCGCATCATCTTCCTGACCATCTTCAAGGGCTTCATCCATAGCGAGGCGGGCGCATCGGTGCCGCTTCCGGCCGGTCCCTCGATGCCCGCGGCCACGGCCAATACGGCCAGTGAAGAAGCGGGCTAGGGACGCAGGCCGATCGCCTTCCCCCATCATTCAATCGCGAACTGAGGCAATCTTTGAAGTTTCTGATCTGTGGCGGCGCGGGATACGTGGGTTCGCACATGGTGCGATACCTGGTCGCGAACGGGCACGAGGTGGTCGTCTATGACGACCTTTCGACGGGCCACCGTGAAGCGGTGGATGCCGACGTGCCGTTCGTCCATGGCGATATCGGCGACGCGGTGACCCTGTGGCGTTTGTTTGCCACGCACACGTTCGACGCGGTGATCCATTTCTGCGCCCGGTCCCTGGTCGGCGAGTCGGTCATCGATCCTTACCAGTACTACCGGAACAACGTGGGCAACACCCTGGTGCTCCTGGCCGCCATGCGCGAAGCCGGTATCCAGCGCCTGGTCTTTTCCTCGACGGCGGCGGTGTTCGGGCATCCCAGGAGCGACACCATCGACGAGTCGCATCCCACCGATCCCATCAACCCGTACGGCCAGAGCAAGCTGATGATCGAGCGCGTGCTGGGCGACGCGGCCCGCGCATACGGCCTGCGTTCGGTGGCGCTGCGTTACTTCAACGCAGCCGGTGCCGACCCGTCGGCTTCCATCGGAGAGGCGCACCATCCCGAGACTCACCTCATTCCCAACGTGTTGAAGGCCGTGCTCGGCCAGAGCGCCGCCCTGAAGGTATTCGGCGATGACTACGACACGCGTGACGGCACCTGCGTGCGCGACTACGTCCACGTGAACGATCTCGCCTCGGCCCATTTGCTGGCCGTGCAGTTCCTCGAGGAGAACGAGGGCGCGTTCACGTTCAACCTCGGCAACGGCGAAGGCTTCAGCGTGCGTGAGGTGATCGCCGCCGCCGAACGCGTCACGGGAAGGCCGGTGCCGCACGCGTTCGCTCCTCGCCGTCCCGGTGACCCCGCGACGCTGGTCGCATCCAGCCTGCAAGCCCGGCAGCGCCTTGGCTGGCAACCACGGATCACGGCGCTGGACGATATCCTTGCCAGCGCGTGGCAGTGGCACCTCCAGCCGCGCTTCTGATCGTGCAGGCCCAACCGAAAGTTCAGCTCGACTTCATCGATGCGCTGCGCGGCCTGGCGATCATCGGCGTGCTGCTCAGCCATGCGCAGCGCAATGTGGAAATCTACCAGGCGATGGGCCACCAGGCGCTGATGTCGCCGTGGCTGAGCCGTTATGCGGCACAGGGTGCACGCGGCGTGCAACTGTTCTTCGTGGTCAGCGCGCTGACCCTGTTCCTCTCGGCAGGCAAGCGCAGCCGGGAGGAGACGCCCTGGCTGAACTTCTACGTGCGAAGGGTGTTCCGTATCGCGCCGATGTTCTATCTCGCGTTCGGCGTGTATTGCCTGGTCCCCGTGTTGCTGAAAGGGCAGGCGCTGCCACCCCTGGGCACGGTGCTAGGCACGCTGAGCTTCACCAACGGATGGAGCCCGGCCTGGTTGCTGGGCGCCAACGACGTGGTCCCCGGCGGCTGGTCGATCGGCGTCGAGATGTCGTTCTACATCGTCTTTCCGCTGGTGTTCCTGGCCTTGCGCAGCTTCCCGCGCGCCCTGGCCGCGCTGACGGTATGCTTGCTGCTCGCGGTACTCACGTGGCCCTGGCTGCTGAACCACCCGCCGATCGACGACGCGGAGCTGTGGCAGCGCTTCGCGTTCGTGTGGTTGCCCAACCAACTGCCGGTCTTCCTTTTCGGCATCTGCGCCTATTTCGTGATGTTCGGCCACGCAGGGAAGTTGTCGACGTTCTTCCGCGAGGGCGACCGGCGGCACAACGCATGCTGGTTCATGCTTTCCCTGGCCGTCCTGGCGCTGGTCCCCCAATGGTCGGACGATCCGCGGGCGGTGTTCCTGTACGCGGCGGCGTTCGCGCTGCTGGCCCTGTGTCTGTTTCGGCAGCCCTACCGTTGGCTGGTGAATCGTCCGCTGCAGCACATCGGCAAGATCAGCTTCAGCGGTTACCTGACGCACTTCTTCATGCTGCAGGTGGCGCGCAAGGCGCTGGCGGCGGTGCACGCAGGCGACCGCCTGAGCCCCGATCTCTACTTCCTGGCCACGGCCGTGCTCGCGTTGGCGGGTACGGTTCTGGTGTCGAGCGTGACCTATCGCTTCGTGGAAGTACCGGGCCAGGCACTGGGCAAGCGTGTCATCGAGATGCTGGCGGCGCGCCGTGCGCGTGACGCCCGCTCGGCGGAAGGCGCCGCGGGCTGATTCGACCGCTCAACCGGCCGATCGGCCGATCGAGTCGAGTCGGCTCAGGCCAGCCGCGCGATGAGATCCAGCGCGTTGGGTACGGGCTTGCCGTTGGCGAAGCATTCCTTGACCAGTGCGTTGACCTGGGCGAGCGACGGGCGGTGTGTCCTGAAGCGGTCCAGCATGGCGTCGTCGGCCTTGGCGAAGGACGTGCCGCCGCCTTTGCCGGCGTAGAAGTGGTTCTCGCCGAGCTTCGTCTGCGTCGCCAGTTGCATCTCCACGCCGGGGGTACGTGGCGCCACGACGATGTTGTCGTGGATGGCCGTGCTGTTCGGGACACCTTTCCAGCTGGTCGCCTTGAACACGGTGACCTCGGCGTCGGCGATGGGCTTCTGCGGAATGATGATGATGTTGTTGTAGATCTGGCTGCCATCCACCGGGCCCGAGATGCGCAGGGAAGCACTGCCGGTCTTGCGCAGGGCGTCGTTGATGCTCACGTTGAAGCGCACGATCGTTCCGGTATTGCCGATCTTGTCGCCGTCACGGCCGTCGTTGCAGACCAGGGCCATGCCGCCGGCGTTGTCGTGGCTGTAGTTGTACTGGATCACCGTATTGCGGCAGCGGAAATCGGCGTCGTAACCCTGGCCGTCGGCATAGGCCTTGTGGTCGCTGACCTCGTTGTACTGGATCAGGGTGTTGTCGCAGTCGAACGGCCAGATGCCGGCGGCCGCCTCGCCGCGGGGCAACTCGCCGCAGCGGCTCACGGTGTTGCGTTCCACCAGGGCGCCGTCGCAGCCCTTGACCAGGATGCAATCGCCAGGCACTTCGCTGATGCGATTCCCACGCACGATCACCCCCGTGGCCAGGCCGCCTGTGCGGTTGCCGGCGGCGAGGAAGAGGATGCCGTCGCGCTGGCTGCGCTCGATCGTGTTGTCGACGATCTTGAGGTCCTGGTATCGCGTGGGGCGGCCCGTGCCCTTCGCCTCGACCAGGACGGCGCTGCCACCGCCTTGCTGCTTGAGTGGCGATCCGTTGACGTCGTGGATGTGCAGGCCTTGCAGCACGATGCCGTGGGCGATTCCGAAGTCCTGGTGGAACAGGTGCACGCCGGTGCGGCGGGCACCCGGCTGCGGGCCCTGGTTGGAGATGGCCAGGTTGCGCAAGGTCCAGTACTCGACGTTCTGCAGGCGCACGGTGGAGGGCGCGCGGCCGTCCGCATGCAGATGAGGCGGCGCGCCCTCGCCGTAACCGTCGACGACGATGGGCGCTCCGTCGCGGCCCGAGCCTTTCGGCTGGAAGACACCGGGATAGTCTCCACCACGCTTGAACAGGATCTTGTCGCCGGGCCCGAAACTGGCCTGGTTGAGCCTGTCCAGGCTCCGCCAGGCCTGGGCGGGACTGGCGCCGTCGTGCCGGTCGTTTCCCGCCGTGCCGTCGACGTAGTAGCTCTTGCCGCCGGCGATGGTTGCGCCAAGGACGTCGCCCAGCGGCAGGGTGGCGAGGGCGGCCCCCGCCCACAGCGACCGGCAAAGAAAAGTTCGACGATGCATGCGGTACCTCCGGCGTCAGCGACGCTCGCTCAATGAATAGCGGTAGACGCCACCATGCTTCCTGAGCATGTAGGCGAAACCGGCGAGGTGCTTGATGGTGAGCTTCGAGAATTTGCGCGTGCGCCGCTTGTAGTCGTGCACGATGGAGATCTTCCGGCTGTAGTAGTTGCGCAGGCCCATCTTGCGCGTGCGCACGCAGAACTCCGCGTCTTCCGGTCCGAAGAAGATCCGGTCGTCGTAGCCCATCAGGAGGGCCGCGACGTCCTTGGTGAAGGTCTGGTTGGCACCCAGCACGTAGTCGACCTCGAGAGGGTCGTTGCTATCGTCGAAGCGCGTATCGAGCATCAGGTGCCGCTCTAGTTCACGCTTGACGAAGCCGAGCTGGCGGCTGATGGGGATGCGCGCGGCGATCGGCTGGTAGAAACGCGGGAACCGCCGGGTCGAATCCTGGCGGGTACGGTCGACGTTGAGCAGCTGGAAGCCGACCACGCCGGCGTCGGGATGCGCCTGGAAGAACGCATCGACGATGGCGCCCGGGTCTTCCGTCAGGAAAATGGTGTCGTTGTCCAGGGTCATGCAGTACTTGCCGCGTGCCAGGAACAGCCCGCGATTGCGCGCCGGTCCCACGCCGAAGTTGCGATCCAGCGGGAAGTAGCGGACCCGCGGCAGGGTGGCGACGAACTCGGCGCTGCCATCGCGAGAGCCATTGTCGACGACGATCACCTCGTCGCGTTCGAAGTCCACCTTGTCCATCAGCGAGAGCAGGCAGCGCTCGAGGTTCTCCCGTTCGTTCCAGGTGATGATGATGATCGACAATCTCACGTCGTCGGCGCTCATGACGATGCTCCAGCGGGGGGCGTGGTGGGGGAAGAACGATCGGTGCTGCCGCGCAGCGAGGAAGGGGTGATGACTTCGTTGGCTCTCACCACGAAGTTGTCCGGAATCACCACGGGGCCGAAAATGCACGCGCCCGTGCCGATAATGACGTTGTCGCCGATGATCGGCGTGCCGTCGCCCGGCCAGCGGTTGCCAATGCACACGCGGGCGTACATCGTGCAGTTGGCGCCTATCGTGGTCTTGCCGTTCACGATGATGCCGAAGGCGTGGTAGATCACCAGGCCCGGGCCGATCGTGGCGGTGGTCGGCAGGTAACACTTGAAGACGAACTCGGCGACCTTCTCCAGCACGCGCAACGGGGTGTGCAGGGGCGTGCCCCGAGCCGTGGCGATCAGGCGGTAGCAGAGGATCACCCAGAAGGACTGGTCGAGCATCCACCACAGCATGCCCCGGTAGCCGGGCAGGGAACGGAGGCGGCGGACGTCGGCGCGGAAATCGTCAAGCATGGGTCGGGTCCGGATGGGGCGGCGGCAGCGGGGATGCCTTCCGGGCGGCGGCGTCGATGCGTGCCTGGGCGCGCCGGGCGTCGGTGCGCGCATAGAACATGCCGACGAAGAACCAGAAATAGGCCTCGTACCCGCTGAACTCGATGAAGGCCAGCATCAGGTAACAGAGCAGGAAGGCCTTGATGTTGCGTTGCTGCCCTTCGGTCGGTCGCAACAGTATGTGCAACACCAGCGCCAGGAACAGCAACAGCGACTGCACGCCACCTTCGAGCAGGAATTGCAGGTAGATGTTATGGACGTTGTTCTCGACGAAGGTCAGGCCGGATATCTGCTCCATCAACGGCACGCCGTTGCCCACCCCATAGCCCAGCAGGTTCTGCTCCAGCGCGGCGGCGGCACTGTTCCAGAGCGCGAGACGGCCCACGTTCTTGTGTTCGAGTTGCGTCTCGGCCTGGAGGTTGAAGCGATCCAGCACGGGGATGTCGATGACCGACGACAGCACCAGGCCGCCGATCAGCACCATCATGGCGATGCCGAGGAAGGTGTACAGGTAGTAGTGACGGGTCTTGCGCGTGCGATAGGCGGCGATGCCGATGGATACCGCGGCACCGAGCAGGCCGGCGCGGGAAAGCATCATCCCGCTGGTGAGCAGGGCGATCCCCGCGGCGATCGGGTATACGCGGGTTCCGAGCAGGAGGATCGAGAGCAGGGCCAGCAGGCTGGCCTCGATGTTGCGCCCGCCCGTGGACATGTAGAGGATGCCCGAGGCTCCTTCGCTGCGGGCGTACACGGCGCCCAGTTGTCCTGCGTAGACGGCGTCGCGCAGGATGATGAAGACGATGCAGCAGCCGAGTATCCACACGAAGATCTTGCGCAGTTCCACGTCCTGCAATTTGCGGCCGAACACCACGCCCAGGAAATACGCCGCCGCCACGAACACGATCAGCGTGGAGCGCATGCCTCCGCCGTACGAGGCCGCCGCGGCCAGGGACGTGCCCATCATCGTGGCGATGAAGGCCGTCGCCGGGTTCAGCTTGAGGTAGCGTACGGCCGGCAGGTAGAGCAGCGGCATCAACAGCAGCAGCACATGGTAGACATTGACGTGCGACTTGCTGCTCGTGCTGTGCGTCAAGGGCACTTGCACGAAGATCATGGCCATCAACGTGACCGCCGCGGCGCGGGTGCGGTTGATCAGCATGGGTGGACCTGGACGGTGGGGAACGGGGTCATGCGAGTCAGCCGATAGCCACGCCGAAGAACTTGTGCAGGAGTACCTTCAGGGTCGACTTGTATCCTCCCAGGGAAATATTGCGGGCGATCTCGACCAGGGATGGCCGCTGCCGGTTCATCACGTACTGGATATTGCGGTGGTTGCGCTGCTGGTCGGCGTTCATCAGCCGCGCGTGCTTGGCGATGAAGCGCTCGCTGCCCTCGGCGCGCCGGCTGGAATTACGGATACGTGCACGTGATCGGTCGTCGTCGACGAAGGAAAGCAGCTGCCGTGTGCACACGGCCGTGCCATAGCGGTCGGCGAGGCGGATCCACATGTCGTAGTCCTGCCACGAGGGCATCGACTCGTCGAAGCCACCCAGCTCGCGCATGCGCGACAGTTCGGTGAGCACCTGGTTGCCGGCGAGGTTCGCGTACAGGAGCGCCGGCAGCGTGAGTTTGTCCACCCTGGCCAGTTCCGCCTCGCTGAAACGGCGCTCGCGCAAGCGCTCGATCTGCGCCGGGGCCTGGAAATACTTGAAGCGGCTGCACGCGAACGACGGCGAATGGCGGCGATAAAGGTCCACCAGGCACGCGATGCGCTGCGGATGGAACAGGTCGTCGTCGTCCAGGCCGGTGACATAGGTGCCGATGGCTTGCTCGATGCAGCGATTGCGCGCACGGCATGCGCCCTGCGGCGTCTCGTTGCGCAGGTAGGTGAACTTGCCGGGGTAGCGGCGCGCGTAGTCGGCCACCACCTCGGCGGTGTCGTCGGTGGAGGCTTCGTCGCAGATGAGGACCTCGATCTCCGGGTAGGTCTGGGCCAGTACGGAGTCGATCGCCCGGCGCAGCAGCGCCGAGCGATTGCGGGTAGGGATGTACACGCTCACCAGGGGTGTCATGTCGGCCTCGTTCCTTGGATGCGATGGGTCTGTGGATGCCGGTTCAGGAGCGTGTGCCGGGCTCGCCACACCACCCAGAGCAGTGGCGGCGTCACCAGGGCCAGGCGTACCGCGCTGGCCTTCCAGTCGTCGCCCTGGTAGATGAAGACGGCCAACATCAGGAAGGCGTAGGGCACGAAGGTCTCCATCGTCCATGACTGGAAGAACTCACGCGCGGTGAGGCTGATGATCTTCGAGGAGAAGAAGTAGTACGACAGCACCGTGGCCAGCAGCTGGCTGATCGCCAGCGCCACCGCCATGACCTCGAGCGAACGCGACATCGCGCCGAGCACGCTTACCAGCAAGGTGATGCCACCGATCTTCAGGTTCCAGGCGAACTCGATATCCGAACGGCCCAGGCTCTGGCTGAGGGCTCCGATGAGCGAGCCGAGCGGGCGTAGCATGCCGAACAGCAGCATCAATGGGATGAGTTCGGCGACGCCGGTGTAGCGATGCCCGTAGAGGATCGTCACCGCGGGCGGCGCGAAGACCGCCAGCATGATGAATACGCCGCTGCTGAATACGGATACCCCGCGCAATCCCACCAGGTAAGCGTGGCGCAATGCCAGCGGATCGTCCTGGCGCGTCGCCAGCCGGGGCAGGGCGAGCCGTTGGACCACGGGCATGATCAGCTTGGTCGGTTGCAGCACCAGTTCCTTGGCGAGCGAATACACGCCGAGCGAGGCGAGGCCGAGAAACTTGCCGAGGATGATCTGGTCGGCCTGGCTGCGCAGCTGGTTGATGACCTGGGAGCCGAGCTGGAACGCGCCATAGCGCAGGGCCTGGCGGATGATCCCACGGTCGTAACCCCGGCCGGGATGCCAGTCGCGATCGGCCACGGCCAGGAAGCACGCCAGTCGTACCAGGCTGTTCACGATCATCGCGTACACGGCCGCCTCGATCGACGCGCCGAACTGGAGCACCAGCAGCAACAGGGTGCTCAGGCCGGACAGGCGCCCGATCACCTCGATCCGCGCCAGCCGGGGCAACTGGAAGGTCTTGATGAGGCTTGCCTGGTACTGGGCGGCCAATCCGAGCAGCACGAAATTGATCGTGGACAGCCGCAAGAGGTGACCCAGCACGTCCGAGCCATAGAAATAGGCCACGGCGTAGGAGATGCCGAACAGCACCACGGCGGACATGACGCCGAGCCCCGCGCTGATCATGTACAGCGACGTGCGCTCGTGGCGGGTGATGCTCTGCCGATGGATGAGGTAGCTGCTGAGCCCCATGTCCTGCAGCAAGGTGGCGATCGCGTTGACGACGTTGACGATCGCCAGCGCGCCCAGCAGGTGCGCGTCGACGTGATGGGCCAGCACCGCGATCTGCAGCAGCTGGCTCGCCGCGCTGACCACGGTCGAAGCGACGGTCCACAAGGCATCGCGTCTGGCGGAGGGCATCGGCACGTGCTCCTAGGCCAACTGGGCGGCGAGCTGGTCGTGCAACCGGCTCTGGTTGAAACGCGATTCCACGGTGGCGCGCGCGGTCGCCGCGATCGCCGGCAAGTCGTATTCGCCCCGCTGGATACGGGCGAGCTTGTCGGCCAGGGCGTCCACGTCGCGCTCGGGCACCAGCCAGCCCGACTGGCCGTCCTCGATCAGTTCGGGAATGCCGCTGTGCACGGTGGACAGGCAGGGCACGCCACTGGCCATGGCCTCCATCAACGACACCGGAATGCCTTCCTGGTCGCCGTCCGCGGCGGTGACACTGGGCAGGGCGAATACGTCCGCCCGACGCAGCGCGGCCTGTACGTAGGCCTTGTCGCGACGGCCTCGAATGAAGATGCGCCGCTCGAGGCCGTGCCGCGCCACGAAGCGCTCCAGTTCCTGTTGCAGCGGGCCGTCGCCGACGACTTCCAGCTCGACCGGGACATCGCGCTTCGCGAGCCTTGCCACGGCTTCGCAGAGGTACGTCACGCCTTTCTTTTCCACCAGGCGTGCGACGCTGAGCACGCGCAACGGCCGTGACGGCGAAGGCGCGCTATCGGTGCGAGGCTGGAAACGGAAGCTGTCGAGGTCGACCCCCATGCGATGTACCTGGATCTTCTCCGGCGCGCAGCCCAGCGCTTCGAGCTTGCGTTGCCAGCGCGTGCTGATCGGCAGCATCCGCTCGCCGCTGGCGAACAGACGCCGGTAGTCGTCGGCATGACGCGCGAGCACGCTGTGTCGTGACAGGTCATAGCCGTGGAACACCGTGTAGATCGGACCCTCGATCAGGCCCAGCGCGCGCAGGTTCGTCGCGAGCACGCCGGTGGGGCCGAAATGCGCGATGATCGCGTCCGCCTTGAGCGGCTCGCGCAGCCGCCGCACCGCGCCCGCCAGGACCAGCGACTTCGCCGCGTGGCCGTACAGGCGTACCGACAAGGCCCGGCGCACCCGTGCGCTCGGCAAGCCCGGAACCACATGGCGAAGGCGCTGCAGCAGGATTTGCCAGCCGCGCGACGCGCTGGCGGAATGGTCGAAGATGAAGGTGGCGCGTTCCATCAATCCGCGTGTCGCCACGATGTCGCCGGGCGCCGGCGCGGGGCCGCGGCTGATGGCGAGGATGCGCACGTCGAAGCCGCGGTCGAGCAGGCCCACGATCTGGTCGATCACGAAGGTTTCCGAATACTTGGGAAACTCGGGAAGGACGAACAGGATCGTCATGGTCAGGGCCCTATTGCGAGCGTGGAGAGCAGCGACTCCCGCGCGAACGCCTTCTCGCGAGCCACGGCGGCGGCCACCCTGGGGCGCAGGGTCTCGTCGCCGAGCAGTTCCAGCACCTTGGCGCGCAGGCTGCCGTCGAGCAGGGACGGCACGGGCATCGCCAGGTCGTCCACGCCGAGGCGCTTCATGATGCCTTCGGACTTGTGCTCGTAGTTGAGCGCGACGGAAGGCGTGCCGAAGTTCATCGAGATGATCGCGCTGTGCAGGCGCGTGCCGATCGTCAGGACGCAGGCGCCCAGCCTCTCGCCGAGTTCCACGTCGTTGAGTTCGTTCATCTCGACGTGGCAGGCCTCGGGGTGGCGCAGGCGCGCCCGCACCTTGAGCGCGATCATGCGGTCGTCCTTGGGATAGCCGTCGATCGCCGTGCAAGTGGAAAACGCGGCGATGCGATAACCCGCCTCGATCACCGCGTCGAGCAGTTCCGCGAAGGCGGTCTCGTACTGGGCCTGGGTCACGCCGAGCCGCTTGTCGAACGGCGCCAGTTCGCGGAAGGTGACGGCGACGGTGGGACGCGCGGTATCGACCGCCACCGGCTCGCCCGGATGCACCAGCCACGCCGTGTCCGAGGCCCAGCGCACCTTGTCCTGCGGGATGTCGCTGTCCTGCATGTGCCGCGCGCTGACTTCCTCGCGCAAGGCCAGCGCATCCACCCGTGTCATCACGTCTTGCGAGACCTTGCGGAAGAACGCGTGCTGGAAGGGCCCGACGCTGTGCCCGATCAGGTAGGTGGGCCGTCCGGCGAGCAGGGCGCAGCTGACCTGGTCGTATTGGGTTGCGCCGTAGAGATCGACGAAGAACGAGCCGCCCACCTGGATCACCAGGTCGTACGCCTTCAGCGATTCGATGTACTCGCGGTGGCGCCGGGGAAGCGGCAGCCAGCGCGCCCACCAGCGGCGGTTGAGGTGTCCATGCAGCAGGCGTGGCACCAGCCTCCGCAGCAGCAGCGAACGGAGGGCGCCGAAACGCCGCTTGCCCGCTTCCTGGTAGTAGCTGTTCAACGTGTCGGTCAGCAGCGGCCGGCCGAGCAGGTACGCCGAGCTCACCGGAAAGCGGCTGGTGATGTCGATCCGGCTTTCCGGCAGCACGTCCTCCAGGCACTCCAGCAGGCCGCGCAGGATCGCGCAATCGCCACGATTGCCGCAGGTGTGGTTTCCGACGATCAGGATGCGCGCCATAGTCCTTGATTCATGCAGTGTCCCCTTGCTCATGGGACGGTTCAGGCCGGATCGGCCTTGTACTTGTAGTAGGCGTAGGTGGAGTAACCGGCGGCCCGGTGTTCCACGGCATTGAAGATCGCGCCCTTCAGGGAGACACCGTTCTGTTCGAAGCGCTGCTTCGCCAGGGCCAGTTCACGCGCCTTGTTGAGCCCGAAGCGGGCGACCATCAGGCTCGTGCCGGCGTGGTGGCCGATCACGGCCGCGTCGGTGACCGCCAGGATCGGCGGCGTATCGATGATGATCAGGTCGTAGGCGGGTACCACCTCGGCGATGAACTGGGTGAAGTTCTCGTGCATCAGCAGTTCCGACGGATTGGGCGGCACGCGCCCGCGGCTGATGAAATCGATGTTGGCCAGCGGCCCCTTCCTCTTCACCGCGGCGACTTCCGCGCCGCCGACCAGGATGTCCGACAGGCCCTGTCCGGTTTCCATGCCGAGAAGGTGGTGCAAGGTGCCTCGGCGCATGTCGCCGTCGACCAGAAGGACGCGCTGTCCCGCCTGGGCGATCACCGCCGCCAGGTTCGCCGAGACGAAGGTCTTGCCAGCGAAGGGACTGGAGCCGGTGATCATCAGGATGTTGTTTTTCGCCTCCAGCCGCGCGAAATGCAGGCTGGTGCGCAGGCTGCGGATTGCCTCGACCGCGAGGTCGGCGGGATCGCTGATCGCCAGCAAGGGGCCACGGCCGCCGTGGCCGTGATGACCGTGGTGTGTCCGGGTCGAACGCGCGGTCTGGCCCTCGCTGAGCGGAACCGAGGCGTATACCGGAAGGCCGAGATCCTCGATGACCGCTGGATCCTCGATACCGCGGTTGAGTATCTGCCGGAGGAAGACGAAGGCGAGGGCGAGGAAACCACCCAGGAACGTCACGATGACGACAACCAGGGTCTTGCGTGGCTGCACCGGCTGGGTCTTGTCCACCGCCGAGGTATCCACGATGCGCACGTTGCCGACGGTGCCGGCGCGCGCGATGTCGAGTTGCTGCGCCTGGTTGAGCAGGCTGGTGTAGGTGTTGCTGCTGACCTGCACGTCGCGATTGAGCTTGAGCAACTGCTGCTGCGTGTCGGGCAGGTCGCCGACCTGCTTCTGCATCTGTTCCTTCTGCGCCTGGAGCTGGCCCATCTGTTGCTGCAAGGCCTTGTACGCCGGATGGTCGTGGGTGAAACGGCGGTCGATGTCGGCTTCCTGCAGGTGCAGCTGCTGGATGTTGTTCTCCACCGCGACGATCTGGTCGAGCAGGCCCTTGGTCTGCATGCTGAGGTCGACGGAGTGCGACTGGGTCTGGAAGGCGTTCATCGCCGCCTGCGCCCGGTCGAGTTCCTGGCGCACCTTGGGCAACTGGTCCCTGACGAATTGCAGCTGGCTCGCGGCCTCGGCGGAATTGCGCTCCACGTTCTGGCGAACATAGGCGGTGGTGATGTGGTCGAGCACCTTCTGCGCGAGATCGGGATCGGCGTTGTTGTAGGTCAGGCCGATGATCCCGGAGTCCGTGCCTTGTTCCAACGCCACGACATCCGTCTGCAAGCGGCCGATGGTGGTCAGGGTCGGCTGCGTGACCACGTCGAAACGCGTCCCGGGATTGGCCGTGAGCCGCCTGATCTGCATCGTGATGCCGTTGGCGCGGACCAGCTGGCCGACGACGCCTTCGAGAAGGCGCTTGCCATCGTCGTTGTAGAGACCGAAACGGTGGTCGTCACCGGCACGCAGCTCGAGTTTCTGGCCGACCATGTTGTCAGGCAGGTCGAGCTTGAAGATGTCCACCACCTCGCCACCCCAGCCATAGCGGCTGAGGCCGAAGCGCACCGGGCCGAGCTGGCCTGGCTTGTAGCCCCGCGACAGGTAGTCGCCCAGCACGGGCATGCGCTGGGGTTGCGTCTGGATATCCAGGCGCAGGTCGTTCACCGCCTGGCCGATGACCAGGCGCGAGGTGATCAAGGCGATCTCGGTGGTGGCCTGCGATGCGGTGGTGCCCAGCGATTGGGTGAGATCGCTGAGGCCGGGAAGGCTGGGCGTCTTCTGCTCGACCTGCACGATCGCCGTGGCCTGGTAGATAGGCGTGGCGAGCAGCGAGTAGAGGACTCCCGCCACGAAAAACGTCCCGGTGATGGCGACGATCAACCATTTGTGATCAAGCAACGTGCCGAGCAACGCATTGAGATCGATGGTGTCGTCGTCGTGGGCTTGATCAATCTTCGTCGTCATGCGGCAGCGTTTTTCCTGAAAATGAATGGACGGCTAAACGTTTATAACGCACCTAGTATGAATGGGCCGAAACGCATGCCGAAGCCACTTTTGCCTTGTTTTCCGGTGTTTCGCGCAGCCGAAACCGTGCGTCTTTCGAGCACGCAAGCGCATCGCGCATCACGTGGATGCGCCACTCGGGTCATGAGGCGAGCGTCTATTCGATGGCGGGCGATGACGATGCCGCGCCGACGCCACTCGTGCCTCTGCACGATGTCCTTCGCCGGCACCGATTCCGCCCGCGCCCACTCGGGGACGGAGATCGATGGAAGGTTTGAGCATAGACGCGGCGGCCGGTGCCTCAAAGTGAAAGGCGCCAGTTTTGCGACCTGCGTCAAGTAACCGACGCGTGTATGGCGCTAAAGGGGCAGAAACGTAAGTTAATCGTTATGTGCATGGGTTGGTTCGTGCACGAATGCCTAATGAATGGTTCATCTTTCAGTTATGTTTTGCTGCGTCGCACGATATCGCCGTGGTGGGAATCGTGATGCCCGCGCCCCTCGGGTGAGCCGGGCGACGCCTCCAAGCCATGTCACAAAATCGCCATGAATCAGCGGATTCCCGATGATCGCTGCCTGACGACACATGGCGGGAACCGGCCAGCGGTCGCGGTCGCGGGTCGTGCCCATCGTGCGCCGCAACACCCGGCGACGTGGCGCCCGGCGGGCTATCATGGGCACCTCCTCGCACGGGTACCCACCATGTCGATCCAAGCCACCGCTGCCTCGCGCACGCATAGCCACGCGTTCGACGAAGGCAACCCGATGGCCGAGCGGAACACCCGGCGCGCCGTGCTGCTCACGGCCGTGATGATGGTGGTCGAGATCGCCGGTGGCTGGTACTACAACTCCATGGCCTTGCTGGCCGACGGGTGGCACATGAGTTCACACGCGCTGGCCCTGGGCCTGTCCGCGTTCGCCTATGTATGTGCGAGGCGTTATGCGCACGATCGCCGTTTTGCCTTCGGTACGTGGAAGATCGAGGTCCTGGGAGGCTATTCCAGCGCGATCCTGTTGCTGGGCGTGGCGGGGCTGATGGCCTTCCAGTCGGCCGAGCGCCTGTTCACGCCGCTGCCGATCCACTACGAGCAAGCCATCGCGATCGCCATCGTCGGCCTTCTGGTGAACCTGGTCTGCGCCTGGCTGCTGCGCGACGACCACCACCACCATGACCACGATCATCATCATCACGGTCACGCGCATGACGCGCATGCCCATCACGACCTGAACCTGCGTTCGGCGTACATGCACGTGTTGGCGGACGCGGCCACGTCCGTCCTCGCCATCGTCGCCCTGATCGCCGGCATGATCTGGGGCGCGCGCTGGATGGACCCCGTGATGGGCCTGCTGGGCGCGGTCCTGGTCACCGTGTGGGCGTGGGGTCTCCTGCGCGATAGCGGCCGGGTCCTGCTGGACGCGGAGATGGATGCGCCGGTCGTCGATGAAATCCGCGAGGTGATCGCGGAGGATCGGCACGAGGCCGTCATCGACGATATCCATGTATGGCGTGTCGGCAAGGGCAAGTTCGCCGTGGTTCTCGAGATCACCACGACCGCCGATGTCGACGGTGACTACTACCGGCGCGCGCTGGCCATCCACGACGAACTGGTCCACGTGACCGTCGAGGTGCACCGCGTTGGACCCGGCTCCAGAGTTGAGGGCGTCGCCTCGGGGGCATAAGCTGTCGGTATGAATGCCTTCTTCCATCGCTATCGCCGCCGGCGCGCCCTCTGGGTGTTCGCCTGGCTGGCCTGGGCGATGGTGAGCGCCGCGCCAGCCTGGTCGACCGATGCGCATGCCGTTCCGGGACCGGGCATGCATCGTACGCATGTTCATCATGTGTCGGCGCGAATGGCATCGGCGGACGAGGGCGGCTGCAACGACCACGATGGCAACTGCTGTCACCGCCCCGGCCAGGCCTGCCATTGCACGCCGGCCTGCACCAGCGTCGCCCTTCCGGCCAGCGCGCTCGCGCTCGGCGACACGCCGCCGACGGCCGGCACGATTTTCCCTGCCGGCGTTCGCGCCGCGCCCCAGGCCGGGTACGGGCCACCGCTGCGTCCACCCGCCGCCTGATCCTCCGCTGACGCTTTCTCCCGCGTCGGGCAGCCCGTCATCCCCTTGCGATGCCGAGAGCGCCGACCTTGCCACGTGGCCGCCGGCCGCGCACCCTGTTCGTGGAGTTCTTGCTATGAATCCCCCCGGTTCTTCCGGACCTGTCCACGCCTCGCGACGACGTTTCGTTGCCGGCCTCGCGGTCGGTGGCGTCGCCGCCGGCATCGGCTTGTTGCGTCCATCGCCGGTCTGGGCCTTGACCAACCCCGGTCATCCGACGGTGCTGAGCGGCACCGATTTTTCCCTCGACATCGCCGAGGCTCCGGTGAATATCACCGGTGCGCCGCGCACGGCCGTCACCGTGAACGGCGGCATTCCGGGTCCGATCCTTCGCTGGAAGGAAGGCACCACGGTGACGTTGCGCGTGGCCAACCGGCTACGCACGCCGACCTCGATCCATTGGCACGGCATCGTGCTGCCGTTCGACCAGGACGGAGTGCCGGGCATCAGCTTCGATGGCATCGGCCCTGGCGAGACCTTCGTCTACCGGTTCGACGTGCGCCAGGCCGGTACCTACTGGTATCACTCGCACAGCCGCTTCCAGGAGCAGACGGGCTTGTACGGTCCGCTGGTGATCGAGCCGGCAAGGCCGGACCGTTACCGCAGCGACCGGGACTACGTGGTCATGCTCAGCGACTGGACCGACATGGATCCGGAACGGATCTTCCTGCGCCTGAAGCAGCAGAGTGACTACTTCAACTATGCGCAGCCCACGGCATCGCGGTTCTTCCGCGACGTGCGCGAGAAGGGACTGGGGCAGGCGCTGGAGATGCGCAAGATGTGGAACATCATGCGCATGAACCCCTCCGACCTGAGCGATGTGTCGGGCACGGCGTATACCTATCTCATGAATGGCATGCCGGCCGCGGGCAACTGGACCGGCCAGTTCAAGCCAGGCGAAAAGATCCGCCTGCGTTTCATCAACGGCTCGTCGTCGACGATCTTCGACGTGCGCATTCCGGGCTTGAAGATGACGGTGATCTCGGCCGACGGCCAGGACGTGTTACCCGTGCCGATCGACGAGTTCCGCATTTCCACCGCGGAGACGTACGACGTGTTGGTGGAACCCGAGGAAGATATCGCGTACACGATCTTCGCCCAGTCGATCGACCGCAGCGGTTACACGCGGGGCACGCTTTCGCCGCGGCCGGGGCTGGAGGCGGCGGTACCGCCGGTCGACCCGCGCCAGTGGCTGGGCATGGGTGACATGATGGGTGCCATGGGTGCGATGGGTGGCACCGCGAAGCCGATGAAAGGCATGGACCATGCCGGCATGCCGGGCATGAACCATGGCTCCATGGCTGGGATGGATCACGACGCGATGGCCGGCATGGACCACGCCGCCATGGAAGGCATGGATCACATGAAGGAGAACGCGCCGAAAGTACGCCATGCGCGCACGGAGTACGGCCCCGGCGTAGACATGCACGTGGACATGCCACGCACCAACCTCGACGATCCGGGCATCGGCTTGCGCGATAACGGCCGCCGCGTGCTCACCTACGCGGACCTGCACACGATCGGCGGCAATCCCGATCCTCGCGAGCCCGGCCGGGAAATCGAGCTGCACCTCACCGGCAACATGGAACGTTTCATGTGGTCGTTCGATGGCGTGAAATTCTCGGACGCCGCGCCTGTGCACTTGAACAAAGGCGAGCGCGTGCGGATCGTCCTGGTCAACGACACCATGATGAACCACCCGATCCACCTGCATGGCATGTTCAGCGACCTGGAAAGCCCCGAAGGCGAATTCCAGGTGCGCAAGCACACGATCAACGTGCAGCCCGCGCAACGGATCACGTATGCCGTGACCGCGGACAATCCCGGACGCTGGGCATACCACTGCCATCTGCTCTACCACATGGAGGCGGGCATGTTCCGCGAGGTGGTGGTGTCATGAGGGCCCATGCGATGTTGTTCGCCGCGCTCGGCCTCGCCATGTCCACGGCCGCGATGGCGCAGGAGATGAAGATGGGACCGATGCAAGGCGGCGATGCACCCGCCGATGCGCGCAGTCCCGACTATTCCGATGGCGTCGGCCACGGGTCGATGAAGGGCATGGACATGAACGACAACGGCCCCTACCGCATGATCCTGATCGACCAGCTCGAGGCGTTTCATGGAAGGGATGCCAGTGGACAGTCGTGGGAGGCGCAAGGCTGGTACGGCAATGACGACGACAAGCTGTGGTTCCGCACGGAAGGCGACCGCAGCGGCGGCAAACTGGAAGAAGCGGATGTCGAGGCGCTCTGGAACCATGCGATAGCACCGTACTGGAGCACTCAACTCGGCGGCCGCCAGGATGTCGGCCCGGGACCGAACCGCACCTGGGCGGCGTTCGGCGTGCAGGGCCTGGCACCGTACTGGTTCGAAGTGGAAGCGACCGCGTATGCGAGCGCCCACGGGCGCACCGCGGCGCGCGTGCGTACCGAATACGATCTCTTCCTGACCCAGCGGCTCATCCTGCAGCCGGAACTGGAACTCAATGCCTATGGCAAGGACGACCCGCTGGCCCGCGTCGGCAGGGGCGTCTCCGATGCCTCGTTCGGCCTGCGCCTGCGTTACGAGTTCCGTCGTGAATTCGCGCCCTATATCGGCATCCGTTTCGTCGATCGCTTCGGTCGCACCGCCGACTATGTTCGCGCGGATCGTCAACCCGTCTTCGACCGCCAGGTCGTCGCCGGCCTCCGGCTATGGTTCTAGGACATCCTCGTGAAGCCAATCACCCTCGTTCTTTCCACCGTGCTGGGCGTGGCGGTCGTGGCCGCCTGCGGTGCCGGAGCCTTCATCTACTCGGGTGCCTATGACATAGGTGCCGACGCACCGCATTCCCGGCCGGTCTACGCGACACTGGAGACCTTGCGACAGCGTTCGGTCCAGGCGCGGGCCTCGGATATCACGGTGCCCGACTTGTCCGATCCGCAGTTGATCCTCAAGGGTGCCGGACAGTACGCGGCCATGTGCACCGCATGCCACCTGACACCAGGCCAGGAGGATTCCGAAATCCGCCCGGGGCTCTATCCGCGACCACCGAACCTGACGCAGGCCAGGATCGATCCGGCGCAGGCCTTCTGGACGATCAAGCACGGTATCAAGATGAGTGCGATGCCCGCGTGGGGTGGCAGCCACGACGACATGACCATCTGGAGCATGGTCGCTTTTCTGCAGAAACTGCCCGGCTTGTCGCCGGAGGCATACAAGGCCATGGTGGCCGCGGCGCCGCCCGACGACGATATGGACATGGATCACCCCAAATAACGCATTCCGACAAGCCAGGGCGCCCGAAAAGCGGTTGGATGGGGAGCGTCCATCCGGGGCGCCCTGACGGGAGAATGGACATGGGTCATCGTAACCGTGTGCGACTCGCGAGCTGCGCCGTGTTGGGAACGTCGTTCGCCGTGCTTTCGGTATCTGCCTGGGCAGCGGACCGGGTCAGCCCGGTCATCAAGATCAACGAGGCGGCGGCGACGGCCCCGATCGAAACGGTGTCCCTGCGCGACGGCGTCAGCGTGCTTCTGGGTTCGGGGGGAACATCGGCGTCGTCACGGGACGCGACGGCAAGTTCATGATCGACGCAGGCATCGCTGTTTCCCGGCCGCGTGTCGAGGCGGCGTTGAATGCGTTGGGGCCGCAACCGGTCCGCTACCTGGTGAACACGCATTACCACTGGGATCACACGGACGGGAATACATGGCTCGCGGGCAAGGGCGTTCAAGTGGCCGCGACCTCGGGAACCATCAAGCGGGTGTCCCAGAGCACGCGCGTGGACGATTGGAACTTCACCTTCAAGCCGCTGCCGACATCCGCCGTGCCGAGCACGGTGGTCGAGACGAGCAAGCACTGGACCGTCGATGGCCAGACCATCACCGCGATCAAGGTCGTCCCCTCGCATACCGACACCGACCTTTATGTGACGATCCAGCCCGCCGACATCGTCTTTCTCGGCGACCTTTTCTGGAACGGTGTCTATCCTTTCATCGACAACGAAAATGGCGGGGGCATCGACGGCATGGTGCGCGTCCTCGACCGCATCCTCCCCACGATAAGCGACAAGGCCGTCGTCGTGCCGGGGCATGGCCCCGTCGGCAACAAGGCCGATGTGAAGGACTTCCGTGACATGCTCGCGGGCATTCGCGATAACGTGGCGGCACTGAAAAAGCAGGGGAAGTCACGGGACGAAGTCATCGCGGCCAAGCCGACGACGGCCTGGGATGCGAAGTACGGGCACTTCGTCATCGATCCCGACTTCTTCGCCCGTATCGCTTATGACGGGATGCGCTGATCCGTCACAGATCCAGTTCGAGGTCCGTCAACGGCGTGGCGCAACAGATCAGTACCGCGCCGTCGGCGGGAGGCTGGAGGGGGTCCGGGGAGTAGCGTGTACGCCCGCCGATCAGGCCGCTTTCGCAGCTGTGGCAGACACCGGAACGGCACGACCAGCGCACGGGCACGTCGCTTGCCTCGGCGAGCTCCAGCAAACTCTGGAAGCGGTCGTCCCAGCGCACCGAAAGGCCACTGCGTACGAACGTTACCGATGGGCCGGTGCCGGCCTGGCCGGCCGGTGCGTGTGGCGGAACGACGACCGTGTTCACGACGCCGGGAGCCATCGATTCGTTCGACCCGAAGAATTCGGAGCGTATCGAATCGGCCGGATAGCCCAACGCGCGCAGGCCTTCACGCGCTTCCTGCATGAAGGAGGGCGGACCGCAAAGCAGGAAGCGGGCATCGGCTGGAATGCCGAGTGATGCGAGGTCCGCGGCACGCAGGCGGCCGGTCACGTCGAAGTCCGTGCCAAGGCGATCCCCTGGGCGTGGATGACTGAAGGCGACCAGCGAGGTCACGCCGTCGAGTCGACCGAGCAACTCACGTGCTTCCTGCGCGAACAGGTGTTCGCTGCCATCGCGCGTTCCGTATATCCAATAGGTTTTGCGCGGGCAGCGGCCGCGCTGGGCGACGATGTCGTGGAGCATCGCGAGCAACGGTGTCACGCCGATGCCGACACCCCACAAGACCAGCGGGCGTTCGTCGTCGGGCAGGACGAACGTGCCGCGTGGCGCGCTGATCGAAACGATGGAGCCGGCTTCGACGTGGTCGTGCAGGTACGCGCTGCCCATGCCCTCCGCACGCTTCACGCTGATGCGGTAGCTGCCCGGATGCGAGGCGTCGGAGATGGAGTAGCTGCGGAGCAGGGCCGCGCCATCGTCGTGACGGTCGATCTTCAGCACGAGGAACTGTCCGGCACGCGGGGCGGGCAGGGGAGCGCCGTCCACCGGACCGAACACGAACGATCGCACGTGGGGACTTTCCTCGTGCACGGACAGGACGCGCACGTCGCGGAACCCCACCCAGGCCGGCGGTGCTTCGGGCACGTTGGCCAGCCCCGCGTTTCCATTGCGCTCGGGTCCGGCCTTCAACAAGGCTTCGAAGGAACCGCGCCAGCCTTCGCTCAGGCCTCGCAAGCCCGCCGCATGGCGCAGTTTTTCCTCGGGGCGTTCCGGCAGGTAGAGCAGGGCGTCGACCTCGGCCACGCTCATGCCGTCGCCACGCGTTTCCAGGACGATGGTGTCGCCCTCGTTTACCACGCCCTCCTCGATCACCCTGCAATAGAATCCGGGCCGCCGATGCGCCACGAGCAATGACGGCATGCGCGGTTCGGAGAGACGGATTCCCACGCGGTAACAGGTGACCCTGGGCTGGGTCACCTCGAAAAGCGCACCGCCGATCCGGTATCGATCGCCTATCCAGACCTCATCATCGGCAAGGCCGTCGACGGTGAGGTTCTCGCCGAACTGGCCATGGCCGCTCAACGTGCGTCCGAGGGCCGCCTCCCAGTATCGGTACGATTGCACCTGGTAGACCATGACCGCGCGGTGTTCGCCACCGTGGCCCGCGAGGTCTCCCTGGCCATCGCCGTCCAGGTTCAGGCGTCGCGCCATCACCGGGCCCTTGACCGGTTGCTTGAAGACAGCCGTTCGCACGGTTCGCCCTTGCCACTCGATGTCCTGTGGCAGTCCCACGTTGACGGATACCAGCACAGGCATGGCTCATCTCCTGGATGCGCGCGGTCCTCGAAGCATAGTCCTGTTCCACGCCGATCAGCCGCGGTAGCGCAGCGCATCCACGAGCAGCGTGAGCGCGGGCGATCCCTGGCGCCGGTTCGGGTAGTAGAGGTGATAACCCGGAAAGGCGTCGCACCAGCTTTCCAGCACGCGAATGAGTCGACCCTCGCCGATGTCGTCCAGAACGACATCTTCCGGTAGCCATGCGAGTCCCATTCCGGCCAGTGCCGCACGCCGGATCTGGCTGAGGGTGTTGAGGACGATCTGTCCTTCCACGCGCACTTTCACCTCGCGCCCGTTCTTCTCGAACTCCCATGGGTAGAGCCCGCCGTACGTGGGCAGCCGCAGGTTGATGCAGTTGTGTCCCGTGAGGTCCTGGGGTGTCTTGGGGCGCTTGCGGTTCGCGAAATAGGACGGCGTGCCGACCACGGCCATGCGCATCTCCGGGCCGATCCGCACGGCGATCATGTCCTTGGCCAGGTGTTCGCCCAGGCGGATGCCGATGTCGTAACGCTCCGCCACGATATCCACCAGGCCGTAGTCGACGGTGATCTCGACGTTGATGTCCGGGTACTTCGGCAGGAAGGTTTCCAGCACCGGCCAGATGATGGTGTCGGCGGCATGTTCGGCCGTGGTGATGCGGATGGTTCCCGCCGGCCGTTCACGCAGTTCGCCCAACGCCTCGATCTCCGCTTCGATTTCCTCGAAACGGGGGCCCACCGTATTGATGAGTCGCTCGCCGGCTTCGGTGGGCGAGACGCTGCGCGTGGTCCGCGTGAGCAGGCGAACGCCCAGGCGCGCCTCGAGTGCGCGCATGGTGTGGCTGAGCGCCGATTGCGAGGTGCCCAGCTTCGCCGCGGCCCGCGTGAAACTCTTTTCCCGGGCCACCGCGAGGAAGGCCATCATGTCGTAGATGTCTTTGCGCATAAGTCATGAACGCCCCGCATGAGTCCCTGTCGATCGTACCAGCGGGGCGCCCGCCTCAGCGGCCGATGGTGGCCATGAGATGGGGTGGATAGCGCTCGCCCTGGATGGCGATGGCCGTGGCCGCGTTTTCGATCCGCTCCAGGTCGGCGGAAGTGAGTTCGAGGTCCGCCGCCGCCAGGTTCTCCTCCAGGCGATGCAACTTGGTGGTACCGGGAATGGGGACGATCCACGGCTTCTTCGCCAGCAGCCAGGCAAGGGCGATCTGTGCAGGCGTGGCGTTCCTGTCGTCGGCCAGCGCCTTGAGCAGATCCACCAGGGCCTCGTTGGCGGCCATCGCTTCCGGGGAGAACCGGGGGAGGTTCTTGCGGAAGTCGTCGTCGCCGAACCGCGTGTCCTTGCTCATGGCGCCGGTGAGAAATCCCCTGCCCAGCGGGCTGTATGCCACCAGCCCGATGCCGAGTTCCTCGCAGGCATCGAGGATGCCATTCGTCTCCAGGCTACGGGTCCACAGCGAATACTCATTCTGCACGACCGCCACCGCCTGCACGGCATGTGCCCGGCGGACAGTCTGCACGCCCGCTTCGGACAGGCCGAAATGGCGGACCTTTCCTTCCTGGATGAGATCCTTCACGGCACCCGCGACGTCCTCGATGGGGACGTTCGGGTCGACGCGGTGCTGGTAGAGCAGGTCGATCGTTTCGATGCCCAGGCGCTTGAGCGAGGCCTCGGCGACCTCGCGAATGTGTCCGGGCCGGCTGTCCAGCCCGATCGGCTTGCGGCTCTCGCGATCGATGGCGAAGCCGAACTTCGTGGCGATCACCACCCGGTCGCGTACCGGTGCGAGCGCCTTGCCCACGATCTCCTCGTTCGTGAAGGGACCGTACACTTCGGCCGTGTCGAAGAAGGTGACGCCGCGATCGACGGCATCGCGGACCAGCCGGATCGATTCCTCGTCGCCGAGGGCGTGGCCGTAGCTGGAGTTGAGGCCCATGCAGCCGAAGCCGATGGCCGATACGTCGAGACCGCTTTTACCGAGGCTGCGCTTTTTCATCGAGGGGTCCTGCGGGGGGCTGAGTCGATCATGCTACGGCCTCGCCGTCGTCCGATGAACCCCAATAAAGTGCTTGCACTTGTCCTTTCCATTCATGAATGGGCTTGCTTGCCCGGCCCGTTGTCCATGTCATATGTTCATGCCTTCCGGAACCAGCGGGCGCGCATGCCGATCTTCGAGATGATTCTTGGGTTGCTTCTCGGCGCGTCGCTCCTGTCGATGCTCGCGGAGCGGATCAACGTGCCTTATCCGACCCTGCTTGCCGTGGGTGGAGCATTGGTCGCCTTCTTGCCGGGGATGCCGCGCCTGGATCTCCCGCCCGAACTGATCCTCGCGCTCTTCGTCGCCCCCGTGTTGCTCGATGCGGCCCACGACGCGTCGCTGCGCGACCTGCGCGAGAACTGGGCGTCGATCCTCTCGTTGGTGATGGTCGCGGTCGGCTTGACGACCCTTGCCGTCGCCTTCGCGGCACGCTTCTTCATTCCCGAGATGCCCTGGGCCGCCGCGATCGCGCTGGGCGCGCTGTTGGCGCCTCCCGACGCGGTGGCGGCCCTGGCCGTGCTGCGCCAGGTGGAACCGCCCCACCGCATCCACAACATCCTCGAAGGCGAGAGCCTGCTCAACGACGCGTCGTCGCTGCTGATCTACAAGCTTGCGGTGGGTGCCGTGGCGGCGGGTGGTTTCAGCGTGGGGAAGGCGATTCCCGCCTTCGGCCTGGTCGTGGTCGGTAGCGTCGTCGCCGGATGGGTGCTGGCGAAACTGACGGGCGTCCTCACCGTCCGGATGACGGATGCTCCCGCCTCGATCATCGTGCAGTTCGTCACGACCTTCGGCGTATGGCTGCTTGCCGAACACCTTGGCCTGTCCGGCGTGGCGACGATCGTCGTGTTCGCCATCACGGCCGCGCGCCGCTCCACGGAAGCCATGCCTCCCTCCATTCGCATCCCGTCGTTCGCCACATGGGAGTCGATCACCTTCGTGCTCAACGTGATGGCCTTCACGCTGATCGGACTTCATGTGTTGCCGATCATCGAGGGACTCCGTGGTCATGACCAGCAGGGCCAGTTCGTCGCCGCGCTCGCGATCCTGGCGGTGGTCGTGGTCGTGCGCCTGGCATGGGTATTGCTCTACGGATTCGCGCGACGGCAGACCCAACGTGCGGGCCAGGGTGACGATCCCGTCGAAAGCCGTGCGCAGACGTTCAAGAGCGGTCTCATGGTGGGTTGGTCGGGCATGCGCGGCATCGTTACCCTGGCCGCGGCGCTGGCGATTCCCAAGGACTTTCCACAGCGCGATTTCATCCTGTTGACTGCGTTCACCGTGGTGCTGGGAACGCTCCTGGTGCAGGGCCTGACCTTACGGCCGTTGCTCCTGCTGTTGCGCTTGCCCAAGGATGGCAAGGTGGCTCGCGAGATCGCCCTCGCACGCGTCGCGACACTCAAGGCGGCCATCGCGTATCTCGACAACGATCCCAGCGATGCCGCGCGGCGGCTGGGCCACGAATACCGGGCGGCGCTGGAAGCGGTGGAGAAGGGCAAGGATCCGCGCCACTCCCGGGAGAATGTCCTGCGCCAGGAACTGATGCCATGTACGAGGAAAGCACTCGATGAACTGCGCGATGGCGGACGCATCGGCGACGAGGCTTATCGTGCCGTCGAACAGGAACTCGACTGGTTGGAACTGAGTTCGCGTCCGGTCTAGCCGCCGGGTACACTTCGTGTATTCGTCTCTCCGGACTCCCCCTCCATGGCTTCCCGTTTCTTCAAGGCGGCGCTCGTCCTTGGCCTTTTGTCGGCCATCGGGCCGTTCGCCATCGATATGTACCTTCCGGCGCTACCGTCGATCGGCAAGAGCCTGAATGCCGACATCGGCACCGTGCAGCTCAGCCTGATGGTCTTCTTCATGTCCATGGGCGTGGGCCAACTCGTCTACGGACCGCTGTCTGACATGTTCGGCCGCAAGCGGCCGATCTACGTCGGCCTGTCCATCTTCGCGCTCGGCAGCATCGGCTGCGCGCTCGCACCGGATATCCATACGCTGATCGTGTGCCGCTTCATCCAGGGCCTCGGCGCCTGCGCCGGCATGGTGATCCCGCGGGCCATCGTGCGCGACATGCATACCGGCAACGACGCCGCGCGGCTGATGTCGTTGCTGATGCTCATCTTCAGCGTCTCGCCGATCCTGGCGCCGCTGACCGGCAGCCTGGTGATCGAACTGGCCAGCTGGCGTGGCGTGTTCTGGGTCGTCACCGGCGCGGCCGTGCTCGGCCTGATCATGGTCGCCACGGTGCTCAAGGAGACGCGGCCGGCCCACCTGCGCCTGGAAAGCACGGTCGGTTCCGCATTGAGGGGATACGCCACGCTGCTGCGTGATCGTCATTTCCTCGGCGTCGTCCTCATCGGCTCGTTCGGCGTGTCGAGTTTCTTCGCGTATCTCGCCAACTCGTCCTTCGTGTTGATCAACCACTACGGCCTGACCCCGACCCAGTACAGCCTGGCGTTCTCCGTGAACGCCGTATCGTTCATCGGTGCCTCGCAGTTCACGGGCCGCCTGGGCAGTCGCTATGGGCTGAAGCGGGTGGTGAAGACCGCGGTGGTCGGTTACGCCGCGACGATGGTCCTGCTGGCCGCGATCACCGCGGCAGGGGTGGACAACCTCGCCGTGCTGATGACGATGCTGGTCGTCGGCTATGGCTTTCTCGGCCTGGTCATTCCCAGCTCGGCGGTCATCGCACTGGAAGAACATGGCGCCATCGCCGGTACCGCATCGGCGTTGATGGGCACCTTGCAGTTCGGCACGGGCTCATTGGTGATCGCCCTGCTGGGACGCTTCATCGACGGCACGGCACTGCCGATGGTCGTCGGCATCGCCGCCTGCGCGGTGATCTCGTTCACGTTCGCGCGGGTGACGCTGCGACACAGGGTGGCCGCGCCGGCGGCATGCCCGGCGGAATGAACAGGGGCTGGCCGCTAGCTAGCGACATACCGTACGGCTAATCTGTAGCCATGCGCGCCAAGCCCAACGCCCAGCCCAACCAGAGCCTGATCGACGGCATACTCACATTGCAGGCGCTCGCTTCGGCGCCCGAGCCGGTGGGTTGCCGTGAACTCGCCCGGCAACTCGGCGCCGATACCACCCGGGTGAACCGGCTGCTGAAGACGCTCGCTTATATGGGCATCGTGCGGCAGACCTCGAATCGCAAGTACGCCCCCGGCCCGGGCATGCATGTGCTGGCCGCGCAAAGCCTGTTCGCCTCCGGGCTCATCCGCCGCGCCTTGCCGGAACTGGAAAGGCTACGCCGCTTCGGCCATACCGTGGCGATGGGCGTGCTCTGGAACGATAGCGTCAGCTATCTGTTCCATGCGCCACCGGGTATCGAAGCCGCGCGTGGCCTCGGGCGCATCGGGGTACTTCCGGCGACCACCAGTGGCATCGGCATCGTGCTCTTGTCACAGTTGCCCGATGAGGAAGTCCGTGAGTTGTATGCGGATCGGACGATTCCGATGTTCCCGGAGGGTATCGACAGTTTGCTGGCCACGCTGGCGGTGACGCGGGCACAGGGGTATGCGCGCGTGCATGTCGCGGACGATCGCGATCACCACATCGTCGCCGTGGCGACCGGCGCACCGGTGGTCGCGGGCCTGGCGATGTCCGGCTGGATTCCCGAATCCGCCACGGCCGAACTGGTCGAAGCGTTGCGTGCCGCCGCGTTGGAAATCGCCTGATCGTTCGCTGCGATGCAGATTGACCTGTTGCTATTTTAGTAATACGTTCGCCCGGTCGTCGTAGGGGGTGCAGGCATGGCAGGGAACGAGGGAAGCGCGCGGCCGGGGCGGTTGCGCTGGGCACTGCTCGCACTCCTCTTCGTTTCGACGGTCATCAACTACCTCGATCGACAGGCCCTCTCGATCCTGGCCACCACCATCCAGGTGGACCTGGGCGTTACCGACGCGGCCTATGCGCACATCGTGCAGGCCTTCCTGCTCGCCTATACCGTCGCCTATCTCCTTGCCGGACGGATCACCGACTGGCTCGGCTCCCGCATGGCGCTTGCGCTCTTCGTGGCATGGTGGTCGGTGGCCAACCTCATGACCGGCATGGCGCGCAGCGCTTTCGAACTGGGCGCCGCGCGTTTCGCGCTGGGACTCGGCGAACCCGGCAACTACACCGTGGGTTCCAAGGTGGTGTCGGAGCGCTTTCCACCGGCGGAACGCGGGCTCGCGTTCGGTATCTACACGGCGGGGGCGATGGTGGGCGCGACGCTGGCCCCGCCGTTGATCGGCGGTGTCGCCATGATCTATGGCTGGCGTGCCGCGTTCATCGTGACAGGCCTGGCGGGGCTGCTCTGGCTGGTCGCGTGGCTATGGATCCACCCACGCGACGCGCGTGGCGTGACGGTGCCGGGCGTGGCGGCCGAGGGCGTCCTGTGGGGACGGCTGTTGCGCGACCGCACGCTGTGGTTGCTGGTGCTTTCGCGCGCCGTCGCCGATCCGGTCTGGTACTTCTATCTCTTCTGGTTCCCCAAATACCTCAACGACGTGCGCGGCATGTCGCTTGCCGCCGTAGCCTCGATGGCCTGGGTGGTCTACCTCGCGGCGGATATCGGCAGCGTGGGCGGTGGCGCAATGTCCAGTGCCCTGGTCAAGCGGGGCATCGCACCGGCACGTAGCCGCCTGATCGCCATGGCGGGAGCCGCGTCGCTCGCCCCCGTGGGGATTTTCGCCACCTTCCATCCCGCGTTGCCCATCCTGTTCGCCATCGGCTCGGCGGTGGCCTTCGCCCACCTCGTGTTCCAGATCAACATCAGCACCTTGGTCGTGGATCTCTATGGCAGCCGCAACATCGCCACGGTATTCGGCATCATCGGCGCCGGTAGCGCCCTGGGTGGGATGCTGTCCGCGCAAGTCGTGGGCAGCCTGGTCTCGAGTGGACGGTTCGATGTGAGCTTCGTGCTCATGTCGGCCCTGCATCCGCTGGCTTTCGGCGTCGCATGGTTGGGCGTGAAGCTGGCGCCGCGCTCGCGGATGATCGCGGACGCGGCGTCGTCTCAGGAAACGCGTTCGGCGTAATCCCAGAAACGCTTGCCTGGACGGGCTCCGAGTCCCGCCCCGGTCGGCAGGCGGTAGCTGCCGTCGACATAGCCCATGTCGGTGTCGAGCAATTCCAGCGATCGCGAGAACACCGAATGTTGCCATTCGTGCCGCCACAGGCCCGGCAGCGTCACCGACGCATGCAGGCTGGCGGCGAGGAACAGGCCCGCGCCGATCGTGGCATGGGGCGCCGTGGCGACACCGCTGGCCTCGGCCAGCCTGTTGATGCGAAGGAACTGCGTGATGCCGGTATGGCCCATCTCGGGCTGGATGAAGGCGACCGCATGGCGGTCCAGGCGCAGGCGCGCCTCGTACTCGGTGTACCACTCCTCGCCCGCGGCGACCGGCGTGGGCGAGCGCTCGGCGAGCCATGCAAGGCCATCCACGTCTTCGGGTTTTATCGGCGCCTCGATGAAGTAGGGCCGATGCACGGCCATGCGCTGGACGAGCGCGAGCGCTTCCTCCGGCGAGAACTTCCAGTGCAGGTCGACCATGAGCAGCGCGCCGTCGCCCAGGGCCTCGCGTAGCGCGGCGACTTCCTCGGCGATGCCTTCGCTGCTCACCACCGCATGGATCTTGAATGCATCGTGGCCTTGCGCCTGGAAGTGGCGGGCCATCTCCACGCGGCCTTCCAGCGTGGCGGCGGGAAGACCGGAGAGGTACCCGGGCACGTGCTCCCGCTGCCGGTCGCCGAGCATGCGCCACAGCGGTACGCCATGGCGGCGGGCGCGCAGGTCCCACAACGCGATGTCCAGCGCGGTGATCGCATCGACGTGGAAACCGGACGTGCAACCGCGGACACGCATAAGGCCGTAGAGATCGTCCCAGATACGCTCGACGTCTTCCGGATCGCGCCCCAGCAGTTCCGGCACGAGCAGGTCCTCGATGATCTCCGCGGTGGCCCGTGGCGCGCAGATGCCGTAGGTCTCGCCCCAGCCTTCGCTGCCATCGGAGCAGGTGACACGAACGGCGAGGGATCGGTCGACCGAGGGGTAGATCGTTCCGTTGCCCTTGCGTACCACGTACCCGCGCGCGTTGACCCGCTCGCCCGGCCCTAGAGGCCCCAGGTACGGCGTATCGCGCGGCACGGTGACGATGAAGGTTTCGACCCTGGCGACGGTGGCGGTCATGGGGACATTCTCGCGCGGTCGCCGGGGGTGAGGTCCAGTGGCAACAGGTCGGAAATGCGGGCGAGCAGGGCATCGAGTTCCCGCCGGTCCCATGCATCGAGTGCGGGTCCGGGGGCACGGACGTGGTCGCTGCCGATCAAACCCCGGCGCAGCAATACGGCCTTCGTCAATCGCCAGCGAAACACCGCCTGCATGCTCAGCAAGGGCAGCGTACGTTCGAAGAGGTCGCGCGCGCCGTCGACGTCGCCACGAGCATGACGGGCGAGCATCTCGACATGGACCTCCGTCACCTCGCAGGCCGGCATGGTGCCGGTGGCGCCTCGCTGCAATTCGTCGATGACGTAGCGTGCGCCGGCTCCGCCGAAGACGGCATCCACGCTGGTGCCTGCTTCGAGGGCGAGCGCCGTGATGCGATGTCCCGAGGGCTGGGTTTCCTCCTTGACGTAACGGATGCCTTCGACGGTGCGGGCGAGTGCCGCGACCTGTGCGACGGCAAGGCCGATTCCCATCGGCGCGGGCGCGTTCTGCAACATGATGGGAATCCCCGATGCGGCATGGATGGCGTTGAAATAACGCGTCATGGCCTCGGCATCGCCGGCATGCTCGTGTGGCGTGAGGATCATCGAAGCCACGGCGCCGGCCTCCGCGCCGGCGATGGCGAGGCGTGCGGCGATGTTCGCATCGGGGTGGCTCGCGCCGACGACGAACGGCATGCGACCGCCGATCCATTCGCCCAGGCTCGCGGTGACCTCGAGCCGCTCGTCCACCGACAGCATGTCGTACTCGCTGGCAAGCCCTGGAAAGACGACACCGGCGGCGCCCGCCGCGAGGATGTACTCGAGCACGTTGCGCGTGCCGTGGAGGTCGACGTCGCCCGTCGCGGTGAAGATCGTCGGGAGTATCGGAAAGACACCGGCCAGGTTCGTCATTGCGTGGATTCCTTTGGGACATGGAGTAGCGAATGGCCGTTGCGCCAAGACCGGAACATGTTGCTTTGCAGCAGCTTTTTCCTTGTGCGGCTGCCCTTGCAACGCCATCTATATTGCTATAATAGTTACAACATGCCAAGCGTAGACGCGACGGCAGACGGCGGTAACCGGCACCATTCGTGAGAGCCTCGGGGGAGGAAACACCATGCATCTTGCTCGCCGCACCATCCTGTCGACCTTGATCGCACAGGCGCTTCTCGCTTCCGTTTCCGCCGTTGCGCAAACGAGTACCGCAACCGGCACGCAGCAGGCCCCGATACCGCAGGACCAGGGCGCCGTCACGCTCGAAGGCGTCACGGTTTCCGGTATCCGCCAGAGCCTGGAGAAATCGCGCGACCTCAAGCGCGACTCCGCCCAGATCGTCGATGCGATCGTGGCCGACGACATCGGCAAGCTTCCCGACACGAACGTCGCCGAATCGCTGGGCCGCGTGGCGGGCGTCCAACTTGAGCGCGGCATGGGCGAGGGCAGCAGCATCCTCGTGCGTGGCCTCAGCCAGAACGTGTACCTGTACAACGGCCGCGAGATCTTCGACGCGACCGGCCGCGGCGGCAATGGCCTCGACCAGCTCGGCAGTTCCACCTACGGCCTGCTGACGCTGGTACCGTCCGAACTCATTTCGCGGCTCTCCGTGACCAAGCTGGCCAGCGCGGACCAGGTGGCCGGCGCGCTCGGCGGCATCATCGACGTCGAAACCCGCATGCCGCTGAACGCGGATGGCGACCAGAACGTCGTCAGCGTGTCGGGTACCTACAGCAAGTTGGCCAAGAAGGGCGGTGGCGAGGGCTTCGCCTTGCTTTCGGGCCGTACGAAAGACGAGCGGCTGGGCGCCATGATCGCGGCGACGTACAGCAAGAAGACGGTCGTGCAGCAGGGCCTGGATACTTTCTCCGGCTACGCGTCGTTCAAGGATAATTCGGTGACGCCGGCGACTACGCGCTACGGCAGTACCGACATGCGCGCGCAGAACATCAGCGACGACCGCACCAAGAAGGGTGTCAGCGCGATCCTGCAATGGCGCCCGGCACCGGGCGTGGAGATCGTCGCGGACACGTTCTATTCGAAACAGACCGCCGATCGCGACCGCTACTGGCTGGCCTTCAATCCCAGCGCGGGCCTCAGCAATGCCGTGTACTCGCGGAACGACATCCTGGTGGCCGGTCGTTCCACCAGCCCTGTCCAGGCCAATACCGAGATAGCCGACATCGATGCGGATGTCTGGTCCACGGCGCTGCGCGGCAGCTTCCACGCAAGCGACAGTCTCGACGGTTCGGCGGAGGTCTCCTTCAACCGCTCGAAGGCGGAGTACCACCAGAACTACATGCGGCTCCAACCCATGGCCGGTATCAATTCGGTCATCGACTACGACCTGCGTTCCGGCGATTTCGGCAGCTTCAACGTGGGCGGGGTGAACCTGACCGATCCTTCGCAGATGCGCATGTCGATCCTGTTCGACAACGACTACAGGGCGAAGACCGACACACCCGCCGCGCGTACCGACTGGACCTGGAATTTCGATTCGGACCACTGGCGCTCGCTGGCCTTCGGCGCCCGCTTCACGAAGATCAAGAGCGAGCAAGATCCGTTGCGTGCGGATATCCGTCCCACCAACGGCATACCGGCGAGCGCGCTGGGCGACTTCCTTCGCGTCTACAGCAACGACGATTTCATGAAGGGCGAGTTCGACGGCTTGCCGCGCAGCTTCCTCGGCAGCTATCGGGGCGTGTTCACCGGTTGCTCGGCATTCACGGCCTTTCCCGCGATCAGCCAGAACGCGCAATGCCTGGACGGCCGCAACAATTCGCTGGCGTATGCCGGCACCTTCAGCATCGACGAGAAGTTCACCGAGGCCTACTCGAAGGTGGATTGGGGCTTCGATGCCGGCAACATGCCGGTCTCGGGCAACGTCGGCATACGCTACGTGCAGCGCGAACTCGATTCGAGGGGCAACCTGCTGTCCGGCGCGGGTGCTCCCATTCCCACCGACTATCGCAGCACGGAGCGCGAATGGTTGCCTTCGGCGGTGGCCAAGTGGGAGATCACGGACAAGCTGGTGTTGCGCGGCGGCGCGGCACGCGTGGTGGCCTTTCCCAACACCGAAGACCTCAACAATGGCGTCTCGCTCAACAACAATGCGGTGTTCGACAACGGCGTGCAGATCACGCCCGGCACGGGCAGCGGTGGCGCGCCTGCGTTGAAGCCGTTCAAGGCCGACCAGTACGACCTGTCCCTGGAGTACTACTACAACGATACCGGGCTGCTTTCCGCCGGCGTGTTCTACAAGGATATCTCGACCTTCATCGTGCAGCAGCAGAGCGCGGAGAATTACGGTGGCGTGAATTTCTTCATCAACCGCAAGGTCAATGGCGACCAGGCCACGGTGAAGGGCGCGGAAGTGCTGGCCCAGGTGCCGTTCACCTTCCTGCCCAAGCCACTCGACGGATTCGGCATGGTGGCCACCTATACCTATATCGATTCCACCACGCCGATCAAGGACGTGACTGGCGCCTCGATGACTTTCCCGGGCCTGTCGAAGAACAACGCCAACCTCATCCTGTATTACGAAACGGGCCCCTTCAGCGCCCGCGTGGCCTACAACTGGCGCGACGAGTACCTCGTCGGCCTGTCCGCCGCGGCGACCGGCATCTACAACGATCGTTACAAGGACCTGGCGGCGTCGGTGAGCTATGACTTCACCGACTCGTTGTCGATGCAGGTGCAGGCCACCAATCTCCTCGACAGCAAGCAACGCACCTATGACGGGAGCCGTGAAGGACTCCGCACCAACGTGGTATACGGCCGTAACTACATGGCCACGCTGACCTGGCGCTTCTGACGCCACGGGCACGCGCAACAGGGGGAGAGGGCGGTTGAACGGCAAGTCATTGGCTGGGCGGGCGGCGATCGTGACAGGGGCGGCGAGCGGGATCGGCGCGGCGGTGGCGCGCCGGTTGGGCGATGAAGGCGCGGTGGTGACGGGCATGGACCTGGGACCGTCGCTCGACGTGGCGCTGTCGTTGAGCGTCGACCTGCGTGACGACGGCGCCGTGTCCGAAGCGGTAGCCACCGCCGCCTCGGCGCATGGGCCGGCGACTGTCCTTGTCCATTGCGCGGGGATCAGTCCGCCAGGGTCGATCCTCGAATCGGACGATGCCCTCTATCTCGACACCTACGACGTGAACGTGTTGTCGGCAGTGCGCCTTCTTCGCCACTGCGTGCCCGGCATGCGTTCGGCCGGCGGCGGAGCGGTGGTGCTCACATCGTCGATCAATGCGCGCTTCGCCACGCCGACCCTCGCCGCCTACGCAGCCAGCAAGGCGGCGCTGGAGTCGCTGGTACGCACGGCAGCGCTGGAGTTCGCTCCATGGCAGGTACGAGTCAACGCCGTCGCTCCCGCGTCGATCGATACCCCCATGTTGCAGGCCTCGTTCGCTCGCGAAACCGATCCGGCCGCCGCGCGCCTGCGCAACATCGATCGCCATCCGCTGGGCCGGCTGGGGACATCGGACGACGTGGCGGACCTCGTCCTGTTCCTGGCGGGTGACGGTGGCACCTGGCTTACAGGCGGCGTCTTTCCGATCGACGGTGGCGCGTCCGTGACGCGTCGCTGAGGGGAACGGATGGAAAACGACTTCATAGCGATCAATTGGGGCAGCTCGAACTTCAGGGCTTATCTTCTCGACCACGCTGGTGACGTACGGGATGCCTTCGCCGAGCCGGCAGGCATCGCCTCACTCGATCGCCCGGGCATGGTCGCGCAGGTGGAACGCCTGGTGCAGCGCTGGCCCGATGCGCATCGGATATATGCCTGCGGCATGGTCGGTTCGAACGTGGGCTGGGCCGATGCGGGCTATGTCGAATGCCCGATCGGATGGGACGGCCTGGCGACAAACCTGCACGCGACCGCGATCGCTGGACGCACGATGCACATCGTGCCGGGGCTGTCCTGTCGCAGGGCGAGCGATGGCGCGCCGGACATCATGCGCGGCGAAGAGACGGAACTGTTCGGTCTTCTCCGCGCAGGCAGGTTGCCGCACGACGGCATCGTGGCGCTACCGGGTACGCACGGCAAGTGGGTACGCATCGCCGGCGGCCGCGTCATGGAATTCATGACGGCGATGTCCGGGGAAATGTTCGACCGGCTCACGGCGGCAGGCATGCTCGCCTCGGTGGTCGCGGCACCTGCCGCGATCGGCAGCGCATTCGCCGCGGGGGCCAGGGCCGGTGCGGACCGTGCGCTAGGCCTCGGTACGCAGCTCTTCGGCGTCAGGGCGAAAGTCATCCGGCAGGACCTTGCTCGTGACGATGCGGCGTCGTATTTGCGTGGCGTGTTGATCGGATCGGAAATCGCCGATGCCCTCTCGCTTTATCCGGCGATCGCCGACGAAGTCGTCACCCTGGTGGGTGCGGCACCGGTCTGCGCCTTGTATGCGGAAGCGCTGCGAGATCGGGAAATACGTTCGGTCACCGTCGACGCCGCCGATGCGACGGCACACGGCTTCGCTGCCTTGCACGCGGCGAGCCGGGGGACGCCGGTATGAGCAAGGTTCGTCTCGTGGCGCAACCCGGAGCGCTTGTCGGCGAGTCCGTGCGGATGGACGGGGACGATGTACTCATGCTCGATCCACCCAACCGTCGCCTCCTGCGCTGGTCCACGGTGGACGGAAGCCTTCACGACACCCTGCTCTCGAAATCGATATGGTCGCTGGGCATGCTGCCCGACGGGTCATGGGCAGGCGCGGGCGAAGATGGCTTCTGCCTGATCGACGTCCGTACCGGTGCCATCGCAGCCGGTCCACCCGCGCCGCTTGGCCCCGGCTGCCGGTTCAACGACATGACCGTGGATGCGCATGGTGGCCTATGGGTCGGCTCGATGCATCGCGGATTGCTGTCGGGCAAGGGTGGGCTCTATTACGCACCTCATCCGGACGCGCCCGTGAAGCAGGTGGCCGATGGCCTGGGCGTGGCCAACGGCATGGCCTTCGCCGATGGTGGTGCGACGTTGCTGGTGATCGACACGCTGAGCCGCACGTTGCTCGCCTATGCGCGATCCGGAAATGCCGCGGCGCTTCACGAACCCGTTGTCGTGACGGATTTCCTCGGTGTGCCGGGAAAGCCCGACGGCATGACGATCGCGCCGGATGGCGCGGTATGGGTGGCCATGTGGGGTGGTGGCTGTATCGTCCGGCTTGCCGGGAATGGCTCCGTGGAGCAGATGGTGTCGATACCTGCGCCACACGTCGGCAGCCTCGCGTTCGGGCCCGACGGCCATGCGTACATAGCGTCGTCGAGGGCGAGGTTGTCCGAGGACATGTTGCAGGCGAACCCGGATTCGGGCGGGTTGTTCCGCGTCAGCCCGTGACACTCGCCATCGGGCGGCATCGGCATCACCCCCAAGTCAGAGGGTCCAATCGCAGATAGAAGGCAAGGCGTCCGCGATCGGGGACTTCGATCCACAACACATTGAACAGGATGGCGAAGGCGCCCTCTGCTTCTTCGGGCGTTGTCCAATTCTCTTCGGCATTAGCGACCATGAGTGCCAGATCGGCATGGCGGTCTGCCGTTCCGAGCCGTCCGAAGTCGATCAGGCCCGTACATTGAAGCGTCTTAGGGTCCACCATGAAGTTCGGCATGCAAGGATCGCCATGGCAAACAACCATGTCGGTCCTCTCCTGGTCGAGTCGCATCGACAGCTCGGGGCTGTTCACCGCCTGCCGGTGGCGCAATGTCCGTTCGAGCGCAGATTGTCGCGAATGTTCGGGCGCGCCATCGACGTGGTGTCTCGCAATGCGGTCGATCCCGGCTTCTTGCCCGACGAGGACCAGGATACGCCGCAACGCGACCTGCTGGCTCGTGTCGAGCGGGAGCTGTCGTGCCATCGACGGCCACGCCTTGAGCAGGTCGGCTCCCGACAGATCAGCCGCCGGCACTCCGGGAATGGCGGTCATCATCAGGCACGAGCCTTCCTCTTCCTCCTGCCAGTGGATCACCTCTGGGCATGCCACACCCCGACCGTTGAGCCAAATGAGGCGGTCGCGCTCCCCAGCGAGCTCGACGCGGCGGTCTGCGGGCGCGATTTTCGCATAGGCTTGCCCGTCATTACGCTGAAAAACAAGGTCGCCGGATTCGCCATTGCCGACAGGCGACCAATCCGAATGCGCTTTACCAAAAAAAGTGGAAGTGAGGTTCAACGATGTTCCTTCCGTTTGGCATGAGACGCGAGGCGGCTCAACTGGGAAAGACATGAGTTACCACGCTCTCAGCGTCGCTTCGCCGTTGCTCGTCGGCCTGCCGGAGCGGGGACGCACGTGGCGCCGCTGCCCGCACAGCAGTTCTGGGTCAGGTAATCGACCAGTTCGTCGATCGCGGATATCACCGGCGCGTAGTAGATGAAACGGCCGCTCTGGCGACTCGTGACGAGGCCCGCGTGCAGCAGTTCCTTCAGATGAAACGACAACGTCGCATTGGGCAGGCCCAGGCGCTCACCGATCGCGCCCACCGGCAGGCCTTCCGGACCTTGCTCCACGAGCAAGCGGAAAATCGCCAGTCGAGACTCCTGGGCGAGGGCGGAAAGCACCTTGATGGTGTCGGCGGTTTTCATGGTGGGCGAGTGTAACAAAGGGGTTCCTGGCGTCACGTCACGGACAGCCGTAAGGCGACGACGTCGGCGAAGCACGAGGGCCATGCGGGTCTTTACTTGGTTTCTATATTTCTAGAATGATAGAATTATTATCGTCGCGCAACCCGTGGAGCTGCCGTGCACCCTGTCGATCTTCCCCACCTGACCGGCGACCTGCCGCATCCCGAATGGGAACGACTGACCGTCGATGGCGATAGCGGTCATCCGCCGCGGATATTGCTTCTCTATGGTTCGTTGCGGCCGCAGTCCTTCAGCCGCAAGCTCGCGCTCGAAGCCGAGCGCATCCTTCGCCACCTCGGCGCCGAGACCCGCGTCTTCGATCCCGCGGAACTTCCCATCCTCGACAGCGTGCCGGCCACGCATCCGAAAGTGCAGGAGTTGAGGGCCTTGTCGCTGTGGTCGGAAGGGCAGGTATGGGTCAGTCCCGAACGGCACGGCACGATGACCGGCGTCTTCAAGAACCAGATCGACTGGCTGCCGCTGGAAGACGGCAGCGTGCGTCCTACGCAGGGCCGTACCCTGGCGGTCATGCAGGTCTGCGGAGGATCGCAGTCGTTCAACGTGGTCAACGCGCTGCGCGTGCTTGGCCGCTGGATGCGGATGGTCACCATCCCGAACCAGTCCTCGGTCGCCAAGGCCTGGAGCGAATTCGACGATGCGGGAAGGATGAAACCGTCGCCGTTCTACGACCGCGTGGTCGACGTGATGGAGGAGCTGATGAAATTCACCCTCCTGGTCCGTGGCCGTAGCGAGTATCTTGTCGACCGTTACAGCGAGCGCAAGGGCGCCGCCGCGGCAGCGCAAGCCATCGTCTCCAGGATCTGATCATGCATGCCACCATCTATCACAATCCCGCCTGTGGCACGTCGCGCAACACGCTGGCGATCTTGCGCCATGCCGGCATCGAACCGACCGTCATCGAGTACCTGAAGCATCCGCCGGACAAGGCCACGCTGTTGCGCCTGTTCGCCGATGTCGGGCTCACGGCGCGACAGGCGGCAAGGCAGAAGGGCACCCCGTTCGAGGAGCTCGGCCTGGGCGATCCCGCCGTGGGCGACGAGGCCATCGTCGACGCCATGCTCGTCCACCCGATCCTGATCAACCGGCCCTTCGTGGTGACGGAGCGCGGCACGCGCTTGTGCCGCCCGTCGGAGGTGGTGCTGGAGATCATTCCGCCGCTGGCAACGCCGTTCACGAAGGAGGATGGCGAGGTTATCGGCGTGTAGCTGCACATGCTGGCGTCGGCGCGGCGAAGTCTTACCGGATGAGACTGGTCTATGACCTGATGGGCCTGCCGATCGGCTGTCTATGATCGGCGCTTGCTCATTCACCGAGCAATGGATTTGTTTATGCCGGAACTTTCGAAGGATGTCGTAACGCTTCTCCAGTACCTCGTACCTGGGTTTCTCGTCGCCTGGGTATATTTTGGCGTGACGTCACACGTGAAGCCGTCACAATTTGAGCGCGTTGTACAGGCGCTGATCTACACAGTCGTAGTGCAATGCCTGCTGGCGGTAGAGCGCGCAAGTGCACTCGGGCTTGGAGATGCCTTCACTTTAGGATCATGGGGGCCCTACGCTGAGAAGGGCCATTTCTTCATTACGTCGGCAACGCGTACAGTCGAAGGACAGGAACAGGACCTAGCGCATTTGGAAGGTCTATTGATCAGCGTCGGCGATGTATCATTTGCCGAGTTTTCGAAACCGCCAGAGGGTTCAACATGACCAAGCGACAGATCAACCCGCCTCCGCGCATACCGCCCTCTAGCGTGTCTCAAAGACACGCAAACACCAATCCGCCACCCCAGTATTCCCGCCCGGCGACTCCGCCACCACCTCCTTCCAAGGCTAAATGACCGGGAACCTCTGTTACCGAACGGCATCGAAGGCCTGCGCGTTCTCAGCTGGTTACATGTGAAGCAGACCGGCGGAGCGCGTCCAGCACCTTGTCGAGGTCGCAATGCGAGGGAGAAGCGCGACACGCGAACGGAACGAGGGATCGCTGCGCTGGCGGCTTGTCCTTCGTCAGTGGCGTCAGGTAGCGCAACTGGTCCGGCGTCTGTGCCTGGTACACCACACGGACGGTGCGATGCCCATCGCCACGCGAACGCCACACCGTGATGCCTAGCGCGCCGCCCACCGGCGGATCGTCCTTTCCATAGCCAGGCATCTCGAAATGCATGCCCAGCACGCTTGCCAGTGCGACGATGTTGTTGTCGCTACCGACGAACACGTTCAAGCGTGGCGCGTGCGGGTCGTCGAGGATGGCGAGGATGCGGCCAGCCAGGACGGCCGCGACACGATCGGCCACGTACGATGGCCGGGCATGCACATCGAACAGCAGCGAGTGCAACTGCGACAGGAAGCGAAAGGTCGCCGCGTCGACGCGTCCCCAGCCGACCTCGGCCATCGATTTCCCTTCGAGGTAAGCCATGATGATGGCTTCCGACGTACCGGAGGTGTCGGCGATGGGGCCACCCAGCGCGATGCCCTTGCCGTCCGAGCCCAACGCGAGCGTGCCGCGCCATGTCGCTGGAGCGCAGGCGGGTTGCGAGTCGCCGGGGACGCAACCCATGACACGGCCGAAGGCCGACATCGCATCACGATGCCCGGCGGTGAGGGCATCGGGCCCTTGCGTCTCACGCTGTATCGCGGCAAGGGCCGCTTGGCCGTCCCAATCGACCGCGTTCGCGGCCACGGGATTGAACACCGGGTCGGCGGCACCTTCAGGCAGGTGCCCGACGGTCAGGCCGCAGCCCGGCGCGAACGCGTCCGCGAGTGCCTGGGCGCTGGCGATGGTGCGCTGGTCGGTATTGGCCCAGATGCCGACGCCGCGGCCCGCGGGACAACCCTGGGGCGGAAACAGGCCGGCGCCGGACAACCATTGGCGGTCGAATCGCCCCATGGCCATCACGCCCTCCCGGCCATGCGGCGTGAGGATCGAAGGCTGCACGGGCCACGCAGGCCATGCCCGGCCGTGCACCTCGTCGACCTGGATCTCGCCGGGGAGTGGCGAACGGACGCCATGCCGGTAGACCAGGATGACCCGCTCCAGTTGCAGGTCGTCGGTGGCGGAAGCCGGCATCGACATGGCAACGAACGCCATGACCGCCACGAGATGGCGAAGTCCACGGAGAACCATCAGAACGTATAGCTCAGGTTGACCATGTACACGCGACCCGTCTCGACATACGCCCCATCGGCACCCGGATCGTACGCCAGATAGCGCTTGGACTTGCCCGAGGTCTCGTGGAACGTGGCGTGATCGAGCAGGTTCTTCACCGAGATGCCGACGCCGATGCCATGGGGCAGGTCGTAGGTGGCCGAGAAGTCGAGCGTCTTCATCGGTTGCAGGTAGTAATCCAGGCCGTTGCCATTCAAGCCGATCAGCTGCAGGCCCGTGTAGTTGTAGATCAGGTCGGCATGCACCCGGTCGTCGTGGTAGAACAGGTCGGCGTTATACATGCGCTCCGGCGCGCGGGGTAACCAGGTGCTGCCCGGATGATCCTCGCGCCCGCTATGCGCGGAACTGTGCTGGACGGTCAAGTTGCCGGCGACACCGAAATGGCTCCAGATGCCGGGCAGGGTGACGAATTGCTTGCGCAGCGCCATTTCCAGGCCATAGATCTTCGCGTCGCCACCGTTCTCCGGCATGCTCACGGGTACGCCTCCCGTCACCACCGTGCCGGTCGGCACGTTGCCGCCCAGCGTGCTGTCGTTGCCGGTGGACGATTGCGAGGTATAGATGAAATCGCTCAGCCGCTTGTAGTACGCCGAGGCCGTGAGCAAGCCGCCGCTCCTGTCGTAGAACTCGGCGGACAGGTCCAGGTTGTCGGCCGTGGTGGGCCGCAGGTCCGGATTGGGCTTGGAAATTCCGACCACCTGCCCACTGATGTCGTCGATGGAGTAGGTCGTCTGGCCCGAAATGAGCCCGAACGCCGGACGGCTGAAGCTCCGCCGTAGCGAGGCACGATAGACGGTCAACTCGTCGGGCCGGTAGTTGAGGTTGATCCCGGGCAGGAGCTCCCCATAGCGCCTTCCCTGACCGACGAACGCTCCCGTCGCGTCGTCGCCGTTGGAACGCCACGCCCTCGACGAGTAATCGGTCAGTTCGTAACGGACGCCCGGCGTCACGGTGAGGTCTTGCACCCGGAACGTCGCCATCAGGTAACCGGCGAAGATGTTTTCGCGACTGGACGTGGTGTTGGCGTTGTAATCGTTAGCCGTGTAATTGCCGGCGCCATTCGGATCGTCCAGGTACTTGTACGGCACGGCCTGGTCGAGCACCCATTGCCGGTCGATCAGCTTGAAGGGGCCTGCATAACGCCCACCGAAAGGACGGGTGACGAGACGGCCGGGCAAGTCGGCGAGTGAGGGGCCGCCAGGTGCGGACGACGGATAATTCGGGCCGCCAAAGAACGGTCCTCCATAAACGAAGTTGTTGTCGTCATGGGTGAACGGGTGGTCGTAGGCGTTTCGCTTGGAGGTATCCGCGGACAGGCCGAACTTCAGGTTCTCGATCGCCGCGTCGGGGAACGCATACGTGCCATCGACGTGGACATTGATGCGCGTGTCCTTGCTGCCGGCATCGCCGCCCTGGGTTTTCCAGAAGCTGTCCGTCGCCAGGTTGTAGACATAGTTGCGTAGCGTGGCGGGTGTTCCGGCGAGGCTGGGAAACGTGGGGTTGCCCAGGTCGAACTGAAACTGACCGGGGCTTTGCGCACCGTAGAGGCTCGCCTCCACGTGGTCCGGGACATTGCGAAAACCGACACCATACGACGTACCGTAATCCAGCGTGAGCGCATCCACGGCGCTGCTACCGCCCAGCTGGAGGGTCGCGGTTTTTTCCTTGATGTCGCGCGTATTGAAGTATCCACCGCGCAGTACCTGTGTCGTTCCCTGGTTGCGTGCCGACATCTGGTTCTGCTCACCCTGCACGTCGTAGGCGCCATAGAGCGCGCGTGCGAAGAGCGAGGTGGTTTCGCCGTTCCAGTCGAGCGAGACGTTGCCACCGTATCGCTTGATGCGATTGGTGTACACGCTGTACTTGTACTGCGAACTCTGCAACGGTCCGGCCTGCGACAGGTCGGTCGCCTTGGCCTGCCTCGGGTCGATCGGCGTGTACTGTGAATTGGGTGCCACCGCTTCGGCCGCGTTGTCGTACTTGCCATAATAGCCGGCGGCATAGATGCCGAATTGCTTCGACGCGCCGAACCGGTGCGCGACTTCCTGCTGGAACACGCCGCCCTTGTCGGGAAGGCCACGATGCTCGGCCAGGTCGTTCATCCTGCCCTGGACGGTCGATTTGGCGTAGGTGTCGCCGGCGAAGTCGAAAGCCGTGGGCGTGCGCATGTCGATCGCGCCGCCGATGGAATCTCCCGGCATGTCCGGCGTGGGCGTCTTCGACACCTTGACCGATTGGATTCCGAACGGGGCGAGCATGTTGAGGGAGATGGCGCGCGTCGACGAATCGGTTTCGGGCAAGGCGAAGCCGTTGAGAGTGTATGCGTTGTAGCTCGAGTCCAGGCCACGAATGGTGACGTACTCGCTTTCGCCCGTGGCGGCCTGGCCGAGGTGCATGTCGCTGTATGCGGAGAGACCGGGCAAATGCGCCAGTACGTCGGCGATATTCGCCGTGGGTACGGCATCGATCTCCTGCTTGCTCATGACCGTGGTCACCCCGGCGGAAAGCCGTTGTTCGTCCACGGTGCCGGCCGCGGGCACCTGGGCATCGACGTTCATGCCGCTCAGCGCCGTGACTTTCTTGTCGGTCGCCGCCTCGATGTCGTTCGCGTGCGCCGCCGTCGTATGGCAGAGCGCCAGGGCGATGGAAAGTGAGAGCAGGGCGTGCGGGAAGGGCTTGCGCATGGGAACCTTGGGGGAGTGCAAGAGGGAGGCGGGCCATCGCGGTGGCCCGGTCGCGGGTCAGGGCGTCAGGTCTGCCCGGGTACAGGTGTCGCGGGGGCGCTGTGGGTTGCAGCGAGCGGTCGTGCCACCGGGAAAAGCGACGACATAGCCGTTGGAAGCGGGTTCGTGCGCGGGAAAGTCGGTGCTGAGCAGCTGCGCGCCACTGGCGAACATCGCGTCCCGGCGTTGCACGTCGTTTTGCAAGGCTTCCTTCAGGTTGGCATCGGTACGTGTGCGGACGAGATAGCCTTCGCGCACGCGCCGGGCGATTTCGTCCGGCGGACCATCGTTGAATTCGAGGAACGCGGCGTCGTCCTCGCCGGGCGTGGCATGGGTGAACATCACGCGGCCACGCAAGGACGGATGGCCGGCCAGGTAAGCCTTGCTGACCGAATGCTGGTCGAGCAGGAAGACGAATCGACCCCGTGCCGAGTCCAGCGAAGGCCACCCGTCGTGGCGCACGGCATCGTTGAGGGACGCGTGATTGCCGCGGACATCGTCTGGGGCGATGTACGCCGAACGAGGGAAGACGTTCCGGATCTCCGCATCCAACCGGTCCATGGCGTCGGTATCGAACGGCTCCGGCACCACGGTGGGAAAAGACAGGTGAAGCGGCGTCTCCTCCGTTTCGAGCAGGACGAATATCGGAAGGTGCCGCGGATGCGCACGGGACCATGCGAGCAGTTCACGAAGGCAGGCTTGCAGCGGCTGGCACGTGCTGCGCTGGTCGAGGTCCTGGATGTGCATGACCTTGAACCCCGGCGCGGCCATCACGGTGGGATCGGCGAAAGGGGCGTCCGCCACGAGGCCAGCCGCGGCGACCTGCGCTATCACCGCCGGCTTCGCATAACGGCCGCCGTGCGCATCTCCGTATACGTCCAGTTCGAACTGCCGTACGCCATCGTCGAGTTGCCGGCCCAGCGCTGGATGGGAGTAGGCCAGGATGGCGTAGGTCGCCGGATCGACGCGACGCCAGACCTCCGCCTCGCCCGTGGCGAGGCCGGCGTGGTAGCTGTTGTGGCTGCCGATGTACTGGACATCGTTGATGCGTGTCACCGACGCCGCGAAGGACACGCAGGGCAGGAGTGCGGCGGCAAGGCATGCCATTCTCAAGACGGTGCTCCCCATCGATTCAATCGATCTAAACCATGGATTGCACGTTATCGGCGTAGTCTTACCGTTCGATGAATCGGCCGAGACACTATGACCGCCAGGTCCATCCGCCCCCGGTGACCGGGAGCGGATGGATCGCCCGGCTATTCGGCGATGTTCGCCTTGACGTGGTAAACGCGGCCGCCCCATCCATCATGGGGGAACGAGTCCGATACCCGGAGGTATACGGGCTTGGAGCCATCGGCTGCCGTGGCCAGGTACGGTGTCAGGTCGATGCTGCGATCGGCCTTGTTCGATCCGTCGGTGATCGGGCGGTCTTCTTGCAACACCGTCGTCCAGTGTTCGTTGTCACTGCTGACCTGCACCAGGAACTCGGCGTCGATGGTGAGGATCACCTGGGCCGAGGTGGTGTCGGCGGGGAAGGGGAAGCGATAGGTGAAGTGTGCATTCCCGTCGGCGAAGCGGTTCTGCACGCCATTGCTTTGCGAGCCAGCGGCGTCGAACAACCACGGGTTTTCGTCGACCGTCCCCGTGTCGAAGTCGATGGCGTGAGCGATCAGCACGTCGGCCTGGGTGCTGAAACGCAGGCCGGCCGCCATGACGTTGGCGGTAACCCTGTGATGACCATCGGGTGTCGAGCCCGGTACCGTGATCCGCAGCGCGCGGCTGGCTTCGACCGGGGTCGCGTTGCCGTGCGGCTGCAGTCGTACGAGGGTGCCCGATGGTGAAGCGCTCCATCCGGCAGGCGTATCCACGGAGACACGGGTCGTGAGCGGGAAGAATCCGGTGGCCGACACGCCGAGATCGATGGGCAACGTGGTGGTACCCGAGGCGGCCGGCATGACAACCGGCTGCGCCGGTGAAAGGGTCGCCGCCAGCGATGCCGAGGGCGTCGGAATCGGTATGACCCCGATCAAGGCGCTTAGCGCGCTGGCCTGGGTGCGCCAATCGAATACGTTTGGATGGTCGTCGCTGGTGATGCCGGACCAACGGGTGCCGAGGCGATCGGCGGCATCGCGGTCGTTGCTCCAGATGCCCTCGGCTTGCTGGTCGGCGAACGCCGCGTAACGGGCATCGCGGGTGGTGTCGACGAGGTCGGTCCAGTAGCGCATGAAGATGCCCTTGAACTGCTTGCCGTTGTCGTCGCAGGTCTGGTCGGCGGCGTCGCAGCGTTCCGTCAGGATGCCATCGGTAACCAGTGCATTCGGACCGATGGCGGCGTCCGCCAGGCGACGAACTGTCGTCAGGATCCGCGGGTCCTTGGTGGCCCGCCACAGCTCCAGCCCCGCACCGATCGCCAGGCCCTGGTTGTAGCTCCACACGGTCTGGCCGTTGTTGGTGCAGGCGTTGGTGAGGCCGTCGTTGACCAGGCCGTCGGCGTTGACCATGCCGCTGCTCTGGAACCACGTCCAGGCGGTACGCGACCGTGCCAGCCACGCCGTGTCGCCGGGGATGCGGTTGTGCAGTTCGGCGGTGAGACGGATCCACAAGCCATTGGTGACGGCGTTCTTATAGGTGCGCTCGCCATCCCACCAGACGCCGCCGCCACACGTGCTCGTGTCCCAATAGCCTTCGACGTAGTGGGCGATGGTGACCGCCATGTCCAGGTACTTCGGGTCGCCGGTAAGGTCGTAGGCCTGCAGCCAGGTCAGGCCCCACCACTCGGAGTCGTCGATGGCGCGGCTGGTGAAGTTGCCCAGCAAGGGGTCACCCGACAATACGCCGGCCGGGAACACGCCTTTGTCTTTCTCGAAGGTGTTGTCCAACTGCCCGATATAGCGACGGTCGCCCGTGCGCTGCATGTAGTCGCCGATGGTCTGCAAGGCCACCGCCGAGTTCCACCAGCTGGCCGGGAACCATGCCTTTCCCGGGTCGTACGAGCCCATCAGCACGTCCGCGGCCACCCGCGCCCGCGCTACCGCCGTGGAACCGTCGGCCCGCGCATTCGCGGGTGCCGCCGTCTCGGCCGCGGAGGTAGAAGCGGCCATGGCCGTAAAGGCGGCTGTGGCCAGCAAGGTCCGAATGTGTATGCGTACGAAGTCGATCACCGATCTCATGGTCAGAAGCGCTCCTCGTGGTTACCCCTGACCGGAGTGTTGCAGAGCCGTCCCTTCGAAATTGATAACCAGGTCAAGCGAAATGCGTCATGACCAGGCGCGGAGACAGGAGATCGTAACGAACCTGGAGACAGGTGCCGGAAGGCAATGCCGGTGCGAGCGTGGTCCTGATCATGAGCCGGACGGTACGCGCGGCGGTGTCGACGTACTGGACGATGGCGGTGTCGAAGTCGAAGAAGGTCCCGACGCGCGGGAACAGCGCCTTGTAGAGGGATTCCTTCGCCGAGAAGGCGATCGTCAGGCCGAGCAGGGGATCGTCGGCGAACAAGGTGTCGAGCACGGCCTGCTCGTTCGCATCGACGACCGGGCCTCGTAATGCGGCCGCGGCATCGGCGTTGACGACGTGTTCGATGTCCAGTCCGATGCCGGGTACCGCTCCGGAGGGTGCGACCACGGCACCCGCGATACCGGCGGTGTGCGAGATGCTGCCGATGACCGCGGTCGGCCACAGCGGTTCGCGCTGGTCGCCTATCCCGATGGGTGCGTCGCCTTCGATACCCATGGTTCGCAAGGCGAGCCTGGCGGCCAGCCGGCCATGGAAGAAGTCGGCTTGCCGTTTAAGGACACTGCGTGCGACGGAGTCGGGCACGGCGATGCCCTGCTCGGCGAAAAGGCCCGGGTGGAAGGTTGCCGCATCGAAGCGCAGCAGGACGCCGTGACCCAGGCCGCCCGAAGGCAGGGGCAGGGTGAAGTGCTCGCCGGAGCACGCGGTGGCGTGGGCGATGGAGGAGGAAAGCGCGGGGTCGAGGGGCGTCAGCGGCAGCATGGCGTTCCTGTGTTCCGGGACATTAGCACGAGGATCTCATCAAGGCATGTCTGCGGCATGTGTCCGGAAGGGGCTCAGGTCACATGCCCGTAACCTCCGGTGTGCCAAACATCCATGTTTGGAGAAATACCCGCCATGCGCGCATTGAATCACCCGTACGCGCCCCAGGATGCCACCCAGGTGGACGTGTCCTTTCCCGGGGACATCCGTTTCTGGACACGAAACCTGGGGGTTTCCGAAGATCGTTTGCGCGCGGCGGTCATGCAGGTCGGCATCCTGTCGAGCGACGTGCGTGCCGAACTCCGGCGAAAACGCCTGGCCAACGAGACACTTAAGACCCTGCGGGTATTCGTCTTCTACCCGTCGATCAATCATCGCGACTGGTGGGTCCTGTTGCCTGGGGCGGTTCAGCAGACGTTTGCGTCGGAGGGGGCGGCGGTGCAATTCGCGCTCGAACGAGCACGGGATCTCCGCGGATCCGGCCGCGCCGTCGAAGTTCTCCAGGAAAAGATCACGGGAACCTGGATGCGGGTCGTCGGTTGAAGTGATGCACTGGTTCGTACAACCGGGGGCTTCAATGCGACGACACGTACGTTGATGGCACCCGTGCCGCTGGCATCGCGAAGCTCCGCTTCATCCGCTCCACTTCCTCGACGGGCGGCCTTCCGAACAGCCGCTTGAACTCGCGGCTGAACTGCGAGGCGCTTTCATAGCCCACGGCGGTGGCCGCCGCGGCCGCCGTGGCGTGCTCGCGAAGCATCAACAGGCGTGCCTGGTGCAAACGCGTGGACTGCACGTAGCGCATGGGCGATGTGCCGGTCATGGCGCGGAAGTGCGCGTGGAACGTGGGTGCGCTCATCGCCGCTTCGCTGGCGAGTTCATCGACGGCGAGCGCCTCGGCATAGCGGCGGTGAATGGTGCGGATGGCGCGGGCCACCATGCCGAACTTGCCCTGCTGGGCGAGCGCGGCACGTAGCGATCCGCCTTGCGCACCGGAGAGGATGCGGTAGTAGATCTCGCGCAGGAGCGCCGATCCGAGCACGGAGTCGTCGGGGGGATGCGCCAACGCTTCGAGAAGGCGCAGGACGGACACCGCGAGGGACTCTTCCATGGGCGAGGAATACAGGCCCTTCGGCGCGGCCGACGATGCACCATGCCATTCGTCGAGCCGCATGCAGACCTCGGCGGCCATGGCGTGGTCCAGGCGGAAGTAGATCGCGAGCAATGGTTCGTCGGCCGAGGCATCCGTCTCCATCGTGAAGGGCACGGGCACCGATACGACGAGATAGTGCTGGTCGTCGTAGACGAAAACCTCGTCTCCCAGGAAACCGCGCTTGCGTCCCTGCACGACGACCACGATGCCCGGTTCGTAGAGCACGGGGGTACGGCTCAATGGCCGGTCGGAACGCAGGAGGCGCACGTCGGGCAGCGTGGTCAGCGTGTAGCCCTCGTCCGGAGCCAGGTCGCGGAGCAGGGCGATCATGCGGTGGCGTAGCGGCGTATCCATGCCTTCACTCTCCGGCTTGGCGGGCCTCGCCGCAAGTGTTGCTCATAGGATCAGGCAATGACCCCATACGCCATGACATGGGAGACAGCGCATCGGATGCCTACCATGGGTCCGGTTCCTGACCTGGAGATCATCATGACAAGCAAGACCTTCTTCATCACCGGCGTCAGCAGCGGCTTCGGCCTGGCCCTTGCCCGCGAAGCGCTGGCCGCCGGCCATGCGGTGATCGGTACCGTTCGCAACGAGGACGCGCGCCGCGCCTTCGAAGCCCAGGACGATGGCCGTGCCCATGCCGTCCTCCTGGACGTGACCGATATCGATGCGATACCCGGCGTCGTGGCCGACGCGGAAGCGCGCTTCGGCCCGGTCGGTGTACTCGTGAACAATGCGGGCTACGGTCATGAAGGCATCTTCGAGGAATCGCCACTCCCCGAGATGCGCCGCCAGTTCGAGGTGAACGTATTCGGTGCCGTAGCGGTCACCCACGCTTTCGTACCGCGTTTCCGCGAGCGCCGCGGGGGACACATCGTCAACATCACCTCCATGGGCGGTTTCATCACCATGCCGGGCATCGCGTACTACTGCGGAAGCAAGTTCGCCCTCGAAGGGATAAGCGAAGTGCTGGGCAAGGAACTGCGTCCCTTCGGCGTGCATGTGACCGCGGTGGCGCCGGGTAGCTTCAGGACGGACTGGGCCGGTCGCTCCATGCAACGTTCGCCGCGCCGCATTCCGGACTACGACGCGCTGTTCGATCCGATCCGCCAGGCCCGCCAGGAAAAGAGCGGCCGGCAACTCGGCGACCCCGCCAAGGCGGCAAAGGCCATCCTGGCATTGACCCGCCTGCCAGAGCCTCCCGCGCACCTCTTGCTCGGCAGCGATGCGCTGTCCCTCGTACGCGAAAAACTGGCCGCCATGACAGCGGACATCGATCGGTGGGAGAGCCTGACGCGGTCAACGGACGGGTGACCTAGAAGCCGGAAAATCCGGTTTTCGCGCAAGAACTTACGAGATTTACGTAACTCGCATGTAACCGTTGTGTAAACGTTTACTCGATGCTAGAAGTTGGGACGTCGGCCCCTCCCGGGCCGGGCGTTCCCATCCACTCGCATTCCCGGTCCATGGGAGGTTCCCGTGTGCCTGGCCGTGCCGCATCTCGAGTCTTTCTCATGTCGACACTGCATTCTTCCCGGCGTCTTCCTCTTCGTGCGCTGTGCGTAGCCCTGGCGGTAGCGTGTGCCCCGGCGGCTTTCGCACAATCGACCACCGGCAGCCTGTTCGGCGAGGTGCCGGTGGCCACCGGAACGACGGTCCGGGTGGAGAACCAGAGTGGCGTCAGCCGCGACCTTCCCGTGGATGCCAGCGGCCACTATCGGTCGCCCGCGCTACCCATCGGTGATTACACGGTGACGTTGTTGCAGAATGGCTCGGTGGTCGAGACGCGGCGGAACGTCGCCGTTCGCGTCGGCAACGCGAGCGAGGTCTCGTTTTCCACCGCCACGCCGCAGGCCACGAAGCTGGATGGCGTCCAGGTGTCGGCCAACACCACGCCCCCGATCGACGTGGCCAGTGTCGATTCACGCACGGTGATCGATGCGCAGCAGTTGGCCAAGTTGCCGCTGGGCCGCACCGCCGAGCAGATCGCCCAGCTCGCTCCCGGCGTGGTGCCGAACAACGGCGGCTTCACCAGCGACACCGGCAAGTCGCTGGTGAGTTTCGGTGGCTCGTCCGCGAACGCCAACGCCTATTACATCAACGGCTTCAACACGACCGATCCCTTGCAGGCATTGGGCGGCATCACGTTGCCGTACGGCGCGATCGACCAGGAAGAGGTCTACACCGGTGGATACAGTGCACAGTACGGCCGCTCCGACGGCGGCGTGATCAACGCGGTGGGCAAGCGCGGCACCAATACCTGGCACTACGGCGTGCAGTTCCTGTGGGAGCCGCAGTTCGCCCGTGCCAAGGGTGCCAACGACTACTACGCCAGCGGCGTGCCGCAGTCCGCCAAGGCCGGCAACCTGTATGCCTACAACCGCGGCAATCGCGACACGGGAAGCACGGCATCGGTGTATGCGGGCGGCCCGCTGATCAAGGACAAGCTGTACGTCTTCGTCGCGGCGGAGGTCGAGCGTCACGATACGCAGACGATCGCCAACGAAGAGGCCAGCAACTCGTTCGAGAAATCGCGCAGCACCATGCCGCGCTGGTATACCAAGCTCGACTGGAACATCACCGACAGCAATATCCTCGAGCTGACCGGCGCCTCCGACAAGACCGAGACCAATGGCACGTACTACGACTACGACTATGTCGCGAAGCAGCGTGGCGGCTTCGTCAACGACGCCGACCGGCAGAAGAACGGCGGCGACCTGTGGAGCGGCAAGTTCACCAGCTACATCACCGACGCGCTGACGCTCACCGCCGAGTACGGCAAGATGCATACGCGGTCCTACCAGGCGCCGGCGAATTACGACGGCAGCCTTACGTACATCGACGGTGACGTGAACCAGAACCCCGCGCTGAACGGTGGCGTGCCCATCGGCAACGCGCAGACCACCGACGGCCTGAGCGACCCCAACCGAGGCAACTTCACCACCAACACACGGCTGGATCTCGCCTACGCCATCGGTTCGCACACGATCAGCGTGGGCATCGACAACCTGACGGCCAAGGCCTCCGACCAGGGCAGCGAGTCCTCGGGACCGGGTTATACGTGGTCGTATAGCCAGTCGTTGCCGGACGTGCCCATCAATTCCGACCTCGGCGTGGGTGCCACGGGCGACTTTCCGAATGGCGCGGAAGGCTATTTCGTCCAGAAGAACACCTATAGCCAGATCGCCACCGTCCGTTCGACGCAGCGTGCGCAATACATCGAAGACAAGTGGCAGGTGAACGATCGCCTGCTGTTGCAGCTGGGCCTGCGCAACGACCAGTTCACCAACTACGACTCGGCCAGCCAGGCCTATATCACGCAGACCAAGCCGCAATGGGCGCCTCGCCTGGGCTTCAGCTGGGACGTGCTCGGCGACGCCAGCTTCAAGGTCTATGGCAACGCCGGCCGTTATTACCTCGGCCTGCCGCTGAATCCGGCGCTCAACTCGGCCGCGGCGACGACCAACACCGTCCAGTACTACACGTACAGCGGCATCGCCAGCGACGGCACGCCCACCGGCCTGACCGCGATGTCCGGTCCCGTGTCGGGCCTGAACCTCTACGGCCAGCAGCCCGACCCGAAGATGACCACGGCCAAGGGGCTCACGGCCGAGAAGCAGGACGAGTACATCCTCGGCTTCACGAAAACGGCGGGTCCGTCGTGGGTCTATGGCGCGAAGCTGATGTACCGCAGCCTGCGCAACGCCATCGACGATTACTGCGACCGCGACGCGGTGCTGGCCAAGGCCGCTTCGCTCGGCTACGACGCCTCCACCAGCAACAGCTGCTTCCTGATCAATCCCGGCCGCGCGAACACCTTCACGCTGGTGGACGCGAGCGGGAACTACGTGGAAGTACCGATGAGCAATGCGGATCTCGGCTTCCCGAAGCTCAAGCGACAGTACTACAGCCTGGAAACGCTGCTAGAGCATCCGTTCGACGGTCGCTGGTACGCCAAGTTCGACTATGTGTTCTCGCGGAGCTACGGCAATACCGAGGGTCAGCTACGTTCGGATGTGAGCCAGGCGAACGCATCCACCAGCTACGATTGGGACGGCGCGTCGATCATGCAGTTCGCCAACGGGCCGCAGAACAACGATCACACGCACCAGATCAAGCTCTACGGTTATTACCAGATCGATCCGGAGTGGCTGGTGTCGGCGAACCTGGCGATCATCTCCGGCAGCCCGAAGCATTGCCTGGGCTTCTACGGTGCCGAGGGGACCGATCCGCTGTCGTACGGAAGCCTCTACCACTTCTGCAACGGCGAGCCGTCGGCACCGGGCAAGCAGGGCAGGCTACCGTGGACGCGGCAACTGGACATCGGCGCGACGTACAGTCCGGCCTTCGCCGATCACAAGCTCAGCTTCAGCGCGAACATCTTCAACCTGACCAACGAGCAGCGCCCCTTGCAGCTTTCGCCGTACAGCGAGCTCAGCCCGCAGTTGATCAATCCGCTGTATCGCACGGTGACGATCCGCCAGCAGCCGCGTTATGCGCGGTTGTCGGTCAGTTACGACTTCTGACCAGCGATCAGGCCTGCACGGTTTGCGACGGCGTCCGCAGATTCGACGTCATGTGTCTTCGCGGAAGGTTCCTGGCACGAACCTGTCATATTCCGCCGCGACACTCGTCCGCCCAGGGGCAACGCAATAGTGGAGGGCGGGGAATGCAAGGCATGTCCCCGCTTCCGCGCAAAGGGCAAACATGACGTCTCAGGATCGGCGGCACTTCCTCAAGCTTTCACTTGGCGCGGCCGGCGCCGCTTTCACCGCGGGGGTGCTACCGCCGTCGATCGCGAAGGCGCTGGCGATACCGGCATCGCGGCGCACGGGTACGCTCGCCGATGTCGAGCACGTGGTGATCCTCATGCAGGAAAACCGCTCGTTCGACCATTATTTCGGTTCGCTTCGCGGCGTGCGCGGCTTCGGTGACCCGCGGCCCTTCATGCTGGCGAGCGGGAGGTCGGTCTGGCAGCAGCCTTATGCGGCGTCGACCGATGACTATCTGCTGCCGTTCCGTCCCGTCGCTGAGGATCTCGGCCTGCAGTTTCTCGAAGACCTGCCGCACGGCTGGAACGACACGCACGCCGCAGCCAATGGCGGGCGCTACGACGGCTGGGTGCAGGCCAAGGGCACGACCACGATGGCGTACCTGACGCGGGAAGACATTCCGTTCCACTATGCGCTGGCCGACGCGTTCACCATCTGCGATGCGTATCACTGCAGCATGTTGTCTTCCACGGACCCGAACCGCTACTACATGTGGAGCGGTTACGTGGGCAATGACGGCAAGGGCGACGGCCCGGTGCTGGACAATGCGGAAAAGGGTTACGACTGGACCACGTATCCCGAGCGCCTGGAGCAGGCGGGCGTGTCCTGGAAGATCTACCAGGACATTGGCACGGGCCTGGATGCCGCCGGCGGTTGGGGGTGGACGTCGAATCCGTATATCGGTAACTACGGCGACAATTCGTTGCTGTACTTCGACAAGTACCGTAACGCCCAGCCGGGCGATGCGCTGTACGAGAAGGCGCGTACCGGTACCGAGATAGCCAAGGGCCAGTCGCCGTTCGCCATCCTGCGCGAAGACGTGCTCGCGGACCGCCTGCCGCAAGTCTCGTGGATCGCGGCACCGGAGGCGTATACCGAGCATCCGAGCTGGCCCGCCAACTATGGCGCCTGGTATCTCGACGGCGTGCTCGACGCGTTGACCGCGAATCCCGAGGTCTGGAGCAAGACCGCGCTTTTCATCACCTACGACGAGAACGACGGCTTCTTCGACCACGTGGTGCCGCCCTATGTGCCGGCCTCGCGAGAGCAGGGATTGTCGACCGTGACCACGGAGGGCGAGCTTTATCCCGGCGGTAACGGGTTCGTCGCCGGCGTGTATGGGCTAGGTGTTCGCGTGCCGATGCTGGTGGTTTCGCCCTGGAGCAAGGGCGGGTGGGTCTGCTCGGAAACCTACGACCACACCTCGATCATCCGCTTCCTGGAGCAACGTTTCGGCGTGCACGAGCCGAACATCTCCGCGTGGCGCCGTGCGGTATGCGGCGATCTCACTCGCGCCTTCGACTTCTCGCGGCACGATGCCGACGCACCGAGCCTGCCCGGCACGAGCGGTTACGAGCCGGACCAGAAAGCTCATCAGGAACTGCGTCCGACGCCGCCGTCCGACCAGCGCATGCCGCGACAGGAACCGGGACAGCGACCCGCCCGTGCCTTGCCATACGCGTTGGACGTACAGGGGAGGGTGGACGTCGCCGCAGGGCGCTACCGGCTGGAGTTCATCAACCAGGGAAGGAGCGGAGCCTTCTTCCATGTGTTCTCCCCGGCAAGGACCGATGGTCCGTGGGCGTACACGGTGGAGGCCGGCAAGTCGCTCGCCGACAGTTGGACCAGCCTGTACAGCGGCAATGCCTATGACCTCTCCGTCACGGGTCCGAATGGATTCCTCCGCCAGTTCGCGGGCAGCCAGCCTGCGGCGGGCGATCGTGGCCGTCATGCCCAGCCCGAGGTGCGTCTGGCGACAGGTGGACTCGACGGGCTTCTGCGCCTGGTCATCACCAACGAAGGCAACGCCACATGCGTCGTGACGGTCACGCCCAGCGACGACTACACCCATCAGCCGCCGCGTCGCCACCTCCTGCTACCCGGCGGCCGTGTCGAGAGCCTCTGGGAGATCGTATCGAGCGACCATTGGTTCGACTTCAGCGTGACCAGCGACCACGACCCGCGATTCCTGCGGCGTCTGGCGGGGCACAGGGAAACGGGGCGGGCGTCGCGGACGGACCCGGCGCTGGGTTCGGTGGCGAACGCGTCGACGACGGGATCGGACACGGTGCTACAGCCGTAACGCCCCTGGGGATCAAGGCGTTGATGAGAAAAATTGATAAGCCCTAGAAGGATTCACGGGCTAATCATCGAAGTGGCGTCAAGTCAGAATGGCGCCACCATGCATTCCTCTTCGATTACCGCATCTTCCCCGTTCGAGACGGACAGCCGTCCCGCTCATTGGAGCGGCGTGTTCGCCATGACGCTGTGCGTGTTCGCGCTGATCGCCTCGGAATTCATGCCGGTCAGCCTGTTGACGCCCATGGCGACGGATCTTCGGGTCAGCGAGGGACTGACCGGCTACGGGATCGCCATCTCCGGCGCATTCGCGGTACTGACGAGCCTGTCGATTTCCCGGCTTGCCGGCGCCATGAACCGCAAGAGCCTGCTGCTGGCACTGACCACGTTGATGGCCGTGTCCGGGGCGGTGGTCGCGCTCGCACCGAACTACCCGGTTTACATGTTCGGACGCGCCCTGATCGGCGTGGTGATCGGCGGCTTCTGGTCGATGTCGGCAGCCACGGCGATGCGCCTGGTGCCGGCCGAACATGTGCCGCGGGCCCTGGCCATCTTCAATGGCGGCAACGCGTTGGCGACGGTCGTCGCGGCGCCGCTGGGCAGTTACCTTGGCGCGGTGATCGGATGGCGGGGCGCGTTCCTTTGCCTGCTGCCGGTGGCCGCGATCGCACTGGGCTGGCAGTGGATCAGCCTGCCCAACATGTCCGCCGAACGCGTCGCACCCCACGTCAACGTGTTCGCCCTGTTCAAGCGCCGCGCGGTCGCGCTGGGCATGGCGGCCTGCGGCGTGTTCTTCATGGGCCAGTTCGCCTTGTTCACCTACGTGCGCCCGTTCCTGGAGACGGTCGCGCACGTCGATGCTCCGGCGCTGGCCTTGGTCCTGCTGGGAATAGGCGTGGCAGGCTTCGTCGGCACGGTGCTCATCGGTGCCTTCCTCAAGCGTGGGCTCTATCGCAGCCTGACCGCCATTCCCGTACTCATGGCGGTCATCGCACTCGCCCTGGTCTTCTTCGGTGCGAGACTGTGGCCGGTGGCTGCGCTGCTAGCCCTGTGGGGACTGTTCGCCACCGCGGCACCCGTCGGATGGTGGAGCTGGCTCGCGCAGACCTTCGCCGACGACGACGCGGAAGCAGGCGGTGGCTTGATGGTTGCCGTCGTCCAGTGTTCCATCGCGTGGGGTTCCACGGTGGGTGGCCTGCTGTTCGACAGCCACGGTTACCGGAGTACCTTCATGGCCAGCGCAGCCATGCTGCTGATGGCTGCGCTAATGGCTCACCTGACCGCAAGACGGCGTAGCTGCCACTAAATCGTTCCGCACCTCGGACGGTAGTCCGCACCCAGGATTAACTGTCCACGCCTTCGATCATGAAAATCCGATAGTCGGCGCCCTTGAAGCGGTGCTCGCGTGCTTCGCGATAGGCCGGGCTGTTGTACCAGGCCAGCGCATCCGCCTTCGACGGAAAGCTGAGAATGACCGCGCCTTCCACCTGGCTGCCTTCCAGTGTCTCGATGTCGCCGTAAAAGGCGAGGCGCGTTATCGGATGTCCTTGGCCTGCCGGACCGGCTTTCTCGCCATAGATCTTCAGTTCCGCCGGATCGGTCGTTCGCTCGCGGGTAAACACGACGTAGGTCGTCATGGGTTCGATTCCTGTACGTATGGGTCGAGATCGGGCCGCTCCCATGAGCGGCCCGTGATGGATTACCAGGGAAGCGTCTTGCCAAGATAGGTGAAGCTTCCTGTCGGGCCATCGGCACCGATCAGTGCCATGCCGACGCTGCTCTTCGCACCCGTCGGCACGTCGATCTCGCCCTGGCCGCCGTTCATGTCCGTCTGCACGTAGCCAGGATGGACGGCATTGACCTTGATCGGCGTGTCGCGCAGTTCGTAGGCGAGATGGACGGTCCACGAGTTGAGTGCGCTCTTGGACGCGTCATACGCGGGGACCTTGAAGTTGTAGATCGGCGAGGTCGGATCGACGTGCAGCGTCAGCGAGCCCAGCTGGCTCGACACATTGACGATGCGAGCCGCGGGCGCCGCCTTGAGTAGCGGGAGAAACGCCTTGGTCACTTCGACGACCGCGAAGAGGTTGGTATCGAACGTCTCACGCCATGCATCCAGGGTCTGTTCGGACGGCGCCTTGCCGAAGTCATCGACGACGATGCCGGCGTTGTTGACCAGGATGTCGAGCTTGCCGAACCGCGCCTTCACCTCGGCAACGGCCTTCTGGATGGTATCGGCGTTGGTAACGTCCAGCACGATCGGCTCGACCGGCAGGCCTTCGGCCTTGAGCTTGTCCGCGGCGGCCTGGGTGCGTGCCGGGTCGCGGCCGGCGAGCAGGGTGGTGACGCCGGCCTCGGCGAGCTGGCGGACGGTTTCCTGGCCGATGCCGCGGGTGGCGCCGGTGACGAGGGCAACTTTCTGCGTGGCGTTCATTTCATATCCTTGACGGGCGGGTTAGCGATAGCGCTGGGATCGACATGTGGATGGCATGGCGAATTTAAAGCCCCGTCGGTTCAGATATTCAATCCGGGGTAGCCGTCACTGGGGTGGGCTAGAGTGGGGCGATAGGAGGTCCGGCAAGACAGCAAGATCGGTCGAGCACGACCCGGACCTCTGCGGGAAACTGTTCCCCGGCACGCAGGAACGAGTGATGACGACGACGCTGGAAAACTACCATCTCAGGATGCAACGGGTGCTGGATTACATCGACGGACATCTGGACGACGATCTGGGCCTCGACACGCTGAGCGGCGTGGCCGCTTTCTCGAAGTTTCATTTCCACCGGCAATTCAAAGCCAGTTTCGGGCTCCCGGTGCATCGTTACGTGCAGCTTGCCCGGATGCGTCGTGCCTCGTTCCAGCTTGCTCATTCGGGCGCCCAGAGCGTCACGGATATCGCCATCGAAGCCGGATACGACGCACCGGACGCCTTCGCCCGCGCCTTTCGACAGCGGCTCGGGCAATCGCCTTCGTCATTCCGGAAATCCCCTGATTGGGCCCCGTGGCTTACCACCTTCGGTCCTCTCGACCACGCAAGGAACACACTCATGAAAATAACGTATGAACCCGGCGATGTAACGATTCGCGAGGTCCTTCCGACGCCGGTTGCGATCTTCGAGCATCGCGGCGACCGGGAGCGACTACCGGAGACCATCGAGCGGTTCATCGCCTGGCGCAAAGCGGCTGGTTTATCGCCCTCGACGAGCCCGACCTTCAACATCTTCCGTTCCGAGCGCATGCCCGCGAACCCAGCCGACTACAGCATGGACCTGTGCGTGGGGACCGATCGACTCATCGATGTGGACGACACGGACGTGAAGCCAGGTGTCATTCCCGGCGGACGTTGCGCAGTGCTGCGCGTCGTCCAGAATACGAACAACCTCGAACCCGCGGCGCTCTACCTTTATCGCGACTGGCTGCCGAACAGTGGCGAGGAAGCACGGGATTTTCCGATCTACTGCCAGCGTCATTTCTCGCTGCCTCCGCATGCGCCGGTACCCGAGATGGTCTGTGATCTTTACCTTCCGCTGAAATAGGTCGTCAATGCCTTCCAGGCACACGGGTTGCTGCGCCACATTGCGCGCCGTATCGAACGCATCCGGCGCTTCTACCGCTGTATAGGACACACATCGCAGGGGGATTCGAGCAGCAGGTAATCCTGAGCGCCATCGTTGCCTTCGCCTACCCGTGCGAACTGGTTAGCGTGGTAAAACGCGAGAGCCGTCGTATTGAGTCGCACACATTTGAGCTGATAGCGTGTGGTTGACCAGCCCGGCAAGGCCCGCAGGAGCGCCTGACCGATGCCGCGGCGGGCAAACTGCGGGTGGACGTGCAGGTGGTGGATGAAGTGGGTAGGTTCCCAAACGGAAATGAAACCCACGGGCCGGCCGCCTTCGAGCGCGACCAGCTGCCATTCACCAGCGGTCTGGTTGTCGAAGTCGCTTAGTGCCAACGACGAGGACAGTTCCCAGCTGAATGTCGCCGACCGAGACCGCAGAAAGAGCTCACGGAGGGCTGGCAAGTCTCCGGGGACGGCGGGGCGAATAATCATGACTTGGTCTGCTCTGCGTTTCGAATTGACGGCGTCACCCATCCGCTCGATGAGGGCGATGACATATATGACCAAGCGTACGCGACTGAAGAAATGCTTTCATCTACGCCATGTTCTCGGCTCCCCACGTGCACAGCGGGGCGGCCCTGATACTTGGCGCCTCAAGGCTGCCGGGTTTGCTTCTACCTCGCTGCTGCAAAATCAGTATTCGCAAGGGCAATCATGTCCCCCCGTCACGGAGGGCTGATAGCCTTCGCAACGGGGGTCTTGTTCTTCTCAAAGCTTGTTGACGTCCGGATCTCCACACTTGTCGCCATCATTGGCGATCGTCGGCAGATCGCCGAATTCGCCAATCTTCCGGTCACTTGCTGAGCAAGTCGGCGGATAGAGAATGCTGCAACAGGAGACAGGGGTGGAACCACATCAGGGCAGGGAAGAGGGGATGCCGGCACGGCGTCGGGAGTTCACTCCAAGCGGGGAGATCCCTATCCATATACCGTTCTCAGGGTGCGTTTCCGTCCAGTGGATACGAACACCGCGCACTTGGCCCAACATGAGTTTGTAGGGCATCCCCTACAACCAGACAGGACGCCGCCTACATACTCGGTCGATTCCCTTCCATGATGATCCCCGGGCCAATCTTGGCAAAAAATCTGGGGTCCGCCATGAAAAAAAATATCCGCCGAGCAGCCATATCCGCGTGTCTCGTCATTGCTGCTGCATTCGCTAGCGGCGCGAACGCCGTAACGGGATTCGATGCACCTGTCAGCGGTTGGCTTGTTCAGGACTACCCCGCACCTCAGGGTGTCGTCCTTTGGTACACGCCATCCACCTGTGGAAACGGCCAACTCATGTTCAACGCAAGCGAATCCCAGGATCGACAGAACCGACTTGTCGCCATGGTCCTCGCCGCGAAAGCCATGGGCGGGAAGATGCATATTGAATACGACGTGGTAAATGGCGGCTGCATGATCAGCAATTTCGGCGTCATTCCTTCGTAACGCATGCGTCGATCCCAAGGACTCAGCATTGTGAAAATCAATCGACTTGTCACGCTACTGGCAGGGCTGACGCTAAGCTTGGCCGCTACGGCGGGGACTGCGACTCAGAAATACTTCGGATACTTTGCTGGCGACACCGTGAATACGTTGACGTCACCGCCTTCCGATATCGGCTTCAACGAAATGAAGGGCCATAGCAACCTATATGCGATCATGGCGTGGCCGGGTGACACCTCGCCCTCGGGGAGGGCGGTAACGCAGTCGCAGGTGCTCGAAAAGCTTGCGGCGGCAAAAGCAGCTCATGTGCACGCGATCGTTCCGGCTTATCCATTTGTGTTCCAGGCCGTGAGGGCCAGCAATGGCGATATCAGCTGCTGGAACAACGATCCGGGAGCAGCGGCATCCTGGGCGTCGCTATCGCAGGCGATGGTTGATCAAGGCTATTTGATTCCGGGTGACCCAGTACACAGCACGGTCATTGCCGTGTATATCGTGGACGAACCGAACGGCCCAAGCACCTGCTTGAACGATGTGAATGGCCAGGCGAATCCGAGCTTCGTTAACGGTATGAATGCCGTTCGCCAGGACAGCCATACCGCCAGCCTACCCATTGCCTCGATTCTCTCGGGCGAAGGGTTTGACCGGTTCTTCGCTGGCATGAAGATGCTTGACTGGGTCGGATTCGATGAATACGGCGACGACGACGGCAAGTGGTCGCGAACCTTCGCCGCACTCAAGCAGTACGCGCCCGGCAAGAAGTATATTGTCGTCCCCGGCGCCATGCAGGGTTGCGACTTGGTTGACCTTGACCCGACCCAGAGGTTCTTTACCGCCATCGAGAACGATCCCGACGTGACGTGGCTCGCACCCTTTGCCTGGTTCTCGGGTCTTGGCGGAGACGCGAGCTGCAAAGGTGTTCGAGACATTCCCGCCACGCGTGCCGCCTATACGGCCGAGGGCCTGAAAATCCGTTCTCTGCAGTGCAATAGCTCCCCCGGTGACGCCGCATTCTGTAGTGGTTCGGCGAATGTGACATCCGCCATTAATCTGCTTCTCAACTAATTGATCAAGTATAGATGGGGAATCCTATGAACCGTTCTCGCTCGGCCGCAAGTTCGACGAAATCGACGGTATCTAAGATGGTTATGGGCTGCGGAGTACATGAGGGTGATCTAACTATCCAATAAAATGTCGAACGTCCGCTTTCGACTCAAGGCGGACATTTCGATGAAGGCGTCCGCGCATGCGATTTGGGCAGGTTATAGGGGTAGGGCAGTGCTGCTCAAGGCCCCAAGGCTGCCATTTATTTTGCCGATAGCCGTCATCCCTATTTGAAATCATTCGGAATAAGGGCATTCTTCGATCCATCTGTACGATGCCGCGCTCCAAATCCACAGGGGAAGTGATGAACGACGTGAAGCGCTGGGTAAGACGCTGTTCTCTCGCCGCGATGATATTTATCGCTTCAAGTTATAGTGGCTATACGTTGGGAACCAATTGCACAGCGGCCACCTCCAACATCGACAAAGCCGTTTGTTCGGAATTGCCGAGCCAGGACGCCAAACTCAACGAAGATTACGGTGAAGCCATGAATCGGCTTTCGCCTGAAGGCCAATCCGCGCTACGCGCCGACCAGCGGGCCTGGTTGCGCTACAGGGCGACGGCCTGCGGTTTTGCTGATGAGGACTACTCTCCAGGGAATGTGCGGTGCCTGAGCGCACTGATCCGTAGGCGTGACGATCGGTTGTTATGGCTGGTTGCACATCAAGACAAACCCTCTCTTTTTACGTATTTCGTCAGAAGTTCCTACGAGACCACCCCGGATCCAGCGGGTGGCTTGCCGTTCTGGTCGGAATCGTCGATTCCGCAGATCGATTCCAAATCGCTTTCGCCAAACCTTGCCTGGTCGGACGTGCAGGCCTGGAATGCCCTGCTTGCAAAGCTCATCGGTGGCCCGGCAAAGGCTTCCGTTTGTCAGGGCGGAAAGGGGGACATTTATCGGGAGCCACATGTCTCCGTCGCCAGTATCTTGCTGATAACGGTGTCGGAGGACCGCGATGACACCTGCCGTGGCCTCAGGCCGAACCTGGTCATCTCGTACGGGCAGGGGCCTTTCAATGATTTGCCGCAGGATCACTTCATGTCCGAGACTCAGTACAACGTCGTGATGATGCGCGGCGATGTGCATCTGCTGCGGGCCTCGGATCTGTTTTCTGCAGGGGACGACTGGAAGCGGTTGTTGACCGAACGCGTCGAGCAGGAGGTGCTAAAACAGGCGCTGAGTCACCGTGAAAATTGGCATCCATCGCCGAATGCGATCGAGCGTGTCGCGACGGACCCTTCCAACTGGCTCCCCGGCAACCCGTTTTCCATTCGGGTAAACCAGTCGGCCTTGTCCGCGGACGAAATAATCGGCGGATTTACGGTCCGGATTCCATGGAGCGACCTGCAAAGCGTTTTGAGTTTCAAGGGCAAGCGGATATTGACCGCGCCAAATTGGTAAGGGGGAGGTCTTGAGCCATGATTTCGCTTTGAACCGACGCGGCGGCTGGCGTCGCCGCGTGGCGGCTTTTGCGCTGGCCATCGGTTGCGCGGGAGGCGCCGCGGCCGCGGACGATCCGTCCCTTCCGGACGGTTTTCTTGCGTATCGGCCATACAATGGATTTGTCTTCGAAGCTGTGCATTTGCTTCCCGCGCGGGATGATCATCTGCACGTCGTTGAAGTCGACGACTACGCGTTGTCACGTGGCATGGACGCGATCCGGCTCTCCGCGGCGGGATCCTTCGACGACGAAATGAAGCAAAACAAACAGCGTGACGAAGGCCGGGAACAGCAGGTCAAGCTCATCGCGGTACCCGATCAGTACGCCGCTGAATTCAAGGCGATGCAGTCGGCGCCCAGCGGAGATGCCGCCTATGCCCTCGGCACGGACCTGCCCGATGCGATTCGGCTCTACGCGGCCGCCGCCGTGGATTTTCATGCCGCGCATCCTGCCGTGATCGAGCGGAAGCCCGATGCGAGCTGGCCCAAGCCACCAACGGCCGGGCCGATGGATAGGGAACAGCGCGCGGCGCTTGAGAGGGCCATTCCCCGTTTCCAGGCGGTAGTCGAACTGCCGGATGCGTCAAAGGCGCCGCGCGGCGTGACTGCTGCGTACATGCTCGGTCGCAGCTATGCATTGCGCATGAATCCTGGCGATGCCGCACTCGCCGAAAAGGCATTCGTGCTTACGCGTACGCTGGCGCGAGCCGGCGTGCCTGATCCAGATGGTCTGGCTGTGGCAAGTTTCGGCGATCAGGCCCGCTTGCGGCGCGCGGCCGGCGACCTGAGTTCGACCATAGGCTTGTATGCGGAGCAGGCGACGCGTGGTTCGGTCGAAGGCGTGGAGTCGCTCAAGTGGGTGGCTCAGGCGCTCTACCAGGATCCAGATGGCATGGCGAAAGTGGAGAACATTCCGCTAGGGCAACGCCTGTTGATCGCCTATGCCCTTGAATACAATGATGACGGTCGCGTGCGTGAATACGTCTACGTGCCTGGTGGCCACCTCTATGGCAACATGGACAACGGCACGATGGATCTTATCGTGCGCACGGCAAAGCAATGGCCCAAAGATAGAATAGCGTGGCCGGACCGCCTTGCCGCGCTGGCCTATCGCACGGGTGACATGGATTTCGTACACGCGCTTGTCGATGGGCAGGACACTGCGCTCGCCTGGTGGCTTAAAGCCAAGATGCTGGTCGCCGATGGCAGGCTGGCGGAGGCCGAGGCTGCATACAGGAAGGTGCTGGCAAAGTCCCCGGCCACGCCCGATCCCGATGGCCTATCGCCCTTCAACGAATCTGCGGCGTGTGCGGAAATGACGCAGCTTGAGCGGGTGCGGGGCGAGTTTATCCCCGCCTTGCGTGACCTCGTTGCCTGCAACAGAACGTACCGGGTGGAGCAGTCCTACGATCTAACCTTCTATCTTGGGGAGCGCGTGCTGACCACGGCGGAACTGCAAAGCGTCGTGGCGACGCTACCACCAGATCATTCGAGCTCCACCGGCCCGATCACGGATTTCCAAAGTGCCGAATTACGCTCCGTACTCGCCAAGCGGCTAGTGAGGGAAGGGCGCTATCAAGATGCTCTAGCCTATGCGGATGCGGCGATGGTCACCCCCATCAATAAGTATGACGCATCCTTCGACACGGGCCTGAGCAAAAACCTCAAGACCCAGCACGATTTGATTCAGGCCTATGCAACTGCCCACGAGCAGACGCAAAACGGCGGCTCTGACGTGGCAAAGGCTGCCGCGTGGTACCAGCTTGCGTTGCTGACGCGCGTCGAGCACGGCGAAATCCTTGATCATGATTCCGCGCTCTATAAAGACAAGGCAACACCCGACTTCCCTGGCGTGTCATCCAGCGAACTGGCACGCCTGAAGGCGAATTACACGGTACCCGATCAGGACAACCTGCGCTGGTACATCGCTTACGACGATGCCTTGAAAGCCGCGCAGCTCGTACCGTCCCATTCGCAGGCCTATGCCGCCATTTTGTGCCACGCGGCGCACTGGATGAACGAGGCGCCACCCCAAGCGATCGACGGCCGCGATCCCATCGCCAATCTTCGGCAGGCGTGGCAGCTTTATGTCAAGCATGGCGCTTACGTGCAGTGGGCAGGTGACTTCGGCCATCAGTGTCCCGATCCGAATTTCGATGCCGCCGCGCGGCCGCTTTGGTGGCAATGGTTCACCAAGCGGATGGGGCGACTCCATGTGCATCCGCTCACTTTGATTGCAGCGGGATCAGCGTTGCTGGTACTCATGCTGGTGCTCGCTGGTTGGCTGATCCTAAGAAAACGCAGAGGTGCTCCAACCCCCAGCCAATAATGGGGTATCGAGGTAGGACGCCCCCTCGATGGGATGCTCATCACTTCGCATAATGTATATTATGTAAAATTGTGGAAGAGGCTCAGGCACGCTATTTGCCTACTTCTCGGCCCACGTCAAGGAGTCGACCGAGCCCACGCGCGCATGGCTATCCGCCCCGCCTTTCGCCCCGGCCGTCGATTCCCCTGCAATCGGCTCCGGCACGGGAACCGCGCCACGCCGTATCGCCTCGATCTGCGCGTTGCTGATCCGGTCAGGCTGATCGATGGGCCACGAGGTAACTACCAGAACCCGGTCCTTAGCGGTCAACTTCACCCCATACGGGGTCTTGTCGACACCCACACCCATCGCGCGAAGCTCAGCCAGCGACAGGCGATCTAGGATGCGATCCTTATCAGCGACCCACTCGACGTAACCGTTAACGCGACCACCCGTCTCGATCAGCGCAGACAGCCGCACCGTACCCGACTAATGCAGGACGGGGTCGACTTCTCCTCGCGCGAACGATCGAGGCAAGCTACCGGCCTGACGGACGCATTCCACGCCATCGCAGAACGACTACACGAGGGTTCCACCGCCGTCCACGACCACAGCTTGACCAGTCGTGTAGCCCCCTCGCATGAACGAAAGGTAGGCCTCAGCGAGATCGTTAGGTATCCCAACTCGCTTCACGAGCAGCTTCGCAGCAGTTTCGCGGAAAATGTGTTCGCGCGTCTCGGTCGGAATTCCGGACCAGAGATCGGTGACGACCATTCCGGGCACGACCGCGTTGACCCGGATGGGGGCGAGTTCGATGGCAAGGGCCCGCGTTAGCGACTCGATAGCCCCGCAAATGCTCGCCGCAAAGGCAAAGCCCGCTGGCGGGCGCCGTGCCGAAGTCCCGCCAGTCAAGACAATCGAGCCGCCGGATCGCATATGGGGACTTGCCGCCTGCACCGCAGCGAGCACGCCCCAATAACGCAACTCGAAGAATTCGCGAGCGGCCGCCAGGTCGGTGTCCATGACGCGTGAACCAAACGGAAGCGGCTCACCCGCGGTATAGGCCAGGTGGTCGAACTCACCCAGTTCTGCGAAGAGCTGTCTCGTGGCATTCGCCGATTTCAAATCCACGGCCCGGCCTGTGGCGGAACCTTTTGGGAGTCGATCCACCGCATCGGCGACGCTTTTGGGCTGACTGGCGACGATGACGATACTGGCTCCTTCGAGCGCGGCCTGCTCGGCCACGGCGAAGCCGATGCCGCGAGACCCGCCAAGAACGACGACACGTTTTTCTTTCAGCATGACTTGAATCCACGGAGAGTGTCGATGAACAGGTCCGATACGGCGGGCCCGCTGATTGCCCAGTCATCGTAGACTGCGGTATAAGTACGGTCGATAGCTAAATATGCGTAAAACTTTTTCTCTCGTCCAAATATGGATCCTTTCCTCGATCTGATCGGCCTGCTTCGACCGCGTGCCACCCTGTGGGGTGGCATCGAGGGGCGTGGAGCATGGGCGGTATCGTTTCGGAAGCGGGACGATCTCCTGTTCTGCTGGCTGTCACGCGGAGAGTGCCAGCTGGTTCGTCCGCGCGTGCCGCCCTTGCGTTTGCGCGCCAACGACTTTGTTCTCGTTCGAACTGATGCACCCTTCGTGCTCAACTCGGACCTCTCGATCGAACCGATCGAGAGCGAGGTGGCAGTCGCCCGGACGAAAAAGACGACACTGCGAGTCGGCAGCGGTGCGAAGTCGCCGGTCACCCTTCGCGGTGGCCGATTTCTGTTCGATACGGCAAACGAGACCCTGTTGACGGGCTTGCTCCCTTCGCTGGTTCACATCCCCGGAAACGACACGTCCTCGCCGCACATTCGCGCCCTGATGAACATGAACGAAGCAGAGTCCTCGCACCCAGGGCCCGGCAGCGAATTCGTCGTCGCACGTCTAATGGAATTGATCTTGGTGGAAATTCTGCGCGGTGCCCGACTTTCTGCGCAGCCGCAGCACTCGGGGCTGATCGCGGGTCTAAAAGACCCGATAGTGGCGCGTGCGCTCTCAGCGGTCCACCGTGACGTGCAGAAGGACTGGACCGTAGCCGACCTGGCTCGGCTTTGCGGCGTCTCACGTTCCGCTTTTGCCGTTCGTTTTCGTACAACCGTCGGGATGGCGCCCGTCGAATACTTGCAGCATTGGCGTATGGCGCTGGCAAAGGACGCACTGCGACTCGGTACGAGCGGTATTGGTGAAATCGGGCTGTCTGTCGGATTTCAATCACCAAGCGCGTTCAGCACCGCTTTCACCCGAGTTGTCGGAATTTCACCGAAGCGGTTCGCGGCCTCGATTCGACAGCGATAAAGCGTGCGCTCCTTCGCGAGTCAAAAAAGAAAGAGTCCCGCAGAACCGAAGTTCTGCGGGACTGATGCCTTCTGCTCGCGTGGGGCAAGCCCTTTTGCACCGCGAGCAATCTGGCGGCCTAGCCGATCGCGTTCGGCACACTGGTCGCGTAGCTCAGGGACGGCCGTATCGTGACGCACAATGGTGGTGGCGTCACACCGATGAATTATCAGCCGCGTTGGCGTATGACCTTGGCCGCAGCCAGGCTGAAGCACTTGCGCATCAAGTGCACTCTCCGCCAGTTGGCCGCCACCGCCCTCATACGCATCATGTCACGGCGGGCGCATACGCATCGAAGCACATCGCGATATTCCGCATCAAGATGCCTGACCGAGGGGAGGAGCTCCATCGCCGCTAGCCGTTTGCCTCGTAAAGTCATTCTGTGATTCGATTGACGGCATACAGAAGCGTCGGCATTTGCCGGCGCTTCTGTAACTCCGCTATCGACTTAAGCCCGTTTGAACAGGCGTAAGATAAACAGCAGTATCACCGCACCAAGCGTCGCGGTAGCGATAGAACTGAGCAGGCCGCCGCCAAGGCTGATGCCAAGAACACCGGCCAGCCAGCCGCCGATAAACGCACCGACGATACCGACGATGATGTCGACAATCAGGCCGAAGCCGCCGCCTTTGACCAACAATCCGGCAAGCCAACCGGCTACTGCGCCGATGATCAGCCATACGATAATACCGTGTGATGCCATTGTCGGAGACTCCGTGAAGATACCTGTGGACGAAACAACCGTCGGCTGAAAACGCTGGGCCAGTTTAGGCCTGGAAGGCAACTTTACGTTGGATGCTTCAGCGCCACCACAGCCCGACGAAACAGATCGCGCATTTTCGGGTCCACCGCAACCAGGCGGTCCACCGAACGCAGCATGACGAGCGAGGCATAATCTCCCAGGGCCGCGTCGCCCCACTCCGCCAATAGAATCCTGCGCAACATGGGTAGACGAACTTCGGCGAGCGAAACAGCGTCTTCGGGGTCGACCGTGCTCACCAGTTCGTGGAGGTCACGTCTCATCGCAACCTCCCTGGCGCCGAGCGTGGATGAAGCACTGAGATGGAGGTGGCTTTCAATGCGACACAGCACGTCTAGCAATGAGCTGCGCTGAAGCGCCAATCCCTCATGTACAGGGGGAGGCATAAGTGGCCTTATCGGCAACTGGACTGGACCAGGATGACTGGGTATTGCGACGGCGTCAGCCGTGCGCAAGAAGTGTTGCGGCATCTCGTATGCTCTACCCCTCTCTGGTTACAACTAAATCCCAGCAGCCAAGCCCTATCGGGGGCAAATGCGGACTCGACTGCCGTCGACGTAATCGTCGACACATACACGTCCCTGGTATGCGGAAAACCGTGGTGTGACGTGCATGAGTTCCTGGTTCAGCCATGGGGCACGATGCCGTCACATCTCGTGGTTCGTAATGTGAGCGACTGGCCTCGCGATTGGAATCAGAAAAGTCCTAGACGGGCTGAAAAGTGCCTCTTCACGCATCTTTTCGCAGAGGTGCCGCCCACGCCGCCGCGATGCATGAGCGTGAGGCGGTCGAGGCGTAGGTGACAACAGGCGTACAGTGGCGGCTATCCTTTCTTAGAACAGGCCGTTGGAGCGGGCGTAGTCGTATAACTGTTTGTCGCCGTCCAGACCGAGCTTGCGCATGGCATCGCGCTTCTGCTGGCTGACGGTTTTCACGCTACGTCCTGTGCGTCGGGCGATTTCGGAGACAGTAAGGCCCTGGGCCAGGAATCGCACTACTTCGGCCTCGCGCGGGGATATCGACCCAGGCTCGTTGTTGGCTATCACCGTCTCTTCGATCTGTTTACGCGTACGTTCGCTGAGATAGATGCGTCCCGCGCAGATGACATCGATCGCAAGGATCAGCTCCCGGGTCATCGCCATCTTGTCGACGACGCCACCCACCCCGATCGCAAGCATGCCTTGCACCAGAGCGGGATTGCGGAGCATCGTGAGTACAAGAATGGAAAGCTTCGGATAATTTTCGCGTATCCCGGCCAACATGGACAGGCCATCCTCGGAAGGCTGATCGCCCGGCATGGAGAAATCGGTGATAAGCAGATCGCAAGGCTCGCGTGACAGCAAGCTGGCCAGCTCCCTGCCATTGCTCGCCTCGCCTATGATGCTGAACCTGTCTCCATAGCTTTGCAGCGCTGCTTTCAACCCCATCAGTACAACAGGATGGTCGTCGGAAATAATGACCCGCACTGCGCACCTCACCCTACGGTTTATGGTCACCCCATAACTCAGCCATCACCACCGCGTATAAATCTTCGCACACGGCATGATTTGTGCATGAATTGGCCGTAATTGTAACATGAACGCGCAGCAAAACCTGCCATGAACTCAGTCAGCACTGCGGCGTCGAGGAGCGATATGCCGACCACACTGCCCCATTTGTTGCCTGGGATCGCTACCTTCGAGGCATCGTATGGAGTCACCTGGATCAACAATCAGGCGACCCCTATTTCCGCCACTACGCTTGTGCTCGCCGTGCTGCTGATCCTAGTGGCAGCCGTGGCGATGGGGCTTGCCTGGCTGCTGCAGGCCCATGTGAGTAAGGCCAGGCGCCTGCATGAGGAACTCCTCGCCCAGCGTTCGTTTTCCGAAGGCGCCCTGGACGCGTTGCTGGCGCCCGTGGCCATCCACGACCTCGATGGACGCATCGTAGGCACGAATGCGTACTACCGACAACACCCCGCCGCTGCAGAAGCGATGACGGCGGCGATCTTGGGCGAAGGTTTCGGCGGAACAGCGGATGGGCACGACCCTCGTGAAATCGACTACACATTCGACGACGGCATGCCGCGGCAGGCGCTGTTATGGAATCGCCCGATCCACACGGAGAGTGGGCAACTCGTCGGGTCTATTGGCATCCTTATCGATGTCACGGCGTTTCGTGACGCGGAACGCGCCGCGCGGATCACCGACCTGGGTTTACGCGACATCGTCCAGCAAATCCCCGTGGTGGTCTTCACCATACTCAGAGACACACAGGGGGTCCGCCATCTCACGTTTTCCGCTGGCGATGCACGCGCCCTGTTCGGTCTGGAATTGGTGGACCTACTCGGCACGGGCGACGTGCTTCGAGAGCATGTGTTGCAAGGCCGCATTCATCCCGACGATATGGCCTCTTTCGGTCGACTGATCTTCCCCGCCACCACCGACCTGGGGCAACGCTCGCTCGATTTCCGCGCATTCGGCCGCGACGGCCTGCGCTGGATTCGCGCGACGCTTGCGACGCAGCAGTTGCCAGATGGAAGCGTGCGGCTGATTGGTTACTTCATCGATACGACCGAACTCAACGCGCGCAACGAAGCCCTGCGAATTGCGCGTGATGTCGCCGAGCGCGCATCGAAGGCAAAAGCGGATTTCCTGGCCACGATGAGCCATGAAATCCGTACGCCAATGAATGGCGTGATCGGCATGCTTGAATTACTCGGACGCACGCCGATCGACGCTGAGCAGCGTGAGCTTCTACGTGCCGTTGAGGATTCTGCGGACATATTGCTCCAAGTACTGAACGACATCCTGGATTTTTCCAAACTCGAAGCGGGTGATCTCAGGCTGGACGAAACGCCATTCGATCCGCGTGTATTGGTCGACAACGTCATAAGCGTAATGGCGGCGCGTGCTCAGACGAAAGGCCTTGGCATCCATGTAGCAATCGATGCCACCGTCGCAGGCATCTTGCGCGGCGACAGCGTTCGCCTACGCCAGATCCTGTTGAACCTGCTGAGCAACGCCATCAAATTCACGGAGCGGGGCAGCATTGCCGTGCGCATGGTCGTGCTTGGCGACGAGAGCGATCACCAGCACTTGCGCATCAGCGTCACGGATACCGGCATCGGTATTCCAGGAGAAAAGCAGGCCACGCTGTTCAAGCCGTTCACCCAGGCTGAGGCCTCGACCAGCCGGCGTTATGGAGGCACCGGGTTGGGCCTTGCCATCTGCCGCCATCTGGTCGAACTCATGGGTGGCGCGGTCGAGTTGAGCAGCGAGCCCGGCGTGGGAACGACGGTGGGAGTTGAAGTCCGCCTTTCTGTAGTACGGCGAGAAGTCGTCGCACCCGCCGGACTACATGGGCGCCATGCGGTCGTGAGGATCAGCTCGGCTGAAACGGCCAGGTCATTGAGCGAGCACCTGAAGTCCTTGGGCATGACGGTGGAACAAGCCATGCCATCGCAAGCGTTACGCGAAGGCATGGCGGCGAGCTTGCTGTTTATCGACCCCGCCGATAAAGACAGTGAGTCCCTGATCAGCGCTCATGTCATTGCCGTTACCGGCGATGCAGGTCCTTCGACGGTGGGGGATGACCGGGTGCCCCTGAGCGCGAACCCGCTGAAGTGGCAGTCACTGGTGCGCGCCTGCCTTGTCGCACTCGAGCTGCGCGATAAAACATTGCAAGAGACCGGTGAGGGGCTATCGTCGGGCGCGATAGCGGACTCCGATCCGTTGCCTTTGTTCTTGGCTGGTGCGCCGGTCGATCGCGGGCACATCCTAGTCGCCGAAGACCATCCGGTGAGCCAAAAGCTGATCCTTCGGCAGTTGGCGATCCTCGGCTTGAGTTGCGAAGTGGTGGACAACGGGCGGGACGCTTTCGAGGCCCTGACCGGTAACGAATACGCGATGCTGCTCACTGACTGCAACATGCCCTTGATGAGCGGATACGAACTCGCTATGGCATGGCGCCAGTACGAAGCGGAGACCGGTCGCCAACGACGGCTTCCCATCCTCGCCATGACCGCCAACGCCCTGGCCGGGGAGGCCGTGCGCGTCCGCAACGCCGGCATGGACGACACCCTGAGCAAACCGCTGCAACTACTCCCGCTCAGCCAGAAAATCCGCCAGTGGTTGCCGGAACAACCGGCATCCACGCTTGCCCATATACCCCATGCTTCCGACGCCGTACAGCTGGCCAGACTGACCGGCGGTAACGAGGAGGCAGGTCTGTACGCCGAAATGCTGCAGGCCTTTTCCAGCGCCAGTCGCGACGACCTGCTTGAACTACACCGTTGCGTCGAAATGGACGACGCGGCGGCCGCATCCTTGAGCCTGCATCGCCTGCTTGGTGCCCTACAACTGTTTAACGATGGCGCATTACTTACCCGGGGCAAGCAATTGCTTGAGTCCCTGCATACGGAACAGGGGAACGACGCTCTCTCCCAATTGCCCGGTTTTGCCCTGGAAGTCGAGACCCTGCTCTCAGGCTTGAATAACCAACTAGCTGAATAGACGGGTCAAATAGCAATTTCCCCGAAACTTCACGATAATAACACCGTCTTTGTGCCGCATCAGGCCTGTCGAATCCGGACGGTTCGGCGTGCCTGGAAGGATCGCGCGGCAGAGCGCTTGGGGGCGCAACAGGAGTGAGGTTATGTCACGCAAGGTTTTGGGGCAGTCCCGGCTTCGCCGCTGGTTGTTTGCTGTGTCGCTTGCTATCGCTTTCGGCCCTATATTTTTTGCACCGGCATTTGCCACGCCGGCTGCCGACTGGAACTATCGGGTACGTCCCAACGACACAATCTGGGATCTTGCCGGGCGTTACCTGAAACCGAGCATCCCCTGGCAGAAACTCCAGGACTACAACAAAGTCGCCGATCCGCTTCATCTGCCGCCAGGCATGACTCTGCACATTCCGGTGGCGTGGCTGCGGCTGGAACCCGCGAGGGCCAGGGTGATTGCCGTCATCGGCCATGCCACAGCCACCCTGCCCGGCACCGCGCAGGCGATGCCCGTGACGCAAGGCATGTCGTTCGGTTACGGCGCTACGCTGGTGACTCAGAGTGATTCCAGCCTCACCTTGGAGTTCGCGGACGGTTCGCGCATTCTCGTGCAGAGCAACAGCGAGCTCGCTCTTGATCGGCTTAGCGCCTACAAAAACACAGGCATGGTCGACACGCGCGTACGTCTGCAGCGAGGGCGCATCAACAGTGACGTTACCCCCATGAGCGGGAACGCCGCGCGATTCAATGTGTCGACTCCAGGCACGATTTCAAGCGTGCGCGGCACCCACTTTCGCGTGATCGCCAATTCGGCGACCGATGAGGCGCGAACCGAGGTGATCTCCGGCAAGGTCGATGTCGGCAACGACAAGCGACATGTCCTGGCGACGACCGGACTGGGCGTGACCACTGCCGGGGAAGCTTCTCCGGGACAACCGCAATCGCTGCTTCCGGCACCGGCACTGCAATGCCCGGTAGTCCCGATCAATCAGTTTCCTTACGAGTTTCAGTGGCAGGCTTTGAACGGCGCCCGGCACTATCGCGTGCAGGTCGCGTCCAGTGCGAAATTCGAGGCCCTGCTGCTGGACCGCGTCGTCGATGATACCCGTGCGGTCATTCCCGATTTGAGCGATGGCACCTATGCGATCCGCGTGCGCGGTGTCGGTACAAGCGCGCTTGAAGGCCTCGACGCCACCTGTTCCGCCATATCCATCGACAACCACCCGCGACCGCCGCTGATCGTGTCGCCGCAGCCAGATAGCCGGGTGCGCGATACCCGACCGGCATTCCGTTGGACGGAAAGCCAGCAAGCTACGTCCTACGCCTGGCAGCTGGCTAGCGATCCGGCATTCGAACACCTGCTGGCCGATCAGCCGCAGGTGACGGGAAGCGACGTGCGCCCGGCCCATTCGCTACCTCTTGGCCGCTACTACTGGCGCATCGCCAGCCGCGACGACACCGGCAAGGTGGGTCCGTACACCCATGCACTTCCCTTCGATCTGGTATCCGAACCACCCGCTCCGGTACCTGGCGAACCCAAGCGCTCGCATGGCGATCTGACACTGAGCTGGCCAGCGGGCCAACCGGGTCAACGCTATCACGTACAACTGGCGCGTCATCCAGACTTCACCCGGCCAGAAGTGGATGCCACGCTCGACAGACCGGAAATCGACCTCAAGAAGCTGTCTTCCGGCAAATGGTATGTGCGCGTGCAAACCATCGACACCGACGGCTATGCCGGACCATGGGGCTCGGTGCAGAAAACGCGCATGCCATGCGTGGCCTGCCGCTGGGCAGCGGCAGGCGGCGGTGCATCGTTGCTATGGCTACTACTTTGATGCCATGAACCGCTGCAGCCGAACCGACGCATGGAACCTCGCCGATGTCGTGGCAGTCGACGATGCGTCCTGATCCGCTCGTCGTACTCGGGCGTGTGCTGACCTGGATGATCGGCGTGGCCTCGCTCACCCTGATCATGGCGAGCGGCGTGGCCACCCGACTCGACAACACATTCTACGACCTGCACATGCGTCATTGGTCGTATCGGACCAGTGACGCCGTGGTTATCGTGGCGGCCGACGCGAAGAGCCTGTCCAGGCTCGGCAATTGGCCGTGGCCGCGCGCAGTACACGCACGACTGCTCGATCGCCTCACCGATGCGGGCGTTCGCGGTGTCGGTATCGACATCACCATGGCCGAGCCCGACATCAATCACCCAGAAAACGATCGCGCTTTCGCGCAGGCCATTCGCCGAAACGGGCACGTCGCCATGCCCGTGTTCGCCGAAGCCGCCGAACTCGGCGGAACGCTGGAAGAAATGTTGCCCACGCAGGAGATCGCCAGTGAGGCGTCTGCCTTCGGTCACGTCGATGCCGCCAAGGACGATGACGGCGTCATTCGTGGCGCCTATCTGAAAGCTGGCCTGGGGCGCCCGTACTGGCCGGCCCTCGCCCTCGCCGTCTATGGTATGGACCGGAAAACGCAAAAGCCGGTACTGCCCAGCCTGCACAGACCGGATACGGACATGGAATCGCCTTACCAATGGATGCGCGACGACTATGTCCTGCTCCATTTCGCCGGACCGGCCGGTAGCTTCGACCAGGTCTCCTACGTCGACCTGCTGGAAGGCCATGTGTCGCCCGCGCTACTCAACGGACGCTGGGTATTCGTCGGTGCGACGGCCTCGGGACTTGGCGACCTGCTCGACACCTCGGCTTCGGGTGGCGATGAGCGCATGCCGGGCGTGGAGTATCAGGCCAACCTGCTTGAGTCCATCGAAAATGCCAGCACGCTGACACCACTGAACTTCACGAACCAGCTCGTCATCGGCGCCACGTTGCTGACGTTGCCGTTGCTGCTCTACGGTCTGCCCGGATTTCGCCAGATGTGGACGATCGCACTGGTCGCGCTGCTCGCATGTTTCGGAACGAGCATTGCACTTTTGCGGATGGAGGGATGGTGGTGGCCGCCCCTGGCCTGCGTGATCGTCATGACTGCCGGCGTGGGCGGCTTCTCGGCGCTGCGAAAGTTAAAGGACCGCCATGACGCTTCGAGGTGAGGTTGAATCAGGCTATAGGCACCCGTCAAGCCCCGGGAGCGTCCCCACGCGGAGGCAATGTTGTCTCGTGCGCGCGGATGAACGCCGCGAGACCATCGGCAGGCAATGCTTCGCCAAACAGATAGCCCTGTGCTTCAGTGCACGCCTCTTCCTTTATGTGCGCGAGCTGTAACGTACCGTCGTGTACGCTCGGTAATAGCTGTTGGCGTCGTTCACCCGGGCCACGACCTGATCAATGAAATCCGCACGGTACCCACTCCGAATCCCAACTATCTGGACGGCCTGCCCCGCCTACATGAGGGCCTCAGGAAAAGACGGTCAGGGCTTTGGCCGATACCAGGGCGTCGTCCAGGGCCTGCTGCCTGATCTCGACGCCACGGCTGAGGCGTTCGGCCCGTACGAACTGCACATCCGTGATGCCGAGGAACCCGAACATGGTCGACAGGTACGCTTCCTGGAAGTCCATCGCCTTGGCGGCACCCTCGGAGTACATGCCGCCGCGCGTCGACGCGACGATGATCCGCTTTCCCCCGGATAGGCCGACTGGACCGTGCTCGGTATAGCGAAAGGTTCGACCCGGCTGCACCACGCGATCAATCCACGCTTTCAGCTGGGTGGCCACGGAGAAGTTGTACATCGGGGCACCGATGACGATGACATCACTGGCGAGGAACTCGCTAACCAGCACATCCGAGCGTGCGTGTTCGGCAGCGATTCCATCGTCGTGTCGATCCTGTGCAACCGGACGGAAGCCGGAAGCGATAGCTCCATCGAGGTGAGGAATCGCCTCGGCAACGAGGTCGCGGTAGCGCACCGACGCGTGCACGTGATTGTCGCGAAAGGTGTCGACGATCGCGGCGGTCAACAGGCGGGATGCCGAGGCGTCGCCGAGGACGCTCGAATCCAGATGAAGCAGTTGCATGGCATCGTTCTCCAGGAAAGTGTGCATGAGGACGGGTTACGGGCCCGCATTTCGACTTACGGCCTGCGCCGCCTCGTCGATCAGCCGGGCGACGTCCGTCGGATGGGATACAAGGGACAGGTGACTGGACGAGAGCAGGACGTGATGTGCACCGATCGCCTCCGCGATGCGCTGCTGGATGTCCAGCGGCAACGCATTGTCACGCTCGGTCAGGAGGTACCAGGTCGGTTTGTCGCGCCAGGCGGCGCGGGATACCTTGCCCGCAAAGGCCTCCACGGCCATGGGTGGCGCGACCGCGGCCATGACGGCGACTTTCGCGGCAGGCAGGTCGCCCGCCATCACATGGGCATAGGCAACCGGGTCGTTCAACCACACCCGCCCCTCTGTATCCGGCTGCATGCCTTGCATCGGGGCATGGAGCCGGGCCAGCAGGTCGCTGACCGATTCGCCGCTGTCGGGCACCAGCGCCGAGAGATAGACGATGCCCTTGACCCTGTCTGCGTTTCCGGCCTCGGTGACCACGGCCCCGGCCCAGGAATGCCCCACCAGGATCACGTCGCCATCCTGCCGGTCCACGACTCGTCGCGTCGCAGCCACGTCGTCGGCCAGCGAGGTGAGCGGGTTCTGTACGGCCGTTACGTGGTAACCCTTCCGGCGTAGCAAGGCGATCACCTCGGACCAACTCGAGCCATCCACGAACGCGCCGTGGACCAACACCACGTTCCTGACCCCGGAGTGCACCGGTGCGGCGGTCGCCAGCAACGGGAGCGCGAACAACCAAAGCGTCAGCAACAGTTTTCCCATGAAAGGCGGTACGGGCACGGTCGACATGGCGGCTCCAAACGGGATTTGGTGCAGCCCTGCCCCGGCCGTTGGGAGGTAAACGGCCTGTTGGGGTGCTGCGTGACGCGCATGCTACTCGCGCATCATTGACTTATTAATGCTGACGACATACACACTCTGTATGTTTTTGGCATACAAATGGGCTGGTCATGGCAGGCTTCTCCAATCTCAAGCGGATCGCCTATTTCGCGGCGGTGGTGGAGACTGGCTCGTTTACCGCCGCAGCGGACAGGTTGGGCATCACCAAGGCTGTGGTCAGTCAGCAGGTGGCGAAACTGGAAGCCGAGTTCCATACCGCACTGCTTTTTCGCACCACACGCAAGGTGCAGCCGACAGAGGCCGGCCAGGCCTTCTACCAGCGGTGCGCCACCATACTTCGGGAGGCCGAAGATGCCTTCGCCGGATTGCATGACCAGACGGCGGAACCCTCCGGACTGCTCCGCCTCACCGCGCCACTGGATTATGGAATCAGCGTAGTCGTACCCGCCATCGCCGCCTTCATGCAGCGGTATCCGCAGTGCAAGGTGGATGCGGTCCTAAGCGACCAGAAGCTCGACATGATGGATCGGAACATCGAACTGGCCGTGCGTATCGGCTGGCTGGCCGACAGCCAGCTGCAAGCCCGACAGATCGGCACATTCCGCCAGCTGTTGGTCGCGCCCGCGCCGTGGCGGGATCGCGTGGAGCGGCTGGTCGAACCGGAGGCTGTCGGCACACTGCCGTTCGTCGCCAATACGATCCTTCGGGACCCGCTTCAATGGTCGTTTTCACAGGGTACAGCCGCACGTCAGGACGTGCGCTTGCAAGCCTCGTTGTCGCTCGATGCGACGCTGCCGGTCCGCGAAGCCGTGCTCCAGGGCGCAGGCTTGTCCGTGTTACCGGATTACGCCGTGACGGACGATATCGTCGCCGGCCGGTTAATCCATGTCCTACCCCAATGGACGCTTCCTTCCGGGGGAATATACGTGGTCTTTCCGACGGCCCGGTTCCGGCCACCGAAAGTGCGCGCGTTCGTTGACCTGTTAGCTCAGTTCGCCACGCACGCCGAAGAGCGCATGTGGCACGTCTAAGGCCACCAGCGTTAGGGTACGACGGTCCCCGCAGCTGCATCCCGATGGGAGTTCCGGCCGTCGCGCGATCGCCGCGTACCCGAAGCAGGAGCCGTGTCGCGATCGATCTTCCCGGACAAGACACCGCCGGCAAGCGGACTCCAGCACAGCATACCCACCTTCTCGGACTGGGCTGCGGGTAGCAACTCCCGCTCAACATCACGACCGGCGAGTGGAAGGATTGACACCCCCAATCGGGTTGGCGGCCGATACGTCGGTGCCAAATGTCATCCGACCGAGGCACGGGCGCGAAACGATAGTGCCGGTATGGTCAAGCGTCGTGTACTGCATGGTGTCAACCAGCCGTCGGCTGGTAGTACTCCGCGACAAGCCCGTCCGGGTTCCGGACGGTTGCATTGCGACCGCCGGGTGCATCCTTCGGGCCATGGAGCAGCTCAGCACCAAGCCCCAAAACCCATTCGAGGGTCGTGTCGAGGTCATCGACGACAAGGAGGGCCGTAGCAGCGCGAAAGGGCTCGAGCGCCTCCGCCGTGCCGCCAAGCACGATGAACGCGCCAACGACGGCGACCTCGACCCCAAGGTCCGGGAACGGAATACGGCGTTCGCATGGAACGGCCTGCAGTTGCTCGTAGAACGCAACGGTAGCCTCTAGCCGGGTGCTATCGACGTAGAGACGAAACGCGTGGTGAATGAGTTTCATCGATCAGTCTCCGGTATGGTCCATGACAATGCATTCAAGATTTCCCGCTGTCCGCGCCGCGCGCATAGCCTCGTGCAGCGAGGCCAGCGGATAGATGCGCGGTTCGATGGCAGCCGGATCGAGCAGGCCCGCCCGGAAGAGGTCGAGCAGCCGTCGGTAGGCGTCCCGGGGATACATGAAGTTGCCGATGATTTCCCAGCTGTGCAGCATCACCTCCGTGTAGGGGATCGGCAGTGGGACAGCCATGCTGCCCATCAGGACAAGCCGGCCGCCGTCCGCGAGGCTGCGTAGCGCGGCAAGCGTCATATTCGGATCGGTGGCACCGCCCACCATGTCGAACGCAAGGTCGACGGCACCATGGGCGACCTCGCGGATGCGAGCGGCATCCTTCGCCGCATCTCCGGTCACCGTGAGCGGCGTGACGCGGTCACTGGCCAATGCCGTCAAACCGGCCAGCTTCCCTGCATCGCGGCCGAGCACGACCACTTGCCGCGCGCCCATCGCCAGGGCGACGAAAACGGCGGCGGTCCCGTAAGCCCCGGTCGCCCCGGCTATCACCACCGTTTCTCCGGCGGCGAGGCGACCGCGTAGCAATCCGCCATACGGCACCAGGTATCGCATCGATACCGCAAGCAGCGGCGCGCTGATTTCCCCCAGGCCATCCACCGGCGTGACCAGGTTGGCGGGAAGGACGGTGTAGTCGGCGAGCGTGCCGTCGGCCCAGTCGTCTTGCATATGGGCGGCGATGGGGCCTTGCCCGGTGACGCCCAGAAGGATCTGCGCCGGGTTACGCACGTTTTCTTGAGCCACCATGTGTGAAGAGATGGCCACGCGTTGTCCTCGCTGCAGGTGCCACACCCCCTCACCCACCGCGTGGATGGTTCCGACGCCGTTGCCACCGGGGACGAACGGCCGGCGCGGCGCCTGGTAGATCGGAAGCTTTCCGTCCACGTAATCCTGCATGTACGACATCAATGAAGATGCTTCGATGCGAACCACGACGCTCCCCGGCCTTGCGGCGGGTACGGGTGAATCGATGTATCGGAACGAACCGCCAAGTCCGTCCAGTTGCCAGGCTTTCATGGGATGACTCCGTTGGGTTCGGGAGCGCCCGCTGATGGGCGACAGAGCTATCCTCTCGCCAATCGATATATCTTTGTATAACCTAAAGTCCTTAATACATTACGGATCGTACCGATGGATGCCCTATCCGAAGTGCTCTCCATGCTCCGGGTCAGCTCTGCGCTCTCGTCCCGGTTCGAAGGCCACGGCCGCTGGGCCTTTCGCTTTCCGGCCTACCAACACATCAAGTTCGGTGGAGTTCTCAGCGGCCGGTTTCATTTATGGCTGGAAGGATCCCGCGATCCCCTGGCGCTTGAGGAGGGCGACTTTTACTTGCTTACGACGGGACAACCCTTCTGCTCCGCAAGCGACCCCTCATGCATTCCCATCGATGGCCCCACGACGTATCGCGCCATACGGGATGCCGATGGCGTCGTTCGCTACGACGGTCCATTGGGGGACCTGTCGGATGTCAGCCTGGCCAGCGGGCGCTTCATGTTCGAGAACGACGTCAGCGAGTTGCTCCTGCGCCACCTTCCGCCGCTGATACATCTGAAAGCAGGCTCCCCCGGCACATCGTCACTGACGCACTTGCTTGCATTGCTCAAGGGCGAGACCGGACGACCGATGCCGGGCACGGACGTAGCCCGCAGCAGCCTCGCCGCCCTGGTGCTTGTCAGTGCGCTGCGTGCATACCTCGATAACGTGCCAGCGCCATCGGGATGGCTCGGCGCCCTGTCAGACCCACGTATCGGGCAAGCACTGACGCTTATGCACGGCCAGCCGGGTGAACGCTGGACGCTGGACACTCTTTCCCGCGCCGTGAACATGTCCCGCACCGCGTTCGCCGCCCATTTTCGACGCCTTGTCGGCAGCGCGCCCATGGATTATCTCAACCGATGGCGCATAGCCGTCGCGCGAACCGCCCTGAGGCACTCGGACGATTCGCTGGCGGATATTGCCGAGCGGATCGGCTATCTCTCGGATACCGCTTTCAGCATTGCCTTCAAACGCGCCACCGGCCAAAGCCCGGGTCGCTTCCGGAGTGAGAGCCGCAGTTTCGTCCCGGCTTGATCGATACTTTACATGTTATACATTTTCTGTAAACTCAGTACATGGATGACAAAGCCCCCGGTTCCGATCCCGTCCTCGATGCTGCCGCCGCCACGTTTGCGCGACTCGGCTATCGCCGCACTTCCATGGATGCCGTGGCGCGCGCCGCGGGTTGCTCGCGCCAGCTCCTTTACCTTAGGTACGAATCCAAGGATCGGCTCTTCCAGGCCACGGTACACCACGCGCTTGCGAGCCAGCTCGCAGCCGCGTCGGTGGCGCTCAAGGCCTGCGGCAGCCACGCGGTAATCGTCGCCAACGCCCTGGCGGCATGGCTCGGTCCCCACGCTATCAGCAGCGCCCAGGATGCGGGCGAGCTGACCGAGGCGACCCGGCAACTCGCCACGGCGATCGCTACCGAACTCGAAGCTGCGTTCGTCACCTTGCTCGCGGCCTCGCTCCACACCGAGACCGCTGCGCGTGGGAAAGCCCAGGCCCGCCTTCTGCTTTACGCGAGCCACGAAGCCAAGCGCCGCAGCGCGTCGCTCAAGGAAATGCACACCCAGATACTGGCGGCGGTACGCGCTTTCCTGCCGAGTGAGGCATGACGCGATGACTAAGCACAACGACACCGCCGATAGCGTCCTCGAGGGCGAATCCCTTGAAGGCCAGCGTATTGTCATTACTGGCGGAGCGGGAGGCATTGGCCTGGCGGCCGCCCGCGCGCTCGCGTCGAAGGGAGCACAACTGGTCGTCCTCGCCCGCTCGGTCGATGCGGCGAACCTGGCAGCAAGGGCCATCGGTTCCCGCGCGACGGGCATCGTTTGCGACCTCGCCGATCTCGCGTCCATCGAGGTCGCGGCTTCGGCGATTACCCGGGACCCAACGCCCATCGATGCCGTGATTGCCAATGCCGGCATCGGCAACCTGCCCCGGCTCGTCCTACGCCACGGCGTGGAGATGCAGTTTCTCGTCAACCACCTCTCGCACTTCCTGCTGATCGACAGGGTATTGCCCCTCTTGAGGGACGGATCGGCGCGCATCGTGGTGACCAGCAGCAGCGCAAGCGTCGGCCAAGCGCCGCGCGGAGGCATCCAGTTCGATAACCTCGATGGGGCCAGGGGCTATCGGGCATCGACCTTCTATGGCCAATCCAAACTGGCCAACGCCGTGTTTGCGCGGCGACTCGCTGAAAAGTTGGCGCCCCGTGGCATCGTCGCGAACGCTCTTCACCCAGGCGCGGTAGCGCACACTGGTTTCAATCGCTCCCTGCGTTTCCCACTTAACGCCATCCTGCGTCTCGCGACGCCGTTCATGAAGTCACCCGAGCAAGGCGCCGCGACGATCGCACTGCTTGCCGGAAGCCGGCGCGTGAGCGGGAAGACAGGCCTTTACTGGGTTAATGGCATGCCTGCCAGGGCCAATCCGCTTCTGGTAAACGAAGCCCTTGCAGACAGGCTTTGGGAGGCATCGAAAGACATCCTTGCGCGCGAAGGATTCCGAACCTCCCTATAGACCGGATCGCGCCGCGATGGCATTGATGACGGCATCCGTGCTGAACATTTTATATCCACGTTCGCGCCATCGCGCCGGTAGATCCGGACTCGCACACCTAGGCAGCGAAGACCCTAAGCGAGTCGGCAAAATACAGTTCCAACCGTCGCCTGGCGATTCGCCACCCCTCCGCCGTCCGAACCAGCTCATCGTGGAATGCACCGGCGGCGTTCAGGTGGAACGCCGGCTCGATGGAAGGCAGGCTTCGGTGCGATGCAAAGAAATCGGTTCGCGCTGTCGCAACGTCGCGATCCAGTACCACCTGGGGGAGGCTAAGCATGTGCTGCCAGTGGGAGAACCCACTCATGCTGCCTTTTTCGCCACGCATCCACCGGGCGAGTTCCCGCCATGTGCCGACGGGACCGCCAGCGGCGCTGTAGTCAACCTCTCCATCGTCGGTAAAGGTGTCGGCCCACGCGGGTACGACATCGCCGCTCGCGCCTTGCTGGCTATCCTGCCCATAGGAATACCGCGATATGGTGTCCTGGATCTCGATGCGATCCATGGCGCGTAAAGCGGCGGCCGAAGATGCCGAGTCGCTATAATTCCCAGTCATGTGCTGTCCCGTCGGTGATCGATGGCCGAAAATCTAGGGATCTCCATCGCAAGGCACAAGGCGGCACTTTTTTCTCACCAGATTTCCATGACGTAACCATGAAACTTGTCGATGAATCCCCGGCGCCCCCCTGCTCCGTCGACGAACTGGATGCTGCGTTGAAGGCCTTGGACGGACGCTGGAAGGTCTTGATCGTCTACCATCTTTTCGGCGCGGAGGCGCTTCGCTTCAGCGAGCTTCGCCGTTACCTGTCCGGGGTCTCACAGAAGATGCTTTCGCAGCATCTCAAGGCGCTCGAAGCCGATGGCGTCGTGTCACGCACGGTTTACGCGGAAGTGCCACCGCGCGTGGAATATGCACTGACTGAACTGGGCCGCGAGCTAAAGCCCGCGCTCCAGGCTCTCCAGGCATGGGCTGTTCTTCGCGGCAAGCGAATGCAGACATGACCCCGTCACCAACGACCTATCTCATCGGTAGTTCGAGGTTTCGTCGTGCCCGCTTTCCTGCGTGCCCTCGTCGAGGTGATCAAAGCTGTAGGCTGACTGAGGATGCCATCTCATGACCCCAGATGATCTTGCGCCCATCTACCGTGACTACATCGCCTGCCTGAACGCTCGGGACTGGGAGAACCTGGGCCGATTCGTACACGTCGATGTTCGTCACAACGGCATCGCACTCGGCCTGGATGGATACCAGTGCATGCTCGAAAACGACGTTGAGCAGATACCCGACCTCTTCTTCGAAGTCCGGATCCTCGCCGTCACAGAACCCCATGTCGCGGCCAGGCTGTGGTTCGATGTCGCGCCAAAGGGCGAATTCCTGGGCCTTCCCGTCAACGGGCGGAAGGTGGGATTTGCGGAGAACGTCTTCTACGCATTTCGGGACGGCCGCATTCAAGAGGTGTGGTCGGTCATCGACAAAGCCGCCATAGAAGAGCAGCTTGCACGGAACGGCTGAGCGAGTGCTAAGCCAACCGATCCATCAAGCTCATGGCGTTCGGCATGGCCTCGCCCCGCGCTGTGTTGTCGAAAATGCACCAGACATCCTGCTTTTTCGCTAGCGCGGCACGTATGCGCGCGGCGATGCCGTCAAGGAATGCGTCGTCGTAAGCCGAGTAGTAAATGTCGGGACTGCCGTGCAGGCGTAAGTAGAGAAGATCTGGATCGCCGTCACACACCGCATTGGCGACAGGTGAAGGGTCCGCGTTCACGCAGGCGATGTCGGCAATCTTCAAGATGGCACTACCCAAAGGAGTGAACCACGTCGGGTGGCGTGGTTCGCAAGCGACAGGCGACGGCGTGCGCTCGCGCAGCAGCGTGAAGAACGCGCTGGCATCGCTTTCTTCGAGCGCAAGGCTGGGCGGCAATTGAACGAGGATGCAACCCAGCTTGTTCCCGAGCGACGCGATCTCGCCAAGGAAGGCATCCAGAGGCCCTCGGCAATCCCGCAAGCGCAACTCGTGAGTCATGGTGCGCGGCATCTTCACACTGAAGCGGAACGACTCGGGCACGCTCCGCGCCCAGCGCTCATAGGTCTTCGGCTGGTGCGACCGATAGAAAGACGTGTTGATCTCCACGCACGGAAGCACTTGCGCGTAACGCTCCAGGTGGCTGCCTTCCGTGGCGAAGTGGCTGGCTATCCTGGAGGGGATCGACCAGCCGGCACAGCCTACGCGGATCGAGGGTACTGCGTGGCCAGGGCGGGTTCGTTCAGTCATGAGGCAAGGACAGAGCTCCGCGTTCATCGATCGACGCTGCCCGTATACCTTCGCGCATGTGTACGAATCGAGATGCGCGCGAATGGTTTGTCGAATCGTCGTGCGCCACGGTGCACGACGTCTTTCAAAGCAGCCGACGCTGACGCGTTGGCCGAGCGAGTTGTATTTACGCGACGGGCTGCGCCTGCCCCCTAATGAGATATAGGATAAATACCCAAGGCTCTTCCGTCAGCTTGCCTATCCTTGCCTCACCTGATGGCCTAGCAACCACTGCTTTCGCCAGTACCACGCCGTCCCGGAGGAATGTCATGCGCCCCAACGTTCAGAACCTATTGCTCGCCTATTCCGTCGTCATGACGACCGCCATAGGCATCTCACTTGCGGTAGCCCATGCAAGAAGCCAACCGGCGGAGCCGCCCGTGCTGACCGTACAGCAGATCAGGATTGTCGAACCGGATGGCACCCTTCGCACCGTCATCAGCAACAAGTCCCGGTTCCCCGATCTGATCATTGGCGGCAAGACCTATAGGCATCCGCGTGACACCGCCGGTACGCTGTTCTTCGATGACGAAGGCAGCGAAATCGGGGGCCTCATTTACGGCGGAAAGTCGGGTAAGGACGGCAGCTCAAGCAACTCAGGTAGCTTGACCTTCGACCGTTATCACCAGGATCAGGTCGTACAACTGGTCAACGTGGACGATGCCAAAGATCACTATAGCGGCCTCAAGGTCGTCGATCGATCGGCTCGACCGCTGGATATAGAAGGATGGACGCACTACCAAACCATGCCCGACGGTCCGGCGAAACAAGCCGAGGGCAAGCGGCTTGCACAAGCCGATCCCGCCCCCAACCGATTGTTCGTGGGCCGCGACAACGGTGATGCAATGCTTCAACTCAGCGACGGTCACGGAGCTCCCCGCCTGAAGATGATCGTCAAGGAAAGCGGAGAGACTTCCATTCAGTTCCTAGACGCGAATGGCAACGTCACGAAGACGATCGATGGAAAGTCCTGATCGACCAGTTCGGCCTTTGGCCAGAGCCTTTCTAACGCGGAAACAATGCCCTTGGAACGAGCCACCTCGTTCGCTCCAAGGGTTCGCAACGCCGCTGCCACTGCCAGGCATCATTGATTCTCCGGCTGGCCCGGTCACTCGTGTCGATCACGGGCGAAGGATCACCCGTCCAAACGCTTTGCGGTCCGCAATGTAGCGGTGAGCTTCGGCAGCATCGGACAGCGGATACACCGCATCGATGACGACAGTGAGATCGCCGTGCGCCACCTCGTCGATGATCTTTTGCACGACGCCGTGAACTCGCTCATGCTCCAGGTCCAGCGAACTCGGGAAATAGACACCGTGCATACTGTTGTTGCCTCGCCATAACGAGACCGGGTCGGGCCGTGTTTCGTCGCGACCCGAAACGCCGACTGTGATCACCCGACCACGGTAAGCGAGCGCCTGAATACTGCGGGCCAGGTTTTCGCCAGCGATGCTGTCTATCACCAGGTGCACACCCTGCCCGTTCGTAACAGTCCGACTGGCGGCGACGAAGTCCTCGCGTACATAGTCGATCCCGACATCGACGCCATAAGTACGCAAGGCTTCGAGTTTTCCAGGGCTAGAGGCGGTCGCCATCACTCGCGCTCCAGCGCGCTTCGCCAATTGCACCGCGGCGAGGCCAAGCGCACCCGAGGCCGCATGGATCAATACCGTCTGACCGGCTTTCAACTGGCCAAACTCAAACAAGCACTCATGCGCCGTCCCCCATGCCACCGGAATCGCCGCGGCAACGTCGATGTCCATGCCATCCGGAAGTACCCACGTGTCCTCCACGGGTGCCACGCAGAACTGAGCATGGGATCCCCATGACACAATGGCTACGACACGCTGACCAATGTGTCGGTCAGTAACGTCTGCGCCCACTTCGACGATCGTACCCGCGCACTGATAGCCCACGACGTGGGGGACGTGCACCAACGGGCGGATCTCCCTGTTAACCAGGTCGCCCCCTTCGATGGAAATAGCGGCCACCTCGATGAGCACTTCACCAAGCCCGCATCGAGGCACGGGAACGTCCTCGAAACGAAAAACGTCAGGACCGCCGTTCTGGTAATACACCGCTGCTTTCATCGTCATCGCAATCACCTCACCGTCAGATTGAATTACACGAACCACATAGTCTTATATGCCCGTAATCGAACGACGGAAGGTGGGCGACATCAGGCTACAGCGAGCGTGCCGTCGGGCTCGACCAGCCCCATCCGAGCGATTCGGTACATGGTCTGGCGCATGGAAAGCGCCTGATCTTCGCCGAACTCTCGTTCGAATAGTGCTTGTGCCCTCTCCCAGTACGGACGCACTTCCGCCTCAAGGCGTTCGCCCTTTTTTGTAAGTCGCACTTCGCGTTCACGTCGGTCGGTCTTTCCGACCGTGATAGTCACGAGGCCGTCGCGCTCGAGGGGGCGCAAATTGTGCCCCAACGTCGCGCGGTCGAGAATCAACAATGACGTCATCTCACCCATCGTCATCGGACCTCGAAGGACCAGGTTGGCCAGCATTGTGTACTGGTTTGTACCCACTCCGGTGGGAGCGAGGCAGGCGTCGTAGAAGCGCGAGACATGCCTGGCGGCCTGGCGCAATGAAGTGAAATTGCACCGCAGCGCGGGTTTGGTGTTAGTCGTACGGGTATTCATGGCAGGTCACGTTGCCTCGTTGAAGGCATATTAGTCTCACATAAGACTATTTGCAATACCCTTCGTGCATCTTCTGGGAGGCCGGGCGCCCGGTCGCTACACGCATCCTCCGATGCGGCAGAGGCCTCCCACGTATCCACCACCACCGGTCGGCGCATAGGAATCAGGTATCTTTTTGACCGGACTGAAGAAAAGCTCCAAGGTCATCAATAGATGCCATCCGGGCAAGGACCGCGAAGACATCCGTGGCCAACTGCGCCGGGGAGCCGGTGCCAGCATCGACCCTCATCGCGGGCGTCTCCGGCACTTCATAAGGCGAGCCGACGCCCGTGAATAGGGGCAGTTTGCCCGACCTGGCGAGCATATAAAGCCCCTTCGCGTCACGCGATTCGCAGATCTCAATGTCTGTCGCCACATGAACTTCCACGTAGTTTCCATGCACTTCGATCATTCTTCGTGCCTGCTCCCTGGCATCCGCATAAGGCGACACCATCGCGCAAATGGCAATCCCGCCATGCTTCGCGATTTCGCTCGCGACGTAAGCGACCCGCAGTACGTTGGCATGCCTGTCCTCGCGGGAGAAACCCAACCCGGCTGAAAGATGCCTTCGCACTTCGTCCCCATCGAGGATGCTGACGGTGCGATTCGTGTGCTCCATGAGCAACGTGGCGAGCGCTTTGGCAAGCGTTGACTTGCCTGCCCCGGGCAGGCCAGTGAGCCAAACGACGACCCCTTGTCGCGCGCGCGCCCGGAAGGCCTCGCGCAGGATATTCGTGACCTCCGGGAAACTGTACCAGTCGGGCACCCCTTCCCCGCTGGCCAGGCGCCGGCGAAATTCGGTTCCGCTGATTGCCTGGGCGATATCCTCCTTGCGTAATTCATCGGCCGCCACATAAGTGCCCCTGTTGGCGACGTACATCATCTCCTGGTAAGGCAAGATGCGCATGCCGAGTTCGTCGGCATGCGACAGCGCCAAAGCCTGAGCGTCATATGGCCCGTAGTAAGGTGTTCCACGCGCGTCCATGCCCGGCCCGGCATGGTCGCGTCCGACGATGAAGTGAGTGGCGCCGTAATTCTTTCGGATGATGGCGTGGAGAAGTGCCTCGCGCGGGCCACCCATACGCATGGCTAGTGGAAGCAGTGAAAGCCTGGCGCAGGCGTGGTCGTAATAAGGCAGCAAGGCCTGATAGCAACGCACGCGGGTGAAATGATCCACGTCCCCCGCTCGGGTACGGCCAACAGCGGGTTGCAGCAGCAGTTTTGCGCCGGTATGGGACATGGCGCGCATGGTCAACTCGAAATGCGCGCGATGCATCGGATTGCGGGTCTGGAAAGCGACGATGCTGTGCCATCCATTCGCGTCGAACCAGGCCCGGAGGCTGCGCGGCGTGTCGCGCAAGGCTGTGAAGTCCGCATGCGCCGGTAGCTGGATGCCGCGGATCTGCCCTCCCAGACAGACCCGGCCAGTTTTGGCCAGCGCCTCCGCAACTCCGGGATGGCCAGAGTCGAGAGTGCCGAACACGCGCAGGGCTTCACGCACAAAGTCGGGGCGAAACACATCTTCCACTGTCATGACCGCCAGTGGCGTGCCATCGTCGTCACGCAAGGCCACCTCATGTCCAGGTCGGATGCCGTCCGCTATGGCCGCAGTGACGTCCAAGGTGACCGGCATCGGCCACAGCGTGCCGTCCGCCAGACGCAGGTTTTCGATAACGCTCAGGTAGTCGGCTTCGGCCATGAAGCCTTTCAATGGCGAGAAACCGCCGTTGAGAAGAAGTTCGAGATCGCAGATCTGTCTGTGGTCGAGTCCTATCGCGGGCAGTGTCGCACTGTGCCTGCGGAGCACCGCGGCCTCACCCCGCGCAAGAAGCAGGTCGACGAGCAGGCCACCATGTGGCGGGTTTCGGTGGAGTCCGGATATCGCCTGATCGCCTGCGCCCTGGGCCAGCTCGTTCGCCACTTCTTCGCCAGAAGCTCTCATGTTCTCCATCCACCTGCTGATCTTCCGAAGATCGCGATAAGGGTCGACTATCGCTGGCCGTGCCCATAATGCATGGCCCCGCCCGATGGCGCCACGGGTGCGTCACCAGCGCACCCGCACCCCTACATTGGCCGATTCTTCTCGATACTTGCTCCCGCTCAGTTCGCGGCTGGCCGAGAGCACGCCGAACAGACTCACGCTCGGGTTGAGCCGGGCTTCCACGCCCGCGTCCAGGCGCACCGTGGTGCCCAGGTCCTGGTTGGGCAGCATCAAGGCGTTGCCGCCCACACCGGGCTCGACCACTTGCAGGGCATCGGCCGCCTGATTGAGCGTCCGGTGCATGGCAAGCGTCGCCCACGGCCTGATCGTCGCGCCGCGGTCGGTGGTGAACACTTTCTCCATGCGCAGACCCGCGAGGGCCGTGCCCATCCAGTGATTGTCGAAGGTCAGCTCGCGCTGGTTGGCGTCGACCGTGCTGTCCCAGTGCACCTGGGTGGCTGCAAGCTTGACGTGCGGCTCCAAGGTCCAGCCGCTGTCCAGCAGGTAGCGGTGCCCGATCTTCGCACTGACGGTCACGCTGCCGCCGCTGAGCGACTGCGTGAAACCATCGGAGGTTCGGATGCGGGCGCGTGCACGCTGGCCGCTCACCACGGTGTCCAGATAGCTGCCGTCGTTCCAGTACAGGCTGCCGTACCAGCCGGCCACCGGCGTATCGAGGCGGATGCCGGCCTTGCCTATGCCGGGCAGGCCGGTCGAGTTGCTGCCCGTGGTCCAGTAGTTGCCGTGCAAATAGCCCACGAACGCGCCGATGCGTCCGCTGCCACCGCTGTCCGACCCCACATAGTCGTAGCCCATGTACATGCCCACGTCGCTGCCGGTTGCGGCAACGCCGGGGTCGGCGCCGAGGTCCGTGCTGCTCGCCGTCGCCGCCACCCAGAAGCCGTGGCAGTCGTCGACGAAGCGCGTGTCGGCCTGTTCGCTCTCGCGCTGTTCCGGCTTGTTGCCGCACTGCGGATGCTCGGTGCTGCGCATGCCGGCCAGGCGCTGGTGGATCAGGTCGTCGTTCTGCCGCGCCATCAGTGCACCCAAGGTCGGCAGTACGGCATAGGCAGGCAGTTCCGGCAGCAAACCGGCCTGGGCTTCCAGATACCAGTCGTGATCCGCTTCCTGGCCGAAGGTCCACGGGAAGGCACTGCCGCTCAGGCGCACCGCGCCATCGACGGCGTTGGCCGGCACGAAGCTCCCAGGGGTGCTCGGATCGTCGTGCGGGCTGGAGATGACCAGGATCGACGCCTTGCCCGCGCCGGAGAGCGTGGCGCCGTCGCTATTGAACGCCACGCGGGTGACGCCGCTGACGTCGCCGCCGACGTTCAGGCCGCCCGCTTTCAGCGTTTCCGGCGCCACGTCCAGTTGCAGCGTACCGTTATTGCCGACGTAGTTGCCGCTGATCGGCAGGCGGTTGCTGCCGACGTCGATCAGGCCGGCATTCTCGATGCTGCCGCCGAAGGACGCGCCGGCCTGAGCGAGCAGCTTCGACGTGCCGTCGATCGCCAGCGTGCCGCCCTCGAGGTTCAGTGGTCCGTTCAGGCTCAAGCTACTGGTATTCAACAGCTCCATGCGCTCCCAGCCGCTCAACAAGGGTAGTTTGCCGCTCTCCAGCGCAAGGCCGCTAAAGCTGAGGCGATCCCCACCTTCGCCGCCATTCAGCGCGGCGACGCCGCTGATGTCGCCTCCGACGAAGGCCACCGTGTCGTTGCCGGTGCCGAAGTCAAATGCGCCGCGCACGGTACCCATCGAGGTGAAGCTGTCGTCGCCACCGGTGCCGCCGTAGCGGCCTTCGACCTGCAGCGTGGCGCCGGCGGACACGGTGGTCGCCTGCGCCGTGATGCTGCCGCCGGCGGTCACGTCAAGCGTGCCTTCGCGCACATTCACCGCGGTGAGATCGGAACTGGCCGGGCCGTTGACATTCAACACTCCGGCGCCGGTCTTGCTGAGCGTCTCGAAGCCCTGCACCGCGCCGAGGTCGGCGACAGTGGCGATGTCGGCGTTGAAGGTGTCATTGCCGGCACCGGCTTCCACCGTGCCGAGGATGCGGGTGTTGTCGTGTATGGTCAGCGTGTCGTCGCCGTCGCCCAACGCCAGCGTTCCGCCGGCGGTATCCAGCGTTCCGGCCACGTCGAGTACGTCGTTGCCGGCGCCGAGGTCGCCGGTCGCGCGAAGGGTGGCGCCCTCGCCCACCATCACCGTGTTGATGCCGGCGCTGCCGCTCAGCACGGCCGTGGTGGCGCCGGCGCCCTGCACGGTGCCTTCGACGTTGAGCGTGGTGCCGTCGGCCAGGGCTACGGTCGGTGTCTCCAGCTGGCCGGCGACAGTCAGTGTGCCGCCGTCGATGGCGGTGCCGCCGCTGAAACCCTGGCTGCCGGTGAGCGTGGCTTCGCCGGCGTTGAGCTTGCGCAGGAACTCGAAGTTGATCGTGCGCGACGCATCGAAGCTCAACGCGCCGGCGTTGTCGAGCGCCACCGTATCGCCGAGGTCGTGGCCGCCGCCGCCGATGGTGTTGTCGAGCACGGCGCCATCCTTCAGCGTCAGCGTGTCGTCGCCGCCGCACAGGTCGATCGTGCCGGTGCCCGAGACGGTGCCGGCTACGGTCATCGTGTCGGCGCTGTCGCCGCAACCGAAATGGCCGTCCACTTTCAGGGTGGCTCCGGCCGCTACCACGGTGTCGAGCGGGCCGCCGGCAATCGCCGCTACGGTGGCGTTCGGGGCGATGTTCAAGGTACCGCCGAGCACGCTGACCTGCTGCAGATGGGTCATGGCCGGGCCGTTGATATTGAGCACGCCAGTGCCGGTCTTGGTCACGCCTTCGAAGTTGACCAGGGCGCCCAGGTCGGCCGTGAGATTGATGTCGTACACGCGGGTGTCGACCCCTGCGCCACCATCCACCGTGCCCTGCACCACCGTGCCGTCGTGCACCACGAAGCTATCGTCACCGTCTCCCAGCGCGAAGATGCCGCCCGCGGTGTCCAGCGTGCCGCGCACGTCGAGCACGTCGTTGCCCGCGCCCAGGTCGCCGGTAGCCAGCATGGCGCCGGCGATGTTCACCGTATTCACGCCGGCGCTGCCGGTGATGGCGGCCGCCGTGCCGCTGCCGGCATCCAGGCTGCCGGCGACCGTCAACGTGGTGTCGTCGCCCATCGCCACGCCCGGCGTGTGCAAGCCGCCGCTGACTGCCAGTTCGCCGGCCGCCAACGTGGTGCCGCCGCTGAAGGTCTGGTCGCCCGTCAGTGTCGCGGTACCGCTATTGGTCTTGTCGAGGAACTCGAAGTTGGTGACCGTGCCGTTGCCGAAGGTCAGCGCCTGTGCGTTGTCGAGCACTACCGCATCGCCAGTACCGTGCGGGCCGCCGTCGAGGGTGCCGATGAAGCCGCTCAGGTCGGCGCCATCACGCAAGGTCAGGACGTCGTCGCCGTCGCCGAACGCGATGACGCCGCTGCCGCTGAGTGCGCCGGCGACCGTCATGCTGTCGTTGCCGGCCGAGCCGCTGAAACTGCCATCGACATGCAGGGTCGCGCCATTGGCCACCGTGGTGGTGACCACGCCACTGAGGCTGCCGGCCACCCCGACATCCAGCGTGCCGCCATCGACGTTGACCGTGGTGAAGGACGAAGGCGCCGGACCGGCGACGGTCAGCGTGCCCGTGTTGGTCTTGGCCAGTGTCTCGAAGTCGGTGGCACCGCCGAGCACCGCGTGGCCGGCCAGGTCGGCGACGAAGGTGTCGTTCCCTGCCCCGCCGGTGATCGGCGTGGCCAAGCCGGAAAGATCGGCGCCGTCCTTGATGGTGAAGGTGTCGTCGCCATCGCCGAGATTGATCGTGCCGCTGCGGTTGCCGCTGCTGAGCACCGTGCCGGCCACCGTGAAACTGTCCGCGCCGCTGGTGCCGGTGTAGCTGCCTCCATCGGCCAGTTCGAGCGTCGCGCCGGCCAGGATGTTCGTGGTGATGGCACTGACGCTGCCAGTGTCGGTCACGCGCAGCACACCCTCATTGACGTTGACGTCGATGAAGCTCGACGACCCCTGGATCTCCAGCGCGCCCTGGCCGGACTTGCCCAGCGACTCGAAGCCCAGCAGGCTGCCAAGCGGCACGGTATGGCCGTCGCTGACGTTGACGTCCAGCGTGTCGTTGCCCAGGCCGCCGTCGATGGTGGCGCCGACGGTATTGGTGGTGTCGAACACCTTGAAGGTGTCGTCGCCCGCGCCCAGCGAGAACACGCCGCCGTTGGTCTGCAGTGTGCCGGCCACGCTGAGCACGTCGTTGCCGTCGCCCAGGTCGCCCGTAGCGACCAGCAGTGCGCCGGCCGCCACGTTGACCGTGTTGACGCCGCTGCTGCCGGTGATCGCCGCCGCGCTGCCCACGCCACCGTCCAGTTGGCCATCCACGTTGAGCACGGTGCCATCGGCCATGGCGATCGTCGGCGTATCGAGCTGGCCCGCCACGGTCAGCGTGCCGCTGTTGAGCAGCGTGCCGCCGCTGAAGGCCTGAGTACCGGTAAGAATCGCCTCGCCTGCGTTGTCCTTCTGCAGGATCTCGAAGTTGGCGACACGGCCCGCGTCCAGCGTCAGCGAGCCAGCATTGTTGAGCACCACCTTGTCGCCGGTGCCCGCATCGCCGTCGATCGGGTTGGCCAGGCCGGCCAGGTTCGCGCCATCGTTGAGGGTGAGCGTGTCGTCGCCGCCGCACAAGTTGATGGTGCCACTGCCGGACACCGTGCCCGAGACACTCATCGTGTCGTTGCCTGTGCCGCAGCCATAGGTGCCGTCCACGTTCAGCGTGGCGTCGCTGCCCACGGTGGTCGCGAGCGGACCACCCGCGGCGGCCTCGATGCTGGCGCCGGCGGCCACGTTGAGCGTGCCACCGAGCACCTGCACGTCCTGCAGCGCGGTGGCGACAGGTCCGATGACGTTGAGCACGCCGGTGCCGGTCTTGGTCACACCTTCGAAGTTGAGCAGCGCACCGAGCGCCGCCGTGCCGTTGATGTCGTAGGTGCGCGTGTCCAGGCCGGCGCCGCCATCGACGGTGCCGATGACCGTGGTGCCGTCGTGCACGGTGAAGGTATCGTCGCCGTCGCCCAACGCGAACACGCCGCCGCCGGTATCGAGCGTGCCGGTCACGTCGAGGGTGTCGACGCCGGCGCCCAGATCGCCGGTCGCCAGCAGGTCGCCCCCGAGGCCGACGGAGACGGTATTGCTGCCGGCATCGCCGCTGATCACGATGGGATTGCCGGTACCGGCGTCAGCGGTGCCATCGACGTTGAAGGTGGTGCCGCTGGCGAGGTTCACGGTGGGCGTCCGTAGCGTGCCATCGACGTCCAGCGTGCCGCCGCTGATCGTGGTGCCGCCGACGAAGCCCTGGAAGCCGGCCAGCGTGGCGGTGCCGGTGCTGGTTTTCTGGAGGAACTCGAAGTTGGTGGTGTGGCTGGCGTTGAAGGCAAGCGCGGTGGCCGTGTCCAATACCAGCGTGTCGCCCGTGCCGGTGCCGCCGCTGATCGTGTTGTCGAGCACCGCGCCATCCTGCAGCGTCAACGTATCGTCGCCGTCGCACAGATCGATGCTGCCGCTGCCCGACACGGCGCCGGCGACGGTCATGGTGTCGTTGCCCGCGCTGCAGCCGTAACTGCCGTCTACGTTCAGGGTGGCTCCCGCAGCGACGGTGGTGGTCAACGGAATGCCGGGACTTCCCACCACGCTGCCGGCGGCGGTCACGTTCAGCGTGCCCGTCTGCACGCTTACCGCGTTGAAGTCCGAACTCAGTGGGCCATTGATGTTGAGGGTGCCGGTGCCGGTCTTGGCCAGCGTCTCGAAACCCTGCACCGCGCCGAGATTGGCGACCGTGTCGATATGCGTGTCGAAGGTGTCGTTGCCCGCCCCCGCCGACACCGTGCCGATGATGTTGGTGTTCTCGTGGATGGTGAGCGTGTCGTCGCCATCGCCCAGCGCAAGTACGCCAGCACCGGTGTCGAGGGTGCCGGCGACATCGAGCACGTCGTTGCCGGTGCCCAGGTCGCCGTTGGCCAACAGAGTGCCGCCGGTGCCGACGCTGACCGTATTGTTGCCGGCACTGCCGGTGATGGTCGTCGTCGTTCCGCCGGCCGCCTGCACGACGCCGTCCACATTCAGGCGGGTACCGTCGGCCAGGCTGACGGTTGGCGTGGTCAGGCTGCCATCGACGTCCAGCGTGCCATTGGCGATGGCGGTGCCCAGCGCGAAGCCCTGGGTGCCGGTCATCGTGGCCGTGCCGGTGTTTTGCTTGAGCAGGCTCCCGAAGCCGGATGTCTGGCCACCGTTGAAGCTCAGCGCGCCGGCGTTGTCCAGCACCAGTTGATTCAGGCCGGTGCCGCCATCCACGCCGACGCCGGCGATCGTCGCGCCGTCGCGCAGCGTCAGCACATCGTCTCCATCGCTCAGGCCGAGGACGCTGCCGCCCGTATCCAGCGTGCCCGCCAGGGTCACCGTGTCATTGCCGAGACCCAGGCTGCCATTGGCGCGCAACACACCGCCGCTATTGACCTGGATCGTATTGACGCCACCGCTGCCGATAAGAAGAGCTGGTGCACCGCCGGACGCCTCGACCGTGCCATCGACATTGAGCAGCGTGTTATCGGACACCGCCAAGCTTGCCGTGGTCAGGGTGCCGTCCACGTCCAGCGTGCCGCCGGTGACCGTGGTCCCGGCGCTATAGGCCTGCGTGCCGGTCAGGGTGAGCACGCCGCTGTTCTGCTTGGTCAGCTGCTCGAAACCGGCAGTACCCGCGCCGCTGAAGACATACGGGTTGGCGTTGTCGATCACCAGCTGGTCGGTGCCGGCACCCGCGTCCACGCCCGTACCCGCGATCGACGCGCCGTCGTGCAGCGTCATAACGTCATTGCCGTTGCCCAGGCCCAGCGCAGCGGTGCCGGTGTCGAGCTGGCCGGTGAGGTTGAGCGTGTCGCTGCCATCGCCGAGGTCGCCATTGGCCCGCAGCGTGCCGCCGCCGTTGACGGTGACGCTCTGGCTGCCGGTATCGCCGGTGACCACGGCCGGCGTGCCAACGCCCGCCTGCACCGCGCCATTGACGGTCAGTGCCGAGGTGCCGGTCATGCCGATGGTCGGCGTGGTCAGGCCGCCATTGATCTGCAGCGTGCCGGCACTGATCGTGGTGGCGCCGATCTGGTTGCCCGCCGACGTCAGCACGCTGGTGCCGGTGCCGATCTGCGCCAGCGTGCCGGGACCGCTCAGCGTGCCGCTGAAGGTGAAGGTGTCGCTGCGATTGAGCGAGAGCGTGGAGGTGGGCGAATCCACGATCACGTTGCCGACGCCGGCGTTGCCTGTGGTCCCGCCGTTGCCGATCATCAGGTTGCCATTGTTGATGACGGTGTTGCCGGAATAGGTGTTGTTGCCGGTCAGGATCCAGGTGCCGCTGTCGTTCTTGGCCAGCGTGGTCTTGCCGGTGCCGTTGTCGCCGATGGCGCCGCCCATGGTGTTGGCGCCAGCGTTGGTACCGCCGAGGGCTATGGTGCGAGTGGCGTTGGTGCCGAGCAGAGCCACCGCGCCGGTATTGGTGAACTGCAGCGGACCGGTGCCGGAAGACTCGATGTAGGTGACGCCGGTGTCGAGCGTGAACTGACGGTCGGTGCTGTCGCCCGTGCCGGTGTAGCGCAGCGTGGAACCGTTGCCGATCACCAGGTTGCCAGCCGCGTTCGACGAGGCGCCGATACTGCTGGCCTGGCCGCCGTTGGCCATCTGGTCGACGCTGAGCACGCCGCCGTTGATGCGGGTGACACCGGTATAGGTGCTGTTGGCGTTGGTCAGTCGCCAGGTGCCGGTGCCGGTCTTGGTCAGCGAGGTGACGCCTGCGCCGTTGTTGTCCAATTGTGCGGCGAGCAGGTTGTAGCCGGTGTTGGTGCCGGCCAGGGTCAGCGTGCGGGCGGTATTCGCGCCGGCCAGCGTGATCGGGGCGGTGCTGGTGAACTCGACGATGCCTGTGCCGGACGCATCCAGCGTGGCGCCGCTGGTGCCCACGGTGAACTGGCGGTCGGTGCTGCTGCCGGCCCCCAAGTAACGCAGCGTGCCATTGATGGTCAGATTGGCCGATGCGGCACCGGACGCGCCGATCGAACTGGCCACGCCACCGTTGTTGAGGCAGTTGACCGCCAGCACGCCGGCGTTGATCGTCGTCGCGCCGGTATAGCTGCTATTGCAGCCGGACAAGGTTTGCGTCCCCGTTCCGTTCTTGATCAGGCTGCCGGCGCCGGAGATCGCACCGGCATACGTCTGGCCCAGGCCATCCCTGATGGTCAGCGCGCCCGTACCCAAGGCGATGTTGCCACCCACGCTTCCGCCGCCGACCAGGGCTCCCGCGTTGGCGTTGAAGTTATTCAGATCCAGCGATGCGCCGGCGGTATTGTCCATCCAGAACGAGTTGGTCGTGCCGAAGGCCGTGGCCGAGCCCGCGCGCAGGACGCCGCCTCGTACGTGGGTGTTGTTGGTGTAGGTGTTGTTGCCGGACAGTACCAACGTGCCGACGTCGTCTTTGTACAACTCGCCTCCGCCGACCACCTGGCCGCTGAAGCCGAGCGTGGTGGCGGCGTTGGATACGTCGATGACGCCGTAGCCCAAGAGATTGAACCCGCGATCGATGCTGACCGTCGCGCCGGTGTAGTTCAAGTTGCCATTATTGAACACCAGGTTGGCCGATGCGCTGCTTGAGGCGCCGATGCCGCTGGCCTGCCCCCCGTTGGCCAGGCAGTCGGTCGTGATGGTGGCGCCTTGCAGGGTGGTCGCGCCGGTATACGTGTTGTTGCAGCCGTTAAAGGTCTGATTGCCACCGTCGGTCCGCCAGACACCGCCCGTGCCGCTGATCACGCCCGAGTAGTTGCCATTGCCGGCGGCGATGCGCAGCGTGCCCGAGCCGAGCGTCACGTTGCCGCCATTGGCCCCGCCACCGTTGAGCGGGCCAATCAGGTTATTGAAGTTATTGAGGTCGAGTAACACACCGGCCGTGTTAGCCAGGTTTGTGCTCGAAGCGGTCAACGCTCCGAATACGTTCGCCGCACCCGCGCGCAGGATGCCGCCGTTGACCGTATTTCCGCCGGTATATGTGTTGGCACCCGTCAGCACGAGCGTGCCGGCACCATTCTTGGTCAGGCGGCCGCTGCCGGCCACGATACCGCCGTCGGTCAGCGTCGTGGCAGCCGCGGTCACGTCGACGATGCCTCCGCTGCTGCCCAGGGTGAAGCCGCGGTCGGTCACGGTCGTGCCGCCGGTGTATTGCAGGCCACCGCCATTGAGGACCAGGTTGCTCGAGGCGCTGCCTCCCGCGCCGATGCTGCTCGCCTGCCCGCCGTTGGCCAACGTCGTCGCGCCCAGCAGGCCGCCGTTGACAGTGACGATGCCGGTAAACGTATTGGCGGGATTGGCCAGCGTGAGCGTTCCGGGACCGCTCTTGGCGAAATTGGCACCGTCCGGGCTGCTCACCAGTCCGCTGAAGGTGAGGTTGGCACTGGCGTTGGTCACCTGGATGCCACTTTCCACGATGGCACCGGACTTGGCGAAGGTGAAACCGCGGTCGCTGGTGTCGCCCGCTCCGGTGTAACTCAGCGTGGCGCCTTCCAGCGACAGGTTGGACGACGCGGCGGACGAGGCGCCGATGCCGCTGGCGACGCCGCCGTTCTTGATGCTGGCCACCGACAGCGTGCCCTGGGCCACGCGTGTGGCACCGGTGTAAGTGTTGCCGTTATTGCTCAACGTCACCAGGCCAGTGCCAGCCTTGACGAAGCCCGTGCCCGTCCCGTTATCGACGATCTGCGAAGCGATGGTGAAGTTACCGGTGCTGTTCTGCTGCACGGCCAGGTCACCGCCGCTGGCGCCGGTCATCATGCCGCCGGTGATCAGCTGGTTGGTATTGAGTACCGAAGGCGCGACGATAATCGTGCCGTCCACGCCCAGGGTCTGGCCGGGGCTCACGGTCACCGTCGTGGACTTGGCCACCGTATAGCGCAGACCGCCCAGCTGCTTGGTGCCGGACACCGTATTGAAGAAGCCGGTGGAATCGGTGATGTATTCGCCGTTCAACCAGTTGGCTGCGTTGTCCTTGTTGGTGTAGTCCAGCGGCGCGAAGGCGACGATGTTGCCGCCCACCACCTTGGCGTAGTCCGTGCCATTGACGGTCGCCCACCCTCCGAGCGTGGTGCTGGTGGTGGTGATATGGCCGCTCGTCGGCAGGTTGAAGTTGATCAGGCCGCCCGTGCGGTTGATCGCGCCCAGGTTCACGCTCAGGCTGCCGCCGGTGCCGGACTTGGCGTCGATCGTGTTGTTGCTCGCGGTGACGTTGAGGCCGTTGAAGGTCTGTGTATTGCCCTCGCCCGCCGCCCCGACCACATTGAGTCGGCCACCCGTCATGTTGAGCGTCGAGCTCGCGCTGACGATGTTGCTGGCCGGGCCGCCGGCGGGACTGAAATCGAGGGCGAGGACGCCGCCGCCAACGGTGGTGGCGCCGGTGTAGGTGTTGGCGCCGGTCAGTGTCTGCGTGCTGGCACCCAGCTTCGTGAGGCCGCCACTGCCGGTGATATTGCCGGCGTAGGTCGCCGTGGTGCCCGCCACCGCCTGCAGCGTCAGGGTGGCGCTTCCAAGATCCACCGTGCCGCCCGTGCCGGTCAACGTGGTGAAGGTCCGGTCGAAATCGTTGAGGTCCAGCGTGCCGCCGTTGACCTGCGCACTGGCCGACGCGCCAAAGGCGGCGGCCGTGCCGGCGCGGAGAATGCCGGAGTCCACGATGGTGTTGCCGGTATAGGTGTTGGCGCCGGTCAGCGTCCAGGTGGCGCTGCCCGCGCTGCGCAGATTGCCCGTGCTGGAAATGACGCCTGAAATGATGTTGTCGGCGCCGGTGAAGCTTCCGCCAAGGGTCGCGGTGCCGCCGATGACCACCGTGCCGTTAAGCGCTAGTGCTCCCGTACCATTGCTGTTCAACGCCCCGTTGGAGATCGCCCAGTTCTTGTTGGTCGACTCGCCGGTGCCGAGATAGGAAAGATTGCCACCATTGATGAAGATCGAGCCGGCCCCGAGAGAGCCGGCGACGCCGGCATTCGCAATCAGCGTCGCTTCGACCTTGCCGGCACCGTTGATATTCGCCTGGCCCGTAAAGGTATTGGCCGTACCCAGCCGGATCGCATGCCCACTGCCGGCATTGAATACGACGGGGCGAGTGTCGTTGGCGCTGATTACGCCCAGCAATTCCATGTCGGCAGATTGGGCAATGAAGCCAAAGACATGCCCACCCGCGCCACCGCCGGCAATATTGCCGGTCAGCCGCAACGTGCCGCTGCCGGCGTTGTACAGATAGGCGGAGCCGGCGTAGGCGCCCGGGTTCATCTGCCAATTGCGGTTGGAGCTGTTGCCGGTACCGGTGTAGAAGACCTGATTCGGCCCGAGCGACTGGCCGCCACCGGGGCCGATCACGATGGTGCCGTTGGCCACGGTGGTCGGAGCGCCGAGCGCGCTCGCCACGCCCAAGTCGGCGATCGAGCTGAAAGAGTTGGAGCTGCCCGACCACCCGGTCTGGGTCGTGAACAGGGTTTGCCCCAGGTAGTCGTTCGCGTTGTTGGTGAGCGCTACGCCGTCGGCAAGGGTCAACCCGCCGGCTCCCGTATAGCGCACGCCCCCCACGCCAGCGCCGCTTATGCCGGAGATGCCGCCCGTGAGGTTGACGGTGCGGCTGGTCGCGATCGTGCCTGCCGACGAGAACCATCGCCCACCCGCCAGATAGATCTGATTGACGGAATTGCCCAGTGCCGCGTCGCCGATCGCGCCAATGCTCAGGTTGCCGCCGGTAACGTTGATATTGCCGGTGAAGCTATTGGCCGCGTTCAACGCCAGTGCGCCACCGCTGATGGTGAGCCCCCCGCCGAAGCTGTTGCTTCCGTTGAGCGTCAGCGTACCGCCGCCGGTCGTGGTCAATCCGCTGGTGCTGGTGATCGGGGACGCGATCGTGACGCTGCCGGTAGCCACCGAAATGGTCGGGTTGGTGCCGCCGAGGGTCAGGCTGCCGCCCGTCAGGGAATAGCCCGTGGTCTGGAACGTGAGGTTGTGGGCGGTGATCGCCCCACCCAGGGTAACCGTGCCTGCGGTCCCGCCGAAGTACGCGTCATAAAGCGCCGCGTTGTTCCAGGCGCTGTAGGGACCGCTGACGCCGTCGTTGCTCGGGCTCCAGAACGGGCTGGTGGTGTTCCAGGTGCCGGTGCCGCCATTGCCGAGGCTGGTGCCATTGACGTCCCAGTATCGATCGACGGCGCGGGCCGGGGCGTGCAGCGCCAGGAGGACGGCCAGGATGCCCAGTCGCAGCGGCCACGGCGAAGCCGCGCGATCCACGGCGAGCCGATCGGAAATCTTGCCGCCGGCGGCGCCACGCTCATCGATACAGCTGCCGCTCTTGCCGCGACGCGTCGCCAGTTCGGACGCCACGACCCAGGTATGCAACGCCCGGGACCAGATGATGCGGAAAACACGGTTCATGAGCCCTTCCTCCCCTGCAGGGCCCAGTGGCAAACGGGCCGCACGCAAAGGCTAGGGTTCGACATCCTTGCCGGGCTACTGGGAAAACTCTTAGGGTGATCGCCCACCACCAATCACACCACGCGCACTCCTCTGGAGTTCGAAGACGCGTGGCGCCAGAAGGCATCGTTCTCGAAGCGCCGAAAGATGTCCGGGGGCAGCACGGTGGCGCGTTCGCGCGCCAGGACTCTGCTGCCGACCGCGTGCAGGCCCGGCATGCCGGTGCGCTCGTCGAATTCGCCGGCATCGAACTGTACGTTGTCGAAATCGTGCCGGAAGCCCGGCTCGCCAATGAAGTCGTAGACCGCCGCCATGGCCATGGCCGGATCGTGCACCAGCGTCTCGTACTGCAAGAGCATGAGGTGCGAGGCGTGGTCGCCGAAGAAGGCGTCCTTCAAGGCGTTGTAGGAATACCCGAGGATGCCCTCGCCGGTGGCGAAGCCCTCGACCCGGTGATAGATGGTGCCGGTGGTCTGGAAATTGAACATGAAGGATGGGCGCAAGGCGTTCTTCTGCACTGCCCTTTCCAGGCTGTCGATGATCCACGGAACGTGGCGCACGCAGGCGATGACCTTGAAATCCGGAAATAGCTCGCGCAACACCGGCATCTTCGCGCACCAGGTGCGGCTGGTATCGAAGACGACCTCCGCGGTGTATTCCGCGCCGTAGTACCCGGCGAACAGGCCACGGAGCACACGCCGGCGCTGTTCGTCCGTGATGAAGGCCGAATACTGGTTGCGATCGCTCATCTCGCCCAACATGGCGTCGACCATGCCGGCGAGCGGACCACTCATGTGGGCGTGGAACCTCGGGTTCTGGCGCAGCAGGGCCGCCAGCAGCGTGGAGCCGGACCTGGGCAGGCCGGAGATGAAATGGACAGGTGGCATGCTTCCCCTTCGTTCGATGTTTTCAGTTCGCATGGATGACATGACCGCTCGGTCGTTCGACGAGGAAGCCCAGTCCGTGGTGATTGAGGAATAGACCGATCTCGGCCTTCGAGCGCAGGCCGAGTTTCTTGAAGGCGTTGTATTTGTGTGTCGATACCGTCTTGTAGCTGCGCTGGCTATCAATGGCGAGCGCTTGCATGTTTTCACCCCTGGCGAGCGCGAGCATGACATGGCGTTCGGCTTGGCTGAGGCGGTACCAGGGATGATTGCGGGCCGCTTCTACATCGATCGACGGATCGATGTAGGTCTTGCCCGCGACAACGGCTTTGATGGCGTCAATGGCCGACCGCGGCTCGCTGCATTTGGAAATGTACGCCACTGCACCGTGGTCCAGCGCCGCCAACGCCGCGCAGGAGCTCGTGTTGCCGGTATAGACGATCAGCTTCAATCGTGGACCCGCACCCCGCACGGCGTCGAACAGCGGAACGCCTTTGGATGCCGTCGCGATGTCCGGTTCCAGGACAAGGTAGTCGTAACGAGTTGCCTCCAGCTGGCGCAGCAAGCCGGACTCACCGGCAGCCGTATCGATCCGCGAGATCCTGTCGCGAAATTCCGTCCGCAGCATGTCGGATAACGCCACAAGAATAATGGGATGAACGTCGGCAATCAGGAACCTCATTGTCCCCCTCCCCCGAAGTGCGCACCTGCAAGGTTGTGGATCGGCATCTACCCTGGTCGATCCGCGAACGCACACCCTCTACTCAAGCGCTCCTAACTCATGCCGGGGTCGCCTGTATCCATCGAAGCGGTGATCTCATGCCTGAAATGTCGGGCTTCATTCTGCCTTTGGTCTGGCCGAAAATGTGCCCACGCCCCCCACCCATAAAGGGGGGGATGCGATAGCGACGGCGTAGCGACGGCGTGGCGCATGATGAATCTGCCTGCTCCGGATACTGGAAACGCTACCTCGCAATTTCTTGTCGGCGGAGATTATCATTCCGCCAGCGATTGACAAGGCGTTTTAAACACGGCTGTCGGACGTCCCAGGGGCGGTGCCGCGCCGGGGGGCTCATAGGGGGGTGTGTCATGGCTTTTCCCGGTAAGGCGACCGGCGCAAGCGGGCGGTTCCACGTCGGCCATCTGGCTCATGAGCTGCGGTGTCCCCCCAGCCCATGATTGAGCCCGAGCTGGTTCTCAAGACGACGCCCCCGCGCCTGCTGCGTGATGCGGCGAAACGTGATCGGCTTCAACCTTTCTGGGCGTCCGCCCGCGAACGCGTCGCAATCCTGGTGGCGGCTCCCGCCGGTTTCGGCAAGACCACCATGCTGCTGCAGTGGCGGCGCCAGTGGATGGAACAGGGCGCGCTGGTCGCCTGGCTGAGCATCGATCGCCAGGACGAACCGATGCGTTTTACGCTCGGTCTGCTGCACGCGGTCGGCCTTGTCAGTGGGAAAGCGGTATTTGGCAGGCTCGCTGCCGAATGCCAGGCCAGCAGCGATCAAGAGGTGGCGATCCTCACCGCGCTGTTGGGAGAAATCGCGCTACTAGGCACCGACACGGTGCTGATAATCGACGACGCCGAACGCCTGCCTGAGCCGACTGTGTTCACCTCGCTCCAATACCTTCTGCTCAACGCGCCGGCGAATCTGCACGTGGTGATCGGATCGCGCGTGCTACTGCCTCTTTCGATCGCGGAACTGGTGGCCAAGGGCAATCTGGCCGTGCTGAAAGCCGACGATCTGCGCTTCCGACTCGAGGAATCCATCGACATTCTCGACAGACGCCTGGGGGCCCGCCTGAGCGTGCATCAGTCCGCCAAGCTGCACGATACCGTGCAGGGCTGGCCGATCGGCTTGCAATTCGCCATCTCCAGGATTGAATACGCCGACGATGCGGCACTTGCGGCTTCTACCTTCTCGGCCCGCCACGGCGACCTGCAGAGCTATTTCGCCGACGCCCTGCTCTCCGGTCTCTCCGAGGCGGACGCGAACTTCCTGATTCGCATCGCCATGCTCGACTACCTCCACGCCGATCTTTGCAAAGCCGTGACCGGCCACCCGTGCGCTGAAACCCTGCTCGACACGCTTGCCCGGGAAACCCCTTTCATGATGATGGGGGGACGGGAGGACTGGATTCGTCTGCATCCATTGGCGCGGGAATTCCTACTGGAGCGTTTCGAGGCCCTGCCTCGCTCCGAACAGATCGAATTGCATACTCGCGCGTCGTATTGGTTTGCCGAACGCGATCGCTTCCACGAAGCGGCGCGCCACGCGCTGGCCACCGGCAATGAAGAACAGGCCTATGCCTATGCCATGCGTGCGATGTGGATGCTCGGTACGCAGGGGCGGCTGGCCGAGGCGCGGGAATGGCTGGCGCGCATTCCGCCACGGCTGCTGGCCAGGGACATGTCGTTCAAGCTGGTCGCCGCCTGGGTCTGGGCGCTCGGCGAGCGCCATGAGGAAGCGCTGCGGATCGGCCTCAAGGCGGCGGCCGACCCGACAAACACGCCACAGCGGCTGATGGTCGCGTTATGGGTGGCTGGCGCCGCGGCGATCTATACCGACCGTCTCGGATTGGTGCCCGAACTGGTCGCCCGATGGCCGCAGCCGGCGACACAGTCCGATGAGCCGGTGTACTTCGCCGCACCGATGACCGGTAGCGCCATCGTCGCGCTGCATGCAGGCCTTACCGGCAAGGTGCGCGAGCTGGCTGCGCAAGTGGCGACACTGGGCGAGAGCGGATCCCTCCGGCTTACCGCAGCCTTGTCGAAGGTGATGGTCGGCCTCAGCCATTTGTGGGATGGCAATGCTTACCTCACCGAACTCACGCTGAGTCCCCTGCTGGCAGCGGCAGAGATGGAGGAAGGCCGGCGCAGCACGATCGCTTGCACGTATGCCTCGGTGCTCGCCGCCGCCACCTTGCAGCGCGGACAGCCGGAAACGGCGCAGGCGCTGCTGGCCAATCGGCTCGACGTCATCGACGGCTGCTACCCCGACATTATCCTGACGGCGTATTACGTGTTGGTCCGCATCGCACTCGACAAGGGCGACGAGCGGCGCGCCCTGGCCTTGCTCGACCGTCTCGACGAGCTGGCGAAGCAGCGCAAATCGCCACGTCTGCAGCTGCACGGCCTGGCCGAGCGGATACGCATCCATGCATTAAGCGGACGCGCCGAGACGGTGGAAAGGCTGGTGGCGACGCTGGACCAGCTCGGCCCCATGTTCCGGCGCAAGGCTTACAAGCCGTTTATGGCCCAATATTCCCTGGCGTCCGCGATCGCCAAGGGATATGCATTCTTCGTCCGGCATCATTTCGACGAGGTGGAGCGGCAGCTGAAAGTCGCGGACTCGCTCGCTCACCAGTTGAGCCGCAATCAGGATGTGCACGCACTCAAGGTGCTGCGTGCGGTACTGGCACGGCGGCGCGGCACGGCCGAAGCGGCCGCGCTGATGTCGGAAGCGATTGGCTTGGCCCATCTTGGCGGCAATGTACGGCTGCTGGTCGACACGCACCCGGAAGCGGTGCACATGGCCGAGGAACTCCCGCCATCGTCAGGCCGTGAGCGAGTCACCGCATACCCGGGCCGCACTGAAGCCTCACCCTCCGTCTCGATACGGCAGGGCCTGCTAACGGCGAAAGAAGCCGAGATCCTCCAGCTGCTGGGCAAGGGCATGCCGAACAAGCTGATCGCCCGCACACTGGATATCAGCAGCGAAACCGTCAAATGGCACCTGAAGAATTTATTCCAGAAGTTGTCGGCGGGCACGCGTAGACATGCAGTCGATCGGGCGCGACTACTCGGCCTCTTCGATGAATAAACATTCACTGCTATTGGGCACGCCTTCTAAGATATCGCGAGCGGCAATGCCCCTGTCACCACTGCCAATAACCCACTTGCCAGAAACGTACGGTTGCAAAGTTCAGCACCCAGTCCAGGTAGGCAAAAGTTCCCATGCGGGAGGGGGCAAGCACGTAGATACCCTGCCAGTCGCCGATGCCGGAGGGTGGCGCCATCGTCATCGCCGGGATGGAGGCAGCGATGCCAAGCGAGCGGATAAGCAGCTCATCCATCCGTTCGTAGTCGTCAGCGTTTCTCGACAAGTTGCTTTATAGGCACCAGGCTCTCGCACCGGGGCACGAAAAATCGTGTTCGATCAGCCGCCGTACTGCTTCGGAATCGGGAACTCCGGCCGCTCGCCTTGCCAGTAGATCGTCACCACCCACCAGCGCTTGCCGTCGAACAAAAGCTGGAAACTGTTGATGCCCCGCTGGAAGGGCTTGCCATCCTTCTCGTGGCGCGACTCGTACGTGCTGAATACCTGGGCGATGTCGCCAAAGCGATCTTCCGTGCGATGCGCCTCGCGCTCGAAGAACCCGTCCTTCTTCAGCAAAGGATCGCCCAGCCGGATGTAGTCGTCCACGCTCATGACATGCGCCGAGGTGACACCGTCCTTCCCCGTATGCGCTGAAATGAGGCGCGCGCCTGGCACGAACAGCGAACGCATCCGGTTCCAGTCGCGCTCCTGGCCCTTGGGACCTGAAATCACGTCGTAGACGGCTTCGATGATCGCGCCCATCGAAGCAACATCCGAGGGACGCGCCGCGGGTGTTTCCGTCGCGCTCGTGATGGCGGGAGCCGCGGCGGGGGAAGCGCTCTGCGCAACGGCAGGCTGCAGCGGAACGCTTGCCAGAACCAGGGCGTAAAGCAAGATCGACGTACGAAGCAGCACGGTTTCCACAGCGTCCCCTCCCCTGTCAGCGGCATGCCGAGGGCGCACGATAGGCAGCCTCGCGATCGCCGGCAAGTGCGGTTCGTCACCCCAGGCGGTGGCCAGGCGGCCCCCCTTCCCCCTGGCATGCCGGCCAGCGACGATCGTCCTTACGCGGCTCTGGCTGCGAGCAACTCGTCCAGCTGCGCGAACTGTTCGGGCAGGCCTTCCGCCGAACCAGCGATGGCTTCGTCGCGGGCCGCACTGGTGGGGTAGATTTCGTGCAGGGTGACCAGCGTCTTGCCGGCATGTTCTTCGAACGTGACCGTGGTCACGGCGCCCTGGTCGCTCTCCTCATTCGTCCATACCAGCCGCTTGTCTCGCGTGACCTCTTTGTAGGTACCGAAGAACGACATCGGCTGATCGAAGGTCGGATGGCTGAACACGAGCCGGTACGTGCCTCCGGTGCGAATATCCATGTCGCACGAAACCAGCGACATGCCCGCCGACTTCGGAACCCACCAGAGTTTGAACAACTCGGGCTTGCTCCATGCTTCGAAGACGATGTGCACGGGAGCATCGAACGTTCGCGTCACGACGAGCTCGCGATCGGATTTGCGGTTCACGGCGGTCTGGTTCACGGCGGCACTACCTTTTCTTGCGTTGGTCATCTGCCTTCTCCTTGCGTTTCAGGTGTTCGACAAGCTCGTCCAGCGCGTCGAAACGCGCGCTCCAGAGTTGGCGGTGCCGCTCGATCCAGGCGGCCTCTTCTTCCAGCCGGCGCTGTCCGAGCTTGCAGGTTCGTACTCGCCCGACCTTTTCGGTGGTCACGAGCCCGGCCTGCTCCAGGATGCTGACGTGCTTCTTCATGCCCGTGAGGGTCATGTGAAACCGTTGGGCAAGGTCGGTGATCGAGGCGTCCGAATCCCCAAGCTGCTCCAGCACCCCGCGTCGGGTGACATCGGAGAGTGCGGCGAAGGTGGCGTCGAGGCGGGCTTGATAGTGAACCATATGGTTCACTGTACGGCATGCATGGGTGACTTGCAAGCGGATGACCTGATGACAGCCAGGGGTTCGGTCACGGCCTGGCCAGACGCTCTTCGCGTCGCACTAGTCAGGACAGACGTGTCTCAGGCCGAGGTTCCTTGCCTTGCCGCCAAGGCCGTGTCGCGCTTGCGCACGACACGTTTGTGCAGCAAGGACCCGAGCACGTACAAGGCGGGGCGCGGATCGCTCCACCGGAATACGTGCAGATCCGCCCTCGCCCACTGCATCGCCAACCGTAAGACGCCGCCGATTTCCTGCTTTGGCGTTCGCCCGAGGCTGGACAGGTCATGGTGGAGATCGACGCACAACTTGCCGGTCGGATAACGTCGTGAGGCCATTCGCACCGGCTCGCCCAGCGCATCCCGCCAGGCCATCTCGCACACGTTCACCCCATGACGGGCAGCGAATTCGACATACGTCCATGCGCGCGTGTTGACTTCGATGATCCTGAACTGCCCGTCTCGCGGATCGCGCTTGAATTCAGCGCTGAAGATGCCACGGTAACCCACGTCGTCGAGCAGGCGGCGCACCTGCCCCACCGCCTCCTCCGCCCGATCCAGCGGAACCGAGCACGAGCAGGAGCTGTTTCCGAAATCGGGCGGAGACATGCGCATCCGCTGGCGAACGAACAGCCCGGGATAGGCGCCGCTGGCGTCGCGGAATCCGTCCACGAAGAAATGCTCGGTCGCGGGTCCGGGGATGTATTCCTGGGCCATGAGCGAGAAGCCCTGGGCATGCAGACGGGCCCACGTGTCTCTCAGCTCGTCCCGAGTGCGGACCCATACGCCCTTGACGCCCACGACGTCGCTGAAACGCTGCGAATTCACAGGCTTGATGAAGACGCGCTGGAGCGTTTCCATGGGAACCGCATCGACCTCGGCAAGCGAACCCAGATGGAAGGTTCGAGGGTGTGGAATGCCCAGGCGCTCGAGGTGGCGGGCAAAGGTGGCCTTGTCCTGCAGGAGCGCCTGGACCGCACGACTGGCGGTGGATACCCGGAATCGTTCCTGGAGATCGGACGGCAGGCCGGACAGCCACATGGCGATGTCGTCCGCGCCGGCGATCAGGACCGCACGCTCCAGCGGCACCGCGCGCAACGCATCCTCCGCGGCGGGGCCCGGGCGACCATCCCATGAAGCTCCCGGGACAGGACGGTACCAGCGCGATCGCGTCGTGAGATCGTCGGGCGGGCATGCCATATAGACGGGAATCCCGGCCATCGTCACGGCACGCAGGATGCCGAGCGCCGTGGCCCCTTGGCCCATGACGATGACCGGCACGCGGCCGGCGTCGATGACGTTCATGATTCCCCCTCGCGCGCGCCGCCCTGCCTGGTGACGGTTCCATTACATGCCAAAGATGCGCGAGGCGGCAGTCGACCGCATGGCCTATCCCTCAACCCTTCCGTTCGACCAGGCGGGTGATCGCTTCGTCCAGGGAGACCTGCCCCTTTCGGGCATGGGCTCCCCGGTCCTCGAAGTCGATCCAGCCCTCATTGAAACCGTCGATCATCTGCATGCGCAGTGTGGGATGACGCATACCCTGCTGTCGGAAGATGCCTTCCCACTGCTCACGCGGAACGATCTGCGCACGGACGTTCCGACCCAAGGCGCGGCCGAGCGCCGCCGCCATCTGGTCGGGCGTCACGCGCTCGGCGGCCTCCAGTTCGACGATCCGGTGTCCATCCCAATGTTCCATCAGCAGTGCGGCGGCGGTGCGGCCGACGTCTACGGTGGAAATCATCGGCACTTCATGATCGAGTGGCTGAAGATAGGAATGCAGCACGCCTTCGTCGCGCGCCGATGCGATATCCCACTCCGCGTTCTCGATAAACCAGGCGGCGCGCAGAAACGTGATGGGAAGCATCACGTCCGCCAAGGCCGCTTCGACCATCCCGAGCGCGTTCAAGAGATTGGGCCGGGTCGCCTCGGCACCGACCGTCGACAGCACCACGACCTTGCCCGGTCGCGCCCGGGTCAGGGCGCGGCGAACCGCCTCGATGCGGGGCCGTAGCTCCGGGAAGGTTGGCTCCGAGTCGTAGATCGGGGGGAAAAGGATAAAAGCCCCCTCCACACCACGCAGTGCCTCGGTGAGCGATTCCGCGTCGTCGAAGTCGGCGACGGCTACCTCGCAGCCCTTCGCGGCCCATGGCTGGCCCTTGCTTTCGTCCCGGACGATCGCGCGAACGCTCCTCCCTGCGCCGAGCAAGGTGTTGGCGAGCTCACCGCCGACGCGCCCGGTAATGGCTGTAATAGCGAACATAGGTCACCTTTCAATAGTCGATTGCGGATAGGGCAAGGCGGGTCGGGGAAGGCCTTGCCGACGATCGACTGTAGCCGCGGGGGACCACCTGTGATTAGATGCAAATGGCTCAAGCTTTCTTTGCATTTTTTCAAGAGTGCACCCATGCCGATCGACGCGCGCTTGCTTTCGGGCGTAACCATCCTCGCCGCCGTGGTGGAACACGGCAGCTTCACGCGGGCGGGTACGCTTCTGGGCCTTTCGCCTTCGGGTGTGAGTCGGGCCATTTCACGCCTCGAAGCGCGCATGGCCATCCGGCTTATCGCCCGCTCGACCCGCGCGCTGAAGCTGACGGCCGAAGGGAGCCGCTTGTATGAGATGGCGGCGCCTCACCTGGCAGCCATCGAGGAAGCCGCAACGGCTGCTTCACGCAATGCGTCGGAGGTCACCGGACTACTACGCGCGAGCGTGGCGGCTGCGTTCGCACGCCATATCCTGAGCTCGCGACTGCCTGAGTTCGCCCGGCGCCATCCGGCTCTCGATCTTCATATCAGTCAGCATTCGGACGCCGGCGACCTGAATGCCGATGGGGTGGATGTCGCTGTCCGATTCGGTGCCCAGCCGTCATCGAGCATGATTTCCCGCCGCCTTCTCGAGACGCGCGTGCTCACCGTGGCATCTCCCGCCTATCTGGAGAGATGCGGACGCCCTGCTCATCCGTCGGAATTATCCAACCACAACTGCCTGCAATTCGTGGATCCCCAGAGCGGCCGCCCCTTCGACTGGGAGTTTCAGCGCCCCGGAGAGACACTTCCCGTCAGCACGGCCGGCAAACTGACTTTCTCCGACGTGGATACGAAGATCGGAGCGTGTCTGGCTGGGGGCGGAGTCACTCAGGTATTGGCGATCAGTGTGCGAGACGAACTGCGCCGCGGCACGCTCGTGGACCTTTTTCCGGAATGGCCGGGCGAGACCTTTCCGCTGTACATCGTTTGGCCCTCGAGGAAATTCACGCCGCTCAAGGTTGAAAAGTTCGTCGAGTTCTGTCTCGAGGTGGCTCGCGACATTCAAACGGACTGATTGACGTTCCGGAAGAAGATCGCCCATGACGGCGAGGCTCTCAGGCCTTTTTCAAGAAGCACACCTTGAGTACGAGGCCCTTGATCTTCTCCGAATTCCCTTCGATGTGCTCGGCATCGCCATCCACCAGGCGGATGCCACGGATGATCGACCCTTGCTTTAGCGTGAGCGACGAGCCTTTTACCTTCAGGTCCTTGATCACCACGACGGAATCGCCGTCATTGAGCACGTTGCCGTTGACATCGCGCACCGTTACCGGCCCCTCTTCGACCTTCGCCGACAGCGGGAACCATTCGTGCGCGCAATCCGGACAAATGTACATGTCGCCGTCGGGATACGTGTTTTCCATGGCGCAAAGCGGACACGCCGGGATATCTGAGGTTTCCATGCAAAGGCTCTCTTGATCGGTAGGGCAGATACGTTATTTCTTTCTGGAGCGGGGCCCGGATGCTTCATCGGGCAAAGCCTCGTCCTCCGCATGCCAGGGACGCCCCGAGGCGCGCTCTATGTATTCCCTGATGAGGCCGCGCACGACCTGGGACGGTGTCGTGTCCGCTTCTGCGCACAGGCGCTCGAGAACCGCCTTCTTGCGTGGGTCGATCAGGATGGTTAGTCGAGCGGTACGGTTTTCGGTGGGCATACCCGGACAGCCTGAATCACATGGAGTATGCATTCTATTATAATACGATTCACACTCTATTTGCCTTACCCCAGGGGAAACGATGGACGCGGAGGCCGCTCGCAACTACCTGCGCCTGTATCTGCCGAAGCTGTACACCGTGTTCTCCGAAGGCTATCGCTGGCGCGACCTTCGCGGCGACGCGATCGCAGGCCTGACCGTCGCCATCGTGGCGTTGCCGCTGGCCATGGCGCTGGCGATCGCCAGTGGCACCACGCCGGAAAAAGGCCTCTACACCGCCATCGTCGCGGGCTTCCTGATATCAGCCCTGGGGGGCTCGCGCGTACAGATTGGCGGCCCCACCGCGGCGTTCATCCCCGTGGTGTTCGTGGTCATCCAGAAGTTCGGTTTCGGCGGCCTGGTCCTGTGCACGCTTCTCGCCGGCCTGATGTTGATCGCTGCCGGGCTCTTGCGGCTCGGCACCCTGATGAAGTACATGCCCCAACCGGTCATCACGGGGTTCACCGCGGGGATCGCTGTCAGCATCTTTTCCAGCCAGATCAAGGACGCACTCGGGTTGTCCATGGCCACCGTGCCCGCCGACTTTCTCGAGCGCTGGATCGCCTATGTGCACCAGCTTCCCACCATGCAGCCAGCGACCGTGGGGCTTACGGTGATCGGTCTTGCCGTGATCGCGGCGATACGACGCTGGCGGCCCGGATGGCCCGGCTTCCTGATAGCCCTGCTCGTCTGCACCGCGCTGTGCGTGGGCTTCGCTCTACCCGCCGAGACGATCGGCAGTCGGTTCGGCGGATTGCCTTCGGCGCTGCCGACGTTCGACGTGCCGCATATTCCCTTCGAGCGCACGCGCGAACTGTTGCCGAGCGCGTTCACCATCGCCTTTCTCGCGGGCGTGGAATCGCTGTTGTCGGCCGTGGTGGCGGATGGCATGACGGGCGGCCGGCACCGGTCCAATGGCGAACTGGTGGCACAGGGCATCGCCAATGTCGGCTCCGCCTTGTTCGGCGGCCTTCCCGCAACCGGCGCCATCGCGCGCACCGCGACCAACATACGGGCCGGTGGCAAGACACCGCTGGCCGGCATCATCCACGCCGCCCTGCTGCTGGTGTTCATGCTGGCCCTGGCGCCCCTGATGAAGTTCGTGCCCCTCGCCGCCCTGGCCGCCGTACTGCTGGTGGTGGCCTGGAACATGAGCGAGATCGACCATTTTCGTCACACCCTGTCGGCGCCCAAAGGCGATGGACTGGTGTTGCTGCTGACCTTCGGCCTCACCGTATTCTTCGATCTCACCATCGCGATCGAAGTGGGCCTGGTGGTATCGGCCTTCGTCTTCATGTTTCGCATGGCGGAGACGGTCGAGGTCAACACGGGCATCAAGCTGCTGGATGAAAACGGTGACGAACGCGCCATGAGTGATGACGCTTCACAACGTGCCCGGCTGCCGGACGGCGTCGAGGTGTTCCAGATCAGCGGCCCGTTGTTCTTCGGTGCGGCCAATCGGCTGGACGATCTGCTCGACCAGTTTCAGAAGCCACCCAGCGTCTTCATTCTTCGCATGCGGCTGGTACCCATCATCGATGCCAGCGGTGTCCATGCCCTCAAGACCTTGCTGGAGCGCTGTCGCAGACGCGGCATCGTACTCGTCGTCTCCGGCCTGCAACCGCAGCCACAAAAGGTGATCCGGGCCATGGCATTGCACCCGCGTGAGGGCGAGTTGTATTTCGTCGACCACTACGAGGCCGCGTTGGCACTCTCGCAAGAGCTGAGCGTCAGGCATTCTTCTGCCGAGAACAAGAAAGGGTCGAAACCCGATGACACCAAATGACCGGACCATCGAGTCGCTGCGCCGGCGCATCCCCACGTTCACCTGCATCGTGGGCTGCCATGACTGTTGCGGGCCGGTGACCGCTTCGTCGGAAGAAGTGGCGAGGTTGCCCACCCGAACCGAGGCCGAACACGACAAGGCACTGTCCGACCTGAGCTGTCCGTACCTGGGCAAGCATGGTTGCGAGGTCTACGGGGAACGCCCGCTGATCTGCCGCCTGTTCGGCACGACACCACGGTTGCCCTGCCCTAACGGAAAGCGGCCGGTGTACATGATCGATACGAGGACCGAGGCCGAGATCCACCAGTTCCTTGCGCGGACACGGCAAGTGCTGTTGTGACGCGTTTCAGCGGGAAGCGGAAGCCACGATGCCCGCATCCGACGGCTTGCGCTGCACATGCTCTCGGCACAACTGTTCGACAAGCGCACGATGGTCCGGCAGGTCGTCAAGCGCACGAATGGCCGCCTGCTGGATCATCGCGAACTCCTGGCGCGCCGCTTCCATCTGCGGATAAGCGCTGCGCATGGGCTCGAGATCGGTCTTGAACTCCATCCCATACAGAATGTACTGCCAGCTGGAAGTCATGAACATTTCCAGGTCGCTGATGAAATCCAACCGGTGCGGCGGACGCCGTTTCCACTTCGCCAGCTTTTCCTGAAGCGTTTGCGGAATGCTGGCTGAGTCGGCGTTGTCGATCCAGAACGGTGAGTCACGCCGCTGGCTCAGGCAATAGTGCATCTTGATGAAGTCGATGATGCGGTCGTAGCGGGCCACCATCATCTCGTTGAAATGACGCGCGGCGCTTTCCATATTGTCGGTATCGCCGGGCAACAGGTGCGTGAGCAGATAGGTCGCCAGCTCGATCAGCGCGATGCCGGTGGATTCCAGCGGCTCGACGAAGCCGCCGGCCAGGCCTACCGCCACGCAGTTCTTGCGCCAGTGCTCGGGGCGGTACCCCGTCTCGAACTTGATATGCATGGCCTTCAGGCCTTCGCCGGCACGGCCCAGGTAGCGCCGGAAGACTTCCTCGGCACGATCGTCGGTCGTGTGCCGCGACGAATAGACATAGCCGGAGCCACGCCGCTTCTGCAAGCCGATGTCCCAGATCCAGCCTGCCTCCTGGGCGGTGGAGATGGTGTACGAGGGGATCGGTGCATCGGGGGTGTCGTACGGCACCTGCATGGCCACGGCGCGATCGGCGAAGAGCACGTCCGCCCGGCTGCGGAAGGGGGACTGCATCACGTTGCCGATCAACATCCCGCGTAGCCCGGTGCAGTCGACGTAGAGATCGGCGGTCAGCTCACCCTTCTCCTTCGTCACCACGCGCGCGATGGCTCCGTCCTCGTCCAGTTCCGTGCGCTCCACCGTCGCCACATGCCGAACCACGCCGAGCGCCTGCTGGCCGTGCTCGGCGAGCACGCGTGCGAAGCAGGCGGCATCGAAGTGGAAGGCGTGATTCATCGGTCCCTGGTAGTCCGCGTCCCTTGCGCGCTTGGGAGCGCGCGAATAATCGACCAGGATGCTCTGCATCGACACGGCATCGGCGAACGGCATGCCTTCCGGGGCGGCACCCAGCAGCCAGTACGGCAACAACTCGGGGCCGCCCGGACGCTGGCTGGGTACGTTGAAGGGATGAAAGAAATGGTCCGCGCCGGGTGTTCCGGGCGGCCGCACCCAATGACGATAGTGAATGCCCTGCTTGTATGTCGCGGTGGCACCGACCAGGAAGCGACGCTCGTCCAGGCCGATGGCCGACAGCGTGCCGCGAATGGAGGGAAACGTGGCTTCGCCCACGCCGAGCAGGCCGATGTCCGGCGATTCCACCAGATGCACCTGCACGCTCCGGGGATCGACCGCGTTGACCGCCTTGGCCAGATAGCACGCCGCCAGCCAACCGGCGGTGCCCCCTCCCACGATCAACACTTTCTTCAGACGCGCCATGATGTGTCCCGGAAAGAACTGCCGGGCCGCCCCACGCGGACCCGGCAAAAACGCCATTCACGGGGAGAATGGGCGACGCTCTTCCGAGCGTCGCCGGCAGAACGGCAAACCTCAGGCGGCAGGTGCGTCATGGGGGCCGCCAAGCATCACGTCAGAACCACACACCGACCTGGACGCCGTAGGTGCGCGGCGCGAGGTACTGCGACACGTACTGCAGCGAGCCGTCGGACATCTGGAACCGGCCGGCACTGGTGCGGGTCTTCTCGTCGGACACGTTCTGCACGTACGCGTTGACCCACCACTTGTCGCCCGGCTCGCTGTAACGCAGCGACACGTCGCCACGCGTATACGCCTTCTGCCGGTCGCCCGACCCCAGGTTGAAGTAGCTCAGCCACTGCGAACTCTGGTACTGCGCGCTGACGCGTGGCGTGAGGCGTCCGCCGTTGGCAAGGTGGAACGTGTGCTCGTAGATGCCGGTGAGCGATATGTTCGGTGCATGCGGCAGGTCGTTGCCGGTGACGTTCATGCAGTTGGCGAGGTTGGACTCCGGCGGGCATGCCGGCAGGCCCTGGTAGTCGTTGGACCCTGCATAGACCAGCCTGCCGAGCTCCTTCTTCGGAATGGCAGAGAAGATCAGGTTGAAGCGATCGTCCTTCTGCTGATAAGCCAGTTCCGACTCGATGCCGAAGACCTTGGTGCTGCCGCCCACGTTGGAGAAGCCCAGGCCGTGGTTGCCATCGGGATAAACGATGGGCGCGGAAAGCTGGAAGTTCTTGAAGTCTTCGTAATAGATGGCCGAGTTCCACGTCATGTGGCCATCGAAGAAGGTGAACTTGCTGCCGATTTCATAGTTGGTCAGCGTCTCGGGCTTGTACAGCGTGCCCGCGTCCTGCGTGCCGCCGGACTTGTAGCCCGTGGACACGCTGGCGTAGAGCAAGCCGTTCTCGCCGACGTCGGTATCCAGGCGCACCAGCCAGGTCGGCTTGCTCTTGCTGTACTTGGCGCTGTTCCGTTGCGAGATGTTGAAACCGTTCGACGGGTCCGGATACACGTCCGGAGAGATCGGCACCTGCGGCACGTTCGGATCGTAGTTCCAACCCCAGTTGATGCCGCCCTTGTTCTCCTTGTCGTCATGCGACCAGCGCACGCCTCCGGTGAGGCGCCAATGGTCGTTGAGATGCCAGGTGGCCTGGCCGAACAACGCGTACGACTCCACCGTCTCTTTCGGCTGGATGAAGGAACCCTGCCAGCTCACGGTGCCGTAGCGCGTGCCGTTCATGATGGGGATGTCGAAGCGGATGTCGTTGTCTTCGTAGCCGTAGTACGCACCGAGGATCCAGTCCACCGTCTGCGGACCGACGGACTTCAGGTTGATTTCCTGGCTCCAGCTCTTGTAGTTGGAATCGTTGGTGCGGTCGTCCTGGTAGACGCCATTGGTGGTGAAGCTGGTAGGCACGCTGACACCGACGTCCTGGTCGAAGTCGCTCTTGCCGGAGTATTTGTTGTAGCCGGCGATGTAGCTGAGCTGCACGCCGTCGTTGATGTTCCAGTCCATGCGGCTGCGCACCGTATGGGACGTACGGTCCAGGTACGGCGCGGTGTCGATCAGCGCGGACCAGAAATCCTGCCCCTGGCGCGGCGTCTGCATCAGGCTGAGGCTGGGCGTGCCGCGATCGCGGAAATACTCGTACGACAGGTTCCACTTGAATGCGTCGCTGGGCTGCCACAACGCGCTGACGCGCGCGGCGGACTGATCCTGCGAGTTGTACTTGTCGCCGCCCTGCACGTACTGGCCAGGGTCGATCGGCTTGAAGTTGGCCAGCGAGCCCCCGGAGATGGGCGAAGCGAGATACGCCTGCTGCTGCTGCGCCACCGTGGGCAACTGGCCCGACGGCTTCTGGTAATCGACGTAGCCATCGTGTTGCTGGTGCACCACGGCGACACGCATGGCGAAGGTGTCGCTGATGGGCAGGTTGAACGCGGCGCGCGCACCGCTCTGGTTGAAGTTGCCCGCTTCGACCTGCGCATTGCCGTAGAAGCCCGCGCCGATATCCGGCTTGGCCGTCTGGAAACTGATGGCGCCGGCGGTGGAGTTGCGACCCCAAAGGGTGCCCTGCGGACCGCGCAGCGTTTCGACGCCATCCATGTCCAGCAACAGGCCCGACGCGGCCTCGGCGCGTGGCGCATACACGCCGTCGACGAAGGTGGCCACTTCCGGGTCGGCGTACTCGGTCTTGGCGCTGTCGTTGCCGATGCCGCGCATGGTCAGCGTCACCACGCCATGATCGCCCTGCGACGTGCCTTGCAGGCCTGGCACCAGTTTGGTCAGGTCCTGCACCGTCATCACGCGCTCTCTGTCGAGCGTGTCGACCGTGATCGCCGTGACCGCCACCGGCGTCTTCTGAAGCGGCGTCTCGCGCTTGGTCGCGGTGACCGACACGGCATCCAGGTTCTGTACTTTCTTGTCAGCGGCCCCTGGATTCCTGGACGCCGGATTTTGCGCTGTCGTGTCCTGGTCTGCCGCGAGCAACGTGCCCGGAGCGAACGCGAGCGACATGGCGACATACAACAACTTGCGATGCAGATTCATCTGGCTCTCCCCAACAGTCGTTCGGATAAGTGTTGTCCGCCGCACACGTCGGCCATGACAAAGATTTCCCTACTCCCCCACGGCGCTCATACCCAGAATGACAGCGCTGTCATTGTGGGATGATAGAGCGCCATAGCGACGAATGCTTGCCGCATGGCAGCACGTCATCAACGCATTACAAACTCATGCCGCACGGCCCGGAGCGGCGCTTGGCGGGCCTTCCAACTACCTGATAATGGTGCAAAGCAAATAAACATCCCGGCATCCGAACCACGAAGACAAGCGTCATGGCTTGTCGCCGTGCGTCGGGCACGTCAACGTTCGGTCCGCCACCGTGCCCAGTGACACGTCGGTGATAACGACCTGCCCGCCGGAACGACTGGACCATTCAAAGGGCCGATCGATCTTGCTCATGTTCGCGCCGGCGTCGCGGAAGCATTTCAACGGAACACCCACGCGCAACCACTGCCCTTTAGGCAAGGCGGAAAGCTGCGGGCCGACGGATACCTGGCCGCCGCAACCGGCACCGCAGCCGATGCCGACGGTCGACGTATCCCCTGGCGACACCGCATCGATCCTCAACGTGGTCACCAGCAAGACGTCGCCGTTGGTTTCGCGTTCCACATCGAGCGGCGCGGGCGCCACCAGTTCGATACGTGCGGCACCGGCACCGACGCCGGACCAGGTCAGGCTGCGCGCGTCCTCCTGCGCCTTGTAGTCGAGCGCGCTGATCCGCAGGCTGCCGTCTGGCGTGGCGGCCGGTATGGCGGCGACATTCACGGTGTTGCCGTTCGCGCCGGTGAGACGCACCACGAAATCCTGTGCCGGCTTGCCACGGGTGAAGTAGACGCCGGCCTGCCCGGAACTCAGTGCGACGCCGGCATCCTCGGGCAACGCGCCGGTGTTTCCACGATCGGCATAGGTCAGGCCGAAGCCATAGGGGAACTGCGGACGCTCACCTCGTGCGGTGGCCGCGACCGGTACCTGTATCGCATTACGCGGCCACGCATAGGCCAGCTTGCCCTGGAAATCGTGTGCGATGCGGCCGTCCGCGGTACGCAGCAGCACATCGGCGATACCCTCGCCCTCGCTGCCCGGCAGCCACGCCACGACGAAGGCGTCCGCGGCGTTGATCTCGCGATTCACCCATAGCGGACGGCCGGTCAGGAATACCGCGACCACGGGAACGCCCTGTCCATGCAGCTTGCGAAGCAGGTCGAGGTCGCGGTCGTTGCCCGGGCGGTATGCGAGGTTCGGCAGGTCGCCCTGGAACTCGGCGTAAGGGTCTTCGCCGAACACCACGATGGCGACATCGGGCTTCTGCTTGTAATCGCCGTCCAGCGCCAACTCGGCACTGCCGCCAGCCGCCTTCACCTGTGCCTGGAGACCCGCCCAGACGGAGGTGGCCCCCGGGAAATTCGCGTTGGTCAGGCCGGTGCCCTGCCAGGTCAGCGTCCAGCCACCGTTCTGTTTGGAAATGTTGTCGGCACCGTCACCGGCCACCAGGATGTGCTTGCGCGGATCGATCGGCAGCACCCCCCGGTTGTTCTTCAACAGCACCAACGACTCGCGTACGGCGCGGCGCGCCAACGCACGATGCGAAGGACTCCCGATCACTTCCGCCGATCTGACCGCCAACGCATTGGCCGACGGCGAACCGGCTTCGAACATGCCAAGACGCATCTTCACCCGCAGGATGCGAGTCACCGCATCATCGACGCGGCTCATCGGAATCACCCCTGCCTTCACCTGGGACAGGGTGTTCTTGTACAGCCCCTTCCAGGAGTCGGGCGCCTCCAGCATGTCCAGCCCGGCGTTGTAGGCCGCGGCGCAATCCTCGTTGGTGCAGCCGGGCACTTGCCCGTGCGCGTTCCAGTCGCCCAACACGATGCCATCGAAGCCCATCCGCCCCTTCAGCACATCGGTGATCAGGGACTTGTTGCCGGCCATCTTCACTCCGTTCCAGCTGGAGAAAGAGACCATCACCACCTGCACGCCCGCCTTGATCGCAGGCACATAGCCGGCCGCATGCACATCGCGCAGCGTCTCCTCGCTGACCTGGGCATCACCCTGGTCCTTGCCGTTGTGAGTGCCGCCATCGCCGACGAAATGCTTGGCGGTAGCGATCACATGCCCTGCGTCGAGGAAGGCGGGAGTACCCGGCTTGCCTTCCAGTCCGCCGACCACGGCCGCGGCGTATTGCGCCACCAGTGCGGGGTTCTGCGAATAGCCTTCGTAGGAACGGCCCCAGCGCACATCCTGCGGCACGGTGAGCGTGGGCGCGAACGTCCAGCTGATGCCGCTGGCACGCAGTTCCCTCGCGGTCACTTCACCGATGTCGTGGATCAGTTGCGGATCGCGCGTGGCGCCCAGCCCGGAGTTCTGCGGGAATAGCGTGCTGCCGACCAGGTTGTTGTGGCCATGCACGGCATCGATACCGAACAGCACCGGAATCGCCAGGCCGCCGCGAGATGTATCCATGGACGCGTGGTAGAACGCATCGGACAGCGCCTGCCACTGCGAGGCGACAGGGAACGGCTGTCCGGGCGGCTTGGAGTTGCCGCCGGCCAGCACCGAGCCCAGGCGGTACTCGCGTACATCGTCCGGCGTCACGTACTTGATGTCGGCCTGGATCATCTGGCCGACCTTGTCTTCCACCGACATCTTCGCCAGCAGAGCCTGGATTCGGGATTCGATCGCTGGATCGGGCGGCAGCGGCGACTCGCCTTTTGGCCACCGCTCCGGATGAACGACGGTGCCATCGCCAGCCATGGCAGGAACGGTCATGAGTAACGCTCCACAAAAGGACAGCGCCATGGGGATGCTTCGTAAAAACAGGCTCGATCGCTGCAGCAATGGCACGGCAAAGCTCCCTGCTGGCGCACCGGCGGTACGCTTCCGAGCCGCATCCTGGCAGGAATGACAGCGCTGTCAATTTGCGTTGCAGCATGACCCTGTCCCGCTCCGTGGCGTCGGGGGCCTACGGTGCGATGGCGGTGGAGCCGCGAATCTGCAGGGAGAAAGGCAGTTGCACGAGCCGGCCGGTACCGTGACCACGCAACTCGCTCAACAACTGCTCGGCGGCGATCTTCCCCATCTCGCGGCTGGGTTGTTGAACGGTGGTGAGCGCCGGCCACAACTGTCGCGACAGGGGCGTGTCGTCGAATCCACAGACGGACAAGTCGTGCGGCACCTTCAAGCCGTACTCACCCGCCGCCCACATCACGCCGGTGGCCATGTCGTCGTTGGCGGCGAACACCGCCGTCGGCCGCTCGGCCAGTGCGAACAGCTGTCGCGCGGCCTCCACACCCGAGCCGAACGTGAAAGCCCCCTGCACCACCAGGGCCGGGTCCTCGGCCAGGCCAGCGGCGGCCATCGCCTCGCGATAGCCGGCCAACCGCCAACGGCTGGCGCCATGATCGGCGATGCCGACCACGTGGGCGATCCGCCGATGGCCCAGTTCCAGCAGATGCTCCACGATCGCACGCGCGGCGTGCTGTTCGTCCATCGTCACACCCAGGGCTTTGCCCCGCCGCAGCGGCGACACGCTGGCATAGGGCACGTTGCGCTCACGCAGGCGTTTCAGCAGCGGCGCATAGTCGGTGATCGGCGGTGTCAGGACGACGCCGTCGGGGTGATGGTCGGAAATCAACGCATCGAAGCGACGGATGAAATCGCCATCGCGCATGCGCAGTGGCCGTACCATCATGCTGTAGCGATGCGCGTCACAGGCCTCGAGCACCCCGTCCTGGATTTCGGCCAGGTAGGTCGAGGACGGGTTATCGTTGTTGTCGTACAACATCGCCACCAGGAACGATCGATTGCCCGCCAGGCTGCGTGCCGACGGATGCGGACGATAATCCATGGCCTCCATGGCGGCGCGCACGCGTTCCCGCGTGGCGTCGGTGACGTTGGCCTCGTCATTCAGCACGCGCGAGACGGTCTTGGGCGACACGTTCGCCGCGCGCGCCACATCTTCGAGGCGTACCCGCATGGATTCTCCGCTGTCCTCACACTGTCGATCGACTATGCCGCCAGAGCCCTCCGCTTTACAAGGGTGGCCGCGGGCCCCGATGCTGCGACCGCAGCATGCGGGATCGGACGGCCCATGACATAACTGTCGCTGGAGGAGGTACCCATGACCTGGATCAACCACAGCGCAGACCGCCGATGACGGAGAGATCCGCACTGTCGTTCTGGCAGATATGGAACATGTGTTTCGGCTTTCTCGGCCTTCAGTTCGGCCTCGCACTACAGAACGCGAACGTCAGCCGGATATTCCAGACCCTGGGTGCGGACGTGAATGACATTCCCGCCCTATGGATCGCCGCGCCGCTGACCGGGCTGATCGTGCAACCGATCATCGGTCACTACTCCGACCGTACCTGGAACCGCCTGGGCCGGCGCCGGCCGTACTTCCTGGCAGGGGCGGTGTTCGCCTCGCTGGCCCTCCTGTGGATGCCGAACGCGCCGGCGTTGTGGATAGCCGCCGGATTGCTCTGGATCCTGGATGCGTCGATCAACGTGTCGATGGAGCCATTCCGGGCCTTGGTCGGCGACCAGCTGCCCACGCGACAAGGCCCCGCCGGTTTTGCGATGCAGAGCTTCTTCATCGGCGCGGGTGCCGTGATCGCCTCAATCCTGCCCTGGGTACTCGCGCGGGCCGGTGTCGCCAACGTGGCGCCGGATGGCGGCATCCCCGACACGGTGAAGTACGCGTTCTACGTCGGCGGGGCGGTACTGCTGGGTGCCGTGCTCTGGACCATGCTGACCACGCGCGAATACCCACCCGCGCAGCTGCAATCGTTCACCGACACCGTGCCCGAGGGGCCATCGGTGGATGTATCACGCGCTGGGCGGCCGGGCTTGCTACTGCTGCTGGCGGGTATCGCGGTGCTGTTCGCGATCAGGCATTTCGTGCTGGAAAAGGAGGTTTACCTGCTGGCCGGCGGCCTGATCGCGTTTGGCCTCCTGCTCACCTGGCTCAGCCGCAGTCGCAGCCGCGGCATGCTGCGCGAGGTGATGGGCGACCTCTACGGCATGCCCATGTCGATGCGGCGGCTGGCCGGGGTGCAGTTGTTCTCGTGGTTCGCGCTGTTCGCCATGTGGATCTACACCACCGCCGGCGTGACGCAGACGATGTACGCGACCGCCGATACCAGCTCGTACGCCTATAACGAGGGGGCCAACTGGGTTGGTGTGTTGTTCGCCGCGTACAACGGATTCGGCGCGCTGGCCGCCGTGGTCATCCCGCTGATGGTGCGCCGATGGGGCCTGCGCGTCAGCCACGTGGTGAACCTGTGCCTTGGCGGAGTGGGCCTGCTGTCGTTCCTGTACATCCGCGATCCGCGCTGGTTGCTCGCCTCGATGGTGGGTGTCGGCTTCGCCTGGGCCTCGATCTTGTCGCTGCCGTATGCGCTGCTGTCGGACCACCTTCCGACGGCGAAGATGGGCGTCTACATGGGCATCTTCAATTTCTTCATCGTGATTCCGCAGGTGCTCGCCGCCAGCATCCTCGGCTTGCTGCTGCGACTGTGCTTTCACAACCAACCCATCTGGGCGCTCGGCATGGGTGGGGCCAGCTTGCTCATCGCAGGCCTGTGCACGCTGTACGTACCGGAGCCCGAACGCCGGGCTTAGGCACGGGCTGGATATCGCCGATGCGATGCTGTCGGATTCGGCGGCCGTTTAGCCGCCTAACCCGCGCCACGGGCAAATACCTCAAACTTGCATAAGTACCCAAACTCACCCATTCTTCCGCGATGCCGCAAGGCAGGCTGTCGTCGATCGGAGGGGTACGCATGATCTCGTTTCGCTGGGCCGGCCTTGCGCTGGCGGTACTGGCTGCGTCGAGCGCCGTAGCGGCGCCCGCGCATACCGTCACCTATGACCGTTACTCGCTCGTGATCGATGGGAAGCCCACGTACCTCTGGTCGGGCTCGTTCCACTATTGGCGACTGCCCTCCCCCGATTCCTGGCTCGACGTGTTGCAGAAGATGAAGGCGGCGGGCCTCAATGCCGTGGAAATCTACTTCGACTGGGGCTACCACTCGCCCAAGCGCGGCGTCTACGACTTCTCCGGCATCCGCGACGTGGATCGACTGCTCGATATGGCGCGTGACGTCGGCATCTATGTCATCGCGCGCCCGGGCCCGTACATCAACGCGGAAACCGACGCGGGCGGTTTTCCCGGCTGGCTGGTGACCACGGCGGGCAAGCCCCGCTCCGATTCACCCGAATACACCGCCGCGTACCGGGAGTGGATGACGCAGATCAACCGGATCATCGCGCGCCACCAGGTCACCGACGGCCGCGGCAGCGTGCTTCTCTATCAGGTCGAGAACGAACTCTACGACGAGTCCGACGACACCCGTCGCTACATGCAGGATCTCGAGGACAAGGCACGTGCCGACGGCATCACGGTGCCACTCACCGGCAACCACAACAGCAATTTCGTCGAAGGCCTGGGTGCCACCGATATCCCCGGCCAGGACTCCTACCCGTTGGATTTCGACTGCACGCGTCCGGAACGCTGGAACGCCATTTACGACTTCAGCGCGGAGCGTCGGGAACTGACGCACACGCCCCTGTTCTTCCCGGAATACCAGGGCGGCGCCTTCGACGTTTGGGGAGGCCCGGGATACGAGGCCTGCCGTACATTCACCGGTCCGGCATTCGAACGCGTGTTCTACGAGTCGATCATGGCGGCCGGTTCGACGATGCAGAACTTCTACATGACCTACGGCGGCATCAACTGGGGTTGGTTGTCGTCACCGGGCGTGTATACGTCGTACGACTATGGCGCTGCGATTACCGCTAGTCGCCAGCTCACGCCGAAATACGACCAGCAGAAGCTCATCGGCTATATGACGCGTGCCGTCGCTCCATTGGCCCGTACCGATGCGATGGGTGCGTCGGTGCCGGACAACCGGCGCCTGCAGGTCACCGGACGCATCAATCCCGATGATGGCACGCGCTTCTATTTCCTGCGTCATGCCGAGGCCAAGGACACGACCGACGATGCCACGCATCTGAAGATCACTCTGGCCGGCGTGGGCGAAACCACGATTCCGCAGCAGGCCGGCACGGCGATCCATATCGACGGGCGCGACGCCAAGGTCCTGCTCGCCAATTATCGCTTCGGTAGGCAGAGCCTCGCGTACTCCACGTCGGAACTGATGACCCAGCTGCGGCTGGGCGGGCGCGATGTCGCCCTGTTCTATGGCCGTCACGGCGAAGACGGCGAGACGGTGCTGCGTTATCCGGCCGAGCCGAGGATCCGGGTCATCGAAGGCGACATCGCCACGCATTGGGACGCGGCCACGCATTCACTGCGGCTCAATTACCGGCACGATGGCTTGGCGCGGGTGGCGATCGACCAGGGCGATACGTCGCTGCTCCTGCTGATCGGCGACAACGCGGCGGCGACCCGCTTCTGGCAACTGGACACGGCGGATGGTCCGGTGCTGGTTCGCGGTCCCTACCTCGTACGTCATGCCGTTCGCTCGGGCGACAAGGTCGCGCTGACCGGCGATACCGACAAGGCGAGCGAAGTGGAGCTGTTCGGCTTTCCCGACACCCGCGGATTCTCCTGGAATAACGCGCCGGTCGACGCGGTGACGACACCTTCCGCCAGCCTGCTCGCCCACGTCGAGGGCCCCGTACCCGTATCGCTTCCCGGGCTCGATAAGTGGCGCGTCAACGATGGTGCGCCCGAGATCGCGCCATCCTTCAACGACAGCGGATGGCTCGCCACCGAGCGCACCAGTTCGCCCAACCCTTACTGGAACCACCAGTTGCCGATCCTCGACAGCGATGCCTACGGCTTCCACCACGGCAACGTGTGGTATCGCGGGCATTTCCGCGCCACCGGCAAGGAGATCGGCATCCGCCTGTCCGCCAACACAGGGGTACACCTGGGTAACCATGGCATCTTCACCGCCTGGCTCAACGGCCATTTCCTCGGCAACAACCCCAGCGGCGCGCAGCAGTTCGCCATCGATCCGACCTGGCTGAAGAAAGACGGCGACAACGTCATCTCGGTACTGGTCGACAACCACGGCCATCTACAGGAGGAGCACAACGGCGCTTTCCGTGAACCGCGCGGCCTTATCTCGGCAACCTTCGCCGGTGCCCCCACCGATATCCACTGGAAGATCCAGGGCAATGCCGGCGGGGAGGACCTGCCCGATCCCGTGCGCGGCCCGTTCAATGCCGGCGGCTTGTACGGCGAACGCATGGGCTGGCAGTTGCCTGGATTCGCCGATGGAGGATGGAAGACCACCACCTTGCCGCATGGCACCGACAAACCCGGCCTAGACTGGTACCGCACGACCTTCCACCTGGACATGCCCGCTGGGCAGGACGTACCGATCGCGCTGCGTATCCACGACCTCGCCCCACACCACTACCGCGCCATCGTCTTCATCAACGGCTGGCAGATCGGTCGCTATATCAGCGACGTCGGGCCGCAGACCGACTTCGAGCTGCCACCCGGCCTGTTGAATCAGCACGGCGATAACACCATCGCGATCGCCGCCTGGAGCACCGCGCACGACGGCGGCCTCGGCGAGGTATCGCTGGTGATGCAGGGCAATTACCGCACATCGCTAGGACAGCAGCCGGTGAAAGCGCCAGGCTATCGTGAGGTGATGCGGATGCAGAAGGCCGCTCCCCCGAGGTAGGATGCCCTCAGAATGCCTTGGTCACACCCATGTTGAACGGACAAGGAAGGCGATGCGCATGAGATTTCTTTCAGCCTGCGATGCGTAAGGTCCGCTCGGTATATGTCCGCGATCCGGACCTGAACCTGATCGAGATATCGGAGTATCTCTAGATCGATCGTGATTCAAGTCCGGATCGTCTCCCGACAAACCGGCTCTCAATCCAGCTTGTAATCGAACGTAACGAACATCTCCCGGCCGTTGTATTCGCTCGCCGTCTGCCCCGTCGTGACGAACTCGAACCCACCGGCGTAATAAGGAATCGCCCCGACCTTGTTGAAGATGTTCGACACCGTGAACTTCAGGTGGGTCTCCGGATTGATCTGCAAGCCGACCGAGCCGTTCCAGGTGATCCACACCGGCGTCCTGCCCTTGTACGTCGTGTCGGCGACGTTGACCTGGTTACCGTCGAGCGTCACCTGGCAGATGCCGGTGGCGAGCGTCTGGCCACCATTGGGCACCGTGACCATGCCGGGCTGGATGCCGTTTGGCAGCACGTTGCAGCCGTCATAGTTGGGCGCGCGCATGCTTCCTTCGCGTACGCCGGAAATCGACACGTTCCACGGGCCCTTGCTCCAGTCACCGATCCAGGTGACCCTGCTCGCCACGTTCTGGTAACGCGTGTTCTGCAGTTCATCGGATGCCAGCACGCGCTGCTTGTACGACAGGTTGTCGGTGTAGTTGATGCCCGCCCGGAAATCGCCGTGCGTGTCGGTATGGAGCTTGTAATCCAGGGACGCGTCGATACCACCCACGTAGAGCGATGCCTCGTTGATCGGTCCGGACTGCACCGAAACGATCTGGCCGGTGGCGTTACGCTTGACCATCTGGGTCACCATCTGGCAATACGCCGAATCCGGTACGTGCGCCGTATACGGTGAGAGCCCGGAGGTACCATTCGGCTTGACGCCGGTAAGACAACCCGCCTCGTCGTTCAGCACGGTGTTCTGGTCGAGATACTGGATGGCGTTGTCCACGCCCATGTGCCAGTAGTCGGCGGATACGGACAAGCCCTGCACGCCCGGAACCTGCCACACGAAACCGTAAGTCCATGAATGACCGGTCTGCGGCAACAGCAGGCGGCTGCCATTCGTGTACAGCGTGTAGTACTGCGACGTTGGCCGCTGGACCTGGTTGCACCACGTATTGTTGTTCTGCCCGGCCTTGATGGCGTTCACGCATTGCAGGGGATCGATGTAATCACCCACCGGCGAGGTGGAACCGGTCAGGTAGATGGCCTGCATGTCCGGCGCCTTGAAGTTGGTGCCGTAGCTGCCCCGAAGCAGAAGACCGTCGTAAGGGCGCCACTCGATACCCGAACCCCAGGTACGGGCGACATCGGCGCTGCTGGCGTCGTTGTACTTGTCCAGGCGGCCGGAGATGGTCCAGGTCACCGTATTGAGCAAGGGCACGCGGAACTCCGTACCGAGCGAATACCGCTGGCGGGTACCGCCACCGGTGAGATACGCGCCGAACGGATTCTGGAAGGTGTCGGGATCGGCGGCGCGCGGATCGGGCGAGAGCTTGAAGCCGTTGTGCGCCGCTTCCAGCACGGCCGCCCAGCCCACCGACTCGTCCACCCAGGGGAACTTGAACAGGTCGCCATTGAGGCGCAACTGCGCCTGGTCCAGCCACGACGACGAGGTGTTCTCGCCGTTCACCGCGAACTGGCTGTATTGCTGCGGCGTGATGGGATTCCACCATTGCTGCCAGTTCATGGCGTAGATGGGCAAGCCATCGGCCGTGGTGCCCTGCTGCTTGCCGAGGAAGAAGTTGTTCATCGCCTGGGCGTTATAGCCCGTGAAGTCTTCGCGGACGGTGTACTTCTGGCTATTGAGGTTCAGGTCCCAATGAAAGGCGCCGTCGAACACCGTGCCACGCAAGCCGGTCTGCAGGTTCCAGTTCTGCTCGCGATCGTGGGTATTGGCCGACGTGCCGATCTCCTGCGCGGTCAACTGGCGAATGGCCTGGCTGATGACCTGCCCCGTCGTCTGGTCGTAGAACTTGCCGGTACCGAAGACATTCAACTGGGTGTTGGAGATGCCCACCGTCCTGTACAGGGCCGCCGAACCGTAGAGCTGCAAACCGTTCTTGAAGTCGTACTCGCCGGATACGTAACCGTTGTTGCTACGGCTGCCGGGCGTCAGCACCCAGTTCTGGAACAGCGCGGGTTGCGAGCAGTAATAACCGTTGTTCGTCACGCTGGCGATCTGGGTGCCATTGGTGGTGACGGTATGCGACTGGCTCAACTGCGAGTTGGTGAACTTCCCGCAGGTTCCCGCCGGCGGCGTGATGTACTGGCCATTGCCATTCATGGCGGAAAGGGCCACCGCGCCGGCCGCGTCGTACTGGTAGCCGAACATGCGCGATGCCGGACCCCAGGCGCCGTAACCGGCGTCGGACACGGAATCCTGGTACGGACGATCCATGCCCCACAGCGCCGTGCGATTGGACTTCTCCAGGTTATAGACGACATGCCAGTTGCTGCCGGACTTGCCGCCGAAGAAGTTGATGTCCCCATACGCGCGGCCACCGCGCGTGGCGCCGCCACCGGTCACCTGCAAATCGTCACCCTGGTAGTTCTTCTTCAGGATCACGTTCACCACGCCAGCCACCGCGTCCGATCCGTAGATCGACGAGGCACCGGAGGCGAGGATCTCGACATGGTCGATCATGCCGGTGGGGAGGTTGTTGTAGTTCTGGAAGTTGCTCTGTTTGTTCAACGGCTGCGGATAATCGACGATACGATGTCCGTCGATCATCAGCAGGCTGAAGCCCGGACCCAGGCCGCGCAGGTTGACCGAGCGCGCATTGACCGAACTGGAACCCCATGCCGCGGAATCCGATATCTGCTGGCCCACCTGCGGCAACGAATCGAGGAATTCCCACAGCGTGGTGAAGCCCTGTTGTTTGATCTGTTCGCCTGTAATGGTGATCACGGGAGCGGGCCCCTCGATCTCCACGCGCGGGATCATCGAACCGGTGACCGTGACCTCCTTCAGCTCGACGGCCTTATCGGCGTTGCCGGGCGTGGCCGACTGCGCGTAGACATGTGGCGCGACAAGCGCGAGCGCGACGGAACTGGCGATCATTCCGCGCCGCAAACGGATTCTGTTCATGAGTATGTCTCCCCCCACGGGAGCTACGATCTGTTGAGTGTCGTTTTTCTTGTGTTGCGCCAAACCACGAGGCGCGCTGGATAGCGACCCTCCTCGCCACCCCGCCCCTCGCTTCCGTTCATTCGCAAGAAAGTGCACATACGAACTACGTGTTCATATATGTCACAAAGAGCCTTATAAACCGAATTAAGATCGATGCAAGTTGCGCCGCAGCAAATGCCGCGTCACGAACGGGAAACGCGTGTTCGTGGGCGTAAGCAATACGAATTCAGGCTTTCGTCGGGCTTTCCGGCGAGTGGACAGTCAGCCCGGGGCTTGCGACTTCGAGCCGGGCGTCATGGGCCGAGTTTCATGGGGTCGATAACGACATGCCGCATGCGTTTTCGCTCCCAGGTATAGAGAACATGGACGAGGCCATCCTTCGTTTGGATCACCGCGGGATAGGAATACTCGTTGCCCGGCTTGTCTTCGAGCGTGAGTACCCTCTTCCATCGCACGCCATCACCACTGATCGCGATGGCCAGGGTGCCCCGGCCGTCCCACCAGTTCGGGCCGGGACGGCCCGGGTTGTAGACCAGCAGGTAACGGCCGTCCGCGAGCGATACGGCATCGATACCGGCGTTGGGATTGTCGAGATCCAAAAGATACAACGGTAACCAATGGCGCCCTCCGTCCGAGGATCGGGTCTGGAAGAGCTTGCCCTGGCGAGTGCGCCCGATAGCTACCAGGTCGCCTTGCGGTCCGGCCAGCACGCTCGGTTGAATGGCATCGATGCCGTTCGCCGGCACGTCTCCGCTTGTCGACCATGTCTTCCCGTCGTCGCTGGACCGTTCGAAATGAATACGCCAGCCGCCTTCCTCCGTACTCGACGGGCTGACGATCGTCCCGTCGGCCAGTTGGACCGGCTTGTTCTTGATAGGGCCAAGGATGCCCGGCGGCAAGCGGCGCGGCGCAGACCAATGCCCGCCGTCATCGCGGGAGGTCATGAGCATGCCCCACCAATGCGAGGGGTCCGGTCCGACCTTGTAGAAGAGCATGAGCGTGCCGGACGCGGATCGAAACAACACGGGGTTCCATGTCGGCAGGCGCACCCCACCCGCTTGTACGCCATTGGCGACTTCCCGCGGCGGCGACCAGCGTCCCCCGACGTATCGTGCCACCCAGATACCGACGCCCGGATCGCGTTCTTCTTTTCCACCGAACCAGGCCGCGACCAGCCCATGATCGGTTTCCACGATCGTGCCCGCGTGGCTCTGTGGTGTCGGTGCGGGATCGGCGACGAATTCGCTGGTTACCATGGGCGGCGTGTCATCGCTCAACACCGAAAACGGCATGACGAGAAGGAGCGAGAAGAGTGCTTTCGTTGCTGCCATATTCGCATTCGATCTGTCGAAGGGTGAAGTCTACCGTTCTCATGCTACGTTCCCTCCCGCAGGGGACGGTACGTCACGGGAGAACGTGCGCATGGCTTTCATCGATGGGGTGGGCCGCAAGAAATTGCGGTCGGGTTTGCTTGGGTGTATCGCGGCGTGCGCGGCACAGGGGGCGTTCGCGGCAGCGGCACCGGGGTTCGACATAGGTTCCGCGAACGTCGCGGTTGCCGATCCGTCCGTTCCCCGGCCACCGGGCAAGTCCTGCGTGGTCGAGTTGTTCAAGGGTTTCACCTTCACCGATTTCTCGAATCATCCCTATACCTATGCGCCACCGGCGGGCTGCGGCAAGTCGTGGTCGAAGGTGGTGCTCGAAGCGGACTTCTCGGTCACGACCGGACGTCAGTTCGATCGCACCGCTTCGCTCTGGCTGGGGGGCGCCAACATCTACTTCGGCACTACCCAGGAGCCCTCCTCCGCCGTGTCGCCGAGCTGGCACGTCGAACGCGACGTCAGCGACTTCGCCAGCCTGCTAGGCGACCCGCAGACCGGCCAGGCCATTCTGGGCAACGTCGTCAACGAGACGTACACGGGCGTGATCAGTGGCTCCGCCAGGCTGGTCTTTTATCCCGCCAACGTCCTGGCACCGAAGGCCGATGCGCCCGATGCGGTCTACCCACTTTCCGATGGGGCCGATGGCGGCACGGTGACGCTCAACACGGGTGCCGACGTGCTCACTCGCACGTTCACCCTGCCGACCAACATCGAACGAGCCTACCTCGACGTGTTCGCCCAGGGCCAGGGCGGTGACGAGTTCTGGTACTCGTGCGTCCCGAACGAGGTCGCCGACGAGGCGCAGAGTTGTAGCGGCGGTTCGTACCGCGAAGTGCAGGTGTCGATCGACGGACAACCGGCTGGCGTCGCACCGGTGTATCCGTGGATCTTCACCGGCGGCATCGATCCGTACATGTGGCGACCCACGCCCGGCGTGCAGACGCTGAACTTCCTGCCCTACCGCGTCGATATCACCCCGTTCGCCGCATTGCTCAATGACGGCCGGCCGCATGCGCTATCCATTGGCGTGACCGGGGCGAATGGCTACTTTTCCGCGACCGGCAACCTTTTCGTCTATCTCGATCGTGGCCGCAAGGTGTTGAGCGGTGCGGTGACCGTCAACACGCTGAAGGACCAGCCTGCCATCGCCACCGTCGACAACACGCTGACCGACGTCTCCGGCGTGGTCGGCGGTGCGGTCGCCACCCGCGCATCGCGCAGCTTCCGCACCAGTGGTTACGTGGACACATCGCACGGCCGCATCGTCACCGACATCACGCAGACGGTCGCCTTCCGCAACACGCAGACCTTCGCCATCGACGCCACGCGCTACGAGCAAGCCATCGACCAGCTGTCGACGGTCGATAGCACGACAAAGACCCGGCAGGGCCGCTTGGGCCTCGCGGTAACGACGGAAACGCACTACGACTTCCCGCTGCTGGCCAGCTTCAAATACAGCTTCGACGACGCAGGCAACATCGTTTCCGCTCCCAGCACCGTGACCCAGGGCTTCTCGCGGCAGTTCTCCAAGAAACTCGGCAACCTGCTTCTCTACCGCAGCGACGTGGACAACAACATCGATACGGCGGACACGTTGGCCTTCAGTGGTGGCGCGGTGACGGGACACAGCGGACAGCGCAGCACCCAGGTCTTCCGCTTCCAGGACAACCTGGGTAGCTGCTACGGTCGCGACATCGGCACCAGTGCCGGTGTGCTGGCCGCGACGACCGATGGAGGTGGTTGCCCGGGGAACCGGAACCAGCTGCTGTGGTTCACCCATCCGGATGGCTCGCCCGACACGTCACGGACGGAGGACCCGGGCATCTTCTAAGCAAACGCCTTCGTGGAGGCGCCGCCGTTCACACGGCGGCGCCTCATGGGTGAAGCACGACTCAGTCCTTGAATATCGCCGGCGTTCCGACCCAGATCATGCGCACTTCGGACTTGCCCACGTTACGCATGCTATAGGGATGCCTCTGGTCGAAATGCGCGCTGTCACCGGTGTTCAGCACGAACTTCTTCCTGCCCACCGTCATTTCGAGCGTGCCGCTCAGGATGTACCAGAACCCCTCGCCTTCCCGATGGATCGTCGGCGCCGAGAGGCCAGGCGGAACGATCAGCCGAAGCGCCTCCATCTTGCGTTCGGCATGCCGGCCGCTCAAGCGCTCGTAGACCACCGGCGACTCGAGGTCGATCCGGTCGTGATCGCCCGCCCGGCAGACAATCTGCCCCGGCGAGGGGACACCGACGAAGTAGTCGACATCCACGTCCAATGCCTTGGCGATGGCTTCCAGGGATAGCAACGATGGGTGGGCGAGATTCCTCTCGACCTGCGAGAGGAACGGTATGGAAAGCCCCGAGGCGTCGGCAAGGGATTGCAAGGTGAGTCCCAGGCCGCGGCGTCGATCGCGAATCGCGGACCCGATGCTCAGCCCGACGGCCTTGTCCGGCGTCGCCTGTGCGCCCGCCATGGTTACGAGCTGTGGTCGCTACTGATCAGCCAACGCGAGCCGACCTTGTGGAAGAGCAGCGTCGTGAGCCCCGAAACCTCGGCGCCGGTGTCCGGTTTCAGGTGGTAGCGGCCGATGACGAAGGCGTACTGCGTACCCAGCGGCTTGACGTCGATCAGTTCCAGGGTGAGCTTGCCCAGGCTTGCACCCGGCTTCTGGAAGCGCGAGGCATACATCGCTTCGATCGCCTCGTAACCCTCGACCACGCCTCCCGCGCTGACGTAGCGCGTACCCGGGGCACGCTCGTAGCACTCCATGAACGTCTTCAGGTTGCCAGCCGACCATGCCGCCGCGCTGGCGTCGAGCGTCTGCTTGATGGCCTGGGCGGCCGACACGGCGGGCGTTTCAGCCGACACGGCGGCGGTCGCCGCCACTGCGCTCAATGCGCAGAAAAGCACGGACATGGTTTTCATGACACCCCTGGAACATGAGAGAAGTCGCTCTTCCGCCGAGGAAGGCCAGCATAGCGGACGGTATCGGCGGGACCCGTTTAGGCAGCTATCTTGCGGTGCCATCGGATCGTAACGTAAAAGCTTGACGCCATCAAAACTTTTTGATCTCATCGAAACCAGGAAGCGTGCACCGCGGCAAACGCGGTTCAGACGGCTATACATACGGTGCCAGGGGATCGAAGGCGCAGCCGGTCAGGGACATCTGGCATCAACCGAGCAAGGACCGTCGCCCATGGGGTTCACCCGTGGGTTCGACGTCCGGGGGCAACACATACGAACCATAGAACACGCTCTCGTTCGACGAGCGTGCGCGAAGGGTATGCACGTTTTCACAGGCCGGGGAACTCCATGAACCAAGATCTCAAGCGCAGCCTTCTCTATACGGCCCTGCTGTCGGTGGCCCTGACCTCGGGCCTGGCGAATGCGCAGGACGCGACCGTCCCGGCCAGCGAAAAGAAGAAGACACAGGCTTCGGATTCGCCGCAGACGCTCGAAGGCATCACGGTCACCGCCGCCAAGCGCGAACAGGATATCCAGAAGGTGCCCATCAGCATGACGGCACTGACCGGTGAACAACTGGAGCGCCAGGGCGTGACCAGCCTCGTCGACCTCGCGCGCATCGCGCCGTCGTTGACCGTCGCATCCTCGGGCCCCGGCTCGAATAACCTGATCATCCGCGGCATCTCGTCGAGCGCGGGCTCCGCCGCCACGGTCGGCTATTACCTCGACGACGTGCCCATCGCGGCATCGAGCAACGCCGCGCTGCTGTCGACGCGAGGTGTCATCGATCCCTCGGTGTTCGACATCGAGCGCGTCGAAGTGCTGCGCGGCCCGCAAGGCACCATCTACGGCTCCAGCTCCATGGGTGGCACGGTCAAGTACGTGACCAATCAGCCGGACCTGGATTTCGTCGAGGCGCGCGTCAAGACCGATGTCTCGGGCACCTACCATGGCGGCCCCAACGCCAACGTCAACGGCGTGCTCAACGTCCCCCTGCTCAAGGACAAGGTCGCGTTGCGCGTGTCCGCGTACTACCGCCGCGACGACGGCTATATCGACCGCTACCCGATCTCGCCGTCCAACTACCTCGAGGCCGATCCGGACGGCAAGAAGAAGGACAACGTCAACACATACACGACCTATGGCGCGCGCGTGGCGATGCTGATCAAGCCGGACGACACGCTGACGATCACGCCCAGCGTCATCTACCAGCATTCCAAGCTGGGATCGCCGTTCACCTACGACAAGATTCCCGCGACGCTCGACAACCCGTACCAGGTGCGCGACGTCAACGAAACCAACGTGCAGGAATCGACGATCTCGAACATCGCCATCCACAAGCAGTTCGATGCGTTCGAACTGATGTCGTCGAGTTCGTACTTCACACGCAACGTCAATATCCGGGACGACAGCTCCAAGGTCATCAACTACTTCTTCGGCCTGCCCAGCGTCTATCCGACCACGATGTACGGCAGCTACAAGAACAAGGAGTTCACCGAGGAAGTGCGGGCGACCAGCAAGTTCGACGGCCCCGTGCAGGCGATCCTCGGTGCGTTCTATCACGATGTCCGCGCGCCGTTGGCCTCGTCCATTCCGTATCCCGGCGGGTTCAACCAGACATTCGACAACCCCTTCCCCACGTACTCGACGATCTACCAGGGGGCACGTAACGCCACCCTCAAGGAATACGCCGTGTTCGGGGAGTTGTCCTGGAACATCACCGACAAGTTGAAGGCCAGCGCGGGTATTCGCGCGTTCGAGGTCAAGCAGGGCTTTTCGCAAAGTGGCGACGGCCTGCTCAATGGTGGCCCGAGCACCGTGCACAGCAGCTCGAAGGATTACGGCAGCACGCCGAAGTTCACGCTGCAGTACCAGGTCAGTCCCGAGAACATGGTCTATGTCACGGCCTCCGAAGGCTATCGGCCGGGTGGCCCGAACAATCCCGCGCCGGCCGCGTTGTGCGGCTCGGAAGTGGCCGGGCTGGGCCTGAGCCAGTCGCAGTTGAACAAGTACAACCCCGACACGCTGTGGAACTACGAGTTGGGATTCAAGAGCGCGTGGCTGGACCGGCGCCTGCTCATCGACGCATCCGTTTACCACATCGACTGGGACCACGTTCAGCAGCAGATCGTGCTCGGTTGCGGCTACAACATCACCGCCAACTTCGGCAAGGCGGTGAGCCAGGGCGCGGAGCTGGAAATGAAGTTCCTGCCCATCAACGCGGTGACGTTGAGTGCCGGTTTCAGCTACAACGACGCGCACCTGAAGAACGACGTGCCGGGCACCTCGGCGAAGGACGGCGACCGCCTCGTGAACGTGCCGCGCTTCACCGGCTCGCTGGCGGCGGAATATCGCCGTCGCGTCAACGCGCAATACGATGGCTTCATGCGCGCCGACGTCAGCTACGTGGGCGATTCGAACTTCCTGTACGACCGGGAAAGCCCGTTCTACCGCCGCAAGGGTTTCGCCACCACCAACATCCGCGTGGGCGTGGAAGGTCGTAATGGCTTCGATATCTCGTTCTACGCCACCAACCTGTTCGACAAGCGCGGCGAGACCGACCTGCCGGTCGCCATCTCGGCCGACCTGCCGACGACGCGCCGCGTCGCCCTCAACCAGCCGCGGACCATCGGGGTGACCTTGCAGTACCAGTACTGATCTTTCCGCTTGTCCAGCCCCAAAAGGGGTGTGTGCCGTCGCGCATGGTTGGGGCAGAATCGCGAGTCGTCCCCAGCAAGCAGCCTCCCATGGCGTCCAACGATTCGCAGCCGATCGTCATCGTAGGCGGTGGCATCGCCGGCCTGGCCACCTCGCGCGCCCTCAGGCAGCGAGGGGTCGATTCCCTGGTGCTCGAACGGAGTCCGCAAGCGGCCGATGGCGGCCTTGCCATCAATCTTCCCGGCAACGCCATCGCCGCGCTCCGGCGGCTGGGCCTGACGGACGCCATCGAGCGGCTGGGACATCCCGTGCGCAAGCGTGAATATCGTACGGCCAGCGACCGCCTCCTGGCCGCCATCGACGAAGACACCTTCTGGGGCGAAACCATGCGCCCACGCGCCGTGCGCCGTGCGGATCTCATGGCGATGCTGGGCTCCGGGCTCGACGCGTCGGCCATCCGCCTCGGCACCACCCTCACGGCCATTCGGCAGGACACCGACGCCGTGCAGGTGGGCCTGACAGGTGGGGACGTGGTCTCCGGCCGCCTGCTCGTCGGTGCCGATGGCGTCCGTTCCACCGTACGCGAGATGGCGATGGGATCGCAGGGCGTCATGACGGCCCGGCTCGCTTCGGCGAGTTGGCGCTTCATGGCGCCCAATCCCGGTGGCATCGACGGCTGGACGCTATGGACTGGCGAACACGGCATGATCCTCCTGCTTCCCGTCGACGATGCCACGGTCTACGGCTGGGTCTCCGTCAGGTCGACAGGTATTCCCGGCAACGATCATCACCACCTGGGCGAAGCCTTCCGAACGTTCCCGGAGCGCGTACGCAAGGCATTGGACTGGGCCCTGGCGCATCCGGAGGATGTCTACCATTCACCCATCGAGGAAGTGAGACTGACGAGCTGGGCGAAGGATCGGATCGTCCTCGTAGGAGACGCGGCGCACGCCACGGCCCCGGTATGGGCCGAAGGTGCGGCATTGGCGATGGAAGACGCCCTTGCACTCGCCGCCATCGTCGCCGAAAGCGATGACGCGACGAAGATCGGCCCGCGCTTCGAACAAGCCCGGAGGGAGCGGGTGGCCCATGTGCAGGCGATGACGGATCGGCTGTCGAAGGCGGCGCGCCTTCCGCACGCCCTTCGCACCCTGCTCATGCCGTTCATCACGCCGCGCAGCTATCGGGCCACCTACGAGCCACTGAAGCAGTTTCAAGAGAGCCGGGCTGCCAGGGAGTGAACCTGAAATGGAAATGATGCGGGCTACGTGGACATAGCCTCGGCGATCCCGCGCAACTGCCGCTCGAACTCCTCGGGTGGCTGGCCTCCTGAAATCAGGTACTGGTCGTTGACGATCACGGCCGGCACGCCCGTGATTCCACGGCCATGCCAGAGCGCCTCGTCCCGGCGTACCTCGTCGGCGTAGCGGTCGGATTCGAGCACCTCGCGCGCTTCCGCAGGGTCCAGCCCCACACCTTCCGCCGCCGCGATCAGCGCATCGTGGTCGCCGGGATCGGTCTGATCCGTGAAGTAGACACCAAACAATCGCCGGGTAAGCTCGCGTTGCTTTCCATCTTTCGCCGCCCAGGCGATCAGGCGATGCGCATCGAAGGTGTTGTAGATGCGGCTCGCATCCGACGTGTTCATGGTGAAGCCCACCGCCGCCGCACGTGCCTTGATGCGCTCGCGATTCTGGCGAGCCTCGTCGACAGGAATGCGATATTTGGCGACCACGTGTTCCAACGTATTTTCGCCGCCGGGCTGCATGCCGGGATTCAACTCGAACGGATGGAAAACGATCTCCGGCTCGATCACCCCGTGCAGGCGCTCCAACGCGCGGTCGAGGCCACCAAGGCCGATCGCGCACCATGGGCACGCGATATCCGAGACAAAATCGATCTTCATTTTCCGGGGCATGGGAGTAGTGTCTTAAAGGGGCTGCCGCCATCGTACACCTCGAAAGCCGGCCGTCGCCTCAAGCGTCCGTTGGACTGCCCCGAACCCCTCGCAAGAACGCCAACACTTCGCGGTTGAAGACCTCCGGCCGTTGCAGCGGCGCGAAGTGGCCGACCTCCGGCAGGAGGACGAACCTGGCGCCCGGAATGGTCCTTGCCATGTATTCGGCATGCTCGCGTTCGATGAACTCGTCGCGCTCGCCCAGGACGATCCACACCGGCACGGTGACTTCCCGAAGCTGGCCGGCCGCATAGTTCGGCTGGTTGGCCTGCATCGCACCCAGGTCGTCGCGCATCGCCTCGAACCCGCCGACGAGCGGCGACAGCGCCGCATACTCCTTGACGTGATGGCCGTAGATGCGATCGATTGCGGGGGTGGGCTGGAACGGCTTGGTACCGGTGCCGTCGACGTTACAGGCGAAGAAAAACACTCCGGAAGAGCGATCCGGTGTCTCCCGCGATAGGACGAGCGCGGTATCGGCGCCATCGCTCCAACCGACGAAGGCCGCCTTGGTCAGGCCAAGCGCATCCATCACGGCGCGGGTGTCGGAGGCCATGAGTTCGTAACTGTAGGGCCTTGCATCACGGGTCGAACGGCCCTGGCCGCGGCTGTCGATCACGATGGCCTTGTACCCTGCCCCGACCAGCGCTGGAACCTGATAGCCCCAATTACCCGAGTTCCCCAGGCCACCGTGCAACAGGACCACCGGCGGCCCCACGCCGATGCTGGCGTACCAGATGCGGGCGTTCTCGTTGTCGACATATCCGCTCACGGCCTCCGCCGGAAGGGGTGGAACGCCATGCGCCGCGAGATGGAGCAGATCGTCGTCGTGGAAGGGGGTGACCATGGTGGAAGCATAGCCGGAGAGCGGCGCTCGTTGGGCGGGATGATATATGATGAGTATCATAATGATAGTCACCCTATCCCGGGCTGCCTGAAATTCCTCGTCCAAGGGACCGCCATGAAAGCATTCCTCATCGACCGTTACGGCAAGAACGCCTCCCTGAGGCTTGGCGACGCGACGCGCCCCAAACCACGGGATAACGAGGTGGTGATCGAGGTCCATGCCGCTGGCGTGAACCTGCTGGATTCCAAGATCAAGAGCGGCGAGTTCAAGCTGATCCTGCCCTACCAGCTGCCGCTCGTGCTCGGCCATGACGTGGCCGGGATCGTAACCGACGTGGGATCGCGTGTCCGGCAGTTTAAGGTCGGCGACGAAGTCTATTCGCGGCCACCGGATCATCGCATCGGCGCGTTCGCGGAATGCATTGCCGTCAATGAAAGCGATGTCGCCCTCAAGCCCAGGAATACCACCATGGAAGAGGCGGCGTCATTGCCGCTGGTGGGATTGACGGCATGGCAGGCCCTGGTGGAACGCATGCAACTCCAGAAGGGGGCGAAGGTCTTTATCCAGGCAGGTTCGGGCGGTGTCGGCAGCTTCGCCATCCAGTTGGCCAAGCACCTCGGCGCCACGGTCGCCACGACGACGAGCGGCGCCAATATCGACATGGTGAAGAACCTCGGCGCCGACATCGTCATCGACTACAAGAAAGACGACTTCGCAGCGATCCTGCAGGATTACGATGCCGTCCTGCATAGCCAGGGTCCCTCCGAACTCGACAAATCGCTGCGCATCCTCAAGCCGGGCGGCACCCTCGTCTCGATCTCCGGTCCACCCGACCCCGCCTTCGCCCGGGAAACGAGCCTGCCGTGGTTCGTCCAGCTCATCATCCGGCTGTTGAGTGCTGGCGTCAGGAAGAAGGCGGTCCATCGTCGCCTGAACTACTCGTTCCTCTTCATGCGAGCCAACGGCACGCAACTGCGCGAGATAGCCACGCTGGTCGAGGCGGGCGCCATCCGCCCCGTCCTCGATCGCGTCTTCCCTTTCGAGTCGACCAACGAAGCACTGGCTTACGTCGAATCGGGCCGTGCGAAAGGCAAGGTGGTCGTCAAGCTCAAGTGAGGCTTGGTATAAGGCTCACCGGTCGTTTTTCTCGTCTTTCTTCGGCTCGGGACGATGCGGTGGCGGCGTTTCCGGGCGGTGTACCTGGGGGTGCGCCTGCGGTGCCGGTCGCGCTTCCCTGGGCATGTCATGTTCTTCGGGACGCGGGCGCTCGTCGCGTGGCGGATGCTCCTCGAACCGGGGCTGGCGCGCTTCCGCTTCAGGCCGCGCCTGGACATCGCGCGGTTGTGCGACCGGGTGCGGTGGCGTCTCCGGCCTGGGTTGCGACGGCTGCTCTCTCACGGCGCGCTGCATTTCCCCGGCATGTTGCGGTGGTTCGCTCGCCGCCCGCGCCCTCGACATCTCTTGTGGCCTGGCCTCGAACGCGCGGGGTGGCGCGGATGGCGCTTCAGGCTGGGGTTTCCTCTCCGCGGCGGCATGATCGGCGAAGCGCGAGCCGGCATCCGGCCGTGCGGCTATTCCTGCGCCTTCCGGCCGGGGGGCTGCTCCGGCGCCCTCCGGCCGCCCGGGATGCGGCACCGGAACCGGTGCCGCGCTACGGTAACCGGCGCGGGTGAAGTCGGGAACGCTCATCTGCGCGGGATGCACACTGTCATGGCCGTCGAAGCGTCTATTGTCGACGTTGTTGGTGACGTTGTTGGTGACGTTCCGGCCGTCATGGATGTTATTCACCGTCGCGGTCGCGCGGTTGAACGAATCACGATTGTTGACGATGGTGCCGTTATTGATGTTGTTCGTCGTATAGCGGTTCACCACGGTCGTGGAATGCGAGACATACGTCTGGTTGTTGTAGATCACGGCGGGGCGATGCCAGCCACCCCCGTTGTAGCCGCCGCCCTCGTAACCGCCGTGCCAATTCACGCCCCACGAATGCCACCCGCCGTCATGGTGGTCGAGCAAGGCGCCGACCAGGACGCCCACGCCAAAGCTGACCGCGCCCACGGCGACCACGTTGCCGGTGCTATAGGACGAACGGACATAGGTGTATCGGGGATAGACGGCTTCCTCGCCGTACACGACCCCCGGGTCATAGCTGGGCACGTAAACGGTGTCTTCCTGCGCCGGTTCGATCTCGATCACCTGCCGTGGTGACGGGACCACGATCGGATCGTCCTCGCCCTGCCGCACCTCCGTGGTGGTGACGGACTGTGTGGTCACGCGTTGCTGTGGCGATGTACGCAGGCTGCCGCGTTGCGCGGCGCGCTCACGCATCACCTGGATCGCATTGAGCACGTCCGTGGGATCGTTGACGTAGGCCTGGCCGAGCGCGGTCGTCCAATCCACGTTCTTCGCCATCTGCTCCAGCACCGACGGAAAGGCAGTAAGACCTTTCACGCTCGCATCCCATGGCTGTGGCTCCACCGCCGTCTGTAGCAAGGCGCCCTTGAGCTTCGGATTTTGGGTAACGAGGTTGTCGGCGGCGACAATCTGGTCGGGATATGTGGACCCGGCCAGCACCTGGGCCACCAGCTTGTCCGGGAACAGCGCGATAGGTGCCACCAGCTGGTAGAGCTGATCGGCCGTCGGTGGTGTATACGCGGGTGCCTGCGGCGCCTGGGCGATGGTCTCCGCGGGGGCCGGCGCGGTCGACGGTGCCGCGGTCACGCTATCCGGCTGCCGTTGGTTGCACGCGGCCAAGGTGGCGATACAGAGGGTCGCGCTGAGTGTCATGACGGAAAGGCGTTGCTTGCTCAAGGAAATCACTCCATGGTTAGCACCCTGTGTTGCGCCCGATTACGCTGGACCACCCTTTCCTATCGCTTTCGCAGGCGCTCGATAACCATCCAGAGGCTGAACCGGGAGGCCCGCATGACGAAAATCCACGCCGTCGTTTTCGCTACGCTGCTCATGGCCTGCGTGACATCTTCGGTTCATGCGCAGACGCGCGGGCAACCGGAGATCGGGCCGTTCGGCTTCGACATCGCCGGGATGGACCGCACGGTCGCGCCGGGAATGGACTTCTACCGTTATGCCAATGGCGCATGGGCGCACGCCACGCCTATTCCCGCGGACAAATCCAGCTACGGAATGTTCACGCGCCTCGACGACCTCAACCGCGAGCGCGTCAAGGGCATCCTCGAAGCAGCGCGGAAAGATCCGCGCAGCAAGGCCGGCGCCGCCTACGCCGCCTTCCTCGACGAGGCGACCCTCGACGCCAAGGGCCTGGCGCCTGCTCGTCCCTGGCTGGATCGCATCGACGCCATCGCCACGCGTGAAGACTACGCGCGCCTCGCCGCGCGAGCCGCGCGCGAAGGTGTCGCCATACCATTCGACGTCGTCGTCACCCAGGACGACCGCGATCCGGATGCCTACGTACTGAAACTCGGCCAGGCGGGATTGGGTTTGCCCGACCGGGACTATTATCTGCGGCCGGATGCATCGATGGCCCAGGCGCGCCTCGCCTATCGCGACCATGTCGCGCGTCTGCTGGTCCTTTCGGGCGTTGTCGCACAGGACGCCTCGCGCCGCGCAGATGCCCTGCTACGCATGGAAGCCGATATCGCGAAAGTCAGCTGGAACCGTGTGGACAGTCGCGACGCCGGCAAGACGTATAACCGCCGGACGCGCGCGCAGCTTGCGTCCCTTGCCGCAGGCTTCGACATGGATACCTTCCTCGGCGGGATCGGCACTCAGGCGAACGAGCTGGTCGTCGTCCAGCCCAGCGCCGTCACTGGCATCGCAGGCGTGGTCGGTGCAACGCCCCTGCCCGTGCTGAAAGACGCCATGCGCGTCGCGGTCCTCGACGCCTACGGCGATGTCTTGCCACGCGCCTTCTCGGAAGAGCGATTCGCGTTCCACGAACGCCTCCTGAGCGGTGCCGAGCAGCCGGAACCGCGTTGGAAACGCGCCGTGGCCTTCGTCGTGGATTCCGTTCCCGACGAGGTCGGCAAGGCATACGTCGCACGCTATTTCCCCGCGGGCCACAAGGCGGCGGCCGAAGCACTGGTCCGCAACCTGATCGCCGCCATGGACCGGCGCATCGAGGCGCTCGACTGGATGACGCCACAAACCAAGGCCCGCGCTCGCGCGAAGCTCGCGGCATTCCATCCCAAGGTCGGCTATCCCGACCGGTGGCGCGACTACGCCGGCCTGGAGATGCGCGCCGACGATGCCTTCGGCGACCAGCTCAGGGCACGCGCTTTCGCGTTCGACCGCGAGATGAACAAGCTCGGCCACCCCTTCGACCGCGACGAGTGGCGCGTCACGCCCATGACGGTCGACGCCTTCGCCAACTTTTCCGCCGTCGAGATCGTCATCCCCGCCGCGATCCTGCAACCTCCGTTCTTCGATCCCGATGCCGATCCCGCCATCAACTACGGAGGGATCGGCGCATCCATCGCGCATGAGATCACCCATCAGTTCGACGACCAGGGCTCGAAGTACGACGAACACGGGCGCTTGGCCACCTGGTGGACGCCATCGGACCTGAGCGGATTCGAAAAGCGAACGAAGGCCCTCGCGCGCCAGTACGACGCGTACCGGCCACTGCCGGACCTGAACGTCAATGGCGCTCTCACCCTGGGCGAGAACATCGCCGATCTCGGTGGACTGGTGATTGCCTACGACGCCTGGGGGCTCTCGTTGCAGGGGAAGCCCGCGCCCATCCTCGAAGGCTTCAGCGGCGACCAGCGCTTCTTCCTCGGCTGGGCGCAGATATGGCGCCTGAACTACCGCGACGCCGACTTGCGCAAACGCCTCTTGACCAATCCCCACGCGCCGGCGGCGCAACGCGTATGGACATCGCGCAATATCGACGCCTGGTACAAGGCGTTCGATGTAAAGCCAGGCCAGGCCTTATATCTTCCGCCGGAGCAACGGGTCAGGATATGGTGACGTTGCCCGGAAAGAGGACATGACGACGCAGGCCTAGACGCCCGCGAGGAACGTCGCCGACGGTACGAAGAACAAGGTGCCCGTCACTGCCTTGCTCACATCCAGGATGCGGTCGTGGTTGCCGGGCGGATTGCCGATGAACATGTTGACCAGCATCCGTTCGATGCGGGCGGGCGAACGCGCGTAGCCGATGAAATAGGTGCCGAACTCGCCCTTCCCCACTTCGCCGAAAGGCATGTTGTCGCGCACGATCTGCAACTGTTCGCCGTTTTCCTCGATATTGGTCAACACGTTGTGCGCGTAGGACGGCTTGTCGGCCTCCCTGAGTTCCACATCGGAGAGCTTGCGGCGGCCGATGATCTTCTCCTGTTGCTCCACCGGGATCGCATTCCATGCCTTCAGGTCGTGCAGGTATTTCTGCACGATGACGTAGCTTCCGCCGGTGAACGCCGGATCTTCCTCGCCGATCATCGTCGCGGTGGCCGCGTCGTGGCCCACGGGGTTTTCCGTGCCGTCGACGAAACCCAGCAGGTCGCGCTCGTCGAAGTACTTGAAGCCGTGCACCTCGTCTTCCGTGGTCACATGGGCACCGATCCTCGACATCACCTCGCTGGCCAGTTCGAAGCAGAGATCCATATGCGTCGCCCGGATATGGAACAGGAGATCGCCGGGTGTCGATGGTGCGTGGTGCACGCCCTTGAGCTCCCGGAAGGGGTGCAACGACGCGGGGCGGGGCGTGCCGAACAGGCGGTCCCACACCGTCGAGCCAAAGCCCATGACGCAGGAAAGGCGGCGGTCGGGATGGCGAAAACCGATGCCGCGCAGCAGGGAGGCCATGTCGCCGCAGAGTTCGCGCACGGCCTCGTCACCGCGCGGATCGGGGCCCAGCGTCACGACCAGGAAGATCGCCGCGTGGGTGAGCTTCGCGGCGACGGGTTGGGAAACGACGGTATCAGTCACCTGTATTCCTCAAGGAAGCCATTCCACCATCCAGGACTCGAACCGCTCGATCTTGTCGTCGTTCCACGGTTCACCCCCTGGCGGCATGCGTGGCGTCTCGGTGCCCTTCAAACGGGCAAGGACATGGCGCGCATTCGCGTGGTCCGGATACACGGCATCGCCCCTCGGGTCGGCCATATAATCGAAGTCGCGCAGCCTGACGCCCATGCCCCCCATGCACCGGGTATCGCCGTCGGTGAAAAGTGGTGCGATGTCTTTGGCGAACGACTCGTTCATCGGTCTCTCCCGGCAGCTTGTTCATGGCCCCGGGATGCTAGGTCGTCAACGAAAGACACGGTATATGCGCCAGCGTACACATGGCGTTGCCCGGGGCGCAACAGTCCGGCGCCGGCTTCGCCGATTTATCGGTAAGCTTGCATGTTCCACGAGCAGGTGACCGACATGACCGAACCCCTTCCCGTCCTCGCCCCGCCGGAGACACCGGAACGCGTCCTGCGCTTCTGGCGCGACGCCGGCTACGATCGCTGGTTCACCAACGATGCCGGTTTCGACCGGGTTTTCCGCGATCACTTCCTGGCGGCGCACATGGCGGCGGCGCGGCGTGAACTGGATGCCTGGCTCGACAGCGCCGACGGCTGCCTCGCCCTGCTGATCCTGCTCGACCAGTTTCCACGCAATGCCTTTCGCGGTTGCGCGCACATGTATGCCACCGACCCGCTCGCACGATTCGTGGCGCGGCACATGCTACAGCGCGGATTCGACAGCGCCATCGACGCGGAGCTGCGCGCCTTCTGCTACCTGCCCTTCGAACATTCCGAAGACGCCGCCGACCAGCGGCTGTCCCTGCAACTGTTTGGCGCGCTGGGTGGTACCTACATGCCATATGCGCAGGTCCACCACGACATCATCGAACGCTTCGGCCGCTTCCCGCACCGCAATCGTGAGTTGGGGCGGGAGACCACGCCGGAGGAACAGGCATACCTCGATGGTGGCGGATTCGCCGGGTAACGGGACTACCCTTCCCCTGACGACTTCTTGAAGACCATCTGCTCGAACGAGATGGCAGTCACCGCCCCGTTCTCCGTGCGGAAGTCGAGGAAGTCACCCGAGTTGGGCGCGAATTCCACGCGGACCCGATCCGGTGCTTCACCGCCGGTGGCAACGGCCTGCACGTTGCCCCAACGGATCACCATGCCGCGGCCTTCGTCCAGATGGACCGTCATATCCCCGAGCAGCTCGTTCGAATAGGTCCCTGCGTACTCCATGCGCGGACGGGACAGCGCCCACGCACGCGCCTGGATCGTCTCCCGCTGGCGAGCCGCCATGAGGGATACCTCCGCCGCCTTCGTCCGCAATGCATCGAACCGCCGCGACACCGTCGATGCGACATCCGGCTCGCCTAGCAGGCTGCCGTAGACGTAGTCGGCGATGAGGCTGGTCAGCTGAGCGCCGAGGACATCCTCGTTGTTGAGCACGACCAGGGCTATGCCTTCGTCCGGCATGAAGGACAGATGCGCATGGAAGCCGGCGAAGCCGCCGAAGTGGTGCAGCATTGTCCTGCCCTTGTACTCGCCGGTGTACCAGCCCCAGGCGTAGCCCGTGCGCGGGAAATCCATGTACTTCGCGGTCAAGGCGACCTGCGATTCGTGCGAACGGCGGATCACCTTCGCCGGTATCGCCTGCCGCCGCCCCGAGGCGAGTTCCGCGATCAGGAACGTCGCGAGGTCCGGCGCGGTGGAAACCAGGCCGCCCGCCGCGTGCATGGTCGCGTCCGACTTGGCGAGATACAAAGGCTGGCGCGGCCGGGCACTGGCGAACGAGTAGGGCTTGGCCAGCGTCCATCCCGCGGCCCGGGCCTTGTCGATGGAGGTCGAGGTCCGCCGCATGCCCAGTGGATGCAGGACACTGCGTTCCAGCTGCTCCTGCCAGGGCACCGGCCCATGGCGGTCGAGCCAGACACTCAGGATGTTGTAGCCGACGTTGGTGTACTTGAAGGTCCCGTGTGTCGCCTTCTCATCCGGATACGACGCGGACACCAGTTCCGGAAGCGAACGCGTATCATGGATGCCACTGTACGCCGTCGCCCAGACCAGGGGCTGGTTGTCCACTCCCGTGGTATGCACCAGGAGATCCTTCATGGTCACCGCATTCGCGTCGATGCCCGTGAAGCGTCCTGCGGGAAACATGTCGTGCAACGACATGCGCGTGTCCAGCTGGCCGGCGTCTTCCTGGAGCAGTGCGTTCAAGGCGAAGAACGGCTTGGTCGCCGAGGCGATATAGAACACCGTGTCACGTGTGACCGGTGTTCGCGCCGCGATGTCCGAATATCCGAAATAACCTTCATAGATGACCTTGCCGTTCTTGATGACGGCGATGGCCGTTCCGGAGGGCAACGCGGTCGCGTCTTTCGTCTGTTGGATGAGGGTCGCCAACGGGGCGAAATCGGGCGGCGGGCTTGCCAGCGACGCGAATGGCGTCGCGACCAGCAACAGGGAACCGAGCGCCAGGAAGCGTCTCATGCGCCGCCCTTGGCCCCGCGGCGCTCGAAGACGTAATAGGCCAGGTTACCCAGGCCCGTGGCACCCAGCAGCAAGCCGATGACGCCGGGCGTCGCATGATCCACGCCGGTCGCCTCGACGAGGCCGAAGCCGAGCGCCAGGGCGACGAGGACGCAGCCCCAATGCAACGAGGCATGGCGCCGCCGCGCGGCTTCGCCTTCGAGCAGCGAGCGGACCATGTCTTCGGAGCCTCGCGACTCGACGATCCGGCGACGGGTGTAGGCATCGACGACCACCTTCACCGAATAGGCGATGCAGACGAACATGGTGATGGGGATAAGTAGCGAGAAGTCCATGGTTCGGATGTCCTGTGGGATGGGTACAGCCAAGGAGATACGGCGGGGAAGCCGCCGGTTGCAGTAAATCGATTGCAACCGCTGGCCTGCCCGACGTATCCCTATAAGGGAATGTCCATCCAGCCCCCTCCCCTCGCCGATGCGATCGCCACCGACCTGGCCCTGGTTGGCGCCGTCCTTTCGGGCGAGCCCGGGGCGTTCGAACGGCTGGTGCGTGAGTACCAGAACCTGTGCTGGCACGTGGTGGACCGCATGGTCAGGCACCCGGACGACACCCGGGAACTCTGTCAGGACGTCTTCCTGCGCATACACCAGTCGCTCCACCAGTACCGTGGCGAAAGCGCGTTGAAGTCATGGATAGCGCAGGTGGCGTACTCGGTGGCCAAGCGGCATCTGGAGCGCAAGCGCATTCCCCTGGTCGAGGCCTCGGGCGGCGAGGAAGGAAACTCCCTGGCGGAACGGGTCGGCGACGGGTTCGACCTGGAAGCCGCCGTGGCCGATGAGGAGATGGGTGCGCGATTGCATGCGGCCATCGACTCGCTGCCGCCGGTGCAACGCACGCTGCTGACGCTTTACCATCTGGAAGAAATGCCGATCGGCGAGATCGCCCGGGTGACCGGCATGGCCGAGGGCACCATCAAGAGCCATCTTTTCCGCAGTCGCCGGATACTGCGGGAGATACTGGAATCGCGCATGGGAGTACGAGCATGAATGACGAACGAGAGTGGGAAGCCCAGGAACGCGGCATGCGCGCGGCACGCGGACAGGCCCCCGCCGATCTCGATCCTCTCGCGCTGGAGTACCGCAAGGTGGCCCGTGCCGTGATATCCCATCCCGTCGGCGCTCCGCCAGGCGACTTCGTCGCCCGGGCCGCGGCTCACGTCGCCCGCCATGAAGGAGGCATCGAGCGGCCGCTCTCCGGCGTGCTCCTGGCCGTGTTCGCCGTCGCGCTGGTCGCCGCGGCCGTGATCTATGGTGCACGTTACTGGCAGGTATTCCAGCAGCCCGGAGAGCCTGCGTCGGGCTGGGTGCTGGCGGGACTCGCCTGCGTGGTGCTGTCCTGGGTGTCCCGCCAGCTGGCCGTCATCGCGCGCCGGCCTGGCGGACGCCCTTGAACGACACCCTCAGTTCCTCGACGAACATCGCCGGTTGTTCCCAGGCGGCGAAATGCCCGCCCTTGTCCAGCCGGTTGTAGTGGATGAGCTTCGGGAACGCCTTCTCCGCCCAACTCTTCGGCGCGGCATAGATCTCGTCGGGGAAGACGCTCACCGCCACGGGGATCGTCAGGTGCTTCGGCTCGAAGAAGGCGAGCTTGTTTTCCCAGTACAGGCGAGCCGAGGACACGGCCGTGTTCGTGACCCAGTAAAGCGTCACATTGTCGAGGATGTCGTCACGCGTCAGGCCTTCGGCCTGCCCGTCGAACACGCGGGTGATCAACTCGTAGCTGCGCGCGTCGTGGTCGAGCATCCAGGCGGCGAGTCCCACCGGGGAATCCTCGATGGCGTACAGGGTTTGCGGTCGGTTCGTCATCTCCTGGGCGTAGCCGAGGCCGTGCTTGTAGAAGAAGTCGAGTTGCTCGTACGCGTTCTTTTCATCGCCGGACAGGCCGGCCGGCGCCGGCCCTCCCGCTGAAAGCGCCTTGGCGATGTCGTCCGGCACGGTGGCCGGCATGTTGGTGTGGATGGCCAGCAGTTCCGGAGGCGCCTGCACCGCCATCTGCTCGGACACCGCGTCGCCCCAGTCGCCGCCCTGGGCGACGAAATGCTTATAGCCCAGCCGTTTCATCAGCACGGTCCATGCCCGCGCGATGTGCTGGGGATCCCAGCCGGTGGTCTCGGGTTGGCCGGAGAAACCATAGCCAGGCAACGAAGGAATCACCACGTCGAACGCATCCGATGCGCTGCCGCCATGCGCGGTGGGATTGGCCAGCGGGTCGATGATCTTCAGCTGTTCGATGATCGAGCCCGGCCAGCCGTGGGTGATGATGATCGGCAAGGCGTTCTTGTTCTTCGAACGGACATGGATGAAGTGGATGTCCACGCCGTCGATGGTGGTCACGAATTGCGGCAAGGCGTTCAATCTCGCCTCCACCTTGCGCCAGTCGTAGTCGGACTGCCAGTACGCGGCCAGCTTCCGCATGGTGGCCAGTTGCACGCCTTGTGTCGCGTCCGTCACCGTCTCCTTCCTGGGCCACTTGGTCGCGGCGATCCGTCGGCGCAGGTCCGCGAGGGTTTCATCGGGAATGTGCACTTTCGGGAAGGGCCGGATCGACGCGCTTTCCGCAGGCGGCGTGGCGGCGTGTGTCACGGAGGGAAGGATGATGCTTGTCGCCCCGAGGAGGGCTGACGCGGTGAGGAAATGCCAACGACCGAATGAAGCGAACTCTGAAGACATGACGACACTCCTCCGATGGTTCTTCGCGATCGCGAGAACGCAATGGGAATGGACAGGTTCCATGGTTCGAGATCCGCTGGTCCGTGAGCGGCAGCCGGCCTTCGCGAGCTTAGCAAGGGCCTCTTGGCCAGGCACTACACCCATAGGTATTAGCGGGTCATACCGGGTTCGCACCGCTCGACGCGGCGCATCGCGTCAGGCCAGCGTGTTCAGTTCCACCGGAACCACCGCGTCGCCGCCGATGACCTGGGCCTGGCCGTCCTGCACCATGAACTGGATCTGCATCGATCGCTGAGTCAACGCGGCCAGCGCTTCCACGGTGGACGGCGCGACGTCGATCACCGAGACGTTCTTCGTGCGTGCGACGGCGGCGGATGTCTTCTTCCACCACACCTCGGCGCTGCGCCCGCTATAGGTATAGACGATCACGCGCTTCGAGCGGCCAGCGGCGCGGCGGATGCGTTGTTCGTCCGGCTGGCCGATCTCGATCCACAGGTCGACCTCGCCGGTCAGCTCCTTGCGCCACAGGTCCGGCTCGTCGTCCGAACTGAGCCCCTTGCCGAACACGAGGGCATCGTCGGCATTCAGGGCGAACGCCAGCACCCGGACCATCATCCGCTCGTCGGTCTCGGACGGATGCTGGGCGATGGTCAACGCATGGGCCTGGTAGTAATGCCGGTCCATGTCGCTGACCTGCAGGTCGGCCTTGAAGACCGTGGATTTGAGTGCCATGGGTTGAAGCCTGTAGGAATTATGTAGAATACCACCGCGATACGACCAGCCAGCCCCTAGCGAGCCAGTCGACTGAACCACGCGGGCCCCATCGGTGCCCTTCGTCCAACGCCTAGGGGCTACCCATCATGTTCCCGACCCACTCCCATCGGCCGCGGCCGACCGTGCTCGCCGTTTGCCTGTCCGCGGCATTGCCTTTCGGCGCATTCGCGCAATCGGCGACCACCGCCCCGGATGCCGCCACCACGCTCGATGCCGTCGCCGTCAAGGGCCAGCGCGCGCCCACCTATGCCGCCGAACAGAGTTCCGCAGCCACTCGCCTGTCGTTGACGCCGCAGGACACGCCTCAATCGATCAGCATCGTCACCGAACAACGCATCGAGGACCAGAACCTCACCAACGTGCGCGACGTGCTGGACAACACCACGGGTGTTTCGTCGAGCGCCTACGATACCGAGCGCGTGGTGTTCTATGCACGCGGCTTCCAGATCGAGAACATGGCGTACGACGGCGTGCCCATCGCCGCCGGACTCAACTCCAGCTCCGCCGACGGCAGCCTGGACACCGCCATCTATGAACGCGTCGAGGTGGTACGCGGTGCCACCGGCCTCATGAGCGGCGCGGGCAGTCCGTCGGCCATGATCAACTTCGTCCGCAAGCGTGCCGACAGCCGTACACTCCAGGCGGATGCCTCCCTCAGCTATGGATCGTGGGACACGCGCCGGGGCACGTTCGATCTATCCACGCCCCTGAACGTCTCCGGCAGCGTGCGTGGCCGCGTGGTGGCCGCCTACGAGGACGGCGACTCGTACCTCGACCGCTACAGCACTAAGAAGAGCGTTTTCTATGGCGTCGTCGACGCTGACCTGGGCAGCGATACCGTGCTCAGCCTCGGCTTCGACTACCAGCGCACCACGCCCAAGGGCGTCACCTGGGGCTCCTATCCCGTCTTCGACGACACCGGCGGATTCATCGAATGGCCGCGCGGTTTCACCAGCGCCGCCGACTGGACCTATTGGGACAACACGACGCGGACCGCCTTCGCCGACCTCAGGCACAGCTTCGACAACGGCTGGCAGTTGCGTGTCATGGCCAGCCGCCGCGAAACCGATGGCGACGACGCGCTGTTCTACGTCTACGGGTTTCCCAACCGCGAAACCGGCGAGGGCATCACGCCCTTCGCCTACCGGGGTACCGATGCCGGCAGGCAGAACCTGCTCGACGTCTACGCGTCCGGGCCGTTCCAGGCCTGGGGCCGTGAGCACGAACTGGTGGTCGGCGTCAGCGGCTCGCACTACACGCAGGATTCGTGGGAACGCGAACACGGCGATCTGCCGGGCGTCGGCAACTTCCTGCAATGGAACGGCAGCTATCCCTATCCCGACTTCGCCGTGGACAAGACGCCATACAGCGCCACGCATACCGACCAGGGCGGTATCTACACGGCGGCGCGCCTGTCGTTGGCCGATCCGTTGAAACTGATCCTCGGCGCGCGCTACAGCCGCTGGAAGAACGACACCAACGACAGCACCAGCGGCGTGTATCACCACGAACATACGAAGACGGTACCGTATGCCGGCCTGATCTACGACATCGACGGCACCTACTCGGCGTTCGCGAGTTACACGCAGATCTTCGACCCGCAAAGCAATCGCCGCGCCGACGGCGGCTTCCTCGATCCCGTGCTCGGCAGCAGCCGCGAGGTGGGCATCAAGGGCCGGCATTTCGACGGCGCGTTGAACACCTCGCTGACCCTGTTCGAGACGCGCCAGGACAACGTGGCGGAGGCGGCGGTGGGCGAGTACCTGCCCGACGGGCGGACGCAGGCATACAACGCGGTGAACGGGACGAAGTCACGCGGCTATGAATTCGAAGCCTCGGGCGATATGTCGGAATCCTGGAACGGCACGTTCGGCTGGTCGCACTTCAACGTGAAGGCGCCCCAGAACGGCGGCGCGTTGCGCACGGCGTTGCCGCGTACCCTGATCCGCCTGTTCACCACCTATCGCCTGCCCGGCGCATGGAACCGCCTGACGATCGGCGGGGGCGCCAACTGGCAATCGGCCAGCCATGCCCAGGTCGACGGCCCGAACGGTCCGCAACGGCTCGACCAGTCCTCGGTGATGCTGCTCGGCGCGATGGCCCGCTACGCCATCGGCAAGCAGGCGTCGGTGCAGGTCAACGCGGACAACCTGCTGAATCGAAAGTACTTCGTGCTCGACGAGTTCAGCAACCTCTACTACGCCCCGCCGAGCAGTTTCACGGTGAGCTTCAACTACAGGTTCTTCTGAAAATCTCCCGCGACATCGGGTTGCTTTGCAGCACGTGAAGAATGCGCGATAATTGAGATCGGTTCTCATTTACATTCGCATTCACACACTCGATGTCCGTTGGGAGTTCCATGTCCGCCGTCCCGTTCCGCCGTCATGTCCTCACCCTTTCCGTCTCGGCCGCCCTCGCCGGCCTCGTGCTGCTGGCGCCCCCGGCCCATGCCGCCGACGGCACCGACGCGCAGCAGAAGGCGCGTGACAACAGCACCACCTTGTCAGGCGTGCAGGTGGAGGCCAGCGTCGCCGCGCCCACCGCGGCATACGCCGGTGGGCAGGTCGCCCGCGGTGGACGTTTCGGCGTGCTGGGCAACCAGGACTCGATGAATGTCCCCTTCGCGATCACCAGCTACACCGACACGCTGATCCGCAACCAGCAGGCGCGCACCCTCGGCGACGTGGTCTCCAACGACCCCGCCGTGCGCACCGGTTTCGGTTATGGCAATTTCTCGCAGACCTTCACCATCCGTGGCTTCCAGGTCTATAGCGACGACATCGCTTTCGATGGACTCTACGGCCTGCTGCCCCGCCAACTGCTCGCGCCGGAACTGGTCAGCCGCGTGGAAGTGTTCAAGGGGGCCAGCGCATTCCTCAACGGCATCAGTCCCGGGGGCTCCGGCGTCGGCGGCAACATCAACATCGCGCCCAAGCGCGCGGAAGCGCAGCCGATCACCCGCGTCGGCCTGGATTGGGGCAGCGACAGCCAGGTGGGCGGCAGCGTGGATATCGGTCGCCGCTTCGGCGCCGGCGATGCCTTCGGCGTGCGTGTGAATGCCGTCCATCGTGATGGCAACACCGCCATCGACGGCGAGCAGCGTCGCGTCACGGCCGCTTCGGTCGCGTTCGACTACCAGGGCGAGAAGCTGCGTGTCACCACCGATATCGGCTACCAGAAACAGGTCATCACCGGCGGCCGCGCCGTGGTCTACGCCAGCGGCCTCGATCGCGTGCCGCGTGCGCCGTCCGCAAAGACCAACTATGCCCAGCCCTGGTCCAATTCCTCGCTGGAAGACACCTTCGGCGTGGTCCGCGCCGAGTATGATTTCACCCCGTGGCTCACCGGATACGTGGCCGCGGGCGCGCACCATGGCAACGAGTTCGGCGACTACGTCAGCCCGACGCTCGTGGATACCGCCGGCAACGCGACCGAATCGCGCTTCACCGTGCCGTACATCGCGGACACCGCCACGGGTGAAGCCGGCTTCAACGCGCACTTCGACACCGGCGAGGTCACCCACCGGGTGAACATCGGCTTCTCGGCCCTGAGCTTCCGCAAGAAAGCCGCCTATGCCGGATCGCTCGACCAGATCCATACCAACATCTATTCGCCCACTTATGCGCCGGTGCCCGACTTCGCCTATGACGTCGGCCCGATCAGCGACCCCGGCATCACCGGCCGCACGCAACTGCGCAGCCTCGCCGTGTCCGACACGCTCGGTTTCATGGACGACCGCCTGCAGGTGACGCTCGGCGCCCGGCGCCAGAAACTGCATACCATCGGCTATGCCTATGCGATCGACGGCGTGGATGGCGCGAAGAACTCCGAATACGAGCAGTACACGACCACGCCCATCGCCGGCGTGAACTTCCGCCTTGCCGACCAGTGGTCGATCTACGCCAACCATATCGAAGCGCTGACCCAGGGCGACCAGGCACCGGAGACCTTCAACAACCGGCCGGTCACCAATGCCGGCCAGGTCTTCGCGCCCTACAAGTCCAAGCAGAACGAGATCGGCGTGAAGTGGGACGCGGGCACGATCGGCAGCAGCCTCGGGCTGTTCCAGATCAAGCAACCCAGCGCCTATGTCAACGGTGCCAACACCTTCGTGGTGGATGGCGAACAGCGTAACCGTGGCATCGAGTGGAGCTTCTTCGGCCAGCCGGTCGATGGCGTGCGCGTGCTTGGCGGGGCCAACTACATCAAGCCCGAGCTGGTGAAGACCCAGGGTAGCCTGAACGATGGCAACGATGGCATCGGCGTACCGCGCTTCCAGGCCAATGCGGGCGTGGAGTGGGACATCCCGAACACGCCGGACGTCACCCTCAGCGCCCGCGCCGTGCGCACGGGCAAGCAGTACCTGGACACCGCCAATACGCTGGACGTACCGGCGTGGACGACCTACGACCTGGGCGCCCGCACCACGACGCACCTCGAAGGCGTGCCGGTGACCTTCCGCTTCACGGTGCAGAACGTGGCCAACAAGGGCTACTGGGCCTCCGCCAACGGCGGCTACCTGACCCAGGGCACGCCGCGTACGTTCTACGTCTCCGCGTCGTTCGACCTCTGATCGCCTAGGATTCGGCAAAGCTGCCAGACGTATCCGCCATCACGCGGTTGCGTCCGGCACGCTTTGCCTTATAGAGGGCCATGTCCGCTTCACGGCAAAGCCGTTGCAGGTCGTAGCCGCACGTCGCGGTGGCGGCCAGGCCGGCGCTCGTGGAGAACGACACGACACAGCCTTCCTCGGTGACCGGCGACGCTTCGATCGCCATGCGGATGCGATCGGCGACGAGCATGCCCCGCTCCTTGGGACAGCCGACGAGCAACATGCCGAATTCCTCGCCACCCAGGCGGCCGAACACGTCGCCCGGATGCAGTTGCTGGCCACAGATGGCCACCGCGTGCTTGAGCACGAGATCGCCCATGGCATGGCCATGCGTATCGTTGATCTGCTTGAAATGATCCAGGTCGATGAAGACCAGGCAAGCCTCGCCAGACCGCCTCTCCAGCAAGCGCAGTATGCGCTCGGCCTCGCTCATGAAATGCTGGCGATTGAAGATGCCGGTGAGGCCGTCGTGCCATGACAGCTTCTTGAAGCGGAGCTGCGATCGCTTGGTCCGCAACAACCAGAACACCACGGACGCCAGGAACAGGAGCAGCAGGACGATGTACAGCCGGCTGGTCTCGACCGCCTTGGTCTCCAGCGCCTTCTGCAAGCGGAGCATGCTGTTCTGCCGGGCGAGCCGCTCCGTCTCGAGCTTTTGCGTGAGCAGATGTTGCTTGCTCAGTTCGAACGCGAGGTCCCTCGCGGTGATGTCGTCCAGATAACCCTTGTCCTGGGCGACATAGCGCTCGTAATACGACAATGCCGCCGCAGCGTGGCCTTGCCTTTTCTCGATCCGGTAAAGCACGCCATAGGCGTCCCGTATCCACTCGCTCATCTCGGCGTCGTCACCCATCGCCAGGGCGGCGAGCGCCGCCTTCCTGGCATCGTCCACATTGCCGAGCTTCTCGTTCGCCCTGGCCCGCTGCACCTGCGAGGAAAGCAGGTGTGCGTAGTAATCGCTGGCGCGGATGCTCGGCCCGATACGCTCCAGAAGGGCCAGGGTCTTGCGTGGCTCCCCTTCCTCGATGAAGCGGTCGCCGAGGACGAGCCACATGGTGTTGGCAAGGATAGGCTGCCGCGCCGCGACACACGTGTCGATGGCCTTCGTCAGCTCGGGGCTGGACGAGGTCAGCCGCCCGGTGTTGTTCAGCGCCGCGGCCCGCAGGGAAAAGGGATAACACAGGGTTTCGCCAGGAGGGACGGCGTTTTCCATCATGCCGGCATACTGGATGGCGAGGTCGGTCTGGCCGGCCAGGTTGAACATCTGCGACAGGTTCATCAACAGCATCGAGCGAGCCAGCGGATCGTCGATCCGCGGCAGGTCGTCGACCAGGCGATTGGCGAGCGCGAAAGCCTCGTCGTAGCGCCGATTGGCACCCAGGTTGCTCAGGAGCAATGCCGACGCCTTGGCAGCGAGCGTGACATCGCCGGAATGGTCGATGATGTCGCGCAGCTGGGCCTCGGACCGCGCGTAGTCACCCTCGAACATGGTTTCCCATGCATCGAGATAACGCAGATGCCATTGCTGCGGCTTGCTCAGCGATGCGCCTTCACGACGTATCTGCTGCAGCATCTCGACGAATCGCGAATGGTCCTTCGTACGCAGCGCTTCCGTCTGCTCCAGGAACGCCGCCGGGTCGGTTATGGATGCCGTGGCGAGTCCCGGCGACACCAGCACGCACCAGGCCAGCGCGACGCCTGTCGCGCGTGACCGGAGACGGCTCATCGCCCGGGACATGCCGACATCGCTACGGCTGCGGGCCCGGTTCGTCGCGGGCGACCGCCGGGAGACGGGAAGGCTCGTCGCCGCGCCCCTCTCCCTCGTCGTCCTCGTTGCCGTCTTCGTCACCGTCGTCGTGATCCGGCTCGTCGTCCTCGTGGCCGGGGAACTGGGAGATGTGCGTCGTGTGCATGAGGATCGACCCGAATTCCCCGGACAACCACGAACGATCGCCCGAGACCACGGCCTTCGTGAGAGCCTCGCTCGCCTGGACCTGCCGCAGAAGGATGGCCAGGTCCTCGGCCGATATATGGCGCAACGACGCGTCGCGGCCGATGGCCTCCAGCAATTCGATCGTATCCGGCATGGTCTTCTCCCTGCTCCCTGCGAGCGCCTTCACACTGTGACGGCAGTCCCCGGCGTTTCTTTACCGCGCGGGCGACGTGTCCAGCGCGTCCAGGGCGGCCAGCCGCTTCCGGATGGCCAGGTTCGCCTTCAAGGCGACAGCCGGTGGAAGGACCACCGTTTCCTCGGGAGCCAGGGGAACATGCGGCAGGTCGCGCAAGAGGACGCGGCGAATGCCCGGCTTCTGGATGGGGAGCGTCGCTGCGCGGTAGACGATGATTTCGTGGTCCAGTGGATAGTCGTGGCCCAACACGTCCACGAGTACCTGCCGGTAAGACCCGTCCGTGCGGAGCCGTGCCAGCGACCTGTCGCCGACGACACCCACCTGCCATAGCACGAGGTAAGCCGTGGGATCGATGCGACGCTCATAGAACAGCAACTGGCTGGCCTCGAAGTGCTGGCAGCCGAAGCGGCCCGGGTCGATGCCGAGATCCGCATACAGGCAGTCCTCGGCGGAGATGCCGGGCTCCATGTGCGCGACGAAACCCTCCGCGCGGGCGACCTCGACCGCCTTGTGCGGCGACCAGGCGAAGATGCCCGGATGACCGTAGAAGACGCCGCAGACACGCTTGCCGGCTCGTACCTCGGTCATCATCAGGTCGACCCACTGACGGTAGGTGGTCATCCTCGACTTGCCTTCCTCGTAATACGGCTGCAGGCTGCGCACGTCGCCGTGCATGCGATGCAGCCACGCCTCCACGATGCCGTCGGACAGCGCCGCGAACACCACGTCCGCTTGCTCGATATGGCTGCGGGCCAGCGGCGTCAGGTGGGAACCCAGGGTCATGCCCATGCCGACGCATGCGAGACTTCCGCGCTGTGACTGCGATGTATTCATCGCGCGATGGTAGGCCAATTCATGGGCGGTGGTTACTTCCGCCCTGCCCTCAGTTTCCAGCCGATGACGGCGATCGGCACGGCCAGGGCGATCCACGCCGCGATGCGAAAGAACGCGTTGTTACCTAGTAACGCCATGAACAGGCCGGCGAGCGTCAGCATGGCCATCGCGGCAGGCCATCGCCATACGCCCCCGCGCGATCCGGGTCGATGGTTCATGCGGTCGCTCCGTCACCGCGAGGACGCTTGCGACGCTCGCGCCAGAGGTACAGGCCCGTCACCAGGACGGCGATCGTGAACAGGTCGAAGGCCGCCCAGAGCAGCTTCAGGGGCAAGCCGCCGTAGTCGCCGAAGTGCAAGGGGCGCGACAGTTCCAGGGCGCGCAGGTACCACGGTAGCCCGCGTGCGTCGGTCACCTCGCCGCTTTCCACCTCGACCAGCACCGGGGTCAGCAAGCGCGAGGTGAGTGGCGTTTCGCCCTGCATCCAGATCATGTAGTGGTGCGGGCTGCCGTAGGCGGAGTATGGAAAGGCCACGCTCTCCGGACTCGTGCCAGGCACCGCGTGCCGCGCGGCGGCCACCGCCGTGTCGAGCGACACCAACGGAACGAGCATGGGCTTGTCGTGCCACGGAGCCAGCATCTCCGCCAGGCGGCCCGTGCGCCAATAGGCGAACAAGGGATCGGCCAACGTGTTCACCACGCCGGTGACACCGACCACGAGGGTCCATGCGAGAAGCACGATGCCTAGCAGGTTGTGCAGGTCGAGCCACTTCGCGCGTTTCGACCGGTTCCGGCGGATCTCGCCAAACCCGGCCTTTTGGGTGAACGGCCCGTAGATCAGCACGCCGGAGACGACGGAGACCACGAACGACATACCCATGACGCACAACAGCAGCATGCCGGGCAATCCCGCGAACAGCTCGCGGTGGAAGGCCAGCAACCATTGCGTGACCCGCGCGCGTTGCCGGGGTTCGTCCAGCACGACCGCCGTTCGGGCGTCGATGGACAAGGCGTGGTAACCGCCCAACGCCGACCGTGGCTCCTTCGCCATGTACACCATCACCGTATGCGGGCCGCCCTGCTTCCACGACATCGCCTGGATGTATTGGCCCGGGTAGCGCGCCTGTGCGGAAGCGACGATCTTCGCCAGGGGAGCATCGGGCGTGCCATCGGGCTGACGTGACGCCGGTACCGAGGGTGCGGCCCAGGCGTCGATTTCCTCGTGGAACACCAGTGGCAGTCCGGTGATGCAAAGGACCAGCAGGAACAACGTGCAGGCGAGGCTGGTCCAGCTGTGCACCCGCGTCCACGAACGGAAGTTCCTCACCATGCGTATGCCACCGTCGCCATCACGTTGCGGCGAAGCCCCCAGCGGCAGCCGATGGCCGCGCAGTACGACACGTAGCGCTTGTCCAGCAGGTTCGCGGCGTTCACCGCGAGACGCCAGCCGTCGAGATCGGGATTCAATCGCCCGAGGTCGTAACGCAGCATGGCGTCGACCGTGGTGTACGAGGGCATGGTCACCGTGTTGGCCGTGGTGGCGTATGCCTTGCCGGTCCAGCGCACGCCACCGCCGAGGCCGAGGCCGGCCAGCGAGCCGCCGCGAACGGTGTAATCGAGCCATGCGGAAGCCTGGTGCGCAGGTACGTCGGCCTGGCGGTTACCCTGGATGGCGGTCGTGGCGCGGGTGATCTCGTTGTCGAGATAGCCATAGGACGCGCGCAGGTTGAGCCCCTGCGCAAGGCTCGCCGTGCCGGACAACTCGATGCCACGCGAGCGGACCTCGCCGGTCTGGATGTTGAAGTTGACGTTGGCCGGGTCCGCCGTGGAAACGTTCTGCTGGGTGAGTTCGTAGGCCGACAACGCAAGGTACGCATCGACACCCCGAGGCTGGTACTTGATGCCGATCTCCTTCTGCCGTCCCGTCGTCGGCACGAAGGCCTGGCCGTGGGCGTCCGTGCCGAGGGTCGGCTGGAACGAGGTGGAGACGCTGGCATAGGGAGCCAGCCCGTTGTCGAACAGGTAGGTGACGCCGGCCCGCCAGGTGGTCGCATGGTCGGTCTGCCGGGTCCAGGTGTTCGCCACGTGGTTGTCGTTGTCGCTGCGCGAGGCGTCCCGGCGTGCGCTCAGCATCACCGACCAACGGCCGGCACGTATCTGGTCCTGCGCATAGACACCGAGCTGGCCCTGCCCCTGGCTCGCGTCCTGGAACCGCGGCGGCACCACGATCGCCTGGCGGTAATCCGGATGCAGGATATCCAACGTGGGCGCGCCACCGTAGCGGGTGAAGTTGTCCCAGAGGATTCGTTGCACGTCCGCGCCGAGCAACACCGTGTGCTTGATCGAGCCGGTATCGAAGCGCGCTTCCCACTGGTTGTCGAGGTTGAGCGTGCGCAGGCGCTCGTCCGACATATAGGTCTGCCGGTTGAGGGTGCGCAGGTCGGCTCGCAGGTTGAGTCCCTGCACGGAATCGTAGTTCGTGGTGTTGCGCGCCACGCGGAAGTTCTGGCGGAAACGCCAGGTCTCGTCGAACACATGCTCGAACTCGTAGCCGAGCTGGTATTGCGTACGCTTGAACGATTCGAAGCCGGTGTCGCCGGTATAGAAATCGCGTGGAATGCGCCCGTTGGGATTGGGCAGCAGGGTCCCTTGGTAAGGCAGGATCGACCACACGCCGCCATCCGGGTCGTGCAGATAGCTGGCGAGGATCGTGAGACGGGTCCGGTCGTCGGGTTTCCAGGTGAGTGCGGGCGCGATCGCCACGCGCCGCTCCTTGGTATGTTTCGCGTCCAGGTCGGTGTCCCTGACCACGCCGGTGAGCCGGTACGACCAGTGGCCGCTGCCAGCGAGCGGTCCGCCTAGGTCGACATTGGCCTGGCGCCGGGACGATGTACCGAACTGCAACTGCACTTCATGCAGCGGCGTATCCGTCGGCCGCTTGCTGACCACGTCGATGATGCCGCCCGGCGATGCCTGGCCGTACAGGACGGACGCGGGTCCTTCCAGCACCACCGCGCGTTCCATGAGGTACGGCTCCACCTTCGGCACCGCCCAGGTACCGGCGAGCAGTTTCAGGCCGTCCAGGTATTGATCCAGGGCAAAGCCGCGGGCGCTGATGCTATCCAGGCGGTCGTCGTTGTCGTCGCTGATGGTCACGCCGGGTGCGTAACGCAACACGGCGCGCAAGGTCTGGGCTTGTTGCGCTTCGATCTGTTCACGGCTGATGACGGAAATCGTCTGCGGCAGTTCGATCAGCGGCATGTCCGTCTTCGCGCCCGTCGACGTGCGATGCGCGACGTAGCTCCCCGCGTTCGCCACGACACGCGTCTCGTCCAGCATGACGGAACGTCGCGTGCTGGCTCCCGCATCGGTGGCGGGTCTGGGCACGCTTGTGGAAACGATGTCGGCGCGACGCAGGACATAGCCGCCATCCGGCTGCGCCGCCGCTTCCAGTCCCGTCCCCCGCAGCAACGCCCGCAGCGCCTCGTCCGTGTCCATCGTGCCCTCGACGCCGGCACTGCGCAGGTTGCGTGTCAATTCGCTCGTGTACGACAGCAGCACGCCCGCCTGGCGGCCGAACCGGTTCAAGGCCTGGTCGAGCGGACCCGCGGGCACGGTCCAGCGTGGCGTGGTGTTGGCATCCTGCGCCCAGGCACCCGCGGCCGGCACGAAGGAGGCGACGGCCGCGCCCAGGCAGAGGGAGGCGACCGCGCGGGCGAGCGGCGACGGCCGTGGGGTGGAACGTTGTGTCATGGGGGATTCCGGAGAACATCGAAGACGATTGCCTTCTATGTCACGCGAGAATCGAAAACGGACCACTCCAGGCCGGCGGTCGCTCAGGCGGCACGGGGAACGACGCGCACCCAGTAGCGGGTGCGGTAATGGACGGCCACCGGCAGGCTCTTCTCGAGGATCGCCAGGATGCGGTCGGTATCGGCCAGGGGATACGTGCCGGATACCAGCACGCCGGCGACCGCGGGATCGCAGGCGACATGGCCGGGCCGGTAGCGGGCCAGTTCCGCCACGAAATCGTCCAGCGGCATGTCGCGCACCACGAGCATGCCGTCCAGCCACGCGGTGTCGTTCTCGTCGGCGGGAACGAGCGACGAGATCGCCGAACCGGTGAAGCGTGTTCGTTGTCCGGCAGGGATGATTCGCGGATGGGCCGCCTCGCGCGTGTCGACTTCCACCGATCCGGAATAGACCGCGACACGCGTGGCGTCATCGTCGAGGCGCACGCTGAACCGCGTGCCCAAGGGGCGCAGGCGGCCGTGTTCCGTCTCGATCCCGAAGGGACGTGTGTCGCCGGGCGGATGTCCGGTGGTCACCATGATCTCGCCACGCACCAGGCGCAGCATGCGTCGCCCTCCATCGAAGCGCACGTCGATGGCGCTGTCGGTGTTGAGCACCACCTGCGTCGCGTCGGGAAGCACGACGGTGCGTCGTTCGCCCGGCCCGGTGCGCGCGTCTGCGATCCACGCCTGCCATGGCACGCGGCGCCCGGCGATCCATCCCGCACCGCCGACGGCGGCAAGAAGGCCTAACGTCTTCAGTGCACGGCGGCGGCTGGGCGAATCCGGCGCGGAGAGGACCGCATGTGCCAGTGGCGTGGGGACGGTGTGCAAGCGACCGTTCGTGGCTTCGATACGCTGCCACGCACGCAGGTGGTCGGGATGCGCACGCAGCCAGCGTTCCCACGCCTGGCGGGTGGCATCGCCTGCTCCTTCCGACTGCAGCTCGACCATCCATTCGACCGCCTGCCGGGCGATGGCCGGCGCGATGCACGTCGTCGGTTCGGAGGCGGCGGAAGACACGATGGCGTCAGTCTTCGGGGAAGTAGCACTGCTGGCCCGCGCGCACGATGTAGCGCTTGACCGTGGTGACGGAGACGCGTAGCTCGGCGGCAATGGCGGCATGACCCAGGCCGTCGAGCTGGCTGAGCAGGAAGGCACGGCGAACCGGCCGCGGCAGGCCATCCAGGCGCCGGGCGATCTCAAGCAGTGTCTCGAGCACCATGGCCTGCACTTCGGGCGAAGGCACGGAGGATTCCGGCAACGAACTCAATGTTTCCAGCCATGCCCTCTCCACATCCTGGCGCCGGTAGTGGTTGGCCAGTACCCGCTGCGCGATCGTGGTGAGGAAGGCGCGTGGCTCGCGGACGACGATCGCCCCGGGTTTCGAGAGAATCCTGACGAAGGTGTCCTGGGCGAGATCATCGGCGTGCGGGCCGCCGCCTAGCCGGCGGCGCATCCACCCGAGCAACCACCCGTGGTGGTCGCTGTAGAGGTCGTCGACGGTGCGATGGATGCTTTGGACCGAAGCCATGGTGAAAATAATGCGAATGGTTCGCATTAGCGCATATCGCCGGCGAGGAGGCAAGACGCCCCTCCCGTTCAGCGACATCAGCGCGATCACGGACGTCCGACGTACGGCCGCCGTGCACCAGCATCGCGGGGGCAACGGCGGAACTCCGACCATCGGCACCGGTACGGTCACCGATCACGCTTTCGATGATCCCGTGGTCACCGAATCGAGGTGCTCGACGCGCATGATGTCGCCCAGCCAGACCAATGCGCTCCACTGGGGTTTTCGCGGATCAACGAGCTTCACGGTGCCGTTGATGCCCTCCTGGTCGTCCGCGGTCTTGAACACCTGGATCGTCGGCGTGACCGCGACGACGCCTTCCACAGGGTCGCCCACCACGAGATGCAAGCGTACACGCGCATTGACGGCGAGTTCGTCGACGACGCACTCGATACGTTGGATGTCGCCTGGTTCGCTGAATACGGTTCGTGCGATGCGCCCCATGGGTTCCACCTCCTCTCTCCAACGTTCCGGATCGGATTCCGCCAGTGTCCCGGCTGCGCGCCTCCGCCCCTGCGGCCTCCCTTCGGAGCACCGCGGGGGCGTGAGGTCTCGGTTGAAAGATCAGGCGGCTTTCGATTTCTCCGCGGCGCGCTGGTTGCCCGCCTGCTCGGCCAACATCGTCAGTTTCTCGTCGGTCGCCTTTTCTTCCTTGAGCGTGGCCTGCAGCAAGGGCAACGCGTCCTCGTAGCCGAGTTGTTTCGCGATCGCCGAAAGCGTGCCGTACGAGGCGATCTCGTAATGCTCGACCTTTTGCGCGCCGCCAATGAGAGCCGCATCGCGCAATGCGCCGGCTTCGACTTCCTCGATCACTTCCTTGCCTTCCTCCACGAGGCCTTCCATCGCCGCGCACTTGATGCGCTTGAGCCGGATGCCGAGCGCGTCGACGATCTGGTCGATGCGTTCCACCTGCCCCTGGGTTTCCTCCAGATGGGTCTCGAATGCCTGTTTCAACTCGGGCGCCGTAGCGGCACGGGCAAGGCGCGGCAAGGCCTTGGTCAGTTGCTTCTCCGCGCTGTAGATATCCGAGAGCTCATGAATGAAGAGGTCTTCGATCGTTTTTACCGCCATGGTGATCTCCGCGCTGGTTGGAAAGCATCCATGCTAGGGAGGGACTTGTCATGCGATCAGATGCATCGCGTGAATGCCCCGAATACGTGCTACGCCTCGACGCCACCGGGAACGTAAGCATCGACGGATTCCCAGGCGCCGTTGTCGCCTTCGACCTTCAGGCGAACCCGGCGGCCGGTCCGACGACCGAGACTGTCGGCCAGCCGCAGTGCATGCCGGAAACACTCGTCCTGCGTGGCGAACGTGCCCATGCGATGGGTATCGTGGAAGACCTCCCAGGGAAAGACGTTGTTCCGCTGGGCAAGGGGGAGATAAAGCATGATGGGGGTATGTGTTTCGTTGTCCATGCCGCCTTGCATTCAAACCTCGTGCCAACGCCCGGGTGTCGGTGAAAGCATGGAAGCACGCGCCCCGGGACAGGCGAATCGCCACCCGGGGCGGCAAGAGTTTCCTGCGGAGGGTGGTAACTCTTACACGGGGGCGTCCACCGTGGCATCACCAGCGACGCGGAAGATGGGACGCCACGGCGCGGCATCCGCGTCCTCGTGGAGACTCCCATGCTGGCATCGACCCGGCGGTACAGGCAGATCGCTTCCTTCGTCCTTAAATACCGACGCGCCGGCGTGCTTCGTTCGCCGACGGACCCGATGGCGACGGCACCCGAACGCGACACGGCCTCCCCGGAGCAGTTCGCGCGGGACATCGAATCGCTGGGGCCGGCGTTCATCAAGCTGGCCCAGGCGCTCTCGACGCGGCCCGACCTCGTCGCCCCGCCCTACCTCGTGGCCTTGCAACGCATGCAGGACGCCGTCGTCGAAGTGCCCGTGCGCGCGATCACAGCCCTGGTCGAACAGGAATTGGGCGCACCGGTGTCGACGCTCTACGCGGACTTCGACGAAAAACCCCTCGCCGCCGGATCACTCGCCCAGGTCCATGCCGCTCATCTTCTGGACGGCACCCGCGTGGCGGTCAAGGTACAGCGTCCCGGCATCGAAGCGGACGTGGCTTCGGACCTCGATCTCCTGGCCAGGGTGGCGCGGCTAGCGGAAGGCTATACCGACGCCGGGCGCAGGCTCGGCATCGAAGACTGGGTCGCCGCCCTGCGCGACGCACTGGCGGAGGAACTGGATTTTCTCGCCGAGGCGGACAATCTCGACGCGCTCGGCCGCGTCTTCGCGCTTTATCCGTCACTGACGGTACCGAAGCCACACCGCAGGCTAAGCACCCATCGCGTGCTCACCATGGACCTGATCAGCGGGCGCAAGGTGGCGCCAGGGACGGCGGGCGCCGACCAGGGACGCGTGCTCGGCGAGGCACTGATGCGTGCCTACCTCGACCAGGTGTTCGCGCAGGGCCGCGTCCATGCCGATCCGCATCCGGGCAACGTGTTGATCGACGACGACGGGCGACTCGCGGTGATCGATGCCGGCATGATCACCTACCTGTCGCGGACGGCACGGGTCACCCTGCTGCGGATCATGTTGCATGCGATCAACAGTGACGGTGACATCGTGGCCGACCTGTGCGAGTCGATGGGGAGGCGCCTGCCCGACTATGACCGGCAGCGTTACCGCCGCGCCGTGCGCAGCCTGGTCGGCCGTTATGCGGCCCGTGGCGAAGACCGCGCCTTTGCCGAAGGCTCGCTGCTGCTGGACCTCACCTCGCGGGGTGCGGAATGTGGCTTGCAGCCGCCACCGGAACTGAGCGTGCTGGGCAAGACGCTGATCAACCTCGAAGCGACACTCTGCGCGCTCGATCCTTCCTTGCCCACGCGGCGGATCGTCGAGGAACAGCTGGAGTCGCTGCTCGTGAAGCAATTCGGCGACCATGCCTCCAAGACCGGCGTCGCCGCCATGGCGCTCGATGTCTACGCGTTGGGTCACGGGGTGCCATCGAAGTTGTCCCGCTTCGTCGATACGCTGGCGGACAACGACCTGCGTATCCGCGTCGACGGGCTGGAGGAGTCGCACCTGATCGAAAATCTGCAAAAGATCGCCAACCGCATCAGCGTCGGCCTGATCTCTTCCGCGTTGATCGTCGGCGCCGCGCTGCTTACGCGCAACGGCGCGCACGACTTGCCGACATGGGCAGCGGTGCTGTTCGGCCTGGCCGCCCTGCTCGGTCTCGCGCTGATCGTGAACGCGTGGCGGGTCGACCGCGTGGCGACGCGCAAGGGCACCATTCGGCGCGCGGGGCACGGCTAAGGGAGCGCCGGAAGGCGGGTCGCATCGCCCCTCCCTCAGCGCTTCGCCTCGACATCGGGAGTGGCGTCGCGCACCAGGAATTCCTCGGTCAGCTCGGGCAGGTGGTCGAGCACCCATTTCGCCATGGCCTGTTCCTGCGGCAGGATCTGCTCGCACGTGCGCTGGGTTTCGGTGTCGCCCACCGTCCTGGCCGCCGCGATCAACGCCGTGTAGGTGGCGATCTCCAGGTTCTCGAAGACGTAACTGGAGATCGCGCCCTTCACGATCTCGTCCGAATTGGTCATCCCGCCCACCGCCTGGCCGAACGCCATCACCTTGCCCATCAGGTCCTTCATGCCCGAGGTACTGCCCCCGAGCCGTTCGATGCATGCCTTCAACAAGGCCTGCTGGCCAAGGGTTTCCTCCAGGTGCTGCTCGATGCGTTGCTTCACCGCGGGGTAGTGCTCGATCCGGCCAGCCTGTGCCCTGAGCATCTGCTCCGCTTGCTGCTCCATCGCGTGGGCGTCGCGAAGCCAGTCGAGCAGGTTCTCTTTCAGTTCGGCCATGATGGTGCTCCTTGTCGAGGGAGGCCCATCGTCGCGGACCATCGGTGGACGCCGGAGCGATGAAGCGTGATGTCCCGATGACGGATCGGCCTGCCGGTGGACGGGGGCGACGGCCACGCCGACGTGGAGCTCACGGCGGAAGAACGCACCGCCGTGGATGCGTTCGCCATCCGTGGCAAGTCCGATCCCACGCGCGATCCGGTGACCGGCGCCGACCTGGGCACGCTCGGCCAGGACCCCGGCCGGTAACGGGGCGGTACCACCTGGGTCATGTGTCCCGCATGACCCGGGCTGGCAGGGGAAGGATCGTCGTCCGCCGCATCGCTCCGCACGGAACCTTGACCGGTTCATCACGATGAAGGCCCCACGTTGTCGTTCTTGCAACCTCTTCACCTTCCCGACGAACGACATGGTAGCCATGCCCGCAGGTAGCCTGCTGATCCTCGACGATGACCGCCCATTCGCCGAACGGGCCAGCGAATTCGCGCGGGAGGTGGGATTCGAAGCCCATCCGGTGATGACACTGGGCGAGGCCGTCGAAGCCGCCGGAATGCACAGGTTCGACTGCGCGCTGGTGGACATAGGGCTACCCGACGGCTGCGGCCTGGAGCTGCTGTCGGAACCACGCCTCGTCGACACCCGCAAGATCGTCATGAGCGGCAACGCCGCGCTGGCGAACTGGGCGGGAAAGAGCGTGCCGGGCACACTGGGCGTCCTGACCAAGCCCTTTCGCTTCTCGGCCTTCCGCGAACTGCTCGCACAGGCCCCGAAGACCCGCTCCATCACGGTAGCTACCGATCCTCGTGGTCGCTTGCTCGGCGATTCCCCGGCCATGTGCGCCGCGTTGCAGGAACTGCATGCGGTCGCACCGAGCCGGTTCCCGCTCCTCCTGCATGGGGAGAGCGGTACGGGAAAGGAGCTGGCGGCGCGCCTGGTGCATGACCGTAGCGGCCGCACGGGCCGTTTCGTCGCGATCAACTGCGCCACGCTCGCACCCGACCTGCTGTCGAGCCAGCTGTTCGGCCACCAGCGCGGCAGCTTTACCGGCGCCGTGGAAAACCATGCGGGACTCATCGCCCAGGCCGACGGTGGCACGCTGTTCCTCGACGAGATCGCGGAAGCACCGCACGGCGTGCAGGCGGCCCTGCTCCGCTTCCTCGAGTCCGGCGAGATCACTCCGCTCGGCGGTCGCTCGCCGCGCAAGGTGGACGTGCGCCTGGTCGCGGCGACCAACCGGGTACCACGCGACGCGGTGGCCGAAGGCCGTTTACGCGCGGACCTGTATTTCCGCGTGGCCGGCTATGAACTCCGGATGCCTGGCTTGCGCGAGCGTCCACAAGACGTGGAGGTCATCGCGCACGGCATCCTGGACGAATTGAATGCGGAATACGGTACGGCCAGGCGTTTCGCGGTCCGCGCCTTCGACGCCTTGCAGGGTTACGCGTGGACTGGCAACGTGCGCGAACTGCGCCAGGTCGTCCAGCGGGCGTACCTCCAGGGCGGCGACCTGCTCGTGCTGCAGCGGCCGGTCAAGTCGCTGGTGGCCATGCCGGACGCCGGGTCCGCGACGGGCACCCTCGCCGATATCGAACGAGAAGCGATCCTGCGCGCGCTGGCCGCGTGCAAGGGCGATCGCACGGCGGCGGCGCGGCGGCTGGGGATCAGCACCAAGACGATCTACAACAAGCTTGCCCGGTACCGTGGCGCGCCGCCCGGCCTGTCCACGCCTCGATTCCGGGACACATGAGGAAAATATGCGCGTCATCCGGATCGACGGGCGGATCTCTACCCAGGGAAGCTAGGCGATCGGCAGGATGACCCGGACGATCGTATCGGTGGCCGCCGCGATCACCAGGCGGCCGCCATGGCGGGCGGAGATTTCGCTGGCCGTCCACAGATGCAGGCTGCGATCCGATTCGAACGGTTGCCTTTCCTCCGCGACCGGATCGCCGCCCACGCCGGCCAACGACAACAGGCATTCCCCGCCAGCCACGGTACCGGTGAGCGTCACGGCATTCGCATGCGTTTCCTTGGCCAACAGGGCGAGACGCCGCATCAGTGCCGTCAAGGCCGCCGCAGGCACCGACACGGACGGCGACAGGCCGCGATAGTCGACGGCGACGTCCTCTTCGCCCAGTCCCGCCAGGGCCTCCGCGAGACTCTCGCGCGGGCTACCGTGTTTCCCACCTTCCTCGGCGATATCGGCCATCGCGGAAAACACGGAACGGAAGTGGCGGCCGAAGGTGTCGAAGTCGCGAAGCAGCGCGGCGACCGCCTCCCGGGCCTGCGGAACCTTGTCCTGGCGCAGGTAATGGTCGATCAGTTCCGCCCGCAACAGCAGGCTTCCCAGCGGCGTGCTAAGTGCATGCCCGGCTTCGCGACGGAAGCCCGCTTCCCCGAGCGTGCGCGGCGTTTCCTGGTCAGCCATTCCGGCCCTCGGCCGGGGTATGGCCCGGCAGCAATTCCACCTTGATCCAGCCGGGCCGCCGCTGATCGAACGCTTCGTACGCATCGATCGCTCCGGCCAGGGGTTCCCGCTGGGTCAATATCCGTGTCGGCACCACCTGCCCCGAGCGCACCAGCTCCACGAGCATGGGCACGTACTTGCGGTGGTTGCAGTTGCCCATGCGGATGGTGAGGTTCTTGTTCATGGCGGCGCCGATCGGGAACAGGTTGTCCGTGGGTGGATACACGCCGATGATCGATACGGTTCCCGCCTTGGCCACCATCTCGACCGCCCATGCCAGCGCCTGCATCGGCGCATCGCCGGCTTCCCATGCGGGACCATCGGTCTTGGCCGCGGGCGATGCGTCCCTTGCCTCGCCCGGCGCGGGCTTTCCCGCGGCCGGCCCCTCGTGCGCATGCTGGGCGTCCACGCCGACCGCGTCAATCACCGCGTCCACGCCGATGCCGCCGGTCAGCCGCTTCACCGTCTCCACGGGGTCTTCGCGGCTGAAATCCACCGTTTCCGCGCCTTGTGCCCGCGCCATCGCAAGGCGGTCCTCATGCTGGTCGATGGCGAAGATACGACCGGCACCCAGCAGCTTCGCCGAGGCGATGGTGAACTGTCCGACCGGGCCGCAGCCGAGGACGGCCACGGTATGCCCTGGCTCGATATCCGCCATGTCCGCGCCGAAATAGCCGGTGGGGAAGATGTCCGAGATGAGGATGGCTTCGTCGTCGCTCACCTCATCCGGCAGCTTCACCAGGTTGACGTTGGCGAATGGCACGCGGACCTTCTCCGCTTGCATCCCGTTCAGTCCGCCGGCCTCTTTCGGGCCACCGTAGAACGCCGTGCCGGGTCCATTGGGATTGGCGTTGTCGCACTGCGCGTAGTAACCGGCCCGGCAGTAGGAACAATAGCCGCAGGCGACGGTCGAAGGCACGACGACACGGTCGCCGACTTCGAGGTTGCGCACGCCGTCTCCGAGCGCCTCGACCACGCCCACGCCTTCGTGCCCGAGGATGGTCCCGGGCTCGACGCCCGCCATCGTTCCACGAATGAAGTGCAGGTCGGTTCCGCAGATGGCGGACGAGGTAAGGCGCACGATGGCGTCGGTATCGGATTCGATGGAAGGCTCGGGTACCTCGTCGAGCCGGATGTCGCCTATGGCGTGGAATACGACGGCTTTCATGGGTTCACTCCGCGTGTCGGCAAGGCCACGACGGTAGGCCATCGGGCGTGAAGGCTGCACGGGCGCCATGTCGATGGCGTGCGCATGAGGGATGACTATCACGCGCCGTTTGCGGGAACGCGCTCATCCTGGTCGGCAATATCGGCGCTAGCATCGAGAGAGGCACCCTTGAGCCATTCGCCCGCACTGTTGATCCTGGATGTATTCAATACTTTCGACTTCCCCGGCGGCGACGAGCTCGCCGCGCACACCATGTCCATCGTCCCTGCCATCGTCGCCCTGCGTGACCGCTTCCACGTGCACGGCGCACCCGTCATCTACGTCAACGACAACTTCAGCCGCTGGCAGGACGGCTTCGATGAACTGGTCGATTTCGTGCGCGGTTCCGAAGGTGCCGGCCGCGAGGTCGCCACCGCGCTGGCTCCGGCGCCCACCGACCTCAAGCTGGTGAAGCCGAGGCACTCGGCGTTGTTCGAGACGGCGCTGCCGTCGCTGCTTTCATTCCTCGACGTGCGCCGTCTCGTGGTCACCGGCATCGCCACCGACTCGTGCATCCTCGCCACGGTGCTGGATGCCCACGTTCGTGGCTATGAATCGATCGTACCCGTGGATACGACGGCGGCGCAGACGGAGGAAAGGGTCGAGCGGACGCTCGTCCACCTGCGCGATACATGCGCCATGGAGACGCCGCGCTCGACCTCCATCGTCTTGCCCTGATCGGGTCTCAGCCGCTTTCAACGAGCGACGTCGCGAACATGTGTTTCGAAAGGGGTGTCATCGTGGTCACCCGGTGGTGGAGAGGTTCGCTCGATGTCGCATGGCGGCCATGAAGCACGCGTGGACGCAGGGTGTCGAAACCTTCAGGAGAGCGCATGCCGTGAAGACGAGGACGTGGGACACCGGCCCGCTGCCGCGGGATCGCCGACAAGGTCGGCTCCCACAAAGTCGGCTCCCACAAGGTCTGTTCCCACCAGGGCGTGGCAAAGGCCGGTTTCCGACATGAGCCGATGTTTTTTGTATCGCAATGTATCAGGCGACCAAATCGTTACATGCGGTTTCAAAACCACCGGAAGTAGCTGCAATCAATCGCGCAGGGGCCGACTACATTAGGGCGACACGTGGCCGCAACGGTGTGGCCGCTCAACCTGCCAGGAGTAATGCCATGACGGAAGCCGTCGACCAGAAGAGGCGCAGGTGGCTCGGTGCCACCGCGTGGGGAATCGCCGCCGCGCCATTCGTGTTGAATACCTCGACAGTGATGTCCGCCGCCCATGCGGCGCCGGCGGCTCCCGCGAAGAAAACCACCTCCGGAGGCAACGTGACTTCCTTCAAGACGCTGAAGCAGATCAAGGCGGGCAGCCTCGACGTCGGATACGCCGAGGATGGTCCGGCGAACGGCACGCCGGTCATCCTCCTGCATGGCTGGCCCTACGACATCCACAGTTTCGTCGAGGTGGCACCGATCCTCGCGGCCGCCGGATACCGCGTCATCGTTCCCTACCTTCGTGGTTATGGGACGACACGTTTCCTCTCGGCCGAGACACCGCGCAACGGCCAGCAAGCCGCGCTCGCGCAGGACGTGATCGACCTGATGGATGCGCTGAAGATCGATAAGGCCGTCGTGGCCGGCTTCGACTGGGGCGCGCGCACCGCCTGCATCGTCGCCGCGCTGTGGCCGGAGCGGTGCAAGGCCCTCGTCTCCGTGAGCGGCTACCTGATCGGCAGCCAGGAACAGAACCGCGCGCCGTTGCCGCCGAAGGCCGAGCTGAACTGGTGGTACCAGTTCTATTTCGCCACCGAACGCGGCGAGGCCGGATACGCGAAGTACACGCACGACTTCGCTCACCTCATCTGGGAACAGGCTTCGCCGAAGTGGCACTTCGACGACGCGACGTTCCAGCGCTCGGCCAGCGCGTTCGATAACCCCGACCATGTCGCCATCTCGATCCACAACTACCGGTGGCGCCTCGGCGCGGCGAAGGGCGAGGCACGCTACGACGCGCTGGAAGCGAAACTTGCGACCTTCCCGTCCATCGGCGTGCCGACGATCACCATGGAAGGCGACGCCAACGGCGCGCCGCATCCCGATCCGTCGACTTATGCGAAACGTTTCTCGGGCAAGTACGAGCATCGCCTGATCGACGGTGGCGTCGGCCACAATCTTCCGCAGGAAGCGCCGCAGGCCTTCGCCAAGGCGGTCATCGACGTCGCCCGGTCCTGAGACGACAAAGGATCACTTGCATGAAGCCTGTTTATCTCCTGTCGTGTGCCGTCGCGTTCGTGGCATTGTTCGCCCTCGTGGAAGTGTCGGGGGCGAAGGACGACCCGCATCCGCTCTCGGCATCGCCCATCTATGGCGTGACCATTCCCGAGGGATACCGGCAATGGGAACTGATCGCTCCGGCCCTGGAAGACGCCCCGCTCAACGAGTTGCGCGCCGTCGTGGGCAACCAGAAAGCCGTGGACGCGTATCGCCACGCGAACCTGCCCTTCCCCGACGGAACGATCCTGGTGAAGCTGGCCTGGAAGCGAACGCCTTCGAAAGAGTTCGCCTCGGCGACGGTGCCCGGTGCGGCGACGACCGTGCAGGTCATGGTGAAGGACAGCAAGAAATATGCATCCACGGGAGGCTGGGGTTTCGGGCGTTTCGTCGACGGCAAGGCTGTCGACGAGGCCCAGCACCGCACCTGCTTCGCCTGCCACCAGGCGCTCGTCCGCGACCACGACTACGTGTTCACCCGCTACGCGCCCTGAGTCGCGGGTGACATTTCGGCGACGATTGCCTATCGTTCCTGCCCGCCGTGTCGCCGCGGAGCCAGGAGATTCCCTTCGTGTCGCATTACGCCGGTCCGCTGCTTACCCGCCCTGTCGCCGAGGCCCTGACGGCCTCGCGCGACGCCGGCGCGGGCGAATGGACGGGGTCGCTGGACCTGGGCCGCTCGGAAACCAAGGTGTCCCTGCACGAGGACGCCTGGCAATGGCATGAGGCGCGCTATCCGTATCCCGCTCGCCTCAAGGACCGCACGATCTACCACTGGGATGGCGAGGCTTTCGAGCCGGTATCGCGTTTTTCAGGGTCGCTGATCAAGCTGGTGCCCACGGAATGGGGCGCGCCCACCTTCGAGATCGACGGCATCAAGATGCTGCCCACGTCGAAGGAGTCGCCGATCGACGATGCACGGCGCAAGGTGGCGCTGGTGGAGCCGCGCGGCAAGGTGGTGCTCGACACCTGCGGTGGCCTCGGCTACTTCGCCGCTTGCTGCCTGGAAGCCGGCGTGGCCCGGGTGCTTTCCTTCGAGAAGAATCCGGACGTGCTCTGGTTGCGCACGCTCAACCCGTGGTCTCCCGATCCGGACGCTCCCGACGCCGCCGGCAGGCTGCGACTCGGCCATGGCGACGTCACCGAAGCGATCCTCCAGGTGCCCGACGCCTCGGTGGACGCGCTGTTGCACGATCCACCGCGCTTCGGCATCGCCGGCGAGCTGTATTCGCAAGCGTTCTACGGACAGCTCGCCCGTGTCGTGCGCCGCGGTGGACGCCTGTTCCACTACACGGGCAGTCCCAACAAGCTGACCAGTGGCCGCGACGTGCCGCGCGAAGTCGCGAAACGGCTCGAACATGCGGGCTTCAAGGCGCAACCGGCCCTGGATGGCGTGTTCGCGACGCGTCGTTGAGCTATTTGTCCGGAAAACCCACCACGACTCCATCGAGCGGCAGCTGCGCCTGGCGATGGCTCGGCGGTGCCGCCTTCCATGGATCGCCCTGCCCGAACAGCTGCGCCTCGCTTTCCTCGCCGTAGAGATCGATCCGATCGAAGACATACGGGATGCCTTCCGAGCCCTGGAAGTCCGGTGCGTTCGCCAACTGGAAATGCAGGTGCGGCGCGGCGGAGTTGCCCGACTGCCCCAACCGTCCGATCACCTGGCCACGGCGCACGTGGTCGCCCTTCTTCACCCGCACGCTGCCCTTGGCAAGATGGGCGTAACCGGCGTACTGCCCGGGTCCGATCGACAACACCACGTAGTTGCCGAACAGGCCGTCGGTGGTGAGCGAGGCCGGTTCCGGCTGTGGCTTCAGCGGCGCGTGCTCTTCCTCGCCGTCCCTCGCGCCGGCGACGACGCCATCCGCGACGGCGACGACCTCCGCGCCGTAGCCGATCCAGTCCGCGTACCGTGTCGCTTGCAGGTCCTTCACGCTCGGTTTGATCGCGCGTCCCGACGCATCCACGCCGACGAAATCGATCGCGTAGCGCTGGGGTACGGTCAGGCTGCCGTTGATCGCGACCATGCTGCCCCAGTGATGCGAGCGGAATGCGCCCGGACCTTCATGGGCCAGCCAATGGCCGCCACGAAGGGGCGCACCGATCACCGGCGCCGCCGTCGGCGACACCGCCACCTCGACGCCGTCCACCGCGTAGGCGTGGCCATTCGCCGTCATGTCCATATGGTGCCGCAGATGCTTCGGCACCGGCGTTCCCGCGGGCAGCGTGAGCCATAGATAGACGGTACCGCTCTTGCCGGGATCGACGACGGCGGCGGCACCTTCCTTCGGCACGGGCTTGGCGACGGCGGCCAGTCCCGCGCTGTCCAGGTGCAACAAGGGCTGGCTCGAATCGTCGGCGAAGACGTCCAGGTCGTCGAGGGTCAACGGGCCGGTGTCGCCATAGAAATTGGTCAGGTGCAGTTCGTACGCGAAGTGCCTCGCGCCGTCACTGCCGGTGAACACGGTGGGTGCCCACGGTACCCTCGCTTCGACCGGGGCCGGATCGGGCACCGTCCGCGCGTGGAGGCCGGTACCCATCGTCGCTGCCACGCCCGCCACCCATATCCATGCGCGCATTCCCTTCCCCCGTGATGACCGAGCCCGATAGTAGCGGTTCGCAGGCGGGGAAAGACAACCCGGCTCAGCCTTCCTTGCCCAGCCCCGTCTGTTGCAGGAGGATCAGCAACGCGCTGTCGATCCAGCGCCGGGCCAGGCTTTCGCGGCGCCCTTGCATGCGCACGCTGACTCCTTGTTCGGCGTCGAGCGGAGCGGACAGGCCTTCGCCTTCCACGCGCACCCGGTACCAGACGGTCGCCGGGCGCAGTTCCTTCGCCGGTGCCGTCGGATTGAGCGGGATCGGTCCACCGTGGTTCTTCGCCAACAGCAGGCTTGGCAGGTGTTCGAGCGCGCCATCGTCCACCGCCACCACGCGGCCATGCAGCGGTTGCCAATGGCCGTGGCGGTAGACGGTCGCCGAAGCGCCGGGAACGAGCCGGGCCCGGTCCGCCTCCGACACGAGCACCTCCGCCCTCCAGCGCGTACCGCCGACCACGGTCGCGATGCGCGAGCCGGGCGATACCCAGCTGCCCGCCTGCAACGCCGGATCGAGGTCGCGCACGATGCCATCCTCGCTGGCCGTGAGGCGAAGGCGATGCAGTTCCGAGGTGCTGGCGCGACGCTGCACGTCGTACTGGTCGGCCATGCGCTCGGCCACGACCTGCTTGGCCACGCCATCGCGGTCGAGGGCGATGGCACCGCGCGCCGTGGATTCGTAAGCGTCGCGCAGCGCATCGGCCTTCGCCCGCTCGTCCTCGGGTGTCGGCGCGCTGAGTTCGAACAGCAACTGCCCGGCCGTGACATGCGTGCCGTCGGCGACGCTCACGCGTTCCATCCTCGCCGCGAACGGCGTGAACACCGGCTGTTCGAATCCCGCTTCCACGATGCCCTCGGCGGTGATGCTCGCCGACCACGGCACCAGCACGACCAGCCCGGCCGCGCCCAGGACGATCAGGCGCCGGCGCACGCGTGGCCAACGGATTTCCGCGCGCCGCGTCCACCATATCCGTACTTCGTTGAGCATCGGCCTCACCACGAACGTCACGATTTCCACCAGGAAGAGGATCAGGCCCAGGGCCTTGAAGAAGGCGTGGTAGACGACCACGGCGATGCCCACGAAGAGGGTCAGCCGGTACAGCCAGGTCGCGAACGCGAACACGGTGAGGAAGCCGGCGAAGCGCGGCGAGACCGCGTCCGGCCGGGGATCCTCGATGCCGAGCAGGCGCAGGCGCACCCAACGCTTCGCCCAGCGCCCCGCGCGCTCGTGCAGGCCGGGATAGTCCAGCGCGTCGGCGAGGATGAAATAGCCGTCGAAACGCATGAACGGGCTGGCGTTGACCACCAGCGTGAGCACCCATGCCGTGGTGCCCAGGAAGAAAAGCGCGTTCTTGAAGTTGCCTTCCGGCGCGAACGACCACAAGAGCGTGCACCACGCGGCGAGCACCAGTTCGGCCATGACGCCGGCCGACGCGATGGCCAGGCGTCGACGCGAGCCTTCCAGCTTCCAGCTTTCGCCGGTATCGGTGTACGCCATGGGCCACATGACCAGCAACGCCACGCCCATGTGCCCCACGCGCACGCCGAACCGCGTGGCCATGAAGGCATGGCCGAACTCGTGCCAGCACTTGGAAAAGACCAGCGCGCCGGCGAAGGCGACGACGCCGTCCCAGCTCATCGCGCCACGCAGGTTGGCCTGCACGACATCCCACTGGCGTGCCGCCAGCAGCAGGCCGAGCACGGCCGCGAACAGCGTGGCGACGAGGAATCGCAAGCCGAACATCCAGCTGACGAAGGGCAGCGTGCGGCGCAGGAAGCGTTCCGGGCGCACCAGCGGAATGCGGATGAACAGGTAGTTCTGCAACAACCAGTGCAGCGCCGACGTCCGCCGTTTCGGCATGGCGCCGCGCGTGAGTTGTTGCTGTTGCAGGAAACGCGCGAACTCCAGCACGTCGTCGGCTTCCGGCGTCATCGTGGTGCTGGCGGTAACGGCCTCGGCGATCCGCTGGGGATCGCCCAGCGCCCAATGCTGGAGGAACTCGAACTCGAGCCAGCCGATGCGGAAGAACTGGTTGCGCACGGGATCGGACAGATGCCACGCCGGCGAACCGTCGCGATTGCGCCCGGCGGCGTGGATGTTCAACTCGTCGCGCAAGGCGGGCCACGGCGGCGGCGCGCCCATGCCACCCATCGCAGCCATCGCAGGCACGGCCGACATCGTCAGAGCCCGCACCAGGCGCGCACGGCGGCCAGCGGACGGCGCAGCATCAGGTAACCGAACACGCTCCAGCGCCCCGAGACGCGCGCCGTGCCTTGCAGGCCGATACGCGCACCGGGCGGCGTGCCATCGATCGTCCCGCGCAGCACGTAGCTGGCGACACCGTTGGGCGCCTCCACCGGCTGGTAACCGGCGTAGTCGAGCTTCGCGTCGAGCGGGTCCAGCGGCGCGACCTTGAGGAAGACGGTCATGGGAGCGCCTTCGGCCAGGTTGGTCGGCTCGCCCACCGGGGCCCACGCGCGCACGCCCAGCGCATGCGGGTCGGCAAGCAGGCCGATGCGCTCACCGGTCTGCACGGGACGGCCGGACCAGTCGTCCGGATCGGAATAGACGAACACGCCGTCGGCCGGCGCGCGGATGGCCAGCTTGTCCACTTCCCGCTGCAACGAGACCACGTCCACCTGGCGCTCGCGCCACTTGCCCTCGGCCATGCCCAGGTCGGCCTTGGCGTTCTGGTTCTCGATGGCCTGTTGCGCGGCCTGGTGCATCTCCACGCTCGCCGTGGCCAATTCGGCCTGCGCGACGGCGAGCTTGTTGCGCAGGGTCGTGTCGTCCAGTTCGGCGAGGACCTGCCCCGCCTTCACCGGCGCGTTGGGCAGGACCGTCATGCGATGGATCACGCCCTCGCGCGGCGAAGCGATCACCTGGCTCCGCGTCGAGATCACCTCGGCGGGAACGAGCGTGTATTCGCGCACGGGGATCAGCAGCACCACCAGCAACACGGCCAGTGCGTAGCGCAGGCGTCGTCCGCTGGTGGCCGCTTCCCACCAGCGCCGCCAGCGCGAGGGCCGCGCGACCAGCGACCACCAGGCATAACCGTAGAGGTTGGCGAGTTGAAGCAGGGCGAACTCGGCGCTGTCCGGGGTGAGCGTCGTGGGCCAGGCCTGGTCCCGTGCGAGCACGAGCAGCGCATCGACATGGCGATCGGGGCCCATCAGCGGCAGCACCCACACGTGCGCCGGCAGCCATTCGCTCCACTCCGCGGCCAGTTCCTCGCCGAGCATGCCGGGCGAAAGCGGCAGGACGCGGGCACCGGCGGGCAGCTCGGCACACTGCGGAGCGATCCGCCGTGCGACGGCGGACAACCACAGCGCATAAGGCGTATTGGGATCGGGCTCGGCCAGCCCGGAATGGGCGGCAAGGCGGGGGCTCCGCCCCGGGGGCGTCGCCAGCAACGCGGCCTGCCGGTAGTCGACCAGGCTACGCGTTTCGTTGCATGCGACGAAACCAAGCTCGGTCGCGGTCGCGGCACCCTCGGCGCGTGCGGCGAGCGCATAGAAGCGCGACGACGCGCTGGCGCCGGGGTTGTCCTGGGGATTCATCGTTTCAGCCCTGCCCGGTGCTCTTCGCCGGCGTCGCCCGACCGCTCATGCCCGGCAGGACACGGCTCGTATCGCCTTCGAAATCGGCCTCGATCTCGATCGTCTGGCTGACCGCGTCGACGCGGCCGCTGAGGCGCGTCACGGTGAGAGGGTGGTGTTCGCCGGTCTCGTCGACGGCGGCGTCCAGGTGCGCGCCCGGCTTGAGCCAGCCGATCCAGCTGGACGGCACGTTCAGTCGCGCCTTCGGCGTGCCGGTACCGACCAGTTCGATCACCGGGGCACCCGGCGACACGCCCTGCCCTTCCTTCACGTGGATGCGCGCCACACGGCCGTCGAACGGCGCCACGAACCGGCACTGCGCCAGTTGCGCGTCGAAGATGCGCATCTGGCTGCGCGTGCGGTTGACGTCGGCGGCGGTGAGTTCGACTTCCAGCGCGGCGGCGGATTGCAGGCCCTGCAACTTCGCCTTCGCCTCGTAGCGCAACTGCGCCGCCTTGTACTCGGCGTCGGCAGCCGCGCGCCGGGCATCCACGTCGCTGCAATCGAGCGAGACCAGCAACTTGCCCTTCGCGACGGTATCGCCCAACTGCACGTACACGCGTGCGACGCGTCCCCCGGCCACCGCGGACAACGGGCTTTCCCGGTCGGCCACCACGAGGAAGCGTACGGGAGCCTGGGTCGACGCCGCCGTCGTGGATTGGACCTGCGCGGCGACCGTGCAAGGCGTCCCCCAGGCGAGCACGGCGCTGAAGGCGGCGAACGTCATCGCCTTCGGAATCATCGTCGCGTTCTTCATGGCTGGGCCGTGGCCGCCGTTTCCGGCGCGGCCGCGAGGCGGCGCACTTCCGCCATCACCGAGAGCGCCGCGGCTTCGGCCAGGGCGATCACCGAACGCGTGCTGGCGTCATCGGGGAGGAAGCTGCGATAGCTCTGCGTCAGCAGGCGCTTGCCGGCCGTGTCCTGCACCGTCACGTCCCACTGCGCGCGCGTCGCCGCCTTGCTCGGCGTGGCGCTGTAGTGCAGTTCCATCGCGAGGCTGTCCGCACCGCTGCCGAGGGCCAGGCGGTTGCCGGTCATCACCTTGCCGACGGCGTCGCGCACCGCCACGCCATCCACGCGCGGCGGCAAGCCGGTCACGCTGAGCTGGATCGGCCGGTCCACCGCGACGGCATCCACGGATTGCGTGAACACGTGCTTCTCGCCGTCGACCAGGCTGGCCTGGATGGCCTTGGAGAGCGTCGGCACGTCGCTGCCCGCGACCTGCTCGGGCATCAGGTCGATGCCAACGGAGTTGAGCACGCGGCCGTACGCCGACTGCGCCGCCGCATAGGAGGACGCTTCCTGGAAGCGCGAGACCATCGAGCGCGCCTGCGTGCGCAGCGTTTCCAGCTCGCTGGTGAGCTGGTTATTGGAACCGGCGCGGGCCACGCTCGCGAGGCGCTGGTCCACCTGCGCGGATTCCTGGGCGAGCTGGTGATCGTAGACGGCCAGCTTGTAGCGCTCCACGGAAACGCGCACCTGGGTCAGCACGGCCATGCTGAGCGCCATGCGGCGGGCGTCGTCGACCTTCATCCGCGCTTCGTTGGTGCGCTTGATCGCGGGCAGCCCGGCGAGGCGGATCAGGTTCATCGACATGCTGATGCCGCCCTGCGTCCAGTTCTCGTTGTACAGGTAGCTGTTGGAGTCGTAACCGATGCCGCCGAACAGGTTGAGGTTCGGGAACAGCGCGGCGATCTGCTTCTTGGTTTCGATCGCGTCGATGCGCGCCTTATAGTCTTCCTCGCGCAGCTCCGGGCGCTGTTCCAGTGCCGTCTGCTCGAGCTGGTCGAGGTTGGACGGAACCTGCGAGAGCCGTGTCTCGGTGGCGTCGGCCAGCGTGAACTGCGTGCCGGGCGCGAGGTTCATCAGGGCGGCGAGTTCGCGCCTCGCGAATTCCATCTCCTGGCGCTTCTCGTTCACCAGGGTCATGGCGTCGAGCAAGGCGCGCTGGTATTCCAGCCCTTCGACCGGCGGCAGCACGCCCGCACGCTCGGCCTGGCGGGTCTTTTCCAGCGCGGCCTGGATGTTGTCGGCGAGCGTCTGGGTCTCGCCGAGGAGGCGCTGCGCACCCAGCGCGCGCCAGTAGGCGTCACGCACGTCCTGCACGATGTTCTGCAAGACCTTGCGGCGGCGCTCGTCGGTCACGTTGACGTCGTCGGCCTGCTGCTTCGCCCGGTAGTAGCTCAGGCCGAAGTCGAGCACGTCCCACGACAGCGTGGCGTCGGCGAGGTAATGCACGCGTTCCTCGGAGGTGGAAGGACGCAGGCTGACGATGCGGTCCTCGATACCGATGCTGGTGCCGCCGGAGTCGTTGCTGCGCCAGCGGTAACCGGCGTCGGCGGTCAGCTTGGGCAGCATGTCGAGCTGGGAGACGTCGAGCAGGCCGCGCGACAGCGCGGTCTCCATCAGTTTGAGCCGATAGTCGAGGTTGTACTTGAGCGACCGCGCCATGACGTCGGACAAGGTCAGCGGAGCGCCGATCGGCTCCTGGTCCTTGTACATCGCCTGCTGGTCGTTCTTGACGCGCGTGGCGACCTCGTCGTGGGTGAGCGGCTTCGGCTTGACGGCGCCACAACCGGTAAGGAACACGGCGAGGGCCAGCGAGGCGACCAGCGGCGCGCGGCGCATGGCGAAAGTCGTCGGTGTGGTGGTCTTCATGGCATGGATGTGGTGCATGGAGATTCGGTCCTTGTGAACGTGGCCGGCGATGCGTGGATCGCCGGGTTCGCGATTAGTGGCGTGGCTGCGTGGGTGCGGGTGCGGTGGCCAACGGCACGGCGGCGGCCTTGGCCATCGCCGCGATCTGTGCCGTCAGCGATGGCGCACCGGCTGGCGTGGACGCCGGTGGTGGCACACGCATGGCGGTAGGTACCTCGTGCGCGGCCTTTGCGGGCTGCGTGCGTTCGACATGGGTCTGGACCGTTTTCTCCAGGTCATGGATGCGCGTGGGCGAGAACGGCGAGAAGTCGTCCCACAACACACTGGAACCCAGCCCGAAATCGTTGAGGGCGACACGCGCGCGGCTGTGCGCTTCGGCGAGCAACTGGCGCGAGAAGGCCACGCCGTCACGCAGCACGTGCTGGGTGTTCGACGGGTCCAGCGGCGCGTCGCCGAGGTCCGAGGTGGGATCGTAGCGGCCCGTGATCCACTGGTTGTGCCAGCGCATCGTGTCGCCCTGCGACTGGTCCACCGCCGGCAGGACGAACAGGCCCGGCTCGTAACCCTGGCGGATGTCGCGCGTGGTCCGGTCGTAGGCGGTGGGGAAGATCTGGTCGCCCCAACGTGCCTGCATCGGCGGCGTCGTGCCCTGGATCGTGATGGTGAGGCGTGCTTCGCTTACATCGCCATCGGCGTCCGTGATGGTGTAGACGAACACTTCGCTCAGCGTGCGGCTGGCGTCCAGCGAACTCACCCTCGGGTTGCGCACATCGAGCTGGTACGTGTACGTGCCGTCCGCGTTGAGGATCAACGTGCCGAACTCGCCACGGCTGCCGCCACCGATCGTTCCCGTGGTGCCGAGATTGGCCGATACCACGCCGGTGAGCGGGCCACCGGCCGCCGGGCCGTCGGCACCGATGCGGTCGGAACCGTCGTGCGAGGAACCCTTGCCGGTGAACACATTGCCACTGGCGCCGGTCTGCCCGGCATCCTGGACGATGGTGGCGCTGTCGTCGCGTGCGACGGGCACGTCATCGGCGATGTCGACCACCAGCCTGCCGGTGGACACGCCACCGGTCACGTCGGTGACGCCCAGCGCGATGACATCGCTGGTGGACGTCGAACCGGGCTGCTGCAACGCATGGTCGAGCGTGTAGGTGTAATCGAGCGTACCCGCCGTGGCCACGCCATTCACCGTCGTGGTGGCGGTGAAGCCGGTGAGCACGAGCGTGCCGTCCGGCGTGACGATGGTGACCGGATGCTGCGGGCTCAGCGCGGACAACTGCTCCGGTGTGAGCGTGGTGCCGCCCACGGTGACGCTGGCGAGGCCGTCCAGGGCGCTCAGGTCGATATGGCCGCTGGTGGTGTCGCTGCCGCCGCCATCGACCAGGCCCGGCTCGCCGACCTCGGCGTGGCCGCCGACGTTGCCGTCCCGGTCCACGGGGACGATCGACGGGTTGCCGTCGGTCACGCCACCGATCGTGATGGTCAGCGTCGCGGTGCTGCTGTCGCCATCGGCATCGGTGATGACGTAGGTGAAGGTTTCGGTGAGCGTCTGCCCGTCCTTCAGTGCGTTCACGGCCGGGTTGTCGTTGTCGAGCGCGTAGCTGTAGCTGCCGTCGGCGTTGAGCGTGAGCGTGCCGTAGCTGCCGCCGAGCGGCGAACCGACGGAACCCGCGGTGCCGTGGAAGCCGACCGCGCTGACCGGCGTGGCGGTACCGTCGGCACCGACGCGGTCGTTCACCAGCACCGACCCGGTGACGCCGGCGGTGTTCTCGGTGACGGCCGCCGTATCGTCGCGGGCCGTCGGCACATCGTCGACGATGTTCACGACGAGGGTTCCCGCCGACGTGTCGCCACCCGCGTCGGTGACGGTCAGCGCGATGTTCTCGGTGCTATCGGTGGTGCCCGGCTGCGAGGCGGCGCGGTCCAGCGTGTAGGTGTAGCTGAGCATGCCGGCCGTGGGGACGCCGCCGACGGTCGAGGTCGGGTTGAAGCCGGTGAGCACGAGCGTGCCGTCCGGCGTCGTGATGGTGACCGGCGAACCGCTGCCGAGCGCGGCGAGCTGCGCGGTGGTGAGCGTGGTGCCGCCCACCGTCACGCTGGCGAGCCCATCGTCGGCGGTCAGTTCGATGCTGCCGGTGGTGACCTGCGACCCGTCGTGATCGACCAGGCCCGCCTCGACGACGGTGGCGTGACCCGCCGCGCCACCGTTGCCGTCCACGGGCGCGATCGACGGTGCGCTGTCGGTATGGCCGTGGATGGTGATGGTGAGCGTCGTGGTGCTGGTGTCGCCGTCCGCGTCGACGATGGTGTAGCTGTAGACGTCGGTGAGCGTCTGCGCGTCCTTCAAGGCGTTCACGGCGGCGTTGCCGTTATCCAGCGCGTAGCCGTAGCTGCCGTCGGCGTTGAGCGTGAGCGTGCCGTACTGGCCTGCCACGCCCGTGCCGACGCTGCCGGCGAGGGGGCCGCTTGCCGTGCCGGCGGCGACGCCCGCCACCGGCGCAGCGATTCCGTCGGCACCGAGGCGATCGGCGACATCGCCCGGACCCGTCGCGGAGACGACGTTGCCATTGACGACCGCCGTGCCGTCCTCGCCGATGTCGGCGCTATCGGGACGGGCGGTCGGCGCGTCGTCCACGATGTTGACCACGAGGGTGCCCGCGGCACTGCCGCCACCAGCATCGGTGACGGACAAGGCGATGTCGTCGGTGCTGTGGTCCGCGCCGGGTTGGGCGATGGATCCGCCCAAGGTGTAGGTATAGGTGAGCATGCCCGCGGTCGGCACGCCGCCGATCTCGGCGGTCGCGGTGAAGCCGGTCAGCACGAGCGTGCCGTGGGCCGTCGCGATGGTCACCGGGGCGCCGGCGCTCAACGCGGAAAGCTCCGCGGCGGTGAGCGTCCTTCCACCCACGGTGACGCTGACGAGGCCGTCCGGCGCGGAGATGGCGACGGTATCCGTCGCGTCACGCGGCTGCCCCGCCGGACCGTTCGGGGTCAGGCCCGACTCCCACACCGTGGTTTCGCCGGTGGTGTTCACGCCATTGCCGGCGCCGTTGCCGTCGTGCGGCACGATGGCGGGGCCGCCATCGGTATGACCCACGATGGTGATGGTCAACGTCGTGGTGCTGGTATCGCCGTCCGCGTCGGTGATCGTGTAGGTATAGACCTCGGTACGCGTCTCGCCATCCTTCAAGGCGTTGACGACGGGATTGGCGTTATCCAGCGTGTAGCCGTAGCTGCCATCGGCGTTGAGCGTGAGCGAGCCGTATTGCCCCGCGATCGGCGCGCCGACGTTGCCGCTGACTGGACCACCCGCGTTGCCGAACACCACGCCGGACACCGGCGTCGGCGTGGCATCGCCACCCACATGGTCGGCACCGCCACCGGTGAGCACGACATTGCCCGTGGCCGGCGCACCGTCTTCGTCCACCGTGTTCGTGTCGGCGTGCGCGACGGGCACGTCGTCGGCGATATCCACCGTGATGCTGCCGCTGTCCGTGAAACCCGCGCTGTCACGCGTGGCGATCGCGATCGTCTCGCTGCTGCCGGTCGCGCCCGGCTGGTCCACGGGACCGTTGAGGCTGTAGTGGTAGACGAGCGTGCCGTGGCCCGCATCCGCACCGGGAAGGTAGCCGGTCACGACCAGGGTGCCGTGATCGGTCTGGATCGTGCGCTCGGCGAGCGGCACGTTGGCGATGTCCTGCAGCTGCGCCAGCGTGAGCGTGACGGAATGACCCGCGCCCGCGACCGGATCGCCGATCGTCACGCTGTCCAGGCCGTTGAACAGGGCGAAGGTTTCGGTTCCGTCCACGCCCTGGCTGCCGCTGTTGTCGGCCAACCCGGCCTCGCTGACCTGGGTGCGGCTGCTGACGGTGACATCGAAGACGCGCGTGGTGACGAGGGCGTTCGAGGAACCCGCCTCGCCGTCGGCGTAACCGTACTGGTCGCCGGCGGTGCTGGGATCGCTACCCGCGTTCGATGCGGCATCGCCGTCGAGCGTCGGCCGGTCCGGGCGGCTGCCGTGGTTGCCGTTGTCGTTCACGGCCACCTGCACCTGGAAGGTGCCGTTCCAGTACGCGTTGTTGTCGCCCGCTTCCGCCGACGGCAACTGCACGCCCACCGCGTTGATCGCCGATTGCACCTGGTCGATGGAACCGGTGATGGTGATGGTGCTGCGGCCCTGGCCATCGGTGCCGAAGGTATACGTGGCACCCGCAAAGCTGCCGGAGGTCGCCGTGGAACCATTGACGTCGTGGATGCTGAAGCCGTTCTGCAGCGTCACCGTGGCGGTGATGCTGTCCGTGCCCGCATCCGGATCGGCCAGGGTGATGTGACTGAGCGTGTACAGGCCGGCGGCGCTTTCGTTGGTGCCGTTGGGACCGGTGATACCGATCGCCGTCGGGTTGTTGATCGAAGACGGGAACACCTCGCGAGACGAGGAGGCCACGTTCTGGGTGAGCCCGCCCGGCACGACCGCATACGGATCGACGGCCGTGGTCGGCACCGCCTGGGTACCGTTCGCGGCGGCGTTCTGGCCGCCATTGGCGGCACCGGACCCGTCGAGGCTTCCGCTGGCCGTGTCGCGCAGGCGATCGTCCGCGATCACTTCCACGCGATACGACTGGTCGGCATTGGCGAGATCGCCGCCGATCGACACCTGCAGGCCGGCGAGATAATCGTTCACCTGTTGCCGCGTGCCGCGAATGACCAGCGCGGCATCGGTCCCGTCGTAGGTGCCGTCCACCGTGGCGCCGGATGTGCCGCCGTTGCTCGAGCCCAGCACGATGTTCGCGTAGGCCGACTGCGCCAGCGGGTTGCCGGCGGCATCGGTGACGCGCACCGTCACCTGCATGAAATCCTGCTCGCCCTGGGTGATCCCGCCACCATCGGTGTAATCGACGTCGCCGACGACGAAGCCGCCCACCGCCGTGCTGCCGTTGAGGTAGACGGTGCCCGCGCCCGCCGTCACGGTAGGCGCGTCGTTCACGGCGACGATGTCGAGCGCGACCTGGATGTCGGCCGGATTGTTGGCGACGCTGCCCGCCCCGGTATCGCCACCGATCTTCGAGCCGGTGTCGTCGAAGTGCAGCGTGACGGTGACATCGCCCGCGGCGGCGCCGTTCGTGTCGTGGTTGACGTTGGCGGCGCTGCGATAGGTGAGGCCGTTGGTCGCGTCGTTGAGCAACGCCTGGATATCGCTGGCACGGCCGGTCAGGACCAGCGTACCGGTGTTGTCGCCACTGATGGTGACGGCGAGGCTGCCCGGCGCGCTCGGCGTGAAGCTGGTCTGGTTGCCGCTGCCACCGATGCCGAGCGTGCCGGTGGGCACGGTCACGCGCACCGTCACCGGCGTATCAAACGCGGCCGATTCGGGATCGGCCACGACGAAGCCGCCACCGATGTGGGTCGCCTGGTCTTCGTACACGGTGCCGCTGGTGGGACCGGTCAAGGTGCCCGGCTCGTTCACGCTGGATGCGCGGACCACCACGGAGGCGGCGGCGATGTCGCCGCTGTTGGTGGGCGCCGCGTCGCTGTACCAGTCGTAGTTCGTGGCATCGATGGGCGTGGTCGCACCGCCGGTACCCGGCGTGGCCGGCTGGTTCACGTTGCCGCCGTTCGCGCCGCCAACGAGGTTGCCGCTGGCGTCGCGCAGGCGATCGTCCGCGATCACCTGTACCTGGTACTTCGCGTCACGGTCACCAGCGAAGTTCACGGTGAGGCCGGCCAGCGCGGCGTTGACCTGCGCGCGCGTGCCGCTCAGCACGAGATAGTCGCCGCCGCCGTTCTTGTCGCCATCCACGACCACGCCGCCACCGGCCGCATAACCGATCGTGACGCCATCGGCGGTGTATTCACCGGCCGAGAACGCGCTGCCGTCGGCATGCAGCAGGCGCACCGTGACCTGCAGGTAATCGGTCTCGCCGCCGCCGACGGTGGTGAGGTCCGGATCGGCCACGCTGAAGCCCGGCACCGGGTTGAACTGCGGGTCCGCGCTGTCGAGGTCGACCGGACCGGCCGGCGCGGTGACCTTCGGCGCATCGTTGGTGGGATCGGTATAGACCCAGAACTCGTTGCCCGCCTGCTCCTTGTCACCGTCGGAGACGGTGAAGAAGAAGCGGTCGTCCGGTGCCGACGGATAGCTGGCGCCGGTGGATTCGGTGCCGTCGTTGAGATAGTAGATACGACCCGCGGCGACATCCGCCTGGGTGAAGGAGGAACCCGCACCGAGGATGTGGAAGGTCGCGCCGCCGTCGGTGGAATACGCCAGTTTGCCGTGCGCCGGACCACCGGTGATCGTGTACTGCACCTGCTCGGCCGAGCTGTCCGGATCGTAGGCCTGGAGCATGGCCGTGGTGATCTGGGCGTAGCCGCCTTCCGCCACGGTGAGCGGATTGTTGACCGGCGTGCCGCCGATGTTGTTCGGCGAGTCGACGGGTACGGACGGATCGGCCTGGGTGGGATCCTTCGCGATCTGCGGCGCGTCGTTGACGTTGGTGATCTGGATCGTGACGGTGGCGTCCGTGGCCGAACGCGCGCCCCAACGGTCCTGCGCCTCGACAGTGAAACTGGCGCTGCGCACTTCCGAGCCGTTGCTGACGAAGCGCAGGCCCGTGGTGCCCGCGCTGCCGGTGATGATGGACGCATCCAGCAAGGTATTCGCGGTCACGTCCTGCCAGCTGGCGCCGCCATCGGTGGAGTATTGCAGCTTGCCGCCCGCAGGCAGGCTGGTGATGACGAACTTCAGCGCGTTGGCGCCCGTGGCGTCGTTGTTGTACGCGTAGTTGGGGCTGCCATCGGGAAGCGTCGGCGAGTTTTCGAGATAACTCGCGCTGGTGGCGTCGTCCGGGTCGGCAAGGCCGAGCTGGTCCTTCGTGATATAGGCGATCTCGCCCTCGTTGATCACCGTGGTGGACGAGCCGACGACCGTTGGCAGGTCGTTGGTCGGCGTCACGTAGATGTCGAACGACGGCTTCCAGCTGTCCACGACCGCCTGGCCGTTCTGCACGGTGATCAGGCCGGCGGACACCGAGAAGTTGGCCGTGGCGTGGAAGTCTTCGCTGGCGCCGTCGTGCTGGAAACGGATGCGGCCGGCGTCGAGGTCGGCCTGGGTGAACGTGCCATAGGCGGCGACGTCGACCCAGGTGCCGTTCACCTGCTTCTGCAACGTGCCGGCGGTGCCGGTGCCCGCGCCGTCGCTGGTGAAACCGAGGAAGGTGTAGACCACCTGCGACGGGTCCACGCCTTCGGCCGTGTAGCTGAGGCCGGGCATGGCGTGGAAGTCGGTCGGCTGCCCGTTCGTCGTCGTACCGTGCAGGACGATGGCGCCGCCTTCGGACACGCTGCCGATGGCGTTGCCGGACGGATCGACACCCGCATAGGTCGACTGCTGCTGGCCCGTGGTCACATCGTGGACCGGGAAACCGCCGTTGTTGCCATCGGGGGTCGGTGCGAGGGCGATGGTGAAGGTGTAGTCGCGCAGGGTGTCCGTGGAGGCGCCACCGGTGTAGTCGCCACCGATGCGCGTGAACGTGGTGCCGTCGGCGTTCCAGCGCAGCGCGGTGGTGTTGTCCACCACCTGGAAATGGAAGGTATCCTGCTGCCCGGCCGTGGCGCCGGTCACCTGCACGTACTGCACGCGGCCGGCGCGCACGTCGGCCATGGTGAAGGTGGCGCCGTCCTTCAACTCCTCGCCGTTGAGCAGCAGGTAGCCATGGGTGAGCCCGGCCTGGCTGGTGACGAAGCTGATGTTCTGTTCCGGCGAATCGACATCCGTCGCGCCGAGCATGGCCGTGGTGAGCACGACCGAGTACGGGCCCGCGCTGCCGTTCCCGCCCGCGGTCACGGTAGCCGTGCGCGTGCTGCCGACGTCCAGCGAGGGATCGTCGTCCACGGCATGCACATCGAGGACGATCGTGCCATCGGCGCTGCCCGGCGTGCCGGTGCCGCCGCCGAGATCGGTGACGCGCACGCCGTAGCTGTCCTGGGTGACGCCGTCGACGCCGTCGTTGCGATAGGTGAGCAGGTTGCGGTTGGCGTAGTCGAAGCTCTGGCCGACCGTGACCGCGACGCCGTTGTAATAGAGCGTGCCGTGTGTCGGCAGCGCCGTGATGGTGACCTGCAGCGCCGTGTCCTGCGGATCGCCACCGCTGCCGGCGACGATGTACTGGCCCACGTTGCCCGTGTCCACGGCGTTGGCCGGCTGGCCTTCATAGACCATGCCGGCGCCACCGACGGTCGGTGCCTGGTTCACCGGCTGCACCGCCAGGTTGACGTGGACGGTGGCGGAACGGTCGAGCGGCGTCGCACCGTCGTTGACCCGGGCGTCGAAGCCATCCGCGGCGTCCTGGTTCGCGCCGGTGGCCGTGTGCACGTAGCTCAGGCGGCCGTCGATCACGTCCTGCTGGGTGAACACGGAACCCGCGCCCAGGCGGTTGCCGTCGAGCGTGAGGTAACCGTACTGCGGCAGCGCCGTGAGGCTGTAGACGATCTGGCTGGCGGACTGCGTGCCGATGGTCACTTCCGCGTCGGAGGCGACCAGGGTGTCGGCGCCGATCACGGTGACGCTCGGGCTGTCGCCGGCGCCGACCTCCAGCACCGTCTTGGTGGCATCGGGCACGGCCACCGGATCGTTCGAAGGCGTGATGGTGACATCGAGCGAGCGCGTCGCCGAGAGCGACTGCGCATCGGTGACGGTGACATCGATGGTCGTGCGCGCGGCGGTATTGCCCAGTTCGACGTCGGCGGCGACGAAGCTGAGCTGGTTGAGCCACGCGTTGGCCTCGGCGACGGTGCCGGTGAACCGGTAGCCGCCGGCGACCGCCGTGGCGGCCGTACCCGTGACCAGGGTGCCCTTGGCGGGGTCCGCGACGACCGCGGTGACGGTCACACGGTCGCCGCCGACGCCATCGTCGACGATGGACCAGCCGGTGAGCGTGCCGCGGTCCGCGCCCGCGGCATTGAGCGTGCTGGGTTCGGAAACGGTGAGGCCGGTGCTGGTGGTGCCGATGCTCGGCGCGACCAGCAGGCCGTCGTAGTCGAGCGCGAGCGAGCGCGTCTCGATGTGCCCCACCGAGCTTTCCAGCACCCAGTCGCCGCCGAGCGCGGCGGCGCCGGTGGCATCGGTGGAAGAGGCCACGTCGGCCTGGGTCAGGCGGCCCAGCTGGGTGACCAGCGCGTTGTCCTGGTGCGACACGTCGCAACCGTAGAGAAGGATGTCGCCGTTCGTCGAAAGCGTGGCGCCGATGTCGCCGAGCTGGCTCGCGTAGGAGGCGATATTGCCGGCGGTGACCGTGTCGGTACCCAGCGAAATGGAATCGCTGGCGCCATGGCTGATGATGTGGATCGCGGCGATGTCGTGTTCGCCACGCAGCGCGTCGGCGATCTGCGTCAGGCCCGAGGACTTGTCGTCCAGCACCACGACCTGGCCGCCCGGCGGCAGCTGGGCGACCAGGGACTGCCAGTTCGCCACGCTCTGGTCGATGACGTAGACCTGGGTCGGCGCAGGGACGCTGGGCGCCGGCGGCGGCGCCGTGGCATGACCCGGCTGTTCCACGGCGGCGCTATGGAACTTGCCGCCGTCATGCGCCGCTTCCGCGGGATCGACATGGTGGCTGGCCGCTTCCACGAGCGCGGCACCGTCGTACATCTGGCGCGGCTCCAGCGCATAGCGGTGTGAACGCGGACGGAAGGGGTTCGGTGACTTTGTCCCTGGCATGGGATCGCCTTCAAGGTGACGGGGCATGACGTAGGCCGACGGGCTCCATCCCGAGGGCCGGGAGGCCTTCGGGAATCGCTATCGATGTGAAGCTGTGATTTACGTCACAGCGGCGGCGCCGATGCTATGCATGGACGTCGACGATGAGAAGGCGGCGGGATGGGAAATTGCGTCATGCAAGGCGTGACGACGATCCGCTCCGGCAAAGGTGGGACGAGGCGGCCGCGCGGGCACGGGGCGGCCAGGCCTTACCGGCCGCCATCGTGGCGTCAGGGTCGTGGAGGCGGGCCTTTGCCCGAAGGGACGCGTGTTCTTTGTGAAGGAGGAAGGATCAGCGCACGTCGTCGCGCGCGACGGCCGCCGTTTCATCCGTTACCGGTTCGAGCAGACGCACGACACGCGCGATGAACTCGGCCGCCGTGGCGGGTTTGAGCAGGACGTCGTCGAAGTCTTCCGTGGTCGCCGCATCGGCGGGACGTCGCGGCGGCAAGGCCGAATAGAGCAGCACGGGCAAGCCCGGGTGCTCACGCCGCAACGTCAGCAACCATCGCCATCCCTCCATGTCTGGCAACCGCTGTTCCGTCACGACCACATCGGGCGCGTCGTCGCGCAGCGTGTTCATGGCGCTCCTGCCATCGGCGGCGGCGAGGCTGCGGAAGCCGTAGCCATCGAGCAGGTCGCACAACACGGCGCGCCGTGCGGGATGCGGCTCGACCACCAGCACGGCCCTGCCCTCGCCGTCGATGTCCCCTATGTCGCCGCCCGTCTCGAGCTCCGGTTCGAGATCGTCTTCGCTCGCCAGGGGCAAGGCCACTTCGAAACCGAAGCGGCTTCCACCGGAAGCCACGGGCTCGGCCACGAGACGGCTGTCCATGTGATCGAGCAACTGGGTCACGATCGCCAGGCCGAGACCACTGCCCTCGTGCTGCGCGGCATTGCCGCCACGGGTGAAAGGCTGCGCCAGCGCGGCGGCCACGTCGGCCTCGAGGCCGATGCCCGTGTCCTCGACCGAGAAGGCCAGGTGCACGCGGAGGCCGTCGCCACCCCGCGGTTCGACGCGGAAGACGACGAGGCCGTCGTGGGTGAACTTGGCCGCGTTGCCGAGGAGGTTCAACAGCACCTGCCTCAGGCGGCGGAAGTCGGCGACCGCCAACGACGGCAGGCGCGGATCGAAGTGGCACTCCAGGCGATTGGCATGGCGTTCCACCAGCGGTGCCGCATGGTCCGCCACGTCGTGGAGGAATCCGTGCAGGTAACCCGGCACGGGTTCGAGCGTGAGTTCGGTCAGGTCGCCGCGGGAGAACTCCAGCAGTTCGTCGATGAGGTCCATCTGCTGGCGCACATGCCGTTCGATGGCCCGTGGATAGTCGCGCCCCGTCCTGCCCGCGCGCCACTGGCGCACCGCATCCAGGATCGCGCCCAGCGGCGAGCGCAGGTCGTGGCCGATGTGGGCCAGCAGCATGCGCCGCGACTGCAGCGACTGCCGCAGTTCCGCCGTGCGTTCCTCGACCACCTGCTCCAGCCGTTGCGCGTGGCGGATGAGCACGCGCGTGCGCCAGCGCCAGGCGAACACGACGAACGCCAGGGCCAGCAGCGCCGCCGCCGCGAAGGCCCAGCGCGTGAGCCACCATGGCGGGGCCACGTTGAAATCGAGCGTGACCGGCTCGGACACGTTGCGCCGGTTCGCATCGATCGCCTGCAACTGGAAGCGGTAATGGCCCGGCGGCAGCGAGGCGTAGCGCACCTCGCGCTGCGCGGTTTCCACCCAGTCCTTGTCGGCTCCGGAAAGGCGGTAACGAAAACGTACCGGCTGCCCCGCGCCATTGCCCGATACACCGAAGCGCAGCACGAGGGGCGCGGCTTCCTCGAAGGACAACGCGGCATCCGGTCCGCCGACATCGCGGTCGCCGTAGCGGGCGGAGATGAGCAACGGGAGGATCCGGCGGGGCGCGAGGAGTTGTCCCGGGTCGAGGATATGGGTCAGGCCGATCGGCGAGCCGATCCAGATGGAGCCGTCGTCGTCGGCGAAGAACGCGCCATGGTTGGTCTCGTCCCAGAGCAGGCCGTCGCGCGTGGAGAGCCGGGTCCAGTCGCCGCCGTCGAAGACATCGACGCCGTTGCCTCCGCCCGCCCACAAGCGGCCGCGCCGGTCGGCGCGCAGGAAATAGAAGCGGGTATCCGCGAGCAGCGGATCGTCCACCGGCGCCATCGTCACCTGGTCCGCGTCCGTGATCCGGCCGACGAGCAGTCCGGGCTGCAACGAGCTCAGCCACAGCCTGCCGTCGGGCGTGACCGCCACGTTCTCGTAGCCGCCGGAGGCTTCCTCAGGCTGCACGCGTACGCGCGCCCAGCCGGCGGCGTCGTGCCGGAACAATCCGCCGCTGCAAGCCACCCAGAGGTCGCCGGCGGCGTCTTCGGCCAGGTCCGAGCACATGGTGGACGGCATGAGCGAGGGCGCGGCGGGTGATACGCGTCCTTGCGCCGGATCGACTTCGTACAGTCCGCCCAGCGTGTAGGCCCAGAAATGCCCGGCCCGGTCGAGGTAGGCGCCGCGCACCAGGTACGGCAACACGGCGACCTGCGTGGTCTTCTCCGTTTTCGGTTCGTAACGCAACACGCGTCCATCGAACAGGAAATACCAGATGATGCCGCCGCCATCGACGATGACGGCGTGCGCCTGGTTGGGCGGCGCGGCCTTCAGCGGCCCGCGATGCGCACGCCCTTCTTCCGGCACGATCACTTCCGCGCCGGCTTCGCCGGCCACCCAGACCGATCGGGCGTCGCCGCGGGCGATCGACCAGATCAGGCTATTGCTCAGGCCTTGCGCCGAGGTCCAGTTCTCGACGGCGTCGGCGTTGCTCCAGTAGACGACGCCGCGGCCGTACGTGCCCATCCAGACCATGCCGTCACGATCGGCCAGCAGCGAGGAAATGCCCACGCCGGGCAAGCCCGAACCGGTGTCGAACAATTCCCAGCGCGCGCCATCCCAGCGGGCGATGCCGACGTCCGTGCGGGTGACGATCCGTCCCGCGCGATCCTCGATGATGTCGATGCTGGACGCCGCGACCTCGGTATGGCCACCGGGGATCTCGTGGCTCGTGAAATCGGAGGCGCCGGCCGCCAGCCGCAACACGTTGCGAATGCCACGCGCCCAGATACTGCCGTCCCGCGCGGCGAGGATGCCCACCCATTTGTCCGCGGGAACGCCCTGCTCGACGCCGTACCGGGTCAACAGGCCATCGCGCAGGCGGCACAAGGCGACGCCGCAGCCGAACCATGTGGTGCCGTTGCGCTGGAGCACCGCGGCGACATCGCCCGGGTCGTCGCCGTGGCGTTCCGCGCCGGCACCGAACAGCGGCGCCCCCGTCCAGCGTCCGCCGGCATCCTGGGTCAACCGCAACAGGCGGTGCCCGCTCACCACGAGCATGCCGTCGCGGTCGTCGGCGGCGAGGGTCTGGCCACGGTCGGCCATGACCTGGATGCCGCCGGGACGCACCCAGTGGAACGTGCCGTCGCTTTCCCGCCGTTGCAGGCCCGCCCGCGAAGCCACCCACAGGTGATCGCCGGCGTCCTCAGCGAAACCGATGACTTCCGAAGTCTGGAAACCATTCGCGGCATCGACCTGGCGGAAGCCCACGCCATCGAAACGGTAGAGGCCTTTTTCGGTGCCGACCCAGAGATAGCCTTCCCTGTCCTGGATCATGCGGATCACGGAGAGGCTGGTCAGTCCGTTGGACTGGTCGTAGACGGTCAAGGGCAGTTGCACGGCCGAGGCGCGCGAGGGCGTCCAGCCGCCGAGGCACGCGACGATCACGAGCCAGGCCATCACGGCATGCCGCAGGAACGGCACGTGGCGGGCGCTCATCCGGTCACGCACCCACGGCATCCGCATCGGCCGGAACATCCTGCCGCGCGGCCTTGCGGTACTGGCTGGGCGTCACGCCCAGGCGCTCGCGGAACGCCGTGGTGAAATTGCAGGCGCTGCGGAAGCCGATGTTCTCGGCGATCTCCTGCATGCCCAGCTCGGTATCGACCAGCAATTGACGGCTCTTGCGCAGGCGTTCCTCGCGGATCCAGGCAAACACGGTCATGCCCAGCCGCTGGCGGAAAATGGTGGAGAGGCGCTTGTCGTAGGTGCCGACGGCGCTGGCGATCTGTTCGAGCGCGAACGGCTCGGACAAGCGCCGACCGATGAACCGCATGGCGGCGCGAAGGATCACCTCGTCCTGGCTCGGCGCCGTCGCGTCCTGGACGTTCGGGACGGACGCCTCCGGCCGGGGGGCCAGGCGCAGGTGGATCTGCACGCGCGCCAGCAGCTCGGCCGGCTCGCAACCCTTGAGGATATAGTCCACGCCGCCCTGGCTCAGGCCCTCCAGGCGTTCCTCGATGCTGGCGGCGGAGGTAAGGAAGAGGATCGGGATATGGCGCACCCGCGGCAGTTCCTGCAACTGGCGGCACAGGGCGAAACCGTCCATGCCCGGCATGCGCACGTCCAGCAGGATCAGGTCGGGTGCCAGGAGCTGGGCGCGCTGGTATCCCTGCTGCGCCGTGGTGGCCAGCGTCACGCGCCAGGACTGGGCGCGCAACGCGTGCAGCAACGACCGGATTTCCTCCGGCGCGTCGTCGATGACCAGAATATGAGCATCCTGAACGGACATGGCTTTCCCCCCTGCGGTCGCTCCGGCCACTGACGGCGGTCCGGCGCGTTTTCGGCGAAGTATATGTCCTTTAACCGATCCATTTCCGCTCCGGCAAAGGAATTCGTCGCCCGTCCAAAAGATGGGCCGTATGGCGCTCACTAGAATGAGGTGTTGGCGCCCGATGTGGCGGCGGGGTACGGGCGGATGGAACAGATCAACAACCTTGGCGATTTCTTCCTGCTCGTCCACGTGGTCGAAGCGGGCGGCTTTTCCGCGGCGGCGGCCCGGCTGGGTACGACCCGTTCGCTCCTGAGCCGGCGCATCATCGCCCTGGAGCAGCGACTGGGCACGCGCCTCCTGCATCGGAACGCGCGCCGGTTCGCGATCACCGAGTCGGGGGAACGGGTCTATCGCCATGCGGCGGCGATGTGTGAAGCGGCGATCGCGGCGGAACACGCCGCGGCTCCCCCGGCGAATGCGGCCAGCCTGGTGCGCATCGAGGCACAGGGCTTGCTGTCGCCCCTGGTGGCCGAACTCCTGCCGGGTTTCGCCGTCACGCATCCGCGCACGCGGCTGGCGGTGACCACCCATGGCAGCGACATCGAGGCGTTGTTGCGGCAGCAGGCGGACGTGATCCTCAGCCTTCGCGAGACCTTGCCCGACAGCAGCGATATCGTCGCTCGTCCGCTCGGAACGGTACGGCTGGTCACGGTGGGCAGCCCCGACCTCGTGCGCCGCCTCGGCAGGCCCGCGCATCCGGCCAGCCTGGACGAAAGCCACTACCTCAGTTACGCCTCGGGCGAGACATCCGGGTACCGGATGTTCCGCGGGCCGGTTTCGCAGCGCCGCCACGCGCGCATGGCTTCGGCCGATCTCGGCGCCTTGCTCGCCTCTGCCCGCGCCGGGCTCGGATTCGCCCAGTTCCCGCTCTATATGGTCGCCGACGACATCGCCAGTGGCCGCCTGCGGATCGTGCTGGAGGCGTTCGAACCCCAGCCCCTGCCCCTGCACGCGCTGACCATGTCGAGCCGGTCGGTCAGCGAGGCGACACTGAACTTCGTGCGCTTCGTGCAACAGAGCCTGACGGCGATGACCGTGCGCTGGCAGGAGAGCATGCCGGCGCCGGCAGGAGCATGATTCGGTCGTTATCGCGCCGGGCCACCGTCAGCGGCGCGGATAGGTCACGTGCACGTCGTGCCGAAGCCCGTCATCGATTCGCTCGAGTTCCCCGCCATCGACCACGACGCCATCGAGGCGAACGCTCGTTTCCTCGCCCGCCTGCGTAGGACGAAGATCGATGTCCCAGGTCGTGGTGCCGTGGCGGTACTCCACGCGGTATCCCGCCCATGCCCCTGGCACGTTCGGCTCGAAGCGCAGCTTGCCGCCGCTGAGCCGTATTCCCAGGAGGGATTCCACGAGCAGCCGGTACATCCATCCAGCGGAACCCGTGTACCACGTCCATCCGCCACGCCCGACATGAGGCGCGACGCTGTAGACGTCCGCGGCGATGACATAGGGCTCGACCTTGTAGCGCTCGACGGAAGCGATGTCGCCCGTATGGCTGGCTGGTCCGATCATGCGGGCAAGCTCCCAGGCCCGGTCCGGCTGTCCTGTCCTGGCGAATGCCATCGCCGCCCAGACCGCGGCGTGGGTGTACTGGCCACCGTTTTCGCGTACGCCTGGAACGTAGCCCTTGATGTAGCCGGGCTCCATCGCCGTCCGGTCGAACGGGGGATCGAGCAACCGGATCAAGCCCGCGTCGCGGTCTATGAGGTGGCCGTCCAGCGAGGCCAGCGCCTGCGTCGCCCGTTCGGCGCCGGCCACGCCCGACAGTACCGACCAGCTCTGCGCGATGGAGTCGATCCTGCATTCCTCGTTCCCGGCCGATCCCAGCGGCGTGCCGTCGTCGAACCATGCGCGGCGGTACCAGTCGCCATCCCAGGCTTCCGCTTCCAGGCTGGCGGCCAGCGTGTCGGCCTCGGCGAGACAACGGTCCGCGAAAGCCGGATCGCCATGTCCTCGCGCGGTCACGGCGAACTCGCGCAGTACATGACTGAGGAAGAAGCCCAGCCATACGCTCTCCCCCTGCCCGCCGATGCCGACCAGGTTCATGCCATCGTTCCAGTCGCCGCCGCCCATCAAGGGCAGGCCATGGCGTCCACGGGGCATCGCGTGCTCGATCGCCTGCACGCAATGCTTGTAGAGGGTCGCGCTCTGCCCGGAGGGGCGTGGCAGATCGTAGTTGGATTCCTCACCGGCCCGCAGGGCGCGTCCTTCGATGTATTCGACCGTCTCGTGCAAGACGTCGCCGTCGCCGCTGCATGCCACGTACCGGCTCGTCGCCAGTGGCAGCCACAGATAGTCGTCGGAGCACGCGGTGCGTACGCCTCGCTCCGTCGGTGGATGCCACCAGTGCATCACATCGCCTTCGACGAACTGATGCGCGGCGCACACCAGCAACTGCGCACGCGCCAGCGCCGGCGCGGCATGCTGCATCGCCATCGAATCCTGCAACTGGTCGCGAAAACCGATCGCGCCCCCGGACTGGTAGTAACCGCTGCGAGCCCACATCCGGCTGGCGATGGTCTGGTAAAGGAGCCAGCCATTGGCGAGCACGTCCATGGCGGGCTCGGGTGTCTCGACCCGTACCCTGCCCAGTACATCCCGCCAGTGGGCGCGCACCGCCGCGAGTGCCGCCTCCGCGGTGCCGTCCATTCGCACACGCTTCACCAGCGCACGGGCCTCGGTGTCGCTGGAGCACATGCCCAGGCGGATGACGATATCCTGGGACTCGCCGGCAGACAGCAATACCTCCATGCGCAGGGTGCCGCAGGGATCGAGTCCCGCGCCGACACGGTTCGACCAGTCCTGGCGGCGCATCGCCAGCGGCGAAGCGAGCGATCCGTTGCGGCCGAGGAACTCGGTGCGGTCACCGCCGATCCTGCGCTCCGGATCTCCCACGTCGAGGAACGCCACGCGCCCCGGGAAGTCGCTGTTATAGGCATTGCGTGCGAACAAGGCACCCGTTGCGGCGTCGATATCGGTCACCACATGCATCACGTTCTTTTCGCGGATGTCTCCGAGCAGCCACTCCACGTACGCGGTGATCGATATGCGCCTGGGAGCGTTTCCCTCGTTCGTTAGCCTCAACACATGAAACTTCACGGGAAGGTCGATCGCGACGAATAGATCGAGCCGCGAACGGATGCCTTCCTCGACGTGTTCGAACGTGCTGTAGCCGAAGCCGTGGCGCGTCGTGTAACCGCCGGCGCCCCGCACGGGAAACGGGGTCGGCGACCATACATGGCCGCTGGCCTCGTCACGCAGGTAGATCGCCTCGCCGCCCGCGTCCTCCACGGGATCGTTGTGCCACGGCGTCAGGCGGCAGGCATGGGCGTTCTCGGCCCATGTATAGGCGGAGCCGCTCTCGGAAACGATGCTGCCGAACGAGGGATTGGCCAGCACGTTGCACCACGGGGCGGGGGTGACCGCGCCGGGGGGCAGTTCGATCACGTATTCGCTGCCGTCGTCTGAGAACGCCCCGGCCGCCGCCGTCCGATCGGCTGGCGGTGATGCCGGTCTCTGCGGCCAGGAGGCCGCTTCGACCGGCGGGGGCCGTGAGTCGAGCCGGTGGCGTTCCATCTGCTCCGCGAGCGAACCGAGGGTGTCCACCACCACGATGCGCGCGCTTGCCTGCATCACCATCCGGTCTTCGTGGGAAAGCGGCTGCGCCGCCCGGATGAAGACACCGCCGGGCCGGTCCAGCAGGCTGGCTTCGGAGCCGGACGCCAGCAATCCGGTCAGCGCGTCGTGCAATGCCTGACGGTAGCCGGTGCTGTCCTCGTTCCAGATCACCAGGTCGACCAGGAGTCCGCGCATTCGCCAGTACGCGGCGGCGCGAACGAGGTCGCGCGCGATATCCAGGCGGGCCATGTCGCCGATCCGGAGCAGGACGATCGGAAGGTCGCCGGAAACGGCCTGGCCCCATAGGCCGGATTGCCCACGCGCGTTGGCCGCGATCAACGAGGGCTCCGCGCGCAAGGCCAGGTTCGGGTACAGGATCGAGGTCGCCATGTGCTCGTAGAGCTGGGCGTCGGCGAGCGTCGCATTGGCCTGACGCAACAGCACCTGGCTATGCGTCCAGGCGAGGTCGAACACGCGATCGCAAAGGTGGCGATCGCGGTACTTCTCGATCAGGCGCAGGCAGGCCTCACGGCCGTCCGCGACACCGGTGACGAAATCCAGGGTCGCCGTCTGCCCGGGATCGAGCGTCACGCTGACGCGGATCGAGACGATGGGATCGAGGACGGCACCGTCGCTTCCCGACAGATGAGACACCCCGGGATCGAGCGCCGCGGGATGCGCGGTGCTTCGCCCCCGGCCGATAAAGCGGGAGCGATCAGTCTCGTACGATATGGCATCCACGTCGGCATCGTGCACCGCCACGAGGTGGCACATCCATGGAATCTGCTCGTCGGCGGATCGTGGCCGGCGTTTGCATAGCAGCGCCTGCATCTCTTCGACGATCTCCGTCGTCACGAAAAGCTTGCTGAAGGCGGGATGCATCGCGTCACCGATCGGATCGGCCAGCACCACTTCGGCGTAGCTCGTCAGTTCGATGCTGCGGCGGGTACGGCCGTGGTTGGTCACGCGCGTTCGGCGCAATTCGATGTCGTCCTCGGGCGAGACGACGATCTCCGTATGCGTCTCGAACCCACGCTGCCGGACACGGAACTCCGCGCGGGACTCGGAAAAAATAGCCTCGAATCGTTCCGTGCGGCGACCGATGGGCTGGTACGACGTCGTCCAGGTATCGCCAGACTCCGGGTCCCGCAAGTAGCAGAACATGCCATGCGCGTCACACGTGATGTCTTCACGCCAGCGGGTGACCGCCATGGCGTTCCTCCGGCTGTAACCGCCACCGCCACTGTTGATCATGACGTGGTAGCGGCCATTCGACAGCAATTGCACGGCCGGCCGCGACCTGCCGGGATCGGTGAACAGGCGCAGGCGCGCTTCTGGCGTCGGTGTCGTGGTGGCGCCATCGGAGAACTCGGTGGCGTGCAGGTATTCCGACGCCGTCCGCGGAATGCGTTCCTGCAACAGCAGGCTCGTGGCCATCACCGAGGGATCCGTTTCGAAGCGGCGCCGCATGGGCTGGTCGAGCAGGAGATGCTCGATGGCCAGCAACGCCATGCCCTGGTGGTGCGCCATGAACGAACGAACCACCGCCGCGCCTTGCCCGGGCGGGACCCGGGAGGGCGTGTAGTCGATCGCCTCGTACATGCCATGACGCGTCGCCATGCCCAGGTCCACGAGGCGGCGAAGGTTCACGATCGCCACTTGCGGAGCGACCATGAGGGCCAGCGCGCTGGCGTAAGGCGCGACGACCAGGTCGTCGCCCAGCCCCCGCTTGAGTCCGAGTCCCGGCACCCCGAAGGCGCGATATTGGTATGTCCCTTGGGCGTCGATGGTGTTGTAGCCCGATTCGGAGACACCCCACGGCACGTCGCGTTGCTTGCCGTAGGCGACCTGCCGCGCGACGGCGGCACGACAGGTCTGTTCCAGCAGGCTTCCCTCGTAGCTGGGCATGACCAGCATCGGCATCAGGTACTCGAACATCGACCCGGTCCACGACAACAACACCGTGGATGTCCCCGACGTGGTGAGCAACCTGCCCAGCGCGAACCAGTTGTCCTGGGGTACCTGGCCTTCGGCGATCGCGACGAAACTGCCCAGCCGGGCCTCCGATGCCAGCAAGTCGTAGAACGAGGCATCGAGGGCCCGCCTTTCGACGTCGTAGCCGATCGAGAACAAGTGCCGGCGCTCGTCGTAGAGGAAAGCGTGATCCATGATCGACAACTCACGGGCGAGCGCCGCGAGTGCCGAGACATCGCGCATGCGCTCGACCGCCAGGACTTGCGCCGGAGTCCCTGGTTCGGAGGCGGCGATACCGCCCAGTGTCGGGATCGCGGAGGACGCGGTGGAAGCGCCTTGCCACTGTCGCGCGTCGGCAAGCAGCTCTTCGCACTGGACGCCCACGCGTTCGAGCCAGAACGCCGCCTCGGCGGATGAGGTGCGCGCCAGTCGCGCGGTCACCGTCCGCAGGTGCTCGCCCTGACGCATCGCCAGGGCGAGCACCTCGTCGAGGTTGCCCGGGGGTGAATCCATCGCGCTCGCCAATGCGGCCGACCAGGTTCCCAGGTCGGCTTTCGCATCGGCCGTGCCGGCTTCATGGGCCAGGATGTCCACCGAGTCGCGCAAGCCGAGCAGCGACGACATCCGGAAGACCGGTTCGTCCGCCAGGGCCAACAGTCCACGCTGCAGCGTGAGCAGGTGACCGGCGAGGTTGCCGCTATCCACGCTGGAGACATACAGCGGCGGCAAGGGAGCGAGCGTGTCGGTGGCGTACCAGTTGTAGAAGTGCCCGCGGTGCCGCTCTAGCGAGCGCATCGTCTCCAGCGTGGCGGATGTCCGCTGGATGAAGCGGCCCATGCCGATGAAACCGAAATCGTAGGCGGCGAGGCCGGAGAGCAGCCCAAGGCCCATGTTCGTTGGCGATGTGCGCCTCGCCACGACCGGGTCCGGGGTCACCTGCACGTTGTCGGGCGGAAGCCAGCGATCCGCCGGACCGACATATTCCTCGAAGAACGACCATGTACGCCTTGCCAGGCCACGAAGGAAACGCCGCTCGGCGTCGTTCGGCTCGAAGGCCGATCCGATCCTGGGGCGGCTGATCCACCAGGCGAGTACCGGCGAAAACGACCATAGGAGAAGAACGGGCATGGCCACCGGCAGCACCGCCGGGCGGACGAAACAGAGCGTGGCGACCAGGCCGGATGCCAGCACGGGTCCGGCCCACATCGCCCGCCATGGAACACTCCGTGATCCACGCCCCCGCCGTTCGACTTCGCTCGACGAACGCCATTCGAGCAGATGCCGCCGGCTCACCGCCATGCGCCAGAGGGAACGCAGGATCGCATCGAGCCCGGATGCCGCCTCGTGGGGCAGCCACGCCATGGACAATATCAGCCTCGCGCCGTGCTGGCCCGCCCCCGCCAACGACACGCGAAGGTGCCGCGACCAATCGATGTCGCTCGATTTGCGCGAGGCCTCCATGAGTGCCTGGAGCAGTACGGGCACGAAGGTCATGGACAGTATCGCCAGGGTCCAGGTCGGCGCGGGCCGTATCCACAACCAGCCCACGACAAGCAGCGCCACCGACGCCAATGGCACCAGGCTGCGCCTCAGATTGTCGAAGATCTTCCAGAGCGACAGCGCCGACAGGTCGTTCCGCCGCCAGCCCGTCCTGCCGGGGACCTTCGGCAGCAACCAGGGCAACAGCTGCCAGTCTCCACGTATCCAACGATGGCGCCGCAGCATGTCGTCGACGTACCGTTCGGGAATTTCCTCGAACACGGTCACATCGCTGAGCAAGGCGGAACGCGCGAAGCAGCCTTCGATCAAGTCGTGGCTGAGGACACGCTCGTCTCGCAGCCGTCCCGCCAGTGCACGCTCGAACGCATCGATGTCGTAGATGCCCTTGCCGATGAACGAGCCCTCGTGGAAGAGATCCTGGTAGACATCGGACACGGCGCGCGTGTAAGGATCGATTCCCGCGTCGCTTCCATAAAGGCGCGCGAAGAGCGAACGCGCGCGTGCAGGCAGGCCGATGCCCGCACGGGGTTGCATGATCCCGTAACCGGAAAGCACCTTCCTTCCGTCGCTGGCGAACACCGGCCGATTCAATGGATGGTCCATCGCGGCGACCAGCAGGTGCGCCGTATCGCGCGGTAGCTGCGTATCGGTATCCAGCGTGATCACATAGCGAAGGAACGGCAGGCTGGACAATCGCCCCACGACGCGCATGAAGGCCTCCGGGCCTTTGCCACGAAGCAGCGCGTTCAGCGCCACCAGCTTCCCGCGCTTGCGATCGGCGCCGATCCACCGGCGCTCCGTCTCGCTCCATGTCCGGGGCCGGTGGAAAAGGAAGAAGCGGTCGGCGTCGGGCGATGCGTACTTCGCATTGAGCGACGCGATCAGCCGGTGCGCCGAATCGAGGATGGCCGCATCGCCTGGCATCGAGGCGGAGTCCGCATCCATGAAATCGGTGAGCAACGCGAAATACAGGGCGGTGTCGCGATTGGCGAGGAACCGCACTTCGAGCGATTCCACGATGGACTCGACATCGTCGATGGAGCCCAGCAACGTCGGCACCACCACGATCGTGGACGCCTGGGCCGGTATGCCCTCCGCATAGTCCATCCGTGGCAGCGAATCGGGTGTCGTGACCAATGTGGCCAGCAGGTTCAACAGGCCTATCGCGAGCTGGCTCGCCACGAGCAGCGAGCCGATGACGATGCCCGCCATCGCCCACGCGGGCACCGGCGGCGACGAAGCCGTCGCGATGACTCCACGGCCCAACACCGCCGTGACCACCACCAGGGCGGACAGCGCGAAGGCAAAGGGAGCCGTGTCGAAGATACGCCGGCAGCGCGTGGCGAATCCGGGCCGTACTCCCAGCTCGTCTTCCATCGCGCGCGCGCCGGCGCCGATCAGGTGAAAACCGACATGCCTGGCCAGTTCGTCGTTGTCCGGTCTCCCGCAGGCGGCCAATACGGCACGCGCCGTCGCCACTTCATCGCGGCGGCTCGTTCGGGCCAGGCGCTCCACGGCATGCCGGTAACGGTCGCGCGTGGCGAAGTCCATCGCCGCATGGATCGACGCCGGATCCTCGCGCAGGATAGCCTCGACCTGGCTCGCTTCCTCGACGAAGTCGCGCCAGTCGATGGTCGCCAGCGCGCGCAGGCTTCCGATGCTGTTCGCGACGGAAACCTGGTTGGCGGCCTGCTGTTGCGATTCGACCTGCACGAGGTAGTCGATGCTGCGGCCGGATTCCGACAGCCGCTGTTCGACCCAGCCCAGTGGCATGGCCAGTGCCGGGCCCTGCCCTTGCAACCGGCGCGCCAGCTCAGCGACGAAGGGTGCGCTCATCACCGGCGAGGAACGCGCCATGTCGGCGACCACGAGGACGATGTTCTTCGGATCGTTCACGGCCATGCGAGTCATGGCGTCCGCCCAGCGCGTGGCACGGTGCCGCCGGGAACGGTCGAGCATCACCCTCACCGCGATGCGCCGCAGGTTTTCGATCAAGGCCAGGCGCAGCATGATGGGAATGGCCCACAACTCGCCCAGGCTGAGCGGCACGATGGCCTGGTAAGCCTTGAGGAAACGCGCCAGGCCTGCCGCGTCGAGCCGGCCGTCGCCATGCGAGATCACTTCCAGGGCGATATCGTAGACCCGCGGCAGGCCCTTCGAGGCGCCGTTCTCCAGTTGTACCAGCTCCCGGCTATAGCCTTTGGGAAAGTCCTTGTGGGCGATCCGTATGTGTTCTTCGATCAGGTAAAGATTGTCGAGCAGCCATTCCCCCGCGGGGGTGGCGCCATCCACACGCCGGCCAGCCGCCACCAACGCCCGGCAGGCTTCGAGGATGACGGTCTCGTTTTCGGCCAGCCGTGGGAGTAGCCATTCCGACGATCGCTTCCGCGCGAGTCCATGGCGGCTCGCCAGTACGGACCCGTGGGCTTCCAGCTGGTCGGCGTTGAAGAGTTCGGAACGGAGCGCCGGTTCACGTTCGGCGGCAGGCGCTTTCGTGGCGGTGCGCCACATGGTCTTGCCGGTCACACGCCGGCGCTGGTGCGGGGAAAAGGGATCATGGCACTCTTTGGGCCCAGGATGCCGGGCAGACGCCCACCCTGCACCCATGCGAGCGTATTGTCGGTGCGCTGGCGCACTTAGGTAGTAGACTCCCGGGGCGGACCCCATGGAGGAAAGCGCATGGCCTCGGCTCTGGATCCGCGCGACAACCGTTTGCTCGCCATGTTGCCCGATGACTCCCTCGCGTCGTGGTCGCCCCTGCTCGAACCCATCGATATGCCCCTGGGGCAGGTGTTGTACGAGCCGGGTGTACGGCTGGGCCACGTCTATTTTCCCACCACGTCCATCGTTTCCCTCCTCTACGTGATGGAAGACGGCGCCTCGGCGGAAATCGCCGTGGTCGGCAACGAGGGCATCGTCGGCATCTCGCTTTTCATGGGCGGGGAATCGACCCCCAGCAGGGCGCTGGTGCAAAGCGCGGGAAAGGGATTCCGGCTGGAAGCGGCGGCGATGCTGCGTGAATTCAATCGCGCTGGGCCGGTTCTCCACCTGCTGCTCCGTTATACGCAGGCCCTCATCACGCAAATGTCGCAGACCGCCGTCTGCAATCGACACCATTCGCTCGACCAGCAGCTGTGCCGGTGGTTACTGCTCAGCCTGGATCGCCTGGGCGGGAGCGACCTCGTCATGACCCAGGAACTGATCGCCAACATGCTTGGCGTGCGCCGCGAAGGCGTCACGGAGGCTGCCGGACACTTGCAGCGTGCCGGGTTGATCCACTATCGGCGTGGACACATCACCGTGCTCGATCGCGAAGGGCTCGAGCGACGTACCTGCGAATGCTATGCCGTGGTCAAACGGGAATACGACCGCCTGCTTCCGCAAGACAGGCAAGGCTGACGCCTCGCCACGAAGGCACGTCCCTCCAAGAGATCCGGTGCGAATTGTAGTGACATGTCGCCGGATACCGGGAGCGCTTCATGAAACCATACACGTTGCTATCGATCTCGCTGGCGTTCACCACCGTGTTTTCCCAGCCGGCCGCTGGTGGCGATGCCGTCGCTTCGCCCCCCTCGGCGATCGAACTCCCGGTCGAGGGCCGAATGCCGTCCCTCACCGGCGCGACGACCTGGATCGGCTCCCCGGCACTCTCGCCCGCCGCGTTGCGCGGCAAGGTGGTGCTCGTCGATTTCTGGACGTACTCCTGCATCAATTCACTCCGGCAAGTCCCTTACCTTCGCGCATGGGCCGCCCGATACGGGAACCAGGGCCTGGTCGTCATCGGCGTCCACTCGCCGGAGTTCGGCTTCGAGAAGAACCTGGACAACGTGCGCACGGCGGTTAAGGACATCGCTCCCGGTTATCCGGTCGCCGTCGACAGCGACCACGCCGTGTGGCGTGCCTTCGACAATGAATACTGGCCCGCCCTCTACATCGTCGACAGCCAGGGACGCATCCGCCACCACGTCTTCGGCGAAGGCGAATACGAACATACCGAAGCGATCATCAGGCAATTGCTGGCCGAAGCCGGGCACGCCGATTTGCCCGCCGGACCGACCAAGGTGACATCCGAAGGCGTCGAGGCGCAGGCCGATTGGGCGCAACTACGTACGGGCGAGACCTATGTCGGTTACGACCGTGCCGACGGCTTCGCTTCCCCAGGCGGCATGCGGCAGGGCCGGAGCAAGACGTACGCACGTCCCGACGACCTGTCACCCGGTGGTTGGGGTTTTGCCGGGGACTGGACGGTCAAGGCGGAATCCGCGCAGTCCGACAAGGCCGACGCTCGCATCGTCTTCCGTTTTCATGCACGCGACGTCCACCTGGTGATGGGGCCGTCGTCGAGCGGCGCGCCCGTTCGTTTCCGGGTGCTCATCGACGGCAAGCCGCCGGGCGCCGGCCACGGTGTCGATGTCGCCGCCGACGGCAGCGGCACGGTGAGCAAGCCGCGGATGTACCAGTTGATCCGGCAGGCGGGTGAGATTACCGACCGGGACGTCGAGATCGAGTTTCTCGATCCGGGTATCCAGGTCTATTCCTTCACCTTCGGATAGCCGCACGCCGCCGCGTCGCCTATTCCAGCGTGAACAGGGACCGTTCCGGCAGGTTCGTCCGTACGCCGGCGCGCAAGGCCGCATAGCTGTCCGACTGCCAGAAGGCCTCCATCGAGACAGGCGCCAACGCATCGATGGACGCATCGGTGCGCCCGGTGACGAGCAAGGCGGTCATGCTTTGCAACACCGGGTATTCGGGCAGCAAATCCTCGACGAACAGGAACTGGCCGGCCTGGTTCACTTCGAGGAAATGGAAATCCCCTTGCTTGTCGACGGCGAGATCGATGCATCCGAACACGAGGCCGAGTTCGCGCATGAACGTGCGCAGCTTCGCTTCAACCCCCGCAGGCAAGGCTATCGCCTCCGCGCGGAAGGCCGGATCCTTGCCTTGGCCCCGCCAGTCGATATACGCGTCGCCCTGCGCCTTGCCCAGGCTCATCGCGAACACGCGATCGCCGATGAAGGTGACGCGCACATCGTGGCGCTTCTCGATGTAACGCTGGTAGATGCCTGGACAGACCGCGATGGCCTCCGCGGGCAATTCGCTGTCGCCGTTGAGCAGCGTGACGCCGACGGCGTGCATCCTGCCGCTCGCGCGCTCCTGCCACTGGTGCACGAGGAAACTCTTGAACACGACCGTACCGCACCGCCGGGTCAGCGCTTCCACCTCGGCGACATCGGTGGTCACCAATGTCTCCGGGAACGGAATACCCAGGCGCCGGCAGGTGTCGAGTTGCACGAGCTTCAACTCCGCCCGCTGCGATGCCGCCAGCCCATTCACCCACAAGGCATCGCCGTAGGTGCTTTCGAGACTGAAGACATTACGCTGGAACAGTTTCCATTCCCACGTGGCGAAGTTCCTGTCTTCCTCCGCGCAGTCGGGCACAGGGTCATGCAGCCGCCTGTTCCATACCGACCCGATGCTGTCGCCGGCCAGAAGCGAATCGCTGAACGACGTACCCTCGCCTCCCGTCCGCACGCTGTAGTGGATGCCTCTCTCCGCGCGTAACGAAGGCATCCATAAAGGCTCGACGCCTTGCTGGCGGATCGCCCATGCCAGTGCGCACGCATGTGGGTCGTTCGAAGGAGCGAGGATCAGGGGACGACGCATGGAACCTCCCATGACGATGCGCCCCGCGAGTGCGGGGCGCGGGGTCGGACGATGCGTACGTATCAGCCGCCGATGATGCCGATTTCCGGTTCCGGACGGTCAGGATCGGTGTAGATGGTCAGGAACAGGCCACCCTTGTCGTCCTCGGGAACCGCGGCCACCTCGAAGGCGCTGAGGCGGGCGAAGGCACGGGTCTTCGTGGATGCATCGTGGGACTGCGAAGCGTTGTTCGTCATAGCGGATGACTCCTTGGTGGATCGCACGGGGTTTGATCGTAAGGAATAACGCTGTAACCCAAGCGCCGCGGCGATGGGCCGATCGATACTACGTCGCCCGATGGCCGTGAATAGCGTCTGCCCATCATCCCTGCCGGAAATGCACACCCACTCCACCATGAAAGCCCTTCAAGGCGGCAGCCCAGCTCAGTGGCAACCCCTTTGGTAGGAGCCGCTCTGGTGGGAGCCGACCTTCCCGCTCTGGTGGGAGCCGACCCCCACACGTCAGTGCGCGCGGCGCAATGGCACGTCGCGCAGCCACCACGCCAGGACGAACGCCACCGCCATGACCACCGCCGCCACGTGATACACCGTGTGCAGCGAGGCGCCGAAGGCGTGGAGGTAGCGGTCGTGGATCGCCGGCGGGAGCGCGCGCACCGCGTCGGGCCCCAGGGAGCGCGGCGTGCGGGGACCCTCGGGCATCACGTCGTTCAATCGCGACTGCAATCCATTGCTGAAGATGGCGCCGAACGCCGACACGCCGATGGAACCCCCGATCGAACGGAACAGGGTGACACCCGATGTCGCCACGCCGAGGTGTTTCGCCTCCACGCTGTTCTGCGTGGCGAGGATCAACACTTGCAAGACCATGCCCAGGCCGAGGCCGAGAAAGCCGGCATAGAGGTAGATCAGGTACAGCGGATCGCTGTCGCGCACCGTGCCCAGCAGGACCAGGGCGATCCCCGCGATCAGCGTGCCGAGGATCGGAAACACACGGTACCGGCCGAACCGGCTGATGAGGCGCCCGGACGCGATGGAACTGACCAGCACGCCACCCATCAGCGGCAACAACTGCAAGCCCGCACCAGTGGGCGACACGCCCTTCACCACTTGCAGGTACAGCGGCAGGTAGGTCGTGGAACCGAACAACGCCGTGCCCACGAAGAATCCGATGAGGCTGCTGAGCAGGAAGGTGCGGTGGCGGAACAGGTGCAACGGGATGATCGGCTCCGCCGCCACGCTTTCCTCGTAGATGAAACCGACCACGCCGACCACCGCGAACGCGAGGATGAACCACAACTGCGCCGAATCCCACGGCAGCGTGGTGCCTCCCTCGGTGGTGAACAGGATGAGGCAACTCAATGCCAGCGCCAACCAGCCCGCGCCCCAGTAATCGATCGTATGGCGGACGTGGCGCACGTGAGGATGGAACACCGCGGCGATCACGGCGATGCACAACACGCCCAACGGCAGGTTCACGTAGAAGATCCAGCGCCACGAAAGGTGGTCGACCATGAAGCCGCCGAGCAAGGGGCCGATCACCGTGGCCAGTCCATAAACGCCACCGAACAAGCCCTGGTACTTGCCGCGCTCGGCCGGAGGGATCACGTCGCCGATCGACGCCATGGTCACCACCAGCAGGCCACCGCCACCCAAGCCCTGCAAGGCACGCATCAGGATCAACTGGGTCATGTCCTGCGCGAGCCCGCACAGGATGGAACCTAGCAGGAAGATCACGATGGCGGCCTGCAGGACGATCTTGCGACCGAACAGGTCGCCGAACTTGCCATACAGCGGCACCACCACCGTCGAGGTGAGCAGGTACGAGGTCACCACCCACGACAACTGGCTCAAGCCCCCCAGCTCGCCCACGATGGTCGGCAACGCGGTCGAGACGATGGTCTGGTCGAGGGCGGCCAGCAACATCACCAGCATCAGGGCGACGAACAGCAGGCGCAGCGACGGAACGGGTGCTGGCGCGACGGGAACGGGATCGGGCGCGGCGATGCTGGCCGGCGTCGCCGCGGCATCCTGGGCTGTTTCGGTCGTCACGGCGCGCCGCCTGCAATTAATTAAGTGGTGAGTTAATATATGCCCGTCACCGCATGCGGTCAAATGCCGGGCCATTCATGGTATCCATGCGGTCATCGATTCCGGAGACACCGTGGTCACTACTTCCCCCCGCAAGGCTCGCCGTCCGGGCCGTCCACCCTCCCACCCCGACGGCCCGGACCAGCGAGAACGGCTGGTCGGCATCGCGCTGGAGTTGTATGCGCGACAGGGCTACACCGCGACCACCCTCGCCGCGATCGCACGTGCCGCCGGCATGACGCCCGCCGCGGTGCACTACTACTTCAAGACGCGCGAGCAACTGTTCGACACCATCTTCGACGTACACATCGCGCCGATGCGAGCGCGGATCGACGACATCTTCCAGACGCACGCGAACGACCCGGCGGCGGCGTTCGCCCGGCTCGCGGAACGTTTCGTCGAGCTTGCCGCCGAACATCCGTGGATGGGCCCCGTGTTCTTCGGCGAGCTGCTCAACGACCACGACCTGTTCAAGCAGCACCTGCGCAAGCGGGTCAAGGCGAGTCGACAGGCCGCCCTGGTCACGGCCATTCGCCGCTGGCAGGACGAGGGCCGGCTGAACAAGGCGCTGGACCCCGTCCTGCTGATGACCTCGGTACTCAGCCTGACGGTGTTGCCGATGACCGCGCTGCGCAAATGGAAGGACGACCCCCTGCGCAAGCACATCGGGCCGGAGGAGATCACGCGACACGCCGTGGCCCTGCTCGGCCACGGGCTGGCGGCGCAGAAGGCGTAGAATCGTTGTCTTTCGCGCGGAGCGGTGCCTTGTCCTTCCCCTACTCCCTCGTCATCTTCGATCTCGACGGCACGCTGGTCGACAGCGCGGCCGACATCGCCGAATCGGTGAACCGCACGTTGCGGGACTGGAAGCTGCCCACCTACGACACGAGCCAGGTCACCGGCTGGATCGGCGAGGGCTCGCGAAAGCTCATCACCTATGCCTTCCGCCATGCGGGAAGCGACGCCGATATCGACGAGGTCATGCCGGGTTTCCTCGCGCATTACGCGGAAACCGCACTCGACGGCATCGCCTACGATGGCGTGGTCGAGACGTTGAAGGCGCTTCACGCGCGGGGTGTGAAGCTGGCGGTATGCACGAACAAGAACGAGGAATTCGTGCGTCCCTTGCTGGAGGTACGCGGCATGCTGCCTTACATCGACGGCATCGTCGGTGGCGACACCTTGCCCGAGCGCAAGCCCAGCGGCGTGCCCCTGCGCCACCTCGCCGACGAGGCGCGCGTGCCGATCGGACGAAGCCTGATGGTCGGCGACTCCGAGAGCGACGTGCTCGCCGCGCGCGACGCGGGCATGGACTTCGTCCTGGTCAGCTACGGCTATCGCAAGTCGCTCGACCTGCACGGTGCCGGCGCGGTGGCGGTGATCGACCGCATGCCGGAACTCCTGTCCCTCGCCTCCTCCGAAGCCGTCGGCTGACCCGGCTTCCTCACCGCGTGGCCGCGATGGCCGCCTCGATCAGGCCCACGTCGTCGACGATGCCGTAGTCGGGCGGCGCGGAGTAACCGAAGCGCACCACCACCAGATGCTCGGACGGCACGATGTAGATGCGCTGGCCCATGGTGCCGCTGGCGAAGAATCCGTCCTTGGGGAAGCCACCCTCGACGCGTCGGCGGGCCAGGTCGCTCGGGCCGTCGTTGGTCCAGAAGCCGGCGCCGTAAGGGGCTCCCAGCGTGGAGGTTCGCGACCAGCCGACCCAGCCTTCGGGAAGCAGCCGCCTACCGTCCGGCGCGATGCCATCGCTCAGGTAGAGCATGGCGAAGCGCGCATAGTCGCGGGCGCTGGCATACACGTAGGTGGAACCGACGAAGCTGCCTCGTCCGTCGAATTCCATGGTGACCTCGCCCATGCCCAGCGGATCGAACAATTCGCGCCGTGCGAACGCGCGAAGCCCCGCGGGACCTCCGCCCACCTTCTCGCCCAGCAGGCGATCGAGCAGTATCGTGTTTCCCGAGGTGTATTCGAAGGACGAGCCCGGCGGCTCCTTCGCCGGTTGCGCGGCGGCGAATCCCGCCATGTCGGCATGCAGGAATTCCATCCTCGCCACGGGGCTGAAGGCCGATTCGGCTTCCTCGATGGCGAGCCCGCTGCGCATCCGCATGAGGTCTTCGATCGTGATCGCGGCGCGTGCGTCGCCCGGCGCCTTCCACTCGGGCGCGTCCACGGGCTGGTCCGCGCGCAGCCTGCCCTTCCGCGCGAGGATGCCGAGGAAGGCATTGGTGAACGACTTGGCGACGGAAAAGCTGATCAAGGGCGTGTGCACGCCGAATCCAGGCGCATAGCGTTCGGCGATCACGCGGCCATCCTTCACCACCACGACCGCTTTCACGCGCTTCGGCGGCTTGCCCGGTGCGTCCCGGAAGACACGGTCCACCGCGGCGGCGATCGCGGGTTGCGTGGCGGCGACGACATCGGCCGGTGCGAATCCATCGGCAACCGCCACGGCATGGCTCGTCGCATCGGCGGGCAGCGGGCGGTTGCCGGGCAAGACGAGGCGGCAACCGTACCCGGGTACGAACTCGGCGCGGGCCAGCGACCGGAACGGCCCGGAAACCTCGACGCCAGCCGGATCTCGCGACACATGCGGCGTGAGCAGACGGGCGGCGGTATCGCCGATCATCGGCGTCACCAGTTCGTCGTACGTCCGCTTCGGGTCCTGATTCCCCACGAAGGTCATCGAACAGACGTGGTGGGCCGCGACACCCGCGGCGACACGCAGCGCCTGATCCGGACGGAATACCGCCCATCCCACGGCGCCGAGCGCGACAAGGATTCCGGCAGCGACAAGGGCTTTCTTCGCCATGATTGATCTCCGACAGGTGGACGGAGTGTGGAGCGGCGCGTGCCGCCCGCAGGTGCCGCCAGGGACGAAGCCAGGAGTGCCGGGGACGAATCCCGGCCAGGAAGGATGCGGCGACAGGAAGCGGAGCCAAGCTCAGGCCCCGAGGGAGAGGCCTTCGGGCAGGTTCGCCAGGTAGCGGCGCGTCCAGGTGACTCGCGCGCCGTCGGCCAACAGGAGCCGCCGTTCGCCGTCGGGCCAGGGCTGCACCTCGCGCACCGCGTCGAGACGGACGATCGCCGATCGGTTCACCCGCACGAACTGACGGGGATTCAGGCGACCCTGCATCGCGTCCAGCGTTCCCCTCAGCCGATGGGCCGTGCCGTCCACATACACGTCCAGGTAGTTGCGGTCGGATTCGATGCGGTCGATGCGCTCGACGCGCACCAGTTCGGCGGCATCGCCACTGGGCAGCAGCAGGCGATCCAGATAGCGTTGCGGAGGCGGCGCGTCCCCTAGCAGGCCCTCCACGCGTCCCGCTATCCCGAGCGCGGGTGCCACCTTGTCGCGCAAGCGCGCCAACGCACGGGCGAAGCGCTCCGGTCCCACCGGCTTCAGCAGGTAGTCGAAAGCATGCACCTCGAACGCGCGTACCGCCTGGTCGTCGTGCGCTGTGACGAAGACGATCTCCGCCGGCAACGGATCGCCCAACGCCTGCAAGACGGCGAAGCCGTCGAGGCCGGGCATGCTGATGTCCAAGAAGACCACGTCGGGGCGGTCGCGCTGGATCAACCTCACCGCTTCACGGCCATCGGACGCTTCGCCGATCCATTGCACGCCCTCGCTTTCGGCGAGGTAGCGACGCAGCTTGGCCCGTGCGGGAGCCTCGTCGTCGACCACGACCGCGCGCAGGCTCATGCGACCTCCCAGCGCCTGGCCGGCAGCCAGACGCTGACGACGCTGCCGCCGCCGACCACTGGCTCGAGCCGTACCCCCGCCTCTTCGCCATAAAGGTGCCGAAGCCGCGCCCCGACATTGCCCAGGCCGATGCCGTGCCCCGGCCGGGCCATGGCACCGCCGCCGTCATCGCGCACGCGAACGGTGAGCCGGCCGGCTTCGCGCGAGGCATCCACGCGCACGCGCCGTCCATCGCCGGAGCCGCCGTGTTCGATGGCGTTCTCCACCAGCGGCTGGAGCAGCAGGAAGGGAATCCGCAGGTCGTCGAGCGAGGGATTCGCCTCGACCTGCACGTCCAGCCCGTCGCCGAAGCGAACGCGCTGGATGTCCGTGTATAACGAGACCAGGCGCCATTCTTCGGCGAGGCTGTGCTCATGGCTGGATGCGGACAACGTGTTGCGCAGCAACTCACCGATACGTGAAAGCATTTCGTCGGCCACGCGCGGCCGCTCGTACATCAGCTCCGACACGGCGTTGAGCGTGTTGAAAAGGAAGTGCGGGTTGAGTTGCAGGCGCAAGGCGTCCAACCTCGCCTCGGACAATGCGGACTCCAGTTGCGCGGCGCGCAATTCCCGCGCCTGCCCCTCCCTGTAGCGGTCGAACAGCCACACCCCGGCCACGATCACCACGTAGAAGAACAGCTGCGTCGGCATCTCCATCAGGTAGCGCCAGTGCGTCGGCGAATAAGCGAACTCGGGCATGCCGGCCGCACCGAACACGAGCTGGCGAAAGGCGATCATCAAGCTGGTCTGGGCGATCGACAGCGCGAGGAACAAGCCCGCGTGCGCAAGCCAGGTACGCGGCATGCGCCGCAGCATCAGGAACAGTGCCGGCAGGAAGACGCCGAAGCTCAGCGAGCCGGTGAGTTCGTCGATCAGCTTCGGCGCGAAGAGCGACGGATGGCCATTGGCGACGTCGACGAGATACCGGTTGGTGGCGCGCAGCACGCCGATGGCGACGAGCAGGGCGAGCCAGGGCCACACGCCGTGGCCATGCCGCCAGGACGGTCGAGATCCCTTACCGATCGCACTCTCCATGCCTTGCCCGCCCCCTGCGTTGCCAGCACCCCGCGGCTCTTATACCAGAGCCGGGGGTGCTGCCGGGTCAAGTGGCGCGGCGGGGCAATACCCAGTCCGGCCGGATGAAGTGGCAGGTATATCCGTTGGGGTACTTCTCCAGGTAATCCTGGTGCTCGGGCTCGGCTTCCCAGAACGGTCCGGCCGGCGCCACCTCGGTCACCACCTTGCCCGGCCACAGGCCGGAGGCGTTCACGTCGGCGATGGTGTCCTCGGCCACGGCCTTCTGCTCGTCGTCGAGGTAGAAGATCGCCGAGCGATAGCTCTCGCCCAGATCGTTGCCCTGCCGGTTCAGCGTGGTCGGGTCGTGTATCTGGAAGAAGAACTCCAGCACCTTGCGGTAGCTCAGCTTGTCCGGATCGAACTCGATCTCGATCGCCTCGGCGTGGCTGCCGTGGTTGCGATAGGTGGCATGGGGCACGTCGCCGCCGGTATAGCCGACGCGGGTGGAGATCACTCCCGGCTGCTTGCGGATCAGGTCCTGCATGCCCCAGAAGCAACCGCCGGCGAGAATGGCGCGCGCGGTCATGCGACACCTCCCTTCGCGTCGGCGAACAGGCTCGCGTACTGCCCGTAGCCCTCCTTCTCCAGGTCGGCCAGGGGGATGAAGCGCAGCGAGGCGGAGTTGATGCAATAACGCAGGCCGCCGCGGTCGCGCGGGCCATCGGGGAAGACATGGCCCAGGTGGCTGTCGGCGTGGGTCGAGCGGACCTCGGTCCGGACCATGCCGTGGCTGACATCCTGCTTCTCGACGACATGCTCGTTTTCGAGTGGCTGGGTGAAGCTCGGCCAGCCGCAGCCGCTGTCGAATTTGTCGAGCGAGGAGAACAGCGGTTCACCCGAGACGATGTCGACGTAGATGCCCGGCGCGTGGCTGTCGTGGAACTCGTTGTGGAACGGCCGCTCGGTGCCGCTCTGCTGGGTGACCCGGAACTGCTCGGGGGTCAACTTCGCCAACGCTTCGGGGGTCTTGCGATACTCGGACATGGAGGCCTCCAGGGGAAGGAAGGTTGCCTGGGAATGGGGCTCGGGGACCCTCTTCCCGGCACTCTCCACATAATGCGGCCGCCCGTCTTGGATGCAATGGGACAGGCGGCCGGAGGCCCTTCAGGCGGCGATGTCCTCGACCCACTGGTGACCCGCCTGGCGCAGCAGCTCGCGGGCCGAATCGGGGCCCCAGGTGCCGGCTTCATAGGTGTCGGGACCGTTCTCGTCCTCGCGCCAGCCTTCCAGGATCGGCGTCACCCACTGCCAGGCCGCCTCGGTCTCGTCCTTGCGGACGAACAACGCGGGACTGCCTTTCACGGCGTCCAGCATCAGCCCCTCGTAGGAGTCGCGGTAGCGAATGCGGTCCGGCTCACCGAGCCGGGACAACGCGTCGACCTCGTCCAGGCCGAAGCTGTTGCCGGGATGCTTGACGAACAGCGGCAAGGTGACGCTTTCGTTCGGCTGCACGCGGATCACGAGGCGGCTGCCCGGCCGCGCCTCGCCGAACAGGCCCGGCTCGCCCGCCCGGAACTGCACGACCACCTCGGTAAGCTTCTCGGGCATGCGCTTGCCCGAACGCAGGTAGAAGGGGACGCCACGCCAACGGGCATTGTCGATCTCCGCCTTCAAGGCGACGAAGGTCTCGGTGTTGCTGGGCGTCTCGCCCGGCAGCTCCTCGCGATAGGCAGGCACCGGCTTTCCGCCTGCCGTTCCCTGCACGTACTGGCCGCGCGCGACGTTCGCCCGCAAGTTGTGGCGATCGAGTGGCTTCAGCGATTTCAGTACGCGCACCTTCTCGTCGCGCAGCGCATCGGCGTCGAGCGACACGGGACGTTCCATGGCGACCACCGTGAGCACCTGCAACAAGTGGTTCTGGATCATGTCGCGCAACGCGCCGGACCCGTCGTAGTAACCGCCCCGGCCTTCGAGGCCGACGGTCTCGGCGGCAGTGATCTGCACGTACTCGATGGAGTCGCGATCCCACATGCGTTCCAGCATCGGGTTGGCGAAACGCAGCGCGATGATGTTCTGCACGGCTTCCTTGCCGAGGTAGTGATCGATGCGGAAGATGCTCCCCTCGGGGAAATAGCGGCCTACGCCTTCGTTGACCTTGCGTGCCGTTTCCAGGTCGGTGCCGATCGGCTTCTCCAGCACGATGCGCGACGACTCGCTGCGCAGTCCCTTCTCCGCCACGTTGCGTGCGATGTCGCCGTACAGGTCCGGCGCCGTGGCCAGATAGAAGACGCGCACCCTGTCGGCCGCGACATTCGATGCCAGCAGGGACTTCAGTCCCTCCCAGTTACCCGTGGATTCGGCGCCGTTGAGGCTCACATAGTGAACCATGCGCAGGAAGCGGTTCACCGTCCCGTCGATGAGTTCGTCGGCTCGCACGTGCTCGCGCAGCGCCTGGCGTGCTCGCTCGCGGTAGCCCTCGTCGTCCAGCGGTGAGCGTGCGGTACCCACGATGCGCGAATCGGCGGGAACCTGCCCTTCGGCGAAACGCCGGTACAGCGCAGGCAACAGCTTGCGCATCGTGAGGTCGCCTGTGGCACCGAAGATGACGTAATCGAAAGAATCTACGGGTTCGAGCGCGGTGGAACTGTTCATGTGGGGATTCCGATGGCGATTGGGTGGGCGGCATGCTGCCGTCACCTCGACCGGAACATGAATAAGGCGCCGTTCGCGCCTTTCAAGTACGTCTTTCCCAATCACCATTGCCTTGGCGGCATAAGTGTTATGAGCCGGGAGGTATGACAGCCCGCGCGCCCTCGTCCCCATGGATCGGTGCAGGGCCCCACATCGGGGCCGACCGCCCGTTGGGCGGACTCTCACTTAGTCCAAGGAACATCAACATGAGCAAGCTCAAAGACAAGGTCGCACTGGTCACCGGCGCATCCAAGGGCATCGGCGCGGGCATCGCCAAGGCGCTGGCGGCCGAAGGCGCATCGGTGATCGTGAACTACGCCTCCAGCAAGGCCGGCGCCGACAAGGTCGTGGCCGAGATCGAGGCGGCCGGTGGCAAGGCCGTGGCCGTGGGTGGCGATGTCTCCAAGCAAGCGGACGCGGAAAACCTCGTCGCTAAAACCATCGAGCATTTCGGCCGTCTGGACGTCCTGGTGAACAACTCCGGCGTCTACGAGTTCGCCTCGATCGAGGTGACGACCGAGGAGCTGTACCGCCGCACCTTCGACATCAACGTGCTCGGCACGCTCCTTGTCACCCAAGCGGCCGTGAAGCACCTGGACAAGGGTGCCAGCATCGTCAACATCGGTTCCACCGCCACCCGCATCACGCCGCCCGAGAGCGCCGTCTACACCGGTACCAAGGGTGCGGTGGACGCGATCACGGGCGTGCTCGCCCGCGAACTGGGTCCGCGCGGTATCCGCGTGAACGCGGTGAACCCGGGCATGGTGATCACCGAAGGCGTGAAGGCGGCAGGCATCGAGGGTTCCGACTTCGAGGCCTTCGCGGTCAGCCAGACGCCGCTCGGCCGTGTCGGCCAGGTGGACGACATCGCCCCCATCGTCGCCTTCCTGGCCTCGGACGACGCGCGCTGGATCACCGGCGAACTGATCATCGCCTCGGGCGGCATGCGCTGACGCAGGGCGGTCAGACGGCAGGCCGGAGCCCGTAGAGTTCCGGATGGAGGAACGGCGCCATCGCCAGCACCATCGCCTGTGTGTACGCGCTCTCGCGTGTCGCATGGCCGTTGGTGACCAGGCCGATGGCGCCGCCCTGCTGCTTGATGTTCACCGTGTCGAACAGGCGGTCCATCACGTCGCCGAGTTCCTCGCCTTCGAGCAGGGCTTCGTAGACCGCAGGCGGCAGGGGCAGCCACGCGCTGCACCCTACCGATACGTCGACACCGTTCGCGATGGCGACATAGCCGAACGTACCGGGACCATCCTCGGTGACATCGACGCCGCCTTCCAGCGCGACGTAGAAATCGGCCTCGCCATGCTGCCGGCAGAAGTTCATGCGATTGATCGCGCCCTCGCGGGTTTCCGCGGCGGACATGGGCTGGTCGTGAACGCCCGAAGGCGCGTGCATGCCCTCGCACTCGACCAGGCGGCCGGGGAACAGCGGCGCCAGCGCGTTACGCACGGCGCCGATCTTGACCGGATTGCGCGAGCCGACCAGGACCTTGATCGGCGTGTTGTCGTTGGACATCGGAACCTCGGTATCAGCCGGAAAGAGCGCGGTCGACCATCGCCTGGGCCTCGGCGAGGACGGTCTGCAGATGCTCCTTGCCGCGGAAGCTCTCGCCATAGACCTTGTAGATGTCCTCGGTGCCCGACGGACGCGCGGCGAACCAGCCGTTCGCCGAGATCACCTTGATGCCGCCTATGGCCTGGCCGCCCGCCTTGTTGGTCACCTCGACGATCGGATCGCCCGCGAGGGTCCGGGAAGTGACCTGCTCCGGCGCCAGCTTCGACAGCTTCGCCTTCTGCGCATGGTTGGCCGGGGCGTCGATGCGCGCGTTGGCTGGTTCGCCCAGCTGCCTGGTGATGTCCGAATACAACTCACCCGGGTCCTTGCCGAGGCGAGCCGTCATCTCGCCGGCAAGCAAGGCCGCCACGATGCCGTCCTTGTCGGTGGACCATGCCGACGCATCCTTGGCCAGGAACGACGCGCCGGCGCTCTCCTCGCAGCCAAAGCCGAGGCTGCCGTCGTACAGGCCCGCGACGAAATACTTGAAGCCCACCGGCACCTCGCGCAACGGGCGGCCCAGGTGCCCGGCGATGCGGTCGAGCAGCGCGGTGCTCACGGCGGTCTTGCCGATGGCCGCGTCGGCACGCCAGCCGGGGCGATTCTGGAACAGATACCAGGCCGCGGCCGCGAGATAATGATTGGCCTGCATCAGGCCCGAACTCGGCGCGACGACGCCATGCCGGTCGTGGTCCGTGTCACAGGCGAAGGCCACGTCGAACTTGTCCTTCAGGCCGATCAGCCGTTGCATCGCATACGAGGACGATGGGTCCATGCGCACGCGGCCATCCCAGTCGAGCGACATGAACGAGAACGTCGGGTCGACGGTCTCGCTCACCACCGTGAGGTTCAGGCCATAGCGCTCGCCGATCGCGCTCCAGTAATGGACGCCCGCGCCACCGAGCGGATCGACGCCCATGCGCACGCCCTTCGCGCGGATGATTTCCAGGTCGAGCACGTCGTCCAGGTCGCCGACGTAGCGTTGCAGGAAATCGAATTCGTGCGTGCTTCCGGCCTTGCGGGCCTGGGCGAAGGGAATGCGTTTCACCTCGCGCAGGCCGCCTTCGATCAAGGCGTTGGCACGCGCCGCGATCCACGAGGTGGCGTCGGTATCCGCGGGACCGCCATGCGGGGGGTTGTACTTGATACCGCCACTGTCGGGCGGATTGTGCGACGGGGTGATGACGATGCCATCCGCGCGGCCGGTGTCGCGGCCGCGGTTGTGGACCAGGATGGCGTGAGACACCGCGGGTGTCGGCGTGAACTCGCCGCCGGCGGATACCTGCGTCTCCACGCCGTTTCCGGCCAGCACTTCCAGGGTGCTTTCAAAAGCCGGACCGGACAACGCATGGGTGTCGATGCCGACGAACACCGGACCATCGACGCCATCCTTCGCACGATATTCACAAATCGCCTGGACCACGGCCAGCACGTGCCATTCATTGAATGAACGGTCGAACGAAGACCCCCGATGACCCGACGTGCCGAAGACCACCCTCTGTTCGGGCACGGATGGCTCGGGCTTGAGGTCGTGGTAGGCGGCGAGCAAGGCCGCCACGTCGACAGGCTGGCTCTCCGTCGCGGGCTTTCCCGCGAGTGGGCTGATCTTGGCACTCACCATGGCTCTCCTGGGATCCGGTCCCCAAGCATACGACGTGTTTTAAGAAATCTTCCATGTCCGTCGCGTCCGGCGATGGTTATCGTTGTGCCTGGCGATGGCGCATCACAAGCGCAGCCGCTCGATGTATTCGAAAATTTCGGCATCCGTGTCCAGTCGCAACTTTCGCATCGCGTTCGATTTCTGCTGGCTGACGGTCGACAATCCACGCCCGGTCGCCTTGGCGATATCGGTGACGCTGTTACCGGCCGCGAACAGCCGCAGGATCTTCAGTTCGCGCGGTGAAAGGTCGGCCAGCGTCCCGGACTTGCCCAGTGGCTCGCCATGTGGCGTGGCGACCAGATCGCGCACCGAACTACCGAGGTAGACATGATTCGACAGGATTTCCATCAACGCCTCGGGAATTTCCCGGGTGTCGCCGGACTTGCCGATGAGGCCGAGCACACCTGTCCCGATGATTTCGCGATACAACGCCGGATTGGCCAACGTCGTGATCACCATCACCGGAAGCGTGGGATGTCGCCGGCGTATCTCGTGCAACAGGACGAGACCATCCTGCCCCGGGGCGGGCATGCTGAAATCGGTGATCAGCGCGTCGCAGGGCGTCACTGCGAGCAGGTCGAGGAGTTCGGCCGGCGACTGGGCTTCGCCTACCACCGTCGCGAGGCCGTCTTTGGCCAGGGCGAGGCTGAGGCCCTTCAACACGACGGGGTGATCGTCCGCCAGAATGACGCGGTAGACCATGAGTGATCCATCCTTTCTTGCTTGTCCAACCACCCACGTGCCGGTCTGGAGCATCGTGGGCGGGCCGCAGAGTTGAGCACATCGCGCCTTCCGATGCCACTCCTGCATCGCATCGCCGCATGGTGGAAGCACCGCGGGACCGTCGCTTCACGACGGCGCATCGAGGCCAGCACCAGCCTGCCGCAACTACTGGGCAGGGTTGGCCGCCACTACGCGCGGGACGCGCTCGTACGCGGCATCCGGCTCGACTTCGAGATCGACCCGGCGCTCGACGGCGACCTGCACGGTCCGTTTTCCGCACTTGGCCGTGCGCTGTCCCTGCTGCTGGAACACGCGCTCCATGCCTGTACACGGTATGTCGCGCTACACGTGGACGTCGTCGGCGACGACGCGGCGACGCAGATCGTGCATTTCACGGTGGCCGACGAACACAGGCCCACGGCGGACGACCATGCCTGCCTGGACGAGGTGGCGAGGATGGTCGCCGCCGTCGGCGGCGTGGTCCATCGTGAATGGGACGCGGACATCGGCAACCGGATCATCGTCGAACTCGCCTTCGAACGGCCGCGCGTGCCACCACGCATCGACGTGGAGGCCTTGCGTTCCACGCTCGGTGGCGAACACGCGCTGCGGGAAGTGATCGCCGCACTCGACCGCGCGCTGAGCAGCGACCTCGCCGGCCTCGGGGCGCTGCTCGGCGAGCCGGGAACCGGCCACCTGCAAACCTGGCTGCACAGGGTATCGGGCGCCCTCGGCATGGCCGAGGCCACCGAATTGTCCTGCGTGGGGCTGGCGCTCGAACGGGAGCTCGGGCAAGGGCGCAACCGCTACCTCGACCAGGCGATCCTGCGCTTCGCCGACGATGCCGGCCAGGTGCTGCAGGCCCTTCGGGAACACGCCGGGCCGATGGGCTATAGTCCCGGGTCGTGAGTACCCTGCCCTCCCTCGACACCGCCATCGCGGACCCGCTGCGCGGATTCGTCGACGCGTATCCTCGCTTGTTCGTCCTGACCGGCGCGGGCATCAGCACCGATTCGGGCATTCCCGATTATCGCGACGACCGCGGGGCGTGGAAACGAAGTCCGCCGATGACGTTGCAGGCATTCATGAGCGGGCCTGCCGCGCGGGCTCGCTATTGGGCGCGCGGCATGATCGGCTGGCGCCACTTCGCCGGTGTCGCGCCAAACGTGGCGCATCGCGCCCTGGCCGCCATGGAGCGCGCGGGCCGCATCGAACTGCTGCTCACGCAAAACGTCGATGGCCTGCACGAACGAGCCGGCAGCCTGAATGTCGTCGACCTGCATGGCCGGCTCGATCGCGTGCGTTGCATGCAATGCGGCGACCTCACCACGCGCGAGGCCATGCAATCGCGCCTGGAAGAGGCCAACCCCACGTGGATGGCCTTGCAGGCCACCATCGCGCCGGACGGCGACGCCGATCTCGATGAAGTCGATTTCTCCGCGTTTTCCATTCCGCCCTGCACGGTGTGTGGCGGCATCCTCAAGCCGGACGTCGTCTTCTTCGGCGAGAACGTGCCCCGCGCCCGCGTGGACACCGCGTGGGCGCACCTGGGCCGGGCCGATGCCATGCTGGTCGTGGGCTCGTCGCTGATGGTTTATTCGGGCTACCGGTTCGTGCTCGAGGCATCGCGCCGCGGCCTGCCCATCGCCTCGGTGAACCTTGGCGTGACGCGAGCCGACGGCCTGATCTCGCTGAAGATCGAGCGCTCCTGCGCTGAAGCACTGGCGCCGTACGCCTAGCGCCTGTCGCGGAAAAAGCGGCGCAGCAGATCGCCCGCCGCCTCGGCTTCCAGGCCACCCGTCACCTCGACGCGATGGTTGTGCCGGGGCGACACCAGGGTGTCGAAAACGCTGCCTGCCGCCCCGGTCTTCGGATCGGTGGCCCCGAACACCACGCGGGCGATGCGCGCGTGCACCATCGCCATCGCGCACATCGCGCACGGCTCCAGGGTGACGTAGAGCGTGGCCCCGGGAAACCGGTAGTTCGAAAGCGTCTCGCCCGCCGCGCGCAGGGCCTGGATCTCCGCATGCGCGGTGGGATCGTTGAGCGTGATGTTCCGGTTCCAGCCCTCGCCGACCGCTACGCCATCGAGCACGACCACGGCGCCGACCGGTACCTCGCCTTCGGCATCGCGCGCATGCACGGCCAGTTCGAGCGCGCGGGCCATCCACGCGCGATCGGCCTCGTCGAACATGGCGTGGCTGGCGGACGGAATGGCGTCGGTCGGAAGCAAGGCGGCAACCCGGTATGCGGAACGGGGAATTCTACGCCACCAGCCCCGCGCCAGTGGGAGCGGACCCCACCGTACCCATGCCCTGGTGGGACCGAACCTTTCCATAAGCATGCCTGGTGGGAGCGGACCCTGTCCGCGATGTCCCCCTCAGCGCCTGAAACACCCCAGCGCATGATCGTCCACGATTCCCACCGCCTGCATCCAGGCATAGGTGATCGTCGGTCCCACGAACTTGAAGCCGCGCTTCTTCAGGTCTTTCGAGATGGTGACGGAGAGCGGCGTCTGCGCCTGTACCGTACGGCCATCCCCACGCAGCACCTTGCCGCCGGTGAACGACCAGCAATAACGGTCGAAGTCCTCTCCACGGGCGCTCATGTCCTCATAAATGCGCGCGCCCTCGATCGTGGCCTCGATCTTGGCCCGCGAGCGGACGATTCCCGGATCGTCGAGTAGTCGCAGGATGTCCTTCTCGCCGAAGCGGGCGACCTTGGCGGGGTCGAATCCCTTGAACGCCTTTCGGAAGTTCTCCCGTTTGCGCAGGATGGTGATCCACGACAGGCCGGCCTGGAAACCCTCCAGCATCAATTGCTCCCACAGCATGCGCGAGTCGTGCAGTGGCACGCCCCATTCCATGTCGTGATATTCCAGGTATAGCGGGTCCGTTCCCGCCCAGGCGCAACGCTTGGGTTCTTTGCTCATGAATCGTCGGCCTCGTGTCCACGCAAGCCGGGGAAGATATCAGAGGCCGAGATCCGACAGCCCCGGATGGTCGTCGGGGCGGCGGCCGAGTGGCCAATGGAACTTGCGCTCGCTTTCCTTGATCGGCAAGTCGTTGATGCAGGCGTAGCGATGGTGCATCTCGCCCACGTCGTCGAATTCCCAGTTCTCGTTGCCATAGGACCGGAACCAGTTGCCGCTGTCGTCGTGCCATTCATAGGCGAAACGCACGGCGATGCGGTCGCCGGTGAAGGCCCAGAGTTCCTTGATCAAGCGGTATTCATGCTCCTTCGCCCATTTTCGGGTGAGGAAGGCGACGATGTCGGCCCGTCCGTTGACGAACTCCGCGCGATTGCGCCAGCGGCTATCCGGCGTGTACGCCAGCGCCACCTTCTCGGGGTTGCGGCTGTTCCATCCGTCCTCGGCCAGGCGGACCTTCTGGACGGCGGTTTCGTGCGTGAACGGGGGAATGGGCGCCGCCATGCTCGCGCTCCTTGCTGGAGGGAGCACCCAGTGTAACGACGGCTGCGACAGGACGACTTGCATCATCTTGTCGCAGCCGCTCCGTCACCTCACCAGTACGCGCCGTTCTCGTCGCGCTCCCACGACGCCGTCGGCCCCACCGGCCCATCGACGCCGAACAGGTGACGGTGCCGTGCCGGTTGCGACCGCAGGTACTGCTTTGGCGGGAGCACGGTGGCCCCCAACTCGGCCGCCGCATGCCAAGGCCAGCGGGGGTCGTAGAGGATCGTGCGCGCCAGTGCCACCATGTCCGCGTCGCCCGTGGCGACGATCGCCTCGGCTTGTTCGGGGCTGGTGATGAGACCGACCGCCACCACGGGCATCTTCACCGCCTGCTTCACGGCACGCGCGAACGGCACCTGGTAACTCGGGCCGACCGGGATGCGCTGCGCGGGGTGGAGCCCGCCGGTGGAAACATGGATGGCATCGCAGCCACGCGCTTCCAGCGCCTTGGCGAAGGCGATCGTCTGCTCCAGGTCCCAGCCGCCTTCCACCCAGTCGGTGGCCGATACGCGCATGGTGACCGCACGGTCGACGGGGAATGCCGCGCGCACCGCCTCGAAGACCTCGAGCGGGAACCGCATGCGGTTCTCCAACGAGCCGCCGTATTCGTCGGTGCGCCGGTTCGACAAGGGCGAGAGGAACTGGTGCAACAGGTAACCGTGCGCGCCGTGCAGCTGGACGAAATCCAGGCCCAGGCGCGCTGCGCGGACCGCCGCCGCCGCGAAGGCATCGCGGATACGGACCATGCCCTCGCGATCCAGGGCCACGGGGGTCACGTCGCCCTCGTTGAACGGTACGGCGGATGGCGCGACCGTCTGCCACCCGTGCGGATCGTCCGGCGGGAGCTGGTGCCCACCCGCCCAGGGGACCTCCGTGGATGCCTTGCGCCCCGCGTGGCCGAGCTGGATGCCGATCGCGGTGTGCGACCAGCGGCGGACGCTTTCGAGGGTGCGCCGCATCGCTTCCTCGGTCGCGTCGTCGTACAGGCCGACGTCGCCCCAGCTGATGCGGCCTTCGGGCAGCACGCCCGTCGCCTCGATCGTCAGCAGCGATGCGCCGGACATGGCGAGCTGGCCGAGGTGCATCTGGTGCCAATCGGTCATCCGGCCGTCCTCTGCCGAGTACTGGCACATGGGTGCGATGACGATACGGTTGGGCAACTCCAGGCGACGTACCTGGATCGGCTTGAATAGCGCGGGTTGCGCCATGGTGGTTCTCCTGAAGGGGTTTCGAAGGTGCAAGCCCACCACATGGTGTCACCCGGGGGATTGGCAACCCTTCTTCAATCCGGCGATGCGGCGAGGAGCGCCCTTATGCGCGCCGCGTCCGCGGGCGCGGCCGGGTTGTATACGATCATGCTGAGATCGGGCCGGCCATCGACCGTGAACGCGGAGTATTCCAACGTCAACAGTCCGCCATCCGAGTGACGAAAGATCTTCGTGCCTCCGCCATGGTGGCCGACGTCGTGATTACGCCACATCGCGTCGAACTCGGCGCTCTCGCCACGCAACTCGGCGACGAAGGATTCGATCTCCCTGGATGCCCCCGCGCGCGCGACGTCCGCACGGAACGATGCGACGACGAAACGCGCGACGCTTTCCCAGTCGAGCTGCCGCTCCCTGACGCGGGAATGGGAGAAGATCAGGCGCAAGATGTTGCGGTCCGCGGCCATGAGTTCGCCGTAATCGGTCAACACCGCCGCCGCGGCGCGGTTCCAGGCGACCACGTCCCACGTGGCGGTACGCACGATGGCCGGGCTGAGGTCGAAGGCGTCGAGCACGCGCTGCAAGCGCGGCGTCACGTCCCCCTTCGCCTGATAGCGAACCTCCGGCGGCCGGCCCAGGCCGAGCAGGAAGAGATGCTCGCGTTCGACATCGGTAAGCATGAGCGCACGCGCGATGCGGTCGAGCACGTCGGCCGATGGAGCGCCACCCCTTCCCTGTTCGAGCCACGTGTACCAGGTGGCGCTGACGTTGGCGCGTTGGGCGACTTCTTCACGGCGCAAGCCCGGCGTGCGCCGCCGTACCGACGGGAATCCCAGGGCGGCCGCATCGAGCTTCTCGCGGCGGTCCCTCAGGAACTCTCCCAGCGCGTTGTTCCTGGCGAGCGGCACACTCATCGTATTAGTTCCCATACCCGTATAACGTCACTACTTCACCCCGATCGATCATCTGCGGAGAGTACGCCCATCATTCGATCGACGGGAGATTTCCATGCGTGTGTTCGTGACAGGTGCAACGGGTTTCGTCGGCTCGGCCGTCGTGAAGGAATTGCGAAATGCGGGACATGCCGTGCTCGGCCTCGCCCGCTCCGATGCAGGCGCTGCGTCACTGCGCGAGGCGGGTGCGGAGGTGCATCGCGGCTCGCTGGAGGATCTGGACAGCCTGCGCCGCGGGGCGTCCATGGCGGATGCCGTGATCCACGCGGGCTTCAACCACGACTTCTCCCGCTTCGCGGAAAACTGCGCGATGGACCGCGCCGCCATCCTTGCGCTCGGCGACGCCCTCCAGGGCTCGCAGCGCCCCCTGCTGGTCACCTCCGGCGTCGCGCATCTCGCCCATGGTCGTCTCGCCACGGAAGAAGATGGCCCGGTGCCGACATCCAGCACCTATCCGCGCGCCTCGGAAACGACGGCGTTCGAACTCGCGGCGCGTGGCGTGCACGCATCGGTGGTTCGCCTTCCTCCGTCCGTGCATGGCGAAGGAGATCACGGGTTCGTGCCTCGCCTCATCCAGTTCGCTCGCGAGAAAGGCGTGGCCGCATATATCGACGAGGGAACCAACCGGTGGCCTGCCGTGCATCGCATGGACGCCGCGCGCCTGTACCGCCTCGCCCTGGATGCCAATGCGATCGGCGGCCGGTTTCACGCCATCGCCGAAGAAGGCGTACCGTTCCGGGACATCGCCGCGGTGATCGGCCGCCGCCTGGGCGTTCCCGTCGCAAGCAAGACAGTCGAGGAAGCGAAGGCCCACTTCGGCTGGTTCGCCATGTTCACCGGGATCGACGCGCCGACATCGAGCGAACGGACGCGCGCGCAGCTCGGCTGGCAACCGACGCAGCCGGGGCTGCTTGCCGATATCGACCAGCCGGCTTATTTCGGGGGCGTTTGACGAGCCAGCACCACGTGCATGGCGTTCTCACCCTGGGCATGTTCGACCACCGCATAGCCCAGGGCGGGAAGATCGATGCCCGTGAACAAGGCCTCGCCCCGGCCTAGCAGCACCGGCGAGATGGCCAGGTGCAACTCGTCGATCACGCCGGCTTGCAAGTATTGGCGGACGGTCGAGGCGCCGCCGCCGATGCGGATGTCGGCTGCGCCGGCTGCTTTCCTGGCTGACGCCAGTGCTTCGTCGATGCCACCGGTGACGAAATGGAAGACCGTGCCGCCTTCCATCTCGACCGGCGCCCGCGCATGCCGTGTCAGGACGAAGACAGGGCAATGATAGGGCGGTGTATCGCCCCACCAACCCTTCCAGCGGTCGTCGGGCCATGCGCCGCGAACGGGACCGAACATGTTGCGGCCGAGAATCCAGGCGCCCATGCCTTGCATGGATCGCGCGGCATACGTCTCGTCGACCCCCGACGTGCCACCTTCCTCGCCCGTCATCGCATGGAAGGTTTTCGTACCGACCAGCCATCGGTGCAGCGCCTCGCCTCCCAGCCCGAGGGGTTGATCCAGGCTTTGCTCGGGTCCGGCCGCGAAGCCGTCCAGCGACAAGGTGAATCCAGCGACACGTACCTTCGTCATGCTCCGTCCCCTCTGTGCATACTTGTATGCTTCATGATGCCTTAGAGGGGGACAAGGCATCACGAAGATGACATCAACCTCCGATCCGCACGGACAACTCGACATCCTCGTCGAAGGGCATGGACAGGTAGCCACGTGCCGGCGAACGCACGCGTGCCACATAGTCGGGGCTGTAATCGGCGTTGTCGGCGACGATGAAGGCGCCCTGCCTCAAGCGGCTTTCCACCAGGTCGAGGACCGCGGGATAGAGAGCCTTGGCACCATCGAGCAAGAGCAGGTCGATGGTCTCGGGAAGGCCGGTGGCCAACGTCTCCAGTGCGTCGCCCTCGCGAATCTCTACCAGGTCGGCGAGACCACCGGCAATGAGGTTGTCCCGGGCCCGCGCCACCTTGGACGGCTCGAACTCGGTCGTGATGAGACGGCCGCCACCGTTGTCGCGCAAGGCGGCGGCGAGATGCAGGGTCGAGATGCCGAACGAAGTGCCGAACTCGACGATCGTCCGCGCGCCGCTTCCGCGTGCCAGCATGTAGAGCAGCTTGCCCGTCTCGCGGGAAACGGCCAGCGGCATGTCCTTCAGGCGTCCATAGAAGTCCAGGTATTCGGTCGTGCTGCGCATGAGGCGCTCATGGTCGTCGCGCGAGAGCTCGGCGATGGCGGGGGCGCTTGCCGGGGAGGTCTGGTCCGCCTCGTGGAACAAGCGGTCGATCAGCGTGGCGAGCGGCGTGGCGGTAAGGGTGGACATGCGGTTTCTCCGGTCTGAAATGCGCTTGGGTTCGCGCCGGATTAGAATGCGATGGTTTAATCGCGTTTTCTAATCGCATTACGGCGCCGCCCATGACCGAACGCAGAAATCCGCCTATTTCCTCGCGAAAACAGCCCAAGCAGGCCCGCTCGTCCGGGCTTGTCGCCACCATCCTGGAAGCCGCGGCTCAGGTTTTGGCCAAGGAAGGCGCGCACCGCTTCACCACGGCACGGGTGGCCGAAAAAGCGGGCGTCAGCATCGGTTCGCTTTACCAGTATTTTCCGAACAAGGCGGCCATCCTCTTTCGCCTGCAAAGCGATGAATGGCGACAGACGACGAACCTGCTATGCGAGATCCTCGAGGACACGCGCCACCCGCCGCTCACACGCCTGCGCACCCTCGTCCACGCTTTTATCCATTCCGAGTGCGAAGAGGCCACGATGCGCGTGGCCCTCAACGATGCAGCTCCGCTTTATCGTGATGCGCCCGAAGCGCGAGAGGCGAAGGCAGCGGGCGAACGTACGATCAGGCTTTTCATGCGGGAAGCACTGCCGGATGCTCCGGAGGCGCTCCGCATGCTCGCCGGGGACCTGATCACCACGACGTTCAGCGCGGTGGGCAAGCAGTTTTCGGAAACGCCACGCACGCACGCGGAGATCGAGGCGTATGCCGATGCCATGGCCGATATGTTTTGCGCCTACCTGGAGGCGGAGGCACGAACGAAGTCGACGAAAGCCTTGAGCGGCGGCGGCACGAGTCGCCGCCCGGGGTAATAGAGGAAGGGTCCGGAAAAGCTCTGCCACCAAGGCTGGAGGATCGGTTCGAGCGCGCCACTGTCGAGGTACGGACGAAGCCAGTCCTCGAACAGGTAGATGATGCCTGTGCCGGCGAGAGCGGCCTCGACATTGAGATCGGCACCGCCGCCGATCCGCACGATCAACGGTCCGGCAGGGTCGACCCGAACGACCTCGCCATCGCGTTCGAACTCCCACGGTGGAATCGTTCCGCTGGGGAACCGGCCCCGCAGGCAGGCATGTTCGAGAAGGTCGTGCGGATGTTCCGGGCGACCACGACGCGCGAGGTACGACGGCGCCGCGGCCGTGGCGAAACGCTGCACGCGAGGCCCTATCGGCACGGCGATCATGTCTTGTTCCAGGCGCTCGTCGTAGCGAATGCCGGCGTCGCATCCAGCTTCGAGGATGTCGACGAAATTCTCCTCGGCGACGATCTCGAGGCGGATGTCCGGATAGGCGGCGAGGAACGGCGGCACGATCGCGGGCAGCACCAGTCGTGCGGCGACCACGGGCACGTTCAGGCGAAGCGTCCCCGCTGGCCTGTCGCGAAAGTCGTTCACCGTCTCGAGCGCCGCTTCCACTTCGGTCAATGCGGGGCCCAACCGCGACAACAAACCCTTGCCCGCATCGGTGGGGGCGACGCTTCGGGTCGTCCGGTTGAGCAGGCGGACGCCCGTCTGCGCCTCAAGGCGGCGCACCGCCTCGCTGAGGCTGGACGCGCTGGTCCCGTTCACCCGCGCGGCCTCACGGAATCCACCGGCACGGGCCACCGCGACGAATGCGTTCAGATCGTTCAGGTCGACTTTCATCGTTCGCCGTTCCGTACAGCCCGTACGGATTGTGCCGGATTATCGAAGCGGTGGAGAGCGGCTACCTTGAAGGTTCATCCGCACACGAAGAGATACCACCATGTCCAGCATCGACCGCGCCGGAACATTCACCCTCGGCGACCGCCGGGTGAAGCGCCTGGGCTACGGCGCCATGCAACTCGCCGGCCCCGGCGTGTTCGGCCCACCCAAGGACCATGACGCGGCGGTGGCCGTGTTGCGCGAAGCCATCGCTTCCGGCGTGAACCATGTCGACACCAGCGACTTCTACGGTCCGCATGTCACGAATCGCCTGATCCGCGAAGCGCTCGCGCCCTACCCCGACGACCTCGTCATCGTCACCAAGATCGGCGCCCTGCGAGGCGAGGATAAGTCATGGCGCCCGGCCTTCTCGGCGAAGGAGCTCACCCAGGCGGTCCACGACAACCTGCGCAACCTCGGCGTCGACGTGCTCGACGTGGTCAACCTGCGAATCATGTTCGATGTGCACGGTCCCGCCGAAGGCTCGATCGAGGCACCCCTCACCGTCTTGGCCGAACTCCAGCGGCAAGGCCTCGTGCGTCGTATCGGGCTGAGCAATGTCACCTCGACGCAGGTCGCGGAGGGACGGCGCATCTGCGACATCGTGTGCGTGCAGAACCAGTACAACCTCGCGCATCGGGGCGACGACGCGCTCATCGACGAACTCGCCCGCCAAGACATCGCCTATGTGCCGTTCTTCCCGCTGGGTGGTTTCAGCCCGTTGCAGTCGTCCGTTCTTTCCGGGGTCGCCCAGCGACTCGACGCCACGCCGATGCAGGTGGCGCTCGCCTGGCTGCTTCGTCGCGCTCCGAACATCCTCCTGATTCCGGGCACCTCGTCCGTCGCGCACCTTCGCGAGAACCTTGCCGCCTCGGCTTTGGAGTTGCCCGAGGACGTGATGACGGAACTGGACGGCGTGGCGACACGGCCAGAGTGATCAGGTTCGCGCCAGGAATTCGACGATTAACCGGCCGATCGGCCCTGGCGCGTCCTCCAGGCTGTAGTGCCCGACACCGTCGAGTGTGTGCACGGGCGCGTCTGGAAACACTTCGCTGAAGAGCGGAAGGAAATGCTCCGCCTGCAAGGTACGGTCGGCCGTCCCCCAGATCGCCAGCGCGGGCCTCGATGAAAGCGCGCGCACGGCGTCGGCGTCGGGAACCTCGAAACGATGCGCACCCGTGGCGAAACCCTTGGCCCAACCGATCGCACCCGCGCAATCCGCGGGCGTTTCGAAGTGCGATCCATAGGCGCGCAACCATGTATCGCCGATCAACGCATGGTTCTCGAAACCGTTGAGCTTCAACGTGCTCAATATGTTGAAGCGCAATTCGCCCAGTACGTTCTCGAGACGACCGTGCGAGTCGGCCTCCACGATCCACTGGAACCATGGCGACGATCGGGCGTTCGCCAGCAGGTGCTCGCCGAGTCCGGCTTGCCCGAAAGGGGTCGGGCCATTGGTCGTGACGACGCGGCGAATGCGCCCGGGGTGACGCGCGGCGAGGCCCATGCCGACGGGGCCGCCGAAGTCGTGGAGAACCAGCGTTATCGCCGCCAGGTCCAGCGACAGCACGAAGTGTTCGAGGTTGTCGATGTGATCCTGCAGCCAGTAGGTGCGGTTCGCCGGCGTCTCGCTCTTGCCGAAACCCATGTGATCGGGAACCACGACCCTGTGTGTTCCGGCCAGCGCCCGCACGAGGTGGCGGAACAGATAGCCCCATGTCGGCTCGCCGTGCAGGCACAGGACGACCTCCCCATCGCGCGGCCCCTCGTCCACGTAATGCATGCGGAACCCCGCGGCCTGGGTGAATCGAGGCATGAAGGGAAACGTGCCGTCGAAGGATGCATCGGAGCGGATCATGGGAAATCCTTTGAGGAATTATGGTTTCAATATGAAACCATTTGTCTTTTAGCAGACAAGGTTTTACCTTGCAACCATGGTCAAGAGAATCACCCATGAAGACTCCGCGTGCGGCGTCGCGCGCCCGCTCGACGCGATCGGCGATGGCTGGTCGTTATTGATCGTCCGCGACGCGTTCGGCGGGCTGCGCCGCTTCGGCGAATTCCAGAAGAGCCTTGGCCTCGCCAAGAACATCCTGGCGGCCCGGCTGAAGCACCTGGTGGCTTACGGCATCATGGAGGCGGTGCCCGCCTCGGACGGCGGCGCCTACCAGGAATATGTGCTCACCGAAAAAGGACGCGGCCTGTTTCCCCTGCTCGTCGCGTTAAGGCAATGGGGCGAGGATTTCTTCTTCGAACCGGGCGAACGGCACGTTTCTCTCGTGGACCGTCACGCGGGGCGCCCCCTCGCGAAAATGCGGCCGCGTTCCGAAGACGGCAGGGTTCTTCAACCGGAAGATACCGTCGTCATGATGCGTCCCGTGCGGGGTGGCAAACGGAAGGTCGACTAACCGCCGCGAACGGCCGCCTCGATCTTCGCGATATCGATCTTGTGCATCGACATCATCGCCTCCATCGCGCGCTTGGCGGCGGCGCGATCGGGATGGCTCATCGCCGCGAGCAAGGCGCGTGGCGTGATCTGCCAGGAGTAGCCCCAGCGGTCCTTGCACCAGCCACAGGCATTCTCCTTGCCGCCACCGCCGACGATCGCGTTCCAGTAGCGATCCGTCTCGGCCTGGTCGTCGGTCAGGACCATGAAGCTGACCGATTCGTTGGCCTTGACGTCCGGTCCACCGTTGATGCCGACGAAGGCCTGGCCGAGCACGGTGAACTCGACGATCAACTCGGTGCCCGGCGGGCCGCCGGGATGATCCGTCGAGGCGTCCACATGGCTGTCCGGGAAAGTCGCCGCGTAGAACTCCGCGGCCTCGCGCGCTTCATTGCCATGGAACAAGAGACAGTTCGTGAATTTACCGTCGGTCATCTCGCTTCTCCGTGGTCGGGGTGGCGTCGCCCGCGACTTTAACCACACCGGCGGGATGTGTCGAACCGGTCGGAAACGCGTACGTCAGCGCCCGCCCCGCGCCGCGATGCCACCCAGGATGAGATCGACCCCCGCGAGGAAATCCGCGCGGTCGTCGTGCTCGCGCATGCGGCCGGCGACACTGCGCGTGAAGGGATATTCGTTCGGATCGAGTTGGGACCAGACCGTCGCCATCGCGTCCAGGAAATCGGAGCGGTCGATGTCGTGCGTGCGGGCGAATTGCGTGTTGGCGGCGTTCTGCCCGGCAACGCCCAGGATGTAGTGCAACAGTGCCGAGGCCGCCGTCCACTGGTCTTCATCGGACAGGCCGAGGGCTCGAACCTGCTGGCCCAGGCACTCGACGATCCTCAGCATGGGCGCCTGCCCCGCCGCGCGGGTGAGTGTCGAGCCCACCCAGGGATGCGCGTCTATCGCGTCGAACAGGCCGAGGGCCAAAGCGCGGATGGTGTCTTCAGGCGAGGCTCCGGCCGCGCAGGGCGCCATCGTGCGCGCGACGACCGCATCGCAGGCCGCGGTCAGCAAGTCGCCCTTGTTCTCGACGTGCCAATAGATCGCGCCGGCCCCGGTCGCCAAGTGCTCGGAGAGCGCCCGAAAAGTGAGCCCGTCTTCTCCACGGCTGTCCAGGAGCGCGATCGATGCCTCGATGATGCGGTCCCGCGATAGCGATTCTTCTCGTCGTGCACGTTTGCCCATGTGCCATATATTGACATAAATGGAACGGCGTTCCAATATTATGGAATGACGTTCCATGACAACGAAAACTACGACGCGATCATCTCCGGCGCTGGCCCTGTGGGTCTGTTCCTCGCCTGCGAACTGGCCCTGGTCCGGTGCTCCGTGCTGGTGCTGGAAAGGACGGAAGACCCCTGCTCGCCGCTGAAACGGGTGCCCTTCGGGATGCGCGGGCTCTGGGTGCCGACGATCGAGGCCCTTCACCGGCGCGGGCTGCTGCGTGAACTGCAGATCCACAAGCGCATCCAGAGTCCGCATCAACATGTCGGGCAGGGGCCACGCCGGCAAGCGGGGCATTTCGCCGGCATCCCCTTTCATGACGACGACATCGACACCGCCCGATGGCCCTATCGTCTGCCGGGCTCGGTACCCTCCCATCTGCTATCGGAAATGGAAGAACTCGAATCCGTGCTGGCCCGGCGCGCGGAAACCCTTGGCGTCCGCATCCTGCGCGGTCGGGCCGTAACGGGCTTCGAGCAGACCGGGCACGGGGTTGTCGTCCATTCCCACGAACAGGCTTTCGAAGGCCGATGGCTCGTGGGTTGCGATGGAAGCCGCAGTGCCGTTCGCAAACTGGGCGGCTTCGAATTCGCCGGTACCGAGCCGGAGTTCACCGGCTATACGGCGAAAGTGGACATCGCCGATCCGGAGAAGCTGAAGCCGGGCCGCATCGCGACGCCCTACGGGATGTACTTGCAGTCGCAACCGGGTCATCTGGTGATGCAGGATTTCGACGGCGGTGCGTTTCATGCGGCCGGCACGCCCATCACCCGGGAACACGTGCAGGACGTTCTACGACGGATCTCCGACACCGATGTGAGCATCGACGCCTTGCACATCGCGGCGACGTGGACCGATCGCGCGCGACAGGCCACGGTCTATCGCAAGGGCCGCGTTTTCCTGGCAGGCGATGCCGCGCACATCCATTCGCCACTCGGCGGCCAGGGACTCAACCTGGGATTGGGCGATGCGATGAACCTTGGCTGGAAGCTTGCCGCGGCCATCAGGAACAAGGCACCAGGCGACTTGCTGGACAGCTATCACGCGGAGCGGCACCCGATCGGCGAAAGGATCCTGGACTGGTCACGCGCACAGGTCGCCATCATGCGACCCGAGCCGCACGCCCGCGCGCTGAACGCGATCGTCCGCGACCTGATGGATACGCGCGATGGCGCGACCTATTTCGCTGGAAAGGTATGGGGCATCTCCGCCCGCTATCCCTTCGGCGAGGGCCATCCCTTGCTGGGCCACAGTGTTCCCGAGTTCGAATTCGACGACGGCAGGACGATGGGTGGACTGATGCATGACGGCCGTGGTGTCCTTTTTGATTTCGTGGGGAACGCCTCGCTCGAAAAGTTCGCCGGCCAATACGGCGGTCACATCGCTTATGTCACAGCACGTCCGAAGGATTCCTTCGGACTGGGTGCCTTGTTGGTACGCCCGGACGGATACGTCGCATGGGTGTCGGAAGGCGTCCCCGATGTCGGCGGCCTGGATGACGCAGCCGCCCGCTGGTTCACGCGAGGAGCATCCTCATGAACTCCCCTGTCGCCATCATCGGTGCGGGCCTGGGTGGGCTGACGCTTGCGAGGGTGCTTCATGTCCATGGCATCGCGACGACGGTCTACGAAGCGGAAACCTCGGCAGACGCCCGCGGTCAGGGAGGACTGCTCGATATCCACGAGTACAACGGCCAGCTCGCGCTCAAGGCGGCGGGCCTCTTCGACGCGTTCCTCGGGATCATCCAGGCGGGCGCCGATGCCCAGAGGGTGCTCGACAAGCATGGCATCGTCCTGCTCGATGACCTGGACGAGGGCAACGGCAGCCGGCCCGAAGTGCACCGAGGCGACCTTCGCCGCATTCTGCTCGACTCGCTTCCCGCCGGCACGATTCAATGGGGACACAAGCTCACCGCCGCGAACCCGGTGGACGGCGGTCGGCACGCGCTCGCCTTCGCCAATGGCGCAACGGCAACCGTCGGTCTTCTCGTGGGTGCCGATGGCGCCTGGTCGAAAGTCCGCCCTCTTCTCTCCGACGCCGCACCCGCTTATGTCGGTACCTCTTTTATCGAGACGTACCTGTTCGACAGCGACAACCGCTATGGAGCCACCGCGAAAGCAGTGGGTGGCGGTTCGCTGCTGGCGATCGCGCCGGGCAAAGGCATCCTGGCCCACCGGGAGGCCAACGCCACGCTGCATGCCTACGTGGCCTTGAACGAGCCGGAGGAATGGATCGCCAGCATCGACTTCTCCGACCCGGCGACCGCGTTGGCACGCATCGCGGAAGAGTTCGACGACTGGGCACCCGAATTGACCACGCTCATCCGGCGCAGCGAAACCCCGCCCGTGCCCCGCCCCATCTATGCCCTTCCCGTCCATCACCGCTGGGAGCGAGTGCCCGGAGTCACCCTGTTAGGAGATGCCGCGCACCTGATGTCACCGTTCGCCGGGGAAGGTGCGAACCTCGCCATGTTCGACGGCGCGGAACTGGCGAAGGCCATCATCGCCCATCCAGGGGACATCGAAGCCACGCTCCTCGCGTACGAAGAGGACCTCTTTCCTCGCAGCTCGGCCACGGCGGCCGAGTCGGACCGGAATCTCAGGCTGTTCTTCAACGACCGCGCGCCATGGAGCGTGGTGGAGTTTTTCACCGGCCCCCGCATGGCCGGGTGAACGCCCTTACGCAGCGGCTAGCTGCCGCTCCAAGGCGTCACGTGCTCGCCTCGCCGCTTCGGCGTCCACACGATCGGCCAGCGTCTGGCCGAGTTGGCCTAACTGGCTCGCCGAAAGGCCGATATTCATGCTGATGCGCATGTGAGCTTGCAGTTGCGGCTCCACGCCCGGCAACGCGGCCAACACGGCAACCGTCGCCAGTTCCCGGCTTTGCCAGTCGAGGTTGTCGCGCTCGAAGATGTCACCGAACACATGTGTCTTGATGTATTCATCGATCGCCGGCGCGAAATCGAATACTGGTCCCTTCACGGGGCCGCCCGCCAAACGGGTCTGGTTGGCGGTTCCCGCGGCAAGCAATGCGTCGCCCTTGGGAATGGCGCGGCTCGGGGCCTGTCCGGCCGCGTCACGAATGCCTCGTTCCTTGCGCGATTCCAGCACTTTCATGAAGGCGCCGAGGGCGTTGAGGCTGCGCGGAAAACCTGCGTACGCGTAAAGCTGCACCAGGATTTCCCGCGTATCGCTCACGGTCAGGCCGGCGTCGAGTCCATGGTCGAGGGCCGTGGTCAACCGGCCGATGTCGCCGGTGGCGGCGAAGGCCGCGATGGGAACGATGGCTTGCTGGCGAGCGGAGAGAGCTTCGGATGCCGCTGATTCTTCTGTCATATGGTTGCGTCCTTACGAAGCGTGATCCCCTGGAATTTATTATGTCGGCCGTCGCTCCGTAAGGCCACGCATGCGCATGAGCTTATGCGCATGGTTCATCAATGGCAGCCGATCGGCCGGATGGCTGCGCGCCTTACGGCCGGCGATAGGCAATCGGGACTAAGCCGCCAGCGTCTCGATGCTGCCCATCGCGCGCGCCAGCGCGGCCGCGCGCAGTTCAGGACTGATGTCGACCCCGTCGGCGGCGATCACCTCCAGGTTGTCGATGCCGAGCACCGAGAAGATGGACCGCAAATAGGTTTCCGCATGTTCATGGCACGCGTTCGGCGATCCCTCGCCATAGATTCCGCCCCGCGCCAGAAGAACGATCACGCGCTTACCGCGCGCCAGCCCGACCACGCCGCTGGCGCCAAAGCTGAACGTTTTTCCGACGACACAGATCCGGTCGATCCAAGCCTTGAGGGAGCTCGGGACGGTGAAATTGTAGAAGGCGACGCCCATCACGATCACATCGCTGGCCATGAACTCCTCGAGGACCTTCCCACTTTCTGCCAGGTCGCTCAGTTCGGCCTGATCGAGATCACTGGTGCCCGCGTCGTGCGCATGGGCTGCGAATACGCCCCCGGTGAGATCGCCGAGTGGATGGGCGGCGAGGTCGCGGTATTGGACCGCCATGCCGGGTGATTCACGCTTGAGGCGTTCCACGGCCGCGGCTGACATGTCCCGGCTTAACGATCCCGTCGTTTTGATGCTTGTGTCGATATGCAGCAGCTTCACCGCGTCTCTCCTCGTGGTCTGTATTTGAGATTAGGTAATTTAATGAGACCATGGCGCGGCGTGAAGGAGGCAGAATTTTGGGAAAAGGTAAGGAAGTAGTAACCATCCCGGCATCCGCCGGAGGCCGTTACTTTCACGATCAACCAACGTGGGCGTTCGACTCGCAATGTCCCGCGCGAGACGTTCTCGACCGGATCGGCGACAAGTGGTCGGTGCTCGTCGTGGCGACTCTCGCGAAGGGCCCGCATCGCTTCAGCGCCGTTCAGCGCGCGATCCCGGACATCTCCAAGCGAATGCTGACGCAGACGTTCCGAGATCTGGAGCGCGACGGGTTGATCACGCGGACGGTGTTCCCGACCAGGCCGCCGAGCGTCGAGTACCGCCTGACGCCTCTGGGCGAAACGATTCTCGAGCCCCTGAACGTTCTTGTTCAGTGGGCGAATCGCAACCAGGTGGCGATCAAGAACGCTCGCTTGGCATACGACGGAATGTCGTAAACGGCGATCAGAGATTTTTAGTCTTGAGCCAAGTGCGGATGGCCTGTGTGAGTTCCGTCTTCCGTTCCAGCGGCAACCAGTGTCCCGAGGGCATGCTCGTTACGATGAGGTCTGCGCAGGCCGCGCGCATGGGATCGCCTTGGCGGTTTCCCGTGACTAACCCCGTGTCCAACGGTTGACGGTGAGAATCGCATCAGCGAAATCCCGTGGCGCTTCCCATGGAAGATTGTGGCCACACTCGACGATGCGGTGCTCATGCCGCGCAGCGAACATCTTCGCGTGGTCAGCGGTGCCACCTGGCTTGAGCGGGTCTTGCGTCCCATCCAGCGTCATGGCGGGAACGGTAATCGGCGGTTTCTGCGCGAGTCGTTCTTCCAGGGGTGCCAGTGCGGGGTCCCCCTCGGCCAGCCCGAAGTCGAAGCGGTAGGAATGGATCACGACGTCGACGAAATCGGGATTGTCGAAGGAGGCTGCCGTTCGCTCGAAGGTCGCCTCATCGAACGACCAATGCGGCGACCACTGCTTCCAGAGAATCCGGCAGAGCTCGCGTCGATGGAGGGCGAGGCATTCGCGGCCTCGCTCGTGCTGGAACAAGTGCTGATACCACACGGCTTGCTCCAGGCTTGGTGCATAGGCGTGACCAAGCCGCTCGACGTCGATGATGTCGTAGCCCGCGTATGAAACGAGGCCCGCGACACGCTCCGGCCACAACGCACTCGCCACGCAGGAAGCCAGGCCGCCCCAGTCATAGCCGGCCAGAAGGGCGCGCTCGATACCAAGGGCATCCAACAGTTCGATAATGTCGCGGCCCAACGCCGCCTGCTGACCGCTGCGTATCGTTGCTTCCGATAAGAACCGCGTCGGTCCGAAGCCACGAAGATAGGGCATGATCACTCGCGCTCCGGCGTCGGCCAGCAGCGGAGCGACCTCGTCATATGCGTGAACGTCGTAGGGGAAGCCGTGCGATAGAACGACCGGCCAGCCCGCTTGCGGACCGAGTTCCACATAAGAGATGTTCAAGGTCGCCGTATTGACCGAGTGCATATAGCCGCTCGCCGTGAAATCGCTGCCGCCGGTATGTAAGGTAGGGCGAGTGGACAGCCTGTGAAGTTCCACGCCGTGGAAATGGCGAGCCCTCGTGGCAAGCAAGCTCGTCATGATTCCTCGGGAACGACCAGGTTCTTCCCCCTCCGCCATCAACGATGTCCTAGGAGCCGGGGTGCTGTCTCAGCGCTTCCAACAGCCATTGTCCAGCGGGTCCAGGCACACGATCGCGCCGGTGGGCTGCGTAGATCGTCAATCCGTCGCCAGGTGTCGGATCGTTCTCGATCTCGATGCGAGCCAGGCGCCCGTCCGCGATGGCGTCGGCCACCATGTGGCTGGGCATGCGGCACCACCCGAACCCTGCCAGCAGGAAATCCAGGCGACGCCCAAGATCGACGAAACGCCATAGCCTGGCGCTTGACACCCCGTAGTTGGCCCCTCCGGGATCGACCGGATCCGAGAGTACGAGTTGGACGTGCGGTTCGAGATCGCTGGGTGTCGCAGGCCTTCCGAGCGATGCCAGAGGATGATCGGGTCTGACCACCGGGACCATGTCGATGCGCAGCAGCGGATGCGCGATGAGGTCTTCGGGCACGGCGGGGAGCAGCAGGCAGATGGCCAAGGCGGCGGAGTCATTGCGCAGGCGGCGCAAGGCGCCGCCCAGGCCCTCGGTGGTGAAACTCACGGGAAGGTCCGGATAGGTCGTGCGCAACGCGTGCAGGGTCTCGATCAATGGCGCGGTCGGCACCAGCGGATCGATCGCCAGCGCGAGTTCCGGTTCCAGCCCTGAGCGATTGCTGGCCGCGACGGCCTGGAACCGGGCCGCGCTGGCCAGCACCAGGCGCGCTTGTTCGACCAGCACCATGCCGATGTCCGTGAGCCGCGGCCGATGCCCGCTTCGGTCGAACAGGCGCACGCCCTGTATCTCTTCAAGGGTGGCCACCGCCTGGCTGATGGCCGATTGGGCGCGGCGAAGCTCCCGAGCGGCCGCGGAGAAACTGCCGACGTCGGCAATCGTCACCAGCACACGCAGTTGATCCAGGCTGAGATTGCCGATCGCCATACATCATAAAAACCGATAGAAACTATCTCCATAATATCTCTTTTCAAGAAGAATGGAGGGTCGCAACATGCATGCGTGCAGCCCACCTATGGCTGCCCCGGTTTTCTGGCACCAGCAATGGAGAGTCGACATGTCCCAACTTCTTGTCATCGAAACCAGCCCACGCGGCAATCATTCGGTCTCGCGCAACATGACCCGCCGTTTTGTCGAGGAGTGGCGCAGCGCACATGCGGGAGGCAGCGTGGTCTTTCGCGATCTTGCGCAAATCCACCTGCCCTTTGTCACGGCGCCCTGGCTGCAGGCGTATTTCACGCCACCCGAGCAGCATTCGCCGGACATGAAGGAAGCCTTGAGCCTTTCGGATGAGCTGGTCGCGGAGGTGCTGGCCGCAGATCACATCGTCGTTGCCACGCCCGTCTACAACTACAACATTCCGGCCGTACTGAAGGCATGGGTCGATCACATCGTTCGCAAGGGCACGACGCTGGGGTTCGACGGAAAAGGCCTGGTCCTTGGCAAGAAGGCGACCGTGCTTCTTGCCTCGGGCGGGATCTACACGGAAGGCTCGCCGATTCGCGATCGCGACATCGCCACTCAGTATCTGCGCATGATTCTCGGCGTCATCGGCATCACCGACGTGACCGTCGTCGCTGGCGGCGGTGCCAAGGTCGTCGACCTGGGCGAGGAAACGATGGATGGTTTCATCGCCAAGCTGCACTCCGATCTGCATGAAGCCGCCATGCAGGGCCCGCTCGCGAAGGTCTGAACCGTCGAGGCCTGGATACGCCCGCCGATCACCCTGTCACTTCGATTGGCATGGTTACACACCGGTGGGTATGGCGGCGTCGGCTCTGAACCCGGTGGCCGTCTCCGCGGCACGATGCAATAGCGCTGGTGCGGATACGCCCTGGTGGTCTTGACGAGGGGTGTAAGGAGCTTCCAGTAGCTTCGCCTCATCATCGGTAAGCGTGATCGATAGAGCCGCAACCGCATCATCGATATGCCTGGTTTTGAGTGCCCCGATAATCGGTGCCGCAACCACGGGATTACGAAACAACCAGGCAAGCGCAATCTGTGCCTGATTCACTCCACGCTCGGCAGCGATGGCGGCAACCGCTTCTATGATTTCCTGGTCGCTCGCTGCCGTCACCGGGCTTTGCGCGGCAGCTGAAGTCTCGGTTTGCGACCGTTCGGTGACTTGCCCCCACGGACGAGCGAGACGGCCACGCGCAAGGGGGCTGTACACCATCGTCTGCACACCTTCATCGGCGCAAAGTGGCAGCATTTCGCGCTCTTCTTCGCGAACGAGCAGGTTGTAGTTGTCTTGCATGGAGATGAATCTAGCCCAGCCGTGTACCTTCTGTAGATGAAGCGCTTTACTGAACTCCCACGCCATCATCGACGAGGCACCGATGTAACGAACCTTCCCCATCTTCACGAGATCATGCAGCGCCTCAAGCGTTTCCTCCCAAGGCGTCAGTTGGTCGCGACGATGAACTTGATAGAGATCTATGTAATCTGTCCCTAGCCGACGCAGGCTGTGGTCGACCTCGGCCATGATCGCCTTGCGCGATAGCCCAAAGGCATTGGGACCGTTTCGGGTAGGTGCGGATAGCTTGGTTGCAATGACCACCGCGTCACGATGCGCAAAGTCCTTGAGCGCCCTCCCCACGAACTCTTCGCTCGATCCTGTGGAGTACATGTTGGCCGTGTCGAAGAAATTGATGCCAGCGTCGACAGCGTGGCGAATCAGAGCACGGCTTGCGTCTTCGTCGAGAGACCATGCGGGGTACCCTTGTTCCGGTCGACCGAAACCCATGCAACCGATGCAGATGGGCGATACGTCCAGTCCTGAGTTACCGAGCTTTCTGTATTGCATGATGAATGCCTTTCGCTGAAAATGATAGAGTTCTCCGTATTTAACGGAGAACTCTCCGCTTCGTCAAGAGGTTCATCCAAATTGAGCGAAAAACTGCGCACCGACGCGCGTGCGAACCGGGACCGCATCCTTGAAGTGGCGCGGGACATGCTCGCGGCAGACCCCGATGTGTCGTTGAACTCCATCGCGAAGCTGGCTGGCGTAGGCGCGGGCACGCTTTACCGCCACTTCCCGAACCGGGAGGCTCTGGTGTTGGGGGTCTATAAGAACGAGATCGATGCACAAGTTGAACTCGCGTCAGCGCTACTTGCCCACCATCGCCCCTTGAAGGCGTTTCGCCTTTGGTGCGACCGCCTTGCTCAACTCGGCAGGGTCAAACATGCGATGGCCAAGTCGCTCCAGGCAACGCTCTCGGAACAAGACTCCCAAGACGCCTATCTGCCCATGCTGGACGCGGTACAGAGGTTGATAGCGGCGTGTGAAGCGTCTGGTGAGATGCCGCCGGGTAACCATGCGGCTGACGTGCTGGTCCTACTGTCTTGTCTCTGGCGCATCCCCCCCAACGAGGATGGGGAAGCTCAGGCAGCCAGAGTATTGGCGCTTACTTTCCGCGCCATGGGTGCAAGCAATTGATGGGTATGTAGTGCCTGGTGGGTATGTCTGCATCAGGACCCATCGGCGGCTAGTACACGCATCGTTTCAAAAAGACTTGATTTGGTAGCGATCACTTCCTAACATGAAGACATGTCTAGATCACCTGCACGAGATTCAGCCACCAGGGCGCCAGGGCGCCCCCGGGAATTCGTGCTCGAGGATGTCCTGGACAAGGCGATTGTTGTCTTTAGTGAATTCGGTTATCCAGCAACCTCGCTGGGCAAACTGACGGCGGCCATCGGACTCACCGAGGGCAGCATCTATAAGGCATTCAAGGACAAGCGAGCACTTTTCCTCGCGGCGCTCGAGCGTTATGTCGATCTGCGCGCCGCTCGTCTGGAGCAGGCGCTCTTGGGGGCTCCAACGGGTTTCGAGCAAGTGCGAGCGGTACTGGAACTCTATGTGGACTACAGCCACGGCGCCGCGGGACGACGTGGTTGCTTGGTGGTCGGTAGCGCTGTGGATCTGGCGAGCTCCGATCCGGAGATGGCCAAGCGCGTGAACCTGATCTTCAAGATGCACGAAAAGCGCCTTGTCGGTTGCATCCGGCAGGGACAGGAAGATGGTTCCATCCGTTCTGACGTGGACGCTGAATCCGTCGGACGCTTGCTGGTGTGTGTCTTGCAAGGCATGCGTGTGCTGGGCAAGACCGGCCGCTCCCGCGAGGAAATGACAGGTCCGATCGAGCAGGCACTGAAGCTGCTCGAGTAAGTTTTTTTTGACCAATTTGGTAACGATTGCTATCTAATTAGGTACTGCGCACAGCCGCCAGTCGGACCAATCAGTCACAAAACAGTCATCGAACTTGAAGCGAAGAGGTCTTCTTGTGGAACACGTGATTATTCAAACCCCGGAAAATGACGCAGCGCCCCTTCTCACGCCAGAAGCGTTCTGGTCGATATTCCACCACGGTACGGCCACAGTGAACGGCGTTCGCCTGCACTACGTCGAAGGTGGTCACGGTTCGCCGATCCTGCTGCTGCCTGGCTGGCCACAGAGTTGGTACGCATGGCGATATGTGATGCCGCAGCTTGTCCAGGCCGGGCGCCGTGTCATCGCGCTGGACCCACGTGGCATGGGTGATTCGGAGCGACCGACATCCGGGTATGACATGCAGACCGTGGCTTCGGACGTTCATGGATTAGTCGAAGCACTGGGCCTTCTGGCTGATGGTCCCATCGATGTCGTGGGGCACGATATCGGCGCATGGATCGGCTATGCCTATGCGGCCGGATGGCCGGCGCACGTAAAGCGGCTGGCCGTTTTCGATTCGGCCCTACCGGGTGTCACGCCATTACTGGCGAACGGCATTCCTTCGGAAGAGGCGAACGTGAAGACCTGGCATTTCGCCTTCAATCGTTTGCCCGATCTGCCGGAGATCCTGCTGAAAGGACGTGAGCGCGAGTTCTTGACCTGGCTGTTCCATGCCAAGTCGGTTCACAACTGGGCGATTGGTGCGGTGGATCTGGACGAATACGTTCGCGTCAACTCGGCGCCGGGCGCATTGCGTGCTGCGTTGTCCTACTATCGCCATCAATTCAGCCAACAGGGATTGGCCGAAAGCCGGCAACGCGCCGAACGCAAGCTTGGAATCCCGGTGCTGGCCTTTGGCGCACAGCAAGGCGTAGGCACGATGCTGTTAGAAACGATGAAGCTGGTCGCGGATGATGTGCGGGGTGGAGTATTGAACGCCTGCGGGCACTACATGCCGGAAGAAGCACCCCGTACGGTTGCACGACTCATTATCGAATTCGTGAATGCGTGACACTACAGATGCCGGGTCGGAGGTACGAGAACCGCCCTCGCGTTAGCGGTTCCCTGATAGGCCATCGCAGCTTCAATCTCCTCGAAACGAAAGGTTTTGCCAATCCGGGTTCGAAACAAAGGGTCTGCGATGACCGTGCGCAGATCGGCCATCGCCGCCGCCAGCCGTGTCGGGTCTTGGGCCGTGGTGCTGCTGAAGTTGCTGAATCGCTTCACGACGAGGTTTTTGCTCATGAACAGCCGCGACGGGATTGTCACGGGCACCGAGGCATCCAGCGTTCCATAGATGTAGATCGAGGTATTCATGGGCATGTGTGGCGCAATGCGGTTGATCGAGGCGCCGCCCAGCCCGTCGAACACCGCGGTGGTTGCAAGGCTTTGGGCCAGTTGTTCCAGTTGGTCCTCGAACCCTTCGTCATCCGTCGCCACGACGTGAGCAAGACCCCATTGACGGAGCTCCTCGCCTTGCGCCCGCGAACGCACGAGGTGCACCACCGCAACCTGGCGTTTTTTCGCCAGCGCGGCCAGGGCCAGTGCGGTCGCCGAGGCGCCCGCCGTCGCGATCACACCATGATGGCCTTCGGCCGCAATTTGATCCAGGAAGGCATAGGCCGTGAACGCATTGACCAGCGAACCACAGTAGTCGCGTATCCGCACCTCATCAGGCAGGATGACGCAGCTGGTGTAAAGCAACTGCGCCTTTTCGGACCACAACCCAACCGTCCTGGCACCGATGCCAAGCGACCGATAAATCGCCACGGGCTTCCCCAGGAAGTCCTCCGGCACGTCATCACCGATCGCGGCCACTTTGCCAGCCGCGGACGCGCCCCATACGCTGTTCGATCCACGGAGAACTCGACCGGCCGCGTCGGGCATCGTCAAGAACAGCTTGTCGCCGTGGTTGATGGCGCATGCCTCGATGTCCACGATCACATGACCGGGCGGCGGCGTATCAGGCGTGGGAAGGTCCAGCACGGCCAACCCGCGGCTGGATGTATTGATGCCGATCGCTTTCATGCATGCTCCTCAAGTCCGGCCGTCATTGAAGGGAGTGATACCGGAACCGGGTACATGAGAATCCCAATACTTACTTCTAACAAGTACGGAATTATTTGTTAGTGTCGCCGCCATGAAACTTGAAACGAAGTGCCCTGTGGCGTTCACCTCGCGCATCCTGGGCGGCAAGTGGAAAGCCAGAATCGTCTGGGCGCTCGTCCGGAACGAACCATTGCGTTTCTCGGAGATCCGTCGAGCCTGCCTGCCCGTCAGCGATCGCATCCTGACCAAGGAACTGCGGGAGCTGCAGCACTGCGGCCTGATCTCGCGCAAGGAATTCCCGGTCATTCCGCCGAAAACGGAGTATCGCCTGACCGCCTTGGGTCAGACGCTTCGTCCGGTCATGGCTGTCATGGCCGAATGGGGTTCGGCCAATCGCGAAAACGTGATTGAACCCCCGGAAGATGCCCGCCCACCCGCCTCTACCGAAGACGTCGGACATGACTAGGCTTTCAAACCAGCATCGACTGCTGGGCGAAGATCCCCGCCATCGTGCCCTGCGATGATGCCTGGGTGACCGAGGGCAAGAAGGGCGTGACGAGGTCGCCGGCGGCGTAGATGCCGGGCATGCTGGTTTCGCGGCGCTCGTCGACCTTGAGGACGATGCCGAGGGGTGTATCCACCGTCGCGAGGCCCAGTGATTGATGCAGGCTTGCGGACGGCTTGTTGCGCGGATGGGCGAACAGGATGTCGACCGTGACATTGGGGCCTGTATCGAGATTGACCGTGGCGATGTGGCCCCCGCGATGGGCGATCTCGACGATCCGGCCATCGACGACAGGTATGTTGCGGCGCGCGAGATCGGCTTGGATATCGGGCGGAATGTCGTGACCATCGGCGAAGACAGTCAACGTGTCGGTCCAATCGTGGAACAGCCTGACCGACTGATGCGACTGCGGGCCGGACCAGACGAGGCCCCAATGCTGGCCGGCGACTTCAAAGCCGTCGCAATAGGGGCAAGGCACGATGAATGTGCCCCAGCTTTCGGCAAAGCCCGGGACATCGGGCATCTGGTCGACGACGCCATAGCTCAGGATCACACGGCGCGCCCCACGGCTTTCGCCATCGCTCGTGAGGACGGAGAAGTCGTCGATGGCGCCGGAGACGCTGTCGGCCCGCGCATGGACCAGCCTGATCGTGGGATAACGCGCCAGCTGCCGTCGCGCCTCGGCCAGGATGTCCAGCGGTGGCTTGTGATCGTGGCCGAGCAGGCCATGCGAGTGGCCGGCGAAGCGATTGCGCGGCAGGCCGGTATCGAGCACGGTGACCTTGCGGCGGGCACGGCCGAGCTGCAGGGCAGCGGCGAGGCCGGCAAAGCTGCCGCCGACGATGATGACGTCATCCATGGTGATGGCCCGTGTGGATGGAAAGTTGAAGGACGTGGTTGGAAACCTGCCCACGGCTTGCACATTTTAGATACTACATGGTACCGTAATTCAAGAATTGAGATACTGTCAAGTACTGGAATTGTCGTGACCGAAAACAGCCTGGGCCGGCGCGGCCGGCCCGCCAACGAGGCGCTGGGCCAAGCGATAGTCGACGCGGCGAGCGAACTCTTTGTGGAACTGGGTTTTCAAGCGACGACAATGGACAAGGTCGCCCAGCGGGCGAAGATCTCCAAGCTAAGCATCTATCGGCATTTCGAGAACAAGGAGGCGCTGTTCAGCGCGGCCATCGCTGCTCACTGCCATCAGTTCGCACCACAGGCCCTTATTGAAGGCGTCGACGGTTCGGCCGAAGATCAGCTCATCGCTGTGGGATCATCCCTGCTTCGCACGCTGTTGAGTCCGGACGTCCGCAGTGTCGAAGCCATGATCATGGCCGACAAGACGAATCAAAAGTCGTTAAGCAAGCTCCATTACGAAGCCGGGGCCGCCTATGTCATCGCCCGGATCGAGGCCCTGTTACGCCAGTTGCATGCGAAGGCGGTTCTGAACGTGCCCGATCCTCTCCGGTCCGCCCGCTTGTTCGCCGCGCTTTTCAAAGGATCCGATCTCCTGATCACCGCACGTTTCGATGAGGCGAAAGCAGAGGACGACAACGAAATCGAATCCTATTGCCGGTCGGCCGTGGCCATGTTCATCGCCGCGCACGGCGGCAACGACTATGCAAGCGGATAAGCATTCGATTGCTCATAAATCGTCGTAGAACCCTGGCGCGGCGATGACTCGTCGGGGACGACCAGGCTCTCTCCCGCTTACGACACCATCGCACCTACTCGAAATCCGAATAAATGCAATTTGCCGAAACGCGGTCCCACGACTGGCGGAGCTTGTGCGCCAGCCTCGGGAGCACGAGGGGTCAGACCTGCGCCATGCCGCCATCGACGGCGAGATCCACGCCGGTGATGTAAGAACTTTCATCGGAAGCGAGGAACGTGACGGCCGCCGCGATTTCCTCGGGCATGCCTCTGCGGCCCATCGGGATCTGCGCGGTGAATTGTGCGGCTGCCTGCTCGGCCTGTTCGGCGGTGAGGCCCGTCGTCGTCGCCAAGGCCGGGGTGTCGATCGCTCCGGGGCTCATGGAATTCACGCGGATCCTGCGGTCTTTCAATTCCATGGTCCAGCCGCGCGCGAAGTTGCGTACAGCCGCCTTACTCGCGGCGTAAGCAGTAAATCCCGGAAGCCCGAGGACGTTCGAGACCGAAGAGTTCAGGATGATCGAACCGCCGTCTTTGAAGAGGGAAAGAGCCTTCTGCACAGTAAAGAACATGCCCTTCACGTTCACGTCGAAGGTCTGGTCGAAATGGGCTTCACTAGCTACCGCGAGCGGAGCGATCGTCCCCGCGCCCGCGTTCGCGAAGAGAATGTCGATGTGACCATGTTTCTCTTTCACGACGGCATAGAGCCGGTCCAGATCTTCCAGGCGCGATACGTCGCCGACGACCGTCGTAACGTTTCGCTTGATGGAGGCAGCAGCCTCCTGCAGCTCTTTCTCTCGTCGCCCAGTGATCACGACGTGCGCACCTTCTTCCACGAAGCGCTTGGCCGTGGCCAGGCCGATCCCGCTGCTTCCGCCCGTGATGACCGCAACCTTACCTTCCAGTTTTTTCATGATCTTCTTGACCTTTCGTTCGTGGTGTAAAGCGGCGCCGCTGTTCCCATTGGCACAAAGGCGCCGTATCATTTGGATCATCGATCCACATACTGATTCGAGGCATGTGGATCAGTGATCCAAATATATGGATCAATGATCCACTTGTCAAGAGACACTCATGCGAGCCGACGCAAAAAAAAACTACAGCCACATCCTCACGATCGCGCATGAGGTTCTCATCGAAGATGGTGCCGATGTCTCGATGCGAGATATCGCCCGTCGGGCCAATGTCGGATTGGCGACACTGCTTCGTCACTTCCCGTCGCGGGAAGCCTTGTTCGAAGCGCTGCTATGTACGAATCTGGATGCGCTGACGCAGAAGGCAGGTGAACTCGAAAAATCGAGCTCACCTGGCGAGGCGATCATGTCCTGGTTCCGCGAATGGATGACATTTGCCCAAAACCATAGAGGCGTTGTCGCCCTGATGGCGGCAGCTCATACCAATCCGGACTCCGCGCTTTACGCTTCATGCGCAGCAGTGCACTCAGCGAGTGCCCGACTGCTGCTGCGCGCCCAAGCCGAAGGGACGGCACGTGCCGATATGAATGGGGACGACATGTTCGGCTTGATGGCGGCGCTCGGCTGGCTTGTCGATCTGCCCTCATTCGCGCCACGGGCAGATCATCTTGTTCACCTTATTACGAGCGCCATCCTGACAAACCAGCCCAGCAACGATGTCAAAAAGAAAGGTGTCAAAAAGGCGATGCGCTGAGTCGGATCGGGCCAGAAGTCACTCCCACTCGATCGTAGCCGGCGGCTTCCCCGAAATGTCATAAACAACACGAGAGATGCCACGCAACTCATTGATAATACGAGTGGAGCACTTGTCGAGGAAGTCATACGGCAGGTGCGCCCAATGCGCCGTCATGAAGTCGATCGTCTCCACGGCGCGTAGCGCGATCACCCACTCGTAGGCACGACCGTCGCCAACCACGCCCACCGAGCGCACCGGCAGGAACACGGCGAACGCCTGGCTGACGCGGTCGTAGAGGCCGTGGTTGCGCAACTCCTCGATGAAGATCGCATCGGCGCGCTGCAGCAGGTCGACGTATTCCGGCTTCACCTCGCCCAGCACGCGCACGCCAAGGCCGGGACCCGGGAACGGATGGCGGTAGACCATCTCGCGCGGCAGGCCGAGTTCGACGCCGATACGACGAACCTCGTCCTTGAACAACTCACGCAGCGGCTCGACCAGCTTGAGCTTCATGTGCTCCGGCAAGCCGCCGACGTTGTGATGGCTCTTGATGACATGGGCCTTGCCGGTCTTGCTGCCGGCGGACTCGATGACATCGGGGTAGATGGTGCCCTGGGCCAGCCACTTCACGCCTTCGAGCTTGGACGATTCCTCGTCGAAGACCTCGACGAACAGGCGACCGATGACCTTGCGCTTGGCTTCCGGGTCTTCCACACCGGCGAGCGCGTCGAAGAAACGCTGCTTCGCGTCCACGCGGATGACATGCACGCCCATGTGCTCGGCCATGGTCGACATCACCTGGTCGCCTTCCTGGAAACGCAACAGGCCGGTGTCGACGAAGACGCAGGTGAGCTGGTCGCCGATCGCCTTCTCGAGCAAGGCCGCCACGACAGAGGAATCCACGCCGCCGCTCAGGCCGAGCAGCACGCGATCGGTACCGACCTGCGCGCGCACGCGTTCGACGGCGTCCTCGATGATGTGCGCGGCGTCCCACAACGTGGCCGAACCGCAGAGGTCGACGACGAAGCGGCGCAGCAGCTCCATGCCACGCTTGGTGTGGGTCACTTCCGGATGGAACTGCACGCCGTAGAAGCGGCGCTTGTCGTCGGCCATGGCGGCCAGTGGCAAGCTCGGCGTGGAGGCCGAGACGTTGAAGCCTTCAGGGATCGCCGTGACGCGGTCGCCGTGCGACATCCACACGCCGAGGGATTCACCATCCTGCACCACGGTCTCGAATAGCGCGCAGCTGCCGAAGGTGATCGTGGCCGGGCCGAATTCGCGATGGTGGCCGGCCTCGACCTTGCCGCCGAGTTGCTCGGCCATGGTCTGCATGCCGTAGCAGATGCCCAGCACCGGCACGCCGAGTTCGAACACCACCTGGGGAGCCCTCGGGGAGTCGTCCTCGGTGACCGATTCCGGGCCGCCGGAGAGGATGACGCCGCGCGGGGCGAAGCCGCGGATCTCGTCCGGCGCGTGATCCCACGCCCAGACCTCGCAGTAGACGCCGATCTCGCGAATGCGGCGGGCGATCAGCTGCGTGTACTGCGAACCGAAGTCGAGGATGAGGATCTTGTCGCTATGGATGTCGGTCATCGGGCGGCCTGCAGTTCAAGAATGTCAAAAAGCAGAACGCCCACTTGCGGCGGGCGTCCTGGGTACCTGGAGCGAAGCGCCCGGAGGCGTCAGTCCAGGCGGTAGTTGGGCGCTTCCTTCGTGATCTGGATATCGTGCGGATGCGCTTCGCGCACACCGGCACCGGTCACCTTCACGAACTGGGCCTTCTGGTGGATTTCCTCGATATTGGCCGCGCCCATGTAACCCATGGAAGCGCGCAGGCCGCCCATCATCTGGTGGATGATGTTGCGCAGCGGACCGCGATACGGCACACGGCCCTCGATGCCTTCCGGCACCAGCTTGTCGGCGTCGGCCTCGTCCTGGAAGTAGCGGTCCTTCGAGCCGAGCTGCATGGCGCCGATGGAGCCCATGCCACGGTAGCTCTTGTACGAACGGCCCTGGAACAGCTCGACCTCGCCCGGCGCCTCTTCGGTACCGGCGAACATCGAGCCGAGCATCACCGAGGACGCACCGGCGGCGAGCGCCTTGGGGATGTCGCCCGAGTAACGGATGCCGCCGTCGGCGATGAGCGGGATCTCGCCCTTCAGCGCGGTGGCGACGAGGTCGATCGAGGTGATCTGCGGCACGCCGATGCCGGTGACGATGCGGGTGGTGCAGATGGAACCGGGGCCCACGCCGACCTTCACCGCGTCGGCGCCGGCGTCGAGCAGCGCGCGCGCCGCCTCGCCCGTGACGATGTTGCCGGCGATGACCTGGACCTGCGGGTAGCGCTTCTTGACCCAGCCCGTGCGGTCGATCACGGCCTGCGAATGGCCATGCGCGGTGTCGACCACGATCACGTCGACGCCGGCATCGATCAGCGCTTCGACGCGCTGCTCGGTATCACCGCCCACGCCGACCGCGGCGCCGACCACGAGGCGCTCGTGCGAGTCCTTGGCGGCGTTCGGGTTGTCGCGGGCCTTCTGGATGTCCTTCACCGTGATCAGCCCACGGAGCTGGAAGCCGTCGTTGACGACGAGCACCTTCTCGATGCGGTTGCGGTGCAGCAGTTCGAGCACTTCGTCATGCGAGGCGCCTTCCTTGACGGTGACCAGGCGGTCTTCCCGGGTCATGATGTTGCGGACCGGGTCGTCGTGCTTGCGCTCGAAGCGCAGGTCGCGGCTGGTGACGATGCCGACGAGCTTCTCGCCGTCGACCACGGGCACGCCGGAGATGTTGTGCGCGCGGGTGAGCGCCATGACCTCGCCGATCGAGGTGTCCGGGCGGACGGTGATCGGGCTGCGGATGACGCCGGCCTCGAACTTCTTCACCAGGCGCACTTCCGCGGCCTGCTGGGCTGGGGTCATGTTCTTGTGGATGATGCCGATGCCGCCGTTCTGCGCCATGGTGATGGCGAGGCGGGCCTCGGTGACGGTGTCCATGGCGGCGGACACGATGGGGATGTTCAGGCGAAGACCGCGCGTGAAGCGCGTCGAGGTGTCCACATCGCGCGGCATGACCGTGGAGTGGCCGGGAACCAGAAACACGTCGTCGTAAGTGAGTGCCTCGGCAAGGATGCGCATAGCATTAGTCCCGCGAGTAAATCGCGGCATTATACCGTGCGTTGCAACAAAGCGACAGCCGCCGATGCACTCAGCCGTCGATGGCCTCGGCGGCTTCGAGCGTGTTTTCCATGAGCGTCGCCACCGTCATCGGACCGACGCCACCCGGCACCGGAGTGATCCACGAGGCACGCTCCGCGGCCGGCGCGAACTCCACGTCGCCGACCAGGCGCCCGTCTTCCAGGCGGTTGATGCCGACATCCACGACCACGGCACCCGGCTTGATCCATTCGCCCTTGACCAGTCCCGGCTTGCCGGCGGCGACGACCAGGATGTCCGCCTGGGCCACGAAACCAGCTAGACCCTGCGTGAACTTGTGACAGCAAGTCACTGTACTACCTGCAATAAGAAGCTCAAGCGCCAAGGGGCGGCCCACATGGTTCGATACACCGACGATCACCGCGTGCCTGCCGCGCACCGGGCGGTCGGTATGGCCGAGCAAGGTCATCACGCCCTTCGGGGTGCACGGACGCAGGCCGAAACGACGCAGCGCGAGGCGTCCCACGTTCACGGCCTGGAAGCCATCCACGTCCTTGCCAGGATCGATGCGATCGACCAGCACATCCTCGTCGATGTGTTCGGGCAACGGCGACTGCACGAGGATGCCGTGCACGGCGGGATCGGCATTGAGCGTATCGATCAGCGCGAAGAGTTCGTCCTGCGTCGTCGTGGCCGGCAAGTCGTAACCGAACGATTCGAAGCCCACCTGCTGGCAGGCGCGGCGCTTGTTCTTCACGTACACGGAGGACGCCGGGTCGTCGCCGACCAATACGACGGCGAGGCCGGGCGCGCGACGCCCCTCGGCCACACGCTTGGCTACGCGGCGGCCGATGTGCTCAAGGAGTTCTTGGGCGATGCGCTTGCCATCGAGGATGCGTGCGGTCATGGGAGGGTCGCCCTGCGAAAACGCGGCATTATCGCCGATACAATGTGGGCGTGACCATCGATACCCTTCCCTATCCGCACGACCTCGGCGATGGCGTCGTGTCGCTTCGGGCGCACCGGCCTACGGATGCGGAGGCGCTCGCCGCCGCCGTGCGCGAATCGGCCGCCACCGTGGGCCGCTGGCAGGACTGGTGCCATGAGGGTTATGGCACGGCCGACGCCGAGACGTGGCTGGCCGTGTGCCGCAAGGACTGGTTGCTCGGCGACGGCTACGAGATGCTGATCGTCGATGCGCGCACCGACGTCATCCTCGGCGGCATGGGCGTGAACCAGCGCAACCGCGAGCAGCGCTTCGCGAACCTGGGGTATTGGGTGCGCCAGTCGATGCAGGGAAACGGGATCGCGACGCGAGCCGGACGTCTGGCGATCCGCTTCGCCTTCGAAACGGTCGAGGTCGCACGACTGGAGATCGTGGCCGCCTGGGACAATCTGCCGAGCCGAAAGACGGCTGAACGGCTTGGAGGTGTTTTCGAAGGAAGGTTACGTAAACGACTGGTAGTACAGGGAACTTCTGTCGATGCCGCGATGTATTCCGTGGTCGCCGAGGATCTGGCGGGAACATCAGCCAGCGGAAGCGCACATCCGCTCTAGATCCACGTAGCCTTCGAAACGAGCCCCCGCTCCGCAGCCCGGACAATCCGGATCGCGCCGCAGCACCAGTTCGCGGAAGCGCATGCCGAGCGCGTCGTAGGTAAGCAACCGGCCGACCAGCGGCTGGCCGATGCCGAGCACCAGCTTCATCGCTTCGGTGGCCTGGACCAGGCCCACCAGTCCCGGAAGCACGCCCAGGACACCGGCCTCGCTGCAGTTCGGCGCATCCGCCGCCGAAGGCGGTTCGGGGAACAGGCAGCGATAGCACGGCGAGTCGTCGCGGCGCGGGTCGAAAACGCTGGCCTGGCCGGTGAACCGCTCGATCGCGGCGTAGACCATCGGGATGCCCAGCCGCCGCGTGGCCGCCGCCAGCAGATAACGCGTGGCGAAGTTGTCGGCGCCATCGATCACCACGTCGTGGCCGCGGATCAGATCCTCGACGTTCTCCGCACGCAGGCGATCGACGACCGTCTCCACGCGCACGCGTGGATTCAGCGCCGCCACCGTCATGCGGGCCGATTCGGCCTTGTCCATGCCGACGCGGCCATCGGCATGGACGACCTGCCGGTGCAGGTTGGAGCGTTCGACGCGATCGTCGTCGACGACGGTGAGGTGGCCCACGCCCGCCGCCGCCAGATAGAGCAAGGCCGGAGATCCGAGGCCGCCCGCGCCGAGCAACACTATCCGCGCCTCGCCCAACCGCGCCTGGCCCACCTCGCCGATTTGCGGCAAGAGCACCTGTCGCGCGTAACGTTCGGCGGCATCCGTATCCAGCGCGCCCGCGCTGACCGGTAGGCCCGCGGCCTTCCATGCGCCCATGCCGCCGGCGATGGAAGACACCCTGCGATAGCCCATCCGCTGCAACGCCTCGGCCCCGAGCAAGGAGCGCTGGCCACTGCCGCACAGCACGAGGATCTCGCGCTGACGGTCGGGTTCGCTTTGTTCGATGCGCAACTCGAGGAAACCTCGGGATAATCCCAAGGCGCCGGAAGGCGTGCCGGTGGCGCGCTCGTTGTCTTCGCGAACGTCGATGAGCAAGGCACCGCCGAGTTGCCGGGCCAGTGCCTCGGTGGCGGAGACTTCGGCGACGCGCGAACGCAGTTCGGCCAGCCATCGGTCCCGGTTGAGCTCTTCGGTCATGCGAGGCCTCCTCGACGGGGCGACGCTTATTTTTCGCGTCGCTTCGCGTTACGGATCATGCGCTGGCGGCGGCGCTGCTGGCCTTCCGTCAGGACGTTCTTCTTACCGGCGAACGGGTTCTCGCCATCGCGGAAGTCGATCCGCACCGGCGTGCCTTCCAGGCGGAAACGCTTGCGGAAGAAGCCTTCCAGGTAGCGACGATACGCCGGCGCGATGTGTTTGGTGCGACTGCCGTGGATCACGATCGTCGGCGGATTGGAGCCGCCCGGGTGCGCATAGCGCAGCTTCGGGGCGTGACCGCGCACCAGCGGCGGCTGGTAGGCCTCGTAGGCCTTCTCCAGGGTACGAGTCAACTCGCTGGACGTGAGTTCCTTGGTCGCGGCGGCGTGGGCTCGGATGACGGCTTTCATCAGCTCGCGCAACCCGGAACCATGCAGCGCGGAAATGAAGACCGTCTTCGCCCATTCGGCGAACTGCAGGCGCCGTTCCAGGGCCTTCTGGGTCTGCTCGCGCTGGTAGCTGTCCATGCCGTCCCACTTGTTGACGGCGATGACCAGCGCGCGGCCTTCCTCGATGGCGTGGCCGATCAGCGTGAGGTCCTGGTCGGCCAGGTTCTCCCGCGCGTCGATCATCACGATGGTGACTTGCGACGCAGAAATGGACTGTAGCGTCTTGATAACACTAAATTTCTCTACCGCTTCCTCGACGCGCGCCCGGCGTCGCACGCCAGCGGTGTCGATGAGCGTGTAGCGCCGCCCATCCCGTTCCAGCGACACGCGAATCGGGTCGCGCGTGGTGCCGGCGACATCGGAAACGATGAGGCGGTCTTCGCCCAGCAGGCGATTGATGAGGGTCGACTTGCCGGCGTTCGGCCGGCCGACGATGGCGACACGGATGCCCTGGTCTTCGAGGCCCGGGTCGTCGTCACGGTCGTCCGGCAGGTACGGCAGCGCTTTGGCGACCAGCGTATCGACGCCACGATTATGGGCTGCCGACATGGGCAGCGTGTCGGCGATGCCGAACGAGGCGAATTCGCCGAGCGCCAGCGTCTCGTCGACACCGTCGGTCTTGTTGACCACGACCATGACGGGCTTGCCGCTGCGGCGCAGCTCGTTGAGGATCGCGGCGTCCAACGGCAGGATGCCGTCGCGCGCGTCGACGACGAAGACGAGCAGGTTCGCCTCGGCGATCGCCGCGCGCACCTGCACGGCGGTGAGGCCTTCGATACCTTCGTCGTTGCCCGACAGGCCACCCGTGTCCACGACCACGAAGGGCCGCGGACCGAGGCGACAGACACCGTAGTGCCTGTCGCGGGTGACGCCGGGCATATCGGCGACGAGGGCGTCCCTGCTACGCGTCAGCGCATTGAAGAGGGTCGACTTACCGACATTGGGGCGGCCGACCAGGGCGACGACGGGTAGCATGGGAGATACATCTATCCTGTGAATCAGTTCGCCGGGATGCGGTAGGCGCCGATATGGCCCTCGACATCTTCGACGTACACGGTGTCACCCACCACGAGGGGCTGGGCACGAATGGCTTTCTTGGAGAGGCGCTCGCGGGCGACGATCTTGCCGTCGCTGCCGTTGAGCCAGTGGATATGACCGTCGAGGTCGCCGACCACCACGTAGTTGCCCTGCGCCGCCGGGCCCGTGAGCCAGCGATATTTCAGGCCGTCCTGCTTCCAGACGTTGGCGCCGCCCGACTTGTCGAAGGCGAACACCTGCGACTGGTCGTCCACGCCGTAGATCGAATTGCCATGCACGTCCAGCGAGGTGAACGTGGAGAACGCGTGGTTCCACAGCGGGCGGCCGCTGGGGCCGTCGATGCCGGTGAGCTGGCCATGATAGGCCGCCCCGTAGAGCGTGCTGCCGTCGAGGACGAGCGCGCCGTCGGCATCGGCCAGGCGATCGATCTCGGTGCGGCCTTCGCCGCTGGCGAGGGTCTGTTCCCAGAGCTTCTCGCCATTGTCCAGGCGGATGGCGACGAGCTTGCCGGCATCGCTGCCCATGAAGACCACGCCATTGGCGACCAGCAGGCGGCCATTGCCGCGCAGGCTGAGCAGCGGCACCTGCGACTGGTCGTAGACCCAGCGGCGCTCGCCGCTCTTGGCATCGATACCGTACACGCGGCCGTCGTTGCAGCGGACTACGACGAGATCGCCGACGATGACCGGCGCGGTGATGACTTCGGACGAGACCTCGGCGGCCCAGCGGCGCTCGCCGTCCTTCGCGTTGATGCCGTACAGGTGACCGTCGAGCGTGCCGATGGCGACGAGATCGCCCGCGGCGCCCGGACCGCCCGAGAAGCGGGCATCTTCACGCTTGGCATCGCCCCAACCGAACCAGCCGTGCTGGCGGGTGCTCTTGGACCACAGCTTCTTGCCGGAGGCGGCATCGAAGGCGGCGATCTTGCCGTCGGTGCTGGCGGCATACAGCACGCCATCGGCGACCGTCGGGCGCATGCGCACGCCGGATTCCGCCGCGCCATCACCGATGCTGGACTTCCACAGGCGCTCGACCTTGAGCGAGGGCTCGAACTTCTTGTCGAGCGGGGTCGGCGGTTCGACGTTTTCCTTCTTGAACGAATGGCAGCCGGCCAGCACGGCCAGCGACGAAGTCAACGCGATTGCCCAGAAACGTTTCATGCACCCTGCTTCCCGGCCACGGCCAGATCATCGAGTTTGGTTTGAACCACACCGCGTTGCGGTGCGCTGTCGCCCATCGCGGCGATCGCCGCCTGATAGGCCTTGCGTGCGTCGTCCGGGCGTCCCAGCTTGACCAGCGCATCGCCGCGGAGTTCCTGCGCGAGCGCGACGAACACGCCGCCCTTCATCGCGTCGAGCGCGGCGATGGCCTCCTGCGGCTTGCCCTGCGCGTACTTCAACTGTGCGGCGCGAAGGTCGACGAGGGTCTTCAGGGAATCGTCCTTGGCGTGTGCCCGGGCCCATTCGAGGTCCCCGGCGGCCTTGTCGAGCTGACCCGCCATGACATTGCGCTGCGCGCGCTCGCCGGCGGCGAACACGGACCACGCCGTGTCCGAATAATCCTTGAGCAGGGTCTCGGTACGCATGTCGATCTCGTTGGCGCGGTTCTGCGCCACCGCGACCTGCAAGGCCGAGTATTCCGTGGCGGCGGCCTGCTCGTGATTCGCGCGATGCGATTTCCACTGCTGCCAGCCGAAGATCAGCACGAGGCCGAGGACGATGCCGACGGCGATGGAAACGCCGTTCTTGCGCAGCCACTGCTGGACGCGTTCGCCTTGCTCGTAATCGTCGTATACGTCGAATGCCATGCAATCACCCACTGCGCTCCGCGCAGCAAAACCAAGGAGGAAACGAGCCCGCGACCGGCCATCGGCGATGGGCGGCGCGGATCAATAGGCAAGGATACCCGAAAAGCACGGGCGGGCGGCGCCGCGCGACAACCGCGCGGCGTGCCGGGGAGGATCAGAACGCGACGGGAGCAGCCTTGCCGTCGCGGATGTCGACGCGGAACCGAGCCACGTTGGCGCGGCGGAACCCGTCGAGTTGCACGGGCTGGCCATCGACCGTCACCTGGGCGCCGCTGGCATTGCCGATGCGGACGTCCAGCGGGGTGTCGCTACGGTAGGACTTCTGCGTCCCTGCCGGCAGGATGCCGTACTCCAGCCGCGAGCCGTCGGCGGCGGTCACTTCCACCCAGCTGGCCGAAGGCAGGTTCAGGGTCAGGCTGTGACCGCCCTGCCCGCCACCGGCCTCGGGCGTCGCCGCCGTGGTGGCCAGCGGTGCCTTGGCGGTGTGGTCCAGCGGCGGGAACATCGCCATCGAGGCGAGCAACGGCTGCTGGTCCTCGGTGTGCTGCTCGGTCGCGGGGGCCGGCTTGTTGTCGCTGGTGGCCGCGGTGGCGACCGCCGCGCTCGACGACGAACCGGCGGGCGCGTCCTGCTGGGCCACGGGCGCCGCATCGAGGGGCGCAAGGCGCGCCATGTCGCGGTCGAGCGTGCCACGCACGCCCAGCCAGATCATCGGCACGACGATGACCGCGGTCAGGACCACATAGGTGGCCGCGGTGACATAGCGTTCGAGCAGGTAACGCGAATGGGAAACGCCACCCGTGACCACGAGGTCGGGCTGGCGCGGCGTCAAGCGCGCGAGTTCGGCCTGGATGGCCTCTTCGTCGACACCGACGTGACGACCGTATTTGGAGAGGTAGCCGGCGAGGTAGACCTGGTAGTCGATACCGCCGTATTCGCCGGCTTCCAGTTGGCGCAACAGGCGCGTCGGCAGGCGCAGGGCCTGCCCGCAGGCCTCGATGCTGTAACCGCGGGCTTCGCGTGCCGCGCGGAGGCGCGCGCCGAAACCGCCGGTACCGGACGAATGGTCGATCAGTACGCGACCGCCGTCTTCGCTAACCGCTTCGAGCTGGGGGTCCATGCTTTGCTCCCTGTCTGCGTTCGGCTCGAGTCCGGCGAACAAGTCCTGTTCGCGTCCGTCCCGACCGGAAGAATTCGAAGATGCTGTGGTCATTGACGTGCGGTGGCTTCGAGTGCGCGCGCGGGTTCCGAATCCGGGAACTTTTCACGCAAGCGCTTGGCGTAGTCCTGGGCACCCTCCCCGTTGCCCAGACGGAGCTCGATATCGTGACCGAGCTTCAACGACTCCGGACTCGGGTTTCCCAACGCCTCGTAGCGTTGCAGGAAGGCACGGGCCCTGAATGCATCGTTCTTAAGGTACAACACGTGAGCCATCTGATACAGGGCATCCGCGTTATTCGGATTGCGCTGGACGGCCTTGCGGAAATAGCCCTCGGCCGCGTCGTAGTCCTGCGATTGCAGCAGGCAGGTCCCGGCATTGGCCAAGGCGAGGTCCGGCGTCTCGTAGAACGGATCGGCCAGGGCGCGGTCGAAGAACGCCCTCGCTTCCGCCGGACGGTTTTGCTTGCAGAGGAAAACGGCGAGATTGTTGTTCACCGAACCCTTCTTCGGATCGAACTCGACGGCCTTGCGATAGTGCAACTCGGCGTTGACGGGATCGTTGATGCGCTCGTAGAGAACCGCGATCACCGTATGCGCCGGAACGTATTTCGGGTCGAACTGGAGCGCCTTCTGCAGTTTCTCCATGGCGCCCTTGAGGTCGCCGTTCTGCATGTAGCGCTGGCCGAGCTCGGTGTGGACCTCGGCCCCCTTGGCACGGTCATCGGCGGCCGTCGAGGGTTTCAACCCCGTGCCGTCCCCCACGCAGCCGGCGCACGCGAACGCGAGCGCCGCCAGCATCCCCCACCGCTCAAGCCGCATTCACCACTCCCTCTGCGAGTTTCTTGCGGAATTCCGCCTGACGGCGGGTGCGATCCACCACTTGCCCCTTCAACTGCCCACAGGCGGCGTCGATGTCGTCGCCACGGGTGCGGCGGAGCATCGTCAGCACGCCGGCGTTGAGCAGCTGGGTCTGGAAGGCGCGGATCTCTTCCTGCCCCGAACGCTCGAAGCGCGTACCGGGGAACGGATTGAACGGAATCAGGTTGACCTTGTTCGCCCCCGGAAGCCGGCGCATGAACTTGATCAGCTGCCGGGCATGCTCCGGCTGGTCGTTCACGCCCTTCATCAGGGTGTATTCGAAGGTGATCGACGTGCGCGGGGCACGGGCGATGTAGCGTTCGCAGGCACCCATCAGCTCGGCCAGCGGGTAGCGCTTGTTCAGCGGCACCAGCTCGGTGCGCAACTCGTCGTTGGCCGCGTGCAGCGACACGGCGAGCGAGACGTCGCTCTCGGCCGAGAGCTTGTCGATCATCGGCACGAGTCCGGCGGTGGACAGGGTGACGCGCTTGCTGGCCAGGCCGAAACCGAGGTCGTCGCGCATCAGGCTCATCGCCTTGACCACGTTATCGAAGTTCAGCAGGGGCTCGCCCATGCCCATCATCACCACGTTGGTGATGCGGCGCTGCTGGTGCGGCACGTTACCCAGGTGCTTGGCCGCGACCCAGACCTGGCCGATGATCTCGGCCGTGGACAGGTTGCGCGAGAAGCCCTGTGTAGCTGTGGAGCAGAACTGGCAGTTCAGGGCGCAACCGACCTGGGACGACACGCAGAGCGTGCCCCGCGTCGGCTCGGGGATGTACACGGTTTCGATGGCGTTGCCGCCATCCATGCCGAGCAGCCACTTGTGGGTGCCGTCGACCGCGGCCTTCTCGAACACGGTCGTCGGCGGCCCGATGTAGCAGGTGGCGCCGAGCTTTTCGCGAAGTGCCTTGCCGACGTCGGTCATGTTCTCGAAATCGCTTTCGAGACGGTGGTAGATCCACTTCATGACCTGCTCGGCGCGATACGGCTTCTCGCCGATCTGGGCGAAGAAATCGCGCAGACCCTTGCGGTCGAAGTCGAGCAGGTTGACCTTTTCGGCGGGCGTATTCACGGCGTCACTCAGTGCGAAACGACATCCGAGTCGTTGAAGAAGAACTTGATCTCGGTCGTGGCGTTCTCGGCGGAATCCGAACCGTGCACGGCATTGGCGTCGATCGAATCGGCGAAGTCGGCGCGGATGGTGCCGGCGACGGCTTCCTTCGGGTTGGTGGCACCCATGAGGTCGCGGTTCTTGAGGACGGCGCCCTCGCCTTCCAGCACCTGGATCATCACCGGGCCGGAGATCATGAACTCGACCAGCGCCTTGAAGAACGGACGCTCCTTGTGCACCGCATAGAAACCTTCGGCTTCTTCGCGGGTCAGCTGCTTCATCTTCGCGCCGACGATCTTGAGGCCGGCCTTCTCGAAGCGGGCAAGGATTTCACCGATGACGTTTTTCTTGACGGCATCCGGCTTGATGATCGAAAGGGTGCGCTCCAGCGCCATACGGGTGCTCCGGGAAATGGAAAAAGGACAGGAAAATCTGCCAGGGTCCGTGCGGACGCCCGGTGAACGTTTGGGGCCAAAGCCGTCCGGAATGACTGACTTAGCTCACGAAATCTTGACAGATTCTAGCTCAATCGCAAGTCGTTTGCAGGCATGTGCGGTCGCAGATTGACCCGCCCGGGCAGGCGGGCGTACTCTCAAACGATCGTTTGATTCAAACCACCCGCCTGCGGAGTCCGCCGACATGACGAGCGCACCCTACGCGTCCCGCGAACGCAGCACGAAGGAGCGCATCCTCGGCGCCGCCGAGGCCCTGTTCGCCACCCATGGCTTCGCCGGAGCCTCGCTGCGCCAGGTCACGGCCGCGGCCCGGGTCAACCTGGCGGCGGTGAACTACCACTTCGGTTCCAAGGACAAGCTGATCGAGGAAGTGTTCCGGCGCCGCCTGGACGAGCTCAACAGCCGCCGCCTGGCCGCCCTGGGCAAGGTGGCCGGCAAGGAAGACACCCGCCTGGAGGACGTCCTCGACGCCTATATCCGGCCCGCGCTCGACCTCTCCCGCGTCGACGGTGGCGGGGCGGCCTTCGTCCGTGTCCTGGCCCGGGCCTATGCCGAGCACAACGAGACCCTGCGCCGCTTCCTCTCGGAAAACTACGGCCACGTGCTGCGCCAGTTCGCCGGCGAGTTCGGCCGCCTGCTTCCCGGCCTGGCCAAGGAAGAGATCTATTGGCGCCTGGACATCGTCACCGGCGCCCTCACTTACGCCATGGCCGACTTCGGCATCATCCAACGCAAGAGCGACGTCGCCGAGCGCGACCATCGCGAGACCGCCGCCGAGCACCTGATCCGCTTCGCCGCCGCCGGCCTGCGCAACCCATCCGTTTCGAATTCCCCGGCCAGCCGCTGACCGGGGAACGATTCTTGAGCCATCGGAGATCACCATGACCGCAACACCGTTACGCATTCGCAAGGCCGCGGTTCTCGGCGCCGGCGTCATGGGTGCGCAGATTGCCGCGCACCTGACGAACGCCAACGTCGAGACCGTGCTGTTCGACCTGCCCGCGAAGGAAGGTCCGAAGAGCGGCATCGCCATCAAGGCGATCGCCAACCTCGCGAAGCTCTCGCCGGCACCGCTGGCCGACAAGAACCTGGCGGCGGCGATCATCCCGGCCAACTACGAGGAAGACCTCGCCCTGCTGGCCGACGTCGACCTGGTGATCGAGGCCATCGCCGAACGGATGGACTGGAAGCTCGACCTCTACACGAAGATCGCGCCGCACGTGTCGAAGACGGCGGTCCTGGCCAGCAACACCTCGGGCCTGTCCATCAATGGCCTCGCCGAGGCCTTGCCGGAGGAAATGCGCCACCGCTTCACGGGCGTGCACTTCTTCAATCCGCCGCGGTACATGCACCTGGTCGAGCTGATCCCGACCCGGCTCACCGACAAGGGCGTGCTCGAAGGCCTCGAAGCCTTCCTGACGACCACCCTCGGCAAGGGCGTGGTATACGCCAAGGACACCCCGAATTTCATCGGCAACCGCATCGGCGTGTTCTCGATGCTGTCCACCATGCACCACACGGAGAAGTTCGGCCTGGGCTTCGACACCGTCGATGCCCTGACCGGCCCGGGCATCGGCCGCCCCAAGAGCGCCACCTTCCGCACGGCGGACGTCGTCGGCCTGGACACCCTGGCGCACGTGGTCAAGACCATGAGCGACACCCTGCCGGACGATCCCTGGCACTCGTATTTCCAGCCTCCGGCGTGGCTCAAGGCGCTGATCGAGAAGGGCGCGCTCGGCCAGAAGACCGGCGCGGGCGTCTATCGCAAGGCCGGCAAGGACATCCAGGTGCTCGACCTGCAGAAGCAGGATTACCGGGTCTCCGAACAGAAGGCCTCGGACGAGGTCTCCGCCATCCTCGCCATCAAGGATCCCTCGGAGAAGTTCGCCAGGCTGCGCACCTCGTCCGATCCGCAGGCGCAGTTCCTGTGGGCGGTTTTCCGCGACCTGTTCCACTACTCCGCCTATCACCTCGCCGACATCGCCGATACCGCGCGTGACGTCGATTTCGCCATCCGTTGGGGCTACGGCTGGAAGCTCGGCCCGTTCGAGATCTGGCAGTCCGCGGGCTGGCAGCAGATCGCCGGCTGGATCGCCGAGGACATCGCCGCGGGCAAGACCATGAGCAGCGCCCCCCTTCCGGCCTGGGTCACCGATGGCCGCGGCGGCGTGCACGGCAAGGCCGGCTCCTACTCGGCCAGCGCCAACGCCGAGAAGCCGCGTTCGAGCCACCCGGTCTACGCCCGCCAGGCCTTCCCCGATCCGATCCTCGGCGAGAAGTTCGACCAGGGCACCACGGTCTGGGAGAACGACGGCGTGCGCCTGTGGCACGCGGGCGACGACATCGGCGTGATCTCGTTCAAGACCAAGATGCACACGGTCAACGACCAGGTGCTCGACGGCATCCAGCATGCGATCGGGCTGGCCGAGCAGCAGTTCCGCGGCGTGGTGCTCTGGCAGCCGTCCGAGCCGTTCTCTGCCGGCGCGGATCTCAAGGGCGCGCTCGGCCTGCTGCAGGCGGGCAAGCTCGCCCAGTTCGAGGCGATGGTGGCGAACTTCCAGGCCACCAGCATGCGCATCAAGTATTCGCTGGTGCCCGTGGTGGCCGCGGTGCGCGGTCTCGCCCTCGGCGGTGGCTGCGAATTCCAGATGCATTCGGCGCGCACCGTGGCGGCGCTTGAAAGCTACATCGGCCTTGTCGAGGCCGGCGTGGGCCTGCTGCCCGCCGGCGGCGGCCTTAAGGAACTGGCCGTGCGCGCGGCGCAGGAAAACCCGGACGATCCGTTCGAGTCCTTGAAGAAGGTGTTCGAGACGGTGGCCATGGCGAAGGTCTCGGCCAGCGCGCTGGAAGCGAAGTCGCTGGGCTTGTTGCGCAAGGACGACATCGTCGTCTTCAACAGCTACGAACTGCTCCATGTGGCCAAGGCGCAGGCCCGGGCGATGGCCGAATCGGGTTACCGTCCGCCGCTGCCCGCCCGCGCCATCCCGGCCGCGGGCGACGTCTCCACCGCCACGTTCAAGGCCTCGCTGGCGAACCTGGCCGAGGGCTATTTCGCCTCCGCCCACGACATCGAGATCGCCAGCCGCATCGCCGACACCCTGTCGGGCGGAAAGATCGAACGCGGCTCGCCGGTCGACGAAGCATGGTTGCTCGCCCTGGAACGCCGCCACTTCGTGGAACTGGCGCAGACCGAAAAGACCCAGGCCCGTATCGCGCACACGATGACGACGGGGAAGCCGCTGCGTAACTGACGCGCCACGCGCTCTTACGCATCCGACCTCCTCACTTAAAGGAACCACCCCATGAGCAAGCAAGTGCAAGACGCCTATATCGTCGCCGCCACCCGCACCCCGGTAGGCAAGGCGCCGCGCGGCGTGTTCCGCAACACCCGTCCCGACGACCTGCTGGCGCACGTGATCCGCGCCGTGATCGAGCAGGCGCCGGGCATCGATCCGGCCCTGATCGCCGATGCCGTCATCGGCTGCGCGATGCCGGAGGCCGAGCAAGGCATGAACGTGGCACGCATCGGCGTGCTGCTGGCCGGCCTGCCCGAACAGGTGCCGGGCGTCACCATCAACCGTTTCTGCTCATCCGGCGTCCAGGCCATCGCCATGGCCGCGGATCGCATCCGCCTCGGTGAAGCGGATCTCATGCTGGCCGGCGGCACCGAGTCGATGAGCATGGTGCCGATGATGGGCCACAAGATCGCAATGAACCCCGCGATCTTCGAGAACGACGAGAACCGCGCCATCGCCTTCGGCATGGGTATCACGGCCGAGAAGGTCGCCGAGCGCTGGAAGGTCAGCCGCGAGGACCAGGACCGCTTCGCCCTGCAATCGCACGAGCGCGCGTTCGCGGCGATCGCCGCCGGCGAGTTCAAGGACGAGATCACGCCGTTCCAGCTCGACGACCGTTATCCGGACCTGAAGAACCACAGCGTCCGTGAGGACCGCCGGATCATCGACACCGACGAAGGCCCGCGCAAGGACACCTCGCTGGAGGTGCTGGGCAAGCTGCGTCCGGTGTTCCGTAACGGCCAGTTCGGCGGTTCGGTCACGGCGGGCAATTCCTCGCAGATGTCCGATGGCGCGGGCGCCCTTCTTATCGCGAGCGAGAAGGCGATCAAGGACTACGGCCTCACGCCCCTCGCACGCTTCGTGGGCTTCTCCGTCGCCGGCGTGGCCCCGGAGATCATGGGCATCGGACCGAAGGAAGCGATCCCGAAGGCGCTGAAGCAGACCGGCATCACCCAGGACCAGCTCGACTGGATCGAACTGAACGAAGCCTTCGCGGCCCAGGCCCTGGCGGTGATCCGCGATCTCGGCCTCGACCCGGCCAAGGTGAACCCGCTCGGCGGCGCCATCGCGCTGGGCCACCCGCTGGGCGCCACGGGTGCCATCCGCGCCGCCACGCTGATCCACGGCCTGCGCCGTCGCAAGCAGAAATACGGCATGGTCACCATGTGCATCGGCACCGGCATGGGCGCGGCGGGGATCTTCGAGGCGCTCTGACCGGGCGCTCCGGCCGGAGGCCAATCGCCGACCGGGTCGGCTCCCACCGAAGTCTTGAGCCCTGGTGGGAGCCGACCCTGTCGGCGATGCTCTTAGATGCTCTTAATAGGGCCTCTTATAGGGCCTCTTGTTATAGGACCTCTTGCAGGAAACTCGTGCGGGAGCCGAAATCGTGTGGGGATCGATATCCTGTGGGAGCCGATTCATCGGCGATCCCGCGGCAGCGGGCCAGTCCCGTTCGCCGCTGAAGCGGCTCCCACACAGAGCCTCGGCACCTGGATCAACACGAAGCTTCCACACGCTGCCCGCGCCCCTGCATTAGTCTTGGCGCCATGCATGGCATCCACACCATCGACACCGGTTTCGGCCGCCCATCGTTCGACGCCGCCTACCTCGTGGTGGAGCGTGGCCGGGGCGCCTTCATCGACAGCGGCACCACGCACTCGCTACCGCGCTTTCTCGATGCCATCGCGGCCGCCGACCTGGAGCCACGCGACATCGACTGGGTGATCCTCACCCACGTCCATCTCGACCACGCCGGCGGCGCCGGCGAACTCATGCGACACCTGCCCAACGCCATGCTCGCGGTGCATCCGCGCGGTGCACGGCACATGATCGATCCCTCGGTCCTCATCGCGGGCGCCAACGCCGTCTATGGCGAAGACGCCGTCCGCCGGGACTATGGGCAGATCGTTCCCGTGGACAAGGATCGCGTGATCGAGGCGGATGACGGTTTCGTCGTCGACCTCGCCGGCCGCGCCCTGCTCTGCCTGGACACCCCGGGACACGCCCGCCATCACATCGCCATCCGCGACGAACGCGCCAACGCATTCTTCACCGGCGACATCTTCGGGCTCTCCTACCGCGAACTGGATTCACCCGGCGGCGCCTTCATCATTCCCACGAGTTCGCCGGTGCAGTTCGAGCCCGACGCCGCGCACGCGTCGATCGAACGCATGCTGCGCTACGAGCCGGAGGCGATGTACCTCACCCATTTCGACCGCGTCACCGAGGTGAAGCGGCTCGCCAACGACCTGCACGAGCAGATCGAAGCCATGGTGGCTATCGCCAGGCGGCATGCCACGGCCGACGACCGCGAACAACGCATCGCCGCGGACTTCGCCGACCTCTACGTCGACCGGGCACACCGCCAGGGCGTGACGCTATCGCGGGACGCCATCGTGAAACTGCTGCAGATAGACATCCGCCTGAACGCCCAGGGGATCGTCGTCTGGCTGGATCGGGGAAGCGCCAGGCTATAAAGCAGGCCTGGGAACGAAGCCTTCGCGGCCGAGGCGAAACAAGGCATCTCTTTCGCCCTGGCGAGAGCCGCCCCTTATGGAAGCCGACTCTTGTGGGAGCCGACCTTGTCGGCGATGGGTGCTTGCCTCGACCTGGCCCGCTGCCGCGGGATCGCCGACAAGGTCGGCTCCCACAAAAGCCGCACCGAAGGCTCCCACCGAGGTCATCGGCAGCCCTAGGCCAGTCGCGTCCCGTTCGGCACCGTGCGTTCCGTCGTGGTGATCACCACGCCCTCATCCGTGGGGAATCCCGTCAGCAGGAATTGCGAACGGAACGGACCGATCTGCTTCTCGGGGAAATTGATCACCCCGACGATCTGCTTCCCGACCAGTTCCTCCGGCTGGTAGATCGTCGCCACCTGGGCGCTGGTCTTCTTCTCGCCGTGAGGCCCGAAATCCACCCATATCTTGTACGCGGGCCGGCGCGCTTCCGGAAAGGCCTCGGCGCGCACGATCGTGCCCGCCACCAGCATCACCTTCTCGAAATCGGCCCAGCTGATGTCTTCGCTCATCTCATCCTTCCAGTCGTGACTTGAACCAGTCGCGCAGTTCATGTTTCCAGTACGTACCCTGCGCGGCAAGGTATCCGAACGGCCGGTGCACCGGTTCCAGCCCGAAGCCGGCATAGGCATCGAGCGTCGATTCGCCCGACGCGATCGCGTCGGCGAGTGCCTCGCCCGCGGCACAGGTCGGTGCGAGTCCGTGTCCGCCGAAGGCCTGGGCGTACCAGAGCCCGTTGCCGTGAGTACCCACCTGCGGCATCTCGTGACGGGCGTAACTCATCAAACCCGACCAGGCCTGCTCCACGCGCACGTCTTTCAGTGACGGGAAAACCCGCGCCATGTCGCGCTTCAACACGCGCTGCACGGCGCGCGGCGAACGATCCCGTATCGAGATGCGTCCACCCCACAGCAGGCGGGTGTCCGCCAGCGGCCGGTAATAATCGAAGGCGAAGCGCGTGTCGTAGATGGCCGCGCGGGTGCGCAGGCACTCGGCCAGACGCTCGCCCAGCGGCTCGGTCACCATGACATAGGTGGCGATGGGCAGCACCGCGCGATCGATGCGGCGGTCCAGCCCGGCCAGGTAGCCACCACACGCCAGGACGACGTTCGGCGCCTCGATCTCCGCGTCGCCGACGCGCAGGATCCAGCGCGGTCCGCGCCGTTCCAGCATGCGCACCCTCGAACCCTCGTGAATCGCCACGCCGGCCTGTTCCGCCGCGCGTGCCAACCCTCGCGCGTAGGCGAGCGGGTCGATGTGCAGCGCGTTCCGTTCATAGAGCCCGTCGTGATAGCGCGTGCTGCGGACGAACTCATGCATGGCGTCGGCTGGTATCCACTGCCAGTCCGCGTCGTAACGCTCCGCGAGCAGGCGCTGCCTTGAGCGCAAGACCTCGCCATCGCGGAACCAGTTCGCCCAGACGACGCCGGCATCCACCGCTTCGCAATCGATCGACAAGGCGGCGATGCGTTCGCGGATGAGATCGACCGCATCCACCGTGCGCCGGTAGAGTGCCCTGGCGCGCTCGGCCCCGGCCTTTTCCAACAATGCCTGTTCGCCCAACGAATAACCGGCGAAGACGAAGCCGCCATTGCGCCCCGATGCCCCGTAGCCGATCGACTTCGCCTCTAGCAGCACGATGTCGCGGACGCCACGCGCGGCCAATCCCACGGCCGTGTTGAGCCCGGCGAAACCTCCGCCCACGATCACGACGGACGCTTCCCGCCGGCCTTGTGGCGGCGGGCGAAGCGCAGGTGTCGCGACTCGGTCGTGGTACCACGACAGCATGACGTATCGATGCGTTGGGAAAGGGATAGCTGTTGTACGACACGACGAGGCAACGCGAAAGGGTCGGAAGACCTTACGGGAGCCGCATGCAAGCCGCTTCGGGATGGGGCCGGCTTCAGGTGGGAGCCGACCCTGTCGGCGATGGGTGCTTGCCGTAACCACTCCGCTACGGGAATCGCCGCTGAAGCGGCTCCCACGGCGGAGTATGATTTCCCCGACTTCCACACCCGTGCCATGCGATGAGCCTCCTGCCCCCGATCGACCTCCAACGCTGGATCGACGACAACCGCGCCCTGCTCAAGCCACCGGTCGGCAACAAGTGCATCGTCGATGGCGATTTCATCATCATGATCGTGGGCGGTCCCAACGCGCGCACGGATTATCACTATGACGAAGGTCCGGAGTTCTTCTACCAGCTCGAGGGCGAGATGGTGTTGAAGGTGCAGGACGATGGCGACGCGCGTGATATTCCGATCCGGGCCGGCGAGGTGTTCTACCTGCCGCCGAAGGTGCCGCACTCGCCGCAGCGCATGCCCGACTCGATCGGGCTGGTGATCGAGCGGCGGCGGTTGGCTGGAGAAAAGGATGGCCTGATGTGGTTTTGCCCGAACTGCAACCACAAGCTGTTCGAACAGTATTTCCCGCTCGGCAGTATCGAGACCGACTTCCCGCCGGTGTTCGAGAGGTTCTACCGCTCACTCGAAGCCCGCACCTGCACCCGGTGCGGCACGGTGCACCCCGCACCGGCGAAGTACTCCGACTGATCCACCACGGCAGCCGGGCCACCTGGCAGGAATCGACCTTGCCTGGCAAGGACCGACCTTGCCCTGGTGGGAGCCGACCCTGTCGGCGATGGGTGCTTGCCCCAATCCGCCCCGCTGCCTAAGCCTGGCCCGCTGCCGCGGGATCGCCGACAGAGTCGGCTCCCACCAGGCCCTCTGGTGCTCCTGTTGCACGTAGGGCCAGCCATTTGCCCGCCATGCGGCGCAGGGAATCGTCGGACGATGGATCCGCCGCGATGTCGGAAATGGACCGCCAGGACAGCGCCAGTGACTCCTCGTTCACCGTGAACGCCTCCTCGCCACGCGCCAGCACCACATAGCGCACGTCGTAATGCCAGTGCGCCGGCTCGTCGCCCCGAGCCGGAATGAGGTGGCGATCCAGGTCGAAGATGCCGGGCAGCACCTCAAGGTCGCGCAGGCCCGACTCTTCTTCCGCCTCGCGCAAGGCCACGGCCGCGAGATCCGCCTCGCCGTCCGCGTGCCCGCCCAACTGCAGCCAGCGTCCCAGCTTGCGATGGAGCATCAACAGCACCCGTTCACCGTCGGCGCTCACCAGCCATGCGGAACCGGTGAAATGCCCCGCGTGCGTTTCCCGGTGGAACGGTCGCGGTTGCCCGGTCAGCCAATGGATGAAAAGAGGAATGCCGGCTTCATCAGGCCAGCGGGCCGCGTAGCGAAGGAAGGCCTCTTGCAAGGCTTGATGCGTGATGTCCATGGGGAGATTACCTGGAAGGGGCACGGCATTTTCGCACGTCATTTTCGGACTTGTCCGATGTCGCCCGGGCCGGGGGCCTGCCTACGATGTATCCGGGGCGCACGACGCGCCACGCCAGCCCGCAGCGCCCGCTGCGTAACGCAAGGAAGGCACGTATGTCGCAAAAACCGACGATCACCCTCGGCATGGCCCTCGCCTGCATCGTCCCGATGGCCGCATCGGCCACCGAAGGCCACCGCGAGGCGAACTTCACCGGCCCCCTGGTGACACCCGCCGTCAACTCGATGCCGGCAGGCACGTTCAACATCGAGCCCTACCTCATCCATACCAATACACGCGGCAGCTACGACAATGCCGGCGACCGCAAGGAGCGCAAGCCCACGGTTCGCCAGTGGCAAGTGGCGATGCCTCTCACATACGCGCTCACCGACACGCAATTCGTCCAGTTGACGCTCAACGCCTCGCGCACCTCCGGGGACGGGCTGCACAGCGATGGCATGCGGATGGGCGATTCGGCCATCCGCTTCCAGCAACGCCTGCGCGGCCCCGACGCGGACGGCGGCGGGCTCGTCCTCGCACTGGCGCTCCAGCAACGCCTGCCCACGGGCAAATACCACCACCTCGATACGAACCCGCTCAATGGCACGGGTAACGGCGCCATGCGTACCACCATCGCTTTCGGCGCCCAGCAATTGCACTGGCTGGACGATGGCCATGCCCTGCGCTGGCGGACGCAGCTGGCCTGGAGCCCGTCGCCCGGCCGCATCCGTGTCCGCGACGGCAGCGTCTACGGCACGCAGTCGGGCTTTCGTGGCCAGGCGCGCCCGGGGCAGGCCTGGAACGCCTCGGTCGCCGCCGAATACGTGCTCGATCCGCGCTGGGTGCTGGTCGGTGAAGCCATCTGGAACCGCGCCAGCGCCACCACCCTTCGTGGCAACGCGGGCGATGGTTCCCCGGTGGCCCGCCGGCTCGCACCGAGCCAGGAGTTCAGCCTGGCCCCGGCCGTCGAATACCACTTCACCCCGAATCTCGGTCTCATCGCGGGCGTCCAGTTCACCGTGGCCGGACGCAACACGGCCGACTACGTGGCGCCGCAGGTGGCGCTGAACATGGTCTTCTGACCACCGCGCGATGCACATGTACAACCGCCGCAAGTCATGGTCGACACCCGCGCCTCGGGCATGCAATGCCTTGGCAGGCCTCGCAATGCAGCTTGTACGGCCGATGCCCGCTGGGCTATGGTGCCGTGCCAGCGCTCCAGGGCAGCGGCGTGTCCACCGTTACTCACGCGGCGGTCCCAATAATAAAAGGCTACATTCCGGCAGTAGGGGATACACATGTTGAAACACCTGTTCGCGACGCACGCCATCGAGGCCGCGCCGCACGTAGACGCTGGTGAACACATTGAAACCGGCGCGCACGGAGGCGAGCTCAAGCGAGTCCTCACCGCGAAACACCTCATCCTCCTGGGCGTCGGTGCCGTCATCGGTGCGGGTATTTTCGTCATCACCGGCCAGGCCGCCGCGTTGCACGCCGGTCCCGCGCTGGTCATCAGCTTCCTCATCGCCGGTTTCGCCTGCGCCCTCGCCGGCCTGTGCTACGCCGAATTCGCGGCGATGCTGCCGGTTTCGGGCAGCGCCTACTCCTACTCCTACGCCACGCTCGGCGAATACGTCGCCTGGTTCGTCGGCTGGAACCTGGTCCTGGAATACCTGTTCGCCGCCGCGACCGTCGCCGCCGGCTGGTCGGGCTACTTCAATGAACTGCTGGGCCTCATCGGCCAGATGACCGGCAGCAACCTCGCCCTGCCCGCCACCCTCGCCTCGGCGCCCTTCCAGTTCGTCGAGGGCCACATCCAGGCCACCGGCACGCTGATCAACCTGCCTGCCGTGGTCATCATCGCGGCCCTGTCGGGGCTGTGCTACGTCGGCATCACCCAGTCGGCCTTCGTCAACTCGATCATCGTCACGATCAAGGTCACCGTGATCCTGCTGTTCCTGGCCTTCGCGATCCAGGTGATCAACCCGGACAACTGGCATCCGTTCATTCCGGAATCCGAAGGCCCGGGCACGTACGGCTGGGGCGGCATCTTCCGCGCCGCGACCATCGTGTTCTTCTCCTACGTCGGCTTCGATGCGGTCTCCACCGCCGCGGGCGAGGCGAAGAACCCGCAACGCGACATGCCGATCGGCATCCTCGGTTCGCTGGCGATCTGCACGGTGCTGTACATCGCCGTGGCGCTGGTGCTCACGGGCATCGCCCCGTTCCGCATGCTGAACACGCCGGAACCGGTCGCCACCGCGCTGGGCCTGTACCCGCACCTGTCCTGGCTGAAAGCCATCGTCGTGCTCGGTGCGATCACCGGCCTTTCATCGGTCATCCTGGTGATGCTGATGGGCCTGCCGCGCATCTTCTTCTCGATGGCCAAGGACGGTCTCCTTCCGCAGACCATGGCCAAGGTGCACCCGAAGTTCCGCACGCCGTATATCGGCACGATCATCGTCGGCGTCGCCGCGGCCGCCATGGCCGGCCTGTTCCCGGTGAGCGTGCTCGGTGAACTGGTCTCGATGGGCACCCTGCTCGCCTTCGCCACCGTCTGTATCGGCGTGCTGATCCTGCGCTATACCCGTCCGGACCTGAAGCGCAGCTTCCGGGTGCCATTCGTGTGGCCGATCTGCATCATCGGCGCCCTCGCCTGCGTTTATCTCTTCTGGCAGGCTTTCGAGGAACACTGGCGCCTGATGATCGGCTGGATCGTCATCGGACAGTTGATCTACTTCGGCTACGGCTACGCGCACAGCAAGCTGCGCAAGTCGCTCGGCTGATCGAAGCGACAGGGGAAAGGCCGGCGGATGTCCGCCGGCCTTTCCGTTCGCGGCATCCTTTCCACGTTCCTCCACTTCCAGGCTGTCCATGCTCCAGCAGTTACTCGCCAAGAAAGCGCCCCAGGCCGAACCCGACGACGCGCACGGCCCCGCCCTGCGCCGCACCCTCGGTCCGTGGGGCCTCACGGCGCTGGGCATCGGTGCGGTCATCGGTGGCGGAATCTTCGTCATCACGGGCGTGGCCGCGGCGGAACACGCCGGCCCGGCCATCATCCTGTCCTTCATCCTCGCCGCGATCTGCAGCACCTTCACGGCGCTGTGCTACGCCGAGTTCGCCTCGCTGATCCCGGTCTCGGGCAGCGCCTACTCCTACGCCTATGCCACGCTCGGCGAGGGGGCGGCCTGGTTCATCGGCTGGAACCTGATCCTCGAGTACGGCGTCTCCGCCTCCGCCGTGGCGGTGAGCTGGACCGGCTATTTCGTCAGTCTGCTCGACCACGTCGGCATCCACATTCCGCCCGCGCTGACCAACGCGCCGGTGGACTGGGTCGACGGCCACATCGTGCTCACCGGCGCGTTGTTCAACATGCCCGCCGTGGGCATCACGCTCGCGCTGACCTGGGTCTGCTACGTGGGCATCAGGGAATCCGCGGGCATCAACATGGCGATGGTGCTGCTGAAGACGGCGCTCATCGTCGTCGTCATCATCGTCGGCGCGAGCCACATCGACACCGCGAACTGGCACCCGTTCATCCCCGCCAACCAGGGTGGCGACAAGTACGGCTGGTCCGGCATCCTGCGCGGTGCCTCGATGGTGTTCTTCGCCTACATCGGCTTCGAGGCCACCTCGACCGCGGCGCAGGAATCGAAGAATCCGCAGCGTGACATGCCCATCGGCACGCTCGCTTCGCTGGGCATCTGCACCGTGCTCTACATCGCCATGGCGGCGGTGCTCACCGGCCTCGTACCGTTCGACCAGCTCGGCACGTCGGAGCCTGTCGTCACCGCGATCCGCCAGCATCCCGAACTGGGCTGGCTGCGTGGCATCGTGGAGGTCGGCGCGTTGATCGGCCTTTCGTCGGTGGTGCTGGTGATGATCATCGCCCAGCCACGCATCTTCATGATCATGGGACGCGACGGCCTGATGCCGAAGGTCTTCACCACGATCCATCCGAAGTACCGCACGCCGCACATCAACACCGTGATCACCGGCCTCGGCATCGCCTTGCTCGCCGCCGTGTTTCCGCTGAACGTGCTCGGAGATCTCACGTCGATGGGCACGTTGGTGGCTTTCTCCGCCGTATGTGCCGGCGTGATGATCCTGCGCAAGACCGCCCCCGACCTGCCGCGCACGTTCCGTGTGCCGTGGGCACCGGTGACATGCGTGCTCGGCATCCTCAGCTGCATCGGCCTGTTGTGGTCGATGGGTATCCGCAACTGGGTGTTGATGGGTATCTGGACCGTGCTCGGCATCCTCATGTACATGGTCTATGGCTACCGCCACAGCCGGCTCAAGCGGCCGCGCTGAGCCCTGGCGCATAGCCGAGGCCCCAATCTCGGCCAAGGTTCAGGTATTTGCCTCAAATACTTGATATATAAGTATTTGCTTGAAAAGTTCGTGCGTCATTCAACTGCCATTGGCCGGTCGCCACCCGAGGGGAGTATGATCCCGAGTCCGCGGGTATATCACTTGGCAGTGGGCCCCGGATTGCCGCCCAGCGCGTCAGGCGGGTCAGCTCCTCGGCCTGGCGCGCTTGGGCTGCATTTTTGTGAAAGGCATGAAAAAGGCCAGCCCGAGGGCTGGCCTTTGTCGTTCCCGGGGACGGGCCGGATCAGATCATCACGGCGTGGGACACGCACCAGCCCTTGGCGGCCACGGCCTTGCCCGGGAAGAGCTGGCAGGGCCCCCAGGCGGCTCCCGCCTTGCCCTGGTAGAAGTTGCAGTTGAAGCAGGCGTCCTTGGGATCTTTCCTGCCCGCGGCCTTGCTGGCGTCCTCCGTGTACTTCAGGGCCGACGCGGTCGGGTCCGACGGGGAGAGATGCGGAAGGTCCTGGGCCCGGGCCCGTCCCGGCAGGGTGCCGAGGATGGTGGCGGCGGCGACGCCGCCCGCGGCGGCCTTGAGGAAACGCCGGCGCCCCTCATTGTTCTGATCGTGTTGCGACATAGGTGAACCTCCGTCGATGGTGGACCTCGGGCCTGGGCCTCCGGTGCTGGCGTCGATCCTACCGTCTTCGGTCAAAAGCGAGTGGTTCGCATTAATCGTGCGAGGCCACGGAAAGCCCCCATGTTATGATCGAGCCCTGTTTGGACGTCCAAATCCCCATGCCGAAGACCCTCCCCACCGTCGACCCCATCGTGCTGGCCGAGCGCGCGGATGCCATCGCGGACGCCGCCCGTGAACTGGCCGCGTTCGGCTGGACTCCGGCGACAAGCAGCAATTTCTCGATGCGGATCGACGAGGATCTCGCCGCCATCACGATCTCCGGCCGTGACAAGGGCCGCCTCGGGCGCGATGACATCATGGTCGTCGACATGGAGGGCAAGGCCGTGGGCTCCGACCACCGCCCGTCCGCCGAGACCGGCCTGCACACGCAGGTCTATCGCCGCTTCCCCGGCGCCAACGTGGTGCTGCACACCCATTCGCGCACGCAGAGCGTGGCCTCGCGACTGTTCGCCTCGCAAGGGCGCGTGCACCTCGAGGGCTGGGAGTTGCAGAAGGCCATTTCCGGTTACACCACGCATGAAAGCGTGCTCGACATCCCCGTATTTCCCAACACCCAGCACATGCCCGAGCTCGAGGCCCGGGTGGATGCCTGGATCGACGCAGGCAAGCCGCTGTACGCCTACCTGATCGACGGGCATGGCATCTATACCTGGGGCCGCGACATGGCGGAGACCCGTCGCCACCTGGAAGCCCTGGAATTCCTGCTGGGCTGCGAACTCGACCTGAGGAGGCTTTCCCCATGAGCCGTCTGCGCATCTACGACGACAACAAGAACGACGCCCCCATCGCGCTCCACGTGGACCATGCCGACATCGCCAGCGCGCTGAACGCGGTCGGCGTGCGCTTCGAGCGATGGGAAGCCAGCCAGGCGATCGCTCCCGGCGCCAGCCAGGAGGAAGTCATCGCGGCATACCGCGCCGACATCGATCGCCTGATGGCCGAGAACGGCTATCGTTCGGTGGACGTGATCAGCCTCAAGCCCGATCACCCGGACCGCGCGGTGTTCCGCCAGAAATTCCTGAACGAACACACGCACAGTGAAGACGAAGTGCGCTTCTTCGTCGCCGGCGCGGGGCAGTTCACCCTGCACATCGATGGCAAGGTGTACGAGGTGCTTTGCGAGCAAGGCGACCTCATCGGCGTGCCCGACGGCACCCCGCACTGGTTCGACATGAGCGAATCGCCCTACTTCGTGGCGATCCGCCTGTTCACCAACACCGAAGGCTGGGTCGCCAATTTCACCGGCACGGACATCGCCGAGCGTTTCCCGCGCATGACGCCGCATACCTCGGCCACCACCGTATCGTAAGCGCGCCCCGTCGTTTATCCTGCGGATCTCCCCCGATCCGCAGGTTTCTACCCGCATGTCCGATATCCGCGCCGTCCTCACCGACATCGAAGGCACCACCAGTTCGATCGACTTCGTCAAGGACGTGCTCTTCCCCTATGCCCGCAAGCACCTGCCGGCCTACGTCGAAACGCATACGGACGAAGCCGAGGTGCAGCACTGGCTGCATGAAGCCGCGAAGGAAGCGGGCATCATGGAGGCGACGCGCGGCGAGATCATCGACCTCTTGATCCGCTGGATCGACGAGGACCGCAAGTCCACGGCGCTGAAGGCCTTGCAAGGCATGATCTGGCGCGAGGGCTACGAGTCCGGCGTCTATGTCTCGCACATGTACCCGGAAGTGGCCGATCGTTTGCGCGCATGGCACGCGCAGGGCCTGAAGCTCTACGTGTATTCCTCGGGCTCCGTGCCCGCGCAGAAGCTCTTGTTCGGATTCACCGGCGACGGCGACCTCACGCCGCTGTTTTCCGGCTATTTCGATACCCAGACCGGGCATAAGCGCGAGGTGGAGTCATATCGCCGGATAGCGGACGCGATCGGCTTGCCACCCGCGCAAGTCCTGTTCCTCTCCGACATCCGCGAGGAACTCGACGCGGCCCGCGAAGCCGGCATGCGCACCACGCAGCTCATCCGTCCTCCCCTGCCCCTGAGCGACAACGGCCATCCCGCCGTGACCGATTTCAATGCGATCACTCCTTGATCCGCGCCGGCGGACGGCGATCTACGTCCTGATTTCCTTCGCCACGGGCGTCCTGCTGACCGTGGGCCTGCTGCGTCACGGGCCGGAGCCGGTCACGGCCCGGCCCGAGCCCGCCGCAGCGGCGGCATCCTCGCCACGACCCGCGGCCACGCCGGCCATCGCATCGTCGGCCGCAGCCCCGGCAGCGGATTCGGCCCCCTCGACATCGGCTTCCGACGGAGGCGACGCCGAACTGGATGCGAGCGCCTGGCCGGACACCGCGCCGACCCCGGAACAGGTCTTCTCGGCCCAGCCGGATGCCATGCGCAAGGCTATCGGCAAGCTCGCACCCCGCATGCGCGGCAAACCCAACATCTACGCCATCGCCTTTGGCGGCGATGGCTCCGAGGACGTCTTCCGCAATGAAGCGGAATACGTCGACACGCTGATGTCGAACCGTTTCGGCAGCCCCGGACATACCCTGGTCCTCGAAAACAATCCGGCAAGCCTCGCCACGCGCCCCCTGGCGAGTTGGACGAACCTGGAGGCCGCGCTCGACGGGCTGGCGAAGGTGATGGACCCGCGCGAGGACGTCTTGTTGCTCTACGTGGCCACGCACGGCGGCAACGATCACTCGTTGCTGGTCGACATGGACCCGATTCCCCTCGACCAGCTCGATCCCGAGGGCCTGGCCGAGATCCTTGGCAAGCATGCCTTCCGCTGGAAGGTCGTGGTGGTGAATGCCTGCTATTCCGGTGGCTTCGTTCCTAAGCTGCGCGGCGCAGGCACGTTGGTGCTGACTTCGGCGCGGAGCGATCGCACCTCGTTCGGGTGTGGCGCGGATTCCGACATCACCTATTTCGGCCGTGCCTGGCTGGCCGACGGACTGAATGCCACGCCCGATTTCATCGAGGCCTTCGGCAAGGCCAGGACGGAAATCGCCGCGTGGGAAGCGAAGGAATCACTGGAAGCTTCGGAACCGCAGATCGACGTGGGCGCGGGCATCGAGGACAAGCTGGCCGCATGGCGCAAGACGGCCAAGATCGGGCCGGCGGTGCCGTTCAAGGCGGCAAAGTAGGCGGTCTGTCGCCGCTGAAACGGCTCCCACGGTGTCGGAGCGGGCCAGGTGGAAGCCGCTTCAACCGCGATGCCCCTGGGTGGGAGCCGACCCTGTCGGCGACGCCTCTCATGAACCCGGATGGATGCCTCTCATGAACCGGTATGTGGGAGCCGCTTCAGCGGCGACGCCCTTCAGGCCGAGGTATCCAACGAGAACCGGTCGGCATCCATCCATGCCGGGAAGCGCTCGCGGTGTGCCATCAGCGGCGCCGGGTCCAGAACCATCGTGACCACCTGCTCCTGCGCGCCCAACTCCACCAGTGGCTCGCCCACCGGATCGATCACCGCGCTGTCGCCCGCATATGGCAGGTCGTTGCCGTCGACACCGACGCGATTCACGCCGATCACGTAGCACAGGTTTTCGATCGCCCGCGCGCGAAGCAAGGTGCGCCAGGGCTGCCGGCGCGGCGCCGGCCAGTTGGCCACGAACAACGCCAGGTCGTAATCCATCCCGCCGGCCGACGATTCACGGCGGCCGTTGCGCAGCCATACCGGAAACCGCAGGTCGTAGCAGACCTGCGGCAGGATTCGCCAGCCTTTCAGCTCCACGATCAGGCGTTCGTTGCCACCGCCATAGCGTGTGTGCTCCCCGGCCATGCGGAAAAGATGGCGCTTGTCGTAATAAGCGAGCGAACCGTCCGGCGAGGCCCAGATCAGCCTGTTGTAGACGGTATCGCCGTCGCGGATCACCAGGCTGCCGGTAATCGTGGCGTTCACCTCGCCGGCAAGCGCGCGCATCCAGGCGACGCTGGGACCATCCATCGACTCGGCATTGCCCAACGTGTCGTTGGTGAAACCCGACAGGAAGGTTTCCGGCAGCACGATGAGGTCGCTGCGGGCGGCACCGCGCACGAGCGCACCGTAATAATCGCGATTGCCTGGGGCGTCGTGCCAGCGTGTCGCGCCCTGGACGAGGGAGACGGTCAGAGTTTGCACAGGAGCTCCGCGGCGGCTTCCATGGTGGCATCGTTCTTGGCGAAGCACAGGCGGACCAGCCGCGTGTCCGGTGCGTTTTCGTAGAACGGGCTGAGCGGGATGACGGCCACGCCACCCTCCCGGACCAGCCATTCGCTGAAGTTGATGTCGTCGACGTCACGGATGGCGCTGTAATCGACGAGCTGGAAGTAGCCACCGGGGACGTCGAGCAGCGTCAGGCGCGACGGCTTCAACAGGTCGCGGAAACGGTCGCGCTTGGCCTGGTAGAAAGCCGGCAGTTCGAGGTAATGCCCGGGTGTGGATTCGAGGAATTCCGCGAACGCCCATTGCGCCGGATTGAAGGTGCAGAACGTGAGGTACTGGTGCACCTTGCGGAACTCGGCCGTGAGCGCCTTCGGCGCGATGGCGTAGCCGACCTTCCAGCCGGTGCAGTGGTAGGTCTTGCCGAACGAGGAGACGACGATGCTGCGTGCGGCCAGTTCCTCGTGGCGCAGCACGCTCTGGTGTTCCCGCCCGTCGAAGACGATGTGTTCGTATACCTCGTCCGAAAGAACGACGATCGACGTGTCGCGGACGATATCGGCCAGTTCGTCGAGATCGGCGCGGGAGAGCACGGCGCCCGAAGGGTTATGCGGCGAGTTGATGAGGATCATCCGCGTCTTCGGGGTGACCGCGTCGCGCACGCGCTGCCAGTCGATCGCGAAGGCGGGCAAGGTCAACGGCAGGTGTATGGCGGTGGCGCCCTGCAATTCGATCGCCGGCTCGTAGCTGTCGTAGCAGGGGTCGAAGACGATCACCTCGTCTCCCGCGCGGACCACGGCCGCGATAGCCGAGAACAGCGCCTCGGTGGCTCCCGAGGTCACCGTGACCTCGGTGTCCGGGCTCACCCGGTGGCCGTAGAGGCGTTCGGTCTTGAGCGCGATCTGCTCGCGCAGCTTCGCGATGCCCACGCCCGGCGCGTACTGGTTCTTGCCTTCGGCCATGGCCCGCGTGATGGCTTCGCGCAAGGATTCCGGCGGTTCGAAATCGGGAAAACCCTGGCCCAGGTTGACCGCTTTGTGTTCGATGGCCAGCTGGCTCATGACACTGAAGATCGTGGTTCCCACCTTGGGAAGCTTGGTTTCGAGCTGCATCGAACGCCCTTACTCGTTTGGACGGCCAAACGCCGTCGGATGTGCCGATCCTACCATGCGCGCCATGCGGATCGCTCCGGCCTGCTCCGGGTTCGCGACGGCTTTCTCGCAATCCTTGTGGAATTCGGCCTGGGCCCGCGGCAGGCGTTCGGCCAGGAAGTCCACGAAACTGCGAATGGCAGGCAACAGTCCACGACGACTCGGATACACGAAATGCAGCGTGCCCTGTGCGGTCGTGTACTCCGGCAACACCCATTCGAGATCGCCGTTGGCGAGCAACGGCCCGCAAAAATCCTCGGGAAGCAACGCCACGCCGCAACATTGCACGGCGGCGGCGATCAGCACCGAAAAATCGCCGCTCACCAGGCGCGGCTTCACCTCCACCGCCGCCTTCTTCCCGTTCGCGTCGACCAGTTCCCAGACCTGGGCTCCCTCGTGTTCGTACATGGACAACGCCGGAAGCAAGGCCAGTTCGTCCAGTGTCTTCGGCCTTCCGTTGGAATCGAGGAACTTGGGACTCGCCACCAACAGGCTTCGCGCATAACCGATGCTGCGCAACACCAGGGTCGCGTCGGTATCCAGCTTCTCGCGGACACGAATGGCGACGTCGTAACCCTCGCCAATGACGTCCACGCGACGGTTGGTGGCGGTCAGGCGCACCTGCACCTTCGGATGTTCGAGCAGGAAGGCCGGCAACATGGGGCCGACCACGTTCTGCGCGAGCGAGATGGGGCAGCTGACCCTGACCACGCCACGCGGCTCCGTGCGCAACTCGTCCACGGCATCCTGTGCCGCGCGCGCCTCTTCGAGCACGGCCCGGCAGTGCTGGTAGAACCGTTCGCCGATCTCGGTGACCACGAAGCGACGCGTGGTGCGCTGGAGCAAGCGCACGCCGAGACGGTCTTCCAGTTGGGCGATCCGCTTGCTGAGGCGGGATTTAGGGATGCCCAGGGCGCGCCCGGCCGCCGAAAAGCCGCCGTGTTCCACCACCGAGGCGAAAAAGTACAGATCGTTGAGGTCCTGCAGCGCGCCTTCCATCGGAGGTTCCCGTCGTTTCGCCTAAGAAACAATGAGTCTACTCCAAGCCGGCTTATCCGTGGATTGTCTGCGGCGTATCGTTCTTCGCATGCCGCTCAGGCGGCCAATCACTGAGGATTCGTCCATGAAACTCCTGCATATCGATGCCAGCGCACTGGGTGCCCATTCCGTGTCGCGCGGCCTGACGGCCGCCGTCGTGGCCGAATTCGTCCGCAACCATCCCGGTATCGAGGTCACCTACCGTGACCTGCATGCCGCCCCCCTCGCCCCCTGGGCGCTGCCGGCAGGCGAGAACGACCCGAATGCCGCCGAAGCGGAAAAGGTGATGGAGGAATTCCTGGCCGCCGACGTCGTGGTCGTCGGTGCGCCGATGTACAACTTCGGCATCAGCAGCACACTCAAGGCCTGGATCGACCGGATCGCCGTCGCCGGCAAGACCTTCCGCTACACCTCGGCAGGCCCTGAAGGGCTGGCGGGCGGGAAGCGGGTGATCGTCGCCTCGTCGCGTGGCGGCATCTATACAGCGGGCACCCCGGCGGCGGCCATGGACTTCCAGGAGCCGTACCTGCGTGCGGTCTTCGGCTTCCTCGGCATCACCGACATCGAGTTCGTTCGCGCCGAGGGCATGGCGATGGGCGACGACCACAAGAACCAGGCCATCGGCGGCGCCGTCGCCGGCATCGGCAGCCTCCTGCGCAAGGCGGCCTGATAAAACAAGGCGGCCTGATAAAAAGGTTCTTCGCGGAAGTCCGGTAAGCGCGGCTGGCGGAGCCGTTACGTCTGTCCTCCCTCACGCGGGTGCGGCAGGCGGCACGGCGAGCGGTGCTCTTTCCCACCAACCCACCCCAGGGTCGAGAGAGCTGCCGGGCGCCACCCTCGGCGCGACATTAGGAGCCGAGGACGGGCGGGCGGACAAGGCCCGTAGGGGATCGGCCAGGACGGCCGATCGTTTCCGCTGAGCCAGGAAGGCGAATCGGAAACCCCCGCCCGACCGTCCGAGCCCGCCGGGGCGCAGCCATCAAACACGGCCGCGCAGCGGCATCCTTGCCCAAGGGACGGCGACTACCGTCGCGCCGAGGGTGGCGCCCGGCAGCTCCCCCGCCACGCCACACAACGAATGCGAGGGCGAAGCCGAGCCCGCACCAGGCGAACCCCGGAAATACGCGAAGAACCAAAAAAGAAGAGCCGCGCAAGCGCGGCCCTTCTTTTCCTCAGGACGACGGGGAATTCTGTTTTCCCGGTTTGTCCTTGGGCATGTTCTGGTGTTCCCGCGGATGCCCTTCGCCAGGAATCTTGGGCTTGCCGTGCGAGGGCTTCGGATTGTCTTCCCGATAGCCGGGCGTCTGTTGCTTGCCGTCGTTGGTCATCTGGATTCCTCTTTCCACTCAAGGCCGTTGCTGGCAGGCGGCATGGCCGCATTCACAGGCGCCACCCACGTTCTGGCTCTCGGCGGCCATGCGGCAGCTTTCGCTGCAATAGTCCCTCGATACCGGCACCTGGCAGTTGCAGCCCACGTGATCACAGGGTTTGCTGGCTTCGTTCATGCGTCGACTCCTCAACGTTGCCTCGACGAGCCTGCGCGGACCAGCGTCTATTTTTCGTAACCGGACGGCGAAACGGCAGCCCCATCCACGGCGGCCCAGCCATGCGCCTCCACCAGCAGGCCGCTCAGGCTGCGGACGTCCTGGAGATTGTGTTCCGCCACGCGGATCAGGTTGGCCGACGAACCTCCACGCAGGTAGGTGAGCCAGGCGCGCGGCGCCTCCGACCCGGGCAGATCGTCCTCACGCACGATGTGCAACAACTTGCGCTCGGCCGTCTGCATCTTGCAGTTCTCCCAGGCCTGCCGGTAGCGGCGGCGCATGGGATGCAGCAGGTCGACGTGCGCGCGGCCACGCAACGGGTTCGGCATTCGTGCAAGCCGGTAACGCGTGGCCAGCAACGGCGCGTCGTACGACTTGCCGTTGTAGCTGACCAGGACCGTCTCCGGTTCGATCCACCGCGCGAATTCCCGCAGCATGGCGGCCTCGGCCGCCATCGCCGTGATGTACAACTGGCGGACGCGCAACGCGCCGTCATGCCAGTCCGCGGCACCGATCATGAAGGCGCGCGTGCCGGTGCCGCCGGCCAGGCCCGTGGTTTCGGTGTCGAAGTGGAGGAACTGCTCGCGGCGGGCCGTGGCCAGCTTCGCGAACGAAAGGTCGAGTTCCGCTGGCGGCTCCGCCCAGGCGAAACGCTGTTCGAGGTAGCGCAGGCCTGGCGAGAGTTCATCGCCGGGTACATCACGTGTGTGCGCACGCAGGGGCGCGCGCGGCTGGGCGAGGCGCTCGCGGACGCCGGCCATGCGGCGGAGCGTGGCGAGGTCGGGGGTGCGGGTGGGTGTGTCGCGAGCACCCTTCGCCGACCGTGTCGGCGATTCCTGCGGAGCGGCGATTCCAGCTTGCCGGCGCAGGATGGCCAGCTTCGACGCCAGGTCGCTCATGCACCGGCACCCAACAGCCGCAGCACGCGCGCCGCCAACGCCCGCGGCGTTTCCTCGCGCCCCTCGTCGGCGGCGAGCACGGGTCCCACGCATGCCGGGCAACCCGCCTTGCAGTCACAACCTTCGACCGTCGCCAAGGCGTGCCGCAGCAATTCCGATGCGCGGCGGAACAGGGGTTCGCTGAGCCCGACGCCGCCGGGGAAGTTGTCGTACAGATAAACCGTCGGCAGGAAGCGCTCCAGCGTGTCCGGCGATGCGAGACCACCGTCCGGCGCGCGAACCTGTCCACGCCCGGTGGCATCCACCTGGGCGGACCAGACGCCGTCACCGGAGCCGACCGCCTTCTGCAAGTCGCGCGGCTCGGCCATCACCGCGACGACGGCCGCGGTGTGCACGGCATATGCCGCGCCGAGGAAGCCATCGAGGGCGTGCTGCCGCGAACGAAACGCTTCGTCGAGCACCGTCTGCGGCAACTGCCACCACACGGCGGTGGAATGGAGTTCCTGGTCTGGCAGGTTGACCGGCCCGTAGCCAATGTTCTCGTGCGTGTAATAGCGGATCTTCTTGTATCCGGACACCCGGCGCACGACATGGACTTCACCGTGTCGCGCGCTGCCGTCGCCCGACTTGCAACCGTCGAAACATTCCAGCTCCTTGAGCTTGGTGTAGTCGATGGCGTCGGTGTAATAGTCGACGCTGGTGCGCGTGCAATAGGCCTTGCGCCCTTCCCAGTCGAGCTTTTCCACCTGGTAAGGCACCGACTGGATCATGTGGATCGCACCCTCGTAAAGCGTCAGCGCCGCAGCCGAGTAGTCCACTTCCGCGATGATCGCCTGCCTGCCTTCCGTGCGGTCCACCACCACGAAGTTGCCGTCGGCGACCGAGCGCAGGCTCACCGCGTTGGCCGGGTAGCTGTCGGCGATCCATTCCCAGCGATCGCCCTCGTTGTGCAGCACTTCGGATTCCGCCAGCACCTGCAGGTACGGCTCGGCGTCGTCCGGGCCGAAGGCGTCGCCGGTGACGAAGGGGAGTTCGAATGCCGCGCAGCGGATGTGGTCGAGCAGGATCAACGGCTGGTCGGGCTGGATCCTCGCATGCTCCGGGCTGGCCTCGGTAAGGAAGGCGGGGTGTCGCATCAGGTACTGGTCGAGCGGTGCACTGGTGGCGACCAGCACGCCGAGCGACGGTTGCTGCCGGCGCCCCGCCCGGCCGAAACGCTGCCACGTGGCCGCGATCGATCCGGGATAACCGTTCAACACCACGGCATCGAGGCTGCCGATGTCGACACCCAACTCCAGCGCCGAGGTGGAAACGATGCCGTCCACGTTGCCCGCTCGCATCTCGCGCTCGACCTCGCGCCGCTCGGTCGGCAGGTAACCGCCACGATAAGCGCGTATCCGCGCCGGCTTGCGCGTGTCGTGGTCGAACACGTCCTTCAGGTACTTGGTGAGCACCTCGACCATCAGCCGCGACTGGGCGAACACCAGGGTCTTCATCTTCGCCTTGATGGCGACGCGCGCGATGAGGTTGGTTTGCGAACGGGCCGAGGCGCGCAGGCCGAGGTCGGGATTGACCACCGGCGGATTCCACATCAGCACGTGCTTGTCGCCAGTGGGTGCGCCGCTGCGGGCGATGGTGGCCACGTCATCCTCGATCAGCGCCCGGGCATGCTCCGTGGCGTTGCCGATCGTGGCCGAGCACAGCACGAATTGCGGGCGCACCCCATAGAAGGCGCAGATGCGCTTGAGCCGGCGCAGCACGTTGGCCAGGTGCGAACCGAACACGCCGCGATAGGTGTGTATCTCGTCGATCACCACGTAGCGCAGGTTCTCGAAGAACTGCGCCCACTTGGTGTGATGTGGAAGGATGGCCTGGTGCAGCATGTCCGGGTTGCTGACGACGACATCGCCATGCAGGCGGATGGCCTGGCGCGCATCGCCGGGTGTATCGCCGTCGAAGGTGAACGCCTTCACGCCGAGGCCGCCGGCGCGGTTGATGTCGAGCAATTCGGCCACCTGGTCTTGCGCCAGCGCCTTGGTGGGAAACAGATAGAGCGCCTTGGCACCTGTTTCCAGCACCGAGGCCAGCACCGGCATCGTGTAGCAAAGCGTCTTGCCCGAGGCCGTCGGCGTGGCGACCAGTACGTGCCTGCCCGCGCGCGCGGCGTCCCAGGCTTCCTGCTGGTGGCTGTAGAGGCGGTCGATGCCGCGGACCATCAAGGCCTGTGCCAGGCCGGCCGGGAGATCTTCCGGCAAGGGCACGAAACTGCCTACCCGGCCGAAGACCGTGAAGGCGGAACAGACCCGGTCGCCGTATTTTTCGGTCAGGCGGTGTGCGAGCGTGCGGCCGTCGTGGCGGGTGGCGAGGACCGAGTCGGCCTCGTCGGTGCGCAGGGCTTGCAGATAGGCGGCCATGAGAACTACCGGGCACAAGGGGGTGCCCGTTATCCCGTGTCACGGTCTCATAGGCTGAGACGCGTGAGGGGCTGCCGCGGTCACGTCATCGCGAGTAGGCCCGTCGCGCACCCTCCAGCCAGTCGGCGTGCTTGATCCCACGCTCCATGGCGGCATCCACCGCGAGACGTTCTTCCACGAATTCGTCCAGCAGCGTGATCATCACGAAGTCGCTCGGACCCGCATGCGCGACCGGCTCGACGATATAGGCCGCCTTCCAGCGGCCCACCGCCGCCTTCAACGTGCGGACTTCCACGGAATACCGGCCAACGATACGTCGATGCACGAGTACGACTCCCTTGGTCGGATGGAGAAAAACTCAGGCTTTCGGTGGCGCCCGCATGTCCAGCCCTTCCCCACTGGCGGGAATGGTGAAGGTCTTCGTCTCGCCCTGGCCCACGCTGGCATCGGCTTCGACCCGCTCCGCCGCACAAGCGCCGTGCGGGAGCATGCCGAGTTTGCGCGTGCCCGAGGGAACGTGGAGGACGAGTTGCTCGCCGATTTCCATGTCGGCCACCACTTTGTCGTCGACATAGATGGCCGTGGAGCAACCGGCACCCCACAGGCCCTGCTCGCGGACGATGTTCAGGGTGGCGTCGCCGCCGCTGGGATCCTGGTAGCCGAACACCGTACTGGACGGAACGTCGTGGATGCCGACGTGGCGTTCGTTCTGCGTGGCGCAGCCGGCAAGCAGGACCAGGGCGGAAAGAGCGATGTGGCGCATCGGGGAACACTCCATGAATGATGAAGGCAGCATTCGTTTCATAATGTCTAGATTACGTGAAAATCACTCCGCCCCTGCGCCATCTGCCAAGACATCCGGTTCGGCGCTAGACTTTCGCGATGACCGTCCAGCACGCCAGTACGCCCACCGCCCTCGTCTTCGACCGCGCCCACATGGTGGCGGAGACCGTCGCCCTCGTCCTTGCCGACGCTGGCTACGCGGCGCGTGCGACCGTCACGTACCGCGACGCCAAGCGCGCCTTTCAGGAACTACCGGAACTGGCCCTCATGGTGATCCATGCCGACACCCCCGGGGAGCGCAGGGCCTCCGGTCTGCTGCAGGCGCTGATCCGCGAACGGCCGAATACCGCGATCGTGGTCGTATCCAGCCGGTTGCCGCAGGACCTGGAGCCATTCCCGCTATCCGCGGTGTTCCTCGAGAAGCCCTTCGACCGCGCCCAGCTACTCGACGCCGTGGAACGCGCGAGGGAATCCCGCCCGCGCGCCTGAGCCGTCAGAGGCAGGAAATGGCTTCGTCGCGGAAGCGGCTGTCGTAGTCGCCCTTGCCCTTCTGGATTTCGTACATCACCACCTGGGCGCCAGCACCGTTGGCGGTGACGTCGAGACGCTCGTGCTTGCCGTCGTCATTGGCGGTCACGCGGCCCTTGTCTTCCTTCGCGTCGCCCTTGGCACCCTTGACGAGGGCCTGCCACTTCGGCTCCACGCATTGCACATAAGCCGTGACGCTCTTGCCCGTCTTGCTGCTGAGCTTGGGCAGGGTATCGGTCATGCCACTGGTGGCGCAGCCGGCGAGGACGGTGCAGGCGGCGATCGCAAGAACGTGTTTCATGCTGGATTCCACGGTAAGGGTCCGGGAATTCTAGCGCGACGGGGCGGCCGCGATCAGGTACCCGCGCGTGCGACGACGTTCGCCTCGGCTTTCGCCAGCTGGCCGTTGGTGCACTTGAGGTAGTTCGACGAGGCCAGCCAGCGCTTGTCCGGATAGTACGAGAACACCATCTGGCCACCCTTCAGGGCATCGATCAGCTTGTGCGCGATGGCCGTGCGTACGGCCGGGCAACCCCAGCTGCGGCCGATGCGGCCGGCTACCTTCGCCATCGCCTCGTTCACGTAGGCGGCACCGTGGATCACGATGGCGCGCGCCATCGCCTGGTCGTTCACGCCCGGCTCCAGCCCACTCATGCGAAGCGAATAACCATTCTTGCCGGTATACGTATCCGACGTGCGGAACAGCCCCAGGCTGGAGGCGAGGCTGTCCGGCGCGTTGGAGAATTTCGTGGCGTTCGCGTCGCCGCTGTTCTTGCCGTGCGCCACCAGTTCCTGGAACAACAGCTTGCGGTTGACCGTGTCGAACACCCACAGGCGCGGCTGCGACGATGGCTTCGAGTAGTCGATCACCGCGAGGCGGTCGGCGGGCTGGCCGCCCTGTGTCTGCGCGCATTCCGCCGCCTGGACGGCGAGCCCGATGACCTTCGGGTCGGCGGCGGGAGCCAGGCGCGACAGGGCCTCGCCGAGCGAATCGGCGGCATGGGCCTGGGCGGGGAGGAAGAACAGGGCGCCAAGCAGCGGCGCGGACGCGAGGAGCGTTCGGAACGGTCGAATCATGCGGCCAGCCAGAGGGGTTACGACGGGGCATCCTAACGTGCTGATCATTTATTGACCACAACACCGTCACTTCTTTGCCATTCAGATAGGTGAAAGCGTAGGGTGATCAAGGGTTCGACCAAAGGAAGCATCGAAGTGACCATGGACGCCAGGACATTACGCCGCCGCATCCTGATGGCGCTGTGGAGCGCCCTCCCCGCCTGGGCCTGGGGCCAGGACCTCCCTTCGCCGCCCTCGTCCGCGGCTTCCCCGCCACCGATCGTGGCCGCGGAGCCGGCATCGGCCGCCAGCGTACCCCCGCCCCAGCCGCCGCCCGCCGACGACCCGCTCGCGCAGGCCATTTACGCTCGTTTGCAGCAGATGACGCCGCTGGATGGCGGTCCCCTGCCTCGCCAGGACGCGGCGCTCGGAAAGGCGGTGGCGGACTTCTACGCGCAACGCCACTACACCGCCGCCTGGGCGGACGAGACGAACGTGCGGCAACTGCTGGCGGGGCTGGCTTCGACGGAAGGCGACGGCCTGCTGCCCGAGGATTACCGATTCTCCCAGCTGAAAGCCACGGTAGAGGCGGCGGACTGGATGAACGCATCGCCCCAGCGGCGGGCCGAGTTCGAGGTGGAGGCGACGGGTGCCTACATCACGGCGCTGGTCCAACTGGCCCGTGGAAAGGTGGACCCGGTGCGCCTGGACCCGACCTGGAACTTCGACCCCGCCGCGATCGACCCGCAGGAAGGCATGACCCTGCTGCAGACCTCGATCGACGAACGCAGCATCGACCAGGCCTTCGCCACGGCCCGGCCGCAAAACCCGCTTTACGCGAAGCTGCGCGACGCGCTCGCCCAGCTTCGCGCCACGGCCGCGGAGGGCGGCTGGCCCCACGTACCGGAGGGCCCCGTCCTGAAACCCGGGATGACGGATGCCCGCGTCGTCGCGTTGCGGGCACGCATGGTCGCGGGTGGTTACCTCGACCCGACGCTCGCCGAAGGCGACCGCTTCGACAATCCACTGAAGGACGCGGTCAGGCGCTTCCAGGCCGACCAGTACCTGGACGCCGATGGCAATGTGGGCGGTGAAACGATCGCCGCGCTGAACGTGTCCGTCCAGGACCGCATCGGCCAGGTCCGGGCCAATCTCGAACGGGCACGCTGGTTGCTGCATTCCCTGCAAGGCACCTTCGTCGTTGTCGACGTGGCGGGCTACAAGGTGACCTACTACCGCGACGGCAATCCGGTGTGGAAATCGCGCGTCCAGGTCGGCAAGCCCTACCGCAGTACACCGATCTTCCGCTCGCAAATCACCTACGTCACCTTCAACCCGACCTGGACGATCCCGCCCACGATCCTCAAGAACGATGTCTTGCCGAAGATCCGCAAGAATCCCGCCTACCTCGCCAACAATCGCATCCGGGTGCTCGACAGCGGCGGGAATACGTTATCCCCGTCGAAGGTGAACTGGGCCAACCCGCGGGGAATCACGTTGCGCCAGGACGCCGGGCTCGGGAATTCGCTCGGGCAGGTGGTCATCCGCTTCCCCAATTCGTTCGCCGTCTACCTGCACGACACACCGCACCAGGAACTGTTCGAGAAGGCCAAGCGCGATACGAGTTCGGGCTGCATTCGCGTCGAGCACCCGCTCGAACTGGTCGAGCTGTTGTTCAACGACGCGCAGAAATGGAATCGCCAGGCGATCGACGAGCGCATCGCGACGAAGAAGACGCAGAACGTGACGTTACCCACGGCGGTACCGGTCCTGCTCGCTTACTGGACCGTCGACATCGCGGACGACGGGAAGCTCGCGTACAAGCCGGACGTGTACCAGCGCGATGGTTCGCTGCTGGCCGCCCTGGACAAGCCGCAGCCCCTTCGTACTCCCTGAGCCGCGATCACCCGTCGGCCCGGCCAACGCCGGCAGCGTGGATGCCGGCCTCGGGCTATCGCTCGCGCAATGCCTGCTCGCCCATATCGCGGACCAAGGTGATCTTCCCGTTCGGTTCCAACCGGCCGATGACCACCGAGCTTTCGTCCTCCATGCCCGCCGCATGCAAGGCACGATTGAACGCGGCCTCGGGAAGATTCTGCCGCCGCATCTCCGCGGGATCGCGGCGGCCATTGCGCACGAGTTCGGCGGGCAAGCCCTCCACGAGGCGATTGAAGCGAGGCATGCGCGTACACAACCAGGCAAGCCCCTTGTTGGCCAGCAGGATGCTGGCCACGCCGATGAACGCACCGAGGTAGCTGTGGTCTTCGCCGACTATCGCCGTGCGCAGGGTTCCGCCGACGAGCACGAGCACCAGCACGTCGAAGGCGGACATCTCGCCGAAGCTTCGCTTGCCCGACAACCGCATCAGGATCAACAAGCCTACATAGGTCAGGACGCCACGGGCGGCGAAGTGCCACCACGGTTCCGAGAGTTCGAACCATTCGTTCATCGCAACGCTCCTCGACTCTTCGCCCGTGCTTCACGGGCAACGAAACACCCTGCGCACGTTGTGGCCGTTCGGCCGCATGGACGAAGTGAAATCGGGAGACGTGGGCATGGCAAGCGACAGCAACGACCAGAGTTTCTTCACCCGCATGGCGATGGCCGTGGCGAAGGCGTCGGGGAAGCCGGCCACGTTCGCCGCGGCGGTGGCCATCGTGGTGATCTGGGCCGCCACCGGCCCGGTCTTCGGCTTCAACGACACCTGGCAGCTGGTGATCAACACCGGCACCACGATCGTCACCTTCCTCATGGTGTTCCTGATCCAGAACACCCAGAACCGTGACACGGCCGCGATGCAGATCAAGCTCGACGAGTTGATCAACGCCTTGAACGGGGCCAACCCCGCCTTGCTCGACCTGGAGGAACTGGACGAAGCCACCCTCGACGAGATCCGTGCCCACTACACACGTCGCGCGGCCGAGGCGCGCAGGGCCCAGGGGCATGACGGCGATCCGGAGCACGAAGCCCCCTGATCGCCCATGCACGCCTGCCGGGGCCGTTTGCCGCAGTGCGGGGATGGGGCGCCGCCGTATACTGCAAGTCATGAACGCGCCTCTCGAAGTCAGCGAAACGACCCTCCACGACCAGGTCCGGGACGAGGGTTTCGCCTTCGTGCATGGTCCGCACATGCGTGCCCTGGTTGAACAACTGGCGCCGCTGAGCGATTGGGAGGCTTTCGTCGCCAGCTGGGACGCGCTCGAGCCGGACACCTACCTGGCCGCCACGGGGCGTTTTCGACGCCGCCGCCACGCAACCTTCGCCGCCTCCCGCTTCGGCCATGTGGAGCCGAAGCCGCACCAGGCACATTTCCAGACCCTCGCCTACAACAGTCTCCAGGGCGATATCGCGCGCTGGTTCGAGCCTGTCCTTCCCGAGATCGCCACCGGCGCCACGATGAGCGCGATCCTCGACTTCTGCCGCGACTTCTTCAGTGGACTGTCTCCCGGGATAGGTCAATGGCATGTCGAGGTGCACCAGTTCCGGATCGAGGCGACGGCCGGCATGGCGGGCGAGCCCACCCCGGAAGGCAGCCATCGCGATGGCGTCGACTATGTGCTGGTGCTACTGGTGGACCGGGAGAACATCGCCAGCGGGACCACCACCATCCATGCCCCCGATGGACGCGCGCTGGGCGAATTCACCCTGGCCCAACCGTTCGACGCCGCGCTGATCCACGATCCGAGGGTGTTCCACGGGGTGACGCCGGTCATGCCTCTGGACCCGACGAAGGCGTCGCATCGCGATGTGCTGGTCGTGACCTTCCGCGCCGCCTGACCCGCCACCCACACCGGGGACGTCGCCACCGGCGCCGCGGCGGGTCCCCTCCTGATATCCACAGGCGCTGTGGAAAGCACTTGCATAACCATGTGGATAAGTCCGACGTTGCCTTGCTCGACGGCTACTTGCGTTGTGTTGGTCACACAATCGTCACGATGATTTGGCCGGCAATCTCAAGCCGGGAACGGACGACCGTGCCACAATAGGCATTCCTCCAGCGCCAAGCAGCACGATGAACTCGTCCGGCAAATACGACTTCAAGCAGTTCCAGGAGGAACTTGCCGCTCTCGACCGCCAGGCCTCGGGAAGCAAGCCCCCTGCGGCCGATCCCGTGCCTTCCAAGGCGGCGGCTCCCGAACCGGCCGCCCCGAAGCGCCGCGGGCGCCCGCCCAAGGTCGATCCCCTGGCCGGTGCCCGTGCGGAGTTCGAAGCCCTGCGCCTGCGTCACGGACTCACGGTCGCCGACGTGGTGTCCTGGTTCCCCCAGGAGGAAGGCGTCGCCTACCTGCAAGCCCTGATCGCCGCCAGCGAACCGAAGCCACGGCGGCGGCGCAAGGCGCTCGATGCGGATGCCGGCCCGGGTGACACCGACGCCGCTGGCTGATCGAAGGCGCGAAGCCCTCGATGATGCTATCTAATGCGCATGCCCCGGACCGCGCCGCCGACCATCGCCGACGCCCTCGCTTCCTTCGCGATCAGGGAGTGCCGCGCGGCCATGCGCGCCCTGGCGGATACGAAACGGCGCCATCGCGGCGTTCATGAGGCGCGAAAGGCCATCCGCCGCCTGAAGAGCCTGCTCGCCCTCGCGGCGGAGCCGTTCGCCGCGTCACTACCGTCGATCGAGGCGACCCTCGGCCACCTCGCCACCGGATTGTCGCCACTGCGGGACGCCTACGTGGCGCTCAACATGGCTCGCACGATCGCAGGTCCCGCACCCTCTCCCGAGTGGCGACATGCCATCGAGGCCCTGGAACATCGGAGCGAAGGGCGCCTCGCCGCCGCCCTGGCCAAGGACCCGCGCTTCCTCAAGCGGCGCCGCGAACTGCGTGATCTCGCGGGCGTGATCGAAGCCCTGCCGTGGAAAGAAGTGGATCGCAACACCGTCGAACGAGCGATCGCCCGTTCGGAGCGGCGCGTCGCCAAGGCGCACAAGCGCGCATCCCGCGACCCGTCACCGGCCAACCTGCATCGCTGGCGCCGGCGTGCGCGACGCCTGCGCATGCAACTGGACACCTGGCGCAAGGCGTTGAAGACGACCGGCAAGTCGTCGCACCACCATGCGCACCAGAGCAAGACCGCGGCCCATGCCATGTCGAAGCTCTCCGATGCCCTCGGCGCGAAGCAGGACCTCCGGGCGCTGCGCACGACGCTGCGTTCGTTGCGCGAGCCGCAAGCCATCGCTCCTTTACTGGAGCAGATCCGCCGGGAACTGGCGAACCACCGAAAGATCGGCTGAGCGACCCACCGATCCATGGAAGTCCAGACGTCCATACCCCGGCGCACGGCACCGCTTGCCGGGTGCGTTACGCTCGCCGTCCCACTCCCCGGAGCTTCCCATGATTCGCAATCGTTCGAAGATCATCGCGATGGCCTGCTGCCTCGCCATCCTGCCCGTGCATGCCGCGGACGAGGACCAGGGCTGGACCTCGCTGTTCGACGGCAAGACGTTTTCCGGATGGCATTCGTTCGGACAGAAAGGCGTCGGCAAGGATTGGAGCGTCGTCGACGGCACCATCCAGCTCCAACGCGACCTGAAGGCACCCGCACGCGATTTCGCCGACCTCGTCACCGACAAGGAATACGAGAACTTCGACCTCAAGCTCGAATGGACGATGACGCCGTGCGCCGACGCCGGCATCATGTTCAACGTGCAGGAGTCGCCGAAATATCACGAGACCTGGGAAACCGGCCCTGAGATGCAGATTGCGGACCTGGTCTGCACCAAGCCGGACAGCTACACGCTGTACGAACGATCGGGCGACCTGTTCGATCTCATCTCTTCCGACATCGAGAACGTCAAGGAGCACGGCAACTGGAACGCGGTGGAGATCATCGTCGACCACGGCCACGTCCAGTTCTTCCAGAACGGGCACAAGACCGTCGACACGACGCTATGGACCCCCGAGTGGAACGCCCTCGTCGCGAAGACGAAGTTTTCCCGGATGCCCGATTTCGCCCGCTTCCACAAGGGCCGCATTTCCCTGCAAGGCGGCGAAGACAAGGGCATCGAGCCGATCCGGATCGCCTACCGGAACATCCGGATCAAGGCATTGGACTGATCCCTTGCCGGGACCTTGACCTTCGTTGTCATTCGAGGACATCGGACAGGTCATGAACCCCGGAGGCACCTGACGCACCGCATCAGGCGCCTCCGCCCTCCAGCACCCGAATTATCGCCGCATGTGGCCGGATATCCGCCGCACTGCGCCATCGGTTCGTTAAACGCGCTTCACGCCGGCCGTCACACTTCGCCGCATTGCAAATAGACAACGTTGTCATTCGGGACTAAACCGGACCCGCGTTTCGTCGTGGTTGTTCAGCGCAGGGGACGCAGTCAGGGGAATCAAAACTACTCTCGATCAGGAGGCGCTCCATGTTCATGAAGACATCCGGTGTGCGGTCTCGTGCGGTTATCGGTGGGTGTTCGGGCACGCTGGGCGTGGCCATCGCCATCGCCCTCTCCTCGGTGGTGCCTGTGCGACAGGCCCATGCGGCCGGCGCCTGCGCCGCCGCGTGGAGCGCGACGGCGGTCTATACCGCCGGCAATACGGCCAGCGAGAACGGCACCAACTACATCGCCAACTGGTGGACGCAAGGCAACGACCCCGCCACCAACAACGGTGGCAGCGGATCGGGACAACCGTGGACCTCGCAGGGCTCGTGTACCGGCGGCGATACGCCACCGCCCGATAACCCGCCACCGGACAATCCGCCCCCGACCAGCGGCCAACTGCTCTTCAGCCCCTACAAGGACATCACCATCAACCTCGACTGGAACACCAACATCATGTCGACGATGGTGACCGGCACGCGCCTGCCGGTCGTGGGCAGCGGCAGCCTCGTCTCCACCCAGGTGCCGAACCTCGGTGCGATCACACTGGCCTTCGCCACCGGGGAATGCGGAAGCGAGAACTGGGGCGGCGTGCCCGCCGCGGCCTTTGCCAGCGCCAACATCGCGCGCCTGAACAGCGCGGGCGTGAACTATGTCGTATCGACCGGTGGCCAGGCGGGCGTGTTCACGTGCGGAAGTGCGACGGGCATGGCGAAGTTCCTCTCCACGTACATGACCTCGCACATGGTCGGCATCGACTTCGACATCGAAAGCGGACAAACCCCGGCACAGCTCAACGCCCTGGTCAGCAACGCCGTCTACGCCGAAAGCCTCTATCCGAACCTGCGCTTCTCCTTCACCCTCGCCACGCTGGCTGCCTCCGATGGCAGCTACGGCGGCGTGAATGCCACCGGCGACGCGGTAGTGCGCGCCGTGAAAGCCTCGGGTCTCAAGAACTACACCATCAACCTCATGACCATGGATTACGGCTCCGCCGGTCCAGGCATATGCGTGGTGAAGAACGGCAGCTGCGACATGGGCCAATCGGCGATCCAGGCGGTGACCAACCTGCAACATACTTACGGCATCCCGCTGAGCAAGATCGAGATCACCCCGATGATCGGCGTGAACGACGTTTCGAGCGAGACCTTCACCGTCGCCGATATCGACACGGTCACCAACTATGCCGTCGCGAACAAGCTGGCCGGCCTGCACTTCTGGTCGCTCGACCGCGACAATCCTTGCTCGGGCGGGTTCGCCTCGCCCACCTGCAACTCCGTACCCAGCACCAGCGTGTTGCAATACACGAGGCGTTTCCTGAGCAACCTCGGCAAGTGACGGCCGCACGGTCGCGAAGCCCATGGGCTTCGCGACCGTGCGAAAGCAGGACGCCATGCGGTGGGAGCCGACCCTGTCGGCGATGGGCGGCCGCATCGACCGCCTTCAGGCTGCGACCGCCGCAAGATCGAAATCCGTCCGCCGCGTGATGGCCGGATCGGCGACGGGGATGGCGAAACGGGGCTCGGCATCCGCAAGGAAAGTCAGTTCCATGCGCGGTGAATCGAAGAAGGTCGCGCGCAGCAGATAACTTCCCGGCAGCCAGGCGATCATCCTCGTGTCGCCCACCCCGCCCACCTCGATGCCGCTGACCGTCGGCAGGAGGAAGGGCAACTCGATCACGCGGACCGCATCGGCCGCCACGAGCTGGCATCCCCGGACCCGCGTCACCTGGATCTGGTGGGGGCCGTCTTCCTGGTGAAGACGGAACGAAGCCGAGCCGGGACGCCACGCGAAACCCTGGGCGATCTGTCGTTCGCTCCAGGCGCTGAAGGGCGAATCCATCGCCGCCCAGCAGACGACGACCTGCCGCCGGGTCAGCCGTACGTCGATGAGCGTCCTGTCCATGTGTCCTCCTGACGAAAGCAATTCCGATGATACCCGTGAGATGATACCCGTGATTATTTGCGAGTGTCGGAAACCGGCCGGCGGGTAACACGGTTGCCATACAACGATCCTAGGCTCGCCTGACGAACCCGGAGCCACCGTGTCGATCGAGACGCCGCAGAGCTGGGCGCGCCTCCTCGTGGACAAGGGCCCGTCGCTCGCCAACTACTTCCTTCGCCGCGTGGCCCATCGCTGGGACGCGCAGGATCTCGTGCAGGAGGTTTACCTGCGCCTGCTCCGGTCTGGCCAGGGCGACACGGGCGCGGTTCGCAACCCGGAAGCCTACCTGTTCACCGTGGCCGCCAACCTGGTGAAGGAGCATGCGCAGATGCGCCAGCGGGCCCCGGTCGGCAGCGAGGGACTCGAGGAAGTCATGGAGCGGCTGGCCACTCCCTGCGACGCGGGGGCGGACATCGATCGCCAGCTGCGCCGACAGCGACTGGCCACCTTGATCGATCGCCTGTCGCCGAAATGCCGTGCCGTGCTGGTGCTGCACTATCGCGACGAGCTTTCGTATCGCGAGATCGGCGAACGCTTGTCGATCTCGCCGAACATGGTGAAGAAATACATCGTCAAGGGACTGGCCGCGTGCCGGCAAGGATTGCAGCGTTATGAATGACCGGCGAATCACCGAGGAAGCGGCTGGCTGGTACCTCGACATGCGCGAGAGCCCCGGCGCGCAAGCCCGGGAGCAGTTCCTCGCATGGTTGCGCCGCTCGCCACAACACGTGGCCGAGTACCTGGCGATCGCCCAGCTGCACGGTGACATGCGCGCGGTCGCGGCGATGGATGGCACGTCGCTGGACGAACTTCGGGCGCTGGCCGCGACCGAACCGAGCGTGGTCCCGCTGAGGCGCGGCCAGGAAACGGAACCACGGGAGGTTTCGGCAAGGCGACCGCGACCGCGACGGCCCCGCCGCTGGGTCGCCGCCGCGTCGGTCCTCTTGCTGGCAGCCATGGGGTGGTTCCTGGGGCGGCCGTCGATGGAACCGCCCGGCATTCGTTACGCCGCCGCGGAAGATGGCATCCGGACCGTCACGCTGGCCGACGACACGCGGATCCAGCTCTCCCCGGGCAGCATCGTGGATGTCCGTTTCGACGACCGCTCGCGCCGCATCGAACTGGTGTCCGGCGACGCATCGTTCGACGTCGGCCGGGATGCCACCCGCCCCCTGGAGGTGGAGGCCGGCGGCCAACGCATCGAGGACGTCGGCACGGTGTTCAACGTCAGCCGCCGCTCCGACGATATCGAGGTATCGGTGATCAGCGGCCGCGTGGCGATCTCCCACGTGCCGGCACCCTGGCTGGACCGCACCCGGCGTCGCCTCACCGGCCGCGGCTGGCCGCCCGAGCGCATCGCCGAGATCGGTGGCGGTGAAACCGCGCGGGTGTCGGCGGATGGACGACTGGTCGGCCGCGGCAAGGCCGACGTGATCACGGCGGCCATGTGGCTTCCCACCGAAATTCGCTTCCACGACAGCCGCGTCGCCGACGTGGCACGCCGTTTCAACGCGTACATCGCGACGCCGTTGTCCGTAGACGATCCCGTGCTCGCGGAGAAACGCATCAGCGGCGTGTTCCATGCGCGCGACCCGGAAGCCTTCGTGAGCTACCTGGGCAGCCTGCCCAATGTTCGCGTGGTGCGCGAGCCGAACCGCATTCGCTTCATTTCGGCCCGTGGCAGCCATCGTCTGTAAGAAAAAATTCATCGAAAGAGCGGTACCCGATGGGGTGCGAGCGGACTCTTTGAAGGTGTATCCCATCGAAGGAAGCTCCTCCATGCGTCGTTCGCTCGCGTTCTGTATCGCCCTGGCCCTTGCCGGTCCGCCCGTGTCGTCCGCCTTCGCGGAAGCCCCCGCCACGACGCCCATCGCGTCGATGCCACTGGCACAGGCGCTCGACCGGTTCGCGCAGGAATCGGGGTGGCAGGTGGTCTACGACACCAGCGTATCGGACACGATGCGCAGCGGTGCCGCGCCCGGTGGCGTTCCGGCGGAGCAGCAACTGGTCGCCCTGCTGCGGGGTACCCACATGACCTATCGGTTCGTCACCCCTACCGCCGTGAAGATCGTGCCGGGAAACGCCCGGGCCGGCATCTCCCCGGCCAACGACGCTATCCCACCCATCGACACCCGTGACGAGGCGAAGAACCTCGCCCCCATCAGTGTCCACGCCAATGCGGTCGACACGCTGGCACCGAGCGCCGCGCCGCTGGACGCCACCCAGCCCACCTCGGTGATCGACGAACGCTTCATCCGGGATGGCCTGCGCTTCAACGCCAACTTCGACGACATCATCAAGTATGCGCCGAGCATCACGGTGACCTCTCCCGAAGGGCCCGGCCTGGGCAAGAACGAAGGCATCAGCCTGCGCGGATTCCAGGACGGCCAGTTCAACATCACCTTCGACGGCATTCCCTTCGGCGACGCGAGCGACCTGCACCATACGACCTCGGCCTATTTCAACAACCACGTGCTGGGCCAGGCCGAGATCGACCGTGGCCCCGGTGGCGGCAGTACCATCGGCAACGCCACCTTCGGCGGCACGATCGCCCTGCGATCGCGCGATCCCTCGGACGAGCCCGGCATCACGCCCTATCTGACGCTGGGCAGCTGGAACACGCGGGCGGGCGGTGTCGCCGCCGACGAATCGATCGGCAACACGCGTGTCTTCGCGGATATCTCCAAGGAGTCCAGCGACACCTACCTCAAGGGAACCGAAGACAAGCGCGAACACGCGTTCGTGAAGACCATCAGCCCGTTGGGCGATGTCACCGCGCTTACGTTCGTCACCAGCTACAACCGCGAACACCAGAACACCGTGCAAGGCGCCACCAAGGACGAGATCGACCGGTTCGGCTGGCGCTTCGGTCTCGGCGGCGATCCGGCCGTACAGAACTACAAGGGCGCGAACAACGCGGCCTACTATTCGAGCTTCACCTACCTGGGCCTGACCAGCCAGGTCGGTGGCTGGGATGTCGACGACAAGGTCTACTACAACACCTTCGACCATTGGGCGCGGAAAGCCGCCGACGCCACCGACATCGATCCTGCCGACAACGGAGTCACCTTCTATGACGCGAAGGGCAAGAAGGTGTCCAAGGCAGCCACGGACCTGCCGGGCAAGCTGTCCGACTCCGGCTTCCACGCGTTCGGCAACGTCCTCCGGCTGGGCCACGATCTCGGGCCGGGCACCCTGCTCACCGGCGCCTGGCTGGAACGCAGCATCGACGCGCGTTACCAGTATCCCGTGGACCTGACCACGGGCGTGAAAACCGGCACGAAGTACGGCCCCGTCGAAAACTACGTGCTGTCCGATCGCACCGATACCGTGCAACCCTATGTGCAATACGACTGGAAGCCGACCGACAGCATCACGGTGAGCCCCGGCATCCGTTATTCGGAAGTGACACGCAGCATCGACGCGCCGCTGAACAAGGTTTCGCCACCGGTGCCGCTGACCGCGGAAGCGACCTACCACGCCACCCTGCCCTCCATCAGTATCCACGACCGCCTCGGCGATTCGTGGAGTGCCTATGCACAGGCCGCCAAGGGCTTCCTCGCTCCGCCGATCGACGTGATCCAGGTGAACGGATCGCGCGGTCTCTCGCCGGAAACCACGCGCAACTACCAGCTCGGCACGGCCTACGCCTCGCGCGAACTGACCTTTGGCGCGGACATCTACTACATCGATTTCTCGAACTACATCTCGCAGACCGAAATCGCCACCGACAACGGCAACGAGGACACCTTCGTCAACGGTGGCGGCGCCATCTACAAGGGTGCCGAGGTGGAGGCGACCTGGGCGCTCACCCCCACGGTGAGCGTGTATGGCAATGCGAGCTACAACAAGGCCACCTACAAGGACAGCAGCGTGCAGGTCGCGGGCACTCCAAAGGTCACCGCGGCGCTGGGCCTGCTCTACAGCGGAAGCAACGGCTATTTCGGCTCGCTGATGGGCAAGTTCCTCGGCCACCAGTACGGGGTGGACAACACCACGGACGACGACGGCGACCTGGTCTTCCACAACGACCGGCGTATCGCAGGCTACCTGACCGTCGACGCCGCCGCAGGTTATCGTACCGACAAGGGCCCGGCGGGCACGAAGGGTTTCTCGGTGAGCGTGGACGTGAACAACCTCTTCAACGTGCACAAGTTCACCGGGTATGCGGGAACCCAGTCGGTCAGTGGTGCTCCGCTGTACTTCGGCCTGCCCGGCCGTGGCATCTTCCTCGACCTGTCGGTGAAGCTGTGAGAGCCGCGCCGAGGCTCGTTCTTCTCGCCCTGGCCTGCCTGGCATCGACGGTCGCCACGGCCTCCGGCGACGGCGTCAGGCTGGAGATCGTGCTGATGCGCCACGGCGTGCGCTCGCCCACGAAACCGTCGGCGACCTATGCCGACTATGCCAACGCCGCGTGGCCCGAATGGCCGGTGGCACCGGGCCAGCTCACGGCGCATGGCCGCGAGGGCATGCGGGCCATCGGCGAACAGCTGCACCGTCGACTCGTCGCCGATGGTGCCCAGGGCAAGGGCTGCCCGACGCCATCGTCGCTCGTGGTCGTCGGGGACAGCACACCCCGCAACCGCGACAGCAGTGCCGCCCTGCTCGACGGGCTGGCACCTGGCTGCGACATCGGATACCTCGCCACGGAGGGCGATACGAACAATCCCCTGTTCCACTTCAGCAAGAATGACGACGATGACGACGGCACGGCGGCGGCGATCCAGCCACCCGTGGCGCTGGCCGAGCTGCAGTCACTGCTATTGGATTGCGCCGGCTCTTCGTGCGCGGAAGCCGCGAAACGCACCGGCAAGCACCTCCTTCCCGTCGATACGGGCAAGGCGATGAAGCTCGCCGGAACACTCAGCGAAAACCTGATGCTCGCCTATGCGGAAGGCATGCCGATGAACGCCATCGCCTTCGGTCGCGGCGACGGCGTGCTGCTGGGCCGCCTGATCACCTTGCACAACGCTCAGTTCGAGGCAACGAAGAAAGCCATGCCGGCCGCTGCCCGCGCTGGCTCGAACCTCGTGGCGCACATCGCCGCGACGTTCGACGCCGCGCTCGGCGAGAAGTCTTCCGTCGAGCCGCTCATGGCATCGAAACGCGGCGTCGTGCTGCTGGTCGGCCACGACACCAACCTCGCCAACGTCGCAGGAATACTGGGCCTGGACTGGCATGATCCGAAACGCCCGGACGATTACCCACCGGGGGGTGCCATCGTCCTGTCACTGGTGGCCCACGAAGGCCACGACACGATCCGCATACGCAGCCTCATGCCGGACATGGACCAGCTGCGAACCAACCGCTTCGACGACATGAAGGCACTGCCTGTGCATGTCGTGGGATGCCACGTCATCGGCGAATGCACGGTGGAAGAGTTTCGCGCGATCGTCGGCCGCGGCGTCGACACCACGCGCGTCGACGCCGCCCTCCCGCCGATGATTCAGACGGGACGCGCTTTCCCACGGCGCCTGTGAACGAGCTTGGACCAGAAGGCCAACTCGAACAGCACGCCAAGGCCTACGAGGACCATGATGCCGGCGATACTCCCGGTGACATAGGAACTTGCCGCGGCCAGGGCCAGGAGCACGAGCACCAACGTGTGTTTCATGGGTTTTTCCCGTTCATGGCGCGAAGGCGAAGAAGATGAAGCATGCGAACAGCATGAGGTGAACGGCGCCCTGGAGCAAGTGCGTACGCCGGCTGGAAAACGTGACCATGCACAGGAACAGGGTCAATACGAACAGCACCAGGTCCGTGTGGCGCAGGCCGAGCATCACCGGATGATCGGTCAAGCCACCGATGATGAGGATCGCGGGGATGGTGAGTCCGATCGTGGAAAGCACCGAACCCATGAAGACGTTCACGGCCCGCTGCAATTCGTTGCGATTGGCCGCGCGTATGGCGCCCATGCCCTCGGGCATCGCCACGAGTATCGCCATCGCGAGGCCACCGAGGGCAGCCGGCGCACCGAGTGTCTCCACCACGTAATCGACGGGCACCGCCAGCCTGTCGACCAGGAAAACGACCGGCAGCATGTACGCGATGAGAAGCAAGGCAGATATCAACGGTCCGTGGGGGGTGACGGATCGCGGCCTAGGCCGCTTCCCACCCGAGGGCATGCCGTCCGGAACGAAATAGCCTTTCAATCGCCGCGTCTGCAGGAACAGGAAGGTGGCATAGAGCACCAGCGCGAAGATCGCCAGAAACAACTGATGGGAGAACCTCAACGGCGAGTCGGCGGCATCCCGGGTGAAGCTCGGCAACACCATGCTGAGGACGCCGAGCGGAATGATCAGGCCGAGGTAGGCATTCGCGCCTTGCAGGTTGTACGACTGCTCGCTGTGTTTCAGGCCACCCAGGAGCAGTGAAAGCCCCACCATGCCGTTCAATACGATCATCGTGACGGAGAACAGCGTGTCGCGGGCGAGGGTCGGATTGTTCGCGCCGTGAAGCATCACCGCCGACACGCTCATCACTTCGATGGAGGTGACCGCCAGCGTGAGGATGAGCGTGCCGCGCGGCTCGCCCAGATGGTGCGCAAGATGCTCGGCATGGCGGACGACGGCGACCGCCGAACCCAGGACGACGAGGAACAGCCAGGCGAAAACCACGGCCAGCCAACCCATCGATTCCAGTCCGGTGAGCAACACCTCCGGCACGGCGAGGAACACGAGACAGGTGACCAGGCTCACCGCAAGGAACCATTCGGTACGGAACAGGGATCGCCTGCCCATGTCTGCTCCCGAAGCGTGGAGATGGATGCCGGGCGAAATCCTAGCATCCGAAGCCATGGGACACGGACCGCCTGGGCTAGTTCCGTGTCTCGGCGGGCCGTTGGGGTACCAGCCAGACACATAAGGCCATGAACGCCAGCAACACCACCGTGGCGCTGTAGCGGCTCAACGCCAGCCCGCCATCGTCGAGCGGCTTGTCGAGGAAATCGCCGAGCGCGGCGCCGAGCGGCCGCGTGAGCACGAAGGCCATCCAGAACAGCAAAGTACGCGATACGCGGGTCATGGAATACACCACGGCGATGGCGGCCAATACGCCACCGAAAAGCATGGCGCTACCGAAGTAGCCGAGGCCGGCGTCATCCGCCGTCCAGTCGCCCAGGGCCGTGCCGAGCGTCTGCGAAAACATGATGGTGACCCAGTAGAACCATTCCGCGCGTGGCGTCACGATGTGATGTATGGACACCGTGCCCATCGCCCTGTACCAGGCCGCCAGCGACGCCAGCACCGCCGCGAGAAGCAAGCTGCTGCCACCGGCATAGCCAATGCCCAGGGAGCGATCGGCGAAGTCGGCCATCGTGGTACCGACGGTCGTGGTGGCGACGATCGTCACCCAGTAGAGCCAGGGATGAAAACGTGTCGCACGAACCTGCGCCACGACCGCGACGACGAAGATCGCCAGGAAGAGGCCGCTGGCCAGGAGATAGCCCAGGCCCAACGACATCGAAACGGCGTCGCCACCCGTCTCGCCGAGCGTGGTGGCGGCAACCTTCAGGATCCAGAAGACGACGGTGACCTGCGGCACCTTGCCGACGGTGATCGAGGTGGGAGTGCGCATCCTTTGGCCTTCGCTTGGGGAGTGATCGAGTCTAGGAAGCGCTCCTTAGAAGGACCTTTTCCTGATCGGATGGCAGGAAGGTGGAAACGCACCTGTCACGGCAAGACGCTGCAATTCAGCCGGGCCGCTCGTCCTGCGACAATCCTTCACGTGCCAAAACGTCGCGCCGGCGTACCCTGCGCGCGCCACGGCCTAGACTGGATGCCAGACGGAGATTCCCATGCACGTATCCGACACGGCGCTCCTATTGGCCCGCTGGCAGTTCGCCTTCACGGTGTCCTTCCACATCATCTTCCCGGCCATCAGCATCGGCCTGGCCAGCTATCTGGCCGTGCTCGAAGGCCTGTGGCTGAAGACCGGCAAGGTGGTCTACAAGGAACTGTTCTTCTTCTGGTCGAAGGTGTTCGCCGTCGGTTTCGCCATGGGCGTCGTTTCCGGCGTCGTGATGAGCTACCAGTTCGGCACCAACTGGTCGGGCTTCTCGGCCGTTGCCGGTGCGGTGACCGGCCCCCTGCTGGCCTTCGAGGTGATGACGGCCTTCTTCCTCGAAGCGGGCTTCCTCGGCATCATGCTTTTCGGCTGGACCAAGGTGGGCCCCAAGGCGCACTTCTTCGCCACGCTGATGGTCGCCGTGGGTACGCTGATATCGACCTTCTGGATCCTCTCCTCGAACAGCTGGATGCAGACGCCGCAGGGCTTCGAACTGGTCGACGGCAAGATCGTTCCCACTGACTGGCTCAAGATCGTCTTCAATCCTTCCTTCCCTTATCGCCTCGTGCACATGGCGCTGGCCGCCTTCATCGTGGCCGCCGTGATCGTCGGCGCATGCGGCGCATGGCACCTTCTTCGCGGACGAAAGGACGACGCCATCCGCAAATCGTTCTCGATGGCGTTGTGGATGCTGCTGGTGGTCGTGCCGATCCAGGTCGCCGTGGGCGACGCGCATGGGCTCAATACCCGCGAGCACCAGCCGGCCAAGATCGCCGCCATCGAAGGGCTTTGGGAAACCGAGAAAGGTGGCACGTCGCTCAACCTCGTCGGCTGGCCGGACATGGAAGCCGAAACCACCCGCTACGCCGTCAAGGTGCCGCACCTGGGCAGCGTGATCCTGACGCATAGCTGGAATGGCGAGATCCAGGGCCTGAAGTCGTTCCCGCCGGAAGACCGCCCGAATTCGACGATCGTCTTCTGGAGCTTTCGCATCATGGTCGGCATGGGGCTGTTGATGCTCCTGCTCGCCGTCTGCGGACTCGCCTTGCGGCGCAACGGCCGCCTGTACGAGGCACGCTGGTTCCAGCGCTTCGCCCTGTTCATGGCTCCCTCGGGCCTGATCGCGCTGTTGGCCGGATGGGTGACCACCGAGGCCGGCCGCCAGCCGTGGGTGGTCTACGGCGTGTTGCGCACGCGCGACGCCGTCTCGGCCATCACCGTGGACCAGGTCGGCACATCGCTGATGATCTTCGTGATGGTGTACTTCCTGGTCTTTGGCACCGGCATCTATTACATGCTCAAGCTGATGGCGAAGGGGCCGAACCTGCCCCACGACGAGGCCGGTGCGGAGGCCGGCGACACCGGCCGCGGCAGGGAACGTTTCGACCATCGCCCGCTGTCGCGTCCCACCGATTCCATCGACGAGTAACCGCCATGCCTATCGACTTGCCAATCATCTGGGCGGCCATCATCGCGTTCGGCGTGTTCATGTACGTCATGCTGGACGGCTTCGACCTCGGCATCGGCCTGATCTTTCCCTTCTTCGACCGCGAGGGCGAACGCCAGGTGATGCTCAACACCGTGGCGCCGGTATGGGACGGCAACGAGACCTGGATGGTGCTCGGCGGCGCTTGCCTGTACGCCGTGTTTCCCCTCGCCTATTCGATCCTGCTGCCGGCGACCTACCTGCCCATCATCGCCATGCTCTGCGGGTTGATCTTCCGTGGCGTGGCTTTCGAAATCCGTGCGAAGGCCCGGCGCACGCAGCACCTGTGGGACCTGGCCTTCATCGCCGGTTCCGGCGTGGCCACGTTCGCACAGGGCGTGATTCTCGGCACCTTGCTGCAAGGCGTGGAAGTACGCGACGGCAAGTTCGCCGGCGGCCCCTTCGACTGGTTTTCGCCGTTCAACCTGTTCAGTGGCATCGGCCTGCTGGTGACCTATGCGACCCTGGGCTGCGGCTGGTTGCTGATGAAGACCGAAGGCGAGCTGCAACGCCGCATGGCGGTGTTGATGCGTCCCTTGACGCTCGCGCTTGGCACGACGGTCGGCATCGTGAGCATCTGGACCATCGCGGGGCAGGAATCGGTGGCGAAGCGCTGGTTCGCGCTACCGGATCTCTTCTTCTTCCTGCCGGTGCCCATCCTGGTGATCGCCTGCCTCATCGGCATCCTGGTCTGCGTACGCCGCGGTGCCGACCGTGCGCCCTTCCTGCTGACCCTGGCGATCCTGTTCCTTGGCTACACCGGATTGATCATCAGTATCTTCCCGAACATCGTCCCGCCGACGGTCGACATCTGGACGGCCTCGGCGCCGCGGTCGAGCCAGGTATTCACCCTGATCGGCGCCGCCATCATCATTCCGATCATCCTCACCTACACCACCCTCGCCTATTGGGTCTTCCGGGGCAAGGTGAGGGCCGGCGACGAGGGCTACCACTGATGCCCACCCACAGCCGATGGCGACAGGCGGCATGGTTTGTCTTGCTTTACGCGGGGGGCGTCGTCGCGGTCACCCTCGTGGCCCTCTTCTTCCGGCTGCTGATCCCTCGCTGACCTTGCACGGCCTTCACCTCCTTGTGGGAGCCGCTTCAGCGGCGATGGGTGCTCGCGGAAGCCTGTCGCGTCACGAGCCGGAAGGGAGCCGTGCACCCGGACCTCCGGCGACGTCCCGAACAGATGCGCAGCCGCTTACTCCGCGTCGCCTGCCAGGAAACCCATGTAACTCACCCCATCCGACCCGACCTCCGAAGCGCCCAACGATACCGTGCCCGCCGAACGCAAAAGTTCGAGCGTTCCCTTGCGGTTACTCACGATGGACCATCCGGGCTTCGTACCACCGAAGGTAACGTCCGCATCGAGCGCCGACTCCAGCGCCGCCAACAAGCGCCCCCGCTCGGGCGCATGCACGACCACCCCTTCGTTCGAAAGTCCGCCCATGTCGATGCCCAGCACCGCGCAAACCCGCGCCTTGACCCCTGCGTCGCGCGCGTCCGCCTCACGCATCCCCACGACCGCCCGGGCCACTTCAGGGTCGCTCCACTCGCCGTCGTCGTTCTGCAAGAGTCCCTCGGCCTGCCATGCTTCGGGTGGGCACAGCTTGCCGGCACGATCGACCTGGAAGAACGGGTTCACTTCCGCCGGATACACGCGGCAGGCACGCGGACGGCGTTCGTAGATCCCGCAACGCAGGTCGGGTTGGAGGTTCGGGCACGGGCCCTCGAACGTCGCCATGAAGGAGACGATCACGCGCAGCGGCAACAGGCCGCTCGTCGCGGGAAACGAGCGGCGGTGCTTGTACCAGGCGGGAAGATTGTCGGCGGCTGGATCTTCCGGCCAGGGAATCGCCTCGCAGAACACCTGCACGTCGCCGCCGTCGCGAAGCCAGGCGATGGCTTCGTCGACACCCACGGGCAGACGAAGGCCGTTGCAGCAACGGCCGCACATGGTGCAGGAGAAGTGGATGGTCATGACGGATCGCGCGGTATGCAAAACGCGAGTATGTCTCAGAACGCCAGGTTCAGGCCCATGTTGATCCAGCGGTCGGCCTGCTGGCCGAGGGCACGGCCCAGCACGAGATCGATACTGTTGTCGCCGAAAGGCAGCCGGACGCCCGCCTGCAAGGTTCGCCCGGAACCCGTCGTGTCCAGTACCTCGGCAAGCAGCGTGGCGCTGGCCGACGCGGCGAATTCGATACCGCCGCCGAGGATGCGCCGCGTCGGTTCGCCTCGCTGGTGCGTGGCACCGAGGTTCACGTTGAACAGCCAACGTCCCGCCTCGTCCAGCTGGACCGTGGAAGCCGCATAGGCGACGGCCCCATGCACACGCCCGCCTTGCACGGTCAGGCCGGCATCGAGCGCCGTCGACACACGCGACCCGTTGAACACCTGCCACTTCGCGCCGGGCGCCACGCTTCCCGCCCCCGCATGAACACCGCCGGTGAGTTGCGCGGAGAACTCCACGGCGCCCCAGGAGCATGCGGGCACGGTGGTCACGGTTCGGGCCGTGGTACGGAACTGCATCCAGCTTTCGAGCTGGCAATGCGATGCGGGCGTGATGGCCGCGTCGTCGACGAGATAGCTACCGCCCGAGGCGAAGCTCGGCAGGCTGACGAATACAGACCCCATGGCCAGCAGGAGTAGAAAGAACCGGGACATGCTGCACCTCGGCAACCGGAGCCTTGCTGCCGGTCGCACTGGAGGGCTATCGCTTGGAAAACGACAGCCGGATGGTTATTCACCGCATCCGGATGTCGTCGGAGACGGTGCTACGTATGGGAAACGAACCGACCAGGGTCGTCTTTCATGGGTATGCCCGTCTTTGGGGAAGTGGTGCGCATTGTCCCCGGCTACATCGCCCAGGGTCAATATGGTGTCGCTCACGCCTCGTCGGCTTCGCCGATGAAATCCCTGTTGTCGTCGTAGGCGGGAGAGACGGGATGAAGCTTCGTGGCGATCGCCGCCGCGGCGACCAGCAGGACAATGCCACAGCCGACGAATACACCCTTCGCCCCGGTGGCATCGAACACCACGCCACCCACCGCGGCACCGAGCGTGATGGCCAGCTGGACGGCGGCGACGATAAGACCACCGCCACTCTCGGCCTCGTCGGGCACGGTGCGCGTGATCCACGTCGTCCACGCGACCGGCACGGCACCGAAGGCCATGCCCCATAGCGCCACGAGGATGGCATCGGCCACCGGCGCGCGGCCAAGCACGACGAGCGCGAGAGCCATGCCGCCCATCGCCAACGGCATGAGTAGCAGGGTCATGCGCAGGTTTCGTTCGAGCACGAAGCCCGCCAGCGACGTGCCGATGAAGTTGGCCACGCCGAAACCGAGCAACATCCCGGACAAGCCATTGACGCCGACACCGGTGACCACTTCGAGGAACGGCCGCAGGTAAGTGAAGAAAGCGAAGTGGCCGGTGAACACCAGCACCACCGCGATCATGCCCATGCGCATCGCCGGCCGCTTCATCACCTCCACCAGCGTTCCCATGCGCGCCGATCCGGTCGGCGCCATGCGCGGCAGGGTGAAAAGTTGCCAGATGAAGGCGAACACGCCGATCGCGGTGGCGATGAGGAAGACGTTTCGCCAGCCGATCAGGTGGCCGAAGTAGCTGCCCAGAGGCGCCGCCGCCACGGTAGCGACCGAGACGCCACTGAAGATGATCGACAGCGCACGCGGCACCATCGCTTCCGGCACCAGCCGCATCGCCGTGGCGGCGGACATCGTCCAGAAACCACCGATGGCGATGCCCAGCAGCACGCGGCCCGACAACACCACCGTGAGGTTGGGCGCGAACGCGACCAACAGGTTCGACCCGACCAGTAACACGGAGAAAGCCAGCAGCACCCAACGCCGGTCGATGTTGCGCGTCACCACCGCGATGACCAGGCTCGTCACCAGGGCCACCACCGCGGTGGCGGTCACGGTCTGCCCGGCCATCCCTTCGGTCACGCCGAGCGTGGCCGCCATGGGCGTAAGCAGGCTGGCGGGCAGGAATTCGGCGGTGATGAGGCCGAATACGCCCAGGGTCATGGCGAAGACCGCGCCCCAGGCGGGCTGGACCTCCTCGGGTGCCGCGACGGCGGCTTCCACACAGCTGTTCATGTCACATCCGTCATCAAGGAAAGCGGCAGGTTAAGCCTCAGGCGCCGGACGGTATATGATGCTGAATCCTCAATACTTGATCTTTCGTCCGACCATGGCCACACTCGCCCCGAACCGCGCCCCCGATCCCGCCAGCGAACTGCTGCTCGGCATGCGCCTGAATGGCGTGCAGTACCGACGGATCGAGGTCGCCCGCCCGTTCGGTATCGCCTTCCACGCGGCGCCGGGCCGGGCACAATTCCACTTCGTCGGACGCGGGCCGGTGCTGCTCCGGACAAGCGACGGCACGCTGTACCCGCTCTCGAAGGGCGACGCGGTACTCATGCCGCAGGGAAGCTCCCACACACTGCTTTCCTCGTCCGACGTGGCCTGCCGCGATATCGCCAGCTTCGACACCACGCCCTTGTGCGAGACCGTGAACGACATCCACCCTGACTGCCCTGTCGCCACCCGCGAGGACGGCGCGCTGGTCTTCAGCGGTTGCATGGAATTCGAGTTGGGCGGCATGCAACCGTTGGTCGCCGCCATGCCTGAAGTGATGCAGGTAGGCACCTTGCTGGAGAAGTATCCAGAACTGCCACCCATCCTGGATGCGATGGAGCGCGAGTCCTGTGCGAAGCGGGCGGGATTCGCCGGCATCCTCGCCCGTCTCGCCGACGTCGTCTCGGCGATCATCGTGCGTGGTTGGGTCGAATGCGGTTGCGGTGACGCCACCGGATGGGTGCAGGCCTTGCGCGATCCGCGCCTTGGCAAGGCGATCGTCGCGTTGCATCGCGATCCAGGGAGGAACTGGACCGTTGCCGAGCTCGCCGCGGAAATGGGCAGCTCGCGCTCGGTGTTCGCCGAGCGTTTCCTCGAGGCCACCGGCATGACGCCGCTGCGCTACCTCACCGACCTGCGCATGCGGTTGGCGGCGCAGTGGATCGGACGCGAACGCGAGCCGATCGAGTCCGTCGCTTTCCGGTTGGGCTACGGTTCGCTCGCGGCGTTCAGCCGCGCGTTCAAGCGCGTGATGGGACGCCCGCCGGGCGCCGTGCGTGGCGCCGGCGGGCTCTAGTCCGCCGCCTTGGGCCGCCGCTTGGAGCGGGGGCGAAGTGGCGCCAGGGCGAAGGCGAAACTCATTAGCCGCTCGCGTCCGGGCGCCTTAGGCTGGCTGGTCAGCGCGCTGAGTCGCTCCAGGAGCCGCGAGACTTCCCGTAGATCCTCCTTGCTCAGCCAGCCCTTGTTGCGTGAAGCCCAGAGTTCGCGCCCAGGTCCCTCGGTAAGGACCTCCGCCGACGTCAGGGCGGCCTCGAAGTCCTGGGCGGCGATCTGGAGGAGCGCGCGGGCGAACGCGCCCAGTTCGCGTCCATTCCCCTGCGGTCCCAGGTCATAGGCTAGCCGCAACGGGCCGTCCCCCTCGCCAGCCAATCGATAGCGGCGCTCGTCGTCGCCCACGACGGCGATCTCTTCCACCAGCCCACCGTCGATCAGGGCGCGCAGGTGGTAGTAGAGGCCGTCAGCCGGACGGCCCAGGTGCACCGCCATGGCCGCAACGCTCGCCTCGCCACCCAGGGCGGCCAGCGTGTCGACGATTTCCTGCCGCACGGCCGAACTCAGAAGCCGGATCTGCCCCGGGTCGCGAACAGCGCGCTGGACGAATGGCTCAACCATGTCATGGACTCTTGTTGAAATTTACTGATACTATTTCAACATAAGGGCGCGCTGGCAACCTCGTCGTCGTCGGAATTGGGAACGGGTCTTGGAAGCAAATCTCTTCAAGAGGCTGGGTTTAGCCATGATGGCCGCGGCCCTGGCCGCTGGCGCAGCCAAGGCGGTGGAAGCGCCGATCTCCGTCACTGGCCTCCGCGCGGACCTGCGGCTGGCGGTCGATACGATCGAGCAGAACCATCCAGATCTCTCCCATTCGGTAGGCAGGGTACAGTTGGAGCGCGCCGCGCGGCGGGTCGACCGCCAGCTGGATCATCCGATGACCCGGGCCCAGGCCTGGGCCGCGCTGGCGCAACTCAATCCAGTGCTCGCGGATGGCCACCTGTTCATCGGGCTGCCCGATTGGCGGAAGGAGAGCGCCCAGGCGGCGGCTGAAGGCAAGACTTTCTTCCCATTCGAAGTCAGCCTGGACGCGCAAGGCGCTCTGCGGATCGTCTCCGTCCTGGGCGGTGCGCCGACGCCGTTCGCCGGCCAACGCATTCGGCAAATCAACGGACAGGACGCAGGCCTGGTGGTGAGGGCGTTGTTGGCTCGCGTGCATGGCGACACGCCCACATCCAGATCCGCTCTATTGGCCAAGCGCTGGTGGCTCTTCTACGCCAAGGTCTACGGATCGCCGGTCGCGTTCGACATCGACCTGGCCGACGCCGGCCGCCAGACCATAGCGGGCAGCGGCGAGACGCCGGCCATACTGCAGGAGGAAGCGAGCTTCGAACGCACCTATCAATGCGATGTGAGGAAGCAAGGAGCCGTCCTGACAGCCGCTGCGTTTTCATGGCCGGACAAGACGCGGTTCTTCGCCTTCACTCGCGACTGCTTTGCGAGGATCGCCGCGACGGGCGTGACCCGGTTGGTCATCGACATCCGCCAGAACGGCGGTGGCGACGACGACATGTGGCGTGATGGCTTGCTCCGCTATATCGCTGACCGGCCCTACAAGCATGGCTCACGATACATCAAGCGGGTGCTTCAACCGCGAGCGCCGGGCGAGATCGCTGGCGAGGTCGTCTCCGGCGTGATCGAGACCGCCGCCACGCCGCCCGCCGACGAGCCACTACGGTTCGCAGGACAGGTCTATGTGCTGGTCGGCCCGCTTACCTATTCCTCCGCCGTGCTCTTCAGCAATGTGGTTCAAGATTACGGCTTCGCCAAGGTCGCCGGGGTAGGCGGCGCGGTCCGCGCGCGCCAGTCGGGCAGCGTTCAGAGCCTCCGCCTGCCGAACACCGGCCTTCTGTTATTTTATCCTCGGTTCGTGCTCGACCGCCCCTCGGAAACGGCGACGACCACCTATATCGAGCCCGATCTACCGGTTCCCGACGACCCGCTCCACCAGCAGGCCGCAGTGGACGCGCTGCTCCTGGGCTCGAATGGCCCGCTACCCCCGAACAGTAGCTCCAGATGACTTGCGAAGGTCCGCTGTGGGTGGAGGCTATGTGGAAACACAGGCCTGAGCCGACTCGCGGAGGAAAGACATGGAAGAGAGTTTCGGCACAGGCGAGTTCATGCGAGAGCAACGAAGCCTCGCAGTGTGCTTTCGAAAAATAAGCCATCGGGCATGACAGCCAAGGAGACAGCGATGCCCCCATGGCTGCCACGCTTGACGGTCAAGCCTCCCCATGGACGACGTGCGCGCCGAAACCCGATCTGCCGGGCGAGATCCCGTCCTTCAGCGTAAGCTCTGGAATGGCATAAGCACCGCCATTCTGCGGCAGGAAAGGAATGGGTGCCGTCTCCCACAGGTTGTCGAGCCGTTCACCGAGCGCCTGGCAAGTCGCCGCGAAACGGGCTTCGTCGACCTTGCTCGTGCGGTAGACGACGAACGGCGGCACGACGTCGAAGCCGGGGAAATACAGGATGCCGTGCTGGATGGGAAACAGCACGTCGTTCATCGGCCCGTTGATACCGCGCGCGCTGTAATGCGACTCCCATCCCCCCGTGGTGACGATCAGCATGGCCCGCTTCCCGGCCAGGTTGCCCTCGCCGTAACGGTTGCCCCAACGCTGGTCGGAGTGCTCACCGACACCGTATGCGAAGCCGTTCGCATATACGCGGTCCACCCATCCTTTCAGGATCGCGGGCATCGAGAACCACCACAGGGGAAATTGCAGGATGAGCGTATCCGCCCACCGGAGCTTTTCCTGCTCCGCGGCTATGTCGGCGCTTTGATGCCCGTTCGCGAAGGCACGTGCCGAGGCACTTGAGGCATCGAAGCGCTCGTCCTCGTTCCACTCGGTGCTATCGGCTGCATCCAACGCTGGCTTCCAACCCATCGCATACAAATCGGAGACCTGGACCTCGTGGCCCGCCTCCGTGAGCCGCTTGACGACAAAATCCCTTATCGAACCGTTGAGCGACCTGGGTTCAGGGTGGGCATAGACGAGAAGAACTTTCATGACGAGCTCCAAAAAACCGGGATGCCACCATGATGAGGTCGCATCAGGTATAGTCAAAATGAATTTATTCAATTGCAGCTATAGTCATGACTAATCTTCGTCGGATCGACCTCAACCTGCTGGTGACCCTGGATGTCCTTCTTGCCGAGCACAACGTGACCCGCGCGGCAGAGCGCCTGCATCTTTCGCAGCCTTCGGTCAGCGTGCACCTGGCAAAGCTCAGGGACATTTTTGGAGATCCCCTCCTGCTTCCCGGCCCACGGGGGATGCTGCCGACGGCCCGTGCGGAAGCGCTACGCGGGCCATTGAAGGAAGCACTCCATGGGCTGGAGCGCGCTGTCGCACCCACCGCCCCTTTCGATCCGGCCGTGGCGGACCAGACCTGGCGCGTGTCCGCGGCCGACTACGGCGAATCGACGGTACTCATTCCCGCCATGCGCGGCTTGCGCGCCGCGGCGCCGGGTACGCGCCTCGCGGTGCTCGACATCACGCCCGAACGACTGGGTCGCCTGACGGAGCGTGGCGACATCGACCTGGCCCTCCGGACGAAGGACATGGCACCGCCGGAACTCCATCAGCGTGCATTGTTCACGGAGCGCTATGTGCTTGCCGGTCGACTGGGACATCCCGCATTGAAGCGGCGGCCCACCCTGTCCCAGTTCGGCAAGCTGGAACACGCCATCGTTTCACCCGACGGTGGCGGCTTCCACGGCATCACCGACGAAACGCTGGCCAAACGGGGACTGAGCCGGCGCGTGGTTCTCTCCGTACCCCATTTCCTCTTCCTTCTGTCCGTACTGGCGACCACCGACATCGTCGCGATGGCACCGGAGCGCCTGGTCAGGCGCGCCCCGGGACTGCGGGTGGTCGAGCCACCCGTGGACGTGCCCGGGTTCGAGATGGTGATGCTGTGGCACGAGCGCTCCCATCGCGATCCAGCGCACATGTGGCTTCGCGAGCATATCGCGGCTTCCGTCTGACACAGGCACGCGGCGTGGCGCATGTTACGCGTCGAACGTCGGGATTTCACAATCGTCTGCCTACACTGGCGGCATCCAGATCGAGGCTCTTGCCATGGCCGCCGCCCATCCCGTCGTCACATCCGGTGAATTGATCGTCCTGCGATTGGTCGACATCGCCTATAGCATCGACCTGGCGCAGGCGGAGCGCCTGTGGACGGCGCATGCGAATACCGCGTTCAACCGTTCCTATCTTTCAAGCACGCCACCCAAGGCCGTCGCCTTCGGCGTCGCTCCGCTATGGCTTTCACTGGGGGATATCCATGTTCCGCTTGCGGGCGGGCCGGTGCGGGCCGCGGTCTCGGTCCGCTTGTACGACTTCGGCGTGGCGACGCTCTCGCTTCGCGCACCATGCACGGACCGGTCCTGGCCCGATTACGTCAAGGATGTCGCCACCATCGACGCTCGATTCGGCCCGTCCGCGCGGACATCGTTCTGGGACGATCTCCTGGACCGTGTGCACGAGGTGATTCGTCCCGCCCTGGACCGTCCCGCCGAAGGCGAACGATTGGACGAGGATTACCTCATCGCGACCGTCCAGGCGTTCGACGAACCCATGGACGCGGAGACGCTGAAGGAGCGCCTCGACCTGACGGAAGTGCTTTCGGGGGAGACTCGCCCGCTTTCCAGGGCCTCCCGAAAGGAGCTTCTGTCACGAAACTTTTCCTATTACGCCGACGACCTCGTCGTCCTGAACTGGGATCGCGCCTTCGTCTACGAGCCGCGAAGCGACTCGGACGTGGCGGACGTCATCGAGGTGGCCAACGCCCAGCTGGTCGAACTGCGCTATTACGACATCCTCCTCGACAACGAGCTTCCACGCATGTACGACCAGGTGGAAAAGGCACGAACCGCCGCGTCGCTTTTCGCATCGCGTCGTTTCGCCCACCTCGCACGGCGGCTCTATACCCTCGTCGCCGAGGTCACTGAACTGACCGAACGCGTCGACAACGCCTTGCAGGTCACCGAAGATGTCTACCTCGCACGCGTCTACAGCACGGCACTGTCCTTGTTCCGCGTACCCGCGCTGAGCGCCTCGGTCGATCGCAAGCTCGCCATCGTCCGGGACACCTATGCGGCGCTCTACGACGAAGCATCCAGCCGGCGTGCCGAGTTGCTCGAGATCGCCATCGTCGTGCTCATCATCGTGGAAATCGGCATATCGCTATTGCACGCCTGAAGCCCCTGCATGCGTCGTATCGGTGACCGTACTGACACCGGCCAGGTTACGGCAACATGGTGGGAGCCGACCTTGTCGGCGATCCCGCGGCAGCGGGCCAGGTTACGGCAAGCTCCCATCGCCGACAGGGTCGGCTCCCACCAGGCTTCCATCAGAACTTTCCCTCTTCCCTCTCCTGTGACAAGCCTCAAAGATTCACCTTGCCGCCGTACCCGACCAGTTCGAGATAGCCCCGGCCTCCATCCACCTCCACGGCACCCTCCCAATAGACCGGCCCGCCGGTGCGCCGTGTATCCAACTCCTGGTCGTCCATCAAGGGACGGAGTTCGAAACGCCTCGTACCGGCCGGGGTCGTGACCGACACCGTGGTCTCGACCGGATAGTCCGCACCCGTACGTGGCGAGTGCCAGTGGCGACGAGGCGAGAAGGCCACGTCCCCGGGGCCGAGAATGGTGAGCGCACCGTCCGCCGCGCGCACGCTGCCGCCCGCCCATACCGGATGGCCTTGCGCGTCGCGCACGCGGAACACTGTCACGGCGCTTCCATCGTCCATGTTCAGGCCCGCCCAGTCCCAGCCCACCGAGCGAGGATTGAGCAGGCTCGACGACCACTCGCGGTCGAGCCACGCTTCACCGCGGATCGCTTCGGTGTGCGTGCCGCGCGTCAACCGTCCCGTGACGGCCAGGTGCGGCATGCTGAAATAGGCGCTCGCTTCACCCTGCCCGGGGCCTTTGCGGCTATAGCCATGGTCGCCTTGCAGCAGGGCGGCCTGGGTGGCGTTCAATCGCAAGTCCAGGGCGAAGCCGGCCGTGCCGGCACGGGCCGTGAAGCTGCCATCCTTGTTACGCACGAGACGCCAGTCGTCGAGCACGACATCCGTATCCCTCGTGGCCGCCTCGGCCAGGCCGAAGCCTTCGCGTGCGAGCCGCTGCCCATGATCGAGATGCCCTGTCGCGGGATCGGCAAGCGCGACATGCCCGACGATGACCTGCCTGGCCGCGAAACGGCTGGGATTGCCATCGTCGAAAGGCAGGCGCGATCGGAAGAACGTCACCTGGAAACCGACCGGGCCGCCCTTCGTTTGTAACCATCCGGTGACGTACCACCATTCGGTCTTGAAATCGGGATGCGCACCGTGGTCGCGCGGCAGCACTACCGGTGCATCCACGGGCACCGGTGCGTAGGTGACGCGGTCGTCGGCCCATCCACACGCCGCGAACCCCAGCAACGACAACACGACAAGGCGAAGCAAGCGCATCACCAATCCTCCCGCACCGCGCGTACGGCATCGGCGGAAAGCACGCTCCGGCCCACGACCAGGGCGGTGCCGGATGTCGCCACCGCCAGCCCGGCGATGACCCAGCCAAGCAAGGGCCACGGCAGCAAGGTGTCCATCGTCCAGTGGAACGACTGTGGGTTCACGACATGGATCAACACCTGGCTCATGGCCACGCCGAGCGCGACACCGGCGATGCCACCCACCAGCCCCAACAGTGCCCCTTCGATGAGCAACATGCGCACGAGATCGCGGCGCAACGCACCCACGTGACGCAGCATGCCGAACTCCCGTATGCGCGAAAGTACCTGCGCACCGATGGTCGCCGCGACGCCCGCCAGGCCGACGCATACGGCGATGCCTTCGAGCAGGTACGTGATGAGGAAACTGCGATCGAAGGCTTCCAGCGCCTGCCGGCGGATATCCTGTGGCCGGCTCACGGTAACGCCGACGCCACCGGTCGCCACCGCCGAACGCAGGCCCGCACTGACCGTATCGATGTTGGCGCCGGGAACGAGGAGCACCGATACGCCAGTGCGCCTGCGATCTCCGGTGAGGCGGGCGTAGGTCCCCTCTTCCATGACGATCGCGCCGTGTTGGCGTGCATAATCTCGCCACACGCCGGCAACCCTCGCCGTTGGCGAACCGGGCAAAGGCAACGTCAGCGTGTCGCCCGGCTTCCAGTGGTAGATCCGCGACGCGGGCTCGGAAACCCACACAGGGATCGCGCCGGCGGGGACGGTTATCCGGGGCCCCATCAATGCGAGGTGACCGCCCGGCCCCGTCAAAGTGCGCGCGAGAAGCGTAACGGCAGGGCGCCGCGCATCGAACTGAAGCGGTGTCTCCTTAAGCACGCCCAACCATGCCACCCCCGGTACCTTGCGCAGGCGTTCCAGCGTCGTGGCATCGAGCCCTCCACTTCCGCCGTCCGCGATCAGATAAACATCCGCTTGCAACACATCGCCGAGCCATCGCTCCACCGAACCACGAAAGCTGGTGACCATCACCGCCATCGCCACGGTCAACGCGGTGGACGCCACGATACCCGCCAACGCGACGGACGCCTGCGACGGCGCACCCCAAAGTCGGGCGGCGGCGAGCCGGAACGGGACATTGCGAATGGGCACATGCCGCAGCGGGGAAACGAGCGTACGGGCGAGCCAGGGCATGAGCATCACGCCACCGGCCAGCAACAGCGCCATCGCCACGTAGCCGAACAGCGCGATCCCGCCCACCGCGGGCAGCATCGACGCCAGGAGCGCTCCCGCCAGGCATGCGACCGCTTGCCATGGACGCGCACGAACGCGTGGATCGACCACGTCGCCGACGTTCTTGATCGCCAGGGCCGGGAGGATGCGCGAGGCCGCCAGGGCGGGAACCATGCTGCCGAGTACCGCCGCGCCGATGCCAAGCAGCCCGAAGATCGCCGCCGCCCAGGGCGCGAAGACGAGTTGCGGCGCATTGCCGTGGAAATAACCGCCACCAAGGTCGCCACCCAGCAGGTTCAACGCGAGCGACGCCAGGCCAAGCCCGAGCGCGACCCCGGAACCCGCCCCGACCACGCCCAGGGTCAAGGCCTCGGTCAGCACCTGTCCCAACACCTTTTTGCGCCGCATTCCCAGGACGCGTAGCAACGCGAACTGCGCACGCCGCCTTGCCACCGACAGCGATTGCGCGGAATAAACGAGGAAACCGCCCGTCAGCAAGGCGATAAGCGCCAACATGTCGAGGTTCACCCGATAGGCGGCGGAAAGTCCGTCGTTGCGCGCCGCTTCGCTGGCGGTATCCGCCACGATGGCATCGGGTGGCAATACCGCGCGTATCGCACGCATCGCCCCGGCGGCGCCGACGCCGGGTGCGAGTCGGATATCCAGGCGCTGGAGACGGCCGAGCATGCCGAAGCGCCACTGGACGGCGGCGATGTCCATCGTCGCGGCGTTCGTGTTCGCGCTCGATGGCAAGGTACCGGCGATGCGAACACGGATCGCGTGACCGTTCGCGCCAAGCGTGATCGAATCGCCTACCTTGCGTCCCGTCGCAGCGAGCGCCGCCGCCGATAGATACGCCGAACGACCCGAGAGGACATCGGCGAATCCTTCCGACGCGCCGTTGGAAACACCCTGCCCCATTCCGCCAGCGCGCAGGACGTCGATGCCTTCCAGCGAGACCGGAGTCTTGCCGTCCACGAGCGCGGAAAGCGCAACGACAGGAAAGACGTCCAGCCCCGGCAGGCGTGCAACCCGTGGATAGACCATCTCATCGAAACCGAAAGCGCTGGCCGAGCGTACCTTGAGATCCGCCGCCCCGCTCACCGCATGCACCGCCTTGTCGAACTCCCCTAGCGCCGACGCGTTGACCAGGTGCACGGCAAATCCCAGCGCCACGCCCAGCGCGATCGCGAACACGGCGGCAAGTGCCCTGCCCGGATACGCGCGCCACTCGCTCCACACGAGCCAGCGGCTGGCGACAGATGGGGACGCCTCCCTAGCCACGTTCGACCAGACCCCTCGGCGAAAGCACGAGCGTGCGGTCGGCGGCGGAGGCCGCCACTGCGGAATGGGTCACCAACAAGACGGCGGCGCCGGCATCGCGCACCTGGTCGACGAACAACGCGAGGGTGCGCGCCGCGGTGTCGGGGTCGAGGTTACCGGTGGGTTCGTCGGCCAGGATGAGGCCGGGCCTGTGGACCAGCGCGCGGGCGACCGCCACGCGCTGGAGTTCGCCGCCCGAAAGCTCGCGTGGGTACGCATCGCCGCGACCGCCAAGGCCCACGGAAACGAGCATCGCCTCCGCCGCGGCGAGCGACGCATGCGCATCGTGTCCCTGCAAAGCCAGCGGCAACGCCACGTTGTGGGCAAGGTCGAGGTGCGGCAGGACATGGAACGCCTGGAACACGAAGCCGATCCGGTCACGCCGGAGCCCGGTGCGGCCATCATCGTCGAGGCCAGCGATATCGGTTCCATCGATATGCACGCTCCCCGCATCCGGCGAATCGAGGCCGGCGATCAGGTTGAGCAAGGTGGACTTGCCAGCCCCCGACTCGCCGGTCACGGCGACGAATTCCCCGCGAGCCAACGACAGGTCGAGCCCCTCGAAGAGGGTCCGCCCTCCGGGAACGGTCTTCACCAATCCGGTGACGTTGAGCATGCGGCGATTCCGGGGCAAAGATGCCAGTTTACCCCGTGAAAAAAGCCCCGCCCACATCAGGCGCAGGCGGGGGGCGCGTGAAGCGCGAACCTCGTTCAAGGCGTGGATGTGGCGCCACCACCCACGGTCAACCCGGAAATCGCCCAGTCGTAATCGAAATTCCCGTCTTTGCTGGCCGCGACGCGAATCAAGCCATTGTCGTCGGTCACGAGCACGCCATCCGTTGAAGCCCGCTTCTCGTAGGCACCGTCCTTGCCGCAGTGATAGACATGCAACGGCACGCCCTTCAGCACCGAAGCCAGGTAGTTGTTCACCGAATAGCAGCGCGGATGCAGGAATCGTTCTCCCGCGCTGAACATGAGCAATTGCGGCGCGGTAGCCATCGCCCAGCTCGGCGAATTGCTGCCAAAGCTCTCGGCACCATGATGCGCACCCGTGACGACATTGCTCTTCAACGACACGGGCGGCCCGGCCCCGAGAATCTTCTGCTCCGTCGTCGCCGTCATGTCGCCGGTGAAGATGGTCTGGAAGTCGCCGTACTTCATGGCGATCACCATGCTGGCATCGTTGGGCGTGGTCCCGGCGTTGACGCCCAGGATATAGCTAGCGATATCCAGTTCCGCGCCGCCGTGGCCATTGGGACGCCAGCAGCTGAGATTGCTGTCGGGGGATTTCGAGGAATAGAACCCCGCATGGGTCGACACGGGCATGCCAAAAGCCCTCTGTTCGGCCGCCACCCAGTTACGGAAGTTCTGGTCGTAGTTGGACAGTTGCGTGCCCAGGTAAAGATTGTTCACGCGCAAGCCGTTGAACACGGCCGGGATGTAGTTGTAATGGTCGCCATCGGGATGGCTGACGGTAACCGTGATCTCGGTGCTGCCGTCGATCATCGCGCCGATGTACTTGCCGACGTCGTCCCTGGACCAACCGTTGCTTCCCAGGCCTTTCGAACCACAGTCCATCATGACGATCTTGTTCTGCTCCGGGCAATGGACCACCTGGCAGTTACCCGCGCCCACCGGCAACGTATAGATCATGAACTTGCCATTGGGCGCGAGGTCGACAGCGGGCGGACCGGTGAGTTCGGTGGGTCGTGGAACAGGGGACGTGACGGGCCTGGTGTGCGGTCCGCCGCAACCCGCCTGGAGCAGGAATGCGGACAAAAGCAGCCCGCGACCGATGAAATCGATGCGTGTCATAAGACGATCCTCGATGGTAGGGACGGCCCAAGTAGCCGTCGATCGAGACCGTGGCAAATTTCGGGCCAACCCTTCCACGCGCTTTCATCTTCATCGCAGGCCCAGCGTGCGAACGCGCCTGCGCAGCGACTCACGCGGCGTACGCAACCGGGAAGCCCAATATGTCGGGTCGTCCGGCGCCTGGCGCACCACCGCTTCGATTTCGGCAAGTGGAATCGCATCCGCGCGGCGAATCGAAGCGATCGATTCGAGCAACGCGTAGAGCGACGGACGCGACATCGACAGGTGCTCGGCCGCCTTGCGAACGCACCATTGGCTGGCCTCCATGGCGTCCAGCACTTCGGCTTCGCCGATATGCGCGGGCGAGCGATAGCGCACGCGCTGTACCGGCCGCGGTGCCGCTTCCGTCCCCACTCCGGCGGACATCGCGTGCGCCGTCGCCGGCAACAACTCGTCGAGGCTGGGCCACTCGCCCGCTTCGGTGGCCAATGACAGCCGGCGTAGCACATGGCCGAGTTGGCGCACGTTGCCCGGCCAATCGTACAGGCACAATGCCTGCACCAGGGAAACGGGCAACGCGGGCATGGACTTGCCGTCATCGCTCCATCGACGCAATAGATCCACGATCAATACACCCAGGTCTTCGCGGCGCTCGCGCAGTGGCGGCATCGAAATCACGAACGCTTCCAGGCGCCGTAGCAGCGGCTGGTTGAATCCCTGCACGGAGAGGTCGCGGTCGGTGGCTGCGATCAGGCGGACGTCCGCCCGTTCCACGCGAGCACTTCCCAAAGGACGGTATTCACCGGTTTCCAGCGCTCGCAGCAACATGGGTTGTACGGCGACGGGAGTGTCGCCAATCTCATCGAGAAACAGCGTGCCGCCGTCCGCTTCGGCGAAAAAGCCGGCACGTGCACCATGCGCACCGGTATAGGCGCCCTTTACCGCACCGAAGAGATCCACCGCCGCCAACGATTCCCCGAGCGTCGCCATGTTCACGCTCACCATCGTCCGGTGCGAACGTGCACCCGCCGCATGGATCGCCTGGGCGACCAATTCCTTGCCCGTGCCGGTTTCGCCAAGGATCAACACCGGCACATCCGTGCCTGCCACCTGCCTGATGGCATGACGCGCCTTGGCTATCGCCGCGCCGACACCAACCAGTGCGTTCGACTGCCGCGGTGACGGTGCCAAGCCGACAAGCCCGACACAGAGCAACACGTTCCCGCCAAGACGAAGAACCACGCCATGCTTCAGCCGCGCCGTGTCCAACACGACGCGATGCTCGACGCCATCGGCGGGTATCGCCCGCCCGTCGATTTCGCAGCGCATCCGGCTGGGCGGGATCACCAGTTCGACGCCACCGTCGGACCGCTGCAAAAAACGCAACGGTTTCCGGGACAGGCCCTGATCGTCCAACGCCGCGCAGACATCGCTGCCTGCGCGATGAAAATCGGGAACGTAGCGACTCAATTCCCATGCGCCACGTTCGAATACCATGACCGCCTGCTCGCCGATTCGCTGCGAGCGCGGATGCCATAGCACCGTCACCCCCGGCATGGCGGTCCCGGCCGCCACCAGCGTGTCCAGCGGCGCGGACAGCGTCGCCTCCCTGTCGTGCGTCTTTACCGGCACGGCTACCTCCCCTTCCTGGTTCCCTTGCCCGGATCCTAACCCGAACCCTCGGTGCCCTGCGCGCCGGCATGTCGGACATGTCGGTCGACATGTCGGCACGAGCGGATATCGCCGGCGCTGTCGCCCTAGGCCGCCACAGCGGGCATTTCGCCGTTGGCACGGTTCTTGGGTTGATGCGTTCCGGGGCGCATCGGGCGCCTCGCATCCCAACCCATTCAGGAGTTCATCGCATGTCGAACATCACCCTGATCAACCAGACCAGCGAAACCGTCCGGCTCGCCGTATTCCAGAAGCCCGTCCGCAACCCCACGCTGGCCACCATCGCATGGCAGATCGCGGCCCCTCCGCCGGGCGGAAGTTCCCAGATCGAAATTCCGTCCGATTTCACCTTGAACGTTCGTTATTCGAACGACCCCACCCGTCCCTCCAATCTCGACACATCGGCCAAGCCGGCCGCGTTTTCCGAGACGTCCGCCTCGTTCACCATCGACGGCGTCATCACCCAGGATCGCCGTTCGAACGGCGCCGTGATCAACCAGAGTTTCACCGGCCTGGTTCTCAATGAAGTGCGAGTGGTCAACAACTTCAGCGTCGGGGTCGAATCGGCGATCAACCGTGGCGGAGACGCGATCTACGAACCGCAGGTGATCTGGCCGGGTGGCCTGTTCATGGAGGATGTGCGCGCCAGCATGTTCGTGGCGGTGGTTTCGCAGTTCACCTACAAGGGCCAGCGGCTGGTGCAGGAGGAAATCAGCCTGACGCAGCTCGAGGTGCTCGAAGGCGATTCGCTGGTCGTCACCGGTTCCATGTGGACCGGCTACTCGCTCAGCAAGGCCTGATCCACCCCGCGGGGCGGCCCATGCGCCGCCCCGCTCCGCAAATCAATGGAGCCCGATATGACCCCTGCGCATACGAACCAGGCGAATCCCCGCGATACGAAACATCTGCCACGTAACATCTGGGCGCCCTACGCGGGTGCCAGCATCATGGTCTACTGGCGTCGCGATCGCGGCACATGCTTCGAATTCGCCCTGCAATTGATCGACCGCGCCCTGCTAGACGATGGTGATCCAGGAATCATCGTATGGACGACGGTGGGTCCGGACCACCCCCGCCAACCGTTCTCGCTTCGTGGCGAGGCTTCCCCTGCCGAGATCCTTTCCGGCCGTTTCGAATGGCGATGGAGCGTCGAGGGCACCGCCCAACTCTGGTTGGTCGATGCCAACTATCCCGACGGATTCACCGCCGAAGCCCAGATAGCCTGAGCGCCCGGAGAACGGATGATGGATACGAATCCGATGGACAATCATGGCTCGCGCGAAATCGGGCCGGTCCGCATCGGCTGGACCTTCCACGACGACGGGGCGGCCTGCGGCATCGTCGTGGACTGGCTGGGGCAGTCCATCGCCAAGCGCGCCATGGACGGCCGACACCCTCGGTTGAATTTCGACGTGCGCACCGAATCCGCGCCATACCAACGCGTTTCCGGTGAACTGTGGTTCGACGCCGGCAACGGCACGCTGAGCTTGAAAAGCCTGGCCTATCCGGGGGGCGGCGCCACCGACATGCTGCTCGCCCGCTTCCGCCCCGAGCCATCACCACCGGCCGATCACGACGACGCCGAAGTGGAGCAGGCCATCGTCGGGGAGGCTGGCAACCTGTTCCCCTATATTCATCTGCGTGCTTGGCCACCCGCGAGCGAGCAGGCCCTGGCCGACCGCTTTGTCTTCTACGCCACTGTATGCGCGATCGACGACCCGCGCCTGTACTGCCGGCTCGCCGCGATCGATCGCAAGCAAGCCGGTGCGCGCGCACGAATGATCGAACAGGCACTGGGATTCGTGCGGGGACAATCGCCTTACGAGGGGCAATTCGCCGCCAGCCCGGCCGCGTTGGGCCCGGAGTTCTTAGCCCTGGACGAATTCGCCGTGCTGGCGGGGCACATCGAACAACCGAGCACGCAGGTGTTGATCGACCTGATCGTCGAGTTATGGGGCAAGCCATGGCCGTCGATCATCGAGTCCCTCGGCTCGATCGCCTTCGCCCAGGTACTCGACCAGGCTTGGCAAAACGTGTTCGCGCTCGACTGCGTGCTCGGTTACGATCGAGGCACCCTCGGGGGCATGATCCGCGCGATCGTCGCCGCCCGTCTCCTGCAACGGATGGCCGGGGCCGTCGATGACGATTGGCCCCCTCAGCGCCTGCGTGACGGTCTGCAGGCGACCGTGGTGCTCCCCGCGACCATCTTCCCGCTGCCCAGCGCCTTGCCATCGGACATCGGGGAAATGGCGCCGATAACGATCCTGCCTTATGCGATCGGCAACCTGCACCTGGTGAAGCGCCGTCTGTTGGGCTATGCATTGGGCGAGGTCAGCCATGTCGAGAGCGTGATGGCGGACGAGAAGAAGCTGCGCGCACGGAACGAGCGATTCGAGGAAGAAAGCCGCAGCGCTACCCAGGCACTCGAACAGGATTCGCGCGACGATGAGCGGTCCGGTAGCGGCCTGTCGCTGGAAGCCCAGGTGCGCGCGACACTGCGCGAGCAGTTCCAGATCGACTATTCGACGAATTACGGGCCGCCGACCGAGAGCAAGCAAACCGGTTCCTATACACGGAAGCCGCTCGATGATTCGCCCACGCGCGAAGACGAGACGACGCAAGGCAGGCTCGCCCGTCGCGTCACCGAACGGGCGGCGCAGCGGGTATCTAGCCAGCTAGGTGAGCAGCGCCTGCACCGTCGGCGTCACGCGCGCCAGAGCGAAACCTCGCAATGCTTCGACCGCCGTGGCCGCACCGAAAATCAACGCGGCATCTATCGCTGGCTGGACGCACGCTACCGTTGCTGGGTGATGCGAATCGGACGTCGTTTGATGCTTGAATACTTCGTCCCCCATCCCGCCGCGCGGATGGCCGCGGCACGACTTGAACTCACCGGTGTCGACCTGGTGCGGCCGGTGCCGCCGGCGCGACTCGGGCTTTGCCGCTTCGACGACATCTCGCTGGACCCGGGAAGCGACCTTTACTACGCCACCCTTGCCGCGCGTTACAGTGTCGATGCGTCGTCGCCACCGCCCGCGCGCGCCTACGCCTGTGCCGTCGTCGAATCCGGCGCTCCATTGCTGAGCCAGCTGATGGCGCTCCCATCTGGCTACGCCGCCGCCACGGCCACGCTCTCCCTCACCACGGCGTCGAAGACCCTGACCGTGCGGGGACGCATCGGCGCGAGCGAATTCGTCGTCGGTGGCGATGGCCAGGGCGGCAGCCAGACGGTCGCCCTGGCCGCACAGACGAACTCGTTGCCGGTTTCCGTCGCGATCGACGATGGTAACGACGAAGGGAACAGCTATGGCCTGAACGTGGAGGTGGAGTTACGGCGCACCCTCTCCGCGATCGCGGAGTGGAAATCCCGGTTGTACGACCGACTGCTCGAAGGCTATCGGCGACAGGAGGCTCACTACCTGGAAGCGACGGGCCTGGCGGCTGCGCGTCGGGTCGATCCACTGGCATGCCAACGGACGATCCGCGGTGAATTGAAACGCGCCGGCATGCGCGGCTTTCTTCAACTGGCCGCCATGCGCACCGGAGAACTCCGGCGCGAGCGGCGTTTCGAACCGGCCTTGCAACTGTGGCTGGAGCAGGCCCTCGAATGGACGGAACTCACCTATGCGTTGATCGACGACCCCGAGGCGGAAGCTGTCGCCGGCGCCGACGGCGAGCCTTTCATGGCTTTCCTCCAGGCTGCGTATGCGCGCGTATTGCTACCGGTGGCGCCGGATCGCGAACGCTCGTTGCTGTATTACCTCGCATCCGGCATGGTCTGGACCGGTGAGGACGCGTTGGCTCCCACCTTCGACAGCCCGATCGGCGAGGATGGCATGGGACCGCCCGCCACCACGACCTACGTGGACCTGATGGACGATCTGAAAGCCACGGCGGCTCCGCTCGAGCCGATACACACCCGCGACAGCTGGACGCTGATCCTGCCCACCACGATGTCCGTGCTCCAGGATGGCGACCGCTTGCCCGAGTTTCCGGACCACGCATGATCGGGCATGTACCCATCGGAGGCGTGTGCCTTTACCTGGGCAATGTCGCCCAGGTATCCAGCACCCGGAATCCCGCCTGGCCACCGCCGGACCCGGCGCGGCCGTCGTCGGGCCAGGACGGAGGTGGTGGAGCCGTGGCGCTGTTGGAAGCCCAGGGATGGATGGTGTGTGATGGGCGCGAGTTGCAGGTCTGCGCCTTCCCCAGGCTCCATGCCGCCCTTGGCTACCTCTACGGCGGCGAGGGCGGCATGTTTCGCTTGCCCGACCTGCGCGGCGTCTTCGTCCGTGGCGTCGATCATGGCGCTGGAGTCGACCCGGACCCGGGCACGCGCAAGCGTCCGGACGGCAAGGGAGACTATGAGGGCGTTGGTTCGATACAGCTGGATGCGCTCCAGGTACACCAGCACGACTACGACGAACCCGCGGGAAGCGCCGTATCGGACAAGGGTACGCCCGCCTATAACGTGTCCCCGAATCCCAAGCCGACAAGCGACCCGCTCGCACCGGCACGCACCAGCACCAATGAGACGCGCGCGCGCAATGTCGCCGTCTATTACATCATTCGCTATGCCTGAGCCCGGGGCCGTCGTGGTCGCCCGGTCGATTCCTCGTCGGCATCGACCTCGGCTTCGGCGCTGAACGAGAATACCCTTACTTCCTCGAAGAGCCCTTCATCCGCATGCCGCGCGATCGACACGGTGAGGACCAGCGACAGTTTCCAACGCCCGTGCCTCTGGACCACCTGCAGAGGCGTCAACGACCGCTGTACCGATGCGGTGAGCTTCCTGCCACGGTAACGATGGATTTCAACCGGCGACCACTGATCGATCGGCGTGGTGGCACGCACATGCGAGAAAGGCGATGCCGATGGAGAACGGTCGGCTCCAGCGGCAAGCGGCACCGTTTGCAGCATGGCATCGAGCAGGTTCGTGGAGACCATCCGGCCGGCCTTCCCATAGCCGGTGACCTCCACGATGACCGGCTCGCCATCGCGCAAGCGCATCGTGCCGGCATAGCGCCCGGTCGTCGGATGGATTTCGCGGTCGCCGGCGGAGTCGCTCGCGCGCCAGAGGAGATCCGTGCTCACTTGTTCCACATCGAAACTCAACCGGATGATCGCCGAATCGGCCTTTCGTACATCGGGTGCGGGAACCGGCCGCGATGGCGTGGCAGACGTGACGACCCTACGCTGGCGGCGAACCGGAGCACCTGGCCGCTGGCTTGCCTGTAAGCGGACGAGCTCACTGTGCACCTGCTCCATTGATACCGGTCGGCCGGCGACATGGCGCCGGGTCATGCGCTCGATGAGGGAACGCAATCCCGCGTCGCAATGCGCAGGGATCGTCCAGCCGTCCTCGCGCCCATACAAGCGTTCGCGCAAGGCATCCGTGGCATCCTCATTCCCGGCAACCAGGCGTCGGGTCACCGCTTCATACAGCACCAGTCCCAGCGAATATATGTCGCCGCGCACGCTGGCCTTCGCGCCCAACAGTCGCTCGGGCGCCATATAGGCAAGGGTTCCCGCCGGCGGTTCAACCGACGACGTCGACAGCGTGTCGAATGGATCGATCGCGGCAGCCGCCCCGAAATCGAGAATACGCAACCTGCCTTCGTCGGCCAGCATGAGATTGGAAGGCTTTACGTCGCCATGGACCCAACCGGAGCGGTGCGCCTCCGCCAATGCCGCGGAGGCTTCCACGCCCAGGCGCAATACATGTTCCTGGCGCAGCGCTCCCGCCTGGGCGATGGCTTGCGCCAGCGTACGCCCACGCACCAACTCCATCACCATCGCAAGTTCTTGCGGACGCTCCTCCAATGCGAAGACGTTGACGAAGGCACGGTGCCGCTGCGAAGCGAGGCGTTGCGCCTCGTAACGCAGGCCTTCTTGTCTTCGACGATCGGTACCGGTGAACTTGATCGCCACCTCCCGCGCCAACCGCTCGTCCCAGGCTGCATGAACGCGTCCGAAGCCGCCCTCCCCCAGCACTTTTCCAAGCCGGTAATGAGCGAACCGTCGCGCCTCCTCCTGTAGCCGCCTTCCCGACATCGTCCCCCTCCTCGATCCATGCCGACAATGAAAGAGGCAGGATCGAACGCGAGGCGAAGCTCGCTGTACCGGCAGACGATCGCGCCGGCACTGCGCTGCGACAGAGATCGGGCGCACGTTTCCCCTCGACGGACGAAACTGCACCAGGTCACGGTATCGCCGTGGTCACCGGCGATATCGTGATGCAGGTGGTGAAACGAGGGTGGCGAATTCTTGCATCGTGTCGCGATGAAGGCGCATGCCCCGACCGAGGCACGTATTCGGCACGACAGCTAAAGGCAAGCCTGCTTGCGCCGATATCCATCCGTTCCGAACCGAACCGCGCCGAGTTCTGCCGTCGGGTTCCGATTCTCGTCTACGGTTTCAAACGACATCCTGAGCCTCATCAGGAAACCCCGATCCTCGCGCTGCCGCAACGGACCACTCCGAGCCGGCAACGTGGCTTCAAGGCCGGCGAAACTCGAAGTTGTCGACTACGACATTGTTGGCCACCTTGAACCTGACCTCGCGAATGCCCTTCGCGTTTTCATACGCCACGACGCTGACGATATCCGGTCCGGCAAGGACGGTTCCCAGATGCGTTTGGTCATTAGCGTAGAACTCGATGTGGCCCCTGATAGCGTTCAGGTCGACACGCCTCATCGTGAACCGGACTCGGCTGGTGACCTCCTTGAAGTATATGGTGACCTCTTCAGGGTAAAAAACATCGCCGCCCAGGAGAACCCGCTTCCCCATCATGTGCGGAAACGCGTCATTCGCTTCGGAGATGACATAAAGACGCTTCTTGTTGTGAATCTTCAACAGCGGCGTTTCCAGCAACGAGGTGTGATCCCCATTCGTCAAATTTTTGAAGTATTCGAGTGCCATGTCTCCCTCCGCGGGACTCGCAGGCACGGCGGCGGAAGCTTCGACGATTTCGGGGCCTTCCTCGACGGTTCCCGCGGTTGCACCGGGGGGTACGAGAACGCCCTCGTAGTTATCGAAGTAAACGACGTCGTAGGTCAAGAAATGAACCCTGCTGATTCCGGGCGGGTGTTCCAGAGCGACAACGCAAGGTTCGCCTTTCGTGACTTCGACACGCTTTATCAGTTGATTCTCGCGGTCGAAAAAAGCGACGACTCCATTCTCGATCCCGCCATGGACATCGTTCAGAATGAACTTGATCTCGCCTGGATGACCATCGATCAACAGGTCGACCGAGAGATGATTATCCGGTCGTGGAAATTGCACACACCGCCCCATGAAGTAGGGATACCAGTCATCGGGCGCGCGAACGATGGACATGTCGCCTCCCGTGAGCTTGATAACGAAATAAGGCGTCGTCAAGCCCGCATACGAGCCCAAGGGATACTCTTCGAACTCAACGGTATAAGTGGCGTCCATGCACGGATCCCTCCTTCCTGAGTTGACTGACGACGACAGGAACGCCATCAGTGCCTGGATGACACGCTACACCCATGACGTCGCAGGCGTCTTGCGGACATCGCACATCGGGCAGCGCATTACTTCGAGTACGGGCGCGACGAATCGAAATCGTTGCCGAAGATGCGCAATGCCTGTGATCCCAAGAAAAAGGTTCTTCACGGAAGTCCGGGGAGCGCGGTAGGCAGGCCGTCGGCCGCCACCCTCGTCGCTCCGGTTGCACCGTCGCTCGGGAAAGGGTGCCTGTGGGAGCCGACCCTGTCGGCGATGGTGCTTGCCTCACCCTGGCCCGCTGCCGCGGGATCGCCGACAAGGTCGGCTCCCACAACGGGGTTTCCGATTCGCCGCCCGGTGATCTCAACCAAGCAAAACGCGCTAACGAAGCACCGGCCCATGGCACAGGCATTCGCCATCGTCGTTCGCATGCCCCAGCAAGGCTTCGAGCAAATCACCGGACGGCGTCCACTCTCCGATCGCCGGATGGATCAGCATCGCCTTGCGCGCTTCGAGCCGGCGCTGGTCCAGCACCGAGGCGATCGCCGCGCGCTCGTACGCCTTCACCGAACGAACGAGGCCGTTCACCGCATCCGGCAACGATGCGATCGGCTGCGGAACGATGGAATCGAGCGAGATATCCGATGCGATCTCGACGATGTCGTCGTCGGGAAGGTCGGGCAAGGCGCCACGATTGCGCGTGTTCACCACGATACGGGCAGGCCTGGCGCCGGTCAGCGCGCTCATCACGTCGATGGCGATGCGGTGATAACCGGTCGCCACGCGGAACGGATCGCCTTCCAGGCTCACGCCGTGGTCGAAGGCCGATCCGCCTTCCGCTTCGAGTTTCATGTACGAACCGGAGCGCTGGTTCAGGTACGCCGCGTAGATGTCGACGGCCGCCTCGCCATCGCCCGCGTCCAGGCGCGAGGTCAACGTCGCCAGCAAGTCGTCGTTGAGGCGCTGGATCTCCGCGCCACGGCTGCCACCTTGCCTGCGCTGGTTATCCAGCGCGCGACGCTTCTCGTAGTAGAAGAACAGATACTCGGTCGGAATGAGGCGCAGCGCGCGAATCATCTCGAAGTCGAACAATGGTGCGAGGTAGAGCTGTCGAAGCAGGTCGTCGTCGGCCAGCAGGCGATCGAAGACGTCCTCGCCACGTACGCGCACGCCGCGCACCCAGCCAAGGTGGTTGAGTCCCACGTAGTCGCACTCGACCTCGTCCGCCGGTTCGCCCAGGGCACGCGCGATGTTGTGGAACAGTTCGGTGGGCGTGTCGCAGATGCCGACGATGCGCGCCCTGCTGTGGTCGGTGACGGCCTGCGTGATGAGGCCGGCGGGATTGGTGAAGTTCACCAGCCAGGCCTCGGGACTCAGCCGTTCCACCAGCCGGGCCTGCTCGATGGCGACGGGAATGGTGCGCAGCGCCATGGCGACCCCGGCGGGACCGGTGGTCTCCTGGCCAGGATATCCATGGTCGATCGACACCCGTTCGTCGGCCGCCCGGCCGACGATGCCACCGATGCGAATGCTGTTGAGGACGAAGTCGGCGCCCTCGATGGTGTCTTCCAGGGAGGTCGCACCGCGCAGGCGCAGGTCGCCACCGAAATGCCGGACGATGGCCTTGCCGAGGTCGACCATGATCCGCAGCCGTGCGGGATCGGGGTCGTACAGCACCATCTCCGCGGCGCCGAGCGCTTCAGCGGCCTCGTTGACACCGAAAACCACCAGGGGCGAGCGGACGCTGCCCCCTCCAATCAATGCGATCTTACGATCCGTACGTCCGCTCACGAAGAGTCCTCAAGGTCGGGGAATGGGGAAGAGCATGCAAGGCGCCCGCCGCGGTGGTGCACAAGGCGCCGGTGACACAGGCGCGCTGCACGCAGCGGTCCAGCGTTTCGCCGTCGAGCACGGCGTCGATGAGCCCGGCGTCGAAGGCATCGCCGGCACCGGTCGTGTCCAGCGCCTCGACAGCGGGCGCATGGACGATTCGGATTCCCGCCGCATCGGCCACCAGCGCGCCTTGCGCGCCCAGCTTGAGCACCGTATGGCGCAAGCCCTGCGCGCCGGACCATGCGGCATAGGCATCCGCGTTGTCGTCACCGACGAGCAGGGCGGCTTCCTTCGCATTCGGCAGGAAAAAATCGATGTCGCGGCAGGTCGTGTGGTTGGCGGGATCGCGCAGCCAATCGGCGCTGTAGCCGACGTCGAGCGAGGTCGTGCATCCCGCCTGGCGGAGCTGCGGAAGGATACGCGCGGCCAGCTCGCGTGACAGCGGCATCGCGAAATGCACGTGGCGAGCGGCGACCAGGTCGGCGATCACGGTCGGCACTTCGAGCAGCTCGGACAATCCGGCGTTGGCACCCAGGTAGGTGAAGAACGAGCGGTCCTCGCGGGTGGAGACGCTGACCGTCGTACCGGTGCCGTCGGCGCCGAGGCGGATGCCGTCCATGCCGACGCCGAAGTCGCCCAGCCGCCGCTCGAACCAGTCGAAGTCCGCCTCGCCGATCAGCCCCACGAGGCGCGTGCGCCGGCCGAGCCGCGACAAGCCGCACGCGGTGTTCACGCTGCCGCCTCCGAGCTCGCGCAGGTAATCCTTCGCGAGCACTTCCTCGCCCGGCCCCGGCCAGCGGGCGAAGCCGCTGAATACGTGGTCGGCATAGATCTCGCCCACGACGGCGACATCCCAGGATTTCAGGTCGATGGAAACGGCCACGAGCGCGTTCTCCGGGCTTGCCAAAGGAAGATGAGGGTACCGGCGACGACGGCGACCACGGCGGTCACGATCGACGACCAGCCGCTGGTCGCGACGAGGTAGAGCCAGCCCACCACGCTGATGGCGATCGGCAGCGGGTAGAACGGCATGCGGAAGGCGTCGGCCGAAACCTTCCTCCGGCGCAAGGCCACCACCGCGAAACACTGCGCGATGTACTGGAACAGGATCTGCACGACCATCAGCGTGGCGATCAGGCGTTCCAGTGAAAGGAAACATGCCAACGCCGAGGTCACGCCGACAAAGACCAGCGACACCGTGGGAAAGCCGCCGCGCGGATGGAGCTTCGCGAACACCCGGAAGAACTGTCCGTCGGCGGCGGCCGCATAGGGCACGCGCGAATAACCGAGCAGTACCACCAGGGCCGATCCCCAGCTGGCGAGCAGGATCAACGCCACGGCCAGCGTGCCGCCGATGCGGCCGTGGATGGCTTGCATGAAATCCGCCACCACGGCTTTCGACTGCGCGGCCTGCTCCCACGGCAGCACGCCGAGGATGCTGATGTTCAGGCCGAGATAGAGCACCGCCACGAGCGGGATCGAGGTCAGCACCGCAAGGGGGATGGTGCGGCGCGGCTGCTTCACTTCGCCACCGAGCATGCACACGTTGTTATAGCCGCCGTAGTCGTAGACGGCGATCAGCGAAACCGCGCCCAGGCCGAGCCAGAATCCATGCGTCGATTCCGTGCGCATGTGCAGGAACCGGCTGGCGGTCGCCATGTCGAAATGCGCGATGCCGCTGACGACGACCCAGGCGCAGGCCACGACGACGATGGCGGTGATGAACATCGACAGCTTCTGGATCTCGCCGACACGCCGGTACAACACGGCCGTATTCGCCAGGCACAGGCCCGCCGCCACGAGGATCCGCCCGCCGTCGCCGAGCGACGGCACGAGATAACCCAGGTATTGGGCGAATCCCACGGCGGCCGAGCCGATCGAAAGGGGCGCGGTGAGCAGCGTCTGCCACAGGTAGAGGAAGCCGAACAGGCGACCCATGCGTTCGCGCCCGTACGCTTCCCGCAGGTAGTGGTACGGCCCACCGGACTCCGGAATGGTCGAGCCAAGCTCCGCCCACACCAGTCCGTCGCACAGGCACAGGAAGGCGCCGGCGATCCAGCCTAGGAGCACGCCCGGTCCCGCAAGGGCGGAGAGCGCGAGCGGAATGGTCACGAACGGCCCGATGCCGATCATGTTCAGCACGTTGGCCGAGAGACCGCCCCAGAAGCCGATCGCCCGCGGCGGTACGTCGTGTGTCGGCACGGTCTCCTCAGTCATGCAGGCGTTCCGCGGCATGGATGCCCGCACCGGCGCTCCGGTGCAGGTCGAGCACCATCACGGTATTGTCGCCTTCGCGCAGCCATGGGCCCGGGCAGAACAATCGTCGTTGCGGCCCGATGTGCCAGTAGCGGCCCAGCAGCTGTCCGTTGACCCAAAGATAGCCCTTCGTCCACTCGCCCATGTCGATATAGACATCGCCCGGCCTGGCGAGGTGGATCTTGCCCCGGAAGAAGACTCCGCCACGGGCCGGCGGTCCCTTCAACGGCCGCAGGTGTTCCAGCCAGCTGCCATCCAGGGGCAAGGGCCAGGCATGGAAGTCACGCAAGGGCGCGCCATCGAGCGTCACCGGCCCGATCAGGCCCTTGTGGTCGCCCAGGCGCGGACCGAAGTTCACGTGCCCGAACGTGTCGACAAGTACATCCAGGATGCATCCGCGTGGCAAGGCGACATCCGGCGACGACGACACGTCCGCATGTTCGACGCGCGATACGTGGCCGGCCTCGTGGCCATCCATGTAGACCACGGCATAGTCGCGCACGCCGTCCAGGCGAAGCCGCGAGCCCGCCTCGACGCGCTTGCGGTAGAGGACCAGGCCCTGGTCCTGTCCGAACAGGATCTCGTTCGGCCCCGGCACGGGTATGCGTGCCGGCTCTTCGAACAGGTTGTCCCACAAGGATGCGTATGGATCGAGTTTCACCGGCGCGAACGTCGCCGAGGGTTCGGCAGGCGGCACGGCGGGCGGTGTTGTCCCGGTCGCTTCCGCGATCGCCTTGCGCAAGCGCTCGTACTGCGGGGTCGGGTATCCGCGCTCGTCGATCGGTGCGCCGTAGTCGTAGCTGGTGATGACAGGCTGGAACCGCGAACCGTCGTCTTCGAGGTTGGCCCCCGCGGTCAGGCCGAAGTTCGTGCCGCCGTGCACCACGTAGAGGTTGAACGAATAGCCCGCCTTCATCACGCGGCGCAGCGTATCCACGTAGTCCTTCGATGCGAAAACCGGCTCGCCCCAATGGGTGAGCCATCCCGGATATCCCTCGCCGACCCATACCGGCGCCTCGCCCGCGAACGCCCGGCCCTTGGCCAGGATGTCCACGTCCGCGCCGTCGAGACCCAACGCGGCGCCGGGCAGATAGGCACGTCGGCGCGTGAGATCCTTCCAGCCGTCGGAGACGGCAAAGGGACCGGTGATGCCCTGTGCACGCCATGCCGCCTCGACCGCCTTGAGGTAGCCGACGTCCCCGGCGAACATCGAATACTCGTTCTCCACCTGGAGCATCAGCACCGGGCCGCCCCGGGACACCATCAAGGGCGCGACATGCGATGCCAGCGCGGAGATGTAGCGCCGGACGGCCGCCATGTAACGCGGATCGTCCCCATCGCGCAGGCGCGTGTCCGGATCGCGAAGCAGCCATGCCGGCAGACCGCCGTTCGTCCACTCGGCGCAGACATAAGGACCCGGGCGCAGGTATACCCACATGCCCTCTTCCTGGCACAGGCGGATGAAGCCGACGATGTCGCGGTTGCCCGTTTCGAAATCGAACTGCCCTGGCTCGCGCTCGTGGTGGTTCCACATGACATACAGCGCGATGGTGTTGAGCCCCATCGCGCGTGCCATGCGTATCCGGTGGCGCCAGTGGTCCTTCGCGATACGCGCCGGGTGCATCTCCCCGCTGTGGATGCGGAACTCCCTGCCGTCGAGCAGGAACCGCCTCCGGCCGAAGCCGAAGGCGTGCGCCTTGCCGTCGGGCGGCACCGGCTTTACCGGCGCGGCCGTTCCCGCCAGCGCCACCGGCGGGGTTCCGCCCCATGCCAGTGGCGCGAGCAACGAGAACGCGAGGAAGTCCCGGCGCCGCATGCTCAGAACGAGTACTTGACGGTGAGCAGCGTGGTCATGCCGGCATCGACGATATCCGAGTTGGCCAGGCTGTTCCTGCCGATGTGCGACCAGTACGAATACTGCTTGGTGAGGTTGCTCACCTGCAGGTCGAGCTGGATGCCATTGGGCAGCAGATAACCCGCGTGCAGGTCCACGCGGCGGATCGGACGGATCCACAGGTCGTCCCAAGGGCTGCCCTGGTTGAGGAAGTCGTAGGTCGAGAGGTAGGAACCCGTGTAGTGGTAGCTGAGGTTCAACGAGAAACCGTTCTTCTCATAGAACAGTTCCGCGTTCGCCATGCGTTCCGGTGCCGCCTGCAGACGCTCGTTGCCGAAGCCTTCGCGCCCCAGGTCGACCTTCGAGTTCTGCCGCGTCGCGTTGACGCTGAAGCCGAGGCCATCCCACGGCGCGGGAAGATCCTGGAACTTCTGCCGCCAGGTCATCTCCAGGCCATACACCTTGCCGTCGCCGCCGTTCGTCGGCGTCTTGGTCAGCACGGTGCCCTCGCCTACCGTGTCCGGGTTGGCCTGGCCGCCGCCGCTGTCGTAGATGTAGTCACGCAGTTTCTTGTAGAAGCCGGAGAACGACGCATAGCCTCCGCGATCCGTGGTCCATTCCGCGGCCAGGTCGACGTTGGTGGACTTGATCGGGCTGAGGTTCGGGTTGCCGCGGGTGATCGTCGTCACGCCTTCGGAGGTGTTGATCTGCGAACCGCCGCCGAGCTGGACGAAGGCGGGCCGCGTGTAGCTTTGCCAGACCGCGGCGCGGTACACCACGTTTCCGTTGGGCCGGTAATTGATGAACAGGCTGCCCAGGGGCTCGTTGTAGACCGTACGGTTATTGTCGAAGAAGCCCGGCAGCTCGTTGCCGTCCGCGTCGGTCGGCGTGGTCCAGAACGTGTTGTGGATGGAGGTATGCTCGAAGCGCACGCCGGGGATGATCTCCAGCGGCCCCTGGTTGATCGTGGCCATGGCGTAGGCCGCGGTGACCGCCTCGGTGCCGCGCATGGTGTCGCAGTTGTAGTTGTTGAAATCGAGCGAGCTGCACGTATCCAGGTCGGACGGCAGCACGTGTTGGTCGATCAACGCCGCGACCGCCGCGCGGCTCACGTCGGGGGTGCGCCAGTGGTACTTGTCGGGGAAGATCGACGAGTAATAACCCTTGAAGATGCCCAGGTCGTCCAGCGTCGTCACGCCGTCGTTGATGCCGCCGGTGGACCAGTCGCGATTGGTGAACTCGCGCGAACTGTCGCTGTACTTCACGCCGAACTTCACGGACGAGACCGGGCCGCCATCGAAGTCGTAGCGCAGGTCGAGCTTGGCGCCACCCCGCTTCTGGCCCGAGCGGATGTCGGTGACCTCGCCATAATCGTTCGCCCACATCCCGCCGATGTTGTTCACCGAGCCGAGCAGGCCCGGGGTCAGCTGCGGATACGGGAAACCGCCACCGCCGTAACGCAGCAACGAACTGCCGCCGTAGGCGAAGTTGTCCTGGGAATACTTGTCCTCGCGCCCGTCGATCTCCACGTGGTTGGGCCGGTCGTTGCGACCGATGCTCCAGAACACGTTCGGCGAGATCGTCCAGCCCCCGGCGACCTTGTCGGCACCGAGCTGGATCGTGGCCAGGTCGGCACGCTCGGGATTGGTCTCGAACCAGAAACGATTGGCGATGCGGCCGATGTTCGGCGCGTACACGCCGGGCGTGGCGGTGGGGACGTACGTCACGTTGGACGGCAGCAACTGCGTATACGTGGTGTTCTGCTCGGTCAGCGCATACGCGTAGGTCATCTTCGCATAGGCTTTCAGCGTGGGATCGACGTTCCAGTCCAACGAGACGTTGCCTCCGTAGCGGCGCTCGAAACCGGAGGCGATGCCCACGTTCGTGCCCGTGCTCACGAGGTTGCGGGCGGGATCGTAGCCGGGTGCGTTGTCGCCATCGGCCGTCGCGTGGAGGAAGGCCCAGGAGCCGTCGTTCGAGGCGCTTTCCGCCGCGCCGATCTCGCTGTTGGCGATGTTCCGGTAGTCGTAATAACCACTCACGTACACCCCGAACTGCTTCTCCGCACCGAACTTTCCTTGCAGTTCCCCGGCAAGGCCGCCACCGAGGCCGCTGCCGCCGTAATCGCGCGCCCGGCTTTCCGAGCGTCCGCTGGCGGTCACGCTGCCGCTGAAATCCTTCTTGAAGTCGAAGGCGCTGGGCGTACGGAAATCGATCGTCCCACCGATCGCGTCACCGTCCATGTCGGCCATCGATGTCTTGTTGAGCACGATGGTCTGCAGGCCCGAAGGCGGCAGCAGGCTCAGCTGGACGCTGCGGCTGTACGGCATGCCTTGTGCCACGTTGGAGCCGTTGATCAGGTTCACGTTGTATTCGGAAGGCAAACCACGCACCGAGGCGAACATGCCCTCGCCGCGTGCCGCGCCATCGATGCCGCCGAAATAGCCGGTGCCCGTCGTGGTCACGTTCACCCCGGACATCAGGCCGAGCGCCTCGGCCACGTTATGCACGGCGGTGTGCTGCAAGTCGTTCGCCGACAGCACCTCCACGGTATTCACCGAATCCATGCGCATATTGGTCGCGTCGTAGCGGTTCGCCACCACGCTGAGCCCCTTCATCTGCACCGCCTTTTCCGGCTTGGCCGGCGGCGGCGCGCCTTGCGTCGTGCCTTGCGTCGTGCCTTGCGTCGTGCCTTGCGTCGTGCCTTGCGTCGTGGTCGCGGCGTCCGCCGGAGGCGTCTGCGCCTGCTGCGCGAACGCGGGCACGACCGTGGATCCGATAACGGCGCACAGCGCCGCGACGAGCGTTTTCCTGGTTGGACAATAATGAGTACGCACAAGCCACCCCACCCCGAAAGTGTTCATGAGAGTTCTCGCACGGCCCCTCGGCGTGCGATGCGCTGTTCCGATGATCAGCGGGGTTCACCAGCGGGTCCGGACATGGCCTGCGAGCACGCCTGCGCGTGCAGGCGTGCGTCGACGAGCCGTCGGACGAGGAACGTGCCGATCAGTCGAATGGGATCAGCGGGAGGTGTGCGGGGGAGAGTAACCGGCGACGCATTTGCCGCGCGAACGCAATGCGCTCAGCTTGGCACGCGCGAGGATCGGCAGGCCGTCGGCCATCACGCGCGGGAAGGCGTGCCCTGCGAAGGCGCAGCTGGTGTTCGCATGATTTGAAGTGAGGCGACGCATCGTGGCTGTCCCATCATTCATCGCGAGCTGCGCGACCGGCATGCCCCATGCATGCGCGGCCTTGGCGTGCGACGGACGGCGATACCGAGCGCCTCACACGATTCAACGTATAGCGCACCGCAAATTACGCGTCAACGGCCGAATTTGCATAGGTGGCCGGTTGCTGCGACGCACCAGGAAGCGGCACGGCCGATGCGTGCATCCACGGCACCTGAACGTAACGCAGGATTCTGCTGCGACGCAGGATGACAGTCACGTGTCACTCCCTCATTCTCCGGCCCGCGGCGCGGGGGCGCCGGTCACTCAACCGGAATGCGGGGAAAAACAAGATGAATCGTCGCCGTTTGACGCAGGCTCTTTCCGTGCCTGTACTTCGCCCGCAGCCGCTCGCCATGGCATGCGCCACTGCATTGCTGCTCATGTTCGCCTGCGCCGCGAACGCGCAGAACCAGCCCCAACAGACCTCCGAACCGGCTGCCAACCCGCCCGCCAGGACGACACAGAAGAAGCCCGCGAATCCGGATGCCGTGAGCAACCTCGATGCCGTTGTGGTCACCGGTATCCAGGGCAGCATCCAGAGCGCGATCAAGGCCAAGCAGAATTCGGACAACATCATCGAGGCCATCTCGGCCGAGGACATCGGCAAGCTTCCCGATAGCAGCATCGCGGAAAGCCTCGCCCGCCTGTCCGGCCTCGCCACGCAGCGCGTGGATGGCCGAGCCAACCAGATTTCCATCCGCGGCCTCTCGCCCGATTTCGCGGGAACGACGCTCAACGGCCGCGAGCAGGCCACCATCGGCGAGAACCGCGGCGTCGACTTCGACCAGTACCCATCCGAGTTGATCAGTGGCGCGGCCGTCTACAAGACGCCGGATGCCAGCCTCATCGGCCAGGGTTTGTCCGGCACCGTCGACCTGCACACGATCAAGCCGCTCGACCTGCCCAAGCGTACGTTCGCGACCAACCTGCGTGGCGAAAATACCTCCAACGGCAGCCTGAACCACGGTACGGGCGTGGGCGACACGGGGCACCGTGCCAGCTTCTCCTATATCGACCAGTTCTTCGACCACACGCTCGGTCTCGCCGTGGGTTTTGCACAACTCGATTCGCCGGTGCAGGAAAAGCAGTACCAGGCGTGGTGGTGGAGCCTCAACAACGGTTCGCAAGGCGCGGAGACGAACTGGGGCGCGCCGCATACGCCCGGCATGCCCGACAACGTGCTTTCGCAGGAAGGCATGCAGTTGCGCGCCAAGTCGGAGAACCAGTTGCGCAATGGCCTGATGACCGTGCTGGAATGGGCTCCGGACGACCATTACCACTCGACGCTGGATCTCTACTACTCCACCTTCAACCAGGAGACCTACCTCAACGGCGCGCAGTGGTCGAGCAGCCCTTATGACAACGTCTCCTATTCGAACGTGGGTTACGTGCCGGCATTGCCCTATCCCATCGTCACCACCGGTCACATCGACGGGCTCAAGTCCGTCTTGCAGAACGAGTACACCAAGGAACACGACAAGCTGTTCTCGGCCGGCTGGAACAACCAGTACGACTTCGGCAACGGCTGGGTGATCACCGCCGATGCCTCGTATTCCAGTGCGAAGAAGCGCCTGCACGACGCCTATCTGTTCGCGGGCCTGCCTGGCCAGGCCACGTCGTCGACGGACTTTGCCACGCCCGAACACGAAGGCTTCCCCGATTTCCGGCCGGGCGTGAATTTCGCCGATCCGTCGGCCATCTTCTTCACCGATCCGAACAACTACGGTTACAACGGCCGCGAAGAGTTCGACAAGCAGAAGGACACCATCAAGGCGTTCCGCCTGGAGGTGAGCCATCCGGTCGGCTGGATCTTCAGCGATGTCAACGTCGGCGTGAACTACTCCGATCGTCGCAAGACCAAGCAGGCCGACGTTTATTTCGCCTGGCTCAACGGCAATGGCTCCACGGGCGACACCTACGTGCCCGGCTTCGCCACGCCGATCGATCCGTCCTTCCTGAGTGGCAGCACCGACCTCGGCTACGGTGGCATTCCGGGCATCGTCAACTACGATGTCCTGCGTGCCCTGGGCAACCAGTTCTATCTGACGCAGCGCAACGGCCAGTCCGACTGGAGCCGCAACTATACGGTGGAAGAGAAGGTTCCCGTCGCCTACGTCAAGTTCAACATCGACACCAGCCTGGGCGATGTTCCCCTGCGCGGCAACGTGGGCGTGCAGGCCGTGCGGACCGACCAGTCGTCCGATGCGCTGCAAACCAATGGCGATGCGCTCGTCGGCCGCATTTCCGACGGAACGAAATACACCAAGGTGCTGCCCAGCCTGAATCTCGTGGCCGAGATCGCGGACAAGCAGTTCCTGCGTTTCGGCCTGGCCAAGACGATGGCGCGCGGCCGCATCGACGATGAAAAGGTCGCCACCTCCGCCGGCGTCGCACTGGTCAACGACGGCCCCGCCGCTGGACAGGTGCTCTGGTCCGGCAGCGGTGGCAACCCGAAGCTGAAGCCTTATATCGCCGTTGGCGCCGACCTTTCGTGGGAGAAATACTTCGGCACGTCCAGCTATGTGGCGGCCGCCGTGTTCAACAAGAACCTGCTGAACTACATCTACAACCAGACCACGCTCGACTACGACTTCTCGCGCTACGTCAACGACAACCCCACCCTCACGCCCACCAGCACGATCGGTTCCTTCACGCGGCCGGAAAACGGCACCGGCGGCAAGATGCAGGGCCTGGAATTGTCGGGTGCGCTGGAAGGCGCCTTGATCGCCCGTGCGTTGGACGGCTTCGGCGTGCAAGCCAACTTCTCGCTCACCAACAGCACCCTGCCGGTGAGCGCGGTATCGAGCATTCCCGGCAGCCCGTCCACCCTGCCCGGCCTGTCGAGGAAGGTGGCCAACCTCGCCCTGTACTACGAGAAGTACGGCTGGTCGGTGCGCATCGCCGAACGCTACCGCTCGTCGTTCACGGGAGAGGCCGTCGCCCTCTTCGACCAGCTTGGCTACACGCGTGTCCTGGCGGACAAGCAGACGGATTTCCAGCTCGGCTATGCCTTCGACCACGGCACGTGGAATGGTCTCTCGATCCTGCTCCAGGTGAACAACCTGACCAACTCGCCGATGAAGACGGAACAGATCGCCTCGCTGCCGAACAACGTCAAGGTCGCACGCCCGCTCGAATACGACACCTTCGGCCGGACCGTGATGTTCGGGGTCAACTACAAGCTTTGAGTCAGCCGATCCAGGGTACGCTCGGCGAGTGCTGGGCCAACGCCGTTTCATCGCGTTCGGTACAGGCCCAGCACGGTATCTCCACCTGGCAACCGACGTCCTCGTCGACATAGGTGACGATGCCGGTACCCTGGCAGATCGGACAGATCGTGGATTCGCTGGTGGTTGGCATGGGGAATCGCCCCTCGCGGAAACGATTCCGTTATACGCCACTCCGGCGAATGCGGCGTCAAGCCCTGTCCACGCGTGCGGCATAGCATCCGTACGCGGCGTAATGGGCATGGACATAGCTGACCGCCGACATCGCGAACAGGCGTTCGATGGCCTCCGCCGCCGCATCGCCGTCGACGACGACGGCGCTGGCGATATGGTGATGACGGTCGAACCCCCGCAGCGACAAGGTACGGACGCGCATCACGTCCGGCACTTCATCGTAGCCTTCGTAAGGGACCGTCGCGCCTTCGCGGATGAAGATCGCATGGCTCGATCGGTACGGTGTATCCGCCGGTTGGTGCATATGGTTCAGCAACAACAACGGCTCACCCCGGCGCGCGGCACGGAGTTCCACGCGTTCGGGAAAACCGGTGCCGTCGGTGGCCATCGTGCGGATCACGCCGCGGGCCTTGAGCGATGCCTCGTCGAGGCCGTACAGAGACATGTAAGGTTGAGGGTCGAGGCCGCTGATACGGAATGACATGGTGGAAGGTTCCTTGAGGGGGTCACACGCATCGTCCCCCGCGAACCGCCCGCGAACCATCCGCATCTTGCGCCCCATGAAACCCGCATCCCACTCCTGCCACCCCCTTGCCACACCCTGGTGGGAGCCGACCTTGTCGGCGATCCCGCGGCAGCGGGCCAGGTCATCGCAAGCACCCATCGCCGACAGAGTCGGCTCCCACAACAGCGGAACTCCCCCTACCAAGGATGACCAGACCTGGTGGGAGCCGACCTTGTCGGCTATCCCGCGGCAGCGGGCCAGGTCACGGCAAGCACCCATCGCCGACAGAGTCGGCTCCCACAACAGCGGAACTCCCCCTACCAAGGATGACTAGACCTGGTGGGAGCCGACCTTGTCGGCGATCCCGCGGCAGCGGGCCAGGTCACGGCAAGCACGCATCGCCGACAGGGTCGGCTCCCACAACAGCCTTCCAACAAGGCCTTCCACCAGGGATGCCCGTTCACCTCAACTGATTGTCCCGCCGGAAGCGGGCCGGCGTGGTGCCCATCACACGTGCGAAGGTCTTGCCGAAGGCCGACTCCGACTTGTAGCCCACGCGATCGGCCACGGCGCCAGCCGTTAGCTCGCCGCGACGCAACAGGTCGCCGGCAAGGTGCATGCGCAACAGGGTGAGCACCTCGTGTGGCGGAACCTTGCCCTTCGCCTCGAAGTGTCTGGCGAAGGTGGCGCGCGACATCGCCGCTTCCGACGCCAGCATCGCCACGGTCCACTCGCGTGCCGGATCGCGCAGCATCGCGAGCACCGCATTGGCGAGCCGCGGATCGCCCATCAACGAGAGCAGCGATGGCGGCAAGCTGTCCTGGCGGAGATGGGCACGCAGGGCAAAGACGAACAAGGCGCGCGTCAACGCCGTCACCACCGACAGGGCCCCGGGCTCGAGTCGCGTTACTTCGTCGCGAAAGATGCCGACGATGGCTTCCAACGCGCCCATGCCGTGGTCGTCCGCGAGCCTCGCATGCATGACTTCAGGCAGCGCACCCAGCAACAGGCGCGCCGCATCGGGCGCGAACGTGAAACGTCCACAGAGCAGGTCCAGGTCGGCTGGCCCCAGCGTGTTCCGCTTGATATCCAATGGACCACGGTTGTCCAGCAGCGGTTCCACGGCCGCCGAACGCGGCCCACCATCGTGAATGCGATGACGAGTCCCCTGCGGAAGCACGACCAGGTCGCCCGCGGCCATGTCCACGGTGACATGTCCCGGCAATTCCAGCCTTGCCGCACCGGAAAGCACGAGATGGAACGGCGCTTCGCCCGGCAAGGCATCCTGATGATCGAGGCTGAAACCTCCCGCGAGGTAACAGCGAACATCGAGGGCGCCTTGCACATTGGCCAGTTCGAGCACGCGGGTAAGAGCATCCATGCCCGAAGTATTCATGGTCACGGCACGGCGGGCAAATCAGAAGCGATATCCCACGCTCACGCCATAGACCCAGGGATCGACGTGAGCCGTGCCGACCGTCGTTCCCGCCACGCTCACCTTGCTGTCGATATCGATGTATCGCGCATCGACGGTGAAGCTCCAGCGCGGGTCCAGCGCGATGTCCACGCCGGCATGCCATGCGATGCCCCAACTGGATTCGAGATCGGTATCGACGCCTTCCAGCACGCCACGCCCCTTGGCGTCGAAGAACTTCGTGTAGTTCACGCCGGCGCCCACGAACGGCGACACACGCTTGCCGGGCAGGAAACGGTAATTCACGCCGATCACGGGAGGTAGCTGCTTCACGCGAACCGCTCGCTGCCCGGATAACCGCACGTCATGCTGGAACGGCACCGCGGCAAGAGCTTCGATGCTCCACGCGGGGTCGAGCTTGTACTCGATGCTCACGGTAGGACGTGTACTGCTGCCCACGCTGGCGGGCATGCCGGCCAGATGGCCGCTGTGCGAGGTGGGATCGACGACATGGATGCCGACATGCAACAGCCATGGCGATTCACTGGACTGGGCGAAGGCAGGCGCGGCGGCGCACAACAGGGTCGCGGTAAGTGTCTTCAGGTAACGCACGGTGGTCTCCTTGAGTGCTTTCCGCGCAAAAGCTACCGCCGTTCCTCGCCGATCCCTGCGAATGCGCGCTCCCTGCGACCTTCCGTCCGCCCACCTCATGACCGGGACTGAGACGATCGAGCCAAACCTTGCGTCACCGCGGCGTTCACACGCCCCCTGTCCAGGATCATGATGTGCCTGCCGACGACGCATACCGTGCCGCCGGATCATCGGAGGACCATGTCATGCTCGATTGGGTCGAATATCGCAGTCAGTTGATGGGACGTATCGGCGAGATCGCCAAGCTGAGCCCCGGCACCGTGCAGGGCTACCAGGCGCTTTCCGCCGCGGGAGCGAAGACCAACCACCTCGACGCGAAGACACGCGAGTTGATCGCGCTCGCCGTCGCGGTGACGACGCGCTGCGACGGGTGTATCACCGTGCATACCGCGGAAGCGCTGAAGAACGGTGCGACGAAGGAGGAGATCGCCGAAGCCCTCGGCGTGGCGGTGGCGCTCAATGCCGGTGCGGCGCTGGTCTATTCGGCGCGCGTGATGGACGCGACCGAGGCCTACTCGAAGGCGTGATGGCATCGGCCGCGGCGGCTGGCGCCGCGGCCCCTGCCCCATCGGCTACATGCGCGGCGGCACGTCCAGGCCGAGCAGGTCCAGCGATGTTTCAAGCACGCGCAGGGCCAGCATGCACAGTCCGAGCCTGGAGGCGCGAACGGCGGGATCGGGTTCGCCGATCACGGCGCACGCCGCGTAAAAGCGGCTGAAACGCTGCGCCACGCCGAATGCGTACTCCGCCAGGATACCCGGCTGCAGTTCGCGCCCCGCCTCCGACACGGTGCCAGCGAAACCGAGGCACGACAGCAGCAGGTCGCGCTCTTCGCCCAGGACCGGCACCACCGGTCCCGATGCGAAGCCGGCAGCCTTGTCCAGCAACGAACGCAAGCGCACGCACGCGTATTGCAAGTACGGCCCCGTGCGTCCCTCGAACGCCACCAGGCGATCCGCGTCGAATACATAGCCGGACAGGCGATCGCCGGAGAGGTCGGCGAACTTCACCGCGCCGATACCCACCTGCCTTGCAAGCACCATGCGTCCGGCGTCGTCCAGGCCGGCTCCATGACCGGATTCACCGATACGCGCGGCGGCCCGTTCGATGGCTTCGTCGAGCAGGTCGGTAAGCCTGGCCACACCGCCGTCGCGCGTCTTGAATGGCTTGCCGTCGCGCCCGTTCACGGTACCGAAGCCCGCGTGCAGCAACTCCACGCCGGGCGCGATGCCCGCCTTTCCAGCGGCACGGAATACCTGGGCGAAATGCAGCGCCTGGCGCTGGTCGACCACATACACCACGCGCGCGAGGCCGCTCATGGCGGCGCGCGCTTCCAGGGTCGCCAGGTCGGTGGTCGCATAAAGAGCGGCGCCATCGCTCTTGGCCAACAGCAACGGCGGCACGTCATGGCTATCGCCCGGTTCCGCGACATCGACCACCAGGGCACCGTCGCTTTGGCGTGCCACGCCCGACGCGAGCAGGCGCTCGACCAAGGGCGCGATGGCATCGCGCACGTCGCTTTCCCCGTCCAGCGCGTCGAACACGATGCCCAGCTCCCGAAAGTCGGCGACCTGGGCTTCCAGGCTCAATGCGCGCAAGGCGTGCCACAACGCAAGCAGGCCCGGATCGCCCGCTTGCAGCGCCGCGGTATCCGCGCGCGCCTCGGCCATCCGCTCCGGGTCCGCCCGGCATGCCGCCGCGGCTTCCGGGTAGAGCCGCTCCAGCTCCGGCAGCGTCACGGGAGGATTCGCGGGGTATGGCTGGCCCGCCGCCGGGTGGAAATAAGCCAGTTCCGGCGCGCGGTGGCGGATCGCGGCGCTCAGCATGCCCATCTGCAAGCCCCAGTCGCCCAGGTGCGCATCCGCGTGCGTACGCCAACCCAATGCCGCGTGGATGCGGCGCAGGCTCTCGCCGAGCACCAGTGAACGCAGGTGGCCCACGTGCAAGGGCTTCGCCACGTTCGGCCCGCCGAAGTCCAGGATGACGAGACGGCCCCGCCCCTCGTCGACGATGCCCAGGCGCTCGTCGGCGACCATGTCGGCGCCGCAGGTGGCGAGGAAATCCATGGACAAGCGCAGGTTGACGAAGCCGGGGCCGGCGACCTCGACGGAAGCGAAGGCCGGATCGCCGCGAAGGCATGAAGCGATGTCCTCGGCGACGAGCCGGGGCGCCCGTCGGAGCTCCCGCGCGCCGCCAAGCGCGCCATTGCATTGCAAGTCGCCCAGTTCGGGGCGATCGGACGGCTGCGCGCGAGCGAGGTGCGCGGGCAAGCCAAGGGATTGAAAGACGACGGCGAGCTTGGCGTCGATCCGCGACACCGGTGACAGGCACATGGAATCTTCTCCGGGGTAGCTTGTTTATATGGCACGGCAGGTCTTCGCAAGCAACCAACGATTTGGCCGCTATGCTGTGTGCAACCATCAGGAGACTCGCTCATGACCGCTTCCAAGCAACCGGGCGCGCATACCGTGGTCATCGTCGGCGGCGGTGCGGCGGGCATCGAACTCGCCACCCGGCTCGGCAAGCGGGGCGACCTCGACGTGGCCCTGGTCGACCGCGATCCCAGCCACTTCTGGAAACCTCGCCTTCACGAACTCGCCGCCGGCCTGCTCGGCGACGGAGAGGAAGCCGTGCCCTTCCTTGCCCACGCGCAATCCCACGGTTATCGATACGAACCCGGTGCCCTCAAGCGGGTGGATACGGAGGCACGCACGATCGACCTGGCGGAAGTACGCCTGCCGCAGACCGACGAATTGATCCTGCCGCCCCGCACGCTTTCCTACGATACCCTCGTGCTCGCCTTTGGCAGCCGCGTGAACGACTTCGGCACGCCGGGCGTGCTCGACTATTGCGACATGCTCGACAGCCCGGCACAGGCCGTCGCGCTGCGCCGGAAGATCCTCGCGCTGGCCCTACGCGGCGCGGGCGATCCCACCCGGCGCATCTCCATCGGCATCGTCGGCGCGGGTGCCACGGGCGTCGAGCTGGCCGCGGAACTGCACCATGCCTTCAACGACATGCACCGCTACGGCGGCCTCGATTCCGCCTCCAAGCTCGATATCACCCTCATGGACATGGCTACGCGCGTACTCCCCGCCGTGGACCCGCGCACGTCCGCGTCGGCGCAGCGGATACTCGAGCACATGGGCGTGGTGGTACGCGTGGGCGTAGGCGTGAAATCCGTGGAGCGCGGCGCGTTCCACTTGTCCGACGGCAGCACGGTCGACTGCGACATCCAGGTATGGGCCGCTGGCGTCACCGGCCACGACATGGTCGCGGGCCTCGGGCCCTTCCAGTTGTCCAGGGACCGCCGGATCGTGGTCGATGACAGATTGGCCGCACAAGGCGTCGACCACGTCTATGCCATCGGCGACTGCGCCTTCGCCCCCGCCACGCCTGGCGGTCCCAGCGTGCCGCCCACCGCACAGGCGGCGCACCAGCAGGCCAACTACCTGTCCCGGGCACTGCCGCGCGCGATCCTCGGCGAACCGGTATCGCCGTTCACCTATCACGCCAAGGGCACCCTGGTGTCCCTGGGCGAGCGCCAGGCCACCGGCGAACTGCCGTCGGGACCCCGCGGCAAGGCGCTGATCCCCATGCGCGGTTGGCTGGCGAAGATGCTTTATGTCTCCCTCCAGCATATGCATCGCGCCACCCTGCACGGATGGCCACGAGCCACCGCGCTATGGCTGGCGGACTGGCTGCGCAACACGACGCTGCCCCCGGTCAAGCTGCATTAGGCGGGTCCGCCATGGACTCCGATGGGCTCGTGACGCGCATCACTCCCCACGGCCGGGATAAGCGGTACCGTCCATTACCATCTTCCCTCACGGCCCGCGCCACACGGAGCCCGCCTGGACAGCACGCGCCAGCCCTTGTTCGAAAGCCTCCTGCGGGCCGCCTCGCTCGTGGCGGGCGAGCCGATGACGCTGGCGGACCTGGTCGCCGCCGGCTCCCGGGTTCACTTCGATGTCCGGCAGAAGACGATCCTCGCGGAATTGGCCAAGGTGGCCGAACAGGTGCTCGAACAGCGTAGCCTCGATGTCGAACGCAATGCGGAACTGGCCCGGGAGATCACCGCCGAGAGGGATCTCCGGCGTGGCGCGCAGGAATGGCAGGACATCCTGCGCAATGCGGTCGCATCGGTGGAAGCGAGCGAGCGGCGCTTTCGCCAGCTGTTCCAGTTCAGCCTCGGCCTGATCTGCACGCACGACCTGGACGGCATCCTGCTCTCGATCAATCCCGCCGCGGCGAGGTCGCTCGGCTACCCGATCAACCAGCTGATGGGGCGCCCCCTTTCCGACTTCATGCGGCCGGAGAAGATGCCACTGTTCCAGCAGTACCTTCAGCGGATCGCCACCACGGGAAGCGACTCGGGGCGCCTGGAACTGTGCGCGGCAAACGGCGAGTTGCGCATCTGGGCCTACCACAACGTGCTCGACGACGATGGCGAAGAGCGCTATGTGCTCGGCCACGCGCAGGACATCACGGAACAACACCGGCAGGAACGGCAATTGCGCGAATGGTCGCTGAGCGATCCGCTCACGCAGTGCTTCAATCGCCGTTACCTGGCCTATCTGGCGGAATCCTCCGTGGATGAACCGCTGGGCTGCATCGCCGTCGACCTCGACCGTTTCAAGGCGGTCAACGATACCTACGGGCACCAACGCGGCGACGACGTACTGGTCGGTGTGGCGCAGTTCCTGCGCAAGCACGTCCGCGACGGCGACGCCGTGATCCGCCTGGGTGGCGATGAGTTCCTGGTCGTCATGCGCGAGGCCGACAACGATCGCCTCGCGGGCCTCGTGGAGCAATTGCGCGCGAACGCGGCGGAGGCGCCGATCGCCTTCACCCTCGGCGCGGCCCTGAAACCTCGTGGAGCGATCCTGTCGGACACGCTCGCCATGGCGGACCGCAAGTTGTACGAGGCACGCGCGGAACGTGCGGACCAGCCGTCGTTCCACGCGCGCTAGGCACTCCTCGCCCCACCCCGGTCACTTCTTCACCGCGTGCTCCAGTGCTTCGTAATCCTCCTGCGAGAGCTGCAGCGAAGCGCCCTTGACGTTTTCCTCGAGATGACCGGGACTGCCGGTGCCGGGGATCGGCAACATCACCGGCGTGCGCTTCAGCAACCACGCCAGCGCCACCTGGCCATCGGTCGCCCCTAGCTTCCTGGCGATGCCGGACAACACCGAACCGTCCTTCGCGAGATCGCCGGCGGCCAGCGGGTACCAGGGAATGAAGCCGATGCCGTGCTTGTCCGCGTAATCCACCACGGCCTCGCTCTGGCGATTGCCGAGGTTGTACAGGTTCTGCACCGTCGCCACCTTGAAGAACTTCGAGGCGGCTTCGATTTCCTCGACGTTGACCTCGGACAGGCCCACGTGGCGGATGAGGCCTTCGTTCTGCATGTCGCGGATCACGCCGAACTGCTCGTCACGCGGCACCTTGGCGTCGATGCGATGCAGCTGCCAGAGGTCGATCCGGTCGACGCCGAGGCGGCGCAGGCTCATCAGCACGCACTGGCGCAGGTACTCCGGACGGCCCAGCGGCGCCCAGATATCCGGGCCGTGCCGGGTGAGGCCGCCTTTCGTCGCGATGACCATGCCCTTGTACGGATGCAGTACCTCGCGAATCAGGTCCTCGCTGACATAGGGGCCGTAGCTGTCGGCGGTATCGATGAGGTTCACGCCGAGCGCGGGCAGCTTCGCCAGCGTGTCGCGCGCGGCCTTGGGGTCGGCGGGATCACCCCAGATGCCCTTGCCGGTGATACGCATGGCGCCGAAGCCGAGACGGTTGACCTCGAGATCGCCGCCTATCCTGAACGTGCCGCTTGCGGATGCGTTGATGCTTGTCATGCTGGACTCCGTTACTTGGGGGAGAAGGAAACCAGCATGACATGGGGGACGATGACGGAAATTGAAAGAATCGTTACAACCTGTCCGCGATTTCCTGCAGCAAGGCGTCGATGTCGCCGCGCGGTACCGGACGTGCCTGGAGCAGCGCCTCCACGCGCTCCACGTCTTCCACCAGGGCCAGCGCACCGAATACCAGGGCGGCTCCCTTGAGCCTGTGCGCCACGTGCAAGGCCGACTCCGGATCGGCCTCTTCCATCGCCCCGCGGATGGCGGCGACGTCGCGCAGGCTCTCGTCGTGGAAGGTCCGCTCGGCCAGCGTCGTTCCCGGGGCACCCGCCAGGGCGTCCCTCAGGCCGTCGAGCGACAGGGGTTTGCCCAGCACCGTGTCGATGCCGCTTTCCTCGCAACGCCGGATGTGGGCCTCGCCATCGTTCGCGGAAATGGCGATGAAGCGGGTACTCGATACACCGGCGGAAGCCTCGCGCGCGCGCAATTCCGCGGCGATGTCGTAGCCCTGCATGTCCGGCAGTTCGCAATCCAGCAATACCCCGGCGAAGTGGCCGGGCACGAAGGCATCGATCGCCGCCTGGCCATGGTCCACGGCATGGGTCTCGTAACCCAGGAACTTCAACTGTGCCGCGATGATCTGCCGGTTGGCCGGGTGATCCTCGACGAGCAATACGACGCCACTCACCGCGGGGGCCGTTTCGCCGCCGGCCGTTTCCGGCCCGTCGGCCGGAGTCGTCACGGGAACGCGACTGGTCGGCAGCTCGATCCGGACGGCCGTACCGACACTGACATCGCTGCTCAGGTCGAGACGCCCACCGAGGTGACGCACGATTTCCGCGCAGATGCCCAGGCCCAGCCCGCTGCCTCCCATGCGTGCGGAATGCACGCCATGCGCCTGTGAGAAAGGCCTGAAGAGCTGGCGCTGCCTTTCCGGCGGCACGCCGATCCCGGTATCGAACACCTCGACGATGAAGTGGCGCACGTCGTCCACCGCCTCGCCGGCCGATTGCCACATCGCGATGCCGACGTGCCCGCGTTCGGTGAATTTCACCGCGTTGGACAGCAGGTTTTCCATCAACTGGCGCAGACGGGTCTCGTCGAGCAACAACCAGGGCAACGGGCCCATGGGCAGGTCGAGGCGCACCGCCAACCCCTTCTGCTCGATCGTTCCCCGCTGGCCTTCGATCACCTGTCGCGCCACGGCGACGGCATCGCAGGCGGCAAGGTCGGCGGTGAAACCGACGCTTTCCGAGCGGCTGTAGTCCAGCGCACTCTTGAGGAGATTCTGAAGATTCCGGCTACTCGACTGCGCGATGGCCATCAGGTCGCGTTGAGGCCCCTCCAGCGACGTGCGCGAGAGGAGATCGATCGACGAGACCACCGCGTTCACCGCGTTGCGCACCTCATGGCTCATGACCGCCAGGAGCATCGTCTTTTGCTTCTCGCCCCTGCGCGACGCCAGTTGCGCGCGTCGCAACTGCCATAGGGCGAAGAACAGCACCAGCACGAGCGCCAGGCCCAGGCCGATCTCGACGCGGTAGGCGGAAGCCACCTGGGATAGCGTGGGAGCGCGCAGGTAGGCGGTTTCCAGCCAGCGCTCGATCACCGCCTGGTTCTCGCCCGCGCTGACGCCGCGCAGGCTGTCGTCGAGGATGCCCAGCAGCTCCGGCGCGTCCTTGCGTACCGCCACGCGGATCGTGACCGGCATTTCGCTGACATTGCCGGCGATACGCAGGCTCAACGTGTAGTCGCGCCGGACGATGGGATGGTAGGCCACGTCCACGCCCACGGCGGCATCCGCGATGCCCGTCTCCACCGCCGCGAGCACCTGGTGGACATCGGCCAGCGGAAGGCGGGTGATCGAGGGATGCTCCCGGCGTAGCCAGGATTCGTAGACACCGCCACCCTTGAAAGCGACCGTGCGGCCCTCAAGCGCACCCATGTCGAGCGTCGCCGGCCCCACCGTACGGCTGATGATGACGGTGCGGCCGACGTAGAACGGCGCGGAAATCAGCGCCCGGTCGCCCACGTCCGCCATGAGCAGGCGGTCGCTGAGCGAGGGCAGCATGTCGATGCGTCCGTCGAGGAAGGCGCGAACCGATTCCTCCCACGAGCGAGTGCGCACCGTCGTCACGCGCAGCCCGGTATGCCGCGCCACCAGTTCCAGGTACTGGCTGACCAGCGGATTGGACTGGCCATTGCTTATCTCGGATCCCTGTTGCGGATCGATCGCTATCCGTAGCACGGGGTGCGCGGCGATCCAGCGCTTGCGCGCCTCGGCATCCGGCGCCTCGCCCGCCACGATGCTCGATACGACGAGCAACGAAAGGATGAACGCGAAGGCCCGCCTCACGTCGGGCCAGCGCCCAGCGCGAGGATGTAATCCCGCAGGAGATAGAGCTCGTTGTCGGACGTGACGCGCAGTTTGCGGAACGCGGCGGACTTCTGCGTGCTGATCGTTTTCAGGCTGCGGCCCGACCGTGCCGCGATCTGGCCGACGGTCAACCCCTCGAGCAACTGCCGGATCACCTCCCATTCGCGCGGCGAAAGCGCCACCACCCCGGTCGGTTCGGCGACGTCCTGGTCGCGCGGCGGCAGGTACTCCCTGCCGGTCATGACCGCGTCGATGGCGCGGATCACTTCGTCGGGGTCCTGGCTCTTGGCGACGAATCCATCGGCACCGGCCTGGCGCAGGCTGTGGATCACCAGGTCCTGGTCATGCGCGGATACCACCAGGATCTTCATCCTCGGGTAGCCCGCCCGCAGCAATTTGATCAGGGCGATGCCGTCGATGTCGTCCAACGCGAGCGAATAGTCGATCAGGGCGACGTCCACCGGCATGGTGGCCAGCATGGCGCGGAAGCTGCGACTGCTCGCGTGACTGCCGACGACGACGATCGTGGGAGATTTCTCAAGATGTGCGATCAATCCTTTCAGGACGAGCGCATGGTCGTCCAGCAAGGCCACGCGCACAGAGCCAAAGTAGGATCGCGCGGACATGAGTGGACCAGGAAGCCATTATGTAGTCGTATGCCCACATCCGTGGGCGATTCCGGACGAACCATATCTCGGTGGGAACGCCTTGTAAACGCCGCCGTCTTGCCGATATCGGCCATTCGACCACCTCCGTAAGCCATACAGGCAAGTCCGGCCTGCATTGCTACGCTTTCGTCGCCCCCGCCAGAGGGGGATTTCCGACGTCATCGAAGGGGTAGGACTCCGGCATGGATACAACAAGCCTCAGAGGGGCCACCGGCCACGCCGATGTGGCTGAATCCGTGACGACCGGGCGCCCATGGGCGGCGGCGGGCGGCTTCGTCCCCCGGCCACTGGATACGGTACGTATCGGCATCGTGGGCCTGGGTTACGTCGGCCTGCCGCTCGCGGTGGAGTTCGGCAAGCGCTACACGACCCTGGGCTTCGATATCCGCCACGAGCGGATCGAGGAGCTCCGTGGAGGCCATGACGCCACCCTGGAAGTCGATGCCGACGAGCTTGGCGCGGCGGATCGCCTCCGCTTCTCCTCCCATGTCGACGAACTGGCGGAGTGCGACGTCTACATCGTCACGGTGCCCACGCCCATCGACGATGCCCGCCGCCCGGACCTGGCGCCCCTGGTCCGCGCGAGCGAAACCCTGGGCAAAGTTCTCAAACGCGGCGACGTCGTCGTCTACGAGTCCACCGTGTACCCGGGTTGCACCGAAGAAGTCTGCGTACCGATCCTCGAACGCGTCTCCGGGTTGGTCTTCAACGAGGACTTCTTCGCGGGATACAGCCCGGAGCGCATCAATCCAGGCGACAAGGCGCATCGAGTGACCGGGATTCTCAAGGTCACCTCGGGCTCGACGCCCGCCGTCGCCGACTTCGTCGACGCCATTTATCGCTCGATCATCACCGCGGGAACGCATCGCGCCAGTTCCATGAAGGTGGCCGAGGCGGCAAAGGTCATCGAGAACACGCAGCGCGACCTCAATATCGCCCTGGTCAACGACCTGGCGATCCTGTTCAACAAGCTCGGCATCGACACGCTCGAAGTGTTGGAGGCGGCCGGCACGAAATGGAACTTCCTGCCGTTCCGGCCCGGGCTGGTCGGAGGCCATTGCATCAGCGTCGACCCGTACTACCTCACGCACAAGGCCCAGCAAGTGGGCCACCACCCGGATGTGATCCTCGCCGGCCGCCGCACGAACGACGGCATGGGCTCGTACATCGCGGGAGAACTGGTGCGGCTGATGGTGCGCAAGGGCATCAACCCGGTGGCCGCCCGCGTACTGGTACTGGGCCTGGCCTTCAAGGAAAACTGCCCGGACCTGCGCAATACGCGGGTGGTCGACATCCTCCACGCCCTGGAAGGTTATGGCGTCGCGGCCGACGTCCACGATCCCTGGGTCCGCGCCAGCGAGGCGATGCACGAATACGGTATCGAGCCGGTCGCGGAACCCACGCATGGAGGCTACGACGCCGTGGTGGTCGCGGTGGGCCATCGCGAGTTCGTCGCGCTTGGCGCGGACGGCATCCGCGCGTTCGGGAAGCCGTTGTCCGTGGTCTACGACGTGAAGTACGTGCTGCCCCGCGACGCGGTGGACGGCAGGCTCTGACGATGCGGGAGCCCGTATGAAAGTACTCGTCACGGGCACCGCCGGCTTCATCGGATACCACGTCGCGACGCGCCTGCTGGAGCGTGGCGACGAAGTGGTCGGGCTGGACAATCTGTCCGACTACTACGACGTGACCCTGAAGAAAGCGCGGCTGGCCCACTTCGAGGGCCAGCCCGGTTATACCCACGTGCATGCCGACCTCGCCGATCGCGACGCGATCGAGGCCGTTTTCGCCACGCACAAGCCTCGCCGGGTGATCAACCTGGCGGCGCAGGCGGGCGTGCGTTACGCGGCGACGAACCCCCATGTCTATGTGTCGAGCAATGTGACCGGCTTCCTCCACGTGCTGGAAGGATGCCGCAGGCACGAGGTGGAACACCTCGTCTTCGCCTCGACCAGTTCGGTGTATGGCGCGAATACGCGCATGCCGTTTTCCGAGCACCAGCCCACCGAGCACCCGTTGACGCTGTATGCGGCCAGCAAGAAGGCGAACGAGCAGATGGCGCACAGCTATGCCCACCTCTACGGCCTCCCCTGCACCGGCCTGCGCTTCTTCACGGTCTATGGGCCGTGGGGCCGGCCCGACATGGCGTTGTTCCTGTTCACCCGGGCCATCCTCGCCGGCGAGCCCGTCCGGGTCTTCAATCACGGCAGGCACAAGCGCAGCTTCACCTACGTCGACGACATCGTCGAGGGCGTGCTGCGCACGCTGGACCGGGTACCCGCCGCCGACGCGAACTGGTCCGGGGACCGCCCCGACCCGGGCACGAGCGGGGTCGCGCCCTATCGCATCTTCAACATCGGCAACGAGAAGCCGGTGGAATTGCTGCGCTATATCGAAGTGCTGGAGAAATGCCTGGGACGCACGGCGCGGCTGGACATGCTGCCACTGCAGCCCGGCGATGTCCCCGACACCGAAGCGAACGTTTCCGCGCTCGTCCAGGCCACCGGCTATGCGCCGAAGATCGACGTGGCCGAGGGCGTGGCGCGTTTCGTCGCCTGGTATCGCGAATTTTACGGTGCGTAGGATGCGCGCGATAAGAACGGGAGGCGCATCTTGATCGTCGACTACCTCGATGGGTCGGCACCCGCCGACCTCCAGGCCGACCTGTGCATCGTCGGTGCCGGGCCTGCCGGCATCGCCATCGCCCGAGCCTTCGCCGGCAGTTCCACCACGGTCTGCCTCATCGAAGGGGGCGGCCTCGCCGGCGAGGACCGCAGCCAGTCCTTGTACGAAGGCGACTCCACCGGCGACCTCCCCTTCGATGCCGGTACGTCGCGCATGCGCGTGTTCGGCGGCAGCTGCACGCTGTGGGGCGGTGGCTGCATTCCCTTCGCCGACAGCGACCTCGAACCGCGTGACTGGGTGCCCGACAGTGGCTGGCCCCTGCGTTTCGCCGACCTCGCCCCCTGGTACGAGCGCGCCCGCGAATTCTGTCGCATCGATGCCTCGCACGGCTTCGGGCCAGGCGAGTTCGACGGCCCGCCGCCACGCCGCCCTCTCGACCTCGACGCCGGGGAACTGGTGAACTTCATCTTCGCCAGGAGCCCGATCACGTTCGGCGAAGCCTACCGCGAGGAGCTGCACCAGGCACCGAACATCACCGTGCTGCTGCACGCGAACGTCATGGAACTCGAAGCCAACGCCGATGCGACCGTGGTCACCGGCGCCCGGATCGGCACGCTCGACGGTCGCCGCGGCCGCGTGCGTGCGCGGCATTACGTGTTGGCGGCGGGCGGTATCGAGAACGCGCGCATCCTCCTTCTTTCCGACAGCGTCGCGTCCAGCGGCCTCGGCAACGACCGCGACCTGGTCGGCCGTTATTTCATGGATCATCCCCGGGGCACGATCGGCACGATCCGCGCAGGCGAGCCCGACCGCGTCACCCGTCCGTACGAGCGCACGATCGGCAAGGTACGTGCGCCGCTCGCGCCGGAGATCGGCCTTTCCATCGAGGCGCAGCGACGCCATCGCAGCCTCAATGCGCGCGTGCATCCCTTTCCCGTGGAAGGCGAGGTGCCCCAGGGCATCCGTGCCCTGCGCGGCCTGCGCGCCACCCTGCGCCCCACTGTGCGGACGGAAGCGACCCTGCTTGAGGCACGGCTCTGCGCCGCCCTGCAGAACGGGCCCGGCGGCGACGTGGCCACCATCCACCATGGCCTCGCCATCAACGCGGTCCGGCTCGGCCTGAACATCGGCGACGTGATCCGCGCGGTGGCGCACAAGGTCGCGGACCGGCCCGTGGTACGCAGCGACCGCGTCGAGCTGGTCGGTTTCTTCGAACAGGCGCCCCACCGCGACAGCCGGGTCACGCTCGGCATGGATGTCGACGGGCTGGGCCTGCGCCGCGTGCGGGTGGACTGGCGCGTCAACGAACTCGACCGGCACACCTGGCGCACCATGACCCGCCTCGCCGGCGGCGGCCTTGCCAGGGCCTGCGACGGACACTTCGAACCCGCGCCATGGACGTACGGCGAAGGCCCGCCCTCGCTTCGAGGTACCGCGCACCACATCGGCACGACGCGCATGGCCGAGGACCCATCGCGGGGCGTGGTCGATCCACAGGGCAAGGTGCATGGCATGGACAACCTGCACGTCGCCGGCAGTTCGGTCTTCCCGACCGGCGGCTGGGCGTTCCCGACCTTCACCATCGTCGCACTCAGCCTGCGGCTGGCCGAGCAGTTGCGCACGCTGCTGTAACGGCGGCGATACACCTCGCGCCGCACGCGCGCATCGGGCGGCCATTCGGCCTAGCCGTGCGCCGGCCGGAAGTGCAATCGACAGGAGCATGGCCGCTCCATAGCCTTGAAGTACCGGCACGCAGTCCATGCGTGCATCGAGGGGAACATCCGATGATCCGCCTGTTCAGACAGCCGATCGTGCGCTGGCTCACCTTGCTGGGCACCTGCGAACTCCTCTTGCTCGCGGCCTCGCTCAACGTGGCCGTATGGATTCGCTTCGCGACCTCGCCGGAGGACCTCGCGGCGTCCACGCATTCGCTGACGGCGCGCGCGGCGATGTTCGCCGCGGTCATCTTCCTGTGCATGGCCGCGCTCGGCGAATATCGCGCGACGCTGCGGATGAGCTGGCGCGGCCAGGTCGCGCGGCACGCCATCGCCTTCGTCCTGGGTGGCCTGGCGCTGGTCGTCGGTTACTACGTGATCCCGCAAGCCTACGTGGGCCGCGGCGTGCTGGGCATGGCCCTGGTCATCGGCTTCGTGTCGACGGCGGCCTTCCGCGCGGTATTCATGCGCCTGGTCGAGATGGAGTCGCTGAAGCGACGCGTGATCGTCCTGGGCGCCGGACAGCGCGCCGCGCAGATCCACAACCGCATGCGGCGTCGCTCGGATCGCCGCGGCTTCTGCCTGTTGGGCTATGTGCGCGGAGCCAACGAGGCTGTCGCGATCCCCGAATCCCTCTTGATCGAACCGGCGGGCTCGCTCGCCGCAATGGCGCGGCGCGAGAAGCTGCACGAGATCGTGGTGGGCGTGGACGACCGCAGGGGCAGCCTGCCCATGGACGACCTGCTGGCCTGTCGCCAGCTGGGCGTGCAGATCACCGACCTGACCACCTTCGTCGAACGTGAAGCCGGCCGCGTGCAACTGACCATGCTGGACCCGTCCTGGCTGGTGTTTTCCGGCGGCTTCAATACCACGCCACTGGCCTCGTTCGCCAAGCGTGGCTTCGACCTGGCGGCGTCGCTGCTGATCGCCCTGCTGTGCTGGCCGGTCATGCTCGGCGTCGCCCTCGCGATTCGCATCGAATCCGGCCGTGGACAACCCATCCTCTATCGCCAGGAGCGCGTCGGCGAACACGGCCGCACCTTCTGGCTGTACAAGTTCCGCAGCATGCGCACGGACGCGGAAATGGACGGCGTCGCACGCTGGGCGTCCAGCAACGACGATCGCGTGACGCGGGTGGGACGCATCTGCCGAAAGCTGCGTTTCGACGAGCTGCCGCAATTGTGGAACGTGATCCGCGGCGACATGAGTATCGTCGGGCCGCGTCCGGAGCGGCCGCAGTTCGTTTCCGACCTGCAGAACAAGATCCGCTACTACAGCCTTCGCCACAGCATCAAGCCAGGCCTGGCCGGATGGGCGCAACTGAGCTATCCGTACGGCGCTTCGGAAGAAGACGCCGCCGAGAAGCTCAAGTACGACCTGTTCTACGTGAAGAACCACAACCTCTTCCTCGATGTGGTCATCCTGATCGAGACGGTGGAGGTCGTGCTGTTCGGACGTGGTGCAAGGTGAATCCGGGCGGGACGGACGCGACGGGCGAACTACGGCCGCGGGCGTGGCGATTCCGTGCGAAGGCGGCGCAACGGCGAGCTGTACCAGTCGACGACCACGCCCCGCTCGAAACGTATCCAGGAAGGACCGTATTCCCAGCGATCCCCGGCACGCCGCGTGGGCTCCCCTTCGATGCCGATCACCTCGTCCGGCATCATGCCGAGGCCGAGTGCCTGCGGCGCGGAGGGTGCGCTGGCGCCCGCGGATATCGCCGCATCCTCCGTGTCTTCCCCATCCAGTTCCCGGCTCGCCTGGCTGGCAGGCCAGGTCGACCATGCCACGCCACCGATGACCACCACGGCGAACGCAAGCCACCAGCGGGTCGCCACCGCGCGCTGCGTTCCGCGCGGCGGCGCGACGGTTCGCGGCGTGGCCCCGTGCACGGGAACCATCGTTTCAGGCACGACCGGCACCGCATCGACGGCACGCGCCGCCTGCGACGCGCCGGGGAGGCGTCCGTGCCTGCGATGGAAATCCATCGCGGCACCGTACTGCGCCGTCAGTCGTTGCAGCCGGGCCGCCGCCAGCTGGTCGGCGCGCGAGCCACGGCGCCGGTCGGGATGCCACATCGCCACATGACGGCGGTAAGCCTGCTTGAATTCGTCCAGCGAGCAGCCGGGAGCCAGGCGCAACTTCGCGTACAGGTCGAGGAAGTCGGTTTCGTCCGTCACGGTGGAGCCCCCTTGGGCGGCGCGCGTGACGTATCGTCAGGCATGCGGTCCGCATGCCGAGCGTCGCTCACAGCCGTCGCGCTGACAAGTACAACCTTTGGAGAAGCGACATGCACCGTCTTCGTACCGCCGTGGCCGCCGCGGCCCTGCTCTCGATAGCACCGCAGGTGGCGGCAGGCGATCCACCGCTTCCTTCCCTCGGTGCACACGTGTTCCTCGGCCAGGGCGAGGGCCTGGGTACCAGTCCCGCCGTGACGCGTCCGGTGGACACCCGGTCCAGGGGCAGCGTGTTCGTCGTGTTCAACGCGGGATACGCAAGCAACGATGCGTCGCCGCGCGACACCTACGGCAACCGCTGGGACGCCTTGGGCCGTGCGATGACCTATGCGAACTACGGCGATCGCTTCGACGTGAAAGCCTATGTCGCGCTGGACGGCAAGGGCGGGGCCAAACACTCCGTTTCCATCGTCAAGCGGGGAGAACCGCGTGGCGAGCTATCCCTGCCCTTCATCGAGGTACGCGACGCCAGCCGCGTGCAGGCGCTTGCCCAGTCGTACGCCGAACCGTCGCTGGTGGTCGCCAGCGGCGAGATCCATGTCGACGGCCCCGCCACGCTGCTCGCCTTCTGGTGGGGCGACGGTGGCGTCAAGCGCATGAGTGTCGTCCCTGGCGATGGTTTCCAGCTGATCGACGCCTTCATCGAACTGCCCGACGAGAGCGGCGTGCAGGGTGCCGTGGCATGGCGGCAGGTGACCGCCGCGGGCACCTACCGCGTGCATTGGACAGCCGCCCCCGTGCAGGGCGCGGCGCTCTGGCTCATCGCCATACGCTAGGGGCTTGTCCGGATCCGGACAGGGCGCCGGCGTGGCTGGCTTGGGGAAGCGCAGCCGTGCGGGGCGTGCGTACGATAACGGACACCCCCGCCACGAAAACCGGTGCGAAAGTGTCCGGAAACGGACGTCGGCGCCTACAACCATAGGGCTATTTTCCTCGGTTCTACAAGGAGATAGCTTTGATCCCCGACACCACGAGGCCGCGGCGGGACGAGCAGGACGCCACGGACGATGCAGGACGCACGGGTGCGCAAGGGATGCGCCAGGAAGCGAGGGAGGAGGACCTCGCCCGCGGCCCCGCGGTGTCGACCGTTCAGAACGTGACGCGGATGCCCACGTTGCCAGCCCACCCGCGCATGCCGTAGCTGCCGACGAAGTGCTGGTAGGTGCCTTCGCCGTAGACCTGCACGTGCTCACTCAGTTGGCTCACCACGCCTGCCGAGGCGCGATAGGAGTTGCCCACGCGACCGGAGCCGAAGCGCTCGCTGATGTCCCACTCGTCACTGGAGACGTCCGCCTTGGGATCGCCATTGCTCGTATGGGTGAGATCGAGACTGGCATACGGCATGAACACGGGATTGGCCGTTCGGGAGATGCGACCGCCGAGGCTCGCGCTCGTCTGCTTCGCGGTGCCCAGCTTGACCTCCAGGCCATCGCTGTCGACAAAGTCGCGGAAGTTCAGCGACTGGTGCTTCAACTGGAAGCGCGGCTCGACCGTCCACTCGTTGCCGACGGCGAACGGCAGGCCCGCCTCCACGGACATCGTCCAGCCATGCGCGCGTACGCGGCCGACGTCGGCGCCGCGCAGGTCCGTGCCCACGTCGCCGCGGTAGCGGGTGCTGCCCAGTACACCGTCCACCCAGAATCCATTGCCGTGCTGCCAGGTGATCCAGCCGGAGAAGCCGTTGGCGCGGTACTTCGCTGAACTGGCGCCATCCACGGCCTTCGGCGTGACGCGCGTGGTGCCGTGATCGGCGGCCCAGCCCGCGCGCAGCGTGCCGTTGTCGCCGTCCAGGGCGATCAGGCTGCCACCCAGCTGCAATGCGTTGACCTGCTGATCGAAGTCGTAGCCGTAACGCTGGAACGAAAGGTTCGAGGTGTATCCGGGCATCGCCGACTTCGACACCGTCACCCTGGTCTGGGACGGCACCGACGGTAACGGCACGCCCGTGCGCTATACCGCCGACCGTCAGGTCAGCGACATCACCCGGCCACCGATCTTCTCCGTGGCGCACGCCGAGGTGCTGAAGTTCCTCGACGGCACCGCCGAGGTCTATTACCAGGTCACGCCCTTCAGTCGCAGCGCACGCCCGCGTCTCGTGCGCACGCTGCTCGGTCGGGAATCCGCGCACGTGAGCCTGAAGATTCGCCACGCCGGCGCCGAGCAGCCGCTGCCCGCGCCCACGGTCGACGATGTCGCCGGCGGCGTCCTCGATCCGGCCACCGAAGAAGCGGTGATCCGCGCGGCTTATCCCACCATCGCCAACGGCGATCTGGTCACTTACCGTTGGCTGGGCACCGTCTCCAGCTTTACCCAGAAGGTCAAGGTCGGCAGCGCCCTCCTCGTCCCGCCCGCGTACGTCCCGCGGGAGTACATCGCCGACAATACCGGCGGCGAGGTTATCGTCACTTACAGCGTGCAGCGCGGTGGCATCGATCCGGCCCTGCCCTCCGAGCCGCTGGTCTTTCGTATCGCCGAGGCGATGCCCTTCTCTATCGACGGCTCGCTTGTCGAACTCGTGGGCATGGACGAGGAATACACGCGCAACGCCAGTGGAGGCGCCCCGCCGTATACCTACAGTTCGAATAATTCCAGCTGCGTGATCGTTCCCGACCCGAATCAGGGGCTCATCCGTAGCGTGGCGGAAGGCACGGCCACGATCACCGCGCGCGACACGGCAGGTAGCTCGGGCACATACCCCGTCCATGTATCGGCCAACGAAGGGCCGATTTTCACCGAAGATTTCAAGAATTATCCGGCACAGGCTATTCCTGTGGGGAGCACCGCCAGCTTCACGTACCTGACGATCACGACATTGGCAGGCCCCGGACCGGTCGATCTGGTACCTGGCACAGAATATGACTACATACGGCTAAGGGTCGGTGACCAAGACGGTGGCAGGTACGGGGCGACCATCCGAGTCAACATGCGTCAGCCATGCCGGTACGCATACTTTTCGTGCGGTGGCGCCGTCCAAGGCTCGCTTGCATCCTTCTACAACGGAACAACGCCAGTTGGTGAGCAAGTAACAGCTGGGGGTCCTATTCAATTTAGTGGGGCCACGTTCACTCACTTCACCTTCGCCGTTCCCTACGCCACGCAGATAGTCACCATGAAGTTCCGGCACTCCACTTGATCGCCGTCGTTGATAGATGAGTTCGACTTCGTGGTCATACCACACAAGCCCCGCGCAAGGCGGGGCTTTTTTTTGCTTTTTCGCGGATTTGCGGGTTCCGCGGGATCGCCGCTGAAGCGGCTCCCACAAGGGGCCGAAAAAGGGGGTGAGCGCACGCGTCCCTGTTCTGCTCGCAACACGGGGCACCATCATGTCCGGAGGGAGGCGTCGGGTGCCGTTCTCTGAGCGATGGAGCATCTTTTTCACCGCCTCCGCCCCGTCGACCTCGGCCATTTGCCCACCCCGGCTAGCACGCCAGTTGTATATGCCGTCCCGAACCCGGGAGCTATAAAAGATTCCACAGACGCGAAAGGGGCAACCGGCCCCTCGCGCGTGAAGGGGGATCGCATGAAAGCCGATGGCACGGCGTGGACGAGGGAAAGCAGGGGCAACGCGAAAAGCCGCGGCGAAGCGCTCAGCGCTTCGCACGGCCTCACTGTCGCCGCCTCGACCTTTTGGCCTATGCCCTCGCGCGCTCCCAACGGGTACGAGGTCGCATGATGAACGAAGTCCTTTCCAGCGTCCGGCAAGACACCGGCACCGTCCACGGTCGTTTCAGTGCGGTGGCGAAAGCCTGCCCGGGCCGCACCGCCCTGGCATCGGACGCGTTGAACCTCACCTATGCCGAACTGGACGCGCGCAGCGATCGCGTCGCGGCCAGCCTGGTGGCAACAGGCGTGGAACCGGGCAGCTATGTGGCGCTGCTGATGGAACGTTCGGTCGAGGCGGTCGTGGCGGTGTTCGGCGTGTTGAAGGCCGGTGCGGCTTATCTGCCGATCGATACGCGCTGGCCTGCCGAGCGCGTCGCCTTTGCGCTGCGCGATGCGGATGTGGCCGCGATCGTCGCGGATGGGGGATTGGATATCTCCAGCGAGGAGATTCCCCTGTTCAGTGTCGCTGAGCTGGAAATAGCCGGCGAGGCTTGGGCCGGAACCGGCGAGCACCCCTCACCGCTGAAGCGGCTCCCACAGGGGGGGAGTGGGGACGATCTTGCTTATGCCATGTATACATCGGGGTCGACGGGTACGCCCAAGGGCGTCGAGATTCGTCATACCTCGATCCTGCGACTCGTCCTGCGTTCGGACTATATCGACTTCGACGCGCCGAAGGTGTTGCATGCCGCGCCGCTCGGTTTCGATGCCTCCACGTTCGAGATCTTCGCGCCGCTGCTCAATGGCGGTACCTGCGTGGTCTATCGCGAGCGCGTTCCGACCGGTTGCGGTATCGCCCGGACCGTCGAGCGCCACGGCGCCGAGATCGCCTGGCTGACTGCGGCATTGTTCAACGCGATCGTCGACGACGATGCGAGCAACCTCTCGGGCCTGCGCGTGGTGCTCACCGGTGGCGAAGCGCTCTCGGTACCGCATGTACGCAAGGCCTACGCCGCGCTTCCGGCCACGCAGCTGATCAACGGTTACGGTCCGACGGAATGCACCACCTTCGCAACGACGTATCCGATCCCACGTGAACTCCCCGATGGGCTTCACGCGATTCCCATCGGCATGCCGATCGGCGAAACCACGCTTCATGTTCTCGACCCGGAAGGCAACGACGTCGCCCCTGGCGATACCGGCGAACTATTCATCGGTGGCAGCGGCGTCGCGCGCGGCTACCTCAACCGTCCCGAACTCACCGCGGAGCGCTTCGTCGCCGGTGGCACGCGTTACCGCACCGGCGACCTGGTGCACTGGCTACCCGATGGCAACCTTGCCTTCGTCGGCCGTGCCGACGGTCAGGTAAAGATTCGTGGCTACCGCATCGAGACAGGCGAGATCGACATCGCGCTGCGCGCCTTGCCCGGTGTCACCGCCGCGGCAGTGATCGCCCGCGAAGACGCGCCCGGCGAGAAGCGCCTGGTCGCCTATTACGTCGGCCACGACGAGACCGTGACCGCACGCGGGCTTCGCGACGCGCTCGCCCTCACGCTGCCGGAGTACATGCTTCCCGTGGCGTGGATGCGTCTGGACGCGCTACCGATCAACGACAACGGCAAGCTCGACCGTCGCGCCCTGCCCTCGCCCAGCAGCGCCCGTCCCGAGTTGGCAGCGCCTTTCGTGGCACCGCACGGTGACATCGAAACGCGGCTATGCGCCATCTTTGCCGAGACGCTCGGCCTGGACACGGTCGGTCGCGACGACAACTTCTTCGACCTCGGCGGCAGCTCCCTTCTTGCGACGCGCGCCATGACTCGCGTGCACGAAGAGCTGTCGCCGACCCCTTCACTGGTCGGCTTCTTCGCGCAGCCGACCCCGGTCGCCGTCGCGGCCACCATCGAGGGGCGCGCCACCCGGCAGGCGTTGGCAGGACGCTTGTCGGGCGGCGCGCCGGCGGCGGGGGAGCCGGTGGCGATCATCGCCATGGCCGGCCGCTTCCCCGGTGCACCCGACGTCGAGACCTTCTGGGACAACCTCTGCGCCGGACGCGAATCGATCCGCTACTTCACACCCGGCGAACTCGATCCCGCCGTCAGCCAGGCGGATCGGGACGATCCGGCTTACGTCGCTGCCCGCGGTGTCATCGACGATGTCGAGCAGTTCGACGCCAGCTTCTTCGGCATGTCGCCGCGCGAGGCCGAGCTCACCGATCCTCAGCAACGCCTGTTCCTGGAGCTGTGCTGGGAGTGCCTTGAGCGCGGCGGCTACGTGCCAGATGCGCAAGACACGCCGGTGGGTGTCTTCGGTGGCATGCATAACGCGACGTACTACCAGAAGCACATCAGCGGGCGGCCCGACCTCATCGACAAGCTTGGCGCCTTCCAGGTCATGCTTGGGAACGAGAAGGATTACCTGGCCACGCGCGTCGCCCACAAGCTCAACCTGACAGGCCCGGCGATCAGCCTCAATACGGCATGCTCCACCTCGCTTGTCGCCATCACGCAGGCCTTCGACGCCTTGCGCGCGGGTCGCTGCGGCATGGCGCTGGCCGGCGGCTCGTCGATTTCCTGCCCGCCGAACAGTGGCTACGTCGCGCAGGAAGGCTCCATGCTTTCGCCCGACGGCCATACACGGACCTTCGACGCCGATGCGCAGGGCACGGTGTTCAGCGACGGCGCGGCCGTGGTCCTGCTGAAGCGCCTTTCCGATGCGCTACGCGATGGCGATCCCATCTATGCAGTGATTCGCGGCGCCGCGGTCAACAACGATGGCGGTGTCAAGGCGAGCTTCACCGCGCCGAATGCCGCCGGCCAGGCCGCGGTGATCACGATGGCCCTGGACGATGCCGGTGTGTCGCCACGTGACATCTCCTATGTCGAGGCGCATGGCACGGCCACGCCACTCGGCGATCCGATCGAACTGGAAGGACTGACGCAAGCGTTCCGCCAGGCAACGACCGACAAGGGCTTCTGCGCCCTGGGCTCGCTCAAGAGCAACGTCGGCCACCTCGTGATGGCCGCCGGTGCGGCCAGCGTCATCAAGACGTCGCTGGCACTGTGCGAGCGTCGCCTGCCCCCTTCGCTGCATTACACCGCGGCCAATCCGCGCCTCAACCTCACCGACTCCCCGTTCGTCGTGAACGACACGCTGCGTCCGTGGCAGACTGCTGGCGGCCCCCTGCGTGCAGGCGTCAGCTCGTTCGGCGTCGGCGGCACCAATGCCCATGTGATTCTCGAGGAGGCGCCGGAGCGCACTCCTTCCGATGCGGCCAGCGGCGCCCAGCTTCTGCTGATTTCCGCGCGAACGCCCACGGCGCTCGGCAACGCCGCGGCGCAACTCGCCGATCATCTCGCCGCGCACCCGGATGGCAACCTCGCCGACACTGCGTGGACCCTCGCGCGCGGCCGCAAAGCCTTCGTCCAGCGCAGCCACGTCGTTGCCTCGTCCACCGAGGATGCGGTGACAAAGCTGCGCGATATCGCCGCCGCGGCGATGTGCCGTGCATGTGCGACGCCATCGCCCGGCATGGTCTTCCTCTTTCCGGGACAGGGGTCGCAGTACGCCGGCATGGGTCGCGAACTTCACGCCACGGAGCCGGTGTTCCGCGCCGCGCTCGATGAAGTCGCCGGCGCCCTGCGCGGTGAACTCGGCTTCGACCTGCGCGACCGCATGTTCGCCGCGGATGCCGATGCGCTGAAGGCGACCGAACTGACCCAGCCCGCGACCTTCGCGCTTGAATATGCGCTTGCCCGCCTGTGGATGAACCTGGGTGTCGAACCCGTCGCCATGATCGGCCACAGCGTCGGCGAATTTGCCGCCGCCGCACTCGCCGGCGTCATGTCGTTGGCCGATGCCGCCCGGCTCGTCGCGCGCCGGGGCCGCATGATGCAGGCCCTTCCCGCCGGGTCCATGCTTTCCGTTCGCCTGGGAGCCGCGGAGCTGCGCGCCCGGCTCCCGGACGCTCTTTCCCTCGCCGCTGAAAACGCGCCGAACGCCAGCGTCGTCTCCGGCGATACCGAGACCGTCGAGGCTTTCCGCACGACGCTCGAAGCCGAAGGCGTCGCCTGCCGCGTGCTGCACACCTCGCACGGCTTCCACTCCGCGATGATGGATCCCGTGCTGGATGCGTTCCGTGCCGAAGTGGCCGCGGTCTCGCTCTCCGCACCGCGGATCCGAATCGTCTCCACGCTGACCGGCCTGCCGCTGACGGACGAGGAAGCAACCTCGCCGGACTACTGGACCCGGCACATGCGCCACACGGTGCGCTTCTCGCCGGCATTGCTGCACGCGCTGGACGACGGCACGCATGCCTTCCTCGAAGTCGGTCCACGGCCAAGTCTAGCCTTGCTCGCACGGCAGCACTCGCAGAGCCGCGGCCGCACGATCGTCGCTTCGCTGGGAGATGGTCCCGCCGACGAGCGTGCCGCATGGCTTGGCGCCGCGGGCGCCTTGTGGTCCGCCGGGGTCGGCATCGACACCGGTGCGCTTGACCATCGCGCGAATCGGCGCCGCGTGCGACTGCCTACCTATCCTTTCGAACGCAAGCGGCACTGGATCGACGCGCGCCTTCCCGCGTCCGTCACGCCGATCGCCAATGCGGCGCCCCATCTGCCGCTCGCCACCGTTTCTCCCGTCGTACCGGAGCCTGTTCTCATGCCGATGCCTTCCGCACATTCCACCGCCCGTCCCCAGCGTCTTGTCGGCGAACTCGCCGCCCTGTTCGAGGATGTGTCCGGCACCGAGCTCGAAGGCGTCGACCCATCGGCCAATTTCGTCGAACTGGGACTCGACTCGCTGTCGCTGACCCAGGTCGCCTTGCAATTGCAGAAGACCTACGCGCTCAAGATCACTTTTCGCGAACTGATGGACGGGTGCTCGTCGTTCGAACGACTCGCCGCTCATATCGATCGCCTGTTGCCGGCTGAAGCCCAGTCGGCTGCGCCCGTGGCCGCGGCTATCGCCGCGCCTGTCACGGCGGTGGCACCGGTGGCCCTGGCCACCGGCGGCGGACTGGTCCAGGACGTGATCGCACAACAAATGCAGATCATGCGGGAACAGCTGGCGTTGCTGGCGGGAGCCACCGCTTCCGCGGGAGCCGCGGCCCCTGTGGGAGCCTCAGCCTTTGTGGGAGCCTCAGCCCCTGTGGGAGCCGCTTCAGCGGCGATGGGTGCTCGCGACGACCTGGCGGCCGCTCCCGCGGCCATCGCCGCTGAAGCGGCTCCCACACACAGCACGGGCCCCACACAGGGCACGGCTTCGGCACAGGGCACGGCTTCGGCACAGGGCCAGGGCGCGGCCGCCAACGACGAGGAAGCGGCGCTCGCGCATACCACCTACGATGTGAAGAAGGCCTTCGGCGCGATCGCCCGCATCCATTCCACGAACACCAACCTCTCCGCGAGGCAGCGCGCGCGCCTCGACGCGTTCATGCGCCGCTACATCGAGCGCAGCAAGGCGTCCAAGGCCTATACGGAAGAGCACCGCCCGCACCTCGCCGACCCGCGCGTGGTGAACGGCTTCCGTCCCTTGCTGAAGGAAATCGTCTACCAGATCGTGATCGAGCGTTCCAAGGGCTCCAAGGTCTGGGACCTCGACGGCAACATGTACGTCGATGCGCTGAACGGCTTCGGCATGAACCTGTTCGGCTGGCAGCCCGACTTCGTACTCGACACCGTGCGCAAGCAGCTCGATGCCGGGTACGAAATCGGTCCGCAGCATCCACTCGCTGGCGTCGTCGCGAAGCAGGTCTGCGAGTTGACCGGCTTCGACCGTGCGGCTCTCTGCAACACCGGCTCCGAAGCCGTCATGGGTTGCGTTCGCGTGGCGCGTACGGTCACCGGCCGCGACACCCTGGTGATCTTCACCGGTTCATACCACGGGATCTTCGACGAGGTGATCGTCCGCGGCACGAAGAAGCTGAAGTCGGTGCCGGCCGCGCCGGGTATTCTCAAGAACACTTCCGAGCACGTCCTCGTACTCGACTACGGCACGCCCGAATCCCTGGCGATCATCCGCGAGCGCGCCTCGTCCATCGCCGCCGTGCTGGTCGAGCCGGTGCAGAGCCGCCGTCCCGATTTCCAGCCGGTCGAGTTCCTCCAGGAACTGCGCGCGATCACCGAGGAATCCGGCTCCTTGCTGATCTTCGATGAAGTGGTCACGGGCTTCCGCTCGCATCCGCGCGGAGCCCAGGCCATGCTCGGCATCGATGCCGACATGGCGTCGTATGGCAAGGTCGTCGGTGGCGGCTTCCCGATCGGCGTCATCGCCGGCAAGCGCCGCTTCATGGACGCGCTCGATGGCGGCCACTGGCGGTTCGGCGACGATTCCACGCCGACGGTCGGCGTCACGTACTTTGCCGGTACCTTCGTGCGCCACCCGCTGGCCCTGGCCGCGGCGCACGCGGTGCTGAATCATCTCGTGCAAGAGGGTCCCGAGCTCCAGGCATCGCTCAACGCGAAGGTCACGGCGATGGCCGAGGAACTCAACGCCTTCTGCGTCAGTGTCGGCGCGCCGGTTCACATCGTGCACTTCTCGTCCGTGTGGAAGACGATCTTCGACGAAGACCATCCGCTGCAGGATCTGCTCTTCGCGATGATGCGCAGCCGCGGCATTCACATCCTGGACAACTTCCCCTGCTTCTTCACGACAGCGCACAGCGAGGCGGATTTCGCCGCGATCGCGAATGCCTTCCGTGAATCCATCCTTGAAATGCAGGAAGCGGAATTCCTGCCGCGCCGCCGCGAGACGGCCACCTTCGATGCCGAGCATCCGCCCGTACCCGGCGCGCGGCTCGGCAAGGACCCCGAAGGACGTCCCGCGTGGTTCGTTCCCAACCCGGATGCGCCGGGCAAGTACCTGAGGGTGACCGCATGACGCACAATGAGCTGGCCGCCGCCACGGCGGTCGACTACGATCCGTTCGCAGGCGCGCCGCTCACGCGGCTCGTCCCGACGACGGCACCGCAGCGCGAGGTGTGGCTGGCATCCCGGCTGGAGCCGGAGGCCTCGCTGGCTTATAACGAAGCGGTTTCGCTCGACCTCAAGGGCTTGCTCGACGTGCCGGCTCTCGAATGGGCACTGCAGGCGATCGTCGATCGCCACGAGGCCTTGCGCGCGACGTTCAGCGGCGATGGCGAAGGCCTCTTCGTCACCGGCCATGCCACGCTGCCGATCGCCTTCCACGATCTTTCCCTGCTGGCTCCGTTCGAGAGCGACGCACGGATCACGGCCGCGTTCTCGCGCATCGTCACGACGCCGTTCGACCTCGAGAACGGCCCCCTGGTCCGCGCCGAATTGTTCCGTCTCGGTGCCGACCGCCACCTGCTGACCATCGCCGCGCACCATATCGTTTGCGACGGCTGGTCGTTCGGCGTGATCGTGAGCGATCTCGCCGCCCTTTACGCGCAACGGACAGGCCAGGGCCCCGGCCCGGCACCCGCGGGCGCGTTCTCGAACTTCGCGTTGGCCGAGGCTGCGCACGCCGGCAGCGAGACGGCCCGGGAGGACGAACAGTACTGGCTCGACCGGTTCGCCGGCCCGGTCCCCGTGCTGGACCTCCCAACGGACCGCTCCCGCCCCCGCCGGCGGACGTTCACCTCACGGCGCGAAGACCGCATGCTGGACCCGACGGAAGTCGCCGCGATCAAGCGCCTGGGCGCCGCCCACGGCGCGAGTTTCTACGCGACCCTGCTCGCCGCGTTCGCTGTCCTGCTCCGCCGGCTGGCGGGGCAGGACGACGTGGTGATCGGCATTCCCACGGCCGGCCAGGCGGCCGAAGGCCAGCAGACGCTGGTCGGCCACTGCGTGAACGTGTTGCCCCTGCGTGCGCGCATCGACGACGAAGCGAGTTTCGCCACGGTGCTCGGCACCGTGCGCAACGACCTGCTCGACGCCTTCGACCACCAGCGCTACACGCTCGGCAGCCTGCTCGCCCGGCTCTCGCTGGCACGCGATCCCTCGCGCCTGCCGCTGGTGGCGGTGCTGTTCAACCTCGACGCGCAACTGGACGAGACCACGGTACGGTTCCCGGGCCTTCGCTTCGCCGTGGAAGCGGTGCCACGTGAGTTCGAGAACTTCGAGATGTTCGTCAACGCGGTGCAGGTGGACGGCGGATTGCGCCTCGAATGCCAGTACAACGCCGACCTTTTCGAGGGCGCCACGGTGCAAGGCTGGCTCGACGCGTATGCGACGCTGCTGCGCCACGCCGCGCTGGACCCGGCGGGAGCCGCCGTCGCGCTGCCGTTGGTATCCGACGCCGTGTACCGCGAACTGGCCGCGTTGCAGCCTGCGCCCACCCCGTTCCCGGAACTCCGCCTGGCCCATGAATTCTTCGAGCATCAAGTGGACCGCGCGCCCGAGCGCGCCGCCGTCCGCCACGCCGACCGCTCGCTCAGCTATGCGGCGCTGGAATCGCGTGCCAACCGCATCGGCAACGCGTTGCGCGCGCGCGGCATCGGCCACGGCGCCCTGGTCGGCCTGTCGTTGGCCCGCGGCTTGGACATGGTCGCGGCCGTGCTTGGCGTACTGAAATCCGGCGCCGGCTACGTCCCGCTGGACCCTGCCTTTCCCGCCGAACGGCTCGCCTTCATGGCCGAGGATGCGTCGCTCGCCGCGCTGGTGGTGGACGACGATACGCCGCTGGCGTTCGATTTCGATGCCGCGCGCGTGATCGCGCTGAACAGCGAGGAAGTCATCGATGCATCCTTCGAACGGCCCGAGCGCGACCGCCGCGCCGCCACGCCCGACTCCGTCGCCTATGTGATCTTCACCTCCGGCTCCACCGGCCGGCCCAAGGGCGTGCGCGTGCCGCACCGCGCGGCGGCGAACTTCCTCACCAGCATGCAGCGCGTGCCGGGCATCGCCCCGGACGACCGGCTGGTCGCGGTCACCACGCTGTCGTTCGACATCGCCTTCATGGAACTGATGCTGCCGCTGACCAGCGGCGCGGAGATCGTCGTCGCCGGCCGTGACGACGTGCGCGATGGCGGACAGCTGCGCAGGCTGATCGAAGACTGCGACGCCACCATGATGCAGGCCACGCCCGCCGGCTGGCGCCTGCTCGTCGACGCAGGCTGGCAAGGCCGGCCCGCCTTCCGCGCGGTGTCCGGCGGCGAACCGTTGGCCGTCGACCTTGCGGAAGCCCTGCTCGACCGTTGTGGCGAGGTGTGGAACGGCTATGGCCCCACCGAGACCACCGTGTATTCGACCTATTGGCGTGTATCCGACCCGCGCGGCGGCATCTACATCGGCCGTCCGATCGCCAACACCACCGTGCACATCCTCGATGAACGCGGCAACCATTGCCCGCTGGGCGTGCCCGGCGAAATCCACATCGGTGGCGCCGGCGTCACGCTCGGCTATCTCGACCGTCCCGAGCTCACGGCCGAGAAGTTCGTCGCCGACCCCTGGTCGGAAGCGCCCGATTCGCGCATGTACAGGACCGGCGATCGTGGCCGCTGGCTCAGCAACGGCTTGCTCGAACACATGGGCCGTCTCGATTTCCAGGTGAAGGTACGCGGCTACCGCATCGAGCCGGGCGAAATCGAGTGCGTGCTGGCCGATGCGCCGGATGTCGCCCGCGCCGTGGTGATGGCACGCGAGGATCGCCCCGGGGACGTGCGCCTGGTCGCCTATGTCGTGGGCCGCGAGGGTGCCGCCGCACTCGACGAGGACGATCTGCGTGCGCGCTTGCGCGCGCGCCTGCCCGACTACATGGTTCCGCAGCATATCCTCGTGCTCGAAGCCATTCCGCTGCTGCCCAACGGCAAGACCGACCGCAAGTCCCTGCCGCCGCCGATCGCCCATTCCGTCTCCACGTCGGGCGAGCGCATCGCGCCGCGCAACGAGGACGAGCGCCGCGTCGCCGCGGCGATGGAAAGCGTGCTCTGCCTGCCCGACCTCGACATCCGCGACGACTTCTTCGCCCTCGGCGGTCACTCGTTGCTGGCCGCGCAGCTCACCGCCCGCCTCAACCGCGAGTTCGGCGTCACCTTGTCGTTCCGCACGTTGTTCGACGCGCCCACGATCGAACGGCTCGCCTCCGCGATCGGCGCGCAGGTGGCCAGCGGGAGCGCTCCGGCCACCGCGCCCGTGGGCCATCGCCCCGCCGCGGAACAAGACCATGCCCCGCTGTCGCTGATGCAGCGCCGGTTGTGGGCCTTGGAGCGGATGCATCCCGGCCGCGTCACCTACAACGCACCGTCCGCGCACCGCCTGCGTGGCCAGCTCGACGAGCACGCCTTCGACATGGCCTTCCAGGCCCTGATCCAGCGGCAACCGATCATGCGCACCGCCTTCCGCGACCACGGCAACGACATCGCGCAGGTCGTGGTGCCCCGGCTGGAGTATCCCCTCTTCCCCGCGGAGGACCTGAGCCACCTGCCGCAGGAGGAACGCGAAGCCCGCCTGATGCAGCGCCTGCAGGAACTGACCGACACGCCATTCGATCTCGGCACCGCGCCGCTGTTCAGCGCGCGCATGTTCCGCCTGGCCGACGACGAGCACGCGCTCTTCTTCATGCCGCACCACATCATCTGGGATGGCTGGTCGTTCGACATCCTCTACAACGAGTTGTCCGCGCTGTATCGCGCTTTCGCCGCCGGACAACCCTCGCCGTTGGCGCCGCTGCCCGTGACCTATGGCGATTTCGCCGAGTGGCATGCGCAGTGGCTCGAATCGCCCGCGTTCCAGGCCCAGCTCGGCTATTGGCGCGAGCGTCTCGCGCAGATGGGTGACGTGCGCGCCCTGCCCACCGATCATCCGCGGCGTCCCGGCATGTCCGGCCTCGGCCGGACCGAATGGATACGTGTGTCGCGCGAGGACACCGACGCCATGCACGAGGTGGCCCGCCAGGCGGACGCCACGCTCAACATGACCTTGCTCGCCCTGTACTTCGCGATGCTTTCCAGTTCGGCCGGCCAGCACGACCTCGTCGTCGGCACGCCGGTGCGCGGGCGCAACCAGACCGAACTGGAATCGGTCATGGGCTACTTCAACAACCTGTTGCCGCTGCACGTGAGCGTCGATCCGGCGCTGTCGTTCCTGGAGTTCGTCCGTCACGTGAAACGCACCGCCATCGAGGCCTTCGGTCATCCCGACGTTCCGCTGGAATACCTGCAACGCGAACTGAAGGTCGGCCATGGCGCGGGTGCCACGCTCTACCAGGCGTTGTTCTCGTTCCAGGATGCCCGTCAGCGCGTGGTGGACTGGGGTGGTCTCGCCCATGAACAGATCCTGCTGTTCCAGAGCGGTGCCACGGAGGACCTCGGGCTCTGGTTCCTGGAAGGCCACGCGGGCATGGTCGGCGGCGTCACCTATAACGCGGACCTGCTGCAGGCGGATACGGCGCGGCTGATGCGTGAGCGTTACCTCGGCATGATGCGCAAGGTCGCCATCGATCCCGCGATCGCGGTGGGTACGCTCACCGCGGCCACCGCGGCCGAACGCGAACGCATGCGCGACTGGAACGCGACCGGTGCGGACGCGCGCCTGCCCGCCGACCTCTACGCCCTGGTCGCCCGGGGCGCCGCGATCTCGCCCGATGCCGTCGCCATCGCGCAGGGGAACCGCGAAACGACCTACGCGTCGCTGCTGCGCCGTGTCGACCGCATGGCGGTGCTCTTGCGCGAACGCGGCGCGAAGAACGGAAGTGTCGTCGGCCTCTGCGTCGACCCCGGCAGCGAACGCCTCGCCGCCCTCCTGGCCATCGCCAGGACCGGAAGCACCGCCCTCCTGCTCGACCGCGCCGACCCCGCGGCGCGGCTGCGCGACATCCTCGCCGATGCGCGGATGACCGTGCTGGTCGGCGACGCCGCGCTCGAAACGACGTTGGACTGGCCGCGCGCATGCGCCCTCTGGCTCGATGCGGACCACGCGGAACTCGATGCCGCCGTCGTTGGCGAGGACGATTTCGCCACGCGTCCCGATGCCGATGGCGCCGCCATCGCCTTTCACACCCTGGGCCCCGATGGCAAGGCGCGAGGCACGGCGCTTTCGCACCGGGCCGTCGCCGCGGCCGTGGAAGGGCTCGCCGACGCGCTCGCCTTCGACGCCGGGCAGCGTGTTTCCGGGGATGCCTTGCCCGTCGACCCGATGTCGGTCATCGCACCCCTGCTCGCGCTGGCCCATGGCGCCACCTGGCGGATCGTGGACGCCCACGCCCTCGCGCATGGCGACCTTTGCGATCTCGATACCTTCATCGCCAGTCCCGAGACCTGGCACGCGCTCGTCGACACGAACTGGCCGGGCGATCGCCGCCTGCGTGCGGTCGTCGCCGGCGGTACGCCCACGCCGGACATGGCGGTTCGCATCGCCGCTTCCACGGCGGAGCTATGGACCCTGTTCGGCGACGCCGCATCGGCTCCCGTCGCGACGTGCGGCCGTGTCGAACACATCGCCGACGCCTTGCACGAAGGCCGTCCGGCCACCCATGCGGAAATCTGGATACTCGACGACGACGGCGAGCCCTGCCCGATCGGCGCGACCGGTGAACTCGGCATCGCCGGGCGCGCGCTCGCCATGCCTTTCGGCCAGCGCGCCAACGCGGAACGGCAGCCGGGTGACGGCGGGCTGCTGCGCACCGGCTACCGCGGACGCTGGCTGGCCGACGGCCAGTTGCAGGTGATCGGGCGCGACGACCGGCGCATCCGCCGCCGCGGCCTGGACGTCGAGCCGGCGGCGATCGAAGCCCTGCTCGTCGCCCAGCCAGGCATCGTGCGCGCCATGGCGGTGCCACGGACGGACCATGCCGGCCTCGTCCTCCTCGATGCCTATGCGGTCGGCGCACCGGGTAATCCGCCGGACGTCGAAAACCTGCGCGCCGCGCTGGCCACGTCGCTACCGGCCTGGTCCATGCCCGCGCACCTCGTCGTGCTCGATGCCTTGCCGCTGCTGGCAACGGGCGAAGTGGACGTCGCGGCCTTGCCGCTTCCCGCGGAACCCCGTGCGGGCGCGTCGGTGGAAAGCACCGAGCCGCGCAGCGAAAGCGAGCGGCTGCTGGCGTCGGTATGGACCGAACTGCTCGGCATGTCGCGCATCCGTACCAGCGACAACTTCTTCGACGTGGGCGGTCATTCCCTGCTCGCGGTGGACATGGCCGTCCGCGTCCAGAAGCTCACGGGGGTGCAACTCAACCTGCTAGACATCGCCAATGGCACGCTCGGCACGCTGGCCGCGGAACTGGCGGTCGCCATCCCGGCCGCCACGGCGCCCGCCACGAAACGTGGCCTGCTAAGCCGCCTTCTTGGACGCGGCTGACCTGGCGCCCGGGGGGAACGCCGACATGACACATATCGCCTGGTTCGTCTGCTGGAGTTCGGCGGCGCTGCTACTGCACGTCTTCGTCGGCTACCCGCTGCTGGTGTGGATGCAGGCCCGCCTGCGTCCATTGCCGGTGGCGCGACGCGCGATCCTTCCCACGGTCAGCATCGTGATGGCCGTGCACGACGGCGAGCGTTTCATCCGCGCGAAACTGGCCAGCCTGAGGCAGCTGGACTATCCCGCCGAACTGATCGACATCGTCATCGCCTGCGACGGTTGCCACGACACGACGGTGACGACGGCACGGCGTTCGACCGATCCCCGGGTGACCGTGCTGGACTTTCCCAACCGGCGCGGCAAGGCGGCCTGCCTGAACGATGCCGTGGCACTGACACGTGGCGAGGTCCTGCTCTTCACCGACGTCCGCCAGAAGCTCTCCCCGGTGGCCTTGAAGGAACTCGTGGCCAATCTCGGCGACCCGACCGTGGGCGCGGTGGGCGGAGAGCTGCACATGGAGAACGTGCGCAGCGGCTTCGCCCAGGGCGTCGACTTCTACTGGCGCTACGAGAAAGGCATCCGTCATGCGGAAAGCCTGTCCGGCTCGACGATCGGCGTCAGCGGCGCCTTGTACGCGATACGCCGTTCGCTGTTCCAGCCGTTGCCCGCGGGGACCGTGCTGGACGACGTGCTCGTGCCCATGCGCGTGGCGGCGCAAGGCAAGCGCGTGGTCTTCGAGCCCAAGGCGATGGCGTGGGACCAGCCGTCGCAACTGCCCGAGGAAGAGCGGCGGCGCAAGATCCGCACGCTCGCCGGAAACTATCAGTTGATCCAGCTCGCGCCATGGTTGCTCGCGCCGTGGCGCAATCCCCTCTGGTTCCGCTTCGTCAGCCACAAGCTCCTGCGCCTGTTCGCGCCGTGGCTGATCCTGGCCCTCACGGCCAGCACCGGCCTGTTGTTCACCCGTCACCCCATGTACGCCCTGGCCTTCGGCGGACTGATCGGAGGACTGCTGCTGGTCGGTCTCGCACGCCTGCAACCGCCACTGGGACGCCTGTTGCCCCTGCGCATCGCGGTCGCCTTCTTCTACCTCAACCTCTTCGCGGCGCAGGCGCTCGTGGCCTTCGCACGCAATCGAAGGCTGCACCTATGGTGACCCCCATGCCCCCGCGCGGAGCGCCCGGTATTCGTGGCCGGCTCGGCGAGTTGTGCTATTCCAGCGGCCTGCTGCATTCGCTGCAACGCGTGCGCGCGTGGTGGCAACGCGACTTGCGCATCCTCGCCTACCACCGCGTGATGCCGCTGCCGGACCCCGACACGTTCGGCTTCGACCTCGAACTCATCAGCACGCCGCCCGCCGAGTTCCGCGAGCAGATGTTGCGGATCAGGAAATACTTCCGGCCCATGCGTCTGACCGACGTCGTGGCCGCCCTCGACGCCGGCGAGGCCTTGCCGCCGGATACCGTGGCGGTGACCTTCGACGACGGATACGACGACAACTACCGGATCGCCGCCCCGATCCTGGACGAGGTCGGCGTGCCGGCGACGTTCTTCGTCTCCACCGGGCACATCGACACGGGCCGTCCGTATGCGTACGACTGGCTCGTGCACATGATCCTGCTCACGACGGCGGCGCGGCTGGTCCTTCCTGAACTGTCGATCGACATCGCGCTTCCGTCGGACCGGCCGGCGCGTCGCCGCATCGCCGGCAACGTGCTGCTGCGCATGAAATGGCTCGACGCGTTCGGGCAAAGCGCGATGATCGAGCGGCTGGAGGTGGAATGGAACATGCCTTCGGCGGCCGCCCGTCCCGTCGACTGCCGCCCCATGACCTGGGACCAGGCACGCGAGATGGAGGCGGCCGGGTTCGAATTCGGATCGCACGGCGTGCACCACCGCATGCTCGCACGCCTTCCGCGCGACGAGATGGAACGCGAGATCCGCGAATCCAAGGCCACGTTGGACCGTGAACTGCGCAACCCCGCCGTGCTGATGTCCTATCCGGTCGGTGGCGACCGCGCCTACAACGACGACGTGATCTCGGCCACCCGCCACGCGGGATTCCAACTCGCCTGCAGCTACGTCTGCGGTACCAACGCCGAGCCCAGCGAGAACCGTTACTCGCTCTACCGGCTGCCGGTGGAAAGCAACATGGGCCCCGGCTGGTTCGCCGCGATGCTCGCGTTGCCGCAGCTGATGAGCTATCCCACGCCCGCGCACCAGGCGGCCGGACCGGGGGAAAAAGCATGTTCCCCCTGATCCTCCTCTACGTCGTACTCACCATCATCCGGCCCCAGGACTACGTACCCGGCCTGGAGACCGTGCCCATCCTCCCGGTGGTGCTGCTCCTGGCCTTCGCCATGTGGCTGGCGTCGCGTTCGAAGACCTTCGAAGCACCGCAGTTCGTTATCCTGCCCGCGTTCCTGCTGATCCTGATGATCTCGCAGATGAGCAACGGCTGGGCGGGCGGCGCGCTCGACGAGCTGGCCCGCTTCGGTCCGGTGGTGATCGCCTTCTTCGTCTTCGGCGCCGCGTGCGGCACGCAGAAACGGGTACGCATCGCCATGGGCGTGTTCGTGGCCAGTGCGACGGTGCTCGCGCTGCATGGCGTCGAGCAGGCGAGCACCGGCGTGGGCTGGACGGGCACGCCGTTGAGCGAAGGCGGGCGCATCCAGTACGTGGGCATCTTCAACGATCCGAACGACCTGGGCCTCCTGTTCGCGGCGACCCTGCCCATGGCGGTGTTCCTCGGCAGGCGCGGCGCCGGCGCGATGCGCCCGGTGTGGATCGTGGCAGCCCTGCTCCTGCTCTACGGCACCTATCTCACCAATTCGCGCGGCGCCATGCTGGCGGTGCTGGTCGTCGCCGGGTGTTATGTCTGGTACCGCAAGGGAGCCCTGGTCGCGGGCGCGATCGGCGTCGTCGGCCTCGCCGCGATGAAGCTGCTCTCCTCGCGGATGGAAGAACTCGACGCCGGCGAGGAATCGGCCGCGGGCCGCGTGGACGCCTGGTACTCGGGCCTGGAGATGTTCCGCGAGCACCCCGCGTTCGGCGTCGGTCCCGGCAATTTCACCGAGTACAACGACCTGACCGCGCACAACTCGTTCGTGCTCGTGCTGGCGGAAACCGGCTTCATCGGCTTCGTGCTCTGGCTCGCCTTCGTCGGCTACGGCTTCTGGATGATGCTGACGATCGTGCGCCACCACGGCCCGGCCGGTTCCGATCCCGCGATCCAGGCCGAATGGGCCGCGGAGCGCCAGATGGCACTGACCCTGCTGCTTTCCCTGTGCGGCCTGTTCGCGGCGGCATTCTTCCTCAGCCGCAGCTACATGGTGGTGCTTTACCTGATCGCCGCCATGGTCGCCGGCTACTACGTGGGCGCGCGCCGCCGCTGGCCGGTCCTGCCGATGTTCCGCCTCTCCCATGGAGGATGGCGTTGGCTGCCCGCGGGGGCATGCAGCGTCTTCGCCTTGTTCGTCCTCGTCGCCGTGCTCCTGCGAACCGTATGAAACTCTACGAGACCACCTTGCGGCACATCGTCTGGCCCGCGTACGAAGGCGGCCTGCGCCGTCGCGACACGCCCAAGTACATGCGCCGCTACGAGCGCGACCAGTGGCTGGCACCCGAGGAAGTGCTGGCCCTGCGGTTCCAGCGGCTGAAACGCCTGCTCGACTGGTGCTATCGCGAGGTGCCGTACTACAAGCGCCGCTGGGACGCGCTGGGCATCGTGCCGCAGGACATCCGCGACATGGACGACTACGCGAAGCTTCCCGTGTTGACCAAGGCGGATATCCGCGACAACGCCGACGAGATCAAGGCCACGTCGCTGAAGGCATCGCTGGGCTACAAGGCCACCGGCGGCTCCACGGGCGAGCCGCTGCGTTTCGGTTTCACCCGCGAAAGCAACGACCGCCGCGTGGCCGTGATGTGGCGCGGCTATGGCTGGGCCGGTTCGCGGATGGGACGCCGGACGCTGTTCCTCTGGGGCGGCGCCGTCGGCAATCCCAGCGCGATGCACCGCATGAAGGACCGCGTCTACAACGCCGTGTTCGCACGCAAGCTGCTCGACAGCTTCCACATGAACGAGTCGAACATGGCCGGTTACGCCGACGCCATCGACGCCTACCGTCCGGAGGTCGTCGTCGGTTACGTCGGGCCGCTGGTGCGGCTGGCCGAATGGCTGCTGGCGAACGATCGCCGGGTGGCGCGTCCGGTCTCCGTCATCGGTGCCGCCGAAGCCCTGCATCCGTTCCAGCGCGACCTCATCGAGAGGGCTTTCGGTGCGCCCGCTTACAACACCTACGGCTGTCGTGAATTCATGCTGGTCGCTTCCGAGTGCGAGCACCGCCAGGGCCTGCATGTGAACGCGGACCACCTCGTGGTCGAGACGCTCGACCACGAAGGCATGCCGGCCTTCGGCGGAAGCGGCGAGGTCGCCATCACCGACCTGTTCAACTACGGCATGCCGTTCATCCGTTATGTCAACGGCGACATGGCCACGTACGCCACCTCCCCATGCGCCTGCGGCCGCGGCCTGCCCATGCTCGCCTCGGTCGACGGCCGCAAGCTCGACGCCATCCGGACTCCCGCCGGCCACATCCTTCCGGGCGAATTCTTCCCGCACATGCTCAAGGACGTCCCGGGGCTCGCACGCTTCCAGCTCGTCCAGCGGCGACTCGACCGGCTCGACCTGTCGATCGTGCGAGGCCGTGGATTCGACGATGCCTCGCTCGACTACATTCGCCGCGAAGTGGGCAAGGTGCTGGGCGACAGCGCCGAACTGCATTGCCACTTCGTCGACGACATCCCGCTGACCCGCAGTGGAAAGCTGCGTGTCACCGTTTCGGAGCTGGCCTCGTGAACATCACCCACTTCGTCGAGAACCTCAACCGTGGCGGCCTCGAACGCATGGTCCTGGACCTGGTCAAGGAACAGCATCGGCAAGGCCACAAGGTGCAGGTGGTGTGCCTGTTCGAGCGCGGTTCGCTGGCAAGCGAGCTGGACCCGCTGGGCATTCCCGTCACCGCCTGCCACAAGCGCACCGGTTTCGACCTGCGCGCCCTTGGCCGCGCGCGCCAACTGCTGGCCTCCCACTACACCGAGGTGCTGCACACGCATAATGCCGTGGCCCATTACCAGGCGGTGCTCGCCAGCGCGGGCATGGGTATCCGCCAGGTGGTGAACACCCGCCATGGCATGGGTGCGCAAAGGAAACCCGGCCGCCGCGAATGGCTTTTCCGCCGCGCGCTCAAGGCCACCGATGCCGTCGTCGCCGTCTGCGAAGCCGCGCGCGCGGATGCGGTGCGGCGCGGCATCGCACCGGCGGCGAAGACCTGCGTCGTGCCGAACGGCATCGTGCTCGAAGGCTTCGACGTCGCCTCCGACATCATGCACGAACGCCTCACCCGCTTGATCCGGGTACCGCGCGGCACCCGCATCATCGGAAGCGTGGGCCGGCTGAACTGGGCCAAGGACCAGATGAGCCTGATCCGCGCCTTCCGCATCGTCCGCCATACCCGGCCGGATACCGCGCTGGTCCTGGTCGGCGACGGGGAGTTGCGCGAGACCTTGCGCGCCGCCGCCTTCGACGAAGGCGTGGCCGGCTGCGTGCACTTCCTGGGAGATCGCAACGACGTGCGCGACCTGCTCCAGGGTTTCGACCTGTTCGCGCTTTCCTCGGTGACCGAAGGCTATTCCATGGCCCTGCTGGAAGCCTGCGCCGCCGGCCTGCCCATCGTCGCGACCGACGTGGGCGGCAATGCGGAGATCGTGCACGACGGGACCACCGGGCACCTCGTGCCGCCATGCGATCCGCCGGCGCTGGCCTCGGCCATCCTCGACCTGCTTCATGCGACGCAGCGTGCCTCCACGCTGGGCCTAGCGGCGCGCGCCTGGGTGGAGGCGCACGGATCGATGGAAGCCATGGCCGCGCGCTATGGCCGGCTCTACTTCGGCGACATGGAGCATGCCTCATGAAGATCCTGGTGCTCACCAATCTCTTTCCCACGCCATGGGATCCCCGCCGCGGCACGTTCAACCGGCAGCAGTTCCAGCGCCTGGCGGAGCGCCACGAGGTGGACGTGCTCACGGCCGTCGACTTCCGCGAGCGCATGGGCGGAGTGAAGGGCACGGTGGACGTCCCCGGCATCCGGCGCGACCACTTCACGTTCTACCACCCGCCCGGCATCGGCCGTTTCCTCAACGCGTTCTGCTTCTTCGCTTGCGTGATGTGGCAGCGTGGCCGCGACCTGCGTCGTGCCCGCTACGACGTGATCCTGGCGAGCTGGGCGTATCCGGACGCGGCAGGCGGGGCCTGGGTGGCGCGCCTGCTCGGCATTCCCTACGTCGTCAAGGCGCACGGCAGCGACCTCAACGTACAGGCCGCCGCGCGCCTGCGCCGGCCGCAGATCAAGTCCGCCCTGCGTGGCGCGGGCGCCGTGATCGCGGTGAGCAAGGCACTCGCGCGCAAGGCGATCGAACTCGGCGCGCGTCCCGAAGGCGTGGAGACGATTTACAACGGCGTCGACACGCGCATCTTCCACCGCGGCGACAGGGCCGCCGCACGGCGGCGCCTGGGCCTGCCGGCCGAGGTGCCGATCGTGCTCTACGTGGGCAATCTCAAGGCGACCAAAGGCTGTCACGACCTGATCGAGGCGTTTCCCGCCCTCGTGAAACGGCAGCATGACGCGCGCCTGGTCTACGTGGGCGAAGGAGCGAGCCGTGCCAACCTGGAGGACCGCGCGGCTTCCCTGTGCTGCGCACCGGCCGTGCATTTCGAAGGCGCGGTGGATCACGCCGCGCTGGCGGACTGGTTCCAGGCCGCGAATGTGCTCTGCCTGCCCAGCCACAACGAAGGCGTGCCGAACGTGATCCTGGAGGCCATGGCATGCGGCACACCGGTCGTCGCGACCTCGGTAGGCGGCATTCCTGAAGTGCTGCCCCACCAGGCGGGCATCCTCGTGCCACCACACCAGCCTCGTGAACTCGGAACCGCGCTCGTGGAGGCATTCGAACGTCATTTCGATCCCGCCACCATCGCGGCGCATGCCGCGACTTTCCGCTGGGACGAGAATATCGACCGGCTCGAACGCATGCTCGGCCGTGTCGCCGCCGGAGCCCCGGCCCACCTTGGCGCCAACGCATGAACTGGAAACCCAAAAAGCACGACCTGCTCGGATTGCTGCCCGAGAACCTCGTCCTGACGCGCACGCGCGATTCGGCGCTGCGCTACCTCAGCTTCGACGATGGTCCCGAGCCCGGCTACACGCCTCGGCTTCTCGACACCCTGGCGAAGCATGGCGTGAAGGCCAGCTTCTTCCTGGTGGGCGAAAAGATCGAACGGCATCCGGATATCGTCCAGCGGATCGTCGATGAAGGGCACATGGTCGGCAACCACTCCTATAGCCATTGGTCCTTCCGTAACATGACCCTGGCCAGGCAACTCGACGAGGTGCATCGCACCGATGCGCTGCTGCGCCTGTTCGACGACCGTCCGCATCACCGCATGCGCCCGCCACATGGCTACGTGGGTGCGCCGTTGCTCGCGTACTTCGTCCGGCACAAGCGCAGCTTCGTCTATTGGTCGTACGACAGCCTCGACTACCAGGACCGGCCGATGGAAGCACTGATCGCGCGCCTGCGCGGCGATCCACCGGCCGCGGGCGACATCGTGCTCATGCACGACGACAGCGACAAGGCGGCCCAGGCACTGGACGTGCTCCTGCCGGAGTGGCTCGACCAGGGCATGCGCTTCGCCGCCTTGCCGGGGACCGCGTCGTGAGGATCCTCTACCATCACCGCACGCGTGGCCGCCATGTCGAAGGCGTGCACATCCGCGGCATCGTGGGCGCGTTGCGCGAGCTGGGCCATCACGTGGACGTGATGTCGTTTCCCGGGGCCGACCCGGAAAGGGAAACCGATACCGCGGCCTCGTCCGGTCGCGGGACGATCGCCGGCCTGGTGACACGGCTTCCCGGGATCGTCTTCGAGGCGTTCGAACTGCTCTACAACGCGGCCACCCTCCTGCGCATGGGCTGGGCATGGCGCGGCGCCGCACCGGAACTCATCTACGAACGCTATTCGCTGTTCCTCTTCGCCACCGTATGGCTGGCGCGCCAACGTGGTATTCCACTGGTGCTGGAGATCAACGATTCCGCCCTGGTCGACCGCGTGCGCCCGCTGACGATGAAAGCGCTTGCGCGCCGTATCGAGGGCTGGTGCCTGCGCAACGCCACCGGCCTCGTCTTCATTTCCAGCTACTTTCGCGATATCGCGGAGCAGGCGTATGGCGACATCGCTCCCTCCGTCGTGTCGCCCAACGCCGTGGACCTGCCCCGTTTCGATCCCGCCCGTTTCGATCGTGACCGCCTGCGTGCCGAGCGCGGACTCACCGGCCGCACCGTGTGCGGCCACATCGGCGCATTTGCCCACTGGCACGGCATGGACAGCTTCGTCGAGGCCATCGCCAATCGCCTCGATGGCGTACCCGATCTCGCCCTGGTCTTCGTCGGCGACGGCAAGACCTTGCCGGCGGTACGCGAACTGATCGCGGCACGGGGACTTTCCGATCGCGTGCTCCTTCCCGGCCGCGTGCCACACGAGGAGGTGGCCAGCTGGATCGCTTGCATGGACTATGCCGTGCTGCCGAATTCCAATCACTATGGCTCCCCCATGAAACTGTTCGAGTTCATGGGCATGGGCGTGGCGGTGGTCGCGCCGGACTACGCGCCGGTGGCGGAAGTGATCGTCGACGGCCATACCGGCTGGCTGTTCCCACGCGGCGACGCGACGGCTTGCGTCGAGCGCGTGCTCGAACTGGCCCAGCGCGCCGACGAGCGCAAACGCGTCGGCCATGCCGCGCGAGCCTACATCGCCAGCGAACGGCAGTGGCGCAACAATGCCGAACAGTTGCTCACCCTGGTCCCGGCCGGAGCATCCGCGTGATCGCCATCATCCTTCTCGCCTTCATCCTGTTCGCCGCCATCGCGGTGACCGTGGCGATCCGCGCGCGCAACATGCAGTACTGGCTGTGGGGATACCTGACCCGGCGCGCGCCACCGAAGGTCGAGGGCCCCGTGCACGTGCTGTTCTGCTTCGTCGACCATTTCGAGCCGAACTGGGGCCGCGTCGACATGGACACCCAGCGCCGCCGCGTCGACCGCTGGTGCGAGGAGTACCGGGCCATGGCGTCGCGCCACCGCGATGCCGAAGGACGCGTGCCGCAGCACAGCTTCTTCTACCCCGAAGAGGAATACGTCGAGGAGCACCTGGACAAGATCGCCGCGCTCTGTGCCGATGGCTACGGTGAAATCGAGATCCACCTGCACCACGACAACGACACGCCGGAAAACTTCGTCGCCACGATGGATCGCTTCAACCGCCTGCTACACGAGAAGCACGGCGCGCTGCCACGCGATCCGGTCACCGGCCAGCTCCGCTTCGCCTTCATCCACGGCAACTGGTGCCTGGACAATTCGCGCGCCGACGGCCGCTGGTGCGGCATCGACAACGAACTGATCCTCCTGCGCGAACTGGGCTGCTACGCCGACTTCACCCTGCCCTCCGCGCCCAGTGACACGCAGACGCGCATGTCGAACGCGATCTATTACGCCACCGACGATCCGCATGAGTGCAAGTCGCACGATACCGGCGTCCCCATGCGGGTGGGCGGCAAGCCGTCGGGCGACCTCCTGATCATCCAGGGCGTGCTCGGCCTCAACTGGAAGAACCGTCGCTTCGGCATCATTCCACGCATCGAGAATTCGGATATCCGTCGCGGCTGCCCGCCCACGCCATCCCGCGTGGACCAGTGGGTTCGTACCGGCGTCCATGTCGAGGGACGGCCGGAATGGGTCTTCATCAAGATCCACACGCACGGCACGCAGGAAGGCGACATGGACACGTTGCTGGGCAAGCCGGTCGACGACATGCACGCCTACCTCGAATCCGCCTACAACGATGGCAAGCGACACGTGCTGCACTACGTGACGGCACGCGAGATGTACAACATCGCGAAGGCCGCCGAAGCCGGCATGACCGGCAACCCCGGCGCATACCGCGATTTCGAGCTCGCGAAGCCGCATGGAACCCCGGTGGAATTGTCTAACACCGCCGCCGTCCTTTAGGATCGCGGCCATGCGCCGCCACACGCCACGCCTGTTCACCCATCTGCGCCGCCATCGCGGCGTGTGGATGCTCGCGCTCGCGGTGTTGCTGTTCAAGGTCGCGATGTCGACCTTCTGCGTGCTCGACGGCCCGCGTGTCGCGTTCTCCGGCGACGCCATGGGCGCCGCCGCTTCGACCGCGACGCTCGACGACGCCGACTTCTGCGTGCTCGACGAAGGCAAGGGTTGCCATTGCACCTGCGCCCACGCCGTAGCGCTGCCGGCAAGCACCGCCAGCGTGATCGTCCCCTCGCTGGTCTCCCGCGTAAGGTCCGCCCCGCCGGTCACGGCGACGCCGGCCTTCGCGCGTTCTCCCCTGCGTCCTCCGATCGCCTGACATCCGATCGCCCGACACCGGCCGCTTGAGCGGCCGCGTCGATTCGTGCCCGATTCCAGGAGATCCACCCATGTTTTCCCCGCGTACCACGCCCTATGGCGTCGTGTGCCTGTGGCTGGCCGCCTGCGCGTTCGCTCCCCACGCGCTCGCCTCATCGCCGACCGGTTTTTCCGCCCCACCCGCCGTGCGCGACGCGCTGCATCGCGTGTGGACGAACCATCCACGCCTCCAATCCGCCGATGCCGCGAGGCGTGCCGGACAGGCGCGGGCCCGTGCCGCCGACCAGCCGGTATACAACCCTTCGCTGACCCTCGAAGGCGAGAACGCCGATGTCGATCGGCGCACCGCCGGAGCCAGTCTCGCGCTCGACCTCGGTGGCAAGCGCCGGGCCCGGGCGGCGGAGGGCGATGCCGCCGCACGCGCGAGCGAGGCGGCCTATGCGCTCGAACGGCGCGAGGTGACCGCGCAATGGCTGAAGGGCTGGTGCGCCACGCTGCTGGCCGCACGGCAGAACGAACTGGGGCGCCAGCGCGTGGACCTGATGCGGCGTTTCGACCATCTGGCCGCGCAGCGACTGGCCGTCGGCGACATCGGCAGCCCCGAACGCGACCTCGCCGCGCTGGCGCTGGGGGAAGCCGAAATCCAGCAAGCCTCGCTCGCCGGACAGGAAGCGGCGGCGCATGCCGCGCTCGCGACCGTCGACCCGGATATCGCCTGGCCGTTGCCACCGTTGCCCCTGGCACTGCCGCCCGCACCGGAAACGGTCGTGCCCCTCGCGACCGGGCAGCGGCCGGAAGTGGTCCAGGCACGTGCCGAACAGGAACGTGCGGAGGCCGGCATCGTCGTCGCCGAACGTGCCCGTCGGCCCGACCCGACCGTGAGCCTCACCGGCGGACGCGTGCGCGACGGCGCTCGCAGCGATCGCGTCGTCGGACTGAGCGTGTCGATTCCGCTACCGGTACTGAACACGGGACGCGCCGAGATCGCCGCGGCGCAAGCCGATGCGGACGCCGCCAGCGCCAACCGCCGTGCGGTGCTGCTGCGCTCGGACGCCGGCGTGCGACAGCAGCAGGCCACGTACGCGGCCTTGCTCGTCGCCGTGCGGGCCTTCCGGGGAAGCCGGGCGAGCGCGCTCGACGAGCGTACCGCCTTGCTGGAACGCCTGTGGCAAGCCGGGGAGATCGGCACCTCCGACTACCTCGTGCAATTGAAGCAAAGCCTCGATACCGCGCTGTCCGGTCTCGCCCTCGAAAGCCAGGCCTGGCAGGCCTGGTTCGACTACCTCGCCGCCGCCGGCCGTCTCGACGACTGGATCGACGGCGCTCCGCTGGATATCGCCCGATGAACACCCATCTCCACCGACTCATCTTCATGCTCGCCCTCCTGGCGATCGCACCCAGTCACGCCCAGGCGCCCGCCGAGAAGCGCGACGATCCGCTCGCCCTCGACGAGGCCGCCATCAAGGAAGCCGGCATCGTCGTCGACACCCTGCGGCCCCGCGCGATGCACGACCTGATCGTCGCGCCCGGCGAAGTGAAGGCGGACGCCTATTCCACGCTGCTGGTTTCCCCGCGCATCGCGGCGCAAGTGGTCGCGCGCCGGGCGAAACTCGGCGACGTGGTGGCCGCCGGCACGCCGTTGGTCGAGCTCTCCGGCGTCGAGGTGGCCGAGACGCAGGGACAACTGCTCGTCGCCAGCCAGGACTGGCAGCGCGTCTCCGCGCTCGGTCCCCAGGCCGTATCCGCACGGCGCTACAACGAAGCACGGGTGGCACGCGACCAGGCCCGGGCGAAATTGCGGGCGTACGGCTTGTCGGAAGGACAGATCGCGCGCTTGATCGCGCGTGGTTCGTCCGCCGCCGACGGCCGCTTCGAATTGCTGGCCCCGCACGCCGGACGGATCACCACGGACGACTTCCTCGTCGGCCAGCGCGTGGAACCCGGGCAGGCCTTGTTCACCCTGGTGACGGAGGACTCCGTCTGGGTCGAGGCGCGACTGCCTCCCGCCGCGGCGAAAGGCGTGAAGCAAGGCGACACGGTGATCGTGGGCGCGCACGGCACGGAACTTCCGGGCACGGTGCTCCAGCGTTCGCACCAGACCGACGAGACGACGCGCACGGTGGCCGTACGCATCCGGGTCGACAACCGAGACGACCTCCTGCATCCCGGTGAACTCGTCGAAAGCCGTATCGCCATCGGCCTTCCCAACCAGCGCCTGGCGGTACCGGCGGAAGCCGTGCTGCTCCTGCAAGACCAGCCCACCGTCTTCGTGCGCCGCGGCGCGGCCGATCGTTTCGACGCCGTCGCCGTGGAAACGGACGCGACCGTCAATGGCTGGACCCCGATCCGGCAAGGACTGCGTGCCGGCGACGTCTATGTGAGCAAGGGCGCCTTCGCACTGAAGGCAAGGCTCCTGCGCTCGCAACTGGGGGAAGAATGATGCTGCAACGCCTCGTCGCACTCTCGCTGCGATACAAGCCACTGGTGCTGATCGCGTTCACCGTCGTGGCCCTGCTCGGCATCCGGGCCGCCGGCGGCTTGCCCATCGACGCGTTTCCCGACGTGACGCCGGTACAGGTCAATGTCTACACCGAGGCCGCCGGCCTCGCCGCCGAGGATGTGGAGCGGCTGCTCAGCACGCCCGTCGAATCCGCGCTCGCCGGACTGCCCGGCGTCGAGGACATCCGGTCGGTGAGCCTGTTCGGCCTGTCGTACGTCTCGGTGTACTTCGACGACGGCACGGACATCTACTTCGCACGCCAACTCGTGAACGAGCGCCTGCAACAGGTGGGTGACCGGCTTCCCGCGGGCTATGGCAAGCCCGAGATGGGACCGAACACCTCGGGGCTCGGTCAGGTGTTCTGGTACACCGTGGAGCGCAAGGACGAAGCGACAGCCAAGGCGCCCTCCGACATGGACCTGCGCAGCCTGCAGGACTGGACATTGCGCCTGGTGCTACGCACCGCGCCCGGCGTGGACGACGTCACGTCCTGGGGTGGGCAGGAGAAGCAGTACCAGGTGCGCGTCGATCCGATCCGGCTCTTCGCCCACGGCCTCGGCATCAAGGACGTCATGCAGGCGGTGGAAGCGAACAACGCCCAGGTCGGTGGCAACGTCGTCGACGTCGGTCGCGAACAATACCTCGTGCGCGGCCTCGGCCTGGTGCGGAATGCCGCCGATATCGGCGGCATCGTCCTTAAATCCACGGATGGCACCCCGGTCTACCTGCGCGACGTGGCGACCGTCATCGAAGCCGGCGCACCCCGGACCGGCGCGGTGACCCGCGATGGCAAGGAGGTGGTCATGGGACAGGCGCTGGCCCGCATCGACGAAAACGCGCGCAACGTGGTCGACGCCGTGAAGGCCAAGCTGGCGACGCTCACGCGGGCCCTGCCGGAGGGCGTCGTCGTCCGTCCGGTCTACGAGCGCAGTGACCTCGTCGACGCCGCCGTCGGCACCGCGACGCGCGCCCTGGTGGAAGGATCGATCCTCGTCGCCGTGGTGTTGTTCCTCTTCCTCGGCGAGCTGCGCAGCGCCCTGATCGTCGTCGCGACCTTGCCGCTGGCCCTGCTGATCGCCGTGATCTGCATGGCGCAGGCCGGGCTTTCCGCGAACCTGATGTCGCTCGCCGGACTGGCGATCGGTATCGGCATGATGGTGGACGGCGCCGTGGTGATGGTCGAGAACGCGTTCCGCCTCATGGCCGAGCGCAAGGCCCGCGGCGAACCGGAGGACCGCACGGCGGCCGTGCGCGACGCGGCGCGCGAGGTCGCCACGCCGATCGCCTTCGCCATCCTCATCATCATCGTGGTGTTCCTGCCGCTCTTCGGCCTGCAAGGGCTGGAAGGCAAGATGTTCAGGCCCATGGCCTTCAACATCGGCTTCGCCATGGCGGGGTCCCTGGTCCTCGCGCTGACGCTCATTCCCGTCCTGGCGGCCCTGCTGCTCAAGCCTGGCGAGGAAAAGGACACCCGCCTGGTCGCCTGGCTGAAACGCGGCTATGCGCGCGTGCTGCGCTGGTCGCTCGCGCACCGGCCGATCGTGGTCGGCCTCGCGGGGACCGCCCTTCTGGCCGCACTGGTCCTGTTCCCCTTCCTGGGCAAGGAATTCATGCCCAACCTGCGCGAGGGCGCGATCATGTGGCGGATCACCTCGATTCCGTCGGCCTCGCTGGAAGAATCGATCGGCATATCGAAGCGCGTCGCCGAGCGGATAAAGAACCGCTTCCCCGAAGTGGAAACCACGCTGGCGATGATCGGTCGCGCGGAGAAAGGCGAAACGGCGGACGTGAACTACATGGAAGTCTATACGCCGCTGAAACCCAAATCGCAGTGGCGCGCCGGGCAGACCCTGGAGTCGATCGAACAAGCCATGCAGGACGACCTCGGCGCGCTCCTGCCCACGGCGGTGGTGAGCTACACCCAGCCGATCCAGATGCGCGTGGAGGAGTTGATCTCCGGCGTGCGTGCCACGCTGGCGCTGAAGATCTACGGTGACGACCTGGGCGAACTCGACAGGCTGGCTTCGCGCATGAAGGACGTGCTGGCTCGCATACCCGGCGTGGCGGACCTCGCGCTGGAGGCCAACATGGGCAAGCCGCAACTGCGCATCGAGGTGGACCGCGACGCCCTGGCCCGGTACGGCCTCGACGCGGACGACGTGCTCACCGTGGTGCGCAACGGCATCGGCGGCGAAGCGGTGGGCAACCTGCTCGAGGGCGTGCGCCGCTACGACATCGCGATACGCCTGGACGATGCCAGCAGGGCGTCGCCTGTCGCGATCGGGCGGATTCCGATCCGGACGCCGTCCGGCGCCCTGGTCCAACTCGGCCAGGTGGCGAAGGTGACCACGGCGGAAGGCTATTCATTCATCCGCCGGGAGGCCTTGCAGCGTTACGCCGTCATCGCCATGGACGTACGCGGGCGCGACATCGACGGCTTCGTCCGCGAGGCGAACGAACGCATCGGCGCGTCGGTCACCCTTCCCACCGGCTACTACACCGCATGGGGCGGCGCCTTCGAGAACCAGCAGCGGGCGCTCAAGCGCCTAGCCCTGATCGTCCCGGCGACCATCTTCCTCATCTTCGTGTTGCTCTACACCGCCTTCAATTCATTGCGCCGCGCGAGCCTGATCCTCGCCAACGTGCCCTTCGCGATCATCGGCGGGATCTTCGGCCTGTTCATCACCGGCCAGTACATCTCGGTGCCCTCGGCGATCGGCTTCATCGCCGTCTTCGGCGTGGCGATGTTGAACGGCATCGTCCTCGTGAGCTTCCTCGATGCGCAGCGCGCCGCGGGACTCGACGTGCGCGACGCCGTGCTGCGTGGCACGTCCCTGCGCTTGCGGCCGGTGTTGATGACCGCGAGCGTCGCTATCCTCGGACTCGTGCCCATGCTGCTGTCCAGCGGCGTGGGGGCGGAGACGCAACGCCCCCTGGCGACCGTGGTCGTGGGTGGCCTCATCACCTCCACCCTGCTGACCCTGGTGCTGCTGCCGGTCGTCTACGACTGGATGGAACGGAAAGCGAAGCCGAAGTAGCGATCCAGCGAACGCTCCGGGTGAAACGGAATCATGCAGGACCGTTGCGGATTCTCCCAACGGTCCTGCAGTTCGTAACCGAGCGACGAGAGCCCGCCGAGGAATTCGCGCTCGGCGGTCACCCGGTAAGGGCAGCAGGCGGTGCCGATGTTCTGCACGGTGAAGTACGACTCACGCATGTGGACGGGCACGGAGTTGAGCAGCAGGAAGCGTGGCCGCCCCTCCATCGCCTGCAACGCCTCCACCAGCGAGTAACGCAGGTACTGCAACGAGCCCGCCGCGAAAAGCACGTCCACCCCGGATGCCTTCGCCACCTCGTCGGCGAAATGCAGGCGTCCGGCCGGGTCGTGCTCCTTCGCCCAGCGCTCGCCCGCGGCATTCACGGCCGGTACGTCCATCACCGTCCAGCGCAGGCCCGTCGGATAGGCAAGGTATTTCTGGTAAGCGTAATAGGCGATGCCGATGTGTCCGCCGATGTCGAACACGGTACGCGCGCCGTCGGCGAAGAAGCGGCCGAGCCAGTACATCATCGGATAGTCGTTGATGAAGACCCGCCGGGTCCGCTCGCGGTAGAGTTCGGCCGACTCGGTGTTGTCGTAGCCGCTGGTGTTGGCCGCGGGAATGCTGGCCTGGGCCTCGTCGAACGTGGGGAACACGCCACGATACAGATGGTGGGTCAACGCCCGGTGCGCGAAGAACGTCCGTGTGTATCGCGCTTCGAGAAAGGAACGGATCAACGGCAGCCTTGCCGTCGCCTCCTGGTACGGCCGGGAGTCGACTTGCGTGTTCATGAGCACCTCTGGACGGATCCTGCGACCCTAAGCCTGCGCCTCGAAACCCGTCCTGCCCATCGTCCAGAGGCCTAGTCCATCCGGCCAAGGAGGCCGGGAAGATCAGCCCTGGCGGCGGGACTGCATGTCAGAACGCACGCGCCGCAGGCCGCGGTACAGCCAGCGAAGCGGCGCATACATATGGAATCCAGCGGTGGCGCGGGTGGCCCGCACCACGTAGAGCGATCCGCACGGCTCCGCTCGCGTCGACAGCAGCCGTTTGTACTGGTTGTCGCCGTAGCCGAAGCTGATTCGTTCGCCGGGGAAGCGGTCGAGCAGCCCACGTACCGCCTGGAACACGGCCACCGAGCCGATGCCGATCTTCGCGACCTCCTCGTCGTAGCCGAGATCGTCGACGAGATAGGTGCCCGCGATGCGATAGCCGTGTACATACGCCAGCGGCCGGCCGTCACGGACCACCACATGACCGATCATCTGGCCCGCCTCGGCGAGACGCTGGAACAAGGCGACACGTTCGGGAGCCTCCCAGTCGATGGGCAGGTCGGCGTGATGCCATGTCCGCGCGTACAACACGTTCATGAGGCGGCAGTACTCGGCCATGTGTTCCCCACGATCGAACACGCGCAGCTCGGCGTCACCGCCCAGCTTGCGATAGGCGCGCCCGACCCGTTGCACGAGGTCGGCGCGTTTCTTCTTGTCCATGGCGGCAAGCCATGCCTCGGAGGACGGCTGCGGGTCGATCGACCAGTGCACCTGGTCGAGCAGGTGCGCCACCACGGTGCGGAAATCGCCGCCATGCGACAAGGAGGCGGCGAAGCGATTGGGCAGGTCCGCCTCCTGGATGCGGACGACGCGGATATCCGGGTCGTGGGCGATCTGCCGGGACACCAGCAGTTCCACGGCGGAACGCTCCCCTTCGTTGGCGACGACACCGGCACCGAGCATGCGCAGGGCCGCGCCCCGGTACAGCTGCAACCGCCGCCCCGCGAGGTCGAGCCGCGCCGTGTGATCGATGGCCAGCAGCGGCGCGTAGCCCGCCACCCGGCCTTCCGCATCGCGAACGACGATCACGTGCGGCACGGTGCCATCGTGACGGCTGACCACCTCGTACTCGATCCAGTCCGGGTGCTGCACGATGCCGCTGGCCGCTCCCGGCTGTTCCGCGACGCGCGCCAGTTCGTCGCGCAGGCCGCGAAGGGTGTCCAGGGTATGCAAGGTGGAACAGACGTAACTCATGGGCTGGCCTTCGCCGCGGAAGGTTGGACGAACCGTAGCCCCCGGATCAGCAACCGTCCGGGCGGTCCGAGGCGACGGCTGATACCCGTCATCAGGTTGAGGTCGTCACCGGTCCAGTAGCGAACGAGCATGCTGCCTGGCAGGTACAGGGCCATGAACACGGCCGCGCCAACGAGGAAGCCGAGTCGCGAAGGCGTGGCGGCGGTGGCTCCCCATGCGGCGAGCGTGGCGACGAAACCCACCGCGAACAGGCGCGACATGGCCGCCACCGGCAGGGCACCGCTGGTCGCCTTGCGCAGGTAGTGGATCGCCAGCGCCATCTCGACGACGCGCGTCGCCGCATAGGTGATGACGGCGCCGGCCAGGCCGAGCGGCGGGATCAACGCGGCGCCGAGCACGGCATTGGCGGCCAGCGCGACGACGGCGATGCGGATGCGGTCGTCCTGGCGGTCGACGACGGTCTGGAACGCGGCGATGCCGTTGCCGATGAGCAACAGGCCGCCCAGCACCAGGGTCGCCTCGATGGCGGGAATCGCATCGACATAACGGTTGCCATACATCAGCCGGACGATCTCGGGCGTGGTGACGAGTCCCAGCCCCGCGATGGCGATACCGACGGCCCAGTAGAAGCGCGTGGCTTCGGAAAGGAAACGTGCGGCACGCGCCGTTCCGCTCTCGCCATAGGTCTTGGCCATGTACGGCAGCAAGGTGGACGTGAGCCCCACCGAGAACAACTGCACGGCGCCGCGGGTAAGCGTCCCGGCGATCGCGAAATAACCCACCGCGACCGACCCGGCGAAAGCATTGAGCAGGAACACCTCGATCGTGCCGACGCGGAACGATCCCATCAGGACCAGGGCCGCCGTGAGGCGGAGGTGGCGATTCACCCGCCTGTTCACGTCGGGCGGGATCGGCCCGGGCGCATAGGGGCGACAACAGCGACGATAACCGATGCGGTTGATCAGGTTCAGCAGCAGGCACGCCACCGCGAACAGGGCCACGAAGGACACGAGGTCCGCGTGCACGATCATCGCCCCGAGCACGAGCAGCATGCCGACGATACCGGCGGCCACGGTGGCCACGGCTTCCGGCTCGAAGCGTTCCTGTCCCTTGCCGATGGCGACGAGCATGGCGTAGTTGGCTTTCGCGACCACGGCCACGATCACCAGGGCCATGATCGGCAACAGGGAGTCGTCCCATTCGGAGGGGCGGAACAACCAGCCGATCAGGACGAACAGGAGGATGACCGCCAGCGAGCTGTAGGTCTGGATACGTGAGAAACGCGCGGCCAGATGCGAGGCGAGCGATGCCTCGCCCATGCCGTCGGCCTCGGCGATGAACTTGGTCGACGAGGTGGTCAGCGCGTGGTTGGAGCAGACGATCAGCCAGCCGCACAGCCATACGGTGAAGGCGTAACGGCCGAAATCGGACGGGCCCAGCGAGCGGGCGATCCACACGCTCATCAGCAAGCCGAGCGCGTACTCGATATACGTGGACACCGTGACGATGCCGATGCTGCGCAAGACGGCGACGCGGCGGTTCATGGCGATACCGTCCGTTGCCGCGTGCCGGCGCCCGCGGGCTGCGCCATCATCCACTGCGCCACGCCGGCACCGCGATTGTTCCAGTTGAAGCGGCGCAAGGTATCCGATATCGCCGCGCAGGCGGGGCTGTACGACGCGGCGATCGCCTGGAAACGTTTCTTCAACGCGGCGGCTTGCTCAGGATCGGTCTCGAAATACCATGCGGCCGCCACCGGCAAGCCGAGTTCGACCGTGTGGCCATCGCTGTACCAGCCTTCGGTGTCCTGTATCTTCATCAGCGCGTCGGTCGTGGCCTGCGACGACGACCAGTACCAGGCGATCTGTCCACGCGGGCCGGAGCACTCGTTGCGCCAGTCATGCGGCGACACGAGCCGTTGCGGATCGATCCAGCCGTATCGCTCCAGGTAGCGGCCGAAACCGGTGAGCATGCCGGGGATGCGCGGGTCGGCCGTGACCAGCCACGCGTGCCACAGGCCATCCACGATGTTCTCGCTCATCCACGGCGAGGCGCCGCGTACGTCCCCACCGCCGTGCGGATCGTTTTCATGCACGTTCCAGCTGTTGCGCCAGGAGCCGTCGTCGCCGAGACCGTCCGGATTCGTCCGCTGGTGATCGTGCAGCCAGCCCACGCGCGCATCGATGCGCTGCCGGTAGCGTGTGTCGCCGGTGAGTTCATAGGCCGCCACTGTCTCGACCAGTCCGAGGCCGGCGAGGCGCTCGGTGAAATAGTCATCCGGATGCCGGTACGGCCCCGGTGCGCCGTTCCAGCCACCGCTGTCCCACAACCCGGCCATCTTCGCCACGGTCGCCGCGTCGTGCATGGAGTCGTCGCCCGTGAGCGCCACGGCGAGCAGCACCGACTCGATATACACGTATTTCACGTCGCACGGCTTGCCGTCGGGTAGCCAGCCCCCGCCACAGGACGGGCTCACCGGCATGCCGTCGCGCTTGATCCCGGCCATGTACCAGCGATAGCTCATCTCGGCCGCTTCGAGGTAGTCCGCCCTGCCCGTACGCACATAGGCCTTGAACAGGGTCGACGGCCGGTCGAACAACCATGCCGTCGTATCCTGCGTGGGCAGCGCGGACGCCCAGCGGAACTGGCCGTCGACATAGCGGGCGTAGGGCTCGTCGTTCGCAGCCACGGACTGTGGCCCCGCGATGAGGGAGGCGGTGAGCCATTCCGGCGTCAACGTCGCGATGGCGGCGAGCCGGCCGTCGACCAGGCCGCTTGCATACGGCCAGCCGCCGATGTCCGCCGTGCGCGGGGTGTCGAGGGTGAAGTGGTAGATGCCGGGTGCCGCGTGGAATTGCACGCGAACGGCACGCACGCTGCCGTCGCGGAAATGCCAGGCCAGGGTGGAAGCGACGGCGGCGGGAACCTCGCGGCCGTGGCCGTCGACGATACGAACCTGCGTCGGATCGCGCAGCAGGCCCGGCGGGAACGGAATTCCCATGGTCACCGGCAAATCGTCGCCACGTCCCGCCAGCCGGTGCACCTCGATCTTGCGAACGGCTTCCGTGGAAGCGCCTGCCGGCGCTTTTGTGTGAGTTCTTGTGGGAGCCGCTTCAGCGGCGACGGGTGCTTGCCCCGACCTGGCCCGTTGCCGCGGGATCGCCGCTGAAGCGGCTCCCACATGAAAGCTGGTGGCTGCCACAGTGGTTGCCACAGGATTGGTGGTTGCCACAGAAGAGCTGGCCGCCCTCGCCGGGAGAACGGCGGCGGCCAGTCCCAGGAACACGCCGAGTATCCAGAGCACATGGCGCGGCAGCGCCGATGACGGTGGCAGCGATACATCGAGGCGGCGCGACGCGTGCCTGCGCCCCCGCAGCGACACGTGACAACGGACGCTCATGCCACGAACGCGGTGGGCAAGGCGCTGCCAGCCAACCGGTATTCCCATGACAACGCGGTACGGACGATGACGTCGAGGTCGTCGTAGCAGGGTTCCCAACCGAGTTCGCGGCGCAACTTGTCGCTGCGCGCGATCAGCTGCGGGATATCGCCTGGACGGCGCGGCAATTCCAGCACGTTTAGGGGATGGCCCGCCGCGCGGGCCACGGCCTGAATGACTTCCCGCACGCTGTAGCCATGGCCGTAGCCGCAGTTGAGGGTGAGCGACGCGCCACCTTCGCGCAGGTGGTCCAGTGCGCGCAGGTGCGCCGCCGCCAGGTCTTCCACATGGATGAAATCGCGCACGCCCGTGCCATCGGGCGTGTCGTAGTCCGTGCCATAGATCGCCACGCACGGCCGCTTCCCGACCGCGTGCTCGCAGGCCACCTTGATCAACAGCGTGGCTTCCGGCGTCGAGTGGCCGATCCGGCCCTGGGGATCGCAACCGGCCACGTTGAAGTAGCGGAGGATCACATGGCGCATCGCCCCGGTGTCGCACCAGTCGCGCAGCATCGTCTCGGACATCAGCTTGGACCGGCCATAGGGATTGATCGGCTGGGTGGGCGTGTCCTCGTCGGCGATGCCCGCCTCGGTCGTTCCGTAGACGGCGGCCGTGGACGAGAAGATGAACTTGTCCACGCGCGCCTGTGCGCAGCATGCGAGCAGGTTCCGCGTGTTGCCGGTGTTGTTGGCGTAATACTTGAGGGGGTCGCTCATCGATTCGGGAACGACCGTATGCGCGGCGAAGTGCAACACGGCATCCACGCGGTGCACCTCCAGCACGCGTGCCACCAGGTCGCCGTCGCCGACGTTGCCCTCGACGAAGGAAGCGCCGCGGACCGCCTCGCGGAACCCGGTCGAGAGGTTGTCGATCACCACGACGCGATCGCCGCGTTCGACCAGCTGTTGCACCGTGTGGCTGCCGATGTAACCGGCGCCGCCCGTGACCAGGACCGAATTCATGCGTGCCTCCCGGCCGCGGCCGGCGGGAAATTCTGCGTGAGCCAGCCACCGATGCCATCGAGCAGACGGGCACGGTCGCCGGTGAGGATGTAGGTATGGTCGGACTCGGCGGAATACCGCGTGGTGACCGCCGGGTGGCTCATCACCTTGCCGAAGCATTCGCGGAATTGCCGCGCATGGTTGAAGTAGTTGCTGATGCCGCCCGAATAGACCAGGTACAACTTCATGCCACGGCCCACCATGCCGGTGAAATCGGCGATGACTTCCTCGCGCGGCGCGGGTGCCACCGCGAATACCGGTTCGGAGGCCGGCTTGCCGCCGATGCCGTTCGCGCCACCGCGTCGCCGCAGCAGGCGTGCCCAACGGCCGGGATCGACGATGCGCGGCAGGTAATGGCGCAGCTTGTAGCCGAGCGTCCGGTAGGCGTAACCGTCGAGGAACACCGCGCCGGATACGCGCGAATCGGTGGCGGCGACGATATGCGCGTTCTGGGCACCCGAACACAACCCCACCAGCACGAAACGCTCGCAGCCCGCGCGGGCCTTGAGCAGCTTCATCGCGTCGTCCAGGTCCGCGCACACCTGCTGGGTTCGTGTCTGGCCACCGCCGGTGGCGGTGCTGTCGCCCAGCGTGGACAGGTCGAAGCGCAGCGTGGGATAGCCACTGGCATTGAGCTGCCGGGTCAGTTCCACATGCAGGCGGAAGGGACCGATGCGATGGACCAGCCCCGCGTTCACCACGATGACGCCGGTTTCGCCGGTCGCCGCCACGGGTACGCCGGCGATGCCGACGAGGTGGTTTCCACGGCCGAACCGGTGGGCTTCCTCGCGCATCACGCGGTCTCCTTCAGACGGCCGCTGACGGCCTGGATCAGCGGCTGCGAGAGGATCGCGCTTTCCAGCCGGCGCAGGTCGTCCCATGGGGTGGCAGGAGTGATCGGAACGACCGCGCCACGCGGCGAGAGGATGCGCTGCCAGCGTGACGATGGCGCCGCGGGCAGCGAATCGAGCACCAGGGTGGGCACGTTCACGGCATGCAGGTGCAACGCGCATAGCTGCTGGCGCAGGCGGTCGCCAACGTCGAAGCCCAGCCACTGCTCGGCGATGTCCGCGTCGCTGCGCGGACGGGTGAAGCGCTCCATGTCGTCACGCAGCGCCACCTGCAAGGCATCGAGCGCGGAAACGTGATCGCCGCCATCCAGCACGGGGTCCCAGGCGATCACTTCGGCGAAACGCGCGCGATCCGAGGCGGCGAGCGCCACGCTGGCGCCCAGGCGCGCACCGAAGGCCACCACGCGATCGGTGCCCGCACGCGCGCGCAGTTCGCTGGCGGCGGCCGCCGCATCGGCGACGCAACGTTCCCAATCCACCTCGGCGCTCCCTCCCGCGGAGTCACCCGTGCCGTAGTAGTCGAAGCGCAATACGGCAAGCCCCTGCGCGGCGAGCGCCTGCGCCAGCTGCCGATAGAGACGATGGCAGCGGATCAGGTCCTGTCCCAGCGGCGGACACATCAGCAACGCGCGGCGCGCCGGCAAGGCCGGTGCGTGGTACATGCCGAAAAGATCGCCGGCGGGACCGAAGAAGAATGGGATCTCGGCATCGGTTCGCATGGTCACCTCCGGTAGACCACGCCGACGAAGAACCGGGTCTCGCGATAATCCTGGCCCGCGGCATCGCTGCTACGCCTCTCCCGGGATGCGGAAACATGCCAGCTCCAGTGCCGGTTCACCTGCTGGCCGAGATCGAGGCCCAGGCGCACCGTGGTGTCCTTGCGCGCGAGGCTGTCGTAGGTCAGGCGGCTTCCCGTGGCGTAGCCGGTCAGGGTCAACGTCGGACGGATCCGGTAGCCCACGCCCACGCTGATGCCCTTGTCTGTCTGGTCGAAGGTGGGATCGCCGATGTAGCGCAGCTTGTTGAAGGACGGGGACACGGTCAGCACGATGCGTTCCGAGCGCCAGTTCCAGGTGGCCTCCAGCCGCTTCTCCTTGTAGACCTGCGAGCCGATCACCGCGCTGCCCACGCCCACGCCCGTGCCGTTGCCACGACCCAGGCCACCCGTGGCGGCGAACGGGTCGAATGCCTCGACGCGGTCGGCGACCGTGGCGTCGTACACGCCGGGCGTGGCGATGAGGTCCTGCGCCGCGTCCGCGTATTGATAGGCACCGGTGACGGACACGGTATTGCGCACGCTGGGCCGCCAGCCGAGGCTGAGGCGGGCCAGCGGCGCCGACTTGCTGGAACCATCGTCGAATTCGAGGCGCGTGCCGCCCGCCAGCACGTCGACGTCGAAACGCGCCAGCGTGCTGGTATAGCGGACGAAGGCTTCCTTCCGGTCGTAGTTCGCCTCGCTGGGCTGGTTGGTGAAGTCCACGCGCTGGAACTCGACATTGCCCGACAACTGGTCGGTGGGGCTGAGGTCGCGGTAGACACGGAACGCGGCGAGGCCGCGCGAGGAATCGAAATCGTCCACCTTCGACGCGTAGCTGTTGATGTAGCGCAGCTCGAACTGGCCGCGGGCGGCATCCCCGAAACGCATGCGCAGGGTCGGCCCCAGCACCAGCACGTTGGTCTGCTGCTGGTTGTCCGGCGAATTGCTCGACAGCTGGTCGACCGGCTGCACGCCGGCATAGTCCTCCACCGAGAAATCCAGGCGGTCCGGCGATATCGTCCAGTTGCCCTGCCCGGCCAGCTGGGTCTGCGCCTGCGAATCGAAATCGTTGCCCAGGTACTTGCGATACTCGAAGGTGCCGGCCACGTTGGCCTGGAAGGTCGAGCCCATCTGGGTGAACTGGAAGGTGCCGCCCGGGGTCAGCACGTTCCCGCTAACCGGCCGGCTCGACGACAAGGCGATGTTGTTGCTGTGCTCCAATCCTGCATAGAGCGTGTAATCGAGCGTGCCGGCCAGCACCACGCCGGGTGCCGACACGAGCGCGAGCACGATGGCGCGGGCGAGCCTGGACGGTGCCGGCATATTCCCTCCCTTTACCCCTGTCGGCGCACGACGCCTGCCGGCCGCGTGCCAGGGTGCCGCGCTCACGGCGATTGGTTGAACACCACGCCGGCGAGTTTCGCCGGGTCGAAGTTGGCGACGGCCTGGTTGATCGTCGCCGGCGTATCGCGGCCGTAACCGGCGACGATCACGACGAAATCCGCCAGGTCCGAAAGGATCCGGGCATCCGGCGAACCCTTGACCGGGGGGCCATCGAGGAACAGGTACCGGTCCGAATAGCGGCAGCGCAGCGAATCGAGCACCGCACGCATGCGGAACGAGGAGAAGTACTCGCCGCTGTTCTCGCGCGACTTGCCGGCCGGGATGAGGCGCAGGCGCGGAACCCCGGTGTGGTACATGATCGACGCGATGCCGCGCGAGGGATGCTCCAGGAAATCGATCAGCCCTCCGGTACGCGGTTCCACGCCGAAGGCTTTGTGCTGATTGGGGTAACGAAGGTTGCAATCCACCAGGAGGCTGGTCTTGGATTCGTCGAAGGCGAAGGCGGCGGCCAGGTTCCTCGCGACAAAGCTGCCACCCGAACGCGGACTCACGGAGACCACCAGGGTCACGAAGTTGTGCTCGCCAGCCATCTCCAGCAGCCGCGTGCGGATGCCACGGAAGGCATCGGACTGCTGGCGGACCGACTCCTCGCGATGGATCAGGCGCTTGCGCTCGCAGTCGATCGGCGCCAGGGCACCACCCTCTTCGCGCATCCGCGCGATGGAATGCCCGGGCGTCGCGCGGGTTTCGTCGTCGTGGTCGGCGACCATGTCGCCCATCTCGATATTGTCAGCGGCCATCTTGTTCATCGTCAGCCCTTCATCCTCAGCCAGAACACCACGAGGTACACCGCGGCGACGCCGACGACGGTCAGGGCCAGCATCATGTTGTGCAGATGCTCGCGGCGACGATCGCGCGGGGTCGGGTAGAACGGAATCGCCGCCAGCACCGGGAAGCCCGTCGCGCGTTCAAGCTGGGCCACCGAACGGATGCGCGGATCGAACCGCGCCACCGCGAACAGCAGGCCGAGCGGGATCGCCAGCGACAGCGCCAGCCCTGCGAGGCCGAAGTGCATGAAGCGCAGGCCGGACGGCACCAGGGGCATCATCGCGGGGTTCTGCACCATGAAGGTCAGGCCGCGCTGTTCGGCATCGAGGTTCATCGAGACACGCGCATTCTCGCGGCGCTTCAGCAGGTCCTGGTAGACGTCGCGGTTGACCGTGTAGTCACGGGTAAGCTCGGCGGTCACGTTCTCGGAATTGGCGATGCGCTTGCTGCGTTCCAGTTCGGCCTGGAGCATCGCCTCGCTGGCGCCGACCCGTGCGGCACTGGCCGCCGCGTCGCCGCGAACGGCGGCGAGCTGCAGGCGCATCTGCTGGTAGACGGGATTCATCGTGACGGCGTGATCGAGCGGGATGGCGCCACCGGAGGCGCGCTGCGCGTCCGCGGCCTGCGCTTGCCGGCGCACGTCTTCGATCTGGTGACGCAGGCGGATCACGTCCGGGTAATCCTCGGTGTAGTTCAAGCGCAGCTTGTCCAGCTGCCCTTGCAAGTCGGCCAGTTGGGTCTGGTAGATGCCCCCCACCGTCTGCACGGCGTTGACCTCGGACTCTCCATTGAGTTGCGCGGACAGCACGGCCGCCTGCGACTGCCTCTGCATGTAATCCATGCGGTTGTTTTCGATCTGCGTGCGCAGCTGGCTGATCCGCGTGTTGGTGTCGGTCTCGCTGCCGGGGCGCGCGTCCGCATTGGCGTCCCGGTACGCCTTCAATTTGTCTTCCGCGTCGGTGAGCTTCATCCGGTACGCTTCGACCTGGCTATTGATGAACTCGTAGGCTTCACGGCTCTCGCGCTGCTTCGAGGCCAGGCTTTCGCTGATGAAGAGTTGGCCGAACGCGCGGGTGACTTCGAAGGCGCGCTTCGGATCGGAATCGAAATAGCTGATCGTGATCAGGTTGTCGCGATTGTTGACCAGCTTCGTGCGCGACTTGATGCCGTCGACGATCTTGTCCCGCTCCAGCGGCGAGGGGTTCGTGGCGAGCCAGCCACCGGCCTCCAGCACTTCGTCGAGCACCTTCCTGCTGAAGATCACGTCGCGGGCGATGCCGGCACGGTTCTTGTTGCCGGTCGCGGTCGCCGCGCCTTCCATCAGGGGCGTGATGATGCTCGCCTCCTGGGCGAGGATCGTGGTCGATGCCTCGTACTTCTTCGGCCAGACGGAGCCGATGCCGAGGGCCGCCAGCGCGATGACCGCGAAGGCGAAGCCCATGACGACACGCCGCCTGCGCGCTTCGCCGATCAGTGCGGGCAGCATGCCCGTGAAAGGAACGAGTTCCCCGCTCATATGTACCCCTTGCACCCGCCGCGGCGGGCCGGTCAGAAAGTGCGTTGCGGAACAGTGATCACGTCACCGGGCTGCACCGGATAGTTGTTCGCCAGGTCGCCTTGCTGGAGGATCTTCTCCAGCCGCACGGCATAGGACTGGGTCGAGCCACCCTCGTTGCGGCGGTAGAGTTCGGTGCGATCGGCCGCGGCGAACTCCGTCGTGCCGCCGGCGGCGAGCACGGCGTCCAGCACGGTCATGCCCTGCCGGTACGGGATCGAGATCGGGCTGCGCACCGCGCCGGTGACGCGGATACGCGAAAGGTATTCGTGGCTGCGCAGCGCGGTGAGGATCACCGCCACCTGCGGATCGCGGATGTACTGGCCCAGCTTCTGCTGGATTTCCGTGGCGACCTGGTCGGTGGTACGGCCACCTGCCGGAATGTCGCCGACCAGGGGAACGGTGACCTTGCCATCCGGCCGCACGGGCACGCTGACGCTGAGATCAGGGTTGTGCCAGACGGTGACCTGCAACTGGTCGTCCACGCCGATCAGGTAGGCGTCCACCGCCTGCGTGGCGGCGTCCGGCTTCGGCGGTGGCGATGTGTTTCCGCTCGTGGCGCAGGCGGTCGACAACACGACGGCGACGAGTACGATTGCACGGTTCCACTGTTTCATGACGTCCACCCACCCCTGTGACTTCCTCGGTGGCTATCGTCATTTCAATGTGGTCACGCGTCTATTCAACAGCCCGCCTATGCCATTCGGCAGAAGGTATATGGAAGCGTTTCGGGTGATGCTTGGGCCGTGGCCGAGCTCATGGACATCGCCCCGCGCCTGCTGCACCCCGCCTTGCAGGCCTTGCTGCTGGGTGTCGTTTCGGTGCTGCTGGTGCTCCTGCGCAAGCAGGTGCCCGCACTGGTGACGGCGCTGGTCGCCGTGGCATGGATATGGTTCGCTTCCACGCCGGCCGTGGCCCTCGCCTTGCACGGTGCGCTGGCGACGCCGGCACCCGGCGCGACGCCGCGCGCGGATGCCATCGTGGTGCTTGGCGGCGACACGCTGCCCGTGAACGACTGGTCGCGCGCGACGACGCGGGCGGGCAAGGGCCTTGCGCTGTGGCGGGCCGGCCTCGCGCCCGTGCTGCTGGTGTCGGGCAGCGACCAGGCGCGGGCGCTGGCACAGGGTTATGAGGTGTCCGGCGTACCGGCCCGCGACCTGCGGATCGAGGACACGAGCAGCAACACCCACGAGAACGCGCACAATTCGGCGTCGCTGCTGCGAGCCAGCGGCTTGTCGGAGATCCTGCTGGTGACCTCGCCCATCCACATGCGTCGCGCCGCGGCCGCGTTTCGGCATGAAGGACTCGCGGTATCCGCCGTGCCCACCGCCGACACGCATGCCATGCTGGAACGGGCGCCGTCGTGGTTGCCGCGACGCGATGCGCTCACGCTGACCGCGCGCTGTTTGCGCGAATACGTGGCCATGTGGATCTACCGCGAACGCGGCTGGATCTGACGTTATGGTTTTTGTTTGGTCGCTCGGGAAGGCTCTGGTGGAAACCGGCTTTTCCGCAAAAGCCAGCTTTTCGGTGGGAGCCGACCCTGTCGGCGATGGGTGCTTGCCGCGAGCTGGCCCGCTGCCGCGGGATCGCCGACAAGGTCGGCTCCCACATGGACTATCTCTCCCACATGGACTATCCCTCGTGGACCCCAGGACGCTGCTCTTGTGGGAGCCGCTTCAGCGGCGATGGGTGCTTGCCGCAAGCTGGCCCGCTGCCGCGGGATCGCCGACAAGGTCGGCTCCCACCAGGTGACGGCTCACACCGACTTTTTTACGGGTCGTCGGTTTCGATCTGCAAGGAGGTCTTGCCATCGCGGCGGATGAGACCGGGGCCGAACTGGACGACCTTGCCGTCCTTCAGCACGACGGTGTAATCCTTATGGGAGAACGAAAACCTGCCCGGCCGACGGTCGAACCAGTTGAGCACCTCGTATCCGACGATGCTGCGGTCCGAATCGGGGCGGCCGAGGCGTTCGATCACCTCGTCGCGTTGCGTGCCCACGTCGAGCCTGGCGATTTTCGCCGCCATGCCCTGACATCCGGCGATTCCGGCCGCGACGACGGCCACGGCGATCGCTCGTTTCATCCTCACCCCCGTGCGGTACGGCATCCGCCCGATGGTAGCGCACCGGCGCAAGAGCGTGCGAACGGGGCACCGTACCGTGTGAAGCCGGGGCCGCCCTGCTAGGCTCGCGGCTTTCGCCCGTGGAGACGCCCATGCTGTTCGCCCTTGCCCTCGCACTCGCCGCCGGTGACGGCTTCGAAGCACGTGTCCAGGCCGCCAAGGCGCTGGAACGGAAAGCGGACGGCAAGGCGTGGCAGTCGGCCATGTGGGACCGCATCGGCGACCCCGCGACCGATGCATTGAAAGACTGCATCGCCAGCAACGCCCCGGCCGACAAGCGCCCGTTCACCCTGGTGGCGGAGGTGGCCGCCGATGGCCGTTCCAGCCAGGTGGAGGTGCGTCCGGCCACGCCGGTCGCCCGCTGCTTTGCTGGCCAGTTCAATGCCTGGGCACTGCCGGCGCCACCGAAGACGCCGGCGCCCTACCCGGTCGAGATCGACGTGACGATGGATCCCTGACTCAGTTGAGCTGGTCCGGATGCGGGCCCATGCGGTTACCCGCTTCCAGTCCGTCGATGGCCTTCATGTCCCCGGCGGACAGTTCGAAATCGAAAACGTCGATGTTCGCCGCGATGCGCTCGGGTGTGACGGACTTCGGGATCACCATGTAGCCGAGTTGCACATGCCAGCGCAGGACGACCTGGGCCGGGGTCTTGCCGTGCTTCCTGCCGATCTCGACCAGCATGGGCTGTTTCAGCAGGTCACCGCCCTGGCCTAGCGGGCTCCACGATTCGGTGACGATCTTGTGCCGCTGGTTGGCGGCCACCACGTCGCGCTGGCCGAAATCCGGGTGCAGCTCGATCTGGTTCACCACCGGCACCACGCCGGTTTCCTCGACGATGCGGTCGAGGTGGGCGGGCTGGAAGTTCGATACGCCGATGGAGCGGACGCGGCCTTCCTCGCGCAAGCGGATGAAGGCCCTCCACGTATCCACGTAGCGATCGCGTTTCGGCGTCGGCCAATGGATGAGGTACATGTCGACGTAATCGGTGCCGAGCTTTTCCAGGCTGGCGTCGAACGCGCGCAGCGTTTCATCGAAGCCCTGCTCGGCGTTCCATAGCTTGGTGGTGAGGAAGATCTCGCCGCGCGGTACGCCGGAACGTTCGATGCCCTTTCGAACGCCGGCCTCGTTACCGTAGATGGCGGCCGTGTCGATCGAGCGGTAGCCGGCGGAAAGCGCGTGCGCGACGGCATCCGCCGTCTCCGCATCGGGAATCTGGAACACGCCGAAACCGATCTGGGGCGCGCTGTTGCCGTCGTTGAGGGCGAGGTTCGGGATCGTGTATGCCATGCCTGTCTCCTGCGGGTCGGACCGCCCGTCATCATGACGGACGGCCCCGCATGCGAGGCGTGACGATCAGTCGCCGCGCGCGGCGTAGTGGGTTTCGACGTAGTTGTCGAGGATCGCGACGAACTCGTCGGCGATGTTGTCGCCACGCAGGGTCATGGCCTTTTCGCCATCGATGAATACCGGCGCAGACGGCGCTTCGCCGTTGCCGGGGAGCGAGATGCCGATGTTGGCATGCTTGGATTCGCCCGGACCGTTCACCACGCAACCCATGACGGCGAGCGTCAGGTTTTCCACGCCGTCGTATTTCACGCGCCACAGGGGCATCTGCTCGCGCACGTGGCCCTGCACCGTCTTCGCCAGTTCCTGGAAGAATTCGCTGGTGGTGCGGCCACACCCCGGGCACGCCGTGACCAGGGGGGTGAACGCACGCAGGCCCATCGTCTGCAACAGCTCCTGCGCGACGATCACCTCGGCCGTGCGCGACTGGCCCGGCTCGGGCGTGAGCGAGATGCGGATGGTGTCGCCGATGCCCTCTTGCAGCAGCACGCCCAGCGCGGCGCTGGACGCGGTGATGCCCTTGGAGCCCATGCCCGCCTCGGTGAGGCCGAGGTGCAGCGCGTAATCGGCACGGCGCGCGAGATCGCGATAGACCGCGATCAGCTCCTGCACGCCGGATACCTTGCACGACAGGATGATGCGGTCGCGCGGCAAGCCGAGGTCTTCCGCGCGGGCCGCTGAATCCAGCGCCGAACGGATCAGCGCTTCGCGGGCCACGTGGCCCGCGTCCCACGGTTGCGCGCGCCTGGCGTTCTCGTCCATCAGGGCGGCGACCATCGACTGGTCGAGCGAACCCCAGTTGGCGCCGATGCGCACCGGCTTGCCGTAGCGGATGGCCATCTCGATGATCGAGGCGAACTGCGAATCCTTCTTCTTGCCGAAGCCGACGTTGCCCGGGTTGATGCGGTACTTGGCCAGCGCCTCGGCACAGGCCGGCTCGCCTTCGAGCAGCTGGTGGCCGTTGTAGTGGAAATCGCCGATCAACGGCACGGAGACGCCCATCATGTCGAGGCGTTCGCGGATACGCGGCACCGCTGCGGCGGCAGCCGGCGTATTCACCGTGATGCGGACCAGTTCGGAACCGGCACGGGCCAGTTCGGCCACCTGCTTCGCCGTGGATGCCGGGTCCTCGGTGTCGGTGTTGGTCATCGACTGGACGACGATCGGGGCCCCACCACCGACGTGGACACGGTCGATCAGGACTCCCGTACTGGGGCGGCGGGCGCCGGCTTCCGCGGGACGCGGGCGGCTGGTGAGGTCTTCGGTCATAGCTGCCCATTTTAGCGCATCGTCATGACCGCTCGCCGACCGCCGAAGCGGGTCGAGGTTTTGGTCGAGACTTTGGTTGTGGCAGCCGTCGTGGGAGCTGGTTATGGGAGCTGTTGTGGGAGCCGCTTCAGCGGCGATGGGAGCTTGCCGCACCCTGGCCCGCTGCCGCGGGATCGCCGACAAGGTCGGCTCCCACCAGACTGAGGCCAGCTTCCCCACCAGACTGGCCAGCTTCCCCACCAGGCTGAGGCCAGCTTTCCTACCAGACTGAGGCCGGCTTCCTACCAGACTGGGGCCAGCCTCCCACCCAGGCGCGGCAACCCGGTGGGAGCCGACCCTGTCGGCGATTCAGGCTTGCCGCGGTGTCCGGACGGGTGGTGGCCGCACCTGCCGCCGCAGGGCCGCCTGGACCAATCGTCGCTCCACTCGCTCCACGACCGAGCCAGGCCGTCCCAACCCCAGCCGCTCCAACGCCTCGCCTTCACCGTCCACCGGCCGGCCCGGCGCCAGCAACGCCCGCAGCAACGTCCCCTTCCCCGCGTCGCGCAGCCAGCCCAGCGCGGGCAACAGCCGCCGCTCCACATCGGTGAAATCGCTACCGAAGGGGAAAGGGTCGAGCAACCCGCGCCGCCGCATCGGCTCCAGCGCCGCCGCCAGGCCCTCGGGCGTATGCCCCCGCCAGGCCTCGGGCACGACGAAATCCGGCCGGAGCTTCCCGGCCCTCTTGGCCTGTTCCACCAGCCCGTCCACGAAGCGCGCGTCGGCGATCGACAACATCGCTTCCACGCATGCCTCGTCCGACAGGCCACGCAGGTCGGCCACGCCATATTCGGTGACATAGACATCGCGCAAATGGCGCGGGATGGTTGTATGCCCATAGTTGAAGCGAATGTTCGACGCCACCTTGCGCCCCTTGCCGCGCGTGGCACGCAGCAGCAGGATCGAGCGCCCGCCGGGAAGTTCATGCGCCATCGCCACGAAGTTGAACTGTCCACCGACGCCGCTCACGACACGGCCGTCCTCCAACCCATCCGAGACGGCGGCTCCGGTCAATGTCGCCATCATGCAGGTGTTGAAGAAACGGGCGCCGCGACGCTGCAAGGCGGCCAGCGGCTGGTGATCGCCGTATAGGTGATTGACGTTGGACACGCGGCACATGTCGATCGCGTCGGGATCGTCGATTTCCGAGCGGTGCATCCAGGCATACAGCTCGCGCGAACCGAGCAGGAACGCCCCGCGCAGGTAATGACCTCCTGCCGCGCCGACGTCTTCCCCCGCCGCCGCGCGACGCTCGCGCTCCATATCGTCATAGGCGCGCCGGCGCAGGACGCCTGCGCGCTGCAGGTGCATGAAGCCGTCCATCACCATTTCGCTCGCGCCGTACAGGCCTGTCGTGAAGGCGGAGCCTCCGCCCCAGCCATCCATGCATCGGCGCGTGCCCCCCGTGGTATCGAGGGCACCGAGGCCTTCGCGCCAGGCGCCGTTCTGTTCGTGCCGCAGGAGGAGCCCGCGCACCAGCGCGTCCGACAAGGCGCCGATACCGATCTGCAGCGTGCCGCCATCCATCACCAGCGCGCTCGCATGCATGCCGAGCGCGAACTCCGCCGGTTCGATCGGCGAACGCGGCAAGGCGAACAGCGGCGGCGAGACCTCGGGCTCGACGAGCAGGTCGAAGAGGCCGTCTTCCGCTTCCGCATGGCCACTGACGTAAGGCATGTCAGGATGGGCGACGGCGACGCAGAACGGTTTCGGCTTGCCCGCCCGCGCCAGGTCGTCGAGGAAGTCGAAGGTCAGGTCCGGGTTCGACGAGAGGCTGATCCGGCCGTCGCGCAACGCCACCAGCTGGACCAGCACGTCGATATCGCGCCCCACCAGGTCGCGAGCCACGTGCGTGTAGTTCTGGCTGATGTAGTCACGCTGCGCCGAGCCGGACCCGAGCAGCGCGCCGGATTGCATGTAGAACTCATGCACATGGATGTTTGCCGGCAGCGCATCACGGGCCTGTGCGATCGCATGGTCGAGGTCCATGTAGCCCTCGCCGAAATGGCGGGCGAGGAAGGGCGCGGCGAAGCGAGCGGCCAGCCCCTTTCCCGGTGATGGCCGGGTCAACGACAGCGCCGTGAAAATCGTCAGCGAGCGGTCGTCGCGTCCCTGCACCGCGCGGTAGAGGGCATTGAGCAAGGCATGCGGCTTGCCCAGGCCCAGGGGCGCCGCCACCCGGGGATGGCCACCCGTGCGCTGCAGGATCGCCTCGACGGCGGCTTCGGTGTCTCGGTCACGCGGTATCGATGCCATGGCGGCGATGATGCCAGATGCCGATACACTCGACGCCATGAACGTCCGTCACCGCAGCACAGGGTTTTCCAGCCGCCTGTTCGCCGAACAGGCATTGAGCCGCAGCGCGGGAGCACCGCTGATCGGTGGCAACGCGGTCGAGTTGTTGATCGATGCGCAAGCCCACTTCGACGCGTGGCTGGCGGCGATCGCAGCCGCGCGCCGCCACGTGTTCTTCGAGAACTACATCATCCGCGACGACCGCATCGGCAAGGCCTTCCGCGACGCGCTGGTGGAGCGAGCCAGGGCCGGCGTCTTCGTGGCGGTGATCGGTGACTGGATCGGTTGCCTGGGCCAGTCGCGATCCTCCTTCTGGACGCCGCTGCGCGAGGCCGGCGGACAGGTCCGCATCTACAACCCGCCCAGGCTGGGCAGCTCCTTCGGGTGGGTGAGCCGCGATCATCGCAAGGTGCTGGTGGTGGACGGTGAGGTCGGTTTTCTTTCGGGCGTGTGCCTCAGCGAGAAATGGCTGGGCGATCCGTCGCGTAACGTTCCGCCATGGCGCGATACCGGCGTGAGGCTGCGTGGTCCGGCGATCGCCGAGATCGAACATGCCTTCGCCGACAGCTGGCGCGAAGCCGGAGAACCGCTGCCGGAAGACGACCGCCTGCTTCCCGCGACCGGCATCGCCGCCGGCGATGTCTCATTGCGCGTGATCGCCACCCAACCCAGCACGGCCGGCATGTATCGCCTGGACCAGATGGTCGCGGCCATGGCGCGGCAAACACTGTGGCTTACCGACGCCTATTTCGTCGGCGTGGCGCCTTACGTCCAGGCGTTGTGCGCCGCGGCCCGCGATGGCGTCGACGTGCGCCTGCTGGTACCGGGAAGCAGCGATATCCCGGTGGTGGCCGGCATGTCGCGTTCGGGTTACCGGCCGTTGCTGAAGGCGGGCATCCGTGTGTTCGAATGGAACGGTTCCATGCTGCATGCGAAAACGGCCGTGGCCGACGGACGTTGGGCACGGGTGGGATCGTCCAACCTCAATATCGCGAGCTGGTTGGGCAACCGCGAAATCGATGTCGCGGTCGAGGATGCGGGCTTCGCCACGCAACTGGCGCACCAGTACGAAGCGGACCTGGAGAACGCCACGGAAATCCTGCTGCACCGGCCGCGCTATCGTGCCGGCAACGAACGCCTGCGCAGCCGTTCACCACGCCCGCCACGCCCCCGGCGAAGCGGCGGAAGTTCCGGACGTGCGGCCGCCGGCGCGTTGCGCATCGCCAACACCGTGGGTGCGGCGATCACCCAGCACCGGGTGTTGGGAGACACCGAAACCGGGCCGCTGCTCGCCGGCGCGGCGGCGGCCTTGCTGCTGACGGTGGTCGGAGTGCTCTGGCCCGCGGTGATCGCATGGCCGCTGGCCCTTATCGGCGCATGGTTCACCGTGAACCTGGCCGTGAGCTGGTGGAGCCTGCGCCAGCGCAGGAAACGCGGGCCGTCGCCAGTCGACCAGGCGCCGCCTTCGGACTGAAGGCTCATATCGCCGCTGAAGCGGCTCCCACAGAAATAGCTCGCGTCTTTGTGGGAGCCGCTTCAGCGGCGATACGCGCGGCCTGTACTCCGCCCCGCTTCCAGCCGCAACCTCAGTTCCGCGGCTTGAAATGCAGCGGCTGGGCCTCGGGCTTCGGCGCCACGGGCCCGCAGCTTCCGCACGAACCGCAGCCGTCACCGCAACTGCCGGTGGCTGCCGCGGGTTGCAGGCGCCGACCGAGGGAACGCACGACACCCGCGCGTCCTGGCCGGTTCAGGCTGGCCGACACCCGCGCCATGATGCGCGTCGAGGTCTTCGGCAAGAGCTTGCGGAACGCCACGTACGCGCTCGTCGCGACGACGAGCACGATGATCGCAGCCTGGACCAGTTCGAACGTGCTCATGTGAGCGCCCTCGCGATCTGATAGGTGGCCAGCGACGCGAGGTAGGCGAGCCCGAACAGGTAACCGGCCGCCACGGCGACGTTGCGCCAGGAATTGGTTTCGCGGCGGATCACCGCCAGCGTGGACATGCACTGCGGCGCGAAGACATACCACGCCAGCAGCGAAAGCGCGGTGGCCAGCGACCACTGGTGGGCGATGACCGGGCCGAGTTGCGAGGCCACGGCGTCGTCGCTGCCCGACATCGCGTAGACGGTGCCGAGCGCTGCGACGGCCACTTCGCGCGCGGCCAGGCCGGGCACCAGGGCGACGCAGATCTGCCAGTTGAACCCGATCGGCGAGAACACGTATTCGAGCATGCGGCCGAGGCGCCCGGCGATGCTGTAATCGATCGCGGGCTGCGTGGCGCCCGGCGGCGGCCCCGGGAAGCTCGACAGGAACCACAACAGCACGGTGAGCGCCAGGATGATGCCGCCCACGCGCTTGAGGAAGATCATGGCGCGCTCCCACAGACCGAGGCCGATGTCGCGCACGTTGGGCAGGCGGTACGACGGAAGCTCCATGATCAGCGTGTGTTCGCTCTTGTCCTTGCGCATGCGCTTGATCACGAAGGCCACCGCCAGCGCGCTGAAGATACCCGCGAAATACAGCGTGAAGAGCACGATGCCCTGGAGGTTGAAGACGCCCCACACGGCGTGGTTCGGGATGAACGCCGCTATCAGCAGCGTGTAGACCGGCAGGCGCGCGGAGCAGGTCATCAGCGGCGCGACGAGGATCGTCGTCAGGCGGTCGCGCGGGTCCTGGATGCTGCGCGTGGCCATGATGCCGGGAATGGCGCAGGCGAAGCTCGACAGCAGCGGGATGAACGCCCTGCCCGTCAGGCCGACGCGGAACATCATCTTGTCGAGCAGGAAGGCCGCGCGCGGCAGGTACCCGGATTCCTCCAGCACGAGGATGAACAGGAACAGGATCAGGATCTGCGGCAGGAACACGAGCACCGCGCCCAGGCCGGCGAACACGCCGTCGTTGAGCAGGCTGTGCAACGCGCTGTCCGCCGGGAGGAACCCGGTGACCCAGTTGCCCAGCGCGGCGATGCCCGCCTCGATCCCGTCCATCACCGGCTGCGCCCACGAGAACACGGCCTGGAAGATGAAGAACATCAGCGTGGCGAGGATCGCCAGGCCAAATACCGGATGCAGCGCCCAGCGGTCGATGGCATCGTCGAGGGCCACCGTGTCGCGCGGCAACGTCACCGTATCGGCAAGGATGGAGCGCACTTCCGCGTGCAGTTGCTCGACGCCGGCCTCGTCGATCGGAGCCGGCGTCACCTCGGGCACGCTGGCGTCGATACGCTCCATCAGCGCCTTCGCGCCACCGCGCTTCACCGCGATCGTTTCGACCACCGGAACGCCGAGACGACGCGACAAACCATCGACGTCGATCGCGATACCGCGCCGGCGGGCCGCGTCCATCATGTTGAGCGCGAGCACCACCGGACGGCCCAGGCGGCGCACTTCCAGCACGAAGCGCAGGTGCAGGCGCAGGTTGGTGGCGTCGGCGACGCAGACGATGAGGTCGGGAGCGGCCTCGCCCGGATAGCGTCCGTGGCAGACGTCACGGGTGATGGCCTCGTCGGGGCTCGTGGCATCGAAGCTGTATGCACCGGGCAGGTCGAGGATGTGCAGCGTCCGTCCGGAGGGCGCGACGAAACGTCCCTCCTTGCGCTCGACCGTGACGCCCGCGTAGTTGGCGACCTTCTGCCGACCGCCGGTGAGCTGGTTGAACAGCGCCGTCTTGCCGCAGTTCGGATTGCCCACGAGCGCGATGCGCATCGCGATGGCGCTCATGCCGCACCGCCCACGTACACTTCCACCCGCGCGGCTTCCGTCTTGCGCAAGGCGAAACGCGTCGAGCCGATCTGGATCAACAGCGGGTCGCCGCCGAGCGGCCCGCGCGCCACCAGGCGAACCGGTTCGCCGGCGACGAAGCCGAGATCGCGCAGGCGCTGGGCGATCGGATCGGACGGATGGGCATCGGTGACGGACTGGACCACGGCTTGGGCACCTTTCGGCGCGTCTGAGAGGCGCACTGGGCTTACTCAAATAAGAACTGTTCGCATTATATGCCTTTGCCGGCAGGGCTGCATCCAACGCAAGAACTTGTGGATCGGCGGCCTGCCGTGGGGGCATCGGATACTGGACCGGGAAAGGGCCACCCGCCTTTCAACCCATCGCGCCGTTATGATCGGCGGCTCGAAACAGGAGTTCCGCCATGTCAGCCGTCGAACTGGTCCGCCAGGGCAGCATCGCCCACCTGGTCATGAATCGCCCGGAAGTGCACAACGCCTTCGACGACGGCCTGATCGCGGAACTCACCGCGGTCATCGAGGCCGTGGACGCCGACGACACGGTGCGCGCGGTGGTATTGACCGGTGCCGGCGCCAGTTTCTCGGCGGGCGCCGATCTGCGCTGGATGCGTGGCATGGCCCAGGCCTCCGAAGCCGATAACCGCGAGGATTCGCTACGCCTCGCCACGCTGATGCGCCGCCTCCAGTTCCTGTCGAAGCCGACGATCGCCCGGGTGAACGGCGCGGCATTCGGCGGCGGCGTGGGATTGATCGCCTGCTGCGATATCGCCATCGGGGCGCATGGCGCGAAGTTCGCCCTTTCCGAGGTGAAACTCGGCCTCGTGCCGGCGGTGATCTCGCCCTACGTCATCGCCGCCATCGGCTTGCGCAGGGCCCGCCGGCTCTTCGTCACCGGCGAGGTATTCGATACGGCGGCCGCCCTGTCGATGGGCCTGCTCCACGAGGTAGTCCATGGCGAGGAACTGGATGCCGCGGTCGAACGTGTCCTGGGCTTCCTGGCCAAGGGCGGGCCGATGGCGCAGCGGGAGGCGAAGCGTCTTGCATTGGGCATGGCGGGGATGGAACCCGCGGCCATGGAGACGACGGACGCGGCCAACGCTGCGTCGATCGCCCGTCTTCGCGTTTCGGCCGAGGGGCAGGACGGACTCTCGGCCTTCCTCGACAAGGGCCAACCGTCTTGGCTGGGGTGATGGCTTCGGGTCGGGGCGATAGGCGACACCGCAGCCTCGCCTGCCTCACTGCCCTCCTGCTATCGCTGAGCACCGTCACACAAGCCGAAACCCTCGCCCAGCGCATCGACCAACACCTGGCCGAGCCCCGCTTCGCCGCCGCGTCATGGGGCATCTCGGTGGTCTCGCTGGATGACGGCCGCACGGTCTACGCCCATGACGACGGCCGCCTGCTCCTGCCCGCATCCACCGCCAAGCTCTATACCGCCGCCTTCGCCCTCGACCGCCTCGGCGCGGACTACCGCACGCATACCGACCTCATCGCCGCCGGCGAACTACGACGCGGCCGGCTGCGCGGACCGCTCGTCCTGCGCGGTCGCGGCGATCCGACACTGGCCGGCAACGCCTGGGCCGATACGCTCGCCACGATCCTTCGCGAACAAGGCATCCACCGCATCGACGGCGGCATCGTCGGCGACGACACGGCGTTTCGTGGTCCGCCCATCGGCAGTGGCTGGGAAGCAGGCGATTTGCAGGCGTATTACGGCGCGCAGGCCGGTGGCCTCGATATCGACGAAAACACGATGACCGCGAGCGTGTCGCCGAATGGGATCGACGTGACGCCCGAGGACGCGGCCACGACGATCGCCGTCCAACCGGCGAAGGGCCTCGAACTCTACCGCGCACCGGGTACCGCCACGCTGCATGTGCTCGGTGGCGTGGCCGAAGGCGGAACGCCGAGCCGCTCGCGCTTGTCGATCCCGGACCCCGCACTCACCGCCGCCCGGCGCCTGCAAGCCGCGCTGGAGCGGCAGGGCCTGCGCGTGGATGGCGAAGCGCGCAGCGTGCAATGGCCGGTGTCGCCGCCCGACGGGCCGACCGTCGCCTCGTTCCCTTCGCCCACGCTCGCGGACATCCTCCGCATCGGCCTGAAGCGCTCGCAGAACCTCTACCTGCAAAGCGTCTTCCTTCTCTCCGGCCTGGAGTCATCGGGCGCCAGCGATACGCGCGCCGAGGACAGCGCCGCCGCCGCGATCGCGGCATGGCTGGCGGCACGCGGCATCGGTCCCTCGTCGACGGCACTGGACGAAGGCACCGGTCTTTCGCGCCACGACCTGACGACGGCGGCGTCGCTGACCCGGCTGCTGACGCTGATGGATACCTCGCCGATCGCCCAGACCTGGCGTGGGCTGCTTCCGGTGGCGGGTGTCGACGGCACGCTCGCCGGCCGCATGCGCGGCACGGCCGCCGAAGGCAACGTGGTGGCGAAGACGGGCAGCATGAGTTTCGTGAACGCGTTGGCCGGCTACGTCACCACGCGGAGCGGCCAACGCCTCGCTTTCGCGATCCTGCTGAACAATTACCGGCCGCCGGCGAAGAGCGCGGAGCCGGTGCCTTCGGCCTCGGCGGACGTCGATGCGATCGCCGTCATGCTGGCCGAGGTGGCGCAGCGGCTGTAGGGCGTCGCCGCTGAAGCGGCTCCCACAAGAACAGCCGGTTCAGCGCATCGCCGCACCAGCGGCGAGGGATACCCTCAGCCGAGCACCTTCGGCAGGTCCTTGCCGATCTTCTCCGGCGTGTCGGTCGGGGCATAGCGTTCCACCACCTGTCCTTCCCGGTCGACCAGGAACTTGGTGAAGTTCCACTTGATGCCCTCGGTGCCCAGCACGCCTTTCTTCTCCGCCTTCAGCCAGCGATACAGCGGATGCGCGCCGTCGCCGTTGACCTCGATCTTCGAGAACATGGGAAAGCTCACGTCGTAGGTCAGCGAGCAGAAGTCGCGGATTTCCGCTTCGTTGCCCGGTTCCTGGTGGCCGAACTGGTCGCACGGAAACCCGAGCACCTCGAAGCCGCGCTCGTGCCAGGCCTTCTGCAACTCTTCCAGGCCCTTGTACTGCGGCGTGAAGCCACACTTGGAAGCCACATTGACCACCAGCAACGCCTTGCCGCGAAACTCGGCGAGCGAGCGCTCGTTGCCGTCGATATCGACGGCGGAGAAATCGTAGATGCTGGCCATGCGCGCTCCCTTCGTTGGTGGATACGCGCAGTCTACGCCCCGCGCGGCGCCCTTGCCCCGGGTTCGGATACCATGGACGTCTTTCCGGCCGGAGAGCCAAAGCCCGTGATCCGTTTCGCCGCCGCGTCCAAGTCCTACCGTGTGGACGGAGCGCTCGTGCCCGCCCTGCAACCCGTGGACCTCACCATCGAGGCGGGCGAGGTGTTCGGCATCATCGGCCACTCCGGTGCCGGCAAGTCCACCCTGCTCCGGCTGGTCAACCTGCTGGAGCGTCCCACCGCGGGAAAGGTGTTCATCGACGGCCGCGACGTCACCGCCGCCCAGGGTGCCGAGTTGCGCAAGCTGCGCTCGGGCATCGGCATGATCTTCCAGCACTTCAACCTGCTTTCCTCGCGAACGGTGGCCGACAACGTCGCTTTCCCGCTGCGTCTCCAGGGCGGCGTGGACGATGCGGCGATCGTCGCGCGCGTGGATGAACTGCTGGACCTGGTCGGGCTGACCGCGCACGCACGCAAGTACCCGGCGCAGCTGTCCGGCGGGCAGAAGCAACGCGTCGGCATCGCGCGGGCGCTGGCGTGCCGCCCGTCGATCCTGCTTTGCGACGAGGCCACCAGCGCCCTGGACCCGCAGACCACGGCATCGGTGCTGGAACTGCTGGCCGACATCAACCGCCGGCTCGGACTGACGATCGTGCTTATCACCCACGAGATGGACGTGATCCGTCGTGTCTGCGACCGGGTCGCCGTGCTCGACGGCGGCAACGTCGTCGAACTCGGACCGGTGGCCGACGTGTTCCTGCATCCGCAACATCCCACGACGCGCCGCTTCGTGGCCGAGGCGGATCACCGCGAGGGACGCGGCGCGGAGTTTCCCGGCGTGCCGGGCAGGCTGTTCCGGCTCTCCTTCCGTGGCGAGGCCACGTACTCGCCGCTGCTCTCGCGCGTGGTCCGCGATACCGGCGTGGAATACAACCTCCTTTCCGGCCGTGTCGACCGGATCAAGGACGTGCCCTACGGCCAGCTGACGCTCGCCATGCATGGCGAGCGCCTGGACGATGCGCTCGTGCAGATTCGCGACGCGGGCGTCGACATCGAGGAGGTGGCGCGATGAGCCCCATGCAGGCCCTGTTTCCCAACATCGACTGGCCCGAGATCGGCCAGGCATGCATCGATACCCTGCTGATGCTCGGCGGATCGCTGCTGTTCACCATCGTGCTCGGCTTGCCGCTGGGCGTATGGCTGTTCCTCACCGCCAAGGGCCAGCTGCACGCCAGGCCGAAGCTCTATGCCGTCCTTTCTCTCGTGGTGAACGTGCTGCGGTCGATTCCCTTCATCATCCTCATGATCCTGTTGATCCCTGTCACACAGGCCATCACGGGCGTGAGCATCGGCATTCGCGGCGCGATCGTCCCGCTGGTGATCGGCGCGGCCCCCTTCTTCGCGCGACTGGTGGAGACGGCGCTGCGCGAAGTGGATCGCGGTGTCATCGAAGCAAGCCAGGCCATGGGCGCGACGACGACGCAGATCGTCACCCGGGTGCTACTGCCGGAGGCCCGCGCCGGCCTGGTCGCCAGCACCACCGTCACCGCCGTGGCCCTGGTCGGCTACACGGCGATGGGAGGCATCGTCGGGGCCGGAGGCCTCGGCGCCCTCGCCTACCAGTACGGTTACAACGGATACAAGCCCGACTACATGCTCGTCACCGTCGCGCTGCTCGTGGTGCTGGTACAGGTCCTGCAGTCGCTCGGCGATCGACTGGTAAGCCGTTACAGCCGGCGCTGACCATGCCGGGGCCGGCTTTGCATCCGGCGGTATGGACGTCTATGCTGTCGCACCGCAACATTCGCGATGGACGCCCCCCATGAAGAAGTACCTGCTCCCGCTCGCCGCCGCCCTCACGTTCATGGTCGCCGGCTGTTCGGGCGGCAGCGGTGCCGACAAGGAGACAGGTCCGGGCGAGGCGACCCTCACCGTCGCCGCCACGCCGGTGCCGCATGCGGAGATCCTCAAGGAGATCAAGCCCCTGCTGGCCCGCGAGGGGGTGAACCTGGAGATCCGCGTGTTCACCGACTACGTGCAGCCGAACATGCAGGTCGCGCAGAAGCAGCTCGACGTGAACTTCTTCCAGACCGAGCCCTACCTCGACGCCTTCAACCGCGAGCGCGGCACGAACCTGGTGAAGGTCGTGGGCGTGCATATCGAGCCGTTCGGCGCGTACTCGCGCAAGTACACCTCGATCGACCAGCTCCCCGATGGCGCGGACGTCGTCATTCCCAACGATCCCAGCAACAACAGCCGGGCGCTGTTGCTGTTGGCGAAGCATGGCCTGATCACGCTGAAGAACCCGGGCGACCGGCTGGCGACGCTCAAGGACATCGCCACCAACCCGAAAAACCTCAAGTTCCGTGAGCTCGAGGCGGCGATGCTGCCGCGCGTGCTGGGCGAGGTCGACCTGGCCCTCATCAACACCAACTACGCGCTCGCCGCCAAGCTCAACCCGGTGAAGGATGCCTTGCTGCTGGAAGACAAGGATTCACCGTACGTGAACTTCCTCGTCTCGCGACAGGACAACAAGGACGATCCGCGCGTGCAGAAGCTGGCCAAGGCGCTGACCTCGCCGGAGGTGAAGGCCTTCATCGAGAAGAACTACGGCGGTGCGGTGTTGCCGGCGTTCTGAGCCGGCATCTCGAAGACCCGGCGCAGATACGCGGTGTAGTCCGGGTCTTCGGTTCCCATGCTCTTGCCCGGCGAATCGGAAAGCTTGGCCACCGGCTGGCCGTTGCAACGGGTCATCTTGATCACGATGTTGATCGGCTCCGGGCCCACGTCGTTTGTGAGGTTGGTACCCACGCCGAATGACAACAGGCAGCGCCCGGCGAAGTGCCGGTAGAGCTCCATCACGCGCGGGATGTCCAGGCTGTCGCTGAATACCAGCGTCTTCGTCCGCGGGTCGACGCGGTTCGCCTCGTAGTGCGCCAGCACGCGGTCTCCCCACACGATAGGGTCGCCCGAATCGTGGCGCGCTCCGTCGAACAGCTTGCAGAAATACATGTCGAAGTCGCGCAGGAAGGCGTCGAGGCCGTAGACATCCGACAACGCGATGCCCAGGTCGCCACGATACTCGCGCGCCCATGCCTCCAGCGCCGCCGTCTGCGAATCGCGCAGGCGCGGCCCCAGCGACTGGAAAGCCTGAAGGTACTCGTGCGCCATGCTGCCGATCGGGACCAGCCCGAGCCGCATGGCCAGCCAGACGTTGCTCGTGCCCGCCAACTGCGCACCCAGGTCGTGTTTCATGACCCCTAGCATTTCCTCGTGCCAGGCCTGCGAAAAGCGCCGGCGCGTGCCGTAATCGGCGATGCGGGCACCTTCGTAACCGCGAGTATCGCGGAGCAGTTCGATCTTTGATCGCAGCCTTGCCCTGCCCTCGTCGAGTGCCAGGCCGGGGTAGGTGGCCCGGTAGTACAGTTCGTTGACGATGGCCAGTAGCGGCACCTCGAACATGATGGTGTGCAACCACGGTCCGGCGATCACGATCTCGATCTCGCCGTTGCCCTTCGCCGATGGCTCCACGGTGACGTATTTCGCGTTGAGCTGGAACAGGCCGAGGAAGTCCACGAAGTCGCTGTCGATGAAACGCAGGCTGCCCAGATAGGCCAGTTCTTCCTCGGTGAAGCGCAACGAACACAATCCATGCAGTTCGTCGCGGATACGCCCCACGAGCGGAGCCAGGTCGACGCCGGGCGTGCGGCAACGGAAGCGGTATTCCACCTGTGCGGCCGGGTACTGATGCAGCACCACCTGCATCATGGTGAACTTGTAGAGGTCGGTATCGAGCAGCGACCGGATGATCATGCGCTGGCACCCGTGGCGGCGATCTGCCGGTTCACCGCATCCACGAACGGCTGGGTGCCGGGCCACGAGGTGATGCGGCCGAGTTTCCTGCCACGATGGAAAAGGAAGAAAGCCGGGATGCCGTGCAGGCCGAAACGAGTGCCCATGCTCGGATCGTCGTAGACGTTGTCGTGCAACCAGCGTACCTCTGGCCAGACGAAACGGTCCGGCGTGAGCAGTATCTGTCGTTTCGCGATATCGCAATTGGGGCAATCACGCCCCCACAGGAACAGGATGGCGATGCGGTTGTCATCGGCCGCGAGATCCTCATCCAGCGCCACGTCGACGATGCGTCGCATGGGGAAGCGCTGGAAGAAGTCGGGAACGCTGGTATCGGCCATGGGGAAATCCGTGAACGGGTCGAATGCACGAGATGGGGTCGCCGGAGCGATAATCCGAGGGTACCGCGACACCTCGCCCCCTCGCCAAAACGCCTCAAGGATTCCGTGTGCGCCTCGTCATCGGCCTGATGCTCCTCGTTTACGCCCATCTCACCCTCGCCGCCACGCTTACCGTCGACACCGGAACCGGGGCGCGCCGGCTGAGCACGGAACAACTGCTCGCGCGGCCGGACGCCCGGGACATCCAGGTCGTCGGGGATGTCTCGTATCACGCCGCCATGCGTTATCGCGCGATACCGTTGAAAGCCCTGCTCGATGGGGTCCCGGCCGGCGGCCACCTGCAATTCGTGGCGCTGGACGGATTCACCGCCGAGATGCCCGCCTCGCTCGTCCTGGGCGCCGGCGGTGCCGAGGCATGGCTCGCCATCGAGCCGGCAGACAAGCCATGGCCGAAGCTCGGCGAGGGAAAGCCCAGCGCGGGACCCTTCTACCTCGTCTGGCTGCATCCCGAGGCAGGCCACGTGGGGCCCGAGCAGTGGCCTTACCAGGTGGCGTCGATCAAGGTGCTGGCCGATCCCGCGGCACGTTTCCCGGCGATGCAGCCGGCCGCTGGGCTACCCGCCCATGCGCCGGAGCGGCGTGGTTTCGCGGTCTTTCAACGCAACTGCATCAGTTGCCACACGCTCAATGGCCAGGGCGACGCGAAGCTGGGACCGGACCTCAACATCCCTCACAGCCCGACCGAATACCTTCGCGGGGACATGCTGCGCACGCTGGTGCGAAACCCGCAGAACCTGCGCCGCTGGCCGCAGGCGAAGATGCCCGGGTTCGACCCGAAGGTATTGTCGGATGCGGACCTGGACGACCTGGTGGCGTATCTGAAGCATATGGCGGGGCGGAAGGTCTCGCCCTGAGCCATCGCCGCTGAAGCGGCTCCCACAGGAAACCTCCCACACAAGCCCCTAGCCGCCACCCGCTAGCCGCCAGCTTGTGTGGGAGCCGCTTCAGCGGCGATATCGGCCCCTCAGGCCCGCTCCCCCTCGACCACAAGGTCGCTCGACGCACGGTTGTAGACCTCCATGTCGAGAATCCCCCGCTCCCGCGCGACCAGCACCGGGACCACCATCTGGCCGGTGACATTGGTCATCGTGCGCATCATGTCGAGGATGCGGTCGATCGCGACGAGGTAGCCGATGCCTTCCAAGGGCAAGCCGGCGGAACTGAGCACGAGCGCGACCATCACCATGGCCGTGCCGGGCACGCCGGCGGTGCCGAAAGAGCCGAGCACGGAGGCCAGCAGGATCACGATGTACTGCGCCGGCTGCAGGTCGAGGTGGAAATACTGGGCGATGAACACGGCGGAGATGGCCGGGTAGATCGCGCCACAGCCGTCCATCTTGATGCTCGCGCCCAGCGGTACCGCGAATGCCGCGTACTCCTCCTTCACCCCCATGTTGCCCACCACGCTGCGCAGCGCGATCGGCATCGCCGCGAAGCTCGACGACGAGGTGAAGGCCACCTGCATGGCGGGGAACGCGGCGCGGAAAAACTTGAGCGGATTGAGGCCGTGCGTGAGCAACAGGCCGCCGTACACCACGACGATCTGCAAGGCGCAGGCGAGATAGAGCGCGCCGACGAAGGTGGCCAGCGGCAACAGTTTCTCGAAGCCGTACGCGCCCACCAGCGCGGCGATGAGGCCGAACGTGCCCAGCGGCGTCACCTCGAGCACGAAGCGCGTGACCTGGATCATCCCATCGTTCGCCTCGGTGGCCAGCGCACGCAGGCGCGCCGATTTCTCGCCGATCTTCACCAGGGCCAGGCCGAGCAACCCCGCGAAGAAAATCACCTGCAGGATCTTGCCCTCGCTGAGGGCGCGGAAGGGATTGGCCGGTACGATGTCCAGCAAGACCTTGACCGGCTCCGGCACGGCCTTCGGTTTCCAGCCCGCCGGCGTGGTGAGTCCTTCCACGCCCAGGCCGGGCTGGGTGACGTGTGCGACGAGCAATCCCACCAGCACGGCGAGCGTCGCCGTCGCCGCGAACCAGGCGAAGGTACGCCCACCCAGCGCGGCGACATCCTTCACCCCGTGCAGGCTCGATACGCTATGCAAGACCGCGAAGAACACCAGCGGCACCGCGATCATCTTGATGAGGGTGACGTAGAGTTCCCCGAGGGGGCCGAACCATGTCGCGGCCGCCGGGCCCAACAGCCAGCCGGCGAATGCGCCGAGCACGAAACCGGCCGCCACGCGCTTCCAGAAGCGGATACGTAACCAGGAGGATATAAGCGGCATGGATGGCACCTGTTCACATGACGGCCCACCTTACACCGCCGACTGGCCGTCTGGACGTCCATCATCGGACACTGTGTTTCCCCTGGTGAACGCCGGCCTGCCCCCAAGGAGCCCGTAAGAACTCCTGTGGGAGCCGCTTCAGCGGCGATCAGCGCCCCTCAACCTTTCCAGTTCACCCGTCCGCTCCACCGGAGCCAGCCTCGCCAGGCCATCCACCCGCGCGAAGAACGCCCGCCAATCCCCGCCCACCTCCGCGAACAACGCGGCGAACGAAGCCACCCACGTGTCGTAGAGGCCGAACGGCAACAGGGTCGCGTTGTTCAGCGGCCGCCTCATCCAGCGGTCGTAACGGTGGTCGCCGCCCGCCTCGTCATCGCGCCAGGCGAGGTAGCGTCCGCGAAAGTCCTCGAACTCCTCCGCCTTGGCCACCCGCTTCGCTTCGTCCGTCCATGGCTGTGCATAGATCGCCGCGAGGCGATCGCGCAAGGCCAGCACCTGCGTGGTGAACGACCGCTCCAGTACGTCGCCCTTCTCGTCCGGTGCCGGCTGCTTCCTCGCATCCCGCCACTCGCGCAGGCCTTCACGCTCCACGAAGCTGGCGAACGACTCGTTGAAGGAGGAGTCGTTCTTCACGTAGATCTTCTGATGGGCCAGTTCGTGGAAGATGGTGCCGGCCAGTTCGTCGTCGTCCCAGCGCAGCATGCTGCTGAGGATGGGGTCGGCGAACCAGCCGAGGGTGGAATAGGCAGGCACCTCGCCGATGGCCACGTCGTTGCCCAGGGACCGCTCACGTGCCGCTTCGCGGTCGGCCAGGTCCTTGCGGAAGTAGCCCCGGTAGGCGACACAGCCGGCGACCGGGAAACAATGCGTCACGGCGGAAACCGACAGCTCGGGCGTCGCGAACACGTTCCATGCCACCCACGGACGATCCAGCTGCACGTAGTAGGTGTAGCTGCGATTGTCCGGCAGGTCCAGCGCGGTGGAAGCGAAGCGGCGCGCCTCACGCGCCAGCGTGAGGCGGCGGCGCGTGGTATCCGGCGTCTTCGGATCGGCCACCACCTTGTCGATGGAACGGCGCTCGGCGAGCAGCGCGGCCTGCCCGTGCGTCACATGGGCGTAATACCCGAGCGAGCGGCATCCGGTGAGCAGGATCAGCGTGGCGGCAAGCACATGGCGCATCGGGCCATTGTGCCGCATGGCGGCGTTCGTCGAGACGGTCAGGCGGATCGCTTCCCCCCGGTCATCGACTGGAGCACTCCGTCACGACGGATCAACCCGTGCATCAACGCCGCGCCGATATGCGCGAGGAAGGTCAGGAAGAACAGCCAGGCGAGATAGCGATGCGCCTCGCGCAGCCAGGCGAAGAGCGCGGCGTCGGAGGGCAGGATCGGTGGCAGGCGCAGGCCCGCGCCCAGGGTCACCGGATAATTTCCCGCCGACAACATGCCCCAGCCGATCAGCGGCATCGCGATCATCAACCCGTACAGCAACCAGTGCGACGCGTGCGCCGCCAGTTTCTGCCATTCGGGCATATCCGCGGGAAGCGGCGGTGCCGGATGGGTCAGGCGGAAGCCGAGGCGGATCAACGCGAGCACGAAGATGGTGATGCCCAGCGGCTTGTGAATCGCCAACAGCCACGCGTGCCTGGCTTCGACCGAGGTCACCATGCCCGCGCCGACGAACAGCATGGAAAGAATGGCCAGCGCCATCAACCAGTGCAACACGCGGGCGAACGGATGGAAGGTGTCTGCGTGGCTCATGGGTGGTTCTCCTTCGGGCTGGCCGTTCCGGGCAGGTGGCCTTCCTCACTGGTGCGGCGCAGGTACGAATCCGCATACGCCGCAGATCGGGCCACGAGCAACGGATCGTTCGACACCTCGATGCCACGCGGCAGGATGGTGGGATCGTAATTGACGTCGCGGCAGGGTCCATCGGACTGTGCCTCCATGTGGTCGATCACGATCGTGCCCGCGTCCACCGTTTGCCGGTCTTCCGGCCACGCCTTGGTCGCGTCGTCGATCGGATCGCCGTCGGCGGCGAACACCATGCGCAGGTGCCAGCGCAGCGGACCTTCACCGAGGCGCTTCGCGAGGTCCGCGGCCAGATAGTCCGGATCACCCGCGGCCGGACCGCCGTCGCCGCCCGGCGGTTGCTCGGGTACGACCTTCCAGCGCACGGCGTGGCGCTGCCCCGCCGCATCGCGCAGATAGAACGCGTTGATGCTTTCGTACGTTTCGGTCACGTAGCTCGCCGAAGGCTTGGCCGTTTTCACCCAGGCGAGGAAAGCCGCCGCCTCCGGATGCGCGGCGAAGAACGCCTTCGGCTTGGCCGGGTCCGGCTTGCCCGTGGCGGGATCGGGATGCGTCGCCACTTGCAGGTCGTAGAAGGCCTGGGCCGTGGCCACGGGGAAGACCGGCATGGCGTTCATGCCGGTGCGCCACTGCTCCCCGTCCGCAAGGTCGAAGCGCAAGGCGAAGCTGCGAATGGGAACGGAACTGTCCGCCGCATAGGGATTCCCGCCCGGAATCGCGAGACGGCCTACGACGGGGGTGTCGCCGGGGGCGAACAGGGGTGCCGTGGAATAGGCGGCTAGGGCGCCGCTCGACTCGAAACGGCCGGCCACGCAGATGCCCTTGGCATGGTTGCGGCGGTAACCGGGGTATTCGCCCCCATTGGCCTGCAACGCATCGATGATCCGCTTCGGGGTCAGGCGCCCCGACTCCAGCCATCCCCCCACATAGCCGAAGGCGGCGGCGAAGCCGGCCACGACCAGTCCGATCAGTGCCCATCGCCAGGCGGCGTGTGTCGGGGGGCGCCGCGTCTCGGGTTCTTGCATTGTCATCTCTCCGGCCGGTGAGTTATTCGGGGTGGCATTGCAGGGTGGGACGTACGTCAGGCTCTTTTATTCCCGATAGGGGAATAATTCGTTCCAGTGGACGTCCCACGTCCAGTCACCCCCGGTATGGGACCCGCATGTCCGATCCAGGAATCGATGAAGCCCTGCGTACGATGCTGCCGCGCCTGCGGCGCTTCGCGTTGTGGCTCGCCCGCGATTCGAGCGCGGCGGACGACCTGGTCCAGTCCACGATCGAACGGGCGTTGACCCGATGGCACACCAGGCGTGACGACCAGAGCCTGCGCGCCTGGCTGTTCTCGATCTTGTACCGGCTGTTCCTCGATGGGAAGCGCCGCGCCGGCCGCTATGCCAGGCTGCTCGGTTCGCTGGCCCACGAGGAAGCCAGCTGGCCCTCCGCCGAACGCGTCGCCACGGCCCACTCCACCCTGGCCGCGTTTGCCGGGCTGCCGGCGGAACAACGCAGCCTCCTGATCTGGATCACCGTCGAGGGCATGAGTTACCAGGAGGTCGCCGACATCCTGCAAGTCCCCATCGGCACGGTGATGTCCCGTCTATCCCGCGCCCGCCGCACCTTGCGCCGGCTGGGCGAAGGCGAGGTACGGCCCCCTTCCCTGCGGCTCTTGAAATGAACACCACACCCCCGAGCGAACACGACATCCACGCCTACGTGGACGGGCACCTGGACGGGCCGCGTCGCGGCGAGGTCGAGCGTTACCTCGCCCGGCACCCCGACGAAGCCGACGAGGTCCTGGGCTGGCGGCAGGACGCCCAGCAGCTGCGCACCCTGCTCGCTGGCGACCTTTCGGAGGCTCCGGCCGAGTTGGACCCTGCCGAGATCCGTGCCCGGGCGCGGCACCGCCATGCGGTCCGCTGGGCCACCGCCGCGAGCCTGCTGCTCTGCCTGATCGTGGGTGGCCTGGGTGGTTGGGCCGCGCGCGGCATGGGTACCGGAAACGCGCCCATGGCCGACGCCATGCAGGCTTATCGCCTCCTCGCGCTCGACCACGGCGTGGGCATGGACATCACCACCGGCAACGAAGGCGACCTGCGGGCCTGGCTTTCAGGCCGCGTAGGCTCGAACGTCCGCTTGCCGGACCTGGCCGACGCGGGTTTCCGCCCGATGGGCGGGCGGCTCTTCGCCACCGACCAGGGGCCGGCGGCGATGGTGCTCTACGACGATGGAAACGGTCACACGGTGAGCTTCTACGTGCGCCCGCCCGGCCCGGCCCGGCACCTGCTGCCGCGTGGCAGCCGCGAGGACAACGGCCTGCTGGCGAACTACTGGTCCGACAGGGGCCACAACTATGCCGTCGTCGCCACGGCCGACGATGCGGGCCGCTCGGCGGCCGAGCGGGTGGTGGGCAGGTCGATCTAGCGCTCGTGCAACTCGCCCGAGTGCAACTCCAGCGTGCGGTCCATGCGGCCCGCCAGGCGCGAATCGTGGGTGACCAGCACGAAGCTGGTCCCTATCTCGCGGTTGAGTTCGATCATCAACTCGTAGACGTGGGCCGCGTTGGCCTCGTCGAGGTTACCCGTGGGTTCGTCGCCGAGCACGCAGGCCGGGCGCGTGACCAGCGCACGCGCGACCGCGCAACGCTGGCGCTCGCCGCCCGACATCTCGGCCGGGCGATGACGCAGGCGCGCCCCCAGCCCCACGCGTTCGAGCAACGCGGTGGCCTCCTTCTGCGCCTGCCCGATCGACACGCCGCGGATCAACAGCGGCATGCACACGTTTTCCAGCGCCGTGAACTCGGGCAAGAGGTGATGGAACTGGTAGATGAAGCCCAGCGAACGATTGCGCTCACGGCCGCGCTCGGCATCCGACAGTTCGGAGAGGACGCGGCCGTTCACCTCGACCTTGCCCGCGCTCAACGTGTCCAGGCCGCCAATGATGTGCAGCAGGGTCGACTTTCCCGACCCCGACGCACCCACGATGGACATGGTCTCGCCCCGGCGCAGGGCGAAGTTCACGTTGGACAGGACGCCCGTGCGCAGGTCGCCCTCCTCGTAGACCTTGGCGACGCCGATGGCGCGCAGGACGATGTCGTCGTTCGGCTTATTCATAACGGAGTGCCTGGGCGGGCTGCGTGCGCGAGGCGCGCCACGCCGGATACAAGGTGGCCAGCAGCGAGAAGGCGAATGTCACCAGCACCACCCAGCCCACGTCGGACCAGAGCAACTGGCTCGGCAACTCGCTGATGTAATAGACGTCCGGCGAGAGGAAGGTCTGCCCGGTCACATGCTCGATCCATTTCACCAGGCCAGGCAGGTTGAACGACAGCAGGGAGCCGAGCAGCACGCCGAGCCCGATGCCCACGATGCCCACCAGCAAGCCCTGCACCATGAACATGCCCATGATGCTGCGCGGTGTCGAACCCAGCGTGCGCAGGATGGCGATGTCGGCCTGCTTGTCCGTCACCAGCATCATCAACATGGAAATGAGATTGATCACGGCGACGAGGATGATCAGCGAAAGGATGACGAACATCACCGTCTTCTCCATGTCGATCGCACGGAAGAAGTTGGCGTGGGTATCCATCCATGTCTCGACGCGGTACGCCTGGCCGAGCTTGTTGACCAGGTCCTGCGCCACCGGGAAGGCCGCGCGCATGTCGTCGAGCTTGAGCCGGATGCCCGTCGGGCCATCGAGCCCGTTGAGGCGCTGCGCGTCCTGGATGTCGATCAGCGCGAGGTTCGCGTCGTATTCCTGCATGCCCAGCTCGAAGATGCCGCTGACCGTGAAGCTGCGCAGCTTCGGCACCGCACCCATCGGAGTGGCCGTGAACTGGGGCACCACGACGGTGAGCTTGTCGCCGACACTCACGCCCAAGGCCAGGGCCAGTTCGCGGCCCACGATGATCTTCCAGCCGCGATCGGTGAGATCGCTCATCTTGCCTTCGACCATGTGCTTGTCGATGTCGGAGACCTTCGGCTCCATCGACGGCAGGATGCCGCGGATGATGGCGCCGCTGGGCCGCTTGGCCTGCAGGAAGGCCTGGATCTCCACGTACGGCGCGGCGCCGCGCACGTGCTTGGTGGCTTCGGCGGTCTTCACCGCCCTCTGCCAGTCCTGCACGGTTTCGTCGATGCCGGACACGGTCACGTGGGACACGGCGCCGAGGATGCGGTTGCGCAATTCGCTGTCGAAACCGTTCATCACCGACATCACGGTGATGAGGGCGGTCACGCTGATCGCGATGCAGACGATCGAGACCGTGGAAATGAAGGAAATGAACTGGTTGCGGCGCTTCGCGCGGGTGTAGCGCAAACCAATGAAGAGCTCGAGGGGTCTGAACATACCGGTCGACGACAGCCTTTGATGAGTGGGCCGCCACGAAAGGCATGCACCGCGCGGCAGAGTGCCCGATGCGGACGGTCGGGGCAAGCCAGGGGCTCTCGCCCAGACAGCGAGCCTTTGGGTTTCAGGGGGTTTGCCGGGTCGAAAGATGGACCCGCAGAAGGCGAAGATCGTCGGCCGGCGTGTTGTCGGGAAGCAAGGCCACCCGCCCTTCGCCATCGCGCCAACGAAGGCGCAGGAAAACCGATGTGCCGAATATCCGTGCGTCCTTCAGGTCCGCTGGCCGCTCGTATCCACCGTGCAAGCGCACCGACCAGGCATCGTCGGGGGTCCAGCGCAAGGAGACGATGGACGGTCGCCGGAACGCCACGAGCCGCCGGCATCCGTGCCATGCGATGCCGGCGGCGAACAACCAGGCGATCGTCTGGGGCAATCCGGTGAACAAGGGGGCCATCGTGGCCAGCGCCACGATGGCCGCGCCGAGACGGCTCAACGTGGCCGACGGCCGTATGTCAAAGCCGGTACCTGGAGCGGATGTCATCGATGATGGCCTGCCAGTCGTCGCGGGGAGCGCGGGCATGGCCCATCACCCAATCCCAGAGATCGGGATCCTGCACGTCCAGCAGTTCGTCGAAAGCCCGCCTCGTGGCTTCGTCCACGTCGGCGAAGCGCTCGTCGAGCCAGCCGCCGAACAGTCGATCGAGTTCACGCGTACCCCGGCGGGTGCGCCAGCGAAGGCGTTTGAGGCGGGCTTCTTCCATTACAGGTCACCGAAATCACTGTGGGAGCCGCTTCATGTGGGAGCCGCTTCAGCGGCGATCGGGAGCTCGCCTTGCCGCATCCCATCGCCGCTGAAGCGGCTCCCACACAAGGCGCGACCCCACCCTGGTGGGAGCTTCCATCGAGCGGAGCTCCATCGGGCCGGGGTCAGGCCGAGCGGCGCTGCACGATCAGCTTCTTGATCTCCGCGATCGCCTTCGCCGGGTTGAGGCCCTTCGGGCAGGTGCGCGCGCAGTTCATGATCGTGTGGCAGCGGTAGAGCTTGAACGGATCTTCCAGGTCGTCCAGGCGGGCGCCGGTGTCCTCGTCACGGCTGTCGACGATCCAGCGGTATGCCTGAAGGAGGATCGCCGGGCCGAGGTAACGATCGCCGTTCCACCAGTAGCTCGGGCACGAGGTCGAGCAGCAGGCGCAGAGGATGCATTCGTAGAGGCCGTCGAGCTTCTTGCGGTCTTCCGGCGACTGCAGGCGCTCCTTGTCGGCCGGTGCCGGGCTCTGCGTGCGCATCCACGGCTTGATCGAGGCGAACTGCGCGTAGAAATGGGTGAGATCGGGAACGAGATCCTTCACCACCGGCATGTGTGGCAACGGATAGATGTTGACCGTGCCACCGCCGCAATCCTCGATGGCCTTGGTGCATGCCAGCGTGTTGGTGCCATCGATGTTCATCGCGCACGAACCGCAGATGCCTTCGCGGCACGAGCGGCGCAGCGAGAGCGTCGAGTCGATTTCGTTCTTGATCTTCAGCAGGGCGTCGAGAACCATCGGGCCGCACGCGTCGAGATCGACTTCGTACGTGTCGGTGCGCGGGTTCTGGCCGTCGTCCGGCGTCCAGCGATAGACCTTGAAGGTGCGCACGTTCTTCGCGCCCTTCGCCGGGAAATGCTTGCCGGCCTGGATCTTGGAATTCTTGGGTAGCGTGAACTCTGCCACGATTGCCTCTCCGGTCCGGTATCAGTAAACGCGCTTTTTCGGCGGCACGACGTCGACGTCGTCCGTCAGGGTGTACATGTGCACCGGGCGGAAGTCGAAGCTGGACTGGCCGGCCTCGTCGATCCACACCAGCGTGTGCTTCTGCCAGTCGTGGTCGTCGCGATCGGGGAAGTCCTCGCGTGCATGGGCGCCACGGCTTTCCGGACGCTGCTCCGCCGAGTGCATGGTGGCCACCGCCTGCGCGAGCAGGTTGGACAATTCCAGCGTCTCGATGAGGTCGGAATTCCAGACCATCGAGCGGTCGCTGACCTTGACGTCCTTGAACGAGTCGTAGACGGCGGAGATCTTCGCCTTGCCTTCCCTCAGGGTCTCGCCCGTACGGAACACCGCGGCGTCGGACTGCATGGTCTTCTGCATCTCGGCGCGAATCTGCGCGGTCGGCGTACCGCCATCGGCGTGGCGAAGCGCGTCGAAGCGGCCCAGGATCTTGTCCAGCGCATTGGCCGGGAGATCCTTGTGCGGCGTGTCCGGCTTGATCAGCTCGGCGCAGCGGTGGGCGACGGCGCGGCCGAATACCACCAGGTCGAGCAGCGAGTTCGAGCCCAGGCGATTGGCACCGTGCACCGACACGCAAGCGGCTTCACCGATCGCGAACAGGCCCGGCACGATCGAATCCGGATCGTCGTCGCGCTTGGTGACCACTTCGCCGTGGTAGTTGGTCGGGATGCCGCCCATGTTGTAGTGGACGGTCGGCAGGACCGGGATCGGCTCCTTGGTGACGTCGACGCCGGCGAAGATGCGCGCGGATTCCGCGATGCCCGGCAGGCGCTCGCCGATCACCTCGGGGCCCAGGTGCATCAGGTTGAGGTGGATGTGGTCCTTGTTCGGGCCCACGCCACGACCTTCGCGGATCTCGATGGTCATCGCGCGACTGACGACGTCGCGCGAGGCGAGATCCTTCGCGTTCGGCGCGTAGCGCTCCATGAAGCGCTCGCCCTCGGAGTTGGTGAGATACCCACCTTCGCCACGGACGCCCTCGGTGATCAGGCAGCCGGCGCCATAGATGCCGGTCGGGTGGAACTGCACGAATTCCATGTCCTGCAACGGCAGGCCGGCGCGCAGCACCATGCCACCACCGTCGCCCGTGCAGGTATGCGCCGAAGTGGCGCTGAAGTAGGCGCGGCCGTAGCCACCGGTAGCCATCACCACCGCGTGGCCGCGGAAGAGGTGCAACGTGCCTTCGTTCATGTCGAGCGCGAGCACGCCCACGCATTTGCCGTCCTCGAAGACGAGGTCGATGGCGAAGTACTCGATGAAGAACGTGGCGTCGTGCGCGAGCGCCTGCTGATAAAGCGTGTGCAGGATGGCGTGGCCGGTGCGGTCGGCCGCGGCGCAGGTGCGCTGCGCGGTGCCCTGGCCGTAGTGCGTGGTCATGCCGCCGAACGGACGCTGGTAGATCTTGCCTTCCTCGGTACGCGAGAACGGCACGCCGTAGTGTTCCAGCTCGATGATGGCCGGGATGGCCTCACGACACATGTATTCGATCGCGTCCTGGTCGCCGAGCCAGTCGGAGCCCTTGATCGTGTCGTAGAAATGGAAACGCCAATCGTCTTCGCCCATGTTGCCGAGCGCGGCCGAGATGCCGCCCTGCGCCGCCACGGTGTGCGAGCGGGTCGGGAAGACCTTGGTGATGCAGGCGGCCTTGAGGCCCTTCTCGGCGAGGCCGAAGGTGGCGCGCAGGCCGGCGCCACCGGCACCGACCACGATCACGTCGTACTTGTGTTGTTGAACCTTGTAGGATTCCATCGATCAGCTTCCGAGCGCGACGCGCAACACGGCCAGTACGCCCGTGAGCGTGGCGAGTACGGCGATGAACTTGATGAGGACCAGCGAGGCCACTTCGAGCCAGCGGGTATGGACGTAGTCTTCGATCACGACCTGCAGGCCGAGGACGGCGTGCCGGAACATCGTGATGATGAGCGCGATGAGCAGCACCGCGTTCCACGGCTTCGCCAGCGTGGCGCGGGCCGTGTCGAAATCGGCGTGCGCCAGGCTCACCACGGTGAAGACGAACCAGAGCGTGAGGAAGACCAGGCCGAGCGCGGTGACGCGCTGGAGCATCCAGTGGCTGACGCCCTCTTTCGCCGATCCCAGGCCACGGGCGCGAGCGAGCGGGTTGCGAAGATCCTTGCTCATGCCTGGGCTCCCAGCAGTACGTAGCCCCAGACCAGGGCGGTCAGCACGATGGCGCCGACGATGGAAAGCCAGCTGGAACGAATGAAGGTTTCGACGGCATAACCGGCGCCGGCGTCCTGCGCCAGATGCCGGATGCCGTTGCACAGGTGGTAGAAGAAGTTCAGGGTCCAGCCGATCATGAGGACCGTGCCGAACGGACTGCCTGCCAGGCTGGTGAACGTCCCGAAGGCCTCCGGACCGGCGGCGATGGAGGCGAGCCCCCAGACGATGATGAGGCTACCGACGGCATTGAGGATGCCGGTGGCGCGATGCAGGATGGAGGAAACCATCTGCACTTGCCACTTGTAGACCTGGAGATGCGGTGAAAGCGGTCGTCCCGTTTGTGCCATGGCGGCTATCCTGGATTGGAATCGCTAGATGCCCGACAGCCTTCCCTCGCCTTCCGATCGGTCAGAAGTCGATGCAGCGTCCGTTTTTTTCCCAATCGCCGTAACGCGTAGGGTCCAATGGCGCTTTCTCGACCCTTGGTCCGCCGTTCGTGGGGGCGATCGGCGTGACGAGCGGCTTCGCCGGAGCGGAATCGTTCGCGTCCTGGGGTTCGGAGGGGTTGTCGGACATGGTTATAAAGCCCTAAAAGCGTAATACCTGTGCAACGGCAGCACAACCTTGACGAAAGCCGCGAGGCTTGGTTTGGCCAAGGCCGGACCGTATATCTTACCCCTCCACCCTGCCTTGCGCCTCCCCCATGCCGAGCCGTACCACTCGAACCATCACCCTCGCCGGCCCCGATGCCGGCGCGTTCGCCAACGCCCAGTTCAGCAGCGATGTCCTGGCGCTCGCGACCGGACGCTGGCAATGGAGCGGCTGGCTCGACCCGAAAGGACGGGTGCGCGCGCTGCTGCAGATCGCCCGCGTCGCGGACGATCGCTACGTCGTCATGCCGCGAGGTGGCGATGCGTCGTCGCTGGCCGTCGACCTGAAGCGCTTCGTGTTTCGCTCGAAGGTGAGGATCGATGTATCCGCCGAACTGCACGTGTCCGACGGCACGGCCGTTGCCGATGGCGATGCGCGCGAGGAAGACGACACGCTGGTACTGGGCGAAGGCGACGCGTCGTTGCGCATCGGCGCGCACGAGGGTGACGACACGTGGATCGCGCGACATGTCGACAAGGGCTTTGCATGGCTTCCCGAACAAGCGCTCGGCATCTTGCTTCCGCCCGCGTTGTCGATGGAACGTCTCGATGCCGTGGCGTTCGACAAGGGTTGCTTCCCCGGCCAGGAAATCGCCGCGAGGCTGCATTTTCTCGGCGGACACAAACGCCACCTGCGTATCGTGCGCAGCGATGCTGCATTGCAAGAAGGACATTCACTGCGCATTGACGGACGTGACGCAGGCATCGTGTTGATGCAGAACATGTACTCGACTTCGCCTACATCACTAGTTGTACTGGACGACACGATGTCGCAGGCGGAGACTCTTGAATCGCAGGGCATACAACTACATGTCTTGTCGACGTTTGCCGAATGAATGTGCGATGACGTCGTAAAAAAATGTTCCTGCATATGTGTGAGTCAAAGCTGAACCGCGCCACTCGCGCACTTGCGCAAATCGACACGCACCACTAGTCTCCGCCGATCCATTTGCGTGGCCGTGCTGTCACCACACGGTTACACCCGCGACGATCCGTCGACGATGACGGTTCTGGCGCGACCCGGCCCCCGCCGGAGCACAACGTAACGCGCCTCCCCATGGCGCGTCGTGAGCCGAACCCATTCGGCGACACCCCATGCCGGGCGGCTCCGGACAGCCGCCCAGTTAAGTCACAGTGTGTGACGCCCGAGTCATCCGTGTTTCCTGCATGTATCGGATGTCGTCGGTTGGTCCAGGTAGTAACGGCCTGCCCGCCCGTCTACCGCTCATACGTCTCCCATGGCTCTTCCAAGGCCGCAAGTGACGGAAAAGCTCGTTGGAGGCAGATACACATGAAACTTTCCGCTTTGCTCTGGATGGCGTCCGTCCTTCCAAGCCACCTCGCCGACCAGACCTGCCTGGCGACGACGGTGTATCTCGAAGCACGCAGTGAACCGACCATCGGCCAGTATGCCGTGGCGGAAGTCGCTCTCCGTCGCCGCGATCGCGGCATGGGTGGCAACAATGTCTGTGAAGTCGTGAAGGCTCCGCGCCAGTTCGCGATCACCACCACGCCGAAGGATTTCGAGATCAACGATCTCGTCGCGTGGAACAAGGCATGGAAAATCGCCGGCGATTCCATGAACAACTGGAACCTGCCCAAGAGCGAACGCCTCGTTTACGTACCACAGGCCGATCATTTCGCCACCGTGGCGGTGGCGCCGAGCTGGTCGAGCAGTCGAGTCGTTCGCAAGATAGGCGACCACGCGTTCTACGCCGTCAACTGACGCAAGAACGCGCGGGGAAAAGAGATCCAGGCGGGCAGCTTGGGATCTCCGGGAAAAGGGGCCCTCGGATGAGGGTCTTTTTTTGCCCGCGGAAAAGTACCCGGCGGCACGAGTGCGAGCCGAGCTTGCGGGTGGAAGTCGACCTCGTGGGAGCCGACCTTGTGGGCGATCCCGCGCCAGCGGGCACGCCGAGTCAAGCACCCATCGCCGACAGGGTCGGCCCCCACGAATGGCTGCCTTCATTACATCAGTGGTGGCTTCTTCGCAGGTGATTCCAATAAAAAGCCCGCCATGAGGCGGGCTTTTTATGGACGTCTTTACGGCTGAACGATCAACGCCTGTAAACGCGATCCCCACGGACCTCCACATAATCGCCGCGCCGCAGCTGTGGGTCCTCACGCTGCGTCACCGTGGCCCAGCGGCCGTCGTCTAGGCGGATCCGCACGCGGAACGCCACGTCGTCGGAGCCGTTGCGCTTGCCGACCTGGTTGCCGACGAGGCCACCCACGACGGCGCCACCCACCGTGGCGGCGGAACGACCGTCGCCCTTGCCGATGGTGTTGCCCAGCACGCCACCGGCGACGGCACCGATCACGGCGCCAAGCGGCGAAGAGTCCTTCTGCACGTACACCTGCTCGATGTCGTCCACGACACCGCATTGCGCACACCCTCGCTGCGCACCGGAGTACACCACGCGATCCTCACGATACACGCGACGCGGCTCTTCGTAACACGCGGACAGCGACAGCGTGGCCAGGGCCACCGCGACGATACCGATCTTGCGGACGATGCTATGCATGGCTTACGCCCTCATGGATGGTTCGTGGATCAACGCGCGTCGGAGACGACCGAAACGCCTTCCTGCACTTCCACGCGATCGCCCGGATCGTGGTCCATGCGCACCGTGCGGGTCACGCCCTTGTATTCGTAGCGCACGTCGTAGGCCACGATCTTGTCGCTGCTACCCGCCGAGACGGTGCTGCACTTGCGGACCGTGCTGGTCACCGTATTGGTTTCCTGGCGGCGCTCCTGGATCTCGTGGCCCGCGTAGCCGCCACCGACCGCGCCAGCCACCGTGGCCAACGTACGGCCCTTGCCGCCACCGATCTGGTTGCCGAGCAGGCCACCGGCCACCGCACCGATGGCGGTACCGGCGATCTGGTGCTGGTCTTTCACCGGCGCGCGCCGGGTCACCACCTCGTCATGGCACTCCCGCTGGGGCGCCGACGCCTGTGCACGAACGGGGTCCACACTGACGACACGCCCGTACTTCGGGCCCGGGGGCTCGGGTGCGGGTGCCGGGGCGGCCTCCGGAGCCGGAGCCGGGGCATTCGCGATGTCGGCATTCGCATCGCGGTTGCAGGCGGAAAGGCTCAATACCAGGGCCGCACCCAAACCAGCGTTCAGGACGGAAATCTTCAACCTGCTCATAACCCTAATCTCCTAACAAAGGTCAGCGACCTCGATGGCGCCAGAGCCCCATCACCCGGAAGTCGCCTCGGGCACATTTGACAGTCGGTAAACTGAACGACGCCTTAGACTCCCTCCACCCTTCATCCCGGCATCACACCGACATGCTCGATCTCGTAGACAGCCACGCCCATCTCGACGACGCCTCGTTCGACGGCGACCGGGGCAGGATGTTCGACCGCTCCGCCGAAGCCGGCGTTCGGCGCTGGATCGTGCCTGCGATCGATCGCGGAAACTGGGAAGGGGTCGAGCGGCTGGCTTCGTCACGCCCCGGCGTCTTCCCCGCCTACGGGCTGCATCCATTGTTCCTCGAACACCACCGCGATATCCATCTCGACGAATTGCAGGACTGGCTGGAGGGTCACGGCGCGGTGGCCGTCGGCGAAATCGGGCTCGATTTCTACGTCGATGGCCTCGACCCCGCGCGCCAGCGCGACCTGTTCGTCCGCCAGTTGCATATCGCGAAGGAACACGACCTGCCCGTCATCGTCCACGCACGCCGCGCCTTCGAGGAAACCATCCACACGCTGCGCCGCATCGGTGGCCTGCGCGGTGTCGTGCACAGTTTCTCCGGCAGCGAGGAACAGGCACGGCAGCTGTTCGACCTCGGCTTCCACATCGGCATCGGCGGTCCGGTTACATACGACCGCGCCAACCGCATCCGCCGTGTCGTCAGCGATATGCCGCTGCAGTGGTTGCTACTGGAAACCGATGCACCCGACCAACCGTGCGCGAACCATCGCGGCGAGCGGAACGAGCCCGCCTACATGCTCGACGTACTGAAAACGATAGCCGGGTTGCGCGGCGAATCCGAAGTGGGTGTCGCGACAGCAACCACGGCGAACGCGACGAGTCTGTTTGCGCTGTAAGAAGCTTGCCAACCTCCCGGCTCTTTACTGGTTCTTCGCGCATGTCCGGGGTGCGGGCTCGGCTTCGCCCTCGCGTTGGGCTTGTGCGGCGAGGGGAGCTGCCGGGCGCCACCCTCGGCGCGACGGTAGTCGCCGTCCCTTGGGCAAGGATGCCGCTGCGCGGCCGTGTCCGATGGCTGCGCCCCTTCGGGCTCGGACGGTCGGGCGGGGGGGGTCCGATTCGCCCTCCTGGCTCAGCGGAAACGGCCGGCCATCCCTGGCCGGCCCCCTTCGGGCCTTCTCCGCCCGCCCGTCCTCGGCTCCTAATGTCGCGCCGAGGGTGGCGCCCGGCAGCTCTCTCGATCCTGGGGTGGATTGGTGGGAAAGAGCACCGCCCGCCGCATGTCGCGTGCCGCACCGGGGTGTTTCACCCGGAAACCCCGTTGGTGGGAGCCGACCTTGTCGGCGATCCCGCGGCAGCGGGCCAGATTGAGGCAAGCACCCATCACCGACAGGGTCGGCTCCCACAGGCATCCTTTCCCGAGCGACGGTGCAACCGGAGCGACGAGGATGGCGGCCGACGGCTCTGCCTGCCGCGCTTCCCGGACTTCCGTGAAGAACCTCTTTATTTCGCCCTGGGCGCAAGTGTCTGGTAGACGAGATCGCCATGGGGCTCCCTGCCGTTACGACTGGCGCGAATGACGAAGCTGGCACCGGGTGCCCCGTCGCCCACGCGAACCAGGTGGGTGAACGCGGCTATCCCCTCTGAATTGACAGCTTCGCCTATCCAGGCTGCCGGGTATCCCGCATAGGTCAGTTGCGAGTGGGTTCCGTTGGGGTCTTCGATATGAAACCGCACTGTACCGAACGTTATCGGCTTACCCACCTCGTCCACCAACTGCACGGTCGCTGCGATGACAACGGCAGTTCCCGCCGTGAAGGACTCGTTACCACCGCTCAAGACGTTGATGGCGGTGGGAGTCGCGTCGGAAACCCGTATCGTGAAATCGACATTGACGTCATCGCCCGCACTTTCGGGCGCCGTTACCCGAACGACAGCGGTTCCCGGAGTCTTGCCGGATAACAGCGTGTCCGTCGGCATGACAGCGCCAGAACCGTCCGTCAATCCATAACTATCCTCAACAGGGATTCCCGCCACGATGAAAGCCGTTCCCGTCGGGTTCGCCGAGTCCTTCACGGCAAAACGAACGGCGTGCCCCGCGGCCGGCCGGCCCTGCGCGTCAAATGCCATGACAAAAAGCGGGAAGACCACGCTGTCGCAATCCACCGTCCTGTCGAGCTCGCCAAATGCTTGCAATCGCGCGACGGGTTCCCGGCGCTTGCTCCTTTCCCGGCGCAGTTTCTTGATGAGAGCCTGCGGGATGACAACGGGTTCATTCATCTGAAGTGTCCTTATTCAGAAGGTGACGGATGTGCAGCGCGGAATCGAGGCAAGTCGCCATCGACCCGCGCGATCCATGCGAGTAGGTAAGTAAAGGTCAGAGGTACGAAAGGTCAAGCCCGATCGCCTGCGATCGATGGCAGGCGTCACGTCGCCGGGATGGCAAGTGTCCTGTAGGTGAGATCGTGGTATGGCGCCCTGCCGTCGCGGCTCATGCGAATGGCGAAACTCTTGCCCGGCGCGCCGTCACCCACGCTCACGATGCTGTAAAAGCCGACCTTTCCTTCGGAATCGACGGAGAAGGCCGTCCAAGCAATCGGATTCTCTGGAGACTCCAGCTGGGATTGGGTGCCATCCGGATCCTCGATGTGAAAGCGTACCGTGCCGTAGGGAATCGGCTTTCCCGCCGCATCCAGCAGCTGAACGATTGCTTCTACGAGAACCACGGTGCCCATCTGGAACGATTCGTCGCCGCCGCTCAGAATCTTGAATTGCGCCGGTGTCGCATCGGAAACCCGAATCGTGTAGTCCGCATGGATGCCCTCTCCACCACTCAGGGGTGCGGTCGCCCGAACGAATACCACTCCCGGCGACATGCCCGCCCGTAGCGACTCGGTCGGCATGGCGGTGCCAGCGCTATCGGTCACGCCATAGCTGGCGATGGCAGATACACCATCCGCGAGGAACGTCGTGCCCGTGGGATTCTCCGGATCGTCCTCCAGCACGGCGAAGCGAATGACCTGACCCGCCGCGGGCTCGCCCTGTGCCTCAAACGCCTCGACGAAGAGAGGATAAATATCGATGCCAGGATCGACTGTCCTGTCGGGCGCGGCCAACGCTTCCAACCGTGCCACGGGCATACGGCCTTCGTGCGTCCGCCGCCACTGCGCCTCAATGAGTTCCTTGGGAATGAGCCGTGCCTTTTTCATCTGACAGTCCTTGTTCAGTAGTTGATGGATCGGGAGCGCGTCGCCGACCGCATTCCGGCGCTTTGCATCACGAAAGGGATCGCCCCAAGCCTTGCGGAGGTTGCCCTTGACTCAAGACGGCACCACCGTGCACTGGAGATCACGGACGGGCGCCCTGCCGTCGCGGCTCACCCGCACGTAAAACACCGAGCCAGGTGCACCGTCACCCACCCAGAGGTCACAGGAAAGTCCTGCCACTCCCTCCCCATCGACCAGCATGGCGTTGTAAGCAACCACGTAGCCGTTGAAGAGGAAGACGGAGCCAGTGCCATTGGGATCTTCAATACGAAAGCGCACGGTACCGTAGGTGACGGGCTCGCCGTCCTCATCCTTCAGCTGGACCACCGCGAAGAAACTAACCATGGTGCCCGCTTTAAACGTTTGGTTGTCGCCCTCCCGGACAATCATCTCGTAGGGAACAACGGAGGAAACCCGTATCGTGAAGTCCGCATGGATATCATCGGACGCACCGTTCGGCGCCGTGGCGCGAACGACGGCCGTACCTGGCGCTTCGCCCGTGCGCAACGTGTCGAAAGGCATGCAGTATCCAGTCGAATCCGTGAGGCCGAAACTGTTGTCCAGCGGAAATTCGATGCCTTCCGCGTGGAAAGCCGTGCCGGTCTGGTCCTCATCGAGCACCTGAAAGTGAATGACTTCCTGTGCCACTGGCTGACCTTGTTCGTCGAGTGCCCGGGCGAGAAGAGGATAAACGACCGCGTTGCGATCGACGGTGACGTCACTGGCGCCATGCGCTTCCAGGCGCGCAACGGATTCGGGAGCAGTTCCACGCTGTTTGCGTGCATTCTGACGCGACTTCTCCAGCAGAGCGGGTGGGATGTTGGTCGGCTTCTTCATCTGAATCTCCTTTTCAGTGTTGGCCCGTTCATGAGCCAGGCCGGCATGGCACGTGGCCTGGCTCGACCGGCATGACCAAGTAAGTCGGGAATGGGGGATTGGTCAAGTGCCGTCTGCGATGGATCGTCGAATTCGTCGCACCGTTTCGGCATGCGTCCCGATACCTGCTGAACATCCAAGACAATCATCGGAACACAAGAGCGACCTTCGCGCCCGGCCATGACAGGGCATGACCAAGGCATATTGCGATCGTCGACACATCCTTGCTAACCTGATAGTTCACCAGCGAACTATTATCCAGCGAAATGTCCAGCCTCAAACCTTGTGTCGATGCGCTCTACGAGGGGGTCGGCCGCGTCGCCGACCGTATCCCGGAGCTGCCGAAGTCCGAGGTGATCCTCGTGCGCCTGCTGATGTTGACGGCCGGCGCCCTGCTGCGTGAGTTCGAGAGCAAGCTCAAGCCCCACGGCCTCAACGACAGCGATTTCCGCACGCTGATGATGCTGTACAGCAGCGAGGACGGCAGCGCCACGCCGGGCGAGCTTTGCGTGCTCGCCGAGCAGAAGCCCACCAACATGACGCGCATCGCCAACGTGCTGGCCAAGCGAGACCTCATCTCCCGCTCGCACGCCACGCATGATCGGCGCCAGGTGTTGCTGCGGATCACGCCAGCCGGCCGGCGTTTCGTCGCCAAGCTGCTGCCACCCATGTTCCCGGCCGTGGCGGAGTCGTTCGCCTGCTTCAGCGCCGCGGAACGGAAGACCTTCGAAAAGCTGCTCAAGAAACTCGCCCTGCACATCGACCGCACGGTCGACACGGACGCCAGCCCATGATTCGTACCTCGCTCCGCCCCACCCTGCTCGCAGGCGCCGTGGCCGTGTTGCTCGCCGCCTGCCACGTGCCGGCGAAGATCGATCGGCCGGCACTACGCGAGGAGGCGCCCCTGGCGGGCCTCTCCACCGGCACCCGTGCCGGCTGGCCCGCGGCCGACTGGTGGCGCGTCTACAACGACCCGCAGCTCGACACCCTGATGGACCTCGCGCTGCGCGGCGCGCCGGACCTCGCCCAGGCCAGGACGCGCGTGGAGTCCGCCGAGCAGAACATCCGCGTGGCCGCCGCGCAGGCCGGCCTGCGCGTCGACGGCAGCGGCCAGGTCGCGCGCCAGCGGATGAGCGAGCACGGCCTCATTCCTTCGCAATTCCTCGGGTTCACCTGGTACAACCAGGCCGACCTCGGCATCCAGGTCCGCTACGACTTCGACTGGTGGGGCAAGAAGCGTTACACGATCGAATCCGCGATCGACAGCGCACGCGCCGCCGAAGCGGAACGCTCGGCCGCTTCGCTCGACATCCAGGCGGTGGTCGCGGACACCTATTTCGGATGGCTCGCCGACGAGTCCCGTGTCGCCCTCGCCGATCGCCTCGTCGCCGCGCGGGAGCGTGCCTTGCGCATCGCCGAATTGCGGGTGAAACAGGGCGTGGACGAACCCGACACGGCGCAGCAGGCGCGGGCCGAACTGGCCGGCGCACGGCAGCAACGCGTCGCGCTGCAGGGTTCGGCGGATATCCGCCGCGCCTCGCTCGCCACCCTGGTCGGCGTGTCGCCCGCCGAGCTTCCCGCGTTGACGCCACGGCCCCTGCCGGCGGTGACGCCCGGGCTGCCGACGGACGCCGGTACCGATCTCATGGCACGCCGGCCCGATATCGCCGCCAGCCGCTGGCAGGTGGAAGCCGCGCTGCGCCAGACCGACGCGGCGCGCGCGCAATTCTTTCCCGACGTGAGCCTGAGCGCCATGGCAGGCCTGTCGAGCATCGACATGGACAAGGTCTTCTCGGCCGACAGCCGCGTCTTCTCCCTCACGCCGGCCATCCATCTGCCGATCTTCGAGGGCGGCGCACTGGAAGCCAATCACGGTGTCAGCCGCGCGCAACTCGGCGCGGCGGTCGCCCAGTACAACGCCGCCGTGGCGAGCGCCGCGCGCGACGTGGCGACGCAGGCGCTCGGCGCCCAGCAGATCGCCGCGCGGCGCGCGCAGCAGGACGCCCAGGTCGAGGCCGCCAACGCCTTGCTCGCCAGCGCCCGTGCCCGCGCCGCGCGCGGCGTTCGCGACGATCGCGAATCGCTGGCGACCGAAGCCGCGCTGATCCAGCAACAGGACATGGAGGCCGACCTCCATGGCCAGGCCCTGGCCACCGACATCGCCCTGATCAAGGCACTCGGCGGCGGATACCGCGCCGAAACCATCACATCCCCTTCCACGCCTCGCACGAACGGAGCCACGAGCCCATGAGCGCCAATTCCACCGACACGCCGCGCGCACAGGACGATGGCGGCAACGCGCCGAAGGACAAGCGCAAGCGCGCCCGCGCGCTATTGATCGCGCTGACCGTCTTCGTCCTCGCCGCGATCACGTGGGTCCTGCTCTGGCTGTTCGTTTTCTCCACCAGGGAGACCACCGACGATGCGTATGTCGGCGGCAACCAGGTGGGTATCTCGGCCCAGGTGCCGGGCATCGTCGTCGGCGTCTATGCCGACGACACGCAGCGGGTGAATGCCGGGCAGGTGCTCGTCCGGCTCGACCCCACCGATGCCGACGTCGCCCTGCGCAAGGCCAGCAGCGCGCTCGCCCAGGCGGTGCGCCAGGTACGCCAGCAGACGCAGTCGGCGGCGGGCGCGGACGCCTCGCTCGTCGCCCGGCGGCAGGACCTCAAGCGCGCGCAGGACGACCTCAAGCGTCGCCTGCCGTTGCTCGCTGAAAAGGCCGTGGCGCCCGAGGAAGTGCAACACGCACGGGACGCGGTCACCAGCGCGCAGTCCGCGCTCGACGCCGCGCAGCGCCAGGCCGACGCCGCCCGCGCCCTGGTCGACGGCAGCGACGTGCAGGGCAACCCCGCCGTGGAACAGGCCCGCGCCAATTTCCGCCAGGCCTGGGTCGCCGCGCAGCGCAACGCGATCGTCGCCCCGATCGATGGCTATGTGGCCCAGCGCAGCGTGCAGGTCGGCAACAGCGTGCAGCCCGGCCAGCAACTGATGACCGTGGTGCCGCTGCACGACCTGTGGGTGGACGCGAACTTCAAGGAAAGCCAGCTGCGCCATGTGCGCATCGGCCAGCCGGCGAAGATCGAGGCGGATATCTACGGTGGCGGCGTGGAATACCACGGCAAGGTGGTGGGCCTGGGTGCCGGTACCGGCAGCGCGTTCTCGCTGCTCCCCGCGCAGAACGCCACCGGCAACTGGATCAAGGTCGTGCAGCGCGTGCCCGTGCGCATCGCGCTCGACCCGCAGGACCTCGACAAGCATCCGCTGCGCATCGGGCTGTCCACCGCCGTGACGGTGGACATCACCGACGACAAGGGTGACGTGCTGGCGAAGCAGCCGTCCACGACGCCGGTCGCCCAGACCCGGGTCTACGACGAGGTCGCCGCGAAGGCCGATGCCGCCGCCGACGCCATCGTTCGTGACAATCTCGGAGCCGACGTGCCTTGAGCGACGCCGCCGCCCTTCCCGACGCCTCCCCCGCCAACGGCCCCAAGCCACTGCATGGCGGGCCACTGGTCCTGCTGACGATCGCCGTCGCGTTCTCCACCTTCATGGAGATCCTCGACATGACGATCGTGAACGTCGCCGTGCCGCATATCGCGGGCAGCCTCGGCGTGAGCCCGAGCGAGGGCACGTGGGCCATCAGTTCCTACGCCCTGGCCAGCGCGATCATGCAGCCCCTGACGGGCTGGCTGGCGAAACGCTTCGGTGAAGTGCGCACGTTCTGTGTATCGGTGGCCCTGTTCGTCGCGTTCTCCATGCTCTGCGGCCTGGCGACGAGCATGCCGATGCTGGTGATCTTCCGTCTCCTGCAAGGCGCGGGCTCGGGCCCGATGGTGGCCTTGTCGCTGTCGCTGCTGCTGGCGAGTTATCCAAAAACCAAGCAAGGCATCGCGCTGGCGATGTGGGCGATGACGGTGGTGGTGGCGCCGATCTTCGGCCCGATCCTTGGTGGCTACCTCACCGACAATTTCTCCTGGCCGTGGATCTTCTACATCAACGTGCCCGTGGGGGCGGCGGCCGGCGTGGTGACCTGGAGCATCCTTCGCCACCGCGAGACGAAGATCGTGCGCGCGCCCATCGACACCGTCGGCCTGGCCTTGCTGGTGATCGGCGTAGGCTCGCTGCAGTTCATGCTCGACAACGGCAACGACCACGACTGGTTCGCTTCGCCGATGATCCTCACGCTGGGACTCGTCGCGCTCGTGGCCCTGGTCTTCCTGGTGATATGGGAACTCACCGCGAAGCATCCCGTGGTGGATCTCTCGCTGTTCACGCGGCGCAACTTCGCCGTGGGCGTCACCGCGCTGTCGCTGGGCATGCTCGCCTTCTTCGGCATCAACGTGGTGTTCCCGCTGTGGTTGCAGACCACGCTGGGCTACACCGCGACGTGGGCCGGCCTCGCCACCGCGCCGGTGGGCATCCTCGCCTTCCTGGTGTCACCGTTCATCGGCAAGAACATCCAGCGGCTCGAATTGCGCGCCGTGGTGACCTTTGCCTTCATCGTGTTCGCTTTCACCGCGTTCTGGTTCTCGGAGTTCAACAGCAGCGCATCGTTCGCCACGCTGGTGCTGCCACGCTTCATCATGGGCATCGCCATCGCGTGCTTCTTCATTCCGCTCAACCAGATCTTCCTCTCCGGCCTCAATCCGGACCAGGTCGCGGGTGCATCGGGACTGGCGAACTTCTGCCGTACCCTGGCGTCGAGCGTGTCCACCGCGGTGACGGTCACCCTGTGGCAGCACCGTACCGAGTCGCACCATGCCTCGCTCACCGAGTACGTGACGCATGCATCGCCCGCGACCACGACCTTCACCCAGCAACTCACGTCGCTCGGCATTCCGGGCAAGCCGGGGCTGGCGGTGGTCGACCAACTGGTGACCCGGGAAGCGGCGACGCTGGCGGTGAACGACGTGTTCTGGGGCTGTGCGCTGCTTTTCCTCGCCCTGATCCCGATCCTCTGGCTGGCGAAACCGCCGTTCGGCAACGCGGGTGGCGCGGCGGCACATTAAAACAAAGTTAGCTAAATCGATCCAAACTGCGAATGTGAAATCCGTAAACGATTACGGCCAGCTGCCGCAACTGGTGCGGCGCAATACCTCGTGGTAGCTTTCGCCGCATGGCACAAACCCTACGCATCATTAAGAAGTATCCGAACCGTCGTCTCTACGATACGGAAATCTCGAGCTATATCACGCTGGAGGAAGTCCGCCAGCTGGTGCTCGACGGGGAAACTTTCGAGGTCCGCGACGCCAAGTCCGGTGAAGACCTGACCCGCTCCGTCTTGCTGCAGATCATCGCGGAGCACGAGGAGCACGGCCAGCCCATGCTGTCGCCGCAGCTGCTCTCGCACATCATCCGCTTCTACGGCGACTCCCTGCAGGGCTTCATGGGGCCGTACCTGGAACGCAGCCTGCAGGTCTTCCTCGACCAGCAGCAGCAGTTCCGCAACCAGCTCAACAGCCTGATGGGCCAGACGCCCTGGTCCATGCTGAACGAGATGACCGAGCGCAACCTCGACGTCTGGAAGTCGATGCAGCGCGGCTTCCTCGACGCCGCCACGGCCAAGCCGGCGGAACCCGTCCGGCCCGCTGCCCGTACGGGCAAGAAACCCAGCTAAGAAGCCCCGCCGTCGCGGGCTTGCCCCCGGCGGCGCTGCGGCGCACGATGCGCTGCCCCGCAATATCTCGCGCCCGGATGCAGGCCTCCATGCCCCGTAACGACATCGCCGTGGTCGGCGCCGGACTGGTCGGCGCCCTGGTCGCCACCCTGCTTACCCAGCGCGGTTTCCGCGTCACCGTCTACGAGAAGCGCTCCGATCCCCGCCAGGCGGGTTTCCAGGGCGGTCGCTCGATCAATCTCGCCCTGGCCGAACGCGGCCTGCATGCCTTGCGTGCCACCGGCCTTGCCGATCGCGTGCTCGAACAGGCGGTGATGATGCGCGGGCGCATGGTCCACGATCCCGCCGGCCATAGCGGCCTGCAACGCTATGGCGTGGACGATTCCGAAGTGATCTGGTCGGTGTCGCGCGGCGGCCTCAATACGCTGATGCTCGACGCCGCCGAGGCGGCCGGCGCCACGGTGCATTTCGACCAGGGCCTGGCGGGCGCGGACCTCGACGCGGGCACGCTCTCCTTGCGCGATGCCCATGGCGTGGAACGCACGGTCGAGGCGCCCATCGTCATCGGCGCGGACGGCGCCGGCTCCGCGCTGCGCGCGGCCATGCACCTGCACTCGCCGTTGGGCGAGCGCGTCGAGGAGCTGGGCCACGGCTACAAGGAACTGGAGATCCCGCCAGGAAGCGATCCCGCCACTCCGTTCGCGATCGAGCGCAACGCGCTGCACATCTGGCCACGCGGACATTACATGTGCATCGCGCTGCCCAACCGCGAAGGCAGTTTCACCGTCACCCTCTTCCTGCCCAACGACGGCGAGCATCCCAGCTTCCGCACGATCGCGGGCGCGGGCGCCGCGGAAGCGTTTTTCCGCGCCGATTTTCCCGATGCGCTGGCCCTCATGCCCGAGTTCGCGGCCGACTGGGCGGCGCATCCCGTCGGTACCCTCGGCACGCTCTACCTCGACCGCTGGCATGTCGGCGGGCGTGCCTTGCTGATCGGCGACGCCGCGCACGCGATCGTGCCTTTCCATGGGCAGGGCATGAATTGCGGCTTCGAAGACGCGGCGGAACTGGCGGACCTGTTCGCCGCGCAGCCAGGCGATGCCGCGGCCGTGTTCGCGGAGTTCGAGCGCCGGCGCAAGCCCAATGCCGATGCCATCGCGCAGATGGCGTTGGAAAACTACGTGGAAATGCGCGATTCGGTCGCCGATCCGCATTACCTGCGCAAGCGCGAGCTTGGCGCGCTGCTGGCCGAGCGCTCGCCCACGCATTACCTCCCGCGTTACCGCATGGTCACCTTCACCCATCTCCCGTATGCGTACGCGCTGGAGCGCGGGCGTGCGCAGGACGTGCTGGTGGAGCAGCTGCTGCGAGGGCATGAGGCGGTGGCTTCGGTGGACATGGATGCCGCCGTGCGCACGCTGGAGGCGACGCTGCCGCCGCTGCCTGGGCAGGCGTTCGAGCGGGGGTGAAGTTCAGCTCCGTGGGAATCGCCGACAGGGTCGGCTCCCGCCAGATCCGCCAGCTTGGTGGGAGCCGACCCTGTCGGCGATGGGCATGCCGAAACATGGACATCCGCGCGGCCGCCCGCAACAATCGCGGGATGACCGTCGCCACCGAACCCCCGATCCTGCTCGAAGCCCGCGCGCTCGGCTTCCTGCGCCAGGACGAGCCGGTGTTCGGACCGTTGGATTTCAAGCTGCACGCGGGCGAGATCGCCCTCGTCGAAGGCGACAACGGCAGCGGCAAGACCACCCTCATGCGCGTGCTCACGGGCATGCTGCGGACCGGCGAAGGCGAGGTCCGTGTCGACGGTGCCACCTTCTCGCTCGACACCATGGCAGGCATGGTCGTGTTCCTGGGCCATCACCTCGGTCTCAAGTTCGACCTTTCGCCACGCGAGAACCTCGCCGTGAGCGCCGGCCTTTACGGCCTGCGCGAGGGCATGGACGCGGGCGCCGCGCTGGCCGAGGTCGGCCTGGCCGGTTTCGAGGACGAGCCCGTGCGGCGGCTCTCGGCGGGCCAGAAGAAACGCGCCGCGCTGGCCCGGCTCCTGCTCGTGCCCGCACGCATCTGGCTGCTCGACGAGCCGTATGCGAACCTCGACCGCGAAGGCATCGCCCTGGTCAATCGCCTGCTCGAGCGCCATACCGCACGCGGCGGCGCGGCCCTGGTCACCAGCCACGGCGCGGTCAGCTTCGCCGGCGGCGAGCCTCGACGTATCCGGCTGCACGCGTGAGGCCCGGCAGCACGCCCACCGCCTGCGCCGCGCTGCTGCGACGCGACCTCACCCTGGCCTGGCGCCGCCGCGGCGATATCGCCCTGCCCGTGCTGTACGCCGTCATCGTGGCCACCCTGTTCCCCTTCGCGCTGGGCCCCGATCCGGCGCTGCTGTCGCGGATCGCCGGTGGCGTGGTGTTCGTCACCGTGCTGCTCGCCATCCTGCTCTCGCTCGACCAGCTCTTCCGCGCCGACATCGAGGACGGCTCGATGGAGCAGCTGATGCTCGCGCCGCAGCCGCTCGCCCTGCTGGTGGCCATGAAGATCCTCGCCCACTGGATCACGTCCGCGCTGCCCCTGATCGTGGTGGCGCCGCTGCTGGCGGGCATGCTCAGGCTGCCGCCGGGGGCCATGCCCGTGCTCATCGCCGCATTGTCGCTCGCCACGCCGCTGCTGAGCCTCATGGGCGCGGTGCTGGTCGCCCTGACGGCGGGAACGAGGCGCTCTGGTATGCTTCTGGCGCTCATGTTGCTGCCGTTGTGCGTGCCGGTCGTGATCTTCGCCGCCGGAGCCGTGGCCGCCGCGCAGGAAGGGCTGCCCTGGATCGCGCCGATCGCCTGGCTGGGAGCCGGGCTCGCCCTGGCGCTCGTCCTCGCACCGCTGGCCTGCGCCGCCGCACTACGCATCGCCATGGACACATGAACGCACGCAACCACACGGTCCCATCGGGGGACTCACGGTGCTTGAACGAACCTGCGACGAGGATCGATGGCTAACTGGGTTCCGCTCTGGCTTCACCGCCTCGGCTCGCCGCCGGTGTTCTACCGCTTCGCCGGTGCCGTGCGCCCGTGGGCGCTCGGCCTCGCGCTCGTGCTGGGCGCGGTCGCCCTGTACGGTGGCCTGTTCATCGCGCCGGCGGACTACCAGCAAGGCGACGCCTACCGCATCATCTTCATCCACGTGCCCAGCGCGTGGATGAGCCTGTTCATCTACGGGGCGATGGCCGTGGCCGCCTTCATCGGCCTGGTCTGGCGGATCAAGATCGCCGAAACCGTGGCGATGGAATCCGCTCCCATCGGTGCCGCCTTCACCTTCATCACCCTCGTCACCGGTTCGCTCTGGGGCAAGCCGATGTGGGGAACGTGGTGGACCTGGGATGCGCGCCTCACCTCCGAACTGGTGCTGCTCTTCATCTATCTCGGCGTGATCGGCCTGTACCACTCGTTCGAGGACCGTCGCCAGGGTGCCCGCGCGGCGTCGTTCCTCGTGCTGGTGGGCGCGGTCAACGTGCCCATCGTGCACTTCTCGGTGAACTGGTGGAACACGCTGCACCAGGGGTCGACGGTGCGCCTGCTCGGCCCGTCGCACATCGAGGCGAGCATGCTCTGGCCGCTGTTGACCATGATGGCCGCCACCAAGCTCTATTACATCGCCAGCCTGTTCGCCCGCGTGCGCGCCGACCTCGTCGCCTCCGAAGGTGGCAAGGGCTGGGTGCGCGACCTGCTGGCCGGCCGCGCGGGAAACGATCCCGCATGAGCCAGGCCTTCGCCATGGGCGACTACGGCTTCTATGTCTGGTCCGCCGTCGCCGTCTTCTTCATCGTCCTCTTGATCGACACGCTGGCCCCGTTGGCCCGGCGCCGCCGCAACCTGCGCGAACTCCGCGCACGGCTCGCGCGCCAGGAAAACCGCCGCCGGCCGGGAAACCCTCCAAGCAATGAACCCGACGCGTAAACGCCGCCTCGCCATCGTGATCTCGGTCGTCGCCGCCGCCGCCGTGGCGATAGGCCTGACCGTGTTCGCCCTGCAGCGGAACATGAACTACCTGTTCACTCCGAGCCAGGTGCAGGAAGGACAGGCCACGCAGTACGCCACCTTTCGCCTCGGCGGCATGGTGAAATCCGGCTCCATCCAGCGTGCCGCCGACACCTTGAAGGTGAGCTTCATCGTCGTCGACGACGGTGGCGCGATGCCCGTGGAATACACCGGCATCCTGCCGGACCTGTTCCGCGACAACCAGTCCGTGATCGCCACCGGGCGCATGGACAGCGGCCGCTTCATCGCCAGCGAAGTGCTCGCCAAGCACGACGAGAACTACATGCCGAAGGAACTCAAGGACGCCATGACCAAGGCGCACGAGAACCGCAAGATCGACGACAAGAAGGACATGCCGCGGTGATCCCCGAACTCGGCCAGTTCGCGCTCGCGCTCGCGCTGCTGCTCGCCCTCGTGCAGGGCGTGTTGCCGATCCTCGGCGCATGGCGCGGCAACGCCGCCCTGATCGCCGTGGCGCGTCCGGCTGCCGCCGGCCAGGGGGTCTTCGTATTCGCCGCCATGGCGATCCTCATCCACGCCTTCCTGCACTACGACTTCTCGGTGGCCTACGTCGCCGACAACTCGAACCTCGCCCTGCCCTGGTACTACCGCATCACCGCGGTATGGGGCGCGCACGAGGGGTCGATGTTGCTGTGGGTCTTCATCCTCAACATCTGGTCGGTCGCGCTGGCCGCTTTCAGCCGGCACCTGCCGCCGGCGTTCGTCGCGCGCGTGCTCGGCGTGCTGGGCCTGATCGGCGTCGGCTTCCTCGCCTTCATCCTGTTCACCTCCAATCCCTTCGTGCGCGAGCTGCCGATGCCCGCGGATGGCGGCGACCTGAATCCCGTCCTGCAGGACCCGGGCATGACCTTCCACCCGCCCGTGCTGTACATGGGCTACGTGGGCTTCTCGGTCGCCTTCGCCTTCTCGATCGCCGCCCTGCTCGGCGGTGGGATGGAACAGGCCTGGGTGCGCTGGGCGCGGCCGTGGACGAACGTCGCCTGGGCCTTCCTGACCCTCGGCATCGTCGCCGGCAGCTGGTGGGCCTATGCGGAACTGGGCTGGGGCGGCTGGTGGTTCTGGGATCCTGTGGAAAACGCGTCGTTCATGCCCTGGCTGGTCGGCGTCGCGTTGATCCATGCGCAGGCGGTGACGGAAAAACGAGGTTCGCTCCCGGCGTGGACGGTGCTGCTTTCCCTGTTCGCCTTCTCGCTGTCGTTGCTGGGCACCTTCCTCGTCCGTTCCGGCGTGCTCACCTCGGTGCACGCGTTCGCCTCCGATCCACGCCGCGGCCTGTACATCCTGGGTTTTCTTATCGTCGTGATCGGCGGATCGCTGCTGCTGTACGCGATCCGTGCGCCCAAGGTCGCCACGGGCAAGCCCTTCGCGCCGCTGTCGCGCGAAACCGGGGTCATGGTCGCCAACCTGTTGTTCACCACGGCGGCGGCGATGGTCTTGCTCGGCACGCTGTTCCCGTTGATCGGCGATGCCTTGAACCTCGGGCGCATCTCGGTCGGACCGCCGTACTTCGGCTTCCTGTTCGTGATGCTGATGGCGCCCGCGGTGCTCCTCCTGCCGTTCGGCCCGTATCTCCGCTGGGGACGCGCCGAAGGGCGGCAACTCACGGCGATGGCCTTGCGTGCCGGCGTCGCCGCGCTGATCTGCGCGGTCGCCGCCGCCTTCTTCGCGCAAGGCCATCTCCGCGCGATCGCCGGCGTGGCCGGTGCGGTGTGGGTCGGCGCGGGCACGCTGTCCTACATCGTCAAGCGTTGGCGCGAGATGCCGCGCGGCCGCCGCTATCCCGCCGAGATGGCCGGCATGCTGGTCGCGCATGCCGGCGTGGCGATCTTCGTGATCGGCGTGATGCTTTCCGAGTCGCTCAGCGTGGAGCGCGACGTGCGCCTCGCGCCCGGACAATCCGAGTCCATCGGTGGCTACGACTTCCGTTTCGACGGCGTCGAGGAAACCGAGGGTCCGAACTGGCGCGCGGACGAAGGCGTCGTCACGATCCTCCGCGACGGCGCCACCGTGGGCACGATGCATCCGCAGAAACGCACCTATTCGCGCGGCCAGGTGCAAACCGAATCGGCCATCGATGCCGGCCTGTTCCGCGACATCTACGTGGCCCTGGGTGAACCGATGGACGCGAACGACGTGCAAGGCGCATGGGCCTTGCGCCTGTATCACAAGCCCTTCGTCCGCTGGATATGGCTCGGCGGCCTGTTCATGATGGCGGGCGGTTTCCTCGCCGCGTGCGAACGCCGCTTCCGGGCGAAGAAGATCGCCGCCGAGGGCACGCTCGAACCGAAGGCGACGCCGGCATGAGCCGCCTGCTTCCCCTGATCGGCTTTCTGCTGCTGGTGGGCCTGTTCGGCTTCGGCATCTGGTGGAACACACAGCACGACCAGCGCGAGATCGCCTCGCCGCTGATCGACAAGCCCGCGCCCGCGTTCGCGCTGCCGGTGCTCGGCGAACCGTCGCGCACCGTGGACAAGGCGTCCCTGCTCGGCAAGCCCTATTTCCTCAACGTGTTCGCCAGCTGGTGCATCGAGTGCGTGCACGAACACCCGATGCTGATGACCGACATGAAGCGGCTCGGCCTGCCCATCGTCGGCTTCAACTACAAGGACGAACCGGAAGCCGCCACGGCGTGGCTCGCCGAGCATGGCAACCCCTTCGATGTGATCGTGGCCGACCGCGACGGACGCGCCGGCATCGACTTCGGCGTATACGCGGCGCCGGAAACCTTCCTGATCGATGCGAAGGGCGTGATCCGGTACAAGCGCATCGGCCCGATCACCCCCGAGGTGATCGAGAAGGAAATCCGCCCCGCCCTCGCCGCGCTGGCGAAGGAAGCGCCGTGATCCGCCGCGTCCTCCTCTGGCTGGCGCTGTGCCTGTCGCCCGCGATGGTTTGCGCGCAAGCCATCCAGCCCCTGCCGTTCCACGACCGCGCGGAAGAGGTGCGTTTCCAGAAACTGACCTCCGAGCTGCGCTGCCCGATGTGCCAGAACGAAACACTGGCCGACTCCAACGCGCCGATCGCGCACGACTTGCGCCGGCAAGTGTTCGAGATGATCCAGGCGGGCAAGAGCGACGACGAGATCAAGACCTACCTCGTCGACCGTTACTCGCAGTTCGTGCTGTACAAGCCGCCCGTCGAGCCGTCCACCTGGCTGCTCTGGTTCGGCCCGCTCGCCCTGCTCGCCGCCGGCGCCGCCGTCGTCGCGGTGCAGGTGCGCCGTCGCGCACGACAGAACCCCACCGTCGGCACGCCGGCCAACGACACCGAGGACGACTGGTGACACTCGCGTTCTATCTCGTCGCGGCGGCGATGCTCGCCCTCGCGCTCGCCCTGCTGCTCGTTCCGCTCGTTCGCCAGGGCCGCCTGCATGGCCGCCCGCGCGGCGTGTTCGCATGGGTGGTGGCGATCGCCGTGCTCCTGCCCCTGGGCAGCGCCGGCATCTACATGCTCGTCGGCACGCCGGCGACCCTCGGTGGCGTCGAGCCGCCGAAGGAAATGACCGTCGGCGAAGCCATCGACAGCCTGCTGGCACGCCTCAAGGAGCATCCCGACGATGCCCAGGGATGGGTTCTCCTCGGACAGACCTACAGCATGCTCAAGCAAGCGCCGGATGCGCGCGACGCCTACGACCGCGCCTTGAAAGCCGATCCGAAGAATGTCGCCGCGATGGTCGGCTGGGCCGAGGCCGACTCGCTGGTGAGGCCGGACCACCGCATCGAGGGCCGCGCCATGGACCTGCTCACCGGTGCGCTGGCCATCGAGCCGCAGAGCCAGCGGGCCTTGTGGCTGCTCGGCATCGCGCAATTCCAGCAAGAGCGCTACACCGACGCCGCGGCCACCTGGCGTAAGCTGCAACCGCTGCTCGACCCGGATTCCAACGTGGCCCATGCCGTGGCCCAGCAGATCGCCCTTGCGGACAAGCGCGCCGACGAAGGGCACACCCCGTGAAGGAACACCCCATGGGCGACGCCCGCCGCTACCACACGCTGTCCTCGCCATTCCGCATGAAGCGCGGCGGAGAGCTGCACGGCGCGCGCGTGGCGTTCGAGACCTGGGGCACGCTCGCGGCCGGGCGTGACAACGCCATCCTGATCCTCACCGGCCTGTCGCCCAGCGCGCACGCGGCGGCCAACGCCGAGGACCCCAGCCCCGGCTGGTGGGAAGACATGATCGGCCCGGGACGCGCGTTCGATACGGATCGCTATTTCGTCATCTGCGTGAATTCGCTCGGCAGCGACAAGGGTTCCACCTGTGCCGCTTCCATCGATCCGGCCACCGGCGAACCGTACTGGCTGACCTTCCCCGAGTTGTCGCTCGAAGATGTCGCCAACGCCGCGTACGAAGCGGTGACGGGGCTCGGTATCGCTCAACTGGCCTGCCTGGTGGGTTGTTCCATGGGCGGCATGAGCGCGCTGGCCTACATGCTGCTGCATCCGGGCGCCACTCGGACCCACATCAGCGTCGACACCGCGCCGCAGGCGCAGCCTTTCGCCATCGCCATCCGCTCCTTGCAGCGTGAAGCGATCCGTCTCGATCCGCACTGGAACGAAGGTCGCTATGGCGGGGACGAGTGGCCGGAACACGGCATGAGCATCGCGCGCAAGCTCGGTGTCATCACCTACCGCTCGGCCATGGAATGGAACGGCCGTTTCGCCCGCATCCGCCTCGACCCGGAGCAACGCGACGACAACGAGCCGTTCGGCTTCGAATTCCAGGTGGAGTCGTACCTGGAAGGCCATGCGCGGCGCTTCAACCGCCAGTTCGACCCGAACAGTTACCTCTATCTCTCGCGCGCCAGCGACTGGTTCGACGTGGCCGAGTACGGCGAGGGCGACGTGATGCGCGGACTGGCCCGGATCCACGTCGACCGCGCCCTGGTCATCGGGGTGAGCACGGACATCCTGTTTCCCCTGGAGCAGCAGGAAACCATCGCCAAGGGCCTGGAGGCCGCCGGGGCGCAGGTGGAGTTCGTGGCGCTGGACTCGCCACAGGGCCACGACGCCTTCCTGGTGGACATCGAGAACTACAGCCGGGCGATTGGGGGCTTCCTCCGCTCCCTGCTATGATCGGTGGCGACCGGCGTCCCCACGCCATCGCATCCAGAGGTTCCACCCCATGATCACGGTCGACTTCCCGGGCAGCCGCAAGCTCATCGAGGCCATCGACGCCTCGGTCGCCCAGCCGAGCACCCCGGCGATCACCGACACCCTGCGCAACGCGCTGTGCCGGCTGATCCGCTCGCAGGAGGTGCAGCTCCCCCCGTGCGTGTTCGAGACCGCCGGCGACCACTACGCGCGCCGCGAGCTCTACCGCAGCGAGGAACACGGCTACAGCGTGGTCGCCATGACCTGGGGGCCCGGCCAGGGCACCCTGATCCACGACCATAGCGGCATGTGGTGCGTGGAGGGCGTCTGGAACGGGGCGCTGGAGATCGTCCAGTACGAACTGCTCGACCACGACGCCCAGCGCTACCACTTCCGCCCCGTCGGCTCGATCCAGGCCGGCCCCGGCTCCGCCGGCAGCTTGATCCCCCCGCACGAGTACCACACCATCCGCAATCCCAGCGAGGATTCGGTGGCCGTCAGCCTGCACATCTACTCGGGCCGCATGACCCAGTGCGCCGTGTTCAACCCCCAGGGCGACGACTGGTACCTGCGCGACGAACGCCAGTTGGGCCTCGACCGCGTCCACTGATTCCCGCATAATCGCGCTCATGCCCGAGTGGTGGAATTGGTAGACGCAGAGGACTCAAAATCCTCCGCCGCAAGGCTTGTCGGTTCGAGTCCGACCTCGGGCACCACACATGGAAACCGTCCTCTCCGGGGGGCGGTTTTTTTGTTTTTGCGGCGCGTGGGCTCGGCTTCGCCCTCGCGCTCGCCGTGTGCGTGGCGAGGGGAGCTGCCGGGCGCCACCCTCGGCGCGACGGTAGTCGCCGTCCCTTGGGGAAGGATGCCGCTGGCGCGGCCGTGTTTGATGGCTGCGCCCCGGCGGGCTCGGACGGTCGGGCGGGGGTTTCCGATTCGCCCTCCTGGCTCAGCGGAAACGATCGGCCGTCCTGGCCGATCCCCTTCGGGCCTTTTCCGCCCGACCCTCCTCGGCTCCTAATGTCGCGCCGAGGGTGGCGCCCGGCAGCTCTCTGGACCCTGGGGTGGGTTGGAAGGAAAGAGCAACGCTCGCCACGTGTCGCATGCCTCACCGGGTGGGAAGCGGGCTTCCGTCAATGGCCCTTACCGTGCCCCTTGGTCAATCCCTTGCCGTTTGCTCTATCACGCGCGACATCGCGGACGTCCGTACCGACTTTGGCGCCATCCAGCCTGGCGTCCTTGGTCTCCGCCGAAACGGCATCGCCGTGCGCGTCGTGATCCGTCATGGAGTTCTTGTCATGACCACCACCGTGACCATGCGCCGATTGCGGCGCCGCGGCGGCCGCGAGGGAGAAAATAGAAGATACAACGGCCACCAGAATGAGCTTGCGCATGGTCATGACTCCGCTAAAGAAGAAGGATGCCGTACCGCAATGGGATAACGGCGGCGCAAGGATGACCTACCCGGAGTGGGGATGGACGCACCGCCTCGGCGAGGGGTTCGCATGCGTTCAAAAACCTGAATACGGGGCCCATTCGACGAAAGTTCCGTGCAAGGTTTCGTGTGCAAGTGTACTAAACCCCCTGTGGGAACCGACTTGTCGGCGATCCCGCGGCAGCGGGCCAGGGTGAGGCAAGCACCCATCGCCGACAAGGCTCCCACAGACTCGAAGCGAGCCCCGAGCCATCGACTGGAGTCAACGCTCGGCCGTGACCATCATGCGGTAAGCGCTCGGCGTCATCCCCACCGTCGCCTTGAACTGCCGCGCGAAGGCGCTCTGGTCGACGAAACCGCATGCCATGCCGATGGCCGCGACACTGTCCTCGCCGCCGAGCAGGCGCATCGCGCTTTCGATGCGCACCTTGGTCAGCACCTGTTGCGGCGTGAGCTGGAAAACCCGGCGGAAATGCCGTTCCAGCTGCGCGACCGACAGGCCCGCGAGCGTCGCCAGCGTATGCACGCGCACGTTGTCGGCATAGTGTTCCTGCATGTGCGCAAGCACGCGGCGCAGCCGGTCGTAGGTGGGATGCTTGCCGTCCGGCTGGCCCAGGTCGCGAGAAATACCGATGACGCCACGCACCTCGCCGCGCGAGATCAACGGCCGCTTGCACGTCAGGCACCAGCCTGGCGCGCGATTGTTGAAGATATGCACCTCGAGCTGGTTCTCGATCAGCTCGCCGGCCAGCACGCGACGATCCTGCGCCGCGTAGGAACCACCCATCGTGGTCGGGAACAGCTCGGTCACGTCCTTGCCGATGATGTCGCTGCGATGCTTCAGGCCCAGGCGGCGGACCAGGGTCAGGTTGGCATGCGTGTAGCGCCCCAGGGTGTCCTTGACGAAGAACACCACATCGGGAAGCGCATCGAAGAGCGGCTCGAGTTCATCGGCGGAAATCTTCACGGGCGCGGGGCTCCTCCGGGGCGAGCGGCGACGGCATGGGCAACGGGGTATTTCACTGCCGCACCGCATCATAAGGCCGATGGGCGGTGGGATGGCAAGTACGGCAGCGGCGCCACGGCGGCCGGGCCGCCTTCGATGGGTATGCTGAATTCCGCATCTGAATCCGGCAAAGGTTTCTATCCCGCCGAGGCGGTCCCCGGCGAGCATGAAGCCATGCACACCCTCGACTTCATCGATTCGCATACCGGCGGCGAACCCACACGCGTCGTCCTCTCCGGCTTCCCCGACCTGGGCAGCGGTTCCCTCGCCGAACGGCGGCGGCTCATGCGCGCGGAGCACGACCGCTGGCGCCAGGCGATCGCCTGCGAGCCGCGCGGCTCGGACACCATGGTGGGCGCCCTGCTCGTACCGCCGGCCGATCCCGAGGCCTGCGCCGGGGTGATCTTCTTCAACAACGTCGGCTACCTCGGCATGTGCGGCCACGGCACCATCGGCACGATCCGGACGTTGCAACACCTGGGGCGCATCGGTCCGGGCCGGCACCGCCTCGAAACGCCGGTGGGTACCGTCGGCATCGAATTGCTGGACGACGGCCGGGTGTCGATCGACAACGTGGAAAGCTATCGCCACCGCAAGGACGTTCGCCTGGACGTCCCCGGCTACGGCAGCGTCGTCGGCGACGTCGCCTGGGGCGGCAACTGGTTCTTCATCACGGCGGACACGCCGCTGCCGCTGACCCTCGAAAATCAACGCGCGCTGACCGTCTATACGGAGGCGATCCGCGCGGCGCTGGAACGCGAAGGCATCACCGGCGCGGACGGCGCGGAAATCGACCATATCGAATTGAACGCGGCACCCGGGCAACCCGACGCCGATGGCCGCAACTTCGTGCTCTGCCCCGGCATGGCTTACGACCGCTCGCCTTGCGGCACCGGCACCAGCGCCAAGGTGGCCTGCCTGGCCGCCGACGGAAAACTGTCCGCGGGTGCCGTCTGGCGGCAGGCGGGCATCCTCGGCAGCGTGTTCGAGGTCACCTTCCAGCCCGGCGCGTCGGGCGTCCTGCCCCGCATCACCGGTAGCGCGCACGTCACCATGAAGGGACAGATCCTGATCGACGAGGCCGATCCGCTGGCCTGGGGTATCGGCGCGGGGTGAGCGGCCACGACCTGATCATCGTCGGTGCCGGCATCGTGGGCGCGGCATGCGCCGACTACGCCACGGCGCAGGGCATGCGCATCGCCATCGTTGAACCGGGTGTCGTCGGAGGCGGCGCGACCGCCGCGGCGATGGGTCATCTCGTGGCCATGGACGACGACCCCGCCGAGCTCGCGCTGGCGCATTACTCGCTAGGCCTCTGGGAAGCGTTCGCGCACCTGCCACGCGCGGAATTCAGCCGCTGCGGAACCCTGTGGGTAGCCAGCAACGACGAAGAGTTCGCGCGTATCCCGGAAAAGATCGCGCGGCTTGCCGCCTCCGGCCTGGCTGCGGAAAGGATCGACGCGCGGGAACTCTACCGCCTCGAACCCGCGCTCGCGCCCGGCCTCGCCGGCGGCATGCGCGTGGCGAACGAAGCGGTGGTGTTTCCCCCGGCCGTAGCCCGCCATGGGATCGATCAGGCGATCGCGCGGGGAGCCGTTTACCATCACGATGCCGTATTCCGCCTCGAGGACCACGGCGTCCTCCTGCGCGGGGGGCGGCGGCTCAGTGGCCGCGTGCTGCTCGCCAATGGCGGTGCGTTGCCGTCCCTCTTGCCCGGCCTGCCGGTACGCCTGCGCAAGGGGCACCTGGTGATCACCGACCGCTATCCCGGCGTGATTCGCCATCAGCTGCTCGAACTCGGTTACGCGGACAGCGCGCACGGCGGCGATGCCTCCAGTGTGGCCTTCAATGTGCAGCCGCGCCCCACCGGACAGATCCTGATCGGTTCGTCGCGCGAATACGACGCCGTCGACGCCGATGTTTCGATGGCGATGATCCGGCGCATGCTGGAACGGAGCTTCCGCTTTCTTCCACGGCTGCGTGAACTGGACGCGATTCGCCTGTGGACGGGGTTTCGCCCGGTAAGCGTGGACGGCCTGCCCTATCTCGGCCGTGCCCCTGGCCGCGACGATGTCTGGGTGGCCGCCGCGCACGAAGGGCTGGGGGTAACGACCTCCCTGGGTAGCGCGCGCGTGGTCATCGACCAGATCCTCGGTCGCGCACCCGCCATCGATCCCACGCCCTACGATCCCGCGCGGGTACGCCCATGACCACGAGCACCGTGCGACTCACCGTCAACGGACGCCGAGTGCACGTGCCCGCGGGCGTATCCGTCGCGGCGGCGATCGCGCTCGTCGGCGAGCCATTCCGCCGTTCCGTGACAGGCGAGCCGCGCGCACCGCTGTGCGGCATGGGCGTGTGTTTCGAATGCCGCGTGCGCATCGACGGCGTGGCCCAGCAGCGCGCCTGCCAGCGCGTCGTCGATCCTGGCATGCGGGTGGAAACCGATGGTTGACGCCTGCGACATCGTCGTCGTCGGCGCCGGACCGGCGGGCCTCGCCGCCGCGGAAGCCGCCGCGAGCCAGGGCAAGCGGGTGGTGCTGATCGACAGCCAGCCACGCGCGGGCGGCCAGGTATGGCGGCACGACAGGCTGCACGGCCAGCCGCGTGTGGCGATGGATGCGATCCGCGCCATCGCCGGGAACGCCAACATCACGTGCCTCGAAGGAACGCAGGTCGTCGCCGTCGAACCGGAACGGCTGCTCTTGCAGGACGCGCATCGCGGCTTCCATCTCGCCTATGGCGCGCTGGTACTCGCCACGGGCGGACGCGAACTCCTCTTGCCCTTTCCCGGTTGGACCCTGCCCGGCGTCACCGGTGCCGGCGGTTTACAGGCCCTGGCCAAGCAAGGCTGGCCCTTGCGTGGCAAGCGCGTGCTCATCGCCGGCAGCGGGCCGCTGCTGTTGGCGGCCGCGGCAACCGCGCGACGGCACGGCGCGCACGTCGTGGGCATCCACGAGCAGGCCAGCGCATCCGCCGTGCATCGCTTCGCCGCCGGCCTCTGGCGTTGGCCGGGCAAGCTCGCTCAAGCGGCACGGCTGCGACTCGAACTCGCGCGTATCCCTTATCGGACCGGCAGCATCGTGACCGCCGCCGAGGGCGATCACGGCGTCGGCGGCGCGCATGTACGCGCCGGCCGAGGCGACGAACACATCGAATGCGACCTGTTGGCGGTGGGCTACGGCCTGCTGCCGCAGGTGGAACTGGCCCAATTGCTCGGGTGCGCGCTGGAGCCGGAAGGCGCGCATGCGCGTGTGCAGGTAGGACCGTGGCAGGCCACGAGCCAACCGCGCGTATTCGCCGCCGGCGAAGCCTGCGGTATCGGCGGACTCGACTGCGCCAGGGTGGAGGGCCGCATCGCGGGCCTGGCCGCCGCAGGCGCGGACGTGCCACCCGCGCTATTGCACCGGCGCGATCGCGCGCGAGCCTTCGCCGCCTCGCTACGCGAACACTTCTCGCTCCGCGACGACGTGCGCGGCCTCGCGAACGACGACACGACGATCTGCCGGTGCGAGGACGTCACCCTCGGCGCCGTGCGCCCCCACGCCGACGCCCGCGAAGCGAAGCTCGCCACGCGCTGCGGCATGGGCGCGTGCCAGGGCCGCATCTGCGGCGGCGCGCTCGCCGAACTCGGGCATGGCCCGCGCGGCGGCGTGCGGCCGCCCCTCTTTCCCGCTCGCCTGGCCACCCTGGGCGAACCCCTTCTTTCTTCCGTCAGCGATACCAGAGGCTACACATCATGAGCAAGGCAACTTTCTGGCGCGGTGTCCTGCCCGCCGTCACCACGCCCTTCACCGCCGATGGCAAGGTCGACCACGCCTTCCTCGCCAGCCATGCGTCGCAGATGATCGACGCCGGCTGCAAAGGCATCGTGCCCCTCGGCTCCCTCGGCGAAGCGGCTACGCTGAGCTACGAGGAGAAGACCGACATCCTGCGTACCCTGGTCAAGGCGCTCGACGGCCGTGCGCCGGTGATTCCCGGCGTCGCCTCGCTCTCGACCGATGAGGCCGTGCGCCTCGCGAAGGAAGCCAAGGCCATCGGCTGCGCCGGCTTGATGGTGCTGCCGCCGTACGTGTATTCCACCGACTGGCGCGAAATGAGCGCGCATGTAAAGGCCGTCATCGCGGCCACCGACCTGCCCTGCATGCTTTACAACAATCCGGTCGCCTACAAGACCGATTTCGCGCCCGCGCAGATCGCCGAACTCGCCGCGCAGTTCCCGAACCTGCAAGCGGTGAAGGAATCTTCCGGTGACGTGCGCCGTTTCGCCGCCATTCGCGTCCTGCTCGGCGATCGCCTCGACCTCCTTGTCGGCATGGACGATGCCCTCGTCGAAGGCGTGAGCATGGGAGCGGTGGGCTGGATCGCCGGCCTCGTCAACGCGTACCCGAAGGAGTCGGTGAAGCTGTTCGAACTCGCGCGCGATGGCGGCCCCCGCGCCGCGGAGTCGCTGTACGCATGGTTCCTGCCGCTGCTCCGCCTCGACACGGTGCCCACCTTCGTGCAGCTGATCAAGCTCGTGCAGGCCAAGACCGGCATGGGCAGCGAAACCGTACGTGCTCCACGCTTGACGGTCACGGGTGCCGAACGCGAGGCCGCGCTGGCCGTGATCGACCACGCCATCGCCACGAAACCGGAGCTCTGAATCATGCAGGCCGATGCGAAACTGCTGCTCGGCGGCCGCTGGTGCGCATCGCTCGGTGCGGCCGGCGCATTCCGTGCCGAAGACCCGACGCGGGCCGAGCCGATCGGCCCCGCGTTTCCCATCAGTGGCGCGGCCGACCTGGAAGCCGCGCTCGCCGCCGCTTCCTCGGCGGCGGCGGAACTGGCGGCGACATCGCCAGCGCGCATCGCCGATTTCCTCGACCGCTACGCACAGGCGATCGAGGAGGACGCGGACACGCTGGTCGCGCTGGCCGCGGAGGAAACCGCGCTGCCCGCCGAGCCACGCCTGCGCTCGGTGGAACTGCCGCGCACGAGCGGACAACTGCGGCAGGCGGCGCGCGCCGTCCGCGACTACGCGTGGACCGATCCGATCATCGACACCGCCACCGGCTTGCGTGCGCACCGCGCACCGCTGGGCAAGCCGGTACTGGTGTTCGGGCCCAATAATTTCCCGTTCGCCTTCAACGCCATCGCCGGCAGCGACTTCGCATCGGCCATCGCCGCGCGCAACCCGGTGATCGCCAAGGCGCATCCGTCGCATCCGGCGACCAGCCGCCGCCTCGCCGAACTCGCACACACGGCGCTGCTCGACACCGGCCTGCCGGCCGCGTCGGTGCAGATGCTCTACCACTTCGACGACGCGCTGGGCGTGGCCCTGGCCGGTGACGCGAGGCTGGGCGCCATCGGCTTCACGGGCAGCCGCGCGGGTGGCCTCGCCCTGAAGGCCGCCGCCGATGCGGCCGGCGTGCCGATGTACGCGGAACTTTCCAGCGTCAATCCGGTGTTCCTGTTGCCCGGTGCGTTGGCGGAACGCGCGGAACCGCTCGCGCAGGAGTTCTTCGCCTCGTGCACCATGGGCAGCGGCCAGTTCTGCACCAATCCCGGCATCGTCGTGGTCGCGCAGGGCGAGGCCGGCGATACCTTCGTCGCCGCCGCCACGAAACAGTTCGCGTCGGCGACGCCGCGCCCGCTGTTCTCCCGTGGCGTGCAGGAAAACCTCGCGCGCGCCGTGCGGGCCCTCGTCGAGGCCGGTGCCGGCGTGCTGGCCGGCGGAAGCGAGGGCGCCGGCCAGGGCTACCGCTTCGAACCCACCTTGCTCCATGTCGACGCCGCGACCTTCCTCGCCCATCGCGATGCCCTGCAGGCGGAAGCGTTCGGTCCCGTGAGCCTGCTCGTCAGCGGCGCGGACGAGACCGCGATGGCGGCGATCGCCGAAGCCTTCGAGGGCAACCTCACGGCGACGCTGTACCGCGCCGCCGACGGCAGCGACGACGCGCTCTGGCAAGCAGTCGCTCCACCCTTGCGCAAGCGCGTGGGCCGTCTCATCGCCAACCGCATGCCCACCGGCGTGGCGGTCAGCCCGGCGATGAATCATGGCGGCCCCTACCCCGCGACGGGCCATCCCGGCTTCACCGCGGTGGGCATGCCCACCGCGATCCACCGCTTCGCCGCCCTGCACAGCTACGACAACGTGCCCGAGACGTTGCTGCCGCCGGAACTGCGCGATCGCAACCCAGGGCCGATCCAACGGCGCATCGACGGCCGATGGACCGAAGCCGACGTGGGGGCCTCCCGATGAACCAGATCGGCCACCTTTCACCGGCGGACGCGCGTGCGGCCCTGGCGCCATGGAACGCCGTCGCCGCACCCATCGCCCGCGAGGAATACCTCGCGCGCATCGAGCACGCCCGGACACTCCTCCACGATATCGGCGCCGATGCGTTGCTGGTCGGCGCCGGCAACTCGCTTCGCTATTTCACCGGGATTCCCTGGGGCGCCACCGAACGCCTGGTGGCCTTGCTGCTGCCGCGCCGTGGCGAGCCCGTGCTGGTCTGTCCCGCGTTCGAGGAGGGATCGCTGCGCGCCGTGATGGCCCATCCGGTCGAACTGTCCATGTGGGAAGAGCACGAGGACCCGCAGGCCTTGGTGGCGAACCGTCTGACAGCTGCCGGCGGGCGCATCCTGGCGCTCGATCCGGCGGCGCCTTTCGGTGTCTTCGAGGCGCTGCGCCGCGTATTCCCGTACGGCGAGATCGTCGACGGCACGGCTATCATCGACGGTTGCCGCATGTCGAAGTCCGACGCCGAGCTGGCCCTGATGAAGCAGGCCACGGCCATGACGCTGCAGGTGCAACGGCTGGCCGCCGGCATGCTCCACGAAGGCATCGGCACCGGTGAGGTGAAACGCTTCATCGACGAAGCCCATCGCGCGCTGGGCGCCGACAACGGCTCGACGTTCTGCATCGTCCAGTTCGGGCATGCCACGGCATTCCCTCACGGCATCCCTGGCGAGCAATACCTGGAGCGCGGCGACCTGGTGCTGATCGATACCGGATGCAGCGTGCAGGGCTACCAGTCCGACATCACCCGGAGCTACGTCTTCGGCACGCCCGACGCCGACCAGGCACGCATCTGGAAACTGGAGCGCGCCGCGCAGCAGGCCGCGTTCGACGCCGTGCGCCCCGGCGTGGCTTGTGCCGAGATCGACGCGGCGGCGCGGCGGGTGCTCGAAACGGGTGGACTGGGCCCGGACTACCGGCTTCCCGGCCTGCCCCACCGCACCGGGCACGGCTGCGGACTGGCCATTCACGAGGCGCCGTATCTCGTCCGCGGCAATCGCACCCTGCTCGGACCCGGCATGTGCTGTAGCAACGAGCCGATGATCGTCGTGCCCGGTCGCTTCGGTATTCGCCTGGAGGATCATTTTTACGTGACCGGGGATGGCGGCGCGTGGTTCACCCAGCCCTCGCCAGCGATCGACCAGCCGTTCGCCGATTGAGGCCTGCGCACCCATTGTGCCCAATTCCGCATGGTCGTCGGGCAATCGCTTCTAGCGCCCGGCGGCCACACGGGTGAGCATCGAGGTGTCATATTCGTGAAGGGGTGTTCGATGAAGCTTCGCCCGATCGTCCGGGGACTCTGCCTGTGCGGCCTGCTTGCCGGGCCCTTCATCGCCGCCCACGGTGCAACGACGGGGGCCGCCGCGTTCGACGCCCTGGTGGCGCAACGATGGGAATACCAGCTGAAGGAAAGTCCGGAACTCGCCACCACGATCGGCGACTACCGCTACAACGACCGCTGGACCGACTATTCACCGGCCCATGTGGCTGACGACCGCAAGGCCACCGAAGCCTTCCTGAAGCGTTTCGACGCGGTGGACCCGGCAGGCCTGGACGAGCAACGCCGGCTCAGCCGCGACATGGCGATCCGCGAACTGCAAGACCGCCTGGAAGCGATCCGCCTGAAAAACTACGAGATGCCGCTCGACCAGATCGGCGGCGCCCATCTCGCCCTACCCGGTTTCGTCTCCACCATTCCCTTCGACAGCACGGCGCATTACGAGGATTACCTCAAGCGTCTTGAAGCCGTGCCCACAGCCATCGACCAGATGATCGCCGCCTCGCGCCTGGGCATGGCCGATGGATTGATGCAGCCGCGTTACCTCCTGGAAAAGGTGGTCAAGCAGGCCCGGGACATCGCCGCCGCGAAAGACGAGGACAACGTCTTCGGCCAGCCCGTGGCGCAGTTTCCAAAGGGTGTCCCCGCCGCCGACCAGGCACGGTTGCGCAAGGCGATCCTCGCCGCCGTCGACGACAAGGTGCGTCCGGCGTACCGCAAGCTGGCCGACTTCGTCGCGAGGGAATACGCGCCGCATGGCCGCAGCCAGGAAGGCATCTGGTCGCTGCCCGACGGCGATGCGCGCTACCGCTTCGCCATCCATACGCAGACGACCACCGAGCTTTCCCCGCAGCGCATCCACCAGATCGGCCTGGACGAGGTGAAACGCATCGAAGGCGAGATGACCGCCATCGCGCACAAGCTCGGTTATGCGGACCTGCCCGCGTTGCGCAAGGCCGTGGCCAGCGATCGCAAGCTATACGCGAGTTCGCGTGAGCAGATCCTCGACGACTACCGGAAGTACATCGCAGGCATGCAACCGGAGCTGCCCAAGCTGTTCGGCACGCTGCCGAAGACGGCGTTGCGGGTGCAGGCGGTGGAGCGCTATCGCGAGAAAGACGCCGCAGGCGCGGAATACCACCAGGGCACGCCCGACGGATCACGTCCCGGCATCGTCTTCGTCAACACCGGCGACTACGAGCAGCGTGGCCTGTACACGATCGAAGACACCGCCTATCACGAAGGCGTGCCCGGTCATCACCTGCAGATCTCCATCGCACAGACCCTGCCCCTGCCTCCGTTCCGCCAGCAAGCCGGATACAACGCGTATATCGAGGGCTGGGCGCTCTATGCCGAGCGGCTGGCCAAGGACGTGGGTTTCTACAAGGATGCCTACGAGGATTACGGCCGGTTGAGCGGCGAGCTGCTGCGCGCCGACCGCCTCGTGCTGGACACGGGGACGCACGCGCTGCATTGGAACCGGCAACAGATGATCGACTTCTTCCATGCCCATCCGGCCGAGGACGAACCGAGCATGCAGGCGGAGACCGACCGTTATATCGCGTGGCCAGGCCAGGCGCTCGGTTACAAGCTGGGCCAGCTGAAATTCCTCGAACTCCGCCGGCGCGCGCAGAAGGAACTCGGCGACCGCTTCGATATACGCGCCTTCCACGACCAGATGCTCTCCGGCGGCGCCATGCCGCTGGACATGCTGGACGCGCGCACCAACGCATGGATCGCTGCCGTGAAAGCCGGAAAGACCCACCAACCCTGAGCGGAGATCGCCGTGCCCCTGTCCGTTGCCCGCGTGGCCTGCCTGCTTGGACTCATCCTCGGCGCCCTGCCCATCGCCCACGCCACGGAGGATGCGAACCAGCGGTTCGAGGCGATCCATGAACGCGAATGGACCTGGCGCCAGCAGCAGTTCGCCGGGGCCGATGACGAGGACGGTCCTGGCCGTGACTCGTCGAACCTGCCCAAGGTGGACGCCGCCACGCAGGAGGCACGCGAACGGTACTGGGCCGACGTGCTGAAGCAATTGCATGCGATCGACCCGAAACAGCTGCGCGGGGAAGGCCCTGTCGACTACGCGGTCTACCGGCAGCAGGTCGAGGTCTTGCTCGCCGATCAGCGCGACAAGACCTGGCAGATGCCGTTCAACGCGGACTCGGCGTTCTGGAGCAACCTCGGTTTCAGTGCGCGCGGCAGCTTCCTGCGTGAGGACGATTACCGGCATTACCTGGGCAAGCTGCGTGACATCCCGCGTTACTTCGACGAGCAGATCGCCAACATGCGCCTGGGCATGGCGCGGGGATTCACCCAGCCGAAGCTCATCGTTGAAAGCCAGTACGACGGCATCCAGCAGACCGCCGGGACGAAGGGAGAAGCCAACCTCTTCTATACGCCGTTCCAGAAGATGCCGGCCAGCGTGCCTGCCGCCGAACAGGCCAGGCTTCGCGCGGAAGCGCTCGCCATCATCGATGCGCAGGTGATCCCGTCTTACGCGAAGCTGCTGCGTTTCCTGCGCGAGGAATACGCGCCGAAGGCACGCGACAGCCTCGCCGCCGTGGACCTGCCCGATGGCGAGGCGTTCTATCGGTCGCAGATCCTGGAATACACCACGCTCGACATGAGTCCCGATGCGATCCATGCGGTCGGCCTGAAGGAGATGGCCTCGATCCACCAGCAGATGCTCGACATCATCAAGGAGGTGGGATTCAAGGGCAGCTTCGCCGATTTCCTCCAGTTCCTGCGTAGCGATCCGCGCTTCTACGCGAAGACACCGGACGAACTGCTCAAGGACGCGGCATGGATAGCGAAGGAAGTGGATGGCGTGGTCGGCGACTACATCGGCCGCCTGCCGCGCCGGCGTTTCGCGATCAAGCCCGTCCCCGCCGATCTCGCCCCTATCTACACCGGCGGGCGCGGTGGGCCGGGCATCTACCTCGTCAACACGTACAACCTCCCCGCCCGTCCGCTCTACTCGCTGCCTGCGCTGACCTTGCACGAATCCTCGCCGGGCCACGCGCTGCAAATGCCCCTGGCCGCGGAGATGGACGGTCTTCCGGACTTCCGCCGCTATACGTATATCTCCGCCTATGGCGAAGGCTGGGCGTTGTACTGCGAGTATCTGGGACAGGAGATGGGCATCTACCATACGCCGTACGAACGCTTCGGTTACCTCAGCTACCAGGCATGGCGCGCCGCACGGCTCGTCGTCGACACCGGCATCCACCAGATGCACTGGACACGCGAGCAGGCCCGCCAGTACCTGCGCGACAACACGGCCCTGGCCGAACACGAGATCGATACGGAAGTGGATCGCTACATCGCGTGGCCTGCCCAGGCGCTCTCGTATTACCTCGGGGAGATGGCGATCCGCGACGGACGCGCGAAGGCGGAGAAAGCGCTCGGCAAGCGCTTCGACATCCGCGCCTTCCACGACACCGTGCTGTCGACGGGTTCGGTGCCGCTTCCCGTGCTGGCGGCACGGATCGACGCCTTCATCGCCGGCGGCGGGAAGTCCCCTTATGCAGGAAAGGATCACTGACCATGGCCGACGCGTCCGCGCCCCCGCAGGGCAGGTTTCATAAGCAACTCAGCCTGGTGGACCTCACCTTCATCGGCCTCGGCGCCATCTTCGGTTCGGGCTGGCTCTTCGCCGCCAGCCACGTCAGCGCACTGGCGGGGCCGGCGGGCATCCTCTCGTGGGTGATCGGCGGCGTGGCCGTATTGCTGCTCGGGCTGGTGTACTGCGAACTCGGCGCCGCGCTTCCCCGCGCCGGTGGGGCCGTGCGCTATCCGGAGTATTCGCACGGTCCGTTGCTTGGCTCGTTGATGGGCTTCATCACGCTGATCGCGTTCTCCAGCCTGATCGCTATCGAGGTGGTGGCCTGCCGGCAGTATGCGGCGGCCTGGATGCCGGCGTTGAACGTGCCCGGCAGTTCGCATGCCAGCCTTCTCGGATGGATCGTGCAGTTCGCCCTGCTCGCGGCGTTCTTCGTGCTGAATTACTTCAGCGTGAAGGCGTTCGCCAAGGCGAACAACATCGTCAGCATCTTCAAGTTCGTCGTGCCCCTGCTGGTCATCGTGCTGCTGTTGACGCACTTCCATCCGGGCAACCTGACCATCCACGGCATCGCCCCGAACGGTCTCTCGGGCGTGGAGGCGGCGATCTCCGCAGGCGGCATCATCTTCGCCTACCTCGGCCTGACGCCGATCGTGTCGGTCGCCAGCGAGGTGCGCGATCCACAACGCACGATCCCCATCGCCCTGATCCTTTCCGTGGTGCTCTCCACGGTGATCTACGTGCTGCTCCAGCTCGCCTTCCTCGGCGGCATTCCCACTGAATTGCTGGGCGGCGGATGGGCCGGCGTGGACAAGGCCTTCGCCCTGCCGTACCACGACATCGCCATGGCCCTCGGCCTGGGCTGGCTGGCCACGCTGGTCGTGTGCGACGCGGTGATCTCGCCCAGCGGCACCGGCAACATCTACATGAATGCCACGCCGCGCATCGTCTACGGATGGGCGCGCAGTGGCTCCTTCCTCCCGGTGCTCACGCGCATCGATCGCAAGTCCGGTATCCCACGCCCGGCGCTCTGGCTGACCTTCGCACTATCGGTGTTCTGGACCCTGCCATTTCCGTCGTGGGAAGCCTTGATCCAGGTGGTTTCCGCCGCCCTCGTGCTCAGCTACGCCGTCGCGCCGGTGACCGTCGCCGCGTTGCGCCGGAGCGCGCCGGACCTCGTCCGCCCGTTCCGGGTCAAGGCCTTCGGCCTGATCGGACCGCTGTCCTTCGCCGTGGCGGCGCTGATCGTCTACTGGTCCACATGGGCCACGGTCTCGTGGCTGCTGGGTTTGCAGATCGTGATGTTCGCCATCTACGTCGTCTACAAGCTGGTGACAGGGGGTGACTGGGAGCGGCTGATGCGTAACGTGCGCTCGTCGCTGTGGCTCATCGGCTTCTACGCGCTGACGATGATCGTCTCGTGGCTGGGCACCTTCGGTGGTGTCGGCGCCATCGCGCATCCGTGGGATTCGCTCACCGTGCTGGTCATGGCGATCGGCATCTACTACTGGGGTGAGCGTACCGGCTTGCCGGCCCACGAACTGGCCCTGGACGACGACGATGAGTGAGCGCGACGACACGGCCATGGACCGGCGCGACTTCCTCCGCGTGCTGGCGGCAACGGGCGCCGCCGCTGGCCTGGGTCCGCTGACGGCGGAAGCGTTCGCGCCGCCACCGGCCTCCACCGGCAAGACGGCGGTTCGCGCGGCCATCGCGCCCGCGCGCGTTCCGCTTGCCGACGTTCCGCGCGAGCACCTCGTCGGCCTGCCCGGTTTTCGCCTGCAAGGGCGCGACTGGAAGGCGGGCGAGGACCTGTCCCACCCCGACGGCCCGATCGTGCTCCACGATGGCACGCAGGCCTGCGTGATCGACAAGCGCACCGAAGCGACCTACGACGAAGCCGCGCAACCCTACTTCGGCATGACACTGGCCGATGTCGCGCTAGCCGGAGCGGATCTCCTCGCGGAGCACCTCCTTGCGCAGGGCGAGCCGGACGAGGCACAGGTGCGCCTGGCCGCTCCGCCCGCGGCATCGTCGCTGGACCCCGAGAACTACTACGGCCGCTTGCCCTGGACCACGTTCGTCGGCACCCGCCAATGCGCGGACACGATGCCCGTCTATACCTCCGGCAGCACGCGCACCTATCACGCCGACCAGGTCTTCGCCGACCTGCACGAGCCGAAGAAAGTCGCGCGCCGGCGCGAAGGCTTGCTCGGTGGGTGGCTGCCGGCGGTGCACAAGGTGGTGCCGCTGGACGACGGCCGCTGGTACGACGTGCTCGTGTTCGCCGACGTGGATGCGAACGACCGCTTCGTCGTGCAGACCTGGCACCGGACCGCGCTGGTCGAGCATGGCCGGTTCACCCGCGTGGTCTACGGACACAGCTACCCCGCCTATTCCCCGCGCCGCGAACCGCCGCAGGCCGACGCCTTCTACGCGGCTCTGCTGCGCTTCCACGACTACTGGCGTGCCCAGCTGGCCGACCTCGCGCCCGTGCGCATCCCCTCGGCGGGATGGTCCGACATGGTCGCCCACGCATTCGCCCGCGAGCTGGTGGTTCGTCCGGACGGCACCTACCCCAAGTACGGCGCCGTCGACCGCGACTACTACGGCAACGAATACGACGGTTTCCAGGACACCTTCACCAGTTCGCTCTACGCCAACCTGGAATGGGGCCGCTTCGAACAGGCCGCCGCGGTACTGGACGGCTATTTCCGTGACTTCGTCCAGGACGACGGCATGATCAACATGCGCGGCGCCGAGACGGGGCAATTCGGCCTGACTCTTTCGCTTCTGGCACGTTACTTTCACTACACGAACGACGCGTCCCTCTTGCGCAAGCACCGCAAGAAGATCGAGGTCACGGTCGCGACGCTGCTGGAGTTGCATGACGAGAGCCTGCGGCTGCCCTCCAGCGCTCCTGGATACGGCCTGATCCACGGCTGGAACGAGTCGGATGCCTGCCTCTTTCCCGACCCGGCACTCTGGTGGAAACCCTACTACGCCAACAGCGCACTCGCCGCCCGTGGCCTGCTCGACCTCGCCGCCATCTGGCCCGCTGTCGAGGTGTCCGCCGCCGCCTCGATGTGGAAGACGCGTGCCGAGGCATTGGTCCGGCGCGTGGAGGAAAGCGTGCGTGCCAACATCCGCCACGACCTGAAACCAGCCTATGTTCCGCCGTTGCCCGGCGTCACGCTCACCTTCCGCGAATCGCTCGCGCAGGAAAAGCCCAGCGAGCAACAGTGGCCACATCGGGCCTATGCCGAGCTACTGCAAGCGGACGTACTGCCCGATGACCTCGCCAACGTGGTGATCGATGGCATGCGCGGCCATGGTGCCACCACCCTCGGCGTGGTCGCGAACATCGGGCCCGTCGACCCGAAAAGCCGCGATATCCTCGGTTTCATCTCCTATGGCTATGCACAACAACTGTTGCGCCTGGACCGCATCGACGAATACCTGCTGTTCCTTTATGCGCATCGCCACCATGCGCACACGCCCGGCAGCTGGACCGCTGGCGAGGTCGCCGACATCACCGGCGGCATGCCGTTGTTCTGCATGCCCGCGCAGATGACGATCCCCTTGCTGCTTCGCTGGGCCTTCGTCTTCGACGACAGCGCGGGCGAGACGCTGTGGCTGGCCCGTGCGATTCCCCACGCGTGGCTCGATACCGGCGAGCCGGTGAGCCTGGACGCCGCTCCCACGCGCTGGGGGCGCTGCGGCATCACGCTGAGGAAGGAAGGGTCGCAGCTGTCCGCGGCGGTCACCATGCCGGCTGACTCGAGCCCAAAGGCCGTCTGGGTCAGACTGCGCGGCGCGGGGCCCCGCGTTCACGTCGACGGCGAAGCCGTCGACGAAGCCGACCGGCGCGGCGATGCCATCCGCGTGCGCGGAAAACCGGGGCAGATCGTGCACATCGCGTCGACTATGCGGGATTCCGCATCGAGCATCCGGAAATGACACAAGACAGCACGGTCATGTGACCGCACGATGAAAGCGTGCATCGGGGGATGTGCGTCATCACGTTGGGGAGAAGCATGCAAGGTGTCGATCGAAGAAGGCGTTTCCTGAAGGCGAGCGCGTCCACGCTCGCCGGCGCCCTGCTGGCGACTCCATTGCGCGCCTTCGACATCGCCGATCCGGCCGGCACCGCGACCGCCGCCGTGCGCGACAAGCCCGTCAACCGGATGCAGGCCTTCGCACTCGACCGCGTGACCCTGCTGGACAGCGACTTCCGCCGCGCCGCCGCGATCAACCTGGATTACCTGCACAGCCTGCCGGTGGACCGGCTCGCGCGGGCCTTCCTCGTGCAAGCCGGCAAGCCCACCAACGCCGTCCCGCTCGGCGGCTGGGAGAAACCCGATTGCGAACTGCGCGGCCACTTCAGCGGTGGCCATTACCTTTCCGCCGCCGCGTTGGCCTGGGCCGCCCAGGGCGATGCCGTCCTGAAAGCGCGTGGCGATGAACTGGTCGGCATCCTCGCTTCCTGCCAGCGATCCAACGGTTACCTCAGCGCGTTCCCGGAAAGTTTCTTCGATCGGCTGAGCCGCGGCGAAAAGGTCTGGGCGCCGTTCTACACCATCCACAAGATCCAGGCCGGCATGCTCGACATGTACCGGCTCGCCGGCAACCGCCAGGCACTGGATGTCGCCACCGGCATCGGCAACTGGACCGTGCGCTGGCTGAACGGATTTTCCGATACGGAAATCGCGCATATCCTGAAAACCGAATACGGCGGCATGAACGAGTCGATGTACGACCTTTATGCCATCACCGGCAACAGCCGTTACCTGGACGCCGCGCATCGTTTCGACCAGGCGTCGCTTTTCGAGCCGCTGGCCGCGCACCGCGACGAGTTGAAGGGCCTGCACAGCAACACGCAGATTCCCAAGGTGCTAGGCGCCGCGCGCCGCTACGAGCTGATGGGTGAACCCCGTTACCGCCGCATCGCCGAGTATTTCTGGGAAACGGTGACGCAGAACCGATGTTACGCGACCGGTGGTTCCAGCAACGACGAGTTCTGGAAGACCGGCCCTGGTGACCTGAAGGGCCAACTCGGCCTGTATGCCGCCGAGTGCTGCGTCGCCTACAACCTGTTGAAGCTGACCCGCCATGTCTACGCGTGGAATGGCGACCCGCGCGCTTTCGACTATTACGAGCGCACCCTCTACAACGCGCGCCTGGGTACCCAGGATGCGCAGGGCATGAAGCTCTACTACTACTCGCTGCAACCGGGTGGCGCGAAGTTCTACAACTCGCCGACCGATTCGTTCTGGTGCTGCACCGGGTCCGGTGCCGAGGAATTCGCGCGCTTCAACGACGCCATCTACGCGCATGACGACGACGAGCTGCACGTGAACCTCTACATCGCCTCGGAGCTGCGCTGGCCCGAACGTGGCTTGCGCCTGGTCCAGCGCACCGGATTCCCGAAGGAACCCTCCAGCGCGTTCGAGTTCACGCTCGACCAGCCCCGCGAACTGGCGGTGAACCTGCGCATTCCTTCCTGGATCGCGCCGGGCGCCAGCGTCGCGTTGAATGGCACGCCACTGGATGTCTTCGCTTCGCCCGGAAGCTACCTGACCCTCAAGCGCCAATGGCAGACGGGGGATCGCCTCACCATCACCCTGCCGATGCGCCTGCACGCCATGCCGTTGCCCGGCGACGACAGCCTCCAGGCCGTGCTTTATGGTCCGCTGGTACTCGCCGCGCGGCTCGGCAGCAAGGGGCTGACGCACGACCAGCAGTACGGCAGGTACGACGCGGGCCCGTCGCCCGAACCGAAAGCCCAAGCCGCACCCCGCATCGCCATGGACGGACCGGACCGACTCGACTGGCTGACGCCGGCCGACGAACCGCTGACGTTCCGCGCGAACACGCGCGACGGCATGCTGTCCGTGATCCCGCTGCACCAGATCCAGGGCGAACGCTACGCCGTCTATTGGCAGGCGGACATGCCTGCCGACGGCGCGAACTGAGCCCCTGCGATCGCGCGGCCGCGCGATCGCATTCCAACTCCCGAGGTCGCGGTCCTGCCGCGCCCCTGAGCGATCGGTCCCATGCCGAGCGCCGAGCGAACTCGCCCGTCTTCCGTACGCCCACCGCCAACGAGGGAAGCCATGCACCAGCGCCATAGCGATTCGCCCGACCACACGCCCCGCCACGTGCTGGGCCAAGCCGTACGTGCGGCCCTCCTCATCGGTCTCATCGGCGGTGCCGGATCACTGCATGCGCAGGACGCCGCTGGTGGCGAGGCCGCCGAAACCAGCAAGGCCAAGGACCTGGAAGGCATCACCGTCACCGGTTCGCGCATCCGCCGCGTCGACGTCGAGACGGCCAACCCGGTGGTCACCCTCGATCGCGCCGCCATCGAGGCCACCGGCAAGGCCACCCTCGGCGACCTCGTACAGGAACTGCCCTCCATCGCGGGTAACGCCACCAACCCGAACACCAACAACGGCGGCGGCACGGGCGCCTCCACCGTCTCGCTGCGTGGCCTCGGCGAGAAGCGCACCCTCGTGCTCGTCAACGGCATCCGCCTCGCTTACAACGACGTGAACGCCATTCCGGCGAACATGATCGATCGCATCGAGGTGCTCAGCGACGGTGCGTCCGCGATCTACGGTTCGGATGCGATCGGTGGCGTGGTCAATTTCATCCTGCGCGACCATTTCGACGGGGTGCAAGTCTCCAGCGACTTCGGCACCAGCAAGCGCAGTGACGGCAATCGCCGCAACTTCTCGCTGACCGCCGGCCATACCGGCAAGGACTACGGCGTGATCGCCGGCCTGTCCTACAGCGACATCGACGCCGTCTCGGCCGATGCGCGCAATTACTCAAAGGATGCCTTGTACCTGATCGACGGCGCCTCGGTGAAACAGGGTTCGTCGGCCACGCCGACCGGCTCGGTCAACTTCAACGACGGTTCGGCCGCCTCGAAGGCGTTGGCCAGCTCGAACGGCTGCTCGCGCGTGACCCTCAACCCCGGCGTGACCGGCGCGACGGGACCAGGCGATTTCCATTGCTACACCGGCTCGGACTCATACAACTACCAGCCATACAACCTGCTGCAAACGCCGCAGAAGCGTACCAACGCTTTCCTGCTCGGCCACTACAAGTTCAACGACTACGTGCAGGCCTACGTCAACAGCTACTTCAGCAAGACGAAATCCTCGTCGGTGATCGCGCCGATACCGATCTTCGCCAACGGCGACAATTTCCTCGCCTCGGCCAACAGCTACTACAACCCGTTCGGCGTGGACTTCGGCACCGACCGCGCCACGGGCACGTCCACGAACGACTTGAACACGCGCCTCACCGTGCTCGGCAACCGGCGCTATCAGTACAACACCTATAACCTCCAGGTGAATCCCGGCCTGCGTGGAAGTTTCGGCGACAGTTCATGGCAGTGGGACACCTCGATCAACTATGGCCGCGTGCGCCAGGATTCGATCAACTACGGCTTCCTCGATTACGCGAAGTTCAACCAGGCGGTCGGCCCATCCTTCATGGATACGGATGGCACGGTACGCTGCGGCACGGCCGGCAACGCGATCGCCGGCTGTACGCCGCTGAACATCTTCAACATCAACGATCCCTCCGGCCTGTCCAACCTGCAATCGATGGTGGTGAATCCCTCGGTGGGCAGCGTCTATACCGTGAAGCAGCTGGAGGCGAACGCCAACGGTGACCTGTTCGACTTGCCGGCCGGCACGGTGAGCCTCGCCACCGGGCTGTCGTATCGCAAGGAAAGCACGTCCACGAGCGCCGATCCCTTGTGGACCGCCGACGAGAACGGCCTCTGCGGCGTGATCGAGTATTGCGCATCCACCCTGGCCGGCCGCTTCAATGTGAAGGAGGCCTACGCCGAAACCCTGATTCCCCTGTTGGCCAACCTGCCCGGCATACGTTCCCTCAACCTCACCGTGGGCACGCGCTGGTCCGACTACAGCACCGTGGGCAGCAGCACGAACAGCAAGGTATCGCTGGAGTGGCGTCCCGTGGAGGACCTGCTCCTGCGCGGTACCGTGTCGGAGGTGTTCCGCGCACCGAACACCAGTGAACTCTATGCGGGTGTGGCCGGCGACGCCGCCACGGTGAACGATCCCTGCAACGGCTACACCGGCGGTCACGATGCCGCCTGTGCCAACGTGCCCACCGACGGCAGCTATCGCCAGGCGGATGGCCAGATATCGGGCAAGGCATCCGGTTCGGAAGTAGCCGGCTACCAGCTGAAACCGGAAACGGGGCGCTCGTACGACATCGGCCTGGTCTACGATCCACACTGGCTGGAAGGCCTGTCGTTCAGCGTAGACAGCTGGAAGATCAACCTGAAGGACACGATCTCCACGGTTTCCGCGCAGACCGTGCTCAACCAGTGTTATGCCAATCCCGCCAGCGCCTTCTGCGCGCTGATCCATCGCAACGGCAATGGCACGATCAACTACGTGGCCGAGCCCACCGTGAACCTGGGCAAGCTCTGGGCCGCCGGTACCGATTTCGCCGCGACCTATCGCCTGCCCGAGACCCGCTACGGACGCTTCACCGCCAGCCTCAACGGCACCTACATGAAGCGTTACGACATCAATCCCGACACCACCGATCCCAGCTCGGTCGTGATCCACAACGCGGGCATCTTCACCTACAGCTACGGCAACTTCCCCCGTTGGCGCGCCCTGGGCACGTTGAACTGGTCGCAGGGCGACTGGAGCGCATCCTGGCGCCTGCGCTACGTGGGCCGCAGCCAGATCGGCAACGCGGATCTCCGCCAGGGTCTCTCCGCCGACTACGACCAGGCCGGTGTCGAGCGCAAGATCGGCGCGTACGTCTACCACAACGTGCAGGTGGGTTATAACGTCGAACCCTGGCACACGAAGCTGGAGCTGGGCGTGGACAACCTCACCGACAAGCAACCGCCGTTGTACTACGCGAACAACACAACCAATGCAAATACCGACGTCGCCACCTACGACCTGCTGGGGCGCTTCTACTGGATGCGCGCGACGGTGTCGTTTTGAGGCGTTTGCTCTTCCTGGTAGCGATGCTCTGGCTGGCCATCGCCGCGTCGTCGGCAGCGCGCGCCACGTCCATGCCGCGTGTCGTCCACGAACAGGGCCGCCACGCCCTGCTCGTGGACGGCCGGCCCTACACGGTGCTGGCGGCACAGCTGCATAACTCCAGCGCCTGGCCCGACATGCTGCCGGGCGTATGGAACGACGTGCTGGCCCTGCATCCGAACACACTGGAAGCGCCGGTCTACTGGGAACAGTTCGAGCCGGCCAGGGGTCGGTTCGACACCCGCCATGTCGATGCGTTGGTCGAAGGCGCGCGAGCGCACGGACTGCGCCTGGTCATCCTGTGGTTCGGCAGCTGGAAGAACGGGCAGATGCATTACGTTCCGGAATGGATCAAGTCCGATCCCGTGCGCTACCCACGCGTGCTGGACGAGCACGGCCAGCCGGTCGACGACCTTTCGACCCTGGCCACCTCCAACCTGGAAGCCGACAAGGCCGCGTTCGCCGCGTTGATGGCGCATATCGAACGCATCGATGGCGACCGCCATACGGTGATCATGGTGCAGGTGGAGAACGAGCCGGGCGCCATCGGCACGGTTCGCGACCACTCACCCGCCGCCGAAGAGGCCTTCCGTGGCAACGTGCCCGCCGACCTGGCGAAGGCACTCGGCAAGCCGGCCGGCAAGACATGGACGGAGGTATTCGGCGCGGACGCCGACGAGCAGTTCAACGCCTATGGCATCGCGCGATACATCGATCAGGTGGCGTCGGCCGGCAAGGCCGTCTACCCGCTGCCGATGTACGTCAACACCTGGCTTCGCTACAAGGGCAAGCACCTCCCCGGCAACGACTATCCCAGCGGAGGCGCCACGTGGAACGTCCTGGACCTGTGGAAAGCCAGCGCACCGCACATCGACCTCATCGGCACCGATCTCTACAGCACCGACTACAACGAGTTCACCAAGGTGGTCGGCCAGTACACGCGCACCGACAACCCGCCATGGATCTCCGAGACCGGCTACGACGCCGGCAACGCGCCCTACCTGTTCCACGTGCTGGCGAACGGTGGCATCGGCTTCTCCGTCTTCGGCGTCGACAACGATCCGGACACGCCCGAGCGCCGCAAGGCCACCCAGGCACATGCGCGCAACTTCGCGCTCGTGGACGCGATCAATGAACAGGTCGCGGCCGCCGCCTACAGGGGTACGTTGCGTGCTTCCGTGGAACAACGCGGGCAGCCGAAGCGAACCGTCGCACTGGATAACCACTGGCACGCCGATGTCTCCTACGGCGCACCCCGCTGGGGCGATGCGCCCGCCGAACTGCCGGGCACGCCCGACGCGACCGGGCACGTGCTCTTCGTGCCGCTCGGCGCGGACGAGTACCTGGTGGCCGGCTTCGACGCACGCGTCGAGTTCAGCCGCGACGACGCGGACGGGCGTCACGGCCAGTTGCTGCGCGTGGAGGAAGGCAGCTATGTCGAGGGTCGGTGGAAATCGATCCGCTGGTGGAATGGCGACGAAACCGACTACGGGCTCAACTTCACAGACAAGCCCGTGCTCCTCAAGGTCCGGCTCGGCAGCTACTGAGCCGGACCGCCTGCCTCAACTCAGGAAGCCACCGTCGATGCTGAGGCTGGCACCGTTGATGTAACGCGCTTGCGGACCGGCGAGATAGGCGACGAGCGCGCCCACTTCCATCGGCTCGCCAAGACGACCCACCGGGAGCATCGGGATCAGCATGTCCTCATGGCCGGTCACCATGTCGGTGGCGATCGGTCCGGGCTGCACGTTGTTCACCGTGATGCCGCGCGGACCCAGGTCGCGGGCCAGCCCACGCGTCATCGCCTGGATGGCGCCCTTCGAGGCGCCGTAGATCGACGTTCCCGGCAGGCCGGCGCGATCGGCCACGACGCTGCCGACGTTGACGATGCTGCCTCCGCTGCGCAAATGCGCCGCCGCCGCCTTCGAGGCGATGAAGACCGCACGCACGTTGATCGCGAACAGTCGATCGAAGTCAGCCAGCGAGGTGTCGTCGAGCGTGGCATACACGAGCACGCCCGCGCTGTTCACCAGGATGTCGAGGCCACCGGTCGTCCTGGCGGCATCGTCGATCGCGCTGACCAGCGACGCTTCGTCGGCGCTATCGGCACGAACGGATTCGGCCTTCCCACCCGCCGCGCGCACCTCGTCCACCAACGCCTGGGCGGCGCCGGGCGAATTGGCATAAGTGAACGTCACATGGGCACCTGCCGCCGCTAGCGAGCGGACGATGCCCGCCCCGATGCCGCGGGAACCGCCCGTGACGAACGCCGACTTGCCCTCGAGAAACTGGATGGTCATGACATGCCTTGTTATGGAATGATTGGTCAATAAATAGAGGGAAAAGAAGGGGCTTTTGCCCCTTCCCGGTCGCGCGATACGTGCCTTGAGAGGCACGTGCCGCATAGTCTATCAAATACTTGACTTATCAGTCCACTATTTTAGCGAGGCGCCAGCGCGCCCAGTGCCACCCTGACGACGCCGCGCAGGATCCCTGCCGATGCGCCACCCCGTGCCGCCACCTTGAGGCCTGACAAGGTCGCGAGAAGGAAGTGCGCCGCTTCCGCGGGGTCCAGTGTCTTTGCCAGCTCTCCACGGGCGACGCCATCGCGAATCCTGCTTTCGAACGCGAGCAGCGTTCGCGCCTTCACATCCGCCGTCACCGCCGCCACGTCGGGAGCGGTGGTGCCGAACTCGGTCACCGCATGGATGCCAAGACAGGCCTGCCCGGTACCCGTTGCCGCCTCTTCGCCGAAACGAAGCAGCGCATGCTCGATGCCGTCGAGCACCGATTCGCTGGCGAACATCGCCGAAAGCGTGGCCCCGACGCTGTCTTCCGAGTAACGGCGCAACGCCTCGAGATACAGCCTCCGCTTATCGCCGAAGGTGTCGTAGAGACTTTGACGCCCGATCTTCATCGCCGACAGCAACATGGGCGTGGTCGTGCCTTCGAAACCGTGCATGGCGAAGGTTTCGATGGCCCGTTGCAGGGCCGTATCCCGGTCGAATTCACGCGGACGCGCCATGCGAGGGCCTTTATGGAACGAAGAGTCCACAAAGAATACCATCCCGCCCCGGCGCCGGCACGCCGGGCTCAGAGTTCGCGGACGATCCTGAAACCGACGCGGGCGTTGCGCAGGTCGGCCGATGCTCCCTGGCGATACGCGGAGCGGACCATGTCCGGGGCACTGCCCCAGGAACCGCCACGAATCACGCGGCGACTGCAACCGGGGTTGACCCACGCCTCGGCCGTGCGTGGCGCGCGGATGTAGTTGTCATGCCAGCAGTCCGCCACCCATTCCGAGACGTTGCCGCCCATGTCGTAGAGACCGAAGGGATTGGGCGTGAAGCTCATCACCGGCGCCGGTCCCCAATAACCATCCTTGTAACCCTGGAACGCGTTGCTCCAGCGCCGGCCCGACCCGGAGCGATCGTTGCCACCGGTGAGGTTTTCGATACGCGAGCCGGGATTTCCATCGCCCCACCAATAGCGGGTGGTGCTGCCGGCGCGCAGCGCATATTCGAATTCCGCCTCGCTCGGCAGGCGGTACTTCTTGCCCGTGCGCTGCGAGAGCCAGTCGGCGTACGCCTTGGCGTCGTTCCACGACACGTTGATCACGGGCAAGCGTTCCTGTCCCGGCTTGCCCGCGTAGTCGTCCTGCCAGGTGACCGACGGCTCGTCGCGGAGTCCACCGCTCTGTTCGTCGTACACGCTGCCGCCGCCCATGGACTGCGACTGTGGCACGTAGCCGGACGAGCGCACGAAATCGCGGAACTGGCCGATGGTGACGCTGCTGCGCGCCATGGCGAAACCCTTGTCGACCTGCACCTCGTGCACGGGCGCCTCGTCGGCGTCGTGCCCTGCCTCGCCGTCGGGCGAACCCATGAGGAACTTGCCGGTGGGAACCACGACCATCGCCGGCGCCTGTCCCGTGGAGTCGACGAAGCGATCCGCGAACACCTGGCCCGGCTTGTAGCTGGAATACAGCTTCGCGTTGGTCACCCGCTCGTTGAAGTCGTCGATCCCGGCCAGGTCGGGGCTCACCTGTTGCGCCTTGGCCGCCAGCTGCTGGGCGAGGTCGATATTGCCGGCGTCGAGGGCCGAACGGGCCTGCGCGAGCATCGCCGTGGCGCTCTGCCGGCGCATGCCCTCGATGCGGCCACGCGTGTCCTGCAACGCCTGCGATTCCGGCGCGATGGTGGCGGCCTCCGCCAGTGCCGCGTCGGCGGCGGCGAAATCGTTCTGCGCGACGGCCGCGAGCGCCTTGTCCAGCACGCTGCGCTGCACGGTCGTGATGCCCTGCTCGGCCACGGCGTTCTCCGGATCGAGTTCGAGCACGTCGCGGTAGGTATCCAGCGCACTGTCGCCACGCGGTTGGCTGGCCTTGCCTGCCTGCAACTGCGCGGCGGCCTTGCCGAGCAACGGGCGGACCTTGTCGAGCACGGCCAGCTTCTGTTGCAACGGCGCGGCGTCCTTGGCGCTGGACGGAAGCGACTTGAGCGCCGCCAGCGATTCGCGCGCGGCGTCGGCGTCACCCAGGGCGATGTCCTGCTCGATCTCCGCGGCGAGGCGCGCACGTACCTCGTTCATGCCCTCCAAGGCGCGCTGGCTATCCGCTTTTTCCTTGAGCGCGCTGGTGAAGAGCACGGCGGCACTGTCCTTGCCGCCCACCAGCCGATCGACCGCCAACGCCTTGTCGGCTCGATCGAGCAAGGCCGTGAGTTCCGGCGAATCCGGCGTCTTCTGCGCGGGCAGCTCGATCTCGTTGGTCTTCTCGCGGCGGCGCGCGGCGATCACCGAGGCCGGGGCGAGCATGATCGGTGGCCCGGCGTCGATCTCGGACACCACCGCCGGCGGCGCGGCTTGCGGACGCTGGTCGAAGCCCATCACGGTGGGCTGCCCGCGCAGCGGCGAACGCGAGGTGTTCTGCGTGGGCTGGACGTGCAGGGCCTGCGGGAAGAAATGGTAGAACAGCGCGAACGCGAGCACGGCAACGCCCAACGCGCCGCCAATGGCGCGCTGTCGGCGGACGGTCTCGTTATTCGGCATGGTGGGCGGTTCCGTGCAGGCCTGCTATCGTGCGCTGCCACCTTAGGGAATCGCGCGCGGCAGGGCAACACGAACGTCGGCGCGCTCCCGAGTTCAACAAGGACGCCTGCATGACATCGAGCGAACTCGCTCCCGACGCCCCCTGGATCGACCGCCGCGAGGCGCTGGACGCCTGGATCGCCCCCATCGGCCCCGCCGCGGTCGTCGGGCTCGACACGGAATTCATGCGGCGCAATACCTTCTATCCCCAGCTGGCATTGCTCCAGCTCGCCCACGAAGGGCGATACGCGTTGATCGATCCCCTCGCCGTGCCCCTGGCCGATGCGCTGGCGCCGACCTTCGCCGCGCAGCCCGTGGTCACCGTGATGCACAGCGCGGGCGAAGACCTGGAAGCGATGTCGCCTTGCCTGCCGGACGGCCCGCATACGTTGTTCGACACGCAGATCGCGGCGGCCTTCGTCGGCATGGGCCTGGGCATCAGTTACCGCGCGCTGGTGGCCGAGCTGGTCGGCGCCGAACTCGACAAGGGCGAAACGCGCAGCGACTGGCTGCAGCGTCCGCTCACCGAATCGCAAAAGCTCTACGCCACGCTGGATGTCGTCCATCTGCATCCCGTGCACGCCATCCTGGCCCAACGCCTGGACGAGCGCGGCCGCGCCGGCTGGCATGCCGAGGATTGCGCGCGCATGAAGCGCCGTGCCAGCCATCGTGAAGGCGATCCGCAACCGCAACGCGGGTTCAAGGCGGCCAGCGAATGGCCGGCGGAGAAGCAGGCCCTGCTCCGCCGCGTTCTGCGCTGGCGCGAAACCACGGCGCGCGAACTGGACAAGCCACGCTCGTGGCTCCTGGAGGATATCCAGGCGCTGGACCTCGCCGGTAACATCCCCGGCACGCAAGCCCACCTCGACGAACGCACCCGTGGCACGCGTGCCCTGCGATCCGCGCAGCGGCAGGAACTCTTCGAGCTGCTGCGACGCCCCGTGGATAGCGACGAGGTCGCGGCCACGGCCCCGGTCGTCGGTCATCCCATGGGCGAAGCGAAGCGGACCATCAACGAGATGCGCAGCGCCATCGACACCCTCGCCACCCAGCTCGACCTCCCGCCGGGCCTGCTTTGCGCCCGACGCTCGATGGAGGAATTCGTCATGACCGGCGCATGGCCCGAAGCACTGGAAGGCTGGCGGCGCGAGGTCCTCTTCGAGCGCTTGTCGGCGCTCCTGCCGTAACGAAAGAACCGCCGGCGCCCTTCTCGAGGCGCCCGGCGGCCTTCCCTGCTCCAACCGTTCTCAGCGCTGCTTCAACAGGTCCTGCACCATCAGCGCGCCACCGAATTGCTGTAGCAATCCACCGTCGGCGATCTTGCCCAGGACGATCGGGCTGAATCCCAGCGAGGCGACAAGCTCGGCCACGGTGTCGTTCGCCTCGGCATGATCCCCCGAGACGAAGATCACGCGGTTACCACCGTCTCGCCGGGGGTCCTCGGCGAGTACGGGTGCCGGCAAGGTATTGAACGCCTTGACCACGTGTGCGCCGGGGAACGAAGCCTGCACGATAGCCGTGGATGGACGGCCGCCGAGGTTGCGCGGCCGGAACGCCGGAAACTCGATGGCGTTGGTGGCGTCGACCACGATCTTTCCCGACCAGTCGGGGCGCAGCGCCGCGACATCGGCCACCGCGTCGAAGGGCACGGCAAGGATCACGATGCCGGCATCGACCGCACGATCGATATCGACCGGCGTGACCCGCGTGGTGAAGTCTTCGTGGAACGAATCCGGGCCGCGGCGGTTGGCGATGACGGCGGCTATACCGCTGCGGGCGAACTGGGTGGCGAGGGCGCCGCCGATGGCGCCCGACCCGATGATGGCGTAGTTCATGGCTGTGCCTCCTGGATTCGCTTAGGAAAGACGACGCGTGCGGGCGTCGAGGCTGAACCGGCCGGCGCCGTTGGCGGCAAGCAGGAGGAAGGCACCCGCGATGGAGACGTTCTTCATGAACATGATCGTCTGGATCTGATCGGCGAAGTCGTGATGGAAGACGATGCCGGTGAGAAGGGTGAACCCGGCCAGGAGGACGGCGACGATGCGGGTCTTCCAACCCAGCAGGATGGCGATTCCGCCGAGAACCTCGGTCGCGATCACCAGGGGCAGCACAGCGGACGGTACGCCCATCGCGGTCATGTAGCCGGCCGTCGCCGCATAGGCCGCGATCTTGCCGAACCCGGAGAGCAGGAACAGGCCGACGAGAAGGAGGCGTCCCACCAGTTCGGTGGTGCTCTTGAGTACAGGGGTTTCGACATTGCCGCTCATAAATATCCTCGGTGGATACGTGTGTAGGTGGTATGGGAGAGAGGTTAGACGGTGGCGAAGTATCCGAATAGCCTTTATATTTCGATGGAATCCATCTTATTTAACGATACATATGCTTGACGGCGTCACCCTCGACCAACTCCGGACCTTCATCGCCGCCGCCGAGGAAGGCAGCTTCTCCGCGGCGGGGCGCAAGTTGCGTCGCGCGCAATCGGTCGTTAGCCAGACGCTTCTGAACCTGGAGGCCCAATTGGGCGTCCCTTTGTTCGATCGCAGCCAGCGCTACCCGCGACTGACGGAAGCCGGACACGCCCTGCTCCGCGACGCACGCGGCGTCGCCGACGGCATGGACAGCTTCAAGGCACGCGCACGCTCGATGAAGGAAGGCCTGGAGCCCGAGCTGTCGGTGGCGATCGACGTGATGTATCCCATGCACGGTGTCACCCGTGCCGCCGGTTATTGCCGTGAATTCTTCCCACACACGCCGCTGCGGCTCTACGTGGAAGCGCTGGGCGGCGTCATCCAGCCAGTCGTCGACGGTACTTGCCGGGTCGGCATCGTCGGCTCGCTGCCATTGATACCCGAGGAGGTGCGCGCCGAACCGCTGCTGGACCTTCCCTTCACCACTGTCGCGTCGCCGATGCATCCGCTGGCCGCGATCAAGGGTGAGGTCGACAAGGACACGGCCGGAAAACACGTGCAACTGGTCCTCACCGACCGCACCGCGCTATCGGATGGCCGCAGCTTCGGCGTCGTCTCGCCGCTGATCTGGCGCCTGGCCGACATGGGCGCCAAGCACGCCTTCCTCGTCGCCGGGCTGGGCTGGGGTCACATGCCGCTGCACATGGTGCGCAAGGAGCTCGACGAGGGCACGCTCGTCACCCTGGAAGTGGAGGGCTACAACACCCGCAACATGACGCTGCCGATGCACGTGGTCTACCGCAAGGACAGCCTTCCCGGCCCCATGGCACGCGCCTTCATCTCGCAATTGCGCGCCTGAAACCCCTCTTGGCGACCGCCGGAAGCCCTGCTAACATGCCCCGCTCGTGTGGGGCGGTAGCTCAGCTGGGAGAGCGTCGCGTTCGCAATGCGAAGGTCGGGAGTTCGATCCTCCTCCGCTCCACCAAGAATCAATGCCCGACTGTCATCAGCCGGGCATTTTGATTTGGGCTTCCACCAGCCGCACCTCCCAAGCCGCCCTGCCCATGCCGTTGCCCCAAACGTTCAGCGAACGCGGCATCATGAAGGCACCCTAACCCTCCCAGGTGAAAACATGGCCGAGCCCCTCACGATCAGGTACGTGACCGACCGGGACTTCGATGCCTGGAAACCCCTGTGGGACGGCTACAACGCGTTCTACGGCCGGGAAGGAGCGACAGCGCTACCGGAACCCATCACGCTGGCGACCTGGGCACGCTTCCTCGATACCGCCGAACCCATGCACGCCCTGGTCGCCGAGCGCTCGGGCCAGCTGCTCGGCCTGGCGCACTTCCTGTTCCATCGCACCACCACCAGCACGAGCGACAACTGCTACATGCAGGACCTGTACACGACGGAGGCCTCGCGTGGCACGGGCATCGGCCGCGCCTTGATCGAACGTGTGTACACCGAGGCCGGAAAGGCGGGTGCGGGACGTGTCTACTGGCAGACCCACGAGACGAACACGCACGCCATGCAGCTCTACGACAAGGTGGCGGAAAAGTCCGGCTTCATCGTGTACCGCAAGCTGCTTTGACGCCTTCAGCCCAACGCCACGCGCGCCACGGCCGCCGCCACGCATAGCGCGACCACCGGCAAGGCCGACCAACGCGCGATGAGCAAGCCGAAAGCCGCGGCGGCGATGGCGGCGTCCGGCACATCGTGCACCGCGCTGATCCACACCGGATCGTAAAACGCGTACGCCAGCATGCCGACCACCACCGCGTTCACGCCGGCGAGCATGCGCGCCGCGTCGTTACGCATGGCCAGCGCGCGCCAGAACGGCAAGGCGCCAGCCACCAGCAGCAGGCCCGGCAGGAAGATCGACATCAATCCCACGAGCGCCCCGGCGAATCCGCCCTGCTCTCCTTGCAAGCGATAGCCAAGGAATGCGGACAGGGAAAACATCGGGCCGGGTACCGCCTGCGCCGCTCCATAGCCCGCGAGGAAGGTGTCGTTGCCTATCCAGCCGGGATCGACGACGGCCTGCTTCAACAGCGGCAGCACGACATGCCCGCCGCCGAACACGAGCGCACCGACGCGATAGAACGCGCCAGCCACCCGCCCCAGCGGCGACAGGCCCGGTGCGACGATCAAGGCGAACAGGAGCAACGACGCGAACACGCAAAGCAAGGCGAAACCCATGGACCGGCCATAGGCCAGCGGGAACGTCTCGCCTTGCCGCGCCTGCACGCCACGGCACAACCATGGCCCGAGCACGGCACCACACACCACAACACCCAGCTGCATCGCGGGACCCGTGCCGAACGCGATCGCGCCCGCGGCAGCTGCGGCCATCAGGAGGCGCGTGCGATCCGGGGTCAGCGTACGGCCCATGCCCAGCACCGCATGGGCGACGACCGCCACGGCGACCAGCTTCAATCCATGGATCGCACCTTGCCCCAGCGGCCCGGCCAGATACGCGCTCAACGTGGCGAAGGCGAGCAGCAGAAGGACGGAGGGCAAGGTAAAGGCGACGAAAGCGGCGATGGCGCCCGTCCATCCCGCGCGAAGCAAGCCGATCGAAAAACCGAGCTGACTGCTGGCCGGCCCCGGCAGGAACTGGCAGAGCGCGAGCAACTGGCTGAAATGCTCCTCGTCGAGCCAGCGCCGCCGTTCGACGAATTCGCGACGAAAGTAACCCAGGTGCGCGACCGGGCCGCCGAACGAGGTGAGGCCGAGCTTGAGGAAGGCCGCGCCCACTTCCCATGCGCCGCCCTCGGCGCTCATGAGGAAAGCGCCGCTTCGAGAACGGGCTTCGCCCATTCCGGCGTGCGCCGCAACGCATCGATGTCGGTGGGGCCGATCAAGCGGCCATCGGCGATCTCGGCGATGAACAGCGGATCGGGAATCGCTTCGCCACGCGCGACATCCACGCTGTTGTCGTACACCTGCAGCAAGGTGATCGCCGGCAGCAGCGCGATGAGGTTCTCCAGCGCCGCGACGTAGCGTTCGCGGATCTTCGCTTCCGGAATGTCATGCCCGCCGGCGGCGACGCGCGCGGCGACACGGGCGATATGCCGCTCGGGCGACGACAGTCCACAAAACCACATGAGTACATCGTGCGTCCGCGCGGCGGCGGCGATCTTCGCGGGAACCGTGTTACCGCCCAGCGTGGTCTCGAAAGCGTAAGTCGTGCCACGTGCCATCGCATCGTCGAAGCGGCGCATGCCTTCGCTCCATGCGACGGCGTTCGCTTCCACCTGCGCGCATCCGGTGTCGGCGACCAACTCGCGTGCGAAGGTGTCCGGGTTGAACCAGTCGAGTCCGGCCTCTCGCAGGCGGTAACCGCCGATGGAACTCTTGCCCGCGCCGTTCACTCCCGCCAACACGTAGAGGACGGGGCGTTCCTTCAATGCGTGTCCCCGGCCTTGACCTTGCCAACCAACGTCGTCCGGCCGCGCATGAGGGAACGCAGGCGGTCGCCGGCATCGTCGGCCTGTAGCGAGGCGAGGCGTTCATCGAAGCGGTGGCGAAGCGCGTCGAGCGCGGACTCGTGCCGCGACCCCGCATCGTTGAGCGCGCGCATGATGATCTCGTATTCCCCCGCGGAGAGGATCACCGCCTCGGGCTCGCTGTGGTTCGTCACCACCACTTTCCCCGCGCGGCCGATCGCCCGCATCACGCCGCGCCAGCCGAGCTTCTTCACGTCGGAAGCGGCGGTATGCGGAAGGTCTTCGATGGCGTCGAGCTTGAGGGTCATGGCCATGGCGGCACTCCGGAGGGGCTTGAGGGCCAATATACCCTAATTTCCCTTTTTGGGCCGCCTACACCGGTCCCAGACAAAGCTGGCCACATGCTTGGGGCCCCTTCCAAGGAGTCCGATCCATGACCCCGCTGGATAAACCGCTCAAACGCGAACTCGAGGTCGATGGCCAGGCCTATACCCTCACCATCGACCCCGACGGCCTGAAACTGGTAGCCAAGGGCAAGCGAAACGGCGTCTCGCTTGCCTGGAAGGACGTACTGAGCGGCGACGCCGGCCTGGCCGCCGCATTGCAGGCCTCGGTCAACCCCTGACGCGTCAGAACCGGTAGGCGTAGCCGACCCGGACCATCGTCGAGTTCGACCGGTCGACGATGGGGCTGTCACGAATCTCGCTTCCGTAGCGCGTGCCGCTCACGTCCAGGAACAAGGCATGGCGCTGGGCGAACGGGTACTCAGCACGAACGCCGGCCGAGACGTTCACCGTCGCATCCGCCTCATAGGCGGGACGACCGGGACGCGCCTCGGACGAGCGGACGCCGAAATACCAGGTGGCATAGGTCCGATCGACCCATCCGGCGGCGACGTAGGGCGTGATTCGCAGCGGACCGGCGTGGAGCGGCACCCCCAAGCTCAGGCTGGCTTTCTTTCCCTTGGCGCTGCCCAGGCCTGCCAGCCAGTCGAGCGACATCTCCACCGGACCGGGTCGCCAGACCACGGCGGCACCCGCCCGGAATCCACCCTTGCGGTCGGCCATCCCGCGCAGGAACGAGGAATCGCCGGCATCGTAGCCATCGCCGAAGTCGTAGCGAGCGCGCAGGCGGAAAGAGAACGCGCCGACCGGGGCGAACTTGAAGTCGGCGCCGGTGCCGAGGATGTTGAGCCGTTGGCTTTCATAACGAATGAAAGGGAACGCCACGGTGTCGTTATCCATGCCCTTGTACGGCCGGCGCACCACGCCGAAACCCGCACCGAGCGCCCACGAGGAACCGGCATCCTCGGCGGCCAGTGCGACGGCCGGCACGGCAAGCAAGCCACCCATCGCCACGGAGAAGAAGCGACGCGTCATCGTCCGCGCCTCCCCGCTTCGATGGAGCGCAACAACCGCACCAGTTCGCCGGCCTTGCCCGAAGCGATGGCGCGTTCCGCGGTCAGGCCGCGAAGTTCGTGGATGGGATCATGGTGGAACCAATCGTCGCGGAGCGTGGGATCGGGCTCGAGGCGCGAGGCGATCGCGATCGCCTCGATGGAAGGGTCGCGTGGACGGCCGCGCAGGCGGGAACGAACGAGGACGGGCAGACGCATCGTGGCACCTGATGGGAAGAGGTGTGACAAGCGTGCCCATGGACGTTTGCTTCGATTTGTCTGTTTTCCTGCGGTGGCGACATATTGTTTCGACCGTGAAATAAATGACTTGGCGCACTCCAGCGGCTATAACGACGGTATTTTCGCAACGAGACCGACGGGCTTGAGACGCATCCTGGTAGTGGACGACGACGAGGAAATCGGTGCCCTTCTCCGGCGCTTCCTCGAACGCAATGGCTTCGAAGTGGACGTGGCCTCGTCCGGCGTGGCCATGGACGAACGACTGGCCCGTGGCACGTACGACCTGATGACACTGGACCTCATGCTCCCCGGCGAGGACGGCCTGTCGCTATGCCGGCGCGTGCGCGCGAAGTCATCGCTGCCGATCATCATGGTGACCGCCACCAGCGCCACCTCCGAGCGCATCGTCGGCCTGGAAGTCGGCGCCGACGATTACCTGGCGAAGCCGTTCGATCCGCGCGAATTGCTGGCGCGCGTGCGTGCCATCCTGCGTCGCGCGGACGCCGCGTTGCCAGGCCCGGCCACGGGCACGCGCGTGGCCGTGCGCTTCGCCGGCTGGCAACTCGACGTCGCGCGTCGCGAGCTTCGCGCGGGCGACGGCACCCTCGTCCCGTTGTCCGGCGGTGAATTCGATCTCCTGCTGGCCTTCGTCGAGCATCCGCAGCGCGTGCTCACGCGCGAGCAACTGATCGACCTGGCGCGCGGCAACCGCCACGAAGCCTTCGATCGCAGCATCGACGTGCAGGTGAGCCGCCTGCGCCGCAAACTCGGCTATGACAGCGCGGCACCGGAACTGATCCGCACCATCCGCAACGCCGGCTACATGTTCGCCGTGCCGGTGGAGAGCACATGAGCGTCTTCAACTGGCGCTTGAACACGCTCGCCGGCTGGCTGATGGTGAACATCGTCTTCGCCATCCTCATGGTGGCGCTGCTCAATGTCGCCGTCATCGCCTTCGCCAGCGTCTGGGCCCGACCGGATATCGTCCGGAGCGGACTCTTGAAGCAGATGGGCATCATGTTGAAGGCCGTGGACGCCACTCCCGTGGCCGACCGGCCACGCATGGCCGCCGCGATCTCGGATCACGAGGAATACGGCGTGCACTGGTATGCATCGCGTGACCAGGTGCCGATGCCGGCTTCGGACCAGGATGCGACATCGTTCAAGGAGCCACTGGTGGAGATACTCGGGCACCGGCGAATGGAAGCCTTCGACCCGCATGACGACGATCCCGAGGGGCGCTCCGGACAGACCCACTACATGCTCGCCGTGCAAATGGACGACGGCAGCTGGCTGACTTTCGACACCGCCACGCGCATCTGGGGCGTCCACCCTTACACGCGCTACCTGGTGATCGGGCTGTTCGTGATGTTCTCCAGCGTGGTCGTGGCCGCGGTGGCCAGCCGCCACCTCTCCCGGCCCATGCGTCGGCTCGCCGCGGCCGCCGAACGTTTCGGCGCCGACGTGAAGGCGCCGCCGATACGTCCCGAGGGTCCGATGGAGCTGCGAGTGGCCATGCGGGCCTTCAACGAGATGCAGGGGCGCATCCAGCGGTTCGTCCGCGACCGCACGGATATGCTGGCGGCGATCTCCCACGACCTGCGCGCGCCGCTCACGCGTATCCGCCTGCGCGGCGAATACATCGACGAGCCCGAACAACAGCGCAAGCTGTTCGCCGACGTGGACGAAATGCGCTCCATGATCGACGCCGCCCTCGCCTTCTTCCGGGGCGACGGCGAGGAAGAGGCTCCCACCCGTTTCGACCTCGCCGAGCTGGTCCAGACCGTGATCGATGACGGCCGCGACGAAGGTGGCGAGGTGACCTACGCCGGCCCTGCCCGGTTGATCTATGAAGGTCGCCCGATCGCGCTGAAGCGAGCCATCGCGAACCTGCTGGGGAACGCCATGCGCTATGGCGGCCAGACCCACGTCGAACTCGACACGGACATCGAGCACGTGCGACTGCGCATCCTCGACAACGGGCCGGGCATTCCCGAGCCGCTTCAGGAGACCGTGTTCCGTCCCTTCTTCCGCGGCGAGAGCTCGCGAAACCGGAACACCGGCGGCGTCGGCCTCGGCCTGCCCACCGCGCGCAGCATCGTGCGCGGCCACGGCGGTGATGTCGTGCTGGGCAATACGGCGCATGGCTTGGCGGCGACCCTGCTGCTGCCCATCGAGTCCGCCCGGACCTGAGCGCGCCGCGGGCGCACACGCCACGTCGACAGACGATGATGGAGTTTGCGTCGAGGCTATGCCTTTCGGCCTAGCCGCGATGGCCGGCATGCCTTTTCGCGGTGCCGGCTACCCTCGGCATGGTGCTTGCAGCGAAAATACCGTTCTTCTTTTCACCCCGTGCCGGTAATGACCATCCGGAACGGCCGTTAGGGATCATGTTTACAGGATGGGACGGAATTCGATGACAGCTCCGCGCAACAGGCGTGTGGCAAGGGGACGACTGTGCCTGGCATTGCTGCTGGCACTGCACGGACCGTTGGCCGTGGCCGCCGACAAGCCCGCGGAGCGCGATGCGCTGATGGCCAGGCTGCACCAGGAGCGGGATGCGGGCCACCGCGTGGACGCCCTCGCCCTCTGCCAGGCGATCCTCGACCGCTGGCCCGCGGATGGTGAGGCGCAGGCGCTCAACGTCACGTTATTGACGGAATTGGGCGCAACGACGCGCGCCAAGGAATTGGCGGAAAAACTGCGGCCGGCTCCGGATGCCGCCGCGACGCACCGCCGCGACGCCGACCACGTCGCCCAGGAAATACGCTGGGCCGACGGCGAACCCGCCGATCCCACCCATCCCTACGCCGAAGCCGATCGCGCGGTCGCCGACGCACGCCGCCTGGCCGACGACCCTGCGCTGCCCGCCGGCTTGCGCCAACGCGCGGAACTCGACCTGCTCGTCGCGCTGGATCGCGCCGGCCTCGCCGACGAGGCCGTCTCGCGTTACGACGCCCTGCGCAAGCAAGGCGTCGAGTTGCCTCCTTATGTCCAACGCGCCGCGGCCGACGCCCTGCTGGTGAAACGCCGGCCGGCCGAAGCCGCCACCCTCTACGAAGCGAGCATCGCGAAGGACCCCGGCCCCTACGGCGCCAACGAAAGCGAACCGCGGATCGGCCTGATGTACGCCTACCTCGAGGCGGGCGAGACGGCGAAGGCGTTCAGGACGATCGACGACCTGGCCGCGAAGGAACCGGCGTGGGAGCGCGTGCCCGGCATCCGCCTGCCGATCCAGAATGCGCGCAAGGTCGACGCCGACCTCAACGCCGCGACATTGCGCGAGTACGTGAACATGCCGGCGGAAGCGTATGCCCGGCTGGAACCGCTCAGCCGCGAAGCCCCGGCCAATTCGCAGATCCGCCGCGAACTGGGCATGGTGGAACTCGCCCGTGGCTGGCCCCGCCGCGCGCAGGACGATTTCAACATCGCCGGCACGCTCGACCGCCGCGATGTCGGTGCGTATATCGGCGAGGCCGACGCAAGCCGGGCGCTGAACGACTACGAGGGCGTGGACGAGAACCTCGCCCTCGCGCAGACCCTGGCCGACCGCAACGGCCGCGTCGAGCGCGCGCTGCGCTCATGGGATCGCGAACGCGGGTGGCAGTTCGACCTGGGCACCGAACAGGGCAAGGGCTCCAGCCCCGACTTCGGCGATCGCGACGGCACCACCCAGGCGACCATCGCCAGCCCGCTCATCGACGACCACTGGCGCGTGATCGCGCTCGGCCGCTATTCGACCGCGGACCTGCCCGAGGGCGACGTGCGGCGCAGTCGCGTGGGCTTCGGCATCCGTGGCTACGCCCGTGGCCTCGAAGCGTACGTGCAGGCGCTGCCCGCGACCGACAGCTACGTGGACAAGACGGCGATCGAAGCCGGCTTCGACTGGTCGCTGAGCGATCATTGGTCGTGGGCCGCCGATTTCAGCACCGCCGGCGAAGATACCCCGCTGCGTGCGCAGTACTACGGCATCTCGGCGAAGACGCTGGATACCGCCGTGACCTGGCGTGCCAGCGAACTCACCCAGGCCCGGCTCGGCCTGTCGCGCGACGATTTCAGCGACGGCAACAAACGCAGCGGCTGGCTCGCCACGCTGACGCAGCGCCTGCACACGGCGCCGAACCTCACCCTCGATGGCGGCCTGGAACTCGGCGGCTCGATGAACACGCGAACCGACCGTCCCTACTTCAATCCGCGCCGCGATCACAGCTATGCGGTCACCGGCCGGCTGGAAAACCTGCTCGGCCAGTTCTACGAGCGAAGCGTGACCCAGCGCATCGACGTGGCCGTGGGCCAGTACGCCGAACAAGGTTTCGCCACCGACTGGATGGCCACCGTACGTTATGGCCAGACGATCCAGACCGGCCCCGGCGTGCATTTCGGCTGGGGCATCGGCTGGCACAACCAACCTTACGACGGCCGTCGCGAACACCGCGTCGTCCTCGACCTGACGATGCACTGGGGAGAATGAGTACGATGCGCCCGCTGTTGATCCTGCTTGCCCTGCTCGGGCTCGCGCTTCCTGCGTTCGCGCAGCCGGCCGCATCCGTGCAGCCGCGCCTCATCGTGCTCGCCTACCATGACGTCCGCGACGACGTCGGCCTGACCGCCGATCGCGATCCCGACGCCACCAGCACCGACCATCTCGTCGCCCACTTCGACTGGCTCAAGGCCAACGGTTACCACGTCGTCAGTCTCGACCAGGTCGTGCAAGCCAGCCATGGCGGTGCTCCGCTGCCCGCCAACGCCGTCCTGCTGACCTTCGACGACGGGTTGGAAAGCTTCTACACGCGCGTCTATCCCCTGTTGCGGGCCTATAACTACCCCGCGGTGCAGGCACTGGTGGGCTCCTGGATGGACATGGCACCGGGGCAACGCATGCCCTACAACGGCGCCGATTGCGACCGCTCGTGCTTTCTGACCTGGGAGCAGGTCGCGGAAATGCATGCTTCCCACCTGGTCGAGTTCGCTTCGCACTCCTGGCAGATGCACCAGGGCCTGAACGCGAATCCGCAGGGCAACCTGCTGCCCACGGCGGCGGCTCTGGCCTACGACACGGCGAAGCGGCGTTACGAAACCGCCGGCGAATATGCGGATCGCATCCGCACCGACCTTACACACAGCGCGGACGAGATCGAGAAGCACATCGGCGTGCGGCCGCGAGCGATCGCGTGGCCGTACGGCGCGTATACCCAGGTAGGCCGCGATATCGCGGGCGAACTGGGCATGACGGTGACCTTCAGCCTCGGCGACACCCTGCCCAACCTGGTCCCGGGGCGCACGATTCCGCGACTGCTGGTCAGCGGCAACGTCACCGCCAACCGCCTCGGCTGGCTGATGCGCCACCAGACGCGAGTCGACCCGATACGTGCCGTGCAGGTCGATCTCGACTACGTCTACGATCCCGATCCCGCCCAGCAGGATCGCAACCTGTCCCACCTGCTCGACCGGATCAAGCGCATGCATCCGAGCGTGGTGTGGTTGCAGGCCTATGCGGACCCCGACGGCGACGGCGTGGCCGATGCCGTGTATTTTCCGAACCGCCACCTGCCGGTGCGCGCCGATCTCTTCTCGCGCGTGTCGTGGCAGTTGCGTACCCGCGCCGGCGTTCGCGTGTATGCATGGATGCCGGTGTTGGCCTTCCGTTTCCCGAACGGCAAGGACCTGCCCTCGCTAGCGGGCGAACCCAAGCCCGGCGGCGATCACTACCGCCTGGCGCCGTACGACGCCACGGTGCGTGGCCTGATCGGCGACGTCTACGAAGACCTGGCGATGCACACCGACGAAGCCGGCGTGTTGTTCTCCGACGACGCCTACCTGCGCGATACCGATAACCTCGGCCCCTGGGCCAGGAACACGCCGGCGCAGAACACGCAGGCGTTGATCGATTTCACCCTGGAACTGGCCCAGCGCATGAAACGCTGGCGCCCGCAGTTACTCACCGCGCGCAACATCTACGCACGGCCGATCCTGCAACCGAAGGCCGAAGCCTGGTTCGCGCAGGCGCTGCCGGCCTTCAACAACGCCTACGACATGACCGCGATCATGGCCATGCCTCAGCTCGACCGGCAAGCCGACCGGTTGGGCTGGTACCGCAAGCTCGTCGCGCAGGTGAACGCCACGCCGGGGGCCATGGAGCGCACGCTGTTCGAGTTCGCCACGCGAGACTGGCGAACGCACCAGCCGATCGCCGATCGCGACCTCGCCGCGCGCATGCGCGCGGTGCAGGCCGCGGGTGCGCGCCACATCGGCTACTACCCGGACGACTTCGTCCACGACCATCCCGCCCTGGAAGCGATGCGTCCCTATATCTCGGCGGCCGATTATCCTTACCGGGAGCCCGCGCGATGAACAGCGGCATCCTGCACGCGCTACTCGAGTTCGCCTTCTACTATCCCTTGGTGATGTCGCTCATCTGGATGAGCGGCGGCATCATCTATTTCGTGCGCTGGGAGCGCCGCGAGCCGGCACGCGTGCAACCGCACGTGCTGCCCTCTTATCCGATGGTCACCCTCGTCGTGCCTTGCCACAACGAGGGCGACCAGGTACGCGAGACCATCGCGCACCTCGCCACGCAGCAATACCCGAACTTCGAGATCATCGCGATCAACGACGGTTCCACCGACGACACCGGCGCGCAACTCGACCAGCTGATGGAGCAGTACCCCGCCCTGCGCGTGATCCACATGTCGAGCAACCAGGGCAAGGCCATGGGCCTGCGCGCGGCGGCGCTCGCCGCCCGCTCGGACTTCCTTGTCTGCGTCGACGGCGACGCCCTGCTCGACGACTACGCCACGCACTGGATGATGATGCACATGCTCGAAAGCCCGCGCGTCGCCGCGGTCACGGGCAACCCGCGCATCCGCAACCGCTCCACCTTGCTGGGCAAGCTGCAGGTCGGCGAGTTCTCCTCGATCATCGGCCTGATCAAGCGTGCGCAGCGCGTGTATGGGCGCATCTTCACGGTATCCGGCGTGATCGCCTGTTTCCGCAAGAGCGCGCTGCACGACGTGGGTTACTGGAACACCGACATGGTCACCGAGGACATCGACGTGAGCTGGCGGTTGCAGATGCGCCATTGGGAAATCCGCTATGAGCCGAACGCGCTGTGCTGGATCCTCATGCCGGAAACGCTTCGCGGCCTGTGGAAGCAGCGCCTGCGCTGGGCCCAGGGAGGGTCCGAGGTCCTCCTGCGCTACACGACGAAACTTTTCAAGTGGCGCCAGCGGCGCATGTGGCCTGTAGCGTTCGAATACGTGATGAGCCTGCTCTGGTCGTACACCATGGCCATCATCATCGTGCTCTGGTTGCTCGGTCGCTTTATCGAGCTGCCGCCGTCGCTGTACATCGACACGCTGCTGCCGCAATGGCATGGCGTGGTGCTCGGCGCGATCTGCCTGCTCCAGTTCCTCATCAGCCTGCTGGTGGACCGTCGCTACGAGACGCGCATCGGCCGCAACTACTACTGGATGATCTGGTACCCGCTGGTGTACTGGCTGCTCAACACGGCGACCTCGATCGTCGCGATGCCCAAGGCCTTGCTGAAACGCAAGGGCACGCGCGCGGTCTGGGTCAGCCCGGACAGGGGACTGCGATGAAAGCCGAAGCCATCCTCATCCAGCGGCCCGAACGTCAATCGAAGGCGCAAAAGGCGGTGTTCACCACCGTCACCATCTTCGCCTGGCTGTTCTGGGTCTTCCTGTGGCTGCCCTTGCTCACCCTGGGCGCGTGGGCGTTCGGCGTGCGCAGCGCCTGGTTGCAGTTGCACGTGCTCGGTCCGATCGGCGACGGCGGCGATATCAACGTCATCCTCATCGTGGCCATCGCCTGTGCCGTCGTATTCACCAGCTGGTCGGGCTACAACCACGCCCGCTTCGCGGGAAAGCAGAAGCGTCGCGGCAACAAGCCGGTGGGCGTGGCCGAGACCGCTTCTGCGATCGGCGCCTCGGTGGACGACGCGGTGAAGATGCAGGGCCACCGGCGCTCGGTGGTCAGCGTTTCGGATGGGGGTTACATGAAGGTGATCGAGGTTCGGTGAGCGATCGCGCCCCAGGGCGCTTCCCACCCTGCAAGCAGCTGCCCACCCCCTGCAAGCAGCCTCCCACCCTGCAAGCGGCACACAGGGTGGGAAGCGGCCTCGGCCGCGATGCTCGTAGCCGGTGGAACGCGGCCGGACCGCGATCCCCTACGAAGCCGCCACCAGGGAAAACACCCCGAACGTCGGCGCCGCCGACACCCATTCCTTCTCGATCCGCCACCCACCCGCTTCCGCCAGTAATGCGAACGACGCCGGCGTGAACTTGTGCGAGTTCTCCGTGTGGATCGACTCGCCGGCGGCGAAGGCGAACGACTGACCGGCGACCGTCACGCGCTGCGCCTCGCGGCTCACCAGGTGCATCTCGATGCGTTCGAGTTCCGAGTTCCACACCGCGCGGTGTTCGAACGCCTCGGGATCGAAATCGCCGTCGAGTTCACGGTTGATGCGAACGAGCACGTTGCGGTTGAACGCGGCGGTCACGCCGGCGGCATCGTCATAGGCGGCGAGCAGCACGTCCACGTCCTTGACCTGATCCGCCCCCACGATGAAGCGCGCACCCGGCCCGAGCCGTTCCCGCACCGAACGCAGCAAGGCGATGGCCTCCGCTGGCGTGAAATTGCCGATCGTGGAACCAGGGAAGAACGCCACGACGGGACGTCCCGCCAAGGCCTTCGGAACCTCGATCGCGTGGGTGAAATCACCCACCACCGGATGCACCGCGAGCGACGGATACGCCTCACGCAAACGAGTCACCGCGCCATCCAGCGCGGCGGCGCTGATATCCACCGGAACGTAGGCGGAAATCCAGGGCGCGGCGTCGAGCAGCATCCGCGTCTTGTCGCTGGCCCCACTGCCCAATTCGAGCAGCACGGCGCCTTGCGAAATACCTGCGGCGAGCGCAGGAGCGATCTCATGAAGCAAGGCCGTCTCCGTGCGCGTCGGATAATACTCCGGCGTGACGCATATCGCCTCGAACAGGTCGGACCCCGCCCCGTCGTAGAAGTACTTCGGCGAGAAGGTCTTCGGTGACGAGGACAGCCCGGCCAGCGTGTCGCGCAGGAAGGCCAGGCGGTCGCCATCCGGCGTGAACGCGGGATCGCGCGCGAGGCGCACGCCGCTGAACATCCAGCGCTGCCCGGGCCGGTAGAAATTACGGTACGAGATCCGTGCGTGCCCTGACGGCGTGACGCTGGCGCCACCACGCAAGACCATCTGGCCGATCATGAACTTCCCGTTGTACTCACCGACCGCATCGTCCGCCGCGCGAAACCCCGGATACGGCGAGTACGAACTGGCCGTCCACTGCCAGGCGACATCGTCGACCTGCTCCAGGTCGTCGCGTGTACGCATGGCGTGCTCCCACTCCGCTTCCGTCGGCAGACGTGCACCGGCCCAGCGCGCGAAAGCCTCCGCTTCGTAGTAACTGACATGGGTCACCGGCGCGTCGGGATCGACCGGCCGCCAGCCGCCGGGAGTCATGTGCGACCAGGCTTCGCCGTCGTGCTGCCAGTAGAGCGGCGATTCCCATCCTTCCTCCTGGCGCTGAGCCCATCCGTCGGAAAGCCACAGGTCGGCGCGGCGATAGCCGCCGAGCGCCATGAAGGCCAGCCATTGGCCGTTGGTGACCAGGCGGTCGGCGATCTCGAACGGCTCCAGCCAAACCGTGTGCCTGGGACCTTCGTTGTCGAAGGCGAAGGATTCGTCGACGGCACCGATGCGCACCGGCCCACCGCCCACCGGGCGGAACCGGCCTGTCGGACCGGGTGCCGGCGCGGACCATGCCGGATCGAAGGCCGGTTTCAGCGGCGACTGCGCGAACAGGTGCTGCACATCCATCACCAGCAGTTCCTGGTGCTGTTCCTCATGGGCGAAGCCGAGCCGCAGCAGCGCTTCCAGCTCGGGGCCTATCGCGCCAGCGAGAAAGGTCCGCATATGCGTGTCCACGTGATGGCGATAGGCGATCACGCGATCGGTCGACGGCCGGGTCAGCAAGCCGCGCAACGGTCGCGGATGACGCGGGCCGACGGCTTCGTAGTAGGAATTGAAGAGATACCCGAATTCGGCATCGAAGACGTCGTAGCCGGGCACGTTCGGTCCGAGCAGGAAGGTCTCGAAGAACCATGTCGTGTGCGCCAGATGCCATTTGGCGGGGCTCGCATCGGGCATCGACTGGACGACCATGTCCTCCGGGCCGAGCGACGCGACGAGCCCCTCGGTACGCGCCCGCACGGCGTCGTAACGTTCGCGGAGCGAGAGGCCGGGCTGACATCGGGCGGCGGTCGCGCTCGTGCCGGCGCGGGTCGCGCTCGTGCCGGCGCGGTGGGAGGCGGCGCCTGGCGCCCAGGTGGTGTCGACGAAAGCTTGCATGGATGGGCTCCGTGGCGGGGCGGTCAGCCGGGCGTGTGCTCGATGCGCACGCGGTCGGGATAGAAAGCGAGGTGACCGCGGATCGACGAGACCGCCTCGTGCGGCTCCTCGTAGGTCCAGATCGCATTGATCGCCCTTTCCTCGTTGCCCGGGAGGCTGTAATACGAGGCTTCACCCTTGTAAGGACAATGCGTATGGTGCTCGGTCCGGCGCAACGAGGCCATGTCGGCATCGGCACGGGGGATGTAGAACACGGGCGGGTAGCTGGCTTCCTTGAGCACGAGCGCGTCGCGGGTGTCGGCGACGACCCGGTCGCCGTCACGCACCACCACCCTGCCACCCGCCGGCGCGATCGTGATGGGATGGTCGGGGCCGGGGATCTTCACGGGATGTGAGGACATGGCACGCTCCTTCGGTGACGAAATCAGGCTGACATCCTGCGACCCCTACGCAGGGAATCCAAGACGACGACCCGGAACAGGTGAGATTACCGATAGGCAAAGATTGGGGTCTTGGACCGGAAAACCGCCGCCCCGGTCCGTCAGTACCTTCACATCTTGGTCCGCCCCAGGCTTAACATCCGTTCATGGACCTCAACTTCCCGCCGTCCCCGCCGATATGACTATTGCGTTGCAGGCAGGGGGAGGCACGCCATGAAAGCAGTCATCGTCGCGGTGGCCATCGTCCTGGTCCACGTGATCGCACTGGCGAACATGCCTTCCGGGGGCATGGAAGTCTCCTATGTGTGCTTCTTTACCGTCGCGGCGCTGGCGCTCGGCAGCGTGGTATCGGCCTGGCGCCGCTCGGGGCCGCCGCGTGACCGGCGCTGGTGGTTGCTGTTCGCCAGCCTCGCCCTGTGGACCGTGGGCATGTCGCTGTCCGCCCGGCAGAACTACGTGTTGGAAAACTCCAACCCGGCGCCCGGCGACAGCATGTTCTTCTACATCCTGTACGTGCTGCCCGTGCTGGTGGCCGTCTCGTCGGCTCCCGTGCCGGCGCGCAAGAAATGGGCCGTCACGATCGACCTGATCCTGGCCGCCCTGCTCGGGGTACTGTTCTACGTGCGCACGTTCTCCATCGTGTCGGTGCAGGGCGCGATGGCGACGCAGCAGGCGATCGACATCGCCTACATGCTCGACTTCGAGAACGCCTGCCTCGCGCTGGCCGCGTCGCTGCGCTACCTGGCGACCGACCGCGCGGACGATCATTTTTTCTTTCGTGGCGTGACGGCGTTCTTCGTCACCTATGCGCTTTCCGGTTACTTCTACAACCACTATGTGGCGCTGGGTGGACATCCGGAATTCGGCACGTCGCCCTGGGACGCGTTGCTGGACCTGCCCTTCCTCGCACTCTTCGTCACGGCGACAATGCGCCAGCCGAGGCGGCACTGGCATCCGCCGGTCTACCTCGTGCGCTTCGTGCTGAGCGCGAGCCCGACCTTCCTGGCCATGAGCGTGCTGGGTTTCGGGCTCATGGTGATCCCGGGCTATCCCACGCTGGGCATCGTGGGGGCCATCGCCGCCGTGATCGGCATCGGCCTGCGCGGCACGCTGGCCCAGGTCGGCCTGGTCGAGGAGGAATACCGGTTATCGCGCAGCCGCGACGAGCTGCAAGGACTGGTCTTCGTCGACAGCCTCACCGGCCTGGCCAACCGACGGGCGCTCGACGAGCGCCTCCTGCGCGAATGGCATCGCCCGGGCCAACAGGAACCGATCTCCCTGTTGATGATCGACGTCGACTTCTTCAAGGAATACAACGACCGCTACGGCCACCTGGCGGGCGACGACTGCCTGCGTTCCCTCGTCGGCGGACTTATCGGACGCGGCGTCCGCGCGGGAGATTTCGTCGCCCGGTTCGGTGGCGAGGAATTCGCCGTCATCGCTCCCGGCACCCGCCTTACCGACGCCCTGGCCCTGGCCGAGGACCTGCGGGCACAGGTCGAGGCGCTGGCGATCATCCATCCTTCGAGTCCCTTCGGCGTGGTCACCATCAGCATCGGCGTGGCCCACGTGCAGGTGAGTGCGCATGGCGGCCCGCTGGACCTGCTCAATGCGGCCGACCGCGCGCTCTACCGGGCCAAGCAGACCGGCCGGAACCGGGTGAGCGCGGGCGAGGAACCGCGGGCGGATCCGACCCGGCTGAACGAATCGCGTCACACCGGTTAACCCCGATCCATCCCTCCCTGCGTTTCACCGTCATGTCACCCACGAGGCCATGCACGATGAATACGCTCCGCGTCACGCTTTCCCTCCTGTTCGCCGGGTTGGTCGCCACCGCCGGGGTGGCCGCCTCGGGCGATGCCTTCGCCGCGCGGCACGACACGTCACCGCCGCCGGCCGATGAGAACGGCTGCCAGCCTGGCCAAGGCATGCCGGTTCGGCGGATGCTCGCGCACGCGATGGCCGCTCCGGCCGCCGCACCCACACCGCCGGCCATGACGAAGGCCGCACCACAGGCGCTGGTCGAATCCGTGGCGCAAACCGGTTACGCCACCGCGATCGCGCCACCCTACCTGCCCGTCGACCGCGAGAACTACGCGCATCGCACGCCGAATTCCGTCCATCTCGCCGCCAGCGACCCGGTGTCGACCTTCAGCATCGACGTCGACACCGGCTCGTATACGAACGTGCGGCACATGCTCGACGAAGGCCGCCTGCCGCCCGTCGACGCCGTCCGTACCGAGGAATTCATCAACTACTTCGACTACGGCTATACGGTGCCGACGAGTCGCGCGAAGCCGTTCGGCGTCACGACGGAATTCGCGCCCGCGCCATGGAATCCCGAGCGCCAGCTGCTGCTCATCGGCATCCAGGGATACAGCGTGCCCGCCAGCGAGATTCCCCCGGCCAACCTCGTCTTCCTCGTGGATGTGTCCGGTTCCATGGACGAGCCGGACAAGCTGCCCCTGCTCAAGGCCTCGCTGAAGCAGATCGTGCCGAAGCTGCGCGCGGCCGATCGTATCTCGCTGGTGACCTATGCCGGCGCGACCTGCGTCGCCTTGCCTTCCACGCCGGGCGACGAACACGCGAAGATCGCCGCGGCCATCGACGCGCTCGGCGCGGGCGGGTCCACCAACGGCGCCGCCGGCATCGACCTCGCCTATGCGCAGGCGGCGAAGGGCTTCATCAAGGGCGGCGTGAACCGCGTCATCCTCGCCACCGACGGCGACTTCAACGTCGGCACCGTCGGCGTGCAGGCCCTGAAAGACCGCATCGCGGAAAAGCGCAAGAGCGGCATCGCGCTGACCACGCTGGGTTTCGGCGAAGGCAACTATAACGACGAAATGGCCGTGGAACTGGCCGACGCCGGTAACGGCAGCCACCACTACATCGACAACCTCGGCGAAGGGCGTCGCGTGCTGGTGGACGAGATGTCGGCGACGCTGATGACGATCGCCAAGGACGTGAAGATCCAGGTGGAGTTCAACCCGGGAGTCGTCGCCGAGTACCGCTTGATCGGCTACGAGAAGCGCGTCCTCGCACGCGAAGACTTCAACAACGACGCCGTCGATGCGGGCGAGATCGGCGCGGGTGCCCGCGTCACCGCGCTGTACGAGATCACGTTGAAAGGTTCCAAGGGCGCACGCGTCGATCCGCTGCGTTACGCCTCCGCGAAAGACACGCCCGCATCCGGTGAACTCGGTTTCCTCCGCCTGCGCTACAAGGCGCCGGATGGCGGCGCGAGCCGGCTTGTCGAGCAGCCCTTGTCCGCCGACATCGCAGGGCGAGCGAGCGAGCGCTTGCGTTTCGCCGCGGCGGTGGCGGCGTTCGCGGAGAACCTGCGCGGCGGCAAGTACGTGGACGGCTTCGGCTACGACAAGGTCGCCGAGTTGGCGCGTGACGCGCAGGGCAAGGACGAAGGCGGCTACCGCGCGGAGATGTCGAGGCTGGCGAGCATGGCCGGCGGGATGTCGACCGAGCCTGTCGCGGAATCCCCGCGGCGATAAGGTAACCTCCCCGTCCATGGATGCTCCCCTTACCGACGACGGCGGGCTGATGCTCGCCTGGGCGGGCGGGAACGCGGCCGCGTTCGGGGAGCTTTACGCGAAGCACAAGGGCCCGTTGTATCGGTTCCTGCTGAAGACGGTGAAAGACCGGGCGGTCGCCGACGAGTTGTTCCAGGAGACCTGGAGCCGAGTGATCGTCGCGCGCCAGCGTTATCGCGCCGAGGCGAAGTTCAGCACCTGGTTGCTCCAGATCGCGCACAACCTGGCCGTGGACAGCTTCCGGCGGCAGCGTCCACGGGCCGGTGCCGAAGAGGCCGAGGCGGTCTTCGCCGCACAGGCCGCTCCGGAACGCGAGCAACCCGATCACGCCCTTTCGGATTTCGAACTGCGCCGGCGCATGCAACGCGCGATCGAAAGCCTTCCCGACGAACAACGAACGGCCTTCGTGCTACGCATGGAGAACGAACTATCCCTGGAGGACATCGCCGCCGTGACCGGAGTGGGCAAGGAAACCGCGAAATCGCGGCTCCGCTACGCCATGGCACGGATACGAGAACTCGTTGCCGAATGACATGAACCCGAACACGCCACCACCCCACGACGATGACCTGCCCGACGAGCGCGAACTCGCGGCGCTGTACGCGCGCCTGCCAAGGACCGAGCCCGACCCCGCGCTGGACGCGGCGGTGCTCGCGCAGGCCGATCGTGCGGTACCGGCCCGCCGACGCCGGGCACGCTGGCCCATCGCGCTGGGATCGGCGGCGGTGCTGGTGCTGGCCGCCGGCCTGGCGTGGCAACTGCGCGACAGCCGCCCCGACGTGGCGGCGACGCTTCCCACTCCCCCTCCCACGGCGCAGCACATCGAGTCCACCGCATACGTGCCCGTGCAAGCGAGCGCTCCTGTCGTCCTGCAAGAGGCGGCACCTGCGACGCCCCCGGCGAGGATGGCGCGGCGTTCGGCACCGGCACCCAAGTCATCGGCCGTGTCCAAACCGGCCCCTCGGGCCTTCGGCGCCGTGTCCGATCACGCGATGAAAACGGAACTCGATCCGGACGACCGCGTCGGCGAGATCCGGCAGTTGCTCGGCCGGGGAGAGCGCGAGGAAGCCTTACGGCGCCTGCGCGAGCTGCGCGAGCGCTATCCTCGCTACGACCTGCCACAAGACCTGCGCGACCTGACCCCTTGAGTGCACCGCTGGAAACCCTCGCCTCGCCCTGGCGCCACGAAGAAGAGATCAAGAAGAGCCGCTTCCTCGCCCAGGCCATGCCCGTCGAATCGCCGGCCGACGCCCTGGCATGGTTCGATTCGGTGGGCGATCCGGGTGCCACGCACAACTGCTGGGCGTATCGCATCGGCGAGGCCTACCGCTTCAACGACGACGGCGAGCCCGGCGGCACCGCCGGCCGGCCCATCCTGCAGGCCATCGACGGCCAGGGCTGCGACCGCGTGGCCGTGCTGGTCACGCGCTGGTACGGCGGAATCAAGCTCGGCGCGGGCGGGCTCGCGCGCGCCTATGGGGGACGGCCGCGGAGTGCCTGCGCCTCGCGCCGCGACTGCCGATCGTCGCCACCGGATGCCTGCGGCTGCGCTGCGAATTCGGCGAACTGGCCCTGGTCTCGGCACGATTGCGCGAGATGGAGGCCACCATCGAACAGGAGACCTTCGTCGCCGACGGCGCGGAACTGAGCGTACGGGCGCCGGTGGACCGGCTGGACGCCATCGCCGCGCGGATCGTCGACCTGACCCGGGGCAAGGTGCATCCCCGCCGCGTCGATCCATGTTGAATACTGCACCGGATGGCCCCATTCGTTGGCGAATGAATCCGGAAGCGAAGCGAGCATGAGCGACGAACGCAGGGAGAAATCACGCAAGATCGGGGCACTGCGCAATCTCTGGCCGTTCCTGAAGCCGCACAAGGGCCTCGCCATCGGCTGGCTCGTGTTCCTGGGCATATCGTCCGGTGCCTCGTTGCTCCTGCCCGTGGCGGTGCGGCACATCATCGATCATGGCTTCCTCGCGTCGAGCATCGCCACGATCAACGGCACGTTCCTGGGCCTGTTCGGCGTGGCCGTGGTCCTGGCCATCGCCACGGCCGCCCGGTATTACTGCATCGCCCTGCTCGGCGAGCGCTCGCTCGCCTCGTTGCGCACCACCCTTTACCAGCACGTGATCGGGCTGGACGTGGGTTTCTATGAAAGCACCCGCGTCGGCGAACTCACCTCCCGCCTGGGCACGGACACCGAAGTGGTGCAGACCCTGGTCGGCTCCGGCATCTCGGTGGCGCTGCGCAGCGTGGTGATGCTGATCGGCGCCGCGGCGGCCATGGCCTGGACCAGCCCGCGCCTCGCCGGGCTCACCGCACTGGTCATCCCGGCGGTGATGCTGCCCATCCTCGTCTTCGGCCGCCGCGTGCAAAAGCTCTCGCGGCACAGCCAGGACCGCATCGCCGATGCCGCCGCCGTCGCCAACGAGACCCTGAACGCCGCGCAGGCGGTCAAGGCCTACGCGCGCGAACCGATCGAAAGCCGCCGCTACGCCCGCGCCATCGACCTCGCCCTGGCGACGGCGCGCCGCCGGATCGGCATGCGTTCGCTGCTGACCGCCGCCGTGATCGTGCTGATCTTCGGCGCGATCACCCTGGTGCTTTGGGCGGGTGCGCGCGACGTCATCGCCGGCGACCTCGCACCGGGCGTGCTGAGCCAGTTCGTGCTTTACGCGATCTTCGCCGCCGGCTCGGTGGCCGGCCTGTCCGAAGTATGGGGCGACGTGCTGCGTGCCGCCGGTGCCATGGAACGCATCGGCGAACTCTTCGCCGAACGGCCCGGCATCTTCACGCCCGAAGCGCCGGAGCCCCTGCCCCGGCCGGTCACCGGATCGTTGCGCTTCGAGCATGTGGAATTCCGCTACCCGTCGCGCCCGGACGTGGCCGCTCTCTCCGATTTCAACCTGGACATCGCACCGGGAGAAACCGTGGCGCTCGTCGGTCCGTCGGGCGCCGGCAAGAGCACGGTCTTCAGCTTGCTGCTCCGCTTCCACGATCCTCGTTCCGGCTCCATTCGCTTCGACGGCATCGACCTGCGCGCACTCGCCCTGCCCGAACTACGCGGGGCGATCGCGCTGGTACCGCAAGAGACCGTGATCTTCGGCGGCACCGCCGCGGACAACATCCGCTTCGGCCGCGCCGACGCCTCCGACGACGAGGTGCGCGAAGCCGCGCGCCTCGCCGAAGCGGACGGCTTCATCGCCGCCCTGCCCGATGGCTACGAAGCGGCGCTGGGCGAACGTGGCGTGCGCCTGTCCGGCGGGCAGAAGCAACGCATCGCCATCGCCCGGGCGATCCTGCGCGATGCCCCATTGCTGCTGCTGGACGAAGCGACCTCGGCGCTCGACGCGCAATCGGAAGCGGCCATCCAGCACGCGCTGGAACGCCTGGAGAAGGGCCGCACCACGCTGGTGATCGCGCATCGCCTGGCCACCGTGCAGCGCGCCGACCGCATCGTCGTGATGGACGGCGGCCGGATCGTGGCGCAGGGCACGCACGAGAGCCTGCTGGCCGAGGGCGGCCTCTACGCCGAGTTGGCACGTTTGCAGTTCGTGGCCTGATCCCACGTCGGCACCGCGGCGTTTTCGCGCTGTTGACGATCCGCCACCTACCTTCGGCCGCATGGATGGCGACCTGCTGCTACCGCGCCCCGAAGGCCTCTACTGCCCGGCGGGCGACTTCTTCATCGACCCGATGCAGCCGGTCGCCCGCGCGGTCGTCACGCACGCGCACGGCGACCACGCACGCGCAGGCAGCGCGCTCTACCATGTAGCGCGTGCCGGTGGCGGACTGATGCGCGAGCGCCTGGGCGCCTCGGCCACGATCCGCGAATACGACTGGAACGAAGCCTTCACCCTCGGCGAGACCCGCGTGTCCCTGCATCCGTCGGGACACATCCTCGGCGCGGCACAGGTCCGCATCGAAGGATGCGGAAAGGTCGCGGTGGTTTCCGGCGACTACAAGCGCGAACCCGACCCCACTTGCGATCCCTTCCAACCGGTGCCGTGCGATATCTTCGTCACCGAATCCACCTTCGCCCTGCCGATCTACCGATGGCCGCCCATGAGCCGGGTGGTGGACGAGATCCTCGACTGGCTCGACGAGTGCGCGGCACGCGGCGTGCCGGCGGTACTGTTCTGTTACGCCCTGGGCAAGGCGCAACGGTTGCTCGCCGAACTGGCCACGCGCACCGACCGCACGGTGCACCTGCATGGCGCGATGCCGCGCCTGGTCGAGGCATACCGCGAAGCGGGCGTGCACATGCTACCCACGCAGGCCGTCAGCGACTCCGCCCGCGGCAAGGATTTCGCGGGCGAACTGGTGATGGCGCCACCCTCGGCGGCGGGATCGCCGTGGATGCGCCGCTTCGCCAAGGCCTCCACCGGCTTCGCTTCCGGATGGATGCAGGTGCGTGGCGCGCGCCGTCGTCGCGGCTACGACCGCGGATTCGTCGTGTCCGACCATGCCGACTGGCCGGGCCTCATCCGCAGCGTGGAAGACTGCGGCGCGAAGCGCATCTACGTCACGCACGGCGACGGCGAGGCCTTGATCCGCCACCTGCGCGAGAACGGCCACGACGCGCTCCCGCTGAGCGCGCTCGGCGGACGCATGCCGGAATTCCGCCGCAGCGAGGAAGGCGACTGATGCGCCGATTCGCCGCCCTTTTCGAGGTACTCGATCGCACCTCGTCCACGGCCGCCAAGCGCGACGCGATGGCGGCCTACTTTGCCGAGGCTCCGCCGGAAGACGCGGCATGGGCCGTCTACGTCCTCGGCGGCGGCAAGCTCAAGCGAACCGCCACGTCGACCGAACTGCGCACCGCGCTCGCCGCGGAGGCGGGCTACGCCGACTGGCTCATCGACGAAAGCTACCAGCATGTCGGCGATCTCGCGGAGACGATCGCACTCATGTTGCCCAGCGGCGGCGACGAGCAGGAAGACACGCCACTGCATGTATGGATGGAAGCGCGCCTGCCCTCGCTCAACGCGCTCGAATCGTCCGAACGCATCGATCTCCTGCGCGAATGGTGGCGCCCCTTGCCACGCGATCAGGTGTTCCTGGTCAACAAGCTGCTGACGGGATCGCTGCGGGTGGGCGTGTCGCACCGGCTCGTCGTGCAGGCGCTCGCGCAATGGGCGAACCTGCCGACGGACCTGATCGCGCATCGGCTCAGTGGTGCCTGGGCGCCCAGCGCCACGGCCTTCCAGGCATTGGCCGACGCCGAGCGCGCCGACGAGCATGCGGGAGAAAGGCCTTACCCCTTTTTCCTGGCCTCGCCGCTGGAACAGGAGGCCGCCTCGCTGGGCGATGCCGGCGAATGGCTGGCCGAATGGAAGTGGGACGGCATCCGCGCGCAATTGATGCGCCGCGCCGGCGATGCGCTGCTCTGGTCGCGCGGGGAGGAACGCCTCGACGGGCGATTCCCCGAGATCGAGCAGGCCGCCCTCGATCTTCCCGATGGCTGCGTGATCGACGGCGAGATCCTGGCCTGGGCACTGGATGAAGACCATCCGTTGCCCTTCACCGCGTTGCAGAAGCGCATCGGCAAGCTCAAGCCCGGGCCGAAACTGCTGGCCGATACGCCCGTGCGCCTGATGGCCTACGACCTGCTCGAACTGCACGGCCAGGACATGCGCGAACGTCCCCTTTCCGAACGCCGCGCGATGCTCGCCAGCCTTGTCGAGGAGCGGCGCCCCACGCTGATGCTCTCGCCCGCGATCACGGCGCCGGACTGGCAGGCGTTGGCGGCGGTGCGCACCGAATCGCGCGAGCGCCGTACGGAAGGGCTGATGCTCAAGCGGCTCGATTCGCCGTACCGCGTGGGCCGCAAACGCGGTGACTGGTGGAAATGGAAGGTCGACCCGTACACGATCGATGCCGTGCTGATCTACGCGCAACCTGGCCACGGCCGGCGTTCCGGTCTCTTCACCGACTACACGTTCGGTGTCTGGGACGGCGAAGCGCTCGTGCCCGTGGCCAAGGCCTACTCGGGCCTCGACGACGACGAGATCGGCCGGCTCGACCGCTGGATACGGGCGCACACCATCGACCGCTTCGGGCCCGTGCGATCAGTCGAGCCGACGCACGTGTTCGAACTCGCCTTCGAGGCGATCCAGGCTTCGGGGCGCCACAAGGCCGGCGTGGCGGTGCGCTTTCCGCGCATCCTGCGCTGGCGCACCGACCTCGCCATCCGCGATGCCGACAGGCTCGACGACCTCCGCCGCCTGGCGGCGGGCTGAGGCATCAAGCGAGGGCGGCGACCAGCGCACGGACGGTGTCGACATCCGTGCGGATCTCGCCCGCGCCCATGCCTAGCGCGTCGCCGGGCGCGCGGCGCATCGCCGAGGGAAGGCGTTTCTTCGCCGACGCGTGGAACTCGCGGGCGCGCGTGGCTTCGCGAAGCGCCAGGACATTGCCCGGCTCGATGCCCGCTCCCGGCATCACCACGATCCGTCCCCCCGCCTGCGCCACGAGCCGCGCGATGGACGAGGCACCGGCCACCGCGCTCTGCATGCCGCCGGAGGTGAGCACACGCTCGAACCCGAGATCGATCACTGTTTCCAGCGCGGAGGACTGGTCCTCGACCAGGTCGAACGCGCGATGGAAGGTGAGCCCCATGCCTTCGGCCGCGCGTACGAACAGGGCGCAGACGTCCACATCCACTTCGCCTTCGGAAGTGAGCGCGCCGACGACCACGCCATCGCAACCGAGCGCCCGGCAATGCGCGATGTCGTCGAGCATCGCCTCGACCTCCGCATTCTCGTAGACGAAGTCGCCCGCGCGCGGGCGGATCAACACATAGAGCGGAATGTCCAGGCCTTCGCGCGCCAGCGCGATCGTGCCGTGCGAAGGAGTGACGCCCCCCTCCTCCAGGCAGGCGCACAGTTCGACGCGTCCCGCACCGCCTTCCTGCGCGGCGAACGCCGATGCCACCGAATTGGCCGCGATCTCGAGCAGCGCCATGGTCAATAGCTGCTCTTGCCGGGAATCAACGCGTCCTGCTTCGCCGCGTCGCAAACCGCGTACGAGAAACCCTTCTGGATCGCCCAGGCGCCGACGTTGCCCTTCTTGTCCATCGCGAGAAAGCCGACCTGGAGATCCTTCGCGTTCGGCTTCTTGCGCAGGATGCGCTCCACTGCCTCGCGGCATGCGTCTTCGGGCGAGCGGCCCTGGCGCATCAGTTCCACGACGAGGAAGCTGCCGACGTTGCGGATCACTTCCTCGCCCACGCCGGTCGATGTCGCGCCACCCACGTCATTGTCGACATACAGGCCCGCGCCGATGATGGGACTGTCGCCCACGCGACCGTGCAGCTTCCACGCCATGCCACTGGTGGTGCACGCACCGGACAGGTTGCCCTTGGCGTCGATCGCGAGCATGCCAATCGTGTCGTGGTTGCTGGCATCGCCCGGCGTTCCACCGGGGCCCGCGTTGTAGCTCTTGACCTCGCTATTGGCGACGGGCTTGTACTTCGCCGTCTTCAGCCATTCGTGCCAGGCCTTTTCCGACTCTGGGGTGAGCAGTTCCTCGCGGGGAAAGCCCTGTTCGATCGCGAACTGCAACGCGCCGTCACCCACCAGCAGCACATGGGGCGTGCGCTCCATGACCCGCCGCGCGACGGAGATCGGATGGGCGATGTGCTCGATCGCCGCCACCGCGCCGCAGTTGCCGTTCTCGTCCATGATGCTGGCGTCGAGCGTGACCTTGCCATCGCGATCCGGATACCCGGCACGGCCGACGCTATGGTTGCGCAGGTCGGCTTCCGGTACGCGGGCTCCCTGCTCCACCGCATCCAGCGCGCGCCCGCCGGAGGCGAGCACCTTCCAGGCGGCCTGGTTGGCGGCCACGCCGAAGTCCCAGGTGGAACACACGCGCGGAACCATCCCCGTCGCGGTCGTGGCGGGAGCCGCCTTAGCGATGCCCTTGGCGGCCAGTGCCACGCCGGAGGCGATCGTCGCCCCCTGGAGGAATCGTCTGCGATCCATGGGTTGCCTCATTCGACGACGCGCCGACCGCGCCATCGCCGATGGTCGCACGGGCGTCGCCACCGTCGCCACCATGAAGGACGCGCCCGTGCCGGGCGTCCCTCTCCGCCTGGTGGAACTCCTGTGCGGCCAGCATCCGCGACCGCGCGGAGCGCGACAACGAGGCCGCGAGGATCGCCATCATCGCGAGCACCACCAGCACCACGAGCAGGATCGCGCCACGCTCAGCGGACCGGCGCACAACCACCCCGGTCCGTCGTGCGGCTATAACGGCGCCCATCCACCGTCCATAGCACCACCTCGAGCGCCTTCGCCCTTTTTTCATGGATCGGGGCGAAGGGCACGTGGCGGGGCGTGCCACCGTCGTCCTGTAACAAGGCGACGAACTCGATGCCGACGATGCCGTCGAGATACCTCCCGCACTCCGATCCTTCGCATCGCCAGAGTCCCCCGTCGGCGAACCACTCGGCATGGTCGAGCACCAGTGCCGGCGTGCCGCCATGCACCGTCTGCATCGTGCAGCCGCGTGCCTCGACGCAGCCCTTCCACCGGGCCGACGCGCACAGGTCGCGGGCGATCGCCGCATGCGCCAGCCACACCGCGTCCTCCGTCCTTGTCGCCGCACGCTGGCGAACGATGGCAAGCCCCATGATCGACAAGCCGGTCATGGCCACCACGGCGACGATCGCGGCCACCACCAGCCCGACGAGCAGTTCGACCAGCGTCATGCCACGAGCCGTCACGGATCGAACGGCCATGACAGGACCTCGCGCGTCGCCCAGGCGATCCGGATGGCGCACGCCGCCGGCTCGCAGATCACGGAACCGGTGGCGGCCGTTCCCATTCGTTCGATGAGCGCGGCATGAAACACGTGCAGGTCGCTCTCGGAAACGGTGCCGCCGCCGGCGCGGATGCGTGCCTCCAGGCTGACCGCGATCGTGGTCGCCGCGACGAGCCGAGACGCCCTCGCATCGACGGCCATCGACTGCGCGACCCACGTCGCGGTCGACGCACTGCCGATCGCGAACACCGCCAGCGCGACGAGCGATTCGATGAGGGACGAGCCGGAGACCTGTCGCATCCCCACAGGGTCCGATGCCAGCCATGCATACGCTGCCGGAAAACGGCAAAGGCTATCGTCGGAAACCATGCCGCCTGGCGTGGGCATGCGTGGCGAGGCAAGCCTGGTGGGAGCCGGCCCTGTCGGCGATGGGTGCTTGCCTCAGCCTGGCCCGCTGCCGCGGGATCGCCGACAAGGTCGGCTCCCACCACTGCAAGATCCCACCATTACAAAGGTCCTACCACCGCCAAAAAAAACCCCGCGCATTCGCGCGGGGTTTTCATGGCACCGATGTCGTGGCGTTCACGCCGCGATTTCGACGCCGGACGCCTGGGCACCCTTCGGCCCATTGGTCACTTCGAACTTCACACGCTGGCCTTCCTGAAGGCTACGGAACCCCTTGGAGTTGATCGCAGAAAAGTGGACGAACACGTCCTCCCCACCGTCCTCGGGCGCGATGAAACCGAAACCCTTGGCATCGTTGAACCACTTGACCGTACCGAAACGCATTGCGGAAACCTCTGGACATGGACTGGAAGCACCCGGATGGCGAGGCGTTCCCCATGGATCCCCTTTGCCTGCCCCCGCGGCGCGCACAAAGTATCATCATGTTTTAGACCAAAGCGCAACTGGCACGCTTTCCCCTCAGGCATCCGCCAGCAAGCGTCCGAGGATCGGCGGTACGTTCGCGGTCGCCGCCGCGAGGTGGGCGAAGATCTCCTCGATGCTTATTTCCGCTTCGTCACCGGCGCCCGCCGCATAGTTGGCGACCAGGGCCAGGCAGGCGAACTCCAGGTCGAGTTCGCGTGCGAGCGCCGCTTCCGGCATGCCGGTCATGCCGACCAGGTCACAACCGTCGCGTTTCATGCGCGCGATCTCCGCCCGGGTTTCCAGCCGCGGCCCCTGGGTGACGCCATGCACGCCACCGTCGAGGATCGCCAGCCCTTCCGCACGCGCGGCGGCCAGGATCGCCTGGCGCAGGCTTTCCGTGTACGGCTCGCTGAAGTCGATGTGGCGCACTTCCGCCCCGTCGACATCGTTGAAGCTGGTGTAGCGGCCGTGGGTGTAGTCGATGATCTGGTCCGGCACCACGAGGGTGCGCGGGCCCATGTCGTCGCGGATGCCGCCCACCGCGTTCACGGCCACGACGCGGCGTGCGCCGAGCGAATGCAACGCCCACAGGTTCGCCCGGTAGTTCACCCGATGCGGCGGCAGCGTGTGGCTCTCGCCGTGGCGAGCGAGGAAGGCGAGGCGCTTGCCACGGAAGTCGCCCGTCACGACATCGCCGGAGGCCGGGCCGAAGGGCGTTTCGACTCGTTGGCGTTCGACATTCTCCAGGCCCTCGAAGGCGTACAGGCCGCTACCGCCGATGACGGCGAGATCGATACTCATCGGCGTCAGTCCTTCAGCGCGTAGATGGCCGGCAGGTTGCGCGCCTGCTCGTGGTAGTCCATGCCATAACCGAACACGTAGCGATCGGGAAGGTCGACGCCGTTGAAGTCGGCCTCGATGCCATGCGCACGGCGGCCATGCAGCTTCGTGCAGAGCACGGCCAGCAATACGCGCGATGCGCCCATGTCGAGACATGCGTCGCGCACCGCCTTCAACGTGTGGCCTTCGTCGAGGATGTCGTCCACCAGCAACACGGTACGGCCGTTCAACGGCACCTCGGGGCGCCGCAGCCAGTGCAGGTCGCTGCCACTGGTCTCGCCGCGGTAACGGGTGGCGTGGACGTAATCGAACTCGAGGTCGGTCTTGACCGATAACGCGAGCTGGCCGGCGAAGACCAGCGCGCCGTGCATCACGGTGAGGAAGACGGGACGCTCGCCGGCGAGGGCGATGTCGATCTCCTTGCCCATGCGGGCGATTTCGATATCGAGCTGTTCTCGGGTGAACAGGATGTCCGAACGCGCGAGCGCGTCGTCGAGCGAAGCGGCGGTCATGGTCAGGTCAGGGCTCCAGGGCGGTCACGCGCGCGATGAACCGGTCGCGTTGGGGGTTGTCGACGAGGCCTTCCCAGGTCGAACCGATCGCACCGCGCAAGGGGGCGATGCGCTCGGCCGGCGACGGGCGGCGGCCTTCGACCGCTGCGATCGCCTCGGGAACGACGTCGGGAAAGCAGGCGAGCACGATGTCGCAGCCCGCATCGAGGTTCGCGGCCACGCGTGCGGCGATGCCGCCGACGCCGCCGGCCGCGGCCATGCTGATGTCGTCGCCGAACACGCAACCGCGAAAACCGAGTTCGCCGCGCAGGATTTCCTCGATCCAAATGCGCGAATAGCCGGCAGGATGGTCGTCCACGGCGGGGTACCGGACGTGCGCGGCCATGACGGCTTCCGCGCGCGCTTCCATGCCGGCCACGAAGGGCAGCAGGTCGTCGCGCAGGATCTCGTCCTTGCCGCGCGGATCGACGGCGATGGATTCGTGCGTGTCTTCCTTGACCGACCCGTGGCCGGGGAAATGTTTCAGCACGGCCGCCATGCCGCCCAGGTGCATGCCGCGCACGTAGGCCTGCACGAGTTCCGCGGCGATGGCCGGATCGGCGTGGAAGGCACGGTTACCGATGGCCGCGCTGCCGCGTTCGAGATCGGCCACCGGCGCGAAGCTGAAGTCGACGCCGATGGCGCGCATTTCGCTGGCCATGATCCACGCATGTTCCTCGGCGCGATTCACCGCCTCGACGGGATCGCTCTCGTACAACGTGCCGATCGCGGCGAGCGGCGGCAGTCGCGTGAACCCGTCGCGAAAGCGCTGCACGCGTCCTCCTTCCTGGTCGACGCAGACGAGGAAATCGTCACCGGCGACCTCGCGGATGGAGTCGATCAAGGCCGTGACCTGCTCGCGCGAACGGAAGTTGCGCGAGAACAGGATCGTCCCGACCACTCCTGGCGCGGTGAGCCGGCCGTGTTCGTGCGCGGCCAGTTCGGTACCGGCGAGGCCGATGATCAGCATGCGGTGTCCTCCTTCCCTTCCCGCTCGGCGGCCGACCATGCCGCATAGGGCCGGCCGATCAGGTTGACGTTGTAATAGCGGGTCTGTTCGCTCACTTCGACGCCGAGCCAGTCCGGTCGCGGATAGGCGGCGTCGACCGAGGGAAGCTCCACTTCCGCGACGAACAGCCCGGCGTTATCGCCCAGGAACTCGTCGATTTCGAAGTGGGCACCATCGAGCATGACATGGTGACGAATCTTCTCGAGCACGCCATCGGACAGCTCGTGGAGCAGATGCTCCGCATCGGCGAGCGGAATGGCGTATTCGAACTCGTGCCGTTCGATGCCGAGCGTGGCCGACTTGATGTTGAGCCATGCCGTGTCACCGGCGATGCGCACGCGCACCGAACACTTCGCCTGCCCTGCGACGATGGCGGCGGCATTGACGAGGTAACCCTGCGCCATGCGTTCGCTGCGCTCCACGAGGGAACGCCAGCCGTCGTTCGCGAGGAGGAACTTGCGTTCGATTTCGACGCCCATGGGCCTCCGCTCCGTCAGCCGCGCTCGAACAGCGCGATGGATTCGACATGCGCGGTGTGCGGGAACATGTCCATGACACCGGCCGACACGAGCCTGAAGCCGTGCTTCTGCACAAGGATACCCGCGTCGCGCGCCAGCGAGCCGGGATGGCACGAGACGTAGACGACGCGTGAGGTGTCCTTGCGGGGAAGGTATTCCAGCACCTTGTCGGCCCCCGCACGCGGCGGGTCGAGCAGGATCTTGTCCCACGACTGCGTCGCCCACGGCGCCGCGCGCTGGTCTTCGAAAAGGTTGGCGACGCGGAACGAGGCGTTACCCAGGCCGTTACGGGCGGCGTTGGCCGCCGCGCGCTCGACCAGGCCATGCTCGCCTTCCACGCCGACCACTTCCGCGGCGTGCCGGGCGATCGGCAAGGTGAAATTGCCGAGGCCACAGAACAGGTCGAGCACCCGGTCCGCTGGCCGCAGGTCGAGCAGTTCCAGCGTGCGCGCGAGCATGCGCTGGTTCATGCCGGCATTGACCTGCACGAAGTCCAGCGGGAGGAACTCCAGTTCGATGTCGTCGGCCGGCACGGCGAAGGCCAGCCGTGGCGATTCGGGCCAGATCGGATGCACGCTGCTCTGGTTGCCCGGCTGCAGGTAGATCGCCAGGCCATGCTCCTTGCCGAACGCGACCAGGGCCGCCCGGTCCCGCTCCGACAGCGGCACCAGGTGACGGAACACCAGGGCCACGGTGTCGTCACCCGCGGCGAATTCCACCTGCGGGATATCGCGGGCCGCGTCGAGGCCGCCGATCAGCGCGGCGAGCAATCCCACCTTCGGCCCAAGCGCCGGATGGATGACCTCGCAGGTATCGATGTCCGCCACGAAACGCGGATTGGCTTCTTCGCGGAAGCCCACCAGCACGCGCTCCTTCTTCGCGACATGGCGAACCGAGAAGCGCCCCTTGCGCCGATAGCCCCAGGGTTGATCGGTGAGTGGCGGCAACCACGAGGCGGGACTCACCTTGCCGATTCGCTCGAAGTTCTCCGCCAGCACGCGTTGCTTGGCGGCGATCTGCGCGGCCGGGTCCATGTGTTGCAGCGAGCAACCACTGCACTGGCCGAAATGCCGGCACTTCGGCACCACGCGCACCGGCGATGCCTCGAGCACCTGGACGATCTCGGCGTCGTCGTAGTTGCGGTGGCGCTTGCGGTACTTCAGCAGTACGCGCTCGCCCGGCAACGCGCCGGAAACGAAGGTGGCCTTGTTGTCGATGCGGGCGACGCCCCGGCCATCGTGGCTGAGGTCGGTGATGGTGGCTTCGAATTCGGTCATGCGCTCAAAACGTAAAGCCCGGACCGCCGACGGCCCGGGCTGGCTGGGAGGACGCGCCGTGAGGCGTGCGATCCTGGCGGAATGCCTACTTGCGCTTCCAGGCGCCGGAGGCATCGCGATAATACCAGCCCGGCGGCGCACGCTGGACCCACCCCTCGGCGAAGGTCTTGCGGATCTGCGGCTCCCACTCGGGGTGACCGTTCGCCGCCGCGATGGCGCGATAGAGCGTGTCGCGGTCGTTGTTTTCCTGCTTGACGAGGCCGTCCGCCTGCGACCGCTGGTCCAGGGGCAAGGCACCCGCATCACGCACGGCCACCAGGCCATCGGCGGTGAAGCCCACGGCGCCGCTGTCGAACAAGGCCTTCAGCTGGCCACCGAAACGGGCCTTCATGCGTGCCCGGATCGCGTCGGTCTCGGGCGTGCGGACCTGGATGTCCGGCGTTTCCGCCGCCTGCGCGGCGGGAACGACAAGATCGAGCAGCGACGCCGACGGTTGCTTGCCCGGCGCCGGGCGTGCCGGCGCGTCCTTCGCGGGCGAAGGCTTGTCGACCCCGCTTTCGTCGAGGACGTTGCCGATGAACTGGTCCGCGGCTTTCTGTGCCGCCGCCTCGGGGAAGTAGACGTTGATGGTGACGCAGCCGACGAGGGCTACCGCCGCAGCCACAATGAGGCCAATCAGGGATTTACGCATGATTTCCACTCCACTTCCTATCATTGGCTTGCCGGCTTCCGGAGTTATCGCACGACGGGTCCGTCACCTTCCGTGGCGGCTTGCAGGCGGCGGACGAGGGTATGCCAGTCGACTTCCCGCTGGTGTCCCACCACCGTCAATCGGGGCAAACCGCTGCCCTCGACGATAGTGTAGCCATCCTTCGCCGGACCCAGGCCGCCCATGCTGCAGACATCGCCCTTCAGTGTGCACGACAGGCCGATGCGCTTGTAGCCGAAGGTCTTGAACAGCTTCAGCACGGTGCCCTGGAGTCCACCGGCGATACCGCCCCCGCCCACGGAGGTGAGGTTGTTGACCGCTTTCTGGCTGATCCTGCCCCCTTCATCGGCGACGAGGCTGGCCTTGAACGACGCCGGGCTCCAGGCAACCAGGCGGAGGTCGTCGATCGCCCCGTGCAGGCGGCCGGTGATGTCGCCGAAGTCGAACACCGAGGTCAACAGGCCGAGGTCGAGGCCGCGCAGGGCGATGTCTCCGGTCAGCACGGGCGCATCGCCGAACGGACGCGACAGGGTCATGCCGGTGATATCGACGAAGCCGTCGAAGACATTCAGGGACAAGCCGCCAGCCAGTTCCACGCGGTCGTCGACATAGCGCAGCGAGGGCACGGCCCCACCGAGCGTGCCCTTGAACTGTGGCCAGCCGAGCGCGCGACAGAAGGCCGCCATGTCGATCTGGGTAAGCGCCAGCGAGGTTTGCAGCCGCTCGCCGCTGGCGGCGGCCGGGCGCAGGGAGAGCCCGAGGACACGCAACTGGCCGTCGAGGACGGGAATCGCGAACGGCCTGTCCAGCTTCAACGTTCCGCCGGCACTGCGCAAGGATGCCTCCGCCGCGCCATTCGGGATGCGGTAGATCCTCAAGGCGCGCCAGCCGAGCTTCGTCACCGGCCGCTCGTCGGCGGCGCTCCAGTCGACGGAACCGCGCAAGCCATCGATGCCGAGGCGCCCGTCGGACAGTGCCAGGTCGAGACCGCCGGTCTGCATGGCGAAGGCCTTGAGCGCACCGCCTTCCATCGTCATGTGACCGGCCACTTCACCGCTGGCCTGCAAGCCATCGAGGCCGGCATCGCGCAGCAGGCCCTTGCCATAGCGGGTGTAGGCGGCTGGAAAGCGGGCCGTGAACCGGTCGAACCGTAGCCGCGACAAGTCACCCTTGGCGGAGAAGCCGAGTTCGCCTTCGAGCTGCAAGGCGTCGGGATCGGTCAGGCGCAGGCGGGGGATCGCGAGTTCGCCTCTATGGGTACGGATGCCCACCGCCAGCTGCACGGCATGCGCCGGCAAGTCGGCATACAAGGGGCCGAGCAGCAGGTCGCCACCACGCAAGGTGGCGTCGAGGTCGATCGACTGGCCATCGGCGTGACTGTCGACACCGAGGCGGCCGCCCCCGGACAGCGACTGCCCGGCGAGCTTCCCGCCCGGACTGTCGAAGCCGACACCGTCCAGCGCGAACTGGCCCGCCGCCTGGACGCCGTCTTCCAGGATGTCGAGCGCAAGGTCGGCATCGACCCGCCCCGCCGTGGCGCGACCGGACCAGACGGTGGAGAGCAGGCCCTGCAACCATCCCGCGGGGAGGTCCTTCAGGGTGATCTGCGCATGGGTGGGCTGGTCCATCGGCAAGGCCACCTGGGCCGAGGCCTTGTCCTGGCGCAACGATACCTCGAGCGTATTCGCGGCGGCGTCGGCGACGATCCGCACGGTGGCGTTGCCGAGGGCGCCGCCCGGGGCCCCTTTCAATCGGATCGATCCATCGAACACCCAACGGCCGAGTTCATCGCGATCGAGCACGCCGTCCAGGCCCAGGCCGAGCTTGCGCCAGCCCATGGCGGGCATGTCCGCGCGAGCGGCGGTCAACTTCACGTCCAGGCCCTTGCCGCTCGCCGCCGGGTCGATATCGGCCTGCATGCCGGACATCTCCAGTCCTGGCACCTGGAGCGTATCGGCTCCCACCGACAGGCCCGCCTGCGCACCGTTCGCCCACCCCAGGGCGATCGAGACGACGAGCAGCATGATGAACGGGCGGGTTGATACGGGGAGCATGGTCGGCCATTCTGCCAAATCCAGATGAACGACACGGAACGTTGCATGTCGCATGACGCCCCTTTTCTTCACGCCACTTCCGGCGAGCGCCGCTTGCTGGTCGCCGACGACGACCCCTCCACGCGGCAGTTCCTCGCCGGCGCGCTCGGCGGGCACGGTTACAGGGTGACCCTCGCATGTGACGGCGCGGAGGCATTGTCGCTAGGGCGCGCCGAATGGTTCGATGCCCTCATTCTCGATTGCCGCATGCCCCACGCAGGCGCCATCGACGTGCTGTCCACGCTGCGTGCCGATGCCGGCTCGGCCTCGCGGGAGGCGACCGCGCTGGCGACCAGCGCGGAAGTGCCCTCCAGCCTGCGTGCGGAATTACTCAAGGCGGGATTCGCGGGGATCATCGAGAAACCCTGCCGCATCGCCTCGGTGGTCGATGCCCTGGCGGCCACGCTGGGTATCGATGGGCAGCTTCGGGTGCTGGACGACCAGGCGGGCCTCACCGCCGCGGGCGACACGGCGACCATGCAGGCACTGCGCATGCTGCTTCGCGCCGAACTCGTGGAACTGGCGGTGGAGCTGGACACCGTGGCGGCCGATCCGGGCGCCCTCGTGGAGCGCATGCACCGGCTGCGTTCCGCATGCGGTTTCTGTGGCGCCACGCGACTGGGGACGCAGGCCAAGGTACTGCAGGCACATGTGCGGGAAACGCGCGCGGTGGTGCCGGATGCACTGGCGCGGTTCCGGGAGGAACTCGATGCGACGCTGGCCGCGTTGCCGGGCTGAACGCAAGCCCCTCAGCGAAGCACCCGCCACGCGCGCAGTTCGCCACCGCCGAGGTGGAAGCCGATCACCTGGCGCATCATGCGCCGCAGTGATGCGAGCCCGGCGGCGTCGGGCGGCTGGTCGGCGGCCAGCGCCAGCAGGTCGACACCGCGGATCGCCTGTGGATCGCCGACGCGCCCCGGCATGACGCCGGATTCCGGGTCGTAGAAGTACGTCGCCGTGGGTTCCAGCGGCTCGCCCTGGACCGCGTCCACATCCAGCTGCAGCGCATACCCCAGCGAGTCGAGCATGTCGCGCTCGAAGCGCCTCAGGGTCCAGGCCAGGGGTTCGCCCGCCGCCATGCGCCGCAACGTGCGTTCGTAGAAGGCGAACAGTTCCACGTTGGGATCTTGTCGCCCGGTGAGCCGGACCACCAGTTCGTTGAGGTACAGGCCCGCGAGTCCTGCGTCGCCTGTCAGCCTCATCACCGCGCCGGAAGGTTCGGCGCCGCGAAGCGTGGCCAGTTCGCCCTTCAGGAGCATGTCAAGCTGGATACGCTGGAACGGCTCGAGCTGGGCGCGTTGCAGGCGCGCCCGCTCCTTGCGTACTCCCCGCGCGACGACGCCGATGCGGCCGTAGTCGGGGGTCAGGCACTCGACCAGCAACGAGGTTTCCCGGTAGGGCCGGGCGTGCAGGACGAAGGCGGGTTGTTGCTCGATGCGCATCGCGGCCGGCGGCCGGCCCTTTTATTCGTAGCCGAAACGCTTGAGCAGGTTTTCGTCGTCGGCCCAGCCCTCGCGCACCTTGACCCACAGCTTGAGGAAGACCTTGCGTTCGAACAGGTTCTCCATCTGTTTGCGCGCCGACGTGCCGATGGCCTTCAGCTGCGCGCCGCCCTCGCCGATGACGATGGCCTTCTGCCCGTCGCGCTCGACCCAGATCACGGCGTGCACTTCGGCGATGCCGTCGGGACGGTCCTGGAAGGCTTCGATTTCCACCGTGGTGGCGTACGGCAGTTCCTGGTCCAGCCGCAGCATCAGCTGCTCGCGGACCATCTCCGCGGCGAGAAAGCGTTCGCTGCGATCGGTGATCTCGTCTTCGCCGTAGATCGCGGCCTGTTCCGGCAGCCGCTTCAGGATGCCCTTCTCCAGGCCGGAAAGGCCCTTGGACTTCAACGCGCTGACGTAATAGACGTCGTCGAACGGATGCTTCTGCATCAGGTCGGCGACGAAGGGCAACATGACCGTCTTGTCCTTCTGCAGGTCGACCTTGTTGATAGCCAGCAGCTTCGGCATGTCCTTTTGTTCGGCGAGCGCCGCGTACATCGTCGCGTCCTCGTCGGTCCAGCGGCCTGCCTCGATCACCTGCACGGCCAGGTCGACCTCGGTGATCGCCGCGCGCGCGGCGCGATTGAGGCTGCGGTTCATCGCCCGCTTGCCGCCACGGTGCAAGCCCGGGGTGTCCACGTAGAGGATCTGCCCCTGGGGTTTGCTGGCGATACCGAGGATGCGATGGCGCGTGGTCTGCGGACGGTGGCTGACGATGCTCAGGCGCACGCCGATCAGGGCGTTGAGCAGCGTCGACTTGCCGACGTTGGGGCGGCCGACGAGGGCCACGTAACCGCAGCGGAAGTCGTCGTCGACGACGGAGTCGTGTTCAGTGATGTCGATGTCATTCATATCTTGGTTTCCAGCAGACGGCGAAGCACCGCTTCAGCGGCGTCCTGCTCGGCGGCGCGCCGGCTGCCACCGTGTCCTTCGACGCGGATGGGCTCGGGTTCGTCGATGGAACAGCTGACATCGAAGATCTTGGCATGGTCTTCGCCGTAGCTGTCGGTGAGTTCGTAAACGGGCAGCGCCAGGCCCCTGCCCTGCAACCACTCCTGCAGGCGCGTCTTCGCGTCCTTGCTGGAACGTTTGATTTCCGCCACGCGGGGCATGAACAGCCTGCGTACGACCTGACGGCAGGCATCGTATCCATCGTCGAGGTAGACAGCCGCCACCAGGGCTTCGAAGGCGTCGGCCAGGATCGAATCCCGCCGGTAGCCGCCGCTCTTGAGCTCGCCCGGCCCCAGCTTGAGGATATCTCCCAGTTCGAGTTCACGCGCGATCACCGCCAGGGCCTGGCCGTTGACCAGCTGCGCGCGCAACCGCGAGAGTTCGCCTTCACTCGCGTTAGGGTGGGCCTCGAAGAGCAATTCGGCCACCGTGACGCCCAGCAGGGCGTCACCGAGGAATTCCAGGCGCTCGTTGTTCGGCCGGCCGGCGCTTCGATGGGTCAGCGCGAGGGCCGCGAGGTCGGGGTTACGGAAGGAATGGGGAAACTGCACGATCGCTCGTTACATGGACGGATTCCTCAACTGCACGGCGTTGTCGAAGTGCAGGAGGAAGTCGATGTTGTAGATGAAATGGATTTGCTTCTCGTAGTTCACGTTCAGCGTGGCGCCGTTGCCGCTACGGTCGAGCGTGATGTCCTTGGGCTGGATCGTCGCGTCGTCGACGTACTGGAAGCCCATCTTGAAGATCAGGTCGCGGCGGATGCTGTCGAGATCCTGCGTGTTGCCGCTCGTCGCCAGCTGGCTCATCGCCTTCTTCACGCCGAAGAACTCGATGTAGGCCGGCACGAGCTTCATGGCCATGAAGGCGAAGAAGCCCAGCACGAGCAGCACGATGACGAAGCCGATGAGAGTAATACCCGATTGCCTGGATTTCATGATCGTGTCCCGCCGCCGCGGCGGCTCCCCTGTTCAAGACGGTGAATGCGTGCGGGGCGCGATACGCGCCCCGCAGCGGAGATTACCTCGTCCGGCGCCATCCGCAACGCCCGCCGGCGTGACGGGGGCCTCCGTTCGGTCAATGGATGACCTTGCCCATCTTGGAAAAATCGATCCAACCGTTGCCCGGGCCGCGCCAGGCGAGCCAGACGAAGAACGCCTTGCCGACCAGGTTCTGCTCGGGCATGCAGCCCCACCAGCGGCTGTCGGTGCTGTTCATGCGGTTGTCGCCCATGACGATATAGCAGCCCTTGGGCACCTCGGACGGTACGGCGGCGTTGGGGATGTCCTGGGGCATGTTGAACGCCGGGGTCAGCGCGATCGTATGGTTGATGCTGCCCAGGTGCTCCGTGTAGAGCTTCGACCCGTAGGTCATCAGCAGGCGGTCCTCGGGACGGTTCATGCTGCCCTTGAACGGGCCGATCTCGTCCGCCCCCACGCGCTCGCCATTGATGTACAGCTCGCTGCCACGGGTTTCGATGCGGTCGCCCGGCAGGCCGATCACCCGCTTGATCCAGTTCTCGCTGGCCACCGGGGCATGCGGGTCCTGGCAGGAGATGTCGCCGCTACGGACGGTCTTGCCATTTTCGTCCTTGCACACGTAGCCGGGGAAGCGGAAGACCACGACGTCGCCACGGCGGGGTTCGCCGTTCTCGACCAGCTTGTTGTTGAAGGCCGGCATGCGCAGGCCATAGGCGAACTTGTTGACCAGGATGAAGTCGCCGACGTCGAGCGTCGGCATCATCGAGCCGGAAGGGATACGGAAGGGCTCGGCCACGAACGAACGCAGGATGAGCACCACCAGGATCACCGGGAACAACGAGCGGGCCCAGTCGACCGGCCAGGGTTCCGGTTGCTCCGTACCGGCGGCCTCCGCCCGGGCGCGACGCGCCTTCACAAGGAACAGGCGATCGAACAGCCAGATCACTCCGAAGAGGACCGTGAGGCCGAGTAGGATCGCCGAAAAATCGAATGCCGCCATGCCAACTCCATCAGTCGTGTCGAGGGGCCGTGAGGCCCATTCCGGCGCATCCGGCGCCGGGGTTCCATAGGTGAAAGGTCATGCCGCGACGGCGGCGCTCACTTGTCCACCTTGAGCACGGCCAGGAACGCTTCCTGTGGGATCTCCACGCTGCCGACCTGCTTCATGCGCTTCTTGCCTTCCTTTTGTTTCTCAAGCAGCTTCTTCTTGCGCGATACGTCGCCGCCATAGCACTTGGCGAGGACGTTCTTGCGCAGCGCCTTCACCGTGGACCGGGCGATGACGGCAGCGCCGATCGCCGCCTGGATGGCCACGTCGAACTGCTGGCGCGGGATCAGATCCTTCATCCGCTCCACAAGTTCCCGGCCACGGCGGTCGGCGTGCGAGCGATGCACGATCAGGCTCAGCGCATCCACGCGATCGCCATTGATCAGGATGTCCACCCGCACGAACGGGCCCGCGTCGAAGCGTTCCAGGTGATAGTCCATGGACGCATAACCGCGCGAAACGGATTTCAGGCGATCGAAGAAGTCGAGGACGACCTCGGCCAGGGGCAATTCATAGGTGACCTGCACCTGGGTGGCCAGGTACTGGATGGTCCGCTGCACGCCGCGCTTCTCTTCGCACAGCTTGATCACGTTGCCGACATAGTCGCCCGGCGTGAGGATGGTCGCGACGATGATCGGTTCGCGAATCTCGGTGATCTGCTGCGGTGGTGGAAGCTTCGCCGGGTTGTCCATGGCGAGCACGGTGCCGTCGGTCTTCAGCACCTCGTAGACCACGGTCGGCGCGGTGGTGATGAGATCGAGGTCGTACTCGCGCTCCAGGCGCTCCTGCACGATTTCCATGTGCAGCATGCCGAGGAAGCCGCAACGGAAACCGAAGCCCATCGCCTCGGAGCTTTCAGGCTCGAAGAACATGGCGGCGTCGTTGAGGCGCAGTTTGTCCAGCGCCTCGCGCAACGCGGGGTAATCGTCGGCCGACACCGGGAAGAGACCGGCGAACACGCGCGGCTTCATGGTCTGGAAGCCCGGCAGCGGAGCCGCCGCCGGCTTGCCCGCGTGGGTGAGCGTATCGCCCACCGGCGCGCCGTGGACGTCCTTGATCGAGGCGTTGATCCAGCCGACCTCGCCGGCCGCGAGCCGTTCGAGCTTTTTCCGCTTCGGGGTGAACACGCCGACATCGTCGACGAGATGCGTACGGCCGGTGGACATGACCAGGATCTTGTCACCGGGGCGGATCTCGCCCTGCATGACGCGGACCAGCGAGACGACGCCGAGGTAGTTGTCGAACCAGGAGTCGATGATCAGCGCCTGCAGCTTGTCCGTATCGCCCGGCTTCGGTGCGGGAATGCGCTGGATGATGGCTTCCAGCACCTCGACCACGTTCTGGCCGGTCTTCGCGCTGACGGGAATCGCGTCGCTCGCATCCAGGCCGATGACGGCCTCGATCTCGGCCTTGGCCTTCTCGATGTCCGCCGTGGGCAGGTCGATCTTGTTGAGGACCGGGATCACTTCCAGGCCCTGCTCGATCGCCGTGTAGCAGTTGGCGACGGACTGCGCCTCGACGCCTTGTGCGGCATCGACGACCAGCAGCGCGCCTTCGCACGCGGACAACGAGCGGCTGACCTCGTACGAGAAGTCGACGTGCCCCGGGGTGTCGATGAAGTTCAGCTGATAGGTCTTGCCGTCGCGCGCCTTGTACGGCAGCGACACCGACTGGGCCTTGATGGTGATGCCACGCTCGCGCTCGATCGGATTGTTGTCGAGCACCTGCGCTTCCATTTCGCGCTCGGACAACCCGCCGCACAACTGGATGATGCGGTCGGCCAGGGTCGACTTGCCGTGGTCGATGTGGGCAATGATGGAGAAGTTGCGGATGAGTTCCATGGAGCGCCGTGGTCACGTTCACCATCGCTCGCGGCGCGAACGACGCGCGCCGGCCTTTTGGCCAGCGCGAATCCCGCATTATCGCATGGAAGGCCGACCGCCGCCGAGCGGCGGCCGGCCGGGCCTCAGCGCTCGCTGGGGACGGTGACCCCGACGAAGCGGGTGGAATCGTCGCGACGGACCAGCAGCATGGCCGTATCGCCGGGCTTGATGCCCTTCACGGCATCGCGGAAGGCGGTGGCGCTGCCGACACGCTTCTGGTTGACCATGAGGACCACGTCCCCCGGCTGCAGGCCGGCACTCGCCGCGGCGCGCCCGGTGATCCGGCTGACCACGACGCCCTCGCCCGCCTTCAGGCCGAGTTCCGCGCGGGCCGAAGCATCGATGTCCTGCACCGACATGCCCAGGGCCGCGGCCGAACCGCCGGCCGATCCTTCGTCGCCACCGCCCGCGGCGGCCAGGGCGCTCTTGTCGCGCGGCAGCTCGCCGACCTTGACGTCGAGCACCTGCTTCTTGTGGTCGCGCAGGATCTCCACCTTCGCCATGGAACCCGGCTTGGTGATGCCGACCAGGGGCGGCAGGTCAGGCGACTGCGTGATCGGCGTGCCGTTGAACGAGAGGATGACGTCGCCCTGCTTGATACCGGCCTTGTCGGCGCCGCTTCCAGGGGTGACCTGCGCCACGAGGGCGCCGTTGGCGTCGGGAAGGTCGAGATTCTTCACGAACTGGTCGACCGGCTGCACGGTGACGCCGAGCATGCCCCTCGACACATAACCCTTCTCCTTGATCTGCTGCACGACGTTCATCGCGACATCGATCGGGATCGAGAACGAAAGGCCCTGGTAACCGCCCGACGTGGAGTAGATCTGCGAGTTCACGCCGATGACCTGGCCCTGGAGGTTGAACAGCGGCCCACCCGAATTGCCGCGATTGATCGGCACGTCCGTCTGGATGAAGGAGGTATACGGCTGGTCGCCGCTGCCGAGGTTGCGGCCGACGGCACTGATGATGCCGTGGGTCACGGTGGCGTCCAGGCCGAACGGCGAGCCGATGGCGAGGGCCCACTGGCCCCGCTTCACGCTGCGCGAATCGCCGATGGCGACCGTAGGCAACGCACCGCCGTCCACTTTCAACAAGGCGATGTCGTACTGGGGATCCTTGCCGACGACCTTCGCGGTGAAGGTGCGGCGATCCTGCAGGCGGACCTTCACCTCGTCGGCGTCGTCGACGACATGATCGTTGGTGAGGATGTAGCCATCCGCGGAAATGATGAAGCCCGAACCCAGCGAGGTCTGCTCACGCGGCGGCATGGGCATGCCCGGCATGCCGAAGAAGCGCCGCAGCAGTTCTTCCTGGTCGTCGGGAGCCGCGTCGGGCCCGCGTGCCTTGCGGGCCGCGCCCGTGGTCTTCGCCTCCACGTGAACCACGGCGGGCGCGTTCTTTTCGACGATGCCAGTGAAATCCGGTAACGATTGCGCCTGCGCGCCCGCCGTTACCAAGAGCAGTGCGCCACCGAGTAGCGCGCGTGCATGCCAGAGAGCCATCGATTTCCTCCTTTTTACCTAACCACGGCTGCCCGTGCGAGGAATGACCCCGCACGTATCGTTACTGGAACCTCAGAGAGTAAGCGCGCCTGGGGACGTCAGGCGCGCGTGGAACATGCGGCCGCGGCTCAACGAGCCTGCGGCACGGCGACCGGCTGCACATACCGGGTACCGTCGGGACGGACCATCAGCATATAGCCATTGCCTTCCGGGGCTGTGGCGGCCCGGGCGCGTTGAATCTGATAAGGCGTCGAACGCGGCAGATAGGCCGCGGCTCCGCCGTCTTCCGAACTGTCGAAGGCGGCCTTCTGGGTGAACTGGGATGCCATGCTGCCACCGCTGAGCCACTGCGGCGCGACCGGTGCCGCGGCAGGCGCGGGCGTGGCATCGGCCACCGGGGAATCTCCGACCGTGGGTGCGTGCTGGGCGATATCCGCCGTGCCCGGGCGGTTGCCGGCGGGCTGGGAGATCATCAACGCGGCGACCGCGACACTGGCGGCGATGGCGCCACCCGCCGACCACTGCAACCAGCGGCGGCGCGGGGCGGCCGCGGCGACGGACTCCGCCTCGATGGCCGCCATGACCCGGCTGGCGAAATCGCCGGAGACCAGCGGCGCGCCCTGCTTGCGCAGACCGTCACGCGCCACGTGGAAGCGCGCCCACGTGTCGGCGAGGACCGGATCGGCCTCGAGACGACGTAGCAGGAAGCGGATTTCCTCCCGTGACAGCTCTCCATCCATACCGGCGGAGAGAATTTCCCGATTGGCTTCGCTCATGGGTTGTGGTCCTCGCGGTCGGACAACAGCGGCCGCAGTTTCTGGTCGATGGCTTCACGAGCCCTGAAAATACGCGAACGGACGGTTCCGATGGGACAGTCCATGATGACGGCAATCTCCTCGTAGCTCTTGCCATCCACCTCGCGCAGGGTAATCGCGGCCCGAAGCTCTTCGGGCAAGGCTTGGACAGTGGAAAACACCGTTTGTTCCACCTGTTCGCGCATCATTTCGCGCTCGGGTGTGGCGCTTTCATGCATGCGGGTGGCCCCCGGCACGTAGACGGCGTCCTCGATGTCGATATCGCCGGTGGGCGGGCGGCGGCCCATGGCCACCAGGTGGTTCTTGGCCGTGTTCACGGCGATCTTGTACAGCCAGGTATAGAAAGCGCTCTCGCCGCGGAAGGACTTCAGCGCGCGCCACGCGCGCACGAAGGCCTCCTGGGCGATGTCCTCGCACTCGGTCCGGTCGTGCACGTAGCGCGAGATCAGCGCGATGACCTTGTGCTGGTACTTGCGGACCAGCAGGTCGAAGGCGCGGCGATCCCCTTGCTGCACCCGTTCGACAAGTGCTTGATCCAATTCGTTTTCGCCCATCCGGGCCGTCTCCTCAACTCTATCGGGGCCAGTCGCGGGCGCAGCTGAGACATGCGGGCGCCGTGCAAGTTCATTGTGGACGGTCCGGAGTCGTCCCCACGGGGAGACATGCGGGCCCGAACCGGGACCTCAAGCGGAGCCCCACTCCCACAGGGTATCAGGCCGGGATGGCCTGCCCTTCGCTCACCAGGCGTTCGCGCTCGGCCAGCAGCTTCTCGAAGCTGGGCACGGGCAGCGGCCGGCAGAACAGGTAACCCTGCAATTCGTCGCAGCCGTTCGCACGCAGGAACTGCAGGTGCTGCTCGATCTCGACGCCCTCGGCCACCACCCCGCGCTTGAGCCGGTGGGCCATGTCGATGGTGGCGCGGACGATGGCTTCGTCGTCGGGGTCCACGCCGATATTGCGGACGAAGCTCTGGTCGATCTTGATCCGGTCGGCCGGCAGCCGGCGCAGGTAGTCGAGCGAGGCCGCGCCGGTGCCGAAATCGTCGATGGCGATGCCGCAACCCATCGCATGCAGCGCGTCGAGTGTCTCGACCAGGTGCGGCACGGTCTTCACGCTGATGCTTTCCGTGACCTCGAGCTCGAGTTGCCGAGGATCCAGCCCCGTGTCCTGGAGCGCGGAGGCCACGACGGCCGCGAGGTTCTGCTGCATGAGTTGCACTGCCGACAGGTTCACGCCGATCCGCAAGCCCAGCCCGTATCGCGCCTCCCATGCCCGGGCCTGCGCGCAGGCCGTGCGCAGGACCCACTCGCCGATCGGCACGATCAAGCCACTCGCCTCGGCCAGCGGGATGAAGAACGCCGGGCTGATCATGCCCAGTTCGGGATGTTCCCAGCGGACCAGCGCCTCCATGCCAATGATGTCCTCGGTGACGGCATCGACCTGCGGCTGGTAGAACACGCGCAGTTCGTCGTTGCGTACCGCGTGGCGCAGGCGAACCTTCAACTCGGCCTGCTGTTGCTGCGCGGCATCCACGTTGGCGGCGTAGATCTGGTAGTTGTTGCGGCCCAGGCTCTTCGCGCCGTACATCGCCTCGTCGGCATGGCGCAGGAGCAGTTCGCCCTCGACGGCGTCATCGGGAAAGAACGAAATGCCAACGGAGATGGTCGCCTGGAGTTCGGAACCGTCCTCCAGCGACAACGGCACCTCCATGGCCTGCACGATTTTTTCGGCGATGCGCAGCACGTCGTCGCGCTTGATGATATGGCGCAGGATCAGGGTGAACTCGTCTCCCGCATAGCGCGCGACGGTGTCTGAGGCACGCACGCTGGCGCGCAGGCGCTTGGCCAGGGCGGTGAGCACCTGGTCGCCCACGCCGTGGCCCAGCGCCTCGTTGATGCCCTTGAAGCGGTCGAGGTCGACCAGCAGCGTGGCGAAGCATTCGCCCGTACGTTCCGCTTCGCGGATCGTGGTCTCGAGCCGGTCGTTGAAGAGCAGCCGGTTCGGCAGTCCCGTGAGCATGTCGATGAGCCCACGCACCCGGCCTTGCTCACGCGCACGGCGTAACTCGAGTGCGGAGGCGAAGCGGGCGGTGGCCGCACGCAACGCGGGCCCGAGGACACGTGCATCGCCCCCCGGCCGCCGACGGCCGGCGAGCAAGGCGCCGAGCACGCTGCGGCGCTCGTCCAGGAGGGGCAGCAATACGTAGGAACGCAGGCCCAGCGCGTCGATGAGGGGATCGGTCGCCGGTGCGTCCTCGCCGGTACCGAGCCGCGACAGCGTCTCGCCGCCCAGGCATACCTTGAGCAACGGCAGGTCGGAGGCGTCGGGCCACTCGACGGGACCAGGCCCGTTCCATATCCGCGCCAGCACCTCGGGGCCGTATTCACTTTCGGGAAGTGCCGCCCACACGGCCACGACATCGAGTTCGAGGGCATCGGCGAGCATCGCCGCGGCCTCGCCCATCCCTTCGTCGTCACTGGAACAGGCGTCCAGCACGGCGAGCAGGGACAGTGCGCGCTCCGCCATGTCCACCGCGCGCATGTCGCGGAAACCGACGGCGACGCGGTGTTCGCCACGGTCGAGGATATGGCGAACGTCGACCTCGCCCCCTATCTCGCCGCCGTCACGACGGCGCAGGGTGCAAGCCAGGCCGTCGCCGTCGGGCACCGGCCATGCCGTGCCGTCCGCCATCGTGAACATCTCCGCCAGCAGGCGCCCTTGCACGGGCCCGTCGCCGGCGAAGAGCCGGTCCATCGCCGCACCGCTCTCGACGACGCATCCGCCGGGCGTCGAGGCGATCACCCAGGCCGCGCCGGCATCGAAGGCGAAGCGCCAGTCCGGCGGTTCGGGGCCGGTCACGGGTGCCGGCCCACGAACGGCCGCGCGCACCCGTTGCGCCAGCTCGACACCGATGGCGCCTTCGCGCAGCCAGTCCACGACGCCATCCGGCGCCACGCCCGGATGGTCGTCGACGACATGGACGACCGGTACCGAGGCATATCTCGGCGAGGCGCGCAGGATGCGCAGGCCCTGGGCCATGTCCGCGCTGCCATCCGCGCCGAACACGGCCACGTGCAAGGGCGGTGCGTCGGCGAGCAGCGCTTCCAGCTGGGAGGCATCGCGCGCGCTCAGCAGCACGAAGTCGCCGTCCATGTCGAGCGCATCGAAGACCGCACGGCGGATATCCCGCCGCGGCGTGAAGATGAGCACGCCGATGGATTCCTTCATGCCAGCCATCCGCTCAGACCACCCAGCGGCCGTCGCGCAACCGGGGTGCCGCCGAGCGCGCGTGCCAGTCGGCTTCCACGCGCACCACGTCGTTCTCGAAGGTGGCGAGCAGGCTGGGGCTCGCGCCGAGCAGCACGACCCGGCGCACGTGCCCGGTCTGCGCGCGCGAAAGTTGCCGTAAAAGTGCACCGTCGGTGGCGCTGGGCACGCCGGCGGGCATGTCGAGGAGGTACACGCCGAAGTGAAGGCTCTGCGAGATGTAGCGCAGGGCGTCACCCAGGCGCAGGCAGCCCGGCACGCGCATCTGCGCGTCGCGCAGGCTCACCAGCCCCTCGGCATGGCGCCACAGGTAGACGGCCTGCCCGGTGCGCCGGGCGACCAGGCGGAATTGCTCGACCAGCAGGGCCGGGTCGTTCGTCTTCAGGGCGACCAGCGGTCCCGAGGCCGACAGAATGCGGTCGAAGACATCGTTTCCTACGTTGGCATCCACGGACATCGGCGGTCGATCGGCTTGAGTGGCGCGAAGTATCCGCCCATCCCCGGCCCCGCGCCAGCCGTCTTCCCGCCCCTCCCGGGGGCACACCATACGGCGGGGTATCTCGCATTCGTCCCGGCGGAAAGGTATGGTGATGCGCTCATTCGCCACCGTACGACCCGCCATGTTCGAAGGACTTCGATTCAAGCACTGGAAGACCAGCGTGGGCGATGACGGCATCGTCGTCCTCACCCTCGACCGCGAGGGCGCCAGCGCCAATGCGCTGTCGCGCGAGGTGCTCGACGAACTGGACACCCTCGTCGAGCGCCTGGCCATCGAAAACCCCAAGGGAGTCGTCGTCCATTCGGCGAAACCGATGGGTTTCGCGGTGGGCGCCGATATCCGGGAATTCGTGGAGTATGCGCAGACCGGCACCGTGCTCGACAACATCGAGCACGGCCAGCGCGTCTTCGAAAGCCTCGCCCGCTTGCCCTGCCCGACCGTCGCCGCGATCCACGGCGCCTGCATGGGCGGCGGTACCGAACTCGCGCTGGCCTGCCGACTGCGCATCGCCGCCGATGACGACGCCACGAAGATCGGCTTGCCCGAGGTCATGCTCGGCATCCATCCGGGTTGGGGCGGCAGCGCCCGGCTGCCGCGCCTGATCGGCGCGCCGGACGCGTTGCCGGCGATGCTCACCGGAAAACCGTTCAACGCACGCCGCGCGAAGGCCGTCGGCCTGGTCGATCGACTCGCCCGTCCCGACGAACTGCTGGCCGAGGCCCGCGACCTGGCGAGGCGTCCGCAGGTGCGGCCGTTCGCGCAGCGGGCCAAGGCATGGGCCACGAACACCTTGCCGGCGCGCGCCATCCTCGCGCCCATGGTGCGCAAGCAGACGGCCGCCAAGGTGCGTCGGGAGCATTACCCCGCCCCCTTCGCGTTGATCGATGTCTGGGCGCGTGGCGGCGGCAATATCCAGCAACGCCTCAAGCTGGAAGCGAAGTCGGTGGCGAAGCTCGCCACGACGTCGACCGCGCGTAACCTCATCCGCGTCTTCTTCCTGCAGGAACGCCTCAAGGGGCTCGGCGGCGGGACGGATCACGGCATCGAGCACGTGCACGTGGTGGGTGCCGGCACGATGGGTGGCGATATCGCCGCCTGGGCCGCGCTCAAGGGCTTCGACGTGACACTGCAAGACCGAGAACTACGTTTCGTCGAACCCGCGATCAAGCGTGCCCGCGCGTTGTTCGAGAAGAAACTGAGGGCGCCGGCCAAGGTCGATGCCGCCGTCGCACGCCTGCGCGCCGACGTGGAGGGCAAGGGCGTCGCCGATGCCGACCTCGCCATCGAGGCCATCTTCGAGAACCCCGAAGCCAAGCACGCGCTCTATGCGGCGATCGAGCCGCAATTCCAGGCCGACGAGATCCTCGCCAGCAACACGTCGTCCATTCCGCTGGACGAACTCCGCCGGGGCCTGAAGGCGCCGCAACGTTTCCTCGGCCTGCATTTCTTCAACCCGGTGGCGCAGATGCCACTGGTGGAAGTGGTGCGCCACGATGCCCTCGATCCCGCGATCGAGAAGCGTGCCCTCGCCTTCTGCAAGGCGATCGGCAAGCTGCCCGTGCCGGTGAAGGGAACGCCGGGCTTCCTGGTCAACCGCATCCTCATGCCCTACCTGATGGAAGCGATGCGCCTGTACAACGAAGGCGTACCGGGGCCGGTGCTCGACCGCGAAGCGAAGAAGTTCGGCATGCCCATGGGGCCGATCGAACTGGCCGACACCGTCGGGCTCGACGTCTGCGCCTCGGTGGGCAAGGAACTCGCGCCGTTCCTCGGCCTGGAGATTCCCCAAGGGCTGGAAGACCGGCTCGCCGCGAACAAGCGCGGCAAGAAGGATGGCGAAGGCCTGTACGTGTGGAAGGACGGCAAGCCGGACAAACCGGAAGTCGATCCGGACTACGTCGCGCCAGCGGACATCCAGGACCGCATGATCCTGCCCATGATCAACGAAGCCATCGCCTGCCTGGCCGAGAACGTCGTCGACGATGCCGACCTGCTCGACGCGGGCGTCATCTTCGGCACGGGCTTCGCGCCCTTCCGTGGCGGCCCCATCCAGTACGTGCGCAGCGAAGGCGTGGCCGCGGTACGCGAGCGCCTGGCGAAGCTGGAGCAGAAGCACGGCGCGCGCTTCGCCCGGAAGGAAGGCTGGGAGAATCCGGAGTTGGCCACTCCGGCGGCTTAGCTCGCCGCCTGGCTACTCAAGGCTCCGAGCCATCGCCGACAAGGTCGGCTCCCACCCAAGACCTGCGCAGGCCCTGCTGGACCCAAGACCTGCGCAGGCCCTGCTGGACCCAAGACCTGCGCAGGCCGTGGTGGACCAAGACCAGCGCGGGCCGTGGTGGGAGCCGACCCTGTCGGCGATGCTGTTGCCTGGGTGGGAAGCCGCTTCAGCGGCGATCCGCGCGACAGCGCGGACTCACCTCACTCACCACATCAAATCGTCAGGCACCCCATCGTCCGACTCGTCCATCGCGTTCGGGTCGACCATCAGCGCGATGAACTCCGGCGCGATGCCACGCAGTTCCTCGATCACCGCCTTGTCCACCACCAGGTAACGCCCACCCTGCTGCACGACGCCGAGTTCTCCGGCATTCAAGGCGACCAGCTGCGCGGCGTCGACGTACACGCGCCGAATCTTCTCTCCATACGGAAAATGACGCACCTGGTCGGCATCGGGCAGGTTGAGCGCCTTGCCTTTCAGCAGTTCCTCGACCTTGCGCTTCTTCTCCTTGCGCAACCGGGCCTGCTCGGCCGCCTCCGCCTCCACCCTGCGACGCTCGGCGGCTTCATTCTGCGCGCGGATCGCGTAGGCCTTGGCGAGGTCGATCTCGCCGTCCTTGCGCGGCGGCCGTTGCACGGGCGCGCCCGGCTTGCCCCCATGGCGCGGCGGACGGCCTGCCTGATTCGGACCGCCCTTCCGTGCGTTGCCGCCGCCGTGCGGCTTGCCGCCCTGCTTGGGGCGGTCGCCGGCATACGGCTGGCCGCTGGCGGACGTGTTGCCACCCTGCCGCGTCGGAGGCGCCGGCTTCCGTTTTTCCTCGCGAATTTCCTTCACGAGGCCACTCTTCAACAACTGGTCGCGCAGGGACTCTGCCATGATCGGTAAGACTCGTTCGAATGCTTCAGTAGTGCGGCGGCGGAGGCTCGTTGGCAGGATCGCTGCCCAACCCCGCACGCATGTTCACGAGATCCGAGCGCAGGTCGCGCACGGCTCGTTCCAGTAGGTCCAGCCGGCGGGCGATTTCCGCGTCGGCCGACGAAAGCGCGTTAACCGTGTCGTCGATGAAGGCGAGGCGCACCTCGAGTTCGACCACCCGTTCATCCAGGTCAGCCATGCTCGCGCCCTGCCAGGCTACGGCCACGACCGATGCCGTAGTACGCGATGCCGGCTTCCTCGACCACGGCCGGATCGTAAAGATTGCGGCCGTCGAAAATCACCGGGGACACGAGCAGCGATTTCACGCGCCCGAAATCGGGGCTGCGGAATGCCTTCCACTCGGTGACGATGACCAGCGCATCGGCGCCTTCGAGCGCGGCGTAGGGACGCTCGACCAGCGTGAGGTCGTCGCGATCGCCGTAGATGCGACGGGTTTCTTCCGCGGCTTCCGGGTCGAATGCGCGAACGCGGGCACCGGCTTCCCACAACTGCTCCATGAGGCGGCGGCTGGAGGCTTCGCGCATGTCGTCGGTGTTCGGCTTGAAGGCCAGGCCCCATACGGCGATGGTGAGGCCTTTCAGCTTGCCATCGAAATGCTTCGAAAGCAGGGCGAACAGCCGCGACTTCTGCGCATCGTTCACCGCCTCCACCGCGTCGAGCAGGCGCGCTTCGTAGCCCACCGAATGCGCGGTACGCGCCAGCGCCTGCACATCCTTCGGGAAGCAGGAGCCACCGTAGCCGGCGCCGGGATAGATGAAGTGATAACCGATGCGGGGGTCCGCACCGATACCCTGGCGCACCAGTTCCACGTCGGCGCCGACATGCTCGGCGATATTGGCGATCTCGTTCATGAAACTGATCTTGGTCGCCAGCATCGCGTTCGCGGCGTACTTGGTCAGTTCGGCCGAACGCTCGTCCATCACCACCATGCGGTCGTGGTTGCGATTGAACGCCGCGTACAGTTTGCGCAGCACGCGGATGGCCTTCTGGCTCGACGCACCGACGATGATGCGATCCGGACGCAGGCAATCCTCGACGGCATCGCCTTCCTTCAGGAATTCAGGATTGGAAACGACATCGAACGGCACATCGACGCCGCGCTTCTCCAATCGCGCGGCCACCGCGGCGCGTACGCGATCGGCGGTGCCCACGGGCACGGTCGACTTGTTCACCACCACGGTATAGCGATCGATGTGGTCGCCGATAGTCTTCGCCACGGCCAGCACGTACTGCAGGTCGGCGCTGCCATCCTCGTCGGGCGGCGTGCCGACCGCGATGAACACGATGTCGGCATGGGCGATGGCGGGTGCGGCATCCGTGGTGAAATCGAGGCGCCCGTCCGCATGGTTGCGGATGACCATGGGCTCCAGGCCCGGCTCGTAGATCGGAACGTCGCCCTGCTTCAGCCGTTCGACCTTGCCGGCATCGACATCCACGCAGACGACATGGTTGCCCATCTCGGCGAGGCAGGCCCCCGTGACGAGACCCACATAGCCGGTTCCAAAGATCGTGACTTTCATGAAGCTCCCGGAGCTTTCGACAGGCTCGTCGTAACGGGCAATTGTAGTCCGGCACGCGCGGCAAACAAACCAAGCCGGCCCGTGGTGGAGCCGGGCCATGCAAGCAATCCCGCCGGGAGCCAACCCTGGCAAGGCAAGTTCCGCTCTTGTGGGAGCCGCTTCAGCGGCGATGGGTGCTTGCCATAGTCTGGCCCGCTGCCGCGGGATCGCCGACAAGTCGGCTCCCACCAAGGAATCGCCCCCTCGGGAATAGGCTCCCACCAACGAAAAAGGGCGCGGATCGCTCCGCGCCCTTTCGATGTTGCCGGTAAGCCTTTAAGGCTTACTTGCCACCCTGCGGTGCGGCACCCGGAGCACCCGGGCCCTGGCCAGCCGGGGTCGGGCCGGTCTTGAGCAGTTCGACGTCGAAGATGATCGTCGCGTTCGGCGGGAAGCCGTTTTCCGGCTTGGCACCGTAAGCGATGTTCGACGGGATGAACAGCTTGTACTTGCCGCCGGTCTGCATCAGCTGCAGGCCCTCGCGGAAGCCCGGGATCACCGCGGCGAGCGGGATCTGGGCCGGACCGGCCGGCTGGTGGTCGGCCGAGGAGTCGAACTTCTCGCCGTTCACGAAGGTGCCGGTGTAGTTGATGGTGACGGTATCGTTCGGACCCGGACGCTGGCCGGTACCGGCCTGGACGACCTGGTACTGCAGGCCCGAGGAAGTGACCTTCACGCCGGCGGCCGACTTGTTCTTGGCCAGGAACGCATCGCCTTCCTGCTTGTTCTGGGCGGCGACCTTGTTGTACTCGGCCTCGGCCTTGACCTTCAGCTGGGCGACGAACGCTTCGCGAACCGACTTGGCCTCGGCCTCCGACATGGTCGGCTTCTGGCCAGACAGCGCAGCCTGCAGTGCCTTGGCGACCGTGGCGGCATCGACTTCCTTCGCGACGAGCGGCGGAAGCGAGCTGGCGAGGTCCCAACCCACGACATAGCTGGCCTTCTGTTTATCGACCGGTGCCGCGGAGGCAGCCGGCTTGGCGGCCTGGGCGGATGCGCCCGCGGCCGTACCCAGCGCAACCGCCAGGGCGACGGCCGTCATCGTGGGACGCAAAAAGTGCTTCATTCGGTACTCCCTCTCTAGAAAGATCGGCGACGCCGCCGGTACACCTCCTTGTGGAGGCGGAAACGCCATTGTGCGGTGGTTCGCGCCCTGCTTGCAATGACGGGGCGAGAGACAAGGTTTCACATGAAAAGTTCAGGAACCTTTCATCGAAATGAGGACTGCGTCACTCGTGGCGATCCTGCCCCGGTTTTTCGAGGGTGTCACGGATGGCGGCCTGGAGCCGGGCGTGGACCTGGACCAGCACCCGCCAGAGCAGCCAGGTGAGGCCTATCCCGATCAGGACCAGGACCAGCGCGACCTCCCGCGGCGGCAGGATGGTCGATGCCAGCGCCGCGACCAGCAGCCCTATCACCAGCATGGCCACCAGGGGGATGATCCGGGCCAGCACCGAGCGGATCGTGTAGGTGCGGGCGCCGAACCGGTCCGGAATGGACAATTCCGCCAGCAGCATGCCCAGGGCCCCGGCCTTGCGGTAGGTGGCCACGACCATCGGCAGGGAGAGCAGCGCCGCCATCGACCAGGCCAGGCTACGCTGCACCGTCGGCCGGTCGCTGAACATGTCCAGGTGCAGGAAACCCCGGCGATAGACGAAGGCCACGATGATGAACACGGCGACCACCAGCGCCGTGTTGATGATCACGTGCCAGACCAGCCGGCGGATCATCTTCATCACGACGGCGCCCTGCCCTTGCAGGCCGAGGTTACCCATCCATTCCGTGTAGGCGGCGAACACCCCGGTGAACCGCGAAGGCAAGGTCCGGCCCATGAATCGCGCGAGCGGGTCCGACGAACGGATGAGATAAGGCGTGAGGAAGGTGGTGATGGCCGACACCGCCACGGCCACCGGATAGAGGAAGTCGCTGGTCACCTTGAGCGTCAGGCCGAGCGAGGCGATGACGAACGAGAATTCGCCGATCTGCGCCAGGCCCATGCCTACGCGGAGCGACGTGCGCCCGTCGTTGCCGGCAACGAAACTGCCGAAACTGCAGGTGATGACCTTGCCCAGCACCACCGCGATCGTCACCACGGTGATAGGCCAGGCGTATTTCAGCAGGAGATCCGGATCGATGAGCATGCCGATGGCGACGAAGAAGATCGCGCTGAACATGTCGCGCACGGGCATCACGATGCGCTCGATCCGGCCCACGCTTTCCGATTCCGCGACGATCGCGCCGATCATGAAGGCACCCAGCGCGACGCTGTAGCCCATTTCCGTCACCAGCAGGCAGAAGCCGAAGCAGATGCCGAGCACCGCCACCAGCAGCACGTCGTTGCGGCTTACCCGCGCGATGTAGTCGACGACGCGCGGCACGAGCAGCAGCCCCACCACCAGCGACACCGCCATGAACAGGCCGAGCCGGCCGACCGCCGCCAGCGCCTGGCCCGCCTCGACACCACCGGTACCGGCGATACCGGTCAACAGGGCCATCAGCACGATCGCCAGCAGGTCCTCGACGATGAGGATGCCGAACATCAGCTGGGCGAAACGCTCGCGCTTCAGGCCCAGGTCCTCGAGCGCCTTCATGATGATGGTGGTGGAGGAAATCGAAAGCATGGCGCCGAGGAACAGCGAATCCATGGCCGACCAGCCGAAGAAACGGCCGATCTCGTACCCGATCCAGACCATCAACACGATTTCGGCGAAGGCGGCGACCAGCGCGGCGCCACCCACCGCCCGCAACTTCTTCAGGCTGAACTCCAGGCCCAGCGCGAACAGCAGGAGGATCATGCCCAGCTCGGACAGGGTGCGGATCGTTTCCTCGTCGTGGATGAAGATCACCGGCAACGTATGCGGACCGATGAGCACGCCGGCGATGATGTAGCCGAGCACCACGGGCTGCCTGAGGCGCTGGAAAAGCACCGTCGTGAGTCCGGCGACGAGCATCACCGTGGCCAGGTCCTGGATGAAAACGATGCCGTGCATGCCTGTCCCTGTAGGTATGGAAGGACAGGTTAACCGGTGTGCCACGGCCGAAGCACACGCGGTGGGGAAAGCGGTGGAACGCACGTCACCGCAAGTACGTGCCAGGTCTCGGCATTCCCCTTTTTCCGAAAATAAATTCAAAAAAAATGTAACGAATGCTTGACGAAGTCACGGGTCGGACGTAATCTTTGCGGCTTCCAGCAGGGGGCCATAGCTCAGCTGGGAGAGCGCCTGCATGGCATGCAGGAGGTCGCCGGTTCGATCCCGGCTGGCTCCACCAACTTCTAGTACGTCCCCATCGTCTAGAGGCCTAGGACATCACCCTTTCACGGTGGCGACCGGGGTTCGAATCCCCGTGGGGACGCCACTTTTCGGTTCGCCGAAGAGTGTAAAGGACGAAGGAAGTTGGGTTGTTGTTGGAAGTGGAACGTAGTGTGGAGCGGTAGTTCAGTCGGTTAGAATGCTGGCCTGTCACGCCGGAGGTCGCGGGTTCGAGTCCCGTCCGCTCCGCCATTACCTCCAAAGAGAATCCCGCCTTCCGGCGGGTTTTTTTTGCCCTGAATTCAAGGCCCGATGGCTTGGTGGGGCCCGATGGATTAGCAGGAGCCGAGCCCGATGGATTGTGGGAGCCGACCTTGTCGGCGATCCCGCGGCAGCGGGCCGGGTTACGGCAAGCACCCATCGTCGACAGGGTCGGCTCCCACCTCGGGTGGGCTCCCACTTCAGGTGGCTCCCACCATCAAGTCAGCTCACTCGCTGGTCGGCTCACTCGGCCGGGACGTCACCCACGCGCTCCAGCGTGCCGATCGAATGGCCCTGCTCCGCCAGGTATTCCAGCCAGCGGCTGAGGAAGCCGTTCATGCGCAGCCTGTGTTGCAATACCGTACGGGCGGGCGGAAACGGTCCCAACACCTGCCACAGCTTGCGGCCCGGATGGCAATGCATGGCCTCGGCCACGTGCGCATCGGTGTACATGCGCAGCTGCGCCGAAGGTGAAGGCTGGCCCGTCGCCTCATCGACGAAGTCGTAGGTGAGTTCGAGTTCGAGCGTGTACGGATGCTTCTCCTGCACGTCCAGGCGCACCTTCAGTCCATCGTCCACGTCCGAGATATACCGGCCCGGTGCCAGCCGCTGCGGTGCGAACAGCCGTGCCAGCCGGTGGTAGTTCTCCGCATAGAGTCCCATCAGGAACTCGAAGCGTCCCGGGATGAGGGCGATGGGGCGTTCGATGACGGCGGTCATGGGGGCGGCGATACTCCGTGAAACGTTCTCGTCTAATACATATGGCGTTCGATACCGAGGTATTCGAAGATCTTGCTCGAAATCTCCTCGATCGAGGTGTGCGTCGTGTTGAGGACCGGAATGTTCTCCCGCCGCATCAGCCTGTCGGCCTGTTCGAGTTCCCAGCGACACTGCTTCAGCGTGGCGTAGCGGCTGCCGGGACGGCGCTGCTCGCGGATCTGCGCCAGGCGGATCGGGTCGATGGTGAGACCGAACAACCGGCTGCGATAAGGGCGTAGACGCGTCGGCAACTCCAGCTTGTCGAGGTCGTCGTCCGTGAGCGGATAGTTGGCGGCGCAGACACCGTAATGCAAGGCCATGTAGAGGCAGGTGGGCGTCTTGCCCGAGCGGGAGACCCCGACCAGCACCACGTCCGCCTGGTTGTAGTCCACGTCCAGCCCGTCGTCGTGGGCCAGGGCGTAGTTGGTGGCCTCGATGCGGGCCTCGTAGCGCTCGAAATCGACCAGGCCATGGGAGCGGTTGACCGCGCCGGACTGTTTCGCCCCCAGTTCCGCCTCCAGCGGCTCGATGAAGGGGGCGAAGACGTCGAGCATCAGCGCCCCGCTGCCGGCCACGATGTCGCATAACGTCCGCGAGGTCATCGTATTGACCACGATGGGGCGCTGGCCGTCCTGGGCGTACTTGGTCTTGATCCGCAGGCAGGCCGCCTCGGCCTTGGCCGCGTTATCGATGAAGGGTAGCCGGTGGGTATCGAACTGCACCCCCTCGAACTGGGCCAGCATGCTGTTGCCGATGGTCTCGGCCGTGATGCCGGTGGAGTCGGAGATGAAGAACACGGTGCGACGCATCGGTCAATTCCCTGCGGTGGTCCATGGATCCACCTTAGCTCAAGACGCCGCGATAACAATCCACCCCGCATCATCGCTGAACGTTTGTGCATCGCGCCTTGTTTCGGCGCCGACCGTCCCCCGACAATGTGTGGATTTTCTAGCGCGGCCCGCCGCAAAACCGACGAACCGATTGTGAGGATTTTCCCTTGAGCGACCTGGTACTTTGGCTCGACGCGCTACGCATGACCGACCTGGGCAAGGTGGGCGGCAAGAACGCCTCCCTTGGCGAGATGATCGGCAACCTGGCGAAACTGGGTGTCTCCGTGCCTGGCGGTTTCGCCACCACGGCCGACGCCTTCCAGACCTACCTCGAGAAGAGCGGCCTCGCGAAGCGTATCCAGGAACGCCTGGCCACGCTGGACGTGGACGACGTGGACGAACTGACCCGGGGCGGCAAGGAGATCCGCGGCTGGATCGTCGATACCGCCCTGCCCGCTGACCTCGAGCAGGCCATCCGCGATGCCTACATCAAGCTGTGCAAGGACGCCGGCGCCACCGATATCGCGGTGGCCGTGCGTTCCTCCGCCACGGCCGAGGACCTTCCGGACGCCTCCTTCGCGGGCCAGCAGGAAACCTTCCTCAACGTCGTCGGCATCGACGATGTGCTGCACAAGGTGAAGGAGGTTTTCGCCTCGCTCTACAACGACCGGGCCATCGCCTATCGCGTACACCAGGGCTTCAAGCACGAGGACGTGTTCCTTTCCGCCGGCGTGCAGCTGATGGTCCGTTCCGACGTCGGCGCGTCCGGCGTGCTGTTCACCCTGGACACCGAATCCGGCTTCCGCGACGTGGTCTTCGTCACCGGCTCGTATGGCCTCGGTGAGATGGTCGTCCAGGGCGCCGTCAACCCGGACGAGTTCTACGTCTTCAAGCCCACGTTGCGCGAAGGCAAGCCGGCGGTGCTCCGCCGCAGCCTCGGCGCCAAGCAGCAGCGCATGGTCTATTCCGACCAGCCCGGCGAGCGCGTGCGCATCGAGGAGACACCGGTCGAGGATCGTCATCGCTTCTGCATCACGGACGCCGACGTGGAAGAACTCTCGCGCCAGGCGCTCGTCATCGAGAAACACTACGGCCGCCCGATGGACATCGAGTGGGCGAAGGACGGTCACACCGGCAAGCTCTACATCGTGCAGGCGCGCCCGGAGACGGTGAAATCGCGTGACCACGCGACCACGCTGGAGCGCTTCCAGCTCAACGAAAAGGGCAAGGTGCTCACCGAAGGCCGCGCCATCGGCCAGAAGATCGGCGCCGGCAAGGCCCGCGTCATCCGCTCGCTCGCCGACATGAACAAGGTCCAGCCCGGCGACGTGCTCGTGGCCGACATGACCGATCCCGACTGGGAGCCGGTGATGAAGCGTGCCGCGGCGATCGTGACCAATCGCGGCGGCCGTACCTGCCACGCGGCGATCATCGCCCGCGAACTGGGCGTGCCCGCCGTGGTCGGCTGCGGCAACGCGCTGGAGACGATTCCCGACGGCGCGGAAGTCACCGTCTCCTGCGCCGAAGGCGACACCGGCACCATCTACGAAGGCACGCTGAAGTTCGACCGCATCACCGCCGACCTGGGCGCGATGCCGGAAGCGCCACTGAAGATCATGATGAACGTGGCCAACCCCGAACGCGCCTTCGATTTCGGCATGCTGCCCAATGCCGGCATCGGCCTGGCACGCCTGGAAATGATCATCGCCAGCCACATCGGCGTGCATCCGAAGGCCCTGCTGGAATACGCCAAGCAGGACGCGGAAACCAAGGCGCGCATCGATGCCCGCATCCAGGGCTACAAGGACCCGGTCTCCTTCTACGTCGATCGTCTCGCCGAAGGCATCGCCACCATCGCCGCCTCGGTGTACCCGAAGCCGGTGATCGTGCGCCTGTCCGACTTCAAGTCGAACGAGTACGCGGGCCTGATCGGCGGTTCGCGTTACGAGCCCCACGAGGAAAACCCGATGATCGGCTACCGCGGCGCCAGCCGTTATGTCGATCCGGGTTTCGCCGCGTCGTTCGCGCTGGAGTGCAAGGCGGCCAAGTACGTGCGCGAGACCATGGGCCTCACCAATGTGTGGGTGATGATTCCCTTCGTGCGCACGCTCGACGAAGGCCGCAAGGTGATCGAGGTACTTCGCCAGAACGGCCTCGTCCAGGGCGAGCACGACCTGAAGGTGATCATGATGTGCGAGGTACCGTCCAACGCCCTGCTGGCGGACGAATTCCTCGACATCTTCGACGGCTTCTCCATCGGTTCGAACGACCTGACCCAGCTCACCCTGGGCCTGGATCGCGATTCGAGCATCGTGGCCCACCTGTTCGACGAACGCGACGCGGCGGTGAAGAAGCTGCTCGCCATGGCGATCAAGACGGCACGCGACAAGGGCAAGTACGTGGGCATCTGCGGCCAGGGCCCCTCCGATCATCCGGACCTGGCGGAGTGGCTGATGGAACAGGGCATCGAATCGATGTCGCTCAATCCGGACACCGTGGTCGACACCTGGCTGCGGTTGGCCAAGAAAAAGGCCGGCTGAGGCAAGCAGGATGAGAAGGCGGTGGGGCGGTCCCGAGGGACCGCCCCACCCCGCTTTTGTGGGAGCCGCTTCAGCGGCGATCGACGACCTACCTATGCACCATCACCCCCGCCGCACGATACCGCTCCACCACCGCCGCATCCGTATCCGCCGCCACCACCAGGTGCGCGATACCGGCGATCGGCGCCGTATGATGCGTCGCCGAGGCCACCAGCTTGTCCGGCGTGGCGATCGCCACCGTCTCACCGCTGGCCTCGATGATCGCCTGCTTGAACACGGTCTCTTCCTCGTCGTAGGTCCATAACCCACGCTCGGGATCGATGGCGCACACCCCTGGAAAACAGAGGTCCGCACGAATGTCCTGTGCCTGGCGAACCGTACGGGAACCGATCGCACCACCGATCGCCGGATCGAGCTTTCCTCCCAGCACGATCACGTCGAAACCGGGACGACCGAGCACCGCCAACGCCACGTCCGGCGCATTCGTCACCACGGTGAGGTCGCTGTTTTCCGGCAACATCTTCGCCAACACGGTATTGGTCGAACCGGCGTCGATGAACAGTATCTGCCCGCGCCCGACGAGACCGATCGCCGTCCGCGCGAGTTCGCGCTTGAGTTCCGCCCGCTCGCCGTGACGCTCGCCCAGCGGGGGGATATTCACCGCGAGCAAGGCACCGCCATAGACGCGGCGGCATAGCCCTTGCGCGGCGAGATCGCGCAAGTCGCGACGGATCGAATCCTCCGATACGCGGAACTCCTGTGCGAGGTCGGCGGCGACGACCTTGCCCTCGCGGCGCAAGCGCTCGAGGATCAACTGTTCGCGCTCGCGGGGCAGCGTCGTGTCGAGCGGCGCATTCATGCCGGGAGGAAACCCAGTTCGATCAGTTCCGCACGCAGTTGCCGGGGCGTATGGAAATGGATGCCATGGATGCCCAGCGCCTCGGCGGCATCCACGTTGACCTTGTTGTCGTCGATGAACACCGCGCGCGAGGGATCGATGTCGTAGCGTTCGAGCAGGGTCTGGTAGAGCTTCGGGTCCGGCTTGATCATGCCCTCCTCGCCCGAGACGACGATGCCGTCGAAAAGGGTGAGGAAATCGAAGCGTTCGCGGGCGAATGGAAAGGTCTCGTGCGACCAGTTGGTGAGGCCATAGAGAGGATGCCCGGCCTCCTTCAGTTCGCGCAGGATATGCAGGCTGTCGTCGATCGCGCCACCGAGTGTTTCCTCCCAGCGGTGCTGGTAGGCCGCGATGAGTTCGGCCTTGGTGGGATGCTCCGCGGTGAGCAGGCGCACCGCCTCGTCCCAGGAGCGGCCGGCGTCCTGCTGCAGGTTCCATTCCGGCGTGGTCACCTCGGCCAGGAAGGCTTCCATCGCCTGCTCGTCGTCGCCGAACAGCTTGCGGTAGAGGTAGCGTGGATTCCAGTCGATCAGGACACCGCCGAAATCGAAGATGACGACATCGCGTTTGGTATGCATGGAACGATCCTTAGCGGCGCGCGATGGACGCGCAGATTGATACGACCACGAGCAACACGGCCACCCCGCAAAGGGCCAGTGACAGGCTGCTCAGGTGGGCGGCGAAGCCGATGGCCGCCGGGCCGGCGAGCATGCCCGCGTAGCCCAGCGACGTGACCGTGGCGATGGCGATCCCGGGGGACGTGCCCGGCTGGCGCCCGGCCGCGCTGAACAGCACGGGGACGATATTCGACGCGCCGATGCCTACCAGGATGAAGCCCAGCATCGCGGCCGGCCCCCAGGGCAAGGCGGTGGCGAGGAAGAAGCCGAGCGCGGCCAGGAGGGCACCCACGCGCACGATCGTCACCGGCCCCACCGAGGCCGTGATGCGATCGCCGAGCAAGCGGCCGCAGGCCATCGCGATGGAGAACGCGGCATAGCCCAGGCCAGCCAGCGAAGGATCGAATCCGCGCGAGAAACGCAGGAACACCGCGCTCCAGTCCAGCATCGCGCCTTCGGCGAGGAATACCACCAGGCAGAGGAAACCCAGCAGGAATACCGATGCCGAGGGCATGCGGAAGATGGAATGCGACTGGTCGGAATCGTCGAGTCGAACCAGGAAGTGCCTCCATTGCGTCACGACGATGACGAGCAAGGCGGCCGACACGGCCAACGCGCTGCCGGTCAGCGGCGCACCCGCCTTCAACAGTGCCGCCATGCCTGCCGAACCGGCGAGGCCGCCTACACTGAAAAGGCCATGGAAGCCCGACATCATCGGTTTGCCCGCATGCTTTTCCACGTCCACCGCGTGGGCATTCATGGCCACGTCGACCACGCCCAGCGCGGCACCGAAGAACAACAGAGCGGCACCGAGCCAATAGGCATTGGGAGTGATCGTCAGCAGGGGCAAAGCCACGCAAACCAGCAATCCGCTACCACCGATGACGTCGCGGTTCCCGTAACGATGGGTCAGGAACCCCGCCAGGGGCATGGCGGCGACCGCCCCGCAGCCCATGCACAGGAGCACCAGGCCGAGCGTCGCATCGTCGAGCCCGAGCCTCGCCTTGGCATACGGCACCATCGGGGCCCAGCTGGCCATGCCGATGCCGGAAAGAAGAAAGATCAATCGAGTGGCGCGCGCTGGCTTCATGCGAACTTCCATGGATGACGAATGCGCATCAATGTATGAAAACGTGCATAAACGTGCAAGTCCTTTTGGGCAGTTTTCTCGCGAAAAGTGGGCGGTGCACGGCTCGGCTTCGCCCTCGCGTTCGTCGTGTGCGGCGAGGGGAGCTGCCGGGCGCCACCCTCGGCGCGACGGTAGTCGCCGTCCCTTGGGCAAGGATGCCGCTGCGCGGCCGTGTTTGATGGCTGCGCCCCGGCGGGCTCGGACGGTCGGGCGGGGGTTTCCGATTCGCCCTCCTGGCTCAGCGGAAACGATCGGCCGTCCTGGCCGATCCCCTTCGGGCCTTCTCCGCCCGCCCCTCCTCGGCTCCTAATGTCGCGCCGAGGGTGGCGCCCGGCAGCTCTCTGGACCCTGCGGTGGGCTGGTGGGAAAGAGCGACGCTCGCCACATGCCACATGCCGCACCCGGGTGGGAGGCCACACGGAGAGGGCATCCACCCCGGTCGCGGGCGTTGGCTTTTGCCGCACAACACCTCAGTGCTCGGAAGAGCCGTCGGCCGCCACCCTCGTCGCGACGTGTGGAACCGAGGAGCAACGGGCGAAAAGGCCCGCAGGGGGCCGGCCTGGACGGCCGGCCGTTTCCGCCGAGCCATGGAAGGCGAGTCGGAAACCCCGCCCGGCGCGACGGGCGCGACGGGGCGCCAGCCATAAGACATGGCCGCGCAGCGGCTTCCCTTCCCGAGCGACGGTGCAACCGGAGCGACGAGGGTGGCGGCCGACGGCTCTGCCCCGCACACCCCAACCGCGAGGGCGAAGCCGAGCCGTGCATGCAACCGGCCCGCCGCCGCGGGATCGCCGGCAGGGTCGGCTCCCCACCCAGAAGGCGCCATACGATTTTCCCCTTGCGCCGCTCCGTCGACATCTGTACAAATGTACGCATGTCGACACCTACCCTTACCGAGCGCCAGCAAAAGACCCTCGCCTTCCTGCAGGAATACCTGCAGGCGCAAGGCCTGCCGCCGACGCTGCGGGAGATCGCCGATGCCCTCGGCTTCTCCAGCCATAGCTCCGCCCAGGCATGCGTGGAGTCCCTCGTACGCAAGGGCGTGCTGGAGCGCTCGCCACAACATCGGGGGCTGCGCCTCCCGGCCGGCAACGCCGCGCTGATGCGCATGGCCGCCGCAAACGACCTGCCGCTGGTCGGCCGGGTCGCCGCCGGTTCGCCGATCCTCGCCGAGGAAAACATCGAGGCGCAACTGGAAGTCGACCCCGCGTTGTTCCGGCCACGCGCCGATTACCTCCTGCGCGTCGTCGGCATGAGCATGCGCGATGTCGGCATCCTCGATGGCGACCTCCTGGCCGTGCACAAGACGGCCACCGCCAGCGACGGCCAGATCGTCGTGGCCCGCCTCGACGACGAAGTCACCGTGAAGCGGTTGAAGCATGAACGCGACCGTCTCCTGTTATTGCCCGAAAACCCCGACTTCGCGCCGATCGAAGTCGACCCTCGTCGCCACGCGTTCGCCATCGAAGGGCGTTACGTCGGCATCATCCGCAGGACCTGACCATGAACGCCATCGCCACTCCGACCCTCGCCCAGGTGCTCGACCATCCCGGTATCTGGCGCCGATCCGCCGACCGCCAGCCGCGCGTGCGCGCCCTGTCCACGGGCTGGACCTCGCTGGATGCCAAGCTCCCGGGTGGGGGCTGGCCGCAAGGCGCGCTCAGCGAGATCCTGTTCGAACACGATGGCCTCGGTGAACTGGACCTGGTGATGCCTGCCCTGGCGGCACTCACCCAGGAACACCGCCGGGTGATCTTCGTCGCTCCGCCTTACCTGCCTTATGCACCCGCTCTCGCCGCCGCGGGCGTGGACCTGCGTTTCCTGCACGAGATCCAGGCCGGCAGCACCGAAGCCGCCTGGAGCATGGAACAGTGCCTGCGTTCGGGTTGCTGTGGCGCCGTGGTCGGCTGGTTGCCGGATATCGATTACCGCAGCCTGCGGCGCTTGCAGCTGGCCGCCGAAAGCGGCGACGCCTGCGCCATGATCTTCCGTCCCGCCGCACATGCCGCTCAGAACAGCCCGGCCGCGCTGCGGCTCAAGGTCAGCAACAGCGACGAGGCCACCTACGTCGACGTGCTCAAGTCGCGTGGCCTGCTGACCACCACCGCTCCACTGCTGCGCATGCGGGCCTGATGGTTTCCCTCATGACGCCGCGTTTTCCACGCCGTCATGACGGACGCGCCATCGTCCCCTTTCCTACGCAGTCATGCTTTGGGCCTGTCTCCGCTTTCCCGGCCTGGCGTTCTCCGCCGCCTTCGCCGCGACACCGGAGGCAGGCCCCTCTGCCTTGCTCGACCATCGGGCCCGCCAACGCCTGATCGCCGCGGCTAACGCCGAAGCCAGCGCCTTCGGTGTCCGCCGTGGACAGAGTCTCGCCGCAGCCCGTGCCTTGTGTCCTTCGCTGGAAGTACGCCCGCGCGATCCCGATGCGGAAAGCCGCCTGCTCGCCGAACTGGCCGCCTGGTGCTACCAGTTCAGTGGTCACGTAAGCCTGGTGCCACCGCACGCGATCCTGATGGAAGTCGGCGCCAGCCTGCGCCTGTTCGATGGCTGGCCCGTGCTGGCCGAACGCTTGCGCAGCGGGCTCGCCGCGCAAGGACACAGGCATACGCTGGCGGCGACGCCGTTCGCCGCCGCTTCCTGGGTGTTCGCCGCCCATGCCGACGGCATGGTGCTGCCGGAACGCGAAGGCGTGCGGCGCATGCTGGGTGCCTTGCCGTTGAACCAGAGCGGGCTGCCCGTCGCCACGGTGACATCGCTGCATGCCATGGGCTTTCGCCGCCTGGAGGAAGTTTTCCGCCTGCCACGCCCGGAACTCACCCGGCGCATCGGCCGCGATGGCGTGAACTGGCTCGATCGCATCCGCGGGGAAGCCGCCGACGCCCTGCCCGCCTGGCAGCCACCAGCCAACTTCCGCCAGAAGATCGAGTTCGACGGCGAACTGGATGGCAGCCAGCCATTGCTGTTTCCCCTGCGCCGCCTCACCCGCGCACTGGCGAACCTGCTGGCCGCCCGCGACGGAGGTGTACAGCGTTTCACCCTCACCCTCGACCATGCACGCGGCGAATCCACCCGTGTCGTGGTCGCCATGGCCGCGCCGCAACGCGATGCCGATCGCCTGTTCGAACTGGCCCGTACACGGTTGGAGCGCGCCACGTTGCCAGCCCCGGCGCGCGCGATCGGACTGGATGCCGAGGAATTGCCGGTGTTCCGGCCACCGCTGCGCGACCTGTTCGAGCCGGTTCGCGGCGACGGCCTCGACTGGCCCATGCTCGACGAACGCCTGCGTGCACGCCTTGGCGAGGCGGCACTGCGCCAGATCGCGCTGGTGGCCGACCATCGTCCCGAACGTGCCTCGCGTTACGGCACCCCCGGCGCCACGGTCTCGCTGCCGCGCCGGCACCGGCCGCTCTGGTTGCTGCCGCGGCCGATGCCGATGCGCCCCGACCCGGCGGCCGTCCTCGCCGGCCCCGAGCGCATCGAAAGCGGCTGGTGGGATGGCGACGACGCACGGCGCGATTACTACATCGTGCGCACCGTGCACGGGCAGCAAGCCTGGGCCTACCTGCCCCCCGGCACCCTCGATGGCTGGATGCTGCACGGCTGGTTCGCCTGACTCCTTCTTCGCCATGAAGATCGACACATCCCACCTGACACCCGCCAACGACGAGGACACCGCCGTCCCCGCCTATGCCGAACTGCACGCGCTCAGCGACTTCAGTTTCCAGCGTGGCGCATCCAGTGCGCGCGAGTTGTTCGAGCGAGCGAGGAGCATCGGCTATACGGCGCTCGCCATCACCGACGAGTGCTCGCTGTCCGGCATCGTGCGCGGCCTGGAAGCGTCGCTGGAAACCGGCGTCCCCCTCATCGTCGGCAGCGAGTTCCGCCTCGCCGACGGCACCGTGATCGTCCTGCTCGTGGAGAACCAGGCGGGCTACGCCGAATTGTGCCGGATCATCACGCTCGGCCGCCGCCGTGCGGCGAAGGGACACTACGAGTTGAACCGTGCCGACTTCGAATCCCTCGGGCCGGGCCTCGGCGTGCTCTGGGCACCCGGCCCCCTCGCCGCCAACACGGCGGCCACGCATGAAGATCGCGCGGCCTGGGTGTCGGCCCACTTCCATGGGCGTGCCTGGCTCGCCGTGGAACTGCACCGCGGCCAGCACGACGATGCCGAACTGGCGACCCTGCGCGAGATGGGCGAACGTCACGGCCTGCCCTGCGTCGCCGCGGGGGACGTCCACATGCACCGTCGCCGCCGGCGCGCGTTGCAGGACATCATGACCGCCATCAGGCTGAACAAACCCGTATCCGAAGCCGGGCACGACCTGTTTCCCAACGGCGAGCGCCACCTGCGCCGACGCGAGACGATCGCCCGCATCTACCCACGCGACATCATCGATGAAACCCTCGTCGTCGCCGCGCGCTGCAGCGGCTTCGACCTGCGTGACATCCACTATGTCTACCCGCGCGAGCTGGTTCCGGAAGGCTTCGATCCACCGGCCTACCTGCGCCGGCTCGCCTATGAAGGTGCCGCCACGCGCTGGCCCGAGGGTGTCGCGCCCTCGATCGCCGAGCGCATCGAGAAGGAACTCGAACTCATCGCCCGCATGAAATACGAGGCCTTCTTCCTCACCGTGCAGGACATCGTCCGCTTCGCGCGCTCGAAGAACATCCTCTGCCAGGGCCGTGGCTCGGCGGCCAATTCGGTGGTCTGCTTCTGCCTGGGCATCACCGAGGTGAATCCCGCGCAGATATCCACCCTGTTCGAGCGCTTCATTTCGATCGAGCGCGACGAGCCGCCCGACATCGACGTGGACTTCGAACACGAGCGACGCGAGGAAGTCCTGCAGTACGTGTTCAACAAGTATGGCCGTGACCGCGCCGCGCTCGCCGCCACGGTCATCAGCTACCGGCACAAGAGCGCCGCACGTGACGTGGGCCGGGCACTGGGCCTTTCCGAAGACCAGCTCGACCAGTTGAGCCGGGCCTATTCGCATGCGCATGGCGAGGTATCCATCGCCCGGCGCCTGAGCGAACGAGGCTTCGATGTCACCAGCCGTACCATCCGCCAGCTCATGGTGCTGGTGGAAGCACTCAACGGCATGCCCCGCCACCTGTCGCAGCACGTGGGCGGCTTCGTCATCTCCGACACACCGCTGCACCACCTCGTGCCGGTGGAGAACGCCGCGATGGACGATCGCACGATCATCCAGTGGGACAAGGACGACCTGGAAACCATGAAGTTGCTCAAGGTCGACTGCCTCGCCCTGGGCATGCTCACGTGCATGCGCAAGGCGATCGACCTGTTGCGCGAGCACGAAGGCATCGACTACCGCCGCATCGCCGACATTCCCATGGACGATGGCCCGACCTACACGATGATCCAGGAAGCGGACACGGTGGGCGTGTTCCAGATCGAATCGCGCGCGCAGATGTCGATGCTGCCGCGCCTGTTGCCGAGGACATACTACGACCTGGTGATCCAGGTCGCGATCGTTCGCCCGGGGCCCATCCAGGGCGGCATGGTCCATCCCTTCCTGCAACGACGAAAGCTGTCCAAGGAGGACATCGTCTACGAACCGGGCGTGCGTGACGTGCTCGAACGCACGCTCGGTGTACCGATCTTCCAGGAGCAGGTGATGGCGCTCCTGCAAGTGGTGGCGGATTTCAAGGCCGGCGAATCGGACGAGTTGCGCCGTTCCATGGCGGCGTGGAAGCGCCGTGGCGGCCTGGAAAAATTCGAGCCGAAAATTCGCCGCAACATGGCGAAGAACAACTACTCCCCCGAGTTCACCCAGCAGATCATCGACCAGATCCAGGGCTTCGGCAGCTACGGCTTTCCCGAATCGCATGCGGCCGGTTTCGCCCTGATCGCCTACGCCTCGTCGTACCTGAAGTGCCACCACCCGGAAATCTTCACCTGCGCGCTGCTCAACAGCCAGCCGATGGGTTTCTACGCGCCCGCGCAGCTCGTCGCCGACGCACGCCGGCACGGCGTGGAAGTACGCCCGCCCGATGTCACCGCCAGTGACTGGGACTGCACGCTCGAATCCATCGAAAGGAAACCGGGCAAGCTCGCCTTGCGACTCGGCCTGCGCCTGATCAACGGGTTGTCCGCCGGGCTCGGCACGCGCATCGCGGCCGCACGCGCGGAAGCGCCCCTGCGCGACCTGGCCGATCTTTCCCGCCGCGCCGGCCTGACCCGCTTCGAACGCGAACGCCTCGCCGATGCCGGCGCACTGCGCCTGCTCAGCGGACATCGCCACCGCGCGCGCTGGGAGAGTTCCGGCATCGAACGCAGCCTGCCCTTAATCGACACGGTGGCCGAGGCGCGCCCCACGCTGCGCCCACCCACGCTCGCGGAAAACGTTTTCGCCGACTACGCCACGCATGGCCTTTCACTCGCCGCGCATCCGTTGGGCCTCATTCGCAAGAACTTGCTGGCCCGGCGCGCGCGTCGGGCCTGCGACCTCGAGCGGGAGCGCCATGGCGCCTGGCTGCGCCACGCAGGCCTGGTGACCGTTCGCCAGCGGCCGCAGACCGCCAGCGGAATCACCTTCGTCACGCTCGAGGATGAAACCGGCCAGGTCAATGTGATCGTAAGGCCGAAGGTCGCCGAAGCGTGCCGGCAGGCCTTGCTCGATGCCGTGCTGCTGGCTGTCGACGGACAATGGCAATCGATCGACGGCGTGCACCATCTCGTGGCGGGCCGGCTGCACGATTTCAGCGATCTGCTGCCGGCCATGGCCTCCGTGTCGCGCGACTTCCACTAAGTGATTCAACGCTCACATGGCACGACCCTTGCCGTCACTTAACCGTAGCTAATTTTCTCCTGAACGGTTCCCAGCGAATTGCTGCTTTGCAAGAGCAACATTCATCGAAAAAGGAATAGCGTCAGCAAACCCCGCACGGGCCGGTCTTAAGGTCTTACCGGGAGCGATGCTTTTTCGCGCCATGCATCGCGATGTTCCCCAGGCGCCACAAGTTCCAGGAGATTTCGTCATGCGCAACACGAAACTGATCCTCGCCATGCTGGCTGGTTGTATGACCGTGAGCGGCGCAGCCCTCGCACAAAGCGCCTCGCAGACGCCCTCGCCCACGCCGGCGTCGACGGCCGCCACGCCTACGCAGACGACCCACGACTCGATGAAGAAGACCGGCGACTCCATGAGCCAGGATTCGATGAGCCACGACTCGATGAAATCCGGCGCCAGCGATTCCATGAAGTCGACCCACAAGAAACACAAGAAGAGCGGCACCTCGACCGAACCGGCGAAGTCCTCCACGTCGGGCATGTGACCGAAAGCGCATGAACGAAAAAACCCGGCGCCGCGAGGCGCCGGGTTTTTTCATGTCCTGCGAACGCAGGGGCTCAATCGATCTCGGGAAGCACGCTGATCTCGTGATCGCCGATCGTCACGACCTGGCCGGCGCGGACCTTGTAGGTCTTGCGCAGTTCGACCTTGCCGTCGACCGTCACCAGGCCGTCGGCGACCATGTGCTTTCCTTCGCCGCCACTGGCGGCGATGCCGGTCAGCTTCAGCAGGAGGTTGAGCTCGACGTAATCGCCTTCGAGGCGGAATTCATGGAACGACATGGGGAGGCGGCTATGCGGCGGGAGGGCCGCCATTAGAGCGCAATTCGGCCGCCGATGTTGAGCAACATGAATTCATCCGTTCCCATCCCCGCCTCCGCCAGCGCCTCGCCCAGCAGGCGCGGTGGCTCGTCCAGTTGATCGTCGGCCAACTCGAACGCGCCCCAGTGGATCGCGATCGAGCGCTTGCAGCCGATCTCCCGGTGCAGGCGCAACGCCTCCGCCGGATCGACATGCTGGCCACGCATGAACCAGCGTGGCGCATATGCGCCGATCGGAATCGCGGCGAGGTCGATCGGGCCGGCGCGGCGCCCGATCTCGGCCAGCTTGTCCGAATAACCGGTGTCGCCCGCGAACCAGAAGCGGAAACCTTCCTGCGCCATCACCCAACCACCCCAGAGCGAACGGTTGCGGTCCCATAGTGTCCGTGCGCTCCAATGCCGGGCCGGTACGAAGGTGAACGTCGCGCCGCGCACCTCCGTGCTCGCCCACCAGTCCAGTTCGCGCACGTTGCCGATGCGCCCGCGGTCGAACCATGCCTTCAAGCCCAGCGGCACGAGGAACACCGCCTCGGGAAACCGTCGGGAAAGCGCTCGCACCGTGGCGGCATCGAGGTGGTCGTAGTGATTGTGCGAAATCAGCACGACATCGACCGATGGCAGCCCGGCGACATCCACGGGCGCCGGCGTCCGCCGGGCCGGCCCCGCGAACGATACGGGAGACGCGCGGTGACCGAGCACCGGATCGGTGAGCACGGTCAACCCGTGGTGACGGACGAGCACGCTCGCATGCCCCAGCCACCAGGCGGCATCGTCGGTACCCGCCAGGTCCGCGCGTTGCCACCAGCGGCGGGCGAACGCGTCATAACCCTCGGTGGGCGGCCGCGGCAGGCCCTGCTCCTTGCGCTCCTTGCGCCAGCGCTGCAGGCCACCCGGTTCGCGGGTATCGGGCTCGAGGTTGCGGAAGCCTTCCGGCGAATGATGCGCCTTGGAGCGGTCGTAATACGGATTGATCCAGGCCATGCGCAACCTTCCGGGATAGACGGGTCGCAGCAGACCTGCGGCCCGCCTTCCGGCACTTCAAGGTGTCAGTCGACTTCCACCCGGCGCACCTGGGCCAGCCAGTCTTCCAGGTTGTAGTAGTTGCTGATCCGGCTGATGCGGCCCTGGGACACTTCGAAGAACGCGCCACCCGGAAGGACATAACTCTGGCCCTGGGCCAGCGGCAGGCCTTCGTCCGTGGCCTTGTACACGCCATGGACCACGTATTCCGCGGCGGCACGCGTACCGGTCTCGTTGGCCATCACCACGATGTTCTTCAACTGTTCGCTGTAGCTCATGTTCATGCGCTGCAGGAAGGCGGCGAAGCGGTCGCGGCCGGTCTCGCGTCCACCCTGGTTGATGTCGTGCACGACATGTTCGTCGAGCAGGGCCAGCATCGAGGCCCAGTCGCCGCGGTTGAAGGCGTCGTAATAGCGGCGGATCAGATCGATCGTTTCGTTCATCGAGGGACTCAATAGAGGATGACGGAGCGGATGGCCTTGCCCTCGTGCATGAGGTCGAAGGCGCGATTGATGTCTTCCAGTCCCATCGTATACGTGATCATCGGGTCGATCTTGATTTCGCCGTCCATGTAGCGATCCACGTAGCCGGGTAGCTGGCTGCGGCCCTTCACCCCACCGAAGGCCGAGCCACGCCACACGCGCCCGGTCACCAGCTGGAAGGGGCGCGTGCGGATCTCCTGGCCCGCGCCGGCGACGCCGATGATGATCGATTCGCCCCAGCCCTTGTGGCAGCACTCCAGCGCGGCACGCATCACGTCGACGTTGCCGATGCACTCGAACGAATAGTCGACGCCGCCGTCGGTAAGGTCGACGATCACCTGCTGGATCGGCGTGCCCGGGTAGTCGCGCGGATTGATGAAGTCCGTGGCGCCGAGCATCTTCGCCATCTCGAACTTCGACGGGTTCGTGTCCACCACCACGATGCGGCTGGCCTTGGCCATGACCGCGCCCTGTACGACGGACAGGCCGATGCCGCCCATGCCGAACACGGCTACGGTGGAGCCCGGCTCCACCGTAGCGGTGTTGAGAACCGCTCCGATGCCGGTGGTGATGCCGCAGCCGAGGAGGCAGACCTTCTCCAGCGGGGCATCCTTGTTGATCTTCGCCAGGGAGATTTCCGGCAGGACGGTGTATTCGCTGAAGGTACTGGTGCCCATGTAGTGCAGCAGCGGCTTGCCGCCCAGCGAAAAGCGCGAGGTGCCGTCGGGCATCACGCCCTTGCCCTGGGTCACGCGGATCTTCTGGCAGAGGTTGGTCTTGCCCGAGCGGCAGAACTTGCACTCGCCACACTCCGGCGTATAGAGCGGGATGACGTGGTCGCCCGGCTTGAGCGAGGTGACGCCTTCGCCTACCTCCTCGACGATGCCGCCCCCTTCGTGGCCCAGGATCACCGGGAACGCGCCTTCGGGATCGTCGCCGGAAAGTGTGTACGCGTCCGTATGGCACACGCCGGTGGCGACGATGCGCACCAGCACCTCACCCGCCTTCGGGCCCTGGACGTCGATTTCTTCGATGGACAGGGGCTTCCCTGCTTCCCAGGCAACCGCGGCGCGAGACTTCATGATGGGCCTTCCTCTTACGATGACTGAACCGGCTTGCGACGCCGGGTGGACCGTGGATTCTAGCCACCCCGGACCCGATCCCGAAGCGGCATCGGGGAACCGTTCAGCCCCACGGGTAGCGACGGGCGCCCCCTTGAGTTAAACTAGGGTTAACGGATACGTCCGGAACGGCGAACGAAAGGGCACGGTAAGGATTCCGATAGGCATGACTTATGGCCCCCATCGGAAATTTCTTTGAACCTTTTCCTTACACCGGATGTCCAAGGTTTTAATGCTTGGAAGGCCTTGTAAAGCCGCAAGCCGCCCATAGAAAGGGCCCGTAGGAAACTCGTTAGTTCAGAAATTCGAACCGCTGGGTGCGTGACGAAAGACTAACGAACCGATTGTTCACCAAACGAAACGGACCAATCGCCCGGCGCTTCTTCTTTGGATCGCCCCGGCAGCGTAAGGTCCACGCCACGCCAGAGACCGGCGGCGTCGGCGCCAGAGGATTGAAACATCCGGTCCTTAACGACTGGGAGACAAGACCATGAACGAACTGCGCAATGAATACGGCATCACGACCTTCGAATACGCTGCTGGCAACCGCGCCGCGGACGCCCACGGCGGTCTCGACCTCTTCGGTGGCGAGTTGGACGGTTACGACTGGCTGGGCGAAGTGGCCAGCCGCCTGAGTGGCGATTCGGTCTAACGCGATTCGCCCCGGCCGGGCCACGCTCCGTACTGCAAAACCATAGAGAAGGCCCGCCTCGTGGCGGGCCTTCGGCTGTCAGGACGCCTTGCGCGCCCTCGTTCGAGCGGCTTTCTTGGCCGCCGACTTCCTTCCCGCGGCACCCTTCGTATGCGCCGCCTTCTTGGCCGCCGCCGACCGGCTGGACGAGGTGCGCTTCGCGGCGCTCTTGCGGCCCTGGGCCGATAACGCACGCTTGGACGCGGCGGAATGCCCTTCACGCTTCAACGCCTTGGTCGTCGCACGCGAGCGCGTGGCCGATTTCTTCGCCGTCGCCTTCCTGGCCGTGGACTTCCGGGCCGACGTGCCTGCCGCGCGCTTGCGCGCCGTGGACTTCTTCGCCGCCGTGCCCGCGGAACGCTTCCGGGTGGCCGCACGCGAATCCTGCGCCGCCTTCTTCTTGGTGGCCTTGCTCGCCGTCTTCGACGGCTTGTTCTTCACGCCGGCCCGCCGCGCCTTGGACAAGCCGATGGCGATCGCCTGTTTGGCCGACCGGGCGCCGTGCTTGCCTTCGCGCACGTGCTCGATTTCCTCGTGCACGAATTCCCCGGCCTGGGTCGAGGGCGACTTTCCTTCGCGCTTGTCCTTCCGTGCCTTCGCGATAGTCTTTTTCTCAGGCATGACTTGGTCTCCTCCGGGGAGTGTGGGTCAGGGATCGAGAGGGGGCCGTCGGTGGCGTCGACAACCGAGACTGCGCGACTACACGTGATGCATACGTATGTCCCGCGTCACGCGAGTCCCGACACCTGGGCCACGAGCCACGCGTTCGCGGCGGAGATCACGACGAAGAGGAACCACGCCGTGCAGGACACAAGGCGCGTGTTGACGAAGCCGCCCATCAAGGCTCGATCGTCGGTGAAACGGATCAGCGGGTACATGGCGAAGGGCAGCTGGATGCTGAGCACGACCTGGCTCGCTACCAGCAAGGCACCGATGGCACGGTCTCCCATGGTCACCACGCCGATGAAGGCCGGGACGATCGCCAGCCCTCGCGTGACCAGCCGGCGCTGCCAGCAAGGAATCTTCAGTTGAAGGAAACCATCCATGATCACCTGCCCCGCGATGGTGCCGGTGAAGGTGGAACTCTGTCCCGAGGCGAACAGGCCGATGGCGAAAGCCACGGCGGCGACGGTGGTTCCCGCGATGGGAGCGAGCAGCTGGTAGGCGTCGCCGATGTCGGCGACGTCCGTGCGCCCGCTGGCATGGAACGCGGTCGCCGACACGATCAGGATCGCCGCGTTGATGAGCAAGGCCAGGCTCAACGAGCAGATGGTGTCCACGCGGGTCAGGCGTATCGCCGCGCGCTTGCCCTCCTCGCCTGAAACCGCCCGCGTCTGCACGATCGACGAATGCAGGTAGAGGTTGTGCGGCATGATCGTCGCGCCGAGGATGCCGATCGCCAGGTAGAGCGGCTCCTGCGCCGACACCGCATGCCACGAAGGCACGAATCCCGCCGCGACCTCGGCCCAGTTCGGCCCGAGCAGGAACAGTTGCACCACGAAGCAGATACCGATGGTGCCGACCAGCCCGAGGATGATCGACTCGATCCGGCGGAAGCCCCTGCCCTGCAAGCCGAGGACGATGAAGGTATCCAGCGCCGTCAAGGCGACGCCCACGGGCAACGAGACCCCGAACAGCAGCTTGAACGCCAGGGCGCTCCCGAGCACCTCGGCGAGGTCGCAGGAAACGATCGATATCTCCGCGAATACCCATTGGATGCGCCCGATGGCCTTCGGGTAGCGCTCGCTCGACAGCCGGGCGAGATCCTTCTGGGTGGCGATGCCCAGCCGCGCCGCCAGGCACTGCAACACGATGGCGGCGAGGCTGGAAAGCAGCACGACGAACAGCAGTCGATAGCCGAACCGCGACCCCGCCTCGATGTCGGTGGCCCAGTTGCCCGGGTCCATGTATCCGACGGAAACCAGTAGCCCGGGGCCGGCGAAGCGCGCGGCCTTTTTCCACCAGGGCAGGTCGAAGGGAACGATGATGGACCCGGCGACTTCCGACGGGCAGAACGGCGCGGTGGCCGTCTTGGGCAAGGGAAACATGGGCCGCATCGTAACGGGATTCGCGGATGAAAACCGCCGCACGCCGGCTTCACGCGGTGCTAATCACGAAACGGCGTAAACCGGTGCCGCTGCGGACGACGCAGTGCAAGCGAGGAAACCGACGTGGACAAGAACCGTACCGAGGGCATGAAACACGAGGTCAAGGGTTCCATGAAGGAAGCCGTCGGCAAGATCACCGGCAACCCTGCGAAGGAAGCCGCGGGCCATATCGAGAAGAATGCAGGCAAGGTCCAGCGGGAGGCCGGCAAGGCTATCGATCGCGCACGCGACAACAACCGCCACCATTGATCCTGCCCCGCGCGGGAGCCGCCGGCTCCCGCGCAACGCCTCACGCCGGTTCGATGACGACTTCCCTGGCCTTGCGTGGCCGGAAGCGCGAGCGTAGCCAGCGATTGGCCGGCTCCGAAAAGCCCCGGGCGACAAACCAGCCCAGTGCCCACGAACCCATCACCGCCGGCGCGTACCAGATCCAGCCGTCCACCGTGTCCGTACCCGTGGCGCGCGCGCATCCCACCAGCGCAAACACGACGAACATGTGGGTGAGATAGATTTCGTAGCTCACCCTTCCCATGGCGCGGAGCCAGCCGAAGCCCGGCCACGCCCGGCCGCCTTCCGGCGAGACGAGCACGAGGCAGGCCGACGCGCCGATCAGCACGAGCATGTAGCCCTCATGGATCGCCTTCCACAGCCAGCCGCCGGAAAACATGACCAGGGCGAGGCCCGCGAGGCCGGCCAGCGCGAGCACTGTCCGCCCCCGTGGACCCGCGACGGAGCGAGCAGGCCGCGCACCCACCGCCAGTGCGGCGAGGACCCCGGCGGCGATCGCTCCCATGCCCGGCAGGTAGGCTTTCTCCTGCCAGATCTCGTTATCGACGATGGCGGCGCGGGTGAACGGCACCGATAGCACCAGCAACACGAGGACAGGCACCAGCCAGCGGGTCCGGCCCAGCGACAGGCAGACCAACGGGAACGCGAGGTAGAACACTTCTTCGATGGATAACGACCACAGCACGTCCCAGCCGCCCGGCAACCATCCGGTACGTCCTTCGTAGACATTGAGGGTGAAGGTCAGCGCCGAAAGAGTGGCACCCAGCGGCGACTGGCCCGGGCGGTCGATGGTGTAGTTCGGCATCTGTAGCGCGTGGCAGGCCAGCAGGATCGCGACGATGCCCAGCAGGCAAGGCGCGATGCGCGAGACACGGCGCACGTAGAAGGCCCGCCAGTCGATCTCGCGCAATGCGCCATCGCGTTCCAGCGCGTGCCGCGTGATCAGGAAGCCGGAGATGACGAAGAAAATGAAGACGGCTTCGTAACCGTTGTGGATCAGGCCCTTCAGGAGCGGAACCGGCAACCAGTTCGCCGCGTCCGTCTTGTGCAAGGGAAGGCGAAGGCCGAGGTGGTGTATCACCACCAGCAGGATGCTGGCGCCCCGCAGCGTGTCGATGCCCGGGCTGCGCGGTAGGCTCGCTGACGACATGGGGGCTTCCGTGGCTGGTCGCGGAAGCATACGCGACGCGGCGCCCACGGCGCACGTGTCATCAAGACATCGTCTTCGCGCCTCGTGCATTATTCCATGACGGTCATCGCTCCGAAGGACATTCCCATGCTCCGGCTTCGCCCGAGATGAACCGGCACGCCGATCCTTTCGCGTTCCTCCCCGTCGACTCGCCGACGGCCGGGGAAATCCGCGCCTTCGACTGGAGCGGTACGCCGTTGGGTTCCGTCGACCGCTGGCCGAACGCCCTGCGATCGATGCTCGCCACGATATTCGACACGCCGCAACCGATGTTCGTCTCCGCCGAGCCCGGCAAGATGTTCTTCTTCAACGATCCCTACCGCCCCATGCTCGGTGGACGCCTGGCCGGTGCGATCGGCCGCTCGTTCGAGACCTTGTGGAAGGACGTCTGGGACGATGTGTCCCCACATGTGGAACGGGCATTGGCCGGCGAAGGATCGATGCATCGCGACCTGCCCCTGCGCATGACCCGGCATGGCTATGACGAGGAAACATGGTGGACCTTCTCGTACGCGCCGCTGCGTGACGAGAACGGCGCCGTCATCGGCATGTACGCCGTCACCAACGAGACCACGCGTGGCGTTCGCTCCGCCCTCGCCTTGCGTGAACTGAACGCATCGCTGGAGCGGGAAATCGACGAGCGCACCCGCGAGCGCGACCAGATATGGGGCATCTCGCGCGACCTCTACGTGGTCATGGGCCGTGACGGCCATTACCGCAACGTCAATCCCGCGTGGGGCGTCGAACTGGGCTACGAGGTCAGCGACCTGGTCGGCCTGGGCTTCGAGGAACTCGTCCATCCGGACGACCTGGAACGTTCGCGCGACGCCGTCTCGCAACTGTTCGATGGAGACGTGGTGGAGGACCTGGAGGTACGCATGCGTACGCAGGACGGCGAATACCGCTGGTTCGCCTGGACCTGCGTACCGGACGGCGACATGGTCTACGGCATGGGCCGCGACATCCAGCGCCGGCGCGACATGGAGGACCAGTTGCGCCACGCGCAGAAACTGGAAGCGCTCGGTCGCCTCACGGGCGGCATCGCGCACGACTTCAACAACATCCTGGGCGGTATCGGCGGTGCCATCGAGGTGCTCACCGAACGTCTGGAGAACGGCCGGGTCGACGGAGCGCGACGCCTGCTCGATGCCGCGGGTGGCGCGGTGAAGCGGGCCGCGGGGCTCACCCACCGGCTGCTCGCCTACTCGCGCCAACAAGCCCTGTCCTTGTCGGACGTGGACGCCAACGCCATCGTGCGCGGACTCGACCTGCTCTTGCGTCCCCTGCTGGGCGAGCAAGTGGCCCTGGACCTGCACATGGAAGCGGGTCTCTGGCGCACGCTGTCCGACGCCAGCCAACTGGAAAGCGCCATCCTCAACCTCGCCATCAACGCGCGCGACGCGATGCCCGGTGGCGGCACGCTGAGGATCGCGACACGCAACGTCGAGCGAGCGGACATCGGCCAGGGCCTCGCCGACTACGTCGTCATCGCCGTATCCGATACCGGCACCGGCATGTCCCGGTCCGTGGTGGAAAAAGCCTTCGATCCATTCTTCACCACCAAGGCGATCGGCCAGGGCACCGGATTGGGCCTGTCGATGGTGGATGGATTCGCCCGGCAGACCGGCGGTCGCGCGATCATCGAATCGCAGCCGGGCCGGGGCAGCACCGTCAGCCTCTGGCTGCCACGCCATGTCGGCGACGCGGCGGCCTCGCACGCGCATATCGAACGTGGCGCGCGTCGCGGCGACGGCAGGCGCGTGCTGCTGGTGGAGGACGAACACATACTGCGCGCCCTGTCGCGCGAGGTGCTCGAAGAAGCGGGGTATTCGGTGAGCGAGTGCGGCGAAGGCGACGAGGCGCTGCGTCAACTGCGCGCGGGCAATCCCATGGATATCCTCGTGACCGATGTCGGCCTGCCCGGCATGGACGGCAGGCAACTGGCGGTGTCGGCGCGCGAGTTGCTGCCGGACCTGCCTGTCCTGTTCATCACCGGCTATGCGTGGGAGGCCTTCGCCGACGCGCCACGGCTACCCGAACGCAGCGCCATCCTCGGCAAGCCGTTTTCCCTTCACGCGCTGGCCGAAGCCGTGGCCGACCTGCTCGACGACACACGCCCCTGACGGAGCCGGCGCGGCGTCAGGCCGGTTCGGTCTCGGCCACCACCGGGCGCGACACGTCGTGAATCGCCGCGGCGCGCTGCATGGCCATCAGGAAATCCGTGCCGTAGCGCATCACGAAGGGCGCCACGGTACCGGGCACGAAGCCATCGGGTAGGGCCGCCACGACGGCGCCGGCATCTTCGGTGATCGGATTGAAAGGTGTGAATCGACTTGCCATGGCCTTGACGGCCCCCTGTTGACATTCCCCCAGGATGCGTAACTAAAGCAAAAATCCGGCCACGTCAATGGGGCACAGGACACCCGAGGGTGCATGCGGCATAAGCGCACATCCGTCTGACGGCGAAGGGAGCCGGCCGGCCGCGATCCTAGAATGGCCTTGCACGCACCAGGCAGAGAGAGCGAGGTTCCTCATGTACCAGGCTTGCGCACAGATCCAGCACGCCGCCCTCCCGGCCGCAACCCGGGCGGCCGTGCATTGCAGCGCCTCCTGCCGTCACGCCGGCGCATGTGAAGCGACCCGCGGCGGCGATGACAACCTGCTGGAGATGCGTGGCGTGGTGGAACGTGTCGGACCCTTCTTCGAAGGCGACCGTCTCGTCCAGCCCGAAGCGCCGCATCGCGCGGCGTTCGCCGTGCTGTCAGGCCTGGCCATGAGCGTCGGTGGCGGCCGCGTGCTCGCCTTCCACCTGCCCGGCGAATTGTTCGCCCTCGACGTCGCGCGCAGTCAAACCCATGGCGCGTCCGTGGTGGCCGTCGGCAAGACATGGTTCTGTCGTTTCCCCCGGGCGGCGACCGAAGCGCTATGCGAACACAACGAGGACATCGCCCGGCACCTGCGCATGTTGCGCAGGCGCGAGCGCGGAAAGACGCCCCATGCCGCGGAGGGTTCCGCCATCGAGCGCGTGCGCGCTTTCCTTGCCGACCTGCTCGAACGCCGGCGGCGTATCGAAGGGCCCTCGCCTTTCGTCCCCTTGCCGATGTCACGCGATGACATCGGTTCCTACCTGGGGATGAGCCCGGCGACCGTGACGCGGATGCTGGCGAAACTACGTGCCGAAGGCGTGCTTGCCATCCGCGTCGACGGCGTCGACGTGCTCGACGAAGCGTCCCTGCTTCACTGACGAAGCCCTCATAGTTTCACCCGCACCCCCAGCGTGAAGAACCGGCCGATCACGCCGTTCTGCGCGTAGGTCGGGTTGTAGTTGAGCGCCGCGTAGTTCAGCGGATCGAACGGCGCCTTCTTGTCGAACACGTTCATGATCGAGCCGGTGATCGCCACCTTGTCGCTGATGTCGTAGCGCCCGGTCAGGTCGAAGTCCGTGAACGAGGACATGCGGCAATCGGCGGGAACGTTCGCACCCGTGTCCGTGTTGGTCGAGAAACATCCCGTGGTGATGTCGGGCGCGGTCAACTTGATCCCGCTCGTGTAGTACAGCGTGCCGGTGATGGTGGCCTTTCCGAACTGGACGCTGTTCGCCCAGGAACCCCGGTAGCGCGGCGTGCCCGCGCCGGATGACAACCCATAAGGACCGTGCGTGCCCACGAACTGCAACTTGCTCCCATCCTCGAGGGTCAACTGCCAGCTGATGATCCTGGTCAGGTTCAATTCGCTGGTGAAGCGCACGTTCTCGCTGAAGTCGTGTCCCGCCTTGAGGTTCAGGTCCAGGCCCTTGGTCTCGAGCGCGTTCTGGTTGACGTAAGGCGCGGCGACCACGAGTGGGCGCGGCAAGGCATCCGGCGCGGCGGGATCGGGCACATCCTGCACGATCGCCGACCCCGGCGGTAACGGCAGGCCCGCGTAATACGCATCCAGCACCGCGCTCGCGCTCTGCTGCGCGATCACGCCGGTTTTCTTGATCCGATAGTAGTCCAGCGACGCACTGAGGTCCGCCGTGGGCTGGTACAGGATGCCGAAGGTCCAGCTCTTCGAGCGCTCCGGCTTGATGTCCGGATTGGCCCGCGTGAGGAAGCCGAGGGCATAGGGCTGCACGTAACCGCTGTTGCCGTGCGCCGCCTGAAAATCCTCCGGTGGCGTATAGGTGGCGAATCCTTCCGCTTCGCTCGAACCGTTCTCGGCGAAACTCGGCGCGCGGAATCCCTTGGAGAAGGTGCCACGGAACGCCAGTTCCTCGATCGGCTTCCACTTGATGCCGATCTTTGGCGAAAAGTTGTTGCCGAAATCGGAATAGTGATCGTAGCGGCCCGACACGTCGACCTCCAGCGACTCGAGGAACGGCGCATCCAGTTCGGCATAGAGGCCCGAGACGGTGCGATCGCCTTTCACGTGGGCGATGCCCAGGCCTTGCGCGGCCAGGTTCGGGTTGAGGTCCGGATCGTCCTGTTCCTCGTGGCGCACATCGAGGCCCGCGGCGAGGCCCAGCGAACCGCCGGCCAGGTCCATCAGCGGACGCGTCACGCGAAAATCGAATGACTGCAAGTCGCTGGTCGAGGTCTTCTTCAGCGGCGGCGATAGTGCGCCGAGGAACTCGCGCGAGTTCGCGCCGGGATCGATGAAGTTATACGTACCGTTGGTCACCGCATCGATCAGTCTGTCGTAGTTGAGGAGGCCCGAGAGGCGCGTGTCCAGCGACGAATGGTTGAAGACCAGGGCGGTGTCGTAGCTCCAGTCGCCCCACGACCCGGTCAGGCCGCCGACGAGGCGCAGGTTGTGGTTGTCGTTCTCGCCGCTTGCCAGCGCGCTCGGGAACCCGTAGTTGATGAGCGCCGCCTTGCCTTCGGCGGCGAACGGGTTGTTCGGATTGAGCGAGCCGTCGGGTAGGGTCGCCGGCAAGGCGATCGAGTTCGTGTTGCGCGGCGTGCCCGCCTGGATCTGCGCGGGCACGCCAGGGAAGGAGGTCTTCACCTCGTAGTAGCTGGCGGCGAGATAAGCCTTGCTCGTGTCGGACAGCTTGATGGTGAATCGTCCGTACAGGCCGCGGCGGTCCATCGTCGGCTGGATGGCGGTATAGCGCGCGAAGTTCTGCGCGCAGTAACTCCCGGGATTCGCCGGATCATCGGTGACCAGCGTGCCCCGCGATCCGCAGGGAACCAGCGGCTGTGCCACCGCATCCGGGTCCGGGACGCCCGATGTGACATCGCCCGGACGCGACAGCGTGCCAGGCGTCACCGTGCCATAGATCGATCCGGAGTTCTGCGAAGGCTGTCCTCCGATGAGGTTGTTGCCGCCACTGCGCCGGGTGTCGGCCGTGTTGTAGGGATATCCGCGCTGGCGCGTGAGTATCTCGTCGTCGTGTTGGTACTCGGCGCTGAAATACGCGTTCCAGCCATCCTTGTTGAGATCGCCGCCACCGAACAGCACCGTGGCACGCCGGGTCGTGCCGCCACCGTGTTGCGAGGTACCGACATCGGCGGTGAACTCGGTGCCCTGGTAGCCCGGCCGGAGGATGATGTTGACCACGCCGGCGATGGCGTCCGCGCCATATAACGACGATGCGCCGTCCTTCAGCACCTCGATGCGCTCGATGGCATTGGACGGGATGGTGTTGAGATCGACGAAGGAGCGCTGGCCATCATCGGCCAGGGGATAGTTCGCCGCGCGGCGGCCGTCTATCAGCACGAGGGTGGAGTTGACGGTCAGGCCACGCAGCGCCACGCCCGACGAGCCGGCGGCGAAGCCAGCGGTGAACGAGGCCGGTATCGAGCCACTATTGTCCGCCGACACGGCGCGGACCACATCGGATACCGTGGTGAGGCCGCTTTTCTGGATCTGCTCGGCCGTGATCGTCGTCACCGGCGAAGGCGTCTCCACATCGATGCGGGGTAGCGCCGACCCGGTGACGGTGATGGCCTGAAGTTCCGTCGTCTGCTGTTCCTGCTGGTTCGCCGGGGGCGCGGGGGGCGTATCTTGCGTGGCCCGCGCGGGTGCGTCCTGCGCAGCCGTGGCGCCACAGGCGCATGCCAATGCGGTGGCGATGGACAAAGCGAGGCCGTGACGCCGAAGCGCCTTCTGGGATGTCGTTTTCATTGTGAGTCTCCGGAGCCTTAGGGGAGTGGGGCTGGGACTTGGCGGCTCCGGGAATGAGTTCGCAACGCGGCATTCACAGGGACGCAAGGAAAACTTACGCCGTGTAAACAAGGCGCACCATCGGCCATTCGGAATATGTTGCGATGGGCGAAAACGGCAAGCGGTGGCACGGGCTATGCACGCGCCACCATCGGTTCACTCGTCGCCGGGATCGAATCCCTCGCGTTCGCGCATGAGCTTGCGGGCGGCGGCGATGCCGAGTGTCAGGCCTTCCGCGCAGGCTTCTTCTTCGTGCTCATGCAAGGTCGTGCACAATTTCTCCTGCAACTCCTCACCGTCTTCGCTGATGACGTACTTGCCGCGCCAACGGCCCGGCTTGGCCACGTAGCACGTGCCTTCCACGTCGAAGTAACCGATCTTTCGATGCGTCATGAGTGGGATGATCCTCCTTATCGCCCCCCATCGTAAGGATCGTGGATCAACACGACGTGCAGCGCTATTGCAGCCTGTCGACCGGACGCTTCGCGTTGGATTCGAATTCCCGCCAGATGCCGTCGGCGCCTTCCACCGAAACCAGTACCTGCAAGCCGTTTTGCGTGCCCAACAGCTTCGACTGCTGCACCGCATAGGCGATGGCGGCGATACGGGTCTCGAAGTTCTCGGTGGGCACGCCGTTCATCTGCACGTGCCACAGGCCCGCCATATCCGGATGGAACGGGATGTCGTAGATCACCAGGGCCATGGAGTAATGGGTAACCTCGCTAGGCGGAAGGCCGGCGGCCCCACGGTCCATGGGTGTCACGGCTGCATCGTCAGGTGCGCAAGATTATCCGTTCCCACATGCCCCCACAACGGAAGACCGCGTATGCCGTTCCTTCACGCGAAGGTCACGCCGGACGGCTAACGCGGCGTATCGAAATCGCCAGGACTGGCATCCGTCGCTCGCCATTCGGGCTGGCGTTCGCGCACCGCCGCGAGCAGCGCCCGCTGCACGCCTTCCAGGTCGCGATCGGTCGTATACACGGGTGAACCTGGCTGCTGGCGCCATGAATCGGCGAGCGTACCGGCATCGACGCCGTCGAAGCCGAGTTCCTCCACCAGTTTCAGGACCTTCGCCTTCGCGTTCGCATCGTCACCCGCTACCGGCAAGGCGATACGTCCCTCCGCCGTCGCCGGCTTGCCCCGCTTCAGGAGATGATCGGCGTAGATATTGTTGAACGCCTTGATAACCGGTCGGCCGAGCCTGTCCGATACCCATTGGCTTTCCGGTACGCCTTCCTCGATAGGATCGATGCGCCCGTCACGCTGCCGCGGATAGTAGTTGCCCGTATCGATCACCACGGTGTCGTCGGGAACGCCCGCGAACAGATCCGCTGGCAAGTCCGGGATCTTCGATTCGGGAATGGTGACGACCACGACCTCGCCGGCACGCGCCGCCTCGCGCGCGGTGACGGCCACCGCGCCCGTTTCGTTTTCGAGGGCGGTCAGCGTATGCGGTCCCCGGGAATTGGCGATGAACACCTCGTGCCCGAGTTCGCGAAAACGCCTCGCGAGGGTGCCGCCGATGTTGCCGGCCCCGATGATGCCAATCTTCATGGCTGTCTCCGCTTCGGCGAAAAAGGTCGATTCTCGTCATTCCGCGTGAATGCCGGGCGAGCGTTCGGTGAGCATGGTGCGCTGGGGGAGGCCGGGGGAGCTGCCGGGCGCCACCCTCGGCGCGACGGTAGTCGCCGTCCCTTGGGCAAGGATGCCGCTGCGCGGCCGTGTTTGATGGCTGCGCCCCTTCGGGCTCGGACGGTCGGGCGGGGGTTTCCGATTCGCCCTCCTGGCTCAGCGGAAACGGCCGGCCATCCCTGGCCGGCCCCCTGCGGGCCTTCTCCGCCCGCCCGTCCTCGGCTCCTAATGTCGCGCCGAGGGTGGCGCCCGGCAGCTCTCTGGACCCTGGGGGTGGGTTGAAGGAAAGAGCACCGCTCGCCATCCCGCTAGTTGCGTGCCACTTGCCCCTTATCGCTTGCCGTTTGCCGCACCGGGTGGGAAGCGGGCTGGCCCGGGATTCGCCACCCCATTTCGAGCGAATGAGGCCATGCATCACAACCTGGCGAGCGGTGACAAGCCTCGCCCAATCATCGCAAGGCCTCCTTCGCCAGCGGAGAGATCGAGGACTCGCTGGCCAGCCCGCTTCCCACCCGGGTGAGGGTGTTTCACACGTAGACGGCATCCACCCCGGTTGCGGGCGTTGCTTTTGTCGCACGCTACCTCAGTGCTCGGAAGAGCCGTCGGCCGCCACCCTCGTCGCGACGTGTGGAACCGAGGAGCGCCGGGCGAAAAGGCCCGCTAGGGGGCCGGCCAGGGATGGCCGGCCGTTTCCGCCGAGCCATGGAAGGCGAGTCGGAAACCCCGCCCGGCGCGACGGGCGCGACGGGGCGCCAGCCATAAGACATGGCCGCGCAGCGGCTTCCCTTCCCAAGCGACGGTGCAACCGGAGCGACGAGGGTGGCGGCCGACGGCTCTGCCCCGCACACCCCAACCGCGAGGGCGAAGCCGAGCCGTGCATGCAACCGGCCCGCTGCCGCGGGAGCGCCGACAGGGTCGGCTCCCACCAGGGTGCGGAGGACTTCTCTCACCGGGGCGCGGAGGACTTCTCGTCGGGTGTGGAGGATTTTTATGCCTGCTTCCCGCTCTTCCGTGAAGAAACTAGAATTTCGCCGATGCGCCATTTCCCTGTTCGCCTCCTCGCGTTCCCCGCCCTGCTCTGCTCCGTGTGGCTGGCGACCTCGGCCCGGGCGCAGACGCCTCCGCCCGATGCCCCCGTGCCGACGCTCGAAGCCGTGACGGTCAGTGGCGAGCAGCCCGGTCCCGGCCTTTGGCGCGCCACGCGAGACGGGCACACGCTGCTGATCCTGGGTACCCTCACGCCGCTGCCGCGGAAGATGACCTGGAAGACCGACGAGATCGACGAGGCGCTCACGCATGCGGGCGCGCTGCTCATGCCGCCCCACGTGGAAATCAAGCCGAACACCGGCTTTTTCGGCCGCCTCGCCCTGCTCCCGTCGCTCATAGGCGTGCGCAACGCGCCGGACGGAGCGACGCTGAAAGACAGCGTGCCCGCCGATGTCTACGCGCGCTGGCTGGCGGTGAAGGCACGCTATATCGGCAGCGATCGCGGCGTGGAACGCTACCGCCCGATCTTCGCCGCCATCGAACTCTACAAGGACGCGGTGAAGAAGAGCGGCCTCGCACGATCGGGAGATATCACCCGCACGGTCGCGGCGCTCGCGAAGAAGCACGGCGTCGCGCAGGTCGAAGTGACATACACCTTGCTGGTGGACGATCCACGCGCGGCGATCAAGGCGTTCAAGCGCTCCACGCTGGACGATGTCTCCTGCTTCACCCAGAGCATCGACAACATCGATGCGCAACTCGCCGACATGGCCACGCGCGCGAATGCCTGGGCCACCGGCGATGTCGCCGCGCTGCGCGATGACCGGCGGGCGAAACAACGCCTCGCGTGCCTCAATGCCGTCACCGAAGGCGGCGTGGCGCAACGCATCGGCCTAGCCGACGTGCCCGAGGCCATGAGGGCGCGCTGGCTCGCCGCGGTCGACGCGGCGGTCGCGGCCAACACGCAGTCGGTGGCGATCGTGTCCATCGACGACTTGTTCGGCGCGCACGGCTACCTCGAGGCCCTGAAGGAACGAGGCTACGCCGTGGAGTCCCCCGACGGTGGCGAGTAAGCCGGCGGGATGCCGACGCGGATCGCCGCCGAGAAATCGTCCTGCGGCCGGGTCGCCCTCGCCCGCTCCGTAATCCTTCCCAACCGACGCCATTCGTCCACGCCGAAGCGGGCGTCGAGTGTCCCGTTGTCGGCAAGGTATTCGGGCAGGTAGCCGGTCAGCAGCAGGCGCAGGTCGAACGGCAAGGCGCCGTCGATACGTTTCGCCATGCGATAGACGATCGTGGTGCAATTGGATGTCACCGTGTTGTAGAAGCGCGGCGTCCTGGCCAGTTCGTTGGCGGCGCCCACGTAGGAAAGAAACAGTGAGCGCATGGCCTCGCGCGGCATCCGCAACGGAAAGAGATAGTCGTCCTCGCCACGCACGTTGCTGCGGACCCGGACGATGTCGCGTTCGTCGGCGGCGATCAGGATCAATTCGAACTGCCTGAAGAAGCCCCCGATCTCGGAGAAAGCCTCGCCGCGCTTGCGCCGTATCTCGACGGAAAACACGACGTGGCGGCCGTCGTCGAAACCGAACGAGAGCATCGCGTGGGCAATGGCCTCGCCGGACCAATAGGAAAGGATCGCATCCACGCCGGCGAGGCGGTCCAGGCGATATTCCCGGGTGTCCCAGCGCACGTCGTAGTCGTCGTCGCTGCGCCACTCGAAGTCGCGCACGTTGTGCAGCACGACACGCGGGCCGTCGACCTCGCCATGCAGGAGGCACGCGACATCGTCCGCCCAGACGCGGTCGTTGCGCGGCCGAATGGTCGCCCACCAGGCGAGCAGCGTGGCGAAGGAGGCCAACAGTCCGGGGAGCGCCCACCAGGCGCGCCAACCGAACCAGGCGGCCCAGAGCGCCAGGCAGCCGAGGGCCCATACGGAGGCGGCCACCAGGCGCACCGCGCGGATGCCCGGGAAACGGAAGGCCAGCGCGAAGGCTCCCCAGGCACCCGAGAGGAACAACGCGACGGCGGCCAGGACGCCCACGGCACCGTGGACAAGCATGCGCCGATCTTTCTTCATCGCCGAAGCGTGGCGTGTGCTGAACGCGAACGCAAACACTTGCACCGCCCCTTGGCCTCCGAGCTATGGCACCGTGCGACAAACCGCGCTATTTTCGGGGTGAACCGGGCACTCCGCCCGGAAAGGCGGTTCGGGAGGTGGCATGGTCCGTTTTCCCGCGACACCACAGGCGATCGTGTTCGACCTCGACGGCGTCCTCTTCGATACCGAGGCGCTGTACCGCGACGCCCTGCTGGCCGCCGCCGCCGAGGCAGGCATCCACATGCCGCTGTCGCTTTGCCAACGCATGGTCGGATTGCACGGGCACGCCGCACGCATGCTCCTGCACGAGCACGTGGGCGACGATACCGACCTGGATACCGTCTGGACCGGCACCTCCGAGCGTTACCACGCGATGCTCGATACCGACCTTCGCTTGAAGCCGGGCGTGATCGCGCTGCTCGACACCCTCGACGAACTCGGCCTGCCACGTGCGATCGCCACCTCGTCCTCGCACGCCACCGCGATCCACCACCTCGAAGCCTTCGGCCTGCGCGACCGCTTCGATGCCCTCGTGGCGTCGGGCGACTGTGAACGCTGCAAGCCGTATCCGGACCCGTACCTGCGGGCCGCGCGCATCCTCAACAAGCCCACCGGCAGCTGCCTCGCCCTGGAGGATTCCCAGGCAGGAGTACGCTCCGCGGTGGCCGCGGGCCTGCCGACGATCATGGTGCCCGACCTGCAACAGCCCTCCGCCGAGCTGAGGCGGTTGTGCGCCGGTGTCGTGGATGGCCTGGACGAGGTGAACGCCTGGTTGCGTGGTGCGTGGGGCTCCACCAGCGAGGCACGGGCGCACTAGCGCCTCAAGCGGCGCCGGGACGCTCGATCGCATCGTGGACCAGCACCGAAGCCACCTGCTTTCCCCGGGCGTCGCATACCGGATAGGCCGAACCCTGCAAGGTCTGCCGCGATCCGTCCGGCCGGCGCACGACCCAACGCGCGTGCCGCGTGGTCTCGCCCTGGCGCACGGCGCGGGTCAAGGGAAGATCGGCTGAGGGGTACGGCCTGCCCTCTTCGGTGAACAGGCTGTACATCCGGCTGTAATCGTCCGGACCGACCGCCAGGCGCACCCATCCATGCAGTTCGGCCGCACGTTCGTTCACGTGGACGATCTCGCCCGTCCCATCGGCGACGATGACGCCGAAAGCCGTATCCTTCAGGCTCCTCCACGGATGGCCGCCGAACGTCCACGGCTCGTCGAAACTGATTCGCGACATCTCCTCCCCCGCTACCCTGCGCGTTAACCACGGCGAACGCGGCATGTTCGACGAGCCGTCGCTGGATTGAACGATCCGGGCGTCAACAGGCGGGTTGCCCGCTCGCCTCGCGGATGGCCTGTTCGAGCTGGTGCGCGCTGTAGGGCTTGTGCACCAAGGGCGCGCGGTAACGGCCGGGGATGTCGATCGGCATGGCGCCGGTGGCGAGCACATAGGGAATACCGCGGCGCTGGAGTTCGTCGAGCGCCGGATAGGCCATCACGCCCTGCAGATCGAGATCGACGACCGCGACATCGCAACGCTCGACATGGGCGACGCGGATCGCTTCCTCGATGCAACCCGCGCAAGCGGCCACGTCGTAGCCAAGCCGCTCCTCGAGCAGGTCGGTAAGCGCCGAAGCAAGTCCGGAATGATCCTCGAACACGATGACGCGAGGCGAGGCGGTGATGCTCATACGTTACCCGCGTAAGAGTTGCCCGACTCCAACCTACTACCGAATGAACGCCACCGCTATATATCGCTTGACAGATTTTTCATCGAAATACGACATGCGTCTTCACGGATGGGGGGCATGCATTTTTGTCACGATTTAAGCGCACGATTTCGGCAGGTTTTTCCTCACCAGAGGTCGTGCTTGCGCAAGGCATCCACGAGCCGGCGCGAAGCCAGGGCAAGCAGCTTCCGGCGGGCATAGGTATGCCATGCCAGCCAGGTCAGCAGCTTGTCCTTCCACTTGTCGGTGGCGACGGCATAGAGCGCATCCATGCGCTTTCCTATCGCCGGCATGAGGGTCGCGGGATCGAACGCGCCCTTGGGCCAGTCCGGCAGGCAATCCTCGCGCCGGGCCGGATCGCACTCCGCGACCAGCGGAATGACCGGCGCATGGAGAACACCGTCGCGCGTCCGCAGGTAACCGGCCATGGCGGGATCGGCGGTCCAGGAGGCGACGATGGGATTCCCGGCGGGAACCAGGAAATGCTCGGCGAGGAAACGTTGCGCATTGCGCCGGCCCAGCAGGAAGTCGTGGCGGCGATAGGCCTCGGCGAAGAACCCGGAGAAGCCTCCCAGCGCTCCCGCCGCCACCGCGCGCCCACCCAGCCAGCGCACGGAGCCGTCCGCCGACGAACGGGTCGGCGCGATGAGGAAGCGGCTATACACGGCGTCGTCCATCGCGAGGGCGATCTCCCGGGGCTTGAACCGGGCCTGCTGCTTCCAGGATGCGAAGAGGGCGGCGAGCGCACCGACGACGTTGAGCGGTGCCGCGTATTCGGGGCCGAGATCGTCCGGTTCGGGGAACGGGTCCACCATCAGCACGATGCGGTTCACCTGGTCGCCCCTGCGCGGATTGCGGCCGAGCATGCCCGCCAGCTCGGTCCTGGCCAGTTCGAACGGCTCGTTGTCCATCGCGCCGCCATCGACACCCACGAAGCGATAGGTGGCGGAGCCCCGGTCGAGCACGTCCCGCTTCGGCTGGATGGCCACCACGCGCGACATCCCTCGCTCGTCGGGAATCACGACGCTGCGTTGAAGGTAGTCGCTCCAGCGCCGCTCCACCTCGCGGTGGCGCAAGCCGCCGGGAAATGCCGCGGATGCGAGCGCGGCGGTCATCAAGGCGTTCCAGCCCCGGTCGGGAAGATGCTTGGGATGCGTCACGTAGAGGTCGTCGGGATACTGCCAGGCCCGGTCGTAGATGCCCTGGCCCGTGTCGACGGAAAAACGGAGATAGTCCTCATGCGCCACCATGCCGTGGCCCGCCTGCGCGCCATTGCCGGCGAAAGGCACCGCATAAGGCACTCCACGCAGGTTGGTGACCGTGAAGACGAACTTCAGCGGATTCGCGATGTACCGTCGCGCCCGCGGCTCACCCTGGAAGCGCAGCGCGTTCGCGGCGATCTCGTCCAGGCAGCGCGTATCCAGCAGCGAGGCGATCGGCTGGTCCTTGTCCGCGAGATCGTTCGTGCCGAGGAAGTGGCGGATGTCCACCCGCTTCACCCAGGCGTCGTAGAAGGGATTGGCCACCGCCGCCTCGCCTTCCGAGGCATGCACATGAGGAAAAGCGTAGGGCAGCGCCACCGCCGAGATCACGCCATTGATGCTGCCCGCCGATGCCCCGGAAACCACGCGCAACAACACGTCATGGTCCGGCACGGGCAAGCCGGCATCCTTCGCCGCGTACCAGCGGTCCAGCGCCTCATACAGGAAGTCGAGCACCCCGGCGGCGTAGGCCCCACCGGAGACCGCCCCGGCAAGGGCGAGGCCGAGTTCGAACGTGCGCTCGCGCGGCGGTGGCGTGATGTCCGGGTGCGCGAGGGGAAGATCGGTGTCGGGCATGCCCGCTCCCGTCGATGGGTCCTGCGGGATTATCCGCGAACGCCCTCGCTCAAACCCCGATCGTCGCCACGTTTCCGCGTATCAGCGGGCGAGCCATTGCGCTGCCAGCGCGAGGGCGGCGGGCAAGGCCTGCACGTAGAGGATGCGCCGGCTGGCGGTCAGCCCGCCCCATACGCCGGCCACTACCACGCAACCCAGGCCGTAGAACAGGAAGGCCGTGGCGAAGGGTTCGCGCAGGCTCAAGCCCAGCAGCAGCGCCACCACCAGGAACCCGTTGTACAGGCCCTGGTTGGAGGCCAGCGCGGCGCTGTCACGGGCGAACTGCTCGGTGATCCCGAAGACCTTCGGCCCGCGACTGCGCCACAGGACCATTTCCAGGATCACGATGTACACGTGGATCAGGAGCACCAGCACGGTGAGCACGGTGGCGGCGAGGGTCATGCGCTGTCCTGCGTCGATAGGTATGCCGCGCAGGATAGCCGTTAATGCGGCTGTCGCGCTCCCTCGGACGTTTCGCGTATTCCTTGAGTAGGCCAGATGGCGGATTGCGGCCGGACACGGGATTCGTCCTTAATCGCCGGATGCGTTACGTCATGGCAGCCCAGGAGATATCTCTGGAGGCCCTCGGGCTGCTCCAGGCTCTGCTGCACCACGATTACGACGAAGCCCAGTTCCGCGCCAACCACGTGGCCCGCCATGCCTTGCAGCACGAGCACCTGAGCGTGGCCAACGCGGCCGAGCGCATCGAATCCCTGCTGGCCTGCGGCTGTCCGAACGCGGTGGAACTGCGGATCGCCCTTCGTTCCCTGGCCAGTTCGGTGGATCGTATGCAGCACACGGCGATGCGCAGGGCCGGCCAACTCTTCTGAACATTCGTGACGGCATGCGGGGACAAGCGGGCGACCTCGTCGCCGGGGTAGGATCGACGCGAAATCCGCGGAGCATGCCCCATGACGACAGAAAGTGACGGAATCGACCCGAAGGCGCGGCCCAGCGGTACCGGCTGCGTCGAATGCGAACAGGCCGGCAGCTGGTGGTTCCACCTGCGCCGCTGCGCCCAATGCGGACACATCGGTTGCTGCGACGACTCGCTCAACAAGCACGCCAGCAAGCATGCCCAGGAAACGGGCCACCCGATCATCCAGAGCTTCGAGCCGGGCGAGGATTGGTTCTACGACTACCGTAACGACGACATGTTCGAAGGCCCGGCACTGGCACCGCCGCATAGCCACCCGATCGACCAGCCGGTGCCCGGCCCCGAGGGACGCGTCCCTCCACGCTGGCAGCGCCTGCTCGTCTGACGAGGAACCCGCCGTCAGACGTGCGCGATCGGCCGTGGCGAGCGAAAATCCTGCCACGCGGCGGATACGACATGGATGCCGGTGCGCGCGAACAGAAGCGCGAGGGCACCGCCGAACAGCAGGTCCAGCCATGGCCAATGCGTCCAGGCGATGAGGCCCGTGGTGACCAGTACGCCTGCATTGCCGATCACATCGTTGCGCGAGCACAACCAGACCGAGCGCATGTTGATGTCGTGGGAACGAAACCTCGTCAGCAGTGCGAGGCATGCGCCGTTACCCAGGAGTGCCAGGCTCGCCGCCACCGCCATCACCTCCGGCAGAGGTGCCGGTCCGACCATTATCTTGTGGACGACCTCGGCCAGCACCAGCCCCGCGAACAGTAATTGCACGAAGCCCTTCATCAGCGCCGCGCCCGCTCGCGAACGCAACGAGCGCCCCACGACGACGAGGCTGACCGCGTAAACCAGGGCATCGCCCAGGCTGTCCAGGGAATCACCCTGGAGCGCCGTCGAATCCGCCCATACACCCGCACCGAACTCGCCAGCGAAGATCACGACGTTGATGCAGAGCACCGCCCACAACACGCGTCGCTGCGCCCTGGAACGAGCCAGCGATTCGCCGGTGGATTCGCAATCGCAGCAAGGCATGCGCGTGCCGTCAGTGGGAAGGGAATGCCTAGACTACAAGCCTTCGCTGGCGGGAAGTCAACCGACCGTATGCGCCGTCGATGCCGTATTCATGTCGTCCGGCCAGGGCAGTCTGACCAACAACACCAACGGCAACCACGAGGTCTATCGCGGCAGCAAGGCCGCGCTCAACATGTTCATGCGTAGCTTCGCCGCGCGGCACGCCGGCGATCCACGCACCTTGCTCCTCATGGCGCCGGGATGGGTGCGAACGGACATGGGCGGTCCCGATGCGCGCTTGAGCATCGAGGAAAGCATTCCGAACCTGCTCGATACGATGGAGGCCCATGAGGGACGCGGTGGACTCCACTATGTGGATTATCTGGGCCGGACCGTACCCTGGTAGCGACGCCGACCCGTCATCGGACCGTCCCACCCATCCACGTCGGCGGCACCATAGCTAGCAACATGGGTTTTGAAGCCCGGATGGGATGACCTGAAACGCAGACACAAAAAACCCCGCGATCAAGCGGGGTTTTTTGTGGTTCCGAGATCAGGTGAGATTCCCTGAAACCGTTGTTGGTGCCCAAGGGGGGACTCGCAAGTGGCTTGGAGCCTAGGCTTTTCTCTATCTTGCGTTCTAGATACCCCCAACTATACCCCCACCTTCCTCGCGCAGTACTGCCGGTATGATGCTGGCTGTTCTAGGCCAAGGGCGCTCTATGAGTCTCCGCGATCTCCACAACCCCCAGGCTGCTGCTCGCGTCTTCGACGAATTCCGTAAGCGATATCAGCAGCGAACATGCCTTGCACCATTCGCCGACCATGGGCGAGGGGTAGTGGCGGCTCACACTCTTGCCGTCGGCAATGTACTTCGGCCGATTTCGAAAGAGTCGCATGTGTATGCCTTGAATATGAGGAGATTCGCACCTGGTCAAAGGCCCTTCCAGATTCAGCGCATGGGTATCGGTGATGTCTCTAGCATTCACGCCTTCTGCGCAGACCACGATAAATCGCTCTTTGCTTGTATCGAAGATCAGCCTTTCCGTTTCACGCCAGAGCAGCGATTTAAGCTCGCATACCGAGCAGCAAGCCGAGAGTGCTACCTAAAGCGAAAGCAACTGGAGTCTTACCCAAAGTTGGAGGACCTAGCCGCTATCCATGGGATTTCGGGGCCGATCGCCTATACCGAAGACGCATTGATTTATCAGGCCGGCATGATGAAAGGCACCGAGGAGGCGGAAGCATTCAAAGCGTCGTTTGATAAGCACCTTCTAACCGGCAGCTGGGACCGAGTGGTAACGGCTGCGGTCATCTTCCCGAAGCGTCCATCTGTGGTGGCCGCGTTTGCGTTTGAGCCTTTCTTCGACTTAGATGGCCGTCAACTCCAGTCAATAGAAGACTTAGAATCGGACGCATCTCAGCTAGCGTTTTCGCTCATTCCATTGGAGCACGGGGGAGCAGCGATTTTTAGCTGGCTTGACACTGCAAATGGCGCGCCGCGGGCGTACTACGATTCCGTCCTTCGTTCGAAGAACTTAACGTCAACTATTCTGCACGTGGTCTTCGATAACGGCGAAAACTTTGCCATATCGCCGGAGTGGTTTGAAGGACTCTCACCGATGCAGAAGTCATATATCGATGCTCGCCTTCCAATCCAAGAGGCCGGGTTTGACTACGAAGTGCAAGGCCGGCCTGAGAAAAATGCACCCTTTTTAGACGATTGGGGCGTTCCCTCAACGACATTTTTCTAGGGCACATGCGCCGGTGATAGCTGTGTCTTCGCGTGTTCCAAATGTTCCAAGTGTTCCACGCATGTAACGTCATGTTTTTGCATGGCTTAAACGCAGAAGGCGGTGTTCCGGACACCGCCCACTCCTGTTCCACCGGTGTTCCAGCTTACTCGGCCGAATGGACCGCACCACCGTCGAACACGTACAGACGCGTGCGCTTTCCCAGCCCATCGACGCGAAGTGACTGAGCCGCCTTCCCGTCCGTCGCCGGCTTCAGCCATCCCGCCTTGATCAATACGTCCGTGGCCCACGTCCGATTGTGACCGGCAATAACCGTCTTGAATGCTTCCGTCATCACCAAGTACTGGATCGAATCGTTCACTGTGCCGCCGCGTCGAAAGCCCGCACGGTCCCGGATTGGGATGCGATCGTCCTGACGCCCCTCCGGCTCAAAACGGCTTTCGCCATGAGCTTCGAAGAACGCCCTAACCTGGGACAGCAGCGCTTCGGGCTCGCTGTTGCCATCCGTGCCGCGGGAGCTCCGCCAAGCGGCAAAACACGTCTCGGCTGCCGCACGAGCCTCGCCTTTGGCCCACCCCGTGATCCCGAACGACGTAGCAAGCTCGCCAGCCGCCGCAAGTAACGCAAATCGCTGCGCGACGCGTCGTACCTGACCGTCAGCGTCACGACCCACGATAATGTCGACGAACGCCTTCTGTTCGTTCCGAAGTGTCATCCGGCACCCTTCAGGGTCATTGGTTAGACACTTCAGCAACACGGGAAGTGCGTGACCAAAGTGCGAAGCAGCCCCAGCTTTGAGCTGGTCGGCGAACTCTCCAGGGCTCGCGCTGTTGGGAAGAGATTCGAACATACCCATGCCGGCGCCGGCATCCGCGGCCAGATCAATCACACGCACCTCCTGGCCCGCGCGACGAGTCCCGCCGGACTCTGTAACCAGGTCGCCTAAGCTCACCTCACCGGAAGACAGGAACATGAGCTGGAATTTTGCAATTGCGCGCGCAGTTCCGTCGCGCCCCGCTCGCCCTTTCCCTTGTCCGTTCGCCAGGAGGTAGGCGATAGCGCCCGCCTTGGACGGATCGAGCTGACCAATTTCGTCAAGCGGAAGCATCAGGTCCGAATGTAGCGACGCAGTGCCTTCGAGCGCGTTGTCTGTCTGCCGCCATGACCGCATGAACGCTGGCGGTCCATACACCGAAGCTGCAACCAGTACCGCAGTCGTTTTGCCTAAGCTGGAACCACCGCGAAGGTGTAGGCCACCGCCTTCGCTACCGATCAGCCCGAGACAGGGGCCCGCGAACGCGGCAGACAGGGCCAGTACGAGGCGCGAGTTACCCGCGGCAGGAATACTGACGCGCTGCCTCCAGCCATCGAACGTGCCGCCTTGGCCGAGCGCAACCGAATCAGGCGAGCTAGTCTGAAAGATTATCGGCTCCGCCGATGAGTCTCCGAAGGTTTCCTTAGGTAGAACGAATGAATTCCCGTGCCATCCGGTCCTAGTAACGCACCTGGCGGTCACCGGAGGGTTAGCCTGCTGGATGTAATCGATAAGCAGCTTGCGAGCCTTCGCGTTACTGGAGATGTCTAACCCCTGCCGCAAAAGCTCGGCGCGCAGGTCTGCCCCATCCGTTGCGAGCATCGCGCATGGCATCGCCCATTGGTGCCGACGGCTATCCCGGTCGTTGAAGACCAGGAGTCGCCCCCAGTCTGAGCCAGCTTCGTCTCGCGTCAGCGCATCAATCGAGAGTGCCGAGCAAATCCAGAGAGGCGCCTGGTCGGTTTCCACCCCCTCATCATCCGTCTTACTGTCGATCCAGAACACGCCGGCCCTGTTACCGCCACGGCGGATGACCACAAAGCGTGGGCCTTTTTCCTGCATCTGCTCAGCGCCGTCGATTAGAGCCATCACGCTCGCAGCGGTCTTCTTCGGTACGTCGCCGTTCGCATCGTCGAGTAGGAAACCAGGAAGCATATCCGTCAGCCCAAAGGCCGGCGGTCCATCATGTAAAGCTTTCACTCGGTAGAACCTCAATCGGGTTGTCTAGGCCGCCATTTGCGGCGATGAAGTCATTGAAATCTCCGATTTTTGGGGGAATGGCTAAATGCCCGGCGACGGCCATGGCGGCTGCGGTTGCGGCTTTGACTCCTGGGTTGCTGCCATCCGGCTTGGCATCGTTATCCGCGCAGACGGTAATCCTCACAAACGGATACTTCCGTCGCAGCTCAACAGCCACCGAATAGAGGTTCCCCGACGAAAAGGCCACTGCGACGGGCAAAGCCGTCACCGCGTGTAGCGACTTACCGGTAGCCCAACCTTCGCAAAGAAGGATGTGCTCACCGGCGGTTCCGATCGATGCATATAGACCACTGACGCGACCACCACGAAGGAATCGCTTTTGCCCATCGGCGCGAATCCTTTGCACGTTCAGGATTGAACCTTTCGAATCACGCATCGGTACGAGGATGGCCCCATGATAGTCACGGACTCCCTTAGCATCGACGCCCTTCCTAGCCAGATACGGGTGATCCGCGCTCGCCTCACCGGCCTGCGACCACATCCGGCCTGCATCTACCGCGGCGAACGCGTGGCGACGGCGGAGTTCATATGCTCGGGTCGCCTTCGACTGCTCTACGGCGATACGTTGACGTTCTCGCTCCGCCGGACTTAACCGGGTTCCGCCGCCGATGACGATGCTCTCGGAAATACCTCGCGACCAGTCCCCAAACGCAACAACCGGCCGCGGCCCATCGGCAAAAATCACCGCCCACCCGTCGCGTCGACGGCGATATTTGTCATGAGCGTTCGTGCTAAAGCGGCAGAGCACGCCGTCAGTACGTAGCTGATCAGGCTCGGCGACAATCACGCCTGCCTTCGACATTTCCGCCGCCACTACGGCCAAATCGAGACCACTCACTCACGGCCCTCCCCGAACATTTCGGCGATGTCGGACAAATAGGAGCGCGCAAGATCGATGACCACGGGAATAGCCCGAGCTTCGAATTCGGTGTTTCCTGCGTCGCGAGCGACGCATACCAAGGCTTTGGCTCGCTGAAGTAGCCCGCAGAGAAGGGCAATTTCGCCGTCTCCGGAGTCGTCGCGGTAGACAAACGTCAATGCCACTACCGCTTGCTCGATAGCATCGACCGCCACGGCAAACACAGGAATGTTCGTGCTCGGATGGCGCGCCAGGGCCAAGACGGCAAACGCCTCAGCGATCTTCTGCTTCACGTCGCGGTCGAAGTTAGCAGCCTGAGCGGTCGGAGAGAGGCGGACAGTGAGGTGATTCATTTGATTAGGTTCCTTTGCGATGTGGAACCGCCATCCCCTGGTCTCACACAGAGGGTGACGGACGTGCAGGGGTGAGAAACCGGACACAAAGGAACCCGGCCAGGCCGAAGCCTGCCCTGCACGCCCATCATAAAAACTCGGGCGTGACGCAATAAAAAAGCGCCATTGCGGCGCGTTGCGCCTTCGTGGATTCAGGTTCTCACGCCTGGCTGCCGAATTTGCGGCTGCGGGCGTAGGTTCGCTCATCTCCCAGGCCATAGTCAAGAGCGTTTCTCCGTGGCGTTGCGTTCAATAGACCTGAGGTCGTCCTCAATGTGACGGAGCGAGGCCCGCACCGCCGTCTTGACCGCTTCAATCCGAACATGGAATGCATCTGCGTCGGCTTGCGTTAGATGCTCAGTGCGCGAGCGGAGCAATTCCGCTCCATAGCTGGTCATCCGCTCAAGCTCCTCGGCTAGCGAGCGACACTGGTTAAGCGGGCACTTCCTGCGACCACGAGAGACAAACTCAGTAGTCATGCGGACGCACCTTTTCCGCTATTCGCCATCCACTCGCGAACTGCCGATACCTTCCATACCACTACCTTGTCACCGAGCTTCAGAGGAGCGGGGAACCGTCCCGCTTTGACCCACCGCCAAATGGTTACACGGCTTACAGGAAGGATCGCCGGGACAATCTGTGACAACCTGAGGTAGGCGTCGTTTGTTTCTTCAGTGTGCATCATTAATTCCAGACGCGTGCGGGCGTCGCTGATCGCCCGCACGCCACAGTCGGTTATTCGGTCGCTTCGTTGAGGACTTTCAGCCCGGCTTGCACGGCTATAGTGGCAGCGCTGGCAAGCGAGACCTTAAGGCTCGTCGTGCTTTCGAGGTGCCGCTGGAAGCGAACTAGCGCCTGATAAACATCGTCGGGCAAAGGTGCCGCCACCCGCTTGGTCTCTCCACTCACCATTCCTTAGCACTCCATCGCTTGCGGGGCGCACTATCAAATTGATCGAGTTCAAAGCGCATTACCCGATTCGCAACCACGCGATTTTTGAGAAAACGCTCGGCCGTAGTGATCTGTTCACCGCAAAGGCTGGGGAACATCGACGAAAGTTGTTCCTTGAGATTCGACTTCATGGTCAGGGAACGGCCATCACTGAGCACCACGACAGGCGGACGCTCGTCACCGCGCACATGGATCGACGCTGCTCCGATTGCCGCGTACACGTCGAACGGCAGGACGTCACTAGCTGTCGCGGCTGCCTTCGCGACACGCCTGGAGAAGATGTTTCGTAGGAGCTTCATCACTCGGCCGCCACTGTCCAAAAAGCAGACGGATCGGGAACGATGGCCTGAATGCTCGCGAAAACAGTGATGTTGAGGTCACCGTAGGCGTTAAGACGCTCGATGTGAACGACCACCTCCGGGTGGATAGCGACGGCCGCGCGATCGAATGCGCCTACAATGGTCGCTTCGCAACCCGGCGTCAGCTCTGCTTTAATGCCGGCCACCCTAAGCGAGCCAGTCGCATCAACGTACGCACCATTCCCGCGCGTTCCGGCAAACCCCGCCAGGTCGGCAAACCGAAGACCACGCGCCGCTGCTTGTGCGAGCGTGAACGTAGGACGGGCTGCCAGTTCAATTGCGTTTAGTACGGTCCGGTCCGCCTCCACTGCCAACCCGCGAACAATGGCACCAAGGACGTTCTCGACGAGTTCTGCGCCGCCGACGTCCTTCTGCTCGCGGCGTGAAAACGTGGTCCGAAACGCCGCACTCGGGGCAGCATCCCACGAGATACGTGCCTGGCTCCATGGGGCCGGCTGCCTATCGGCCGAACTACCGTCGGCGATCAAACGGAAGGGCGCCGGCTCGACGACCCGGAACAAACCAGCGTCCCGGTAAAACACGGGAACGACTCCATTTTGCGCAGCGTTCCGTTCCGCCGCAATGATTACGGACGTGCCCGCACCGGCTACCAGCGATGCAGCAATCACCGCTGCATCAACAGACATCGACTTCGGGCGGTGCTCGACGACAGGCACTTCGGCGTATATGGTGGCATGCGCCGTGGAAACGGCTGAAGCGAGAACGTGCATTTCACGCAAGTTGATGCAAGTCGCTTCAACTGCCGGTTTCGGCGTAATCCGCGGCTCCGATTCGCCTGAGCGTGCGTGCAGCGCGTATGCGGACGCGCGGCCGGCGGCTTCGATCGCCGCTGCGAGGTTGTGTTGGGCCGATTGACTCATGCTTTGCTGCACCGTGTTGAGGTGACGCATTGTTGTTCGGCCGAACACTGGGTTCCTCTATGGGAATTTCCGGTTTTGGACTGCGCCTCCATGCGCTCATGAACTCGTGTCTTCGAGCTTTTTTATTACTGAGACATCGCATCACCCCTTCAGAAACGACGTGCACGCACATGTACGTAAACAAAAAAGTCACTTTCGAAGCCCACCCACACATGAAATCTCGCGGTGTCACGGACGCCGCAGGGGGTGGGGGTCGAGGGAGGACCCATTCTTGAAGGGGGTCAGATAAGACCGTCGTAACGACTAAGGTCAGGTAGCTGCCGTTTGCGTCGGCCTGACGGTCGCTGTCGCGGCAATAGGGGCATTGCCGCAACTCGCCGCGCTTCGGCCTGCTTTCGGCCTTCATCACGGACGAACGCGATTAGCTCGCTGCGCAGGAGCACCGTGTGCTTTTGGTTCAGTCGAACAGCGGGAATCACACCATCATCGATCAGGCGTTTCATAGATTCCACGCCAAGCCTGAGAAACGCGGCAGCTTCTTCTAAGCCGAGAGTGACATCTGCGGACTCGATCACCATGCAGGACTCTCCCGAAATGGAACACGGGAACAAGATAGCGGGACGCGCGGAACACCGAACGATTCTTGCCTAGATGCCTTAAATTGAGAGGTATTCCAAAAAGTGGAACACTGGAACATTTGGAACACCTACGTAGCGCGCTCGTTATGCAGCCTGTTGCAAACGCAGCCCATCAAGATAGTCAGCCCACGCCGCCATCATCCGTTTGCGGTCATCGAGGTACTGAGCGGCATGCGTGTACGCCTCCCGGACTTTATTCGATTCCGCGTGCGCGAGCTGACGCTCGATGGCATCTGCATTCCACCCCATTTCGTTTAGACGGGTGGCCGCCGTGCTGCGGAATCCGTGTCCGGTCATCTCGTCCCCGGAGTACCCCATCCTCCGGAGGGCAGCGGTAATCGTGTTCTCGGACATCGGACGTGACCCCGTGCGAAGCCCCGGAAAGACATACCTGCCCGCGCCGGTAAGCGGCTTAAGCCCCCGCAGAATCTCGATTGCCTGTCGCGAAAGCGGCACCAGATGAGCGGCCTTCATCTTCATTTTCTCAGCCGGAATGCGCCAAACGGCGCCGTCCAGGTCCAGTTCCGCCCACTCGGCGTGCCGAAGCTCCCCCGGCCTGACGAATACCAGTGGCGCGAGCCGCAACGCCGCCTGTGTCACTGGCTGACCTACAAATCCATCAATAGCCCTGAGAAGTTCCCCGATTCGTACCGGATCAGTTACCGCGGCGTGGTGCTTTGCTTTCGGCGGCTTGAGAGCACCACGCAGGCTCGTCGAGGGATCGGAATCCACAAGTCCTTCGATGATTGCGTATCGGAAGACCTGACCGGCCTTAATCTTGGCCCTCTTAGCCGTTTCCAGCTTGCCCGCCTCCTCAATCTTACGGAGCACGGCCAGCAACTCGCGCGCGGTGATGTCCCGAATTGGACGATGGCCCAAATCGGGGTACAGGAAGGTATCGAAAATCCACTGGGTCTTCATGGCTGTGACCGGGGCGACCGCTTGGCGGTTTGCCCAGGCATCCGCCACAACCCGGAAGGTAGGTAAAGCGTCAGCATCCGGCGCGGCGTCGGCCATCTTTGCAGCCTTCCGCTCGGCGCCAGGGTCCGCTCCTGCGGCTAGGCGACGCTTAGCGTCAATCATGCCGTCGCGGGCCGCAGCCAAGGAGACGCCCGGATAGGCGCCAAGGGCGAGAAGCTTCTCCTTGCCACCAAAGCGGTACTTCAACCGCCACAGTTTGGACCCATTCGGGTTCAACTGTAGGTAGAGCCCTCCACCGTCCGAGACCTTCTGAGTCTTTTCGGCAGGTTTAAGCTTTTTGATTGCTAGATCGGTAAGGGGCATTGGGGGTATCGAGCCGTCACTGGCGTGGGGGTACGCCGTCCTACCCCCAGATATACCCCCATCCCTGATGTAATTTCAAGAAACACCATGCAACCATGGGAAACCTTCGGGCACAAAAAAACCCGCTAAGTAGCGGGTTTTTCTGCGGTTTTGCAACATCATGCAACGTTGCGAAACCTTCCTATGGTGCCCAAGGGGGGACTCGAACCCCCACAGCCTAAGCCGCTACCACCTCAAGGTAGTGCGTCTACCAATTCCGCCACCTGGGCATAACTTTTACAGCGTGTCGCGTGTGTCGCTGCCTTACTTCTTGGCCGGTTCGGCGGGAGCCTTGGTGGCGTCCTGCGTCGGGGCCGGAACATCGTTGTTCGCTGCCGGAGCCGGCGCCGTGGCGGCCGGGGTGTCACCATTGGCGGCGGCGGGTGCGCGGGGCACGTCCGACGCGGCCGGGGTCACCGGAGCGTTATTGGCGGGAGCGGCCGGCGTGGTAACGCCGGACATCACGCCAAGATCCGCGGCCGGCTGGGGATTGCCCGAGCGACCGAGGTAGATGCCCATGCCGAGGCTGAGCAAGAAAAACAGGGCTGCGAGGACGGCCGTGGCGCGGGTCATGAAGCTCGACGAGCCACGCGCACCGAACACCGTGGCGGAAGCACCGCCACCGAAGCCGGAACCTGCCTCCGCGCCAGCACCGCGCTGCATGAGAATCAGCACGATCATCGCCGCGGCGATCAGGATATAGAAAACGCTGAAGAGAATGAACATGTCTTCTTGGTTTGCCGTGTCGCGATTATCGCGCCGCGGCGCATATATCCAGGAAATCGGGAGCCACCAGGGCGGCGCCACCGATGAGTCCCCCGTCCACGTCCGGTTGGGCGAAAAGTTCGGCCGCATTGGCCGGCTTGACGCTTCCGCCGTAAAGCACCCGGGTCAGGAGCGAGATATTAGCATCCTTTTTTGCCAGTTGGCTACGGATGAAGGCATGAATTTTTTGCACCTTCGCCGGGGTCGCCGTCAGCCCCGTACCGATGGCCCAGACCGGTTCGTAGGCGATCACCGCCTCGCGGAACGCGCCGATGCCGTTGTGCTCCAGCACCGCGGCCAGCTGGCGGCCGATCACCTCCTCGGCCCTGCCCTCCTCGTGCTCCTCACGGGTTTCCCCCACGCAGAGGATCGGCGTGAGCCCGGCCTTGCATGCCGCCTCGAACTTCTTCGCCAGCAACGCGTCGCTTTCGTGCTGGTACTGGCGCCGCTCGGAATGGCCCACCAGGACCCACCGGGCACCCACGTCGCGCAACATGTCGCCCGCTATCTCGCCGGTATAGGCGCCCTGCACGTGGTGCTCCGAAAGGTCCTGCGCACCGAAGCCCAGGCCACGGTCGCCGTACTCGCGCGCCAGGCCGTCCAGGTACACATCGGGCGGGAAGACGACGACGTCCACGCCGTCCGGCCGGTTCTCGACGATCTCCCTGACCAGGGCGTCGGCCATGGCGCGGGAGCCATGCATCTTCCAGTTACCGGCGACCAGCTTCTTGCGCATGGGACATTCCAGGCGTGGAGAAAGGGGCGGCAGGATAACGGCGGCACCTTCCGCGGCAAAGCTGCATTGCCGCATGGAAGGCGCCGCACGCGCCGTTCACCGAGGGTAACGCATGCATCGGGCATTTGACCTGGTCGACAGCGGCTCCGATGATCCCTTCATGCATATCCTGAGAATCCTCTTCATCGCCCTCCTCCTCGCCGGCTCCGGCGGCGCGTTCGCGCAGACGGACGATTCCGGTCCCTCGCAGCAGATCGACGGCCTGCGCGGCCGCCTCGACCAGATCGAGAAGGGGATGAAGGACGACAAGATCACCGATTCGATCATCGACGACCTGCGCGGCAAGTCCGGCGACGTCGCGGGCGACGCGCAGAAACTATCCGCGTCCCTGCAGCAGAGCCGGGACGCGGCGAAGGCCCGGCTCGACCAGTTGGGGCCGCCGCCAGCCGCCGGCACCAAGGAGGACCCGGAACTCGCCGCCACGAGGAAGGACGCGCAGAAGGCGTTCGACACCGTGGATGCGCAGGTCAAACAGGCTGACGGCATCGCGCTCGAAGCCCAGCAGACGGCGAACCAGCTTTCCGACCTGCGCCGCATCCGCTTCCAGGAACTCATCTCGCAACGCACGAACTCGCCGTTGTCGCGGCCGTTCTGGTCGGAGCCGGCGGCGGCCTTTCCTCGCGACGCCGCCAACCTGCGCGACTTCGCCGGCGCGGTGAAGACCGACGTCGCCGCCAGCTGGAACGTCGGCAACCGCACGGCCCTGATCACCTGCGCGCTGCTCGGCCTGCTGCTCATGACCGGTGTCCGCTTCTACATCGAACACCGGGTGCGCCACCTGACCGCCAACCGCATGCCGCCCGGAAGGCTGCGACGCTCGGCGCTGATCCTCGGCATCGCCCTCACCTCCACGCTCACCACCGGCCTGGGCACGCAACTGCTTTACCTGGGCCTGAACTGGAACGACACCTTCAGCCAGGAGACCGACGAGATCGCGCGCACGATCGTGCAACTCGTCTTCTTCGGCGCCTTCATCGCCGGCCTCGGCAGGTCGCTGATCTCGGCGAAGCGGCCGTCATGGCGCCTGCCGGCCATTCCCGACCAGACCGCCATCGACCTGCGCCGCTTCCCGATGCTGATCTCGCTGGCGGTCGTGCTGTTCTACTTCCTCAAACAGTTGAACCACACGATCGGTACCAGCCTCGCCGCCACGGTGCTCACCAGCAGCCTGCAGGCGATCGTCTTCACCGCGCTCAGCGCGCTGGCGCTGCTGCGGCTGGGACGCACGCACCATCACGACGAAGACGGCACGCCGCCCGCGCCCCGGCCCATCTGGGCCAGCGTGCTCATCGCGGCGGCATGGATCGCCATCGTCGCGTCGTGGATCGCCTTGCTGACCGGCTTCATCTCGTTCGCCTCCTTCATGGCCGGCCAGGTGGTCTGGACGGCGATCGTGATCGCCGCGACGTATCTCGCCATGCGCCTGGTCGACGACCTGTTCGAAACGCTGCTTTCCGAAAAGGGTCCGATGAGCGCCCGCGCGCAGGCGATCTTCGGCACCCACCCCAGGCTGCTCGACCAGGCCGGCGTATTGCTTTCGGGTGTGGTCCGCCTGGGCCTTTTCCTGTTCGGCATCACCGCCGTCATGTCCGGTTTCGGCACCGGCGCGACCGACCTCCTCACGCTCGGCAGCAAGCTGCAGTCACTGAAGATCTACGACGTCGAACTGAAGCCCAGCCAGATCATCACCTCGATCGCACTGTTCTTCCTCGGCCTGCTGGCCGTGCGAGTGGTGAAGAACTGGATGTCCGAACAATACCTGCCCAGGACGAACCTCGACCCGGGCATGCGCAGTTCGCTCACCACCCTCCTCGGCTACGTCGGCATCGTCATCGTGGTGGCGATCGCCCTGCTGGCGATGGGCCTCTCCGTGCAGAACGTGACCTGGGTGGCTTCCGCGCTCTCGGTGGGCATCGGTTTCGGCCTGCAGGCGATCGTGCAGAACTTCATCTCCGGCCTGATCCTGCTCGCGGAGCGGCCGGTGAAGGTCGGCGACTGGGTGGTACTGGACGATGCGGAAGGCGATATCCGCCGCATCAACGTGCGCGCCACCGAGATCCAGGTGGCCGACCGCTCGACCATCATCGTGCCGAACTCGTCGTTCATCACCAAGCCCGTGCGCAACATGACGATGGCCAACCCGCAAGGCCGCGTGCTGATCAAGCTGCCCATGCCGCTCGACAGCGATCCGGTGGACGTACGCGAGCACATGCTGGAGGCCATGCATGCGCACGCGTCGGTACAGGAGACGCCCGCGGCCTCCGTCACGCTCGACAACATCGACCGTACGGCGATGACGTTCGTCGCCACGTGCTACGTGGGAAGCCCACGCGATGTGGGCGCCGTGAAGAGCGACCTCCTGTTCGATGTCATCGCGCGGCTGCGCGGCGCCGAGATCCCCCTGCTGCGGCCACAGGATCTCGTGCTGCGCTCGGGCGGCAACATGGGCGACCTGCTCGGCCCCACCGGCGAGGGCGCGCCGAAGGCATCGACCGATCCGGACCCGGCGAGCTGACGGACCTTACTTCGAAGCCTCGACGGGGGCCAGGCGCAGGTCCTGGAAATCGAAGCTGAAGTCGGTGAGGGGCGACACCGGCTCCATCCGCACCTCGCGCACCTTGCCGTCCGGATCGAGCGCGAAGTTCACGAAGGCGTCTCCGTTGAGCGATCGGTCATTCCAGCGGGCGATGAAGGTATCGTGCTGCCACGGCTCCAGCGTGCCGGTGAGTTGCGCCGTCTTGGTGAAGGTCATCACCAGCTTGCCACCCTGCTTCGCCACGGTGACATCGCCATACCAGGGATCGCGGTAGGTGCCGGCATAGCCCTCCAGCGGCAACGAGGGCTTCGAGCCTTTCGCACGCGCCGCTTCGTGCTTCTTCATGCTGTCGTCGGCGTCGCCTTCCATCTTCTTGACGCTGGCCGCGTACGCCGCGATCCAATCCGTCTTCGGCGCGTCCATGTATGCATCGAGCGCGCGCATCGTCACCGCCTGGAACGCGGCGCCGCTTTCCTGATTGGTCAGCACGACGATGCCGAGCTTGAGGTCGGGCACGAGGGTCAGGCGCGACACCATGCCGGGCCAGCCGCCGGTATGCCAGACGAGCTTGTGCCCGCGGTAGTCGGAGACGAACCAGCCTTCGCCGTAACCGTAGAAGTTGGGCTTCGCCGCCTTGAGCTCGGGAACATTGGGTTCGGAGATGGCGATGGGAGTGATCAACGACCACATCTCGGCCTGGCGCTTCTCGCTGAAGAGGCGTTGCTCCTTGCCGGAGGCATCGGTGTACTTGCCACCGGCCAGCTGCATGTTCATCCACTTGGACAGGTCGTGCACGCTGGTGTAGATGCCGCCCGCCGTGGGGTTGTTGCTCCACGACATCGCCGCCACCGGCTTCAGGTCCTTGAAGTCGAACTTCGCGTGGCCCGTGGCGATGTCGTCGTTCGGGCCGATGCTGTCGGGTGCGTGCGACTGCGATTCGGTCATGCCGAGCGGCACGAAGATGCGCTCGCGCACGAAGTCGGCCCATGGCTTGCCCGACACCTGCTCGATCACCAGCCCCGCCACGGCGAAGAGGATGTTGTCGTAGGCGTAGCCGGCACGGAAACTGTTGGCCAGCGGCACGTAGCGCAACCGCTGCACGACTTCCTTCGTGGAATACGAGGTGGCCGGCCAGTACAGCAGGTCGCCCGCGCCCAGGCTGAGTCCGCTGCGATGGGCGAGCAGGTCGCGCACGCGCATTTCGCGCGTCACGTACGGATCGGACATCTGGAACCACGGCAGGCGATCGATCACGCGGTCGCTCATGTCGAGCTTGTGCTCGTCGGCGAGGATCGCCAGCGAGGCGGCGGTGAAGGCCTTGGTGTTCGATGCGATCGCGAACTGCGTATGCGCGTCCACCCTGGCCGGTTCGCCGAGCTTGCGCACGCCCGAGCCCATCTCCAGCACCACCCTGCCGTCCTTGACGATCGCCACCGCGATACCCGGCACGTCGAACTGCTTGCGCGTGGCGTCCACGTAAGCATCGAAGTCGGCCAGGGCGGTCGGACGCGCGTCAGCGCTACCGGCGCTGGGTGTCGTCGCCGCGTCTTGCGCGTGCGCGGCCAGGGCGAAGACGAAACTGGTGACGCCGAAGGCGAGGAGGTGGCGAAGACGCGGCATGTCATGTCCGGTGGCGGATGAGGTGCCGGGACTATTCCACGTCGCGAGCCCCGGCGGAAGGGCTCGCCGATCGCCGACTCACGCCGAGCGCTTCTGGCTCAGGATCACGCTGCCAAGGATGATCGCGCCCGCCAGCGCCATGGTCGGCGTGAGCGCTTCACCGAGGAACATCCACGCCCAGCCCACGCCGAACAAGGGCACGAGGTAGGTCGACGTGGCGGCACGGGGTGCGCCGATACGCTGGATGAGGCGGAAGTAGAAGGCATAGGCGAGTCCCGTGCAGACCACGCCCAGCGCGATGACCGAGAGCCACGAGTTCGTCGGAATGGGCGCGTCAGGCCATGTAAGCAGGGCCAGCGGAGCCATCAGGATGGTCGCGCCCAGCAGGCAACCCGCCGCCACGGCGGTGGGCGCGATATCCGACAGGTACTTCTTGATGAGGTTGGCCGCCAGGCCATAACAGAACGACGCGGCGGCACCGGCGAGCGCCGCGGGCGCGACGTTTTCCCCCGCGGTGCGGCCACTGGCCAACACCACGACACCGACGAAGCCCGCCACGAGCGCGATCGCCTTGCGTGTGCCGATCTTTTCACCAAAACCGATAAAGGCCACCAGGGCGGCGAACAGGACCGTCATGCTATTGGCGATGGCGCCGATGCCTGCCGGTGCCCGCTCGGCACCCCAGGCGAACAAGGTGAAGGGGATGGCCGCGCTGAGCGCGCCCAACACCAGCATCTTCCACAGGTGGGCGGCACGGATCGTCTTGCGGGCGCGCAACAGCAAGGGCAACAGGATCACCGAGCCGAACAGCAAGCGCGTGGCCACCATGGGAAACGGCCCGAAATCCTTGGCCGCCACTCGCATGAAGAGGAACGAACCACCCCAGATGGCGCCGAGGGCGACAAGCTCCACCGGCGTGCGCCAGTCCCTCTCGGCAGCGGAAACGATGGATTCGATGGGGCTATCGGCGGCGGACATACGAACCTCGCTTGTGGCTGAGTCTTATTGTCGCTGGAACCGGAGGCCGCACAAGCGCATCCTTTGCAAGCCAGCCTCTCATTTGATTCATCCCTACGATGCGCTCCGCCCTGCTCCCCGCCCTCGCCGCCTTCGCCTCCGCCGCCCGGCACCAGAACTTCGCCCATGCGGCCGAGGAACTGCACCTCACCGCCAGCGCGGTGAGCCATCACGTGCGCAAGCTGGAGACAGCGCTCGGGGTGAGCCTGTTCCAGCGCCATGCGCGTGGGGTGGCCCTGACTCCTGAAGGACGCTTGCTGGCCGACGCCGCAGGCTCGGCCCTGGCCGAGGTCGAGTCGGTGCTCGACAGCCTGCGTCAGCATCGTCGTGACAACGGGCTGCGCCTGAGCGTCTTGCCCTCGCTGGCGGCCAACTGGCTCACGCCTCGTCTGCGCCGGTTCGTCGATGCGCATCCCACGGTGCGGTTGTCGATCGATACCGATCGCTCCCTCGTGCGCTTCGACGAGGGCGGCCCGGACCTCGGGCTCCGCTATGGCCTCGGCCAATGGCCCGGCCTGACCTCGCGCTTCCTCATGGACGACTCGTTGCAACCCCTGGCGTCGCCGGAACTGGCATCGCGGGTGCGGTCCGCCGAGGATGTCGCCGACCTGCCCCTTCTCACCGATATCGCGCCCGAGGGCTGGCGCGAGTGGTTCCGCGCCGCCGGTGTCCGCTATCCGCGTGGCGGCACGATGCATACGATCAGCGATTCGGCCGACGGCTTGAACGCCGCGGCGGCGGGACTGGGCGCGGTGCTCGCGCGCACGCGGCTCGCCGCCGCGCATCTTGCCCACGGCCGGCTGGTTCGCCTGCCGGGGCCGGAATTGCCGACGCGATATGCGTACTACCTGGTCCATTCCGCGCACCGCCCGCCGTCGGCGGCGGCGCTGGCGTTCATCGGCTGGATCGAGCGGGAGGCGCAGGAACCGCGGGGCTGAAGAGCATCGCCGACAGGATCGGCTCCCACGCTATCGCCGCTGAAGCGGCTCCCACAAAAGGGCTTCCGAAGGTCTGAAACCTTCCTGACGTCCGCTTGGGAATGAGACGAGGCAATGTGGGAGCCACTTCAGCGGCGACAGCGGCAGCCGATACCTACTCGACGCCGACGAAACCGCCGGTCTGGTGGGCCCACAACCGCGCATACAAGCCGCCGCGCGCGATCAACTCCGCATGCGTGCCGGTCTCCACGATCGCGCCATGCTCCATCACCACCAGCCGGTCCATCTTCGCGATGGTCGAGAGACGATGCGCGATGGCGATCACCGTCTTGCCGCGCATCAAGGTCTCCAGGCTTTCCTGGATGGCCGCCTCGGCCTCGGAATCCAGTGCCGAGGTGGCTTCATCGAGCACGAGGATCGGCGCGTCCTTCAACAACACACGCGCGATCGCGATCCGCTGGCGCTGGCCGCCGGACAACTTGACGCCCCGCTCGCCCGCATGGGCGTCGTAGCCGGTGCGCCCCTCGCCGTCGGACAGGCCCGGGATGAATTCGTCGGCGCGCGCCTGGCGCACCGCCTCGGCCATCTCGGCGTCGCTGGCATCCGGCCGTCCATACAGCAGGTTGTCGCGGATGGACCGGTGCAACAGCGACGTGTCCTGCGTGACCACGCCGATGCTGGAACGCAGCGACTCCTGCGTGACCCTGGCGATGTCCTGGCCATCGATGAAGATGTGGCCGTCCTCGAGGTCGTACAGGCGCAGCAACACGTTGACCAGGGTGGACTTGCCCGCACCGGAAGGACCGACCAGGCCGATCTTCTCGCCGGGACGGACGATAAGGTCCAGGCCACCGATGATGCCGCCGGCCTTGCCGTAGTGGAAATGGATGTTGTCGAAACGGACCTCCCCCTTCGTCACGCGAAGGGGAAGCGCGTCGTCGCGGTCCACCACGGTGCGCTCCTGGGCCAGGGTGGTGATGCCGTCCTGCACCGTGCCCACGTTGTCGAAGATGCCGTTGACCACCCACATGATCCAGCCGGACATGTTGTTGATGCGGATCACCAGGCCCACGGCGAGGGCCACCTGCCCCGTGGAGACGGTGCCGCGCGACCAGAGCCACAGCGCCAGCAGGCTCGTGCCCGCGATGAGCAGCCCGTTGAGCGAGGTGATGGAGACATCCATCGACGTGATCATGCGACTGGAGGAACGCACCTTGTCGGTCTGCTCCTGCATCGCTTCCTTCGCATACGCTTCTTCACGATGCGTGTGCGCGAAGAGCTTCAACGTCATCACGTTGCTGTAGCCGTCGACGATGCGGCCCATCAGCTTGGAACGCGCTTCGGAAGCTTTCCACGAGCGTTCCTTCACCCTGGGGACGAAGAACACCAGCATGCCGATGTATCCCGCGATCCACAGCACCAGCGGCAGGGCCAGCCAGACGTCGGCCTTGGCGAACAGATAGATCGAGGTGCCCGCATAGACGCTCACGTACCACAAGGCGTCGACCACCTGCACCGCGGACTCGCGCAGTGCCGGCGCCGTCTGCATGATGCGGTTGGCGATGCGGCCGGCGAAATCGTTCTGGAAGAACGACAGGCTTTGCTTGAGCACGTAGCGGTGGTGTTGCCAGCGGACCATGTTGGTCATGCCGGGACTGAGCGTCTGGTTCACCAGGAGGTCGTGCAGGCCCATCGTCAGCGGCCGCAAGATCACCACGACGAACCCCATCCAGGCCAGCGTGCGCCAGTGGGTCTGGAAGAACACCGCCGCGGGCGTCTTCTGCGCCATGTCGACCACCCGGCCGAGGAAGTCGAACAGCGCCACCTCGATCAAGGCCACGGCCAACCCCACGACCAGGGCGGCGGCGAATACCTTCCACACCTGGCGCAGGTAATAGGCGTAGAAGCGCACGACGCCCTTGGGCGGGGCGCGGTCGGGCGCCTCGCGGAAGATGTCGATGAGGGATTCGAACCAGCGGAAGATCATCCGCCGATTGTAGTCCGAGTCGACGCGCACGGCATGTGCAGGGGAATGGAGCCGCCCGGATCAGCCCGCGGCGCGCGGCACCGGCGTGTTGAGCAACTGCTGCTCCCAGAGGTAGGCGATGCCGCTACCGGCGACATGCTGCTTGAGCACCTCGGTCAACTCGGCGGCATGCTCGGTCCGGGCCCAGTCACGCTGCCATTCGGACGCCAGCGCCAGCCAGGTCATCATGTTCGCACCGGCCGCGATCATGCGCTGGATGGCGACCTCGTGCGCTTCGACCGAGGTGCCTCCGGACGCATCGGTGATGACCGTCACGTCCCAGCCCTCGCCAAGCGCCTGGATCACCGGCATCGCGACGCAAACCTCGGTCCAGAGGCCGGCGATGATCAGCTGCTTGCGACCCGTCGCCTTGACCGCATCCACCACCTTCCGGTCTTCCCAGGTGTTGATGAACGTCCGGTCGATCACTTCCTGGCCAGGGAACACATCGGTGATGTGCGGAAAGATGAGACCACCCCGCTCCGCGATCACACTCGTCAGGATGGTGGGAACGCCGAAGGCCTTGGCGACCTTCGCCAACGCGGCCGAGTTGTTGACCACGGCATGCGGATCATGGCTGTTCAGGTTCGCCAATTGATAGGGCTGGTGATCGATCAGAACGAGTACCGAGTCTTCGGGACGAAGAAGCGAAGCGAGGCCGTTACGAAACGTCATGGATACATCCTTTGCTACCGTTACGGGTGAGGTGGGTGTGCACGGGCAAACCTTGCCACTCCCATGGGGGATGCGGTAGCGCCATCCTGCGTCGAGCTGTGTCGCAAGATGGGGAACGCCGAATTGGATATCTTTATGTCACGCTGTGTCGCGACATCGGGAAGGTCACGTTGGACATCGAAGAGCTGCGCACATTCGTGGAAGTCGCCGACGCCGGGGGCGTCTCACCCGCCGCGCGCCGGCTTGGCGTCTCCAAGTCGATCGTCAGTCGGCGGCTCGGCCGTCTTGAAGCCGAACTCGGCGTCCAGTTGCTTGCGCGAACCACCCGCGGCGCCGCCCTCACCGAAGCCGGGGTCACGTTTCGAGACCATGCAGCCAGGGCCTGCGCCGAGATCGACCTGGCCAGGGAAACGATGTTTCCCGAAGGGGATCTTCGCGGCCGCTTGCGCATCGCCGCGCCGCTTTCTTTCGGCCCGACCCACTTCGCTTCCGTGCTCGCGGCAATGGCACGACGCCATCCGAAGCTCCACATCCATACCTCCTATAGCGATCACTTCGTCGATATCGTCGCGGAGGGATTTGATTGCGCGATCCGGGTCGGCTACCTCGAGGACTCCAGCTTGATCGCAAGATGCGTCGGGCCGCTTTATGGAAAGCTCGTCGCTAGCCCGGACTATGTCAAAGCGCACGGCTCGCCGGAGACCCCGGCGGAACTCGCCGACCATGAAGCCCTCATGCAGGGAACGGAAGCCTGGCAGTTCATGGATGGCGACGAGGTCGTCACGGTCCAGCCACGGGGGCGCTTCAAGGCCGACAACGGTCCGGCGCTCATTGCCGCCACCATCGCGGGACTCGGCATCGCCTGGCTTCCCGATGGCCTCACCCATGAGCATGTGGCCTCGGGCGCCCTCGTACCGGTCATGACACGTTATCCACCACCTCCGGCGGGTATTTATGTCGTTCGCCCGCCAAGTCAGCACCCCGCAAGGAAGGTACGGGTGCTCACCGAGTTGTTGATCGAGTGTTTCGAACAAGCCCGTTTCAGGTGAACCCGCATACGGTCAGGGCAGCCGTCCGTCGCCGCTGAAGCGGCTCCCGGGGAGGGTGCGATCGAGCGCGACGAAGGCCGTGCCCAGTACAAGGAAGACGGCACCGACCAGCAAGACGTTCACCAGCGCCATCGCGTAGCCGAGGCGATCCACGTCCAGGAAGGGATACGGGTATTCGTGGACGATCGCGCCGCGGACGAAGGTCCACAGGGCGAACGACAGCGGGAACCACAGCCAGCGCAGGGCGTCACGCCACACCAGCGTCCCGTGCGGGAGCAACGCGATCCACCACACGAGGTACAGCACCGGCACCACGTAGTGCAATGCCCTGTCCGCCACGAGTTGCGGGCCCAGCGGCTCCCATGTCGACTGCAGCACGGTCGCATAGACCAGGCAGGTGACCATGATCGACACCGCGGCAAGCCCGCGAACCCGTGGACGGCGCCAGAACGCCAGAGGCCCCCAATTGCCTCCCATCGCCGCAGACGCGGCCACCAGTCCCACCAGCACGTTGGAAAGGATGGTGAAGAAGCTGAAGAAGCGAAGCAGCGCCAGCCCCTCGAAGCCGGACCACATCATCAGCCAGTACTGCAAGACGAGCGCCGGCCACGCCACCGCGGCGACAACGATGGCGAAGAGATTGGAGAACGCCGTGACGCGTGGGGACACCGGCGCGCCTCCGTCAACGTGGCCAGGTATCGTTCGAACGGTCGCGATCGGGGATCGCGTGATCCGGATCGATCTGGGCGCGCACCACCTTGCCCCCGCCAGGCACGCTCACCTCGAAGCTCTTGTGCTGCTGCCAGGTCTCCACGGGCACGCGGATATCGCGTGTCGTCTTGTCGTCGAAGGTGACGCGAAGCGTTGCCGGCATGACGAGCTGGTCGCGATTTTCCACGGTGACGTTCGACCCGTCGATCTTGGTGACGGCCATGTCCAGCTGCCAGTTGTTTTCGAACCAGCCGCGCCAGAACCAGCCCAGGTCCTCGCCCGTCTCGCTCTCCATCAGGCGGAAGAAATCCGAGGGCGAGGGATGCTTGTACGCCCAGGTGGCGATGTACTTGCGGAAGGCCGGATCGAAGCGTTCCGGACCCACGATCTGTTCGCGCAGCAGGACAAGGCCGAGCGCCGCCTTGAAGTAGGTCGCCGGGTGGCGGTACTTCTCCTTGACCATGTCGGCGCCCATCAGCAGCGGCGGCGCGTCCGCGTCGGCCAGCAGGGGCAGGATCTCGTCGACGGGATTGCCGCCCTTCGGGGCGTACTCGCCATCGCGCTTGGGCGCGAATTCCCCATGGTTGAAGGCGTCGGCTTCATATACGTCGATGAACGTGTTGAACCCTTCGTCCATCCACGCGTTGCGACGCTCGTCGCTGCCGACGATCATCGGAAACCAGGTATGGCCGATCTCGTGCGCGGTGACCATGTGCAGCGCCTTGGCCGGCGCCTTCATCGGGTCGAAGACGATGCCCGGATACTCCATGCCGCTCGCCGCCGAACCCGCTTCGTTGATCGCCACCGGATACGGATACGGGTACCACTTGCTGGAAAAATGCTCCACGGACGCCTTCAGGTATTCGGTGGAACGCCCCCAACTCGCGTCACCGACGCTTTCCACCGGGTAGACCGACATGGCCAGCGCTTTCTTGCCTTCCGGCAGGTTGATCCGTGCCGCATCCCATACATAAGCGGTCGACGCGCCGAAGGCCACGTCGCGGGTGTTCCGCATGCGGAACTTCCAGGTGAGCGTGCCGCCCTTCTTCGGCCGGCTGGCGGGGTCGGTCACGTCGGCGGGCGTCCGGATCATTACCGTCTTGTCGCTTTCGCGCGCCTTGGCCAGGCGCTCGCGCTGCGTGGCGGTGAGCACATCCTCAGCGTTCACCAGTTCGCCCGATCCGGCGACGATCATGTCCGAAGGCACGGTGACGGCGTAGTTGAAATCGCCGTACTCCAGGTAGAACTCGCTGTTGAGGTAGGGCGCCGTGTCCCAGCCGCGCAGGTCGTCGTAGACGCACATGCGCGGATACCACTGCGCCATCTCGTAGATGTTGCCGTTCTTCGACGGCGCGAAGCCCGTGCGGCCGCCGAAGTCGCCAGGAAGGTCGTAGGAATATGCGATCGTCAACGAGACCTTGCCACCATGCGCCGGCACGGCCACCGGCAGCCTCACCTGCATGCGCGTATCGCTGACGACGTGGTTCACGGCGACCTCCCGGCCACCCTGCTCCACCGTCACCGAGGCGATGCGATAGCCGTCGGTATGGCGCTTCTCCGCCTTGCCCGAGGTGAAATTGCCGCGGGCATCGGCCGTGAAGCGATTTTCGTCCAGTTGCAGCCACAGCACGTCCAGCGCGTCCGGGCTGTTGTTCGTGTAATGGATGGTCGCCTTGCCCGTCATGGTGTTCTTGACCGGGTCGAGCGTGGCGGCGAGATCGTAGTCCGCACGGTTCTGCCAGAACAGGGGGCCGGGCACGCCGCTACCCGAACGGTATGCATTCACGGGTTGCGGATAAGTGAACGGAGCGAAGGTCTCGCGCGGATCGAAGGTGGCGGCCGTGGCGCCCAGCGCCCCCGCGAGGGCGACGGCGGCAAGCGACAGGCGGGCAACGTTTTTCATCGGGGACACCCAAGGGACGACCCCTGAGCGTAACCGGCAAACGAAGCCCGGCTCTACCCTGCCGAAAGTCAGGCCGGCGAAGGACGGACGCGGCCACCGCATGACGAAAGCGGTCGACTTACGCGGCGTCAAAACGCACTATTGGCGGAGCCATCCTTGGCTGGACCTCCACGCGGGCCGTGCCAGCGGGCCAGGAAACGCACACATCCGGACCCTTCCGCCCGCTTACATCCCTAGGTATACCTTGCATCCCGCGTGGACATCCGCATATTCCCCACGTTCCATACATCGAGGACCCCACGCATGAAAATCGGTTTGATCGGACTGGGCCGCATGGGCGGCAATATCGCCCGCCGCCTGATGAGGGACGGTCACCAGACCGTGGTGTACGACAACAATCCCGACGCCCGCGCGGCGCTCGCGAAGGACGGCGGTGAAGCCGTCGAGTCGTTGGAAGCCCTTGTAAAGGCGTTGCCCTCGCCCCGCGTCGTGTGGGTCATGCTGCCCGCGGGTGAGATCACCGAGACCACCATCGCCAAGATCAGCGACCTGATGGGCAAGGACGACATCGTCATCGACGGTGGCAACACCTTCTACAAGGACGACGCCCGCCGCGCCGAGACCCTGGCCGCCAAGGGCCAGCATTATGTCGACGTCGGCACCTCCGGCGGCGTGTGGGGCCTTGAGCGTGGCTACTGCATGATGATCGGCGGCGACAAGCAGACCGTCGACTACCTCGACCCCATCTTCAAGACCCTCGCACCGGGCGCCGGCGACATCCCGCGTACCGAAGGCCGCGAAGGCCGCGATCCCCGCGTCGAGAACGGCTACATGCATGCCGGCCCGGCGGGTGCGGGCCACTTCGTCAAGATGATCCACAACGGCATCGAGTACGGCATGATGCAATCGTTCGCGGAAGGCTTCGACATCCTGAAGAACCGCAACGCCGAATACCTGCCCGAGCGCGAGCGCTACTCGCTCGACATGGCCGACATCGCCGAAGTCTGGCGCCGTGGCAGCGTGGTGTCCTCCTGGCTGCTCGACCTCACCGCCAGCGCCCTGGCCAAGGGTCCGGAGCTGGACAACTACTCCGGCTACGTCGACGACTCCGGTGAAGGCCGCTGGACGATCAACGCCGCCATCGAGGAAGCCGTCCCCGCCGAGGTGCTCACCTCCGCGCTGTTCGCCCGCTTCCGCTCGCGGCAGGACCACACCTATGCGGAGCGCCTGCTGTCGGCGATGCGCATGGGCTTCGGTGGCCATATCGAAGGTCGCGGCAAGCCGCCGAAGGAAGGCGAACACTCCTGAGCGGGCGATCGCATGAGTGAATGATCCTGGTGGGAGCTCCTTGTTTGTGGGAGCTCCTTCTTTGTGGGAGCCGCTTTAGCGGCGATGGGTGCTTGCCTCACCCTGGCCCGCTGCCGCGGGATCGCCGACAAGGTCGGCTCCCACCAGGTCTATTCCTAACCCACCAGGTCTATTCCTGACTGGTCTACCCGACGCTGTTGTGGGAGCCGCTTCAGCGGCGATGGGTGACAGTCAGGATTCGCCGTCCAGTTCGCGCAGGCGCTCGCGCCAGCTTTCCGGCGTCTGCGGCTTGATGAACAACGCCACGATCGGCAGCTTCGCTTCCTTCGTCCGCGCCTCGATCGTCCGCACGCACTGCTCGATCTCCACCGTGGTCAGGCGGTCGTCGAAGGCGGCCGACAGCGCCACCAGCACATGGTCGGGTCCCACCTGCACGGTGAGCACGCCGTTGACCGCTTCCACGCCTTCCACTTTTCCGGCGATGCCACACACGTCGGCGAGCAGGTGCGGCTGCGCGGGCTCGCCAATGAGCAGGGCCTTGCTCTCCCGCGCCAGCATCGCCGAGGCCAGCGCCAGCACCACCGCGATACCGATGGAAGCCCAGCCGTCGATGCGCGGATCGTTCAGTGCATGCGACAGGTACACGCCGATCGCCGCGATGGCGAGGCCGATCAGCGCGGCACTGTCCTCGAACAGCACGGAGAACGTCGTCGGGTCCTTCGTGCTGCGGAAGGCCTCGAAGTAGCCGAGCTTGCCCTTCTTCCGCTGCACGCTCTTGAGCGACAGCCACCAGGACGCGCCTTCGAAGAGCACACCGACCGCGAGCACAATGTAGTTCAGCGTGGGGTCGCGCAGCGGTTCCGGGGAAAGAATGTGATTGACACCCTCGTACAGCGAAAAGCCCGCGCCGAGCGCCAGCACCAGCAAGGCGACGATGAAGCTCCAGAAATACAGCTCCCTCCCGAAACCCAGCGGATGCTGCCGGTCGGGCCGCCGCTGCGAGCGGCGAAGTCCATATAGCAGCAGGACCTCGTTGACGCTGTCGACCAGCGAATGCACGCCTTCGGAGAGCATGGCGGAGCTGCCGCTGACCGCCGCCGCGACGAACTTCGCGATGGCGATGCCGACGTTGGCCGCGAGCGCGGCATGGACGACGAGTCGTGAACTGTGGGCCATGAAGCGGATTCCTCGCCAACTTCGGAATGCACCTCGAAGGTAGCAGCCCTCCTGGCCAAACAAAAAGGCCGCGCCTCGCGGCGCGGCCTTTTTGTCGGTGGGAGCCGACCCTGTCGGCGATGAGCGCTTGCCTCGACCTGGCCCGCTGCCGCGGGATCGCCGACAAGGTCAGCTCCCACCGGCCGGCAAGGTCGGCTCTCACCGATCTTCGCCGGCCAGGTCGGCTTCCACCCTTCCAGCCGTCAGCTGAAGAGGTGCTGCACGCCGGCACGCTCTTCGCGGAGTTCCTTGTCGGTGGCGTCGATGCGCGCCTGGGAGAACTCGTTGATCTTCAGGCCCTGGACGATGGCGTACTTGCCATCCTTGACCGTCACCGGATAGCCGAAGATCACGCCCGGCTCGATGCCGTAGGAACCGTCGGACGGAATGCCCATGGAAACCCAGTCGCCTTCGGCCGTGCCGAGCGCCCAGTCGCGCATGTGGTCGATCGCGGCCGAGGCGGCCGAGGCGGCCGACGAGGCGCCGCGGGCCTTGATGATCGCCGCGCCACGCTGCTGCACGGTCGGGATGAAGGTGTCGGCGTACCAAGCCTGGTCGACCAGTTCGAGCGCCGCCTTACCCTTCACGGTGGTCTCGTGGAGGTCCGGGTACTGCGTGGAGCTGTGGTTGCCCCAGATGGTGACCTTCTTGATGTCGGTCGTGTGCGCACCGGTCTTCTCGGCCAGCTGCGACAGCGCGCGGTTGTGGTCGAGACGGACCATCGCCGTGAAGCACTTCGGATCGAGATCCGGGGCGTTCTGCTGGGCGATCAGCGCGTTGGTGTTGGCCGGATTGCCGACGACGAGCACGCGCACGTCGCGCTTGGCGTGATCGTTGAGCGCCTTGCCCTGCGGACCGAAGATGGCGCCGTTGGCTTCCAGCAGATCCTTGCGCTCCATGCCCGGGCCACGCGGACGCGCGCCGACGAGCAGCGCATAGTCGACGTCCTTGAAGGCGACGTTCACGTCGTCGGTGGCGACCACGCCGGCCAGCGTCGGGAACGCGCAGTCGTTGAGCTCCATCACCACGCCCTGCAGGGCCGGCAAGGCCGGGGTGATCTCGAGCAGGTGCAGGATCACCGGCTGGTCCGGACCCAGCATGTCGCCGGCGGCGATACGGAACAGCAAGGCATAACCGATCTGGCCGGCTGCGCCGGTGACGGCAACGCGAACGGGTGCTTTCATCTTTCGACTCCTCGGGGATATCGCTTGGGACTGACGATCAGTTCAGTTCGGCGAAGAACTCGACGATACGGGCCATGCCCTTGTCGAGTGCCTCGTCGGGACAGGAATAGGAAATACGCAGCGCGCGTGGCTCGCCGAACGCGGAGCCGGGCACGCAGGCCACGCCCTTGGCTTCCAGCAGCGCGGCGCAGAAGTCCACGTCGGATTCGATGGACACGCCATGGTGCTTCTTGCCGAAGGCCACGGAGATGTCCGGGAACGCGTAGAACGCGCCCTGCGGACGCGGGCAGACCACGCCAGGAATGGAAACCAGTGCGTTGTACACGCGGTCGCGCTTGGCCGCGAACTCCACGCACTTCGCCGCCGGAACGTCCTGCGGACCGGAAAGCGCGGCGACGGCCGCGGCACCGACCACTTCCGGAAGGCTGGTGATGTGATTGGAGTTGAGCGTGGTGACGGCGAGCGCCACGGCTTCCGGCGCGGCGATGAAGCCTACCCGCCAGCCCGGCATGCCGTAGGTCTTCGACAGCGAGTCGACGAAGATCACGCGGTCCTTCAGTTCCGGACGCACGTGCACGAAATTGTGGTAGCCGACACCGTCGAACACCATCGTGTTGTAGATGTCGTCGGTGATGATCCAGGTATCCGGATACTTCGCGATCACATCGGCCAGCGCGACGATTTCGTCACGCGTGTAGACCATGCCCGTGGGATTGGACGGGTTGTTGAACAGGAACACGCGCGGCTTGCGTGCCAGCGCGGTATCGAGCTGGGCCGGCGTGAGCTTGTAGTGCTGCTCCGGCGGGCACGGCAGGATGTTGATCTTCGCGCCGACGATCTCGGCGATGTCGAGGTAGCTGGTCCAGTACGGCGCCGGGAAGGCGATCTCGTCGCCTTCGTCGAGCAGGGCCTCGGCGAGGTTGTAGAGCACCTGCTTCGCGCCCACGCCGGTCGTCACGTTGGCGCGGGTGTAGCCGGTGAGGCCAAGGGCCTCGATGTGCGCCAGGAAGGCGTCGATGAGCGCGTCGGCGCCACGATTGCTGCCGTACTGGCCCGAGTCCTTCGCCAATGCCTCGCGGGCGGCGGCGTAGACGTGCTCACCGGGGAGGAAATTGGGCACGCCGATCGAGAAGCTGACGATGTCGCGCCCCTCGGCTTTCAGGCGCTTGGCCTTCTCGGCAATGACCATGATCGCACTGGGCTTGGCGCGACCCATACGCTTGGCGAGCTGCGGCATCGTTTCCTCGGCGGGGGATGGGCAAAGGCGGGCATTTTAACACGGGGTGCGGAGGTCTGGCCGCGCTGCCGCGCGGATCGCCGCTGAAGCGGCTCCCACGCAAGACCTGCCGCACCCGTGAGGCCTGCCGCACCCGTGGGCGAAGTCTCGCTGCCCGTGGGAGCCGCTTCAGCGGCGATACCCGGACACGAAAACGCCGCCCACGGGCGGCGTTTTCCCCTCGATGCACCCTCGCCCGCCTCAGCGCGCGTCGAGCACCTCGTTCCATTCCTTCACCTTGGCCGCCTGCTTTTCCAGCAGCGCGTCCACGTCACCCTCGACCGTCACCTTCTGGATGGTGTCGTCGCCGACGATCTTGTTGACCACGGCCTGGTCTTCCGGACCCACGACCTCGCCGAACACGCTGTGCTTGCCGTCGAGCCACGGGGTCGGGCCGTGCGTGATGAAGAACTGCGAACCATTGGTGCCCGGGCCGGCATTGGCCATCGAGAGGATGCCCGGCTTGTCGTGCTTGAGGCTGGCGTCGAATTCGTCGCCGAAGCGGTAGCCCGGGCCGCCACGGCCCGAACCTTCCGGACAGCCGCCCTGGATCATGAAATCGGGGATCACGCGATGAAACGACAGGCCGTCGTAATAGCCGCGCTTGGCGAGGTTGACGAAGTTGGCCACCGTCATCGGGGTCTTCTCGTCATGCAGGCGCAGGTGAATGTCGCCCTTGTTCGTCTTCATGGTGACGTTGATGGTCATCGCGATTCCTGTAACTCGTTGAAAGTCGGCCCGGTCGCTTCGCGCGGCCGGGCCGGGGGGCTGCAAAGGCTACCGAAGATGGCGTCCCATTCCCAAGAGTTCAAGCAAGAAGGCGTGACGAAGGCCTCAAGGCAAGGGCAAGCCCAGGTTTTCCGCGGTCAACGCACCGGGACCGCGGGGACGTGCCTCGCGCACGGCCGCGTCCTCGGGCAGCGGCCGGCCCTCGGCCACGTGGGCCCAGGCCCGGTCCAGCGCGGCGTATCCGAACGGCAGCAACGGTACGTGACGGTCGCCGAAATCCGGGAACGCCAGGAAGGCGTCGAAATGCTGGGCATACGGCACCTTCCAGAACACCGGCAGGCGTCCCGACGCACGCAGCCACGCCACGTAGGGCTCGGAACTGAACGCCACCGGGATTAACCCGTCCTGCGCGCCATGGACGACGAGGATCGGCAGGCCCGCACGCGGAAGCCGGGCCAGCGTGGCCTCGACGCCCTGGCGCAAGCCCTGCGCATCCGGGCCCTGCCCGGTCCACAGCTCGCGCAGGCACAGGTTGCCGGGCAGGGTCGGATCGAGCGAGAGGTCGGTGCCCCCCGCGAGCGCCACGCCCGCGCCAGGAGGCACGCCCGAGCCATCGGCCCACCAGGCGGCGCGGACGATCGCGCTGGCCGGGTCCGCCAGCCCACCGCCCGGATACTGTGCGTGGTACGAGAATCCACAAGGCATGCGGCCCACGGGTCGTCTCAGGTATGCCGACGCGTAGGCGGCGGTCACCGCGCGCCAGAGATCGAGCGAGGTCGACGAGGCACCCACCGCCAGCGCATCGTCTTGCCATCCGGATGCACGCAGCATGGCCAGGGCCTCGGAGGCCTGCGCACCCGGCGTCGCCGCGGTGAGCTTGCCGTGGGCCCGCAATGACGCGCAGCGCAGCGCCCAGGCCGGCGGTGCGGCCGTGGCCACGCGGGCGAAGGGCACGCCATCGAACGTCGACGCGGCGAGCGCGCACGGAAGCAGCAGCGCGGCCTCAGTGGCGTAGTCGTAAAAGGCCCGGCCATGGCCGGGCACATGGATGTTCGGTTCCATCGCGACGACCGCGGCGAGCATGTCGTCCTCGTCGTCGCCCGCCGCACGCAACACCGCGCCGCCACCGTTGGACAAGCCCGTGGCGATGATGCGCGTGTTGCGCGCCGTGAACGGCGCCTCGTCGGGAAAGGCGCGATCGAGCATGGCCAGGCCGAATCGCGCGGCCTGCAACACGTGGTTGCCCCAGTCGGCTTCGGGGTTGTCGCCCGAGTGCGCATGCTTCACGGCGATGCCGGCGTCCGGCGCCGCTCCCACGGGTTCGAATTCCAGCGGAGCCTCGCCTGCCTTCGCCCGCGTGCCGTCCAGCGCGACGCCGGTGCCGTCCGCCGTATCGAAATAGCCGGCGCCCGTGCCCTTGTCGGTGTATGCCACGGCGCAGCCTCGCGGCAGGCCCCAGCCGCCGGCCAGCGCGATGGCGCCGTAGATGCCGCGCGATCCCGACGACGCCGTGACGACGAGGCAACGTTTCGTGCGATCGAAACCATCCGGCACCTGGACCAGCACGCGATGCGGAACGCCCGCACCCGGCAAGGTCGCGAACGCGGTGAACTCGCGGCCGGGCACGCTCGGCACCTGCCCATAGAGCGTACCGAAGCCACCGAGCGGACCGAGATCCGCGATGCCCTTCCAACTGGCCTGGATGGCTCGGCGGCGAAGTTCCGCCGGGGTCGGCGCGGCGGGCCGGGCAAAGGCCGCGGGCGTACCGGCGAGTCCGCGCAAGCCGAGTCCCGCGCTCAACAGATCGTCGCCGTCGCGATGCGTGGTGACACGTACGTCGCCGAAGCGGTCAGGTGTGGACATGGCCTCTTTCCTCGTGGCGGGCACCGTCGCGCAGGAGAGGACACCGAACGAAGCGGCGGCGATGACGGCCAGGGAGAAGATGCGTGACATCGGCGCACGATAGCAAGCGGCCCGCCACGCGCCATCGTACGAAAGGGCAACACGCACTCGACGGAGCCGCGTTACACCGCTACCGTCGGCGACGATGAACCGTATCCTCGTCGCCGACGACCATCCCCTCTTCCGTGCCGCGCTCCGGCAAGCGGCCGCCGCGGCCGTGCCCGATGCCGACGTGTCCGACGCGGCGGACCTGGCGGGATTGCTCGCCGCGCTGGCCGCCGCGCCCGACACCGACCTCGTGCTGCTGGACCTGCGCATGCCGGGAAGCCGCGGCCTCTCGGGGCTGGCCGCGTTACGCGGACAATACCCGGGCGTCGCCGTGCTGGTGGTGTCGGCTCACGACGAGCCGTCCGTGGTGCGCCGTGTCCTCGCGCACGGCGCCGCGGGCTTCATTCCCAAGAGCGCCGATCCGGCGACCATCGCCGAAGCGGTGCGCAACGTGCTGGACCACGGCCACTGGTTGCCCGCCGAGTTGGCGCGCGCGGTCGCCGCGCTCCCCGTGGATGCCCACGACACCGCCCTCGCCGCCCGCCTGTCACGGCTCACGGAACAACAATTCCGCGTGCTTTCGATGCTCGCCGAAGGCCTGCTTAACAAGCAGATCGCCGACCGGCTGAGCGTGCAGGAGCGCACCGTGAAAGCACACGTCACGGCGATCTTCGAAAAGCTCGAGGTGCGCAACCGCACGCAGGCGGGCGTGTTGCTGCGCTCGCTGGACCTGGGCGGGACGGAACCCTGACGGACGACCGAAGCGGCTACGCCCGTGCGACCAGGCGTTGCATCGCTTGCCGCATCGCCAGCGGCTTCAGCGGTTTGTAGAGGACACTTCCTCCCGCTTCCTGGAGTCGTGCGCGCAGGTCCACATCGCGGTCGGCGGTAACGAACACCGTGGGCACGTCGCCGAAGCGCGCGCGCAACACACGCAAGGCATCGAGCCCCGTACGTCCCGCGTCGAGGTGGTAATCGAGCACGAGCAGGTCCGGTCCGGTCGCCTGCCCTTCGGGCGTGCGCAAGGCGTCGACCGTCCAGCCGAGGCCTCGCAGCAACGTCGCGGTGGCGGCGAGTGCCGCCGGATCGTTGTCCACGACGATCGCGTGGCCGGTGACCGCCGCCACGAGCGCGGGCTGCGGCGGTGCCTCGTTCGCGCCACACGGGGCACCGGGCGCGACGACGTCGAAGACGCTGCCGCGCCCTGGCCAGGCGCGCAACGCCAGCGGGTGGCCCAACAGGGCCGCCGTGCGCTCGGCGATGGCGAGTCCCAGACCCAGGCCTTGTCCTGCCGCCGCGTCGCCCCGGCGGAACGCCTCGAAGATCACTTCGCGGTCGCCGGGCGCGATGCCCGGCCCGGTATCCCACACCTCGATGCGCATTCCACCACCCGCCCGGCGGCAACCCAACAGCACGCGCCCGCCTTCGGCATAACGCAATGCGTTGGCGAGGAAGTTCTGCACGACCCTGCGCAGCAGCTGCGGGTCGGTACGCACCCATGCGCGGGTCGGCACGCAATCGAAGCGGATACCCCGTTCCGCCGCGAGCGCACGACTTTCCGCCGCGAGTGGCCCGATGACGTCGGCGAGCGCCACGTCGACGACACGCGGCTCCAGCCTGCCCCCTTCGAGACGCGCGATATCGAGCAAGCCGGCAAGCAGGTTCTCCGTGGCGGCCAGCGCACCATCGAGGTGCCGTGCCGTTTCATCGTCGCCGTGCCCCGAACGCAAGGCATGGGCGAAGAGTTGCGCGGCATGCAGCGGTTGCAGCAGGTCGTGGCTCACCGCCGTGAGGAAGTGTCCCTTGGCCTCGTTCGCCTGATGGGCGGCAGCCATCGCCTGCTGCAGCTCGACCGTGCGTTCGGCCACCCGCAACTCGAGGGTCTCGTTGGCGCGGATCAGTTCGTCCTCGGCCTCGCGGAACGAGGTGACGTCGGTGAAGGTGGCGACGTACCCTCCGCCCGGCATCGGATTGCCGCGGATTTCCACCACCGTTCCATCGGGGAAGCGGCGCTCGGCCAGGTGCGGGGAACCACGGCGCATATGCGCCATGCGGCGCTCCACGCGCGAGTCGATGTCACCGGGGCCGATCAAGCCATTGGCGACGTTATGGCGGACGAGGTCGGAGGCCGGACGGCCGACCCGCAACATGTCCGGTGGGTAACCGAAGAGTTCCGCATAGGGCCTGTTCCACGCCACCAGCCGCAAGTCCGCATCCACCACGCAGATGCCCTGGCTCATCGTTTCCAGGGCGGCTTCGAGCACGCGCTGGTTGAAGCGCAGGTCCTGGGTCGCTTCGCCGACGATCGCGGCGACGGTATCCAGTTCGTCCTGGCGTTGACGGTGGACCACCTGCAACAGCAGGCGGGCCGAACCGGCGCCGATCACCGCCGCCAATTCGTGCTCCACGAGCGCCGCGAGCGCCCCGCCCGCGGCGCCGTGCGCGGGTGCCTCGGCGAATAAGGCATGCACGCGTTCGACCGGCAGGAAACGTGCGGCCAGCGCGCGCAGGTCGCCGACATCGACACCACCGAGTTCCGCCGAAGGCAAGGCCGCACGGCCGTAGCGCGATGGCGCGACCAGGACGATCGTGGCGATATTCGCGCCCAGCCCCAGCACCACGGCGCGGCCGAGGCGGCTCCAGTCGTCGAGCCCGAGCAGGCGATCCGGTGCCAGCCAACCGATGCCGAACGGGCCCGCCGTCACCCACGTGGGGCCCGGCGCGACCAGGGCCGGCAGCACGACGTACAGCCACACCACGGTGCCGGCGACCAGACCGGCACCCACCGCACGTGCGCCCGTACGCGGCCGGTACACGGCGATCAGCAAGGCGGGTGCGAGACCGGCCAACGCGGAGAACGAGATGCCGCCGATATCCGCCAGCGCGTCGTTGCCCGCGAGCATGCGGCTATACGCCCAGGCGAGCAGGATCACCACGACGATGGCCACGCGGCGCTGCGTGATGACCTGTCCGCGCAGGTCGCCACGCTCGTCGCGGCCCCAGCCGCCAAGCACGCGCAACGGAGCGATGAAGTGGTTCACCACCATCAGGCTGAGCGCCAGCGTGGCGACGACGACCATGCTGGTCGCCGCGGACAAACCACCGAGGAAGGCGAACAAGGCCAACCCACCCTGATGGCGTGACAGCGGCAAGGCCAGCACATAGAGATCGGAGGGCACGCCGAGCGGCGCGAGGGTGGCGTCACCCAGCTTCGCCAGGGGCAGGATCGGCAGCGAGATCAGCAGCATGTAGGCCGGAAAGAGCCATCGCGCGGTGCGCACGTGACGCACGTCGCGGCACTCCACCATGCCCGCATGGAACTGGTGCGGAAGCGTGAACATCGCCAGCGCGCCGAGCAGGATCAGGGCGGGGAAACCGCTGGCGTCGTGCGGCATGGCGGCGGCGCGCGCGACCGCGGCCGGGTCGGGCGCCGCATCGATCAGCAAGGTCCCCAGCGCGAGCATCGCGGCCAGCTTGAACAGCGACTCGAAGGCCATGGCGAGGACGAGGCCACGGTTATGCGCCATGGCCGAGGCGCGGCGCGTACCGAACAACATCGCGAACGCGGCCATCAGCAAGGCGACGTAGAGGGCGCTGTCCTGCCACGCCGGTGCCTCGGCGTCACGCCCGCGAGCGAGCAGGCCGTAGCTCATCGCCACGGCTTTCAGTTGCAGGGCGATGTACGGGACGATGCCGATCAGCATCACCACGGTGACCAGCGCGGCGAGCCCGCGATGCCGGCCCAGGCGCGCGGAAACGAGATCGGCGACCGATCCCGCGTTGTAGTCGCGTGCCATGACGACGAGCCGGCGCAACACGCCCACGGCGAACAGGTACATCAGGATCGCGCCGACGAAGGTCGGCGGCAGCCACCAGCCGGAACGCGAGGCCTGGGTCACCGTGCCGTAGAAGGTCCACGAGGTGCAGTGGATCGCCAACGACAGCGCATAGACGATCGCCCAGCGGCGTTCGAGGAAGGCGGGCTTGCGCTCGCCGAAGAGCGCCACGGCGAAGAGCATGCACAACCAGAGCGCCGCGGCGGTGGTGACGATCCAGGGGCTCATGGGTGGGGATGGCGGAGAGCATCGCCGCTGAAGCGGCTCCCACAGGGGGCTGCCGCGGCCGGGCTTCCAGAGGAAATCCCCACGATGGGGCTTCCAGAGTAAACCCACGCGATGGGGCTTCCGGAAGAGACTCCCGCGATAAGGCGATCTCCTGTGGGAGCCGCTTCAGCGGCGATTCCCCTCATTTCACGGCCGGAAGCCCCAACCCACGCAGCGCATCCACCAGCCAGCGCAACTGCACGCCGGCGCGTGTGTCGTAGTTCTCCCCCGAATAACCCCACCAGTCCCAGCATGCCTGCGGATTCAATGGCGCGAACACCGCGCGGGTCTGAGGATACAGGACCGCCACGTCGTAGACGTCCGCCCAGCGGTTGAGCCCGGCATCCTCCACGAAGGCCTTCCCGACCAGGTCCGCGTTCTGCTTGCAGCCGTGCAAGGCGACCATCACGCCACAGGGCTTCCCGGCAAGGCAATCCGGCGGCAGGTACACGTAGCCCGTCGAGGCCAGGAAGGCATCCTTGCCATCCTTCCTGTACGCATCCTGGTCGAACGCGCGAACTTCGCCGCGTGCCGTCGAGGCGGCACGTGAAGGCTTCCCGTAGAGCTTCGCGAAGATCTCCCCGGCGGCATCGAAGCCGCAATGGCCGAGGAAGGGCGAGACGGATTTGCCGCAGTCGTCGCCCTTGGCCGCGATCGGCAGGTTATGGGCGAACGCACGGTCGCCATCGTCGATGACGCTCATGCCGGCCAGGGACGGATCGGCCTTCTTCAACGCATCGTAGAAGCCGGCCGAGGCGTGTCCCACCACCGGTGCCACCAGCGCGTCCTGCGCGCCATGCAACGCGTAGATCTTCGCCGAGGCGAGCTTCGCCAGCGGGCCGATCTCTCCCTTGGCGGCGCGCACCTGCGCCTGCGCCGCGAGGGCGGCGACATCCGGCACGGGCGTTCCCTTCATGCAACTGCCCAAGGCCACGTCGAGCTTCCCCTGGGCGCAGCCGTAGGGGCCGCCGGCGACCAACGCCGCACCGTGGAAGACATCCGGATAGGCGACCTGGGCCTGGGTCGCCATGTAGGCGCCCGAAGACAGGCCCGCCACCGTGACGCGGGCCGTGTCGATTTTCAACGCGGGCAACGTGGCGGGAGCGTCGGCGGCGGAAGCGCCACCGGCGAGCAAGGCGAGGGCAAGCAACAGACGGCGCATCGTGTTCCCCTTGTCAGAAGTTGTAGCGTACCGACGCGTAGTAATTGCGCGGCATGCCGTAGTACGCCGTGCGGATGTTACCGACGCTCGAGAACTCCTGGCCATCGGTCTTGTAGACCTTGTTCGTCGCGTTGCGGACGCCGGCGCGGAACTGCCAGTGGCCATCGCCGGAATCGAAGATGCCGAACGCGCCGACCAGCGTGTACGCCTTCTGGCTCAAGGCCGCGTAGTTGTCCACGCTGAGCCAGGTCTCGGTGCGGTAGGAGGCGTCGGCGCCGACGGTCAGTGCGCCGCCTGCGAGGTTGAAGGTCTGCGTGGCGGCGACGCGTGCCGTCCATTTCGGTGAGAACGGTACGTGGTCGTGGATGGTCGGGTTGTACTGCGGGTTCGACGGATCGAGCCGCGCGTCGTCGAAGCGGTCGTACTTCGCCTTCAGGTAACCGATCTGCGTGCTCAGGCGCGTGCCCTCCCCCACCAGCGCGACGCCTTCCGCCTCGAAGCCGTCCATCTTCAGCTTCGCGGCGTTGATCACCGGAAAGGCGAAGGTCGGCGTCAGCGAACCGGGATTCTGGATCTCGGACACGCGCGCCTGGAAATCCTTGTAGTTGCTGTGGAAAGCCGCGAGGTTGGCTTGCAGGCGGTTATCCGCGCTGCGCAGCTTCAGGCCCGTCTCGAAGGTCCAGACGTATTCCGGATCGAACTCGGCCGTCTTCGCCTCGGCGGCCGAGTTGGCTCGGCCGTTGAAACCGCCCGACTTGAAGCCGCGGCTGGCGGAGACATACCACATCGTCTGCGGGTCGAACTGTTTTTGCAGGCTCACCGTCGGCGTCCACGCCGTCCAGTCCTTGTTGCGCGCGAGCGGCACGGTTTCGTTCAAGGCGGCCAGCGGCGCGCCCCAGAACGTGCTGGTCGTGCGGTCGTAATCCTTGCTTTCCCTGCTGTAGCGAATGCCGGCGGCAAGCGTCCAGCTCGGCACGAATTCCCAGTTCACATGGGCGAAACCCGCCCAGCTCTTCGTGGTGAGGTCGTCGCCGATGGTGCGCAGGAACGGCACCGTCCGGCCCGCGATGGCGAACAGGTCGTCGGCGAACGCATACTGCGTGGACGGCACGTTTTCCCGCAGGAAATACGCCCCGAACACCGACTGGACGTTACTACCGTTATCGAAGGCCAGTTGCAATTCCTGGCTGGCCTGCTTCTGGTGGAAGCCGACGAAGACGTCGCCCAGTTCGAACTGCGAGGCATCGATGTCGATATAGGATTCGCTGTCGAGCTTGCGGTACGCGGTGATGCTCTTCAGGTTCCACTGATCGGACAACTTCCAGTTCATGTTCAGCGCCACGCCCTTGTGCGTGAGCTCCTGGCCGTCGTTCGACGGGAACGAGGTCCGCGTATGGAAATTGTATTTTTCGTCGAGGTTCGGCCGCAGCAAGGTTACCGTGCCGAGGACGAGGTCGGTGCGGGTCAGCGGCGACACCGGCTGGCCGAGCGTGAGCGCCGTGTCCATCTTCGTGTAGTCGAGGGTCAGCACGCCGTCGAAGGTGTCCGAGGGATGGAAATGCAGCTTGCCGCGGATCGACTTGGTGTCGTCGTTGTTGAAGTCGTGGCCGCTGTAGTCGTGGACATAACCGTCGTTGCGCGTGATCGCCCCGGCCAGCGAGGCCGACCAGGCGCCATCCTTGCCCAGCGGCGTCGAACCGTAGAACCTGCCTTCCCGGCGGCCATAGTTACCGAAGGTGGCCTCGACGGACCCTTCCGGCGTGCTGCCCGGATTCTTCGTGACGACCTTGACCGCGCCGCCGGTGGAGTTCTTTCCATACAGCGTGCCCTGAGGTCCACGCAGCACTTCCACGTGGTCGACGTCGAACAGGCTGATGAGGGCACCCTGGATGCGCGAGTAGTAGACATCGTCCACATACATGCCCACGCCCGGGTCGAAGGTCTGCAACGCATCCGGCTGGCCGATGCCGCGGATGAAGATGTTCACCGACGACGACGAACCGCGCCCCTGCACGATGTTCATGTTCGGCACCGCGCCTTGCAGGCCGTCGATGCTCGTCGCCTGGAGGTCCTTCATGTCCTCTTCGGAAAAGGCGCTCACCGCGACCGGCACCTTCTCCAGCGACTCCTCGCGGCGCCGCGCGCTCACGGTGACCTCGGTGAGTTGCGTGGCCTCCTGCTGCTTCTTCTTCGCCTCCGTCGTCGGCGCGTTCGCCTGGCCGGCGTCCTGCGCCATGGCGGGAAGCGTGGCGGCGAAACCGATTGCCAGACCGATCGCCAGCGTCAGCGGTGCGTGCTTCATGGACATCCCCCGGATACCTGTGCGCGACGCCCCCTCGGCGCCGAATGACACGAAGCATAGGAACAGGCCGTGATGGCCACACTTGTACCTTGGTACAGTGCCGCGCCATCCCCCGCCTGCGGATACTCGCCGTCCGACGGACGCATTAGACCGACCTGGGGACGGATGTTTCGATGGCATTGCTGATCGTGCTGGCCGCGCTGGCCTTCCTGATGCTGGTCGCCTACCGCGGCTACAGCGTCATCCTGTTCGCGCCGGTGGCGGCGCTGGGCGCGGTCTTGCTGACCGATCCCGGCCTCGTCGCGCCGATGTTCACCGGCCTGTTCATGGACAAGATGGTCGGCTTCCTCAAGCTGTACTTTCCCGTGTTCATGCTCGGCGCGGTGTTCGGCAAGCTGATCGAACTCTCGGGTTTCTCGCGCTCCATCGTCGCGGGCACCATCGGCCTGCTCGGCGAGAAGCGCGCCATCCTGTCGATCGTGCTGGTCTGTGCACTGCTCACCTATGGCGGCGTGTCGCTGTTCGTCGTCGTGTTCGCGGTCTATCCCTTCGCCGCGGAACTGTTCCGCCAGGCGCGGATACCGAAGCGGCTGATCCCCGGAACGATCGCGCTGGGGGCCTTCACCTTCACCATGGACTCGCTGCCGGGCACGCCGCAGATCCAGAACATCATCCCCACCGCGTTCTTCGGCACGGATACCTGGGCCGCGCCGTGGCTCGGCACGCTGGGCTCGGTCTTCATCCTCGCCGCCGGCCTGCTCTACCTGGAGCGCCGCCGGCGCGCGGCGGCGATCGCAGGCGAAGGCTATGGCGATGGCCTGGCCAACGAGCCGGTCGCGTTCTCCGGCGAGCGTTTGCCGCATCCGCTGATCGCCCTCCTTCCGCTGATCGTCGTGGGCGTGGCGAACAAGCTGCTCACCGTGGCGATACCCCGCGTCTACGGTAGTACCCAGTCCTTCGTTCCCACCGTCGTCGGCGGCGCGCCGCCGGTCGTGCAGGAGGTTTCCAAGGTGGCCGCGATATGGGCGGTCGAAGGTGCGCTGCTGCTCGGCATCGCCTGCGTGCTGGCGTTCGCCTGGCGCCCCGTCGCCACCCGCTTCGCCGAAGGCAGCAAGGCCGCCGTGGGCGGCGCGCTGCTCGCGTCGATGAACACGGCGTCCGAGTACGGTTTCGGCGCCGTGATCGCCGCCCTGCCCGGTTTCCGCACGGTCGCGGACGCCCTGCACGCGATACCGAACCCGCTCGTCAACGAGGCCGTCTCCGTGACCGTGCTCGCCGGCATCACGGGATCGGCGTCGGGCGGGCTGAGCATCGCGCTGGGCGCGATGAGCCAGTCCTTCATCGAGAACGCGCACGCCGCCGGCATCCCGATGGAAGTGCTCCATCGCATCGCCGCGATGGCGTCCGGCGGCATGGACACGCTGCCGCACAACGGTGCCGTGATCACCTTGCTGGCCGTGACCGGCCTCACCCATCGCCAGTCGTACCGCGACATCTTCGCGATCACCGTCATCAAGACCCTCGCGGTCTTCGTGGCGATCGTCGCCTACTACGCGCTCGGGGTGGTCTGACCGCGCGCATCACACCACGGAGGCAAAGCCATGCGTTTCACCATGTCGCTGTTCGCCCTGCTGTTGTTCGCCTGCGGTTCCGCCCACGCGGCCTGTGTCGATTCCGTCGTGCTCGTGCACGGCAACACCGGCAGCCCGTCCGATTTCCAGGCCACCCACGACCTGCTGCGCCAGCGTGGCTACACGGAATCGCAGATCCTGGCGCCGAGCTGGGGCAATGCGTTCTGCGCCGCCTGCAACGACCATAACGGCAGCGAGGAAACACCGGTGGAGAACGCCATCGTCGACGCGCTGGCCTCTTCCTGCACAGGCAAGATCGACGTCATCGGCCACTCGATGGGCGCCACCCTCGCCGCCCGCGTGATCGATCGCATCGGCGCCGCTGGTTCGGTCAACACCTTCATCGGCATCGCGGGGGCCTTCCGCGGCCTCTACTCGTGCGGCATGTACCCCTTCAACGTCGCCACGACGACCTGCGGGGCCTGGGGCCTGTCGATCGGCAGCCCCTTCCTCAACGGCATCGCGGGACACCGCTTCGGCGCGAAGATGTATTCGTTCAAGTCGTACGCCGACGAGATCAACTGCTACGGCGGCGTGTGCCTGGTCTATGGCGTGCACACGTCGCAGATCCAAGGGGAAACGGCCAGCTACACGTTCCCCTATGGGCATTACGGCCTGCTCTGGTATACCGCCGCGCAGCAGGCCGATCTGCTCTGAGGCGTCAGCTGTAGCGGACGCCGATGATCTCGTAGCTCTTCACGCCATTGGGCGCGGTGAAATCGAACTCGTCGCCTTCGCTCTTGCCGATGAGGGCACGGGCGATGGGCGACGACACCGCGATGAGGTTCTGCTTGATGTCGGCCTCGAGGTCGCCCACGATCTGATAGGTGACCCTGGTGTCGGTGTCGACATCGACCAGGTCGACGATCGCGCCGAAGACGATGCGCTTGCCGACGCCGAGGCGCTCGGTGTCGATGATCTCGGAGTTCGACAAGGCGGCTTCGAGTTCGCTGATGCGGCCCTCGTTGAAGCCATGCATCTCGCGCGCGGCGTGATACTCGGCGTTCTCCTTGAGATCGCCATGCGCGCGCGCCTCGGCCACCGCCGCGATGATTTCCTGGCGCTTCGGGCCTTTCAGGTACTCCAGCTCCGCGCGCAGGCGCTCGGCGCCCTTCTGGGTCATGGGAGGACGGGTGCTGCTCATGCGTTGAGCTCCTTGTGCAGGTCCTGCAGGCTGTTCACTTCGCCGTTGGCGTGGAAGTCGAGCGAGTGCACGAGGGCACGCGCGCCTGCGACGGTCGTGGAATAGGTGACGCGCTGCTGCAGCGCCTCGCGACGGATCGAGAACGAATCGGAGATGGCCTGCTTGCCTTCCGTCGTGTTGACGATATAGACGACTTCGCCGTTCTTGATCAGGTCGACGATGTGCGGACGGCCCTCAAGCACCTTGTTGATGCGCTCGCACTTCACGCCGTTGTGCTCCAGGAAGGCGGCCGTACCGGTCGTGGCGACGATCACGTAACCGCGCGCGGCGACGTCCTGGGCGATCGGCAGCAGGCGGTCCTTGTCGGCGTCACGCACCGACATGAAGACCTTGCCCTTCGGCGGCGCCTTGATACCGGCGGCCTCGTGCCCGCGTGCGAAGGCGGCGCCGAAGCTGCGGCCGACACCCATCACCTCGCCCGTGGAACGCATCTCGGGACCGAGGATCGGGTCGACGTTCTGGAACTTCAGGAACGGGAAGATCGCTTCCTTCACCGAGTAATACGACGGAATGATCTCCTTCGTCGCGCCCTGGTCGGCGAGCGTGCGGCCGGCCATGGCGCGCGCGGCGATCTTCGCCAGCGACATGCCCGTGGCCTTGCAGACGAAAGGCACCGTGCGCGAGGCGCGCGGGTTCACTTCGAGGATGAAGACGTCGTCACCCTGGATGGCGAACTGCGTGTTCATCAGGCCGATGACCTTCAGTTCGCGGGCCAGCTCGGTGACCTGGCGACGCATCTCGTCCTGCACTTCCTGCGAGAGCGAATACGGCGGCAGCGAGCACGAGGAATCGCCCGAGTGCACGCCGGCTTCCTCGATGTGTTCCATGATGCCGCCGATCAGGACGTTGCCCTCGGCGTCGGCGACGATGTCCACGTCCACTTCCACCGCGTGGTCGAGGAAGCGGTCGAGCAACACCGGCGAATCGTTGGATACCTGCACGGCGTCGCGGATGTAACGCGACAGGTCGGCGTCGGCGTAGACGATTTCCATGGCGCGGCCGCCGAGCACGTAGCTCGGGCGCACGACCAGCGGGTAGCCGATCTCGCGAGCCAGGGCCAGCGCCTCGTCGGCGTTACGCGCGGTGCGGTTCGGCGGCTGCTTGAGGTCGAGCTTGGTGATCAGCTGCTGGAAACGCTCACGGTCTTCCGCCAGGTCGATCGACTCGGCGGAGGTACCGATCACGGGCACGCCGGCGGCTTCGAGCGCACGCGCGAGTTTCAGCGGCGTCTGCCCGCCGTACTGCACGATCACGCCCTTGGGTTTTTCGAGGTCGACGATCTCCAGCACGTCTTCCAGCGTCAGCGGCTCGAAGTACAGGCGGTCGGACGTGTCGTAGTCGGTGGACACGGTCTCCGGGTTGCAGTTGACCATGATGGTCTCGAAACCATCCTCGCGCAGGGCGAGCGCCGCGTGCACGCAGCAGTAGTCGAACTCGATGCCCTGGCCGATGCGGTTCGGGCCGCCGCCGAGGACGATGATCTTGTCCTTGTCGGTCGGGTTCGCTTCGCACTCTTCCTCGTACGTGGAATACATGTACGCGGTGGTGGTGGCGAATTCGGCGGCGCAGGAGTCGACGCGCTTGTACACCGGGCGCACGCCCAGGGTGCGGCGCACGTGGCGCACGGCGGCCTCGTCGGTGCCGACCAGTTCGGCCAGGCGCGCATCGGAGAAACCCATGCGCTTGAGTTCGCGCATGCGCGGCTCGTCGAGCGCGGTGAGGCCCTGGCGCTGCACCTCGCCCTCGGTCATCACGATGTCCTCGAACGCGGCGAGGAACCAGGGATCGATGCGCGTGAGGTTGTGCACTTCTTCCAGCGAGAGGCCCGCGCGGAAGGCGTCGGCCACGTGGAAGACGCGGTCCGGACGCGGCTCGCGCAGTTCGCGCTTGAGGATCTGGAAGCCTTCCTCGCTGCCGATGTCCAGTCCCGTCGGGTTCAGTCCGGTCTTGCCGATTTCCAGGCCACGCAAGGCCTTCTGCATCGACTCGTGGAAGGTGCGGCCCATCGCCATCACCTCGCCCACCGACTTCATCTGGGTGGTGAGGCGTGCGTCGGCGGCCGGGAACTTCTCGAAGGCGAAGCGCGGGATCTTGGTGACGACGTAATCGATCGACGGCTCGAACGAAGCCGGCGTGAGACCGCCGGTGATGTCGTTCTTGAGTTCGTCGAGCGTATAGCCGACGGCGAGCTTCGCGGCGACCTTGGCGATCGGGAAACCGGTGGCCTTGGAGGCCAGCGCCGAGGAACGCGATACGCGCGGGTTCATCTCGATGACCACGACGCGGCCATCCTCGGCGTTGATGCCGAACTGCACGTTGGAACCGCCGGTATCGACGCCGATCTTGCGCAGCACCGCGATGGAGGCGTTGCGCAGGCGCTGGTATTCCTTGTCCGTGAGGGTCTGCGCGGGGGCCACGGTGATGGAATCGCCGGTGTGCACGCCCATCGGATCGAAGTTCTCGATCGAGCAGACGATGATGCAGTTGTCCGCCTTGTCGCGGACCACTTCCATCTCGAATTCCTTCCAGCCCAGCACCGATTCCTCGACCAGCACCTCGTGCACGGGCGAGAGTTCGAGGCCGCGGCCGACGATCTCGACGAATTCTTCCTTGTTATAGGCGATACCGCCGCCCGAACCGCCGAGTGTGAAGCTCGGGCGGATGATGGTCGGGAAGCCGACGGTGGTCTGGATTTCCAGCGCCTGTTCCATCGAGCGGGCGACTTCCGCCTTCGGGCATTCCAGGCCGATCTCGGCCATGGCCTTGCGGAAGAGGTCGCGGTCTTCCGCCATGCGGATGGCGTCGCGCGACGCGCCGATCAGCTCGACGTTGTACTTCTCCAGCACGCCGTTGTCGGCGAGGTCGAGCGCGCAGTTGAGGCCGGTCTGGCCACCCATCGTGGGCAGCACGGCGTCCGGGCGCTCCTTGGCGATGATGCGCTCGACGGTCTGCCAGTTGATCGGCTCGATGTAGACGGCGTGGGCCGTCTCCGGGTCGGTCATGATCGTCGCCGGATTCGAATTGACCAGGACGACGCGGTAACCCTCTTCCTTCAGCGCCTTGCATGCCTGCGCGCCGGAGTAGTCGAATTCGCAGGCCTGGCCGATGACGATCGGGCCGGCGCCGATGACGAGGATGGTCTTGATGTCTGAACGCTTGGGCATGGTTTCTCTCGCGAATCGAAGGCTGATGGTCTAGCGGGCGGCGGTACGGCGTCAGGACGCCTTGGTCGCCTTGCCCTGCTCCATCGAGGCGATGAACTGGTCGAACAGGTAGCCGACGTCCTCCGGGCCCGGGCTGGCTTCCGGGTGGCCCTGGAAGCAGAACGCCGGGCGGTCCGTCAGGGCGAAGCCCTGCAAGGAGCCGTCGAACAGCGAGGTATGGGTGATGCGCACGTTGGCCGGCAGGGTATCCGGGTCCACCGCGAAGCCGTGGTTCTGGGAACTGATCAGCACGCGGCCCGAATCGTGGTCCTTCACCGGGTGGTTCGCGCCGTGGTGGCCGAACTTCATCTTCGAGGTCTTCGCGCCGATCGCCAGCGCCAGGATCTGGTGGCCCAGGCAGATACCGAACAAGGGAATCTTCGTTTCGAGGATCTCGCGCGTGGCGGCGATCGCGTAGTCGCACGCGGCCGGGTCGCCCGGGCCATTGGCGAGGAAGATGCCGTCGGGGTTCATCGCCAGCACTTCCGCGGCCGGCGTCTGCGCGGGAACCACGGTGATGTCGCAGCCGCGGCCGGCGAGCAGGCGCAGGATGTTCTGCTTCACGCCGTAATCGAAGGCCACCACGCGGTACTTCTTCGGCGCGTTGTAGAAGGCCTGCTTGTCGAGGTCGTAGACGCCCTCGCTCCACTGGTAGGTCCTGGTGGTGCTGACCACCTTGGCCAGGTCCATGCCGTTGAGGCCCGGGAAGGCCTTGGCCTTGGCGACCGCAGCGTCCACGTCGATGCCTTCGCCGGCGACGATGCAGCCGTTGAGCGCGCCCTTCTCGCGAAGGATGCGGGTGAGCCGGCGCGTGTCGATGCCCGCGATCGCGACCACGCCGTGGCGGGCGAGGTAATGCGGCAGCGGTTCGGTGCTGCGCCAGTTGCTGGCCAGGCGCGGCACGTCGCGCACGATCATGCCGGCCGCGTGGACGCGGTCGGCCTCGACGTCGACGTCGTTCGTGCCGGTATTGCCGATATGGGGATAGGTGAGCGTGACGATCTGGCGGGAGTACGACGGGTCGGTCAGGATTTCCTGATAACCGGTCATGGCGGTGTTGAACACCACCTCGCCAACCGTCTCACCGCGGGCACCGACCGCGTGGCCGTGAAAAACGCTGCCGTCTTCGAGAGCAAGCAGAGCAGGAGTACGCATGGGATGGCCGCCTTCAGGTGCAGCAAAGCCCGCAAGCCAGCAAAAAGCGGCTCGTGGGCCTTGGGGATAAGGAATCGTAGGGCGGGTAAGAATGATAGGTGTGAAAGGCCTTTCTGTCCACCGGCAAACGATGAACGGGCACGTGGCCGAATATCGCAGGGACGGCGGTCCGACACGATACAATGCCCGTGAGGTACCTACCCGAGACCCGCCCGCATGCTGCTCGACCCCGCCCGCCTGGAACGTCCCGACACCGACATCAGGCACGAGCCGTTTTCGTTCATGATCGCCCACGGACAACTCCCGGACGACGCGCGCAACGACCTGGAGCGCGACTTCCCGCAGTACAGCAGCGCCGGGTTCTTCCCCTACGACGCCAGCGACTGCGGCCCCTCGGTGAACGAATTGGTGGAACAGATGACCTCGCGGGCGTTCTCCGCCGCCATCGGCCGTCACCTGGGCATCGAAGGCCTGGAGAACTACCCCACCCTGGTCACCCTTTGCCGCCTGCTCAACCGACGCCACGGCACGATCCACACCGACAGCAAGTCGAAGATCGCCACGGCCCTGATCTATCTCAATCCCATGTGGCCGGACACCAGCGACGGCTGCCTGCGTTTCCTTCGTTCGATCAATAACATAGACGATATGGTCGCGCCGGAGTTGAAGCCGCTGTATGGAGAGTTCGCCGTGTTCCGCCGGGCCGAGAACTCCTTCCACGGCCACCTGCCCTACGAGGGCGAGCGCCGGGTGATCCAGGTGGCGTGGCTCACCTCGGAAGAGGAAAAGACCCGCAAGACCAAGCGGGGCAAGTTCTCGCGGGCGTTCAAGAAGATCTTCGGCAAGCTCGACCGCAAGATGGGCGCCGACCGCGACCGCAGCGCGTCGCATCCGGACTGAGGCGGCCCCATCGCCGACAGGGTCGGCTCCCACCAGGCTTCGACTGCACACCGCAGGACGGTACTTGTGGGAGCCGCTTCAGCGGCGACGGGCCTCGTGAAGACATGCCCGCTGCCGCGGGATCGCCGGCACAGCCGGCTCCCACAAGAGCCGGGCCTGTCGGCGATTCGGGCGCCCTCAACGCACCCCGAAATACCACCCCACGAACAGCGCGAACACCCCATAAAGCGCCCCGATCGGCATCAGCCAGCGCGCCTCCACCGCTCCCCGGCGGAACATCGCCCACAAGGCCACCACCGCCACGGCCGTGATCACGCCCGCCACGATCAGCGGCGTGTCGAACAGCCACGGCGTCGCGAACAGCGCCAACGAACTGGGAATCGTCGCCTGGATCATCATCGCCCCGGAGATGTTCGCCAGCGCCAGCCGCTCCTTGCCCTGGCGCACCCAGATCAGCGCATTCACCGTCTCGGGCAATTCGGTGGCGACCGGACTCAACACCAGCGCGACCAGATGCGGCGACAGGTGGAAGAACGCGCCCAGCGCTTCCAGCTGCCACACGAACGTGCGCGAGGCGATGGCGATCACCACCAGGGCCAGCCCCGTCTGCAACATCACCCAGCTCATGCCGGGGTTAGCCTCGTGCGGCCGGAAGGTCAGCGGCTCCAGCTCCTCGTCGTCCGGCCCGCTGGTGTCGTCGCGCATTTCACGCCACACGTAGAACGCGTACGACAGCAGGAACAGCACGCCCAGCCACGGCTTCCAGCTGAAGGCGACGAGGCCCAGGCCCACCTTGACGACGAAGATCGCGAGGAACCACGACTGGTCGCGCGCCAGCCGCCGGTTATCCACCCGGACCCGCGTATCCGGCCTTTTCAGGCGTTTACGGCCTGCGTATAAAGCGAATCCGACCACCGCATAGGCGATGGTCGCCAACACCAGGGGGCCACCGAGCGCCGCCCCGACGCCGATGTCGCGCGCCTCCGGCGTCTTGCCGAAAACCACGGCGACGAAGGTCACGGCGCTTTCCGGCAAGGCGGTACCGAAGGCGGCCAGCACGGTACCGGTCGTGGTCGAACCGAGGTTGAGCTTGCGCCCGAACCATTCGACGCCGTTGACGAAGTACTCGCAGGCGAAATAGATGGCCCCGGCGGAAACCAGGAACAGGAAGCACGTCAGCAGCATGTTTCGCTTATAGGCCGGGCGAGCGCGAGAAAACCGATGGCGCAACGACACCGCTCGCCCGGCCGGGTGAGCATGTCGATGGCCAAAGGTCTCGCCGGGCGGGCGACGCACTCTCCATGCGTCGCTGCCGTTCGCGCCATGGGGTCGCAAGGACCGCCAAGTCTGTTGACGCGAACTCCTCAGGGGGAACGAGGATGGCTACTCCCCAATGACATCGGCGCGGATGTTAACACGGCTTCGAGATCTCAAGCCCTTTTGGAGGCGATCACGTCTTCGATCGACCAGGCGCCGGGCGCACGGCCGGCGATCCATGCGGCGGCCTCGAGGGCCCCGCGCGCGAAGATCGAACGATCGGTCGCGCGGTGGCCGAGCTCGATGCGCTCGCCCTGCCCCATCAACAAGGCCTGGTGCTCGCCGACGATGTCGCCGCCGCGAACGACGGCGAAGCCGATCGTGCCGGCCTTGCGCGCCCCCGGCCGGCCTTCGCGCGAATAGACGGCCAGTTCTTCGAGGGTGGCGCCACGCCCCGCGGCGGCGGCATGGCCGAGCGCCAGCGCGGTGCCGGAGGGGGCGTCTTCCTTGCGGTTGTGGTGGGCTTCGACGATGTCGAGGTCCCATCCGGGCAAGGCTGCCGCGGCTTCCCGCAGGAGGCGCGTGAGCACGGCCACGCCGAGGCTGAAATTGGCGGCGCGAAGGACGGCGATGCGATCGGCCGCCTTCGCCAGGCGATCTTCCAGCGCGTCGGAAAGCCCGGTCGTGCCGGTGACCAGCGCAGCGCCGCTTTCCTCGCAATGATCGAGCGCCGCCGCGAGGCCTTCCGGTCCGCTGAAGTCGACGACGACGTCGACACCGGCGGCGTCGGTCCAGTCGGTGAAGCGCAACGCGGAAAGGTCGCCATGGACGGCCTTGCCGAGTCGCGGCGAGCCGGCAGAGACGATGGCCCGGGCGAGCTCGAACCGTTCGTCCTCACGCACGAGCCCGAGCAGCGCGAGCCCCATGCGGCCGGAAGCGCCGCTGATGGCGAGACGGACGGGACGGGTCATGCAGGCGGCCTTGGCTGGGAAGGAGGACGAATCGTAGCAGCCACCGCCACGGCCCGCGGGGCCAGGACAGAAGCTCGCATGCCATAATCCCGGGTCCCGCAGCTGACCCGATCCCCATGGCCCGTCGCATCCTCGTCACCAACGCGCTTCCCTATGCCAATGGCCCGCTCCACCTCGGCCACATGCTCGGCTACATCCAGGCCGATATCTGGGCGCGCGCGCAGCGAATGCAGGGCAACGAGGTCTGGTACGTCGCCGGCGAGGACGCCCACGGCACGCCGATCATGCTGGCCGCGGAAAAGGTCGGGAAGTCTCCGGAAGACTACATCGCCGGCATCCGCGCCGGCCATGAAGCCGACTTCACCGACTTTCACTTCAGCTACGACCAGTACCACACCACGCATTCGCCGGAGAACCAGGATCTCGCGACGGCCATCTACACGCGCCTGCGCGACGGCGGCTACATCGCCCGTCGCGACATCCAGCAGCTGTACGATCCCGAGCGCGACATGTTCCTGCCGGACCGCTACATCAAGGGCACCTGCCCCAACTGCGGCACGCCCGACCAGTACGGCGACAACTGCGAGAACTGCGGCGCCACCTACGCGCCCACGGACCTCATCTCCCCCTATTCCGTCATGTCCGGCGCGACGCCGATCCTGCGCGATTCGGAGCACTACTTCTTCGAGCTGGGCAAGTTCGAGACCCTGCTGCGCGACTGGTTCGACGGCAAGTTCACCGGTGGCAAGCCGGTGGCGAACAGTGGCGTGACGGCGAAACTCGCCGAATGGCTCGACGGCGGATTGCGCGATTGGGACATCTCGCGCGACGCGCCCTATTTCGGCTTTCCCATCCCCGACGCGCCGGGCAAGTTCTTCTATGTCTGGCTCGACGCCCCGGTCGGCTACCTCGCCTCGTTCAAGGCGCTTTGCGAGCGGACGGACCTGCGCTTCGACGATTTCCTCGGTGCCGACAGCACCGCCGAGATGCATCACTTCCTGGGCAAGGACATCATCAACTTCCACGGCCTGTTCTGGCCGGCGATGTTGCACGGTGCCGGCATGCGCACGCCCACGGCGTTGCACGTGAACGGATACCTGACGGTGAACGGCGCGAAGATGTCCAAGTCGCGCGGCACCTTCATCCAGGCCCGCACCTACCTCGACACGGGGCTCGACCCCGAGGCCCTGCGTTACTACTTCGCGACGATGCTCGGCCCGCAGCCGGTGGACGTCGACCTCGACCTGAAATCGTTCGAGGAACGGGTCAACTCGCACCTCGTCGGCAAGTGGGCGAACATCGCCAGCCGCACGGCCGGCTTCCTGCACACCCACTTCGGCGGCACGCTCGCCGATCGCTTCGACGATGAGGCCACGGCGCTGTGGCGCGACCTGCTCGCGCAGTACGACGGTATCGAAGCGGTCTACGAGGCGGATGAATTCGCGGAAGTATCGCGCCGCTTCGTCGCCATGGCCGACGCCGTGAATGGCTACATCGCCGCCAAGGCGCCCTGGGTCATCGCCCGCGACGAATCGCGTCGCGACGAACTGCAGCAGGTCTGCTCGTTCGCCATCAACGCGTTCCGCCTGCTGTCCGGCCTGCTCAAGCCGATCCTGCCGGTCACCGTCGGGGCGGCGGAAGTCTTCCTCGGCGCGCCCATCGCCAACTTCGCCGACGCGCGCCGCGAGTTGTCCGGCCATACCGTCAATGCCTTTTCGCCGCTGTTCGGCCGCCTCGATCCGAAGAAGATCGAGGCGATGATCGAGGCCTCGAAAGAATCCTTCTCGCCCGCGGAACAAGCCAAGGCCGTCACCGCGATCGCCAAATCCGCCAAGAAAACCACGGAAGCACCGAAACCGATGACCGACGCCGCCGCGAACGCCACCATTTCCATCGACGACTTCGCCAAGCTCGACCTGCGTGTCGGCAAGGTGCTGGCCTGCGAGTTCGTCGAAGGCTCGGACAAGTTGCTGCGTTTCGAGCTCGATGCCGGCCCGCTGGGCAAGCGCCAGATTTTCTCCGGCATCCGCGCCGCCTATGCCGAGCCCGAAAAACTCGTCGGCCGCAACGTGGTCTTCATCGCCAACCTGGCGCCGCGCAAGATGCGCTTCGGCTTGTCCGAGGGCATGATCCTCTCCGCCGGTGATGGCGGCGCGGACCTGTTCCTGCTCGATGCCGATCAGGGCGCGGCGCCGGGCGCCACCGTCCGCTGACGACCCTCCGCATCGGCACGCGCCAGCCATGACGCCATCGCTCGCCGACCGGATCGACGACCTGCTGCCGCAGACGCAGTGCGAGCAATGCGGTTTCCACGGCTGCCGCCCCTATGCGGAAGCGATCGCCGCCGGCGATGCCGGTATCGATCGCTGCCCGCCGGGTGGCACCGCCGGTATCGCGCGGCTCGCCGCCCTGCTCGACCGCCCGGTCGTTCCGCTCGATCCCACGCATGGCGTGGAGAAACCACGCACGCTGGCACGCATCGTCGAAGCCGACTGCATCGGTTGCACGAAATGCATCCAGGTGTGCCCCGTCGACGCCATCGTCGGATCGTCGAAAATGATGCACACGGTGATCGCCGATCTCTGCACCGGCTGCGAACTGTGCGTGCCCGCCTGCCCGGTGGACTGCATCACGCTCGACCCGATGCCACTGGCCCAGGTGGACGACCGCGCGCATGCGGACGCGGCGCGCTCGCGCTTCCAGCACCGCGAACGTCGGCTCGCCCGCGAACGCGATGCGCGCGAACGCAAGCTCGCCGCGAGCAAGGCGGACGTCGCCGCGGCCACGACGCGAAATCCCGTGCTGGAGGCCCTGGCCCGGGCCAAGGCGAAGAAAAAGGATCATCCGTGAAGAAGGCCGACGTGGTCGAGATGTTCAGCCGCCTGCGCGAGCTGAATCCACACCCCAAGACCGAACTGGAATACACCACCCCCTTCGAACTGCTGACGGCCGTGGCGTTGTCCGCCCAGGCCACCGATGTCGGCGTGAACAAGGCCACGCGCAAGCTGTTTCCCGTGGCGAACACGCCGCAGAAGATCCTCGACCTCGGCCTGGAGAAGTTGAAGGGCTACATCAGCACCATCGGCCTCTACAACAACAAGGCGAAGAACCTCATCGCCATGAGCCAGATCCTCGTCGACCGTTATGCGGGCGAGGTGCCGCGCTCACGCGAAGCGCTGGAGGAACTGCCCGGTGTCGGTCGGAAGACGGCCAATGTCGTGCTGAACACCGCCTTCGGCGAGCCGACCCTGGCGGTGGACACGCATATCTTCCGTGTCGCCAATCGCACGGGCCTCGCCCCGGGACCGGACGTGCGCAAGGTCGAGGACAAGCTGGTCAAGGTGATCCCGAAGGAGTTCATCCAGGACGCGCACCACTGGCTGATCCTGCATGGGCGCTACGTGTGCAAGGCGCGGAAACCGGAGTGCCCTGTCTGTCCGATCGTCGACTTGTGTGCTTACAAGCATAAGACGAAGGCGCTCGACTGAGAGCATCGCCGACAGGGTCGGCTCCCACCGGGTTGCGATAACCTGGTGGGAGCCGACTTGTCGGCGATTCGGCGATTCGGGCGCTAGGCAACCTGCCTGGAACCCTCCACCCGACGCCCGAGCTCCTGCCAGTCGACGATCAATTCACAACCGCGCTTCGACGCATTGCTGCCCCACTCGCGCAGCAGTTCCAGCGACGCCTGGTCCACGTGATGCAAGCGGTCCATCATCACCGACAGCCGCGTGTTCGGCGGGATGCGCTCGAGCGTGCGCGCCATCGACGGCACCTTGAGGAACGTAGCCGAACCCTCCAGGTGCAGCGTGGCCATGCCCGGCTCGTCGTGATGGGTCACGTCCATCTTCAACTTGGACGAGAGCAGCGCCAGACGCAGCAGCGACAGCCCGAACCCGACGATGACACCCGTCAGTAGGTCCGTGGCGACGATGGCCAGCGTGGTCGCGACATAGACCGCGGCCGTGCCCTTGCCATAGGCGGCGAGGCTCTTGATCTGCTTCGGATTGACCATCTTCACGCCGGTGAACACCAGGATGCCCGCGAGGCACGAGACCGGTGTCATCCGCATCAACCACGGCAACAGCATCACGAAGGCCAGCAGCCAGCCGCCATGCATGATCGCGGCCATGCGCGTGGCCGAACCGGCCTGCACATTGGCCGCGCTGCGCACGATCACGCCCGTCATCGGCAACGCGCCGAGGAAACCGCAGATGAGGTTGCCCACGCCCTGCGCCGTCAGCTCACGATCGTAGTTCGTGCGCTCGCCATCATGCATGCGATCCACGGCGGCAGCCGAGAGCAAGGTCTCCGCACTGGCGATGAAGGCGAAGGTCGCCGCGGCCACCAGCAAGGTCGCGTCGAACACGCCGAACAGGCTGCCCAGGCTCGGCAAGTTCACCGCCGAGAACAGGTTCGATGGCACGTCCACGCGCTTCACGTCGAACGCCCCGAACTGCGCCGCCGCGGTCATCGCCACGACAGCGAGCAGGGCACCCGGGACGAAACGCAGCCTCGCCGGGCGGAGCTTTTCCCACGCGAGCATGATCGCGATCGTGCCGAGACCGATCATCAGCGCGGCCGGCGCCTGTCCTTCGCCGGCCCCCGTCACCGATTCCCAGACGGCACCGGGCAGCGCGGCGAAGTTCTCCAGGCCGCGGGCCTTGGGAACCGCGTCGAGCAACACGTGCGACTGCGAAGCGACGATGAGGATGCCGATGCCCGAAAGCATGCCGGCGACCACCGCGGGCGAGGTCATGCGAAACCAGACGCCCACGCGGCAAAGGCCGGCGGCGATCTGGATCAGGCCGGCAAGAAGCACGACGGGGCCAAGGGCGGCCACGCCGTGCTCGCGCACCAGTTCGAACACCAGGACCGCGAGGCCCGCCGCCGGGCCGCTGACCTGCAGCGGCGAACCGGCGATGGCGCCCACGACGATACCGCCGACGATGCCGGTGATGAGTCCCGCGCTGGGCGGCATGCCCGACGCGATCGCGATACCCATGCATAGCGGCAATGCGACAAGAAAAACGACCACCGATCCTAGGAGGTCGCGGCCAAACAGGCCCTGGGAGAAATAAGCACGCATGGCGAACATTCCTTAAGCGGCGGACGCGACCGGCGGACGCGTGGAGAAACGAGCGTGCGGGGTAGCGTCCGGCACGTTCGTATCCCCGGCGACCAGCGGACGGAAGCGGCCTTCGACCGGGTCGAAAGCGGTGATCTCCGTCTTGGCGATGTCGTAGATCCAGCCGTGGATGCGCAGGCTTCCATTGGCCATGGCGGCGGCCACGGCGGGCAGCGTACGCAGGTGCTCCAGCTGGCCGACGACGTTTTCCTCCGTGAGGTAACGCAGGCCTTCCTCACCATGGATGGTGGGACGGTTTTCGGCCACCACGTATCGCGCCACGTCGGCATGCTTGAGCCACTGCTCGACCGACGGCTTGCCTTGCAGCAGGGCCGGATTCTGCAATGCCTTCATCGCGCCGCAGTCGGAATGGCCGCAGATGACGATGTGCTGCACCTTGAGCGCCGACACGGCGTATTCGATCGCCGCCATCACGCCACTGACGTGCTGCGCGTAAGGGGGAACGATGTTACCCACGTTGCGGTAGACGAAGATGTCGCCGGGCTGCGCCGCGAACATCAGTTCCGGCATCACGCGCGAATCGGCGCAGGTGATGAACATCGTGTGCGGAGTCTGTCCCGAAGCCAGCCGTGCGAAGAGCTCGCGCTGTTCGGCGGTCATATGGCGACGAAAGTGATGAAAACCCTGGATGAGACGTTCCATGGCGGTGTTCCTCTTTGGGGAGAATGGGGGCGAGCGCGCACTCTCGCTGGCGACCGGCTTGGCCGGCACGCACGGATCAACGGATTGCGGGGGTATGGCGAAGCCGGGCGCGCGGAACGGCGCCGGCGCGATCAGCCGATGGGAGGGCGCAGATCGAGGCTGGGATGGTGCGGTCGGGGCGCTGGCAGGATGCCTTGCGGACGGGCCTCGACCAGATGCGGCACGGTTACCGCATGCTGCGGCGGCACATCGAAGGTGTCGTCCAGGCCGCCACCGTTATCTTCGATCGAGGGCACGGGGTCCTGGTCGGCCAGGTCCACGGTATCGTCGAGGGCGTCGCCCGAGGGCGACGCGTATTGCTGTTCCATGACCGAAGAGGCGTGCCTCTCGCACGGCATCGCCTGCACGCCGGCACACACGACGAACAGCGCGAGAAGCACGAGAAACGTGCTCGCGATGCGACGCATGGTGGCGGTCGGAAGAAGGTTCATGCACCCGAACCTACCCAGCGAATGTGACGGATGCAAGTGCGGCGTCGCACCAAATTCAGGACGAGCCGTGTTTTTTCTTCGAAAACGTGATGCAGCAAGGGCTTTTTGGTGATTGCACGCTGGATGGAAGGACGCGACGTGCTGGATTTGGACGTCCGGATGGCTGTCACATTCCTGAGACGATTCGCAACTGCAAGAAAAATTCTTCGCGGAGCCCGGCCACGCCGCCGCTCGGGGAGGCTCCGTTGGAGGCTCTGTTGGGAGAGGTTTGGTGGGAGAGGTTTGGTGGGAGAGATTTGGTGGGAGAGATTTGGTGGGAGCCGACCTTGTCGGCGATCCCGCGGCAGCGGGCCAGGTTGCCGCAAGCACCCATCGCCGACAAGGTCGGCTCCCACAGAGGTCGGCTCCCACAAAGGCCGGCTGCCACAAAGGTCGGCTCTCACAACGGGTGGCTGTCATCAAGGCCGGCTGCCATCAAGGGTAGCTGCCATGGGAGTTTTCCTTTCCCAAAGGCAAAAAAACGGCGGGCTTGCGCCCGCCGTTCGTTCGTCCTTGAGCAGAACTCCTTTCCGATGCTCTTTAGAAGCTCAGCATGCCCCAGAAGCCCACTTCGTTCGTCTTGTAGTGGTACGGGGTGGCCAGCGGGCCGTCCAGCTGGTTGTGCTTGTAGACGAGGGCCAGCTTCAGGTTCTTCAACACGTCGTACGAGATACCGGCGTTGTAGTACTTGTCTTTCAGCTCGCGCTCGACGTCGGTCAGCGTCGTGTACTTGTAGCTCACGTGGTCGTAGCGAGCGAAGACGGCGAACTGGTCGTAGAAGTGCCAGTCGGCCCACACGGAGTAACCATCGGCCTTGTCCTTGACCGAGAGCGGAGTACCGGTGCCCTGATACTTCAGGATGTCGTCCCAGTTCTCGGAGTGGAAGTACTCCACGCCGGCGCCCCAGGTCTTGTCGCGCCAGGCCACCATGGCGTCGCCACGGCTGGCGGTACGGGTCGGCACGCCGTCCTCGACGTCGTTGCCGCGCTTGCCGGAGTAACCGCCCACGGCTATGACCATCTGCTCGATCGGCGAGTAACCGAAGCGCGCTTCCGTGTCCACGCTCTTCGAACGGCTCAGGTTGCGATAGCCGCGGCCGTTGACGACCGACACCTGGTAGTTGATCGAGTTGTCGCCGGTGGTCGCGCCCAGGGCATGGACACCCCAGTCGGACGAGTTGCCGAACGCGCCGACGCCGCCGGCGGTCGCGGTCGAGCCGCTGCGGCCACCCTCGAACGAGCGGTCGGTGATGGTGTTCTCGACATAGCGGTAGCCGTACCACTTCTCGACGAACGGAATCCACGGCATGTCGGCCGCGCCGAAGCGGACGGTGAACAGCTGGTCGAACTTGCCCTGCACATAGGCCTTCTTCACGAAGAGGCTGGTCTGTGACAGCGTCGACTGGTAGTTGAAGTCGGTGGTCAGGTTGGCCGACCAGACGTCGTCGAACTTGTGGTCGACGGTCAGGTAGAAGCGCTTCACATCGAAGCCAGTGCCGTTGACGGCGCCATGGCCGTCCTTGTGCTGGCTCGGCTGCGTGCCGAGCTTCTCGGTGTGGCTCATGTTCGACACGTCGAAGAACATCGTGCCGCCGACATGGGTGTTGTCGACCAGCTTGTTCAGCGCATCGAGCTTCTTGGAGAGGTCTTCGGTCGGCTTGGTGGCAGCGACCTGCACGTCGTTGACGGCCTTGGCCGTTTCGATCTGCGCGTCGGCCTGGGCTTCCTGCTTGCTCTCCAGCTCGGAGACCTTGGCCTGGAGCGCGGCGAGCTGCGCCTGCAGCTGCTGAAGGGTGGCGGCGTCGACCGTGACCCGGGCCGGCTGCTGCGACTTGGGCGTCGCGGCAAGGGCCGAGAAGCTGGTCACGCCCAGACCGGCAGCGATGGCCACCGTGAGCAACTTGGAACGCATGGGATTTCTCCGCTTAAGGATGGATGTGTGTGGAACCCCTGACCCCTCCTGAGACTTTTCTGTCCGAAAATCCTCAAAAGGGCCCAACGGCGCGAAGAATGAGCCGTCGCCTTTACCGTTCCATGCCTTTTTTGTTACAGATCCGAGACACGCGCACACTCCCTTAACGCCCGGGTCCGCCGGGGCGCGTGCCGGCGCGGGTCCCGGGCTGATATCCTTTAAGGATGGATACGACGAGTAACAGCACCGCTTCGAGCATGGCCGGGCGGTTCAGGGGATTCCTGCCGGTCATCGTCGATGTCGAGACCGGCGGTTTCGATGCCGAACGCGACGCCCTGCTGGAAATCGCGGTGGTGCCCATCGCCATGGAGTCCTCGGGCTTCCTGGTGCCGCAGGCGGCGGTCTCGGCGAACGTGGAACCGTTCCCCGGCGCCAACATCGACCCGCGTTCGTTGGAAATCACGGGGATCGACCCGGACCACCCCTTTCGTGGTGCCCTGCCCGAGCGCCAGGCACTCGATCATGTGTTCAATGCGATACGCGACGCGGTAAAGGCCGCCGAATGCCAGCGGGCGGTGCTGGTGGGCCATAACGCCGCCTTCGACCTGGCCTTCCTCAACGCGGCCGTGCGCCGCACGGGCCACAAGCGCAACCCGTTCCATCCCTTCAGCTGCTTCGACACCGCCACCCTCGGTGGCCTCGCCTACGGGCAGACGGTGCTGAGCAAGGCGGTGCTGGCCGCGGGTCTCTCTTTCGACACCCGGGAGGCGCACTCGGCCATCTACGATGCGGAGCGCACGGCGGAGCTTTTCTGCGAAATCGTCAACCGCTGGCGTCGACTGGAGCTTGCCGAGCGCGAAATGGCGGCTTCGATCGCGGTCTGAGACGTTTCGTAAGTTCCTGAATATGACACCAAAAAGGCGGGTGTCATACCGCTGCAACATTCGGTACGTCTCATTGCAACACGGCAGGGCTGGAATACAGCCCCGGGCGGGCCTCGCCCGACACTCATTCACCCGAGGAAAGCTCCGTGTTCACACACAAACTCCGTATTGCAGCGCTCGTCGCCGCGTCCCTTTTCGGCATGTCCGCCCAGGCTACCGACATCACGGGCGCCGGCTCGAGCTTCGTCTACCCGGTCCTGTCGAAGTGGTCGGCGACGTATGCTGAGAACACCGGCAACAAGCTGAACTACCAGTCGGTCGGCTCGGGTGCGGGCATCGCCCAGATCAAGGAAGGCACGATCGATTTCGGCGCCTCCGACGCCCCGATGAGCGCGGAAGACCTGACCAAGTTCGGCCTCGGCCAGTTCCCGGTCGTCGTCGGCGGCATCGTGCCCATCGTCAACTTGCAGGGCATCGCCCCCGGCCAGATCAAGATCGACGGCAAGCTGCTCGCCGACATCTACCTGGGCAAGATCGCCCGCTGGAACGACCCGGCCGTCGCCGCGCTGAACCCCGGCGTGAAGATTCCCGACGTCAAGATCACCGTGGTGCATCGCTCGGACGGCTCGGGCACCTCGTTCAACTTCACCAACTACCTGTCCAAGGTCAGCCCGGAGTGGGCGTCGAAGGTGAAGTTCGGCACGGCCGTCGAGTGGCCGGCGGGCGTGGGCGGCAAGGGTAACGAGGGCGTCGCGCAGTACGTGCGCCAGATCCCGGGCTCGATCGGCTACGTGGAATACGCCTACGCCACCAAGAACAAGCTCTCCTACGCGCAGATGCAGAACGCCGCCGGCCAGTGGGTACAGCCGAACGCCGACAGCTTCGCCGCCGCGGCCGCCACGGCCGACTGGAAGAGCGCCAAGGACTTCAACCTGATCATGACCAACGCCCCGGGCGCGCAGGCGTGGCCGATCACGGCGACGACCTGGGTGATCATGTACAAGAAGGCCAAGAACGCCTCGCACGCCAAGGTCGCCTTCGACTTCTTCAAGTGGTCGCTGGAAAAGGGCCAGGCGCAGGCCGCCTCGCTCGATTACGTCGCCCTGCCGGCGCCGCTGGTGCAGCAGATCGAAGCCTACTGGGCTTCCGAGTTCAAGAACTGACCCGATCTCGACAGTCCGGCTGACACATAGCGGGCCCAGAGTATCGTCCAAGGGGTCGCCGTTCCGACAGGGGCGGCGGCCCACACGTCTGCATAGGCCCGGGAACCCGAACCATCATGCATGCCACCGTCAGCAACGCCGTCCCGAACGCCGATCGCGCGATCGAGGCGGGCCGAAACGCAACCGACGCACGCAACGACCGGCTTTTCGGCTGGGTCCTGAAGGCCTGTGCGCTGCTCGTCCTGATCACCCTGATCGGCGCGGCACTGTCCACCCTCTGGCTCGGCCGCGATGCCTTCGCCACCTTCGGCTGGGGTTTCCTCACCAGCGACGCCTGGGATCCTGGCAACAACCAGTTCGGTGCCCTGGTGCCGGTGATCGGCACCATCACCACCGCCGTCATCGCCCTGGTGTTCGCCGTGCCGGTGAGTTTCGGCATCGCCCTCTTCCTTACCGAGATCGCGCCCGGCTGGTTGCGCGGTCCGGTCAGTTCGGCCATCGAACTGCTGGCCGGCATCCCTTCGATCATCTACGGCATGTGGGGCCTCTTCATCTTCGCCCCGTTCGTCGCCGAGCACATCAAGCCCTGGCTGATGAACAACTTCAGCGCCGATCCGCCGGACGGCCAGGTCTCGTGGCTGGTCCAGCACGTGCCATGGATCGCCAAGTTCTTCTCCAGCGAGTACCCGTTCTTCGGCGCGGGCGTGCTCACCGCGGGCCTGGTCCTGGCGGTGATGATCATCCCCTTCATCTCCTCCGTGATGCGCGAGGTATTCCAGACGGTGCCGACACGCCTGAAGGAGTCCGCTTATGCGCTGGGTTCGAGCACGTGGGAAGTGGTCTGGGACATCGTGGTGCCCTACACCCGCACCGCCGTGATCGGCGGCATCTTCCTCGGCCTGGGCCGTGCCCTCGGCGAGACCATGGCCGTGGCCTTCGTGCTCGGCAATACCTTCAAGTTCACCCCGTCGATCCTCGAGACCGGCAGTTCCATCGCCTCGACCATCGCCAACCAGTTCGGCGAAGCCGAGGGCCTGCAGAAGTCGGCCCTGATGGCGCTGGCCTTCCTGCTCTTCGTGGTGACCTTCATCGTGCTGCTCATCGCGCGCCTCATGCTCCGCCGGCTCGCCACGAAGGAGGGCAGGTAATGTCCGCCTCGCTCTACACGAAGCGTCGCATCAAGAACATAGCGGCGATGGCCTTCAGCATCGTCGCCACGGCCATCGGCCTGTTGTTCCTGGCCTGGATCCTGTGGGAAACCCTCAGCCAGGGCATCGCGGGCCTGAAACCACAGCTCTTCACGAAGATCACGGCCTACCGCGAGGAAGGCGGCCTGGCCAACGCCATGGTCGGCAGCCTGATCCTCAACGTGCTCGGCATCCTGATCGCCACCCCCATCGGTGTCGCCGCCGGCACGTGGCTGGCGGAATATTCGCTGCGCTCGCGGCTCGGCCCGACCATCCGCTTCCTCAACGACATCCTGCTTTCGGCGCCGTCGATCGTGCTGGGCCTGTTCGTCTACACCGTGATCGTGCTGCCGTCGAAGTGGCTGACCAACGGTGACGTGACGTTCTCGGGTATCGCGGGTGGCATCGCGCTGGCCTTGATCGCCCTGCCCGTCATCGTCCGCACCACCGACGAGATGCTGCGCCTGGTACCGGGCACGCTGCGCGAAGCCGCGCTGTCGCTCGGCGTGCCGCAGTGGAAGCTGACGATGCAGATCCTGATCCGCGCCGCGCGCTCGGGTATCGTCACCGGTGTGTTGCTGGCCCTGGCCCGCATCAGCGGCGAAACCGCGCCGCTGCTGTTCACGGCCTTCGGCAACAACTTCATGACCTTCAACCCGATCGACAAGATGCCGAGCCTGCCGCAGATCATCTACGAATACACCAAGGACCCCAGCCCGGACATCAATACCCTGGCCTGGGCCGGTGCCTTCGTGCTGACCATGTTCGTGCTGGCGCTCAGCCTGATCGCCCGCTTCATCTTCTCGCGCTCCAAGGTGTCCCATGACTAACATGAACGAAGTCGCCTCCCAGCCGGGCTTCGGCACGTCGCCGCACGCCTCGGGCGTCGACCTTGGCCAAGTGCCGGCGAAGATGACCGTACGCGACGTGAACTTCCACTACGGCGATTTCCACGCGATCAAGAACATCGCCATGGACGTGCCGGAGAAGAAGGTCACCGCGATCATCGGGCCTTCCGGCTGCGGCAAGTCCACCCTGCTGCGCATCTTCAACCGCATCTACGCGATCTACCCGAACCTGCGCGCCAGCGGCGAGATCGTCCTGGACGGCGAGAACATCCTCGATCCGAAGTACTCGCTGAACCGCCTGCGCAGCAAGGTGGGCATGGTGTTCCAGAAGCCGGTGCCGTTCCCGATGACCATCTTCGAGAACGTCGCCTATGGCATCCGTCACCATGAAAAGCTCTCGCGCTCGGAGATGGAAAGCCGCGTGGAACAGGCCTTGCGCGGCGCGGCGCTGTGGGATGAGGTGAAGGACAAGCTCAAGCAGAGCGCCCTCGGTCTTTCCGGCGGCCAGCAGCAGCGCCTGTGCATCGCCCGCGGCATCGCGCTGAAGCCCGAAGTGCTGCTGCTCGACGAACCGACCTCGGCGCTGGACCCGATCGCCACCAGCCGCATCGAGCAGCTGGTGGAAGAGCTCAAGAAGGATTTCACGATCGTCATCGTGACGCACAACATGCAGCAGGCGGCACGCTGCTCGGACATGACGGCGTTCATGTACATGGGCGAGCTGATCGAATTCGACCGGACGGAGAAGATCTTCACCAAGCCGGACAAGAAGCAGACCGAAGACTACATCACCGGCCGTTTCGGCTAAGCGCCCCCTACTCCGAGGTCCCGCGATGAACAATCCGCACGAACACATCATCAAGAGCTACGACAGCGAACTGAAGCGTCTCACCGGCGAGATCGTCAGGATGGGCGAACTGGCGCTTGCGCAGCTCGAAGCGGCCATCGACGTGGTCGAGCGCCGCGACGAGCGTGCCGCCCAGCGCGTGGTCGACAACGACGACGCCCTGGACGCGCTCGAGCAGGAAGTGAGCCAGGACGTGGTCCGCCTGCTCGCACTGCGTGCACCGATCGCCGGCGACCTGCGCAACGTCTTCGCGGCCCTGCGCATCGCCGCGGACATCGAGCGCATCGGCGACTATGCCGCCAACGTGGCCAAGCGCTCCATTCCACTCAGCCGCGTGGCGCCGATCACGGCGGCGGGCGGCCTGGCCAACCTCGCCGAACTCGCCGCCGACCAGCTGCGCAATGTGCTCAAGGCCTACGACGAGCAGGATGCCGAGGCGGCTTATGAGGTGTGGAAGTCGGATGCGGACCTCGACGAGGCCTACACGGTGGTGTTCCGCGCCCTTCTTACCTACATGATGGAAGACCCGCGCAACATCACGCCGTGCACGCATCTGTTGTTCATGGCCAAGAACATCGAGCGCATCGGCGACCACGCGACGAACATCGCCGAGAACGTCTGGTTCGTGGTCCACGGTGAACCGCTGGTGGCTCCGCGCACGAAGCGCGACACGACGGCGAGCCCGGATTTCGACAAGCCCTGAGGGCATCGCCGCTGAAGCGGCTCCCACATTAAGCGGCTCCCGCACAAAGACGGCCTGTAGCCTGTCTGGCCCGTGTGGGAGCCGCTTCAGCGGCGACAGGATAGCCCTCTCCCTCCAGCGATCCAGCGATTCAACCCGCCGAAGTCAGCTTGAGCCCGAGAATCCCCACCACGATCAACCCGACGCACAGCAGCCGCGACGGCTGCGCCGATTCACCGAAGAGCACGATCCCCATCGTGACCGCGCCGACCGCGCCGATGCCGGTCCACACCGCATAAGCCGTGCCCAGCGGCAGTTTCTTGGTGGCGAACGCCAGCAACACGATGCTTATCGTCATCGCCGTGCCGGTCAACACGCTTGGCACGAGGCGAGTGAAGCCTTCGGTGTATTTCAGGCCGACGGCCCAGGCGATCTCGAACAGACCGGCGAGTACAAGGATGGACCAATACATGGAAGCGACTCCGCACAGGCGGGGTCGTCCCCGCGGAGATGATGCGCATCGCGGGGCCGTCCCCGCATGCGGACCGGCATTGCGCCGATCCGACGAACATTCTACACAGCCCGTGTAACCCCCCGCTGACCCGAGTTAGCGACACACTTCGTGCAATCCTTTGCTGACCGAGCTAGCGATACACTTTGTATAACCCCTGACCCAGGCTAGCGACCACCGGGTGGGAGCCGACCTTGTCGGCGATCCCGCGGCAGCGGGCCAGTTCGAGGCAAGCACCCATCGCCGACAAAGTCGGCTCCCACATGGGCCTGAGGGAAACACCCGTCGCCGACAGGGTCGGCTCCCACCCGGATCCCTCCTACCCAGATTCCTCCGACCTAGATCTCTCCCACCCGGATCCCTACGAGGATCTTTTCACCGAGATCGCTACAGCATGGGTGCCGCGGCCGCTTTCTTCGCCTTCACGCCGCGCACGATGCCGTACACGCTGATCAGGAACCATGCCATCTCCTGCAGGAACGCGGAGAGATTGAACGTACCGAAGATCAGCGAAAGAAGAATGCCGAAGGCGCCCACCAGGTTCATCACCTGGTACGGGTAACCCTGGCCCGACAGCTTGTGCGCCTGGAGCAGGAAGAACGCCACCAACACCAGGGTGACACCGATCAGGCCAGCCCAGTCGTGCCAGAACAGATTCATCGCTTGCCTCCTCGCTGACGCAACGCTTCGAACAAGACGATACCCGTGGCCACCGAGACATTGAGGCTTTCCATGCCCCCGGGCATCGGGATCTTCGCGACGAAATCACAGGTGTCACGGGTGAGACGGCGCATGCCATCGCCCTCGCTGCCCATCACCAATGCCACCGGGCCCTTGAGGTCGATGTCGTAGATGGACTGGCTGGTATCGCCGTCCAGCCCCGTGATCCACACGCCGGCGTCCTTGAGCAGGCGCATCGCGCGGGCGAGATTGGTCGCGGCGATCACCGGCACGAGATCGGCGCCACCAGCCGACGCACGACGAACCGTCGGCGTGATGCCGACGGCGCGATCCTTCGGCACCACCACGGCGGTCACGTTCGCGGCCGCGGCGCTACGCAGGCAAGCACCGAGGTTATGCGGATCGGTGACCCCGTCGAGCACCAGCACCAAGGCTTCGGACCCTGCCGCGTCGAGCAACGCGGGGAGGTCGTTCTCCCCACGCAGCGGCGGCGTCTCATAACGGGCGATCACCCCCTGGTGGCGTGCTTCGCCACCGAGCTTCTCGAGTTGCTCCTTGCCCACCGGCTTCACCGGCAGGCCGAGCTTGCGCGCTTGCGCGGCGATCTCGTTCACGCGCGCGTTCTTCGAATTCTGCTCGATCAATACTTCACGGACACGATCCGGGTCGTTGGCTAGCGCGCCTTCGACCGGATTGATCCCGACGATCCACGACTCACTCATGCTTGCGGCTTGCTCCTGGGTCTACGTCGCGCGCTCTTGGCCGCGGTTTTCGCGGGTGCGCTCTTCACTGGCGCCACCTTGGCCGCCGTCCTGGTTCCGGATTGTTTCGTGGGCTGGGCGTTCTTCGGTCCACGACCCTTCGCCACGTCGTTGCGCGGCGCATCGCCCTTCCTGGATGCAGGCCCCTCGCTCCCCGCGCCCTGCCGCCCCCGATTACCACCGCTGGAACGAGCCCCATCCTTCGGCGGCGCGGCATCGCGACCCTGGTGGGAAGCGCGCTTGCGCCCGACACCCGCACCCTCCGTCTCGTCAGCCCCCTGACGAGCAGGCCGCGGATGATGCTCCGCCACCGGCTCGGCGACAACCGGCGCCTTGGTCTTCTTGCCGAAGATCCGCCCCACCGCCTTCTTCGCGGCACGACCGAACGCCTTCCCGGCCTCCGCCATACCCGAGCGAGACGCCGGCGCGGGTGCGGCAACGACCGGCGGAGGCGGCTTCGGCAATGCGGCCAGACGCGCCACGAGACGGAAATCGATCTTGCGATCTTCCAGGCTCGCGCGCAGCACCTGCACGCTCACGTAATCGCCGAGGCGATAGCTGGCTCCCGTCCGCTCGCCGGACAGCAAATGACGGACCGGGTCGAACTTGTAGTAGTCGTTCGGCAACTGCGAGACATGGACGAGACCGGATACGCGCGACGCCGCCAGTTCGACGAACAAGCCGAACGACGTGACCCCGGTGATCGTGCCGGCGAATTCCTCACCGACATGCTTCTCCATCCAGGCGCACTTGAAGCGCTCGTCGACATCGCGCTCGGCCTCTTCCGCACGACGCTCGCGCTGCGAGCAATGCACGGCCATCGAGGCCATCTGGCCCTCGCTGTACGTGTAGTCGGCCGGCTTGCCCTTGGTCAGCGCGTAACGGATGGCGCGATGCACGAGCAGGTCGGGATAGCGGCGGATCGGAGAAGTGAAATGCGCGTAGGCATCCAGCGCCAGGCCGAAGTGGCCCTGGTTCTCCGGGTGGTATACGGCCATGCTCTGCGCGCGCAGGAGCACCGACTGGATCAGTTCCGCTTCGGGACGATCGTGCACCTTCTTGAGCAAGGCGGAGAAGTCGGCGGGAGTGACCTCGTCGGCGGGCGGCATCTTCAGCTTGAACTCGCGCAGGAACTGCAGGAGATCGTCGTATTTCTCCGCCGGCGGCGACGCATGCACGCGATAGAGCGCCGGGATCTTCCGCTTCGAGAGATACCTCGCCGCCTGCACGTTCGCGGCGATCATGCATTCCTCGATCAGCTTGTGCGCGTCGTTGCGGTCGCTGGCACCCATGGAGACGACGTCACCCGACGGAGCCAGGCGGAACTTCACTTCGGGTGTCTCGAAGTCGATGGCGCCGCGGCGCTTGCGCGCCTTCGCCATCACCTTGTAGAGACGATGCAGGGTCTCCACCTGCGGAAGCACGTCCGCGATCTCGTCGCGCACATCGGCGTTGCGCTCGCCCACGGCCTGCCACACCTTGTTATAGGTGAGCCGAGCGTGCGAGTACATCACCGCGTCGTAGAACTTCGACCGGACGACCTCGCCTTCCTCGTCGATCTCCATGTCGCAGACCATGCACAGGCGGTCGACCTTGGGATTGAGCGAGCAGATGCCGTTGGACAATGTTTCCGGCAACATCGGCACGACGAAACCGGGGAAATAGGTGGACGTGCTGCGATCGTAGGCTTCGACGTCGAGCGGCGTACCCACGGGCACGTAATGCGACACGTCGGCGATGGCGACGATGAGGCGGAAGCCGCCGCCCTTCAGCGCTTCGGCATAGACGGCGTCGTCGAAGTCGCGGGCGTCCTCGCCGTCGATCGTGACCAGCGGCAGCTTGCGGATATCGACGCGGCCCTTGCGCTCCTCGGCGGTGACCTTGGGCTCCACTTCCTCCGCCTGGCGTACGACCTGGGCGGGCCATTCGTGCGGCAGGTCGTGGCTGGCGATCGCCATTTCCACCACCAGCGACGGCTCCAGGCGCTCGCCCAGCACGGCGCGGATCGTGCCCATGGGACCGCGGTGCGGTGTCGGCGGGTCGGTGATCTCGACCACCACGATCTCGCCGGAACGGGCACCGGCGTCGCGGCCAGCGGGGATCATGATGTTCTGGTGCAGGCGGCGGTCGTCGGGCTCCACCAGGGTCACGCCGTTCTCGACGACCACGCGGCCGACGAGGCGCGGCGAGCGCCGCTCCAGCACTTCCACGATAGCGCCCTGGCGGCGTCCACGGCGGTCGATACCGACCACGCTGGCGAGCACGCGGTCGCCGTGCAGCACGCTGCGCATCTGCGACGGAGAGAGATAGAGGTCTTCCCCGCCCTCGTCCGGACGCAGGAAGCCGTAGCCCTCGGCATTGGCGATGACCCGGCCGGGAATCAGGCTGAGCTTCTCCGCGGGGGCATAGCTTCCGCGGCGGTTCCGCAGGAGCTGGCCGTCGCGGACCATGGCGCCCAGGCGGCGGTCCAGCGCGTTGATCTCGTAATCGGTGAACAGGCGGAGGGAACGGGCGATATCTTCGGCCATCAGCAGTTCGCCGCGCTCCTCCAGCAGGGCCAGGATGGCCTCGCGGCTGGGGATCGGCTGGTCGTAACGCTGGGCCTCCCGGTCGGCATGGGGATCGACCACGGCCGGCCTGGCCTTGGGTTTACGGGGGCCGCGGTCGGCTCCCGAACCTTTCTGTTTCTTCGTCACGTAAGGACCTTTGAAGGGGGACGTGGAATAGTTTCACATCCGGGGGGCGAAATCGTTGACAAGTTTCCTCGACCTACCTAATCTACGCGGCTCACGGGACAGCGAAGCTGTTTCGAGACACCTGCCCAGGTGGCGGAATTGGTAGACGCACTAGTTTCAGGTACTAGCGGGTAAAACCGTGGAGGTTCGAGTCCTCTCTTGGGCACCAATTATAGACGAAGCCCCGCAGCGATGCGGGGCTTCGTTGTTTCCGGGGTTCAGAAAGACGCTACAACCCCGTCCGGAGAATCTCGACGCGCCAGCGCTGATCCTCACCGACCCGTTGGAACGAAGCCCATTCGGGCCCGATCTGCAGTGGCCGGCCGCCAAGCGGAGCGGGCTGCACATCGATGCCGGGACGGGGGGAATTGGGATAGTTCGTCCATGGCTCGAGCGGAGAGCCGTAAGGATTCACGGGATAATCCTCGAAGCGTCCCGCCGGTGCGTGATAGTGCACCGCGCCTCCTTCGACATAGAGGCGGTAGTTGCCGTGATCCACCAGCGAGTGGAGTCGATCCGCCCGCCACTGCCACTGTTTCTCATAGGTGATGTTCTCGCAGGTATCCGTGATCACGCTCCGGGTGGCGGGCTGCACGGAAAGGCAACGGAGCGAGCCGCGATTGACGTAGCGGCTGGACGCATCCAGCCCCCACATCTGTCGCCGGTCGGTCGCGTTGCAGGGAGCCAGGCCCACGCTACCCTGGTTGTCGCGCAGGCAAGCGCCCGAACCGGTGGCGCTACGGATCAGCACCGTGATCTCCGCGGAGAGGTACGGGTCGGACATGTCCAGTACGAAGTCGGCAAACACGGACCGTGTATCCACTCCCTTGTCGTGGCGCACGTTGGTGCGCTCCCACCACCACGTTTTCCTGTCGAGGTCGTAGCCCCCGGAGACGGTTACCTTGGCCATGCCTTCGTAGTCACCCGGGAGCTTCCACTGCGATAGCGTGTTGAACGCCGCGGCACGCATCATCGATGTCATCTTTTCCTCGGTCAGCTGGGGCAGGTCGGCACCCCAGCGCTTGACGAGGACATTCACCAGCTTTGGCGCGATCAAGGCCTCCCATGACACCGAACCGGGTCCACCGGGAGCGGACAGCACCGAATAATCCTTGAACGTCATGCTGAGGCTCGTTTGCCACTTGTGCTCATAACCGAAGGAAAGATTGAACGGGACCTTCGAAGCGAGCACGTCGTCGGGTTTGCCTGTCGAACTCAGCTCTGTCCCGGTGGAACCGCCGATGGTGAAACCGCGATTCTCGGTATCGACCTGCGTGTATTCGGTGCGGCCGTCCGTCACGGGAAAGTGATCCAGATAGGTCGGCGTGACACCCTCCGCCGCCAGGTTGTGCTGAAGGCGGTATTTCAATGGCAGGTAGGCGCCCCACAGGTTTTTCCTATCCCGGCCTCCATCGACAATGCCCGCGCGTCTCGGCTTCACCGAAACCTTCGATGTCAAGGTGACGAGCTTGAGATCGGTCGAGCGGGTACGGCTACGCACGATGTCGATGCCCGTACCGCCCGTTATCTCACCGGAGGGATCGACGAAGTTGACGTCGAAATGCCGGGCGGGCAGCACCGCCGCACCCTCGGCCACGTCCGGCTCTGCCGCCAGGCGGTACTGCCCGCCCTCAGCCGGATCAGGTTGCCGCCGCACACCGGCCATCATGGCCGAGAGAAGATTCGCCACGCCCGCCTCCTGCCCTTCCGGTGCGGCGAATACCTCCACCCCGCCATCCGCGTTCCGATGGAACAAGGCGTCGCCGGCCGTCGGCGCGATGCCGAACAGCGACGTGATCAGGGAAGGAGCCGCCGGCGCTTGCCCGTCGCTTCGCAACAGGACAGGAACGCCAGCATCGAACAATCGCTTCAACGACACGGCCTGGTCTTCGGCAAGTGGAAGAACGTCCGCGTCCAGGACCGCCAGCACGTCGCCGGGCGCCAGGGACGACAACCGGTCGATATCGTCCGATAGAAGGCTGGCGGCGGACATCGTCGCGGCGCCCCGGTTGTCCGGCCGCGAAGGGCCGACCGGCGAACCGAAAACCACCAGCGTCGCCGATGACGGCAGGGCGGGATTTCCGTTCGCGTCCTTGGTGGAGGCGGCAAGCCGGGTCGGGACCGCCGTCAGGTCGGACGCGGCCGAGTGAAAGGCCAGACCGAAACCGATGGCCAGCGTGAGGGAACGGATAGCAAGAGTGGGGATTCTCATGGGGGACCTCCTTGTGCGTAGTCCGGTTTCGACGTTAGTCCCGTCTGGCCGCTACCCAGTGAGAGCATTCTCACTCCAGCCCATCTGCCCAACGGGAAGAAACGCACATTTACCCGCCGTTCCCCACACGATGAGCGAAGATGTCGACACAGCTACTCCGCTACAGCAGGAACTTCCGTGCGAATCGCCGCCGACACCCACAGGGACGCGGGGCATCGCCTACGCGGGCCCTGGACATCTGCCCGTTTCCTCCCGGCCTCATCCATCGACGGCCCTCTTCCCTGCCCTCCACCCCTGTATAATCGGTCGGGTAATGCACGGTGGGAGAAGCGGAAGGACCCGCTGCCGAAGGCGCAACGCCCGTAATCGCTCAGGCCCCAAAACCACCGCGCGGTCATCACTCTGGAGAGACCGGTTCGATCCGGCGCCGAAGGTGCAAGAGGCTCCGCCTCCAAACTCTCAGGCAAAAGGACAGAGGGGCGCCCCACGTGCCGGCACGGCGCGTTATTTCGGATGCCTCCAAGCCCATGAGCCATAAAACCTCTCCTTCGCTGCGCGACCTCGAGAACCACGGCGCCTTCATCGAGCGCCACATCGGCCCCAACGACACCGAGATCGCCGAGATGCTGCGCGTGGTCGGCCACGACACGCTCGACGCGCTCACCGACGCCATCGTTCCCGGTTCGATCAAATCGCCTGCTCCGCTCGCCCTGCCCGCCGCGATCACCGAGGAAGAGGCGTTGGCGAAGATCCGCGCGATCGCCGACCGCAACACCGTCTTCCGCAGCTTCATCGGCCAGGGGTACTACGGCACGCTCACGCCGAACGTGATCCTGCGCAACGTGCTCGAGAACCCGGCGTGGTACACGGCGTACACGCCGTACCAGGCGGAGATCTCGCAGGGCCGCATGGAGGCCCTGATCAATTTCCAGACGATGGTCGCCGACCTCACCGGCATGGACATCTCCAACGCGTCGCTGCTCGACGAAGGCACCGCCGCGGCCGAGGCCATGGCGCTGGCCAAGCGCTCCGCCAAGTCGAAGTCGAACGTGTTCTTCGTCTCCCGGGACGTGCATCCGCAGACGCTCGAAGTGCTGCGCACCCGTGCCGATGGCATCGGCATCGAACTGCATGTGGGCGACGACGGCGAAGGCGCCACGGTGGACAGCTTCGGCGTGTTGCTGCAGTACCCGAACACCTTCGGCCGCATCAACGACTACAAGGCCCTGGCCGATGCGACGCACGCGCGTGGCGGCGTCGTCTGCGTCGCCACCGACCTGCTCGCGCTCACCCTGATCGCCGCGCCGGGCAGCTGGGGCGCGGACATCGTGGTGGGCAACACGCAGCGCTTCGGCGTGCCCTACGGCTTCGGTGGCCCCCACGCGGCCTACCTCGCCTGCCGTGACGCATACAAGCGCTCGATGCCGGGCCGCCTGATCGGCGTCTCCGTGGATACCGAGGGTAAGCCGGCCTATCGCCTCACCTTGCAGACGCGCGAGCAGCACATCCGTCGCGAGAAGGCCACGTCCAACATCTGCACCGCGCAGGTGCTGCTCGCCGTGATGGCCAGCATGTATGCCGTGTACCACGGTCCGGAAGGCCTGGTGCGCATCGCGCGCCGCACGCACCGCCTCGCGGCGATCCTCGCCACGGCGCTGCGCAACGCCGGTGTCGCCGTCGGCGGCGACTTCTTCGACACGCTGCATGTCACCGGTGTCGAGGCCGCGGCGATCCACGCCAAGGCCACCGCCGCTGGCATCAACCTGCGCGCCATCGACGCGTCCAGCGTCGGCATCAGCCTCGACGAGACCACCACCCGCGCGGATATCGTCTCGCTCGCCGGTGTCTTCGGCGCCAGCGTCGGCGACATCGACGCGCTCGACGCCGAGGTCCACGACGCCCTGCCGAAGGACCTGCTGCGCGAGGTCGACTTCCTCCAGCATCCGGTGTTCAACACGCATCACAGCGAGCACGAACTGCTGCGCTACCTGCGCGGCCTGGCCGACAAGGATCTCGCGCTCGACCGCACGATGATCCCGCTGGGCTCGTGCACCATGAAGCTCAACGCCACCGCCGAGATGATCCCGGTGACGTGGCCCGAGTTCGCGAACATCCATCCGCTGGCCCCGGCCGACCAGGCGCAGGGTTACAAGCAGCTGATCGACGAGCTGGAAGCGATGCTGGTGGAATGCACCGGCTACGATGCCGTCAGCCTGCAGCCGAACTCCGGCGCACAGGGTGAATACGCCGGCCTGCTCGCCATCCGCGCCTACCACCGCTCGCGCGGCGAAGGCCATCGCGACATCTGCCTCATCCCGGAATCGGCGCACGGTACCAATCCCGCGTCGGCGCAGATGTGCGGCATGACGGTCGTCGTCACCCGCTGCGACGCGAACGGCAACGTGGACGTCGACGACATCCGCGAGAAGGCCGAGAAGTACGCCGATCGTCTCGCCGCGATCATGATCACCTATCCCTCCACGCACGGCGTGTTCGAGGAAGACGTGGTCGCCATCTGCGAAGCGGTGCACAAGCACGGCGGCCAGGTCTACACCGACGGCGCCAACATGAACGCCCTGGTCGGCGTGGCCAAGCCGGGCAAGTGGGGCTCGGACGTCTCGCACCTCAACCTGCACAAGACCTTCTGCATTCCCCACGGCGGCGGCGGCCCGGGCGTCGGCCCGTGCGCGGTCAAGTCGCACCTCGCTCCCTTCCTGCCCCGCGCGTTCGGCGGCGAGGGTGAGGTCGGCATGGTCAGCGCGGCGACCTTCGGCTCCGCGTCGATCCTTCCGATCTCCTGGATGTACATCACGCTGATGGGCACGGAAGGCCTGCGCAAGGCGACCCAGGTCGCCCTGCTCAACGCCAACTACATCGCCAGGCGCCTCGCGCCGCACTTCAAGACGCTGTACACGGGCCGCAACGGCCTGGTGGCGCACGAGTGCATCCTCGACCTGCGTCCGCTCAAGGACGCCACCGGCGTGGGCGCGGAAGACGTCGCCAAGCGCCTGATCGACTTCGGCTTCCACGCCCCCACCCTGAGCTTCCCGGTCGCCGGCACGCTGATGGTGGAGCCGACCGAAAGCGAATCGCAGCACGAGCTCGACCGCTTCATCGACGCCATGATCCAGATCCGCGACGAGATCCGCGCGGTGGAGGACGGCCGCCTGGACCGCGAGGACAACCCGCTGCGCAACGCCCCGCACACGGCCACCATGGTCACGGGCAGCGAGTGGACCCACGCCTATCCGCGTGAACTTGCGGCCTTCCCGCTGCCGTCGCTGAAGCTGTCGAAGTACTGGCCGCCGGTGTCGCGCGTGGACAACGTCTATGGTGACAAGAACGTGATGTGCGCCTGCATCCCGATCGATGCGTACAAGGAAGACGTGGAGGCGTAAAACCGCCTCCTTGGGGAGCCGGCTTTGCCCTAAACTGCGCTCCTGGCGCCGCCCGGTTCGGGCGGCGCGATCTTCCAAGGTGACCACATGACCCAGGAAACGCCGCGCGACGATAGCCTGCTAGGCCTGCTGAGGGGTGTCGAGGACTTCAGCCACAAGGTCTTCCCCGAACGACAGCACCTGTTCGACGAGCTGGCCGAAGGCCAGAGCCCGCATACCCTGTTCATCACCTGCGCCGACTCCCGCGTGGTGCCGGAGATGATCACCCAGACCCAACCTGGCGAACTCTTCGTCTGCCGCAACATCGGCAACATCGTGCCCGGTTATGGCGAGATGCTCGGTGGCGTGTCCGCCGTGGTCGAATACGCGGTGATGGTGCTCGGCGTGCGCCACATCGTGATCTGCGGCCACACGGATTGCGGCGCCATGAAGGGCCTGCTCAATCCCGATTCCACCAAGGACCTGCCCACGGTCGAGGCATGGCTGCGCAATGCGCAGGCGGCCAAGAGCGCCGTGTTCGCGCGCAAGCTGGAAGGCGCCGAGGCCATGCAGGCGGTGATCGAGGAAAACGTGCGCCTGCAGCTCACCCACGTGCGCACGCACCCGGCGGTGGCCGCGGCCATGGCCAACGATGCGATCACGCTTCAAGGCTGGGTCTACGACATCGGCGACGGCACCATTTCGATACTCGACGAGGCGGCCAACCGTTTCCTCCCCCTGTCCGAAGCGATCAAGCGAGAGCACGGCGCGTGATCCTCCCGGGGCGAGCCCACCTCGGGCATATCCTGCGCTACGTCGGACGGCCGCTCATCTGGCTGCTGGCCTGGGATGTCGCTGTCACCGCCCTGTGGTATTTCATGCATCCTCGCTGGACGGCGGAATTCCCCGCCCTGCCCCTCACCCTCCTCGGTTCCGCCGTGGCGGTGTATCTCAGCTTCCGCAACACCACCGCCTATGCGCGTTGGTGGGAAGCGCGGACGCTGTGGGGCGCGATGGTCAACGCCTCGCGGACGCTGGGCCGCGAGGCGGTCACGCTGCTTGCCGACCGGACGGCCGCCGCGACGGTGGTGCACCGGCAGATCGCGTACGTGCACGCGCTACGCCTGCACCTGCGCCGGCAATCGCCATGGGATGAACTGGGCACACGCCTTCCCGCCGAGGAAATCGCCTCGTTGCGCGGTGTCGCCAACGTGCCGAACGCCATCCACGCGCGCACGGCGACATTGATCGGCGAAGCGCGTCCCGAGCCCATCCTGCTCGCGGCCATCGCACGCACCTTGTCCGACATTTCCAATGCGCAGGGCGGCATGGAACGGATCAAGAACACGCCACTGCCGCAGCAGTACGCCACGTATCCAGCCATCTTCACGCATGGATTCTGCCTGCTTCTTCCGCTGGGGCTGGTCGAGACACTGGGCCTGTACACGCCGCTCGGTTCCACCGTGGCCGGCTTCCTGTTCCTGGCCCTCCTGCAGATCGGCAACGACATGCAGAACCCCTTCGAGAACCTCGAGGACGACGTGCCGCTGACGACGCTCACCCGCGGCATCGAGATCGACCTGCGCGATTCCCTCGGCGAAGCGCATGGCCTGGAGCCGGTGAAGCCGGTCGACGGCATCCTCTGGTAAACCGTTCGAAGCATGACCGTTGGCACGGGACAACCGGTCGCCGAGCGATTTCAATCGAGATAAATCCCGGCTTCACGGAGGTCCACCCTTGCGCGCCTTTCGTCCGATCGTCCTCGCCTCCGCCCTCCTCCCCGCGTTGGCTGGCGCCGTTACCGGCCCAGCCGCCCTGGTGAACCCGCTGATAGGCACCACGAACGGAGGAAATGTCTTTCCGGGTGCGGTGGTTCCGTTCGGCATGCTCCAGTTCAGTCCGGAAGCCTCGCCCCTGCCGGGCAAGAAGGCGCCCATCGCGGCACCCGGCGGCTATGAGTACCGCGCCGATGCCATCCGTGGTTTCAGCCTCACCAATGTGGAAGGTTGGGGTTGCGCGGGTGGCTCGGGCGACGTGCCGATCATGCCGGTGACGGACGAGATCACCGTCTCGCCATCGACGGACTTCCGCCATGCGTACGCAGCGAAGTTCTCGCACGCGAACGAAACGGCGAAAGCGGGCCACTACCATGTGACGCTCGACAACGGCGTCGCCGTGGACCTTACCGCCGCGTTGCATTCGGGCGCGGCACGCTTCGCCTTCCCCGCCGGCAAGCCGGTGAATGTGCTCGTGCGCGCCTCCGATTCCGAGGCCGGCTCCGAGAAGGCGAGCATCACCGTCGACAAGGCCGGAAAGCGCATCATGGGCGAAGTGACCAGCGGCAACTTCTGCGGTTACATCAACGAAGCCGATCGGCGCAGCTACTACACGCTCTACTTCGTCACCGAATTCGACCAGCCGTTCGCTTCGACAGGCACATGGCAAGACACGAGCGTGCAGAAGGGCGGCATGCACGCGGAAGGCGGTACCGGCTACGGCGAGAAAGGGTTCCCGGCGACGGGCAAGGGCTCCGGTGCGTGGGTGGGGTTCGCCAAGGGAACCGGCACGGTGAATGTTCGCGTCGGCATCTCGTATGTCAGCCTCGCCAACGCGCAGGCCAACCTCGATGCCGAGAATCCGAAGGGCACGACGTTCGAAGCCCTCCGCGACAAGGCCGTCGACGCCTGGAACGCGCGGCTCTCGCATATCGACATCGAAGGCGGCACACCGGATCAGCGCACGGTGTTCTACACCGCGCTGTATCACGCCTTGATGCATCCCAACGTCTTCAGCGACGTCAACGGCGAGTACCGCGGCTTCGACAACGCGGTGCATCGCGTCGCAGGAAATCAGAAGGCGCAGTACGCCAATTTCTCCGGCTGGGATGTCTATCGCTCGCAGCTGCCACTGGTGGCGTGGCTGGAACCGAAGACCGCCAGCGACATCGCACAGAGCCTCTACAACCAGGCGCAGCAGAATAATGGCGTGTGGGATCGCTGGACGCACAACAACGGCGGCACGCATGTGATGAACGGCGATCCGTCCGCTGCCGCGATCGCCGGCATGCATGCCTTCGCTGCACGCGATTTCGACGTCAAGGGCGCTCTCGCCTCGCTGGTACACGCCGCCGACAATCCGACCGCTCTCGATATCTCGCACGATGGCTGCGAGGTCGAATGCGTGGGTCAGCGCCCCGGGCTCGACGCCTGGTTGAAGCTGCACTACATCCCCGTCGGCGCACCCGCCTGGGGGCCTGCCGCCGATACGCTGGAAACCGTCGCCGCCGAATTCGGCATCAGCGCGCTCGCGCAGCGCCTCGGCGACACCGCCACCTCAGCCCGCTTCCTCGAACGCGCGCAGTACTGGCGCAACCTCTTCGACCCGAAGGCGACGCCGGAAGGCGGCTATATCCGCAACCGCAACGCCGACGGCAGTTGGGCACTGGTAAAGGACGACGACAAGGAAACCCCGCACGCGTTCACACCGTCCACGGAAGACGGCTTCGTCGAAGGCAGTGCCGCGCAATACGTGTGGATGGTGCCGTTCAACGTTGGCGGCCTGTTCGACGCCATGGGTGGACGGGACAAGGCGCGCAAGCGGCTCGACGCCTTCTTCTACCAGCCGGACGGCAGCTTCGCCGTGACCAGATCGGGGCCATTGCACGCCGAGTTGGACAACGAACCTTCCATCGGCACGCCCTGGCTCTACAACTACGCCGGACAGCCGTGGAAGACGCAGGAACTCGTCCGCCGCGTGCTCGATACGATCTGGCTCAACGCACCCAACGGCATTCCCGGCAACGACGATCTTGGCGAAATGTCCTCCTGGTACGTGTTCGCCGCGCTCGGCGTATACCCCTCGATTCCGGGTCGTGCGGAACTGGTGATCGGCAGCCCGCTGTTCACCCGCGCCGTCGTGCATCGCGAGAACGGCGACGTGACGATCGAAGCGCCGAACGCGGGCATGGGCAAGCCCTATGTCACCGCGCTGAAGGTGGACGGCAAGGTGTCCACGCGCGCGTGGCTACCGGAGTCGTTCGCGCTGAAGGGCGGCAAGCTGGAATTCGACCTGTCGGACAAGCCGAACACCTCATGGGCGACGAAACCCGCGGACGCCCCACCCTCCTTCGACAAGCACTGACCGGCTGTTCGTGGAAGCCACTTCATTTGTAGAAGCCGCTTCATTTGTAGAAGCCACTTCATTTGTGGGAGCCACTTCATTTGTGGGAGCCGCTTCAGCGGCGATCCCGCGGTAGCGGGCAAGGTCGGCGCGAGCACCCATCGCCGCTGAAGCGGCTCCCACATAAAAGGGCCCCATAAGAAAGAGGCCCCACAAGAAAGAGGCCCCACAAGAGCCCGCACCTCGAGTCGAGGTGCGGGCTCTTCGTTTAGAGTGCACCGCGTCGCAGGCGCAACGCGTTACCCACTACTGATACGGAACTCAAGCTCATCGCCAGCGCGGCGATCATCGGTGACAACGTCACCCCCAGCAACGGATACAACACACCCGCCGCCACCGGCACGCCCACCGCGTTGTAGATGAACGCGAAGAACAGGTTCTGCCGGATGTTCTTCACGGTGGCTTCCGACAAGGCCCTCGCCCTTGCGATACCGGCGAGGTCGCCTTTGAGCAAGGTCACCGACGCGCTCTGGATCGCGATGTCGCTGCCGTTGCCCATGCCGATGCCGATGTCCGCGGCGGCCAGTGCCGGCGCGTCGTTCACGCCATCGCCCGCCATCGCCACCTTCAAGCCCTTCGCCTTGAACGAGGAAACGAGATGGGCCTTGTCTTCCGGTGACGCACCCGCATGCACCTCGTCAATCGGCAGTGACGCGGCCACGGCTTTCGCCGTGACTTCGTTGTCGCCGGTCAACATCACCAGCCGCACGCCCGCCGCGTGCAAGGCGTCCAATGCGGGCTTCGTCGAAGGCTTGACCGCGTCGGCAAGCGACAGCAGCGCTGCCAGGCGGCCATCGATGGCGAGGAACATCACCGTGGCACCTTTCGCGCGTGCTTTGCCAGCCGCTTCGTGCGCGGCACTGGCATCCACGCGCTCCTCTTCCATCAGCCGCGCATTGCCGATCGCGACATCGCGACCGTTCACACGTCCACTCACGCCGCGTCCCACCGCCACCTGGAACCCGGAAACCGCGGGGATCTCCAAGCCCTCGTCTTCGGCGGCGGCGACGATGGCGGCGGCCAGCGGATGTTCGCTCGGACGTTCCAGTGCCGCCGCAAGCGCCAGCACTTCCGCACGATCGGGACCGAAGCTGCGCAGCTCGGTCAGCACCGGCCTGCCCTCCGTCAGCGTGCCGGTCTTGTCGAACACCAGCGTGTCGATATCGCGCAAGGTCTCGATCGCCGCCGCATCGCGGAACAACACGCCCGCCTGCGCACCGCGGCCACTGGCCACCATGATCGACATCGGCGTCGCCAGGCCCAGGGCGCAAGGACACGCGATGATCAGCACCGACACCGCCGCCACCAGCGCATGCGCCAGCGAGGGCTGCGGGCCCACCGCCCACCAGGCGGCGAAGGCGAGTATCGCCACGATCACCACCACGGGCACGAACCACTCGGCGACCTTGTCGGCCACGCGCTGCAAGGGTGCGCGTGAACGCTGCGCCTCGGCCACCATCGCGACGATGCGCGAAAGCACCGTGTCCGCGCCCACGTGATCCACGCGGATCGTCAATGCACCGTGCTGGTTCTGCGTACCGGCGGTGACCTTGTCGTGCGCGCGTTTCGCCACCGGCATCGCTTCGCCGGTGAGCATGGATTCGTCGACATGGCTCTCGCCATCCAGCACGCTGCCGTCCGCCGGAACCTTTTCGCCCGGCCGCACCCGCACATGGTCGCCGACTCGCAGGCTGTCCAGCGGCACGTCTTCCTCGCGACCGTCGCCGGCCACCCGACGCGCGGTTTTCGGCACCAGCCCGAGCAAGCCGCGCAAGGCCTCGCCGGTCTGGCGGCGTGCGCGAAGTTCCAGGAAATCGCCCAGTGTCACCAGCGTGACGATCACCGCGGCCGATTCGAAATACACGTCGACGATGCCGTGCGCGTTGCGCATGGTGGGCGGGAACAACGACGGGAAGAGAAGTGCCACGGCGCTGTACAACCACGCCACGCCCGTACCCAGCGCGATCAACGTGTACATGTTCGGCGACCACGGCACGAGCGAACGCCAGCCACGAACAAAGAACGGTGCGCCGCCCCACAGCACCACCACGGTCGCCAGCAAGGCCTCGCCCCAGCGCGCCAGCGACGACCAGGGCTCGGGCCACATCGTGCCGAAGAGATGCGGCCCCATCGCCACGAGGACCACCGGGACCGTCAAAGCCGCCAGCAGTCCCAGGCGGCGGCCGAGAGAACGGACTTCACCGTCGTCGTCATCCAGTGTCGGCATTGCCGGTTCCAGCGCCATGCCGCACTTCGGGCAGGAACCCGGGCCGACCTGGCGTATCTCCGGATGCATCGGGCAGGTGTAAATGGTGCCCGGTGGCGATACCGGTTCGGGCTCCTTCGGGCCAAGGTACTTGCCCGGCTCGGCGACGAACCGCTCGCGGCAGCGCGCGCCGCAGAAGTGGTAATCGTGGCCTTCATGCGTGGCGTGGTGCGGCGTGGTCGCCGGGTCCACCGTCATGCCGCACACCGGGTCCTTCACCACGTCGGCCTGTGCGCCGGCGTCGTGTGCACAGCAAGCGCGGCTCACGCGTTCGGCTCCGCCAGCGCCTTGAGGATCGGGCAATCCTCCGGCGCGCCATGCCCCGGACAGGCGTCCACCAGCTCGGCCAGTCCGTCGCGCACGCGTTGCAATTCCGCGATGCGCCCGTCGATCGCCCGCAAGCGGGCCGAGGCGCGCTCGCGCACGCCTTCCACGCCGCCATGCCGGTCGGCCGACAGGGCCAGCAGTTCGCGGATTTCCTCCAGGGTGAAGCCCAGGTCCTTGGCCCGGCGGATGAAGCGCAACCGCGAAACGGCGCTCTGGTCGTATTCGCGGTATCCCGAGGGCCGGCGCCGGGGTTCGGGCAGGAGCCCTTCCCGCTCGTAGAACCGTATGGTGTCGATGGCGACGCCCGCGCTTTGCGCGATGCGGCCGATGGTGAGGGCGGTTTGAGTGTTCATGAGGCCAAGTCTAGACCCTTGATCTAGGTCTAGAGTCAAGAGACTGTAAGTGGCGACACTTCCGCGTTAACCAGGACCGTCGTGGCGCCGGCGACCTCCATCGTCGGGCGAGGCTCTGGCAGGGGTACGATTTCTTCAATCAGCCATCCCATCCCGACACTACAGTGAGAACGACCATCGCTGTCCTTCCAGGTGCGGACGTGAACACCATCGATCCAAACGATCCCTATGCGCGGACGGCGCAGATCTTTCCACGCCTCGACGAGTCCATGATCGACACGGCGCGTCAGTACGGCGTCGAGCAGGATTTCCAGGCGGATACGCTTCTGTACGCGCGTGGCGAGCGCGCAGTGTGCTTCTTCGTTGTCGTGGCGGGTACCGTCGAAGTGTTCGATCTCGACGCCTCCGGCCAGCCCGTCGTCTTCGCGACCCATACCCATGGGCAATTCACCGGCGAACTGGATCTCCTGAACCAGCGGGAAGTCCTGGTCTATGCGCGAGCCGGTGCCGGAACGCGCGTCATCAAGATCGAGCGCGACGCCCTGAAGCGCATGCTGGCGGCCGAGCCGGACATTGCCGAAATCGTCATGCGCGCACTGATCCTGCGCCGTGTCGGGTTGATCCAGAACGGTACCGGCGGTGTACTCATCGTGGGCGGTGCACATGAAGCCGCGACGCTCGCCCTGCAGCGCTTCCTCACTCGCAACGGCTATCCGCATCGCCTGATCGATACCTCCGATGCCGGCGCCGAAGACCAGGTGCTCGAAGGCATGGGAACCACGGCTGAGCAACTGCCGGTGGTGATCTTCCCCGATCAGAGCGCTCTCAGCCGGCCCTCCACCGCCGAACTGGCCGATCGTCTCGGCCTGACCGAGGCATTCGACGGCGCGCTGGTCTACGACGTGGTGGTGGTGGGCGCCGGTCCGTCGGGACTCGCCGCCGCCGTCTATGCGGCTTCCGAAGGCCTGAACACCATCGTCATCGAGGGCCTTGCCCCGGGTGGCCAGGCCGGCACGTCGTCACGTATCGAAAACTACCTGGGCTTCCCTACCGGCATCTCGGGACAGGCACTGGCGGGACGCGCCCACATCCAGGCGCAGAAATTCGGGGCGCGGCTCGCCATCTCTCGTTTCGTCCGTTCCCTCGAATGCGACGAGCATCCGTATCGCCTGAAGCTGGAGGGCGGCGAAGAGGTGCGCACACATGCCATCGTCGTGGCCACGGGGGCACGCTACCGCAAGCTTTCCGCCGTGGACTACGAACGATTCGAGGGCAGTGGCGTGCACTATGCCGCGACGCCGATGGAGGGGAAGTTGTGCCAGGGACAGGAGGTGATCGTCGTGGGCGGCGGCAACTCGGCGGGACAAGCGGCCGTCTTCCTCTCGCGCACGGCGTCGATGGTCCACCTACTCGTCCGTGCGGACGGCCTGGCGGCGACGATGTCCAACTACCTGATCGAACGGATCGCGCATTCCGCGCGAATCACCCTGCACGTCCGCAGCGAGATCGTCCGTTTCGAGGGCGACGAGCACCTCGAATCGGTGGCGTGCCGTCGCCGTGACACCGGCGAAGTCGTCGTTCATCCGGTCGGCAACGTGTTCGTGATGATCGGTGCCGATCCCAATACCGACTGGCTCGGTGATTGCGTGGGCATCGACGCGAAGGGCTTCGTGGAAACCGGCCGGGCCTGCGCCGGCGTACCCGCGGCCTCGCCCTATGCCACCAGCCGCCCCGGCATATTCGCCGTGGGCGACGTGCGCTCAGGATCGGTGAAACGCGTCGCATCCGGCGTCGGAGAGGGATCGGCCGTGATCCAGGCGGTGCACGAATACCTCGCGTCGATCCGCCACGACTCCTTGCCCACCGCCATACCCACCTCCCCTGCCGCCATGGCCTGAGCCATCGGCTGCAGCAACACTTTCTTCTGGAGACACCCATGTTCGTCATCCGCCACGCCTCCGAACGCGGCCACGCCAACCACGGCTGGCTCGATTCGCATCACAGCTTTTCGTTCGCCGACTACCATGACGAAGACCACGTCCACTTCGGTCCGCTGCGCGTCATCAACGAGGATCGCGTCGCCGCCGGAGCCGGTTTCGGCACACACTCCCATCGCGACATGGAAATCATCAGCTACGTCCTCGAAGGAGAACTGGCGCACAAGGATTCGATGGGCAATGCCGTCGTGATCCGGCCTGGCGAAGTACAGCGCATGAGCGCCGGCCATGGCGTGACCCATTCGGAGGAAAACAACGCGGTCACCGAAACGCATTTCCTGCAGATATGGATCATCCCCAACCAGCTGAACCTGGCGCCCGGCTATGAGCAGAAGTTCTTTCCGGATGCGGAAAAGCGCGGCAAGTTGCGCCTGGTCGCGAGCCAGTCCGGCGAACACGGATCGGTGACGGTTCACCAGGATGTCCGGATCTACGCGGGACTCTTCGGCCCCGACGAAACCGCGCATCACACGATCGATTTCGAGCGTCTTGTGTACGTGCATGTGGTCCGTGGCAGCGTGCATGTGAATGGCCATCCGCTGTCCGCGGGCGACGCTGCCAAGATCACCGGCGAGGAGCGCGTCGTGCTCTCCGATGGCGTGGACGGCGAGGTGCTGCTGTTCGACATGGGCGAGTTGCAGCCGCCTCGCTAAGTCACATCGCGCCGATCTGGCGCATGAAGGCGAGGTTGTCTTCGAGGTGCCAGTTGTCGGTGATCCGACCGCCACCGACACGCAGGATATCGGTGGCGATGAAGTCGATCGGCTGCCCTTCGCCCTTCCGCCCCATGAACTCACCGCTGAAGTGACCGGTAAAGCGAAGATGGCTGACCACCCGGTCGCCGACCACCAGGCGCTGTACCACGGCCACCTTCAAGTCGGGAACCGCGGCGAGGAACGCCTTCGAAGCGACCATGGGACCGGTCGGGCCCTGCGGCCTGCCGGGTGGCAACGTGTGGTCGACGAACGAAGGCGACAGCGCCTTGGAAAGTAGCTGCGCGCTACCGTTGTTCCAGAAGCCGTAGAACGCATCCACGGGAGCCAGCAAGGCGTCCACGGACGTGGATGAAAGGCTCTTGTCGACGATCAGCTCCTGGGGTTTCGCGATGGCGACCGCCGCGCGGTCGTCCACCTGCGCGGCGAAACAGGACGGGGCCGCAAGCGCCAGGGCAATGGCAAAAAGAGTACGCATGAATGGTCCTTCGTTCGAATCTCAGGGGGCTGCTCGACGCCCGGGGACCTTGCCGCCGGGGGCATGCCAACAACATAATCATTTCCTGAAAGACATGTAATTGCGCGACAACCTGAGTCAGTCTCAACTGTGAGGCAACATGCTCGACGATCTCAACGAACTTCGAACGTTGCAGCAGGTAATGGCATCGGGTTCGCTTACAGCCGCCGCGAACGCCATGGGCGTCAGCCTCGCCGTGGTGAGCAAGCGGCTCGCCACGCTGGAGCGGCGCACCGGGGTGCGCCTCGTCAACCGGACGACGCGCCGCCTCTCTCCGACGGAAGAAGGTGCGCGCCTGATGGTCGAGATAGATCGCGCCCTGGAAGCGATCCGCCAGGGCGAAGAACTGTTGGCGACCGGTCGCGACGAACCGGTTGGGACATTACGAGTATCCGCTCCGGTATCGTTCGGGCGCAGGCACGTGGTGCCCATCCTGGGGGAACTCACGCGCCGCTATCCGCAGCTCGCCATATCGCTGTCCCTCGACGACAAAGTAGTGGATGTCGTGGGTGGCGCGATGGACGTGGCCATCCGCATCGGCGGCGGACTCGTGGACAGCAGCGCCGCCATGCGCAGGATCGCCGACAACTCGCGTGTCCTCGTCGCCGCGCCCGCCTATCTCAATCGCCACGGACGCCCTTCGACGCCGTCGGATCTGCGCAACCACGACCTGCTGCGTTACGGCGATTCCGTCGCGCCGTGGCGCCTGCACGGCCCCGATGGCACGACGGAATCGATCCCGGCACCGGCCCGCATGCGTGTCGACAATGGCGATGCCTTGCACGACTGGTGTGTCGCCGGGCTCGGCATCATGTTGAAGTCGATCGTCGACGTCAGCCACGACCTTGCGTCGGGACGGTTGGAACGCGTGCTACCCGATTGGACTGGTGGCGACCTGCCCATCGTCGCGCTGTTCCCCGATCGGACGAACATGCCGCGAAAGGCGCGTGTATTCCTGGATGCGATGGTGAATACGTTCCAGGGCGACCTTCGGAAGTAACCGAGGCTGTGAACCCTCACCGTCGAGATTTGCCGGCAAGGTCCGGCTCTTCACGGTGGCAAGCAAGACATGGCACGTAGCGACGCGGTCGCGTTTCCCGTTCAGGCATCCAGGTGCGGCTGCATCAACGCTTCGAACCACTTCTGGAAAACCGCCAGCCGACGCGACCGCTGCCGTCGATGCGGGTACAGCAATGACACCGGCATCGGAGCCGCACGATAGCCTTGCATCACCTCGACCAGGTCGCCCGAATCCAACAGGTGCTGGACGTCGAAGCGCGGAACCTGGATGAGTCCAAGGCCGGCGAGGCAGCAGGCGATATAGCTTTCCGCATTGTTCACGACGACCCTGCTGGATATGTCGGCCAGCTGCTCGCTACCGTCGTCGGACAGGTACTCCCACGGTAATGCCCTGCCCGTCTTAGGCGACGCATAACCTACGGCCGAATGTCCGTGCTGGAGGTCGCCAGGCTGGGCCGGTTCGCCGTGCTCACGCAGGTAGGCCGGGCTCGCGCAGTTGACCAGGGCGATATGGCCCAGCGGACGAATGACGAGGCTGCTGTCATGCGGCGCGCCGATGCGTACCGCGCAGTCCACCCCTTCCTGCACGAGATCGATGACTCGGTCGGTCGAGCCCAGGACCAGTTGAAGCCGGGGATGGCGGCGCAACAAACCAGGCAATGCCGGGGCGATCAGGCGGCGGGCGATGCGACTCGGTGCATCGACGACGAGTCGTCCCGACACCTGCCGCCGACTGGCCTGGAACAACTGATCGATGTCTTCGACTTCGGCCAGCAACGGCCGCACGCGGTCCAGTAACTGTTCCCCATCGGCCGTCAGCCGCACCTGCCGCGTCGTCCGATGCAGCAAGCGCACGCCCAACTGGGCCTCCAACTGCTGGATGGCCGCGGACACCGACGCCCGCGGCACATCGAGGGCATGCGCCGCCTTGATGAAGCTGCCCATCTCCGCCACCTGGGCGAACACGCGGTACTGATCGAATCTGTCCATGCACCTGACCTGTCGAATACCCGTGCCCGACCCCGAAGTCAGCCCGCGAGCGAGGTCCCCGTGCAGCCGCCTTCACGCATGGCGAAACCACCACAAACCCCAGGCGAATAGTACTGGAACACCGAACAGGGCAAGGTGGATTGGCAGCTCCTCAGACAAGCTGTAGCCGTGGGCCAGGCCGATGCGCAGGTTCCACGCCGAGACGGCAAGCCATATCAAGGTGAACAGGCTGGCGGCCAAGGTGCGGTGCGATGCGGACATCAGCCGCACGAACAACGCAGCCAGCACCAGACCAATGGCGATGACAATCACTGTGCGCACGGTTTCCTCACTTGGTGGTATAGCCACCATTGATGAGAATAGTCTGGCCGGTGATCCACCATCCATCGCTGACCAAGTGGCGAATGAAGGGGACGACGTCCTCGATGTCCGTGAGGCCGGTCTTGCTGAACGGGGAAAGTGCCGCGGCCGTCTTGTGATACGCCACCGCGTCGGCACCTTCGGCCGGATAGAAGAACGGCGTATCCATCGGACCCGGGCCGACCGCGGTCACCGAGATGCCACGCGCGCCGAACTCCTTGGAAGCCGCGCGGGTGTAATGCTCCACGGGCGCCTTGGTTCCGGCATAGGCGGCATAGAACGGGGTGAATGCGCCCAGCAGCGAGGTCACCAGCGTGCAGACCTTGCCGTTGTCGTTGACGTGCTTGCCGGCTTCCTTGAGGAAAAAGAAGGCGGTCTTGGAATTGACCGCCGTCATCTCGTCGTACTCGGATTCACTGATCTCGGTGAACGGCTTTTTCAGCACCTTGCCCACCGTGTTGATGGCGATATCCGGCCGACCGACCGCGGCGATGGTGTCGGTGAAGAGCTTCTCGACAGCGGCGGCCGTCGTCAGGTCACCCTGCAAGGCCACGGCTTGCGCTCCGCTGGCCTGTATCGCCTTTACGGTCGCATCGGCGTCGGCCTTGGAAGCCGCGCTGTTGTAGTGGATCGCGACGGCCTTGGCCCCTTGTCCGGCCAGGTCGCGGGCGATCAGGCCGCCGAGGTTCTTGGCGCCTCCGGCGATGAGAACGACCTTGCCTTTGATGGAATGGTCTGCCATGGGAAATCTCCTTCATGAGCCGATGGAGGTTCGAGCTTAGGCCCCTTCATCCCGCCGATAAACGACCCACGGCTGGATGAATCATCCAGGAAAACCACCCAATCGGATGCTCATGAAGGACACGGCGCAGGAGACTCCCTCAGGCAGGAAGCCTCCCGTCATACTCCTCCTTCAACCGTAACCACCCATCCCAGAACGGCCCGGTCTGGGTACCTTCCATGCGCGCCGCCAACACGTCGAGGTGCATATGCCAGCCTGCGCTGACGTTCAGTCGCATCGTACGGTCGAGCACGCGGCTGTGGATCAGCGTCAGCAGGACCTGGTCACCTCTGGGCTCCAGTTCGAAGCTGACGCCACCCGTGCCTCCCCAGGTGATCGCCAGCTTGCGTGGCGGATCGACCTCCGTGATGGAACCCTCCATGCGGTGCTCGCTGGAAAATCCAGGTGGCCGCTGTCCGGGCGGATTCGTCAGTTCGTCGTTGCGCCAGACGAACTCGAAGGTCGATCCCACCTTCATTTCCATCTCGCCGCTCGCCAGCCACTGGCGACGCAGGTCTCCCTCGGTCAGGTAGGCCCAGACCCGCTCTATCGGTCCTGGCAGGACGCGTTGGATCTTCAACGTGGTGGGTTCGATCAGCGTGCCATAGGTATCGGGGGTGGCCAGGTCGTTCATGACTTGTCTCCTTTGGAGGTCGGGGGCTCGTGGGCGTCGGCTTGGCGCAGGAGCCTGTCGAGCACGCCCAGACGGTCGGTCCAGAAGCGCTCGTAGAAGGCCAGCCACTCGCTCACGCTGGCCAGGGGGCCAGGGTCGAGTCGGCAGATATGGACACGTCCGCGTACCTCGCGGCGGATCAGGCCCGCGTTTTCCAGCACCTTGATGTGCTTGGAGGCGGCCGCGAGCGACATCGCGAAGGGTTCGGCGAGCTGGCCCACGGTCCGCTCGCCAGCGGCAAGCTCACGCAGCATGTGCCGCCGCGTGCGATCGCCGAGGGCGTGGAAAACCGGGTCCAGTTGCGGGGCGTCTAATTCAACCATAAGGTTGAATGTACGCGTGGACCGCTCATTAGTCAACCACTTGGTTGAATTATTTTCAGGCGTCGTGCACGGGATGCGGTGCCGGCCGGTGCAGCATCCGCGAGACCAGCGCGACGACGGCGAGGCCTCCACCTAGCACGCATACGCCCAGCCATCCTGCCCGCCGCCACGCCTCGGCGGCGACGAAGGAACCCGCGGCACCACCGAGGAACATCGTCGTCATGAAAAGCGTATTGAGCCGGCTCTTGAACTCCGGGTGCAGGCCGTAGATGAGGTGCTGGTGCGAGACCAGCGCGATCTGCACGCCGAAGTCGAGCAGGATCACGCCGACGATGAGTCCGGCAAGGCTCGTCCACAGAGCGAAGACGGCCCAGGCGACCACGGTCGCCGCCGCGCCCATGGCGATCACCAGCCAGGGACCGCGACGGTCGGCGATGCGTCCCGCGACCGGCGCCATCGCGACACCCACCGCGCCGACGATGCCGAACAGACCCGCGGTCGCCGCGCCGAGATGCAGGGGTGGTTGTTCCAGGCGCAGCGCCAGGACGGTCCAGAACGCCGAGAACGATGCGAAGATCACGGCCTGGGTGAGCGCCGCACGGCGCAGCAACGGTTCGGCGCGCCACAGCCCCACCAGCGAGCCCAGAAGTTCGCGGTAGGGCACGCGGCGCGCGGGCCGATGCTCGGGCAGGCGCGTCGCCATCAGCACCGCGCCGATCAAGGCCACGGGAACGGCCAGCCAGAACATCGCCCGCCATCCAGCCATGCTGGAGACGAAGCCGGCGATCGTACGACTCAGCAAGATGCCGGTGAGCAAGCCGCTCATCACCGTGCCGACCGCGGCACCCCGTTTCTCCGGTGCGGAAAGGATCGTGGCGAAGGGCACGATCTGCTGCGCCACCGTCGCGGCCGCGCCCACGACCACCGAGGCCACCGCCAGCATGGCGAGCCCCGGGGCCATGGCAGCGAGTACCAGCGCAAGCGACAGCACGATGAACTGCACGGCGATGAGCCGGCGCCGTTCCAGCGCGTCGCCCAGCGGCAGGAGGAACAGAAGGCCCGCGGCGTAGCCCAGCTGGGTCAGCATCGGGATCCACCGCTCCACCGCGCCGTCGTGCAGATCCCTCGACATGATGCCGAGCATCGGCTGGTTGTAATAGATGTTGGCGACCGCCAGTCCCGCCGCCAACGCCATCGCATACAAGGTGGCGCGGGGAAGGCTTGCCGGCTCGGCGATGGATGGTGGCATGAGGGATTCCTGGCGATGGGGTTATGTGGAACACATGATCGTAGTGTCCGACAGGAAGGCCACGTGCGCTTGTGCAATTGGTCCCTCCTTGCACGCGCCGCGCCAGCCATCGTCTATGCTGGGCCGATGTCCACGGCATGCGCGGAGCAATGACTTGAAGACGATCGGCCTCATCGGCGGCATGAGCTGGGAATCCACCCTACCCTACTACCGGACCATCAACGAAACGATCAGGGACGCGTTGGGAGGCCTGCATTCCGCGCGGCTCCTGCTCCATAGCGTGGACTTCCATGACATCGAACGCCTCCAGCACGCCGGTGACTGGAACGGTGCCGGCGAAGCCATGGCGACGGCGGCGCGTTCGCTGGAAGCCGGCGGCGCGGACTTCCTCGTGCTGTGCACGAACACGATGCACCGGGTGGCGGACGCGATCGAGCGCGCCACCCCGTTGCCCTTGCTACACATCGCCGACGCCACCGCCGATGCCCTCTCCGATCACGCGATCCGCCGCGTGGGCCTTCTCGGCACGCGCTTCACCATGGAGCAAGCGTTCTATAGCGACCGCCTGTCCGCTCGGGGGTTCGACGTGGTCGTGCCGGACGACGCCGACCGCGACGACGTGCACCGGATCATCTACGACGAACTGTGCCAGGGCATCATCCGCGACGAGTCCCGCGACCGTTACCGGCAGGTGATGTCCCGGCTGGTGGACGACGGCGCCGAGGCGATCATCCTCGGTTGCACCGAGGTCGCCCTGCTGGTGGAGGGCGACGATGCCAGCGTGCCGCTGTTCGATACCGCCGCCATCCATGCGCGAGCCGCGGCACGCCACGCGCTCGGCTGAGCGGCCTCAACGCGTCGCGAGCCGGTCGAGCCGGAGCCGGCCCCGGTTATCGGTCAATCGCGCCGCCGCGAGGTATACCGCCACCATCGACGCGAGACAGCTGCCGCCAGCGAGCAGGAACATCAGCAGGATCTGGTATTTCACCGCCTCCATCGGATCGAGACCGGCGAGGATCTGGCCGGTCATGATGCCGGGCAGCGTCACGACACCGGCGGCGCTCATCTGGTTGACGATGGGAATCATGCTGCGGCGGATGGCGTCCCGGCCCAGTTCGGCCGTGGCGGCGCGGTAGGTATCGCCGAGCATCAGCCGCGCCTCGATCGCCGACGCTTGCACGCCGACGCCATCGAGCACGCCGCTGAAGGCGATGCTCGCCGAGTTGAGCACGTTGCCGAGGATGATGCCCGCCAATGGGATCGCGTACTGCGGTGAAAGCAGCGGGTGCGGACGAATGGCGGTCAGCAGCGCGAACAGGCACGTCAGCAAGGCCGGCGTGGCGACGCTGGCTAGACTGATGAGAAAGCCACCACGTCGAAGACGATGCACGGGCCGCGCCGCCGCTTCGCGCGCGGCCACCAGCACCATCGCGACGATCACCAGCAGGGTCAGCCATGCTTCGCCCACGGCGAATACGTAGCGGAGCACGAAACCCACCGCGACCAGCTGCACCACCATGCGCAACGCCGCCAGCAGCAACCCGCGATGCAGCCGCAGGCGGAAGACCAGCGAGAGCACCGCGTCGAGCAGGATCAGCGTCGACGCCATCGCGAGGTCGTAGGGATGCAACGAGATCACGTTCATGCCGGAGTGAGCCTTCCCTGGTTCATGGTGAACGTCCGGCCGGCCATGCGCCGGGCCTGCGTGGCGTCGTGCGTCACCATGACGATGCCGACGCCTTTCCCGCTGCACTCGACCAGAAAGGCTTCCACGGCCGCGGTCGCCGCGGGATCGAGCCCGCTGGTCGGCTCGTCGAGCAGGAGCACCTCGGGCCGCCTCACCCATGCCCTGACCAGGGCCAGGCGCTGCCGTTCGCCGGTGGATAGCACGCGGACCTCGCGTTTCATGATGTCCTGGGGAAGCAGGAGGCGCACGGCCATCGCCATCGCCGTATCCATCATCGAAGGCTCGAAATGCCCGTCCACCGTGGGAGCCCACCAACCCGCCTGCGCGGGTACCAGCATCACGCGTTGGCGCCAGTTCGGAGCCGCTATCGTCTCGCGTGGCTCCCCGGCGAGGACGACTCTTCCTTCGCCGGGGTCGAGATCCGCCAGCAAGCGCAGCAGCAGTGATTTTCCCGCACCGGACGCGCCCATGATCGCCACCCGTTCGCCCGTGGCAAGGGTGATGGACACCGGGCCGACGCCGAATCCGTTCAGTTCCTCGACAGAAAGTAATTGCGGTTGGGGCATCGCGGTGCGTCATGTTCCTGCGGATGAAGGTGTCGTGCCCAAGGCGCGACATGGTGGCGATGACCGCTTTCGCCAGCCAGTCGCGGCCATGTTGCCATGGTGTTACCAGCCGCTTAGCTCATGCTTTGGACCGGAATGCGCGCTGTAAGCACATCGTCATCAAACGGACAGCTGCATCTAAGCTGGCTTTGGCATCGTAGCGGGAACGCCCGGATCACGGGGCATGCACGAGACCCTTCATGTCGACGGTCGTTTCAGCCAAGCGAGTAGAACCGGTCGTGGCGCGCACACCGCTGCACGGTAGGGGCCACGCTTTCCGGCGAAGCGTCGTGGCATGGCTGCTGCGACACCTCCTGCCGGCACGGGACAACGTCGTGGGCCACGGGCAGCTGCCGCGCATCGGCATCCAGCGCATCCTGGTCTGCCGTCCGAATCACCGCCTTGGCAACACGGTGTTGCTCACATCCCTGATGGGCGAGATCGAACGCCACTTTCCGGGCGCGGAAGTCGACGTGCTCGGCTCCGGCGAGGCGACCCGCGGCATACTCGGCGGCTTCGCCACGATCGGTGAACTGTTCCTCATGGACCGTCGCGCGTTGCGGCGCCCGTTGGCCACCGTGCGGACGTTGCGCCGGCTCGCCAGCAAGCGCTACGACCTGGTCATAGACGCGGCTTCGGGATCGTCCTCCGGGCGTATCGCCGCCGGCATGGCGAAGGCGCGTTATCAGGTACGCGTCGAGGGAACCGGCGGCGACGCACCGGCACATTTCGCGGCACGGCCGGTGCATGCGCTTCGGCGGGCACTGGGTGAGGCAAGACTCGAACCCATCCCCACGCTCGACCTCCGGCTATCGGCGGCGGAACGCGAACGTGGCGCGGCCACGTTGGAACGCGTCCTGCAAGGCACGCCTGCCAACGGCGCTCCGACGCTGACGATCTTCCCGAACGCGACGGGCCGCAAGCGACTCGATGCCACGTGGTGGCAAGCCTTCGTCGATGAACTCGCCGGTCGTGCCGGGCCGTTCCGCATCGTCGAACTGGTGGCGGCCGATGGCCAATCGCGCACCGGCAATGCCTACCCGACCTATTTCACCAGCGATCCACGCAAGCTCGCCGCGTTCATCGATGCCGCCGACATCTACGTGAGCGCCGATTGCGGCGTGATGCACCTGGCGGCGGCGACCCGTGCCACCACGATCGGCATCTTCGGCGCCACCGATCCCGACCGCTATGCGCCCTTCGGCGGACGCAACATGGGTTTCCGCAGCGATGAAGGCTGTCCACTCGCCGCCGCGACACGCGTCGCCACCCACCTGCGTCAGAGTGGCGCCATGTAGCCGAAGCCACGCACGGTACGGATCGCGTCGGGCCCCACTTTCCTTCGCAAGCCATGCACGAGGACTTCGAGCGCGTTCGGGCCGACCTCCGCGTCGCAACCGTAGATCGATGTCTCGATCACCTCGCGGCGGACGATGCGTCCCGCCCGTTCCACCAGCATCTGCAACAGCGAGAACTCACGACGGGTGAGTTCGATTCGCCGCCCTCCGTAGGTGACTTCCAGGGAGCAAAGGTTCATCGACAGGTCTCCCAACTCGATAACGTTATCGGCGAACCCACGGGCACGGCGCGCAAGGCAGCGGACACGCGCCGTGAGTTCATCGAGGTCAAAGGGTTTGGTGAGGCAGTCGTCGGCACCGGCGTCGAGAATGGCGATGCGCCTTTCGACCACCTCGCATGCCGTCATGACCAGCAGCGGCGTACGAATGCCGAGGCGACGGACCTGACGCAGGATATCCAGACCATGGTCCCGTGCCATGTCGACGTCGAACAAGGCCAGGTCGACATGGCGCAGTCGAAGTGCTTCCAACAATTCCGCGCCGCACCGTAGCCACGTCACCGTATACGTCATCTGTCCGAGCACGCGCGCCATGGCGGCACCGAGCGCTGGATCACCTTCGACGACAATAATGTTTATGACAACCTCCACCTGCGTCCACGGGCGAATCCCGAGGCCGGATGATCGCAGGTTGGAGTGTCCGATACGCCTACCGTCCCGGCAAATCTCCAAGGCATCACGCCGATGCCCCGTCGATTCAACGTTCGAGCAGGTCTTCGTGCTGGTTCAATGTCGGCGCGGCGAAAGGTTCCGGTGCCGGCGTACGGCTGAAATGGATGGGATGATTGACCCCGCGATACTGGCCCACCACGGGATGTTCGAACGTGGCGACGAGGCCTTCGGCGGCCACCTGCGGGTGATCGAACATGTCCTCGATACGACGGGCCGCGGCGCTGGGCACGGCGTCGCCGAAGATCGTCTCCCATTCGAGCGCACTGTGCGCGGCGAGCGCGTCATGCAACCGTGGCACGATCTCGTTGTGGTGCTCGGCCCGCTTGCGCACGGTGTCGTAGCGCTCGTCATCGTGCAAGGCCTGCAAGCCGGTGCGCTCGCACAAGGCCTTCCAGAAGTGCGGCGTATTCGCGGATATATAGATGTAGCCATCACGGGTGGGATGGATGCCGGTGACGCCACCGGAACGCATGTCGCGGCCGATGTCCAACGACTCCCCTTCCGCCCATATCATCCGCGCGGATTGCATGGTGAGCGCGCTGCGCAGCAACGAGATGCCCACGTACTGGCCGAGGCCACTGCGCTCGCGCTCATACAGCGCCGACGATACGCCCGCCGCCAACAGCGCGGCCGCGTAGTAATCCACCACCGAGCCGTAGATCACTTCCGGCGGACCGTTGCGCTTGCCCTGCAAGGTGCACATGCCGGTCATCGTCTGCAAGACCTGGTCGTAGCCGGCCTTGTCCTTCATCGGGCCGGATTCACCGTAGCCGGTGACCGCGCAATAAATAAGGCGCGGGTTGATCAGGTTGAGCCGTTCGTGGTCGATCGCCAGCCGCTTCGGCACGCCCGGCCTGAAATTGTGCACGAGCACGTCCGCCTCGCGCACGAGGCGCAACAAGGCGGCATGATCGGATGGATTCTTCAGGTCGAGCACGATGCCGCGCTTGCTGCGGTTCACGCCGAGGAAGGCCCGGCTCTCGGCGGCCAGCGTCGAAGGATACTGGCGCAGGTTGTCACCGCCGGGCGGCTCGATCTTGATGACGTCCGCGCCCTGGTCGGCGAGCAGCGTGCAGCCGTAGGGGCCGGCGATATAGGCGCTCAGGTCCAGCACCTTCACGCCGGCGAGTGGGCCGGACGCCCGGCGGGGGGACGATGTCGACGTTTCCATGTTTGCCTCGGTATCCACAGTTGCCATGTCCCGTTTCCGCGAATCACTTTGCCGCAGGCGGGATGCCCGAAACAGCCCGCTCCGATATGTTCTGGCAGCAGAAAATATTGCTTGAAGGTGCAATCAGTCCGTCGGCGCCAGGCCTAGCCATGTGAGCCGCCAGGCCCTGTCGTGACGGCCTCCCGTGGCGAAATACGGGGTGAACCGCAGCGTCGGCCGGTACCCGGGATCGAAGCGCAGCGTGGGCATGCCGTCCTCCCCCCGCTCACATACGAGCCAATCCTCCACCGGCCCCTGCGGCAACTTCACCATCTCGCTGGTCTTGAAGCCGTCGACGCGTTCCGTGGCATAGACCAGCGGACCGCAGGTGAAACCGACGTAATCGAAGTGCAGCACTTCCTGCCGCACCGCGCCGCCGTCGGGAGCACGCGATTCCTGCACGTTGCGGTTCGTCGCGCGATGCACGATGGGTCGGGCGGGAAACCGCGCCAGGACGCGGTCGCCGGTGCGCCACTCGCGCTCGATCGTGGCGTAGCTACCCGGCACGACAGCCACGCCGATCCCCGCTCCGTTGACCAGCACGGTGGCGCCCGCCGCCCAGGAAGGCACGCGAATCCTCAGCCTGAAATGCGCCTCGCGTTCCACTTCGAGATCGATGCGCACGTCATCGGGATACGGCCAGGCCGTGGCCTGCCGAAGCGTGACGCGTCCCGGGGCTTCCAGCGTGGCCGTCGATTCGCCGGCACCAAAGAGGTTGACGTCGAGCGTCGCCGGATCGCGCATGCCCACGGCGATGTCTGGCAGCTCCTCGACGGCCATGGCGCCGCTGGACTTGCAGCAGCGCCAGTAGGTGGTATGCACGCGACGGCCGTTGGGAAACACGTAATAACACCAGTCCTCGCCATCGGGCGCCTGTGCGGCGAGGAGGTCGTTGTACGCGGAGCGTTCGATCTCCTCCGCGTAGCGCGCCTCGCCCGTGATCGCGAGCAGCTCCCGGTTGAGCTGGATCCAGGCCAGGGTCGAACAGGTCTCCACATAGCCTTCCGGGCTGAACGCGCCAGGGGCATTGAAGACCTCGCGCGAGCGGTGTGCCACGCCGCCCCAGGGTCCGCCACCGAGCGTGAGATGGTGGTCGCGGATACTGGTCCAGACATTCTCCACCGCGCGCAGCAGGTCGGTTTCGCCGGTGACGCGATGCAGCTTGGCCATGCCGACCATGTTCCAGGCCAGTTGATAGGCCTTGCCCGTGCCGATGAAGGCGGCATCGGTGCCGGCGAGGCTTTGCTTCAGCAGTGCGAGCGGCGGGTTCGCGTCCGCCTGGTCGAGCACGCGCCGGGCCAGTTCGAGATAGCGGGGATCACCCGTGGCGAGGTGCAGTTCCACGGCGGGATCGAGCAACACCGTCGCCGACATGCCGAAATGGTTGCCGAGATCCGTGATGTCGATGCCGCCTCCGGTCAGCGTGTGCAGGCACAGGTCGCCGATGCGTCGTGCGCTTTCGAGGTAGCGCTCGCCACCCAACTGACGGTGCACCTCGATGAGGCCGAGCATCAGGTAGGCATGCGTCCAGATATCCCACGTACGTACGCTCGGTGCGCCGTCCCAGCTCACCGGCTTCGGTGGTTGAGGGCGCATGAAGCGGCGAGACGGCGCGTAGGTACCCAGGTAACCGTCCTCTTCCTGCACGGAGACCAGATAATCGGCCACGCGAAGCACGCTGGCACGCAAGGCCGCGTCGCGCGCCGCGGCGCGCGACGCGGCCACCAGCCACTTGCCCGCATGCTCGCCATACCAGTCGCCTTCCTCGTTCGATGCACGGCGTTCCGGCGCGAACAAGGCGATCGCGGGGCTCGTTTCATCGACGATGAAATGCGACAGCCGGCCGCGAAGGTTCGCGGCCAGGGCATCGCCGAGAAGGCCATCCAGGCGGGTACTCACCTTCATGCGGCGTCGACCACGCAACGGAAGCCGATGCAGCCGGAGCGGTCCTTGCACGGGGCCATCAACAGGTACTTTCCATGCTGATCGAGGCGATACGCCTGCGGGAAGTACCAGTGCGACGTCTGTGGCTGATAGGAACTGCCACCGCGCAGGATCGCGCTCCTCGTATGTTCATCCTCGTATTCATCCGTCCACTGCCAGACGTTGCCGACGAGGTCGAGCACGCCGAACGGGCTGGCCGCCGCGGGAAACGCATCGACGTTCGCCGGCGCGCGCAACGTGCGCCCGCGGTTCGGCACGGGTACCCGGTCGTCGCGCCAGTCGTCGCCCCAGGGATAGCGCCGGCCATCGTCGCCCTGGGCGGCGTACTGCCACTCCCATTCGTGCGGCAGCCGCTTGCCGGCCCATGCGGCGTACGCGCGTGCATCCTCCAACGCCACCCAGGTGACGGGCTTGTTTTCCCAACCGGCGGGCGGCTTCCCGTTGCGCCAATGGCGGAGGAAATGGTGTTCGTCGGCCGGTGCCCAGCCACTTTCAGCGAGGAAGACGGCGAATTGCGCATTGGTGACCGGCGTGCGGTCGATGTGGAACGGCGCGATCGACATGCGGTGGCGGTGACCGCGGCGGGGGCTCGATTCCCAGGGATACTGGACATCGTTGCCTTCCCACGTTTGCCCTTCGATTTCGACGCCGCCGACGACGAAGTCGAACACGCCGCCCGGCACCGGCACCATGCCGTGCGGCGGGGAGGATTGCGGCAGTGTCCGGGCGATGGGGACCTGGCGTTGCGGCAGGCTGCGCCAGGTGGATGAGAGCGAGGCCAGTGGCGTGGCGGCAGCGGCATGCATGGCCGCGAGGAAGTCGTCGAGGCCATCCACGGAGGCGCCCGCGCGCAAGGCCAGCACGGCGCCGAAGCCGCGGCCTTCGAGGGCCATGCCCAACACCGCCCTTCCCCCGTCCATGCGCGGCGTCAATGCGACGCCATTCCACAGGTCGTAGTAGCGCGTTCCCTCGGCATGGGGAAGCGCGAGTTGCTCGCCGTCGACGATGTACTCGTTGCGATTGACGACCGTCCACACCGTATAGCCTTCCACCGGGAAGCGGCTGGCGAAGACACCCGCTTGCAGGGTCCGTTCGTAGGGCCGCCAGTCCATGCTCACCATCGCGGGGGCGAAGCGGCGTTCGATGCGGGCGATGCGTCGAAGCGATTCGGCGTCACGAGGCGTGAACTGGTTCCAGATGCCCCAGATGTTTTCCCAGGCGTTGTAACCGATGCCGTTGAAGAAGATGTATTGCAGGTCGTGGTTGCGGTCGCGGCCCCAGCGGTTCTCGTAGTTGATCATGTGCCGCGGTTCGAGCCACTTGAACTTGGCCACGGGAGGAATAGCCTCGTTGGGTGCCTTCTTGCCCCAACTCTGCACGTTCCAGATCAACTGTTCCTCGGCACTGATCGTCGATTCCGGCTGCAGTACGACAGGATGGCCCACGGCGTCGCAGGCATCGAAGAAAGCACGTGGTACGCCGTTGTAGGTATCGCCGTTGACGCCATCGGCACCCACCGCTTCGACCAGCCCGGCCATCGTCCGCCAATCGTTTTCTTCCGGCGGCCGCGTGCCGTGATCCCAGGGCATGGTGGGAAGGAATACGCGCACGCCCCGCCGGTGGAAGTCATCCACCGCGGAGCGCAGTCCCTCCAACCCACCGGGAAGGTCGAAGGCGAGATCGGTCTTGTTACGGTCGTCGATGCCGATGTTCGGATAGACGAACCAGATCAGCACGCTGTCGATGCCGCCGAAGCGTGCCTCGAGATCGTCCAGGTAGCGGTCGACGGTATAGCGCCCCGCCACCGGGTCGTAGAAATAGCGGTCCTCCACCATCATCTGCGCGTGGACGAAGTTGCGCTGTGCCCACTGCAATTCAGGACGTCGATAGTTGGTGTCGTCGTAACCGATACGCACCAGGTGCTCGCGGCGCCAGTCGGTCAGTTCGCGCACCCAGTCGTCCGCGCTGCCGTCGACATCCATCTTCCAGTGGCCGATCTCGGCGAACGGCCAACCAGGCGCCTTGCCCGGCGTGGGCAAGTAGCGGCCCGTGGTGACGTGGGAAAACTTGAACTCGTGCGTCACCCGGGGGGCGTCGTCGCGGTCGTCAGGCGGTGGATTCATGGGCGGTGGCGGCGTGGAGGTCATGGAAGGGCATGGTAGACGAGGTCGTAGAAAGGCCGCGCGAGGCGCGGGAGGTCCTTGCCGCCATCGTCGCGGGGAAGGTGCTGCAACAGGAGGATCGCCACGAGATGCTCGTGCGGGTCGATCGTGTAGGTGGTGGAGGCGGCGCCTGTCCAGCCATATTGGCCTACCGAGCCCAGCTGGCCACGCCGGGCCGGATCGATCACGACGTAACCGCCGATGCCGAAGCCCTCGCCTGCGTTGAACTGGGTGACCGGCGGATCGAGCATGCCCAGGTGGTTGCTCATCATCAGTTCCACCGTCTTCCTTCCCAGCAGGACACGATCGCCCGCACGGCCGCCATCGAGCAGCATGCCCGCGAAGCGGGCGAAATCGTCCACCGTGGAGTAAAGGCCACCCGCCCCGCTCGTGTAGCGGTTCAGTGGCTCGCCGGGATGGCGGGCGCTGTAGCTCGTGTCCAGTGCGAGCCGGCCGTCGTCGCCCATGCGGGTCAGGTCCACGATCCGGTCGCGCTTGGCGGGTACCGCGGAAAACGCGGTATCGCGCATCTCCAGTGGGCCGAAGATCCGCTCGCGCAGGAACTCGGCGAACGGCTTTTTCGCCACCACCTCGACCACCCGGGCGACGAGTTCCAGCGAAGCCCCGTCATAGCCGAAGCGCGTACCGGGATCGGCGGCGAGCGGTACCCGGCTCATCCGGTCGGCGAAGCCGGCCAGGTCGTTGGCGGCATGGGGGTCGATGCGTTCCATGGCCGCGACGGCGAGACGGTCGCCTGGCAATCCGGCGGGATACCCGGAGGTATGCGTCAGCAGGTCGTGCAGGGTGACACGGCGCGAGGCGTTCCTGAGCGCAGGTGCCTCGGCACTGCCGCCCGTCATCACCCTTGGCGTGTCGAATCCCGGCAGGAAATCCGACACCGGCTGGTCGAGCGATACCTTGCCCTCCTCCACCAACATCATCAGTGCGACCGACGTCACGGTCTTGGTCATCGAATAGATGCGGAAAATCGCGTCACGCCGCATCGGCCGGTGGCGGCCGAGATCTTCGTAACCGTAGACCCCGGCGTCCACCACCTGTCCGTCGTGGACGATGAGGCTCACACCGCCGGAATAACCGGCGTTCGACGTCGCGTCACGCAAGAAGGCGTGCAGCGTCTCCAGTCGTTCCGGCGACCACGCTTCGCCCGCCCATGCCGGAGCACCGGCGAGGAAACCAGCCAGCAGGGCCGCCCGAACGGCACGGCCCCCGTGGAAACGCCATCGCCTCACAAGGTGATCGTGTAGGTGAGCGAGGTGACCCGGCCGCGGCCGGCCCAGTAGTTCTGGTAACCCGCCAGCTGCGACCAGCTGAGGATGTACTGCTTGTCGAGCAGGTTCTCGACACCGAGCGAGAGCTTGCCGTAGCGCTCCAGGCTGTAGTTCACGCCCAGGTCCCACAAGGTATAGCCGTGTGTCCGTTCGTCATAGCTGAAGGTCGCGCCGTCATAGGCGCGAACGTCGTGACCGGATACATGGCGGCCGAACAGCGAAGTGGCGCCGAGAGTGGCGTCGCCGCGCGACGAGTAGTTCCATGTGACCGAATAGGCCAGCTTGTCCGGGTTGATGTCGAGCACGCCCAGGGGCTTGTTCAGGCTGCCCGCGCCGAATCGCCCTGCGGGGTCCGCCGACCAGAAGGCGGTGCGGCCGGAGATGTGCGAGTAGATCCCGTTCACTTTCCAGGCGTCGTTGAAGCGCCACTCGCCGGTCACCTCGGTGCCTTCGATACGCACCGGTGCTCGCGAGAGGATGAAGTCGGTGGTGTGCGGGTCCACCGCGAGCGAGGAACCGAACGGCGACTTCGAGATGTAGTGCGTCGCACCGAACGCGCCCTTGTCGCCGCGCCAGTTGAAGCCGAATTCGTTGTTCTTGTAGATGATCGGCTCGAGGTCGCGGATGCGGCTGACCGACTGGCCCGGCGTGCTGATGTTGCGCAGTGGGATACCGATGTTCGGCAGGGTGAACCCTTCGCTGTACGAGGCGAACACCGACCATTCGTCACCGATACGCCAGATGCCGCCGATGTTGCGCAGGTTTTCCTTGTAGTTGAGCTTGCCGCCCTGCACGAACACGCGGTTGCGGTAATAGGTGGTGGTATAGCTGTCGACCGTGAGGCGATCGCTTTCCCGGCGATAACCACCGCTGATCGTCAACGGCCCGATGTCGTAGGACAGCTGCGCATAAGGCGCCACGCTGTTGTAGATCATCGGCGGCACCCACAGGCGGCCGGTCAAGGCCAGGCGTTGCTGTGCCTCGTCACGCGCCACGTCGACACCGGCGTGCAGTTCGAGACCGGTCACCAGGAAATCCGGGCGCGTCCACGAGGTGCGGATGCCGCGCTTCTTCGCCGTGATCTCGGACTGGTCGTACAAGGTGTTCAGCGGCGCGATCAGCGGGTCCTGCTTGTCCTCGGTGTTCTCGGGCAGGTAGCGCATGGCCTGGTCGGCCTTGTACACGTTGATGTCCAGCGAGCCACCCAGGACGTTCTTGTTGGTGTATTCGAACGAGTACTGCTTGAAGTTGTTGAAGGCGTCCTTCGAACCGAAGATATGGCCCTTCTCGGAAGTGTTCGTCCGCGGCACGTCGCACGGTGGGTCGTCGGTCGGGCCACGGCAGCCCAGCACCTGCACGTAATCGCCCTTGCCCTGGATCTTGAACTTGCTGAAGGTGGCCTGGATGCGCTGGTCGTCGTTCTCGCCGAAGTTGTAGCCGAGCTTGGCGAACAGGTTGCTCGACGTGGAATCGGCGAGCGAGCCCGAGGTGTTCAGGCCGATGCGCCGTCCGTTGCCGTCGTAGGTGATGCCGCGATCGATATACGAGCCGGAAAGCAGCACGTCGTAGCTGCCCTGCTTGCGGGAGAAGGTCACGCCGGTCTTCCAGCCACCGCTGTCCGACTTTCCCTGGGTCTGGTAGCGCGTGGTGATCGTCGTCTCGTTGCCTTCCTTGGTCGGCGTCTTCGAGATGTAGTTGATGATGCCGCCCGCCGCACCGATGCCCTCCGAGGCGGACGGCCCGTTGATCACTTCCACGCGGCCGACGATGCCCATGTCGGTGAAGGTGCCGTTGCGCGTACCCTCGCGCAGCGGCGAACCCTGGGGCACGCCGTCGAACAGGCGCAGCGGAATGCGGCCACGCAAGGTCTCGCCCGTGTTGCTCATCGCCTGCGACGACTCGGCATAACCCGGCACCGAACGCGCCAGCACCGCCGTCGCGTCCTCTGTCACCAGCAGCGTATGCGCGATCTCTTCCTTGTTCACCACCGTGATCGCACCGGGAATCTCGTCGACCGCCTTCGGCGTGCGCGTGCCGGTGACGATCACCTGGTCGAGGTCGGTCGGCTCGGCGGGCTTATCGGATTTCTTCTTCGTGGCCTTCGGCGCCTCGCCAGCGGCCGGGGCCGTGGCATCCTGCGCAAGCACGCTGGTGGCGAACAGGGAGACCAGCAGGATGCTGCCGATCGCGGCGGAAAGTGGTTTGATCATGTCGGGTCCGTGGATGCCGTTGGAACGGATCGCCCAGGCGGGCGAGTGCGGCGCGAGCGCCGATGACGACGCGCCTGACGGTAGCTGCTGTTGCGGTTGGCGACGCCCTCCCCGGCGTCCCAATGACCTGGGTTTCGTTGATGGCGAATCTATGCGCTTCGCCCTTGCCGAGAAACCGACGGCGGGTATGTTCAGAGACTAGTTTTTGTTGCTTACGAACCAAGCAAAACTATGCGGCGGCGCAACATCGCCGACATCTTCATCGTGCAGGCGATGACGCCGACGCCATGGCCTTGCGGCCTTCCTGCAGCAACACCGTGACCAGCCGCACGCGCACGCTCGAACGCGACCACACGATGCCGATGCGCCGGGGCTCCGATGGTTTCGGCAATGGCAGGCGCACGAGGTCGAGTCCTTCCGGCCATGGCTGTGCCCAGTCGGGCACCAGCGACACGCCCAGGCCACGGTCGACCATCACCGCGATCGCGTTCAACGCGTTCAACTCGAAGCGCTCACGCGGCACGATGCCGTTCGCGCGCAGGTAGTCGTCCGCCTGGCGGCCGCCCCACTGGTTGCGGTCGTAGCGGATCAGGGGTTCGCTGGCGAGAAGGTCGTGCGGATCGCGCGCCGCCATGGAACGCGGCGCCAGCACCACGAGCGGTTCCTCGCGCAGCAACTGCCATTCACAGGTCTTGGGCAGCGGAAACGGCGCCTGCAAGACCACGGCCGCATCGAGGTCGCCCGCTTCCACGTCGCGGTACAGGTCCACCGAATACCCCGGCTTGATGAACACGTTGATCCGGGGAAAGGTCTCCACCATGCGCGCGAGGATGTCCGGCAGCATGCCCGCCAGCGCGGTCGGGCACGCACCCAGGCGCAGCTCGCCCGATACCCCGCTCTCGTTGGCGACGCTGCGCAGGTCGGCGACGTTGCGCAGCAGGTCGCGCGAGCGCTGGAGGATGCGCGAGCCTTCCTCGGTGACGCTCACCGTGCGGCCTACGCGGGCGATCAGGGTGGCGCCGATCTCGCGTTCCAGCGTGCGGATTTGCTGCGCCACGGCAGCGGGCGTGATGTTCAGCAGGCGCGCCGCCGCCGCCATGGAACCGTGGTCGGCCACGGTGATGAAGGTGTTGAGGAACTGGGTCTCCACGGGATCTCGCCGGCGCTGGTCAGGGTGGAGCCATGGTAGGTCATCCTTCCCGGGGTTCGCGATGGATCGTCAGGCCCTTGAGCGAGCGGGTCGGCGCGGGGAAGAACAGGCTGGCCACGTAGCCGATCACGATGCAGAGGAAGATCGAGATCGCCAGGTAGAAGTACGGATGCACGAGCCGGAACGCCCAGGCCACGAGGGTGAGCGCGGTGCTGCCGGCGATGCCGATCGCCACCCCCGGCGAGTTGGCGCGCCGGGTGAACATGCCCAGGGTGTACGCGCCTGCGAAGCCACCGCCCAGCAACCCGGCCAGTTCGATCGACACGTCGAACAGTGAATGCACATCGAAGCGCGACAGCAGCAAGGCCAGCCCGATGCCGACCAGGCCGACCGCGATCGTGCTCACTTCGGCGAAGACCACGCTCCGCTTGGGCGATGGGTTCTTCACCAGGCGCTCGTAGAAATCTACCGAGACCAGTGTCGCCACGCTGTTCATGATGCCCGATAGCGTCGCCATGGCCGCCGCGAAGATGCCCGCGACGATGAGGCCGGTGACGCCCATCGGCAACTCCGCGGCGATGAACAGCGGGAACGTTGCGTCGATCGGCAGCAGCGGGTTCATCCGCTCGGGGTGAGCCTTGTAGTAGACGAACAGCGCGGTACCGATCATGTAGAAGACGAAGCCACCCGGGATCATGATCGCCGCGAAGGCCCAGATCGATCGCCCCGCCTCCTTGTCCGATGGCGTGGACAGCGTGCGCTGCATCAGCACCTGGTCCTTCGGGAAGGTCAGCACGACGTCGAACAGCACGAGGAAGACGAAGCCCCACACCGTGGCCTTGGTCAGGTCGAAACTGAAGTCGAGCAGGCGGAACTTGTGGTCGGCCATGGCCGTGTGCACGAATTCGCCCATGCCACCATGCAGGTGCCAGATGATGAAGCCGATAGCGAAGATCGCGCCGCCCATCTTGACGATCACCTGCACCACGTCCGTCCAGATCACCGCCTTCATGCCGCCCATGGCGGTGTAGACGATCGTGAAACCGCCCATCAGGATCACGCTCAAGGTGGTGCTGATCCCCGTGATGGTGGCGATCGCGAGCGCCGGCAGGAAGAGGATCACGCTCATCCGGCTACCGAGCTGGGTGAGGATGCAGAGGGCGCTGGCGATCATGCGGATCGCCGGATGGAAGCGCGTTTCCAGATACGAGAAGACCGACATCAGGTCGAGCCTGCGCAGCAGCGGCACGATCCACACGGCGACGAACATCAGGCCGAACACGGCGATGAGGTTGTTCGTCATGTATTGCCAGTTGCTTTCGAAGGCCTTGGCGGGAATCGCGATGAAACTGATCGAGCTGGTGTTCGCCGCATAGAGGCTGATGCCAGCGGCCCAGAAGGGAATGCTGCGGCCGCCGACGAAGAAGCTGGAGGTGGAGTTGCGCTTCTCGCGCAGGTAGAAGTACAGGCCGATGCCGATCATCCCGGCCAGGTAGACCACGATCACCAGCCAGTCGAGCCAGCGCAGCAACAGCTTGCCCGACTGCACCTGGGCGGACGCCACCGCCGTGCGGCCATCGACAGGGCTGGCCCAGAGCACACCGTCTTGCCAGGGCGCCATGGCCACCGGCCGCACGAAGTCGACACCGGGCAGGCGCGCCCACGATTGCGTGACCACCTGGTAGGTCATCGCATGCGCGATGCCCGCCGCATCGGCGACGAGGTAAAGGATGTTGGCCTGGCCCAGCGCCCTCGCCATGCCCGGAAGCACCGTTCCCGGCACGTCGCCGCGATGTGTCCACTCGCCTTCCGGCGAGCGCCGCCACACGGAACCACCCGCCGTGACGAAGACACCCGCGCCCTGCACCGCCAGCGACGTCGCCGCCTCGCGGGACGGCCATCCTTCGATGGACGACCACGCGGGTTGCGCCGCATCGGCATCGAAGCGCCAGATCCGTGGCGCGCCATGGGCCATGCCGGCGATATAAACGGCGGCGCCCGCGAAAGCGGGCCTGGCTTCGTACAAGGGTTCGGGCGGCGCTGGCAACGGGCGAACCTCGAGACCGCCGACGCCCAGGGACAAGCGAACCACGCCGCTCACCCGCCCCGCGTCGAGCTGGGTCGCATAGGCGCGCGCACCGTCACCGAACACGACCGCCAGCCCGTTGGGCGGAGCGCCGGCCGACCATGGTAGCGGCGCCCACGCCGCCTTGCCCTGGTCCAGCAGCCACGCCTTGCCGTCGACGATCGCCAGCACGCGGCCATACAGCGTGGCGAGACCTTGCACCGCGCCGCTTGCGGGAATCGGCGGTAGCGCATCGCCACGCAAGGGAGTCAGGGCATCCGCGTGAGCAGGACCGGACATGCCGACCACGCACGCCACCACGAGCAGCGCGGCGCGAAGCCACATCGCAACGTAACGCGGGCCCCTCACCCGAGCGACGCCAGGAGGGCTTCGGCGCGTTTCACGAAGGGCAGATCGACCATCCGTCCATCGAGCGAGAAGGCGCCATGACCCGCGCGGGCGGCCTCCGTCGCCGCGGCCACGACACGGCGCGCGTACGCGACCTCCTCCGGCGACGGCGCGAACACCTCGTTGGCGAGCGCCACCTGGCGTGGATGGATGCAGCTCTTCCCGATGAAACCGAGACGCCGGGACATGCGTGCTTCCGCGCGGTAGCCGTCGGCATCGTCGATCGCCGCGAAGGCCGCATCGACCGCGAACACGCCCGCCGCGGCGGCGGCCATCTTCACGGCGAACATGGCGGCATGCACGGCCGCCGCGTCGCCACGATCGATACCGTGCGGCTCGAAAAGGTCCGCGAGTCCGAGTTGCAGGCCCGCGACGCGCGGATGCGCCGCGGCCATGGCGGCGGCTTGCTCCAGCCCCCTGGGCGTTTCCACGTTCACCAGCAAGCCGACCGGCGCATCGTGTCCGCCGCCGGATTCGACCCGCTCCATGGCGGCGGCCACCGCGCGCACCGCTTCGGCGGATTCGAGCTTGGGAACGTTGAGCAAGGCGAGCCCTGGCACCATCACCGCGCGGAGATCGTCCTCGAACCAGGTACTCTCCGGCGCGTTGACGCGTACGATGGCCAACTTGGCCGCGCGTCGCATCGCCGGCGATGCGACGAAGGCGGCCACGTCGTCACGGGCGCGGGTCTTCGCTTCCGCCGGAACGGAGTCCTCCAGGTCGAACGACAAGGCGTCGGCGGAACCCGCCAGGGCCTTGGTGAAGAGTTCCGGACGCCCGCCGGGCACGAACAACTTGCTGCGCATGGATTCCCCGCCGACGCCGACACTCCGATGACCCGGGATTCTGCGGCATCGGACGTGCGCCAATCGAGCCGGGTACGCACGTTCTAACGATAGGATTCCTATCTTGCTGCGAAGCACAAGACCATCAGAGGGCGTGATACTGCCGGTACCAGCGCACGAAAAGCTCGACGCCGTCTTCCACGGAAACCCGCGGCGCATAACCCGTGGCATCGCGCAGGTCGCCCACGTCCGCCGCCGTGTCCGGGACGTCGCCGGGCTGCAGCGGAAGCAGCTCCATCACGGCCTTGCGGCCGAGGCATTCCTCTAGCCGCTGGATGTAGGCGAGCAGTTCCACCGGCTGTTCGTTGCCGATGTTGAACAGGCGGTATGGCGCCACGCCACTGGAGGAAGGATCGGGCGACATGCCGTCCCAGTCCGCGTCGGTGGAAGGGGGGCGGTCGAGGCAACGGATCACGCCTTCGACGATGTCGTCGATATACGTGAAGCTGCGCTGGTGACGCCCGTGGTTGAACACCTTGATCGGCTCGCCCCGCAGGATGGCGCGGGTGAACAGGAACAGCGCCATGTCCGGCCTTCCCCATGGACCGTACACCGTGAAGAAGCGCAGGCCCGTGCACGGCGTGCCATACAGGTGGGCGTAGCTGTGCGCCATCTGCTCGTTGGCTTTCTTCGTCGCCGCATAGAGCGTCAGGGGATGTTCGGCGGAACGGTGCTCCGAAAAAGGCATGGCCCGGTTGGCGCCGTACACCGAGCTGGTGGAAGCGAACACCAGGTGCTCCACCGCATGCGCACGGCAGCCTTCGAGCACGTGCAGGAATCCGGTCACGTTGCTCGACACGTACACGTGGGGGTTCTCGGCCGCGTAGCGCACGCCGGCCTGTGCGGCGAGATGCACCACGCGCCGTGGACGGTGCTCCGCGAACAACGACTCCATGGCATCGCGATCGGCGATGTCGGCATGCACGTGCGTATAGCGCGGATCGTCGCGAAAACGATCCAGGCGCGCCTGCTTCAGCGTCACGTCGTAGTAGTCGTTGAGGTTGTCCACGCCGACCACCTCGTCGCCCCGCGCCAGCAGGCGCATCGCCACGTGCGAACCGATGAAGCCCGCCGTGCCTGTCACGAGTACCTTCATCGACGGTCCTCCATTCAGAGCCGGCCGTCCACCGCATCGCGCGGCAGCACGTATTTCACGTCGTAGATGACGGCACCGGGCTTGCCGAAGGCGCGGATGCCCGCCGCCGCCATCTCGTGGAACTGCCGATGAGCGACGGCGATGACGATCGCGTCGTACGTACCCTGCGCCGGTTCGGACACGGTCCGCACGCCGTAGATCCGTTCGGCTTCGTCCGCGTCCACCCAGGGGTCGTGCACGTCGATCGTGGCGTTGTACGACTTCAGCGAGGCGATGATGTCGACCACGCGCGTGTTGCGCAGATCCGGACAGTTTTCCTTGAAGGCCAGGCCCAGCATGAGAACGCGGGCGCCCACCGGGTTCAGGCCCTTGCACACCATCAGGCGGATCACTTCGCCGGCGATATAGGGGCCCATGCCATCGTTGGTGCGACGGCCGGCGAGGATCACGTCGGGATGGTGGCCGACTTCCTGCGCCTTGTGCGTGAGGTAATACGGGTCGACGCCGATGCAGTGGCCGCCCACCAGGCCGGGACGAAACGGCAGGAAGTTCCATTTCGTGCCGGCCGCCTCCAATACTTCGAGCGTGTCGATGCCGAGCTTGTTGAAGAGGATGGCGAGGTCGTTGACCAGGGCGATGTTGAGGTCGCGCTGCGTGTTCTCGATGACCTTGGCCGCCTCGGCCACCTTGATGCGGCTGGCCTTGTAGGTGCCCGCGTCGATGATGCTCGCGTACAGCGCGTCGACGAAGTCGGCCGCCTCAGGCGTGGAGCCCGAGGTGACCTTGCGGATGGTGTTGACCCGATGCTGCTTGTCGCCGGGATTGATCCGCTCGGGGCTGTAGCCGACGAAGAAATCCTCGTTGAAGACGAGCCCCGAGGTCCGCTCGAGGATGGGCACGCAGACTTCCTCGGTGCAACCGGGATAGACCGTGGACTCGTAGACCACGACATCGCCCTGCTCGAGCACCTTGCCCAGTGTTTCGCTCGCGCGGGTCAGGGGCGTGAGGTCCGGCCGCTTCGCGCTGTCGATCGGCGTGGGTACGGTCACGATGAACACGTTGCACGCGCGCAGGTCGTCGAGGTCGCCGCTATAGGACAGCCGTCCGGCCCCGGCCAGCGACGCCTCGTCCACCTCGAGCGTGCGGTCGATGCCGGCCCGCAGTTCGGCCACGCGCGAGGCGTCGATATCGAAACCGAGCGTGGTGTAGCGCTTGCCGAACTCGACCGCGAGGGGCAAGCCCACGTAGCCCAGCCCTATAACGCCGATCTTTACCGTGTCGAGTTGCTGCATCGGGCTTCCATCGAGGAGGTGCACGGCTTCCGCGGCATGGCGCCGTCGGGCCGTAAAGCATGGAAGCCTAGCGGATCGCGCACGCGAGGCGCCAGACGGCGGCCCGAGGCCGCCGTCTGGCTGGGCCGCGGGTCAGCCGCCCTCGGCCGCCGGAAGCTCGTTCACGTCGCGGACGCTGTACACGTCGATGGCGTAAGGCGCCTTCGCGTCACCCGTGGCCTTGAAGCGGCCGAAGACGGTCGCATCGGCACGAGCGCCCTTGCCGGTCACGGTGCGCCGGAACGCCGAGACGTCCCGCTTGCGGACGGAACCGTCGTCCATGCTCAGGCTCACCGTGCCCTTGCATTGCGCGTCGGACAGCATGGTCACCTTGCCCTCCGTGGCGGCCACGCCACGAACCGTGACGGTGGTGCCCACGTACCTCTCCGCCGTGCCCAGCACGGTGCAGATCGTATCCGGCGGCGTCTCGTCCGACCGGGCCGCCGCATTGCCCGCGGCACATACCAGAATGAGGGCGACTCCCGTCGCCCGAACGAAAGTTACCGCGTTCATAGGCTTTCCCCCTTGATGCCGGCCCTTGCGGACCGCGCCGAATGGACGGCTAAACCAAGAAGAACGCGTTTATCCCGCCCGGTCAATAAGAAAATTGGGCGGGTCCCGTGGGGACGACGGGGCGGTCAGCGGCCCTTCGAGAGGGCATCGGTCGCCTTCACCAGTGCCGCCGTCGCCCGGCGGGTGGCCTCGGCCGTGGCCGTGACCTCCGCCGACGCCTCGTCCCAGGCGCGCGCATCGATGGCATCGCCGATCGCGGGCAACGGCGCCACGTCCTCGCCTTCCCTGCGGCCGGGCGCCTGCAGGAGGTGCCGGTACCAGGGGCGCCGCGGAAGGCCGGATGCCTGCACGAACGCGGGCGCGACCTCGCGCAGGGCCCGGTTCACGGCATCCCGCCGTTTCGACGGAAGATCGCCCGTGGCACCCGCGGCGCCGTCGTAGGCGCGCGCGGCAGCGAGCAGCCCGCGCTGCGCGTCACGCAGCGGACCGAGATCGACCTCCTGCCAACGGTCGTCCACCCGCGCAGGTGGCCGCAAGCCACGATAAGCCACCTCCGCCAGCCGGTAGGCGCCGCTGTCGACGAGCGTGTTGTGGCGGACCGCGTCACGACGAGTCGTCGCCACGCTGGCCGCCAGCCGCTCGATGTCCCGGCCCAGCGATTCCGCGAACGCCGTGTAGCGCCAGGGCAGCACGTCGGCGTTGGCCACGCGCAGGGCCAGGCGCGTGTTGGTACGCGCCAGCAGGTTCACGTACTTCAGTCCAGGGTCGCCGAAGCGTTGGTAATGCGCATAGGTGTCGTACAGCGAGTGGTAGACCGGAACGCTCTCTTCATCGCCGTCGCGGTCGTAGCCATAGCGCACATGCAGGGACGGGACGCCGAGCCGGTGCGCGAAAGGCAGGTAATCCGAGCCAGTGCCGAGCCGCGGCGGCACGATCGGCCCCTCCACGTCCTTGCCCTTCTCCGCGGCATCCACCGCGCGTTTCGCCTCGCGGCGCTCCCGCACGCTGGCACCGGTTTCCGGATCGCGAAGATCCCCCGCCACCTCGTCGACCAGGGAGGCTAACGAAGGATCGCCGGCGGTGGAGAGAAAGCCACGGCCCGTGGTGTCGTTGTTGAGATAGAAGACCGCCTTGCGCGACAGCTCCGCCGCATGCCGTTCGGCCCACGCCTTCGACCCGAGGATGCCCAGCTCCTCACCGTCCCAACTGGCGAAAACCAGCGTCCGCTTCGGCCGGATGCCGGCCTTGGCGAGTTCGCCGATGGCCCGCGCCTCCGCAAGCAGGGCCGTGGTTCCGGCCAGCGGGTCCCATGCGCCATACACCCAGGCATCATGGTGCACCCCGCGGATCACCCACTCGTCCGGATACTCGCTGCCGGGCAGGCTCGCGATGACGTTGTAGAGCGTGCGCCACTCCCACGGCGAGCGGACTTCCAGGTGTACCTGCGCATTGCCGCCGACGTGATAGGTCAAGGGCAACCCGCCCTGCCAGCGATTCGGCACGACCGGCCCGCCCAGGGCACGAAGGAAATGCTCGGCATCGCCATAGCCGATCGTGACGACGGGAATCCCCAGGTCGCCGGTGCGTTTCTCGGCCTGGATGGTCTTCGCGGCCGACGCGTCCAGCACGCTGTCGATGCCGAGGGTGCCGCGCTGGACCGTGCGCGGCGTGCGCCATGCGCCGGTCGGATAGACATCGCCCTTGGCGAAACCATCCGCTTCGGGGTCGGAATAAATCACGACGCCGACCGCGCCATGTTGCTGCGCCAGCCTCGGCTTCACCCATCGCCCGGCACCGCTGGATTTCACCAGCACGACCTTGCCGCGCACCGATTGGCCGTTGCGCTCGAGATCGTCGTAGTCCTTCGACAGGCCTTCGTTGACGAAGATCAGCGGCGCATCCACCGTTCCATCCGGGCTGTACGACTCCATGCCGGGAAGCACGCCTTCCGTGCGTTTCGTGTCGGCGTCGCCGTCGACGGCGGGCTCGGTGAAATCGGCCACATAGCCACCGGCGCCCACCAAGGCAAGTTTTTGTACCGATGGATAGGCCACGAGGACCCGGACCGGTTCGACCGTCACCCGCCAGCCCCACTCGCGCAGGCTGGCGGCGATGAAGTCCGCGTTCTCCTTGTCGTGCGGCGAACCGACCTGGTTCGGCGCGGAGGCAAAGCGGCGCAGCCAGCCGTCGAGGTCGGCCGCGTCGATGGATGCATCGATTCGCCGCTCCACGTCGCGTTCCGCCGCTGACGACGCCGTGGTGAAACCGGTCAGTGGCGGCGCGGCCTGTGCCGCGACGGACCCGGATAGCGCCAGCAGGAGGACAGGCAGAAACACGCGCACGTCCATCAGTTCCACCGATAGGTCGCGCTAGCGTAGTAGTACCTGCCGTTCCAGCTCAAAGGCGAGAACAGGCTGTACTTGAAATTGCCGCCGGTGGAGTTGGCGAACTTGGTCTGCTCGGGTCGTGCGTTGAACGCGTTGTCCGCTCCAGCCGTGAAGGTCCACTGGTCGATGGTGTAGTCGGCCGAGAGGTCGAGGGTCCAGCGGTGGTCGAAGTTCTGGTCCAGCGCATTGCTGCTATTGCTGTACACGGTGTAGTCGCCGTAGCGCTGCACGTTCGCGTGTCCCGCCCAGCTGCCATGCAGGTAATCCAGGCCCACGTCCAGCTTCGTGCGCGGATTGGTATCACCGAGCAGGCCAAGCCGCTCGCGGCGCTCCACGCGCTGCACGGCTACACCCAGTTCGTCGAGGATCGCCGGATTCGGCTTGACCTTGGTCACCTCGTTCTCGTTGTATGCCCAGCCGACGGTGGTATTGAGGCGATCGCCGTTGGCGAAGTCGAAGGCGTATTGGCTCACGAAGTCGAGACCGCGCGTGCGCGTATCCACCGCGTTGGTGAAATAGCGGATCGACTGGTAGTTCACATCGACGCCGGCGGACGCGAGATAGGCGTTCACGGCGGGCGTGTTCACCGGGATGTTCGACGAGAGGTTGATGCGATTGGTGATCTTGATCCAGTACGCGTCGACGCTCACGTTCCAGCCACCGAGCGGCTCAAGCACGAGGCCCAGCGTGGCGCTGCGCGATTTTTCCGGCTTGAGTTTTTCAGCGCCGAGCAGGCTCGCCGCCTGCGCGTCGACCGGAAACGTACCCGACTGCACGAGCACCTGGCCCTGCCCGAGATCCTGCAACTGCGAGGAGATATCGGCGTAGTGCTGCTGGACCAGCGTCGGCGCACGGAATCCCGTGCCGACGCTGCCGCGCAACGCCACCCGCGGGTTGAAATCGAAGCGTCCGGACAAGGAACCCGAGGTGGTGCCGCCGAAATCGCTGTAATGCTCGTGGCGGCCCGCCAGCGACAACGCGAAGCGATCGGTGAGGTTCGTCTCCAGATCGATGTATTCCGACACGTCGTGCCGCTGCCAGTTGCCCTGCAGGTCGCCGGTGATGCCGCCGTTCGGACCGTACTGCGACACGGCGTCGCCCGGGCTGACCTTGTAGCCCTGCCGCAGGTATTCCAGGCCGAAGGACACGCTCACGGGGTTGGGCAGCCACGAAGGCGAGAATTCCTTGCCGATGTCGAGGTTGCCGGTCTGCTGGTTCGTCTTGTAATCGGCTCCCTGTATGAAGAACGGGGTGTAGCCGAAGGCGCGGTACCAGTCGGCGTTGATCGCGTGGCTGCGCTGGTCGTACTCGTTCGAACCATGGGTGGCCGAGAGGACGTAGTGCCAGCCCTCGCCAAGCTGGCCACGTATCCCCGCCGTGATGCTGGCGTCGTTGACGATGGGGATGCCGACAGGAAGGTAGCCGTTCGGATAGATCGCGGTGACATTGGTGGAGTCGCCACGATGGCGGTAGAGGCTGGCGGTCTCGTCGCGGTCGCGCCGGTAGAGCGCCTCGACATACACCTCGATCGCCTTGCTGAAGGCGTATTGCCCCACCAGCGATACCTTGTTCGACTGCACCGCCGGATCGCCCAGCCAGTACACCTTCTGGCCATACGTGCTACCCACCGAGGCGGCGGTGCGATCCCGGCCCGCGCGATTGGTGCCATCGTTGTTCTGCGTATCGATGGCGACATGGATCGAGCCCTTGTCGCCCAGCTTGAAACCGGTATCGGCGGTGAGCTGGCGTTGCAGACCATCGCCGGCGTCGTAACCGCCGAACTTGGCGGTGACCTGTCCACCCTGCCCCGATTTCTTGAGGATCACGTTGATCACCCCGCCGATGGCGTCCGAGCCATAGCGCGCGGACTGTCCGTCGCGGAGCACCTCGATGCGCTCGATGGCGGACACGGGAATGGCGTTGAGATCCACCGGATTCGAACCGCGGCCGATGGCGCCGCCGAGATTGAGGAACGCCCCGGTGTGCTGGCGCTTGCCGTCGATCAGCACGAGCACCTGGTCCGGGCTGAGGCCACGCAACGTCACCGGGCGAGCCACCTCGGCTCCGCTGATGGTGGTCGGCTGCGGAAAGTTCAGCGAAGGCACCAGCCGGGCCAGCGCCGCCGTGAGCTGGGTGGCACCGGTCTGTTGCAGCTGCTGCGGCGTGATGACGTCGATCGGCTGTAGCGAACTGGACACGGTGCGCTCGGTACTGCGCGTCCCGGTGACGATCACGGTATCGAGTTGGCTGGCGCGGGGGGCGTCCTGGGCCTGGAGCGCGGGCACTCCGAAGGCAACAACCAGGGCGAGGAACAAAGGGTGGCGACGGCGACGGACGAGCGAATGCATGGGTGGATGTCCCCTGGACGATGAGCATGGGCGGCCATGCGGCGGCGATGCGTGAACGCATGCCGGGCCCATGACGGCCGGAAAAACGGATGGAATGGAGCCGCGGTCAGGCCGCGGAACGCGCCAGCGCCTGTGGCGCTAGGTGCGAGGCGTGCGGATCAGCCCAGTCGACAACGACAACAGCACGCACGCATCGCCGGACATCGCGGTGCGGCCGCGAGGATCGTCGGGATGGTGGTCACGCGCTGCTGATGTGCGTTCACTGGGGGTGGGGTCGCCTTGGCGGGAATCTTGCGAAGCTTATTTGTTGCACCGCAACGAACGTTTGTCAACCGCCCGTTCGGACGTCCAATCCCCCGCCGTGCCGGATGGGCGATACTGTCGCCCTCCCCATCGAACGACACCGGCCCATGACTTCGTACGACGACGATTTCGAGAACGAGCGCGACCCCGACGATGCGGAGGACGGCGACGACTCCGTCGAATCCCAGGTCTGGCACCTGTTGCTGCTCATCAATCCCGGCGACGAGGACGGGGCGATGCAGCAGTTCTCCGCCTATCGCGATGAAGTCGAGGAAGAAGGCGACGAAGACCCGATACGCATCGTCGGCCGGGTGACGGACTGGCGCTCGGGCTTCGAAGTGGACGCGGACGATACCCGCGCCCTGGTGGATGCGATCAAGGAACTCGCAAGCCGGTGGAACATCGACATCGACTGGGATGGCGATCCGGACGACGACGAGTTCCACGAGGACATCGACGGCGCGGAGATCTTCTCGCGCGCTTTCGACCAGCTGAACCAGCACGGCTATACGCTGTGGGCGCGCGAAGCGGATGACGACGTCTATGCCGGCTGGATCACCAGTTCGCGCGACGACGAGCAGATGCGCCTGGTGGCGACGCAATTGGGCATCAACCTTCGCCTCGGCAGCCAGGTGACCTGACTATCGGCTATCCGGACGAGCCAGCCTCTCCTTCAGCAGGTCGATGAAGGCACGCACTTTCACCGGGGGCTGCTTGCCCGGATAGACCGCGTACACGCCGCCTTCCGGAAGACGAAAGCGGGGCAGCAAGGCCACGAGCCTGCCAGCCGAGATGTCCTCGTCGACGAGATAATCGGGAAGCACCGATACGCCGAGGCCCGCCGCGACGAAGGCGTGCACGCCGAGCGTGCTGTTGGCGCTGGCCACGGTGCGTGTTTGCACGGTGTGTTCCGTCTCGCCGCCCGAGCTGAAGAAGGTCCAGCGGTTGGGCGAAGAGAGCACGGTAAGCGCAATCCAGGCATGCGCGGCGAGGTCTTCGGGTACCCGTGGCGCGCCATGTTTCGCGACGTAAGCCGGCGAGGCGACGAGGCACTGGCGAAAGCTCGCCAGCTTCGCCGCCCGCAGGCTGGAATCGCGCAGCCAGCCGATACGGATCGACAGGTCGAAGCGCTCCGCGATGAGGTCGACGATGCTGTCGCTGGTCACCAGTTCCACCTTGACCTGCGGAAACCTGGCTGCGAAGTCGGCCAGCGCGGGCGCCACGATCGAGGGGCCGTGGTCTCCGGCGGCCGCGACACGAAGGCCGCCCATCGGCGTGTCGCGGCACTCGCCCAGCTGTGCGATGGCCGCCTCCGCATCGGCGAGGACGCGGGCACAGTCCTCGTGGAAGCGCTCGCCGGCATCGGTCAGCGACATCCGCCGGGTGCTGCGCACCACCAGTTGCACGCCGAGCTCTTCTTCCAGCTTCGCCAGGTGCTGGCTCACCATCGCCTTGGTGCTGCCCAGTTGCTGGGCGGCGGCGGTGAACGAGCCGGCCCGGACGAGCGTCACGAAGACGGCGAGGCGGTTGAGGTTGACGTCGGCCATGCGGGTTTCCGATTCATCGTAAAGTCTTACTTTACGATGAATCCATGGATTGCGCGTTTCCTGTGAACGATCAGGAGCGCATGCTAGCTACATCCCTTCCCACGGAAATTCCACCATGAAGATCGTCCTGTTCGGCGCCACCGGCAACATCGGCAAGGTCATCCTCGACGAAGCCCTGGCCCGCGGTCACGCGGTCACCGCCGTCGTCCGCGATCCCGCACGGGTCGCCGCGCGGCATGCCGCCCTGACCGTGGTCAAGGGCGATGTCTCCGACCCCACCTCGTTCGCGGCCGCCCTTCCCGGTGCCGACGCCGCCATCGCCAGCCTCAACGACCACGCCGACCCGGCCAATGTGCCGAAGCAGGCGGCCGTCCTGCTGGATGCGCTTTCGTCGGCGGGCGTGCGCCGCTTCGCCTGGGTCGGCGGCGCCGGCAGCCTGGAGGTCGCCCCCGGCGTCCGCGTGATCGATGACGCCCACTTCCCGGCGGAATGGAAGCCATCGGCGAATGCGCAGATCGAGGCGCTGGCGGTGTTCCGCGCCAGCAAGGCGGACATCGACTGGACCTATATCAGTCCGGCGGCCGTGATCGCGCCAGGGGAACGCACGGGCTCCTATCGCGTGGGCGCCGACCAGTTGCTGGTGGATGCCGAAGGGAATAGCCGGATCTCGATCGCCGACTTCGCCATCGGTGTGCTCGATCGTCTGGAAAAAGGGGACGCGGCGAAGAAGCGGGTGACCTTGGCGTACTGAGGACTCCCAATCGCCGACAGGGTCGGCTCCCACCAGAGCAGGGCACCGTGGGAGCCGCTCCCTGCCGGCGATCCGAGCCTGGTGGGGGGCCGCTCCCTGCCGGCGATCCGGGCCTGGTGGAGGCCGCTCCCTGCCGGCGATCTAGGCCTGGTGGGAGCCGACCTTGTCGGCGATCCCGCGGCAGCGGGCCAGGATACCGACCGCTATACTCCCCCGGATGAACTACCGCCACGCCTTCCATGCCGGCAATTTTGCCGATGTCCTCAAGCACATGGTGCTCGTGGCCCTGATCGACTCGCTGAAGCAGAAGAGTTCGCCCTTCTGCTACATCGACACCCACGCCGGCCGCGGCCGCTACGACCTGCGCGGCGCCGAGGCGCGCAAAACCGCCGAATCCGACGACGGTTTCGGCATCCTGAAGACCGCCAGCGGTCTGCCGCCGCTGTTGTGGAAATGGCTGGACGTGGTGCGCGCCTGCAACGCCGGCGACGAATCGATGCGCTATTACCCGGGTTCGCCCTGGATCGCCGCACACCTGATGCGCGAGGGCGATTCCGCCCAGCTATGCGAACTGCAGAGCGGCGAATCGGACCAGCTGCGCCAGCTGTTCCATGACGACCCGCGCGTGCACGTGCACCAGCGCGATGGCTACGAGGCCATGAAGGCCTTCGTGCCGCCCAAGGAGAAACGCGGGCTCGTACTCATCGACCCGCCCTTCGAGTCGCAGGAGATGGAGTTCCGGGTCATCGAGAAAGCGCTCAAGGCGGCGATGGAGAAATGGCCCGGCGGCATCTATGCCATCTGGTACCCGATCAAGCTGCGCAGCCAGGTGCAGCCCTTCCACCGCTGGCTCGGCAAGAGCGGGGCGAAGCGGGTGCTGGTCGCCGAAGTGCTGCTGCGCCCGGACGACTCCCCGCTGCGCCTCAACGGCACCGGCGTGGCCATCGTGAACGCGCCGTGGAAACTCGATGAAGTGCTGCGCGATTCATTGCGCGTGCTGCCCAAGCTGCTCGGCACCCCAGGCGAATCCGAATACCGGCTGACCTGGCTGGTCGAGGAAGGCAAAGATGAAGCAGCTGCCCACGGTCCGCAGTCACCTCATTCAGTCCGAAGGCGGTAAAGTCGTTCCACACGCCAGGAGTCGACCCATGCGCCCGACCATCGTCCGTCTCGCCGTCCCTGCCGCCTTGCTGACCCTCGCCCTCGCCCTCGCCGGCTGCGCGCCCGCGCCGATCTACAAGCCAACGGCGAGCAACGTCGCCGTGCCGCCTGCCCAGGTCGCCCGCGAACCGGAGCGCTATGGCAGCGCCGACGTGATCTGGGGCGGCCGCATCGTCAACGTGCGCAACTTCTCCGATCACAGCGAGATCGAAGTGCTCGCCTACCCACTCGACGGTTCGCAGCGCCCCAAGGCGAACGACACCGGCAACGGCCGCTTCATCGCCGCCATGCCCGGCTACGTCGAAAGCCTCGATTACCCGGCCGGGTCGCTGGTCACCATCGCCGGGCGCCTCAACGGCACCCGCACCGGCAATGTCGGCCAGGCGCAGTACACGTTCCCGCTCGTCTCCGTGAACCAGTCACACGTCTGGACGGCCAAGGAAATGTCCGGCGGACATCCCAACGTGAGCTTCGGCGTGGGTGTCGGCGTCATACGGTAAGATCCTGCGATTCACCACCGCGGGACAGTGACTCACATGTCGGGACACGCCGATTCGAAGCGCGCCATCTTCCTCGCGCTCGGGGCCAACTTCGCCATCTTCATCGCCAAGCTGGTCGCGGCGATCTTCACCGGCTCGGGCGCGATGCTCGCCGAGGCCGTGCATTCGCTCGCCGACTGCGGCAACCAGGGCCTGCTGCTCCTGGGCATGCGCCAGGCGAAGCGGCCGCCCTCGCCGGACTACCCGCTCGGCTGGGGTCGCGCCCTGTATTTCTGGTCGTTCCTCGTGGCGATCCTGCTCTTCAGCGTGGGCGGGATGTTCTCGATCTACGAGGGCATACACAAGCTGACCCATCCGGAACCCCTCAAATGGGCCTGGCTGGCCGTCGGCGTGCTGGCGTTCTCCATCGTTACCGAGGGCGTTTCCATGCATGGCTGCATGCAGGAAGTGAACAAGGCGCGTGAAGGCCGCTCGATCTGGCAATGGTTCCGGGAGACCCGCGCCAGCGAATTGCTGGTGATCTTCGGCGAAGACCTGGCCGCGCTGATCGGCCTCTGCCTGGCCCTGCTCGCCGTCGTGCTCACCATGGTCACCGGCAACCTGTTCTTCGACGCGCTCGGCACCATCGCCATCGGCGTCCTGCTGATCGTGGTCGCGGTGGCGGTCGCCATCGAGGTGAAGGCCTTGCTGATCGGCCAGGGCGTGGAGCCGAAACAGCGTGCCGCGATGGTCGCCTTCCTGGAGGGTCGCCCCGAGATCGACACCGTCTACAACGTGCTCACCCTGCAGATGGGCACCGACGTCATGGTGGCGATCAAGGCGAAAATGGCCGCCGCGCCGACCGCCCGGGCCATGATCGAGGCGATCAACATCGTCGAAGCCGACTTCAAGGCCGAGTTCAAGGACGTGCGCTGGAGCTTCTTCGAGCCCGACTACGCCGACTGAACCCAGGGCCGCCGCGCAAGGCGCCTTCACGGGCAGGTAGTACAATCGACGGCTTGTCCGCAAGGCTCCTGCCCGACTCCATGCCCGTAGCGCTCCCTCGCCCCCCGCTCCCCGTCAACGCCAAGACCCGCCGTTACTGGGCCGTCCCCCACGGCTCGTCCTGGGCGCTCGAGATCGCCGAGGCGGCCCGCGCCCACGACGGCCTGCTGGTCGTAGTGGCACGCGACACCCGCAGCGCCGACAACCTCGAAAGCGAACTGGCCGTGTTCGCCGGCGAGTTGCCGGTGTTGCACTTCCCGGATTGGGAGACCCTGCCCTACGACGTCTTCAGCCCGCATCCGGAAGTGGTGTCGCAGCGCGTCGCCACGCTGTATCGGCTGCCCAGCACGCGGCGTGGCGTGCTCGTGGTGCCCGTCGCGACACTGATGCAGCGGATCGCGCCGCGCACGCACATCACGGGCTCCGGCCTGGTGCTGCGCAAGGGACAGAAACTCGATCTCATCGCCGAGCAGCGCCGGCTCGAAGCCGCGGGCTACCGGAACGTGCCGCAGGTGAGCGAACCGGGCGACTTCGCGGTGCGCGGGGCGCTGATCGACATCTACGCCATGGGCGCGAGCGAGCCCTATCGCGTGGAACTGTTCGACGACGAAGTGGAATCGATCCGCACCTTCGACACCGAAACCCAGCGCTCCCAGCACCAGGTCGAAGGCGTGGACCTGCTGCCCGCGCGCGAATTCCCGCTGACCGAGGACGCCGCGAAGAACTTCCGCAGCAACCTGCGCGGGCGCTTCCCGATCGACATCCGGCGCTGCCCGCTGTATCAGGACATGAAGGAAGGCGTGACGCCTGGTGGCATCGAGTATTACCTGCCCCTGTTCTTCCCGGCCACTGAGACCTTGTTCGACTACATCGCCGGCGACGCGATGTTCGTGCTGGGTGAAGGCGCGCTGGAATCGTCCGAGCAGTTCTGGGCGCAGACCACCGAGCGCTACGACCAGCGTGCGCACGACATCGAGCGGCCCGTGCTACCGCCGAACGAGATCTACCTGCCGCCGGAGCAACTGCGCGAGCGCTTGAACAAGCAGGTCCGCGTGGACGTGGTCCCGAAGGACCATGAGCACGCCGTGGACCTGGGCACGCTGCCGGCCCCCGACGTACCGTTGAACCGCAAGGGCGAGGAACCGGGCACGGCGTTGCGCCATTTCCTCGCCAGCTATCCCGGCCGCGTCCTCATCGCCGCCGATTCGGCGGGCCGGCGCGAGGCACTGATCGAACAGTTGGCCGGCGCGGGCTTGAAGCCGGCGAACGTGGACGGCTGGAAGGACTTCCTCGCGCGCGGCGAATCGCTGGCGATCACCGCCGCTTCGCTGGAACAGGGTTTCGCGCTGGCCAAGCCGGCGCTCACGGTGCTCACCGAGCGTGAGTTGTTCGGCGAGCGCGTCCGCACGGACCGCAAGCGACGCGCGGGGGCGGCACGCGATCCCGAAAGCATCATCAAGGATCTCACCGAACTGTCGATCGGCTCGCCCATCGTGCACATCGACCATGGCGTGGGCCGCTACCAAGGGCTCGTCTCGCTCGATGTCGGCGACATGCCCGGCGAATTCCTGACCATCGAATACGCCAAGGGCGACAAGCTCTACGTGCCCGTGGCCCAGCTGGGCCTGGTCAGCCGCTACACGGGTACGGCGCCGGAACTGGCGCCGCTGCATTCGCTCGGCGGCGACGCCTGGGAGCGTGCGCGGAAGCGTGCCGCCGAGAAGGTGCGCGACGTGGCGGCGGAGTTGCTGGCGATCTATGCACAGCGCGAAGCCCGCCAGGGTGAGTCCCTGTCGGTCGACCGGCAGATGATCGAGGAATTCGCGGCGACCTTCCCGTTCGAGGAAACCGCCGACCAGCAGGCGGCGATCGACGCCGTCATCACCGATCTCGCCGCGCCACGTGCCATGGACCGCGTCGTCTGCGGCGACGTCGGTTTCGGCAAGACGGAGGTGGCGCTGCGCGCCGCGTTCGCCGCCGCGACCGCGGGCAAGCAGGTGGCCGTGTTGGTTCCGACCACCCTCCTCGCCCAGCAGCACTACCGCAACTTCGCCGACCGCTTCGCCGACTGGCCCGTGCGCGTGGACGTCCTTTCACGCTTCAAGTCGAAGAAGGAAGTGGATCTCGCCCTCGAACGGCTGGCGGATGGCCAGGTGGACGTGATGGTCGGCACGCACAAGCTGCTCCAGCCCGATATCCGTTTCAAGAACCTCGGGCTCGTCATCGTCGACGAAGAGCAACGCTTTGGCGTGCGCCAGAAGGAACAGTTGAAGAAGCTGCGCGCCGAGGTCGACCTGCTCACCCTCACGGCCACGCCGATCCCGCGCACCTTGAACATGGCGATGAGCGGCTTGCGCGATCTTTCCATCATCGCCACGCCGCCCGCCCATCGCACCGCCGTGCGCACGTTGATCTCCACGTATCAGCCGGCGCTCGTCCGCGAGGCGATCCAGCGCGAGTTGGCCCGTGGCGGCCAGGTGTATTTCCTGCACAACGAAGTGGAGTCGATCGAGCGCACCGCACGTGAACTGGCGGAACTCGTTCCCGAAGCGCGCATCCGCATCGCCCATGGACAGATGCCCGAACGCGAACTGGAGCAGGTGATGGCCGACTTCCATCGCCAGCGGTTCAACGTGCTGGTGTCCACCACCATCATCGAGTCGGGTATCGACATTCCCACGGCCAATACGATCGTCGTGAACCGCGCCGACCGCTTCGGCCTCGCCCAGCTGCATCAACTGCGTGGCCGCGTGGGCCGCTCGCACCACCGCGCCTATGCCTACCTCATCGTGCCCGACCGTCGCTCGATGACGGCGGACGCCGAGAAGCGCCTCGAGGCCCTGGCCTCGCTGGAGGAGCTGGGTGCGGGCTTCACCCTGGCCACGCACGACCTCGAGATCCGCGGCGCCGGCGAGATGCTCGGCGAGGAACAGTCGGGGCAGATCCAGGAAATCGGCTTCGGCCTGTATACCGAACTGCTCGACCGCGCGGTGCGCGCGCTGAAGTCCGGCAAGGTACCGGACTTCGACCTCACCTCCGAGCATGAGACCGAGGTGGAGCTACATCTGCCCGCACTGATCCCGGAAGACTACCTGCCCGACGTGCACACGCGCCTGACCCTGTACAAGCGTATCGCCAGCGCGCGGAACGATGACGGACTGCGTGAGTTGCAAGTGGAGATGATCGATCGTTTCGGCTTGCTGCCCGACCAGACGAAGTGCCTGTTCGCGGTGGCCCAGCTGAAGCTGATGGCGACGCCGCTGGGTATCCGCAAGCTCGACTTCGGCGCCAACGGCGGCCGTGTCACCTTCCGCGAGAAGCCGGACATCGACCCGATGGCCCTGATCAAGCTGATCCAGCAGCAGCCGAGGGTGTTCAAGATGGACGGCCAGGACAAGCTGCGCGTGATCCTGGAGCTTCCCGGATCGGCGGAGCGTATCCGCACGGCGCAGGATGTGCTGGTGGCGCTCGGGGCGCCGCGGCCCGGGTGACTGCGACCCGGTGGGGCGCGGCATGGCCGGATCGCCGACAAGGTCGGCTCCCACCGGGCCAGCAGCGATACCTCGACCTGGTGGGAGCCGACCCTGTCGGCGATGCTTTTAGCCCGGTGGAAGCCGACCCTGTCGGCGATTCAATCCGGCCTGGAGCCCCCGGCGGCCTCAAGCCGCCGGCGTAGCCCGCACCAGGTACTGCACGCTGAAGCGGCGCGCCTCGTCCATCCATACCTTTTCCACCGACAATCCCGCCTTGTGCGCCATCTGGGCGAAATCGTCCAGCGAATACTTGCAGCTGTACTCCACGCGCATCGCCTCGTCTTCGCGGAAGGCGAAGGTATCGTGGCCCACGTGCACGTCCTGGCGCTTCGTGCTCACCAGGTCGGTCTCGATGCGCCCGGCCATCGCGTTATAACGCGCACGATGCCTGAAGCCTTCGATGTCGAAGTCCGCGCCGATCTCGCGGTTCAACCGCACCAGCATGTTCAACGTGAAGTCGCGGGTGACACCCGCGGCATCGTTGTATGCCGCCTCGATCTCGGCGGGATCCTTCTTCAGGTCCACGCCGATGATGATGCCGCCACCGTCGCTCATCTCCGTGCGCATCTGGCGCAGGATACGAACGGCGTCCTTGGTTTCGAAATTGCCGATGGTGGAGCCGGGGAAATAGATCACCGTACGGCGGGGCGAACGCGTTGCGACGGGAAGACGCAATGGTTGGGTGAAATCGGCACAGACCGGCTGCATCGGCACGTCCGGAAAACGCGTCGCCAGGTCGGCCACGCTTTCCATCAAGGCGGTTCGGGAGATTTCCACCGGCACGTAGGCCACCGGGGTGTGCAGGTGCTCGAGCAGCATGCGTGTCTTGATGCCGCTGCCGCTGCCGTATTCCACGAGGCGGACGTCGGGGCCGAGGGTGTCCGCGATATCGCCCGCATGCTCGCGCATGATCGCGATCTCGGTACGGGTGAGGTAATACTCGGGTTGTTCGCAGATGGCTTCGAACAGGGCCGATCCGCGCTCGTCATAGAACAATCGCGATGGGAGTCTCTTTGGCTTCGCGGCGAGGCCGCGGCGAACGGTATCGAGGGTGTCTTCGACATCCGGGTGCCGGTCATCGACGCGGATGTCTTTCGGTTGAGCGCTCATCGATCGTTTCCAAGTCGTATCCCCGCGAACTGCCAACGGGCGTGGGGAGGAAAGAAATTTCGGTACGTCGCACGAATATGGTCGGCGGGAGTGGCGCAGGATCCGCCTCGTAACACCCATTGACCATTCATGAACTTCCCGTTGTATTCGCCCAGTGCGCCAGCCAGCGGCCGGAAGCCCGGGTAACTGACATAAGGGCTCATCGTCCATTCCCAAACGTCGCCGTACATCTGTCCGAGCGTCGTCTCGAACGATGTGGCACGGGGTTGGAACACATCGTTGTCCTGAAGGTTCCCACGTACGGGAAGCTCCGCGGCCATCGTTTCCCACTCCACTTCCGTGGGCAGGCGAGCACCGGCCCAGCGCGCGAATGCATCGGCCTCGAAGTAACTCAGGTGGCATACGGGCGCATGAGGATCGATCTCACGGCGGCCATGCAAGGTGAATTCGGTCTCCAGGGCGTCGTCCCAATACAAGGGCCGGAACCAGTGTTCCGCCTGCACCGTGGCCCAACCATCGGAAAGCCAGAGCAGCGGATCGCGATATCCGCCGTCGCGCACGAAGGCCATGTACTCGGCATTGGTCACGAGGCGATTGGCGATCGTCCCCGCCTGCCGATACGCCCGATGCCGTGGTCCTTCGTTGTCGAAGGCGAAGCCGGTCCCTTCATGACCGATCGTCACCACGCCTTCATCGAAAGGAACATGGCGCAGCGGCTGCGCGACGACGGGAACCGCATGCGCGACCTCCGCCGCATACGCGGGCTCCAACGGATTCTGTGCGAACGCGTGCTTGATATCGGTAAGCAGCAATTCCTGATGCTGCTGTTCGTGCTGCACACCCAGTTCGATCAACGAAGGAAGCATGGCGTCGTCGCCACGCACGATGCGCTCCGCGACCGCCTCGTCGACGCGGCGCCGATACGCCAACACCTCGTCGAGTCCCGGCCGGGTCAGCATGCCGCGATGCGGCCGGGCGTGCATCGGTCCCACCGACTGGTAGTAGGAATTGAACAGGTAATGCCATTCGGGATGGCGCGGTTCGTAATCAGCGTCGCGGCCCAGTACGAAATGTTCGAAGAACCAGGTCGTATGGGCCAGGTGCCACTTGGCCGGGCTGGCATCGGGCATGGACTGGATGACGGTGTCTTCCGGCGAGAGCCGCGCCGCCAATTCCGTGCTGCGCCGTCGAATCCGAAGGAAGCGATGGGCGAGGTCCGAGCCGGCCTGGGGCGCTATATCGAGGCCGAGCGTGGGCGTGCTCATGCATGGGGTCCTGTGCGAGGGACGGTCGCCACTGACATTCGCGAACGATGCCCGAGCAACCGTTCAACAAATGTGAGCGGACCCTGCCGGCGGCTTAACGGCAGGAGCGCCGGTCCCGCATAAACTCTCGCCTCCACGCCCATTCGGGCTTAACGTGGAAGCCCCACTCCGAGGGTATGGCCATGAACCTCCGTTACCTGCTCGCCGCCTCCCTGCTCGTCACCGTCGGCGTCCACGCCGAAGGCTCCGGTGCGCCTCCCCAGGCGCGGAAGGAACTCCCTTTCGCCGACTGCCTGCGCACCGACCGCATCAACGAATGGAACGTGATCGACGACAGCACCGTCACCGTCCGCAATGGACCCAACCACTTCCTGGTCAAGACGACCGTGGCCTGCCCGCGCATGGATCTTGGCGGCGGCATCCACTTCCGCGCCTCGGAGAGCGACAAGGCCATCGGCTCCATGCGCATCTGTGGCGGCATCAACGAGCAGATCGTCCGCCGCGACGATCCACCGTGCCAGATTCAGTCCGTACAGACGATCGACAAGGCCGAGTTCGACAAGCTCGCCAAGAAGGCGAAGCGGCACGGCTCGGGGGCGGAACCCAACGGCATGGTGCCGTGAACAGGGTGTAGCAAACGAAAGAGCCCGGCCATTGGCCGGGCTCTTCGTCTTCCTACCATGTGCCGGTTCGATCAATAACCGTCGTCGCGGATGTAGCGCGTGCCGCCGTAACCGTCGTCGACGTAGGTCGTCGTGGTGGTTACGCGGCGGGTGACGACCGGCGCATCTTCATAGACGACCGTGGCCGGACGGCTATAGTAGACCGGGCGATCGTAGTAGACCGGCCGATCATAGACGACCGTGCGCGGCGCCGTGGCGTTGGCAACCAGGCCGACGACCGCGCCGGCCACGATCGCGCCGGCGATCCAGCGGCCCGCGTTGTCGTAGTGGCCACGACCGTAATAACCACCGTGGTAGCCATAACCCCCGTGATAGCCGTAACCGCCATGGTAGCCGCCGCCGTAGTAGCCGTGTCCGCGGGCGAACGCGCTCGGCGCGAAAGCCATCAGACCCGCAGCGGCGATGGCGAGAGCCGACTTGACGAACGTACCTTTCATGACAGTTACCTCCGGGTGTTGGACGCAGATTCGCGCTCGGGCACTGAATCCGGACTGAAGTTTTTTCGACCGACCGTTCACGTTTGCCACGGATTCACGAAGGGCTTCCGAAGCAGCCAGCAGCCATGGATATCGTGGCGCCGGGCGAAGTCGAACGGAATGCTCGGTGCGCTCCAGTCCTCGATGGAGAAGTGGGGTTCCAGGGCCGCCCGATCAAGTTGGAAACGGCGGTAATTGTTCGAGAAAACAATGACTCCATCCGGCAACAGGCGCTCGGCGCACAACAGCAGCAGCTTCACGTGGTCGCGCTGGACGTCGAAGTCGTCGGCCTTCTTGGAGTTGGAGAAGGTCGGCGGGTCCACGTAGATCAGGCCGTACTGCATCGAGCGGCTCTGCAGGAAGGTCAGCGAGTCCTCCTGGACCAGACGGTGGCGGTTTCCGGTGAAGCCGTTCAGGGCCAGGTTGCGCGAGGCCCAGTCCAGGTAGGTGCCCGAGAGATCCACCGTGGTGGTGTCGCGGGCGTCGCCGGCGGCGGCGTAGACGCTGGCGGTGCCCGTGTACGCGAACAGGTTCAGGAAATGCTTGCCGGCCGCGAGTTCGCGGATTTTCGCCCGGACCAGCCGGTGATCGAGGAACAGGCCCGTGTCGAGGTAATCGGTCGGGTTGACCAGGAAGGACAGGCCGCCCTCGTGGACCTCGACGAACTCGCCCTTCTGGTCGAACTGGCCGTACTTCGAACCGCCCTTGCCACGCTCGCGTGTCTTCACCGCGATCCGTTCACGGGGAATGCCCAGGACCTCGCCCGCCACGCGCACGATCTCGCGCATGCGCAGGCGCGCGACGTCCACCGGAATGTCCTGCGGCGCCTTGTATTCCTGGATGTGCAGCCAATTCTCGTAGACGTCGATGGCCGCGGCGTATTCGGGAAGGTCCTGGTCGTAGGCGCGCCAGCAGGTGATGCCCTCGCGGGTGAGGCGCTTGCGCAGGTGGCGGACGTTCTTCTCCAGCCGGTTCTTCAGCATCTGCGCGCCGTCGGACAAAGGCTTCGCCTCGCGCGGCGCTTCGTCCCGGGCACGCAGGGCGAAGGTCAGCAGCGGGGTCTCCAGCGCACCGTTGAACAAGGTGTAGCGCTTGTCCGGACTCAGGCGCAACGCGCGCCCCAGTTCCTCGTCGCCGGACAGCACGGCGGCGCGCCAGCCGCCGAAGCGGTCTTTCAGCGCCTGGCCGAGGTCGCGGTAGAGGCCGGGCAGTTCGACGCGATCGCCGAGGCGCTCACCGTACGGAGGATTGGTGATGACCAGGCCCAGCGGCGTTTCCGGCGGCGGTTCCACGTGGGCGGCGTCACGGCGGTCGAGATGGATGAATCCCGCGACACCCGCGCTCTGCGCGTTGCGCTTGGCGGTCTGCACCATGTGCGGGTCCGAATCGCTGCCGAAGAACACCGGACGCAGCGCCCGCAAGCCCTCCTCGGCGCGCGCCTTGGCCTCGTCGTAGATGCCGCGCCACAGGGTGTAGTCGTGCTTACGCCAGCCCAGGAAGCCATAGTAGTCGCGGCGCAAGCCCGGTGCCACGTCGGCGGCCATCAGCGCACCCTCGATCAGCAAGGTGCCCGAGCCGCACATCGGATCGACCAGCGCGCCGCCCTCGGCGTAGATGCGTGGCCACTGGCCTCGCACCAACATGGCGGAGGCGAGGTTTTCCTTCAGCGGGGCCTCGCCCTGCTGCTCGCGCCAGCCACGGCGATGCAGGGGCAGCCCGGAGAGGTCGATCGACAGCGTGGCGCGGTCGCGGCGCAGGCGTACATTCACCCGCACGTCCGGTTCCTCCGGGTCCACGTCGGGCCGCGCGCCACTGGCGGCGCGGAACTGGTCGACGATGGCGTCCTTGGTCTTCAGCGCGATGAACTGGCTGTGGGTGAGCTTGCTCTGCGCGGTGTTGGCATCGACCGCCAGCGTTCCATGCGCGGCGAGGTGCTCGGCCCAGTCGATGGCCTGGACACCGGCGTAGAGGGCGTCCGGATCGGCGGCGTCGAATTCGGCCAACGGCAGAAGCACCCGGCTGGCCATGCGCGACCAGAGGCAGACCCGATAGGCCGTCTCGATCGTGCCGGTGAACGACACACCGGCCAGCGCCTCGCGCACGTCGCCGGCGCCCAGGGCGATGAGTTCGTCCTTGAGCAGGTATTCCAGCCCCTTGGGACAGGTGGCGAAGAAGGCGCTCATGCCAAACCGCCCAGGAAGCGGCGAAATTCTGCTTCGATGTCCGGCAGCGTCGCCGCCAGGCGGTGGTCGTCCTGGACCAGCAGGGCAGGCATGGCGTGGCCACGGGCGAAGGCGAGCGCCTCGTCGAGCGGGCATACGTCATCCGCATAGCCATGCACGAGGAACGACGGCACGCCCGGCCGGGCGGCGAACGTCCGGGAATAACCCGGGATGCGCGCAGGCAAGGCAAGCAGGAACAGCCCGGCGACGGGCGCGTCCAGCGAGGCCAGGCCCGAAACGAACGCGCCCATGCTCGAACCGACCAGCACCGGGGGCCGTGGGGAAGCGGCGATGGCGGCCGCCAGGCGGGCAAGGCGGGGGTCGATCGAACCGGCGTGGCCGAGTGCGTCGTCCTCACGGTAATCGGGCCGCGCCGTGGTCCAGCCCAGCGTTTCGGCCAGGGCGGCGAGCGCGCTGACCTTGGTGGCGTCGGGACCGGAATCGGAACCGTGGGAAAGGATGATGTGGCCGCGCATGGCGGTCTCCGTACGCGGAATGACCGCCTATGTTATCAAAGCGGCATGATCGACATCCTTCACGCCCCCCTGCCCTACGAGTCCATCCTCCCCCAGCGGGAACCCGGGTCCATCGACCTCGTGGTGATCCACTGCACGGAACTGCCCGACCTGGCCATGGCCCGCGAGTACGGCGAGCGCGTGCTCCACGACTCCGGGGCGGGCAACAGTGGCCACTACTACATCGACCGCGACGGCTCGGTGCTGTGCTACGTGGACCCGCTGCGCGTGGCCCACCACACCCGCGGCTACAATCCGCGGTCGATCGGCATCGAACTGGTGAACACCGGCCGCTATCCGGACTGGTTCCACTCCGCGCGGCAGACCATGACGGAGCCCTACCCGGAGCGCCAGATAGCCGCCTTGCGCGCCCTGCTCGACCACCTCGTGGAGCGCTTCCCCTCGCTGCGCCACATCGCCGGCCACGAGGACCTGGACACGGCCATGGTGCCCGCCAGCGACGACCCCGATAACGAAGTGCCACGCAAGCGAGACCCCGGTCCGCAGTTCCCCTGGGCCAGGGCGTACGACGCGGGACGATTGGGCCGGCTGGCCGGCTAGCCCCGTTATACTGGCCGCCCATCGCGCCACCGCTTACCAGGATCCCCATGTCGGACAACCATGTCGGCGAACTCGTCGAGCTGATCGAACTCGAACGCCTGGAAGACAACCTCTTCCGTGGACAGAGTCGCGACATCGGCACCCGCTTCGTCTTCGGCGGCCAGGTGCTCGGCCAGGCCTTGTCGGCGGCGCAACGCACGGTGGACCCGAAGCGCGAGGCGCATTCCCTGCATGCCTATTTCCTGCGCGCCGGCGACATCAACGCACCCATCGTCTACAGCGTGGAACGCACGCGCGACGGCGGCTCGTTTTCGTCGCGCCGCGTCGTCGCGATCCAGCATGGCCAGCCGATCCTCAACGGTTCCATCTCGTTCCAGGAACCGGAGGAAGGCTACGAACACCAGATGTCGATGCCGGAAGTCCCGGCGCCAGAGGACGTCGAGCCGATGCCGGCCATGTCGCTCGAACAGTTGAGCCGCCTGCCGGAGAAGACCCAGCGCTGGCTCGGTATCGACGGTCCGTTCGAGTTCCGCCACGTCTGGCCGCGCGACGAACTGCGCCCGGCCAAGCGGCCGCCCTACCAGCACATCTGGTTCCGTCTCACCGCGCCGATCAACGACACCTTGTCGTTGCACCAGGCCCTGCTCGCCTACGCGTCGGACTTCCACCTGATCGGCACGGCGACCTTGCCGCATGGCATCTCCTATCTCACCCGCAACATGCAGATGGCCAGCCTGGACCACGCGCTGTGGTTCCACCGTCCGTTCCGCATCGACGAATGGCTGCTGTACTCCTTCGACAGCCCGACTTCGCAGGGTGCGCGTGGCCTGGCACGCGGCATGATCTACACCCGCGACGGCATCCTCGTGGCGTCCACCGCGCAGGAAGGCCTGATCCGCGTCCGCCCGGACTGATCGCGTGAACATCGAGCTGCGGCACCTGCGCTATTTCATCGCCGTTGCCGACGAGCTCCATTTCAGCCGCGCCGCCGAGCGACTGGGCATCTCCCAGCCGCCGCTCAGCCAGCAGGTCCGCGACCTGGAAGGCATGCTCGGCGTGCGCCTGCTGCGCCGGACCAACCGGCGTGTCGAACTCACCGATGCGGGACGGGCCTACCTCGACGCCGCCAAAGACATCGTCGCGCGCGTGGACGATGCCGGAGACATGGCACGCCGCGCCGAACGCGGCGAGATCGGTGAATTGCAGGTGGGCTTCACGCGCAGCACGCCGTTGATCGAGCGCTTCCCGCGAGCGATCCGCGCGTTCCGCGAAACCTATCCCTCGGTACGGCTGGTACTGCAGGAACGCAACACGCTGCAGCAGATCGAGTGCCTGCTCGACGATCGCCAGCAGCTGGGACTGATTCGTGGCGCCGTGCTTCCCGCGCCCCTCGTGTCACGCAAGGTGATGGACGATCCGCTGGTCGCCGTGATTCGCGCCGACCATCCGCTGGCACGGCGCAAGCGTGCGAAGTTGCGCATGGAAGAACTCTCCGATGAACACTTCATCGTGTTCACCCGCGCGGCGGGCACCGGTATCCACGACCAGTTGTTGACGATGTGCCGCAATGCGGGCTTCTCGCCGCGCATCTCCCAGGAAGCGGGGGAATCGTCGACCATGATCGGCCTGGTCGCCGCGGGCATGGGCGTTGCCGTGCTGCCGCAATCGATGCGCCACGTGCAAGTGAACGGGGTGGCTTACGTCACCATCGATTCACCCGACGCGGCGAGCGCCTTGCACCTGGCGCATCGCCGCGACGACACATCGCCGCTGGTGAAAGCCTTCATGAAGCTGATGCTAAAGGCGTGAGCCCGCGCAGCTTCAATGCGATGCCGAGGCCGAGCAGGACGAGCACGGCGACATAGCCCGCGACGCCGGCCCAGCCACCATGGGTCCACGCGATGCCACCGAGCGAACCGGCGATGCTGGAACCCATGTAGTACGAGAACAGGTAGAACGACGAGGCGTGCGCCTTGGCGGAGGGCGCACGATTGCCAACCCAGCTGCTCGCGATGGAATGCCCACCGAAGAAGCCGAAGGTCATCACGGCGATGCCGGCCACGATGGCCCAGAGCGATCCGCTCGCCGTCAACGCCACGCCAGCCAGCATCATCAGCAGGGTGGCCCAGAGCACGCGACGGCGGCCGAGTCTCCCCGCGACCGATCCGATCCACGCCGAGCCGACGACGCCGACCAGGTAGACCATGAAGATCGCGCCGACGTGGGATTGCGAGAGCGAAAATGGCGGTGCGAGCAAGCGGTATCCCACGTAGTTGTAGATGGTGACGAAGGCCCCCATCAACAGGAATCCCTCCGCGAACAGCCACGGCAAGCCCTTGTCGCGCCACAACGAAACGAACGCGTCCGCCAGCACGCGCGGATGGGCGCGACGCTTCTGGAAATGCAGCGATGGCGGCAATCCACGCGCCACGAGGAACGCCGCGATCAGGCCCAAGGCACCGATCGTGCCGACAGCCACGCGCCACGACGCGTGATCCGCCGCGAAGCCGGAGAGGATGCGCCCGCTCATGCCGCCGATGGCGTTGCCGCCGATATAGAGTCCCATCGCATAGCCGATCGATTCGCCGTGGACTTCTTCGCTCAGGTAGGTCATCGCCACGGCGGGAAGGCCGGCCAGGGTGAGCCCCAACACGGCACGCAAGACCAGCAGCGATGTCCAGTTCGGTGCCATCGCGGTCAACAGCACGAGTATCGATGAGCCCAGCAGCGACGCCAGCATGATGGGTTTGCGACCCCACGCGTCCGAGAGCGCACCGGCGAACAACATCGCTACCGCCATCACGCCGGTGGTCAGCGAGAGCGACAGGCTGCTCGCCGCCGCGTCCACATGGAAGGCGCTGGAGAACGCGGGCATGAGGGGCTGCACGCAGTAGAGCAGCCCGAACGTCGCGAAGCCCGACGAAAACAAGGCGAGATTGGTACGCCGGAACGCCGACGTGCCATGACGAATGCGCCGATCCACGAGCACCGCCGGCGCGGCGGACGACGAGCCGTCCACGGGAACCTCCAGGGAAAGAGCCATGCGGAAAGGCTAATCCCTGAATTGAGTCGAATCGATATAGTGAAAGCTCCGCTTCGATATGTTTGAAGTATGGCCACCTCGGGTGACCGCCTATCGAAATCGCCTCACCCTGGTGGGAGCCGACCTTGTCGGCGATCCCGCGGCAGCGGGCCAGTTCGAGGCAAGCACCCATCGCCGACAAGGTCGGCTCCCACAAGAGCAATTCGATTCCCACGAGAGCGGGTGTCACTGACCCGGGGCCAGCGAGGGCCGCAGATCAGCGGGAGACGGTGCCGCTCGCTCCGCCATCCCACTGCACCGCCGACGCGAGTTCCTCGTTCGTCAGTGCCAGCTCGCCGCCGTCGTCCGCCATCTTCATCGCCACGACGTGATCCCCGTGCCGCGACAGCTCGGAACCACCCGCTGCGGTCAGCGCCTGCATCCGGCTCTCATCCGTGGCGAGCAAGACCAGCAGGGTTTTCGATCCCGCCATGAAGCGAACGCCGGTGGTCGCGCCCGACTGCGACAGTTCCGCCGACTCCAGCGGCACGGCTCGTACCTTGCCGGCCCAGCGCGGTGGCGCGACGAAGGTGTACCCCGCCGCCTCGTCGCGCCAGACGAAGCGCTTCATCGGCTCAGGAGCCGGCGCGGGCTGGCCGTGGGTGCCGGGCGGAGGCGTGGCGGCCGCGAGCGCGGGCAGACCAAGCATCAAGGCGAGAACGAGGGTTTTCATGGCCAGGTCTCCGTGAGGACCGCCCCAGCCTACGCCGTATCCGTCACCCCGGCGTCAAGCGCTCTCCTTTCCACTGACCCATGCGAACAGGCCGATACCGACGATGATGGCGATGGCTCCGGTCGCAGCGAGGGCACCAGGAATGGCTTCGCCCAGGAAAACCGCGCCGATCGCCGTGGCGAACAACAATTCGGCGGCCTGCATCGCCTCGACGGCGGCCAGGGCCGTCGGCTGCCGGCCGACGCGCTCCGTGGCGTGGAAGAACAAGACCGTGGCGATCACGCCCGACGACAGCGCCACGCCACTGGCCAGCAGCACTTCGCGCAACGTCGGCGGTCCGATGGTCGTCCAGGTCAGGACGAACAACACGAGCCATAGTGGCCAACTCGCCAGGGTCATGCCGAACACGCGCTGCACCGCCCCGAGCTTCGTACCGCTGCGTTCCAGGTGAAGCAGGATCTTCCGGTTGCCCAGGGGATAAGCGAAGGCGGCGAAGACCACCGCGGCCACCGCCATCCATGCGGAGGCATCGAGTGCGCCGTGGGCGTGACCGAACTGCAGGAGCATCACACCGATGACGATCAGCGCCCCGATCGCCAGCGCGCCCCCATGCCAGCGCGCCCGCTCGTCGCGATAGATGAAGGGAGCCATCAACGGGCCGGCGAGGACGGTCGTCTGGAAGCTTCCCGCCACGAGCCACGACGGGCCACTGCTCGCCGCCCAGGTCAACGGCACGCCGAACAACACGAAACCGACCGTGCTCCAGCCGAGCCATGTCCGCGCATGCGAGCGCAATTCGTGTGGCAGGCCGCCCAGCCCTCCCTGAAACGGCAATACGGCGGCCAGCAACGGCAAGGTGACGATGTAGCGAAGGATCACCGCCCATTGCCAGTGGCCGCCGCCACTGACGACGGCGCGATTCAGGACATAGGTCAGCGTGAAGAACAACGCCGAGAGCAGCGCGATCGCCACGGCGGCGGGCGCGTTGGAGCGCATCAGCCGATGGCTTCCATGTGCGTCAACAACAACCGGAGGCTTTCCCTGCCCTGCCAGTCATTGACGGAAAGCTCGTAGGCCACCCGCATCCGCGCCGGCGGTGGGGTTCCGTCGTAGCAGTTGAACATCACGGCATCGAGCGGCGCTCCGCCCTGCTCGTGATGCAGTTGCAGGCGAAGGTGGCGTCCTCCCATCGGCTTCCACGAGGCGCATTCGACACGCGCCTCGAAGAGGGGTGGCGGAAAGCCCTGCCCCCATGGCCCGGCATGGCGCAGTTGTTTCGCGAGATCGAGGGTATGGTCGCGGTAATCGAGTTCGCCATCGGTATGGACGAGCGCTTGCAGCCGCTCGTCGTCCAGGTGCGCGCGCGCCGTCGCGTCGAAGGCGGCGGCGAAGCGTTCGAAGTCGGCGGCCTGCAGGCTCAGGCCGGCAGCCATCGCGTGCCCGCCGAAACGAAGGATCAGTCCGGGATGTTTCGCGTCGATCTCGGCCAGGGCATCGCGAATGTGGAAGCCGGGAATCGAGCGGGCCGAGCCCCGGAGCTCATTCGTATCGTCTCCCGCCGGGGCGAACGCGAGCACGGGACGATGCAGCTTTTCCTTCAGCTTGGAAGCCACCAGGCCGACAATGCCCGCATGCCAGCCAGGGTCGAACAGGGCGACACCCACGGCGTCGACATGCGCCGCGCGCGCGACCATCGTCTCGGCATCGTCCACCATCCCTGCCTGCATTTCGCGGCGTTCCTGGTTGATCGCCGAAAGTTGTTCCGCATAGCGCCTTGCGATGCCGGGGTCGTCGGTGAGCAGGCAGGCGACTCCGAGGGACATGTCCTCGAGGCGACCGGCCGCATTGAGCCGCGGACCGATGGCGAAGGCCAGATCGGTCGCTCCCACGGTCGCCAGCGAGCGTCCGCTGGCTTCGATGAGGGCCGTGATACCCGCACACGCCTTGCCTGCGCGCATGCGCTTCAGGCCCGCGTCGACCAGCACGCGGTTGTTGAAATCCAGCGGCACGAGATCGGCGACCGTGCCGAGTGCGACCAGATCCAGCAGCGCGCCCAGGTCGGGCTCGCCATGCGGGAAATGTCCTGCGTCACGCATGGCCGCGCGAATGCCCAGCAGCAGGTAGAACATGACGCCGACGCCGGCGAGCGCCTTGCTGGGGAAATCGTCGCCGACGAGGTTGGGATTCACCATGGCGTCGGCGTCGGGCAACGTATCGCCCGGCAAGTGATGGTCGGTGATCACCACTGCGATACCACGGGCACGCGCAGCGGCCACGCCGGCGACACTGGCCACGCCGTTGTCGACGGTCACGATGATGTCCGGCGTCGGATCGAGCGACGCCACCAGCGCTTCGCTCAGGCCGTAGCCGTGCACGAAGCGATTCGGCACCACGTGGCTCACGTGGCGTGCGCCGAGCAAGCGAAGGCCGCGTTCGGCCACCGCCGTGCCGGTGGCACCGTCGCAGTCGTAGTCGCCTGCGATGACGATGCGCCTGTCCTCGGCGATGGCGCGCATGAGCAAGGCGACGGCGCGATCCAGGCCACCGAGCAGGTTGGGCGACAGCATGCGGGCCAGTCGATGTTCCGCGCCGTCCGGGGTGCACACGCCACGTGCGGCATAGATACGCTGGATCACGGGGTGGACATGCGCCGGCCAGCCGCTCGGCGCGGTGGCGACGGTGCGCTGGCGCCAGACCCTGGCGGTCATGCCTTGCGCCAGAAGCGAAGGCGGTGACGCTTGCGCAGCACCATGCGCACACCATCGGCGAAGGCGAGGCGAACCTCGGTGCCTGCCGTGAGGTGCGCTTCGATCGCCGGCCACCAATCGCGCTCGAAAGCGGTCGGCTGGACGTCCTGCAAGTCGAGCAGGCTGTATGTGGGAGCCGCTTCAGCGGCGATGGCTGGGTTGCCGCGAGCACCCTTCGCCGCTGAAGCGGCTCCCACAGGTGAAGCGGCTCCCACAGGAGTGGCTCTCGCTTGGGCGGCTTCTGCACGGATGGACGGTGCGAACATCGTGCGCGACTGGATGTCCACATTTGCGCGGTGGGCCAGGGCCCAGGCGAGCAGGTCGTCGCTGTAGATCCGTGAAAGGCCGCATTCCACCCAGTCGGGAAGCGCGCCGGGACCCCACAGCCACACGCTGTTCACGGGTGGAAGGCCCTGCGCCGCGCGTGTGCGGTTCACCGGGTGGTTGTGCAGGATCACTTGCGCTTCGTTGATCAAGGCGCGCCAGCGCCGCCCTTCCTCGCCCTTGGGCAACTGCTCGAAGAGATCGGCGCCAAGCGCGTCCTCCGGCTCGGGAAAGGAAGGCACCTGGACGTAGCCCGGCAGACGCAGCTGCCAGTGCTGCGCATCGCCGACCAGGAGATTCATTCCCTCCGCCTCGAAGGTTTCGGCGAGCGCGTCGACCAGGCTCTTCGAATCCTCCACGCTCAAGCCGAGGTTGCCGCAGGCAAGCAGGCGTGCGCCATTGAGTTCCGGCTGCACCCAGGCGGGATCGGCGGACAACCACAGTGCGTCGCCCGCGTCGCCGGCCACCGACTGGCGGATCAGCGCCGCGGCCGGCAGCGGCCCATGCGGCCATCGGAAGTGTTCCGACAGGGCGACGAGGTAACCCGGCATCGCCGCCGGCAGCGTCGTTCCGCGTGCGAGCCAAGCGGCGAAGGGGGCAACGCCGCCAACCTTGTCGCGTCCCGGCAACAGTACGTGGAGGACGGCGCTCACGCTCAGGCCTCGATCTGTTCGAGAAGTTCGAGCCATTCCGCTTCGAGCGTTTCCTTGTCGCCACGCAGCTCGGCCTGGCGCTGGCCGAGCTTCATCAGTTCGGCCGTGGGGCCGCCGTACACGGCGGGGTCGGCCAGCTTGCCTTCGATCATGCCGAGTTCCTTGTCCATGCTTTCGATCAACGCCTCGATCTTCTTCACCCGTGCGCGCAGCGGCTTTTCCTTCTCGCGGTCCTCCGCACTCAGCTTGCGCTTCTCCTTCGCCGACTCCTGCACGGGCGCATCGGCCGGCGCGGAGGCCACGGCCGCCGTCTTGCGCGTGGTGGCGCGGCTGCGCAACCACTTCGCGTAGTCGTCGAGGTCGCCGTCGAAGGGTTCCACCTTGCCGTCGGCCACGCGCCAGAACTCATCGCAAACCATGCCGAGAAGATGGCGGTCATGCGAGACCAGCACCAGTGCGCCGTCGAATGCCGCGAGCGCGTCGGCGAGTGCTTCGCGCATGTCGAGGTCGAGGTGGTTGGTCGGCTCGTCGAGCAGCAGGAGGTTCGGCTTGTCCCACGCGATCAGGGCGAGGGCCAGGCGCGCCCGTTCGCCACCGGAGAATGCGTCCACCGGCTCGAACGCACGATCCGCCGGGAAATTCCAGGTACCGAGGTAGTCGCGCAGCACCTGTGCGCCGGTGTTCGGCGCCTTTTCCTGCAAATGGTCGAAGGGACTCGCACCTTCGCGCAGGCTTTCGACCGTGTGCTGGGCGAAGTAACCGATCTTCGTGTCCTTGTGAAAACCGCGCTCGCCGACCAGCGGCGCGAGTTCGCCGACCAGCGACTTCACCATCGTCGACTTACCGGCACCGTTCGGACCGAGCAGGCCGATACGGTCGCCGGATTCCAGCCCGAAGGCGATGTCGTGCAGGACGACGTGGTCGCCGTAGCCCGCATCCACGTGATCCAGTTGCAACATCGAGGTCGGCAGCCGGTCGGGCGTCGGGAACGAGAAGCTGAAGGAGCGCTCGGCCCGCACCGCCTCGGTGCCGGCCATCTTTTCCAGCCGCTTCATGCGCGACTGCGCCTGCTTGGCCTTGCTGGCCTTGGCCTTGAAGCGGTCGATGAAGGATTGCAGGTGGGCCCGCTCGGCCTTCTCGCGCTCGTGCGCGATCTGCTGCTGGCGCAGGTGCTCGGCGCGCTGACGTTCGAACGCGCTGTAGTTGCCCGTGTAGAGCTTGGCCGTGCCGTCGTGCAGGTGCATCGTGTGCGAGATCACGCCGTCGAGGAATTCACGGTCGTGGGAGATGATCAGCAACGTGCCCGGATAGCGGCGCAACCATTCCTCCAGCCAGAGCACGGCGTCGAGGTCGAGATGGTTGGTGGGCTCGTCGAGGAGGAGCAGGTCGGAAGGCGCCATGAGGGCCCGGGCAAGGTTGAGGCGCACGCGCCAGCCGCCCGAGAACGAGGACACCGGCCGCTCGTGGGTTTCGGGCGCGAAGCCGAGGCCGTGCATCAGCCGGCCCGCACGGGCACGCGCGTCGTAGCCGTTCACTTCCTCGATGCGCATATGCGCGGCGGCCACGGCCTCGTGGTCCTCGGCGGCGAAGGCGTCCGCCTCGGCCTTGAGGGCGGCGGCCACTTCCACGTCGCCACCCAGCACGTATTCGATCGCCGGGTCGGGCAAGGCGGGGGTTTCCTGGGCCACGGAGGCGAGGCGCACCTTCGATGGCATGTCCAGGTCGCCGACTTCCGGTTCCAGCTCGCCCTTCAGCGCGGCGAACAAGGTGGACTTGCCACAGCCGTTGCGGCCGATGACGCCGAGGCTCCAGCCGGTCTGGATCGTGAGATCCATCTGCGACAACAAGGTGCGGCTGCCCCGGCGCAGGGCGAGGTTGCGGAACGAGATCATGGATAGGCATGCAGGCGAGAGACGACTGCGCATGATAGCCGTCCCGCTCCGTCCGCGTCGCCGAAACGCGACGCAGCACACAGGCGCGAAGTTCGCCGCGCGCCTCCCATGGCGCAGCCCCGGGCGATCTGTTACAACGGCGTCCTGCGCCGCATGGGGAGCGCGACGGAGCCATCATGAACACCTTCAAGCCTGTTTTCACCGCGATCGCGCTGGCGCTCGTGTCGGCCTCCGTGGCCCCGTCCGTCCATGCCGGCGACACCCTGCTCATGCAGCGCGTGCAGCAGGAGCAGGCGATGAACCTGCCCAAGAAAGGCATGAGCATGGCCGAGGTGGAGCGTCGCTACGGCCAGCCCACCGCCAAGCTCGACTCCCGCGGTGGCGGCAGCCGGAAGCAGCCGGTGATCAACCGCTGGATGTACCCGGGGTATATCGTTTATTTCGAGCGCAGCCATGTGATCCACGCGGTGCTGAATACGCCGGCGGGCAATAACCTCAATCCGGCAAATCCGAAGTAAAGCGGCGTCGGATCGCCGCTCAAGCGGCTTCCCACCAAAGCCTTCCTGCCAAGTCCGCGACAGCCTGGTGGGAGCCGACCCTGTCGGCGATCCCGCGGCAGCGGGCCAGGCTGAGGCAAGCACCCATCGCGGACAGGGTCGGCTCCCACCGGGCAGCGGTAACCGGGAACCCTTACAATAGCCGGCTTCCCTCGCTGCCCTGTCCTCGCCATGACCGACCGTTCTTCCTACCGCCTGCCCGCCGAATGGGAGCCGCAGGCCGGCGTGCTGATCGCGTGGCCGCACGCGGGCACGGACTGGGCCGATCGCCTGGACGGCGTCGAGACCACCTACGTCGCCCTGGCCACCGCGGTGACCCGTTTCGAACCGCTGCACATCGTGGTCGCCGATGCGGCCCTGCGCGAACGCGCCCGGCTGGCCATCGAAAAGGCCGGCGCCGACATGGCCCGCGTGCACTTCATCGAATTGCCTTACGACGACACCTGGCTGCGCGACTCCGGCCCGATCACGCTCACCGGCGCGGACGGCGTTCTGCTCAACGACTACCGCTTCACCGGTTGGGGTGGCAAGTTCGGTGCGGAGCGGGACGACGCGCTGATTTCCGGCTTGCTGGAGCGCGGCGTCCTCGCCGGCCTGCCGCACAAGCGCATCGACTGGGCCCTGGAGGGTGGCGGCATCGAGAGCGACGGCCGCGGCACCATCCTCACCACCTGGAAGTGCCTGCACCAGCGCCATCCGGACCTTTCCCGCGAAACGATGACGGATACCCTCGCCACCACCCTGCACGCGGATCGCGTGCTGTGGCTGGAGCACGGCTATCTTGAAGGCGACGACACCGACGCCCATATCGACACCTTGGCGCGTTTCTCCGAGGACGGCGGCATCGTGTACCAGGCGTGCGACGACGAGAGCGATCCGCATTTCGAGGAACTGGGCCAGATGGCCTCGGAACTGGCCGAGTTGCGGACACCGGAGGACAAGCCCTACCCGCTGCATCCGCTGCCGTGGGCCCGGCCGATCATCGACGAGGGCCGCCGCCTCGCGGCTTCCTACGCGAATTACCTGATCGTCAATGGCGCCGTGCTGGTCCCGGCCTACGGAGACCGTGTCGACGACGAGGCGGCGCGGATCATCGGATCGGCGCATCCGGGCCGCGAAGTGGTCCAGGTGCCGTGCCGTCCGCTGATCTGGCAGAACGGCAGCCTGCATTGCATCACCATGCAGCTGCCCGCGGCGATCAGCCGGTAATCCACCCATGCATGCGCGGCGGGTGCCGCGCGAGGAAAGACGTCCATGACCCGCAAGACCCTCAAGGTCGCCCTCCTCCAGGAAACCGACCGTGGCAGCCGTGACGCCAACCTCGATGCCATCGAGGCGGGACTGCGTGAGGCCGCGAAGGCCGGCGCGGAACTCGTGCTGTTGCAGGAACTGCACAACGGCCCGTACTTCTGCCAGCGCGAGAGCGTCGAGGTATTCGACCTCGCCGAGACCATTCCCGGTCCGGGCACCGATCGCATCGGCAAGCTCGCCGAGGAACTCAAGCTCGTGGTCGTCGCTTCGATCTTCGAGAAGCGCGCCACCGGCCTGTACCACAACACGGCCGTGGTCTTCGACCGTTCCCGCGAGATCGCCGGCAAGTACCGCAAGATGCACATTCCCGACGATCCGGCGTTCTACGAGAAGTTCTACTTCACGCCGGGCGATCTCGGTTTCGATCCCATCCAGACCTCGGTCGGCAAGCTCGGCGTGCTCGTATGCTGGGACCAGTGGTACCCCGAAGCCGCGCGCCTGATGGCGCTGGCCGGTGCCGACCTGCTGTTCTATCCCACCGCGATCGGCTGGGACCCGAACGACTCCGACGAGGAGAAGGCCCGCCAGCGCGAGGCCTGGATCACCGTGCAGCGCGGCCATGCCGTCGCCAACGGGCTTCCGCTGCTCTCGTGCAACCGCACCGGTTACGAGGCCGATCCCTCCAACGTCGGCAGCGGCATCCAGTTCTGGGGTTCGAGCTTCGTCGCCGGTCCGCAGGGTGAGTTCCTCGCCCAGGCCGGCACCGACGGGCGTGAGCTGCTGGTCTGCGATGTCGACATGGAACGCAGCGAGCATGTGCGCCGCATCTGGCCTTTCCTGCGCGACCGTCGCATCGACGCTTACGGCGACCTCACCAAGCGCTTCCGCGACTGATCTCACCCCCAAGGACCACCGAGCGAATGATTCCGGCCGAGAACGACGTCACCCTGCCCGCCGCCCTGGAAGGCCAACCCATCGAGCGCATGACGCGCGAAGGCGTCGAGTACGTCATCCTCGGCACGGCGCATGTGTCGCGCGCCAGCGTGCAGGCGGTGGATGCGCTGCTGGAAACCGAGCACTTCGACGCCGTGGCGGTGGAGTTGTGCCCGAGCCGCGCGCACGGCATCCGCGATCCGGAAACGTTCAAGCAGATGGACCTCTTCCAGGTCATCCGCCAGGGCAAGGCAGGCATGGTCGCGGCCAGCCTGGTGCTCGGCTCGTTCCAGAAGCGCCTGGCCGCGCAATACGGCATCGAGCCCGGCGCCGAGATGAAGGCCGCGATGGACGGCGCCGACGCGCGAGGCATTCCGGTGTGGCTGGTCGACCGCGAAGTGGGCACGACGCTCAAGCGAGCGTGGCGCAGCGTGGGTTTCTTCCAGCGTTTCGGCTTGATGGCCGGCATGCTCGGCAGCGTGTTCGAGCGCGAGGAGATCGCCGAGGCCGACATCGAGAAGCTGAAGCAGGCCGACTTGCTCGAAAGCGCGTTCAGCGAATTCGCCAGCGGCTCCGCGCCGCTCTACCACGCACTCATCGCCGAGCGCGACGAATTCATGGCGGCGAAGCTGCGCGAGAACGGCGCGGCGATGGACCCCTCGGCGCCCAGCCGCAAGGTACTCGTCGTCATCGGCGCCGGTCATCTCAAGGGCATGAGCGCCCAGCTGGCGGATCAGCACGGGGACGCACGGGCGCTCGCCGACGATCTCGCGGTCACGCCACCCGCGTCGAAATGGCCGAAAATTCTTGCCGTCGCGCTCGTGCTGGGGATCTTCGCCGCGATCGGCTATGCCTTCTATCGCAGTCCGAGCCTCGGCGTGGACGCGCTGAAGAACTGGATCCTGCTCACCGGCGGCCTCTCGGCGCTGGGCGCGCTGATCGCTGGAGCACACCCGTTGTCCATCGTCGCCGCCTTCGTCGCCGCGCCGCTGAAGCCTTTCCGCCCTGGCATTCCGTCCGGTGCGATCAGCGCCATGGCCGAAGCCTGGGTGCGCAAGCCGCGCGTGCTCGATTTCGAACGCCTGCGCGACGACATCACCCACTGGACCGGCTGGTGGAAGAACCGTGTGGCGCGCACCCTGCTCAACTTCTTCCTGGTGAGCATCGGCACCATCGCCGGCGAATACATCGCGGGAATCCACATCATCCGCAGCCTGTTCTGAGGACGCCCGCCCCTCCCGAGTTGTCCGCCGTCGCGACACGCCTCTATACTTCGACGGCTATTCAACCCCGGCCCCGCCCGGCACCCAGGGAACACTTAATGAAGCGTCTGCATCTGGTTGGACTGATCGCCGTAGCTCTGTGCGCCGCATCCGCCGCGCATGCCGAAGGGGACAAGGCCAAGGGTCGCACACTCGTCTATACCTGCAATGGCTGCCACGGCGTGCCGGGCTATGCCAACGCATACCCCGAGTACCACGTGCCGCACATCGCCGGCCAGAACGAGCAATACATCGTCAACGCCCTTAAGGCCTACAAGAGCGGCGAGCGCAAGCACCCGACGATGGGCGCCCAGGCGCAAAGCATGTCCGACCAGGAAATCGCGGATATCGCCGCCTACCTTTCCAGTCTCGCCAAGTAAGCCGCCGAGGACGAACGATGATCCGTGGGTTTTCCCTGATTGCCATCGGCGCGCTTCTCGCGCTTGCCGCCACCCAGACCTTCGCTGCCGGCGACCCCGCGCGCGGCAAGACCAAGATCGCCACCTGCGTGGCCTGCCACGGCCAGGACGGCAACGCGGTGGACCCGCAGTACCCGCGCCTTGCCGGCCAGTATGCCGATTACCTCGCGCAGGCCCTGCACGAGTACAAGGACGGCCGCCGCGACAACGCCATCATGAAGGGCTTCGCCGCCACGCTGTCCGACCAGGATATCGATGACGTCTCGGCCTACTTCGCCACGATGCCGACCAAGTTGCAGGGCCTCGAGCACCACATCCAGGGCGAATGACCGCCCTGGCGCCTTATCCGGCCGCGCGGGCGAAGTAGGGCTTCTCGCCCGTCTCGTGGTCGGTGGCGTCGCGTACTTCCGTGATCTCCGGAATACGCTCGCGCAGGGTCTTCTCCACGCCGTTCTTCAGCGTCACGTCGACCATGCCGCAACCGTGGCAACCGCCACCGAAGCGCAGCACGACCACGCCCTCGGCCGTCACCTCCACCAACGAGATACGGCCGCCGTGCGAGGCGATCTGCGGTGCGATTTCCGACTCGAGCACGAACTGCACGCGCTCGACGAGCCCGGCACCCTCGCCCGGCGCCTCGCCCTTGATCCGCGGTGCGCGAATGTTGAGCTGGCTGCCCGTGGGGGTGGTCTCGTAGTCGATGTTGGCGGGATCGAGCCAGCGCATGCTCTCGCCGTCGACGTACAGGTTGAAGCCCTCGCACTCGACCGTCCACTCGTCGCCGGTGAGTTCCGAGGCGCCGCAAAATTCCAGTTCGCACTGCGCGGAGGGCGTACCCGCCGCGACCACGCGCAAGCGTATGCCCAGGCCCTCGTCACCTTGCTGGGCCAGCAGGCGCTGGAAATGTGCCTGCGCGCGTTCGGAAATGTCGATCATGATGGCTCCGGGGTAATCAGCACCATTTTAGTACGCTTTCCAGTTGGGCGTCGTCTTTTGACAATTCAACCGCCAGCGCGGACGCTTCGCGCATTCTCAGGATGGATGGATACACCATGACCCTTTCCCCGCTCGCCACCCGGCACTGCCAACCGCGCAAGGGCGCGGAGCACGCGCTCGACAACGCCGCCATCGACGGTCACCTGGCCAGCCTGCCCGGCTGGACCGTCACCGCCGACGGCAAGGCCATCGTCAAGGATTTCCGTTTCCCCGACTTCCACCACACCCTTGGCTTCATCAACGCGGTGGGCTTCATGGCCAACCAGGAAGACCATCATCCGGACCTGGAAGCGGGCTACGGCCATTGCCAGGTGCTGTGGTCCACCCACGATGTCGGCGGCCTCTCCCTGAACGACTTCATCTGCGCCGCCCGGGTCGAGGCTCTGCTGGACCGCTGAGATGCGCTGGGGCAGCGCTCGTTGGGCGATCCTGGTGAGCGCGATCCTGACGATCGCCTCGCTCTTCGCCTTGCCGCGATTCGCGGCGACCGTGGTGCGTGCGGCGATCGAAAGCGAAAGCGCGACCGATCGAGCCGCCTTCGCCGCAGGTGGGTCGCCTTGGTCATGGCGCTTTCGCGAACGGGACGACGTGGTCGCCGGCCGCGCGTTCGGTGCCGGACGCCTGGAGCTCGCCTTGGACGGACTGGCGTTCAGCGCCACGGATGGTTCGGCCATGGAGATCGGCCTGCCCCTGGCCCGGCCCGCGGACCTGATGCGATTGGACCGGTTGCGGCTCCATGCGGAAGCCTCCGCACCGGGCGACTACGCCTGGGTGACCCGGGAAACACTGACCGGCCCGATCCGGCGCGCCAGGCTCGGCGCATTGGCCGCCGGTGAACTGCCTGCCTTCCTTCCACTGGATCGCCTGGACTGGACCGACGCAGCGGGACGACCGGTCACGCCGCCCGCCCGCGCGGCCATGCTGCGCCTGGAGGTGAGGCTCCCCACCGCGGCCACGTTCACCCTGCACGAGGCGTCGCTGATAGCCGGAAGCGGCCCGATCCAGCCGCCGGTCGGCGCCCTTCCCGCCCGGCTCTCGGCCGAAGGGTTGCTCGCATGGCGCGACCACGCCCGCGCGGCCGACCCGCTGGTGACATTCGGTTCGGGGACGGTGGCGGGCCCCGCACATGCGTGGCTACCCTGGTTGCCCCCCATCGCCTACCTGCTCCTGCTCTGCGCCTTCCTGGGATCGGCCCTGCGAGGGCATCGACAGCGGCCCGTTCTGGCCGCGGGCTCGCCTGTAGCGGTGACTCCTGCCGGGACTGCGTCGGCGCCGGCCATCCGCGCGGGCAGCGGCTTCCGTCCTACCACCCCTTTGCGCGACCTGATCGACGTCATGCTCGTCCTCATCGGTCCACTCTGGTTCATCGCGGGACTGGGGCTCTCGGACCGGCCGGACCCATCTGGCGTCGTGATGTTCGTGGCGGGCGCGGCCTACGCTTTCTACCTCGATGCCACTCGTGTCCTTCCGCGCTGGCAGTGGTTCGGCACGTGGCGCGCCGCCGGCTGGCCGCTGCTGGCGGTACCCGCGGCCCTCTGCGTCGTGGTGTTTTTCGGTCACGCCCCTTCGTGGCCGCCACTGGGGCGCGTGGCCGTATACGTCGGCTGGGCCCTGTTCCAGCAGTGGCTGATGCTGGCGGTCGTCGGGGCCTTGCTGGCACGGGCGCTGCCCCGCCCGCTGGCCGTGTCGCTCACCGCCCTGGCCTTCGCCCTGCTGCATACCCCCAACGGCCTGCTGATGCAGTTGTGCTTCGTGGCCGAATTCGGCTGGGCCTGGTGGTATTTCCACCGCCGCGCCCTGCTGCCCGTGGCGTTGGCGCACGCGCTCAGCGCGGTGCTCCTCCAGGCCGGCCTGGCCGGCGGCCTGCTCAGGTCGCTGGAAGTCAGCGCGAGATTCCTGGGCTAAGTTGGTGGGAGCCGACCCTGTCGGCGATGGGTGCTTGCGGTGACTTGGCCCGCTGCCGCGGGATCGCCGACAGGGTCGGCTCCCACCAGGCTTGGCTACCACCACACCAGGGCCTGGCTACCGCCGCACCAGGCCGGCTACCACGACAGGCGTCAGCCGCGCAGATTGTCCAGGAACGCCTTGAGATCGTCGGGCAACGGGGCTGAAAAATCGTAGTTCTTGCCGCCGAGGTCGAAGCTCATCCGCGCCGCGTGCAGGAACATCCGCTTGAGTCCCTTGGCGCGGAAGCGCTTGTTGGCCTCTTCGTCGCCGTACTTCGGGTCGCCAGCCAGCGGGTGGCCGGCATACTGGGCATGCACGCGGATCTGATGGGTGCGGCCGGTACCGAGCGTGGCCTGCATCAGCCGGGCCCCGGGGTACTGCTCCAGTTCCTGGAAGAAGGTGAGCGACGGCTTGCCGGCGTCATCCACACGGACCATGCGCTCACCGCCATGCATCACCGACTTGAGCAGGGGGGCGTTGACGTCGAATTTCGCCTTGCGCGGCGTGCCGGTCATGAGACAGAGGTATTGCTTGGTCACCTCGTTGTCCCGGATGAGCGCCTGCAAGCCGGTCAGGCCCGGACGGGAACGCGCCAGCACCAGCACGCCGCTGGTGTCGCGGTCCAGCCGGTGGACGAGTTCCAGGTGCTCGTTCGGCCGGGCCGCCCGCAGCAGTTCGATGGCGCCATGGCTCACCCCGCTGCCACCGTGGGCGGCGATGCCCACGGGCTTGTCGATCACCAGGAAGTGCTTGTCCTCGAAAATGACCGAATCGGCGACCGCCCGGACCATGCCCGAAGGAGCGACGCTTTCATCGCGCTCGGCCACGCGGACCGGCGGAATCCGCAGCATATCGCCGAGGGCTAGGCGGGTCTCGGGCTTGGCGCGCTTGCCGTTGATGCGCACCTGTCCCGTTCTCAGCAGGCGGTAGACCAGGCTGCGCGGCACTCCCTTGAGCAGGGTCATCAGGGCGTTGTCCACGCGCTGACCGTCCCTCTCGGGACCGATTTCGACCTGGCGCACACCTTGGCCGCCGTCGAGGGAAGTTACCGTCTGCATTGATAAAACTCGAAATTGATAGGATACTCGGCGGGCGCCAGGCTCCGCTGAAGACTCATCTCTCGCGGGGTGCCAGTACCGCCGCGTAAGGCGAGTGTCGCGCCATTCCGTCCGAGGGGTCGGAGGGCGAGGACACCCTACATCGTAGCGGTTCGGGTTGCGGTTGTCCGGCTAATCCGTAGGGACGCGGACCGGTTGCAAGGCGCTTATTCACGAATCACGCCGGGTCCAGGTATCGGTCCCGGATCCCATGCCGCTTGAAGCCTCACCGCTGCGGCGCGATCCCCGGCAGGCCGCCACTTGGGCGCCACCGCGGCGCGCGGCCGCGCGGCAAGGCCGAGGAACCCACAATGAAGCGTATGTTGATCAACGCGACTCAGCGCGAAGAGTTGCGTGTGGCCATCGTCGATGGTCAGAACCTGTACGACCTGGACATCGAGATCCCGTCCAGGGAGCAAAAAAAGGCCAACATCTACAAGGGCCGCATCACCCGCGTCGAACCCTCCCTGGAAGCCTGCTTCGTCGACTATGGCGCCGAACGCCACGGCTTCCTTCCCCTGAAGGAAATCGCCCGCGAGTATTTCAATCCGAACGCGGAAGGTAAGTCGAACATCCGCGAGCTCCTCAAGGAAGGCCAGGAGATCATCGTCCAGGTCGAGAAGGAAGAGCGCGGCAACAAGGGCGCCGCCCTCACCACCTTCATCAGCCTCGCCGGCCGCTACATGGTGCTGATGCCGAACAACCCCCGTGCCGGCGGCGTTTCGCGCCGCATCGAGGGTGAAGACCGGCAAGCGCTCAAGGAGGCCATGGAGCACCTGTCGGTACCCGACGACATGGGCCTCATCGTGCGCACCGCCGGCATGGGGCGCGACGCCGAGGAACTCCAGTGGGACCTGGACTACCTGCTGCAGCTGTGGAAGTCGATCTCGGCCGCCGCGAATTCCCAGAAGGCTCCCTTCCTGATCTACCAGGAATCGAAGCTGTTCATCCGAGCCCTTCGCGATTACCTGCGCAACGACATCGGCGAGATCCTCATCGACGAGGAGTCGCTGTTCAACGACGCCCGCGACTTCGTCCAGCAGGTGATGCCCAACAACCTGCGCAAGCTCAAGCTCTACCAGGATCCGACCCCGCTCTTCTCGCGGTACCAGATCGAGACCCAGATCGAGAGCATCTTCGAGCGCAATGTCCGCCTTCCCTCGGGCGGTTCCATCGTCATCGACCAGACTGAAGCCCTCACCGCCATCGACATCAACTCGTCGAAGGCGACCAAGGGCAGCGATATCGAGGAAACGGCGTTCAACACCAACCTCGAAGCCGCTACCGAGATCGCACGCCAGCTGCGTATCCGCGACGCCGGCGGCCTGATCGTCATCGACTTCATCGACATGGACAGCCCGCGCCACCAGCGCGAGGTCGAAGAGCGCCTCAAGGAGGCTCTCAAGGCCGACCGTGCGCGTGTCCAGATCGGCCGCATCTCGCGCTTCGGCCTCCTGGAGATGTCCCGCCAGCGCCTGCGTCCGAGCCTCGGCGAAGCGACCCAGATCGTCTGCCCGCGTTGCGAGGGCCACGGTCACATCCGCAGCGTGGAATCGCTGGCGCTGTCCACCCTGCGCCTGATCGAAGAACACGCGATGAAGGAGAACACCGGGCAGGTCCTCGTGCAGGCGCCGGCCACGGTCGCCAACTTCATGCTCAACGAGAAGCGCGCCAGCATCGTCGAGATCGAACTGCGCCACAGCGTGCACGTGGTCGTGGTCGCCGACGAAAAGCTGGAAACCCCGCACCTGGAGATCACCCGTATCCGCGAGGCGGATATGGGCGAGCACAGCAAGCCCAGCTACGAGCGGACCACGCCGATCGCGGCCGCGGCCCTGCCCAAGATGGGCCAGGCCCTCGGCAGCGGCGAGCAACCGCTGGTGACAGGCGTGGTTCCGAGCACGCCCGCTCCGCTGCGTGAAGAAGACACCGACGCGGTCGTGGCCGCACCGGTGGCGGCCAGCCGTGTGCCCGCTCCGGCGGCGCCTTCCGGTGGCTTCTTCTCCCGCCTGTTCGGCAGCCTCTTCGGCGGCGGCACGGCGGCGGCGCCCGCACCGGCGCCCGCACCCGCCCGTCGCGAGGATTCCCGCCAGGGCGGTCGCAGCGACCGCGGCCCGCGTCGCGACGATCGTCGCGGCAACGAAGGACGCGGCGGCCGTGGCGAGCCGCGCCAGTCGCAGGGTCAGCGCAAGGACGGCAATCCGCAGGCCAAGGGCCAGCAGCCCAAGGCGGGTAACAAGCCGCAGCAGGGACGCGGCGAACCACGCCAGGGCGAGGAGAAGCAGGCCCGGCAGAAAGATGCCCAACAGGGCCGCCAAGGCCGCCAAGAACAAGCCGCCCAGGGTGGCGAGAACAATCGCCGCCAGCAGCAACCGCGAGGCGAGCGGAAGCCACAGGGCGAGAACGCCGACAAGGCCGTAACGGCCGCCGTAGCCGCGACCGCGGCGACGCAGGCAGCGACGCCGCCCTCGCCGCGCGTTCCGGCGGACAGGTTCGCCCCGCCGGCGACGAAAGACGAAGACAAGCTGAGCCAGGTCGCTACCGATACGTCGGCGACGGACATCGAAGCGACGATCGCAACGGATGCCAACACGCCTCCGGGCGAAGGCACGAAGGAAACCGAGGGTGGCCAGCGCCGCCGTCGTGGCCGCCGCGGTGGCCGCCGTCGCCGTCGCCAGGAAGACGGTAGCCAGGCGGGTGCCATCGAAGGCGCCGGCAACGCCGAGGATATGGACGACGAAGACGGCGACGACGCGTCCCCGGCCGAATCCGGTCGGACCGAAGCCGCCCGTACCGAGACCGCGCGGTCGAGCGCCAGTGTCCCGCCGATGCTCGACACCGTCGAAGCCGCCGAGAACGCCTTCGCGGTGGAAGCTCCGGTCCATACGGGCTCGCACCCGGTCGAGGTCGACCTGGCCGATGAAGACAGCGTCCCGTCCGCGTTGACCCTGCCCTCCCTGCCGAAGCTCCCGCCCATTCCGGGGCATGCTCCCGCACCCGCACCGACCGCGCATGTCCCAACGGAAGCCGCCAGCCCGGCCGACTCGGCGCAGACCCGCACCACGGAACGTCGCCAGACCGAATCGGATGCTCCGCTCAAGAGCGCCCCGGTGACAGGCTCGGCGCCGGTCCCGGCCGCCGCGCCCATCCCCGCGTCAGCCACGTCCGTGGACGAGCCAGTCATCGAACCGGCCCCTCTTACCCGGCCGGCATCCGTGCTCGACGCACCCGCTCGCGGCATTCTTCCTGAAACAGAGGAAGTGACGCCGGTGCAGGCGCCTTCGAAGGCTGTCGTCAACGAAGACGCCCCCGCGGAAGAATCCGCGAGCAAGCCGGTAACGCCCCGGACCGAGGACGCATCCAAGGACGAGGAAACGCCGCCGAAGGAAAAGAGCGCGCCGCCGCCGGCTCCGCCCGTGACGCCCACGCCTAAGTCGGCCGAGGCATCGAACGTGTCGCCGGTGTCGCATACGCCTCCCGCCCCGACGCCCACGCCTGCCTGGACGCCGCCTGCGCAGGGCGACCTGCTGACCCGGCCGCGCCAGGAACCACAGGACGACAGTTCCCACGGCTGACAGTGAAAGAATAAAAAACGCCGGGCATTGCCCGGCGTTTTTTTGCGTCACGCCATGAACAACGTCAGCTGCCCACCTGGTGATTGTGCGTGTCCAGCAAGCCGTGCACCGTCATCAAGTGCGCCAGGCCGACGACATGTTCGACGTGCAACTTCTCCATGAGACGCTGCTTGTAGGTCGAGACGGTTTTCGGACTCAGGTTGAGCCTTTCCCCGATCGAGGTCAGCGGCATTCCGCGAACGAGCATCATCGACACCTCCATCTCGCGCGTCGATAGCGTGTCGAACGGCGAATCCGAGCCATCGAGCGTGGCGAGTGCCAACTGCTGGGCGACCGTGGGGGCGAGGTAGCGCCGACCCGAGGCGACCTGGCGCACGGCACTGAGCAATTCCTCGGACGAGCAGCCCTTGGTGAGATAACCGAGGGCCCCGGCGTCCAGCAGGCGCTTGGGGAAACGCGCGTCATCGACCACGGTGAGGATGACGATATTCGTGCGCAGCTTCGCGCGGATCACGCGCTCGGTCAGTTCCACGCCGCTCATGCCTGGCATGTGGACATCGACGAGCGCGATATCTGGTGATTGGGAGCGGATGAGGCGCAGGCCTTCCTCGGCCGAACCCGCTTCTCCCCTGATCCGGAGATCGGCCTGCTGCTGCAGGATCATCCGGAAACCGGTCCTGACCAACTCGTGGTCGTCGACCAAAACAACGTTAATCATGTAGTGCCCTCCCTGGGCCGACTGTACTTCTGTGCGCGCGTATCGGCCGCGCGCGCCTGCGAATGCATACAATGCCAGATGTGCAGGCGAGACAACCAGCGTGCAGGTATCATCCGGCCGCCGCTCCGCCGCCTGTAGCGGTATCCGCCTTGGCATGTGAGGTGACATGGCCTGATGATCGTGTCATCGTCAGGCGCAGCTGCTTGTAGGCGAAAGCCTCAGCACGATTTCGGCAGCGCTGCCCGACGACACCGGAAGGTGTGCCACATACGGAATCGCGGAGGCCACAGACGAGGCACTCCGTCCATCCAAGGACCCAGCAAGGACATCTTTATTCATGGAAGACCGGACTTACCTCCTCGGAAAACTCGCAGCCCTGGAATCCGCCCTGGAAGCGGCTATCTCGACCCATCCGGAACCCGCCGCACTGGTGGCCGCGCTGGCGGAAGCCATGTCCCGTTACACGCCGGAGCGGCGTCCGCGAAATGTCCGTTCCTTCGCCGAAGGATGGATGGCGATCGTGACACCTTTGTTGACCGAGCAGGCAAGCCGTTCGCACGCGTCGACCCGCGCCGGCCTCATGGCACCCCCCTGCCGTGGCCGCTAGGCCCAGGCGCAAGGCCCGCGGAGGACACTGACGCGTTGCTCACATCGTTCACACGTATCCGTCAGCACGAAGGCGCCAACGTCGAGCCTCCCGATGAAGGAGACGCCCATGGCCAATGAGAAAAATCGCCCGCCGCAACAACCGGGACAGGACCAGCCGCCGAAAGACCGGCGGGGCCCTACCGAACAGCCACGCACGGATTCCTCGGGCGATCCGGTGGATGACACCGGCGAGGATAATCACCAGAGGAAGTAGCCTTTCCCCTAGCGCGGGGCATCCCCAGGTCGCCGGCATCGACATCGGCGAATGAAGAAGGGGCTCGGGTCGCATGTACGGCACCGAAGGTGGCAGGCCGATCTATAATGGCCTGGTAAACGCCGTTACCGCCATGCCGAAGACACTCAACGACAGCCTTCCCTGGATCGCCATCGCGCTGGCGATCGCCGTGGGCACCGCCTATTTCGCCACGCGTCCACAGCCGGAAACCTTCGAAACCTGCATGGCCCGCCTTGCGCGGCCGAATGACGGAGAGCCGGATCGTGCGCTTACCCGCGCCGCTTGCGCGGGAAAACCGGGCGCACCATCGAAATCGCCCGCATCGCGTTGAACCCGGCGAAGCGCCCGGTCAGAAGTGCACGGGGATCCAGCTTCCCGAGATGCGCTCCTTCAGCACCTCCACCGCCCTGCCCCGTCCCTTCATGGCGGCGGCCTGGTTGAGGGCGAATTCCACGGCCAGCCCTTCCGTGCGGAACAGGTGCTTGTGCGCTCCCGGCAACAGCACGGTCCACGTCCTTTCGTTGATGGGCGGGAAGAACACGAAGATGCGCAGTGGCCGATCCGAGATGTCCATCATCGGCGGCGCCGGAGTTCGGCGCGTACGTCGCCCGGCACCTGGCCGACGCGCTTCACCGCATCGCGGAGCGACTGTTCCGACACCCCTAGCGAACGCACCCACCAGTTGACCTCGGTCCTCGACTCGAGGTCGATTTTCGTGGCATCGGCAGGCCGCGCGCCGCGTTTCATCATTTCCATTGCCGTTCCCCGCTAAAGGCCACCATTGACACCTCGCCCGTTACCCCCGCGTGACGAAAAGGGGGGCCGCCCGGCGATCCTCCTTACATGCGCATAACAATCCAAGGCGCATGGTGGGACACCCTCCCTCTTACGAGGGGCCTAATCACCCAACCGGACAAGTCATGCCCACGCAGAAGCCACCGGCGCGTTTTCCAAACGGCGCGCCCACCGACCGTTCGTCGGCAGCGTTCGTCTCTTACGTCTATTCCCATGAGCGTCGCGGCAAGCTTCCCGAGACACCGCGCGAGCCGGCCAAACGCCGGACGGGGAAACAGCCCTAACAGTAACAGGTAAGTGCATGAGCTTCGCCCCCCGTCGATCGCTGCCCGGACCTTGCCAGGTCACCGCGCATGCGGTCGACGAGGCATGCACGGAGCTGGGCTACGCGCTCGATATCCTCTACGCCGCCGAGGCGGAATGGAACGAGCGCATGCCACGATCGGCCGGCGACATGCGAATGGCCGACCTGAGGCACACCTGCCGTTATCTCGAGGATATCGCGCCGTATCGAGGCGTAGCCGAGTCGATCACCCTTCTCTGGCGGGCGCACCGTCGGCTCAGGGCGATGCGCGATGCCGACTATGTCGACATCGCGGAGGCTTGCACCCTGCTGCAGCGGATCTCGGACGCCTCGGAATGGTCGCGTCCGGCGGTCCTGTTCGCCGAACGGTGCCATTGCATGCTTCCCGCGTGGCCGGCCAGCTTGACCGACCACCCACTTACTGCTGACACGTAGTCGCGGAAGCCCCCAGCCATGCCGGCAAGACCCGGGGCGCCACGACGATGCGATCCAGGTCCGGCGCCGGTGCGTCGGCGTTGCCGAGCGCGATCGTATTGGCCCCGGCCTTGAGCGACACATCGAGCACCTTGGCCACGGGATCGTCGAAACTGCTGCCGTCGAGGTCCAGCCTGATCGGGGCCTGCCCGTTGATGACCAGGTAGAGCGTGCGCGGTCCCTTGGTAGCGTAGTCGATCTCCAGTTGGTAACTGCCCGACGTGGGCACCGTCACGGCCGGGAAGGTCACGGAGTTCGCGGATCCGACACCGATGTTGCCCGCCTTCGCCAGCCCCGAGAAGTAATTGCTGAAACCCGCGGTCACGGTACCGCCAAGGATCGCGGCCTCCGCCTCGTAGGTGGACGATGCGGGAAGCGCGGCGTCGCCGGTTCCGCCGACGACGATGCGATCCAGGTCGGGTGGATAGCTGGCCGCATTACCGAAACGAATGCGGTTGAATCCCTTGCGCAAGCATACCGGCAACGTGCTTTGCGACGGCAGTTGGAAGCTTCCACCGCCCGAATTGAAGGTCTGGAACGGCCCATCGTTGACCTGGTACAGATACGAGCGAAGGCCGAGCGTGAGCGAGTCGATCCGCATGAGATAGGCGCCGTCCCGCGGCGCATAGACACGATCGAAGCTGACCGTGTTGCCTGCACCGAGTCCCAGGCCGCCGACCTTCACACCGCCCGAGCAACCGGCACAAGCAGCCGGCGCCGCCGTACCGGCGAGCGTGGCCGCCTCGGCCTCGTAATCCGCGGACGGGCCTGGTGACACATGGCCAGGCGATGCTTCGACCAGCAGCAGTTGCGTGCCGTGCCCGGGCAGTTCAACACGGTAGCTGCCCGAGGACGGCCCTTGCTCCTGGTGACGCCAGAGATCGCGCACGCGCCGGGCCCCGGCCAGCCCCAACACGCGCCAAGGCAGTTCGACGACCGCGCGCGTCGCATTCATGTTGAACAAGGCGACATGGTAGCGGCCGCCGCCGAGGTCGCTCACCCACACGGGCAAGTCGCCACCGATGACTTGCATGGCGGGCTTGCCGGACTGGTTCACCGCGATGACCTCGTCGTTGCCCGCCAATCGCTTGCCGGTTTCATCGAGCTTCGTGAGGTCGCCGCCCAGGTACAGCGGTGCGTTCGCCATCGCCCAGAGGGTGACGGCCGAGCGTTTCTCGTCCACCGTCAACCCATCCTCGTCACCGTCGCCGATGTCGAGTGAATCGAGGTCGTTCCAGCCTTTTGACGGACCAGCCACATCCTGCCATCCCGGCAGGTCGCGAAAACGTTTCTCGATGCGAGGCCAATTGGTGAGCGTGGCGCAGCGGCTTTCGCATTCCACGTCGTCGTCGATGCGGCGCGCATTGGAATAGGCCTGCCACACGTCCTGGTAATCCTTGTCCACCGCCCAGGAGACGGTAAGCCAGATCGGGCGGCCGCTGCGTGAGATCGCCTTCGACCACGCAGCGACATCGTCGCGGTTGTCGATGCTCAGGTCGTCGCTATAGGAACCCGGCGTGACACCATCGAGCTTGATGAAATCCACGCCCCACGAGGCGAAAAGCGCCACCACCGAATCGATGTATTCCTGCGCGCCGGGTTTGCTGAAATCGATCTTGTAGTGGTACGGCGATTCGCCCGGCGCGCCGAACGCGTTACCGGCACGATGCGGCAACGCCAGGATGTCCTGGATGTGGTACGGCGTGCCGAGAATCGGCGAGTTGGCCTGTACCGCCGGCTCTTCCACGCCGGGAATCCAGTAGATGCCCGCCTTTTGTCCATGACCGTGGATGTGGTCGATCAATGCCTTGATGTCGGGGAAGGTCCGCGGATCAGGGATGGGACGGCCGTTGGTATCGAACCCACCCTGCCAACCGGAATCCAGGTTGATGTAGGTGTACCCGTGCGCCTGCAAACCGGACGCGGCCAGCGCATCCGATTGCGCGACCATGTTGGCCTGGGTGAGGAATGCCGGGTCGATGGTCTGCTGGCTGAAACTGCTCCATCCGAGGTAAGGCCTCTGCCCCACGCCATTGACCTGCGCCGAGGCCGCCCCGGCGAGCGTCATCAGTCCGCACACGAGCGCCAGACGGGAAAATGCAGGAACCGGACCATTCATCGCGTGACTCCTTGGTGGGAAGCTGTGCTTTCGCGCTCGAACACCACGCCGGCGGCCTGCAGGTCGCCCTTCATCACGAGGTCGATGCCGCGCCGCATCCAGTACGCGCCACTGGCCACGTCCGGCGTACCGGGGGCGACCTTGCCGTGCACGACGCGGAAGCGATAGCGCGCCTGCGCGTCGAGCCCCCGCAGGCGCAGGGTCGGGAAGGGACGGGCTTCTTCACCCTGGCGCTGGAAAGCGAACAGCACCGCCTGCGCACCGTGGTCAGCCACCGACTCCGTGGCCGACCACGGCGCGCGTTCCCGTGGCGACAACAGGCGGTATAGCGAACCCCGTTGCACCGTGGCGCGGATCTTCTTGTACTCGGCGACATAGTTCCTGGCCGTCGCCTCTTCCGCGGGCGTCCAGTCCAGCAGGTTCGCACCGATGCCGAGCCCGCCTTGCATCGACGACAGGAAACGGAAGTCGAGCGAGCTGACGCGATTGTTCACCCAGTTCGGCGAACCCGTGACCCACGCCATCATGGTCGCGGGTGCATAGGCGTAAGTGAAGCCATCCTGGATGGACAGGCGATCGGAGGGATCGGTGTTGTCCGAAGGCCACACTTCATCCGTCAGCGCCATGATGCCCAGGTCCACTCGCGCGCCACCTCCGGAACACGATTCGATCTCGACTTTCGGATGGCGTGCGCGCAGCTGGCGCAGGATGTCGTAAAGGTTGCGGACATAGGCCACATAGACCTTCTGCTGTTCGTCGGGCGACATCTGCGGCCAGCCGGGCTCGGACCAGTTGCGGTTGTAATCCCATTTCAGGAACTGGATATCGTTCTCGCTGAGCAGGCGATCGAGCACCTCCAGAAGGTACGCTTTCACATCGTCGCGGGCGAGATTGAGCACGAGTTGATGGCGCCCTTCGCTTCGCTCGCGGCCCGGGAAGTTGAGCACCCAATCGGGATGCGCGCGGTAGAGGTCGCTGTCGCGGTTGACCATCTCCGGCTCGACCCACAGGCCAAAACTCATGCCGAGCCCATGTACCTTGTCGATAAGCGGCTTCAGGCCATGGGGAAACTTGCGGCGATTGACCACCCAATCGCCGAGGCCGGCGTGGTCGTTGTCGCGCGCCCCGAACCAACCGTCATCCACGACGAAACGTTCCACGCCCAGCGCGGCGGCCTTCTCGGCGAGGCGCTCTTGCCCCGGCTCGTCCACCTTGAATTCGGTGGCCTCCCAGGAGTTGTACAGTACCGGGCGCAACGCCGCGTGGGCACCGCCAGGCAAGATGCGATCGCGCTCGAACCGGTGCAGGAGCCGCGACGCTTCGCCGATGCCGTCGCCGGTGTAACCCGCATAGAAGACCGGCGTATCCAGCACCTCGCCCGGCTTCAGCCGATAGGCGAAGTCGAACGGGTTGTAGCCACCGACGACACGGACCTGGCCGAGGATGTCCTCGTCGACACGGATGCTCCATGAGCCGCTCCAGGCGAGCGCACCGAACCACACGTCGCCGTGTTCCTCGTTCCATTCGCTGCCGCGACCGATCGCGAACCAGGGATTGTTCTCGTCGCCCGTACTGCCGCGGCGGCTCTCGAGGACGGTGGCACCTGGCGTGACGGACCGTGTCTGCAGGTGCCATTCCCCCGCCCATGTGCCGGTGAGATAGCGCAACGAATAGTCACCCGCGCGGGGCAGGTTCCACGTGGCCGACGCGGCGGCGTCGATCGTGAGCGCCTGCTTTCCCGCATTCTTGATGTGAGCCGAGCGGCCGACGATGCCGGTCGCGGCGTCGGCAGTGTAATCGAGGGTCACCGCCACGCCCGCCTGTGCGTCACGCAGCAGGATGGCCAGACGGTCGCCTTCGACGCGATAGCTGTCGTAGCGAAGCACTACGTCACGGTTGCCGTCGTCGAGACGGACCTTCAGCGCGGGGGTGGCCGTCATCGCACCACCCCAGCCGGCGTATTCCTGCGGCGTGAGCGCACCGGCAGGGTCGAACGACGAGCGTTCAGGCGCCGGGACGGCGGGCCCGAGCGGATCGTCCGCGGGCAGCCGTGCGCCCCAATAGATCGTCTGCAACATGCCATCGGCGTTCACACCCATCGCATAGGTGACGCCACCGGCGTCCAGTCTGAAGACGCGGTGCGCGGCATCGTAGCGTGGCGATGCAATGCGTTCCGGCGACCCCTTGGCGGTGACGCCGACCGGAGCGGCGAGCAGGCTTGCCACGAGCAACATGGCAAGGCGGATCGTGCGGGCTCGTAACTTCAACGGTGCGATCTCCCTTCCTTTCGACTATCCGAAGCCTCCGCACGAAAGGCGAAGGCACGTTCAAGGGTTTCACCCGGTGCCAGGTCGGTCATGCCGTTGGCGACGGGGCCGCCTGGCAGGTGCACGGCATTGATCGGATGATCCACGGGTTCCAGGCAAAAGAAGTCTTCGCCTGCCGGGACATACAGAACATAGCCATCGACTTCCGCCTCGACATGCAGACACAACGCAAGCGCCGGCCACTCGATGGTGGCTCGACCCGGCCATCCGACGAAAGCATGGTTCAGTCCACCGTCCGGCAGTTCACGGCCCGACGAGAAATCCCACTCAGGCGGCACCGGCACCCGCCGGGTCGGCAACGGATCGCGCCCGTCGTTAAGCCAGGCCGAACTGGCGGCCGCGCGCAACCGGACGCCGCCGTGCAGGGGAAAGAACGGATGCAGTCCGAGGCCGAACGGTAGCGCGAAGCTTCCCGTGTTGGTGACCCGCAGGCCCACCCTCAACGTGTCTTCCTGAAGCCGGTACTCAAGGTCCGCTCGATAGGCGTACGCATCGACAGAGACCTCGTCCAGCGTCAGCATGGCGCTGTCGGCCTCATGTCTCGCGACCGACCACGCTCTTTGCCAACCGCTTCCGTGGATCGGATAAGGATCGTCCTCGCGGTTGAGCGTCAACGCGACCCGCCGTCCTTCATGAAAAAAACCGCCGTGGGCAATGCGATTGCTCCACGGCAGGAGGGGGTAACAGGCGAGGCGATTCGGCTCGTAACGGCCGGGCGACACCTCCGGCGACCCCTCGCAAGGCCGCATCAACGGCAACTCCCGGTCTTGCCCGAGCCAATCGAAGCGGGCGATGGCGCCGCCTGCGGCCGGTAGCAGGCAGACGCTCAACCGGTCGTTGCATAGCTGCAACATGTCAGAGCGAGGCACGCACACCGAGGAAGAACGTGCGGCCATTGGCCTCGGCGTAGCTCTGGCGATCGTCGAAGACCTGGTACTGGTAGATCTTCTCGTTGTTGAGATTCGTGGCGTCCATGAAGAGCGACACGTGCTCGTTGAGTTTGTAGCTGGCGCTCAGGTCCACCTGCCCGTATGCCTTCACCGAGGTCGGCTGGCTCTGGTTGCCGGCGATCGAGGCGAGGTACTTCGCGCGCCAGTTATACGCCGCGCGGAACTCGACCGGACCCTTCTGGTAATAGAGGCTCACGTTCGACGAATTGCCGATGCCGGGAACGGCGAACTTGCCGGCGTTCGCAATCTTGTCCGCGCTGATCGAGGCGTCGCTGGTCACGTAGGTGTAGTTGGTCGCCACACCCAGGCCATCGAACGGTGCGGGCAGCTTCGTGAACTGGTAGTTGAAGGTGAGCTCGGCGCCCTTGATCGTCGCGGTGTTGAGGTTCACCGGCTCGGTCAACTGGAAGGGAAAGCCCAGCAGCGTCGTGTTGGTCGTGATAAGCGTGCTGAAATTGCTGACCTTCTTGTAGAAAAGGTTCATCGCGGCGTAACTGGTTTCGTTGAAATACCACTCCACGCCCGCATCGTAGTTCTTCGAGATGTAAGGCTTCAGCGCGGCATTGCCACGAGTGATGGTCTGGTCCTGCGGACGGAAGTTATACGACACGGACGCCGCGAGGTTGCTCAGGTCGGGGCGGGTCAAGGTCTTGTACGCGGCGGCACGGAACACGAGGTCGTCGCGCAGGTTGAGCTTGAAGTTCGCCGATGGCAACCACTCGTGGTACTTGCCATTCTGCGAAATGGGGCTCAGGGCGCCGTACGTCGGGATCGCGTTGGTCGGGTCGTTCGGATTCACGGCGATCCCGACGATCGGTACCGAGTACGCATAGGAGGTCGTGTTGGTCTTGGTGTAGCGGATACCGGCGTTCAGGGTCCACGGCATGTCGCCATCGCCTTCCAGTGTCGCCATGCCATAGGCCGAACTGATCCGCTCCTTGATCATGCTGTAGGTGTTCGGATCGGGGTGCGCCGTGAAGCCGCCGCCGTTCGCGTCGAGCTGTGCCTTGAACGCGTCGGCGTTGGGCAGCTGGTTATACGCGGCCGGGGTGGCCAGGTACGCGAACAGTTTGTTGACGTCGTAGACGACCCAATCCCTCGGGAACCCTGGAGCGGCGCCACCGACCAGGTTGCCCGCATGGTAGACGTGGGCACCGACGGCATCGGCAGGCACCGTGGCGACGTAGCCGCAATACTCGGCGCAACCGAAGCTGTTGGGAGTGTTGTAGGTGACTTCGGTCTTGGTGCGGTTGGAATTGGACAAGCCGAAATCCAGGCGCGAAAGCGTACCGTCGAGGAAGCTCTTTCCAAGGTGAAGCTGGTTCTCGAAGATCTTGTCGCTGACATTCGGGCTCTGCGTGCCCTGGTTGGTCACGTGGGCGTGGAGCGTGGAGGTATCCGTGGTCGGCAACAGCCCCGTATACGTCGGCAGGTGATCGTCACCGTTATTCGTCCAGACCGGGTTCACGCCGATGTTGCGCGTTCCCAGCACGACGAAATAGCCGTTCTGCGACTCCTTGTTCCAGGCCCGCGACACCGCGCTGTCCCAATCCAACTGCAGCGACGGATCGATCTGCCAGTTGATGTGGCCGCCGACCTGTTCGTTGAATGCATCGCGCGGATTGGACTGCATCGCATAATCGTTGGACATGCCACCGGACCGGTCGAGCACGAATTGCTGGGCCGTTCCATTGGCCCCCGGCGTGATCGACTGGATGATGCCCGTGTTGGTGAAGGCGCCGAACGCGTTGTACTTCGAATCGATCTTGTATTCGGAGAAAAGCCCATCCAGCTTCACGGTGACACCTTCGACCGGTGCCCAGTCGATCGCGCCATTGAAGGATTTGCGTGTCCGTGTCTCGTTGATCACCTGCCCTTGCAGCGTCTGCGGCAAGGCGACGCTGGTGTAAGCGGGGTTGATCCGCGAGAAGTTCTGGTTGGTCAGCCAGCCCAGGGTATCGATCGACTGCTCGACGTGGTCGCGCTTGTAGTAGACCACCGAAGCCAGCCAACCGAAGGTATGGTCTTTGTTGGTGTTGCCGATGAGTCCCGAAACCTTCGGCGTGGTCTTGCTCGCAAAGCCGCCATCGATGCTGTCGTTGACCCCCGCGGCGCTTCCCGCCGCATGGAAGCCGTTGAAGTCGAATGGCCGCGCGGTGATCACATTGACCGTACCGCCGATACCGCCCTCTTCCAGGTCCGGGGTGCTGGTTTTCTGCACGACCGCCTGCTGGATCACTTCGGATGGCAAGACATCGAAGTCGAACGCGCGATCGGTCGCGGCCGTCGCCATCGTGCGGCCATTGAGCAGAACGTTGACGAAGTTGGGGCCGAAGCCGCGCACGGTAATCTGGTTCGATTCACCGCCACTGCGGTTCACCGACACGCCGGGCACGCGCTGTAGCGCGTCGGCCACGTTCTGGTCGGGGAACTTGCCCGCTTCTTCGGCCGACACCGAATCCACGGTATTGACCGCATCGCGCTTGGTCGACTGCGAGAGGAACAGCGATTGCAACTGGCCCGTAACAGCGACGCCATTGAGTTCGGTGACCGCCTTGCCATCCTTCTGCCCCTTGCCGTCCTGTGCCTGGGCGGCCGCGGTGGGCGTCTGGCCCGGGGTGGAGGACGGTGCATCCTGTGCGTGTGCGATGGACCCGCCGATGGAACAGATGCCGAGCATGCCAGCCAATGCGTTGCGCACCGACAGCGCGAGTAACTTCCGCTGCATTCCTACTCCCCTCTCATGATGGATGGCTCGCGAAGGCCGCACGCTGCCTTCGAGGGCAAGCGGACTTGCACCCGTGCATCGATGGACTTCGGTGATCCCGACTCTTCCCCGCTGATGCGTAACGATCCGCACCCCGATGGGACGCTCATGACCTGCACCCGGCAGGCGGAACGTCCGTGGGTCAATTGTAGTATTTTATGATTATATGTCCGCAAGCTGCGGCGCAGCATGAGCGGATACGGCAGGCAAACGGCCTGGCTACGCCGTTTCCGTGCCCTTTCCGCTCAACAGGAGAGCGGAGGATGCAGCGGCACGAGTGCCAACCGCTTCACATTTCCGTGATCCTGGGTCGGTCGCGTCAAGCCTTCTTGCGGCCTTTGCCCCGGATATTGCTGCGCGACTCACTGACCATCCGGAGCATCGCCTGGCGCGCCACTTCAGGCTGGCGGCGACGCACCGCTTCGTAGACTTTCTCGTGGTGCGGCAAGGCGGCCTTGAAGTTCGCGGCGTTGCGCGCTGAAAGAAGGAAGAAGGTGCCCAGGGCGGTTTCGATGACCGAGAACAGCGAGACCATCAGTTCGTTGTTGGTCGCGCGCAGCAAGGTTTCATGGAACGCGAGATCGGCCTGGGCCCAGGCGTCGAGATCCTCGGAGGCGGCCATCGCGTCATAGGCCGCCTTGAGGGTAGCCAACTGCGCATCGGTGCGCCGCCTCGCCGCGGCGGCCGCGGCGCCCGGCTCGATCAACTCGCGCATTTCCACCAGCTTCTCGACAAAGCTTTCGGTGGGCATGGAGGCGCAACGCCAGGCCAGCACGTCGGCATCGAGCTGGTTCCAATGCACGGCCTCCCGCACCCGGGCGCCCGTGCGCTGCCGCGATTCGATCAGGCCCTTGGCCACGAGTACCTTCATCGCCTCGCGCAACGCGGTGCGGCTGACGTTCAAGCGCTCGGCCAGGACCTCCTCCCGTGGCAACCCCTCCCCCGGCGCCAGCTCCCCACTGACGATAAGCCGTCCCAGCTGCTGGACCACCAGGTTGTGGAGGCCGCGCGCGGTCACGGGCTTCACCATGCATTGCTCCTTGGGATGTCTGGATTCTTCGCCATACCATTACACAGGTGCCCGCATGAGAGGTCGATGTCCATGGAAAAGGCCGCGCATCGCTGCGCGGCCTTGGCTCGAACGAGGAAGGGAGGTTCGGCGGCTTGTCAGCCGTGGTCCTCGTTTTCGTGCGTCTGTTGGGGGGATTCCGGGTTCCTTGGTTTCTTTTCGATGCGGTCGCCGACGTCCTTGTCGTAGTCGCGTGGGTTTCTGGGTTTTGTGTCTGGTTTGTCTGGGATGGATTGGGCCAGAAACGTGCCGGTTTGGAGAAGGTGGGTAGGATGCATTTCAGACGTGGACATGACTTGTCTCCTTGGAACCAGGCACTAGATCTGAACTCACTCTCCGTTACGGTTGGTTATCCATTCTGTGAATCAATGGAACACCAAGCTGATGCACGGCTCCAGCCTCAGAATCGATATTCCACGTTTGCGCCCAACGTACGGACATGAATGGTTTCGTATGTGCGCCTATCGCCGCCGCTCTCGAGCGACTCCGGGTTAAATATGTCGTAGGCCACAGTTACACCAAGATGGGCAGTCACGTCGTAGCCGATACCCACACCGAAGTAATAGCTATCGTTGTCGTGTCCGAACTTGGCATGTACGGGCTCCGCGACGACTCCATTGATCGTGTCATAAAACGACCCCGCGTAAGTCGTTCTATAGCGGGCTGCGCCGCCATGTGCCGTAAGAACCCAATGATACGGAAGTTCCCACCGCACATTGATGCCAAGCATCCCTGCCCGGACCTTCTGCCGCCGATTTACCTGGTAGCTGTTGGTGTACGGAGGAACAATTGGTAGAACGATAGTTTCGGAGTCTTTCGCGGTAGCCGTCCCGAGGCTGGCGTAGCCACCTTCGACACCGAGATACAACGATGGCGCAACATTCCAGCGATATCCTGCAAGGACGTTGAAAGCATGGCTGTGGCGATCGTCGACGAGCGTATCAAACCGCGGGTCGAGGCCTCCTCTTGGAGGCGTGAGGTACTTGCTGGTATTGAAATTGCTGCGCCCACCGCCAAGCGAGATGAACGCCCCTTGGCTATCGGCCTGGGCGGATTGAGCGACGAAAGCGACACCCATGGCGAGCGTACCGACTTGGAGAAGCTTCTTCATGAAATTCCCTGTTCCTGTTCCCACTCATCGAGATGTGAGCGAGGCCATAAGGCGGTGAAATTTAACCATATAAGTCTACAACTATCACACCTTGGTCTAATGCAGGCACCACTCAGCCGGGTGGCAGGGGACTGTAGGATTTTTCCTACAAGAGGTTCAGCTATCACCTACAGCTATTGGATACCTTCTATCGTAGCTCCACCCTACCCGCCACCACACACACCCTGCCGGGTCACCACTTCGTGCTCGATGGAGTACCCCTAGAAAGCGACTTGGGGCAGTCTAATAACCGACGGCAGTCTTCGGTCACCCGATTGATTCTTTGATTTAATTCAGTTGGCAGTCTCGTGATGGGCTTCTATCTAGCTCTACTTTAGAAATCCCCTCAGACAGCCTAGAAGGTGGAAGCAGTGCAAGGTGACTGTTTGGTCCGGCCTGCATCTGATCCGGTTGAACACATCCTAGGAAAACGCCAGGAGGCGTCATGAACATCGAGGAAAGAATTGAAGCCCTTGAACGACGCAGCAGGCGTTACATGGTCGCGACACTGGTGCTCGGCACAGCCTTAGCAGCGTTGATGGTCAGCGGCTTCTCTGTACAACGGGAGGGGACAGACCACGTGCTACGAGCAAGGGGTTTGGTCATAGAGGATGCGCAGGGCCGGCCGCGCATATTGCTGGGCGCGCCATTTCCCGAAGTCACGCAGCGTGCCCGCGCCGATACGCGCAGCACTGCGATGATCTTTCTCGACGAAAAAGGGCATGACCGGCTTACGATCGGCGAAGCCCTGCCTGCGCAGCAGCACGGGAAAGTCCCCAAGGCAGATACACGCATCGGTTCATCGTTCGGAGTCATGATTCATGACCTGGAAGGCAATGAACGCGGCGGTCTGAGCTTCCTGAGCAATGGGCGAGCCACCCTAGCCCTCGACTACCCAGGACGCGACGCTATCGGCTTGTCCGTTGACGACAAGTTGAACCGCGCGGAGTTCATGCTCAACTACTCACCGAAGCTGACGGGCCCCGGAAGCTCGTTCGAGCTTTATCAACAAAATGACCAGACAGTCTTCTCGATCAACAACAAGGAAGGTGACCCAGCCATCGTTAAGACATTCAAGTTCGGAGTTGAGCAGAAGGCCGGAGAGTAACCGGAAGGCCAATACTGAGGACGACCATGGTGCGAGATATCAAAAACAACAAATGGCATATAGGTCGTGGATTAGCGTTCGCCGAGGCGGGGCTTTTCCTCGTACTTCTCGGTCTCGCCCTTGCCTACCGCGCCAATTGGATCGGTCATCTGCTGGCGTTTGCCCTGCTCGGCTTCTACGTCTTGGGTTCCATCCATTTCCTGTGGCGGCTCATCAAACGCCCGTCTGACCCAACGCCGGCCCTAGGACAACTGGCAGCCATGCCTCGCCGCGTGAAGCAATGGGTCCTCGGAGACTCTGATCGATCCTAAGGCATCTTGGAAGTAGGTCACTACAAGGCAACCATCATGCCCACTACCACCCTCCTCCAACGGATATCCCTCTGTAGGCGGCCCTGGACGCAAGATCAGTGCAACGCCTCGCACCCATCGATGGCGATAATTGCACCCTCGTCGGTATTGACGGAGTTCTCCCGGTCAACCTTATAGCCACCGACAAATACCTCTCCGTTTACGATACGCACGGTGATCGGCGTCTTGGCAAGGCTCGTAAGGTTCAGAGTCTCCCCCTCCTTAATGGTCTTCGAAAAGTCCATGGGGAAGAACAGTACGACGCCGACCGGCTTGCCTACCGATGGATCAGCGCTGCCACGAACCACGAAATGCCCCAGGACGGAATGCTCGTCCACGAAGCGCCGGGCGTCGCTCTTGTTCATGGCCGCAAGCTTGGCGGAAGTCTCCGCGCTGCATGCGCCGTCCACGGGTGCGAAGCGAGTGATTATCTGATCCCATTCCGGCGGATATGCGTACTTCGCGACCTTTTGGAACGACGTCAGGATCGGGCTCGCAGCGATGGCGTCTCTCAGGTACTTGAACTTGGAAACATCAGCCAAGGCGAGTGACGAAAAACCCAGGCATGCAACGAGAGACATTGTCGCGAGGCAGAGAGCGGACTTCATGCGGAACGGCTTCCTTGGCATTGGACCGGATGGCTGCATTGGTATTGGCTGCCCTTGGATACCATCGAACCACCAGTAGCACCGGCAACATGCCAACCAACGGGAGAGCCCATGACCACCAAGTCAAAATCGCTCATACTCTGATCCACTCGTTGTTATGTATCCAACCCTTCGATACGTATCTGACGAGCTGCATGCCTGTGCTCTTCCACCTTGACGACCTCGTAGTCGGTTCTGGCTCCCTGCTGCGTCTGCCACTGCTTGACTCGCACCGTGCACACAAGCACATCGCCCTTGGCGAAGGTCTCCACGCTTCTGTTCACATCGTCAAGGAATGACTGATCGGAGATGGTTGCACTGATCGTTGCCGCGCCATCCGACAACCTCCATTTGTTGTCCTCCTTGAACGCAAGGGAGATGATCGAGAACACCATGCGTCGCGTATCGTCGATAAGCAAATCCTCCTCGACGTCAGGCGCGTCGAAAGCCGCACGTTCATCCTTCTCCACAACGAGATTGAAACCAACACCTTGGCCTACAGCGAACGTGTTCACTCCGGCTCTATCAAGAGGCGCGAGAACCTTATCGAATGCCTTCCTTACGCCAACGTCCCGCAGCAAATCGACCGCTTCCTTTTCTACTTCGCAGAACGCTTCTCCGACGTAGATTCGAGCCTGCCTCGGCATTCCGTCGACCTCGGACAAAACCTCAACTCGCGTAATCGTCCTGCGATCGAGCCACACGAGGAGTTGTGCCAGGCCCTTTGCTCCAAAGAAGCCCAAAGGCGTGAGAATGGCCAATCCATTCGCCACCGCTGCAGCGTTTTCACCCGCAAACAGGTCGCGAATCGACCTCAGCCACTGCAACCCGGTGACAAAGTCGATATTGAAACTGCCCGTCTGGAACGAGCCTTTCACATTGATCTTGAGTTTGACGTTTTCGCCGAACAACACCTTGGCGGACGATTCAAGCAGCTCTGCCACCGCTAACAGTGCCGGCGCGAGCTCCCTCGGATCCATTTCATGGTTCGCGAGGGCGGGGCCATCGTAGGTGACGCGGAATTCAGTCATATCGTCCATGGTGCTTCCCTGCCAGGTCACGTTCTGAGATTTGATCTTTCTGATTCCAGCGAGGATATACGCAGAGCGACACCTCTTCGACCAGCCATCCGGCCGGCGCTCTTTCCGACTGTCCCGGCCATTGACCTGGCTGGCATTCGACCTTTTGCAAAAACAAAGCCGATACGCGCGGTCGAAGGCGGTATATCCCGACACGACTCGTCGGCAACTTCGCCTTCGTGTACGAGAGGCATACCCACATTCAAAACGATGGGAAAGCGAAATGGTGCCGGAGTGGGCGCCGAATACCTAGGACTGACGCGACTTGTAGGCCGTCCGTCGGGCGCTTACTCCCAAAGTTACTCATCTTCGCTTCCGCCTAGATCGGCCTAGAATGTGCCCAGGGGTGAGTCGATCAGGGGAAGGAATATGGGGAAGCTACTTTGCGTCCTGCTGGCTATAAGCCTGGCGGGCTGTGCCACCGGCTATAAGGCCAAGGGCTGGTCAGGCGGGTTCAGCGAAACCCAGCTGTCGCCGGACACGTTCATGGTCAACTTCGCAGCCAACGCCTACACCACGCCCGAACAGGCGGCCGACTTTGCCATCCTCCGGGCAGCGGATAAGTCAGAGGCCCTCGGCTGCGATCACTTCGCGATCCTCAACGGGGCGGACACGGCCACCACCGGAGCGGTTACCGTCAACACGGCCGCCTACGGGGAGAACACGGCCATATCCACGGGTGGCGTTTTCCCCATGGTGAAGCCCAACAGCAAGCTCATGGTCCGGTGCTTCAAGGGTCAGCCATCGGGAACCCAGGCCTTCGACGTGGTCTTTATCCAATCGAGCATTCGGGCTAAGTACAAGCTGAAGCCGTATCAGGTGAGCCGGTGAGCCGGTTTGGGTGGGTATTATTCGGTGTCGTCCTTTTGCCGTTGTCGGCCCAGGCGGATCTACCCAAGGTACAACCCAGGACCCATGCTGAATTCATGAAGGGGTGCAGGGAAGCTACCGAAATAGAAATGACATCGCCCCCGGCCGCGATGTTAAGGGCAGCATCGTGCTTTGAATATGTGAGGGGGATCATGGATGGACTCGGCGCTGCCGGTCCGCTGAGAGTTAAGGACTTCTCAATTTGTGAGACGGGAAAAACTCCAATCATCAAGGTAATCCGTCGGATGGTTTCCACCGAAATTGACAACCCTGACGTCGCTAAAGATATGACTGATCGGCTGGCGGTCATGATCGCGCTATCCCAGCTCTCGCCGTGCAAGAAGGGGGCGAGCGTCGATTGATATCCGTTGTTCTCAACAGTATTTCGCTGTTGTTTGCAGTGGCGGCTGATTTCTCTGATTCTTATTCAATCAGGCTAAACCGCCCTAACTTCCCTACAAGCCTGCCGCAAATCGTCTCACTGTGCCATGGGCCGCATCACTACTCATCACTACTTTAGTGATGGAGCCGCTTCAAACCGCCTGTGAGGTACCCTCCACCGTGTATACCCACCTACCCGCTACCACCCTACCGAGTCCCTCCTGCGTCCTCGATGCAGTACCCCCTAGAAAGCGATTTTGGGCCATTCCAGTACGCGACCGGCGATCTCGCAGGACAGTTTGATTCTTTGATTTAATTCAAACGGCGGCTGCTCGCCAGAAAGCTGGTGTCTACCCAGCTCTACTTTAGAAATGCCCAAGCCGCCTAGAAGGGGTCGCTACAAGGGATGCACGCTTGGGCGCTGCCCCTATGGCGAGACCATACATCGCCGTACAGACCCCTACGCAGGGGCATCTAGACCTATCTGACAGGAGGGTGGCCGTTTATGGCGACCGAAAGAGACGAGCCGCTCAACATCGCAGGCAAAGACTGGTTCAAGGAGGACGAGGCCGCGCACTACTGCGGGGTATCGCTACGCCAGTTCCAGACGCACTACCAAAGTCTGGGCATTGCACCCAAGCGATTCATGGGAAGGAAACTCTTTGCCCGTGAGGAACTGTACACGGTGATCAGCCGGTCCGACCCTTGGCACCAACATACGCAGTCAGCCAAGGACCGCCAATCGTTCATTGATGCAATCGTGCGAGGTCGGAATGAAGTGGAATCTGCTGCAAGGCTGGCAAAGAAGCTTGCACGGGACGCTGCCAGCAGCCCTAACCTGGCTCCGATTCCGATGCGGTCATACAAACCGAGAAAGAAGACGGCTGACTGACAATCTTCACTGTGTCAGAAAACTCCGGCCGCTCTTTTTATAGCGTCGGAAAACATGCGTTAGCACAGGGGTGGACCCAATTGAGGGATTAGCTTTATAACGATCAGCCGCCGATGCGGATGCCATCCCGGCTCGGCCCCGTGCCTAGGTAGAGGCCCGTCCGCAAGCGCTCCTTACCTGATGGATTATCGCCATCGCTAAGCACCTAACAATCCGGCTTACGCCGCTGGACAACGACTGACGAAGGTCTTTATAGCGTCGAGCCTCGACACCTGCATTTGGCAATCATTGTCGGTGACCGTGACCGCAAGATCATAGTCGGCGCACTCCCGAACTTCGATAGCCTTAAGAAGCGCGAGCGCAGCTACGCGAGCAGCGTGCCCCATGTTCTTCCTCACCGAGGCATCTGGATGATCCCACTTGTGAAGTCGGCGGTAGGCCTCTCGGTGTCCAATCAACCCGGGCCGGATCGTGGCCTTAACAGCTGGCAGCTTCTCCACGTGGGGCCGAATCGTGTGGTATGTCGAATAGTAGGTTCGACTTATAACCGCCCGAAGTGTCGCTTCAGTCGCTTGCGCCGTCGCGTCGAGCGGATAGAAGCAGCAGTCAGCGAGGATGGCCGAGGCAGATATCCCCATGGCTTAAGCTTCCATTCCAAAGACCACCCATCCATCTGTTACCGCGCGCAGTTCTTTTTCAGACACGTGTGAAAAGGCGTTTATTTCACACTTCGCCAATGTTTCCATATCCACACCACTTAGTGATGCAGAATAGGAAAGGGAAGGAATCTCGTCATCCATCACAAAACTAGCCCTCCATGTAAAATCTGCGCGACGCCGGGGCAACGCACTTCTGAACTCTTGAACGGCCGTCACTACTTCGGCCTGAGGCACCGTCGTCCGCTCGGACCAGTTAATGAAGAGCAGCGCTGTCGCGAACGCCTTCGCATCGGGTAGCTGTGTTGTACCCCAAAATGGGCGCAGCCCAAGGCGCGACAACGCATCATCGTCCGAGCGATCAACATTGTGGCACCAGGACGCGACCAAATCGGCAGCAGTTTCGACCGCCCCGACTTCGAGGAGCATCCGAAAAAAAGCCTTCTGGAAACCAACGTCCGAGCGATAAGCGTCCCAGTTATCTTTCGCCAGTTCGACCATGCCCTGATAGTCGCGCGCCATGATCAAGGCGAGCATGTAGTTGAGACTCACGCTGCTGTTAGGGTTATGCCAAAGCGCGCGATTGAAATTTTCTCGAACGGCTTCGATGTTCAGGAAAACGGATTCGACCATACCCACGAAGCTGTAATAAGCCTCGGGAAAATCCGTCTTTAGAGGTTCTGCTTTGCGCTTGAGCTTCTTCAACTCGAATTCAGGCAACGGATCACGCTCTTCGAGAGCGGTCAATTCGTCAACGAGGTCATTGAAGATTGAGGCTGGATTCGGAGCGGTCACGACCGTCCCTCTAAGGCGTAAAGGTGAGTCAAAGCATTCCAGCGTACCATCGTGCTGGCTGTTTTACCTGAACGCGCTACGCGGCTCGTGGCTCTTCGCATCCGTCTCCCCCCTGTCCTTTCGCGGAGAATGCCCGTGAATGGCTCCCCCCGCAATAGCTAAATCGGCAGACACGCCTCGCGGCGACTTGCTTAACAGTTGCGCTGCATTGGGCGGTCCTCCTTCTCGCCCACGGATTTTCGGGAGCCCAACCACCTCAGCAACGGCAGCCCGGGCGGGGGCGGTCATCTCCCGCTCGGGGAACGGGGGGATGGGGGTCACCTCCCCGTCCCGCACTTAGGGCCCGGTGGCCGTGGCTGCGGGAAGACCGTAAAGGTAGTAGTCCAGTAGCCCCTGACGCTGGGCCTTGGGCTGCTTGGAGAGCCACCGCTGGATGGCCTCGGCCGTAGCCCTGGCATCGGAGGCCGTCTGTCCTGTGCGCGCTGCTACGCGGGAGTTGGCAGCCCCAATGGCATCACTGACACCCAGACCGAGGCTGGAGCCCAGGAGGCCACCCTCGATGCCGCCCAGGCCGGAGCCCAGGAGGCCGCCAATGCCGCTACCAATGGATCGGCCTAGCCACCCGCCGTGGTTCCCCAGGTTCTTGCCGAAAATGGCTCCTGAGAGCAGCCCTTGGGCTTGAAGGTCAGCTGCCGTCCCCGGACCCGCCGCTGCGATCTTCTGATCGGAGATCCCGCGACGCTGGAGGCTGTCCCGTACGCTCTCCAACTGAGCCCGTGCCTGGTCACTCAGGCCGTAGTTGGCCTTGTCGTCCGACCGTAGGGCCTGCTTTACACGAGCGACTGCAAGCTGTGGATCGCCAGCAGTGTTAAGGCTACCCGGAGCGTTAGGGTCAAGTAGCCCTCGGATGGCCTGCATGTCGTTGATGGGCTGGGAGAGCTTGGCGTACGTCCCCAGGTTATTACGATAGCCCGGTATCGCTCGGTCGAGAGTAGAGACAATTTTGGCGGTGACCGGTCCATACAGGGCAGCCTCTTGAGAGCCGACAACGCCGTTAGTGGCGTTTGCGGACAGCATATTCCCTATGTTCTGCCGCATATCGTCAAGGGCCCGAGCAGGGACCATTCCGGTTTCGTCGGCGTTTCGGGCGATCAGGTCGAGGTGCTGGCGAGCGGCTCCGGCCACAGTGGGATTGCCGGACTTCGTAAGCTCCGCAAGCTGGCTAGCGATCCGGCTGGGGTCCACCATATTCTGGTTGATGGCGGTGATGGCCTGGTCGAGCACCTTCTGCGCCTTCTTAGTCTTCACCGTGATCTGGTTCAGAAGGTCGGCACCCTGCCCCTCGTCCAGCGTCCCACGAGCAACCTTGGAGGCGATGGACTTCGCTTGCTGAAGGGCCTCGTAGTCGGGCCGGAATACCTGCCCCTTCACGTCGCCCAACAGCCCCACTGCCGTCCTGTAACGCTGCTGCGGGTTGCTGGGCGACAGGTAGTCCTTGAAGAACGGGGACGTGGCGTCCCGACGTGCTTGCACCGCTGCCGCTAGGTCGTCGTCCGTACCCGCGATCTGCTGCAACAGCCCCATGCGCGCTGCGTTGTTGGAATTGTCCTGCGCGACGAAAGCCGGTGCCGATGCAGGGTTATTACGCAGCATCCTCTCAGCCTGCACGGCTTCAGGCGTTTGCAACACCTGGGCAGCCGAAGGAACCTCCCCAGGGACGAACGCTGGCGCATTAACCAATCGCTGCACCGTCGCATCATCGGCCCCATACAGGCGGGCAATGTTCGCGTCGGCGATGACCTGCGGGTTCGTGACGTGCTGGACAACGTTCCCGATGCCACGGCCAATAGCGGAGGCGCCAGCTGACGCACCGTAAAGGACCGGACCCGTCGCCGTTCCAATGGCGACCTGCTTGGCTTTATCGGTCCCGTAGTCCTGACCGCCGTTGGTGACGGGCTGGACAGCACTCATGACCGCACCTTCGCCCCCCAGCAAACCTAGCTTTCCTAGCGTCTTCGACGCGGTTGGCAAAAGGCCCAATGCACGAGCCTCTCCGATACCCGTCGCCCACGGCAGTACCTCACCAAGGGCCGCACCTGTGTAGCTGCCGACGGAGTCCGGCACCGCTTGCTGGTATGCCTGCTCGCGGTCCTGCACCCATTTGTCGTAAGCCGCGGTTTGCCGGTCGATCCAGTTCCCATCCTGCTTTCCAGTAATCAGGCCGGAGAGCGTCTTGTCGGCCGGGGCGATGACGTCACCGACGGCCTTTGCGCCATGCATGCCCAATTGCGCGATACCGACCGGGATACTCGCGACGTGATGGGCAAGAGCATCGCCCATGTCGTTGCCAAAGTCGTTTACATCCTTATAGCCGGATGTCAGCGCATCACCGACACCCTGCCAGAACGATGGTTCGGTCGCCTCCGGACCACTCATCATCGGGGACGGCGTCTGACCCTAGGGGTTGCCTAGGTTCGCCTGCGCGTACGCGATAGCGTCCTACTCAGAGGCTCCCTCAGGCGCATTTATCTCGTAGGTATGGCCGTCCGGGCCGGTAACGTGAAAAACAGGCATCAGTCGACCCTCCGTGCAGACCAGCCACCGTTCGCCGCAGCTTTGGGCTTCTCTCCGCCCTTGAACTTGGTGAATAACGCGTTGGCATCAGGGCTTACGAGTTGAATGCTCTTGGACCCGTACCCCAAACCCTGGTCAAGCTGTGCCTGAAGACCCGCGAGGCGACCCTCGATCAAGCTGGCCGCCGTGCGTCCAAAACCCTCCTGCTGTGTCGGTGACAGGCTGGCATCGAGGCGGGAGCGGATCTGTTCGCGGTCGGCAAGTGCACCGTTGCTACCCGCGAAGACCTTCGCCAATTCGTCGGCAACAGCGTCCGCATTGAGGTTGTAATTGTTCACTGCATCCTTGCCCACTTGCGTGCCTGCTGAGTTCGCAATGCTGTTCCAGAGCGGAAAACGACCATTGTTGAGTTGCTTTCCCTGCTCAAGCAGTTGGTCGAGATGGTGGGCTGCCGTGTTAAGTGCCGTGATGTTCTTCGCGGTAGCCCCTGACGTGAAATCCTTACGTGCCGCTGCGCGTGCCTGATAACTGCCCGCCTCAAACGTCGGGTCGACCTGTTGCGCATCCTGTATGACAGATTGCCACCACGGCGAGGTCGCAGCTTTGCCGGTGGGAACGGGGTAGCGGCCTTCCACCACTGCACGGACAACGCCCTGACGGTCAGCTGGGAGCGTCTTGAGGAAGTCCTCGCCGTTGGGAGTGCCGGGAGCGTAGCCCTGCGCATCGGCCGTAGCCCCAGGAAGCGGAAGACCGAGCGCCTGGAGTGCCTGCTCTCGGGAATAACCCTGCTTCATCAGGAAGCCCGCATTCCGCTCAATGGCCGTTTGCTCACCACCTCCGCCAGACGGCCCCTGCCAGCGCGGAGCCGTGCTTTCAGTCACCCACGGTGCGTCAGCACTGGGCCGCGTCTGATGGAGAACGTTGGAGCCCTGCGTGATGTCCCTCGTGTTCAATTCATCTTGCGTTTTCTGGGTCTGGAGTTCCGTCAGCTTGTTGCGCAGTTCGTTCTGATGAAGTTCCATCGCCGCCTGCGGGTCCAGCGTCGCCAGTTCGGCGGCATAGCCTTGCTGATCAAAGATCGGCTTTCCGTCAGGGCCCGGCGTGACGTGTTTCAGAGCCAAATCCTGAATTGCCCGACGACGCTGCATTTGTTCCTGCTGATCTGCCATTTGCGTTTGCTGAAACTGCATCCGCTGCTGTTGAGACTTGTCGTCCTGAAGCTGCCGCGCACCCTGTTGAGCGGAGTTGATGCCACCCAAAAGACCACCGGAGATCGCCTAGATTGGTGTCACGCCCGGTTGACTGTTAGCAGCCAGGATAGACAGACCAGCATTAAGCAGTCCGCTATTAGCAAGCTAGCGACGTTCGTCGTCCGTGATGCCTGGGGTGGGCCCGAGAAGCCCATCAAGAATTGCCATGTGTTGTCCGCCTTAGTGCACGAGTGTGGGCGCGTCAACGACGACGCTTGGATTATGGTTTGGCTCAAAGATGGTGACGACCTCATTTGTCGGCAACCACACAATGTTCCGGATGCCGTTGTGGTCCGGAAGCATTTCGACCCGCAGGAAGCTAGGAAGTGAACCGTCTATCCACGTGCACCGGAGGGTTGGGCAAATGATCCTGGTCTCGGCGTCGTCACTCGGAAGCCAGTACGGCATTCCGCCCGGCATCACGTGAGCCCTTGCGGCAACGCTCTCGGGGGTAAGCACAATCAGGTATTCCATATGGCCCCCTTAGAGGTAGTAGGACGCGAGGCCAGCGGCGGCACCGATGGCAGTGCCCCAACCTGGAGCGACGGAACCCGCTGAGCCACCCGCAATGGCGGCACCAATCGCGCCACCTGTCGCAGCACCACCCGCACCGGCAGCAACCGCACCGCCGACAGTGCGGGGCTTATATGCCGGGTTAAGTCCGGACGTAGCCGATCCCTGGAACTGGCCCGCAACGGAGTTGAGCGCGTTGCCGTAGTTCGCAAGCCGCTGCTGGTCGTAGCCGAACTTCTGCTGATACCAGTCATTGTAAGCCTGGTCGATATTGCCCTGAGCGTAGTCCTACTGGACTTGGCCGAGCCCTGCAAGCTGGCTGTTGTATTGCGCCTTTAGGGCGCTATATCCGTTAAGGGCACTCGATGCCCCGAGGATGTTCTGCGAGTTATTCTGCGAGACGGCCAGTTGATTTTGCACACCCTACTGCCAGCGATCCGCCGAGTTGTTGTAATCCTGATATCTGAGGTTCGTTGTGTTATCGGCAAGCGTACGTCCCAGCGTTTGCTGGCTGGCATCCTGAGCCTGCTGCATGGCTGATCCGCCGAAAGCGCCGCCCTGTGCAAACTGCGTCGGCAGGCCAACCCCCGCTCCACGCAGGTACGAATCCGTGATGTCGCGATTGGTGTAGTTGACCATCGCATCTAGATTCGGGTTGGACCCCATATAGGGATTCTGCCCTATGGAAACATTCTGCGATCCGCCGATGATTGCCTACAAGGCCGCCTGCTGCCCAGCGTTACCATTCGCCCCAGCTGAGGCATTGACGTAAGCCTCCTACTGGCCTTGTGATGGACCGGCGTTCAGCTGACCGCCATAGGACTGGTATGGCTTATTGTTGACATCATTCGTCTACTGGAAGAAGCCCTGATACGCGTTTGCAAGCCACGGCGGAAGCTCCGTCTTCGTCGTGGTCGTCGTGTTTTTTGGTTGAGAGCTTCCGCCGCCCATGATTTTGCCTCGATGATAGTTAGACCAGTTCCGCCCACTGGCAAAAGAAGAGCCGTGCATTACCCGGCACGGCGTCGGGTGAGGTAGGGGCCTTGAGGCGGCAAGGGGTCCCCACTCGTATAGCCGTTTTCAGGGTGCGTTTCCGTCCCGACCGCCGTTAGGGCGCGGTCCGCACCCAGCCGAGCGGCAAACCGCCATTTTCGATAACTTCGCCTTCGCACAAAGCATCAGAAGAAACGAAGTGGTCACCACTCGCTGTGGCACATCCAAATATCGCAGTTGGGGCATTAGCGTGGCCTGCTGAGGCATAAAGCCAGCCGACAATGCCCTCAGACTTCTGGCCTTCGCATCCGACATCGCGACTTAGCAGGTGATGTTTTGCGTCCAGAGTCGTACAAGCATAAAGAGGCTCCGTACCATCATTCTTGGCCATGAAGATGAATCCAAGAGTTTGCTCCAACTCGTAGCCTGGAGATACGAAGCCCGTAGTGACCCAATGCCCCTCGGGATACTTGGCGTACCTTTTCAGGGGCAACGTTGCGGGGGATGGACTCCACGTCACTAGCGTCAGGTCCCACGTAGAGGGTGATGCATCGCCACCTGCAAAGTACAAGGCGATGGAAGGAAGCCAAGGCGTTATGTCGCCGTAGCCATTCCGACGAAAGCCCGGGCTGTGATTTAGTTCGAATCCCGTCAAGGCCGAATTCACCACCCCCAGCGCATGCCACGTTCCTGTCCCGTCGCGGAACTTAGCTCCGTCCATCGAGTAAAGTCCGAATTGAAACTTGTCTTGCTCGCCCGCCCTCTGAAAGTTGCAATTGGCGATTGCTCCGTAGAAAACGTCGGAAGCGTAGTCGTAGCCGAGATCGGCATTCGTGCACAGAATGGTTCCATCTGAAGCCACGTTATTCAGAAGAACTGGACTACTGAAGCTGATGCCGTCGCTACTGGTGCGCTCCCACAGTCTGTCGCCGCTAGCCGTCGACGTATCGGTATGCATCATGACGATCGACGCATTTCCGTCCGCATTGTAAACGGCCGGCTGACCCGCTCCATATGATGTCGAGGTAGGATTTTGCGGTGAAATAACTGGATTGCCTGAGTACTTCCTCCAAGTCAATCCATCGTCGGAGAACGCAACACCTACGAAGTTCGGTCCATTAGGGTTGCTGGCTCCCGTATAGTAGAGCGCGTACGCATATTGGTGGCCGTCATCTGGGTTGTTGAATCTACCCTTCACGACGGATGGATCGCATGTAAACACCCCGTCCCAATGTGATGCATCGGGCGTCAGGACGATGGATGGAGTGGTCCAGGTAGCAGATGTCTTGTCAAAGACTGCGTGATAGATCACGTCGGTGTCGTTTGTTAGTCCAGGAGCCTTCCCCGATCCGCACCACCAGAAGTCCTCAGTAGTTCCGTTCACAATCATTGATGGGCCATAATCATAGCCGGAGTGCTGAAAAATCGTTGCTCGGTTCGGCAGCTGCTCGTCTGCCCACGAAGCCGGATAAACAGCCACACCCCACAGTAGGCTTGAGCACCAAGCTGCTCGCAATCGCATCTTCTTCATACGGCGACTCCCTTCCATTGACTCGACGCCCATCCTACAAACAATACAGGGCTCGTTGTACGATCAGCTCATGGAACCGACCGAAGAATCCGTACTGGCAGTCGCTGCGATCGTGCGGGACTCGGCAGCCATGAACGATGCAGCCCTTGCCCGCGACTTCGACGAAGCGCGGTTTCGTGCACAGCTAGTTATCGCCAAGGCTGACGCGGCGGGTCTGGAAGACGTCGTTCTGGCTGGCGCTAGGGTGCTGGACAGACTTGGCCCACCGGGCTCCGCCCCACGGCAGAATTATGGCGAGGCAATGCTCGGTTTAGCCCATGCGCTCGATGTCATAGGCTTTGATCCCTTGTGACCTGACAGTCATGACAAGTCTCTCCGAGATCAGGCGGGCTAACCTAGCCACGGTTTTGCGGGAGCTAGAGACCGATAGAGTCACGAGCCTTAGGGAGAAGGCGGAAATCCTCGGCGTATCCGAACCCACACTCGGTAAGCTGATTAGCGGCGTCCCGATGAACGACGCCCTTACCCGCGAGATTGAATGGGCCGTTCACAAGCCGATTTATTGGATGGATGAAGACCACCAAGGCGTCCCGCCCTAACGCCCTTAGTGGCGACGACGTAGATCGGCCCTGACATCATCAGCCACCGGCCCAACGCGCTTCACGGAAGCCCGAAGCTGTTCCTCTGACACTCCAAGCTCCTTCGTCCAGTATCGAAGCTCGTAGTCCTCGTTGATGTTGATCCGGGTGCGATCGGCAGGGCCACGGTTGGTTTTATCGTCGGACATTGTCGTCTCTCCTGGGGTTAGCTCGGTTGAGCATGCCTAAAGGCGTGTGGACCGTCCGCGAAAAACATCAATCACCGCCACCAGCCAGTAAACCTGACGTGTCAGGTTTTTCCTACATGGCCGCAGGAAAAGCCCTACAGACTTGCAAATAGGGGGCTTGCGAAACTCCGCGGGCCCAACAAGGGGCACTAAAGAACAGGGACCACCAATGATCGGAAAGATGAAAGCGTTGGCACTATCCGCCGCCGCGCTATGCGGCTTTGCCTCAATGCCGGCCTCCGCGGAATGGCTGAAAGCTGGTCAGACGCTTAATGCAGGCCAGGGACTCACAAGCCACGATGGTCGGTACACTGCCATCATGCAGGGCGACGGCAACTTCGTCGTCTATCGCAACTCAGATATGGCCGTGATCTGGCACACCGGCACCAACGGTTCGGGCGCGAATCGCATTGTCATGCAAGGTGACGGAAACCTAGTGATTTATACGCCAGATGGCCGCGCTGTCTGGTGGACTGGAACGGTGGCGAACGCTGGCTTGGCGAACGAATTCACCGTCGATGACACGGGTCGAGCAGTGGTCATCGCATATGCGCCAGTGTGGGCGACAAATACGGTTACTCCCGGCGGGGCGCCTCCGGCTGCACCCCTTGTCTTTCAATTCGGGTTCCATTTTCAGCCAGGCGTCGTCTACAACGGCCCCAATGGAAATCAGTGGACGTTCCAGACAGATGGAAACCTAGTCCTCTACCATAATGGCCGAGCAGTCTGGGCGAGCAACGTTACTCAGGCACATGGCGGTCGTGCCCTCTACGCCGTGTTCGAAGAGCACCTGACCACCTGGAACGACTCGGGATATGTATGGCAAGGAGCCGATAGCCAAGGCTATCCCCCGGGCTTCACTTACGAAACTGGTGCCGATAGAGCCGTGAGCCTCCATGCAGACAATTCATTACTCAATATCCAAGACGATGGCAACGCGGTTGTCTGGGTAGCCGCTCGCAAGTGGGGCGCGCCAAGTAATGACCCGCCAGCTTCCAATCTTCCACCGACGACCGGCCCACATTGCATCGGAGATCCCACTGCACCGTCGTGCACGGGGAGCGGGTCCGAATACGATTGGTCCTTCCCTTGGTGATAAAAGCGCCTTGATCTAAACGGATCAACTTTGCGACAAGGGCCCGACTATATCGGGCCCTTTTTAGAATCGGTATCGGAACGCGCTAAGGCGACACCCCGCGATCACCCGGGCATGTAACGTCGACGTTACAGCTTGTCGTTGCCTATCTACCAGCGTAGCGTCAGCTACCGAACCCCGGAAACAAACATGACCAATCGGAATGCCCCTGGCAGGGCTTCCCCAGTCGTCCTAGCGGCTGAGTACATCCGTATGTCCACGGATCTCCAGATATGTTCTCCGGTCAATCAATCCATCGCCATAGCGGCCTATGCGCACGAACACAGCATGCGTGTCGTCCGAAGCTACTTCGATCAGGGACGAAGCGGCCTGGATATTGGCGGTAGGGATGCCCTGCAACGGCTAATTACAGACGTGCAGTCAGGCTATGCAGAGTTCAAGGTAGTCCTTGTGTACGACGTCAGTAGGTGGGGTCGGTTCCAAAATTCGGACGAAGCTGCCTACTACGAATTCCTGTGTACCCAGGCTGGAATTAAGGTCTGCGACGTCGCCGAGCTATTCGACAATGACGGTTCGCCGTTGGCGATGATCCTCAAGGGTCTGAAACGCACCATGGCCGCCGAGTTCAGTCGCGAGTTGTCTGAAAAAGTATATGCAGGTCAGTACAGAGGGACGTGCCTAGGGTTCCGACAAGGAGGCTTCGCGGGTTATGGGATGAGGCGGATGCTGATTGATGCGGGAGGAATCCGAAAGGGAATACTCCAGTTCGGTCAGCGGAAAAGCATCTGCACCGACAGAATTATCCTCGTACCAGGCCCAGCAAACGAAGTGGCTGTCGTCAGGCGGATATTTCGTGAGTACGTCGGCGGGAGGTCTCTACGTCAGATAGCGATGAGGCTAAATGCCGATGAAATTCCTAATTATCTAGGTCGCCGATGGGCCTATGGTGCTATCAGACGGATGCTCATAAATGAGAAGTACATAGGCAACAATGTTTTCTCCCGCTGTAGCAAAAAGCTCAAACAACACACCGTTTACAACCCCCCATCGACTTGGGCTCGAAAAGATTCAGCCTTTGAGGGAATCGTCCCTCTTGGCCTGTTCTACAAAGCAGCAGAGCGCCTAGCACGGCAGCGGAAGGAACCGACCACGAGTGAGATGCTAGTTATCATTCGGAGGATCATGGCGAGGGACGGCTCGATCAGCATCAAGCAAATCAAAGATGAGCCAGGCGTGGTGTACTCGCAATACCGAAACCGTTTCGGGAGCATGCGGGAGCTTTACGAAATCGTGGGGTACGAAGGCCATAAGAGCCTCGACTTTGTCGTGCCAAGGCAACGCCTTAAGAGATGGCGGGAAAGCCTGACGTCATTTATCAGGGAGATCATCGACGAGGCGGGATCGCGTACCCGCAGAGACGGGTGGGTCGTACATGTGGACGACGCATGGACGATGAGCGTGATCGTTCTCCAGGCGTCGCAGTACAAGGGTCGCCCGCGGTGGGTTTCTCGCCGTACGCCCATGAATACTGACGTTGTGGTCTTCGCCAGGATGACCCCGGACGGCGGAGTACCCATTGATTATGTAGTTCTCCCCCGCCTCGCGTGCGGCCCTGGGCGGGTAAGCCTCCGGAATGAGAACGGCCCGTTCCTTGAGGCGCACACCTTCAACTCCCTGCATATTCTCCGCGATCTCGCAGTCACGTCCACTACGAGCCCAGCCCCGTGTGGCTGACCGAGCTAGCTACTGCGGCACGGCTCCGTAATGAGCAGATCGCTCTTTCGAACTTTGTCACGATGTGCGAGGCCTGCATCGTCAGTGCGGGGATCTCCCTTGAATACCTTAAAACCAACACTTCATACGCCGCCTTGCTTGCGCGACACGGGCTGGCCGCGAATGCGCTCGTTCATTCCGCTAGGGCAGCCCGCAGCGGAACGGACGAAGGGGTTCACATTCTGGAATTTGTCATTCTTAGGGGAAGCATCGCTAGGCTGCTGAGACAAGCAGAACTTGTGAACTGGCTTGCACGCCACGAGCCATGGCACCTGAGGACGCTACAAGGAATACTAGAGGTCGAATTGCGTCCTCTAGCTAACGATCGTAGCGAACCACAGTGTGATTAGGCTCCTTAGCCGAGGGCCACCAAGAGGCGCCTAGATGCCATGAGCAGCCAGGAGCGCAGACGGACCTCGGCGGCACGTGTAGCAGCACGATATCCACTCGCACGAATTCCCAGCGTCTTCGCCCTCGCATCCTGAGAAATGGACGCTCTCCGGAACATGATTCGTTCCATGGCGTCGTTAAGCGCTTCCGACGCAAACGCACCACTAACGCTTGCCAGCCCGAACCGTTCCACGTCCGGCCAGAACCGCCCCGCGTCACCGGTTACGTAGAGAAAAAGGACTGCTTCAAGGGGGCCGTCCAGCTTTGCCAGAGACAACGCTGCAAGGACGCTATGACTTGGCTTACAGACCGGTGTGGCTACTCGGTAGGCCGACTGACGCCATGCCCGCTGTCGCCTCACGTGCCGAGAGCCATCAACGCTCCATGCAGCCTGCTCCGTCACCAGCCCGGGACTGCACACCGTCAGTGCATGGTTCTTGGGATCATCGTCAGTCCCCGGCACATAAGGGGAGTCAATGGTCGTTGCAAACCACGGACTCCCGTAACCGAGCGCCCCTGCGAGAAGTCGCGCGGCTCGCTCGATTGTTTCCTCGTCCGTATCGGCCCGCCTGCCGATAGTCATTCAGGCTTCCCGGCGTCGCTGCTCGGCAATCCGAAGCTCATATCGTCGCCAAGCCCAACGACGGTACGGGACTGCCAACAAGGTGCAGGCACCAAGCCGCACTCGTTGGACGTCGGGTCTGCGGTTGTTCCAGCCCGGCGACCGTTGAGTAACGGCTAGGGCGTTACTAACGGCGTTACGCGTTACGTCACGACCTGCACTTGTCCGAATGTTGTCCGATTTCGATGCGGACACCGTCGGAAGGTTCTCGGAGGTCGTCGGGTCGTATCCGGGGAGATAGTGGATGCTCATAAATCACAACCCTTGGTAAATATCTATATAGGTGTCCGTTATCCGGAGAAGGAAATGACCCGGAAAACGGCCGCACATATCCGAGTTCCGGAGCAATCACGCCGCCTTATAAACGTCACTGCTCCGGATTCCGTATCTTGCTGCTCCGGATTGCGGACTTGACCTTGCGCCCTTGAGTGGGCGTTGAAACGGGCCTTTGGGCACCTTCCAATCGTCCGGGGGTCGCAAGGTGGGTGCATAGTCGTGTTTTCCTCCGCAGTCGTTGATTGGGCACCAAGTGATCGCGCAAAGACCGGTAGTGTTTTGGCCGCCCTTGCGCGTTACGACGATAAATCCGAAATGTTCCAACTCCTTCATCGCCCAATGTAGGGTATCGGCCGAGCGCCACCCCCTGTCCCTCATGAGACGGATCGAGGCGCTGAGATCGCCGTTGTTGTTTCCGTTGTACTGCCGGACGAGAGCGCATAAGAGCTTGATGGCAGTTCCCCCACAGTCCCGCCAGTTCTCAGAGTCTTGAAGCTCGTGAGGAATCATGCCAAACGGACGATAGCCGCCGTTGCCGCGCCCCTTATTGCGACCTCGCTTCTTCGCTTCCCTCATGTGCCGCTCCCGACGACGCCGGAACGCTCGCTAGCACCATCTGCACAAGGCGCGGAGACGGCGGGGGATACCGAGGCTAGGGTGGGTGCCTCCGTTTCTTGTAGCGCGGTACGGAAACGGGCCTTTGCGTTGGCAATACGGGAGCCGGTCTTAGCCGCAGCGCGGAGGCGATAGCGGATGTCAGACCAACGGGATTCGACTTTGGGCCACTCGCGGAGGAATGTATCTACCTGCTCTGCCGTAAGGACGCTGGCTATGCGAGCCGATCCACCCACCTTCACGACCTCAGACAGAAGTCCACACACCCGCTCGCCCGGTCTGTGCTGGGCGCGCGGCCACTGGGGATCGAGCGGGCAGATATTCGCGTTGCAGGAGTCGAAGCGGGGACAACGAAGCGCCTTGGAATTCATGCCGCACCCCGCGCCGCTTCCACGCGGCTCTCGCACCAGCCCTGCACCTCGGATTCGATCCAGGCCGACGCCAGGACGCCAAGCTTTACGCGGTGAGGAAATCGCCCCTCCGATTCGAGGCGGTAGATATATGACCGGCTAAGTCCCGTCTGTTTCTGTACTTCGGGAAGGCGGATAAAACGGATGGGGATGGGTTGCGAGGACATTCAACGGCTCCGTAGGCTGGTGGCCTATTGGAGCCGCTAGAGGACGCCACGCTAAGACGTCAAAATGTAGCAACATGCCGGTGTTCTTACCCGTGTGGTAATCCGCCAGAACTAGCCTATTACCACCCCTATACGTCGCTGCTTCCTGAGCGCCGACCTCATGAACTGCGCCACATCTGGATCGGTATAGCCGTGCCACGGAAGCACTATCTGACATGCCCGAATGAAGCGACCGGTTGGGCTGAGGCTCGGAATACCCAAACCGCAGCGCTCCCACAGCTCTTTGAGTGTCACCGCCAATAGTTGCTTCTTTCCCGCACTCAATGGGCGGCCAGAGCGCGCCTTGGGCCAGGTGGTTCGCGCTTCGGTCTCGTTAAGCCATAGGGATACCCGATGAATATCTCGCGGGAACCCTCGCATGAATACCCGCCCCTGAAACCCGAGAAGTCCCGACGCTATGTATTTGAACGCGTCATCGTTCCGTCGCTTCTCGATAATCTCGTCCAGTGCGGTCACTGCCTCTCGCAATTCGGTGAATACGCGATGTAGGTCGCGTGCGGTCGGGTTGGGCACATCTAGTAGGAGAGTAGTCGCTAGAGGCGAAGCAGCCGATCCGAAGAGAGCCACGCCAGTTCCTCCGCGGATCTCGTTCGCTAACCTCGTCGCATATCGATTGCTCAGTGCTTCAGAGAAGAACGATTCGGCTTCGGCAAGGGAATTGAACGGCTGGTACTCGGTGATATCACGAACGGTCTCGTGCTTCGCGTCCGCAAACAACAGTCGACAGTCCAAAACTCGCGGCAGACCCTCCCAAGGCTCGTTGCGTGCACGGACAGCCAGGATCGCCCCAGGATGAGTGGAAAGCTCGACAAACTGCTCCACCTTCTCGCTCTTCCGCTCCAAGTATCGGGACGCCTCATCCGCCAGATCCGCGAGTCCCAGCCCGCGAAGTTCTTGCCTCTTCTCAAACGCCAGGCGACGGATTCGTTCCCAGGCACGACCAATATCGTCGCCTGATGGGCCGGACTCGCTACAGGTGAGGAATTGCTGGTCCATCGCTAGCCCCTAGGGATGCCCGGTTTGAATTATCAAAGAATCAAAGAACGTACGTGAGTGCGGTCGCGAACTTGCTCACGGCATCGCACGTTCCGGTGGGGTGGGTCGGCCTGGCTGCTTCCGGCCAGGGCCGACCCATCGCTTCAGCAAGGTCCATCGAATTTGTCAGTTCTTCGATCACGCCCAGCGAAGCTAGGCCAATGACCAGGGCCTCTTGCACAGCGAAGGCCTGTTCGCGGCTGAGAACGACCTGATCGTGAGTGTTCATGGCGCGGCCTCGACGTCCGTGACGTGCAAGCGCGAATTGGCAGCATCTACCGTCCCCTGAGCCATCTGGAATAGGTGGTATGCCCCCCAGAGACGCTGACCTCGACCGAGGTCTCCGGCGCTTCGTGACAAGCTGTCGATGCTCTCTATCTCACCGAGGAATATCTCGATCGCGCTCGACAGGAAAATGGAGGCGTCGTTGAGCAGCTGACCCGGCCTGTTTTGATCGGGAATGGAATACTTGCCATTGAAGGAGAACAGTTCGGCGGCTTTCGTGGTTACAGCTTCATTACCCATGGCACACCTCGATGCTAAAGAGGGATGACCGACACGTAAGGTGGCGGACGCGCAGGGGTAGGAATGTCGGAATACGAGGTAACCGACCAGCCATAAGGCTGCCCTGCACGCCCACCAGAAAGCAGGCGTGTCGCAACGGACACAAAAAAAGCGCCATAGGCGCCGTTGCGCCTCGTAATTCACGGGTTCCTACGCCCGGTCGCCGAATTGGCGGCGACGAACCAAATCTGCTCCGATACGACACTCTTGTCAAGATGCAGCCCGTCCTGACAAGTCGTTTCGTATCGGCTAGCTACAAGCGTCGGCGCACGCAATGCCGTTTATCTGCCTTGCCATACACATTAACGCAGGAGTGGGCATGAACACCCGCGCTTGCATCCTGCAAGGTTGCCAGTGCTAGCGGATAGTGCCGCGCGAGCCATCCGGCAAGGTCGGCGTCAAGGAGAAGCCCGCGTGAGCGTCCACTTAGGACCACGAAGCGCAGCACGTCGTTAATGGAATGTCCGCCGTCAGTAATGGCACTACACGTTGCCTCAGCAGGCATTTGCATCAAGGCTTCTAGCCGGTACGTGTCCGCCGTTTTCAAAGCAGAGCCCAATGAACGGCATCGCTCACTGCACTCACACATCAACTCGTTGAACGTCGCGTCTTGAATAGCGTCTAGGGGCGGGCTATACGCCTCTAAGCGTTGCCCGCAACTGAGAATTCGGACTACATCCTTGAGCGACGAGAAGGTGTAGGCAGCAATCGCATTGGATTCACGGATCGAGACATCTTTCGGAAATCGTCTGTAGACCATCCACGGCCATAGTACGTAATCCTTCACAGTGGTGCCGTCACCCGACATCCGGACAAAGAGGATAAGATCAGTTTCCTCAGGAATTTGTCTGACGTACCAGCGATTCACATTGCGATAAAGTGATGTGCGAAGAGTGGTTACCGAAACGGTTAGTCCGCCGTAGACCGTCATCCTCCATCCGCTGCGAGCCGCTGCAATGTGGGTGGAGGTAAGGTCATCCATGAGGATCGCGCTCGTTTCTTCCCTCTTGTCCCTCAGGAAAAGGCGCGCATCGGCATAGAGCAAGCTCTTTCCCGGCTTAAAGCCGATGAGGTCGTAAACCTGACGTAAACCTCCGAATCTCCTGACGAGCGTCGGTATCGCTCGTGCTTCGGGGGAAGCCTGAATCAACCTCGTGCTGATACGACCTTCTCGGACGAGGATGTCCCGCAAGGGGGTGAGCATCTGTTCGTCGCTTAGATGGTGGTTGCGGAGCTTCATTCTTTCTTGGGCAGCCCTGAATATCCGCGTAGAGACGACCGGCTCGAATGCTCCTGGTGTTCGCACCCACTCCGACTCAGGCATGCGGAAACGACGTGCATGAAGCGTACCGCAGGTTCTCCCGTACACGTTGTTGCCAATGTATTTCTCATTGGTCAGGAGGCCTTTCACGATCTGGCCCGTCCAAGGCGTGCCAACCGCGTTGGTAATGCCTTTGTCGTTCAATTGTCTGGCTATCGATGCTGCGCTGGCCCCTGCGATGAAGTCCCGAAACATGTTGCGCACTGCTTGGACTTCCACATCGGGACCGGGCACGAGAACCACACGGTCTGTTGTCACCCCCTTGTATTGACCACGCGAGAGCAGGCCAAGAGGCGATCCGTTACTGTCGATGCGCATCCGACGCAGGCCGAATCCAGGCGTCCCACCTTGCCGGTATCCCAATCCGGTAAGTCGCTTTTGCCCGGCGTAGACCTTGGCGGACAACTCGCGGCTGTATTCCCCGGCCATCGCGCGCTTAAGGCCCTTCAGGACAGCGGAGAACGGAGTTCCATCGTTCGAAAATGGTTCCGCAACGTAGATCACGTTCACACCGCCGAGATGACAAACGAACTCGTGGTATGCCGCCTCGTCGGCATTTTGGAATCGGCCCCAGCGACTCACGTCAAAAACAAGGACTACCTCGTAATCAATCTGGCCCGAGCGAATATCCTTTAATAGTTGCTGGAGTGCGTGTCGGCCACGAAGCCGAAGGCCACTACGACCTTGGTCACAATAATGTTTGACGATCACCATACCGTGAGACGCGGCGTATGCCGCGATGGCGACAGACTGATTCTTGATCGAATACTGCTGTTGTTCGGTAGACATCCGCACGTACTCAGCCACTCTGATCATGGCTTCTGCCCTGCCAGGGGCACGAGTACGCGACATATCGACGACTCAGGTTGAGAAGACTAATCCAGCCACCGTACGCTGCCCAACGCCAGGGGGCAACCGAATTCCTCGCTCACGTGGCAGATCCCGCCCGCGACTTGAACGCGACAACCTTGGCACCGGCACGAAGACCGTCAAGATAATCCGCCCACGCCTGCATCATCCGCTTACGCTCATTGAGGTACTGAGCGGCATGGGTGTATGCATCGCGGACCTTGTTGGATTCGGCGTGGGCCAGCTGGCGCTCAATCGCGTCTGCGTTCCAGCCCATTTCGTTCAGGCGCGTCGCCGCGAGACTGCGGAACCCGTGGCCGGTCATTTCGTCGCCCGCGTAGCCCAAACGGCGTAACGCTGCGTTGATAGTGTTCTCGCTCATGGGCCGAGTGGCCGAGCGGATACTCGGGAATACGAAGCGGTCATGCCCGGTGAAGCCATGAAGCTCCCGCAGGATCTCAACTGCCTGTTTCGACAGCGGCACGATGTGAGCGGCCTTCATCTTCATGCGGGCACCAGGGATACGCCACACAGCCGCGTCGAGGTCGAATTCGGACCACTGGGCTTGACGCAGTTCACCTGGACGGACGAAGACCAGCGGGGCGAAACGCAGGGCACAAAGGGTTACGTACTGACCCGAGAAGCCATCAATGGCGCGCAGAAGCTCGCCGACCTTCTGTGGGTCCACGATAGCGGCGTGATGCTTCACCTTGGGTGCCTTTAGAGCGCCCCTGAGGCTGGTCGTGGGGTCTACGTCGGCGAAGCCTTCGATGATGGCGAAGCGGAATACCTGCCCTACCCTGATCTTCGCGCGGCGGGCGGATTCCAGTTTGTCTGCGCCCTCGATCTTGCGCAGCGTATCAAGCACGTCGCGGCTGGTGATCTCGCGGATGGGCCGACCACCCAAGTCCGGATACAGGTAGTTGGTGAACAACCACCGTGATTTGAGAGCCGTGGCCTCGGCGACATCCTGTCGAGCCATCCAGAGTTCGGCAACAGAGCTAAAGGTGTGAGCAGGTGCGAGGGCAAGCGCACGTTCGCGCTTTGCCTCTTGGCGGCTGGCGCTTGGGTCCACGCCATTCGCCAGCGACGCACGCGCAGCGTCACGACGTAGACGAGCCTGGGCGAGCGAAACAGAGGGATACGTACCGAGGCTGAGCATCTTCGCTTTGCCATCGAATCGATAGCGGAAGCGCCAGCGAGGTGCGCCAGTCACCGGGACCTCAACGGCCAGCCCAGCGGAATCCGTAACGCGATAAAGCGCATCGCGGTGTTTAAGGGCTCTTAGTTTGGCGTCGGTGAGCATGTGAGTAACTGATATTCGCTCGGTGAGTAGGTTCTACCTTACTCACAAAGTTACTCACATGCAAGTGGGGATGCATCGGGACACGATGGGACGCCTAGGGACACGGGAATGCCCTATTTACGGGGTTATCGGGAGAGGGCTTCTGAACGAGGGGACGGGTCGGGACGTCCCAGAGATGCGAAATGGTGCCCGGAGTGGGACTCGAACCCACATACCCTTTCGGATGAGGGATTTTAAGTCCCTTGCGTCTACCGGTTTCGCCATCCGGGCGGAAAGAAAAAAGGCGCCTCCGCGTGAGCGGGTGCGCCTTGGAATGCGATGGAGGCCGAGGTCGGAATCGAACCGGCGTACGCGGATTTGCAGTCCGCTGCATGACCACTCTGCCACCCGGCCATCGCTTGCGCAGCGCGAAGAGTATCCGCGTAGCGCTTAAAAAACAAAACCCCGGATGTCCGAGGTTTTGTGGAATTACTTGGAGCGGGAAACGAGACTCGAACTCGCGACCCCGACCTTGGCAAGGTCGTGCTCTACCAACTGAGCTATTCCCGCGTCGTTGTCCGGCTATTTTAGATCAGATGGGAAATGTGTCAACCACCTTGCACCGTATTTTTTTCACTTTTTTTCACCTCGTCTGAATCCCCGCGCAAACTGGGCCATGCGGCGCGCAGGTAGTCCAGGCCCGACCAGATGGTCAGTACGCCGGCGACCACCAGCAGGGCTTCGCCGATGTGGTACAGGCGCAGGGTCTCGGCGTCGTGCTGGAGCAGGAGCACCACCAGGGCGGCCATCTGCATGGCGGTCTTCAGCTTGCCCAGGAAGGCCACTTTCACCTTGGACCGGGCGCCGATCTGGGCCATCCACTCGCGCAGGGCCGAGACGCTGATCTCGCGGCCGACGATGACCGAGGCGGTCACCGCCATGAGGATGCCCTGCCAGCCACCAGGATGGGACTGCACCAGCAGGAACAGCGTGACCGCCACCATCAGCTTGTCCGCCACCGGGTCCAGGAAGGCGCCGAAGGCGGACGTGAGCTGGAGCCGCCGGGCCAGGTAGCCGTCGAGCCAGTCGGTGAAGGCGGCAAGGACGAAGACGAGGGCCGCGGTGAGGTTCGCGCCGCGGAACGGCAGGTAGTAGACGATGACCATCACCGGCAGCAGCAGCACGCGGAACAGGGTCAGCCAGGTCGGAAGGTTGATTCGCATAGGTCGGCCGGTACGGGAGGCGTGCCGCGTGGGCGCGTCTTGGTTCAATCAAGGATGCAGCATGGCATAGATGCGTTCGGCGAGGCCGCGATCAATCCCCTTCACGCTCATCAGTTCCTCGACGCCGGCGGCTTCCACGCCCGCCAATCCTCCAAAGGCCTTCAGGAGCGCCGCGCGACGGCGCGCGCCGACACCCGCCACATCCTCGAGGGTACTCCGCTCGCGCGCGGCTTCGCGACGGCGGCGGTGCCCGCTGATCGCGAAACGGTGCGCTTCATCACGTACCGCCGCCACGAGGTGCAGCGCGGGCGAGGACGTGCCGGGGTGAAGGGTCTTGCCGCTGTCGGCCAGCACCAGGGTCTCCTCGCCGGCACGCCGGCCCGGGCCCTTTGCGACGCCGACCACGCGGATGCCTTCGACGCCCAGCTCGCGAAGCACGTCCACCGCCTGCGCCACCTGCCCGGTTCCACCGTCGATCAGGAGGATATCGGGCTTCACCCCGCCCTCCACCACTTTCCTGAACCGGCGGGTCAGGGCCTGGTGCATGGCGGCGTAGTCGTCACCGGGAGTGATACCGGCGATGTTGAACCGGCGGTAGTGCGACTTCTCCGGTCCCTCGGGGCCGAAGACGACGCATGAGGCGACCGTCAGTTCGCCGCGTGTATGGCTGATGTCGAAGCACTCGATGCGACGCGGTGTCGCGTCGAGGTCCAACACCTTCTGCAGGTCGTCGAAACGGGCCAGCAGCGTATGCCGACTGGCGAGCCGCGAGGTCAAGGCCGCGCTGGCGTTGCGCTGGGCCATCTCGAGGAAACGCGCGCGCTCGCCACGGACGCTTGGCTTGAGCGAGACGGTATGGCCCGCATGGTCCGATAGCACCGATGCCAGCACGTCCGCGTCTTCCACCGGATCGCTCAATACCAGCTCACGGGGAACCTGACGCTCCAGGTAGTACTGGGCGATGAACTGCGAAAGCACGTCGGACATCGAGGCGTCGGTCGGCAGTCGCGGGAAGAAATCGCGCGAACCCAGGCTGACGCCGTTGCGGAAGAACATCACGCTCACACAGGCCATGCCTCCTTCCATGCAACAGGCGATCACGTCCATGTCCGCACTCGCGCCCTGCACGAAGTGCTGGGCTTGCAGGCGGCGCAGGGCGGCGACCTGGTCACGCAAGGTGGCGGCGCGCTCGAAATTCAATGCCTTCGAGGCATGTTCCATGGCGACGGCGAGTTCGTCGATCACCGCGCTACTGCGGCCTTCGAGGAACATCTCGGCGTGACGGACATCGTTCTTATAGTCCTCGACCTCGATCAGGCGCACACAGGGCGCGCTACAGCGGCCGATCTGGTGCTGCAGGCAGGGCCGCGAACGATTCCTGAAATAACTGTCCTCGCATTGCCGCACCTTGAATAGCTTCTGCATCAGGCCAAGGCTTTCACGCACGGCGAAGGTGCTCGGATAGGGGCCGAAGTAGCGCCCCGGGCCGGTCTTGGCCCCACGGTGGAAGGCCAGGCGCGGGTAGTCCTCGCCGCCCGACAGGTAGATGTAGGGGTAGCTCTTGTCGTCGCGCAGCACGATGTTGTAACGCGGCTTGAGCGACTTGATCAGCTGCGACTCGAGCAACAACGCCTCGCCGGCGGTGCGCGTGAGGGTGACCTCGGCACGGGCGATCTGCGACACCATCGAGGCGATGCGCGGGTCCATCGGCGGTTTCAGGAAGTAATTGCCGACACGCTTCTTGAGATTGGCCGCCTTGCCGACATAGAGCAGCTCGTCCTCCGCGTCGAAGTAGCGGTAGACGCCTGGCGAGGTGGTGAGATGGCGGACGAAGGCCTTGCCGTCGAACGGATGCGACTCGGTGTGCTCCATCCCGCCATTTTACCGCGTTGGCGAGCGGCGGACGCGAAAACGCCGGCATGGAGATGGGCCATGCCGGCGAGGACCTTCCGTGGGAGCGTCGCCTGTCCTTCAGGGGGTGAGTGTGGCGACAGGGATAGGTTACGTCGCCGCCCTCTCCGGCGCGCCCGGCGAAGCCCGGGAACCCGCGTCAGGCTTGCCCGATGGCAACTGTGAGGGAACCCCTACGGTCACTCCGGACCCTGCGCGGCGAGCCATCGTTCCGCCCGGACCAGGTCCTCCGCCGTGTCGATGCCCGGCGGGAAAGGTTCCGGCGTCGGCCGGACCGAAATGGCGTAGCCGTGCTCCAGGGCGCGCAACTGCTCCAGCGACTCCGCTTGCTCCAGGGGTGTGCGCGGCAACGCCGCGAGGCGGCGCAGGAAGCCCGCGCGGTAGGCATAGATGCCGATGTGCCGCAGGAACGGCACGTTGGGCGGCAAGACATTCCGGTTCGCGGCGAAGGCATCCCTGGCCCACGGGGCGGGGGCGCGGGTGAAATACAGCGCCCGTCCGTTCCCCCCGCGCACGACCTTGACGATATTCGGGTCGAACAGTTCATCGGCGTGCTCGATCGGCGTGGCCAGGGTCGCCATCGGCGCATCGTCGCCCGCCAGGGTCGCCACCACGGCACGGATACCGGCGGCCGGGGCGAACGGCTCGTCGCCCTGCAGGTTGACCACCACGGTGTCGTCCGGCCAGCCGAAATGAACGGCGGTCTCGGCGATGCGATCGCTGCCGGAGGCATGGTCCGGGCGGGTCATGCAGACGAGGATGTCGCCGCAGCCCCTGAGTTCGCGGGTGACGCGTTCGTCATCGGTGGCGACCACGACTTGTGCCGCCCCGGCCAGCCCCGCCCTCGCCGCCACGCGACGAATCATCGACTCGCCCGAGATCTTGAGCAGCGGCTTGCCCGGCAGCCGGGTGGAGCCGAAGCGCGCGGGCACCACGACGACGAACGGGGGAATCTTCTCGGCCATGACCATATCCGCTGACAGGAAAGCGAAGCGTAGCGCCTTCCCGCCAGCGGAGGAACGCGTCAGGCAGCGGGGCGCAGCCTGAAGCCCACGCCGTTGGCCAGTTCCATGAATCCCGGGAACGAGGTCGCGACGTTGGCGCAATCGCCGATCGCGATCGGTGCCGAGGCCACCAACCCCGCGATGGCGAAACTCATCGCGATACGGTGGTCGCCGTGGCTGTCGATGCTGCCACCGCCGATCGTGCCACCTCGGATGATCGCGCCATCGGGGAGTTCGTCGACGAGGACACCGCAAGCCTTCAGGCCGTGGGCCATGCTGGCGATCCGGTCCGATTCCTTCACGCGCAGTTCGGCCGCGCCGCGGATCGTGGTCATGCCCTCGGCCACCGCCGCGGCCACGAAAAGCGCCGGGAACTCATCGATCATGTCCGGCACGATCTCCAGCGGCAACGCCACCCCATGCAGCGGCGCATGGCGGACGACCAGGTCGCCGATGTCCTCGCCGCCGCTGCTGCGTTCGTTTTCCACGCGGATATCCGCGCCCATGAGTTCCAGCGCGGCGAGCAATCCGGTGCGGCGAGGATTGAGGCCGACGGCCTTCAGGCGCAATTCGGAGCCCGGCACGATGCACGCGGCGACGATGAAGAACGCAGCGGACGAGAAGTCCGCCGGCACGTCCACATCGACGGCGCGCAGGGCGTGGCCACCTTCCAGGCGCGCACGGCCGGGCGAATACTCGATCGGCCAACCGAAGGCCTTGAGCATGCTCTCGGTGTAATCGCGCGTCGGATGCGGCTCGACGACCTCGGTGAAGCCGTCGGCGTACAGGCCCGCCAGCAACAAGGCGGACTTGATCTGCGCACTGGCCACGGGCGGCTCATAAGAGATGCCCTTCAACCCCGCCCCGCCACGGATGCGTAACGGCGGCTTGCCATCGTTCGTTTCGATCGATGCACCCATCGCTTCCAGTGGATCGGTGACACGACGCATCGGCCGGCGCGACAGCGATTCGTCGCCTACCAGGACGGAATCGAAAGCCTGGCCCGCCAAGAGGCCCGCAAGCAGGCGCATGCCGGTACCGGCATTGCCACAGTCCAAGGCATCAGGACTGCCGCGCAAGCCATGCAGACCCACGCCATGGACGATCCGCTCACCCGGCGCGGGTGTCTCGAAGCGCACGCCCAGCTTGCCGAGAATGGCGGCCGTGGCGCGCGTGTCCTCGCCTTCGAGGAAGCCACGGATGTGCGACACACCTTCGGCGATGGCGCCGAACATGAGCGCGCGATGCGACACCGACTTGTCGCCCGGCACGGCGATGTCGCCGCGAAGCGGACCACCCGCCGTGCTCACCCAATCCACGCGGCTCATGGCAGGTTCTCCAGCAGGCGTTCCAGTTCGCCGCGGCTGCCGATGCTTATCCGCAACGTATGCGGCAAACGGTATCCCGCCATCGGCCGTACGATCACCCCGCGTTCGAACAGGTGCGCTTCGAACGTGGCCGCGTCGCGACCGAGGTCCAGGAGCAGGAAGTTGGTCTGCGACGGCAGCACGCGCAGGCCCCTTGCCGTCAGCTCGTCGGCGAGCCATGCGCGGTCGCGGCGGTTCGTATCGCGCACGCGGGCGCGGTGTTCGTGATCGCCGAGCGAAGCTTCCGCCGCGGCCAGGGCCACGGCGTTGACGTTGAACGACTCACGCAAGCGCTCGCATACCGCGGCCACGGAGGGATGGCTCAGCATGTAGCCGATACGCAGGCCCGCAAGCGCATAGGCCTTGGAAAAGGTGCGCGTGACGGCGAGGTTCGGGAAACGGCCGGACAGGTGCAGCGCGGTGCTCAGGCCCTCGGCGTCCACGTATTCGTGGTACGCCTCGTCGACCACCACGAGCGTCCGCGCCGGGATTTTTTCGAGGAACGCCTCGAGCGCGGCATCCGTGAACCATGTGCCCGTGGGATTATTCGGATTGGCGAGGTAGACCAGGCGCGTTTCGGGCGTGACCGCCGCCGCGATCGCGTCGAGATCGTGCCCGTATGGCGCGTGCGGATGGTCCGCCGGCAGCGCCGGTACGGTGATCGATGGCGCACCGGCCGCCGCCGCCGCGATCGGAAATACCGCGAAACCGTACTGCGAATACACCACGGGGTGTTCCGCATCGGCGAAGCACTGCGCCATCAGCATCAGCAATTCGTGCGAGCCGTTGCCCAGGGTGATGCCCTGGACCGGAACGCCCAGCTCGGACGAGAGTTTCTGCTTCAGTGACGCGCCCAGCGGATCGGGATAGCGCCAGATGTCCTCCAGCACACGCGTGGCGGCACGCATGGCGAGCTTGCTCGGCCCCAGCGGGTTTTCGTTGGAGCCAAGCTCGGAGAGCACGGCACCGAAACGCAGGCGCAGCGCGGGAAGGTCGTGACCGGGATCGTAGGCACGGAGTGCCGACGTCGCCCGGTTGGCGAGCGCGGCGGCATCGAAATGTGAAGTCATGGCAAGGCGACAGGGTAGGAGCCGAGAACGCGCACGTCGGCGGCGGCAGGTTTCATTTCTTCGAGCGCGGCCTGCAGGGCCGCGTCTTCCACATGGCCCGACACGTCGATGAAGAACGCGTACTGCCACTTGCCCGTATGTGCCGGGCGGGACTCGATCCGGTTCATGCTGATGCCGTGATGCGCGAGCGGGCTCAGCACGTCATACAACGCGCCGGGCTTGTCGCGCACCGATACCAGCAGCGACGTGCGGTCGTTGCCCGAGGGCGGAAAGATCGAGCGTCCGATGACGAGGAAACGCGTGGTGTTGTCCGAACGATCCTCGATCGGCCCCGCGACCGTCTTCAGCCCATAGACGCGGCCCGCCGTTTCGCCGGCGATGGCGGCGGATTCCGGCGACAACCGCGCGGTGCGCGCGGCTTCGGCGTTGCTCGACACCGGTACGCGCTCGACGTGCGGCAGGTTCACGCGCAACCAGCCCTGGCACTGCTGCAACGATTGCGGGTGCGAATAGACGCGCTTCACATCTTTCAGCTCGCCCGACAGCGACAGTAGGTTCTGGTGGACACGCAATTCCACCTCACCGCAGATCGTGGCCTTGGACACCAGGAACATGTCCAGGGTCATCTGGATCATGCCCTGCCCCGAGTTCTCGACGGGTACCACGCCGAAATCCGCGTTACCGGCGGCCACTTCCTGGAACACTTCCTCGATGCTTCCCAACGGAAGGCCATAGGCGGCATGGCCGAAGTGCTTGCGCACCGCCTGCTCGCTGAAGGTGCCCTCGGGACCGAGGAAACCGATCTTCAACGGCTGCTGCTGCGAAAGGCAGGACGACATGATCTCGCGGAACAGGCGCACCAGCTCCGCGTTCGGAAGCGGCCCGTCGTTACGGTCGATCACGCCACGAAGTACCTGGGCTTCCCGTTCGGGTCGGTAATACTCCACCGCCGCCTTCAACGGGCCCTTGGCCCGGCCGACCTGCTGTGCCCAGCGGGCACGCTCGCTGATGAGCGACTGCAGTTGCTGGTCGATGCTGTCGATACGCGTACGCGCCTCGGTCAGCGTGGCTTGTTTATCGGCCTTGTCGGCGGGGGTCTTGCTCATGGACGTCCAGGCGGCTAAGTGGTTGCAATTGAAACGGTTATCGCCGCGATGCGATGTTGCAGCGCGGCGACCTCCGACTTTAACCGTGCCGCGTGGCAAAGTCCCGCATGAATTGCACGAGGGCGTCCACGGCCGCCTGTGGCACGGCGTTGTACAACGACGCGCGCATGCCGCCCACGGCCTTGTGGCCTTTCAGCGCCAGCAGGCCTGCCGCTTCCGATTCCACAAGGAAAGCGGCATCCAGCGACGCGTCATGCAAGGTGAATGGCACGTTCATGCGCGAACGGGCGCGCACCGCGATGGGACTGCGATAGAACCCGCCCGAACCGTCGATGGCGTCGTACAAGGTCTCCGCCTTGCGCGTATTCCGCTCGCCCATCGCCACCAGGCCGCCCTGCTGCTCCAGCCATTCGAAGGTGAGGCCGGCCAGGTACCAGCCCCAGGTGTTGGGTGTGTTGAGCATGGAATCGTTCGCGGCGTGTTCGGCGTAGCGGAAGATCTTCGCCATCGGCCGCCCCTGACGCGCCAGCAACTCGTCGCGCACGATCATCACCACCAGGCCCGACGGCCCGATGTTTTTCTGCGCACCGGCATAGATCAGGCCGAAGCGGGACACATCCAGCGGGCCGGACAGGATGTTCGACGACATGTCGGCCACCAGCGGCACCTCGCCCACGTCCGGGATGTCGTGGAACTCGACACCCTGGATGGTTTCGTTCGGCGTGTAATGCACATAAGCCGCGTCGGGGTTCAACGTCCATGTGTCGCGCGGCGGCACGTCGACGAAATTCACCGATGCCGAACTGCCGGCTACGCGCGCCTCGATATAAGGCGAGGCCTCGCGCACGGCTTTCTCGCTCCAGTGCCCGGTCACGATGTAGTCCGCGCTGCCACCTTCGGGCGCGAGGTTCATCGGGATCTGCGCGAAGTGCTGGGTGGCGCCGCCTTGCAGGAACAGCACCTTGTATCCGGCGGGTATGGACAACAGTCCACGCAGTCGGTGCTCGGCGGCGGCGGCCAGTTCCATGAAGCGCTTGCCGCGGTGGGACAGCTCCATGACGGAGGCGCCCGATCCGTTCCAGTCGAGCATTTCCGCCTGTGCGCGTTGCAGTACCGCTTCAGGCAACGCCGCGGGACCCGCACTGAAATTCCAGACTCTGCTCACGTGATTCTCTCGGCCAGGGGGAACGGCCATTATGCCGTCCGCGGAGCCGCTCAGAACTGGACGAACAAGACCAGCGCGATGCCGAGCGCGAGCACCGCGGCGGTGAGGATCAGCCACCATACGTCGCCACGCGGGCCCGCGGCATCCTCAGGAAGCGGTTCGGGTTCCGGCTCCGGCATGACCACCTTCGGCTCCGCGGCCCAGCCGGGACCGTCGAGGACGAAGCGGTGCGAGGCGACGCCGAGCTGGTCGCCGGGCTGCAACGACGCGCGAACCACCTTCACCCCGTTCACCCGCACGGCATGCCGCGCAGGCACTCGGGATGCATCCAGAATGAGCTCGCCACCCTCCCACGCGAGGACCAGCAGGGCCGCGTCGTTGCCGGGCAACTCGAGCGGCATCGCACCATGGCTAGCGCCGAGTTCGAGGCGATCGCCCACGGGTATCACCCGGCCGGACAGCGGCCCGGCCACGGGCCGCAGCGCCACGGTGCAACGCGACTGGGTGGGTTCCCGTACCTCACGCGCCTCCAGGTCCGCGTCGTCGCGGATCAGCATGCGGCAGTCGCCCAACGACAGGCTGTCGCCCGGGCGCAGCAAGGCGCGCTCGCGCACGGGGCGCGCATTGACGTAGACGCGTCCGGTGTCGGGGGCGACTTCCAGCACCAGGCCGCGACGGTCGCGATGCAGGGTGACGTGGCGAGCGGCGACCTGCGCTTCGGACACGACGAGGTCGTTGTCGTCGGCACGGCCGATGGTCAGCACGGGCCGTGACCAGTGGAAATCACCGCGAGCCGAGCTGACGAATTCGATGCGCATGGAAGAACCGGGACGTTGACGACGCGACTTTAGCAGAGTGCGGTATCTGATTGAACGCAAAGGCGTCGCTGCCTTCAGGTAGGAACGCCTGTTAAACTCTCCGCTTTCACGCGCGAGGACCATCCACGATGGCGAAGATCGACATCCGCCGCCCCCACGGGACCACCATCGAGGGAGCCCGCGCCGTCGTCGACAAGGTGGCCGCGCGCATGAGCGAGAAGTTCGGTACCGAGGGCACGTGGCAGGGCGATACCCTCACCTTCGCCCGCTCGGGAGTGAAGGGCGCGATCGCGGTCACGGCCAGCGAGGTGCACGTCACCGCCGAGCTCGGCATGCTGCTCTCGCCGCTGCGCGGCACCATCGAGGACGAAATTCGCAGGAAGCTGGACGAGCAGTTCGGCTGAGGATTCCCCCACGCCTCCCCTTCGGCCCGGACGGCAGGTCAGCTTCGGGTGGCCTGGATCGGCCTGCTATGGCATACTAAGGGACTTATGCGGCCATTCCGGCCGTTCACGCCGACCCGGAACACATGGCAAAAGACGACGTCATCGAAATGGAAGGTACGGTCCAGGAGACCTTGCCCAACACCATGTTCCGCGTGCAGCTCGAGAACGGGCACGTCATTACCGCCCATATCTCCGGCCGCATGCGCAAGCATTACATCCGTATCCTCACAGGCGACAAGGTGAAGGTCGAAATGACCCCCTACGACCTGACCAAGGGACGCATCACGTACCGCATGAAGTAAGGGCGCCACGCGCCGGCCTCATCGGGACATGAAAAAGCCGCGGCATGGCCGCGGCTTTTTTGTTGATGCGGGGTCGCAAGACCCCGCCCTTCGTTTACGCGGGAACCGTCGCCGGCTCGGCCGACTCCGTCTCCACGTGCAGCTCGTCGCCCTCGACCGAAAGGGTGACCTTGCCGCCCTCGGCCAGCTTGCCGAAGAGCAGCTCGTCCGCCAGCGCGCGCTTGACCTTGTCCTGGATCACACGAGCCATCGGGCGTGCACCCATCTGCGGGTCGAAGCCGTGCTCCGCCAACCAGCGGCGGGCTTCCGGTGCGACGTCCACGCTCACCTTCTTCTCCGACAGCTGCGTTTCCAGTTCGATCAGGAACTTGTCCACCACGCGCAGGATGTGGTCGAAGTCCAGCGCGTTGAACTGGATGACCGCGTCCAGACGGTTGCGGAACTCCGGTGTGAACATGCGACGGATCGTCTCCATGGCGTCCAGGGAGTGGTTCTGCTTCACGAAGCCGATGCCACGGCGCGACGCCAGCTGAGCACCCGCGTTCGTGGTCATCACGATGATCACGTTCTTGAAGTTCGCCTCGCGGCCGTTGGTATCCGTCAGCACACCGCGATCCATGACCTGGAGCAGGATGTTGTAGACGTCCGGATGGGCCTTCTCGATCTCGTCCAGCAGCAGCACGCAATGCGGATGCTTGGTGATCTGCTCGGTGAGCAGGCCGCCCTGGTCGAAACCGACGTAGCCCGGAGGCGCACCGACCAGGCGCGACACCGAATGCGCTTCCATGTATTCCGACATGTCGAAGCGAACCATCTCGATACCCAACTGCATGGCGAGCTGACGAGTCACTTCCGTCTTGCCGACGCCAGTGGGACCGGCGAGCAGGAAGCTGCCGATCGGCTTGGACGGATCGCCCAGGCCCGAACGCGCCATCTTGATCGAGGATGCCAGCGCCTCGATGGCCGCATCCTGGCCGAAGACCACCATTTTCAGGTTGCGCTCGAGGTTACGCAGCACGTCGCGATCCGACGCCGAGACCTGCTTGGCCGGGATACGCGCCATCTTGGCGACGATGTACTCGATCTCGGGCACGTCGATCTTGCCGGTACGCTCTTCCTCCGGCAGCAGGCGCTGGCGGGCGCCGGCCTCGTCGATCACGTCGATGGCCTTGTCCGGCAGCAGGCGATCCGGGATGTGCTTGACCGACAGGTCCACGGCCGCGCGCAGGGCCTCACCGGTGTATTCCACCGAGTGGTGCTCTTCGAACCGGCTCTTCAGGCCGCGCAGGATCTCGATCGAATCGGCCACGGTCGGCTCGACCACGTCGATCTTCTGGAAGCGGCGGGCCAGGGCGCGATCCTTCTCGAACACGCCACGGAATTCCTGGAACGTGGTGGAGCCGATGCAGCGCAACTCACCCGACGCCAGCATGGGCTTGATCAGGTTCGAGGCGTCCATGGTGCCACCCGACGCCGAACCGGCACCGATGATGGTGTGGATCTCGTCGATGAACAGGATGGCGTTCGGCTGCTTCTTCAGCTGGGCGATGACCGCCTTCAGGCGCTTTTCGAAGTCGCCGCGGTACTTGGTGCCGGCCACCAGCGCACCGAGGTCCAACGACCAGATGGTGCAGTCTTCGAGCACTTCCGGCACCTGCCCCTCGACGATGCGCTTGGCCAGGCCCTCGGCCAGGGCCGTCTTGCCCACGCCAGCGTCGCCCACGTAGAGCGGATTGTTCTTGCGGCGGCGGCAAAGCACCTGGATGGTGCGCTCGACTTCGTCCTGGCGACCGATCAGGGGGTCGATCTTGCCCTGGATGGCCAGTTCGTTCAGGTTGGCGGCGTATTCGTTGAGCGGGTTGCCCTTGCCTTCGCCGCCCTCCTCGCCGTCACGCTCGGCATTCGGGGCCGCGGCGGCCGACTCGTCGCCGATCTTGGCGATGCCGTGCGAAATGTAATTGACCACGTCCAGGCGCGTAATTTCCTGCTGGTGCAGGAAATACACCGCATGGGAATCCTTCTCGCCAAAGATGGCCACCAGCACGTTGGCGCCGGTGACTTCCTTACGGCCGGAAGACTGCACGTGGTAGACCGCGCGCTGGAGGACGCGCTGGAAGCCCAGCGTGGGCTGGGTGTCGCGCTCGTCGCCGGCCGGAAGCACCGGTACCGTCTCGGCGATGATCCGCTGGAGATCCGCCGCCAGGCGCGGCAGATCGACGCCACAGGCGCGCAGGGCGGCCAGGGCGGAGGTGTTTTCCGTCAGGGCGAGCAGCAGGTGCTCCACGGTCATGAATTCGTGGCGCTGCTCACGGGCCTGCTTGTAGCAGTGCCCGATGGTGACTTCTAGATCCTTGCTGAACATACGGACCGTCTCCGATAGCTGTGGGCGGCGGGGAACCAGCCCCTTGTCAATGCCGCATGAACTCCAGATGGGGGATCGGCTACATCTTTTCCATAGTGCACAAGAGCGGGTGCTGATGAGACCGTGAGTATTCGTTGACCTGGGTCACCTTCGTTTCTGCCACCTCGCGGGTGAACACGCCGCAGACACCCTTCCCCCGCGTATGTACATGAAGCATCACCTGCACCGCCCGCTCCTGGTCCATGCCGAAGAAACTGCGCAATACCTCGATCACGAAATCCATCGGCGTGAAGTCGTCGTTCAGCAGGACGACCTGGAACAGCGGCGGCCTGGCGGTTTCGGGGCGGGAGGTCTCGATGGCGAGGCCGTGCCCGCGCTCACTTTCCTGGTCGTGTTCGTGTTCGTGGGACATTCAGTTCGGAGCCTTCGATACGCGAATTGTTTATACACCGGATTCCGTCCCGCTTTCCGGGTCGATTCCCACAGGTAATGGCACAATATGCCTTTTTCCAGAGCCACCTATCTCATTAAGCCGATGCCGCAGACGCCTTCTTCCGCCGAAAACGTGTGGTGCCCCCGGGTAACGGCGGCTTGCGTGGTCGCGCGCGGCGATCGATATCTCATCGTCGAGGAGGAAGTCGCCGGCGAACTCGCCTACAACCAGCCCGCTGGCCATCTCGATCCAGGCGAGACGCTGCAGGCGGCGGCCGTGCGCGAGACGCTCGAGGAAACCGGCTACGGCGTAGCCCTCGACAGTTTCATCGGTGCCTGGCAATGGGTGAACCCCGAGCACGGCGAGCAAGTGCTGCGGTTCGCCTTCGCCGGCCATGTCACCTCGCACGATGTCGCCCGGCCGCTCGATACGGGGGTGCGGCGCGCGCTGTGGCTGCGTCGCGACGAAATCGAGGCACTGGGCGCGCGCCTGCGTACCCCGTTGATCCTGCAGACGATCGATGCGTGGCTCGACGGCCGCCGGCTACCCCTGGATGCCGTGTCGAGCCTGTTGCCGGAGGTATCCGGATGAAGGTGATCCTCGGCGTCTCCGGCGGCGTGGACTCCTCGGTCGCGGCCCTCCTGCTCCAGCAGGCGGGGCACGAGGTCGAGGGCATGTTCATGCAGAACTGGGAGGAAGACGACCGCTCCGGCCCCTGCACCACCGACGACGACCGCAAGGACGCCGTCGCCGTTTGTGGCCGCCTCGGCATGCCATTCCACGCGCGGAACTTCGCAGGCGAGTATTGGGACGGCGTGTTCGAGTATTTCCTGGCCGAATATGCCGCCGGACGTACCCCCAACCCGGACGTCCTCTGCAACCGGGAGATCAAGTTCAAGACCTTCCTGGAGCACGCGCAGGCCCTCGGCGCGGAAAAGATCGCGACGGGCCACTACGCGCGCGTGGATTTCCGCGATGGCCGGTATCGCCTTCTCCGGGCCGTCGATGCCGCCAAGGACCAGAGCTATTTCCTGCACGCGCTCGGCCAGAAGCAGCTCGCCGCCACCTTGTTCCCGGTGGGCGAGATCGAAAAGCCGCGGGTACGAGAGATGGCCCGCGAGGCCGCCCTGCCGACGCATGCGAAGAAGGACTCCACCGGCATCTGCTTCATCGGCGAGCGCGACTTCCGCGCCTTTCTCGCCCAGTACCTGCCGGCCAGGCCCGGTCCGATGGTCGATCCCGAAGGCCGTGTCATCGGCGAGCACCAGGGGGTGATGTACTACACCCTCGGCCAGCGCAACGGCCTGGGCATCGGCGGACGCTCGGATGCGCCCAATGAGCCCTGGTACGTCGTGGGCAAGGATGTCGCCACGAATACGCTGGTCGTGGCGCAGGGTGGCGAGAACCGTTGGCTTCAATCGAACCGCCTGATCGCCACCGATGCCACCTGGGTGGCCGGTGAGCCCCCCGCCCTGTCGTTCCGCTGCACCGCGAAGACCCGTTATCGCCAGGCGGACCAGGACTGCCATGTGGAGGTCCGGGGCGACACCTTGCATGTATCGTTCGACGAACCGCAGCGCGCGGTGACACCCGGACAGTCTGTCGTCCTGTACGACGGCGAGGCATGCCTTGGCGGCGCGGTGATCGCCGCGACCGACGCGCCCTATGGCGGCCTGGCGTGAGCTTCACCCGGCCGCTCGATCATCGCTGCAAAAGCCCGGTGGGAGCGGACCCTGTCCGCGATTCCCGCGAAGCGAGCCGCAAAAATTACCGCGAGCCTGTATCGCCGACAGGGTCGGTTCCCACCAGGAACTCGCCAGACCGCGCTGCTTCGAGTCACTTCTTCTCCCCCCTACATTTCCCGAGCTTTCCGCATGAATGAAGAACGCGTCCTCGCCCTTGCCGGGGTCTTCCAGGGCGTCGCCCTCGCGCAGCAACTGGCTACCGACGGGCGGTGCGACGAGACCGCCTTCGAGGCCAGCCTTGCCAGCGTGTTCCGAATCGACGCCGATTCGGTGGCGTCCGTCTATGGCGGTGTCTCGGGAGTGAGGCGGGGATTGCGCACGTTGGTCGCGCAGTTCGAGGACCAGACCCGCGACGTGGCGGTGATGCGCATGGCGATCACCGTGCTACGCCTCGAACGCTCGCTGTCGCGCAACCGCGGCCTGCTTGAGCGCCTGCGCGAGGGCATCGTCGGCACGCAACGCCAGGTCGAGCATTTCGGCATCGGCCACCCCAATGTCGCGGCGAGGCTGGCCGAGGTGTACACCTCCACGCTATCCACGCTGAAGCCCCGCGTCATGGTCACGGGTACGCCATCGCACCTGCAGCAGAAAGCGAACGTGGACAAGGTACGGGCGGCCTTGCTGGCAGCCGTGCGCTCGGCGGTCCTGTGGAACCAGATCGGCGGCCGCCAATGGCACCTGCTGATCTACCGCAAGCAATGCGCGATGCTGGCCCGGGGCCTGCTGACCGGCTCGACCCTGGACGACGGCGGCTGATCGAGATCGAGCCCCGCGGCCCGGCCTGAGCGCCGCGCGCATCTGGTGGGAAGCCGCCTCGGCGGCGATAGCCTACGGAGCCGCCGCATCCAGCCCGGGGATCGCCTCGGCCAGCGCCCGCAGCAAATCGCCGAACTGCGCCAGATCCTCCCGCCACGGCGTGGCATTCCGCCAGTACAGCGAGATATGCCGCCCCGGCCTCGCGCCTTCCACCGCCGCCAACACCACGTTCGGTATGGAACCCAGCCGCTCGTGCGCGAGGATCGGCACCAGCGTGTAGCCACCCCGCAGCGCGACCAGCGTGGCAAGGCTTTCGATGCTCAGGTCCTGGATGCGCTCGGGCCGTGCCGAGCCGCTCATGCCGAGGTCGGACACGCCATTTCCGTGACTCTCGGCCATCAGCGTGGCGTCCGCCGCGTCCAGTTCGGTCAGCGCGATGGACATGCGTCCGGCCAGCGGGTGGCCCTTATGCAGCATCAACTCGTAAGGCTCGAAGAACAGCGGGATGGACTCCAGCCCGGTGACGATCGCGCTCGGCGGTGCCAGCACGGCGTCCAGCTCGCCCTCTTGCAAACGGCGCGACAGGCCTCGCGGCTTGCCTTCGGAAATCGTCAGGCGGGCACCCGGGAAACGCTGGGGAAACGGCTCGATGAAGTGGGGCAGCAGGTAGGGTCCCAGCGTGGAGGGCACCCCCAGCCGCAATTCGCCGCCAAAGGCGACATCCCCGGCCCGGGCCGCGTGTTCCAGATGCTCGGCCGAGGCCAGCACCTCTTCTATATAGCCGAGCAGGCGCTGCCCGCTGGCGGTGGGCACCACTCGCCGGCCACCGCGTTCGAACAGGGGCGTGCCAAGCGCCTGCTCCACCTTCTGCACCTGGTGCGACAGGCCGGAAGGGCTGATGTACATGGCCCGGGCGGCGCTGTTGAAGCTGCCCTCCCGGGCCACGGCCTGGACCAGGGCCAGGTCGCGCAACGACACCGACGACAAGGCCATCGATATCATCGAACGCTGCGTGCCATCAAATACGTTTGCGCTCACGTGCTCCGGCCCTCATCCTTCCGCCGCCCAGATTTCGCGCGGCCTGCGCCACCGAACGCCCATTCTAGCCGGAGGCCGGTCTCACGGCGGTCGCACACCAGCGGCAGACTGCGCGATAATCAACGCCTTTGGCGATCCGCAAGGGTCCGCCAGGCCTCCCCAGCTAAAGAACGTCACGCCAGGAGTACAGCATGAAAGACTCGTTCTCAGTCCGAGACAGTATCGAAGTCAACGGCAAGCGCCACACCATCGCCAGCCTGGCCAAGTTCGGCAAGACGTTCGACATCAAGCGCCTGCCCTACTCGATGAAGATCCTGCTGGAGAACCTGCTCCGCCAGGAAGACGGCGTGAACGTCACCGCCAAGGAAATCGAGGCCGTGGCCAAGTGGGATGCCAAGGCCGAACCGGACACCGAGATCTCCTTCATGCCCGCCCGCGTGGTCCTGCAGGATTTCACCGGCGTGCCCTGTGTGGTCGACCTGGCCGCCATGCGCGACGCCGTGACCAAGCTCGGCGGCGACCCGGACAAGATCAACCCGCTGGCGCCGGCCGAACTGGTCATCGACCACTCGGTGCAGGTCGACACGTTCGGCACGGAAAGCTCGCTCGAGCAGAACGTCGCCATCGAATTCGAGCGCAACCAGGAGCGCTACTCCTTCCTGCGCTGGGGCCAGAAGGCCTTCAACAACTTCAAGGTCGTGCCGCCGCGCACGGGCATCGTCCACCAGGTGAACCTGGAGAACCTCGCCCGCGTCGTCTTCACCAGCGAAGTGGACGGTGAATCGTTCGCCTATCCGGATACCGTCTTCGGCACCGACTCGCACACCACGATGATCAACGGCCTCGGCGTGCTGGGCTGGGGCGTGGGCGGCATCGAGGCCGAGGCCGCGATGCTCGGCCAGCCGTCGTCCATGCTGATCCCGCAGGTCGTCGGCTTCCGCCTCAAGGGCAAGCTCTCGGAAGGCGTCACCGCCACCGACCTCGTGCTCACCGTCACCCAGATGCTGCGCAAGCTCGGCGTCGTCGGCAAGTTCGTCGAGTTCTTCGGCCCGGGCCTGCAGAACCTGCCGCTGGCCGACCGCGCCACGATCGCCAACATGGCCCCGGAATACGGCGCCACCTGCGGCATCTTCCCGATCGACCAGGAAGCACTGAACTACATGCGCCTGTCCGGCCGCGACGAGGCGCTGATCGCCCTGGTCGAGACCTACGCCAAGGCGCAGGGCCTGTGGCACGACGCGAACACGCCGGAAGCCGAATTCACCACCACGCTCGAACTCGACCTCGCCGACGTTCGCCCGTCGCTGGCCGGCCCGAAGCGTCCACAGGACCGTGTGTTGCTGGAGTCGGTCAAGGACAGCTTCCTCGACGCCGTCGGCCCGCTCACCGCGAACCGCAAGCCTAAGAACGGCGACGTCGCCCGCTTCAACAATGAAGGCGGCGGTACCGCCGTCGGCAACGAAGCCAACGCCGTCGATGGCGAAGGCGTGCTCGTCGAGAAGAACGGCAAGTCCTTCCGCATCAATGACGGCTCGGTCGTGATCGCCGCGATCACCTCGTGCACCAACACCTCCAACCCGGCCGTGATGCTCGCCGCCGGCCTGCTGGCGAAGAAGGCCGCCGCGCGCGGCCTCACCTCGCAGCCGTGGGTGAAGCCCTCGCTCGGACCGGGCTCGCTGGTCGTGACCGAGTACCTGAAGAAGACCGGCCTGCTCGAGGAACTCGAGAAGGTGGGCTTCTACGTGGTCGGCTACGGCTGCACCACCTGCATCGGCAACTCCGGTCCGCTGCCGGTCGAGATCAGCAAGGGCATCGCCGATGGCGACCTCGCCGTGGCGTCGGTGCTTTCGGGCAACCGCAACTTCGAGGGCCGCGTGCATCCCGAAGTGAAGATGAACTACCTGGCCTCGCCGCCGCTGGTCGTCGCCTACGCGCTGGCCGGCACGCTGAACATCGACCTGACCAAGGACGCCATCGGCACCGGTAGCGACGGCAAGCCCGTCTACCTGAAGGACATCTGGCCGAGCAACCAGGAAGTTTCCGACGCCATCGCCGGCGCGATCAGCCCGCAGATGTTCAAGGACAGCTACGCCGACGTCTTCAAGGGCGACAGCCGCTGGAACGCCATCGCCTCGCCGGATGGCAAGACCTACGCCTGGGACGATTCCACCTACATCAAGAACCCGCCTTACTTCGACGGCATGACCGCCGAGGCCGGCACCATCGAGGACATCCACGGCGCGCGCGCCATGGGCATCTTCGGCGACTCGATCACCACCGACCACATCTCGCCGGCCGGCTCGATCAAGAAGGACAGCCCGGCGGGCCGCTTCCTGATCTCCAAGGGCGTGGAGCCGAAGGACTTCAACTCCTACGGTTCGCGTCGCGGCAACGACGACGTGATGGTGCGCGGCACCTTCGCCAACATCCGCATCAAGAACCTGATGCTCGACGGCGTCGAGGGTGGCTACACCAAGTACATCCCGACCGGCGAAGAAATGGCGATCTACGACGCCGCCATGAAGTACAAGGCCGACGGCACCCCGCTGGTCGTCCTCGCCGGCAAGGAATACGGCACGGGTTCGTCGCGTGACTGGGCTGCGAAGGGCACCCTGCTGCTGGGCGTCAAGGCGGTGATCACCGAGAGCTTCGAGCGCATCCACCGCTCGAACCTGGTCGGCATGGGCGTGCTGCCCTGCCAGTTCCAGGACGGCGAGAACGCGCAGACGCTGGGTCTGAAGGGCGACGAGGTGTTCGACATCACCGGCCTCAATGGCGGCGAGTCGAAGACGGCGACGGTCAAGGCCACGCGTCCGGACGGTTCGGTCAAGGAGTTCACCGTGAAGGTGCTGCTGCTGACCCCGAAGGAGCGCGAGTTCTTCCGCCACGGCGGCATCCTGCAGTACGTGCTTCGCCAGTTGGCGAAGGCGGCCTAAGAAAGCATCGCCGACAGGGTCGGCTCCCACCAGGTTTCGCACCTGGTGGGAGCCGGCCTTATCGGTGACTCGCCAAGCCTTGGTGGGAGCCGACCCTGTCGGTGGCCAGGCCTTGGTGGGAGCCGACCCTGTCGGCGATTCGGTCTACAACGCGCGCTTCCAGTTCGCCGTAAAGCAACGCCACTCGCGCCCTTCCTTCCGCCAGCCCGTCTCCACCACGTAGGCCCCGGCGTTATCGGGCAACACGCCCACCCCGGCGGTCAGGGTGACGGTGAACGTAGCCACCAGCCGATCGCCACGCTTCTCGACTTCCGTCGGCCCCATCAGCACGTGGACCTTCTGCCCGCGAAGCGCGTAGACCCGCACCAGGTTCGCCAGCGAGGCGCGATCGAGCTGTCCCGCATTGCCGTCGAAATCGTCCGTCAACGCAACGACGGTATCCCCCGCCTTGCCCGCTTCGGCACCTACCGAGGCAGCCGTTATCGCCGAGCGCACCTGCTCCTCGTCCGGTGTATGCCGGCAACCGGCGACACCCGCCAATGCGAGGACGACCAGCAACGTTCCCGCTTTCCACATCGTGCTTCCTCCCCATCAAAACGCGCTGCAATGCGGCTTGCCGCTATACGCGGGCGTATGCTCCAATGCCACGGCCTTATGACGATGCGCCGTGCATCCGTCACTTCCTGGAGTTCGTCCGATTCATGAGCATTGAGCGTCCGTGGCTCGACCACTACCCTGCCGGCATTCCCGCCGACATCGACGTCAACGCGTACCGCTCCGTGGCGGCCGTCTTCGAAGACTCCTTTAAGAAATTTCGTGACCGCCCGGCGTTCGCGAACTTCGGCAAGGTGCTGAACTACGGCCAGGTCGACGAACTCTCGCGCGCCTTCGCGGGCTACCTCTCCGGCGAACTCGGCCTGAAGAAGGGCGACCGCCTGGCGATCATGCTGCCGAACCTGCTGCAGTACCCGATCGCCCTGTTCGGCGCGCTGCGCCTCGGCCTCACCGTAGTAAACACGAATCCGCTATACACGGCGCGCGAACTGCATCACCAACTGGAAGACTCGGGTGCGCAGGCGCTGGTGGTCCTGGACAACTTCGCCGCCACGGCGCAACAGGCCGTGGAAGGTACCCAGGTACGCCATGTCATCACCACCGCCGTCGGCGACATGGTCGGCTTCCCGAAGGGCAACATCATCAACTTCGTGGTGAAGACGCTGCGCAAGGAAGTGCCGCCGTTCAAGCTGCCGCAGGCCGTGCGTTTCCGCGACGCGCTCGCCCGTGGCAAGGCGCACCCGCTGCCCACGGTGGAGATCGGCCACGACGACATCGCCTTCCTGCAGTACACCGGTGGCACCACCGGCGTGGCGAAGGGCGCGATGCTCACCCATCGCAACATGGTCGCGAACATGCTGCAGACCCGCCCGTGGGTCGCCGGCCACGCCACGCTGGGCGAGGAAACGGTCATCACGGCGCTACCGCTGTACCACATCTTCTCGCTGACGGTGAATTGCCTCATCTTCACCAGCCTTGGCGGCCTCAACCATCTCATCACCAATCCGCGCGACATGCGTGGCTTCGTGAAGGAGTTGCAGAAGACGAAGTTCACCGCCATCACCGGCGTCAACACGCTGTTCAACGGCCTGCTGAACACCCCCGGCTTCGACCAGGTCGACTTCTCGCACCTGCACCTTTCCATGGCCGGCGGCATGGCCCTGCAACGCGCCGTCGCCGAACGCTGGAAGAAGGTCACCGGCCATCCCATCATCGAGGGCTACGGTCTCACCGAGACCTCGCCCGTCGCGTTCGCCAATCGCGTCGACATCAAGGACTACACCGGTTCGATCGGCTATCCCATCCCGGACACCGACGCGCAGATCCGTGACGAGGACGGCAAGGTTCTTCCGCTCGGCGAAGTCGGCGAACTCTGCATTCGCGGCCCGCAGGTGATGAAGGGTTACTGGCGACAGCCGGAGGAAACGGCCAAGGTGCTCGACGCGGATGGCTGGTTGCGCACCGGCGACATCGCCCGCATGGACGAGACCGGCCAGGCCTTCATCGTCGACCGCAAGAAGGACATGATCCTGGTCTCCGGCTTCAACGTGTACCCGAACGAGATCGAGGACATCGTCATGCGCCATCCGGGCGTGGGTGAGGTCGCGGCGGTCGGCATCGACGACGAGCATTCGGGCGAGGTGGTGAAACTGTTCGTCGTGCGCAAGGACCCTTCGCTGACCGTCGAGGCGCTGAAGGAGTACTGCCGGGAGAACCTCACCGGCTATAAGCGCCCGAAGCAGATCGAGTTCCGCGATGCGCTGCCCAAGACCAACGTAGGCAAGATCCTCCGCCGCGAGCTTCGCGACGAGGAACGGAAGAAGAGCCGCCCGACCGCTGCTTAAAGGGTCTTGTCAAAGGGGCATGCGGGAGCCGCTTCACCTGTGGGAGCCGCTTCAGCGGCGATGGGTGCTTGCCTCGTCCTGGCCCGCTGCCGCGGGATCGCCGCTGAAGCGGCTCCCACAAGGCCAGCTCCCACAAGGTCGGCTCTCACACAAAGTCGGCTCCCACAAGGTCGGTGGCCATAAGGTCGGCTGCCTTCGGTCTTCAAGCCTTCAGGGTGGTTACCACACCCGATTCTCAATCGTCCTGCCAGGCCTCGAGCGTGTCCGCGTAGCCGCCCAGCAATTCCCAGAGCGACGCCTGCTTGTCCTCGGGGATAAGGGTGTATTCCATGCCGATCTGCCGCGCGGAGACGCGGGCCACCGAGGCTTCCAGGTGGATGTGCAGGTCGTGGCCGAAGATCATGTCCAGGATCCAGGTCTGCCCTGGCTCGCCGCGCCAGCCGGGCGGACGGCGCAGGAGGGCGCCCGTGGCCGATATGTCGACCAGGTCCGTCGGGTGCGCCTCGCCGCCACGGCTCATCAGTACCGCGGTCTGCACCCTCATGCGCGCATGGCGATAGCGCGTCTGCGGGTCTTCCTTGTCATTCGACATCAGATTCTCCACCCATCCCGATAGTGCCTCCTTGTCCGTGGTGACCGGCATGACCGCACCTCGTTCACTTACATTCCGTGTCACAAACGGACACATTAGCGCAGTCCGAGGTTCCTTCCGCCATCCTGCCGCACACTCACTCGCTGCCGCGGGTCTTGAGCACTCCCGCGCGAACCAGGGCCCCCGCGCCGAAGCGCCCATTGATCAGGTCCTGCACGCCGTCGGAACGCTTGTCCGGCGCCGGCGCCGCGAACATGTCCTGCTGCTCGTCGCCGTGCCGGGCATCGAAACCCGACAGCGTCACGCCAAGCAGGCGAAGCCGCGGCCGGGGGTGCTGACCCCACCAGACTTGAAGCAAGCGTCGTGCCACGGCATGGATGTCGGCCGTCGCGTTGCCGGGAACGGGCAACTGTGCCTGCCGGCTATGGGTCAGGAAAGGCGGTTCGCGCAATTTCACCGACACCGTACGTGCGTCCAGGCCGCGCGCCCTTGCCCGCGCACCCACGCGCTCACACTGGCGCAACAGCCAGGCCTCGGCGATGGACAGTTCCTCGACGTCGTACTCGAAGGTCCACTCCGAGCCGATCGAGACCTCGGGGGCGTCGGTGACCACCGGCCGGCGGTCCTCGCCGCGGCAAAGCTCGCGCAGCTGGGCCGCGTGGCGCTCCCCGACCGCCTTGTTCAGTCGCCAGGCGTCGGCCCGGACCAGGTCGCCGATGGTGCGTATGCCGACCTTCTGCAGGGACTCCTCGGCCACCTTCCCCACCGTCCACATGCGGCCGACAGGCAATGGATCGAGATAGCCGCGCACCTCGTCGGGCGCGATGCGCAGGAAGCCGTTCGGCTTGGACAGCTCGCTGGCCAGCTTGGCCAGGAGCTTGTTATGCGACATGCCCACGGAAGCGTTCAGTCCCGTGCGCTCGCGGATGCCCTCCTTCACCCGGCGACCGATGGCCTCGATGGAGGAAAAAAGGCGAAGGCTGCCCGTGACGTCGAGGAAGGCCTCGTCGAGCGACAGGCCTTCGATCATGGGCGTGACCTCGGCGAATACCCCGAAGACCACGTTCGAGATCTCCTGGTAGCGTGCATGGCGGGGGAAGATGTAGACACCGCCAGGGCAGCGCCGGCGGGCCTCCGAGGTGGCCATGGCCGAGCGGACCCCGTATTTGCGCGCTTCGTAGTTGGCCGTGGACACCACGCCGCGCCGGCCCAGTCCGGCCACGATGACGGGTTTCCCGACCAGGGAGGGGTCGTCCAGTTCCTCCACGGACGCGTAGAAAGCGTCCATGTCGACGTGGATGATCGCGCGCTGGCCCGGCTGCATGGCGCCTATTGTGCCGCAACGTCGAAGCGACCGGCGGCGGCCCGCTGGACTTGGGCGGGCACAGGCGATACCCTGTATCTCAATCGGGTGAACTTATTCGGGCGTCGCGCCCTCACCGGTCCGTGATCCAGGGACCGGCCGCGCTCTGCTCCCGACGTTCCTTCACAGACGGTGACCCTCCTGGGGTGTCCAGCGGCCTTGCCCTTCGCTCGTCGGCGACGATGCGTGGCAAGCCGGGCGAGGTGGCGGTGCAGCCGCCGGACGGCATCGATTGTTGCGTTCCCGGTCGCACTCGCGACCCTTCTGACGTGTGCCGATGACTAACGAGACAACCGAAGTCCAGGTGGTCGAAAAAGCCCAGGGTGCCTTCGCGGGCATCCCGCAGCAGCAGGAAATGCCTCTCGCGCTCGTGCGCGGGCAACCGGTGCTGCAAATGCCCCAGGACCTGTACATCCCGCCGGACGCGCTCGAAGTCATCCTCGAATCGTTCGAAGGTCCACTCGACCTGTTGCTGTACCTGATCCGCCGGCAAAACCTCGACATCCTCGACATCCCCGTGGCCGAGATCACCCGGCAGTACATGGACTACATCGACATGATGCGCGAGGTGATGCGCCTGGAGCTCGCGGCGGAGTACCTGCTGATGGCCGCGATCCTCGCGGAGATCAAGTCCAGGTTGCTGCTGCCGCGGCCGCCGGCCGAGGAAGGCGTCGAGGAGGATCCCCGCGCCGAGCTCGTCCGTCGCCTGCAGGAGTACGAACGCTTCAAGCGGGCCGCGGCGGATATCGACGAGCTGCCGCGCCTGGAACGCGACACCACCGTGGTCCACGCCTTCGTCGGTGAGCACAACGTGGTACGCGTGCCGCCACCGCTGGACCTCAAGGAGCTCCTGCTCGCGCTCAAGGACGTGCTCACCCGCGCCGATCTGTTCACGCACCATGCGATCCAGCGCGAACCGCTCAGTGTGCGCCAGCGCATGGGCGACCTGCTCCAGACCCTCAGCGAGGGTGGCGGCTTCCACCGCTTCGAAACATTGTTCGACATCAACGAGGGACGGCTGGGCGTCGTGGTCACCTTCCTCGCCATGCTGGAACTCGCGAAGGAAATGCTCGTGGAAATCGTCCAGGAAGAAGCCCTCGGGCCGATCTACCTGAAGACGAAGGTACAGATGGAGGCCGAGCCCGAGGAAGCGCTCGCCTGAAGGCCCTCCAAAGGGCCACGAACCGGGGGGCGTCGCACGAGCGACCGCTCCCGTGCACGAACCCATCCGCGCGTGAAAGGCGCGGTACACCCCAAGGCCTATGCAACCCGAACAACTCAAACCCATCGTGGAAGCGGCGCTCCTGGCGTCGACCCAGCCGATGACGATCGCGCAGCTGAAGGCGATTTTCGGCGAGGAAGAAGACGTCGGCACGGAGGAACTCACGGCCGCCCTGGCGTCGCTCGCCGGGGACTGCGAAGGACGCGGCGTGGAACTGGTCGAGGTGGCCTCCGGCTGGCGTTACCAGGTCCGTCGCGACGTGCATCCCTGGGTCTCGCGGATGTGGGCGGAAAAGCCGAGCCGCTATTCGCGCGCCCTGCTCGAGACGCTGGCCCTGATCGCCTACCGCCAGCCGATCACCCGTCCGGAGATCGAACAGATCCGCGGCGTGGTGGTCTCCTCGAACATCATCAAGACGCTCGAGGAACGCGAATGGATCCGCGTCGTCGGTCATCGCGACGTCCCGGGCAAGCCCGCCCTGTTCGGCACCACGCGCGGCTTTCTCGACTACTTCAACCTGAAGTCGCTGGATGCCCTGCCCCCGCTTTCCGAGATCCGCGACCTCGAGGAACTCAATCCGCAGATGCGCTTCGAAGGTGACGCGATACCCGCGTCCGCCCACCCCGCGACAGCGGACGATACGAACACCGCTACCGAGACCGCGCCCATCGAGGGCGACGAGGTCGAGGTCGCGAACCAGCTGCCTGCCGGCGACGACGTCGCCGCGGCTTCCCCCACTGCCGACGAGGCAGAGAACCCCGTAGGCGACGCCGAAGACGACGACGCCGAGAAAGATACCGAGGAGTCACGCGCATGAACGCGCCACAGCGATCCCTGCTCACCCTTAAGCGCGGCGGCGACAACCCCGCCGACAGCAACCAACAGCTCGAGGAGCGCCTGCACAAGGTCCTCGCCAACGCCGGACTCGGCTCGCGCCGGATGCTCGAACAGCGCATCCAGGCCGGCGAGGTCGAGGTCAACGGCACGGTCGCCACGATCGGCTCCAGCGTCCACGCCGGCGACCGCGTCGTACTGGACGGCAAGCAGTTCGTCGTCGCCACCGACAACCGCAACGATGCCGAAGTGCTGGTCTACCACAAGCCCGAAGGCGTGGTGACCACGCGCGAGGACACCGAAGGCCGTCCCACCGTGTTCGAACAGCTGCCGCGCCTGCGCGGCGCCCGCTGGGTCGCCGTGGGCCGCCTCGACATCAACACCACCGGCCTGCTCCTGCTCACCACCGATGGCGAACTCGCCAACGCACTGATGCATCCGAAGAGCGGCCTGGAGCGAGAATACCTTTGCCGCGTGCACGGCGAGGTGCCCGACGAGGTCATCGAGCGGCTCAAGGCCGGCGTGGAACTGGAAGACGGTCCCGCTCGCTTCGACGAGATCGCCACCATCAGCCGCGGCGGCAGCCATAGCTGGTTCCGCGTCACCATCCGCGAGGGTCGCAATCGCGAAGTCCGTCGCCTGTGGGATTCGCAGGGTTTCCTGGTCAGCCGCCTGAAGCGCATTCGCTACGGCACGGTCGAACTGCCGCGCGCGCTGCGCCGTGGCGATTGCGAATCACTGGACGACACCGCTATCAAGGAACTGCGCGAGCGCGCGGGCCTCGGTGCCCCGGCCCCCGTGCTGACGCTGAGCGCCGTGGTGCACCAGCGCCGCGCCCCGCGCCATATCACCGAATACAAGCCGGATACCCGCACCACGGGTGCGTGGAGTTCGGCACGTCACGACGAAGCCCGTGAACTCACCGCCTTCGACCGCCTGCGCGACGACAACCCGCGCGGTGGACGAGGCGGTGCCGGTGGCCGCGGTGGTCGCGGCGGCCAGGCGGGCGCTCCGCGTCGCGAGGTCAACGGAAACGTCGCGCGTCCCGAGCGCGGCGGTGCCGCCGGCGGCCCGCGCAAGTCGCGTCGCGTCGCGCCGGGCCAGGAACTTCCGTCGATCCGCACGTGGTTCGCGGGCGACAGCCGTACCGGTGGCGGCAACGCGGCCGGTAACGCCACGGGCAACCGCGGTCCGCGTCCGGGTGGACGTCCCGGCAACGCCGGTGGCGGCAATCGGCCCATGGGCCAAGGCCGTGCCGAAGGCAACCGTGCGGCAGGCCCGGGCCGTTCCGACGGCAATCGTGCGCCAGCGGGCGCGCGTTTCGATGGCGGTGGCAATCGTGGTCGCGGTCCCGCCGGTGGCGGCAATCGCACGGGCGGTGGCGGCCAGGGTGGCGGCAACCGTGCCGGCGGCGGTCCGCGTCCGGGTGGCAACCGTGGCGGTCGTCCGGGTGGCGGCGGTGGAAACCGTGGCGGTGGCGGCGGCAATCGCGGCGGCAACCGCTAAGCGGAAGCCCGCGGTCGCCTAGCGCGACCGCTTCATTTCGCGTGCCGCGAAGCCAGCTTCGCGGCCACGGCGTCGAAACCGATGCCGCGCGCGCGCAGGACCACCATCAGGTGGAAGACGAGATCGGCGGCTTCGCCGATCAGCGCGTCGTCGTCCTCGGCGATCGCGGCGAGCGCCGTCTCGACGCCCTCCTCTCCCACCTTCTGCGCCATGCGGCGGATGCCGCCTTCGAACAGCGTCGTCGTGTAGCTGCCTTGTGGCCGCTCCGCGTGTCGCGACGCGACCAGCGCATCCAGTTCCGCAAGGAATCCCAAGGCAGGCGCGACATCGTCGCCAAAGCAGCTCGTCGTGCCGGTATGACACGTGGGCCCGGCCGGCAAGGCGCGCACGAGGATCGTGTCCGCGTCGCAATCGAGTCGTGCATCGACCAGGGCCAGCGTGTCGCCCGATGTTTCGCCCTTGGTCCATAACCGCTGCTTGCTTCGGCTGAAGAAGGTGACCTGGCCGAACTCCCGCGTCTTCGCCAGCGCGGCCTCGTCCATGTAGCCCAGCATCAGTACCTCGCCCGTACGCGCATGTTGCACGATCGCCGGCAACAGGCCGCCACCCTTGGCGAAATCGGGGACCCTCTCGCTCATAACCTCACCTCGATGCCTTGCGCGCGCAAGTCGCTCTTGAGCGCGGGAATACCGATATCGCCCGAATGGAACACGCTCGCCGCGAGCGCCGCATCGACGTCCGCGTCACGGAACACCTCGGTGAAGTGCTCCGGCTTGCCCGCGCCACCGGAGGCGACCAGCGGCACTTGGCAGATCGCCCGCGCCGCCTTCAGCTGCTCGATGTCATAGCCACGACGCACGCCATCGGTGCCCATGCAATTGAGCACGATCTCACCCGCCCCCAACCGTTGGACCTCCTCGATCCAGTCCAGCGTGCGCTTGCGCAAGGCCCGCGTGCGCGAAGGGTCGCCCGTGTATTGGCGAACGCGCCATTGGCCATCATCGTCGCGCAAGCTGTCCACGCCGATGACGACGCACTGCACGCCGAACGCGTCGGCGATCTCGCCGACCAGGGCCGGCCGCTCCAGCGCGGGGGAATTGATGGAGACCTTGTCCGCGCCCGCATGCAAGACCTCGCGCGCATCCTCGACGCTGCGAATGCCACCGGCCACGCAGAACGGGATATCGATTTCGCGTGCCACCCGTTCCACCCAGTCGCGGTCGACCCGGCGGCCTTCCGGACTGGCGGTGATGTCATAGAACACCAGTTCGTCGGCCCCTTCGTCGCGGTAACGCAGGGCCAGCTCGACGATCTCGCCGACCACCACGTGGTCACGGAAGCGCACGCCTTTCACCACCTGGCCGTCGCGCACGTCGAGACAGGGAACGATGCGACGATTCAGCATGACGCGTTCGCCTTCTGTGCGACGGCGAGCGCGTCGGGTAGCGTGAAAGCGCCTTCCAGCAGGGCACGGCCGAGGATGACGCCCGCGACACCCTGCAGCGCGAGGCCTGCGACATCGTCGAGCGAACGCACACCACCCGAGGCCTGCACGTCCAGTGACGGCGCCAGTGCGGCGAGGTGGTGGTACAGCGCGACGTTCGGGCCGGTCATCGTGCCGTCACGGTCGATGTCGGTGCAAAGGACATGGCGTGCACCGGCGGCTTCGTACCAGGGAACGAGTTCATCCAGCGTACGCGCCTCATCGGCCGTCCAGCCGGCGCTCGGCAAGGTCCATGCGCCATCGCGGAAACGCGTGTCCAACGCCAGCACGATGCGCTCGGCGCCGTAGCGCCCGATCCACGCCGCCACCGTCTCGGGCGCGCGTATGGCCATGCTGCCGACCACCACGCGCTGCGCTCCCGCCGCCAACAGGCGGCGCACGCCGTCTTCATCGCGAATGCCCCCGCCGGCCTGCACGCGAAGCCGCCCCGCCGAGGCGATGCCGGCGATGGTCGCGAGGTTCTCGAAACGGCCGGTGCGTGCGCCGTCGAGGTCGACCACGTGCAACCACGTGGCCCCTTCGTCGGCGTAACGCGCGGCCAGCGCTTCGGGCTCGAAAGCGAAGGTGGTCTGCTGCGCGTAGTCGCCCTGGAAAAGGCGGACGACCTTGCCGTCACGCAGGTCGATGGCGGGAATGGGAAGTGTCATAGGGCAAGGAAGTTCCGCAGGAGCTGCGCGCCCACGCCCGCCGAACGCTCGGGGTGGAACTGCATGCCCATGAAGTTGCCAGCGGCGACGACGGCAGCGAAGGGCATGCCGTGCTCGCTCGCCGCGAGGGTGTAATCGCCGGTGGGCACCGCGTAACTGTGCACGAAGTAAGCGGTGTCTCCTTCACGCAAGCCCGCGACGAGCGGATGACTGGCGGTGACGTGCAGGCTGTTCCAACCCATGTGCGGCACACGCAAGCCTGGCGTATCGACGAAACGCCGTACCGTGGCGGGAACCACGCCGAGGCACTCGGTATCCGCTTCGTCGGAGCGCTCGCAGAGCAATTGCATGCCAAGGCAGACACCGAGCACCGGCTGGGTGAGCCCGCGTATCACATCCACCAGGCCGGCCTCGCGCAGCATGCGCATGCCAGGCCCCGCCGCGCCCACGCCCGGCAGGATCACATGGCTGGCGGCACGAATCGCCGCCGCACTGGAGGTCAGTTCGGCGTCGGTACCGAGGCGCTGCAAGGCATAGCGCACCGACCCGATATTGGTGCCACCGGCGTCTACGAGGACGACCCGCATCACAGGCTCCCTTTCGTGCTGGGCAACTCCTCGCCTTCGCGGCGGATCGCCTGGCGCAAGGTACGCGCGACCACCTTGAAGCAGCCTTCGACCATGTGGTGCGCGTTTTCCCCGTGCACGGTGAGGTGCAGGTTCGCGCCGAGCGTCTCGCACAACGAGCGGAAGAAATGCGGCACGAGTTCGGTCGGCACGTCGCCGACGCGTTCACGCGGGAACTCGCCTTCGAAGACGAAGTACGGGCGGCCGGAGAGATCCAGTTCGGCACGTGCGGCGCTCTCGTCCATGGGCAAGGCGAAGCCGTAGCGGCCGATGCCACGCTTGTCGCCCAGGGCCTGGCGCAAGGCCTGGCCGAGCGCCAGCGCCGAATCCTCGATGGTGTGGTGTTCGTCGATATGGGTGTCGCCATCGCAGCGCAGGTCGAGCGCGAAGCCGCCGTGCTTGCCGATCTGTTCGAGCATGTGGTCGAAGAAGCCCAGCCCCGTATGTACGACGGGGTCGGCGACACGGTCGAGGTCGACGGCGACGCGGATCGAGGTTTCCTTCGTCTTGCGCACCACTTCGGCGGTACGCGGCGCGTCGAGCAAGGCGTGCGCCACCTCGGCCCAGCTCGCACCGCGGGCGCCGACGAGGAAACCGCGCACGCCCATGTTCGCCGCGAACACGAGATCGGTGTCGCGATCGCCGACCATGGCCGATTGCGCACGGCTCCAGCTGTCGTCGGCAAGCCAGTGCCGGGCCAGGCCGGTGGCCGGCTTGCGTGTATCGCGTTTCTCGTGGGGAAGGCTCCGGTCGATCAGCTGTTCGCGGAACGTGACGCCTTGCGAGGCGAGGATACGCAGCAGGAGCTGATGCGGGCCATCGAAGGCTTCCTGCGGGAAGGCCGGCGTGCCCAGGCCATCCTGGTTGGTCACCATCACCAGTTCATATCCCGCACCGACGATGCGTTGCAGCGCGGCGACGACGCCCGGCATCAGCGCCAGCTTTTCGAAGCTGTCGATCTGCTCGTCCGCCGGCTCCTCGATAAGGCAACCGTCGCGGTCGACGAAGAGGATCTTCCGGCTCATGCGGTGGCTCCGGCGCGGAGGATCGCGAGCACGCGATCGTTCTCGTTACCCGTGCCCACGGTGATGCGCAGCGCGTCGCCGAGTCCCGGGTATCTCGTGATGTCGCGCACGACGATGCCGGCGGCGAGCAGGCGCCGGTAGGTACCGGCGGCATCGTCGAAACGCACGGCGAGGAAGTTCGCATGCGACGGCAACACTTCGCGAACCCCCGGCATGGCCGACAGCGCCGTGAACATGCGCGTGCGCTCGGCGAGGATCTCCTGCAGGTGGTGGCGCTGCACACGCCTGCCTTCGTACGAGAGCGCGCCCAACGCCGCGTCCACGCAGGGCGACGGCAACGGATACGGCGGGATGATCCGGCGCAACAAGGCGATCACGTCCGCGTGCGCCACCAGCGCTCCGACACGCGCGCCGGCCAGGGACCAGGCCTTGGACAACGTGCGCAGCACGGCCACGTTGTCATGATCGTCGATCAGCGACGTCGCGCTGGCCACCCCGCTGAACTCGGCGTAGGCCTCGTCGATCACCAGTACGGCACGCCCGTCGAGTTCGCGGGCCAGGCGCTCCAGCACATCGCGCCGCACGAGATTGCCGGTGGGATTGTTGGGCGTGCAGACAAAGACGAGCTTGGTCGCCGGCGTGACGGCGGCAAGCAGCTTATCGGCGTCGAGACCACCCGCAGGTTCGAGCGGCGCTTCGATCACGGTGGCGCCCTGGATGCGCGCGCAGACCGCGTACATGCCGAAGGTGGGCGGTGAGACGACGACGGCATCCTCCCTCGCGCGACAGAAGGCGCGTACGAGCAGGTCGATTGCCTCGTCGCTGCCGCGCGTCACGAGCACGCGGTCCGGCTGGCTGCCGTAGAGGTCGGCCAGTGCGTCCACCAGCGCCCGCGGCTGCGGGTCTGGATAGCGGTTCAGTCCATCGCCGCCGGGGATGTTCGGAGGACGCGAGGACTCGTTCGCGTTGAGCAGGACGGTGCCACCCTGCGCTTCCATGCGCGCGCTCGAGTAGGGTGACAGCGCACGGATATCGGGGCGGGCCAGGTCGAGGACGCTCATGCGGTCGCATCCATCGCGGCGAGGCGCAAGGTGACCGCTCGGCGGTGCGCCTCCAGTTGCTCCGCGGCGGCCAGCGTGGCCGCGCAAGGACCGATGACGCGCAGGCCGGCGGCGGTCACCTCCTGCACGGTGACCTGTTTCTGGAAGCTGGCGACCGAGACGCCGCTGTAGCTGCGCGCGTACCCGTAGGTCGGCAATACGTGGTTGCTGCCACTGCAGTAGTCGCCCACGGATTCAGGCGTCCATTCGCCGAGGAACACGGAACCGGCCGATTCGACGGCGTCGAGCAATGCCCGTGGTTCGGCGGTCTGGATGATGAGGTGCTCGGGCGCGTAGCGGTTGCTGACCGCGATCGCCTCGTCGAGATCGTCCACCTGCACGAGACGGCTTTCCGCCAGCGCCCTGGCGGCGATATCCGCCCGCGGCAAGGCGGCGCGCTGCCGCTCCACCTCGATCGCCACGCGATCGAGCAGGCCCGCCGACGGGCTGACCAACAACACCTGTGAATCCGGGCCGTGCTCGGCTTGCGAGAGCAGGTCGGCGGCGACGAAACGCGGGTCGGCGTCGGCGTCGGCGATCACAAGCACCTCGGATGGGCCGGCCGGCATGTCGATGGCCGCGCCGGCGGGATCGCCCGCCACCTGCAACTTCGCCTCGGTGACCCATGCGTTACCGGGCCCGAAAATCTTGTCGCAGCGTGGAACGGTTTCGGTGCCGTAAGCCATCGCGGCGATCGCCTGCGCGCCGCCAAGCTTGAATACGCGATGCACGCCCGTGGCTTTCGCGGCGAACAACACGGCATCGTCGCAATGGCCATCGGCCTGCACCGGCGTGCAAAGCACCACGTCGCGGCAGCCCGCGATGGCCGCCGGCACACCGAGCATGATCGCGGTGGACGGCAGGGGCGCACCACCGGCGGGGACGTACAGGCCTACCCGGCCGATGGGCCGCAATACCCGTTCCACCCGCACGCCCGGCGCGGTGTCGACCGCGATGGGCGTCGGCGCCGCCGCGCGATGGAAGGCCTCGATGCGGCCAGCGGCTTCGATCACCGCGGCTTTCAGTTCGGGCGCGAGGCGGGCCTCCGCCGCGGCGAACTCCTCGTCGCTGACCTCCAGCCCTTGCAGGCGGGTGCCGTCGTAGCGCGCCGTGAGTTCGGACAAGGCCTCGTCGCCACGCCGGCGCACCTCCGCCACGATGGCTTCCACGCCTTCGCGCAGTTCTACCGAGCGCGACTGCGCGGGCCGCGCCAACGCGGCCTCGCGGCCGTTTTCGTCCAGGGTCGTCCAGTCGATCCGTTTCATGCCAGCATCTTCTCCACCGGCAGCACCAGCATGTCGCGAGCACCGGCGCGTTTCATGTCTTCGAGTTGGCGCCAGCTCACCGAGCCGGCGCACAGGGCCTGCAACACGACCTGATCGGGTGCACCGTCCACCGGCGTGAGCGTCGGCACCGGGCTGCCAGGCAACAACCGCGTGATCGCGGCGAGCGCGTCGCGCGGTGCCTGCATCAGGATCAGGCGCGAGTCGCGCACCTGGATGACGCCGTCGAGCCGGCGCAGGAGCAGCTCGGCGATCTCGCCACGCTCATCGGGCGGAAGCTCGCGGTGCCCGGCCAGCACGGCCTCGCTCTCCACCACCACCGCCGCCTCCCTCAACTGGTTGGCGACCAGGGTGGCGCCGCTGGAGACGAGGTCGCAGATCGCATCGGCGGTGCCCAGGCGGGGGGCGATCTCCACGGAGCCGGCGAGCATCACGACCTTCGCGTCCACGCCGTTCGTCCGCAGCCATTCGCCAAGCAGCCCCGGATACGAGGTGGCGATACGCTGGCCGTCGAGCTGCGCAGGGCCGTCGTAGGCGTCTTCCTGGGGGACGGCGATGGACAGGCGACAGTGGCCGAAGCCCAACGACCGCAGTTCGTCGAGGCCCGCCCCGGCCTCGCTGCTGGAAAGCTGGAACTCCCGCAGGACGTTGCGGCCGACGATGCCGAGGTCGCATACGCCTTCGGCGATCAGGCCGGGGATGTCGTCGTCACGGACCAGCAGGAGGTCGACGGGCTCGCCCTCGCCGAAACAGAACAACTTGTCGCGGCTCTGGCGGAACTTGAGGCCGCAACGCGCCAGCAGCTCCTGGGCCGGCTCCGTGAGCCGCCCGGACTTCTGCATGGCGATCCGCAGGCGGTCGCGCGGCTTCATGCGGCACCTCCCGCGTTCCGCCGCGCCGCCGCGGCCATGTAGCCGCCGCTGCCCTGGTTGAGGTAACGGGCCACACGACCGATCGTGGTGATGCTCACCGCCGTCCGCTCGTGGATCTCCCGATAGGAACGCCCCTCCAGCAAGTGGGGGACCACCCGCCAACGGTCGACCATCACCTCGATTTCCGCGGGGGTGCAAAGGTCATGCAGGAAAGCCCGCATCTCATCGACGGTGGACAGGCCCAGCAGGGCCTCGCACAGGCTGGTCTCGGCCGAGTCGGCCGGGGTTTCGGGATCGAGCGAGCGACGCTTCATAGTGTACTAACGCGTTAATACGATAACGCATCCTACCTCTGCAACCCGGTCGTGGCAAGCGCCGACACGTGATTGCGCTTTTCTTCCATATATTTCGCGGCTTCGGCCCGCCAACATGACGAGATTCCATCGCCATGAGGCCTGACATGACGAGTACCGTGATCATCGCCGACGACCATCCGGTGGTCGTGGCGGGGGTCGAAACGATTCTCAAGGCGCACCGCTACGAAGTCGTCGCACGCGCCCACGATACGGACACGCTGTTCGACTCCCTCGCCGACCACCCCTGCGACGTCGTCGTCACCGACTATTCCATGCCCGAGGGCAGCCAGCCCGACGGCATGCCCATGATCCGGCGCATTCGCGCCGCCCGTCCGGATACGGGCATCGTGGTGCTCACGATGATGTCCAACCCGGCCATCCTGCGCAGCCTGCTCGACATGGGCGTCGCGGCCATTTTCGACAAGCGCACGAACCTGCGCGACATCCCCGTGGCGGTGCATGCCGCCGACGTGGGCCGTTCCTACCTCAGTCCCGCCATACGCCGGCTGTTCCATGAGGCGGATTGCGCGAACGGCCACGACGACGCCACCCGGCTTTCGCCGCGCGAGGTCGAGGTGCTGCGCGCCTTCGCGCAAGGACACGGCCTGGGTGACATCGCGATATTGATGGGTCGCAGTTTCAAGACCATCAGCCGGCAGAAGCGCTCGGCCATGAACAAGCTGGGCCTAGCCAACGACGCCCAGCTCTACCAGTACCTGGCGGGGTGCGCGCCGGCATGCTGGACGACTGGTCCCCCGCCGTGGAGGCCGCGGCCACCCTTCGCTTCTTCGGCTCGTGAGTGTCAGCCGCCGTCGACGAGGCGGCCGGAAGCCACCAGCTCGCATACCGCGCGCACATCGCCGTCCATCGCGCGATCGCGCTGCATGAAGGCGATGTGCTCACGCAGCTTGGCCAACGCGGCGCGCACCGCCACCCCACCATGGAAGTCATCCGCTGCGGCGAGTGCATCCATCAAGGCGCGTACTTCGCGTTCGAAACCTGCGTAATGCGGCGAATCCGGACGCGGTGCGCCGGAGATCTTCGCCGCCAGCGCCTGCCAGTCGCCACGGTGCGCCAGGGAGCGCGCGGCGTTGAGCATGTCCTGGCGGTACTCGAGGGCCTGGGCCGCCGTATAGAGCTCCATCGCCAGCACGTGACCGAGGTCTTCGGTCATCTCCAGCACATGGCGTGCCTCGTTGGCACCCATCGACACATGGTCCTCGGCGTTCGCGCTGGTCGGCACGGAATATACCGAGGCCGGATGCGCCCGCGTGGCCAGGTCGTTGACCAGGGCGGCGGCCGTGTACTGGACGATCATGAAACCCGAATCGGTCGCGTCCTCGTTGCCGATAAGAAAAGCCGGGAGGCCATCGTTGTTGGCCGGATCGACAAGCTTCGCCGTGCGTCGCTCGGAAATCGACGCCAGCACCGGAATGGACGCTTTCACGTAGCTCATCGCCAGCGCCAGCGGCATGCCGTGGAAATGGCCGGCGGAAATCACCTGGTCTTCGATGACTTCGGCGTTCTCGGCATCCGGGAACACCAACGGGTTGTCGGTGACGGCATTGAGCTCGACGTCGAAGACCCGGCAAGCCTGTTCCCATGCGTCACGTACCGCGCCGTGCACCTGCGGCGCGCAACGCAGGCAATAGGCATCCTGCGGCTGGTGCTTCTTCCCGCCCTTGAAGGGAAGGAATCGCGAATAGAAGGCTTCCTTGCCGTGACGCTGCGTGGCCGGCACCCAATCCCAGCCGATATCGAAACGATGGCCCTGGTCGGCCGGGTCGGACCATGCATCGGAAAGCCATGGGCGAAAACGCGGCACGAGGTGGTAAGGGATATCGGCAAGCGTCGAGCCCTGGAGCAGGCCGCGGATATTTCGCGCCGCGTCGACCTGGCCCGGATGGGGGCGCAGCGCATGCACTTGCTCGGCATAGGCGCCCGTGCGGCCGGCAAAGGCGTCCAGCGTCATCGCGGCGGCGAGATCCGCGGTACGGATCAGCATGTCCATCGTGTCGAGCGCGAGCACGCCGGTGGCGAGCATCTGCGTCGTACCGTTGTTCAGGGCCAGGCCTTCCTTGAAGGACAGGCGCACCGGTTCCAACCCCGCCGCGGCGAGGGCCTTGGCACCGGGCATGCGCTCGCCCTTGTAGAAGGCTTCGCCGCCACCGAGCAGCACGATCGCCAGATGGGAGAGCGGCGCGAGATCGCCACTGGCGCCGACCGAACCCTTTTCGGGAATGACCGGGATGACGTCGCGGTTGAGCAACTCGGCCAGCGCACGCAGGGTTTCCATGCGGATGCCGGAATGGCCACGCATCAAGGTGTTCACGCGGATCGCCAACATCGCGCGGACGACATCCGTGGAGAACGGCTTACCGACGCACACCGCATGCGTGATGATGAGATTGTGCTGCAGTTCTTCCAGCAAGCTGCCTTCGCGCGGCTCCGGATTGCCACCCGGCAGTTCGTCACGCACGCGATGCGCGCCGAGCAACTTGTCGGCATTGCTGCCGAAGCCCGTGGTGACACCGTAGATCGGCTCACCGCCACCCACCTTCTCGGCCAGGAAATCGGCGGCACGCTTCACCTTGACCAGTTGCGCCTCGTCCAGGCGGATCGTGGCGCCGCGGCGAGCGATGTCGGCGACCTGGGCACGCGTGAGGCTACGCCCGTCGAGAAGGATACTGCTGGTCATGGTAAAGGCCGTGATATGTCGGGAGGATGGATGGATCAGACGCCGATTTCGGCCTGGGCCAGTTCGACGCGCAGGGTCTTCACCAGGTCCGCGCGCGGCACTTCGAACTGGTCTTCGCGGCGAAGGTCCTTCACGGTGACGACGCCCTTGGCGATCTCGTCTTCGCCAAGCACCACCACGAAGCGGATGCCCGCACGGTCGGCATACTTGAACTGCTTGCCCAGCTTGCCGCCTTCGAGCACCACCTCGGTGGCGATGCCGGCAGTGCGCAGTTCATTGGCCACGGCCAGGTAGGTGGGCAACTGAGCCGGGTCCATTTGCGTGACGAGCACATCGACCGTGCTCCGCGCCGTCGAGATCAGGCCGGCATCGCGAAGCTGCCAGTAAAGGCGGGTAAGACCAATGGAAATGCCCACGCCCGGCAGGTGCGACTTGGTGTACTGGCCCGCGAGATTTTCATAGCGGCCGCCCGAGCAGATCGAACCGATGCCCGGGTGGTCGTCCAGCGTGGTCTCGTACACGGTGCCCGTGTAGTAGTCGAGGCCACGGGCAATCGAGAGGTTCAACGCGAAATGCGTTTCCGGCACGCCGAAATCGCGAATCAGGGAAAGCACTTCCTTCAGCTCGGCCCTGCCCTGCTCGAAGGTTTCCGAACCGCCGCCGAGCGCATCGAGCTTCGCGAACGCGTCGTCCACCGAGGTGGAGCGCACCTGCACGAAGGCGAGGATCTTCGCCGCCACTTCGGCGGAAAGACCGAATGCCTCTCCCGTGAGCGTATCGCGCACGTAGTCGGCGCCGCGCTTGTCGAGCTTGTCGACCTCGCGCAGCACGAGCATCTGCTGCTCGGCGTCGGCGATGCCGAGGTTCTCGAAATAGCCGCGCATCAACTTGCGGTTGTTGAGCTGGATGGTGAACGCGCCGATATCCAGTTCGCGGAACACGCTGTAGATCACCGCCGGGATTTCAGCGTCGTAGCGGACGGACAGGGAATCCTTGCCGACCACGTCGATGTCGCACTGGTAGAACTCACGGAAGCGGCCGCGCTGCGCTCGCTCGCCACGGTAGACGCGCTGCATCTGGTATCGGCGGAACGGGAAGCTCAGGTCGTGCTCGTGCTCGGCCACGTAACGCGCCAACGGCACGGTGAGGTCGAATCGCAGGGCCAGTTCGGGCACCCCACCCTTTTCCGCCGCCGCGCCCAGGGCGCCGGTCGACTGGACGAAGTACACCTGGCGCTCGGTTTCGCCACCCGTCTTGGTCAGCAACACGTCGCTATGCTCGATGACCGGCGTCTCGATCGGCAGGAAGCCGAATCGCTCGTAGTTGCGACGGATCGTATCCAACATGCGCTGGAAGGCGATCTGATCGAGCGGCAGGAGCTCGAGGACACCGGGCATGGTGCGGGCCGGGGTGAGTGCCATGCAATTCCTCTTCGGACAGGCTGTACGGGCGCCGCCATGCGGCAGCCGCATAGATTAGCAGATGGCTACCGATACCCCTGGCGCTGAAATGTAAAAAAGATGCGACGACCTGTTGCCAAGGGAACGCCCCGTGGCTAATATACGCGGCTCCCGTCGGGGTGTAGCTCAGCCTGGTAGAGCGCTACGTTCGGGACGTAGAAGTCGCAGGTTCGAATCCTGTCTCCCCGACCAATGTTTGATGAAAACACCGGCCATTGGCCGGTGTTTTCGTTTGTGCGCCTGGCGAACGTGTCCGTTCATCGACTCGTTGTGGGAGCCGACCCTGTCGGCGATGGGTGCTTGCCGTATCCTGGCCCGCTGCCGCGGGATCGCCGGCATAGCCGGCTCCCACGATGGGATCGGTTTCCCACGATGCGTTCGGCTCCCCATAACGCAAAACGCCCCACGAGGGGGCGTCTTGCGTAACTGGCGGAGAGTGAGGGATTCGAACCCTCGATAAGGCTTTTGACCCTATACTCCCTTAGCAGGGGAGCCCCTTCGGCCTCTCGGGCAACTCTCCGTGATCGTCGTCGAGGAACGAGCCTTAACGAGCCAGCAAGGATACTTTGCCTTGCTTCGGCCGTAAAGACTTTACTGGTCGTCCCCGGAATGGCCGGCCGGATCGTTCTCGTTCTTGATGCGCTGGTAAATTTCCTCGCGATGAACCGCGACATTCTTCGGCGCATTGATGCCGATGCGCACCTGGTTACCCTTCACACCCAGAACGGTGACGGTCACCTCGTCGCCGATCATCAGGGTTTCACCGACCCGGCGGGTCAGAATCAGCATGATTGATACTCCATAAAATCAGGTATTGGCTTCCCCACCAACGACAACCTCACCCCGAGTGCTTGCCGTCAATGGATCGACGTTCCGACCATCGAAGGCCGATTGCCTTCCCCGGCTCTTGTTGTGTGTGTGTCGCTGACCAGCTGTCCTGCCACTCTCGATCCGAAGGATCGATGCCGAAGGATGCATTCGACATTCGGATGATACTAGCCGAGCCAAACCGGGGGACGCAACGCACACGGCCGGCGATGCATGCGCCGAAGCACCTTTATGGCGTGTCGACGCATACCCCGGCCATCTCCCGTTCAGCGCAGGCGAGCTTCCACCCACGCCGGAATGCCCGCGAGCACAGCCGGCAAGGCCGGGCCGTCGAGGCCGCCGCCCTGGGCCATGTCCGGCCGACCGCCACCCTTGCCCTCGATGTGGGAGGCCACTTCGGCGACAAGATCACCGGCCTTGACCCGGCCCAGCGCCGTCCCGCCGACACCGGCCACCAACGACACGCGACCGTCCGCCGCACCCGCCAGGACAATGGCGCAGTCACCCAGCTTCTGTTTCAGGACATCCAGGCTGTCGCGAAGCGACTTGGCGTCCAGGCCCTCCAGGCGAGCGGCGACCACCTTGATCCCGGCCACGTCCACGGCCGACGCGGCGAGGTCGGCCGATGCCGAACTGGCCGCCTTGGCCTTGTAGGATTCGATTTCGCGCTCCAGCTTCTTTTGCCGGTCGAACAGTTGGCGCAGTTTCTCGATGACCTCGTCGCCATGGGCGCCGACCAGACCGGAAACCTCGCCCAGCACGCGCTCCTCATCGGCCACGCGGGCCAGGGCGCCCGCGCCCGTCACCGCCTCGATGCGGCGCACACCCGCGGCCACACCCGATTCGGAGACGATCTTGAACAGACCGATGTCGCCGGTGCGCGACACGTGCGTGCCGCCGCAGAGTTCGGTGGAAAAGTCGCCCATCTTCAGCACACGCACTTCCGAGCCGTACTTCTCACCGAACAAGGCGATGGCGCCGAAGTCGATCGCCTCGTCATAGCCCATGTGGTGGACTTCCGCCTGGGCGTTGCGACGGATCTCGTCGTTGACCATGCGTTCGATCTGGGCCAATTCCTCGGCGGTGACCGGCTTGAAGTGCGAGAAATCGAAGCGCAATCGCTCCGGTGCGACCAGCGAGCCCTTCTGGGCCACATGGTCACCCAGCACGGTACGCAACGCGGCGTGCAACAGGTGCGTGGCCGAATGATTCAGCACGGTGGCCTGGCGCTGAGCCGCGTCCACCGAGGCGGTGACGATGGCGCCCTTCGCGAGGGGCGCGGAGCCTTGCCAGGTACCGAAGTGCGCGAAGAAGGCGCCGGCGACCTTCTGCGTATCCGCCACTGCGAAGGCACCGGAGGGATTGCGCAGTATGCCGGTATCGCCGACCTGGCCGCCGGATTCGGCATAGAAAGGCGTGCGGTCGAGCAGCAGGAAGGCCTCCTCGCCATCGGCGAGACGATCGACGGCCTTGCCGTCGCGAACGATGGCCAGAACCGTCGCATCGGCGAGATCCAGAACGTCGTAGCCCGTGAACACTGTCGGCGCAAGCGCGCTGGCGACCTCGGCGGGGAGTTGGGCCTTGCTGCCGAAGTTGCTGGCGGCACGGGCGCGGGCACGTTGCTCGCCCATGGCGCGCTCGAAGCCCTCCATGTCGACGGTCATGCCGCGCTCGCGTGCGATATCGGCGGTGAGGTCGACGGGGAAACCGTAGGTGTCGTAGAGCCGGAAGGCATCGACGCCCGGGATGATCTGCCCCGATTTCGCGGCGATGTCGTCGAACAGGCGCATGCCATGCTCCAGGGTCTCACCGAACCGATCTTCCTCGGTCTTCAGGGCCTGCTCCACGAAGGATTGCTTCGCGGCGATCTCGGGATACGCCTCGCCCATCTCGGCAACCAGCGGCGCCACCATCTTCCAGAAGAAATCGCCACGCACGCCGAGCATCCAGCCATGCCGCAGCGCACGCCGGATGATGCGGCGGAGCACGTAACCGCGCCCTTCATTGGACGGCAGGACACCATCGACGATCAGGAAGGAACAGGCACGGATATGGTCGGCGATGACACGCAACGACTTGTTGGCGAGGTCGGCCGTGCCAGTCAGGCGTGAGGCTTCCGCGATCAGGTGCGCGAACAGGTCGATCTCGTAGTTCGAATGCACATGCTGCAGCACGGCCGCCAGGCGTTCCAGACCCATGCCGGTGTCGACGCAGGGTGCCGGCAACGGCGAGAGCGTGCCGTCCGGAGCACGGTCGAACTGCATGAACACGAGGTTCCAGATCTCGATATAACGATCGCCGTCCTCATCGGGCGAACCCGGGGGACCGCCGGCGACGTCGGGGCCGTGATCGTAGAAGATCTCGGTGCAGGGGCCGCAAGGGCCGGTATCGGCCATCTGCCAGAAGTTGTCCGACGCGAAGGGCGCACCCTTGTTGTCGCCGATACGGACGATACGATCCGCCGGCACGCCGACTTCCTTGTTCCAGATGTCATAGGCCTCGTCGTCGGTGTGATAGACGGTGACCCACAGCCGCTCGGGCGGAAGTTTGTAAACCGAGGTGAGCAATTCCCACGCGTAAAGGATGGCATCGCGCTTGAAATAGTCACCGAACGACCAGTTGCCCAGCATCTCGAAGAAGGTGTGATGCCTGGCGGTATAACCCACGGCGTCGAGATCGTTGTGCTTGCCACCGGCACGCAGGCAGCGCTGGACGTCGGCCGCCCGAACGTAGCCCGGCTTTTCACTGCCGAGGAACACGTTCTTGAACGGGACCATGCCCGAGTTGGTGAACAGCAACGTGGGGTCGTTCGACGGCACCAACGATGCCGACGGCACGATGGTGTGGTCCTTGGAGCGGAAGAAGTCGAGGAAGGTCGAACGGATTTGGGCGGTTTTCATGAGCGATCGTGGCGTGGGAGCTGCGAGACATGTCGCGGGGACGCTCCGTCCAGAATCAAGGCTCACTGCCTTCAGTCGTCGTCGGCGTCTTCCGCATCGGCATGGGTAAGAACACGTACTGTGGCGGCGGCGAAGCCGCGACGCAAGAGGAATTGCGCCCTCCGCGCCCGCTCGGCGGGGTCGGTGGATGGCTTGCCGTAGCGTCGGCGCAGCTGATTCGCGGCCAGATCGTGCCAATCGACGTCCGCCGCCTCGATCAATTCGCGGATACGAGCATCGGCGATTCCCTGGCTACGCAGTTCGGCACGAATGCGGGCCGGCCCATAGCCCTGCCCCACCCGGCTGCGTACCAGGGACCCGGCGAAGCGGTCGTCGTCCTGGTAGCCCTGGTCGCCCAGCCGCTCGAGCGCAGCCACGGACTCATCGCGCTCGAAACCGCCGCGTTCCAGTTTCTGCTTGAGTTCGCGGCGGGAATGCTCGCGCCGGGCCAGCAGCCCAAGCGCCTTGTCGTATGCGGTACGGGTGGGGCGGTCGGCCTTGCCACCGCCCTTCCCCGTTTCCTTATCAGACTTCCTCAAGCTCGTCGGCCTCGGTCGAGGCTTCGGCCTTCGGGCCCGCCTTGACCAGCAGGCGGGCGCGCAACTCGGCATCCACTTCGTTGGCGATGGCCGGATTGTCGCGCAGGAACTGGCGCACGTTTTCCTTGCCCTGGCCGATGCGGTCACCCTTGTAGCTGTACCAGGCACCGGATTTGTCGATCAGATTCTCGCGAACGCCCAACTCGATGATCTCGCCTTCGCGCGACGTACCTTCGCCGTAGAGGATCTCGAACTCCGCCTGGCGGAACGGCGGCGCCACCTTGTTCTTTACGACCTTGACGCGCGTCTCCGAACCGATGACCTCCTCGCCCTTCTTCACCGCGCCGATACGGCGGATGTCCAGGCGAACCGAGGCGTAGAACTTCAATGCGTTACCACCGGTGGTGGTTTCGGGGCTGCCGAACATCACGCCGATCTTCATGCGGATCTGGTTGATGAAGATGACCAGGCAATTGGTCTTCTTGATGTTGGCGGTGAGCTTGCGCAGGGCCTGGCTCATCAGGCGGGCATGCAGGCCCACGTGAGAATCGCCCATCTCGCCTTCGATTTCGGCTTTCGGCGTCAGCGCGGCGACCGAGTCGACCACCACCATGTCCACGGCGCCGGAACGCACCAGCATGTCGGCGATCTCAAGCGCCTGTTCGCCGGTATCCGGCTGACTGACCAGCAGATCGGCGACATTCACGCCCAGTTTTTCGGCGTAGCTAGGATCGAGCGCATGTTCCGCGTCGACGAACGCCGCCGTGCCGCCCGCACGCTGGCAGGAGGCGATGGCCTGCAGTGTCAGCGTGGTCTTGCCCGAGGACTCCGGGCCGTAGATCTCGACGACGCGGCCACGCGGAAGGCCACCGATGCCCAGGGCGATGTCCAGGCCGAGCGATCCCGTCGACACCGTGTCGATCTGGTCGTCGACGCGGTCGCCAAGACGCATCACGGCACCCTTGCCGAACTGCTTTTCAATCTGGCCGAGGGCACTCGCCAGCGCCTTGCGCTTATTGTCGTCCATCGTGGTTTCCAGTCTCTTTGTGTAGGTGAGTATCTTGCCCGACCGTGGTCTCAGGGACTGCGATCCGCAATCGCCAAGTTTGCCATAGGCGGCCTGGTTCAGCCCTTTAGTTCGTCGGTCATTCCAACAAGCGCGGCAGCCACCGTCTGTCGCCGGACCGCCTCGCGATCCCCCTCGAAATGGTAGAGCCGAGCGTGGGCATAGCCCCCACGCCGCTTCCAGCCGATCCACACCGTGCCAACGGGTTTTTCCGGCGTGCCGCCAGAGGGGCCCGCGATCCCGGTGACCGCCACGGCCATGCCCGCACCGTATCGGGCCAGTGCCCCGGACACCATCTCGAGCACCGTCTCCTCGCTCACGGCACCGGTCCGTTCCAGGGTGCGGGGATTGACGCCAAGAAGGGCCTCCTTGGCGCTGTAGCTGTAGCTGACGACGCCGGCCTCGAACCAGGCCGAACTTCCCGCCAGGTCGGTCAGCGTCTTGGCGATCCAGCCACCGGTACACGATTCGGCGGTGGCGACCATCACCCGCCGCTCGAGCGCGGCGGCAGCGACATCCTGCGCGAGCGCCATCAACTCGGCGTCGGAGGGAATGACTGCGGAATCCATGGAGGTCCTGTCGGTAAAAGGAGAGGTTCTACTACCGGCGCCTCGGGATGTCGACGCGGGGACAGCCAGGGAACCCGATTTTTGGAGAATTATTCTATTGTTTCGATTGAAATATACGCCTACGATGGCACGTATTCATTGACATAATTACGCTCATGTCGGTTGCCACTACGCCACCCGAAGACGGCCCGCAGCCGGCTTGGCAGGGGATATTCATTAAGAGGTCACCGCCATAGAAGCTCACGGGCATCACCGAACAGGCCGGATCGTTCGGGAGACGAAGTGCGGGCATTCGCGGGCGCGCCCGCATAGCGACCCCGACGGATGCCCACAACACACTCTGACATTCGTCCACTGACGTGACGTCCTCCGTTCAGTCAGCATTTCGCATACGTCCAGCAGCGCCGTTGGACCTGCGATCGACCGGCTCACGCAACGCCTTGAATGAGGAACGATGTCGCACGACTGACACGACGGGATGACAACTTATTGCCCAAGGAGAGGGGGTACGCGATGGTTTCAACCGCAACCTTCATGAGACATACACAAATCCGGCAGTTACGTGACGCAACGCGCACGTACGGAGCGATGCCCGTCAACACTTCAGCGCGTTTCACGCATATTACATGCCCGCAATGTGTGACAAGAGTCCCAAAAACATGCACATCGACCACTAGTCAGAAATTTGGCGTTGCGTTATCTTTACATCGCGGACAGGGGTCCGCATCAGGGGTGGGGAATCCAAGGTCGATAAGGCGCAACCCTGAGTGGGCGATCATCGTATCGTCGCTCGTGCGCATGACCATTCTTCGCTGGCACGTTATGCAAGGGCGCCTACGCGCTCGTACAGGATGTTGTATGGATGAATTGCATGTCGCTAGGAGCCGGTTGGCTCAAGGCTCCAGCTACTGCCGGGGGCACCACCTCCGCCAGCGCATTCAGCGCGGCGGCACATCGATGGATACAGAGGCAGGCGGTCCTCCCCGCCCGCCCCGCTGCCCCGCGCCCTTCGTAACGAAGTAACGCATTCCCGGCTTCGCGCCTGGCGATGAGCCGCGTGAAGTGCTGCCGACGTTTTCCTCTTTGGTCTTCCGATGAATGACGAGCCACGCGTGAATAGAACCCTGCACCCTGCCCTTGCCATCTGCTTCGTCTCCGCGCTCGCCGTGCTGCTCACCGCTTGTGGCACACCGGCCGCGAAGGATTTCGGGGGTCGTTGGAAGCCGGTGAACCGGTACGACGACAAGACGGTCGAGATCCCGCTCGCGGTTCCCTACACCTATTACGCCGCACCCATGGATGGCACGTTGAAGACGATGCTGACGCGGTGGTCGAGCGATACGGGAATGAAGCTTCAGTACAAGCTTCGTTCGGACTTCACTTTGACGAAAGCCGCGGCTGCCATTCACACCTCGGAACTACGAGACGCGGCGTCTCAGATCAGCACCATCTACGGTCCACAAGGTGTAGCCGTCACGGTCAACGGTCCAGACCTCACCGTTGAGGAAGTCAGCGTCATCACCCCACAGCAACCAACTTCGAAACCTGTGACAGCCGCCCCGAAACCTGTATCTACACCCGCGCCGCCTGCTCCTTCCGAGCAAGTCGTCACCACCGCGGAAACGAAGTAACCCGCCGCGTAAGCAACGACGAACAGGCAGCCAGTCCCCATGCTGAAGAAAAAGAACTCACCGAAGATCGACGAGACTGTCGCGCGGAGCGTCAACTTCGAAGTAACCATCGCCGATATCGCTCGCCGAAACGAAAAACGTGCGTGGATCGTAGCGACCTGCTCTCTCGTGGTTTCCTTGTGCCTCATCGGCGGCTACTTCTACATTCTTCCTTTGAAGGAGAAGGTGCCCTACCTCGTGCTCGCGGACCCCTATTCGGGGACTAGTTCTCTTGCGCGACTGACGGACGACGTCGTCAATAGACAAGTCACGACGAGCGAAGCAGTAAACCGTAGCAACATCGCTCACTTCGTGCTTGCCCGAGAATCTTACGACCTGGCACTCACGAACATGCGCGACTGGCCCACCGTGATGACCATGGCTGCGCCGAATGTATCGGGCCCGTACCGGAGCTTGCATTCGCCTGCCAACGAATACAGCCCATATAAGCTATATGGGACAAACAAGGCTATCAGGGTCAAGATCCTCAGCATCGTACTGATCGGTGGCGGCATAAACACGACGCCGAAGGGAGCCACCGTGCGCTTTCAGCGTAGCGTGTACGACAAGGCAAATGGGGGCACCACTCCGCTCGACAGCAAGATCGCCACCATGGAATTCGTGTACAAGCCAAACCTCCGTATGGACGACCAAAGCCGGATCGAGAATCCGCTGGGCTTTCAGGTCACGAGCTACCGCGTCGACAATGACTACGGAAATTCAGTGCCTGCGGAAGTTCCGCAGCCTGCTGCTGCAGGAATTGCACCTGCGGCTGCGTCGTCGGCGGCTCCCGAACAGTCCATGGATCCCGATGACATGCCCGCTCCAGCCGCGACACCACAGCCCGGCCAGGCGAACCCTGTGCCGCTCACACAGGACACGCTCCAGAGTGGAACCCTCCCAGCCTCGCCACTCCCGAACGCCCCCATATATCCCGCGGCCGCGCAAGGCGCTTCCGTGACTCCCACCGCTACCGCTCCGGCGGTCCGCTCCACTCCACGAAGCGCCGCCAATGGAGGGCGCCGTTGATGAATCCATCCAGCAAGCTGAGCCTGCGAAGTGCCGTAGGGGCCGCAGCCCTTTGCCTCGGCCATTTCGCTTTCGCAGAAAATTCGCACGCGCTCCCGCCGACGTCCAACGCGACCGCATCATCGGCGCTCACCTCCTATGAGTATTCCGCAGACGGCATCTATCAAGTGCGCACTGGACTGGGAATCACCACGCAGATCGAGCTGAGCCCGAGCGAAAAGATCCTCGACTACAGCACGGGCTTCAGTAGCGGTTGGGACCTCACTCGGCGCGACAACGTTTTCTACGTGAAGCCGAAGAACGTCGACGTCGACACGAACATGATGATTCGTACAGCCACGCATTCGTACATCTTCGAGCTCAAGGTAGTCGCCACCGACTGGAAGACTCTGGACCAGGCTCGCCGTGCGGGTGTGCAGTACAAGATTGTCTTCAATTATCCCGCCGACACGAGTTTCATGGCGGAAACGAAGAAGGTCGAAGCTGCGCCCATGCTCGATACGGAGCTCGTAAAGGGACGCGATTACAACTTCGACTACGACTATTCGAAGACAGGACGAACAGCCGTTTGGCTGGTCCCGACCAACGTGTACGACGACGGTCGCTTCACTTATATAAAGATGCCTGACCTCAAGCAGTTCCCGACGGGTAACTTCCCGACGGTGTACATGCGTGAGAAAGAACATGGAGAGGACTCGGTGGTCAACACGACCGTGGAGGGCAATACCCTCGTTGTCCACGGCACGTACCCCTACCTGGTTATTCGTCACGACAATAACGTCGTGGGTCTGCGAAGGAACACAAAGAAGTGAGCCCGAACACGCCACATCACCCCGAAGACGAGTCCGGTCGCGGCAATACGCCGCCCCAGGACAATTCCACCGATCAACGCGATCCGCTGGCAGGAAATCCGTACGTTTCGCAAACGCGCCATGCGCAGCCTGACCTTGACAGCGGAGCGCCCCAACTCACCACCAGCGATATGCGCCGGATGAATCGACGCGCGCTAGGACTGCTGGCAAGCATTGCCTTGCTCTTGGTGGTCATTGCCGTATGGGCCTTCGGAGGCCTTGGCGGTGAAAAACAGAAGCCCAAGCAACGCGAGGAAACCGTCACGGTTCCGGAAGCACCGATGGCGCCTACACCGACGCCACCACCCACATTGCCACCGCCGCGTCAGCCGGAACCGATTCCCCTGGCCACTCAGCTTCCTCGCGAACCCGCTCGCGAGGCAAACGATGCCGAGCGCCCGCGAGGCCCTACCTTGCTCGAACGCCGGATCGCGGCTGCGAGCCAGGGCACAACCGGTGTCGCCAACGGCATTACCGGTGGAGGTCCAGGTGGCGCAGGGAATCCCATGCAGGGCTACATGATGCCGGATGCCAATGGTGGCGTTCCTCCGGCCGCTCCGCGGTTGAGCAATAACAACAATCTCGCTTATACCGCGGGCGCGTTGCCCGATGTGTCGAGCGCTGCACCGCTCACGCATCCCGACACCTTGATGTTGCGCGGCACGTTCATTCGCTGCGTGCTCGAAACCCGCATCATTACGGATATCCCCGGATTCACATCCTGCGTAGTAACCGAGCCAGTCTACTCGTTCACTGGAAAGCGCCTGCTCCTACCCAAGGGATCCAAGGTACTCGGCAAGTACGATATGGAACCTGATGGCCCGCGCGTCGCGGTGATCTGGGATCGCATCGTCACACCGACTGGAATCGACGTGAATATGGCGAGCCCCGGTATCGATACGCTTGGCGGTGCGGGACATCCTGGCCATTACAATGCTCATTGGGGTAGCCGAATCGGTGCCGCATTGCTGATCAGTCTTCTCAGCGACGCATTCAAGTACGAAGCGGCGGAGCACGGCCCGCGGACGACCACCATCAGCAATGGCGTCGTCACGCAGACCCCGTTCGAGAGCAATACCGCCGCTACGATTCAGCAGCTTGCGAACCAAGCAGTCCGGCGCGCATCGAACCGGCCTGCGACCGTCACCATCAACCAAGGCACCGTTCTCGCCATCTACGTCGCCAAAGACGTGGATTTCGCGGGCGTGGTCGCACGGTATTGAGAACGGCATGAGCGAAAGCGCACTCGCGACAGTCAGCACGGATTTTCTCGATTACCAGTACGAGGTGCTGGGAGTCAGGGACTTCCTCGCCGCGCAGGACGTCACGGAGATCTGCATCAACCGTCCCGGGGAGCTCTATCTGGAGCGACGCGGGGGCTGGCAGCGAGTGGAAGTTCCTTCACTGACGTTCGAACGAGCCCGCCAGTTTTGCACCGCCGTCGTCAATGAGAGCAATACGGGCCAACGGATCACGGACACCGACCCGGTGGTATCACTGACGTTCCCGACTGGGCAACGCGCCCAGTTTGTCATTCCGCCGGCCTGCGAAGCCGGCCGGGTGTCCATCACGATCCGCCTTCCTTCAAAACAAACCCGCACGCTGGAACAGTATCGCGAAGATGGCTTCTTCGATGAGATTCTCGAAGGCGCCAACACGATATCGCAGGTCGATAAGGAATTGCTGGAACTGCGGGGAGAGCGGCGTTACGCGGACTTCTTCCGCCATGCCGTGCTCAATAAGAAGAATATCGTCGTCGCAGGCGCCACGGGCAGCGGCAAAACCACCTTCATGAAGTCGTTGGTAAATCACATTCCGGCTGACGAGCGCCTTGTAACGATCGAGGACGCCCGGGAATTGTTCATAGACCAGCCGAACGTGGTTCACCTGCTCTATTCGAAGGGCGGCCAAAGCGCAGCTAACGTTACCGCAAAAAGCTGTATGGAGGCCTGCCTTCGCATGAAACCCGACCGGATCATCCTTGCGGAATTGAGAGGCGACGAGTCGTTCTATTTCATCCGAAACTGTGCATCCGGCCACCCCGGGTCGATTACAAGCTGCCACGCAGGCAGTGTCGAGCAGACCTGGGATCAGTTGGCACTGATGGTGAAGGCCTCCACCGAAGGTGCTGGACTCGAGTTTTCAACGATCAAGCGTCTTTTGATGCTGACCATCGACATCGTCGTACATATCAAGGCACACGCCGGCAGGCGATATATCACAGGCATCGATTTCAATCCGGCTCGCGCGCTGGGCGCGGACGGGGGATAGAGCGATCAACCACTGGGTCATTAGACAGGAGTTGTAAGGTGCTACCAGGACTGGAAATGATGAGCTGCCAAAACCTCGCCGTCCCGGCCGAGGTGATGCAACACGTCGTCAACGTCGAGTCGAGCCGCAACCCATACGCCATCGGCGTGGTGGGCGGCCAACTTGTGCGCCAGCCTCAAAACCTGCCCGAGGCGGTCGCCACCGTACGGATGCTCGAGGAACGGGGCTACAACTACTCACTCGGTATCGCACAGGTAAACCGCGCCAACTTCGGAAAGTACGGTCTCGATACGTACGAAAAGGCCTTCGAATACTGTCCCAACCTCGTGGCCGGATCTCGGATCCTCGCACAATGCTATGCGAGCGCCGGCAAGGACTGGGGCAAGGCTTTCAGCTGCTATTACTCCGGAAACTTCACGACCGGATACCAGGACGGATACGTCCAGCGAGTATTCGAGTCCATGGCGCGCAGTGGCACATTCGCCGGTGCGAAACCCATACCGCTGACCGGCACGGCTCCCACCAGGGTCGCCAGCATCGGTAAAGGGATCGACGGAATCACCCCCGATAGCCCCTTGTACCGCGTGGCGATGCGGAGTGTTCTCGATTCCGCGACATCCGCGACCATCTCGCCAGCGCTCGCTGCCGCTACCGGCCTGCCGAGTGGTACCGGCCAAACCTTGCAGGACATGCAAGAAGGCAACACCGACCTTTCACTCCCCGGATCCGTGCCGATAACCAATCCGGCTCTCATCAATACCCCGGACCCTGCGCCTGGCCCGATTCCCACCGATCCGGCGACGGCTGCACTGATGAAGCAAATTGGTCCCCAGTTACCACAGAACACACAACTCCAGCCCGGGCAGATTCGCACCGACCCGGGAACAGCCGCAGTCATGTCCCAGATCGGCGTATCCGCCTCTTCGCCCGCCGGAAACGAAGCCGCGCCCGCGTCTTCCAACGACGTGTTCGTTCCCCAGGTTCGCGGCCCTAACGATCCCGTGCCGGGCGCGGCACCTCAGCCGTCACAGGTGCCTTCGCGGCCCGCGGTAGACAGCGCCGATCTACGTAACGGAGGCTCGGACGATGCCTTCGTGTTCTGACTCGGGGCAAATACCGGATGGAATGCCGGCCGCCCTAGCACCGTTGGCTGCGCGGAACGTGGCCTTTTCAGCACCGGCGGATCAATCAGGCCGCCTCATTTGATTCAACCGTAACGAAGGAACCCAACGATGTCCCTGTCAACCCTCAGCACCACTATCGCCAAGTCGAAGCACCCGCTCCTCCATACGGTTGCCCTGTTTGCCGTGATTGCCCTATTCGTCATGCCCGAGCTTGCGTTTGCCCAGGACACGAAGGACAAGGTCTGTGGCTTCTTCACGAGCATCAAGAGCATCTTGAATGCGGCCTCGATCGTCGTCGTGACCGTGGCCGTCATTTTCTCGGGCTACCAGATCGCGTTCGCCCACAAGCGAATCTCCGACGTCACCCCGGCGCTCATCGGCGGCGTACTGATCGGCGCCGCTGCACAGATCGCCAAGACCGTCGTTGGCGACGACACTACCGATACCAACCAGTGCCAGGGGCCGGGTACCAGCGGCGTAGGCATGATCATGAACGTCATGCAGGTGGCGATGCATTTCCTCCACTTCCATGCATAAAAACGTACTGTTCCGCGGCTGCACTCGCCCTCCCATGTTCATGGGCGTGCCCTACGTGCCCTTCTTCATGGGCGCCGGGTCGTGCTTGCTGCTGGCCATGTACTTCGACTACTGGTTCCTGCTTCTCATCCCGGTTGTCATCTTCATCATGCGGATGATGGCGAAGCGCGATGAGATGATTTTCCGTCTGCTTGGACTGCGCTTTCAGTTCAAGACCCGAATCAGGAATGTGCAGGAGCACGGCGGCATGTGGGTATTCACGCCCAACAGCTACCGCGATCCTGCAAGGGACAAGCGCAAGAAATAGGAATCCCGCCCTGGCAACTGGTGCCAGGGCCTTTTGAGCTCCTAACGGTATCGCCAACATGTTTACGCCCGACGCGCCCATATCCTCCCACATCACGCTCTCCAGCCACGTGTCACCCACGGTCGTAAAAACGACGGGTGGCGACTTCATGCTGGTGTGGCGCCTGGCGGGTCTACCATTCGTGGGGCGCGAAGAATGGGAGATCGAACACCGCCACAACACCTTCAACAGAATGTTGCAGACGTTGCGTGCGCCGGACTATCCGAACGTCGCATTTTGGGTTCATGACATTCGGCGCCGCCGCCCCATCCGCGATGGATCCAAGTTCAGCCAACCCTTCAACCAGGCCCTGTCGGACGACTATTACACTTCACTATCCAGCCAAAAGCTCATGCAGAACGAGCTTTACCTGACGATGATCTACCGTCCGGTCGTCGAGGGAAAACGATGGGTCGAAAAGAGCGCCAACGTCGAGCGCCTGGAACAGGAACAAGCCCAGGCGATAGGTACCATACTGGAGCTCGCGGGCAACGTTGAAGCCGTTTTGAAGGATTACGCGCCGTATCGACTGGGCCTTTACGAGGCACCCAACGGCATTGTCTTTTCCGAAATCCTCGAGCTCTACGGCTACATCCTCAATCGCCTCGACGAGCCCGTTCCCTCGCTAAGCGCGCCCATATACGAGTATCTACCGGTCAGTCGCCAGCGTTTCTCGGCAAAGACCGGTGACTTCGTCCTTACCACGCCCGATGGGCAAAATCACTTCGGCGCTATTCTGAACGTCAAGGAATATGTGGAAAGTACCTATCCAGGCATCTTGAACGGCCTCAAGTACCTCGATTTCGAGTATGTCATCACACATTCCTTCTCCCCCATGGGCAGACAGAACGCGCTTTCGGCGCTCGAACGCACGAAAGGAATGATGATCTCGTCCGGCGACAAGGCCGTCAGCCAGATCATTGAACTGGACCACGCCATGGACCAACTGGCCTCGGGCAACTTCGTCCTGGGCGAGTACCACTTCTCGATCGCCATTTATGCAGCTAGCCAGGAACTACTGTCGCAGCAGATCGCGTCCACTCGAGCCGAACTATCCAATGCCGGCTTCGTTTCCGTGAAGGAAGACCTGGCCGTCACCGCGGCTTTCTATGCGCAGTTTCCCGGCAACTGGAAGTACCGCACGCGCCTGGCCAACGTCAGTTCATTGAACTTCCTCGGACTTTCGCCGCTGCACAACTTCGCCACGGGTAAGAAGGAGAATAATCCATGGGGCAATTGTGTCACCACGTTGCAGACCACGAACGGGCAGCCTTATTACTTCAATTTTCACGCCACACATCCGGCGGAGAATTCCCTGGGTGAGAAGGCGATTGCCAACACGATGGTCATCGGCAAATCCGGCACAGGTAAGACGGCGCTTATCAATTTCCTGCTTAGCCAGGTACAGAAGCTCGATCCCTCACCGACCATCTTCTTCTTCGATAAGGATCGCGGCGCCGAAATATTCGTTCGCGCCTGCGGTGGAAATTACCTCGCCCTGGAGAACGGCAAGCCAACCGGCTTCAACCCATTCCATTGTGAACGCACGGAGGAGAACGTGCAGTTCCTCGCGGATCTCATCAAGGTCCTGATCGGCAAGAGCGTGTATAGCTCTCGCGAAGAAGAAGACATCTTCCGCGCCGTGGAGAACATGCTCGACACCCCGATGCACCTGCGAAATATGACGAATTTCCAGAAGAGCCTGCCGAACCTTGGCGACGATGGTCTCTTCATTCGTATGCGTAAGTGGACCGCAGGTAACTCGCTGGGATGGGTCTTCGACAACCCCAGGGATACGATCGATCTCAGCAAGGCCAACATCATTGGCTTCGATTATACCGACATCATCGACAACGCCGAGATCCGCGCTCCCGTTATCAATTACCTCCTCCACAAGTTGGAGGATCTTATCGATGGCCGGCGCCTCATCTATGTGATGGACGAGTTCTGGAAGATCCTCGACGGCAAGGGTGGCCTGAAAGAGTTCGCGAAGAACAAGCAAAAGACTATTCGAAAGCAGAACGGCATGGGCATCTTCGCCACCCAGAGCCCTGAAGATGCTCTGGCGAGCGACATCTCCGCCGCATTGATCGAGCAAACGGCGACGATGATTCTCCTGCCCAATCCCAATGCCAGCAGGGAAGACTACGTCGACGGCCTGAAGCTCACCGATGCTGAGTACCAGGTCGTCGTCAGCCTCGACGAAAGGTCGCGCTGCTTCCTTGTCAAACAAGGCCACGCGTCCGCTGTTTGCCAGTTGAACCTTCGTGGGCTCGACGATGCCTTGTCCGTCATTTCCGCATCCACCGACAACATCGAGATCATGCACGAGATCATCAAGGCCCGCGCGGAGAGCGAGGGTGTATCTCCTGACGATCTAAGACCCGAACAATGGCTGGAAACATTCTATGAGAATCGGAAAGGTAGCGGCAAAGGCAGGCCATCACCACGCCCCACTCCATCGTCGTCGAAGCGCGTCGCTTAATTCCCACTTATCGATTCAGGACAGGAAGACGCCATGAGCATCAAGACTCCTTTGAAGACCCTACACAACACTTTCCTCAAAGTGACGGCAGCAGCGGCACTCACGCTAGCCTGCGGAACCCATACCGACCCGGCCCGGGCTGGCGTCCCGGTGATCGATTACACCGCCATCGCCAACTCGCTCCAGAATTACTGGGATCAGTACGGTCGTTGGGTAGAAACAGCACAGCACTACCAGGAGGTCATGCAGCACTACACGCAACAGGCAGCCTTCTGGCAGACACAGCTCAACAAGCTTCAACATCTCAACTTCACGCTCTTCACTCTCAAGCATCAGTTCACGGAAGTGGCCGAGGACTTCGGTGTCGAAGTGGAGTGCCCCGGTCGTGTCGCTTCCGGTGGGCTCGCAGGCGTCCTCGACTCCGCACTGGACAAGCTCCTTCCGGACATGAACGGCGATGTCATCCAACAACAGCAAAACATCTGCGCCCTTATCGTCCAGGCCAAGAACCTCAAATATAACGACACCGTCCGCTACCTGAACTATGTGGCGGAGAAAGGTACCGAAATGGCGAATGTGCAGAGTAGTCTGATCGGCAAGATCGGCGAATCGGATGGCAATACGAATGCATTCAATGCACAGGTGGCGGAGTTTGGCCAGACCCTGAATACAGCCCGAGCCCAGTGGGAGTCGAACCAGAAGCAGGCGGATGCGCAGATCGATATGCTCCTCACCATGCAGGCAAACCTTTCCCGGCGAGCGATGAACGGCTCACCCAGCGTCCTTGGAACCGTCGTCGATGCCGCGGCCCTGAAAGCCGCATTCAACTGATCCATCTACACGGAAGGCACGGATCCGTTAAATACAACTGCGCTAGCCACGGCTCGCGCGACACAGGGACAAAGGCGACATGCCAAACATTACTGGTTATATATATTTTCGGCTGGTCTACGATTACCTGAACACGCAGATCAGCAAGTTCGGCATGGACCTGATGGGCCGCATGATGTCGTGGGCAAGCGCGATCGCACTGGTTCTGGTTACGATCTGGATCCTCGTGCAGGGATATCGCATTCTGACGGGCCAATCTCGTGAGCCGCTCATGGCTACCGTACTCAACATGGGACGTATCGTGGTCATCGTCGGAGCGGCGACCACGATGGCGGTAGCCGGCACAGGACTTCACCAGTTCCTGACCGTCGACCTGGACAAGGAGGTCCATGAACTCTTCACCGGTGACGGCAACAATACAACAGCAGAATCGATCGACCGCAATCTCGCCTGGACTCAGCTGGCATTGAGCACGATCAATTCGGTACAAGTCGTTCCGACCGACGCGGAAATGCTCGCGAGCAAGGAACGGGCATCGTGGATAGCCACTTTCGGATCGGCCAGCCCCCCGATGGCGGCCGGCGTGATGCTGCTCCTCTACCAATTCGCGATGGCGCTCTTTATCGGCCTCGGTCCACTCTTCATCCTCTGCCTGATCTTCGACCAGACAAAGTCGCTATTCCAACGGTGGCTCATGTACGGCATAGGTACCGTCTTCTCCATGGCCCTTCTCAGCGTGGTGTGCAGCATCGTGCTCACACTCACCATCAAGATCAGCGAGGCGATGTGGGGCGCGAAGATCGTCAACAAGCTACTGGGAAGCAGCAGTGAGGGTTTGAACAGCATCGCCATGCAACAAGGCGGCATCGGCCTGTTGCTGACTGCACTCATTGTCTCCGTGCCACCCATGGCGGCGATGTTCTTCCAGGGCACCCTGGGCAATTTCCTGACGTACTCTGCGTTTGGCGGAGCGGGGAGCAGTATAGGTCCAAGCGGACAGCCTCCTGGGTCTTGGTCGTCGCACAGAATCAGCGGTGGTGACGATCAAACCAGTTCAAGCAAAATGACAACTCAAAGTGCGGGTGGTTACAGCGCGCGGGCCATGGGAGTATCTGCAGCGCCCCAGCTTGATCAAGTGAAAACAACGCCCACCGAGAATCGAGCATAAGTCATGCATTCAATGAAACTTGCTATATTTCTTATTCTTAATATCGCGGCAACTCGATCTTTCGCAGAAGGCGGATGCCCACCCGGCCAGTATCCCCAGCAGGGCAACGGATGGCGTGCGTGCGTGCCAGCGGGTGGCACAACCGATCAAGTGCCCGGCGACAACTTTCAGGGACCCACCAAGGTCGCACGTTGGGTTGCATTGGCTTCCGATACGCCGAAAGGAATTTTAGGCAAAGGACTTAATGCCAGTTCAGAGGACGACGCGACATCTGCAGCTAAGGCAGATTGTTCTGCGCAGGGCGGCCAGGATTGCCAAATCATCGGTGTTGTAAAAAACCAATGCGTTTCAATGGCCGTAGGTAAGACGCAGCTTGCAACGTCTGAAGGACTTACACAATTGACCGCAGAGAGACTCGCAATAGAGAAGTGCCAAAAAGCAGGGTCCGAAGGATGCGCCACGTTCTACTCAGCTTGTGCGAAACCCGCCCTCGTTAACTGAATTTAAGCATATGTTTACCTTTCGCAACGGGGAGCGTTGCCGACTCGACAATCGGACGAAATGAAATAGCCTGTTCATAGAACTAGAAAGTAGCCATGCGAGCATACGTAAAAGCTCGCCCTATTAACCGCGCTCTTCCCCACAGCTTTCGTTTACGCAAAGGCCTCCCGGGATAGATTCCTCAGCAAGGCAACCGATGGAGCTCATGTATCCCGGCAAATGGAACATCGGCAACAGCAGGGTCCGTCAGACAACTCGTCGATTCACGGAGGACTGCTCGGTGAGTTTCGGTAGCGGTCGATACCGATAAGGCAATATTCGGTAAGTCAAAAGAAAGCAGGACAGAGCAAAGGGAGAGGAGGAAAGCAGTGTAATGGCCGCTTTCATGGCCAAGGGTGGAGAGAGAAACCTGTCACATCAACTGAAGAATGGATGTATCGCAGTGGCACTCAGCGGCGCCGTCTTTGCGACGGCGTCCGGCCCAATGACAGGAACTGCCAATTCTGCTGCGATCGTGAATTGCAAGAAGGCGAACAATCCTGATTGTTAGATCATTTACTCAAGGCGCGTACACCCCATATATCGATGATCCGCCAGGTACCCACGGTGAGGCCGGCGACGTCCTGATCGGCCAATCGCAATACTGATTTACGTAGGTGCTTCCATGAGATATCGCAGTCACATTGTCGTCATCGTAGCCGGGCTGTTCGCCATTTCGTCGGCAAACGCCCAGTCCTCCAACCCCTACGCCAAGCCCCACCCTGCCCCGATCGCCACGGCGCAAGACAAAGGAAGCCAGATGGACGACATCAAATCGTTTGCCACTGCTGGCACAAGGATCCTCGATTCGCAAACTGGAGACCTGACGGGAAGCGGCCGATCCGGTGTGCTGTTGATACTCGAGCCGATGCCCACCGGTAACGAGAAGCTGGGTGAAGGCCGCCGGCGCGATGTTGTATTGCTTACGCGAGATGCCTCCGGCCATCTGCAGAGGGCGGCGTCGAACGCCTTGGTCGTCCCTTGCGGCACCTGCGGCGGCACAGCGGGCGACCCATATGGCTACGCCCGGATTGCCCATGGAGAGTTTACGATCGCCAATGGCGGCGGCAGTCGTGAACGGTGGTCGGACGAATACACCTTCACCTATGCCGCGGACAAGAAGGATTGGTTCGTCACGAAGGTGACACGCTCCGTATCAGACACCGATACAGAGAAGCAAAAGCACGTCGAGCTGACAACAAAAGAACTGGGTGTCGTGTCGTTCAAGGATTTCGATCCCTCCAAACTGCCAGAGGTCACTCTGCCTTAATTACGTCAACTCCGCCCGGATCGGCGGGTTATATAAGGTGCGCAGGAGGCATGCCGAGCGTAAGTCAAACAGGAGTTACATATGGCGATTGACCGTGAAACGCAAATGCTGACGGACGCGACGGCGGCCGGCATCACATCCCCGAGGGAACTGGCCAATTTCATGGCTCAGGTTACCCATGAATCGAATGGCCTCAACCGCCTGGAAGAGAGCTTCCGCTATACCCGGAACATCTCGCAGATTCCCGTGCAATCGGCGTGGCGTGAAGGCCCCGAGGCACTTGAGTCTGCCCGCGTCCAGGCTCTGCAGGGCCACCCGGAGCGCTTGGCCGAACTCATGTACGGTGGGCGCAACGGCAACGACCAACCAGGAGACGGTTGGCGTTACCACGGCCGAGGCTATATCCAGCTCACCGGCAAGGATAACTATCGCGCCGCAGGCGAAGCGCTCGATCTCGACCTCGTCGGTCATCCCGAACTCGCCGCTGAACCGCAGAACGCGTCGCGCATCGCGGTCTGGTACTGGGAGAATCGGGTGCCGGAGGCCGCTCGCGAAAACGTGCGCGCGGCGACCCTTGCGGTCAATGGTAAATACAACGGCCTGGAAGATCGCGAAGCCCGTTTCGAGGACTGGCAGCGTCGTCTCACACCCGAAGTGATGCAGCGCCTCGGCGGGGGCTCCGTCAGCTATCCTTCACCCTCGCCCAGGCATGCCGAGCCAGAGCAGCGGGTAATGAAGGAAGGAATGCACGGCGAAGATGTACGCGTGCTCCAGGCGAACCTCGCCCGCCTCGGCTACACCGACAACCATCATCAGCCCTTGCATACCGACGGGCACCTTGGCCCGGGGACTCGGTCCGCGCTCGAGGCTTATCAACGCGATCATCACCTGGTGGTGGACGGGGTAGCGGGGCCAAAGACGTTGGCAGCCATCGAACAACAGATACATGCGCAAGCGACGCAAGAGACGGCACCTATCATACGGTTGGACAATCCGGCCCACCCCGATCACGCACTGTACGAACAGGCCCGTGTAGCCGTCCATCGTCTGGATGCCCAGCATCAACGAACACCAGATCAACAGAGCGACAACCTCGCCGCCTCGTTGACAGTCGCAGCAAAACGGGAAGGCCTGAGGTCGATCGATAACGTCGTGTTGAGTGAGGATGCCAGCCTCGCATATGCCGTGGCCGGTGACATGAACTCTCCGCACAAGCGCATCGCCGAGGTTCCAACGGCACCAGCCGTCAATACACCGGTCGCGCAGAGCACGGCGGAATTGGCCAAATCCTCGACCGCCGATCCAACGAACGATCAATCCCAACGGCAAGCCGGCCCGCAGCCGCACTTCTCGCAGCCTACATTCGGCGTGTAACCCGGGAGAGCCATATGATTACTTATGCTCGGCGCGTTCAGACTTACTCCAACTGTAAATCCGACTTCAGCTGCGATAAGGGGCCTGCTCCGGCCCCCTTGCTTCAAATCTTCACTCGGTCCATCAGGGACCGGGGGATCCCCTTTTCGCGCGATTCGTCCCTAGCGCACCTCCCCGCATGACCCACCTGGGCCTCATGCGGCGGATCGTGCAGGTCACCGTCCCTGGCCTGTTTCTTTCACTTACAGCATGTGGTGGAAACATGGACCCCAACATCGAACTGAACGCCAACCCGCAACGACGCTACGAGATCGTCGTGACAGTCAAAGATCCACCGGGTGCCTTCGATCGTATCGACGCACGGGCGGATTTCCAGGTAAAGAACGAATCCTGCGTTCCTCAGGCGCCGATTTCGGGTGCACGACGTGTGCCCCGAACTTCGGCGCCCGTGGATATTGAACAGGCTACCGACGGCACTTTTCGAGGAACTGTCTACCTCGACCTAATCAAGAATCAGGACTACTTCGGGCTCGGTACGTGCGAATGGTCTCTTGTTGCCGTTGGAATCGGGGCCCGGATCAAGGCGGGAACCTTTACTGCTTCATTATTCAACGATGACCTATTGGCCGGCAGGAAGGTCACTAGCTATTTCCCGAAGCAGGCGTACGAAATGTCTGCCAAAGAGTTCGATATCTCAGGAGACACGGACTCGACGAGATATGGCACCCCGGACAACTCCTTCTCTATCACCGTGCATGCGAGGGAGAGTGACCAGTGACGCTGCGGCATACGGATTACGCACTTCTGGCACAGGATGCATACACGACGACTCGATCCGGTGCTCGGGTCAAGCTGGACGGTGTCGAGTACGCGGTCATCGATAAGGTCGACGCGACTTCGTCGGGGTTCCAGGGCGTCGCTTATAGGAGATTAGACACGTTCGAAGTCGTCATCGCCTATCGTGGAACTGAGTTCGACAGGGAAGCGGCCCGCGATGGCTTGGTCGACGCAGGCATGGTTTTCGCCGGCATAAATGCACAGGCGGCGGACGCAGAAAAATTCACCCGACGGGTGATCGACAGGGCGGCTTATGACGCATTGGTTGCCCGTAGGCCGTTCAACGTCAGCGTAACGGGGCATTCCCTCGGCGGCACGCTGGCCGAAATGAACGCCTGCCGTTTCAATCTTCGAGGCGAGACTTTCAATGCATACGGCGCCGCAGGACTTGGTGGCATACCTCGGGGCGGCCATGACGTGATCAATCACGTGCGTGCGGGAGATCCAGTTAGTGCAGCCAGCAGCCATTTCGGTGAAGTGAGGGTATACGCCACCAAGGAAGATATCGATCGACTGGGTGATGCCGGGTACGGCAGGGACAGGGGACTGCAGATCTTCAGAACCGCCCAAGGCGTTGACTTCACATCACACTATATAGACAACTTCACACCTCGGAGCGCCGTCGGCAGAGGGTCGATCCTTACTCCAGACCATGAGCAGATCTATCGCGATAACCGCGTGCTTGTTGATCAGTACAGATCGGAGGTCTTTGAGATTCGAAAACATGCCGCGGTCATCTGGGAAACTCGCGACATGGTTATCGACGGCATGCAAACTGCCGGTCACGCCGTGGCAGATCAGGCCAAGCACGGCGCGCAGCTTGTTGGAACGGGGGCGCGCCATGCCGCATCGGGCACGATAGACGTCATGCGAGCGGCCGGACTGGTCGCGGAGCCAGCAGCAACCGCATTGTGGGGATCGAAATATGGTTCATTGGAGCTCGAGAAGCTGGTGAACCCGCCGCAACTGAACGACGCTGCGCATCCTGATAATAAACTGTTCGAGCAGGCGCGCCAGGCCGTCTATCAGCTGGATACGAAGCACGGCCGAGCGCCGGACATGCTGAGCGAAAACCTGGCTGCCTCCCTAACCGTCGTGGCGCGCCGCGAAGGCATGAACCGTATAGACCACGTAGCTCTGAGCGAAGACGCCCAACGGGCCTACGCTGTACAGGGTGAGTTGAATTCACCATTCAAGAAGGTCGCCGAGATATCTACCGAGGTCGGTATTTCCACGTCGGTCAAGGAGAATACATCGGTGCTCCATGACCTGGCGGCGCAACAGCAATCCAATCCCGAAGTGCCTTCGCAAGCACTTTCCATGCAGCAACAAAATCACACGCCGGCCGGGCCGGCCATGGGCAGGTAGGCCGATGAGACCAACGACCGCTCTACTCGCCACGCTCCTCCCCCTGACTTCCGCCGCATACGGTGCCACGATGAACAAGCCCGATATCAAGCTCAATCCTCATCCGCGGATGCGCTACGAGATCACCGTCAAGGTGGATGGCGCACCCGGCCCGTTCGATCGCGTCGAGGGAGTGGTGGACTACCGAGTGACCAACGAAGCATGCGTGCCGCTAACGCCGGTTACCGGAGCCACCGTGGCGCCCGAGAAACGCGTACCCATCACTCTTACGCCAGCCGGAAACAACGTCTACAAGGGTGAAGTGTTCGCCGATCTTCTCCAGGACGAAGATTACTATGGCAAGGGAGTCTGTCATTGGTCGGTGGTCGCGGCGAGCGCGAACCTTTTTGTGAAACAGGTCGATTTCAGCGCGCCGCTCTTCCGCGACGAACTCTTCAAGGGCAAGCCCGTCACTCGCTATTACTCGAATCGCTCCTATGCGACGACGCAGTTGGATCGTGTGGACGTCGGCGAGACGGATCGCGCGCAATACCAGGATGAGGCCAACGCCACGTTCTCCATCACCGTCCATGCCGAGGAGAAGCATCCATGAGCCTCTCGTCCACGGACTACGCCTTACTCGCCCAGGATTCGTACCACGACCCCGTTCTCAACAAGCCGAAAGAACTCGGTGGCGTTGCCTACGAAGCCATCGATGTTGCGAGCAATCCGCTAACAGGGTTCCAGGCCACGGCTTATCGCCGGCTGGATACGGGTGAAATCGTCATCGCGTATCGTGGTACAGAGTTCGATCGCGAGCCAGTGCAGGATGGCGGAGTGGATGCGGGCATGGTTCTCACCGGCCTGAACCTTCAGCGTTCCGATTCAGAAGCGTTCACGGAACGTGTGCTCGAACGCGCGAAGTTGGAAGCGGACCTGCATCATCGTCCGTTGCAGATCACGGTTACCGGTCATTCCCTTGGCGGCACCCTCGCCGAGTTGAACGCGTCCAAATATGGTTTGAAAGGCGAGACCTTCAACGCCTATGGAGCGGCCGGTTTGCGTGAAGGGGTGCCTGAGGGTGGAACACAGGTCATCGACCACGTACGGGCTGGTGATCTGGTCAGCGCGGCGAGTCCACATTTCGGCGAGGTCAGGATCTATGCCGCGCAGAAAGATATCGATACCCTGACGCACGCCGGTTATCGCGACGACAGTGGCATCCTGAGCCCCCGCAATCCGATCAAGGCAACGGATTTCGACGCGCACGCCATCGACAATTTCGTGCCGGATAGCAAACTTCTCGGCCAGTCGATCATCGCCCCCGAGAACCAGGCCCGCTATCGCGCGCACGAGGGCATGGTCGACCGGTATCGCAATGACGTAAGAGATATTCGTCTGGGCCTGTCGGCTTCCTGGGAAATTCCCAAGGCCATCGGGGAGTTCAAGGATGCCGTCGAGCATCGGGTTGCAGAGGCGGTCGAACACGGTGCCCGAGCCATCGAGAAGGGTGTCGCCCAGGTGGTCCACGAAGCGCGGGAGGGCCTCGACCATCTGAAGCAGGGTGCGCAGCACCTGGGCAACGGTATCGCCGACGGATGGAACACCCTCACCCATCCCGGGTCATGGTTCGAACACGATAAGCCTTCCGTGCCGTTGGACCACGTCGCCCATCCGGACCACGGGCTGTTCAAGCAGGCCCGCGAAGCCGTTCATCAACTCGATCGGGCGCATTCCCGCACCCCTGATGTCACGAGCGACAACGTCGCCGGAAAACTCGTCGTATCCGCCCGCAAGGACGGGCTCGACCGTATCGATCGTGCCGTTCTCAGCGACGACACGTTACGCATCTACGGCGTTCAGGGCGACCTGAACTCTCCCTTGAAGAAGTTGACCGAGGTGCAGACCCAACAAGCTGCACAGACGTCGGTAGCCGAAAGCAGCGCTGAATGGAAGCAAGTTGCAGCACACGCCCGGCAGCAGGCGCAAGCGACAGTCCAGCAGACGACCCAGGAAAGGACGCAGCCAGCACCTGGTCCGTGACATTGCAGAACGAAAGGAAGAGGTAAGAAACGCATGACAAGAACCAGGGGATATTGGGCGGCCGGACTGCTCGTTCTAGCGCTCATCGTCGGTGAATTGCTCGCCGGCTATCTGACGCTGTTGTTCCTCAGGCTCGGGCAGGTGCCGCTAAAGCTGGGCACGTACGTCGATTACCTGCGCGTGCTCGATCTGCCCCAGGTCCAATCGTACGCGTGGAAGATCAAGGCCGCGGGCGGTCTTGGCTTCGGACTTCCCCTGCTGACATGGTGCGCATGCTTCTTCCTTCTTCTGCGAAAGAAGAAGCCTTCCATGCACGGCGACGCCCGCTTCGCCACCGCCTCCGACCTGCGCAAGCAGAACATGCTCTCCCCCGCTCCGAACGGCATCCTCGTGGGCAAGTTCAAGGGCAACCTGGTCCGTCTTCCTGGCCAGCAGTTCGTGATTCTCGCCGCGCCCACCCGCTCGGGCAAGGGCGTCGGCGTGGTGATCCCGAACCTGCTCGATTACCAGGAATCGGTGGTGGTGCTGGATATCAAGCAGGAGAACTTCGACCTGACCAGTGGCTGGCGCAAATCGCAGGGGCAGGAAATCTATCTGTTCAACCCGTTCGCCGAAGACCGTCGCACGCACCGCTGGAATCCATTGAGTTATGTCTCCAAGGACCCCGCATTCCGCGTGTCGGACCTCATGAGCATCGCCTCGATGCTCTACCCCGACGTATCCGACGACCAGAAGTTCTGGGTGAGCCAGGCGCGCAACGCCTTCATGGCGTTCTCGCTATACCTCTGCGAGAAGTGGGAGGACGACGAGAAGAAAGGCCGGCCGACGATCGTGCGCAGCAAGCCTACCCTGGGCATGATCTATCGCCTGTCGTCGGGCGATGGCACCGACCTGCGCGAGCTGTACACGCGACTCTCGAAGGAACCCTTCCTGAGCGCCAACGCCCAATCGGCCTTCGCCAACCTCCTCTCGCAAGCCAACGAAACCTTCGCCTCCATCCTCGGTACCTTCAAGGAGCCGTTGAACGCCTGGATCAACCCCGTGCTGGACGCGGCCACCAGTGAGGACGATTTCCTGCTCACCGATGTACGCAAGAAGAAGATGACGATCTATATCGGTATCCAGCCGAACAAGCTGGCCGAGAGCAAGCTGATCGTGAACCTGTTCTTCAGCCAGCTGATCAACCTCAATACCAAGGTGCTGCCACAGAACGATCCGACCCTGAAGCACCAGTGCCTGCTGCTCATGGACGAGTTCACATCGATCGGCAGGGTGGAGATCATTGCCTCGGCGGTGTCGTACATGGCGGGCTACAACATCCGCCTCCTTCCCATCATCCAGAGCATGGCCCAGCTCGACGCCACTTACGGCAAGGATGTGTCACGCACGGTCATCACGAACCATGCGCTCCAAATCGTCTACGCCCCGCGCGAACAGCAGGACGCCAACGATTACTCCGACATGCTCGGCTATACGACGGTACGCCGCGAGAACATCACCAAGAGCAAGAAGGGCGACGTGTCGAAGAGTCACTCCGAGGAGAAACGTGCACTCATGCTTCCGCAGGAATTGAAAGCCATGGGCACCGAGAAGGAAGTGTTCCTCTACGAAGGCATTCCACACCCGGTGATGTGCGAAAAGATCCGCTACTACCAGGACAAATACTTCACGTCGCGATTGATGGAAAAGGCGAAGATCGAACCGCTCTCCATCTGACAAGACCACAGATACACGCAACTGTTGTTTTTCTTTCCCTGAACAGAGCCATCTCATGAATCCTGCCGCAAAAGCACTATTACTGACAGTCGCAACCGCCATCCTCCCGGCAACCGCCTTGGCAACCACCGCACCGGCCACCCTGTGCGGCAAGTCCGACCAGGTCGTGTTTTCCTGCCCCCTCGCCGGCAGCACCAAGACCGTTTCCATGTGCGCCGCAGGTGACGTGGCTCACGGTGACGGACGCTTCTACTACGCCTATGGCCGTGACGCAGCGAAACCCGAAATGACTTTTCCGGCCACTGGAAACGAGGGTGAGTTCACTCGCACGCACCTGACCTTCGCCGGCAATACCGGGGGCTACGCCTATGCCTTCACGAATGCCGGTTTCAAGTATGTCGTCTATTCCGTGTCGGGCTCCAACAACCTGCAGGACGGTGGATTGGTGGTCTTGAAGGATGGCCAGGCAAAACCGGTGAAGCAAAGCACTTGCCAGGCCGGCAAGGTCACCGACACGGATGAAGACGCACTCATCGACGCGACACTCAAATGGAAGAGTGACCCCGCGATCGAGAAAAACGGGATCCCCACGCGCTGATCGCTCGACGGATCCTTCCTTTCATTAATCAGGAGTTACACCATGTCCGCGAAAGAAAACGCCGACTATCTGATGGACGCCGCCATGAAGGCGGGTATTACAGACCCCAAGGAACTGAGCAATTTCATGGGCCAGATGCAGGTCGAGTCGGGTGGATATTCCCGCATGACCGAAGGCCTCGGTTACTCCGGTAGCCGTCTCCTCGAGGTGTTCCCCGGCCGCAACGGGATGAATACGCTCGCCGAGGCCAACAAGATCGCCGCGGGCGGTCCCGAGGCCATCGCCAACGAAATCTACGGTGGCGCCTGGGGCAAGAAGAATCTCGGCAATACCGAGCCCGGAGATGGCTGGACCTTCCACGGCCGTGGCTATGTCCAGCTCACCGGCCGCGCCGGCTACGAGAAGATGGGCAAGGAACTGGGGCTCGATCTCGTGAATCATCCCGAGCTCGCGGAAGACAAGGAAGTGGCTGCAAGGATCGCCATCCAGTACTGGAAGGATCGCGTTCAGGCCAATGGTCACCAGACCGACGTGGACGCCGCATGCAAGGACATCAACGGCGGACACAACGGCCTCGGCGAACGCAGGAACGCGGCCGAGGCATGGCAGAACGCCATCGAGAAGGGTTACAAGCCGGGCGGCCCCGAAGCGATGCCCACCGCGAAGGCCTCGCACGGCATGAGCAAGGAAAAAACAGAGCAGGTGCAGACGCTGCTCAATGCCCATGGCTACACCGATTCAGCGGGCCACCCGCTGAAAGTCGATGGTCATGCCGGCAAGGAAACCCGCCTCGCCATCGAGCGCTTCCAGACGGACCACCACTTGAAGCCGGACGGCGTAGTCGGCCCCGCGACGTTGAAAGCACTGGAACAGACACCGCAACGGCAAGATACCCCGCCCACCGCACCGGACACCGGCAAAACCGCGCAGCCTACCGCGCAGGAAAACGTGTCTCTGCGCGCAGGAGCAAGTGGACCGGCGGTCGAGGCGTTACAGCGCCAACTGCGCGACCAGGGTTATGTCGCGTCGAACGGTCGGCCACCCGCCGCCGATGCGGACTTCGGGCCGCAGACGAAGGAGGCTTTACAGGCTTTCCAGCGTGCTCATGGCCTGGAAGCCGATGGCATCGCGGGACCGAAGACCTTGCGCGCACTCGATGCCAATCGTCAGCACACCGACGTGCCCTCGCTCGACCATGCCAACCATCCATCGAACGACATGTATCGCCAGGCGCTCGAAGGCGTCCAGCGTCTCGATGCGCAGCATGGACGGGCGTCGGGTCCGCATACGAGCATGATCGCGGGCTCACTCACGGCCGCCGCCGTGACGAACGGCATGCAACGGATCGACCACGTGGCGCTCAGCGACGATGCCAGCAGGGCCTACGCGGTGCAGGGCGACGCCAAGTCGCCGTTCAAGCAGGTCGCCGAAGTCGACGTGCTCCAGGCCACGCGGACGCCGCTGGCACAGAGCAGCGCGGAAGCCATACCACACGGCCAGACGCAGGCTCAGGCGCAACAGCACGCGGAAGCGCAAGTGCAAAGCCAGCAACAGGGTCCGTTGCGGGCGTAAAGCCGGAGGAGCCGCCCCGCGAGGGGCGGCTCCTCACATCCCGTCAGCGTTGTCGGTCAATCCAGGCATGCTCTATCTCCTTCAGGGATGTCGTCAGTTCGAACCGGTCGGACAACGGGTATCCAGCGGCACCTTTTCGCCGTGGACCGTGCGATGCAATTCCACGTATTTTTGGAACTTGCCGTCGGCGGGGGAGCCCCACGTCCGGTACCAGGCGAGATCCTTGCCAACGGGCACGAAGTACGCGTCGTCACCCGTACCGTAGGCCGGGCATAGCGGGAAGCCGCCCCGGGTCTCTTCGTCGCTGCAAAAGCGAACGAAGAGCTTGCCCTCGCGCAGCTGGCCCTTGAACGAGCCCGACTCGCCTCCGGCTCGTGTACTGTCGGACCACGTCCCCTCGACATCGGCGCCCGCCGGTTTGGCGGAAAACTGCACGTAATGCCCCGAACCGCAGTCGCTGCGATAGCCCCACTGCCCCTCCACGGCCGTGGCCGACGCCGGGCCAAGGCCTCGCTCGCTCGCGAATACCGCGTGGCTCGCAATGAGGAAAGTCATACCCAGCGCGGCCGCGTGAGCCAGGTAACTACGTTCCCTCATCTTCCTGAATGTGCCGGACATCGACCCTCCTATAGTTCATGGTTTTAGCTCCAGACGGACAGTACCAGCCACGCCACCGGGAAACCGTGCATGTGTCAGCCTTCCGCCCTGCACGATGGCCGTTCCCGGCAAGCCCGCCCGACGTCGCTTATCATGTACGGCCAGCGTGCCGGCATCGGCCCACCTCCATCGATCGACCTCGGAAAATCATGGCTCTAGCAGAAGACACCTCGGTGGCCGCCGGGCATACGCCCTTCATGCGCCAGTACCTCGCGGCGAAAGCCGAGCATCCGGACATCCTCCTGTTCTTCCGGATGGGCGACTTCTACGAGCTTTTCTATGACGACGCGCGCAAGGCGGCGCGGTTGCTCGACATCACCCTGACCCAACGCGGCCAGTCGGCCGGCGCCCCCATTCCCATGGCCGGCGTGCCTTACCACGCCGTGGAAAATTACCTGGCTCGGCTGGTGAGGCTGGGCGAATCGGTGGCGCTGTGCGAGCAGATCGGCGACCCGGCCACGTCGAAGGGTCCGGTCAAGCGCGAGGTCGTGCGCATCGTCACGCCCGGCACCGTGACCGACGCCGCGCTGATGGAAGAGCGCCGCGACAACCTGCTGCTTTCCATCGCCGCTGGGCCGAAGGGCTATGGGCTGGCCTGGGTGGACCTCTCCACCGGTCGCTTCCTGCTCACCGAAGTGTCGTCGGCCGAAGGGTTGGCCGCCGAGCTGGCTCGCCTGCAGCCTGCCGAAACGCTGGTCGGCGAGGACGTGGCCTGGCCCAAGCTCGTGTCCTCCCTGCCGGGCCTGCGCAAGCGCCAACCATGGCACTTCGACGGAGATGCGGCCACGCGCGAGTTGTGCCGCTTCTTCAAGACACGTGACCTGCTCGGTTTCGGCGTGGATGGCATGCCCCTGGCCATCGCCGCGGCCGGCTGCCTGCTCGGTTACGTCGAGGAAACCCAGAAGAGCGCCCTGCCCCATCTCACCGGCATGGCGGTGGAGAACGCCGGCGAGACCATCGCCATGGATGCCGCCACGCGGCGCAACCTGGAAATCGATACCCACCAGAGCGGCAACGTCGAGAACACCTTGCTGGGCGTGCTCGACGAGACGGTGACGCCCATGGGCGCGCGCCTGCTGCGCCGCTGGCTCAACCGTCCGCTACGCGACCGCCACGTGCTGCGTGGCCGTCACCAGGCGATCGGCAGCCTCATCGATGCACGCCGTCACGCGAGCTTGCGCGAGCGCCTGCGCGGCATCGGCGACCTAGAGCGCATCCTGGCGCGCGTGGCCTTGCGCTCGGCGCGTCCGCGCGATCTTTCCACGTTGCGCGATGGCCTCGCCGCGGCCCCCGGGTTGCGCGACGACATCGCCGGCATCGACAGTCCCTTGTTGCACGGCCTCGTCGAACGCATCGGCGATCACGCGGAGACCGCCGCCCTGCTTGCCCGTGCCATCGTCGAACAGCCGCCCGTGCTGCTTCGCGACGGCGGCGTGCTCGCCGAAGGCTACGACGAGGAACTGGACGAACTGCGCCGCCTCTCCACCAACGCCGATCAGTTCCTGGTCGACATGGAGGAACGCGAGAAAGCCGCCAGCGGCATCCCGACGTTGAAGGTCGGCTACAACCGCGTCCACGGCTATTACATCGAAATCACCAAGGCGCAGGCGGAGAAAGCCCCACAGCACTACACGCGCCGGCAGACCACGAAGAACGCCGAGCGCTACATCACCGAGGAACTGAAACAGTTCGAGGACAAGGTGCTGTCCGCGAAGGAACGCTCGTTGATGCGCGAGCGGGCACTGTACGAACTGCTGCTCGACAAGCTGATCGAGCACTTGCCCGAACTGAAAACCGCCGCCGCGGCGATGGCCGAACTGGACGTGCTGGCCAACCTCGCCGAGCGTGCCGAGACGCTGGACTGGGCGGCACCGGCATTGACCGATGTACCGGGCATCCGCATCGATCGCGGCCGCCATCCCGTCGTCGAGAAGGTTCGCGACGAACCCTTCGAGCCGAACGACCTCGCCCTGGACAAGAGCCGCCGCATGCTGGTGATCACCGGCCCGAACATGGGCGGTAAGTCCACCTATATGCGCCAGAACGCGTTGATCGTGCTGCTCGCGCACGTGGGCAGCTACGTGCCCGCATCGGCCGCCACCATCGGGCCGATCGATCGCATCTTCACCCGCATCGGCGCCGGCGACGACCTGTCGCGCGGCCAATCCACCTTCATGGTGGAAATGAGCGAGACGGCGAACATCCTGCACAACGCCACCGAGTGCAGCCTCGTGTTGATGGATGAAGTCGGCCGCGGCACCAGCACCTACGATGGCCTCTCGCTGGCGCGCGCCGCGGCCGTCCATCTGGCCGCCACCAGCTGCGCGTTCACCTTGTTCGCGACGCACTACTTCGAACTCACGGAGCTGGCGGGCGAATTCCCGACCATCGCGAACGTCCACCTCGACGCCGTCGAGTACGGCGAACAGCTGGTTTTCATGCACACCGTCAAGGACGGTCCGGCGAACCGCAGTTTCGGGTTGCAGGTGGCCGCGTTGGCGGGATTGCCCAAGTCCGTGATCGCGGATGCGCGCCGTTATCTGTCCGCGCTGGAGCAGGGACACGAAGTCACGGCCGCGGTTGTGACACCGCCTGCGGCGGCGCCGCAGATGGGTCTGTTCGCACCGCCGCTGCCATCCCCTGTGGAGGAAGCGCTACGGGCGGTCGATCCGGACGACCTGTCGCCGCGCGAGGCGCTCGACCAGCTCTACAAGCTGAGGAAAATGCTGCGTTGAACCATAGGGCGGCACTATCGGTTCGATTCGAACAAACGAATTCCCTAAGCCGGCGGCGCTACCTATAGTTTCCAGGCCGCTTTCACGGGGCCTTATGACTCTCCATCTTCCGGCCCCGTGGCGTCCCCCTTCCCTATCCGAGTCAGCAGCCCGGGTAGGGATTCGGGGGGCGGTTTTTCTGGGGCTTGTGTCAGAGGGTCTTCTTCAAATCCTGGATCAGGCGCCGCGCATGTTTGTCCGGACGTGAGTCGGGGCGCAGCAAGGCGCCACCCGTGAGGCGGCGATCCTCTTTCCGGCGCGCGCGCTCAGCGATGCTTTCTTCCGTTTCCGTGTAGAGCTTCTGCGCTTCCGGCGCCGGTCCGCGCTTTTCCGAAAGCGCCAGGACAACGCAGGCCAGACGCTCCTCGCCCCGGTTGATCCGGAGCGTGTCGCCCACGTGCACCAGCTTGGCGGGCTTGCACGTCGCGTCGTTGAGTTCCACCTTGCCGCCATCGATCGCCTGCTTGGCCAGGCTACGGGTCTTGAAGAAGCGTGCGGCCCAGAGCCACACATCGGCGCGTACACCCGGGGAGGTCGTCGGATCGGTCATGCGCAGAGGGTATGGTCGTGCCCGTGCGTTACCAAGGCTCATCCTGCCGGCAGGAACAGATTGCCCACCGGAATCGTCACCAGGGAGAGCAGGATGCCCGCACCGAGCACGGTATTGGCCAGGCGCGGTTCCAGCCCGTACTGATCGGCAAGGATCGCCGCCGAGATCATCGGTGCCATGGCGGCCTGGAGAACTCCCACGGTAAGCGTCAGGCCCCCGACGCCCGCGGCCAGACCGATGCCCAACGTGGCAAGGGGCGCCAACAGCAGTTTCCAACCGAGCCCTGCGAGCAGCGGCCCGATCTGCTCACGGCGTAGATGCAGGTGGAATTGCAGACCCACGGAAAACAGAGCCAGTGGCGTCAGCGTCTGGCCAATCTGCAGCAACAGCTTCTCCACCGCTTCCGGCCAGCCCCCGGCCAGGCCCACGATCACGCCAGCCACCAGCGCAAGAAACGCCGGGAAGGTCAGCACGCGACGCGCGATCGCAGGAAGGCTCGCACCCCGTCCTGAATAGATCGACGCCACGACGATGCCCCCGGCAGCCAGCAGCGGAAAACATCCGAGCTGATCGGCGATCACGGCGATCGAAAGGCCTGCCTTGCCATGCAGGGCCTCCATCATCGGATAGCCCATGAACGAGGTATTGCCGAGTCCGCAGACGAGGGTCAGGCAGCCGATCCGGTGCGGCGACCACGAGAGCACCTTGCCGAGCGTGGCGAACACGGCCCACGCGCCGAAGAAGGTCACGTACATGCCCGCGACGGGAAACCATAGCTGCGCATCGACCGTCACCTTCGGCACGAGCGCCAGCACGAGCGCAGGCAGCGCGATATTCAGCACCCACCAGTTGATCCCGGGCACGATCCCTTCGGGAAGCGCGACGAAGCGCCGGCAGAGCATGCCGAGGGCGAGGCAGACGAAGAGGATCAGCAAGGCGGACATGGATGGCGACGATAGCAGCGGCCACTGCGAGCTGTCATTCGTGCGACGGCCAGCTCACGAAGAACCTACTTGCGAGGGGCCAGCTTGCGAGGGCCTGCTTGCTAGGGGCCTGTTTATCTGTGGGAGCCGCTTCAGCGGCGACGGGTGCTTGCTACGACCCGGCCCGCTGCCGCGGATCGCCGACAAGGTCGGCTCCCACCACACTGACGGCCCACTTACCCACTGGGGCCTGCTTGTCTGTGGGAGCCGCTTCAGCGGCGATGGGTGCTTGCTACGACCCGGCCCGCTGCCGCAGGATCGCCGACAAGGTCGGCTCCCACCAAGTTATCCTGGACTAGCTGAGCCATCCAAAACTGGCCTGGTGGGAGCCGACCCTGTCGGCGATTCGCTGTGACTAACCCAGCAACACCCGGTTCATCCGCTGCACGAACGCCGCCGGATCGGCGAGTTGCGCGCCAGCCGTGATCTCCGCCTGCTCGAGCAAGAGCCCCGCGATATCGCCAGCCTTCGCATCGTCGCTCTCGCCGGCCAGCCGCTTCACCAGCGGATGCTCCGGATTGAGTTCCAGCACGGCCTTCGACTCGGGCACGTCCTGGCCGGCTTCGCGCAACAGGCGTGCGAGGTGCGGGGCCAGGTCGAAATCCGCCAGCGCCAGGCACGATGGCGAATCGGTGAGGCGCGCCGAGACACGCACATCGCCCACGCGATCGCCGAGCAGCTTCTTCGTGCGTTCCAGCAACGGTGCGGCCTCGACCGCGGCGGCTTCCTGCTTCGCCTTGTCGGCTTCGTCCAGCGGGAACTCGCCCTTGGCGACGTTACGCAGGCGCTTGCCTTCGTATTCCGTCAGGTAGCCGAGCATCCACTCGTCCACGCGATCGGACATCAGGAGAACCTCGATGTCCTTGGCCTTCAGCGCTTCGAGCTGCGGACTACCGGCAGCGGCGGCGTAGCTATCGGCGGTGACGTACCAGATGGTGTCCTGTCCCACCGCCATGCGACCGATGTAGTCGTCGAACGAAACCGTCTTCGCCGCGCCGTCGCCCTTCGTGGAAGCGAAACGCAGCAGCTTGGCGATGCGTTCACGGTTCGCCGTGTCCTCGACGATGCCTTCCTTCAGCGTGTTGCCGAAGCCGGCGAGGAAGGTGGCGAACTTCTCCGGCTCGTCGCGCGAGATCTTCTCGAGCAGGTCGAGCACGCGCTTCACGCAGGCGGTCTTGATCCGCTCGAGCTGGCGATTCTGCTGGAGGATTTCACGGCTCACGTTGAGCGGCAGGTCGTCGGCGTCGACGACACCACGAACGAAGCGCAGGTAGTTCGGCAGGAGCTCCTCGGCCGCATCCATGATGAAGACGCGCTTGATGTAGAGCTTCAATCCCTTGCGCTCGTCACGGCCGCCCATCATCAGGTCGAATGGCGGTTGCTCCGGCACGTAGAGCAGCGTGGTGTAGCTCTGGTTGCCCTCGACACGGTTATGCGTCCAGGCGAGCGCATCGTTGAAGTCGTGGCCCAACGCCTTGTAGAAGTTCTGGTATTCCTCGTCCGTGATTTCGCTCTTCGGACGCGACCACAATGCGGAGGCCGAATTGATCGTCGTCCACTCGGTCGGGTCCGGCTTGCCGTCCTTTTCGGCGGGCATGCGGATCGGGAAGGCCACGTGGTCGGAATACTTGGTGATCGCGCTGCGCAACGTCCAGAACTTGAGGAACTCGTCCTCGTCGGCCTTCAGGTGCAACACCACCGTGGTGCCGCGCTCGGTGACGCTGGTGTCTTCGAGGCTGTACTCGCCCTTGCCGTCGCTTTCCCAGCGGACGCCCTCGACGGCGGGCAGGCCGGCACGACGGGTGATCACCGTGACCTTGTCGGCCACGACGAAGGCGGAGTAGAAGCCCACGCCGAACTGGCCGATCAGGCGGGCGTCGGCCTTCTGTTCGCCGGAAAGGGCTTCCAGGTAACGCCGGGTGCCGGAACTGGCGATCGTGCCGATATTGGCGACGACCTCGTCCCGGCTCATGCCGATGCCGTTGTCGCGGACGCTGATGGTTCGCGCCTCCGGATCCCAGCTGACCTGGATGCGCAGGTCGGCATCGCCATCGGTGAGGCTGGGATCGGCCAGCGCTTCGAACCGCAGCTTGTCGCAGGCGTCGGAGGCGTTGGAGATCAGCTCGCGAAGGAAGATTTCCTTGTGCGAGTAGAGGGAATGGGTGACCAGGTGCAGGACCTGGGCGACTTCGGCTTCGAACTTACGGGTTTCCTGGCTCACGGTGCCGTTCCTTCAGGGTGGGACAGACACCGGATTATGTGGGCGGGGCGGGGCCGAAAAAAGGGTGGGTTGTCGCTGGAATCGCCGACAGGGTCGGCTCCCACCAGGCAGGCCGCGGCTCCGTCCGGAATGCGGTATACCGTTCTGGTGGGAGCCGACCCTGTCGGCGAGTCAGCCAGCCTCAGCGCGCGTTCTGCAACGCCGCGATCCGCTCCTCGATGGGCGGATGGCTCATGAACAGGCGCTTCAGGCCCGTGGCGAGATGGCCCGAAATGCCGAAGGCCTGGATCGTCTGCGGCAGCGTCGTGTCGCCGTGGTTGGCCGACAGCCGCTGGAGGGCCGAGATCATCGAGGCCCGGCCGGCCAGGTTGGCACCCGCCGCGTCGGCGCGGAATTCGCGCCAGCGCGAGAACCACATGACGATGATCGAGGCAAACAGGCCGAACACGATCTGCAGGACCATCACCACCACGAAGTAGCCCATGCCGCCCTCGCCGTCGCGATCGCGGCCACCGCTAAGCCAGCTGTCGACGACGCGGCCGACCACGCGGGCCAGCACGATCACCAGGGTGTTGAGCACGCCCTGGATGAGGGTCAGGGTGACCATGTCGCCATTGGCGACGTGGCCGATCTCATGGCCGAGCACGGCCGAGACCTGCTCGCGGTCCATCTGCTGGAGCAGGCCCGTGCTCACCGCCACCAGGGCGTTGTTACGGCTCATGCCGGTGGCGAAGGCGTTCATTTCCGGGGCGTCGTACACCGCCACCTCGGGCATGCCGATACCCGCCTTCTCGGCGTGGCGGCGCACCGTCTCGAGCAGCCAGCGCTCGGACTCGTTGCGCGGCTCGGTGATGACCTTGGCGCCCGTGGACATCTTCGCCATCCACTTGGAGATGGCCAGCGACACGAAGGCACCGCCCATGCCGAACACGGACGCGAAGACGATCAACCCGCCGATACCCATGCCGCGCTGGGCGGCCCACTGGTCGATCCCCAGCACATGGCAGACGCTGGTGAGCAAGACGATGACCGCGAGGTTGGTCGCGACGAACAAAGCAATACGTTTGAACATGGCTAGTCTCTCTCATGGCGGCTGGCGTATGGCGCCGCCTGGTACAAGTTTTCGGGGCGAACGCTGAACATTCAATGCCGGAAGCCCCGGCTCCCAACGGAAAGCCGTCCCGATGCGGGCGGCCGGACACCGGCATCGCCTAAACTGAGCCCCCGGCGCCGCACGACCAATGAGAAACCTCTCAACCCGCTTCCCGATGACACACCAACGCTACCGCGGACGCTTCGCACCCTCCCCCACCGGCGCCCTGCATTTCGGCTCGCTCGTGGCCGCCGTGGGAAGTTGGCTGGTCGCTCGCCACGCCGGTGGGGAATGGCTCGTGCGCATCGAAGACATCGATCCCCCACGCGAGGTTCCCGGATCGGCTGCCGCGATCCTTTCCGCCCTGGATGCCTTCGGCATGCCGCCCGACCGGCCACCGGTCTACCAGTCGCTCAGAGGCGACCTGTATGAAGCGGCGTTCGAAAGGCTCCGCCGGGAGGGACACGTGTTTCCCTGCTGGTGCAGCCGGGCCGACCTCGCCGCCCATGGAGGCATCCACCGCGACGGCCATTGCGTCGCACCGGCCGATCCCTCGCGCCCCCCGGCATGGCGGCTGCGCACGCCCGACCTCACGATCCGATGGCGGGACGACCTGCAGGGCCCCCAGGAGGAAAACCTGCGCGAGGTGGCGGGGGATTTCGTGATCCGTCGCGTGGAAGGCTTCTGGGCGTATCAGCTGGCCTGCGTGGTCGACGACGGCGAGCAAGGCGTGACCCACGTGGTACGCGGCGCGGATTTGCTCGAGTCGACTGCCCGGCAAATCTACCTGCAACGCCTGCTCGGGCTGCCGCTTCCGGGTTACCTGCACCTGCCCCTGGTCCTCGACGCCGAGGGGCGGAAGCTGTCCAAGTCGACGGCCGCGCAGCCCGTGGACCCGGCCGATCCGCTGCCTGCGCTGCACGGGGCGCTTGGACGGCTAGGCGTCGAGGTGGCCGCCGGAGCGGCCGATCCGGCCACCCTCCTGCGCGAGGCTCTGAACGGATTCGAACCTGCGGCGCTACGCCGCAGTAGCCTTACCTCCAGCCCGACGCTATAAGAATCGTTTGCCCGGTCGACGGGCCATTACAGGAATCAGGCCAGGATGAAGCAAGGCATCACGCAGCGTACGGCACTGGTGACCGGCGGCACGGGCGGCATCGGTACGGCGATCGTGCGTTACCTTGCCCGGCAGGGTCACCGGGTCGCCACCAACTACCGCGACGAGGCCCGCGCCGCGGCCTGGCGCGAGGACATGATCCGCGACGGAATCGACGTGGTGATGGTGCCGGGCGACGTCTCCGATCCCGTCTCGGCGGAAGCCATGATCCGCGCGGTGGAAGACCTCGCCGGGCCGGTGGAAATCCTGGTCAACAATGCCGGCATCACGCGGGACACCACCTTCCACAAGATGGATTACCAGCAGTGGACCGAGGTGGTGAATACCAACCTCAATGCCTGCTTCAACGTGACACGTCCGGTGATCGAAGGCATGCGCTCCCGGCAGTGGGGCCGTATCGTCCAGATCAGTTCGATCAACGGGCAGAAGGGACAGTACGGCCAGGCCAACTACGCGGCGGCCAAGGCCGGCGTGCACGGATTCACCATCTCGCTCGCGCAGGAAAACGCCCGTTTCGGCATCACCGTGAACACCGTCTCGCCGGGCTATGTCGGCACCGACCTGGTGATGGCCGTGCCCGAGGACATCCGCGCGAAGATCGTGGCGCAGATTCCCGTCGGCAGGCTGGGCAGGCCCGAGGAGATCGCGCATGCCGTGGCCTTCCTCACCGCCGAGGAATCCAGCTGGATCACCGGGTCCAACCTCGCCATCAACGGCGGGCATTACATGGGCTGGTAAGCCCTAGATCCGCAGGTCGGCGATGGAACGCGGCTCGCGGATCGTCACCCCGTTGTGGTGCGCGCGGAACCTCGCCATCACCTTGTACGCCACGCGGCGCGCACGCATCACCGAACCGAGCGGACGGTGCGCGGCGATGCCGTGCCAGGGACTGAAGGCGAGGCCGTCGTCGATCGCCGCGCGCCGGACGGCGTTCCATGCCGGCTGGGGCGGCAGCACGATACGCGCCACGTCGATATAAGGACTCTTCTCCTCCGGCCACGCCACCGACGCATCCTCGATCGGCATGGTTTCCGGGTCCGTGCAGAACTGCACGCGCACCTCCCATTCGCCGCCCTGGCTCGCGAAATGCTCCACCATCGCTTCGCGCAAGCCGTTGCGCTTGCCGTCGAGGTCTAGCTCGGTGTCGGTCAGCGCGGTGAGGTTCGGCGAGTGCGGCGCGATGGACAGCTTCACCACGTAGTCGCCGAAACGCAGCGGCGCCTGACTGTAATACGTGTCGCCCAGCGGATGGGTCTCGGGTTGACCGCCCAGGTTGATCAAGATGGCACTCTTGCCGCCGAACGCCTCGATCACGCGTTCGGTGCCGCGAAGCACCGCCGACAACGCCTTCTTGGCCCCTTCCGCGCGGTCGGTCGTCGCCGCGACGAGTTTCAGCGAACTGGCGAAGCGTTTCGCGTTCGGCGCCGAAAAAACCGGTCCGTTGACCAGGACGAAGTCCTGGGTCGTGTCGCCATCGCTGCCGGGCAAGCGCTCGCCTTCCACCCCGATGATCTTCACCGCCATCCCACGAGGGGTGGAGACGCTGTCATCGAGGACGTCCCCCGGAACGGTGGACAGGCGCATGACCAGCGGATAACGCCCCTCTCGCGCGAAGATGCCCTGGGCCAGTTCCCGTGGCAGGTCACCGGGCACGATCAGCTCTCCGGTGAGCAAGGCATGGCTCTTCGCGTGCACGGAACGGTGCGCGTGCTTTTCGTGTTCCAGCGTGGTCCGGTTGATGCGGGTGAGGGTCTCGATCAACTGCTCGATGGTTTCGGCCTCGTCCGGCTCGACACGCTCCAGTGCCTCGTCGAAACGGATCGGCGGCGGGTGCAGGGAGAGCGGCATGGCGGGGCTCGCGCGGCTGGGTCGCACGATCTTCGCCCCGCTCTCGTGAAGGCTCGGTGGGGGGCGCTACATCAGCTTGTAACTGAAGGTGAGGTTCCAGCGCTTTTCGCGGTCGTTGCTCTCGGGCGGCTTGTCGCCGGTCGGCCATGCCAGCGCGAAATCGATCGAATAGTGCTTGCTGTCCGAGGCTCGCACGCCAACGGCCGCGGAATCCAGCCGGTCGATGAGCGGCCTGGCCCCGTTGAGGTAGACCCGGGCCGTCTGGTAAGCGACATAAGGAACGATGGACTTGATCCACTTCGAACCCGACACGAAACCGCGGTTGGCCTCCGCGGACACGGCCCAGCCACTGTCGCCCGCCGCGTCGCCCGGATCATAGGCATAGGCGAACGAGGGGCCACCGAAGTTGATCTGCTCCGTCGACGGCAGGGCGTCGTCGCTGTACTGGCCCGTGCCGCGCAGCACCGTGCCAAACCGGTGCGCCCACTCCTTCGACCAACCGAAATTCGCGGTGTAACGGGTGAAGCTCACATCGGGCATCGCGATGCCCAGCACGCCGATGTTGCTCACCGCGCGGGAATACGCCCCCATGCTGTCGAATCCATGCGCGACGGCGAAAGCGAACTGCCGCGAAGTCTTCTCGCCGACCTTGAGCCATGACAGTTCCGCATTGAGCACGCGGACACTCGACTGCAATGCCAGCATCACCCCGGTATCGACGTTGCGATAGCGGTCGTCCTGGCGCGACGCGTAGATGCCCATCGTGAGGTTGACCCGGCGCGTGTTGCTCAACACCAGGGGATAGATCGCTGAAAGCGCGAGCCGCTCCTGGGTCAAGCGGTGATCGAGGTAGGAGGGCAATTGTTCGTCGGTATCGGGCTGGCCCCAATAGCGGCTGGCATCCAGTTTGGCCTGCCAGCCACGCGAGCCGATCGGCTGGAGGTAGGCCGCCGAATACAGGCGCTGCCCTCCACCGTTGGGAAACAGTGTGGAAACACTCAGTTGTTCGCCGAGCGGCGTCGCGCCGTTTTCGAGAACGGACAGCACGCCCTGCACGCCAGGATGGTTGAAGTCCAGGCCGTAGGTCAGGTCGTAGCGTTGCCGCTTCACGTCGAGGTCGAGCTTGGTCGCACCATCGGTCGTCGTGGGCGGAGCCACGTTCGCCGCGACCTTCAGGCCAGGCAACTGGCCGAGCAACTGCGTGTAGCGCTCGAACGTTTCCTGGCGCAACGGGCGCTCACCGACGATATGCGCGGCCATGGCACGAATGCGCGGCTCCAGGTTACCCGAGTCGCCGCGCACGTCGACGTCGGCGACGTAGCCTTCCACGACCTGGATCTTCACCACGCCACCGGCGAACGTCTGGTTCGGCACGAAGGCGAACGACAAGGCGTAGCCACGGGTCTTGTACATGGCGGTGACGCGATCGGCGGCGGCGATCAGTTCGCCCACGGTCGTATCCTTGCCACGCATCGGCGCGAACACGGCGGCCACCTCGGCGAAGGGGATCGACGTCACCCCGGTCACGTCGAAGCGCGACGGCGTCAGGTGCCTGGCGAGCAAGGCTTCAAGCGCGCGGGTGGGCGCCTGTACGTTGACCTTCACCGACGGTGCCTGCTGCGGCGTCTCCGTGCGGGGAAGGGTCTGCAAGGGATTGGCGGGGGCGCGTACCTGCGCCTGCGAGGAACACACGACGGTCATGCCCAGAAGGCAGCCGAACCATCGATTCATGGACTCTCCCTGATAACTGACTCATGGCGCGGACAACCGTCTCGCGCACGTGACCCGGAAGCCGCGACGGGCGATGCCTTCGCACCGCCCGTCGCCGCTCTGCCGCCTTAGCGGCGCTTGCCGAACAGGCCCTTCAAGGCGCCGCCGTTATCGGCATCGGCCGTGCCTCCGATGGCACCACCCGTCAGACCGCCGACGAGGCCGCCGACGACACCGCCCACGGTGTTGGTCACGCCACCGACGACGCCACCAAGCCCAGCCGTGCCACCGGTGCTTCCGCCGCTGGTCGTGCCGGTACCCGTCACGCCGGCGACGCCATTGACGACCGTGCTGACAGCCCCGGTGACACCGGACAGCGCACCGCCCGAATTGACCGCCGCGGTCGCACCGTTGCCGATGGTCGTCACGGCACCGCCCAGCGTCGTGGTCAACGGCGCCAGCGGTGAGAGCGTGCCCGAACCGATACCGGACACCGTGCCGCCCAATGCGGCGACCGTGCCCGTCGCGCCCGCGAGCGTGGTGCCCACGGTGTTACCCGCACCCGGGGCGGCGGTACCCAGGCCCGAGGACAGGCCCGTGCTCAACGGAGCGAGTGCTCCGCCCGCACTTTCCACCGTGCCGCCAAGGGTCGAGGTGAGTCCGCCCAGCTGACCGGGAACCGGCGCGCTGGCCAGGCTCGCGCCCAGGCTCGAAATGCCCTCGCTCGTTCCACCGACCAGGCTACCCGAAGCATTGCCTACCGCGGCGACCAGGTTACCTGACGAGATCGGCGACGTGCTGTCGCCCAGGGCAGCCGCGATCGGCGTCACCGCATCGCTCAGGGCCTGCGTCAGCGAGTTCGCCGCCGACGAATCGAGCACGCCGTCGAGCTTCCCGCCGATCTGCTCGACGCCCGAGCCGACGAAGGACACCGTGGTGCCCAAGGCGCTCGTGATCGGGGTGATCGGCGTACCCGCACCCACGGTGCTCACGCCACCGCCAAGATCGTTCACCGCGCCACCCACCTGGACCACGACATTGCCGAGGCTGTCCGTGGTCGTACCGATGGGATCGGAGGTGTTGCCGATCTGACCGAGGCCATCGCTGATCCCGTCGCCCAACGTGGTCACGGCGCCACCGAGACCATCGACAGCGCCGCCGAGACCGTCGGCGAGGCCACTCGTGCCACCCAGGATGGTGGTCGAGGGCAACTGCGTGCCGACACCCGACACCGCACCGCCAATAGCGGAAATGATGTTGCCGGCGCCCGTCGCGATCGTCCCCACGGCGTTACTGGGCGGTGGCGTACCAGTGCCGCCACCTCCACCACCGCCGTCACCACCGCCACCACCACCGCCGCCGGTTCCACCACCGCCGCCGCCGGTACCGCCGCCACCCGTACCGCCACCACCACCGCCGGTACCGCCGCCACCGCCATCGGTGCCGCCACCACCGCCGCCCGTACCGCCGCCGTCAGTACCTCCCCCGGTACCGCCACCGCCGCCGTCCGTGCCAGCACCGCCCGGATTCACCGTGCCGCCCCCGCCTCCGCCCGACCGGGTGGACCCGTGGCCGCTACAAGCCGTGATCGAGACCGAGGCGGCGAGGATGCAGCTTGCCAGCAAGGTTCGGGTAAGGATCTTCGTGAATTTCTGCTCGCTCATGATCACTCCTTGGGCGCATGCGCCCTGGGTAGTGCCCCCTGCCATATGGGAGCCGAACATCGACTGTGACCCTCGTCACACCCGTACTCATGAGACGCCCAGACCGCTCCCCGAAGTGCGCAAAAGCGGCAATCTAGGGGTATTCCGCCATGAATTTTCGGCAAAAATCGGTGTTGGCGATGGTGGTGGGAGCCGACCCTGTCGGCGATCCCGCGGCAGCGGGCCCGGTTGCATGCACGGCTCGGCTTCGCCCTCGCATTGGGCTTGTGCGTGGCGGGGGATCTGCCGGGCGCCACCCTCGGCGCGACGGTAGTCGCCGTCCCTTGGGCAAGGATGCCGCTGCGCGGCCGTGTTTGATGGCTGCGCCCCGGCGGGCTCGGACGGTCGGGCGGGGGTTTCCGATTCGCCTTCCTGGCTCAGCGGAAACGATCGGCCGTCCTGGCCGATCCCCTACGGGCCTTGTCCGCCCGCCCGTCCTCGGCTCCTAATGTCGCGCCGAGGGTGGCGCCCGGCAGCTCTCTGGACACAGGGGTTGGGCTGGTGGGAAAGAGCGACGCTCGCCACGTGTCGCTTCCCACCCGCGTGGGGGGTCACACGGAGAGGGCATCCACCCCGGTCGCGGGCGTTGGCTTTTGCCGCACAACACCTCAGTGCTCGGAAGAGCCGTCGGCCGCCGCCCTCGTCGCGACTTGTGGAACCGAGGAGCGACGGGCGAAAAGGCCCGTCAGGGGGCCGGCCTGGATGGCCGGCCGTTTCCGCCGAGCCATGGAAGGCGAGTCGGAAACCCCGCCCGGCGCGACGGGCGCGACGGGGCGCCAGCCATAGAACATGGCCGCACAGCGGCATCCTTTCCCGAGCGACGGTGTAACCGGAGCGACGAGGGTGGCGGCCGACGGCTCTGCCCCACGCCGCCCGCCGCCGCGGGATCGCCGACAGGGTCGGCTCCCACCAGAAAAAAACGCCCCGACAAAGCGGGGCGTTCCGTGAAACCGTATCGGTCGAAATGCCGCTTCAGTGCACGGTGAAAAGCTTGTCGAAGCCCGCGATGCGCAAGGTGTTGCGCAGGTCGGCGCCGGCGTTGACGATGCGGATCTCGGCGCGGTCGCCGCCAGCATGCTCGCGCAGCAGCATGAGCATGCCTAGCGCCGAACTGTCCATGGCGGTGACCTGTTCCAGGTCCAGCACGTAGCTGCGCGCCGGGCTGACCTCGCCCAGACAGGCATCGTGAAAAGCGCGATGGATCGAGAAGTCGAAGCGCTCGCCCAGATGGAGGGTGAGGCAGCCCTGCTCGGTGTCGTGATGCACGTTGATGGCCATGGATGCTTTCCTCAGAACAGATCGATGTCGCCGGCAGCCATGGACTGCTGGAGGGCGGGACCGCGCGAGCGCAGGCGGGCACGCTCACGCTGCTCGGCCAGGCGGGAACGGACGCGCTGGGCGCGGGTGCCGAGCTCGCTGGCGTCGGCGGGCGCGCAAGCCAGTTCCTCGATGTCGCGGGTGCAGTCGGCGGTGATTTCCTGGAGCTCGACCAGGCGCGAACGGGTCTGGTGCAGCAACTGGCTGAGGATGTCCTCGAACTGCAGGGAGCGGATCGTCGTGGAGACGTCGTTGCCCAGGCCACGGTTGATCGTGGCGGCCTCGTCAGCCGCCGCACTGGTGCGGGCGTTGGACTCGGTGATGGTCGCCATCATCTCGTCGATGCCGCCCTTGGCGGACAGCGCCACGTTCATGTCCTGCGACGCCATGTTGCCGACGAGCTCACGCAGCTGTTCCATCGCGGTGCGCGAACGCTCCACGTGCGTGCCGATCTTCTCGTTGAACTGGTTGCTGTGCTGGGCGAGGTTGCGGATTTCGCCCGCCACCACCGCGAAACCGCGGCCGGACTCACCGGCGCGCGCAGCCTCGATCGCCGCGTTCAGCGCCAGCAGGTTGGTCTCTTCCGCGATCGTGTTGACGTTCTTCAGCAGCGCGAACACGGCGTCCATCTCCTTCGCCATGCCGTCGATGCGGTAGACGATGCGCAGGCTCTCGCGCGACAGCTGGACGATCAGGCCCACGAAGTGCTCAAGCAGGCCAGCCGTACGGTCGGCGAAGTCCTGCACCGAGATGCCCTTGCCACCGCCCTCGATGATTTCGCTGAGCAGTTTCTGCTGCTTGCCGGTCTTGTGAGAAAGGCCGTTGAAACCGCCGCCCAGTTCGGCGACGGCGTCGCGCAGCAGGTCGAGCGCCTGGTTGAGTTCGCGGCTGGCATGGCCGAGTTCGTCGACGATGGCGCTACGGACGTCTTCCATCGCTTCGCGCACCGACGCCTCGTCGCTGGCGTGGCTGCTCAGTACCACTTCCACTTCGGGCACCGGGGCGGAACGCAAGCTGATCGCGATCCAGGTCGCGGTCAGGAGGGCCACCACGACCGGGGCGACCCAGGCCGAATGGAACACCAGGACCAGTACCAGCGCGATCGCGCTGGCGGTGAAGCCGACGGAGTGTTCGTTCTTCGGGATCAACATGATGACGTCTCGTTGTTCAGGTGCCGACGCGGGCGGCGGCGGGCACGGGGGTATGGGCAAGCGCGAGCAGGCGCGCGGCGATGGCGTCTAGCGGCAATATCTCACTGGCGGCACCCGCCTTCCACGCGGCGCCGGGCATGCCCCAGACCACGGAACTGGCTTCGTCCTGGACCAGGGTCGGCGCGCCGATTTCCTTGAGTTCGCCAAGACCGCGCGCACCGTCGTCGCCCATGCCGGTAAGCAGGCAGCCGATGGTGGCGGCGCCGACACTGGCCGCCATGGAGCGAAACAGCACGTCGACGGCCGGCTTGTGCCGGTTCACGGGCGGACCGTCGTGCAGGCGACAAACGTGGCGCGCGCCATCCCACATCACCAGCAGGTGCTGGCTGCCGGGAGCGATGTACGCATGACCCGGCTGGATGGGCTGGCCATCGCGTGCCTCGCACACGCGCATCGCGGAGCAGGAATCCATGCGTGCGGCGAACGGGCCGCTGAAAGCCGCCGGGATGTGCTGGGTGATGACGATGGGCGGTGCCGTGGGCGGCATGGCTTCGAGCACGACACGAATGGCTTCCGTGCCGCCGGTGGACGCGCCGATGGCGATGATCCGCGTGCCGCCGCGGCTGCCCGCCGTCTGCGTGCGCGGCAACACCGCGTCGGCGGAGAATCGCGGTGCGACGTCCAGCCTGGCCACCGCGGTGCGCTCGCGCGGCTTCGCGCCGGCGGCGAGTCGCACCTTGGCGCAGATCTCGGGCGCATGCTCCATGAAAGTGTTGGCCAGGTCGGCGGCGGGCTTGGTGAAGAAGTCCACCGCTCCCAGCTCCAGCGCGCGAAGCGTGACGTCGGCACCTCGCTCGGTCAGCGTCGACACCATCACCACCGGCATCGGCCGAAGACGCATCAGGTTCTCGAGGAAGGTCAGGCCGTCCATGCGTGGCATCTCGACGTCGAGCGTGAGCACGTCGGGATTGAGTTGCTTGATCTTGTCGCGGGCGATCAGCGGGTCCGCGGCGGTGCCGACCACCTCGATGCCCGGGTCGGACTCGAGCATGGTCGACAGCACCTTACGCACCAGGGCCGAATCGTCGACGATGAGAACGCGTACTTTCTGCATGGGCACTTGCAACTCGGTGGTGGAACGATGATGAGGCGAGGCCCCCGACGACATGCGTCAGAACAACTCCACCTCTCCCTTTATCGGATCGTCGGCCAATCGCTTGAGGTATCGTCTCTCGCGATCGGCCAGGCTGTGGTCGTGGGTGGCGCGCAACTGGCGCACGCGGACCTTGCCGCTCACCGGGAAGAACTGCACCTGGCGCGGGTAGATGTCGCCCACATCGGCCGCGCACAGCTTCAATTTCTCCGTGGCGATATAGCGCTGCACGAACGCGATGTTGCGCTGGCCGATGTCGGTCATGGTGGCCAGCACGCGGCCACCGCCGAAAATCTTCACTTCGAGGTCGTCGCGTTTTCCGCCCGCCTTGAGGATGGCGTTGATCAGCTGTTCCATGGCGTCGTTGCCGTAGCGCGCGGCGCGGCCGACCGTGGAACTCCAGCTGTCGCGCTCACCCGCCGGCTCGGGCAGCATGAAATGGTTCATGCCGCCGATACGGCGCCGCACGTCGCGCACGCACGCCGACACGCAGGAACCCAGCACCGTGGAAATCATTTCTTCCTGCGTGCTGACGTAATACTCGCCCGGCAGGATCTTCACCGTGACCACTTCCTGCGCAGGGTCCCAGAACCGGCGCACGTGCTCGAAGCCCGGTAGCACGCTCTTCGGGTCGAAACCTACGAAGGTTCGTGGTTGTACGACGAACGTGTCGCTCATGTACGCTTCCGGTAGACCGTCCGGCCGATCAGGTCGAAGTCCTCGGACAGTCCGTACATGGATTCCGAGTGACCGAGGAACAGGTAGCCGCGGCTTTCCAGCATGCCGGCATAACGGGAAAACAGGCGCTGCTTCGTCGGCTTGTCGAAGTAGATGACGACGTTGCGGCAGAAGATCGCGTCGAACTTGCCCTGCATCGGCCACTCGTGCAGCAGGTTCAAGGGCTGGATGGCGACCAGTTCGCGCAGGCGCGGATGCACCAGTGCATAGCCGTCGTAGGCACCTTCGCCACGCAGGAACCAACGCTTGCGCCGGGCGTCGCTGACGCCGCCGAGGCGGTCGATCGCGTACATGCCCTTGCGCGCGGCCTCGAGGGCCTGCGGCGACAGGTCGGTGGCGAGGATCTTCGCATCCACGTTGGCACCGGTGCGTTCGAGCGCCTCGGCGAGCACCATCGCGATGGCATAGGGCTCTTCGCCCGTGGAACAACCCGCGGACCAGATGCGCAGGCGGCCGCCGCCACGCTTTTCTTCAAGCCAGCGTGGCAGTAGCTCGTCCACGAGCATGTCGTAGTGGTGCATCTCGCGGAAGAACGAGGTGACGTTCGTGCTGATGCAGCTGGCCAGTTCGCCGAGTTCGGACGCGGGATCGCGGCGCAGCAGGTCGCAGTAACCGGCGAAGCCGGAGAGACCCAGCGCGCGAAGACGACGGAGCAAGCGTCCCTGGACCAGTTGGCGCTTATGTTCGCCGAGCGAGATACCGCAGTGCTGCAGCACGAACTCACGAAGAAAGGTGAATTCGGCTTCGCCGAGGCTGGGCCCCGTCGCGCTCGCCAGCCCGACGGCATCGCCGTTGTTGACGAGCGCGCTCATCGATCAGAACTCCTTCCACGCACCGGCGTCGGCGGACTCCGCCGGGCGCGGCGCACGCGGGGCCGGCGCGCTGCGCACGGCGGCGAACACGGTTTCCATCTCTTCCTTGGCCACGTCCTTGCGGACGCCCTTGCCCGCCGCCTTGGCGGAGGCCTGGCCGGCGATCTGGAAGAAGGCGACCTGACGGCTGAGCTCGGTGGCCTGCTCGTGCATGGCACGCGCGGCGGCGGCCGATTCCTCGACCAGCGCGGCGTTCTGCTGGGTCATCTCGTCCATCTGCAGCACGGCGTGGTTCACCTGATCGATGCCGGCGGACTGCTCGGAGCTGGCGGCGGCGATCTCGGCGACGATGTCGGTCACCTTCTTCACGCTCTCGACGATCTCGGCCAGGGCCTTGCCCGACTGGTCGACCAGTTCGGAACCGGTCTTGACCTTGCTCGCGCTGTCGTTGATGAGGCCCTTGATCTCCTTGGCGGCGTTGGCCGAGCGGCCGGCGAGGTTGCGCACCTCGGTCGCCACGACGGCGAAGCCACGCCCCTGCTCGCCCGCACGCGCCGCTTCCACGGCGGCATTGAGTGCCAGCAGGTTGGTCTGGAAGGCGATCTCGTCGATCAGGCTGACGATGTCGGAAATTTTCTTGCTCGAACTGTTGATCTCGCGCATGGCGACGACCGTCTGCGCGACGACCTCGCCACCGCGCTCGGCCTGCTCGCGCGCGCCACGGGCCAGCTGGTTGGCGTGGCTGGCGTTCTCGGCGTTCTGCTTCACCGTGGAGGTCATCTCCTCCATCGACGAAGCGGTTTCCTCCAGGCTGGAGGCCTGCTCCTGGGTGCGCTGCGAGAGGTCGTCGTTGCCGCGCGAGATCTGCTGCGCGGCGGTGCTGACCGAACCGGACCCGTGGCGCACTTCCGAGACGATGGCGCTGAGGCGCTCGTCCATCGCGCGGAACGCGGCCTGCAGCTGGCCGAGTTCGTCGTTGCGGGTGACCTGGATGTCGTGGCCCAGCTTGCCTTCCGCGATCTGGTGCGCGACGTCCACCGTCTGTGCCAGGGTGCGGATGATCGAGCGGATCACCAGCACGGCGATCAGCAGGCAGACGAACAGGCCGATGGCCAGCGACGCGATGCTGACTGCGCGGACCGTCTTGTACTGTGCGCTCTCCCTGGCGTAGATGGCTGCCGCTTCGTCGCGCTTGGCTTCGACCAGCTTGGTCAGCTGGTTCTGGCGGTCCATCAACAAGGGGCGCACCTGGAGTTCGAGCACGTCGGAAGCGCCCTGGTCCCCCTGGTTAAGCGCATCGACCATGTCCGCCTTCGCCTGGTCGTAGTCCGCGTTCGTTGCCTGCCACTTGTCGTAGAGCTTCTTGACGTCGGCGGACATCGGAACCTTCAGGAACTCCACCTTGGTGGTATTCATGTCGGCCTGGTACTTCTGGAACTCGGCGACTTTCTGCTTCACCTGGTCGGGATTGCCGACCTTCGCCGCGGCCTCGCCCAGCACGATGAAGGACATCAGCGAGTTCGTGTTGATGCGGGTCAGCATCTCCGAAGGAACCAGTTCCTCCTGGTAGATCTGGCGCATGCCTTCGTTCTGGAAGTGCATCGCGCCCAGGCCGACGGCCGCGCCGCCCAGGAGCATGAGCGTGAGCAAACCGAGTACGCCGTAGAGACGACCGCGGACGGTCAGGGCGGGAACTTTGAACTTGAACTTCTTCATCACGATTCCAATCGGCAAAGTGCGGCAAAGGCAAACCGGGCATCACATGCCGGCTGGCTCGTGGCCGCCGGCGCGTTCGTAGGCTCAGGCGACGGCTTTCACTTCCGGCGAGGCCAGGGCGACCTCGAGCATCTGGGCGTCTTGCGGTTGCAACAGGCGGTCCACGTCGAGCAGCAGCACCATGCGCTCGCCGACGGAAGTCAGGCCCTTGAGGTATTCGGTGTCCACCGTGGTGCCCATGTCGGGGACCGGACGGACCGCGGCCGGCAGCACGTCGATCACATCGGAGACCGCGTCGACCACGACGCCGAACTGGCGCCCGGCGACCATCACGATCACGCAGACGGTGGTGGCGGTGTATTCCTCGGAGGCCAGGCCGAAGCGCAGGCGCAGGTCCAGCACGGGGACGATCGCGCCACGCAGGTTGAGCACGCCCAGCACATAGGACGGCGCCTGCGGAATGCGCGTGACAGGTGTCCAGCCACGGATCTCGCGAACGGCGAGGATATCGACGCCGTATTCCTCGCTGCCGAGGTTGACGGTGAGGTACTGCGCGGCCTCGTCGGACGCATCGGTAGCGGTGGCGTAGCTGGCTTGCTGGTTCATGTCGTTCCCACGGCGGATCGGATCGGCGGTTCGGGACCCCTTCCCCAGGGTATCGGCCGCGGCCGCGGGGACTTGAGGGCGAAGTACGCCGGATTTGGCCAAGAACCCAAGCCACCGGCAGGCGCCCAAGGGGCGAGCCGACTCCCGCAGGAAGCCTCGTTCTGGTGGGAACCTTGCTCTGGAAGAAACCTTGGCTCTGGTGGGAGCCGACTTTGTCGGCGATCCCGCGGCAGCGGGCCAGGTTGAGGCAAGCACCCATCGCCGACAAAGTCGGCTCCCACAAGGCCGGCTCCCACCTCAAGCAGCCAGCACAGCGACTCAGGCAGCCTTGCGCCGCCCCTGCATGCGAACCAGCCCCGTCACATCCGCGATCAAGGCGACCGAGCCGTCGGCCAGGATGGTCGCACCGGAAATCCCGGCCACCCGGCGGTAATTGGCCTCCAACGACTTCACCACCGCCTGCTGCTGCCCGATCAACTCGTCGACGAACAGGCCGATACGCGTGCCCTCGCCTTCCACCACGATGACGATGCCTTCGTCCAGAGGGCGCCGGCGCCCCGCGCAACCGAAGACGTCGAACAGGCGGACGATCGGCAGCCAGTGCTCGCGAAAACGGAACAGTTCGCCACCACCGGCCACGCTACGGACGGCATCCGGCTTCACTTGCACAGATTCGACGATCGAAACCAGCGGCACGATATAGGTCTCCTCGCCCACCACGGCGGTGAGGCCGTCGATGATCGCGAGGGTGAGCGGCAAGGTGATCGTGAACGTGGTGCCACTGCCCTGCACGCTGCGGATGCCGACGGTACCGCCGAGATCCATGACGTTGCGGCGGACCACGTCCATGCCCACGCCACGGCCGGAAAGGTCGGTGGTGGCGGCGGCGGTGGAGAAGCCCGCCTCGAAGATCAGGTCGGCCACGGCGTCGTCGGACATGCCCTCGCCCGAGGTGATGATGCCGCGCTGGATGGCCTTGGCCACGATGGCGTCGCGGTTCAGGCCCGCACCGTCGTCAGCCACTTCCACCACGATGGAGCCGCCGCGATGGAAGGCCTCCATGCGCAGCGTGCCGGTGTCGCCCTTGCCCGAGGCGAGGCGCTTCGAAGGCACTTCCAGGCCGTGATCGATGGCGTTCCGCACCAGGTGGACCAGCGGATCGCCGATCTTCTCCAGCACGGTCTTGTCCAGTTCGGTGGTCTCGCCACGGAGATCGAGCACGACCTTCTTGTCGAGCTTCTGCGCCAGATCGCGGACCAGACGCGGGAAGCGGTTGAACACCGTGCTGATCGGCAGCATGCGGATGCTCATGACGCTTTCCTGCAACTCGCGCGTATGGCGCCCGAGCTGGGCGAGGCCATGGCGGAGCATTTCCAGCTGCGATGCATCCACGCCGTCGTGGAACTGGCTCAGCATCGACTGCGTGATGACCAGCTCGCCGACGAGATTGATCAGGGTGTCGATCTTCTCGATGCCGACGCGGACCGAGCTGGATTCGCTGTTGGCGGCCGGCTCGCGCACGGCGCGTGGCGGCGCGGCCGCGGCCGGTGCGGCGACGACCGGTGCCGGCGCGGCGATGCGCGGCGTCAGCGTGAGGTCGCAGTCGCCGTCCACCCAGTCGAATACGCCCTCGACGGCCGTGCGCTTGGCACCGGCATCGAGGCGGAGCGTCCAGCCGAGGTAGGACGATGACGCGTCCATGTCGGCCAGCGGGGGAAGCTTGCTGGCGTCGCATTCGACGCTCAGCGGCCCCAGGGTGGCGAGTTCGCGGAACATGCGCGCCGGGTCATTGCCGGTCTTCAGCAGGTAATCGAACGGGCGGAAGGCGATATCCCAGCCTTCGATCGCTTCCGCCGGTGCGGCGGCCTTCACGGACGCCGGTGCGGCGGAGCCACCGGACACCATGGCCGACAATTCGGCCAGCAAGGCCTGGCTCTCGGCGGTGGCCGCCGGCTGGCCCGCCATCGACAGCGCCAGCATGTCGCGAACGGTGTCGCCCGAGCGGAGCAGCAGTTCCACCACGGCCTTTTCCATCGGACGGCGGCCACTGCGGACCTCGTCCATCAGGTTTTCCGCCACGTGGGTGAAGGCGGCCACATCGGTGAAGCCGAACGTCGCCGCACCGCCCTTGATCGAATGCGCGGCGCGGAACACGACGTTGATCAGTTCCGGATCGTCGGCGCCCTCGTCCAGCGCGAGGAGGGCCTGCTCCATGGCGTCGAGACCGTCGAGGCTCTCTTCGTGGAACGCCTTGTGGAATTGCGCCAGATCGACTTTGGACATGGGTGGACCCTGGATTGCCGGAACGTCTTGGAGCGGATTAACCGAGCACGCGGGCCACGGTGGCCAGCAGCTGGTCGGGATCGAACGGCTTCACCAGCCAGCCGGTGGCACCGGCGGCCTTGCCTTCCATCTTCTTCTCGGGATTGGATTCGGTGGTCAGCATGAGGATCGGCACGCCGCTGTAACCCGGACGCGTGCGGATCTCGCGAACCATCGTGATGCCGTCCATCACCGGCATGTTCACGTCGGCGAGGATCAGGTCGAACTTGTGGTTACCCGCCGAATCGAGCGCCGCCTGGCCGTTGTCGGCCTCTTCGACATCGTGGCCGGCGCCACGCAGGGTGAAGGCGACCATGCTGCGCATGGAAGCCGAATCGTCTACCGCGAGAATCTTTGCCATGGGAGCACCTTCAGTTCACGCCGGCTTGAGCCGGCAGTTCAATCAAAGCATCGAGGCCGAGCGTGGACACGCCACGGCGGAGGGTGTCGCTGACCCCGGTCCAGGCGACGGGGACGCCCGCGGCACGAGCATCGCGCGAGAAGGCCGCGAGTACCTGGAGGGCGGCGGTGTCCGTCTGGGCCACGGCGGCCGCGTCGATCTCGACCGCCTGTCCCGCCGACAGGGTGGCCAGCAGCGTCTCGCGCAAGGCCGGGGCGCTGCCGATGCGCAGGTCCGCATCCAGCGTGAGCGGGGCGCGGGGCGTGTCTTTGGAGGATTTCTTCGCCATCGTCCGTACCGTTGGGACCCTTGGCGCGCATCGCCCGAGGGGTCGTTCGATGGTCTTATCGGCTTGGTGGGGGAAAGCTTTAGGGGGATCTGCGCGGCGCCCCTGCTTTCACTGAACCATAGACTCCACCAACCAGGCAGAAAAGTCCGGAGCGTAGCCCCTCACTTCCCAACCTGGCGAGGCGAACGCGTGGACATAAACGATCTTTGGGGACTCAGAAAGGTCGGTGCCATCAAAGCAAGCAACGTCATCCGTGTCCTCCATCTTTGCAAACGGCACAAGCTGTCGCTCTGGATACTGCTCCCGGAGTGTAGCTATCCAGAAATCCGCGTGTAGCGGGTAGTCGCAAAGGAACCACCAGGATCCGACATCGGGCCTCTCATCCGCCAAAACAAAGGCACGGAATTCCGCGGGAATGGCGAAGCCGGAAGGAAGGTCGCCATCCGAAAAGAAGTAACAGTTTTTAGTCATTTGTACCTGGGCCCTCTCAGAGGTGACCCGAGCCGCAACGCATCCTGTCTACCCATGTACGCAGGTCCGAGGGAATCCTCGTCAAACTGTCGCTTCATCGTGTCATCCATCAGGATCTTCTTCTCCCCCATGCCCACACGCCCCCAATGAGTACGCACAAGAAAAGCCCTCAAATGATCGCGTACGCCTCGCCGTCCCGCTCCAGCACCATCCGGCTCAGGCCGGATAGCGATAGCGCACTCGCGCGGGTAGTCGCTTTGGCCAAAACACCCGTGACCTCAACCACGTCGGAGTATCGCGCCGGGCCACCCACCCAGCCACCGACCTTCGAGTCGAGGAGCTTTTCAAGTCCTGGGCAGTAAACTTCCACGGCGTGAGCTGTGTCGCCTACGCCGAAGGATTCGAGAGTGGGAACAAGAATTGCTCGTGCATCGCGTATGACGAGCACAGCACGTGCCGAGACAACTCTTCCCAGAGATGTCTCGGACATATCTGAGAAAATATCAAATGGATCTTCCGCATTCACTCGGTATAGACCTTTAGCATGCCGCCATCCCACCTTCACACCCCGCACTCGACCGGACGGTATCGCCCGCAGGATACCCACTCGAGTAGTCGCCACTCAGATATACGAGTTGCCAAGTCACCCGTGACACCTCGAGCCAGAGATCGTCCGACAGCTCTATCGGCGCCCCTCGAGAAACCTTTAGGAAGGTGAGCTACGCTTCTATCAGGTAAGATCAGCTGACTCTCATTTTGGTCTAGATTGTTTGAGAAGGACCGATTGATTTGTGATGCCTTACTGGAATCAGTCCACAAGAAGTCAACGGCCTTACCCTCGTATGGACCTGAGGTGAAGACAAAATCCGGCGCTTTGCTTCCAGGGCCGTCTGGACTGTTCTAGCGCATCAAGGTGCTGCCGAAGGTGTTCTCAAGTTCCGCAGCGGCATGCCCCTCGCGGATCACAAGCTTGTTTGTCGCCGGGTCCAGTTGCGATTTGAGACAAAGATAAATCTCCCCATCGTAGGAACTATCTTATTCTGCGAGAATCTCGGCCACATTAAGCGGATTGCCTTGGTCATCCTGGAATGAGTGAAAGCCTTCTTCCGCTTGTGCCGGCCACAGATCGTCTGTCAACGACAGTGCCTCAAGTTCGACTATCCTTCCGTCCTTTCCAACCCATACGACGAAACTTGCCAGCGCTGGCACAGGTAACTCGCGAATCGCATTGACAGTTGGAGGATAGCTACTTACTGGGAGACCGTTTCCTCCCCGCGGAACAACAACCGGAATAGCCCTTTCGTCACACGCAAGATGAGTTGTAACTCCACCAGCGAAGACATCGCGTCGTAGTACCGAAAGGTACGGAATCTGCTCTCTGAGCTGCCGAATCCAATCTTCGTCACCCCGTAACGCGAGCCGAATAACGCGGCACTCAAAGGCTGAAATAGTGTCCATCACTCTTCTCACGGATAAGGATACTTCGAGTTATTGACATCACCAGACAACGTTCCGATACGAAAGACGCCGTCCACAGTCGTCCCTCGCACCCAAACAGGTGTACCGCCAACATCCATCCAGGTGGTGACAATTGCTCCGGGTTTGCCAACGAATTGCTGAGCAGCCTCATGCACAGCCTCAAGAGCCTGCTCTGGACTTCCAAATTTTGCAACGATCGGCTCCAAACTGTGGGCCGGATTTTCGAACAGGTGGACCATTTTAGAGGTGTTCTGCCCGTAAACCGCGAGCGGGTTCGCGCCACTTTGTGGAGACGACCCCAGTGTTGGTACATTTGGCCAACTGCCGGCTTCAGCTTCAACAACGGTGGTTGTCGCCGGCACCTTGCCTTCATTTCCAGCGAGAAGCCAGGTGGTTTTTCCTAGAAGGTCTCCGACCCAAGTCCCCTGCGCGGCCGCTGCGGACATCCCATCCGTATACTGCGGGGACGCGCCACCGAGCTGCTTCGGAATGAACGGATTGGTTGGATTCGGCCCCTCATCATTTCCTACGAATGGCAGGAGAGAATTACCGTACTTTGCTCCCGCACCAGACAGGTAAGCGCCAGTCTCACCGTCTTGCGGAAGACTCGCATAGACCGAAGCTGCGACGCCGCCGAGGAACCCGATATTGCCAAAGTACCCGGATTGCTCGAGATGATGATCGGTCGTCTGATCTCCATGCATCTCGCGCGGAACAACTGGACTGTCAGTGTACGATTCCAGCGCACCAAGCCCTTGGTAACAGGCCGAAGATCCTCCAGCGTTACAAACGATCGCAAGCACCACGTCGTTCTGGACTGACTGCTTCTTGGCTTCAGCAATCGCGTCGGAACGACACGAGTCGGTCGTGCAAATATCTACACGCGACCGTCCTCATAACTAACGTAAACGGTCTTGATTAACACGTCGGGATGATCGCCTTTTTCAGGCACATAGAGAACCAATCGGCCATTCGCGATGGAGTAGCCTAGAACATCTTCGACGAACGATGAGTCCTCCAACCGAATCCAATCCGCAACCTCTCGCGCTATCTCGCCGAGCACGTTTCTGCCGAAACAAAGAAAGACGTTAGGCCGCGAAATTTCGATGCCCTCAATAATGTCATCTTTGTCGAAATGAACGTGGATCGACCTATTGTTGTACACATCGGTGGGGCTAGCACTAAAGGGTGACTTCATGAACTGATAAGGCTTTTCTCCAAACAAATCTGCAATCTCACTGCGTGTCTGGCCCGCATGAAAACCAATGAGACGCCCTTGGGTGAATTCGAAATTCATGACGCGCCCTCAATTCTTGAAATCATTCGGATTCAATGACTTAGCATAATCTAGCATCTGCTGAATATTGGCGTCGTACTTGCTGCCGAACTTAGCATGTATGTCATCGATGTCCATTTGCATAGCTTCAGCGAGTTTCCCCTCGTTGAGGAGTTGCTGCTGCTTTTCTCTGTAGGCTCTGGCCGATGCTCCCGGCCCGTAGCTTGCCGTTTCGCGGTGATCAGCAGGGTCCATTTTGATCGCTGGGCCGTCTTGACTGCTGATAAGCGAGCCTGCGTAGCAAGACTGCGCCGGACAATGGTGCGAATCAAGTCCATCATTTACAGGTTTGCTCGTATCCCTATGAGCGCCGCCAAGTGTATCGCCGGAAATCGCCCCTCAGCATCCTGCACTTTCTCCGAGAATCCATTCGACTGTTGGACAATCGACTTCGCCGTATCACGAATCGCGCCGCCAACAATCGCAAGACCCGCGTCTACGGCAACAGACGCGATGGTGTTCGAAGCAGGATGCACAAGGCCCAGCTGCTCGGGAGTTTGCGCATCGAAGCCATACGTGCCGATCCATTGAGCGGTCGGATCGATCAGGTACTCCTGTTTTACGGCTTGAATCTGACCGGTGATACCTGAGTTGCCTACTCATTCGTCAACGCGACATGGACTTTCGGCTCAGCCGAACAAGATGCTTCGAACATCATCTTGCACATCTCTATTCGATTCATCGACGAATGGCTTCTGGGAAACCACAACGCGGACGATACCGCGGGACAGCTCCTCCAACCTGTATCGACCGGAATCAAGCAATCTTTCCAGGCGATGGTGACCTACGCGATCCCAGAAGACGGAACCGAACCACATTGCGTAACCCACCACTTCGACATACCCGATCTTGATTTCGCGACGTCCGGGATTACGAGACGTATCGATGACCGACTGCTCCAACGGATAGGGCAACCCATTCGAAATCATGGGAAGGCCGCTATAACTTCTGCCCGCCGCCTGGTACTCAAGCGGATCGGCCGCATTCTGCCAGAACGTGTACTCTTGATCGAGAATGCATGCCTGCGTAAAGCCCTCGTGCTGAAGAAATGGCTGCAGCACATTCTCCCAGTCCGATAATGTAACTGCCGACTGCTTCCGTATCGAGAGCAACTGATGCCGATACGCTGTGACAGTTGCGAAACGAATAGAGATGAAGTCCGTCTCGATGGAGAAAGACGCTCTCCTGCTCTTAACGAGCGAATCTAGCGCAGCGTCTGCACTCATTAGCTCATCGTAAAGCTTCACTTGCAGCGAACAAAGGTTAAGTACATCAAAACATAGCCGAGCCGCCTCGCCTCCGGCCAAGGAATCAAGCTCAAAAATAATGTCGAGTCTTTCAGACCTTACCGCCATCACGGGTACTCCCGCACTAGAACAGTCACCCCAAGTGACTTACCGTATTGGATTAGCGACTCGGCAGACTGCGCGCTCCCAGAAGGAACCCTGATGTCGAGCACCATCTTGGCGGGCTGACCCGAAACAGTCGCACCGCTATGGCTCAAATCATCTATCGTACTCTCCATCCTTCCTTTCCATCCGGCGCCAGCTGTATCAATTGTCTTCAAGCTAACGAGAGTATTCCCTTGCTGGAAGTCTACTAATGGAAAGTAGCCATTCTTCTCAGCGCCAACTTGATACCACCCGTTTGAAGCACTGTATTCCGTCTTTGCAAGCTCGGCCTCAATCTTGTTGCCACGGGCAATTGGTGAGAGATTCCAGACACTGGTATTCGACGCAACCGCGCTCGCGACGGACTCCGAATCGATTGCATGGTCGGCAGATTGTATTTTATCTGAGAATCCGTTCGACTGCTCGACGATCGATTTCGCCGTGTCACGAATCGCGCCGCCAACAATCGCAAGACCCGCGTCTACAGCAACAGACGCGATGGTGTTCGAAGCAGGATGCACAAGGCCCAGCTGCTCAGGAGTTTGTGCATCGAAACCATACGTGCCGATCCATTGAGCGGTCGGATCGATCAGGTACTCCTGTTTTACGGCTTGAATCTGACCGGTGATACCTGACTTGTCCAAAGCAAGCCCGATACCAAACTTCGCAGGACCCGCCGTGGCAACGGCTACCGCATACCCCAGGGCTTCCGCATTCTCTGGACCAATCCAATTGACCACCTTCTCGACGCCCATTTCTCCGTTCGAAACGAGCCCAGTCAATGCCACGCCAGCGGATTGCCGGATGCTTCCCTGGATTGCATTCGAAGCCGTGTTCGGCGGAGGCGCGGAGCCAGAATCCGCGATCGCACCCGTAGCCGTGGTCGTGATGGGCCCGACGGTCACGGAACCGGCCACCTTCTCCATGACCTGGGCTTTCTGCGCGTCAGACAGGTCGTTGAACGATGCACCGTCGAACATGCGGTAGGAGGCCGCCTCCACCACCGCCAAACCATTCAGATTCTCATCCACTCCCGGCGTGGACAAAGCGGCGGCCAAGGCCACCGGATCAGCGCCGTTCTTGATGGCATCGTTGAGGATGCGTTCGCGCGCCGCCTTGACGGCCTCGTCGCCGCCCGCAGTGGATGCCTACCCGCCTGCGTAGTACTGCTCGAGTTCTTCGACTTGGGCCGTGCGCGATACACGCCAATCAACAATGCGGCGAGCGTAAACGTCGATGACGAAGGCCCCATAGACAAAGCCTTGCCAGGTTCAGACGTAGGTGAAGTCACTCACCCACAGTGCATTAGGACGATCGGCGCGGAACTGCCGGTTCACCCGATCCAGCGGCGACGCCGCGCTCTTGTCGCTGAAGGTGGTGCGCACCGGGCGACCGAGAACCACCCCACGGAGGCCAAGCCGCCGCATCAAGCGCTCAACCGTGCAGCGAGCCACGATGGTGCCTTCGCGCCGCAACTGGCGCCACACCTTGCGTACGCCATAGACCTTAAAATGCTCGACCCAGATCCGTTGAATCACCAGCGAAAGATCTTCATCCGGCGAGCGCGATGCGACCGCTGATCAGGGCGACCACGCTCTGCCACATGGCGATAGTACGTCGACGGAGCAATCGGCAATACGCGGCAGATCGGCTCGACTCCGTAGGTGGCACGGTGATCGTCGATGAAGGCGATCATGGCTTGAACCGGCGGTCGAGTTCCACCTGGGCAAAATACGCCGATGCCTTGCGCAGAATCTCGTTAGCCTGGCGCAGCTCGCGATTTTCGCGCTCCAAAGCCTTGAGTTGGTCGCTATCACTTGTGCTCAGACCGCCGCGCTTCCCCTCATCTACCTCGGCCTTTCGCAATCAGTTATGTAGCGTCTGCGGCGTGCAGCCCAGCTTGCCCGCAATCGACTGGATCGCCGCCCATTCCGAGGCGTGCTCAGGCAGGTGCTCCCGCACCATCCTGACCGCTCGCTCTCTCACTTCCGGGGAATATTTCGTCTTTGCCATGGCTCCATCCTTCCAAGATTGGGAGCCTCCGACAAAACCGGGGCGGTTCAGCCGAATTGCCACCCCTCAAATTACCACGTGTACATCCCCAACCCGCTCAAGTATCAATCGGCTCAGACCAGATAACGATAACGCACCGATCCGGGTAGTTGCCTCGGCCAGAATGCCAGTCACTTCAACCATATCGACGTACGATGCTGGTCCGCCTACCCAACCACCGACTTTCAAATCAAGAAGTTTTTCTAGGCCCGGAGAATAAATTTCCACCGTCGCACCTGCGTCAACTGACTCAACACTCGGGACAAGGACTGCCCGCGCACCGCGTATGAGAAGCGCAGCCCGCGTTGAAACGACTGTTCCTAGCAACAATCCAGCAGTATCTGAGAAAATATCAACTGAAGTTGGAATCATATCCACCTCGACGTATAAATAACGTCACCCGAGAACTTCTTAGCAATCTCATCAACAGGAATGAAGTACTGACGACCAGGCGCCGGATCACGAATCACAACCACCTGCTGACCACTACGCACAGCGCCTACAGCGCCTTAGGCAGCCGTGAAGGTACCTGGTTTGTTGTGCCAGTAATCTTCTCACCAGGAATGAAACGTTGACGAGTCAACTCTACGCTACGTTCGACAGCCAGAAAGATTGCCGAATCACCTGGAGTGCCTCTCCCTCGATTTGCAACCAATCACGAAGCTGCTCTAGCCTCCGCAGATAGCCATCGGGGCTCATGTAATCCAATGTAGCCGTTGTTGCAAATCCCGGAAGGGGAAGATCAAGGTCCATTGCACTCCAAATCATTACGAACTCATCTAGCCGAATTGAGCCGTACATGGGATCTTCTTCTGGGTCTTTCAGCAGTTCAGTTAGAACCCCAAATCTCCAACAACGAAGTCCGTGTACCTGATCGAGCCCGGTCCGCTCACAAATCTGCTGGACCATCGCCAACAGTTCACTCGTCGACAGACGAGGCTCAGTAGCCATCGCGACAATTTGCATCAGAAACGGACTGACTGACTCCACAACCTCCAATCTAACATTCGCAAAAATTGCGACGCAGCTAGGTGAGAGGATGTCGGACAGTCCTGGAACACCCGTCAACCCTCGACGGACGACTTCCCAGTTGACCAGTTGACGTTCCATCAAGCTATTGAAGACATTGTCAATCATGGTCTGATCGGCTTACCGTTAATTGTTCCGTTGGGAACAAACATGCGATGAGTAACACCGCCAATTTTTGATCGATAATCCATTCGAAGCGACCAGCAACACCATTCAGTGAACCGTTCACTTGGTATAGGGTCGAACCGCTCCCGAGTTTAAACTGCGTGGCTGACCCAGCATAGTTGTCAACGATATCGCTGAACCCGTGACTTAAAGGACTCGAGGGAAATTCCTGTTGGGCAAAGGGTGGCTTTATCGTGACTTCGCTACTCGCATCTACCGGCCCGCGAACTGGGATGGGATTGTCATCGGCACCGACTACGGTAATCGGCTTAAGCTGGCCTATCTTGTTCCCGCCCCCCCTCCCGGCTGCCCGTATCCTACACGCGGCTGATCAAGGATATCGTTGGAAATCTGCTCTAGGGTACCTCGGGATGAAGTTGAATTTGGTGGACCACTCGTGCCGCCCGGGGTGAGGCCCGTTTTCACGGTCACACCTTGGGCAATCAAATCCGTCAGCTGTTTGGCTGCGGCCGCGTTCTGAGCAGATAGACCCACGCTCCGCCAAGCAAGCTCCTCGGCGCTCGGTGTTGCACCACCTGTCCACCACTGGCTCGCGCCTGCAGCGAGTGTATCCGCCTCCTTCGCCACACTAATGGTCGCTGCGCTGCAGGCACCCGGTACTGACTGACAAACTTTTGCCGAAACGTAGGCGTTGATAAATCCTTGGGATGCCCTTTCGAGGCCTTCCATACGAGTTGTGCCATGCACATCTGACCACGCATCCGACCAGGCATCTCCGAAGTCATAACCGAACATGCCCGTTGCCTTGAGCTGGCCGGCTATCTCCTGCTTCTTCTCAGAGGAGGTTTTATCAGCGTCTGGGCATACTCGAACGAGTTATTCGTGAACGCGAGACGCCAGTAGGATTTTAGCAAAGGTACTCCAGCTCGGCACCATTACATCAACATCGCCGGTGTTTCGAGCGTAGCTGTCCATGGAATGTATCCACGCCGCCATTGCGGACAGGAACCTCTCCAGCGTGTCGTTCTCCCAACCATCCGGATTGGTCACAAGGTCTTCCACCAGCATGGTGACTAGAGCGGACAAATCGTCAACGGTCTGCACGTCTACCGTGTTCGCCATAATAATTCCCCATGCTTCTCTCGTACAAATTCAGGCGTGATCATGTGTCCACGACGTATATCAGCGCCACGACTTCGATCTCCAGATTGCAAACGTTCACCAGGATAACTACACGCGACCGTCCTCGTAGCTGACATAAACGGCTTTGACTAACACATCAGGATGATCGCCCTTGTCAGGTACGTAGAGAGCCAACCGACGATCGCAGAGCCAGTACCCCAGGTCATCCTCAGAAAATGAAGCGTCGTTTGACGACAAAAATTCCGTCACAGTTCTCGCTTTCTCACCGAGCACATTCCTTGCGAAACAAAGGAAAACGTTAGGCCGCATGATCTCGATGCCCTGCATGACATCGCTTTCATTAAAATAGACATGGACCGACTCATCGCAATACGCGTCGGTAAGGCCAATACTGAAAGGCGTCTTCATGAACTGCACTGGCAACTCTCCGAACAGTTCTGCGATTTCGCTGCGCGTCTGGCCTGCGTGAAAGCCGACGAGTTGTCCTTGTTTGAACTCAAAAACCATAACACGTCTCATTTCTTGAAATAATTCGAATTCAACGACTTTAGTCAATGCAGCAACATCTTCCGCCGTTTTACGTCCACGCTGTTATCATCGTCAGTTACGCGTTGCCGAGCCTTTCTCGCGCACATCCCCGGACCACAGATCTATATACGTGAATGGCCCAAGGATTCTTTCCATCGTCGACTCACCGACGACTTCGACGACACGAGTGGGAATTGATATCCCTAGCCTGCCATCCGGCATCGGAAACATCTCACAGGTCACTCCGTGACTGGCTAGCGTCTCGGCCAGTTTGCTCTCATCGCTCGCGTCGAAGACAAGTTGCATGCCCATCAGCGCTTGACCTCAATCGTGCAAATATCAGCGAGGGCAAGCTCTATGCGCTCGAATGCACCCAGCCAGAGCACCTGCCCACGTATGTCGTAAATAAGTCGGCAACGAGAAAGCACCGGCGGAAGTTGCCATCGCGCGTGGATTATGCGAGCCCGGTTGTAGTCGATGCTCCTGGCCACGTTCCACTCCGTCTCCAAATTGTGATTGGCAACAAAGACGAATTCCCCTTGATCTTCTCGTACAAACTCAGGTGTGATCATGCATCCCCGTCTTGGAGCAGTGCTGTGCGACAAAGCGACGTAACCGCGCGAAGTCAAGACCCTATCACGGGCCGCGGTATGATGATCCAGTCTTAGCTGGCAAATTTCTTCCAGAATGGTTCATCGCCAGCAGCTAATGAATCTACGAGGTCGAGTGATCTGGCCGTATCCTGAATGTAGGCAGGCATATCGATCCGCGCGACACGCACCGGCTTTAGTATTCCCCAATTGCTATAGAAGTCTCGGCACGACGTTGCACACTCCTCGAATGCATTGAAATAGGCCTCAAATCCGTCACTTGCGCCTGCGCTCACGGCATGCGCACCGACCTGGCCGACAGCCCGTTTCCGCAACTCGTTGCGGACGCACCTCATCAACGATACTGCGTCGTCAACATCGTCCAACTTTACGTAGGTACGAAATATTTGATCATGAAGCAGTTGTCCGCGTACGCTTCCAGCCGAGATATCTTTGACCACGACTGACAACCGATCCATCGACGCGACATCTCCTAGATCGAACATATAGCTGCCGCCAATAAAGCCCACTGTCATACGATCACCTCTTGAACTGAATGTCCTCGGGCTTTATCGCGCCGCCCGATTTTTCTACGATAGCCTTGATGATCCTCTGCGTCTGGCTCGAGTCAACGGTCTGGCCGCGAACATCGATAACGACCTTTTGTGTCATTCCTTGGGGAAGATTGTCGGCACGCTGCTTGGCTTGCGTAGCAACACTATTCACGAGCCCCTGCTCGTTATTCAGGAGATTGTAGTTTTTCACTTCGACGCTGCAGGTATTACCGACGCACCAGTCCGGCCTGACGCTTCCCGGCGTCCCGTACTTCACTTCTTCGCCGTCTTTATAGCTTACCTGCGGTCGCGCGTCGCCACCCAAGCCCTTCCCCACGTCAATTTCCGATTGCTTCGGGGTCGGACGACTTTCGATCGCAGCGATCCCGTCTTCGGCTAATATGACCTTGTCGGTGAAGCCGTCGGACTGCTGGACAATCGACTTAGCCGTGTCACGAATCGCGCCGCCAACAATCGCAAGACCCGCGTCTACAGCAACAGACGCGATGGTGTTCGAAGCAGGATGCACAAGGCCCAGCTGCTCAGGAGTTTGTGCATCGAAACCATACGTGCCGATCCATTGAGCGGTCGGATCGATCAGGTACTCCTGTTTTACGGCTTGAATCTGACCGGTGATACCTGACTTGTCCAAAGCAAGCCCGATACCAAACTTCGCAGGACCCGCCGTGGCAACGGCTACCGCATACCCCAGGGCTTCCGCATTCTCTGGACCAATCCAATTGACCACCTTCTCGACGCCCATTTCTCCGTTCGAAACGAGCCCAGTCAATGCCACGCCAGCGGATTGCCGGATGCTTCCCTGGATTGCATTCGAAGCCGTGTTCGGCGGAGGCGCGGAGCCAGAATCCGCGATCGCACCCGTAGCCGTGGTCGTGATGGGCCCGACGGTCACGGAACCGGCCACCTTCTCCATGACCTGGGCTTTCTGCGCGTCAGACAGGTCGTTGAACGATGCACCGTCGAACATGCGGTAGGAGGCCGCCTCCACCACCGCCAAACCATTCAGATTCTCATCCACTCCCGGCGTGGACAAAGCGGCGGCCAAGGCCACCGGATCAGCGCCGTTCTTGATGGCATCGTTGAGGATGCGTTCGCGCGCCGCCTTGACGGCCTCGTCGCCGCCCGTAGTGGATGCCAACCTGTCGTGGTCCCACTGAATGAGCTGGACGCGACCGTCACGATAGTCATAGTAGCCATAGGCCTGCGCATTCCCAGCGGTTGCAGCTGCGGTCGAGCCACCACCGACAAGCGAACCCACTCCATATCCGAGACCGATGGCCGCAAGATTCATCAGGCCACTCTTTTCGGCCACATCAGCATCAATACCGTTACGATGAAGTCCGGCGCTTATCGCTGACAGGAATTTGTCGTCGGACAACGCCCCTGCGGCTCCCCCGGCGACGCTGCCACCTCCCATGTAGGCCGACACGGTCCCGACCAGGACGTCAGTCGCAATCTTGTAGGAACCGCCATCACTCCAGTGACTCATGTCCGACATGGCGGCATCCCGCATCGCCAAGGCCGCCGCCCGCTCCTCGTCCGTGGAGGCAGACTGGTACGCGGCAGACGCCTGGTTCAACCGCTCGTTAGCCTTATCGCGCTGTTCCGTGACGACGCTCTTGGTTACGGAGTAACCGACCTGGGTCGCTACCTGGAAGAGCTCCTGCTGTTCCGCGAGCTTCTTCTCGTCGAACTGCTTCAGGCCTCCCGCATCGATATCGGGATGGCGATCAAGCCCGCTCAGGTCCACGCCCGGCTGGTTCCGAACGTCGATGAATCCTTCGGCGATACCCGCCTGCGTAGTACTGCTCGAGTTCTTCGACTGCGGAAGGCTCATGCTTCCCGAGAAACCACTCCCACTGCCGACCGAAATGCCTGCGCTGAAGGAGTGGTAGTCAGCCTTGTTCTCGACGTCGCTGTAGGTCAGCGAACCCGTACTCAGCGAATTCTTGGCCGCGTCGGCTGAGCTGGCGATTACGCCGCCCTTCAGGTCGGTATTGCCTCCAACGTAAATGTTGTAGCCGCCAGCGCCGGCGCCGATGCCGCTGACTTCGTCAACGCTTTTGTAGTTACTGGTAGTCTTGCCGACGGCGATATTGACCTGGCTGCCGTAGCCATACACATAGGTCCCACCCACCTGCCAGTACTGACTCGCGTAATCGTTCGTCGCTTGCTGACTGGCGACGTTGAGGTCACCGCCAATCGCCGCGACCACCGTTTCGCCCTTCGCCTGGGCGCCGCGAATATTGACGTCGTTACCAGAGACGATGCTTAGCGTGTCCGATGCATTGACCGAAGTATTCGCATTCGTGGTTCCGTTGCCGTGAGCAATGCCCTTGCCGACATTGGCCGTGACGTAGATACCGGTCTGGCTGCCGATGCTGAAGCCGATCTCGCCGCTGGCATTTGCACTGCTGCTCTTTTGGGTATGCGACTCGAGCTGGCTCAGCAGATTCAGGTCGCCGGTGGCAGCTAGGGCAACGTTCTTTCCGTCGATCTTGCTTCCGATAATGTTGAGGTCACCGTTCGTGGCGGCGATAGTGACGTCACCATCGCTACGGATCGTGCTTCCGGCCGTGGTGTCATCGTGCGTGGTCGAGTGACTGTTCGCTGTGCTCGCACCCAGACCGACACGGATGCTGACGCCGCTGGCCGCGGCGGAACCCTTGGCGTCATCCGCGTTGGCGGCTCCCATCCCCGTCTGTACGGTGTCATAGGCCCCCATCGCCGCCTGCGCCACATAGAGAGCCTTCAGGCGATCGTCATCCACCTGTCCAGCGCGATGTGCCGATGCGTACGCACTTTGGGCGGTGGTAACCATGCCGCCGGTCAAACCAACATTGATTCCGCCACTGTGGACCGACTGCGTCTGACGAGTGTCGACTATCCCAAGCCCAGCATCGATCGTGACGTTCTGGCCGATGATCGTCGTACCCGCGTGGCTGAGAACATCGGAACCGGTGATATGGACATCCTGGCCCGCTGCCAGCGTGACACGCCCATCGATGCTACCTATGAGGCTTCCGGTCGAATCGATCTGGGTGACGTCGAGCGTGTTCTTCTGCTTCTGATTTCCGATGGTGACCTGCAAACCGTTCTGGATGAAGCCCGAGGTCGATACGCTCTGTTCGTGCCCTTCGGCGTGCGTGCTGACCGCCGTTCCGATACTGAGGTTGTTACCCGCGGCCAGCATCACATCGTTGGTGCCGGCAACCTGTGCACCCTGCGTTGTAACGTCGTGCTTCGCACTAATTGAGACCGAGTCACCACTGATCGTCGTACCGACTGCGATGCGGTCTTGGCTCGTATCCGCATTCGCGCGGCTCTGCGTCTGGTAGTTCCAGTCGGCAGGCAGCAGGCCACGGGTCATGCCGGATCGCTTGGTGTTCTTGCTGTGGCTCTCGTCGTAGACATCCTCGCCGGCCAGAAGATTCACGTCGTGTCCCGCGGACAGCGCGATTGCATCAGCGGCCTTGACTTGCGCTGCCGTCGCCGTGAGGTCATTGCCTGCAACCAACTGGACGTTTTCGCCACTCAAGCGGGTGCCTACGGCATAGGTCTCTGACACCTCGTCATGAGTAGTCGTGGTCTTGCTGCTAAGCAGGCCACTCTTCTTTTTCTTGGTATCGGTAACGACCGTGTGCGTCTCTTCCCCCGCGGTGAGCGTCAGGTCGTGTCCCGCGGCCACGGTGAGATCGCCGGCCTTTGTACCTATCGTGGCGGCCTGCAGCGTTGCGTCGTGGCCAGCCACGAGTTGCACGCCGGTTCCAGCGTCCACCGTCACCCCACGCACTGTTTCGTCCGTCGTCGTTTGGGTGATGTGCGTCTTGCCTTCCTTCCAGCTTTGGCTGGTCGTTTGGCTGTCGGTGACGGCGGTGAATGTCAGGTCATTGCCGGCTTGGATTACTGCCGCGCCACCCGCCTTGAGCTGCGTACCTTCGAGCGTAGCGTCGTGCCCGGCGGCCACCGAGAGATCGCCGCCAGCGCCGAGGACCGAGACGTCATGAGTAAGCTTCGATGAACTGCCGTTGGTTGTCGCGGACAGCGAGAGATCGTTGCCCGCCAACAGCGCCATGTCTCCCCCGGCACTCAGCGCACTGGCCTGCACCCCAAGGTCGTGGCCGGCTTGCAGGACGAGAGAACCACCCGCCTCGACCGAGCTCTCCTGCGTCTGCGTCGTCCAGCGCGTCCCGCTCTGCACCGCACCCAGGGTCAGGTCGTTGCCCGCCTGAAGGGCTGCATTACCGCCAGCCTTGAGCGCGGTGGCGGATAGGCTCAGGTCGTTCCCAGCCACCAGCGACATATCCCTGCCGGCGCTTAGCGTGATGCCTTCTGCCTGGGTACCAGTGAGCGTGCTGCTCCAGGCGTACGGATGCGTCGTGGTGACGGTTGATTCCAGTGACAGGTTGTTACCTGCCGCCAGCGCGAGGCTGCCACCCGCCGATACCCCCTGCCCGCTCAACGTCAGGTCATGCCCCGCCGTAAGCAACGCGTCACCACCCGCCGTGACCTTCGTATGGTCGAGCGACAGATTGTTGCCCGCGCTGATCTGCAGGCCTTGCGTGGCGGTGATGCTCGCCCCATCCATGCCACGACCGACCAGCCCACCCACGTTCTCCGAACGAATATCACCGCCGGCGATCAGGCTGACGCCCGCGCCGTCGATGCGTCCGTTGATGTTCGTGATGTTTCCGGTGGTGTTGATCGCCGTAAGGCCGTCGCTGGAGATGCGGCCCGTATTGAGCAGGTCCTGCGCGGTGAGCAGCGTGCTGTTCTGGCCCTTGATCAGGCCGTCGTTCGACAGCTTGCCCGACGCCTCGATGCTCACGTCCTTGCCGGCGATCACCGCACCCTGCGCGGTCAGGCCAAGGCTTCCGCTGGCCAAGTACACCACGGGCACCAGCACTTCGTGTCCGTCCACGTTCTGCTGCACCATCCAGACGATGTCCTGGGTGAGTGCGCTGACCTGGGCGGCGGTGAGGGCCACGCCCACGCTCAGGCTCATGGCCTGGGCGACGTGCGTGGCGTTGTTCATCAGCGACTGGTATTCCTCCAGGCCACTGGAGTAATCGGCCAGGTAGGTGCGGCCGGTCAGCTGGGTCACCTGCTGGGTGACGAGCTGCTGCTCGTAGAAGCCATCGCCGAGGCGCATCATCGTGCGCGCCGGATCGACGCCCAGCTTGTCCAGCAGGTAATCGCTGCTGATGAACTGGCTGTAGTCGATGAAGCGGGAGTTGGTCTCGATCAGGTAGTTGCCGCTCGGCGGATGGCCGAGCAACGCCGTGAGATACGCATTGCCGAGCAAGCCGACGTTGCGTGCGGACGCGCCGTTGGCCAATGCCGAGAGCGAATCCGCGGCCACACCGTCCACCGCGCTACGCTCGCCTGCCGAGGCCGCGGTGATCTGGCCGCCCGTGGAAGGTCCATCCACCGCGACGCTTTCACCCGCACCGCCTCCGCGGACGCTATAGATGCCTCCTGTCGGCAAGGTCACGCCAGCCAGGGGCTGGCCCGCGCCGCCCAGCACCTGCGGGGCATGCCCGGTGGCCGGGTCGACCTGCGCGCCGACAGGCAGGCCCGCCGCGCCTTGTGCATTGCCCTTGTTCACGGATGCCAGGCCGATGGCCTGTGCGTTCGGATCGAGGCGCGTATTGCCGACCGGACGCCCGTCCGGCGTGACGCCGCCGTTGGATACATTCAGCCCGCCGATGGCGACACCCGCGGCACCCGACATCACCGCGCCCAGCGCGGTGTAGTTGTCGTGGATATAAGTCGAGGGATCGGTGTTCGGCCGCCGCGTATACGATTCCGTGTCGCCGCCCGCGTTGTCGCACAGGCTCTGGTCCGTACCGCAGCCGATATGATGGGTAACGGCGACCGTCTGAATGGTACGGCCCGCGGCCAGCGACTGGTTGGCGATGTTCTCGTTGCCGAACACCATGCCCGTACCGCCACCCGCCCCCTGCTGGTTCACGGCGAGGAAGCCATTCGCGGCGATGGTCGAGGTGCTGTTGGTCACCGAACCATACAGCGAGATATTGCCGCCCGCGACGATCTGCGATTGCGCACTGGCCGCATTCACCACCGTCTCGTCGATGGTGTGGTATTCGGTCCAGGTTTCGTACTCCTGCACCTTGTTGATCGCGTACTTGTAATCCGAGCGCGGCAACGGCTGCGACGCAGCCGATTCCTCGGCGGTCAACACGTGGCTGGTCGTGTTCAGTACGCGGCGCACGTTGTTGATCTGGTTCGCCGCCAGCAAGATGCTTCCCTGCGCCTGGATCGACCCGGAGAGGTTGTCGATCTGCCCCGCGCGCGTGTCGAACAGCCCTTGTCCATTGCGCGCCGCGCCAGCCACGTTGATGTTGCCGAGGCTGAAGATCTGCGCGTCGCGGTTGAGCAGGTAATTGGTGTAGATATCGACGTTGTTCGTCGCGGCGATCGTGCCGCTCTGGTAGGCCGCGTTGCCGGTGGCCTGGCCGAAGTCGGCGCCGTTGATCACGGTTCCGGCCTGGATGGTCACGTTGGTGCCCATGATGCTGCCGGTGTTGTTCACCGTACCGGCATGCAAACCGACCGTATTGCCCTGGATACTGCCCGCGTTGGTGATCGTCCCACCCGTGTTGAGCTGGGTGTTGGCCGAGTTGAGCAACGCGCCGGCACTGTTGGTGATGTTGGCCGCGCTGATGGTCAGGCCATTCACCGCCTGGATGCTGCCGTTATTGACGAACTGCCCATCCACGGCGAGGCTGAAGCCGCCATTGGCCTTGATGCTGGAACCCGCCGCCTGGACGTAATCACCCACGAGGTGCATGCCCAGCGTGTTGTTGGCGACGATGGAGCCCTGGCCGACGAGGTTGCGGATGTCGAGCACGACATTGCCGACACCGGCCACGCCGTCGATGCCCGCCTGCACGGTGCCGCCGCTGTTGTTCAGGCTGGCTAGGGTGAGGTTGAGCTGCCGCCCCGCCGTGATCTTGCCGCCAGCATTGATCGCCGACGCGCCGGCATTGACGAAGTTGAACGTGTTACCGGCATAGACCGTGCCGTTGCTGTTATCCAGCTGGCCGGTGCCGAGGGTCATGTTACCTGCGGCGACCAGCGTGCCACCCTGAGCATTCGAGATCGACGTACCCGAGAGGTTCACATCACCCTGCCCACCCAGCGTGCCGCCGCGGTTGTCGATACCGCCGCCCGATGTGACCTGGGTGAGCGCGGCGCTGGCATTGACGATGCGGCCACCGATGTTGGAGATCGACGCCGAGTTGAGCGTCGTGGCGCCGTTGGCCTCGATGCTGCCCGCGTTGTTATTGAGGTCGTTGGTGGCGCGCAAGTCGATGGCGCCACGGCTTTGCAGACGGCCGCCGGTGTTGGCCAGCGTATCCGTGGCCTGTATGTTGAGCTGGCCGCCGGAGATGACGCCGGCGTTGTTCACGCGCGCCGCATTGAGCTTGGCCAGCGTTCCCGCGGCGATCGTGCCGCTGCCGTTGTCGAGGGTGCCGCCGACGCCGAGCGTGACGGCGCCAGGAGTGGACTGGATGGTGCCACCCGCATTGGCGAGGCTCGCCGCGGTGAGTGAAAGATCGCCCGTCGTCGCCTGAAGCAATCCGCCCGCGTTGTTCACGCCATTGGCGACCGTTACGCCGAGCGTATTGCCCGAAATCGCGCCGTTCGCGGTATTGCTCAGTGAAGCGGCGCCAACAGTCGTGTTGCCATGCGCGTTGATCAGGCCGCCATCGTTGGCGATACCCGTCCCCGCCGTGACGCGCGTGGCGCCGTTTCCCGCAAGAGTGCCTTGGCGGTTGTCGATGTCCTGGTCGGCTTTCACGTCGAGCAGGCCATTGCCTGCCAACTGGATGCTGCCGCCGTTGTTGACCACCCATGCGCCGTGTACCGTCAGGTCGCTGCCATTGGTGGCGATGGTGCCGCCACTGTTGTCGAGCGTGCCTTGGGTGCCTAGCGTCCAGGCCGACGTCCCGGTCTGCAACAGCCGGCCGCGACCATTATCGATCGAAGCGGCGGTGAGCAGCAGCGCGTTCGCTTGCATGCGTGCATCGCGGCCATCCACGCCGCGATTCAACAGGGCGCCACTGGCCTGTGCTGTAAGCAGACCACCCACGGCGAGATCGCCAGCCGTGTGATCGATATTCCCCGCGCGGGCGACCAGCGTCGCGTCGCCGCCGGCACGCTGCGTGCCGTAGGACACGTCGATCGAGTTCGCCGCCGCATCCAGCGCGTGACCTGCGAGCAGGCTGCCATGCGCGGTCAGCGCCGAATCCGCCGACACATGCAAGTCGCCCACGGTGGCCAGCGTACCGTCGTCCTTCACGCCAGCCGCCAGCACGCCGGAGGCATCGACGCTGCCGCCATGCACGACCAAGTCGCCGGACGACAGCGTACGACCGTCGTTCTTCACGGCGGAGCCGTCGAGCGCGATGGTGCCGGCGGAGAGCGAACCCGCCTGGCTCAGGGTGGCACCGCTGGTCAGGGATGCGGTCTGTGCCGAAATGTCGCCCCTGGTTTCAAGGTCGCCGTCCGCATGCAAGGTGAGGTCGGTGGCGGCCAGTTGACCGCTTTGCCGGATAGCGCCCATGGCGGTCCCTTCGAGGCTCGCGGCCGACACCACGGTGCCACCCAGGACGAGATCGCCCTGCCGGGCCTGCAAGGTCATCTTGCCCTGCTGCGTGCCCAGGGTGCCGGTGCTGGCGATGCTGCCGCCTTTCACATCGAGCGACGTCGTCGCGACGACCTTGCCGGCGTTCGCGACCGCACCCGTCACGTCGATCGCCACGTCGGCCGCACCCGTGAACTCCGCGGAAGCGCCCTGCGTGAAGCTGGCGGCGCCGAGCGCCACCTTCCCACCCGCGTAAGCGGTGCCGCCGTTGCTCAGCGCGTTCGCGGCGTGCAGGTCGAGGTTGCCATCGGTCGAGATGGCCCCGGTATTGCCGATGCTGCCCGCCGTGACCGACAAGGCGCTCGATGCCAGCCATTGGCCCGCGTTGTTCACGGCACCCGCCGTGTCGATCCCGAGCACGCCACCTGCCTGGGTCGTGCCCGACAGGTCGATGTCTTCCTGCGTCGCCAGCGTCAGGTTCCGGGCGCTCGCCAACGTGCCCTTGCTGTCGATAGCCTTCGCCGTGACCGACAGGTCGCCGTTGGTCTGCAGCTTCCCGTTGGCATCTTGCGTCAACGCGCCGCCGCCCTGGACCGTGAGGTCTTGTTCGGATGCGAGGCTGCCGCGGTTGTCCAGGGTCCCGGCCGTGCGCACATCGAGCGCGCTCGTCGTGTAGACACTGCCCGTGTTGTGCAGGTCCCCGCCTGCATCGATGGCCAGCGCACCCGTCAGGGAGGTATCGCCGCCGAGTGTCATGTCGCCGACCGACACGAGCTTCGTGGCACCGGCGTTCATCGAACCGGACTGAACGAGGCCGGCTGCCGACACCGCGTCCAGCCGGCCCGCCGAGACGGTCTTGCCGGCCAGCGAGAGATCACCCTGGGTGGTGACGAGCGAGACATCGCCTGCGGTGCTGCCAAGCTGCCCCGTGCTGTTCAGGCTGCCCGCATGGATATCCAGGCCATGGCCGCCGACGATGGCACCGGCGCTGTCGAGCGCACCGGCGACAGCCAGCGTCAAGGCACCATCGGCATTGACCTGGCCGTCGCCAGTCTGGCTGAAACGTGCGGCGTCCAGGGCCAACACGTTGCCCGCATAGAGCAGCCCGGCACTGGCGATGTCCTGCGACGCGGTCAACGCGAGATCGTGTCCGGCACTGATCGCCGAGCCCTTCGCACTGTTGAAACGCGCGGCACGAACGACGCCGTCGCGAGCGGCGACGACCGTCGCGGCCTGCGACAACGTGCCGGCGATGTCCGCCCGCACGTCATGGGCTGCCTGCAAGCGGCCTGCAAGCGAAGCCGTACCGGCCTGGAGAATCAGGTCGTTACCGGCATCCAGCGTACCCACCGTCGTGACGTTCGCCGCGTCGAGCGAGAGGTCGCTACCGGCGTGCGTCGTACCGGCCTGATCGATGCTCGATGCAAGCAGGCTAAGCCCACCATCCGCGTAGACATCGCCACGGAGCACCATCGCCTGCGCGGCGTCGAACACCGCATTGCCCGAGGCGTGGATCGAACCGGCGAGCGTCATGGATTGCGCGGACGCCACGTCGATAGCGGCAGCGGTGAAGGCGCCATCGACCAGCAAATCGCCGGCCGAGCGCGCATGGAAGACGGATGCCGCCGATGCCACGCCGCCAAGATGCAGGTCACCGGCCGTGGTCAGCGTTGCCGAACCCGCCGTGCTCCCGAGCGAGCCTCGGGAGTCGATGCGCGCGGCATCGACGGTCAGAGCCTGGCCACCGACGACGCTTCCCGCGTTGTCGAGGGCATCGCGCAGATGCAGCGCCGCGGCACCGGCGGCACTGGCGGAACCCTCCGCGCCGACGGACACGGCGTTGGCCGTCAGGTCGAGCGTGCCGCCTGCATACAGCTTTCCTGTGTTGTCGACGTTCCCGTCCACGGATAGGTTCTGATTGCGGATAGCGGACAACTCGCCGGTGTTCGCCAAAGCACCACCGCGGACCATCGCATCGCGACCCGCGACCACCGTGGCGGCATTGACCAGCGTGCCCGGCGTGGACAGCGAAACGTCCCTGCCCGCCTGCAGGTTCCCCGCAAGACGGAGCGACTGCGCGTCGATGGCGACGTCGCCACCCGCATCGATCTGCTTAGAACTTTCCAGCGAAGCGGCGCGCAAACGGAAGTCGGTGCCTGCGTGCAACGTACCGGTGTTGCCCACGGCACCATCCGCATTGAGCGTGAGCCGGCCATCGGCGTAAAGCGAACCCGCATTGGCAAGATCGCGCACCGTATGCACCTGTGCATCGCCGCGCGCATAGGTTTCGCCGCTGTTATCGAATGAACCGATGTCGGCGTCGAGATTGCCCGTCGTGAGCTGCCCCTGTTGGCGAACCGCACCCGGCGTCCGCAGGCTCAGTGTGCCCCCCACGACCGTGTTACCCGCCAGGGTGACATCCGTGGCACCGGCCAGCGATGCATCGCCTTGCCGCGTGCCGAGTTCCCCGTGGCTGGTAATCGCATGTGCGGCCAAGGACAAACCGTCGCCACCGACAAGGCTGCCATCGTTGTCCACGTCGCCGGCCACGGCGATCCGTGCGCCGTGCACGCCATAAAGCTGGCCCGTCACGCCCTGTGCCAGCGATGCCGCATTCACGACCACGCCGCCGGCCGCGTACAGCGTGCCCTGGTTGAACAGCGTGCCCGCCGTATTCACCGCCAGGTCGGCGCCCGAGGAAACGATCGCCGCGGACCGGTTGGTGAGATTCGCCGCCAGCAGGTCGAGCCGGCCGCCCGAGACGATGACCGCGCTGTTGTTCAACTGGCCAGCCGCATGCACGGCTACGTCGCCGCCGCCTTGCACGGCACCTTGCAGACTGGCGTCGCCACGAGTCGACAGGGCCAACGCTCCACCGGCATCGACGATACCGCTGCTGTTCACCGCGCCCGTATCGAGGACTAGCCCATTCCCTGCATGAAGCGTACTCGCCGACGTGGTCTCAAGGAGGCCAGCCACCGTGACGTTACCGCCGCCCAGGCCATAGAGCGTGCCGGCGTTGCGCAGGTTGCCCGCGCGAATGTCGAACGACCCGTCGCTGTAGATCAATCCGGTATTGCGCAGTTCCTGCGCCGCATACACCGCCAGGTCACCGCCCGCGCTCAGCCGTCCCGACACGTCGGTATCGCCAGCGACGTTCACGCCCAGCCCACCGCCCGAGATGACACGGCCCGGCACGGCAAGGGGGCCGCGAGCGGTCAGCGAGACATTGCCATTCTGCGTACCGAACGTGCCTTCCACGGTCACCGGACCCGCGGCGTCGAGGGACGCGTTGCCCAGTGCCACCGTCGTGCCGCCGATTCGCACCTCGCCCGCGCTGCTCAGGGTGAGATCACCCGCCTGGGCCGCGATGGCGCCACTGCTGACCACGCCGACGCCCGCCTCGGTACCGACGAGGCGGATCTTTTCCGCATACATGCCGCCAAGCGCGGCCACGTCGATGGCGACGGCCGGACGCGCCGCGTCGGCCGCATTGGCGCGCACGCCTGCGTCGGCGTAGTTCACGTCGTTGCTACCGCTGACGACGTCGAGCTCCTTGGCCCAGAGGCTGCCATTCACCTGCACCGCGCGGGCGATGAGGTCGGTGCGATCCACCACCGAACCGTCCAGTCCGCCACTGCCGATGGCGATGCTGCCGCCGGTGACGTGGAAGGCATCGAGGCTGCCGCTGCCGCCGAACACGGGGGTGCCCGTGGTGAGCGTGAAGCGTTGGCTGTTGATCACGCCGCAGCCGTCGCAGGTGATGCCGTAAGGATTGGCGATCACCACCGGAGCCGCCTTGCCGCCCACTTCGATATAGCCGCGCAGGCTGCTCGGCAGCGTCGAGGTCACCTCGTTGAGGATCAGCGATGCTTCGCCGCCCTTGAGGTTGTCGTTGCCGGCGACGTAGCCACCAAGCTGGGTCCGCACGATGCCCGCGCTGTTATTGAGGATCACGCCACGCTGGTCGACGTCGAAGCGCTGGTATTTGTTGTGCGATACACCCTTCGCATTCGGGGCGACGATGTTCACCACGGGCACGCCGTTCGCCGCCGAATCCATCGTCGGCCGGTGTGCGCCCGCCGCTGCGTCCGGCACCTGCTGCGCCCACGACACGACGGGTATGCCCAATGTCGCCAGGGCGATCGCTAGCGCGAGCGCGCGCACCACGGAGATTGCCACTTCGCCCTGCTGGCGCATCATCGTTTCCTTGATCGTCTTCATGACCCATGCCCCTTGTCGGTGCCGGCTCCGGCACCCTGCCCGAATTCAGTACTGGTAGATCAGCTGGAAGCCCGTCGCCGGTTGTTCCGTGTCGAACCCACGCGGCGCGTGGATGCGCCGCCCGACGAAAAGATCCCAGCTCAAACCGCGATAGCTGCCGCGCAAACCGAGGACCGCGCCCGTCAGCTGGCGATGCCCCTCTTGCGTGGACGGTCCCGCGATACGGCCGATGTCCATCCCGAGGTACGGTGCGAGCGCCCCGAGCGGCAGCGTGAAGGTGTTGCGCAGGTACGCGCCGCGCTCGCCGGCCAGCGTCTGTTCGCCATCGAAGCCCCGCACCGAATAGCGACCGCCGATGGTGATCAGTTCGGCGGCGGGTAGATGGTCGGTGGAACGCTGCAATCGCAGGCTGCTATCCCAGATGACCTGCCGTCCGGCGAGATTCAGCGGCTGGCTCAACGAAAGGTCGAGCGTGGTCAGGCCGTAGCGGTTGGTGGGGAAGCCCACCTGTGGGTCGTAGCCGATCCACTGGCTGCCGAACCAAGGCGTGCCACGCTGGTAACCGAGGCGCGCGTCCAGTTGTGCCTGTCCGATGTAATGACGATGCACGAGGGCGAGTTCGGCGCTGGCGACGCGCTGGCGCTGGATGCCCACTTCGACACCCTGGATGTAGCTGTGCGCGTTGCGCGCGGCCAGCCGCATCTCCAGCGAGGTCTTGCTCGACGTGCCACGGGTGAGCAACCGCTGCACCGTGATGTCGCTCGACGTCGACGTGCCGGTGGATCGAAAGCGGCTATTGAACCCTTCGATCCATTGCCTGTAGCGATAGGTGGAGATTGAGCCGCTGAAGGTCCACCACCCCCAGGGAACGCTGTACGTCGCGTTCTCGCTGAAGGTGCTGCCGCCGTCCGCATGGGTGAACAACGCATGGCCTGCGCCGATCGAGAAAAGGTCGTTCAGGCCCAGCGGATTGTCGAGGGACACATTGAGGTTGCCCTGGTTCTTGCCCGTGCCCTTGAGCCCCGAATCGCCCGCATCGACCACGACGTGCCAGCGGCGCGTGGTGTGCACCGTGAGCACCACGTCGGACTCGCCCACCTTCTCGGCCGGCGCGATATCCATGGTCACGTCCTGCGAAGGAACCCGCTTGAGTTGTTCGAGGCCTTGCTCGATCGCATGCAGGTTGAGCAGGTCGCCTTCGCGGATCGGGAACGCAGTGTGCCAGTCGAGTTCCGGTGAGCCGGGCGCGAAACGGATGTGCCGCAAGGTGCCGGGCACGAGCAACATGCGCAGGTGGCCCTGCGAGAGGTCCTGGGCGGGCACGCCGACGCGGGTGGTCACGAAGCCACGCGCGATCATCAGATTGGAGAGCCGGCGTTGCAGCGCTTCCAGCCCGTCGCGCCCCACGCATTGGCCCACGAAGCGATCGAGGTAACGTTGCGCCCAGGCGAAATCCGCCACGCGCTCGCCTTCCAGGCGCAGGCTCTGCAGGGGAAAGCATGGCGTTTCCTTCGGCAAGGGCGCATCGAGCCGCTCGACATTCGTCGGCGGGCCTGCCTGGAACGGCGCGTCCTTACGCTCCGCCTCCTTCTGTTCGAGTTGCTGTGCGCGACGCAGCTGCTCTTGCTTGTCCAGCGTGGACTGCTGCGCCGGCACCGTACCGCTGGCACCGATCGCAAGCAGGGAAATCAGCCCGTATGTCGCCGTGCGCCGGCGACCTTCCCCTTTCAACCTCATGACCTACTGCTCCTACCGTCCTGGTATGAGGGACACGGGAACTCTCTCGAGTGGCCGTGCCCCGGCTCTTCGGGAACAGGTGATCGGCAGGAAGCGGGGGAACTTTAGGGCCCCTGTAAGGATGTGATGGGAGGCTATGGTGGGAGCCGACCCTGTCGGCGATGGGTGCTTGCCGTAATCTGGCCCGCTGTCGCGGGATCGCCGACAGGGTCGGCTCCCACCAGGGTGGTCGTGACCTGGCCCGCTGACGTGGGATCGTCGACGGGGTCGGCTTCCACGGGATGACGGTTCCCATCGCCAGGTTATGAAATCTGTTTTTATGATTGTGATATTTACATGTTTTCACCAGTAAACATTAAATTCATTGACAACGTTGTCATGCGCGGGAAAGACTCCATGGGTCTTTTCGCGCTACGACGGGGCCTCTCGTCCCCTGCGCGATCGCTTTCACGCACGGGGTAGTCGTCCATGGGGAAGGTGGTTAACCAGTCGGTGTTCGCGCATGCCGCGGTGTCGCGGCGGCCGGTGCTGGCGGCGGATGTCGGGGGGACCCATGCGCGTGTCGCGCTGGTCCTGGGCCGGGGAGATGCGCGGTCGCCCGTGCAGGTGCTGAGCCACCATCGTTATGTCGGCGCCGAATGGCCCAGCCTCGCGGCCATTCTCGATGACTTCCTGACCACCCATGCCGCTTTGGCTCCGCTCGGTATCGAGCGCTGCGCCATCGCCATCGCCGGCTACGTGCTGGGCGACCATGTCGCGAACAGCAACCTGCCCTGGCAGGTTTCGCTTCCGGAAATCCGGTCGGTACCGGGCATCGAGGCACTCGATGTGGTCAACGACTTCGAGGCCGTGGCCTACGCCAGCCAGTTCATCGACCATGCCGACACCACCACGATCCTTCCTGGCCTCGCGGACGGCGCTGGCGGCCCGGTACTCGTCATGGGCCCCGGTACCGGACTCGGCTCCGCCGTGCTCCTGCCCGGCGTGCCCTACGCGCAGGTCCTGCCGACCGAAGCGGGCCAGATCGCGCTCGCCCCGGGTAACGACCGGGAAATCGAGATCCTGCGGATCCTCGCGCGCACGCGCCCGTACGTCTCCTACGAATCGATCCTGTCCGGCCCCGGCCTGCTCGACACCTATCGCGCCATTGCGGAACTGTCGGGACGGGAAGCCACGCTCGCCACGCCCGATGCGGTGAGTGCGGCAGGCATTGCCCACGCCGATCCGACCGCGCACGCCGCGCTGGATGTGTTCTGCGGCGTGCTCGGCGGATTCGTCGGCGACCTGGTGATGCTGTACGGCGCACGCGGCGGCGCTTTCCTCGCCGGCGGATTCCTCCCGCAGATGCGCGATTTCCTCCTGGCCAGCCGTTTCCGCGAACGCTACTTCAACAAGGGCGTGATGCGTCCCTTCCTCGAACGGGTCCCGATACGCCTCGTCGAGCATGGGCAACTGGGCGTCGTGGGCGCCGCCACGCTGCACGCCGCGGCCCGCGTGGGCTCCAGTCACTGAACAAGCGCCGACCGGTGCCGCGCTACCCGTTCCAGTAAGGATGCGATCCGATGATCCAGGCTACGACGATCCGCACCGTGCGCCATTGGAGCTGCCTCTTCGCCATCGGGCTGGCATGCCTCGGTGGCGGCGCCGCCCACGCCACTGCTCCGCCCTTGATCCCGATACCGGCGGAAGTGCGCAAGGCCAGCGGGGCGTTCGATATCGACGCGCAGACGGCCATCGCCTTCGCGCCGGGCGACACGAAGGCCGAGGCGGCGGCCCGCTATCTCGCGGAGGAACTGCGCCGCAGCCGTGGCCTCACCCTGGCGGTGACGGCCACCGCACATCCCACCGCCCACGCCATCGTGTTGCGCAGCGATCCCAAGGCATCCGTGGAGCAACGCGAGGGATACTCGCTGGATATCGACGGCGACGGTGCCCGCATCGTCTCGCGCGACGCGGCGGGCCTGTTCTACGGAGCGGTGACGTTCTGGCAACTTGCGACCGCCGATGGCAAGCACGGATCGACCCACGTTCCTGGCGTATCGATCCGCGACTGGCCGCGCTTCGAATGGCGTGGCCTCATGCTCGACGTCGCCCGCCACTTCCACGACGTCGCGACGGTGAAGCAGGTGCTCGACGCGATGGCGGAACACAAGCTCAACGTCTTCCACTGGCACCTCAGCGACGACCAGGGCTGGCGCGTCGAGATCAAGCGCTATCCCCTGCTGACGAGCGTCGGTGGATGGCGGACTCCCCCGGGCGCGGGAACCCATGGCGAGCCGATGCGTTACGGTGGCTTCTATACGCAGGAACAGATCCGCGACGTGGTGGCCTACGCCGCCGCCCGCCACATCACCGTCGTACCCGAACTGGACATGCCCGGCCACGCGCAGGCGGCCGTGGCCTCGTATCCGGACATCGTCGGCGTCAACGGCGACCATCCCGCCGTGTCCGTGGACTGGGGAGTGAATCCCTATCTCTACAACGTCGATGAGAAGAGCTTCACCTTCATCGAGAACGTGCTCGACGAGGTGATGGCGCTGTTCCCGTCCACGTACATCCACCTTGGCGGCGACGAGGCCGTGAAGGACCAGTGGAAGAACTCACCGACCGTCCAGGCCAGGATGAAGTCGCTGGGCATCACCGACGAAAACGCCTTGCAGAGCTGGTTCACCGACCGCCTGGGCGACTACCTGGCGAAACATGGGCGCCGCCTGATCGGCTGGGACGAGATCCTCGAAGGCGGGCTCCCGCGCACGGCCTCCGTCATGTCATGGCGTGGCGTGCAGGGCGCCATCGACGCGGCCAGGAAGGACCACGACGTGGTGCTCGCACCGGCGGGCTGGATGTACTTCGACAACCTGCAAAGCGATCGTGCGGACGAACCCAATGGCCGCCTCTCGGTACTGGCGCTGGAGCGCGTCTATGGCTTCGAACCGGTGGACGCCTCGCTCACGCCGGAGCAGGCACGTCATGTGCTGGGTGCCGAGGCCACGCTGTGGAGCGAATTCATTCCGTCGGCGCGGCACATACAGCATGCCCTCTTCCCGCGCATGGATGCGATGGCCGAGATCGCCTGGTCGCCGCGCGAAACGCGCCATTGGCAAGGCTTCCTGCAACGCCTGCCCGCGCAGATGCGGCGTTACGCGGCGCTCGACATCGCCGCGTCCGACACCGCGTTCGCGCCGGCCATCCATGTGGACGGCGACGTCGCCCAGATCCTCCACGATGGGAAGGCGACCGTGCGCATCGATAACCAGGCCGCCTTCGGCACGCTGCGCTATACGACGGACGGAAGCGCGCCGGGGAAGGACGCCAGCACCTATACCGCGCCGTTCACGGTGAACCTTCCCACGACGGTGCGTGCCGTCACCTTCGCGCCCGATGGAACGGCCATCGCCGGCGTACGCATGCGAACGGTCGATCGCGACGATTTGCTGACGCGGCGCAATGGCGAGCTCATGAAGTGTCCCGACGGCAGCCTCGGCTTGCGCATGCCCCTGCTGCCGGACCTGGCCGCGATGGATACACCCGTGTACGACATCGACCTGTTCCATGCCTGCTGGGTCTACCCGGAGGCACCGCTGGACGGGATAACGGGGATCCGCATCGAGGCGGCGCGCCTGGCGCGCAATTATGGACTCGCGCACGAGCTGTCGAAGGTCGTGTCTTATCCCGCGAAAACGGCCAACGGCGAGCTGGAGGTCCATCAGGACAGCTGCACCGGCCCGATGTTGGCCAGCTTTCCGCTGCCGGAAGGCAACGCCTTGGGCGAGCCGATCGTGCTACACGGCAAGCTGCCTGCGCTGCACGGGGAACACGACCTCTGCCTGCGCGTGACCGCACCGACGGACGGGCCGCTGTATGGTCTGGGCTCGGTGAAGCTGACAGGAAGCCATCCACGATGATGTACGCACGCCTTGCCCGCCGCCTGTTTGCCTGTGCCGCCGCCGTCACGCTCGCCGGTGCCGTGCGCGCGGCGGAATCGGCCACGCCGGAACAAAAGGCGAGCGGCCTCGTCGCCCGCATGAGCCTGGACGAAAAGGTCGCCCAGTTGCAGAGCGCGGCGCCTGCGCTGCCGCGGCTCGGCATTCCCGCCTACGAATGGTGGAACGAAGGCCTTCATGGGGCGGCGCGCGCCGGCTACGCCACGGTGTTTCCCCAGGCCATCGGTCTCGCGGCGGGTTGGCATCCGGAGCTGATGCGGCAGGTGGGCGAGGTTGTCTCGCGCGAAGCCCGCGCACGGTTCGATGCCATCGGCGCGGGACACGATCACGGCCGCTACGAGGGCCTGACCATCTGGTCGCCGAACGTCAACATCTTCCGTGATCCTCGGTGGGGACGTGGCCAGGAGACCTACGGCGAGGATCCCTACCTCACGGGCAGGCTCGCCGTGGCATTCGTGCAGGGAATCCAGGGACCGGACCCGGCGCACCCACGCGCCATCGCCACGCCCAAGCACTTCGCCGTGCACAGCGGTCCCGAAGCGGGACGCCACGGCTTCGATGTCGATGTTTCCCCCTACGATCTCGAAGCCACCTTCCTGCCCGCGTTCCGCGCGGCGGTGACCGAAGGCCAGGCGGGCTCGGTCATGTGCGCGTACAACGCGCTGCACGGTACGCCGGTGTGCGCCGACAGCGGACTGCTGGGCGACATCCTGCGCAAGGGCTGGGGATTCAAGGGCTATGTCGTGTCCGACTGCGACGCCGTCGACGACATGACGAAGTTCCATTACTACAAGGCGGACAATGCCGCTTCGTCGGCCGCCGCGATCAGTGCGGGCACCGACCTCGATTGCGGATATGCCTATGCCGGGCTGGCCGAGGCCGTCAAACGCGGGGACGTCGGCGAGTCCGTCCTCGACGCCTCGCTCGTCCGGTTGTTCGCGGCGCGATATCGCCTTGGTGAACTCGGAGCCTCCACGGCGAAGCCCTCCACCATCGACGTAAAGGCGAACGCGGCGCTTGCCCTGCGCGCGGCGCTGGAATCGATGGTCCTGCTGAAGAACGACGGCGATACCCTGCCCTTGCGAGGCACGCCGCGCATCGCCGTGATCGGGCCGAACGCCGATACGGTGGAGACACTGGAAGCCAACTACCACGGCACGCCGCGTGCGCCGGTCACGCCCCTGCAAGGCCTCCGTGCACGATTCGGCGCCGACCGCGTGAGCTATGCGCAGGGATCGCCCGTCGCGGCCGGGGTGCCGGTGCCCGTGCCGGAGACGGCGCTGCGGACGAGCACCGCCGCCGATGCCGCCGTTGGCCTCACCGGCGAATATTTCGACAACGTGGCCTTCGACGGCGCACCCCGCACCATCCGCGTGGATCGCAGCGTCAATTTCGATTGGGACCACGTCTCCCCCGCGAACCTCCCCAAGGGCCGTTACGCCGTACGCTGGACCGGTGCGATCGTGCCGCCGGGCCCCGGCGACTACACGTTGGCCGTGCACGTCGAGCGTTGCTTCGATTGTGCCGGTCACGATGCCGTGCGGCTCTTCGTCGACGGCAAGCCGGTGATCGACGATAAGGGCGACGACAAGCACGCGCAGGCGACCCTGCATTTCGACGACACCCGCCCGCACGACGTGCGCCTTGAGTTTGTCCATGGCGGCGAAGACCAGGGCGTGCGCCTGCAATGGCTGGCGCCCGCCGCCGCGCAACTCGCCGAGGCCGGACATGCCGTCGCAGCGGCCGATGTCACGCTGGCCTTCGTCGGACTGTCTCCCGATGTGGAAGGCGAGGAGTTGCACGTCGATGTCCCCGGCTTCGACGGCGGCGACCGCACGGACATCGGTCTTCCCGCTCCCCAGCAGGCCTTGCTGGAGCGCGCGGCCGCGAGTGGCAAACCGTTGGTCGTCGTGCTCATGTCGGGAAGCGCGGTCGCGCTCGACTGGGCGAAGGAACATGCGTCGGCCATCGTCGCCGCCTGGTACCCCGGGGAAAGCGGCGGTACTGCCATCGCACAGGTACTGGCAGGCGACTACAACCCGGCCGGCCGCTTGCCCGTGACGTTCTACCGGTCGGTGCGCGACCTGCCTCCGTTCACCAATTACCAGATGAAGGGCCGCACCTACCGCTACTTCGAGGGAACGCCTCTGTATCCCTTCGGCCGTGGGCTCAGCTACACGCGTTTCTCCTACGCCAAGGCCAGCGCGTCTACTGCCGGTATCGACGCGGGACAATCCGTCACGGTGAGCGTCGAGGTGCGCAATAGCGGGCAGCGCGCGGGCGACGAAGTGGTGCAGGCATATCTCAGCTATCCGCCGGACGATGCGCTCGCGCCGAAACGGTCCCTTGTCGGCTTCCAGCGCGTGCATCTCGCGCCGGGCGAAAACCGCCGCGTGACCTTCGAGCTCGATCCGCGCCGCATGAGTTCGGTGGACTCTACCGGTCAGCGAGCGGTCCTGCCGGGCGACTACGGCGTCTTTCTCGGCGGAGGCCAGCCGGGCGACGCCGCCGGTGAGCGTGCCGGTTTCACGATACGCGGACGACAGGCGCTGCCGCGATGACAAGGCATCGCATAAAGTATCCGACCCTCGCGCGGCTTGCCATCGCCTTGGCGATGTTCGGCGGCACGGTTCCCTCCGCCTCCGCCAATCCGCCGGTCAGCGTCTCCGGCGCGCACTTCATGCGCGAGGGCAAGCCGTACCAGATCATCTCGGGCGACATGCATTTCCAGAGGGTACCGCGCGAGTACTGGGCCGACCGGCTGCGCAAGGCGCGTGCGATGGGCCTCAACACGGTCACCACGTACGTGTTCTGGAACCTGCTGGAGCCTTCGCCGGGCCGTTTCGATTTCAGTGGCGGCAACGATGTCGCCGCCTTCGTGAAGGCGGCCCAGGCCGAAGGCTTGAACGTGATCCTGCGACCCGGTCCGTACATCTGCGGCGAGTGGGACGCGGGCGGCTATCCCGCGTGGTTGTTCGCCGATCCCAGCCTGCGCGTGCGTTCGCGCGATCCGCGTTTCCTGGCTGCTTCCGATCGATACCTGCAACGTCTCGGCAAGGAGCTGGCACCGCTGATGGCGAGCCACGGTGGACCCATCATCGCCACCGAACTGGAGAACGAGTACGGCTCGTACGACGACGACAAGGTCTATCTCGTCGACATCCGCGCGATGCTCAAGCGCGCGGGGCTCGCCGATGATCTTCTGCTCACTTACGACGGTCCGGACCTGCTCGCCCACGGCACCTTGCCCGATGTCACCGCGGTGATCGATTTCTCGCCAGGCGAGGCGAAAAAGAGTTTCGAAATGCTCGAGCGGTTCCGTCCCGGATCGCCACGCATGGCGGGCGAGTACTGGGCCGGCTGGTTCGACCAGTGGGGCGGGAAGCACGCCGCGACGGACGCGAAGCAGCAGGGCGACGAACTGGCCTGGATGCTCGAACAGGGTTATTCGGTGAACGTGTACCTCGTGCACGGCGGCACCAGTTTCGGCTTCATGAACGGCGCGAACTTCCAGGGTGGCCCCGCGGATCACTACGCACCGCAGACCACCAGCTACGACTACGACGCCGCGCTCGACGAAGCCGGGCGGCCGACGCCGAAGTTCACGCGGTTCCGCGACATCATCGCCAAGGCCACGGGAGTGACACCGCCTTCCCTGCCCCCGTCGCCTCCCGTGCGCGCGCTTCCCGCATTCTCCCTGGGTGAATCCGCATCGCTGTGGGACAACCTGCCCGCCCCGCAAGCCTCCGACCTTCCCAAACCCATGGAAGCCTACGGTCAGGCCTATGGCTACACGCTCTACCGGACCACGGTACACGGCCCCTTCCACGGCTCGCTCTACCTCGGCGACGTCCGCGACTATGCAGCCGTCTATCTCGACCGCCAGCCGCGCGGCACGGTGGAGCGTCGGCTGAAGCAGGTGGCTGTCGACATCGACATGGCGGCGGGCGAGCACACGCTCGACATCCTGGTCGAGAACTCCGGGCGCGTGAACTACGGACCCCACCTGGAAGACGGCCGCGCCGGCCTCGTCGATCCCGTGATGCTCGGCGAAACGATCCTGCATGGCTGGCAGGTGTTCCCGCTGCCGATGTCTTCGCCTGACACCTTGCGCGCCTGGACCACCGGCGAGGTCGATGGCCCCGCCTTCCATCGTGGAACGGCCACGGTCGACACGCCGGCGGATACCTTTCTCGACGTTCGCGCCTTCGGCAAGGGCTTCGCCTGGCTCAACGGTGTCAACCTCGGCCGGATCTGGTCCATCGGGCCGCAACACGACTTGTACGCTCCCGCGCCATGGTTCCACCACGGCGTGAACCAGGTGGTGGTGTTCGATTTCGGTACCCGCCACCAGCCCGTCATGCGTGGCGTGGACCGGCGCCTGTGGTCCGACCCGCCGAAAACGACGCCCTGAATCCTTTCCCGCTCGCGCCGCCATCAAGGAGATCCGTTCGATGACGAAGCACCCCTCCCTCCGCCGCCTGGCCGCCTGCCTCGCTGTCGCCCTGATGGCATCCCTGCCCGGCGCCCCGCGCGCTGAATCGTTCACCGACGTGAAACCGTCGGCCCAGCAGGTCGCGTGGCAAGACCTCGAATTCGGCGTGATCGTCCATTTCGGCACGAACACGTTTCTCGATCGCGAATGGGGCGATGGCACCGCGCCGGCCTCCGTGTTCCATCCCGACAAGGTCGATCCGGACCAGTGGGCGCGCGCGGTGAAAGCCGCGGGGGTGCGCTACATGGTGCTGGTCGCCAAGCACCATGACGGCTTCGCGCTGTGGCCCACCGAACAGACCGACTACTCGGTGAAGGCCAGCCCCTGGAAGGGTGGCAAGGGTGACCTCGTGCGCATGGCCTCGGATGCGGCGAAGAAGAACGGCCTCGGCTTCGGCGTCTACCTTTCGCCGTGGGACCGGCACGATCCGCGCTACAAGGATTCGGCGGCCTACGACAAGTACTACCTCTCGCAGATGGAGGAGCTGGTCCAGCATTACGGCCCGCTGACCGAATGGTGGCTCGACGGTGCCGGTAGCGCGGGCCACGTCTACGACTTCGCGAAGTACGTGGAGACCCTGCGCACCTACCAGCCGAACACCATGGTCTTTGCGGACATGGCCTTGTTCGACTACGGCGACATCCGCTGGGTGGGTAACGAACAAGGCGTGGTGCAGGGTGAGAACTGGAACGTCATCGACCGGCACGGGCAACTTCGCTGGCGGCCGCTGGAAGTGGACACGCCGCTGCACAAGAACCATTGGTTCTTCAGTTCGAAGCCGGATTTCGCCACGTCGTTGAAGACGGTCGACGAACTCATGGACAACTGGGAGAACAGCGTCGGCAAGGGTGGCCAGTTCATGTTGGGCGTCGCGCCCGACACGCACGGCCTGCTACCGGACGCCGATGTGCGGCGACTGGCGGAGTTCGGCAAGGCGCTGAAGGCGCGTTATGGCGACGAGGCCAATCTGGCGGTGGAACATGGCGCGGTCGACGACAACGTCGCCGCGGCGCTGGACAACGACCCGGCCACGTTCTGGTCGGCCCCGGCCGGCTCGGCGAATGCCACGCTCGAGGTCGACCTCGGCCGCGATGTGACTTTCGACCACGCCATGAGCATGGAGTGGCTGGACGGTGGGCAGAACGTCCACGGCTATGCCGTGCAGGCGTGGGACGGCAAGGGATGGAAGACGGTCGCGCAGGCGCAAGCCATTGGCCACATGAAGATCGATGCCTTCGAGCCGGTGACCGCGCGGCGGGTGCGCTTGAACATCCTGTCAGCCGTGGGGACGGCGCGGATCCGTGAGTTCAAGCTGTTCAAGGTGGGGCGCTGAGGGGCGTCCCTGGTCGAATGACGAGGGGCCCGTTATCGCCGCTGAAGCGGCTCCCACATTTCACCAGCCCAGCCTTGTGTGGGAGACAGTTGCCATATTTCACTGTCCCAGCCATGTGCGGGAGACAGTTGCCATATTTCGCTGTCCCAGCTTCGTATGGGAGCCGGCTGCCACATCTCGCTGTCGCGGCTTCGTATGGGAGCCGGCTGCCACATCTCGCTGTCGCGGCTTTGTGTGGGAGCCGGCTATGCCGGCGATGGCGCGCCGTTACCGGCGCGCCCCACCCTCACCGCACCGCGTCAGGCAACTCATCCCAGATCTTCGGGTCCTCCGCACCGAGCACCCAGGCGCAGAATCCCTGCAACCCATACTGCTTCGCCACGTCGTACCGGTCGCGGAAGGCGCGCGCATCCGGAAGGAACACCCACTCGCGCATCTGGTCGCGATAGAAATAGAACCACGACTCGTGTTCCACCGGGTCCCACTGCATCGTCGCGCCGAACTGCTTGGCCAGCGGGAACGACGCGTCGGCATCGATATATTCCGCCGAGATGTTCGAATTCTCCTTGCCGTCCGCGCCCACCGGATTCCCGGCGAACCAGTGGTAACCGTAGAGGCCGATGCCCAGCGACAGCTTCTCCTTCGGCACCACCTTCATGGCGTACTCGAGGTGCTCCATCACCCATGGCATGCCTGCGACCGGCCCGGGCGTGGTCCAGCGCGTGTGCTGGTCGTAGGTCATCAGGCAGACAAGGTCGAGCACCTTGGCCAGCTCCTTCAGGTCGTACGCGCCGCGCCAGTACTCCCACATCCACTTGCCAAAGGCGCCGCGGCCGGCGTAACCCGGCGCGTTCGGTACGACCGCCATGCTCAACTGGAGGCCGTGCTTGTGCAGCGCCTCGTAGGTCTGTTTCGTCAACAAGGTGAGCGCATCGCGATCCGTCCAGGCGATGTTCTCGAAGTCGAACTGGAAGCCGCTGAAGCCGTGCAGCTTCGCCTGCTCGATCATGCTCGCGATCATCGCCTTTTTCGCGGTTTCATTGGTCAGCAGCGCATGGAACTTCGCGCGGTCGCCGCCGGCGGAGATGATCGGCATCACGGGCAACCTGTGCGCCTTGGCGATCTTCAACACGTAGGCGTCGGGCGCGCCCGAGACCAGGCCGTTCTCGTCGACGCCGTACCAGGTCGGCACCAGCACGTCGATCTTGTCGACGTGGGCCTCGAACGAAGCGATCGATTTCTGCGATTCCATCATGTAGAAGAGCGCCACCGGCGACTTGGCGAATGCGGCGAGCGGCATCCACAGAAGGCAGGCGAGCAGCGCGATGAGCGGTCGTTTCATGGAGTGGCCTTGGATGGGTTCGCCAGCGTGATGCGATACACGTACGCATCGCTGCCGACGGGATGGGAAGGAAGACGAAGGTGCAGGCCACCGGCATCCTGGGTGAACGGGACGTCGCTGCCGTCGGCGAGCAACTCCACGCGCGTCACGGTGTCGCCGGGCTGGATCGAACGCACCGTGGCCTTGCCCTTGGCGGGCCAGCCCAGTTCGATCGCATAGAGCTTGCCGTTACCCGTGGTGAAGCGGAAATCCTCGGCCGTATAGGGCTTGGTCTTGGTGTCCTGGAAGGTGCCGCCCACCACCTCGGTCGGACCCTCGCCGAACACACGCCACGGCTTGCTGCCGTAGATCGCCTCGCCGTTGACCTTCAGCCAGCGGCCGACGCTGCGCAAGGTGTCCTGCGCGCCCTGCGGGATGGTTCCATCCGCGCGCGGGCCGATGTTGAGCATCAGGTTGCCGTTCTTGCTGACCACGTCGGCGAGCAGGTGGATGATGAAGGCCGGCGACTTGTAGGTATCGTGCTCGATGTAGCCCCAGGAATCGTTGCTTATCGAGGTATCGGTCTGCCAGTGCGTGGCGTGGATGCCGGTGAGCTGGCCGCGCTCGATATCCAGCGTGCCCGCGCCTTCCGGAAAGTCGCCGAGCTTGTAGTTCACCACGACGCCGTCGCGTTTCGCACCGTCGTTGTAGTAGTACGAAAGCATCGTGGGCAGCGTATTGCGGAACGTCGGGTGGCCGATCCACCAGTCGAAATAGATCAGGTCCGGGTGGTAGTCGTCGATCAGTTCGGCCGTGCGCGCGAGCCAGTCGTCGAGCCAGGCCTGAGAGACATAGGTCCAGTCGTCCGCGAGGTTTTCGTCGTGCTTGCTGAGGTGGTCCACGGCCGGACCGTACAATTCCGCATTCGCCGGGTCGTTCACGTCGGAATCGAAGTGGCGGCCGCCGTCGAAGAACCAGTCGTGCTCGGCACGATGGGAGGAGACACCGAAACGCATGCCCTGCCCCCGCACGGCCTTCGCCAGCAAGCCGATGACGTCGCGTTTCGGTCCCTTCTTCACCGCCGTCCAGTCGGACAGCTTCGAGTCGTACATGGCGAAGCCATCGTGATGCTCGGCTACCGGCACGACGTAACGCGCGCCCGCCTCACGGAACAGCGCGGCCCATGCCTCGGGGTCGAAACGCTCCGCCTTGAACATCGGCACGAAGTCCTTGTAGCCGAAGCGCGACTGTGGCCCGTAGGTGGCCACGTGATGGGCGAACTCCTTCGTGCCCTGCTTGTACATGTTGCGCGAATACCATTCACTGCCGAACGCCGGCACCGAATAGACGCCCCAGTGGATGAAGATGCCGAACTTGGCGTCGTCGTACCACGCGGGCGAGCGATAGGCCTGCAAGGACGCCCAGTCGGGACGGAACGGCCCCTGGCCGGAGCCCTTCGCGACCCGATCCAGGATGGCCCGGCGTTCGGGAGCGAACTTCGCCGAGGCCTTCTGCCAGGCCAGGTCCTGGGCCTGTGGCGACACGCTGCCCGCCGTGGGCGCGGTCGCCCCGTCGGCGTGGGCAACGCCGGCCAGCAGGGCCACCACGAGGAACACCAATCGTCGTCGCATGCATGGACTCCTTCCGGCAAAAAAGAACCGGCGGCACCGCAGGGAGGCAGCCACCGCCGGTGCGCGCTAAAGCTTGAAGTTCAAGGTCATCGAGTACGTGCGTCCACTCTTGTACTCACCGATGGGAGCGTACTTGATATCGGCGTACTGGTAGTACGTCGAATCCAGCAGGTTCGTCGCGCTGAGCGTGATGCCGGCCCATGGCGTGATCTGGTACGACGCGCTCAGGTCGAGCTCCTTGTAGGCATCGGAAAACACGTTGGAGTTGAGTCGTCCCACCTGGGTGAAGTACGGCGAGCGACGGCTGTAGTTGATGCGCGCCGACCACGGCCCGTGCTCGTAGTACGGGATGATGTTGATCGTGTTTTTCGACAGGTACGGCAGGTTCAGCTTGTCGCCGTTGGTCTGGGTCTGCGTGGTGGCCTTGCTGTACGTGTAGTTGGTCTGGATGCCGAAGCCGTGGCCGAGGTCCTGCTGGTAGATCAGGGAGAGGCCGGACACCTTCGCGTTGGACGCGTTGATCGGCGAGGTCACCGAATACACGTTGGTCTGGCCGGTGGTCGGATCGGTCAATGCGCGTTCGGACGTCGTGGTGACGATGTAACTGTCGATCTTGCGCACGAAACCCTCGACCGACAGCAGGCTGGCCGGCGCGAAATACCACTCCGCCGACAGGTCGAAGTTGGTCGACTGGTAGGGCTTGAGGTCCGGATTGCCCGCGCTGGCCGTGAAGTTGCCCGTGGCCGCGCCGTTGAGCGACGTGGCGCCGGCCAGGTCGCTGTAGCGCGGACGGGCGATCACTTTCGCCACGGACAGGCGCAGGACCTTGTCCTCGTCGAGGTCATAGGCCACGTTCACCGACGGCAGCGGCTTGTAGTAATGCGTGCTGGTCGACACGCGGCTGTAGGTGCCGCCATCGCTGTTGACGTAGTAGTTCGACGTGTCCTTCGTATCGACGTAACGCACGCCGACATTGCCGCGCCAGCTGCCGGACTGGTAGTTCATCTGCACGTACGCGTCCTTGGTGACCTCGGACACGCCGAACATCGACGGGTAGTTCAGGGTGTACGGTCCCTGCGGCTGCGACTTCAGGTAATTGACGACGCTGCTCTGGCTGGCCGTCGGCCAGTCGGTGAGGTCGCCACTGGCGTGCAGGCCATCGAACAGGCCACCGGGGGTCGAACCCGGATCGAAATCCGTCAGCGAAATGGGGTCGGTGGTGTTGATGCGGTTGCCGCGCGATTGCGTGCCGTTGAAGTGGTTGGTGTACTTCACGCCCATCTGGATCTGGTTGATCGGGCCCCATTCCAGGTCGCGCGAGGCATCGAACTGCGCATAGCGCTCGCGATCCGTCGTCGTCTCGTAGTAGATGCCGCCGGCCTGGTTCTGGCCCGGCAGCGAGGTGTCGCCCGGGGGCGAACCCGCCGGTGAACCGACCAGCCCCCAGTTGGCCGCCGAACCGTTCTGGTAGCCCACGCTGGTGTTGCGCCCGTCGTATCCGAAGTTGTACCCGCCGTTCTGGAGTAGGTACTTCATGAGGTATTCGGGGTCCTTGCCGCCGCTGGCGCTGGTATAGCCGACCTGGCTGGTGAACACCCAGGCGTCGCCGTTGAAGTCGTGGCGCAGGTTGATGCTCTTGGTCGAGACCTCGGTCTTGCGGTAGTTCGCATCCAGTTCGGCGTACGGTTGCCCGTTCCCCGTGGTGGAGGACACCGTGCCGGAGGTGATGTAGCCGTTGGCGACGTTGATGTCGGTCAACTTGTTGAGGTCACCGCAGCCGGGACAGACGTAACGCGACTCGCTGAAGTTGTCGTACTTGCCCTTGACGTACAGGCCGGTCAGGTTGAATTCGTTGTGCTCGTCCGGGCGCCACTGCAAGGTCGACTGCAAGCCGTTGCGCTCGCGCGTCTGCTGGAAATAGGCGCTGTTGATGCCCACCGGGATCTTCGCGTTGGCGTAGTTCTGGTCGCCCGTGACGTTCGGGTTGCCGGTGATGTTCGCGCCGGTGGTATAGCCGAAGAACTCGATGCCCGCGCGGGACAGGTTCTCCTTGTCGTGGGTCACGCTGGTGAGGACACCGAACGTGCTGTCGGCGTTCTTCCAGCTCCACAGCGCCGAGGCCCGCGGATTACCCTCTGCCGAACGGTCGTTATAGTTGTAGCCGAGCGAGCCGCGCAGCGTGTTCGCCGGCAGGTCGAGGGGCTTTCGCGTATGGATGATGACCGTGCCACCGATGCTGCCCTCGTCGATGCGGGCCTCGGGCGACTTGTAGACCTCCATCAGGCCGATGATCTCGGGCGAAAGCAGCGAATAATTGAACGTGCGGCCGCTGGTATCCGTCGGGTTGCCGCCCCAGTCGCCCGAGGCGATGGTCTGGCCGTTCAACAGCACGCGGTTCAGCGCCGCGTCGGTGCCGTTGACGCTGATCTTCTCGCCTTCGCCGAACTGGCGATCCACCGTGATGCCAGGCAGGTGCGAGAGCGATTCGGCGGCATTCGTGTCCGGGAACTTGCCGATGTCGGTCGCGCTGATCGCGTCCACGACCGCATTGGCGTTGCGCTTGACGTCGATCGCCTTCTCCAGGCTGCCGCGATAACCGGTGACGGTCACCGCCTGCAATTCCTCCACGCGCTTGTCGGCGGCTTTCTGCTGCGCCGTCTTCGGAGGATCCGCCGGGGCGGGTGTGGCGTCCTGCGCGTGTGCGGCCGTTGCCAGTCCACAGAGGATGCTCGCGCACAACAGGGTCTTGCTGATGGTCATGGATGATCTCCCCGAACGCTGTATTCCGGATACACGCCTTCCGCCCTGCCCGGGCAGCGCATGCTTGTCTTGTGGAACCGCGCCGTTGGCGACGGCACGGGCGTTACCCCTCGCATCCAGCAATGAAACGGAACGGCCCCACGCCGACAACGTTGTCATTTTCCGGATGCAGAACTTCTTGCGATCCGTTCACTGGCGAACTCAGTATTCAGATATGTTTCAACCGATTCAAGTTGCACTGCAACATTTTCTTGAAATGGTTCAGGGCTCTAGACAAGTTCACATATAAACGTAGTATTTATACCTGCGCAGTCGCGCCAAGGAGCATTCATGCCATCGCAGCACGCGAGCCAGACTCCCGCCGCACCACCAGGACGCAGGCCAAGGCCGTTGTCCCGGCTGGCATTCGGCGGCGCTCCGGTAGGCAACCTCTACACCGAGGTGGACGAGGCAGCCGCGCGCCAGACGATCCTCCACGCCTGGACCGGCGGCATCCGCCACTTCGATACCGCGCCCTATTACGGCTTCGGGCTCAGCGAAACGCGGATCGGCGACGCGCTCGCCGGCGTTTCGCGAGAGAGCTACACGCTTTCCACGAAGGTGGGCCGCGTGATCGAAAACGCCGCGGGCCGGCGTGGCGAAGCCGACGGCTTCGCCGTGGACGGCCTCGCCGCACGCTTCGATTACAGCCGCGACGGCGTGCGCCGTGCCCTCGAAGCGAGCCTGCGCCGTCTGCGCACCGACCGCATCGACATCCTCTTCCTGCACGATATCGGCGCGCTCACGCACGGCGAGCGCCACCCCCTCGTACTGGCCCAGGCGCTGGACGAGGCGCTGCCTGAAATGGCGCGCATGCGCGAGGAAGGCCTTGTCGGCGCCATCGGCATCGGCGTGAACGAAGAAGCGGTATGCCTGGACGTGATGCCGCGCTTTCCCCTCGACGCGATCATGCTCGCCGGGCGCTACACGTTGTTCGAACAGGCGGGCAGCACGGCGGTGATGGCGCGGGCCCAGGCCGACGGCGTATCCGTCCTGGTCGCCGGTCCGTACAACTCCGGGCTGCTCGGTGGCACCCATGGCCCTGGCGCGACCTACGACTACGCCCCCGCCACGCCCGACGTGCTCGCACGCGCGCAGCGGTTCTACGACGCGTGCGCGCGCACCGGTGCCGATGTCGGCGCCGCCGCGCTGCAATTCCCCCTCGCCCACCCGGCGGTCGTCAGCGTCGTCTGCGGCCTGCGTTCCGTCGCGGAAGTCGATGCCGCGCTGCTCCGCCAGCGTGCCGAGATCCCCTCGGCCGCATGGAAGGCGCTGCGCGACGAAGGGTTGCTCGACGCCGGAGTACCCACGCCGTGATCGTCGACGCCCATCGCCACTACTGGGACCCTTCGCGGCTCGATTATGCATGGCTGGCACATGCGCCGGCGGCGCTGCGCCGCGCCTTCCTGCCGGGCGACCTGCCCCGGAACGCGGACGCTTGCATCCTCGTCCAGGCCGCGCCGGACGAAGCCGAGACGCGCTTCCTCTTCGAGCTTGCCCGCGACATGCCCGGTGTCATCGGCGTGGTCGGATGGGTCGACCTGGAAAGTCCCGATGTCGAAACCCGTCTCGACCAGTTGATCGCCGATGGCGGCGGCCTGCTCCGTGGCATCCGGCCCATGGTGCAGGACATTCCCGATACGAATTGGCTGGCATCGTCGTCACTCGACAGCGCGTTCGACCTCATCGCCGAACGCGGCCTCGTCTTCGACGCCCTGGTCGATAGCCGGCACCTGCGCGCGCTCTACGGGCGGCTCGGGAAACATACAGGCCTGCGGACCGTGATCGACCACGCCGCAAAGCCGGACATCGCCGCCGGCGAGTTCGCCGAATGGGCCGGCGCCATCGCGCGCCTTGCGCAGATGCCCGATGTCTACTGCAAGTTGTCGGGCTTGCTCACGCTCGCCGATCCGTCGACCGATCCCTCCGCACTGGAACGTTACGTCGCCCACCTGTTCGGGACGTTCGGCGCGGAACGCCTGGTCTGGGGTAGCGATTGGCCGGTGCTGACGACGCATGCCACCTACGACGCCTGGAAAACCCGCGCCGGCGAACTCGTCCGTCGCCACGCGCCCACCGCGGTGGGCGCGGTATTCGGCGGTAACGCGCTAACCCTCTACTCCGCATCGAGGAAACCAGCATGACGCGATCCTTCCTGTCCATCGCATCCATCCGTCGCGGGAAGCCGGCATGAGCGGCCGCCTGGCGGGCAAGCGTGCGCTGGTCACCGCGGCCGGTGCGGGCATCGGCCGCGCCACCGCCCTCGCCTTCGCCGCGGAAGGCGCGACGGTACTGGCGACCGACATCGACGAAGCACAACTGGCCAGCCTCGCCGCCGAACATCCGAACGTGACGACGCGAAGGCTCGACGTGACAGACGCGGCGGCGATCGCCGGCGTCGTCGCCGATGCGGGAGTGATCGACATCCTGTTCAACTGCGCGGGCTACGTGCATGCGGGCACCCTCCTCGACACCGACGACGACGCATGGCGCCGGTCCTTCGCGATCAACGTCGACGGCATGTTCCACACGTGCCGGGCCGTACTACCCGGCATGCTGGAACGTGGCATCGGCAGCATCGTGAACATGTCCTCGGTCGCCTCCAGCATCAAGGGCGTACCGAACCGCTTCGCTTATGGCAGCACCAAGGCCGCCGTCATCGGCCTCACCCGGTCCATCGCCGCCGATTACGTGGCGCGTGGCGTGCGCTGCAACGCCATCTGTCCCGGCACCGTGAAGACACCTTCCCTGGCGGCGCGCGTACGTGCGCTCGGCGGCGACGAAGAAGCCGCATGGCGGGGTTTCACCGATCGCCAGCCGATGGGCCGGCTGGGCGAGCCGCGCGAAATCGCCGCGCTGGCCGTCTACCTGGCCTCCGACGAATCGTCATTCACCACCGGCACCGTCCACGTCGTGGACGGTGGCTGGTCGAACTGAGGAACGCACCCGATGAAACTCGTCCGTTTCGGCGCGCCCGGCAAGGAAACACCCGGCCTCGTCGACGATAGCGGCCAACTGCGCGATCTCTCCGGCGTGGTCGCCGACATCGCCGGCGACGTGCTCGGCAACGCGGGCTTGCGCCGCCTTGCCGCCATCGACCCCGCGACCCTTCCCATCGTGCACGGCGAGCCGCGCCTGGGTACGCCGGTAAGCGGCATCGGCAAGATGATCTGCGTCGGCATGAACTACGCCGACCACGCCGCCGAGACCAACGCGCCGGTGCCCGAACAGCCCGTCCTCTTCATGAAGGCGACTTCCGCCATCGGCGGGCCCAACGACACCGTGGTGATCCCGCGCGGTTCGGTGAAGACCGACTGGGAAGTGGAGCTGGGCGTCATCATCGGCGAGGTGACCCGGGACGTGCGGATCGACGACGCGATGGCGCATGTCGCCGGCTATGCCGTCATCAACGACCTCTCCGAACGCGAGTTCCAGCTCGAGCACGGCGGCCAATGGGTGAAGGGCAAGAGCTGCGACACCTTCGGTCCCATCGGCCCCTGGCTGGTCACGCGCGACGAGGTGGCCGATCCACAGAACCTGTCGCTCTGGCTAGAAGTCAACGGCCACCGCTACCAGAACGGCAATACGCGAACGATGGTGTTCGGCGTGGCGCAGCTGGTGAGCTACATCAGCCGCTACATGACCCTGATGCCAGGCGACGTCATCAGCACGGGCACGCCGGCCGGCGTCGGGCTCGGACTCAAGCCCCCTACCTACCTGAAGCCCGGCGACGTCATCGAGCTGGGCATCGAAGGGCTCGGCCGCCAACGCCAGGATGTCGTGGCGCATTCCAGCCGCCAGTCCTGAATTCCATCGTTACGGATCGATACGTCGCCGGCTAAGGAGGCCGGATCGCATGGTGAAAATTACGGCGCTGGACACGTTCGATGTCCGCTTCCCGACCTCGCTCGACCACGACGGCTCAGACGCGATGAATCCGGACCCGGATTACTCGGCGGCCTATGTGATCCTCCGCACCGATAGCCCGGACGGCCTCTCCGGCTACGGGCTCGTGTTCACGATCGGGCGCGGCAACGACGTGCAGACCGCCGCCCTCGCGGCGCTGGAGCACATGGTGGTCGGCCGCCCCATCGAGGACATCGTCGACCGCCTCGGCGACTTCGCGCGCGAACTCAATGGCGACTCGCAACTACGCTGGCTCGGTCCCGAGAAGGGCGTGATGCACATGGCCATCGGCGCGGTCATCAATGCCGCCTGGGATCTCGCCTCGCGCCGCGCCGGCAAGCCGCTGTGGCGCTTCATCGCCGACATGACGCCCGAGCAACTGGTCGCGCAGATCGACTTCCGCTACCTGACCGATGCGCTGACACCCGCACAGGCGCTGGCCATCCTGCGTGAAGCCGAGCCACACAAGCAGGCGCGCATCGCGCAACTGGAAACGGAAGGGTATCCCGCCTACACCACCTCCCCCGGCTGGCTCGGCTATTCCGACGAAAAGATGCTTCGGCTTGCGCGACAGGCCGTGCAGGATGGCTTCCGCACCATCAAGCTCAAGGTCGGCCTTCGCCTGGAGGACGACATACGCCGCTGCAGGCTGGCACGTGCCACCGTGGGCCCGGACATCGCCATCGCCGTCGACGCCAACCAGCGCTGGGACGTGAACACGGCCATCGAATGGTTGAAACCACTGGAGAACGTGGGCCTCGCCTGGGTGGAGGAACCGACCAGCCCCGACGATGTGCTCGGCCACGCCGCCATCCGTCGCGCCGTCGCACCCACGCCCATCTCCACCGGCGAACACGGGCAGAACCGCGTGATGTTCAAGCAGTTCCTGCAAGCGGGCGCGGTCGATCTCATCCAGATCGACGCGGCACGCGTCGGTGGCGTGAACGAGAACCTCGCCATCCTGCTGTTGGCGGCGCATTTCGGCGTGCGCGTGTTCCCCCATGCCGGCGGCGTAGGGCTGTGTGAACTCGTGCAGCACCTGGCCATGGCCGACTTCGTGGCGATCACGGGCAAGAAGGAAGACCGCGCCATCGAGTACGTGGACCACCTGCACGAGCACTTCGTCGATCCCGTCCGGATCGTGCGTGGCCGGTACATGGCGCCGACCGCCCCGGGCTTTTCCGCCCAGATGCACCCGGCATCCGTCGACGACCACCTGTTTCCCGACGGACTCGTATGGCGCGAACTGTCGCTGACCGTGGACGGCTGAACACATGAGGAGGCCGGTCACCAACATCGCCGACTTGCGTGACCTCGCCAGGCGCCGCGTACCCCGGGCGTTCTTCGAGTACGCGGATCGCGGCGCCTACGACGAATCGACGCTTCGCGGGAACCGAAGCGCGTTCGAGCGCCTGCGCTTCCGCCAGCGCGTGATGCGCGACGTGGACAACCGCTCGCTCGCCACCACGGTGGTGGGCCAGCCACTGAGCATGCCGCTGGCCATCGCGCCGACCGGCCTCACCGGGTTGCAACACGGCAGCGGCGAGATCCACGGCGCCCGTGCCGCCGCGAAGGCCGGCATACCCTTCTGCCTCAGCACGATGTCGATCTGTTCCATCGAACAGGTGCGCGCCGCCACGGACGCGCCGTTCTGGTTCCAGGTCTACGTGATGCGCGACCGCGGCTTCACCCGCGAACTGATTCGCCGCGCGCGCGCCGCCGAGTGTTCGGCCTTGATGCTCACCGTCGACCTGACCGTGCAGGGCCAGCGCCACCGCGAGATCAAGAACGGCTTGTCCGTGCCGCCGAAGATCACCCTGCGCAACCTGTTCGACATCGCGAGCAAGCCGCGCTGGGCGTGGAACGTGTTGCGTGCGCCGAGCCGGTCGTTCGGCAACCTCGACGGGCACATCCAGGGCGCGGACAGCCTGACCACGCTGGCCCAATGGATCGCCAGCCAGTTCGATCCGACATTGAACTGGGACGACCTGAACTGGATTCGCGATCTCTGGCCCGGGAAACTCATCCTCAAGGGCATCCTCGACGCCGAGGACGCACGCCAGGCCGTCGCCCATGGCGTGGACGCCATCGTCGTGTCCAACCACGGCGGGCGCCAGCTGGACGGCGCACCGGCCAGCATCGACGTCCTGCCATCCATCGTGGAGGCGGCCGCTGGCGGCACCGAGGTCTTGCTCGACAGTGGCATCACGAGTGGACAGGACCTGCTCAAGGCGCTCGCCCTGGGCGCCCGCGCAGGACTGATCGGCAAGGCCTTCCTCTACGGGCTCGGCGCGGGCGGTGAAACCGGCGTCACCCAGGCGATCGAGCTGATTCGCAGGGAACTGAGCGTGACGATGGCGCTGACGGGAACGCTAGACGCGGCGAAGGTGTCGCCGGACATCCTCTGGCACGGGTGATCACCCGCAATCGGCCAGGTTGAAGATCTGCCGCATCGACACCCACTTCTGCCCCGCTTCCGCCCAGGGCAGCGGCTGCTGGAAGGTGGACATCAACGCCTCCCACGCCTGCACCCGTTCGCTCGCCGCGTCGGCCGCCGCCTTGGCCCCGGCATCGAACTCCGGCCCCACGCGCATCAGCATCGTCAAGCGGTTCCCGGTGCGGAAGATGCGCATGTCCTGGATACCCGCATCGCGGATCGAGCGAACCACTTCCGGCCAGATGAATTCCGCCTGGTGCCAACGCTCGTATTCGGCGATCGCCGCCGGGTCGTCGCGCAGGTCGAGCGCGAGGCATTGCCATGTCATGCGATGGCCTCCGCGTGTCCCCGCGAGCGCCGCCAGGCGAAGAGGAAGATCGCCACGAAGCAGAGCATCGGCACCAGCATCGCGTGGGCGATGCCGAAGCGGTCGGAGGTCGCGCCCATCGCCGCGGTGACCACCGCGCCGCCGACGATCGACATCACCAGCAGCGAGGCGCCGAACTTGCGCTCGGTGTCACCGCGCCCTTCGACGCCGAGGGCGAAGATGGTCGGATACATGATCGACATGAAGAAGCTCGACGCCACCAGCGCATAGATGCCGATGCTGCCGGGGACGAAGGCCGCGGTCGTCGCCAGGGCGATGTTGACCAGCGCGAAGGTACTCAGCACGCGCGCCGGACGCAGGTACTTCATCAACGCGGCGCCGGCGAAACGGCCGGCCATGAAACACAGCAAGCCCGCCGTGATGAAATTGGCGGCGGCCTTGTCCGCCGTCCCCGGCATCGTCGCCTGCGCATAGCGGATCATGTAGCTGAAGACGGCGACCTGGGCGCCCACGTAGAAGAACTGCGCCGCCACCGCCGACATGAACCGGCCGTCGCGCAGGAGACGGCCGAGCACGCCCCGCTCCACCAACGCGCCTCCATCCTCGGTCGATGCCGTGCGCGGAAAGCGCGTCACGGCGATGATGACGGCCCACGCGATCACGCCGAGGCCGATGACCAGGTACGGCATCTGTACCGCCGCCGCCTCGCTCTTCATGTAGGCCGTGCGCGCCACCGCGTCCATCGCCGCGAGTTCCGCGGGCGAACGCTCCACGCCGGTGAAGATGAAATGCTGGCCGATCAATACGCCGGTGATCGAGCCGAGGGGATTGAACGCCTGCGCCAGGTTCAGCCGCGACGCCGCCGACTCGCGCGGCCCCAGCAAGGTGACATACGGATTGGCCGAGGTCTCCAGGAAAGCCAGCCCCGCCGCGATCACGAACAGGCCGACGAGGAAGGTGGCATACGTCGCCGTGGCCGCGGCGGGCCAGAACAGCAAGGCGCCCGCGCCGTAGAGCAGCAGGCCGAACACCACTGCCGCCTTGTAGCCGTAGCGGCGCATGAAAACGCCCGCGGGTATGGCGACGAGGAAATATCCGAGGTAGAAAGCACTCTGGACGAGGCCGGCCTGGAAATCCGAGAGGGTGAACGCCTTCTTGAACTGCGCGACGAGCACGTCGTTGAGGTTGTTCGCCACGCCCCAGAGAAAGAACAGGCTGACGATCAACGCCAGCGGAAACCATGGAGCGCGAGAGGGCACGCGCATGGCGGGCACCTCCAACGGCGTGTGCAGTTGCATGCGTGTCTCCTCTACCGTGGCCGGCCCCATTGTGCAAATATGAACTTATAATTCACCTGCATAACAAGCTGCGCTGCAACATAGTCGTCGGCCGCCGTGTGTGCGCCGCCGCGCATGGGGCAAGCTAGACTCGTCCAGCCGTCTTCGTCACCGCCACGGAATGCCATGCCCACAGATTCGCCGAAGTATCGCGCCCCCGCCCTCGACAAGGGCCTCGACATCCTGGAGTTGCTCGCCAAGGCGACGCAGCCCCTTTCCATCGCCGAGATCTCCGACGGCGTCGGCCGTTCCCGCGGCGAGATTTTCCGCATGCTCCAGGTGCTCGAAGAGAGGGACTATATCTCCCGGCCCGATGGCGAAGGTTCCTATTCGCTCACGCCACGCCTGTTCCGCCTCGGCATGGAGCAGCCGCCGGTAAGGAACCTCGTGGAAACGGCCATGCCGGTGATGCACCGCCTCGCCGACGAGATCGACCAGTCCTGTCACCTCGTGGTGCCTTCGCAGGAACAGATCGTGGTGATCGCGCGCGTCGACCCGCCCGGCGAAACCGGCCTCGTGGTCCGCGTGGGACACCGCCGCCCGATATCGCATTCCGCGTCGGGCTATGTCCTCCTGGCCTGGCAGACCGACGACACCCGTGAGCGCTGGTTCCGCACGATGCTCGATCACGAGCCCGGCCTGAAGCGCGCGCGGATCGAGAACACCATCAAGGAAGTCCGCGGCGCCGGCCTCGCCACCATACCCAGCGAAGTGGTGGATGGCGTGACCGACCTTTCCGCCCCGATCATCGAAGGCAACCACGCCGTCTGCGCACTGACCGTGCCCTTCATCGAACGCCGCGGCGCGAAGATCGACATGAAGGCCACCGCGCGCTTGCTGGTGGCCGCGGCGGCCGATATCTCGATCGACCTGTCGCACGGGGCACCGGGCCAGCCGTGACGCGTCAGGCGGGCCTTGGCGGCATGATCAGCATGGCGTCGCCGTAGGAGAAGAACCGGTAACGCTGCAGCACCGCGTAGCGGTAGGCGTCCAGGATCACCTCCTTGCCCGCCAGCGCCGAGACCAGCATCAGCAGGGTCGATTGCGGCAGATGGAAGTTGGTGATCAACGCGTCGACGCTGGTGATCTTGTAGCCAGGGAAGATGAAGATCTGCGTCTCGCCGGCGAATGGGCGCAGCACGCCTTCGACGGTGGCGCTTTCCAGCGCGCGCACGACGGTGGTGCCCACGGCCACGACGCGATGGCCCGCGGCACGGGTCGCGCGGATCTTCTCGACGAGCCCCGCGCCCACGTTCAACCATTCGCGATGCATCACGTGGTCGCGAACGTCTTCCGCGCGCATCGGCTGGAACGTGCCCGCTCCCACGTGCAGGGTGACGTAGCCCATTTCCACGCCGCGCGCCCGCAGCTTTGCGAGCAGGTCTTCGTCGAAATGCAGGCCCGCGGTCGGTGCCGCCACGGCGCCCGGCTCGCGCGCGAACACGGTCTGGTAGCGCTCGGCGTCCACCTCGTCGGCCCCACGTTCGATGTAAGGCGGCAGGGGCATCTCTCCCAGGCGCGAGAGAAGGCGCTCCAGCGGTTCGTCGCTTTCGAAGCGCAGCAGGAAGAATTCACCGTCGCGACCGAGGACGGTCACCATGCTGCCGTCGGCGAGTTCGATGCGTCCCCCCTCCTTCGGCTTCTTGCTGACGCCCAGCTGCGCCCTCGCCTCGTGCGACCCGGTGACCCGTTCGATGAGGATCTCGACCGCGCCACCGGATTCCTTTCGTCCATAGAGGCGGGCCGGGAGGACGCGGGTGTCGTTGAACACCAGCAGGTCGCCGGGCTGGAGCATCTCCGGCAGCTCGGCGAACTTGCGGTCCTTCTTCGTGTGCGCCGCGACGTCGATCACCAGCAACCGGCTGCCCGAGCGCCGGACCAACGGGGCCTGCGCGATGAGTTCGGGCGGAAGATCGAAGTCGAAGTCGGATTTTTTCACGGAAACAACCGGGGCGGAGCGGCGGATGGGGGATTATCGCCCATCGGATGGCCGCCAGCGCCCCCTAGAGCCAGCCCTTCTGCCGGGCCAGGCGATATGCCTCGATCCGGTTGGCCGCGCCCAGCTTGCCGATCGCCTCGGACAGATAGTTGCGGATCGTGCCGTGCGACAGGTTCAACTGGGCGCCGATCTCGCTGGCGGACTGTCCTTCACCGGCCAGGCGGAGCACCTGCCGTTCGCGGTCGTTGAGCGGATCGGCATCCGACCATGCCTCCAGCGCCAGCTGCGGATCGATGGCGCGGCCGCCGCGATGCACGGTCCGCAAGGCCTCGGCCAGGTTCTCGGCGGGCGCGTCCTTCAACAGGTAGCCGCCCACGCCCGCATCCAGCGCACGGCGCAGGAAACCGGGCCGGGCGAAGGTGGTGACGATGATGACCTTTACCGGCAACTCGTGCCGGCGAACCCGCTGGGCGATCTCCAGGCCGGTGAGCCCCGGCATCTCGATATCCGTCACCAGGACGTCGGGCTTGAGCCGCTGGAGTTCGCGCCACGCGGATTCGCCATCGGCGGCGGAGCCAAGCACTTCGATGTCCGATTCCAGGCTGAGCAGCGCGGTCAACGCGCCGCGAACCATGGCCTGATCCTCGGCGAGCAGCACGCGGATCATGCGAAACCTCCCGCCTGCCGGGCATGTGCCGGGATGCCGATCTCAAGTGCCGTTCCCTGCTTCGCCGGCGAGTCGATGGCGAGGCGCCCGCCAATCTGGCGCACGCGCTCGCGCATGCCGGAAACGCCGTTGCCATGCGCGGCGAGGCCGCCGCAGCCGTTGTCCACGATACGCATCGAGAATTCCTGTCCGTTCCGGGTGATGATCACGCGTGCCTCGGTGGCACGCGAATGACGATGGATGTTGGTGATGGCCTCGCGTAATACGAGCGCCAGCGACGCCTCCGTCTGCTCGGGCAAATCGAGGCCGTCGGGCAATTCGACGCTCAAGGCGATGCCGGACGCCTCCAGCATGAGCCGCGCCGATACGAGCTCGCTGGCGAGATCGCCGGCGCGCAGGCCCGTGACCGCGCTACGCACCTCGGCAAGCGTATGCCGCGCCACCCGCTCCACTTCCTCCATCTCCTGCTGTGCTCGTGCGGGATCGGCCAGGGCCAGGCGCTTCGCCAGTTCCGACTTCAACGTGATGAGCGACAACGTATGGCCGAGGAGGTCGTGCAGGTCGCGGCCGATGCGCTCGCGCTCGGCCAGCGTCGCCAGCCGGCGCACTTCCGTTTGCGACAGGCGCAGCTCGGCGTCGCGCCGCGCGCCGCGTACGTAGAGATAGTTACTGAAACCGGCCATGAGGCCGACACCGAACACGACCAGCACATGCACCATCGGCACATGGAAAGCGTAGACCCAGCCCAGCGTGAGCAACGTCGCGATCGCCACGCCGAGCAGCCACACCCTCGCCCGCCGGGCATAGGCGAGCAAGGTCACGCCGATCACGACGTAGCCGAGCGATACCGGATTCACCGCCCACAGGACGAAGCCGAGCGCCACGATGGCGCCGGCATGGAACGGCAGGCGCGACAACGGCGCCACGAACACCGCCACGTAACAGACGAGATAGACCGGGATCGAGGCGATGGTCGGGCCGAACCAGGTCCAGTCGAAGCCCTTCACGGCGAGCGGTGCCTGGATCAGGGCGATGAGCCAGAACACCTGCAAGCCCGCCTGCCAGCGCAGGTACACCGGCGAGCGCAGGCCGCCGAGCAGGGAATCCGGACGCGGCGGGGGAATACGCATCACGAGGCCATCCTGCCCGGTCCCGCCAGGGGCAAGGCCACCGGCGCGCCGGCACTCGCATGCGACAGGAGACGGTCTGCCGGCGTCAACGGCACCTCGATCCGGAGGACGGTGCCCTTCTGGCGGCTCGACTCGAAGACAAGCGTGCCGCCCAGCACGCGCACGCGCTCGCGCATGCCGCAGATGCCATTGCCTTCGCCACCGTCCACGCCCCGCCCGTTGTCCTTGACGGTCATCGTGCAGGCGCGCGTGTCCATGGCCACCGTCACTTCCGCGCACGACGCGCCGGCATGACGATGGATGTTGGTCACGGCCTCACGCAGGACGAGGGCGAGTTCCGCGTCCACGCGCGCGGGAAGCACGGGCATCTCGCTGGTGTAGATGAAGTCGATCATGGCGGTGTTGAGCAGCAGCCGCGCCGCCGCCAGTTCGGCGACGACGCCCGAGGCGCGGATGCCGGTCACGGCCGAACGCACTTCCGCCAGCGCGTCGCGTGCCACCTGCTCGGCTTCCTCCATTTCACGTCGTGCCGCGGCGGCGTCGCGGTCGAGCAGGCGGCGCGACAACTCCAGCTTCAACGTGATCAACGACAGCGTATGGCCGAGCAGGTCGTGCAGGTCGCGTCCGATACGCTCGCGTTCCGCCGCCGCGGCCAGCCGGCGGACCTCGTCGTGCGACAGTTTCAGTTCGGCGTCGCGTTGCGCGTTGAAGCGATAGATGACGTTGACCGAACCGACCGACAAGGCGATGAACGACAGGGTCGCCATGACCGCGAACGGCCACGACAGCAGAAACCATGCCGTGGCCATGAAGCCGGCGATGACCGCCGCGATGCCCATGAAGCATCGCCTGGGCACCCCGTCGAAGCCCATCATCGCGCAGGCGTAGATCACATAGCAGGCGCCGCCGCTGGTGTTGAACTTGAGCGTGGCATATCCCATCAGGGCGACGGCGATCGCGTACAACCTCGCCTCGCGTACCGGACGCACGTAGCTCAGGCCGTAAAGGATCAGGAACAGGGGAAACGTGATGGCGGTCGCCGGGATCCAGTACGGACCGAGCTTTTCGGCGAAGACGAGATCGCCGAAGACGTACACGGTCCACACGAGGTGGAACAGGCTGCCGATGCGCAGCCTCGGCTTGTCGCGGTAGCGGTTCCAGAGCGAATCCGGCGTTGGCTGGAACCACGAGGGAACCATGGGAGTGTCCGTGGAAAGGCGTGCGCCCATGCTACTTCAACCGTGACGGCGCAAGCGACGCGCCGCGATGGCCACGAAGGCGATCGTGAAGCCGGCCAGGACGACCACGTGCACGGCGTCGCCGCCGTCGCCCAGGCCCACCGCCGAAAGCGCCAGCCGGTCCAGATGGTATGCCGGCCATAGCGGTGCGATGGACTGAAGGAAGGGCGGCATGACCGGCAGCGGAATCCACAGGCCGGAGAGGAAAGCCATCGGCAGGTAGATGAGATTGACCACGCCGGGCGCGCCCTGCCCTTTTACCAGCGTGCCCAGCAGCAGGCCCATCGCGGAGAACGGCAGGGAACCGAGCACTTCGACGCCGAAGAACCCGGCGGCGCGGGAAGGCGGCAACGCGGCACCGGCCACGAAAATCGCCAGGCACAGCAGGATCGAAGCGACGATCGCGGCCACGAGCAAGGCCATGCACATCTTGCCCAGCAGGTACGCGCCGGGTGGCATCGGCAAGGCGCGCTTCAGCGTAAGCAAGCCGCTGTCGCGTTCCAGCGCCAGCGACACCCCGAAGCCGAACAGGCCCGGCGCCATGACGCCAAAGGTGCCATACGAGGCCAGCAGGTAGCGCGGTGCATCCGCGCTATTGGCATGGCCGAGGAAGATGCCGAACATCACGTAGAACACCGATGGGAACAGCAAGGTCGGCAGCAGGAATCCCGGGTTGCGCAGATAGCGCAGGCACTCGGCTTTCGCCTCCTGCACGTATGCGCCGAGGAGACGTGCCGGCGTCATGGCAACCACGGTGCCGGCGGTGTCGATGGCGGTCATGCGGCCTCCTGTGCGGCATCGGCGTCGCGGGCGATTTCGGTAAAAGCTTCCGCGAGGCCGGCGCGCTGCACTTCCAGATCCGACAGCGAGGGATCGGCGTGCAGCAGGCGCCTTACGACCACCTCCGCGTGGGTGGTCGCGATCGCCAGGCGGTCCTGCCGTGCCTCGACCGACGCGACATCCGGCCATCCCGCCACGATGCCCGGATCGAGCGAGGTCAGGCAGCGAATTCGCCGCAACGCCACGCGCGCACGGAGCGCGTCCACGCTGCCTTCGGAAACGACCTTGCCCTTCGCGATCACGCAGACGCGGTCCGCGAGCGCCTCGGCTTCCTCCAGGTAATGTGTCGTCAGCACCACCGCGCAGCCGCCGGCCACGAGTTGCCGGATGCCCGTCCATAGCGACTGCCGCGCCGTGATATCCATGCCGACCGTCGGCTCGTCGAGGAAGAGTATTTCCGGACGCCCGGCCATCGCCATGGCGAACTGGACGCGTCGTTGCTGGCCGCCCGAGAGGGCGCCATAGCGCCGGCCGAGCAGGTCGGCCACCCCGGCAAGGGCCGCGCATTCGGCCAGCGGCCGCGGGTCGGGGTAATAGCTCGCCGTCAGGCGAAGCAGTTCGCCCACCTTCAACGTCGCCGGCAGGTTCGCGGCCTGCAACATCACGCCGATACGCCGGCGCGGACCGATATCCTGCGGATCTTCGCCGAACAGCGTCACGCTGCCACTGTCGGCGCGATGCAGACCCAGCAGCAGGCCGATGCATGTGCTCTTGCCGGCGCCGTTCGGGCCCAACAGGGCCAGCAGTTCGCCGCGGTGGATATCCAGGTCGATCCCGTCGAGCGCGACGACCGCGCCATAGCGTTTTCCAACGTGTTCGAGGCGTGCGATGCGAGTGTCGTTGTTCATGTGCCCTCCCTTGCGTCGCAACATAATCCCGCGCAAGTCCTTGGCGGCAGTCGCTTGCGTCATTGTGCGGATGTGACAACCGTCACCCGGGGGTTACACGGCCAAAACCCGCATGCTATGCTGGCCGAATAATCCCTTTACATATAGATACTTAGCGGCGCCTTAGGGATTGGATCGAAACCGGGCCGCGTCACCAGTCGAGGAGTGGGTTATGGGCGTCATCGATCTTCTGCGCGCGATGCGCGACTTCGGCGGCACGCCGCGCACGCGTGGCCTGCCGGATGAAACGATCGAGCGTTTCGCCGCGATCGACCCTTCCCTCGTTCGCGCCATCGAAGACGCCGTGGCCTATCACCAGGCCTTGCGCGCCGAGTTCGGCGACCTGCTCCGTCTGGACGAGGCCGAACAGATCCAGCGCGTGCAGTCGTCCCTGGTCAACTTCTATCCCGACGACGGCGTGAACCCCTATGTGCCGGCCGCCGCGCGCGGGCCATGGATCGTGACGCTGAAGGGCGCCGTGCTGCACGACAACGGCGGCTACGGCATGCTCGGCTTCGGCCACAATCCCGAGCACATCGTCGAGGCCATGTCGCGTCCGCAAGTGATGGCCAACGTCATGACGGCCAACGTCTCGCAATGGCGCTTGTCCAACGCCTTGTTCAAGGAGCTGGGCCGGACACGTGATGGCAGCCCTTATTCGCACTTCATGTACCTCAACTCCGGGTCGGAATCGGTCACGCTGGCGGCGCGCATCGCCGACGTCAACGCGCGCCTGATGACGGACCCGGGCGCACGCCATGCGGCACGCACGATCAAGCGGCTGGCCGTGAAGGGCGCCTTCCATGGCCGCACCGAACGCCCCGCCCTCTATTCGGATTCGTCACGCCGGAACTACCAGCAACACCTGGCGAGCTTCCGCAACGAGGACAGCCTGATCACGGTCGAGCCGTACAACGTGGCCCAGCTGAAGGCCGCGTTCGCCGAAGCGGACCGCCAGGGCTGGTTCATCGAAGCGATGTTCCTCGAGCCGGTGATGGGTGAAGGCGACCCGGGCCGCGCGCTCACGCCGGAGTTCTACGCCGCCGCGCGCGAACTCACGCGCGAACACGGCACCTTGCTGCTGGTCGATTCGATCCAGGCGGGTTTGCGCGCGCACGGCGTCTTGTCGATCGTGGACTATCCAGGCTTCGAGTCCCTGGAAGCGCCGGACATGGAGACCTTCTCCAAGGCGCTCAACGCCGGCCAATACCCCCTTTCCGTGCTCGCCGTGACCGATCGCGTGGCGGGCCTGTACCGCAAGGGCATCTACGGCAACACGATGACCGCGAATCCGCGCGCGCTCGACGTCGCGGTGGCGACGTTGCAGGAACTCACCGACGAGGTCCGCCGCAATATCCGCGAACGCGGCCAGGAATTCGTCCGCAAGGTCGAAGCGCTGAAGGGCGAGCTTGGCGGCCTGATCACCAAGGTGCAAGGTACGGGGCTGCTGTTCTCCTGCGAGCTGGCGTCGGAGTTCAAGTGCTATGGCGAGGGTTCCACCGAGGAATACATGCGCGAGCGCGGCATCGGCGTGATCCACGGCGGCGCGAACTCGCTGCGCTTCACCCCGCACTTCCGCGTGACGAGCGCCGAGGTCGACCTCATCGTGGACGAGATCCGCCACGCATTGAAGGAAGGCCCGCGCCGCTCGGCCTCGTCGACGAAGGCGGCCTGACCGGCGTAAGCTCCACCCGCCGGATTGCCGGCGTCACGTTGGGGTTCGCCATGCGTACGCAGATTCGTGTCTTCGCCGTAGCCTCCCTCCTCGCTTTCGCTGCCGGCGCGGTCGCCGCGCCGCAGCAAGCACCCGCCAAGAAGGACCTCACGCCGCAACAGCAGCGCATGAGTACGTGCAATTCGCAGGCCGCCGGCAAGAAGGGCGACGAGCGCAAGACGTTCATGAGCAGCTGCCTGAAAGGCGAAGCGCCGGCCAAGACCACGCAGCAGGACAAGATGAAATCCTGCAACAAGGACGCCTCCGCGAAGAGCCTGAAGGGCGATGAGCGCAAGGCGTACATGAGCACCTGCCTGAAGGGCTGAGCAGGCCGAGGCGGACTGGCCCGCTGCCGCGGGATCGCCGACAAGGTCGGCTCCCACCAGGGCACGGATGGGTGGGAGCCACTTCAACTGTGGGAGCCGCTTCAACTCTGGGGCCACTTCAACTGTGGGGCCACTTCAACTGTGGGGCCACTTCAACTGTGGGGACTACTTCATCTGTGGGAGCCGCTTCAGCGGCGATGGGTGCTTGCCTCGACCTGGCCCGCTGCCGCGGGATCGCCGACAAGGTCGGCTCCCACCAGGGCAGAAGTCTTACCAGGGCGGAGGTCCTACCAGGGCATGGGTTTCCACCAGAGTGTAGCAACCGGCTCTGGTGGGAGCCGACCCTGTCGGCGATGCTTCGAAGGCGCCCGGCACCGCCCATGCGACAATTCCCGCATCATCGCCGCCGAATCCGCGCCCCCATGAAAATCGTCGAAGTCCGCCATCCCCTCATCCAGCACAAGCTCGGCCTCATGCGCCGCGCCGGGATCAGCACGAAGGAATTCCGTGAGCTAGCCTCCGAGGTCGCGGCGCTGCTGACCTACGAGGCCACGGCGGACATGGAGACGGAGTGCAAGACCATTGAAGGCTGGGCGGGCCCGGTCGAGGTCACCCACATCAAGGGCAAGAAGGTCACCATCGTGCCCATCCTGCGTGCCGGCCTCGGCATGCTCACGGGTGTCCTGGAAATGATTCCCGCCGCGAAGGTCAGCGTGGTCGGCCTGCAGCGCGACGAGGAAACGCTGGAACCCGTCGCCTACTACGAGAAGCTCAGCGGGGGCATGGACGAACGTACCGCGATCATCGTCGATCCCATGCTCGCCACCGCGGGCACCCTGGTCGCGACCGTCGACATGTTGAAGGCCGCCGGCGCACGGAAGATCAAGGGCCTGTTCCTGGTCGCGGCGCCGGAAGGGCTGAAGCGCATCGAGGCCGCCCATCCCGACATCGAGATCTACGTGGCCTCGATCGACGAGCGCCTGAACGAACTGGGCTACATCCTCCCCGGGCTCGGCGATGCCGGCGACAAGATCTTCGGGACCAAGCAAAAACCGTCCTGAACCCCGGAGTCGCCGTTTCCGTCACATCCCGCTGTCATAAAACTGAGGCACACTCCGCGAGCGAACCGGCAGGGGAACGCCACGTCAGGGGATGGCGCGTGCTTTCGGGTCGCAATCATCAACGACTCGAGGGGACATCGAATGCGTTCGACCACGTCACGGCGCGCCATCTGGGCAGCGCTGGCAGGACTCACCGCCGTACTTCCGTTGCAGGCGGCCGATCTATCCATCACCCAGTTTCGCGTCCGCGGGCCATCCGGCGGCAACGATGAATTCGTGGAGCTGCAGAACACCGGCGCCACACCGCTGGACGTCTCGGGCTACAAGCTCAACGCCTCGAACGCGAGCGGCACCACGGGCACGCGCCTGACCCTTCCCGCCGGCACCACGGTGGCGCCGGGCTGCTTCCTGCTGCTGGCCAACGGCGCCAGCTCGGGTTACTCCGGCAGCGTCGTGCCGGACATCAAGTATTCGACCGGCGTCACCGACGACGGCGGCATCGCCCTGCTCGACGGATCGGGTGCGACGATCGACCAGGTCGGTCTCGGCGCCGGCTCGGCTTATAAGCTGGGTACGCCGTTGGCCAGCCTCGGCAGTTCGAACACCGACCAGGGCTACGCCCGCAAGACCACCGGCAACGGCTTGCCGCAATCCACCGGTGACAACTCGGCCGACTGGGTCAAGGTCGCCCCGACCGCACCCCGCGCCAGCACGTCTCCGTGCGCGGTGCTGGGACGGAGCCTGTCGATCGCCGACGCGACGATCAGCGTGCGCAACGGCGACGACCAGCGGATGCCGTTCACGGTATCGCTGAGCGAGCCGGCTCCGGCCGACGTCACCGTCCATGCCGCGACCGCCGACGACACCGCCACCGTCGCCGCGGGCGACTACGATGCCGTGGACACCACGCTGACCATTCCGGCCGGTGCCACCAGCGGCACCGTCGAGGTCACCGTGCACGGCGCCAAGGCGGCCGGTCCGGACAAGGCGTTCCGCGTGAACCTGTCGGACGTCTCCGGCGGCGACGTGACGATCGCCAAGGGCTCGGCCATCGGCGCCATCCTCAACGAGATCCCCATCGCCGCCGAGATCTGGCAGGTCACCGGCCGTGGCCAGGTGTCGCCGCTCGTCGGCAAGCGGGTTTCCACGCATGGCAATGTCGTCACCGCGGTGGGGCCGGCCGGCTTCACGATCCAGACGCCCGACGACCGCGCGGACGACGATCGCCTGACCTCGAACGGCATCTACGTCTTCACCAGCGGTGCGCCCGGTGTGAAGGCCGGCGACGTGGTCGACGTCGAGGCGACGGTCGACAACTATTTCAACCTGCCGGAACTGAAGAACGCCACGATCACCACCACGATGCACGGCGCCCGCCTGCCCAAGGCGGTGACGTTCGGCAACAACGTGCCGTCGTCGGACCCGAACGCCCTGTCCTGCGGCGAGACGAACTTCCAGTGCTATGTCGGCATGCGCGTCACGATCGACAACGGCATGATCACCACGGGCAACCTGCGCTTCAGCAATGAGCCGTTCGCCGAGGTCTACGTGACCGCCAACGGCAAGCGATCCCTGCGCGAGCCGGGCGTGCGCTACACCGTTCCCGTGCCGGATGGCGTGAACCTGCCGAACTGGTCGGGCAATCCGCAGGTGTTCAAGATGAACACCGCCGACTTCGGTGCCGTCGCGCCCGACACGCCGTTCAACGCGGGCACCACCTTCCGCGCGGAAGGCGTGATGTCGTACGCCTTCGGCATGTACACCTTCATCCCGACCAAGATCGACATCAAGAAGGCGGCGACGTTGCCGCGTGCCGTCGATTCGCGTCCGTTCTACGCCGTGCGTATCGGCGCGCTGAACACCGAGCGTTTCTGCGATACGGACTTCAACACGACCTTCACCTGCAGCGGCGGCGATACCGAGCCGACGGCGGACGAGGTGAAGCTGAAGACCCAGCGCCTGTCGGCCTATATCGGCGGCGTACTGAAGCTGCCGGACATCCTCTCGGTGGAGGAAGTGAAGAGCCTGCAGGTGTTGCAGGGCCTCGCCAAACAGCTGGGCGACGATTATCCGGCCCAGTATGAGGCGATCCTGCAGCCGGGCCACGACCCCAGCGGCATCAACGTGGGCTTCCTCGTCCGCACCGACCGCGTGCGCGTGCTCGACGTCCGTCAGCTCGGTGCCGACGAGACATGGCAGGACCAGGGCCAGACGGCCTTCGTCCACGACCACCCGCCGCTGCTGCTGACCGCGGAAGTGCCCTCGATCGTCGGCCGGATGCGCATCAACGTGATCTCGGTCCATCCGAAGGCACGGCAGAACGTGGACAAGACCGGCAGCACGGCCGATCGCGACCGCCAGAAGCGCTTCCTGCAAGCCCGATCGCTGGCGACCCAGGTGCAGGCGATCCAGACCGATCGGAAGAACCTGCTCGCTCCCCTGCTGGTGGTTGGCGACTTCAACGCCTACCAGTTCAGCGACGGCTTCACCGATGTCGTCGGCCTGATCTCCGGCCGTTACGACGACAGCCAGAACCTGCTGAAGCTCGGCACGAACCTGGTGAAGCCCGCGCTCTGGAACGCCGTGAATTCGGTGCCGCCGGATGACCGTTATTCGTTCCTGTTCACGGAGAACTTCGGCAACATCCAGGGCCAGAGCCCGCGCCAGGTACCGACCCACCAGGTGCTCGACCACGCGCTGCTCAACACGGTCGCGCAGGGCCTGTTCCTGCAGATGAAGTACGGCCGCGGCAACCTCGATGCGCCGGTACAGACGCTGGACGATTCGGCGTCGGCCACCGACGTGCACAAGGCTATCGGCTCGTCGGACCACGACGGTTTCGTGGTCGACATGATCGCGCTGCCGCTGAGCCTGTTCTGATGAAAAGGCGCCCGGCTTCGGCCGGGCGCCTTCTCGCCGCTTCAGCGGCGAAGCCAGGTGTCCTTCGCCCCTACAACCAAAGCGATATGGAACGGGTCACGCGTAACTGAAAGGATGATGCTTGCCGCCATGACGGCGAAAGCACTTTCTCGCAAGGACTGCGAACATGACGCCCTCTACGAAAGCCCTGCTGATCGCGCCTTCCGTGAAGGAGGCGGACGGTGCCTTTCTCCGGCCTGACATGATTCCGCTGGGTCCCAGCGTATACATCCCTGGCTACGACAGAACCGCGATCGGCGACACGATCACGTTGACCTGGACGGGCGGGCCAACGAGCGATGGTCGCTGGACGGAACAGAAGGTGATCGACACGATCGACGACGATATCGTCTTCCACGTTCCCGCCCTGGTGCTCGCAGCCGCCGAAGCGTACGAAGCCGTCACGGGTTATGTCCTGAGGCGACAGGGCAGCGATATCGATGAGCCGTCGGACACGGCTACTTACATGGTGCGGAATCATCCGCCCATACGTACCATCCAGGTGCGGGACCAGAACGGGTTGCCAACGTCCGTCATCGATCATGCGGCCGAATGGTTCGAGGCGGAACTCCCGGAAGAAGTGAGCATTTCCCTTCAGCAAGGCGACGAGATCGTCTTCTGGCTCCGCACCATGGACCTGTTCGCGTCGACGACCATCCTGGCCACCTCGGAAGCGGCGACTATCCGCTTTGACGAGGATAGTGCGCAGCACCCTGTCCGCCACCGGTTCGGCAGGCACATCGTCGTGGCCAATCATGGCAATACGCTGTTGCTGGACTGCGCGATCGTTCGCGCGAATGGATACGTCCAGCACGCGGAGACCAACGTCACACTGACGATCACGCAAGAACCCGTGTCCCTGGGCAAGGTACTGACGGCGCAACTGCATGAGGATGAAGTTTTCCTGGACCGACCGGGATTCGAAGAAGGCCTCGCCGTGTCCATTCCGTACCAGGCGGAAATGAAGGGTACGCACATCCGGTTCTGCCTGGGCGAATACAGAACAAGCCCCATCCCGGCAAGGGAAGGAAAGCTCGTGGAGGGGCTGATCCCCAACGACGAGTTGCATCGTCAGGCCAGCACCAACGGCTATCTCTACTGCCTTGCAGTGAAAGGGAGCGATGCCCAGGAGATTGTCATCGAACGCTCCCTGCGACGGCACATGACCATACGGCACAGCCGAACGGTTCCTCCCTTCCCCGAAGCCGATGTATCCCTGGAAGCACCGTCCATCGATGGATACATACAGGGTCCCATCGACCAGGCGCATTTCCCGGGCGGACCCTTCGCACGCATTCGCGCGCAGGCGGGAATTGCAACGGGAGACATCGTCACGTACCGATTTCACACGCCCGCTGGCTTGCTGACGTGGGAGAACTCGAGCACCATCGGGGACCCTGTCGGCATGGACGTCGTTCGCAGGATCCCCATGGCGAACGTGGCCTATTATCGATACGCGATGCCATCGCTCTACTATTCGGTCGAGAGCGTGGCAGGCGAGCGGCGATTCTCGCCGAGGCTTGAGGTCACGATCAGGGAATACGCTCCTCGCTCTTTGTACCACCTGGCTTGCTCGATGAGGGAAAGCCTGGAGGGCGAGGCGCTGATTCACTGCCCTCCCGATGCTACCCTGCTACTGGTCGTGGAAGGCAACTTCCTCGGACTCGCACTACATGATCGCCTCGTCGTCATGCTGCGGGGGGCCACCATTGAAGCGTCCACGGTCATCGAGAGCACGATCGATACGGAACCGGATTCCCGGTGGACGCTGCCGGTGCCAGCGGCCGTCATCCGGGACAATGCCGGCCACGACATTTTCTATCGCGTAACAAAGATCCGTGGGCGCTACATCGAACACACGCCATTCAGGGCGTTGCACGTCGACGCTCAGGCGTAGGCTTGGGCGACCACGGACGCGCGAACCCGACGTGCGCATCGCGCACCTACAGCGAAAGCCATATGGAAGCCGTCATGGCGGACGCGCACGATGGCACTCCCACCCGTCTGGAGACGGGTCTCGCCACGCATGGAGAGCGACGATGGTCATCTATACGGACGGAACCCTGGCTGCACCCACGGTGGATGAAGCGGACGGCGACTATCTGCGACCGGACATGATGCCGCTGGGCCCGACGGTGAGGATTCCCCTCCATGCGGACAGCGCGCCAGGCGACGAACTCACGCTGACCTGGACGGGCGGTCCATCGAACGACAGCCACTGGACGAGCCGGCGGACACTGGCGGCGGCTGGCGAAGCCTGCGTCTTTCGCGTTCCGTTCCTCGTGCTCGTCGCTGCCAATGCCTACGACATCACCACACACTACGTCCTCCGCCGCGCCGGCTCCGATGTCGACGAGATGTCGTACTCCGCCACATTCACGGTGCGAGACCATCCTGCCTTCTCGTTCTTGCAGGTCTACGACCAGGACGGCGGTCCGACCGACGTCATCGCCCACGATGCCCCATGGTTCGAGGCACGATTGCCGGATGACATCGCCATGTCACTGGTCGAGGGCGACGAGGTCGTCATTTCGCTGAGGGGTGTCGTCAGCCAGCTCGGTTCCTCGATGATCGAGGCCGCTTCCACGCTCTTTAGCCTTCCTGTCACGGCTGCCAACGCGGGATTGCCCGTGCGGGCACGGTTCGCCCACGAACTCATCGTGGCCAACTATGGCGATCGCATGCTGCTCCGCGCCGCGATCGTCCGCAAGAGCGGATATATCCAGTATCCGTTCGCCGACTACGAAGTGACGGTCACCCGGGCTACCGAACTGCTGACGCCGGTGCGCACCGACGAACTGAGCGGCGACGAAGTGATACTCGATCAGCTCGAACCCGGCCAAGGCCTCGCCGTCTCCGTGATCAATCAGGCACAGACCGAAGGGGCCGTCGTCAGGTTCTATCTGGCCGATTCCGGGACGGAGGCCTATCCGGCGGGCGACGGCTCCGTTGTCGATGGAACGATTTCCCGCGAGATCCTGGAACGCCACGGCGACAGCGACTGCCATCTTTATTGCCTGGCGATCAAGGAAGGGGATGACGGTTTCGAGACCATTGTCGGCCGTTCGCCGAGGCGGCGGATCACGATTCGACGCAAGGCCGCCACCGACCCACTGCCTCGCCCCGATCCCCTGCTCGCCATGCCGACGATCGACGGCGTGCCGTCCGGGCCGCTCGATCGGGCAAGGTTTCCCTCCGGTCCGTTCGCACGCATTCCCGCCAGCGCCGATATCATGGAAGGCGACCTCGTCACGTTCGTCCTTCGCGTCGCGGAAGGCGTGGTGGCCTGGAAAGAGAGCATCCTCGTCGATGCCGACCTCGAAGGGTTCGACCTGCTTCGCCGCATACCGCCATGGTTCCTGGACTACGCACAGGACAAGCATGGCTGGCTTTACTATTCCATCGAGCGAAACATCGAGGCGCCTCGCCATTCACCGTCGAGCGAGATCTCCATCAGTGCCTATGTTCCACGCATTTTCTATTCCTATGCGTGCTCGATGAAACGCAGGGAAGACAACGCCAACCTGATCGAATGCCCCGCCGACCAGCCACCCTGGCTCAGCGTGCAGAACGCCGTCTTGCGATTAGCTCCGGGCGAGCGGTTGGTCGTCACACTGCTCGGGAACACGTCCGCGACATCCGCCACGATCGAGGTCGTCATCGACGGCGGGATGGAACCGTGGCTCTTCGTGGATATCCCGGCCGACCTCATCTGGCGCAATGCGGGACGTGTCCTGCGTTACCGGACGACGAAGATTCGTCTTGGTCACATCGACCATTCGCCTTACCAGACACTCGGAGTCCTGCCCATCGAAGGCGGTCGTGCTGGGCCACGGTCGAGGCCCGCCGGCGTCGGTCGGCGCCTGCTGGGACTGTTTCGCCGGGACGTGCCCGGCGAAACGCCGCGGTAAGGTCTTCGTCAGGCGGCGAAACGATCGGTCGCGGCGACCAGTTCCCTGGTGATGCCAGGCTCGAACGCCGAATGCCCGGCATCCTGGACGATGCGCAGGTCCGCGTCCGGGAGGGTCCGGTGCAAGTCCCATGCGCTGCGCGCCGGGCAGACCACGTCGTAGCGGCCCTGCACGATGACCGTGGGGATGTGGCGGATCTTGTGTGCGTCACGCAACAACTGCCCATCGACCTCGAAGAAACCCGCGTTGACGAAGTAGTGACACTCGATGCGCGCGAAGGCGAGGGCGAATTCGTCCTCGCCACTGGAGGCGATATGGGCCGGGTCCTGATAGAGATAACTCGTCGCGCCTTCCCACACCGACCAGGCACGCGCCGCGGCGAGGCGCACCGCCGGGTCGGCACTTGTCAGGCGGCGGTGGTAGGCGCTGATGAGATCGCCGTGCTCCGCTTGGGGAATCGCGGCAAGGTAGGTTTCCCAGGCATCGGGGTATAGCTGGTTGCAACCCTCCTGGTAGAACCACTCCAGTTCGGAACGGCGAAGCATGAAGATGCCGCGCAGCACGAGTTCGGAGACGCGTTCGGGATGGGTCTCGGCATACGCCAGCGCCAGCGTCGATCCCCACGAGCCACCGAAGACCTGCCACTTTTCGATACCCAGGTGCTCACGGACGCGTTCAATGTCCGCGACCAGATCCCAGGTGGTGTTGTCGGTCAGTTCCGCGTGCGGCGTGGATTTGCCACACCCGCGCTGGTCGAACAGCACGATGCGGTATTTCGCCGGGTCGAAGAAGCGCCTGCAACGCGGGTTCGTGCCGCCGCCCGGGCCCCCATGGAGGAACACCACCGGCTTGCCCTTCGGGTTGCCGCTTTCCTCGTAGTAGAGGGTGTGCAGCGGCGACACCTTGAGCATGCCGCTGTTGTACGGCTCGATCGCCGGGTAGAGGGCGGGGGAATCCTGGGCCATGAGGCGGGGTCCTGCGGAGTTTGGGGAAGAAGGGAAGGCTAACCGGGCGCGACGCGGGATGCCACACGTCCATCGCCGCTGAAGCGGCTCCCACAAAGCCGCGCTCCGCCGGCTCCGGTGGGAGCCGACCCTGTCGGCGATCCCGCGACAACGGGCCAGCTCGATGCAACCTGGTGGGAGCCGACCTTGTCGGCGATCCCGCGACAACGGGCCAGCTCGATGCAACCTGGTGGGAGCCGACCCTGTCGGCGATCCCGCGGCAGCGGGCCAGTTCGATGCAACCTGGTGGGAGCCGACTTTGTCGGCGATCCCGCGGCAGCGGGCCAGGTTACGGCAAGCACCCATCGCCGACAGGGTCGGCTCCCACCACAAGGCCGGCTCCCACCACAGCGGATGCCGCCCTTACAAGAGCTTCCCGGGATTCATGATGCCGTTGGGGTCCCACACCGCCTTGATCCCGCGCATCAGGGCGATCTCGGCCTCGCTGCGGACGCTGCCGAGCCAGGGCTTCTTCACCAGCCCGATACCGTGCTCGGCGGAAATCGAGCCGCCGTGCCGTGCGAGGGTCTCCACCAGCATCGAGGTCACGTGCTCGCATTGTTCGACGAACGCCGCGTTGTCGAGATCCGCCGGCTTCAGCACATTGATATGCAGGTTTCCATCGCCGATGTGGCCGAACCAGACGACGTCGAAATGCGGGTACTCGGCGGACAGCAGGTCCTGCATTTCCGCCATGAACGCCGGCACGGCGGAGATCCGCACCGACACATCGTTCTTGTAAGGCTTGTGCGGCGCGAGGCTTTCCGTGATGCCTTCGCGCAAGCGCCACAAGGCGGCGGCCTGCCCTTCGCTCGAACTGATCGCGCCATCGACTACCCAGCCTTCACCGAGGCAGAACTCGAAGAAGGCCAGCGCATCGGCTTCGGCACGCTCGTCGGCCACGTCGAACTCGGTGACCACATAGAAAGGGTGTGCCTCGTCGAACGGCCGCTGCGCGCCGTGCGCGAGCACATGGTGCAACGCCCTGTCGGTGAAGAACTCGAAGGCTTCCAGGCGAAGGCGGTGCCGCGCTTCCGCAAAGACCTTCATCAGCGCATCCATCGCGGGCACCGCCAGCAGCATCACCTGCGAGGGCGGCGGCGGCGAGGTGAGCGACAAGGTGGCCTCGACCACGATGCCGAGGGTACCTTCCGAGCCGATGACGAGGTGGCGAAGGTCGTAGCCTGAAGCGTTCTTGACGAGGCCACGATTGAGGTCGAGCACATCGCCCGTGCCCGTCACCACCTTGAGCCCGGCGACCCACTGCCGGGTATTGCCATAGCGGATCACCCGGATGCCGCCGGCGTTTGTGGCGATATTGCCGCCGATCTGGCACGACCCACGGGCGGCGAAATCCACCGGGTAGAGCAGCCCCCGCTCACGCGCGGCATTGTGTACCGCTTCCAGTGCGATCCCCGGCTGCACCGTCAGCGTGCGGTCGATCGGGTCGAAACCGAGCACGCGGTTCATCCGGTCGAGGCTGAGCACCAGCTCCCCGCTCGCCGCCACGGCACCGCCCGACAGGCCGGTACGGCCCCCCGAAGGCACGACGGCGACTCCCTGCGCATTTGCCCAGCGCACGACGCCTTGCACCTCTTCGATGGACGAAGGCCAGGCGATCGCCAGCGGGACCGGCGTCCAGCGCCGGGTCCAGTCGCGACCGTGGTGCTCCAGGTCGCCTGGGTCGGTCGATATCTTCAGCTCGGGCAAAAAGCGGGCAAGCTCGGACAGGCGCGGATCGGTCATGGGGCGGTTCGCTCGGCAGGGCCCCCAGCGTGCCAGCAGAGACGGCGACCGTCCATGGTCCGCCCCGCCCCGGGTATCTGGCATAGTGGAGTCTTCCCCTCAGGATCGCCCCGGACCATGAAGCGCACGTCGTACCCGAAAGAAGACATCAAGGTGTTGCTGCTCGAAGGCGTCAGCCGGAGCGCCCTGGATACCTTCCGTCAGGCCGGCTACTCACAGATCGAATTCCACGAGAAGTCGCTGCCCGAGGACGAACTTCGCGAGCGCATCGCGGACGCGCACATCGTCGGCATCCGCTCACGCACCCACCTCACCGCCGGCGTCCTGGCCGAGGCACGGCGCCTGATCGCGGTGGGTTGCTTCTGCATCGGCACCAACCAGGTCGATACGGCCGAGGCCGAGCGATTGGGCGTACCGGTGTTCAACGCCCCCTACTCCAATACCCGCAGCGTCGCCGAACTGGTCATCGCCGAGACGATCATGCTGGTCCGTCGCATCCCCGAGAAGAACGCCGAATGCCATCGCGGTGGCTGGTCGAAGTCGGCGGCGGGCAGCTTCGAGGTACGCGACAAGGTGCTGGGCATCGTCGGTTACGGCCACATCGGTACCCAGGTGGGCGTACTGGCGGAATCGCTGGGCATGCGCGTGATCTTCCACGATGTCGAAGCGAAGCTTTCGCTCGGCAATGCCCGTCCGGCGGCGAGCCTCGACGACCTGCTCGAACGCGCCGACGTGGTGACGCTGCACGTGCCCGAAACGCCGCAGACGCGAAACCTCATCGGCGCGGCGGAAATCGCACGCATGCGCCCCGGCTCCATGCTGGTGAATGCCTCGCGAGGCACGGTCGTCGACATCGACGCGCTGGCCACCGCCTTGCGTTCGAAGCATCTCGCCGGCGCGGCGATCGACGTCTTCCCTGTCGAGCCCAAGGGCAACGACGATCCCTTCGTCTCCCCGCTGGTCGGCATGGACAATGTGATCCTGACCCCACACGTCGGCGGCAGCACGGCCGAGGCCCAGGAGAACATCGGCATCGAGGTCGCCTCCAAGCTGGTTCGCTACAGCGACAACGGCAGCACGCTGTCGGCCGTGAACTTCCCCGAGGTGTCGCTGCCGGGGCACCCGACCAGCCGCCGCCTGCTGCATATCCACCGCAACATCCCGGGCGTGCTCTCGCGGGTGAACGAGGTGTTCTCGCGTGCCGCGGTGAACATCGACGGCCAGTACCTGCAAACCTCGTCGCAGGTCGGCTACGTCGTGATCGATGTCACCACCACTGAAGAACATGCCGCCGCGTTGCGTAACGAACTGGCGGCGATCGAGGGCACTTTGCGGGCTCGCGCGCTTTACTGAGTGCGGCGCCGGGCTCGGCTTCGCCATCGGTTTTTCTGCGGCGAGGCAGGGGGAGCCGCTTCAGCGGCGATGGGTGCTTGCGAAAACCTGCCGCGTCGCCGCAACTGACCTCCGCTTTCACAGCCCCCCCACCTCGCGGCCAGGCAAAACACGAGGGCGAAGCCGAGCCTGAAATAGCTTTTAAAGGCCGCCATCGGCGACGACACGGGCGCGTCCACGTTCCTTCGCGAGGTACAGGCGACGGTCGGCTACCGTGATGAACGGCAGCACTTCGTCGCGTTCCGTGGGAACGGTGGTGTGCACGCCCGCGCTCAGGGTCAGGCGCTTTCCGGCTCCGACGCCCTCATGGGGGATCAGTGCCTTGTCGACGAGGTCGAGGCAACGCCAGGCCAACGCCATGGCGTTGGCTTCGTCCGTGCCCGGCAACAGCAACACGAATTCCTCGCCGCCGAACCGGCATAGCAGGTCGCGCGGGCCGCGCACGATGCCGGCAAGCGCCGCCGCCACGCGTTTAAGGCACTCGTCGCCTTCCAGGTGCCCGTAGTGATCGTTGTATTGCTTGAAGAAGTCGATGTCGAGCACGACGACCGAGACGGCCTGCCTGCTGGCCACCGCATCCCGCCATTCGCCTTCCACGATCATGTCGAAACGACGTCGATTGGCGACACCGGTAAGGCCGTCCTTGAACGACAATTCCTCGAGTTCGCGCTGCATGTCGAGCAGGCGCTCTTCTGTGCGCTTGCGTTCGCTGATGTCGAACATGAAGCCGATCAGCGCATTCGGACTTCCGTCCGGATTCCGCACCACGTGCACCACATCGCGTATCCAGACGTACTCGCCATCCTTGCGCAGCGCACGATAATCAGCCTCGTGGTCGACCCCGGCCTGCGACTGGGCAACGCAGAAGTCGAAGACCCATGCGCGATCTTCCGGGTGCATGCGGTCGGCCCAATCCTGCACCGTGACCCAGGACTGTGGCGCCCAACCCAGCAATTCCTCGATCTGCGGACCTATGTAGGCGAAGCGCAGGGTCTCCCAGTCGATCTTCCAGGGGATGGCACGCGTGGACTCCAGCAGGGTCTTGTACACCCCGATGTCCTCCTCGCGGATGATGTCTTCGATGCTCATGGCGCCCCCCGGGCTGGCCTTGCGGCTTCGCAAGTGTAGCGGCGAAGTAGACGAGAGCTTGAGGGCGAGGCCGGCCGTGCCGTCGGTACCGGTACGGGTATTGCGCGGACGGGGCCGCCGAGTTTACAGTGTAAACATGACCGCCACCGCCCGCCGGATTCTCGTGGCCGCACATGCGCTGCTGGACGCCGAAGGCGTCGAGGCCGTCACCATGCGAAGGCTGGGTGCCGAAGTGGGTCTTTCGGCCATGGCGATATACCGTCATTTCCCCAATCGCGAGGCCTTGCTCGCGCGGCTTTCCAGCGACAGCTTCGAGGCAGCCGCACGCCACTGGGCTACCCGTGCCGCGAGCCATCGCGAACCGCGACGACGCTTGCTGGCGATGCTGGACGCTTACCTCGAGTACGGATTGATCCATCCCCACCTTTTCGACCACGCTTTCGCGATGCGTCGCGACGACGCGCGACGTTTTCCCGAGGATTTCCGCGCACGTCGCTCCCCCACGCTTAACCTGATCGCCGACGCGGTCCTCGACCTCGTGGCGAAGGATGCGTTGCGCGATGGCGATGAATGGGATCTTGCGATGGACCTGTGGGCGCATGCGCAAGGTCTCATCGCGCTCTATCGGGCCGGGCGCTTCAGCTACGACGAAAAGAAATTCCGCACGTTCTACCTGGCCTCACTGGGGAGATTGATCGATGGCATCAGGGCCTGACCGCCTCGCATGGCGATCCTGGTTGGCGGCGACCGCGCTGAGCGCCACCGGCTGGTGGCTTGGAAGTGGCACGGAGCCGCGCTGGTGGGCGACATGGTTAGCAGCCGTACCCGTGCTATGGCTGGCGTCGCGCGTGCGCACGCGGTGGGGCATGTCCGCCGCCCTTCTCGCCTTCTCGGCGGGGTCGTCCAGCCTATGGCCGTACCTGCACGATCGCATCGGCCTTCCTCTCGGCATCGTCCTCTACGCCACGGTGCTGCCGGGCGTGCTCTTCGCACTGTGCGTGCTGCTCCATAAGCGACTCCTCCAGCGCGAACGTCCGTTCGCGGCGACGCTCGCGGTGCCTGTCCTCTGGGTGTGCCTCGCCTACATCAACAGCGTGCTCTCACCGCATGGCACGTTCTTCGATATCGGTTACACCCAGATGAACGCGCTGCCCGTCATCCAGATCGTTGCGATCACCGGCATCTGGGGCGTCGGATCGATCATCATGCTGGTCGCTTCCGCGGTCGCCGTCATGGGGGCGGCACACGTTTCACGCCCTGCCCGTGCCGCCATCGCCGCCACGGCGACACTGCTCCTGGCCAGCATTCTCATCTATGGATACCAGGGCCTCGGCACATCCGCCCTATCGACGTTGCGGGTGGGACTGGTGGCGTTGAACACGGATCAGGCCGTGTTGGACACGCCTGAGGGACGCACGCTCCAAGACCGTTATGGCACCGCTATCGCGCGTCTTGCCGATCAGGGCGCTCGTGCGGTCGTCATACCGGAAGCGTCCTTCATCACCGCCGACGCGACTATCCCGGCATTTGCCCAGCTCGCGCGGCAGCATGGCGTCATCTTGAACATCGCCGTCGATTTCAAGGGTGATCCACAGGGCGAACGCAACATGGCGATGGTCTTTCAGCCCGGGGCATCGGTTCCGTTTACCTATAACAAGCGTCACCTGATACCGGGTTTCGAAGACAAGTACATGCCAGGCAGCCACGAGCAGATGCTTCAAGGGGCGCCACGGATCGGCCTGGCCATCTGCAAGGACATGGATTTCCAGGATATCGGCATCGCCTACGCCTCGCGGGAAGCACAGCTGCTCCTGGTGCCCGCGTGGGACTTCGTCGCCGATGGATGGCTGCACAGCCGCATGGCGATCATGCGTGGCGTGGAAGGCGGCTTCGCGGTGGCACGCGTCGCTCGTTTCGGGCGGCTCACGCTCAGCGACGATCACGGGCGGGTCGTGGCCGAGGCGTCGAGCGAAGACCACGACGCGGAACTCGTTGGCGACGTTCCGCTGCGCCAGACGCGAACGCTGTATGCGCGCTGGGGGAACTGGTTCGCATGGCTGAACCTGTCCGTCCTGCTGGTGCTGGTCGTCCTGGCCATCGTTCCCGCAAAGGACGCCGTTTCGAACAATGGCCAGGGATAACGGGATTCATTACCTGCCGGGGCGGTTCTGCGTGTAGTTCAGCGGGACATAGACATAGCCCTTGCCGTCTTCCGCTTCCGCGATGTGCCCGAACGAGGGGAACGGCAGGTGCGCCGCCCCGATCAGATAACCGTTCTTCGCCGCATCGGCAAACGCCGCTTCGCGGGCGCGCTTTGCTTCGTGGTTGTCGCTGTCCCACGCGATACGCACGAAGGGATCGCGGAACTGCACCGCCGCGGAATGCACCAGGTCGCCCCACAACACCAGGGTGGCGCCCCTGCTTTCCACGACATAAAAGCTATGGCCCGGCGTATGGCCTGGCGCGACGACGGCACGTATGCCCGGGACGATCTCCGCGCCACCCTTGAAGACCTGCACCTTGCCGGCGGCGATGTACGGCGCGAAGACTTTCCGGGCGACGTCGAAGCTCACCCGTACGCCTTCGGGCGCCTTCGCGCGATTGGCCGGGTTCATCCAGAAGTCGTACTCGGTCTTGTCGAGACGGATGGTCGCGTTCGGAAAGGCGCGTTCGCCATTCCGCAACAGGCCGCCGATGTGGTCGGCGTGCATATGCGTGATAACGACCTCATCGACCTGGTCGGGCGAATAGCCCGAGGCCTTGAGATTATCGATCGTATTGCCGAGGGTCGGGCCGTAGAACGAGCCCGCGCCGGCGTCCACCAGCACGAGCTTGCTGCCGGTGTTGACGAGGAACTGGTTCATCGACGACTCGGCCGGCAGCGCCTGGAACGCCTTGCGATATGCCGACGCGATCTGCTCGGACGAAATGCCGATCAACAGCCGCTCCATCGGAAAGTCGATCGTGCCGTCGTTGAGGGCCGTTACCTCGACATCGCCGACCATCAGGCGGTAATAGCCCGGTGCCTGCGTGTGGACCATCGGCGCCGCGGCGAACGCGGCGTCGGTGACAAGGGCTGCGGCAATGCCACATGCCAGCGCGCCGGCGAGGCAGGCGCGCGCGAAACGGGAAGGCTGAGTCATCGGAAAATCCAGCGGGTACGGAAGCGAGACAGGGCAAGCCCCCGTCATGAGCGGGCTTGCCGACGACTCGCAGCCTAGTCGGGGCCGACTTGCCGGAGTAGCCATGTGAGGCGAACTACGACGGTGATCGCCTCGCACCAATGTCCAGCCACGCCAACGAAAAAAGGCGCCCCGAAGGACGCCTTTTCGAATAATGGTCGGGGTGGCGAGATTCGAACTCGCGACCACTACACCCCCAGCGTAGTGCGCTACCAGGCTGCGCTACACCCCGACGAGCGAACGATTGTAACAGCAACATCGCGATCTGCGGAAGGCGGATCAGCGACGAAGGAGGGACAGGACTTCCTCGAGCTCCAGGCGTACCTGGCGGACGATCTGATGCGACATGCTGGCTTCCATGCGGGCCTGCGGGCCTTCCAGGCGGGCGCGGGCGCCCGTGATGGTGAAGCCCTCGTCGTACAGCAGGGAACGGATCTGGCGGATCATCAGCACGTCGTGGCGCTGGTAGTAACGGCGGTTGCCGCGGCGCTTGACGGGCTTGAGGGCGGGAAACTCCTGCTCCCAGTAGCGAAGGACGTGCGGCTTGACGCCGCAAAGCTCGCTGACCTCACCGATGGTGAAGTAGCGCTTCGCCGGAATCGCCGGAAGTTCGGTGTTATTCCCTGGATCCAGCATAGCCCTCGACTCTTACCTTGAGTTTCTGGCCGGGACGGAAGGTGACCACCCGCCGGGCAGAGATGGGAATTTCCTCGCCGGTCTTCGGGTTCCGACCGGGCCGCTGATTCTTCTGCCGAAGGTCGAAATTGCCGAACCCCGACAACTTCACCTGCTCGCCCCGCTCCAGTGCCTCGCGCACGACCTCGAAATACGCGTCCACGAATTCCTTGGCCTCGCGCTTGTTGAGGCCCACGTCGAGGAAAAGCCGCTCGGCCATTTCCGCCTTGGTCAGCGCCATCTTATCCTCGCAGTCTTGCCTTGCATGTCTTCTCCAATGCCCCCACCGCATCTGCCACGCGAGCGTCGGCATCGTCGTCGGTAAGGGTGCGTGAAGCGTCCTGTAAAATCAAGCCCATAGCGAGACTCTTTCGCCCTTCATCGATCCCCTTTCCCGCATAACGGTCGAACAGGCGGATCTCCGTGAGCACCTCGCCCAGTGCGCCCCGCACGGCGGCCTCCACCGATGCCCAGGACACTTCTTCCGGCAATTCCACCGCGATATCGCGACGAACGGCGGGGAAACGGGCGACGCGGCTGGCGCTGGGCAGGCGCCGGGCCAGGATCGGCTCCAGCGCCAGTTCCATCACGTGGACGTCCGGACCGAGGTCGAGCGCCTTGGCCAGTGCCGGGTGCAGCGCCCCCAGAAAGCCGGCCTGACGTCCATCGCGGAGTACGCGGGCGCCACGCCCCGGGTGCAGCCACGACGGCAGGTCGGCGGTGTCCACCGACCAGCGTGCCGGCTCGCCCGTGTGGGCGATCAGCGCGTCGAGATCGCCCTTGAGGTCGAAGAAGTCGACGGTACGCGAGGCCTCGCCCCATTGCTCCGCCCGCGCGCCACCCGAGGCGACGACGGCGACGCGGCCGATCTCATCGGGTGCGCCGCCCGTGGCGTGGAAGCTGCGCGCGACTTCGAACAGGCGCACGCGGTCCTGCTGGCGCGCGCGGTTGTGCCGCAGCGCTTCGACCAGGCCCGGCAGGAGCGAGGTGCGCATGACGGCGAGATCGGCCGACAGCGGGTTGGCCAGGGGAACCTGGTCCTTGTCCACGCCCCAGGTCTTCAGAAGGTCGGCGCTCACGAAGGACAACGTCACGGCCTCGAAGTAGCCGCGGGCGGCCAGCTGGTCGCGCAAGGCCATTTCGGTGAGACGGGCTTCCGGCTCGGCGCGCAGGGCGATCTCGCCGGCGGGCGCGTGGGTGGGAATCCGCTCGTAACCGTGGATACGGGCGACCTCCTCGATGAGGTCCTCCTCACGCTCGATGTCGAAGCGGCTGCTCGGCGGCGTGATGCGCCAGCCGTCGGCGACCTCGACCACGCCCATGCCGAGCGCGGTGAAGATGCGGGCGACCTCGCTGGCCGCGACCTCGATACCGAGCACGCGGCGCAGACGCGCATGACGGAGCAGGACCGGCACGTGCTCGCGCAGGTCTTCCGGACGCTCGGCGACCGTCACCGGGCCGGCCTTCCCGCCTGCGACGCCCAGGATCAATTCGGTGGCCCGCTCCATCGCACGCTTCGGCAGCGCCGGATCGACGCCGCGCTCGTAGCGGTGCGAGGCGTCCGTGTGCAGTCCGAGCTTGCGGGCACGCCCCATGATCGCCGAGGGAGTGAAATGGGCGGCCTCCAGGAAGATGTTCCGGGTGGCGTCGGTCACGCGCGAATCGAGGCCGCCCATCACGCCGCCCACGGCGAGCGCATGCGCTTCGTCGGCGATGACGACGAAGGAGGGATCGAGTGTCGCCTCGCTGCCGTCGAGCAGTTTCAGGGTCTCGCCGACATCGGCGTGCCGAACCACCACGGACCCGGACAAGGTGTCGTTGTCGAAGGCGTGCATGGGGTGGCCCAGCTCCAGCATCACGTATTGGGTGATGTCGACGATGGCGCTGATCGGACGGATGCCAGAACGACGCAGGCGCTCGGCCAGCCACAGCGGCGACCGCGCGGTGGCGTCGACGCCCTCGATCACGCGGCCGAGGTAACGCGGCGCGTCGGCTCCGGCTTCGAGCCTGACGGGCCGGGAGGCCGTGGCCGTGACCGGCGCGTCCATCGTCCCGATCGCCTTCACATGGCTGCCGAAGAGCGCCGCCACGTCATGGGCGAGGCCATGCAGGCCGAGCACGTCGGGTCGGTTCGGCGTGATCTTCAGTTCGATGCTGGCGTCGGGCAGGCCCATGTATTCGGCCAGCGGCTTGCCGACCGGCGCATCGGACGGCAGTTCGAGCAGCCCGGAGGCATCGGCGTCGATGCCGAGTTCCTTGGCCGAGCAGAGCATGCCGTACGACTCGACGCCGCGCAGCTTCGCCGCCTTGATCTGGATGCCACCCGGCAGCGTCGCGCCAACGGTGGCCAGCGGCACGCGGATGCCGACACGGGCATTGGGTGCGCCGCAGACGATCTGCAGCGGTTCGCCCTGCCCCGCATCCACCTTGCAGACCTGCAACCGGTCGGCTTCGGGATGTTTCGTCGCCTCGACGATCTCGGCGACGACGACACCGTCGAGGCCTTCGCCCAGGGGCGTGACCTCTTCCACTTCCAGGCCGGACATCGTGAGCGCGTGGACCAGCGCCGCGCGATCCGCGTCGATGGCGACCAGTTCGCGCAGCCAGTTTTCAGAGAATTTCATGGGAGCGAGCTCGTTGAACGTGGAGTCGTGGCCGGCGCGGGAGCCGGCCTCGGTCGTTGCGGATCAGGCGAACTGGCGCAGGAATCGCAGGTCGTTCTCGAAGAACGCGCGCAGGTCGCCGACGCCATAGCGGAGCATGGCGAATCGCTCCACGCCCAGGCCGAAGGCGAAACCCGTATAGCGCTCCGGATCGATGCCGCAGTTCTTCAGCACGGTGGGATGCACCATGCCGCAGCCGAGCACTTCGAGCCAGCGCGTGCTGCCGTCCTCGGCATCCCAGCGGATGTCGACTTCGGCCGAGGGCTCGGTGAAGGGGAAATAGCTCGGCCGGAAGCGCATCTCGAAATCGCGCTCGAAGAACGCGCGCACGAATTCGGCCAGCGTGCCCTTCAGGTCGGCGAAGCTGGAGGTCTCGTCGACCAGCAGGCCTTCGATCTGGTGGAACATGGGCGAGTGTGTCTGGTCCGAATCGCTGCGATAGACCTTGCCCGGCGCGATGATGCGGATGGGCGGCTGGCGGCCCTGCATCGAACGGATCTGCACCGGCGAGGTATGCGTGCGCAGCAGGCGCCCGTCACCGAAATAGAAGGTGTCGTGCATGGCGCGCGCCGGATGGTACGGCGGGAAGTTCAGCGCCTCGAAGTTGTACCAGTCGTCCTCGATCTCGGGACCGTCGGCACGCTGGTAGCCGAGCCGGCCGAAGATATCGGCGATGCGCTCGAGCGCGCGGGTGATCGGATGGATGCCACCGTATTCCCCATCCCGGCCCGGCAAGGTCACGTCGACGCGCTCGGAGGCGAGGCGACGGTCCAGTTCGGCCTGTTCCAGCGCCTGCTTGCGCGCGGCGATGGCATCGGTCAGGCGCTCCTTGGCGCGATTGACCTCGGCGCCGCGCGCCTTGCGCTCGTCGCCGGAAAGCTGGCCCAGGGCCTTCAGGGCGGCGGTGACCGCGCCGTTCTTGCCTAGCAAGGCCACACGCACGGCATCCAGCGCCTCGAGCGAGGGGGCGGATTCGATGTCCCGTAGGGACGCGTCGATATGCTCGATCGATTCCATCGGTTTTCCTGCTTTTTCCGGGCACGCAAAAAAGTGTGGGGAGAAGGCAAGGCCTTCTCCCCACGTCATCCATCATCGCGCGATAAGACTACCGCGCGTGGTAAAGCGGATTACGCAGCCAGACTGGCCTTGGCCTTCTCTGCGATCGCACCAAACGCCTTGATGTCGTGCACGGCGAGGTCGGCGAGGACCTTGCGGTCGACCGTGATCTGCGCCTTGGCCAGGCCATTGATCAGGCGGCTGTACGACAGGCCGAACTGACGGGCGGCGGCATTGATACGGACGATCCACAGGGCGCGGAACTGACGCTTGCGCTGCTTGCGGCCGATGTACGCGTACTGACCAGCCTTGATGACGGCCTGGTTGGCTACGCGGAATACCTTGCGGCGGGCGTTGTAATAGCCCTTGGCACGGCCGATGATCTTCTTGTGACGACGACGGGCGGTAACGCCACGCTTAACACGAGCCATGGTTCAACCCTCCCTCAGAGATACGGCAACATGCGAGCCACACCCTTGGTGTCGCAAGCTTTGACGTGGTTGGGAGCGCGCAGGCCGCGCTTACGCTTGGTCGACTTCTTGGTCAGGATATGCGACTTGAAGGCGTGACCGGCCTTGAACTTGCCGGATGCGGTCTTGCGAAAACGCTTCGCGGCCGCCCGGTTGGTCTTGATCTTGGGCATCGGAATGCTCCGTATTCGGTTGCTGACTGATCCGGCGGCGAGCCTTGGGAGGCAACGCGCTTTCCTTCCTGCCGGGAACGGTGGTTCGGCCCATCCATACGGGCCGAGCCGACGATGATACCGAATCGCGAGGGCTTCCGCCAGAGGCAGCCTCCATCTCGGAAGCCGAAGAATGCGGCCAACAAAAAAGGCGCCGAAGCGCCTTTTCTGGATCAGACCTTCTTCTTCGGGCCGATCATCATGACCATCTGGCGGCCTTCCAGGCGGGGGAACTGCTCGACCACGCCTTCCTCGCCGATGTCGGCCTGGATCTTGCGGGCCAGGTTCTGGCCGAGGTCCTGGTGGGACATCTCGCGACCGCGGAAGCGGATCGTCACCTTGACCTTGTCGCCTTCCTCCAGGAACTCGCGCATCTTGCGCAGCTTGATGTCGTAGTCGCCCACGTCGGTGACGGGGCGGAACTTCACTTCCTTGATCTCGACCTGCTTCTGTTTCTTCTTGGCGGCCTGGGCCTTCTTCTGGGCTTCGAACTTGAACTTGCCGTAATCCATGATCTTGCAGACCGGCGGATCGCCGTTCGGCTGGATCTCGACGAGGTCCATGCCCAGCTCCTCGGCGGCACGAATGGCGTCACGGGTCTCCATGATGCCCAACTGCTCGCCCTCGGCGCCCAGCACGCGCACCCGCGGCACGCGGATGTCGTTGTTCTTGCGATTGCCCTTGTTATCGGTCGTAGCGATACCGCTATCCTCCAGAAGAATGATCCCAATACCGGACCCGCGGCCTAGCGGCGGGTCTCGGCTTCCAAACGTTCGACGAATTGTGCCACCGGCATGCTGCCGAGGTCTTCGCCGCCGCGGGTACGTACGGAAATGGTACCCGTTTCCTTCTCGCGATCACCGATCACGATGAGATAGGGCACCTTCTGCAACGTATGCTCGCGGATTTTATATCCGACTTTTTCGTTGCGCAAATCGGCTTCCACCCTGAACCCTTGTCCGACAAGGGCTTGCGTCACTTCACGCACATAATCGGCCTGTGCGTCGGTAATGCTGAAGGCAACTGCCTGAATGGGGGCGAGCCAGGTCGGAAGCAAGCCCGCGTGGTGCTCGATCAGGATGCCGATGAAGCGCTCCATGGAGCCCACGATGGCCCGGTGCAGCATGACCGGGTGCCGGCGCTGGCTGTTCTCGTCCACGTATTCGGCGCCCAGGCGCTCGGGCATCATGAAATCGACCTGCATGGTGCCGACCTGCCAGGCCCGGCCGATCGAATCCTTCATGTGGTATTCGATCTTGGGACCGTAGAAGGCGCCCTCGCCCGGCAGCTCCTCCCATTCCACCCCGGCCGCCGACAGGGCCCCGCGCAGGGCGTGCTCGGCCTTGTCCCAGACCTCGTCCGAACCGATCCGCTTGTCGGGGCGGAGGGCGATCTTCATGGCGATGTCGTTGAAGCCGAAATCCTCGTAGACCTTCATGGCCTGGCCATGGAAGGCCGCGACCTCCTCCTCGATCTGCGCCGGGGTGCAGAAGATGTGGCCGTCGTCCTGGGTGAACGCGCGCACGCGCATGATGCCGTGCAGCGCGCCCGAGGGCTCGTTGCGATGGCAGCCGCCGAACTCGCCATAGCGGACCGGCAGGTCGCGGTAGCTGTGCAGGTTGGTGTTGAAGATCTGCACGTGGCCCGGGCAATTCATGGGCTTCAGGGCGTAAGTGCGCTTCTCCGATTCGGTGAAGAACATGTTTTCCTGGTAGTTGTCCCAATGGCCGGACTTCTTCCACAGGCTCACGTCCATGATCTGCGGGCCACGGACCTCGCGGTAGCCGCTCTTCTTGTAGACGCCGCGGACGTACTGCTCCACCGCCTGCCAGATGGCCCAGCCCTTCGGATGCCAGAAGACCATGCCCGGGGCCTCTTCCTGCATGTGGAAGAGGTCCAGCTGCTTGCCGATGCGCCGATGGTCGCGCTTCTCGGCTTCCTCCAGCTGGTGCAGGTAGGCCTTGAGGTCCTTGTCGTTCAGCCACGCGGTGCCGTAGATGCGGGTCAGCATCTCGTTGTTGGAATCGCCGCGCCAGTAGGCGCCGGCCACCTTCATGAGCTTGAACGCACGCAGCTTGCCCGTGTTGGACACGTGCGGGCCGCGGCAGAGATCGGTGAACTCGCCCTGCGTGTAGAGCGAAAGCTCCTCGTTGGCGGGGATGCTTTCGATGATCTGGGCCTTGTATTCCTCGCCCATGCCACGGAAGAAGCGGATCGCCTCGTCGCGGCTCTTCACCGAACGGGTGACCGGGATCTGCTCCTTGACGATCTTCTCCATCTCCGCCTGGATGGCGTCGAGGTCGTCCGGCGTGAAGGGCCGTTCGTAGGCGAAATCGTAGTAGAAGCCGTTCTCGACCACGGGACCGATCGTGACCTGCGCGCCCGGGAACAGGCGCTGCACGGCCTGGCCGAGCAGGTGCGCCGTGGAGTGGCGCAGGATGTCCAGGGCCTCGGGGCTCTTCTCGGTGACGATCTCGAGGGCGGCGTCGTGGTCGATGGTGAAGCTGGCATCGACGAGCTTGCCGTCGACCTTGCCGGCGAGCGTGGCCTTGGCCAGGCCGGCACCGATCGAGGCGGCGACGTCCTGCACGGTGACGGGATGGTCGAACGGGCGCTGGCTGCCGTCGGGTAGCGTGATCTGGATCATGGATGGTGTTCCGGACAAACAAAAAGGGCGCCAGGCGCCCTTCGAAAGGTGACGAAGACGTGGCGGGGGCTCAGGTTGGGAAGCGAGTAGTCCGCATGTCGCACACTCGGCCGGCGTTGCCGCGGGCCACCTTCGTCTCGTGGATATCGCGCAAAAACTAGATCAGCGCCGCTGCCGTGTCAATCCGGGCGTCCGCTACACTGTGGGGCCGCCCAAACCGCAGGTCCCCACCATGCGCATCCTGGTCACCGGCAGCGCCGGTTTCGTCGGTTCGGCCCTCACCGAGCGCCTCCTCGCGCGCGGCGACACCGTGCTGGGCTTCGACAACCACAACGATTACTACGACCCGGCGCTGAAAGAAGCGCGCCTCGCCCGCTTCGCCACGCATCCGGCTTACACCCACCTGCGCGCGGACCTCGCCGAGCAGGCGGCGGTGGACAAGGCGTTCGCGGATTTCCAGCCGGAGCGCGTGGTGAATCTCGCCGCCCAGGCCGGCGTCCGTTACTCGCTCACCCACCCGCACGCCTACGTGCAGAGCAACCTGGTCGGCTTCGTGAACATCCTCGAGGCCTGCCGGCGGCACCAGGTGGGGCACCTGGTCTACGCCTCGTCCAGTTCCGTGTATGGCGCCAACCGCAAGATGCCCTTCGCGGTGGAGGACGCCGTGGACCATCCCGTCAGCCTCTACGCAGCGACGAAGAAGTCGAACGAGTTGATGGCGCATACATACAGCCACCTGTTCGGCCTGCCGACGACGGGCCTGCGCTTCTTCACCGTGTATGGCCCGTGGGGCCGGCCGGACATGTCGCCGATCCTGTTCGCCAACCGCATCGTCCGCGGCGAACCCATCGACGTATACAACCACGGCCAGCACAGCCGCGACTTCACCTTCATCGACGACATCGTCGAAGGCGTGATCCGCACGCTCGACCACCCTGCCGCGCCGGACCCGTCGTACGACCCGGTGGCGCCGAATCCGGGTAGCTCGGCCGCGCCTTACCGCGTGTACAACCTCGGTAACGATGAGCCGGTGCAATTGCTGGATTTCATCGGGCTGCTGGAGAAGCACCTCGGGCGCACGGTCGAGAAACGCCTGTTGCCGATGCAGCCGGGCGATGTCCCCGACACCTGGGCGGATGTGTCGGCGCTGCGGCGGGACGTGGGTTATGCGCCCGCGACATCGGTCGACGAAGGGCTGGCGAAGTTCGCTGCCTGGTACAAGGACTTTTACAAGGTGGGGTGATCGCGCCGCCGGTATCGCCGCTGAAGCGGCTCCCACAGGAGCTTGCATCCTCCCATCGTGAATCGACTGGTGGAAGACAAGCACTGGTCGGAGACGAGCTGCCGGTGCCGACTGGTAGGAGACTGGTAGGAGACTGGTAGGAGACTGGTGGCAGACTGGTGGGAGCCGACCTTGTCGGCGATCCCGCGGCAGCGGGCCAGGTTACGGCAAGCACCCATCGCCGACAGGGTCGGCTCCCACCAAGCCAAGCCAAGGCAAGGCAAGCAAGCCAGGCCAGACCAGACCAGCCCCTGTTTCCTGTGGGAGCCGCTTCAGCGGCGATGGACGTGCGGCATCGCGCGCCTTGCCGGTCGGGTCAGAGCAACCGGCGCAACAAGCCCGACGCCCGTTGTGTCTTCCGCTGCACCGCGTAGCCGAGGATGTCCGGCGCAGCCAGCGAGGTGAACCAGCGTCGCGCACGGGTCACGCCCGTATAGACCAGCTCGCGCGTCAGCACCGGAGACGGCTCGGCGGGCAGCGCGAGCGCGGTGTGCTCGAACTCCGATCCCTGCGACTTGTGCACGGTCATCGCATACACCGTTTCCACCGCCGCGAGGCGGCTCGGCACGACGAAGCGGATGCGTTCGCCACCCCGCTCGTCCATCACCGCGAATACCACGCGCAAGGCCATGCCGCCCTGCCCGTCCGGTACCCATAACGTGACGCCCACATCGCCGTTCATCAGTCCCAGCGCGTAATCGTTGCGCGTGACCATCACCGGCCGGCCTTCATACCAGCCGTCCATCGACTCGATGAGGCCGCGTTCGAGCAGGCCCTGTGCGATGCGTTCGTTCTGCCGCACGACACCGTTGTCGCCATGCCGCGTGGCGCAAAGCAACTGGAACCTCGCGTACGAACGCAACGCTTCCGCTCCCCAGGCCTCGAAATGCGCGAACGAGGCATCCGCCGCCGGACGCGCCGCCTCGATGCGATCCAGGTAATGCGCATAGCCGGGGGCTTCCCCCGTCCCTCGATCGCAAGGATCGCGACCGATTCGGGCGATGGCGGCAACGCGGCGACGTCGGTGTCACCGCGCTCGAACACCGAACGGACGCCCACCAGGTCGCCGGCATTGATCGCGGCGGCCAGCGCGCCGATACCGCTGTCGTCACCGAAGCGGCGGCTACGCCGGAGCATCGCGACATGCTGGTCGAGCGCACGCGCCTCCGAGGGCTTCGTCCACGGACCGACGTCGACATGGCAAACAGAGGCCAGCCACGCCTGCGTGTCGACGTCGTAATACCCCTGCTCCGCGCGTGCGCACAAGTCGCCGAGGACGGCGCCCGCCTCCACCGACGACAACTGGTCCTTGTCGCCAAGCAGGATGAGGCGCGCCCCGGCGGGCAAGGCGTCCAGCGTCGCCGCCATCATTTCCAGGTCGATCATCGACGCCTCGTCGATGACGAGGACGTCCACGTGCAAGGGGTTGTCGCGGTCGTGACGAAAGGCACGGCTGTCCGGCCGGCTGCCCAGGAGCCGGTGCAAGGTCGTGACTTCGGCGGGAATCGCCTGCTTGACGGCGTCCTCCACGTCGAGCCGCTCGATCTGCCCGGCGATGGAGGCGTTCAACCGCGCCGCGGCCTTTCCCGTCGGTGCCGCGAGGCGAATGCGCAGGCGTGGCAGGCCTTCGCGATGCGCCAACGCCTGCAGGAGTCCCAACACGCGGACCACGGTGGTGGTCTTGCCCGTGCCCGGCCCACCCGTCACCACGGCGAAGGCGCCACGTATGGCGATGGCGCAGGCGATCTTCTGCCAGTCGAGCCCGTCGCCGTCGCGCGGGAACAGGCGGTCGAGCTCGACGTCGAGATCGGCCGGCACGGGCAGGCTGCCGAAGCGGGAAACCACCGCGTCGGCGACACGGGCCTCGTCCCGCCAGAAGCGGCGCAGGTAGATCCAGCCGCTGTCCAGCACCAGGGGGGCGGCTGGATCGCCCGCGGGACCGGCCACGAGGGACGACGTGTCGATCCAGCGCTCCGGCTCTCCCAGCGACGCCTCCATCTCGACAAGGCGGCCGGCATCCACGCAGATATGCCCCTCGCCGAGTTCGCGACTGACCAGGGCCGCCATCGCCAGCACGCGCGCGTCCACGCCGGGTTCGAGCGTGGCGAGGAAGCGTGCGAACGCGCGGTCGATGGAACGCAGGCGCCCTTCGGCCACCGCCGTGTCGAGCCAGCGCGCGATGTCGGCGATCATGCGGCCACTCCTTCGAACAAGGCGTCGAGCGCGTCGATCATCGCCTTCGGCGGACGCTCCACATGGACGCCATGCCCCGTGCCGTCGATGCCGCGCAGATAGAGGTAGACGGCGCCGCCGATGTGCGTGTCGTAGTCGTATGCCGTACCGAGGCGCGCGCGCAGTTGTCGATGCAGGGCCAGCAGGTAGAGCGCGTATTGCAGTTCATAACGCGATTCGAGGATCGACCGGCGCATGGCGGCGGGCGTATAGGCCTGCTCGTCGACACCCAGCCAGTTCGACTTGTAGTCGGCCACGTACCAACGGCCCTCGTGTTCCACGATGAGGTCGATGAAGCCCTTGAGCATGCCATTGACCCGGTCCGCCGCCAGCGAGGGACGCGCCACGCCGCCGAGCGTGTACTCGCGGACGATGCGGTCAAGCGCCAGCGTATCCACGCCGCGCGCCTCGAACATGAACTCGAGTTCGGCGCGGTAACGGCGTGGATCGTCGAGCGCGGCCAGCACGAGGTGGCGGCCGTCCGGCAATGCCAGCGATGCATGCAGGAAGCCAAGCAACCAGTCGGTGAGCGGGTCGATCGCGCGTTCCCAGCCACGACGCTCGCACCGGCGTGCCACGGTATCGCGAAGACGCGCCGGATCGGCGGCGACCGCGGCGAAGCCCTCTTCCGCCGCCCATTCGAGCAGGTCGTGAAGGAAGGTGCCCGCTTCGGCGCCGCGCTCGAAACCATGGATGGTGGCGATATCGACGGGTGTCGCCACCGGTTCCGTGGCGTATTCCACGATGATGTCGTCCGCCGCGGTCTCCGGCGCGGCCACGGCGTCGTCGGTATAACGCAGCGCGCTATAACTGGCGATCCACCACGGCGCGGCACGAGCGACATGGGGTTCCCGCGCGGGCCGGGGCTGTTCGCCTTGCGTGGCGGGCTGGTAAGGCCGCTCATGAGGGGCCGGCATGTACTCGACGGCGATCGAGGGATGCCCCTCGGCAAGCTCGCGCAACAGGCCTTCGATCGCGCCGTTGTCGATCTCCCTGCCGCCGCCGAGCACGTGGCCGAAGGCACCCCGATGCAGTTGCGGCTTCTTCGCCGGGTTATGGCAGACAGGCGCCACACCGACCCAGCACGCATGGCGCGCACGCGTCATCGCGACATAGAGCAGGCGCAGATCCTCCTGCAGCGCCGCGCGCTCGGCCGCCTCCTTGGCCTCGCGCACGGCCTCGCCAGCGCTATCGTGACTGGCGGCGAGCAATTCCAGCTGCGCACCGCCGACATCGTGATAGCGATAACCCTGGCTCGCGCGCGCGCCACCCGAAGCACAGGCGAAGGGCAGGAACACCAACGGATATTCCAGGCCTTTCGACTTGTGGATCGTCACGACCTTGACCAGGTCGTCATCGCTTTCCAGGCGCACGATCTGGTCATCGCCATGATGACTGGCGGTATCGGCGATGCGTTCCGCGAGATGGCGGATCAGGGCCTGCTCGCCCTCGATCGTGGCGGCCGCCTGCTGGAGCAGTTCCGCCAGGTGCAACAGGTTGGTCAGCGCACGTTCGCCGCCTGGCGACTGGAGCAGGCGCGCCGGCAAGTCGAAGACGTGGAGGAAGCGGTGCAGCATCGCGAGCACCCCGCCCCGGCGCCAGGTCTCGCGCAACTCGAACAACTGCTGGCCACGCCGTTCCCAGTGCCGCTCGTCCACGTTGAGGCGTTCGAGTTCGGCATAGCCGAGGTCGAGGCTGCGCGTGGCGAGCGCGGCGCGCATCGCCGTATCCGACGAGGGTTCCGCCACCGCCCGCAACCAGAGCAGCACGTCGTGCGCCTCGACGCTGTCGAGCACGGAGTCGCGGTCGGACAGGAAGACGCTGCGCACATGGCGCCGTTCGAGCGCGGCGCGCATCTCGGCCGCCTCGGTGTGACTACGCACGAGGATGGCGATATCCGCCGGCTTGAGCGATGCGAACCTGCCGTCCACCGACAGGAACCCGCATTCGCCACGCTCCGCCGCTTGCAACAGGTCAACGATGCCCGCCGCGCACGCGCCAGCCATCTGCTCGCGGTACACACGAACCCCCACCGGCGCCTCGTCGTCGAGCAGCCAGAGGCGCAAGGCGGGTTGTGGCCGCCCCTCGATCACGAAGGCCTCGGGGCGGCCGCGCGCCTTCACGGGAAGGAAGGGCAACCCGCGATCGGCGAAATGGAACGCCCCCGTCGCGTGACGCTCCGCATGTTCGAAGACCGCGTTCACCGCGGCCACCATGCCTTCGCTGGATCGATGGTTCGTGTCGAGGCTGTAGTGCGGCGGCTGCGCCTCGCCGCGTGCGGCGAGGTAGGTATGGATGTCCGCGCCGCGAAACGCGTAGATCGCCTGCTTCGGATCGCCGATCAGCAACAGTCCCACCGCAGGCGCGCCGGCATACACGGCACGGAAGATCCGGTACTGGAGCGGGTCGGTGTCCTGGAATTCGTCGATCAGCGCCAGCGGGAACTGCTGGCGCAGGGTCGCCGCCAGGCCCGCTCCCGCCGGCGATGCCAAGGCGCGGTCCAGGCGCAACAGCAGGTCGTCGAAGCCGATCTGCGCCCGCCGGCGCTTCTGCGCGGCGAAACGTTCGCGTACCCATGGCAGGGCATCCGCGAGCACGGCGTGGCGAACGGGCACCTTTCCCGCCTGCCATTCCTGCCAACGATCGAGCGCCGTGAACGCCGGATGCGTCGGCGGGGTCTTGCCCTTGCCGGTGGCCTTGGCGAGGCGGCTCGCGGAATACCGTGCGATGTCGAAACCGCCCGCGTCCCCGCTCGACGCCCAGCGCCGCATCGCGGCCATATCCGCCGGCATCCGCTCAGGCTTGTACCAGCCGTTGTGCAGGACCTTGTCGCGCGCGGCGGCGAAAATCGTCACCTCGATCGCATCGGCATCCGCTGCCCACGCCGAGGCGGCGTCGGCGTTCCGCCGCGCGGCTTCCTCGTCCCAGGCCGCACGCCCGGCAAGGGTGGCGGCGATATCCACCACCTCGGGCAGCACTTCCCCGTTGACCCGCAAGGTGGTTTCGCCACCGGCCAGGAGCGGCCGCAGCGAACGCGACAAGGCATCGGGGGAAGTCCACTCCTCGACGATCGGCGCCAGCCGCGCCTCGTCGAGCGGATAGAAGGCCTGGCGCCAGTAGTCGCGCACGCACTCGGCGAGCAACTCGCTCTCGTCGGGCTCCAGCGTTTGCGCGAACGCATGGCCGCTGCCGAACGCGTGCTGGGTCAGCATGCGCTGGCTCCAGCCATGGATGGTGAAGATGGCCGCTTCGTCCATCCACTGCGCAGCCAGTTCCAACCGGCGCGCACACGCCGCATGGCGCTCCGCCGGCTGGGTATCCAGCAAGCCGGCGAGGAACGGCTCGTCGGAACGGCCTTCGCGGAACGCACGCGCCGCATCCACGAGGCGCGTACGGATGCGTTCGCGCAATTCCTGCGTCGCCGCCTCGGTAAACGTCACGACGAGGATCTGCGGCGGCAGCAGTGGTTCCGCGATGCCGTGGCCGAGCACGGCGCGCACGTAGAGCGCCGCGATGGTCCAGGTCTTTCCGGTACCGGCGCTCGCTTCGATCAGGCGCACGCCATCGAGTGGCATCGACAGGGGTTGCAGCGGCTGCACGTTCGCGCTCATGCGGACTCCACGCGCAGGCAACCGATGAAATCGCGGTACGGCTGTAGCCAGCGCTCGAAGCCCGCCTGTTCGAGCGCCGTGAAATCGGGATAGGCGCGAAGCAGGTAGGGATCGCCGTCGACTTCGCCGCGCGAACGCTCGTGCACGCCGTCGTAGGTCCTCCGCGCCGCGGCGGTGGCCTCGTCGGGCGAGGCGGTGGCGAGCGCCGCCAGCGCCGTTCGCACGGCGACCGGCAAAGGCGCGCGCATGCCTTCGAGCCAGGCGCGCACCAGGGTCTCCAGCATGCGCGTGGCATGGCCGGCATCGATGGGTGCGAGGACCACCGTGGCGTCCGGTCCGATGTAGCGCGTTTCCAGGGCGAGCCCGGCGGCCTGGGCCACGAGGTGATCGACCCACGGCATCACCAGGCGGTGCGCGCGCACCGCCCCTTCGTTATCCAGCACGTTCGACGGCGACAACAGGAAGGCGGCAAGCCTCCCGTCGCCATCGGCACGAAGATCCGCCAGCCAATCCTCGATGACGATACCGGCGGCATCGATACGAATCTCTCGCTTGCCGGCATCGACCGGCCATGCACGCCGTTCGGCGACGAAGCGCGCGAACACGGTCGTCGCGGTGGCCTCGATCTCGCGGCGAACGGGGCCGGCGAAGCCCCCCATCGGGAATACGCCGCTCCGTTGCAGGCGGGCGGCGGCGGCATCGATCGACGAGGCGGCATCGCCCTGCCCATGGATCGCCGCACGCAACACCGCGTCGGTCATGCTGAAACGGCCGAGCCCGTCGATGACGAATGGCTCGAGCTCATCCGTGGCGGCCTCGGCGGCGTCGAAGCGGACGCCCAGGCGCGACTGGAAGAATTCGCGCACGGGATGGCGCAGGAACCGGCGCAACACCGCCAGGCCGAGCGGCTGTTCGATGGAAACGGGCGGCAAGGCCTCGTCCATCGCCCGTTCGCCGCCGTCGTGGGCCTGCCGCCATTCGCGGGCATACGTGAAGAGCCGTTCGTCGCTGGTGCCGAAATAAGCACGGCTGAAAGGCTGCAACGGATGCTCCACCGTGATGCGCGGCAGCAACGGCCCGCCATCGCTCGCTTGCCAACCGGCCGCGAGATAATCGCGTAGCTGGCCCACCAGCACCGAAGGCGCGCGCTCGGCATTGTCCCGTGCGCTACGTCCCACCCATCCGATGTGCAGCGCATCTCGCGCGGAAAGCAGCGCTTCGAGGAACAGGTAGCGGTCGTCCTCGCGCCGCGAGCGATCGCCCGGACGCCAGGCGCCGGATCGCGACATCAGGTCGAAATCCATCGGCGGACGCGCACGAGGATAATCGCCGTCGTTCATGCCCAGCAGGCATACGAGGCGGAACGGGATGGCGCGCATCGGCATCAAGGTGCCGAAACTCACCGCACCGGCGAGGAAGCGTTTCGACAGGCCATCGTCGTCGAGTTGTCCCAGCCATGCTTCGCGTACCACGTCCACGGGAAGCGGCTCGTCGAACGCGGCTTCCGCGCAGGCGCGCTCCCAGGTGTCGAGGGCATCGTGCAGCCGCTGGATGCGCATGCTGTCATCGGGCTCCGCGGCCTCGAAGAACTCGCGAATCAGCGCGCGCAGGCGTGCACCCCACGCCGCGGGTGGCACGGGTTCGGCCATCGACCGCCAGTGCGTCCCAAGGCTGTCCAGCAGATCGGACAAGGGCCCGATCAGTTCGGCGTCGAGCCCGCCGACCTCGTCGTAGGGCTCGATGTCGCCCCACGCTTCGCCACGCCCGACCGCGTAGCCCAGCAGCATGCGCCGCAAACCGAAACGCCACGTGTTCTGTTCGAGCGCGGGCAATCCCAGCGACGCCCGCTGCGTGGCGTCCAGTCCCCAGCGGATACCGGCGCCCTCGATCCAGCGATGCACGAGGGAGAGGTCGTCCTCGCCAAGACCGAACCGCTTCCGTATCGCCGGCACGTCGAGCAGGTCGGCGAGGTCGCCCGCAGCGAAGCGCGACTCCGTCATGCCCAGCAACATGTCCAGCGCCATCACCAGCGGCACGCTGCCACGCGAAGCGCGGTCGGCCACGCTGAAAGGGATGTAGCGTGGATCGTCGCGCGGCACGCGGCCGAACACCGCGTCGATATGCGGGCCGTAGGTCTCGATGTCCGGCACCATCACGATCACGTCGCGCGGCAGGATCGGGTCGCCCTCGCGCGCCGAGGCCTCGAAGCGCGCCAGCAACTGGTCGTGGAGGATCTCCACCTCGCGCTGCGGGCCGTGGGCGACATGGAAGGCGATGCTGGTGTCGTCGGAACCGATCGCCACGGGAGTCGCGGGCACGGGCTCCAGGTCGAGGATCGCCGCCTGCACCTGCCCGAGCAGGCTCCGGGACGACGGCTCGGCGAACAGATCGATACGCTGGTCCCACGCGGTGAAGCGTTCGCGGTAACTCTCCGGATGATCGAACTCGTCGAGCATGCGGATGTAGTCGCGACCCTGCTTGCCCCATGCCGCCAGCAGCGGGTTCGCATGCAGGTGCATGTCGGCGTCGGAGGGCAAGGCAGGCATGCCCTGCTTCGGCGTTTGACGCCGCCGCTCGGCACGCAGCAATTCGCGATCGTCGACGATGTCGGCCCAGTAGTAGCGGCAGGGATTCATCACCACCAGCAGCACCTGCGACCAGCGGGAGATGGCGGACAGCGCCTCCAGCGTCTGTCGTGGCAACGACGACATGCCGAACACCACGATCCGCCTCGCCAGCCCCGCGGGCCGCGAGCCCGCCGACGCGATCTCTCGCAGGAACCGTTCGTGCACGGCGGCGCGATGGCCGTCGGCCTCCACGGGCCCGACATCGTCCAGCAGGCGCCGCCACAGCACCGCCTGCCAGCGGTCACCGGCGGCCATGGCGGGCGCACCGCCGCGCGCGTCGCGCAATACGTCGCGTCCCGACGCCCAATCGTCCAGCCAATCGGCCCGGTATACCTGGTACTGGTCGTAAAGGTCGGCCAGCCGCTCGGCGAGCTGGTGGCATTTACGCGGATCGTCCTCGTGGCCCAGGTAGGCGGCGAGCGATTCGAAATCCGGTTCCTGCGAGAGCGATGGCAACAGGCGCATCAGGCGCCAGACCAGCCGGGATTTGTCGAAGGGAGATTCCTGCGGCACCGCCTCGCGCCCGAGCACCGCGCGATAGGCCTTCCAGAGGAACCGGCCCGGGAGCTGCACGTTCACCGCCGCGGAAATGCCCAGCCCGCCCTCGTCGACCGCCCTTGCCAGCGCCATCTGGAACCACTGCGCGATGCCGTTGGACTGGACCAGCACCCACTCGTCCTCGAGCGGCGCCAGCGGCGCGCGCCGAAGCCACGCGACCAGGACGTCGCGCAATTCCTCCAGGCGGTTGCCGTGCAGGACCATCAGGCCCGGCGCGATGTCGTCCACGTCGTTCAACGGGCGGCTCCAGGGCGAAAAACGTCAGCGTGGATCATCGCCGATCCACGTCTCGCCGGGCGAGACTTCAGAACGGCTTGGCGACGACGAGGAAGACGATCGCGAGCAACACGAGCACCGGCAGTTCGTTGAAAAGGCGCAGCGTCTTCGTCGACGGCAGCGTACCGCCGGCGATGCTGCGCTTGAGCAGCCGGCCGGACCAGATGTAGTAGCCGAGCATGACGACGACGAGCGCCAGCTTCGCATGCAGCCAGCCACCGGAGATATGGAAGTACAGCCAGAGGACGAGCCCGAACAGGAAGGCCAGGCCGAACATGTTGTGGCCGAACTTGTACAGGCGGCGGCCCATGAGTTCGAGCCGCGCCTTCACCGCGGGCTCGCTGCCGGCCTCGGCGATGTTGACCAGGATGCGCGGGAGGTAGAACACCGTCGCCATCCAGGCGATCACGAAGACGATATGCAGGGACTTGATCAGCGGGTAGGCCAACACCGGCAACGCTCCGTCGGGAAAGGCCATAGTTTAGGCAATAAAAAAGGAGCCGAGGGCTCCTTTTTGCGATCTTCGTGCCACTCGCCTGAGGGAAAGTGGTGGGCGGTACAAGGATCGAACTTGTGACCCCTACCATGTCAAGGTAGTGCTCTACCGCTGAGCTAACCGCCCGAAGAGCTGCGCAGTTTACCGGCCGCCGCCCGGCTTCGCAAGGGTCCGGTCGGGATTTTTTACCCGGCCGGGACTTCAGCGCAATGCCCGCTCGCGCAGGCGGCGGATCTCGTCGCGGATCTTGCCCGCCTCCTCGAACTCCAGGTTCTGGGCGTGCTTGTACATGCGGGCCTCGAGCTTCTTGATGGCCACTCCGGCCTGCTCCGGACTGAGCGCCGCATAGTCGGCGGCCTCCTCGGCCACCTTCTTCGCCGCCTCGCGGGCCTTCTTGCCCTTGCCGCCGCGCGAACCCACGTCGGCGCGGGCGCCTTCCATGATGTCGGCGATGCGACGGACGACCGTCGTCGGCGTGATGCCGTGGGCGGCGTTGTATTCGATTTGTTTCTCGCGGCGACGGGCGGTCTCGTCGATCGCCTCCTTCATCGAACCGGTGATCTCGTCGCCGTAGAGGATCGCCTTGCCGCGCACGTTGCGCGCCGCGCGGCCGATCGTCTGGATGAGCGACCGGGTCGAACGCAGGAAGCCTTCCTTGTCCGCATCGAGGATCGCCACCAGCGAGACCTCGGGCATGTCGAGGCCCTCGCGCAGCAGGTTGATGCCCACCAGCACGTCGAACTCGCCCAGGCGCAGGTCGCGGATGATCTCGGTGCGCTCCACCGTGTCGATATCCGCATGGAGGTAACGCACCTTCACGTCCTGCTCGGACAGGTAGTCCGTGAGGTTCTCGGCCATCCGCTTGGTCAGCGTCGTCACCAGCACGCGATCGCCCAACGCGACCCGCTTGTGGATCTCGCCGAGCAGGTCGTCCACCTGGGTGCGCACCGGGCGCACCTCCACCTCGGGATCGATCAGGCCGGTCGGGCGCACCACCAGCTCCACCACGTTGTCGTCGGAACGTTCCAGCTCGTACTTGGCCGGCGTCGCGGACACGTAGATCGCGCGCGGTGCGCGACGTTCCCATTCCTCGAAACGCAGCGGGCGGTTGTCCATCGCCGAAGGCAGGCGGAAACCGAATTCCACCAGGGTCTCCTTGCGCGAACGGTCGCCCTTGTACATCGCGCCCAGCTGGGGCACGGTCACATGCGATTCGTCCACCACCATCAGCGCGTCCGGCGGCAGGTAATCGAACAGCGTCGGCGGCGGCTCGCCCGGACCGCGACGGGTCATGTGGCGCGAGTAGTTCTCGATACCCTGGCAGAAGCCCACCTCGGCCATCATCTCCAGGTCGAATCGCGTGCGCTGCTCCAGGCGCTGGGCCTCGACCAGCTTATTGTCGCGGTACAGCTGCTCCAGGCGCTCGGAAAGCTCGATCTTGATCGTCTCCATCGCGTTCAGCACGCTCTGCCGCGTGCTCGCGTAATGCGTCTTCGGATACACGGTGTAGCGCGGCACCTTGCGCAGCACCTCGCCGGTCAGCGGATCGAACAGCGAGAGGTTCTCCACGTCGCCGTCGAACAACTCGATGCGCAGTGCTTCGGATTCCGACTCCGCCGGAAACACGTCGATGACCTCGCCGCGCACGCGATAGGTACCGCGGCGCAATTCCATCTCGTTGCGCACGTATTGCAGTTCGGTGAGCTGGCGGATCAACGCGCGCTGTTCGATGTGTTCGCCGCGCGACAGGATCAGGCGGAGGCTCATGTAATCTTCGGGGTCACCCAGGCCGTAGATAGCCGACACCGTCGCGACAATCAGCGAATCGCGCCGCGACAAGAGGGCCTTGGTCGCGGCCAGGCGCATCTGTTCGATATGGTCGTTGATGCTCGAATCCTTCTCGATGAAGGTATCCGAGGCCACCACGTAGGCTTCCGGCTGGTAGTAGTCGTAATAGCTGACGAAGTACTCCACCGCGTTGTGCGGGAAGAACTCCTTGAACTCGCCGTACAGCTGCGCGGCAAGCGTCTTGTTGGGCGCCAGCACGATGGTCGGTTTCTGGATCTTCTCGACCACGTTGGCGATCGTGAAGGTCTTGCCCGAGCCGGTCACACCCAGGAGGGTTTGTGCGGCGAGTCCGGACTCGAAACCCTCGGTGAGGCGGCGGATGGCCTCGGGCTGGTCGCCGGCGGGCTTGTACGGGGAGACGAGCTGGAAGCGATCGGTCATGGCTGACGATATGCAGGTTTGGATGCCAAGTTTAAAGCGCCGGGGCCTACATGCCGTGACGCGCCGCACCGATGGGCACCCTTGGGAGCGGCGGGCAAGCTCAGGCGCCGCCTCGTGCCCTGCCCATGCCCCGCCATCGCCCCCATGGATTCACCTGGACCGAACTGCTGGCGGTCCTGGCCGTGACCGGCATCCTCGCCAGTTTGGCCTTGCCGGCCCTGGGGGGCGCCCTTGCCCGCCATCACCTCCGTGCCGCCACCGACAGCCTGATGGACGCCATGGCCACAACCCGCGCCACGGCGGTTCGCCGGAACCACCGGACGATCCTCTGCGCGAGTCGCGACGGCCGTGCCTGCTCGCCCTCGGCCGACTGGACCCAGGGCTGGATCGGGAGGGACGCGAAGCTACGGACGATCTTCGAGGCGATGGAGCCTCTCGACGACACGCTATCCGTCGCCCGCCGCCCCGGCCGCCACGAGCTCTCGTTCGATCCGGACGGCACATGCGCGTCAAGCAACCAGACGATCACCCTCTGCGTTCGCGGCCGTCCCGCCACCGCCGTCTCGATCGTCGTTGCCAAATCGGGCCGCGCCCGGCACAAAACCGCCACGCCCGAAGACGCCGCCGCGTGCGCCTCCCAGCTGTCACGAAAACGTTAAGAGCGCTTGACAGCCCCTCCCCACTTCCACAAAATACGTGGCTCCCCGCCCGAATAGCTCAGCCGGTTAGAGCACTTGACTGTTAATCAGGGGGTCGTTGGTTCGAGTCCAACTTCGGGCGCCAGGTTTTGAAAGGGTCTGCTGCGATGCAGGCCCTTTTTCTTGGCGAAGCCAGGCCCGGCCGCCCTATTCCGCCCGCACTGCCGCCAGCAAATCCGCGCGCCCGTATGGTTTCTGCAAACGCGCACGAACTCCAGGCGTGTCACCGGGCAATTCGGCATAGCCGCTGGCCAGGACCACGTGGATGTCCGGATGCGAATCCGCGAGATGCGATGCCAGTTCCGCGCCGGTCATGCCGGGCATGGCATGGTCGGTAACCACGATGGAGAACGGCGAGATGCCGTCGATCAGCTTCAGTGCCTGCAGCGCGGACGACGCGCCCACGGCATCGTAACCCTCGAAGGAAAGCATCTCGACCGTCGTCGACAGCACGAGGGGGTCGTCATCGACCACCAGGATGGATGTCGCACTGGACGGAACTGGCATGGCCGCTGCCGACGAAGATTCATGCGCCGATACATCCCCCTCGCGCACGGACGCCTGTTCGCTGGACCTCACCACCCGGTTGGCGATGGGAAGCCACATGTCGACGGTGGTCCCTTCGCCCGGTGAACTGCGGAGGCGCAGCGCGCCTCCGCACTGCTGCACGATGCCGTGGACCATGGACAGTCCCAGGCCGGTGCCCTTGCCCACGCCCTTGGTGGTGAAGAAGGGCTCGGTGGCCCGGGCCAGCGTCGCCGGCCCCATGCCCTCGCCGGTATCGGTGATGGAAAGACGCACGTAATCGCCTGGAACGATACCCAAGGCATCGGAGTCGCGCACGATTTCCGCGCGCCCCGAGATCGTGACCGTGCCGCCGTCCGGCATCGCATCGCGCGCGTTGACGCCCAGGTTCAACAGGCAGAGTTCGAACTGGTTCGGGTCGACGAGCACCGCCGGCAACGACAAGGGGAAACTCGCCTCGATCACGACCGAGGGACCCAGCGATGTGCGCATCAGGTCGGACATCCCGTAGACGAGGTCCGCCAGGTTCACCGGTTCCAGGTGCAGTTGCTGTCGCCGCGCGAAAGCGAGCATGCGCTGGGTGAGCGCGACACCGCGGCGGACACCGCTCAAGGCGTTCGTGACGAGGGTCCGGGCCTTCGCCGGAAGATCCTCGCGCTGCGTCAGCAGTTCGAGGTTGCCGTGGATCGCCATGAGCAGGTTGTTGAAATCGTGCGCCACGCCACCGGTGAGCTGGCCTACCGCTTCGAGCTTCTGCGACTGGAAGAGGGCTTCGCGGGCCTGTTCGAGGGCTCGGGCCGCGTTGCGCTGCTCGGTGACGTCACGCGTGACCTTGGCGAAACCCACGAACTTGCCCGACTCGTCGTCGATGCGGTCGAGCACCACGTGCGCCCAGAAACGGCTGCCGTCCTTGCGGACGCGCCAGCCTTCGGTTTCCAGCCGGCCCACGTCCTTCGCGGCCTCCAGGTTCGACCAGGGCTCGCGGCGGGCCACGTCTTCCGGCGAGAAAAAAGCCGAGTAATGCTTTCCGATGATCTCGTCGGGCAAGTAACCCTTGATCCGCTCGGCGCCGGAGTTCCAGCTGGAGACGTTGCCATCGGGATCGAGCATGTAGATGGCATAGTCCGCCACACCCTGGACCAGGAGGCGGAACTGTTCGTGACTGCGGCGGAGTTCGTCTATGTCGTCGTGCTTCATCGGTCGCCCCTTACCAAGGCGGGCAACCTACCGGCGCCGGTTTCACGAAAACGTGAAGACGCCTTCACGGCCGGGACGATCGGGGTCAGCTGTCGATCTGGGTGATGGATGCCACCCTGCCCTTGACCACCTCGAACTGGATCGACTTGCCGCGCTGGAAGTATTCCAGCCGATAGCCTTCCAACCCGCCGTGGCGGGTCTCGATAGGCGTCTCGCGATCCGGCTTGCCGGCCACCTGACGGAGGCGGCCTTCGCTGTCGCCCGTGGAAATGACCTGGGAACCGAAGCGGTAGGTATCCGCGGCGGCGGCACCGATGGAAAACACGGCGAGAATGAGGGTAGCGGCGACACGCTTCATGGCGGGTTCCTTGTCTGCGTTGGCACGGAGCGTATACCCCGGTGGCCGTCCGGCCAAGATGGCGGCACCCTCGTCCGTACCCCGGTCAGGCTTTCGACACGTGGGGATTGCCCGCGACGAACCAGCGCCAGAGCAGGTCCGTGCCTTCGCGGATACCGATGCGCGCCGATCCCGGCACGAATTCCGGCGGTGGCATTCCGTCGTCGACCACGGTGTAGCCATCGCGTGCCTTCACCAGATCGATGCCGTTCTGCGCGCCCGTGATGCCCAGTGCCTGGGTCAGCCGCGCCGGGCCGCTGCACAATTCGCGGTCGCGCCGGACCTTCGGTCGCGCCTCACGCATGAGTTCGATGCCAGCCAGCGGTTCCAGCGCGCGGATGAGCACGCCCGCGCCCTCGCCGTCATCGCCGCAGACGGTGTTGCAGCACCAGTGCATCCCATAGGTGAAATACACATACATGTGCCCGGGCGGGCCGAACATGACCGCGTTGCGTTTGGTCTTCCCGCGATAGGTATGCGCCGCCGGATCGATGGCGCCGCAATAGGCCTCCACTTCCACGATGCGTCCCGCGCGGCCATCGGCGCACGCGAGCACCTTGTTCAGCAACTGCGGGCCCACGACACGTGGGTCACGGTGGAAGAACGAGCGCGGAAGGATGTCACCCGGCCAGCGAGGTCGACGCGGTGCCATCAGGTCTCCGGTGTCTCGCCATCGGTATCCGGATCGGGCCCCGGCCGCTCCACCGGCTCGTGGTCGTAAGGCGGCGGCGAAGTGCCGGGCAGCGGTGTTTCGCTGTCCGGCACGGGACGGTGCGGTCGTGGCATGGGGCTCTCCTGTGGCGCGTGCGCCGATCAGAATACGCCAAGCAGCCAGCAGATCAGGACGATGGCCAGGATGACACCGATACCGCCGCTGGGACCGTAACCCCAGGAACTGGAATAGCCCCACGTCGGCAAGCCACCGATAAGGGCGATGATGAGGACGATGATGAGGATGGTGACGAGCATGACTGTCTCCCGGCAGTGAGGCTGCCAGCGCATCGTCGCGCGCGTCACCGTCTAGGGCGCGTGACGCGGAACCCCTTGTTCCGCGTCACGTTCAGCGAACGGACGGCCGGCGCCGACAGGCCACCGGCCGGTGTATCAGGTGCGAACCACGTAGCAGGGCTCGTACGCCGTGCCGCCGGGGAGCTTCATGCGATGCTGCTCCACGAAGGCCTTCAGCAGGTCGTCGAGGGCACGCATGATGTCGGTCTCGCCGTCGATCACGAAGGGGCCGCGTGCCTCGATGGCCTTGACGCCCTCTTCCTTCACGTTGCCGGCGACGATGCCCGAGAACGCGCGACGAAGATCCGCGGCCAGTTCGTGTCGCGGACGGTCACGATGCAGGGCGAGCCCGGCCATCGCTTCGTGCGTGGGCCGGAACGGCTGCTGGAAGGACAAGGGGATATCGAGCGCCCAGTTGAAGAAGAAGGCGTCCTTGTTGTCCAGCCGGTGGTTACGCACCTTGTCGATGCCCGAGACCATGGCATGCGCCACCGCGGCGGGATCGTCGATGATGATCTTGTAGTGCTTCGCCACGTCGTCGCCGAGCGCGAGGCGGAGGAAGCGGTCGATCTGCTCGAAGTACGCCGCCGAATTCTGCGGGCCGGTGAAGATCAGCGGGAACGGAATGCCCTTGTTCTGCGGCAACAGGAGGATGCCGAGCATGTAGAGGATTTCTTCCGCCGTGCCGACGCCGCCGGGGAACACGATGATGCCGTGGCCGAGGCGGACGAACGCTTCGAGGCGCTTCTCGATGTCCGGCATGATCACCAGGTTGTTGACGATCGGGTTCGGCGATTCGGCCGCGATGATGCCCGGCTCGGTCACGCCGATATAGCGATTGCCCTTGCGGCGTTGCTTCGCGTGCGCGATGGTCGCGCCCTTCATCGGGCCCTTCATCGCACCCGGGCCGCAACCCGTGCAGATGTCCAGGCTGCGCAGACCGAGCTGGTAGCCGACGCGCTTGGTGTACTCGTACTCGTCGCGCGAGATGGAGTGGCCACCCCAGCAGACCACCAGGTTCGGGTCCACCTGCGGACGCAGGATGCGCGAGTTACGAAGGATCTCGAATACGGCATGCGTGATGCCGACGGTGTCGTCCAGGTCGAACGCGCCGGTTTCCAGCTGCGTCGACACGTAGACGATATCGCGCACCACGGCCACGAGCAGTTCGTTGATGCCGCGGATGATGCGGCCATCGACGAAGGCCTGCTCGGGCGCGTTCTTCAGTTCGATCTTGATGCCGCGATCTTCTTGCAGCACCTGCACGTCGAAGTCCGGGTACTGCTCGAACATCGAGCCCGGATCGTCGGAAAGGTTGCCCGAGGTCAACACCGCCAGCGCGCAACGGCGCAGCAGCTGATGCAGCCCGGACCCGCTCGCATCGCGCAGGCGCGCGACCTCGTTGCGGGAGAGGATGTCGAGACCGCCGGCCGGCGAGACGCGCGCACTGACGGTCTTGCCGGAAACCGGATCCCCGAACTGGATGGCATTCATGGAGTTACTGTCCTTCTGACCGCGAATTAGCGGCGAACCCCGCCCCGGGGTGGGAGCGGACCGCCTAGGATCACGCGTCGGGCGCCAAGGGGTCAAGACCGGCGCCCGCCGCCACAAAAAGAAAGCCGGCACCCTCGCGGGTACCGGCCTTCGGGTCGTGCAGCGAATCCTTCGCTTAGAACGTGTAGCGCACGGTCAGCATGGCGGACCAACGCGAGACCGGGTTGACCTTGGTCGCGCTGTTGTCGGTCGGGGCGTCGTAGATGCCCTTCAGGCCCGGCTGGTAGTTACCGTTGGCATCGGTCGGCAGGTTGTAGATGTACTTGCCCGTGGTCGGGTCCACGCCACCGAAGTTGGCGAGGTTACGGGTGTACGGGAAGCCGATGTACGACTGCTGGCCCCAATCCTTGTTCACCAGGTTCAGGAAATTGTAGATGTCGAGACGGATCTCGCCCTTGTTGCCCTTGAAGATACCGGGCACTTCCTGGCTCAGGCTCAGGTCGATCTGGTTGACCCAGGCCGACGTGGCGCCGTTGCGCTTGGCAACCTTGCCCTGCTCCTTGCGCAGGTAGTTGTCGTTCTGGATGAAGTCGTAGAACTGGTTGACCAGCTGCTGCGAAGCCGCCGCCGTGCCGCCGGAGTTGCGGAAGATCGTGCCGTCGCCGCGGGTCGGGATGTACGCCAGATCCTTCGAATAGCTGTCGCCGTTCGAATCGTTGCCGAAGATCCAGCTATACGGAACGCCCGTGTGTCCGTCGTAGAACATGCTGACGGTGGTGGCGTAATCACCGAAGAAGTTGTGCTGCCACGTGATCGACGCGTTGAGGCGCTTCGAGATGTTCGTGTTCGCCGTGGAAGCGACGTCTTCGTTCGGGTTGTACCAGGCGCTGTTCGAGTAGTTCGACGTCGCCTGGCTGGAGGTGCCCGGATTGACCTCGGTCGAGTGACCGCCGGTCGCAGCGACGCTCCAGGACCAGCCATCGGCCATCGGCTTCGAGAACGAAAGCGTGACGGTGTCCGCGCCACCCTTCTTCGTGTTGGTCAGATAGGTGACACCCTGGGCGAAGCGGCCGTCAGCACGGGCGCGGGCAAAGGAGCCACCGGTGTTCGAGCCACTGAGGTTCGTCCGGCAGTTCGCGCCGGTCGGACCACCAACGGCAGTCGAACCACCAATGCAGCCGGCGTACGTGTAGCGTCCGTCCGGCATGACGCCGGTCGGGGCGCCGAGATTGAGGTTCTGGTACAGAATGCCATCACGGACATCGAGGTGCTGCCATTCGATGCTCGCGATGATGCCCTGCCAGGGCAACTCACGATCGAAAGCCAACGACGACTTCCAGACGCTCGGCAGGTTGAAGTTCTTGTCGACGGTATCGACAGCCATCTGCGGGATGGTGCCGTTGCCCGTGGTCGGCTGGTTGTGCGGATCGGGGCTGAACTGCGGGCACGGCAGGAGCTGGCGACCCAGGAGACACGTGACACCGTCGGCCTGACGATCGTACGAGTACGTGGCGATGTTGATGCCGTTGTTCTGGTACGGATTCGTCATCCACACGGTCGGCGGATCGGACTGGAACAGGCCAACGCCACCGCGCAGTTGCGTCTTGTATTCGCTGTCGAAGGTGTAGTTGAACGACAGGCGCGGCTCGACGAGCTGGCTGCCGTTGATCGTATTGGCGTTGCTGAAGCCGTACTTCTGCTCGAACGTGGCGTTGTAGAGCGGCTTGTCGTCCGTCAAGTACTTGTTGACGCGGAAACCATACTGCACGGACAGGTTGTCCGTGGCCTGCCAGGTATCCTGCAGGAAGAACGTGTGGCGGCGCAGTTCCCACTTGGCGGCGATGTCGTTGAGCGAGTAACCCCTAGCCGGCTGGTACAGCGAATAGTTGCTGTACAGGCCGTTGCCGAAGTTGGCGAGGCCGTTATTGCCGAAGGTGTACGCGCCGAACTCGGTGCGACCGAACAGGTTGTAGATACGGTTGCGTTCCCACTCGAAACCACCCTTGATGGTGTGGTCGCCGAGGTACAGCGTGCCTGCCCACATCGCGTTGAGGCTCTTCACCGACGCGGAGTTGTAATGGCTGAACTGGTCTTCGCCCAGGTTGATCGTCGGACCGGTGGCGCTGCTACCGAAGCCGGTGTTGTTCAGGCGAACCGTGACCTGCGGCTGCTGGTTGTCCACCGAGCGGTTGAGCTGGTAGTCGCTGTAGCCGACCTTGGTCTCCGACGAGAACACGTCGTTCCAGTCGTCGAACGACTGCAACGTATAGTTCTTGATATCGGTGTTGACCGTGTACCAGTAGCTCGACAGGCCGATCGACGAGGTGCCGTTGCCCTGCGGGTTGGGCTTGGTTTCCTTGGTACGCGAGTACGCAAGGTTCATGCGGTGACCGTCGGTGATGTTCCAGTCGATCTTCGCGATGTAGCGCTTGTCTTCCAGCGTACCGGCGTTGGCACCGGTCGAACCCGGAACGAGACCGAGGCCGTTGGCGGCGTTGATGATGCTCTGCAGGTCGCCCGGCGAGACCTTGTTGATCGTCGACCGGCTCAGCGTCGGATCGAGGCCATTGACGGCGCCCGAGCTCAGGCCGGTGACTTCTTCCTTCTCGTAGCCCGCGAAGAAGAACAGCTTGTCCTTGATGATCGGGCCGCCGACGGTGGCACCGGCCGTCCAGTTACGGTCGAACTCGGTGTAGTCGCGGTTGTCGTCGAGCCAGCCGGCCTTGCCGACCATGCTGCTTGCGTTCTTGAAGCCGTAGTAGACCGAGCCGTGGAAGTCGTTGGTACCCGACTTCGTCACCGCGTTGATTTCGGCACCGACGGTATCGGAAGCGACGTCGTAGTTGGCGGTCGAGATGTTGAACGAGTCGATCGTGTCGAGCGACACCGGCGAACCGACAGTCGGCATGCCGGTGGAGTTCAGGCCGAACGGGTCGCCCACGCCAAGGCCGTCGACCTTGATGTTGTTGAGACGGGTGTTCTGGCCGTTGGCCGAGATGGCGCCGGTGCCGTGGTCGACATTGACGCGCGGATCGCGGCGGGCGATGTCGGCGATGTTGCGGCTCGGCGACGGAGCGGCCTTCAGCTCGCGCTGCGAGATGTTGGTGCCCAGGCCCTTGTTCTCGGACGTGAACTGGCCGGACACGGCCGACACGGTGACCGCGCCCAGCGCGGTGGCATCGGCGGCGCTGGCCGCGCCGACGGTCAGGTTCACGGCGGTGTCGCTACCCAGCTGCAGGTACACGTTGTCCTGGCGAACCGACGGGCTGCCTTCCTTCGTCGCCGTCACGTCGAACGGACCGCCGACGCGCAGGCCCTGGGCCGAATAACGGCCGCTCGCGTCCGTGGTGGTGGTCTTCGTGGTGCCCGAGGGCTCGTGGACGATCACGACGGTGGCATTGGCCACCGGCTGGCCGGCGGCGTCCAGCACGCGGCCGCTGATCGTCGAGGACGTTTCCTGCGCGAACGCAGGCACCGCGAAGAGCGATGCGATCGCCAGCGGCAGGAGTTTGGCGCGGATTCGGCTATTCATCTAATGGTCGACCCTGTGGCTTGCAACGAAAAAAGTTTTGGCCAAACGAATGGCTACCTGGCAGTGGGCCGGGTGCTGCGTTCGTTTGAGCTTTCCCCAATCTTTGGCTGTGTCGTCTCGTGTGATCCCGGTCACATCCATGAGCCCGGTGGCGACAGTTGTTAAGCCAACTTTAACGGCATTGTATGACAGATTTGTAACGTTTTCACGCCGGTTTGATAAATACCACTTTTTCCTACGTGGACTGATTTTTCTTCTAACACTTTGTTATTTAAATATATTTATTTTCACCAGGGCGAGTTGATGGTGGGAGTCGAGAAGCCACCGGGTCGCGCTCGCAGCGTTTCACGGGAGCCGCCCTCGCAAGCTCCTCCGACATGCCTATGAGGTTTCGCGGAGATTCGCAGGCCTTGGCGGGCCGGGTGGGAGCCGACCCTGTCGGCGATGGGGCTGGCCGTAACCTGGCCCGCTGCCGCGGGATCGCCGACAAGGTCGGCTCCCACAGTTAGTCCCACAACCGGTCCCACAACTGGTCCCATAGTCGGTCCCGGAGTCGGTTCCATGGTCGGTTCCACAGCCGGTGCCATAGCCGGTTCCATCGTTCGGCGAGGTCCCAATTCGGCAAAAAAACGCCCCTCTTTCGGGGGGCGTCGGGGTCGCGGCCTTTCGGCCCTTCGCGCTGCGGTTTTCGTCAGAAGAACGAGGCGCCGAAGGTCACCATGAAGGTGCGTTCCTGCAGGATCGAGTAGTAGGGGGCCGCGGCGTAGAGCGTCGTTCCGTTCGCGTCCTTGGTCTTGGCCGGGTTGCTGGCCAGGAAGGCGGAAACGTTGCCTGCATAGGTGAGAGCCTTGCGGTCGGCCAGGTTGAACAGGTTGACCTTGATGTACGGCTTGCGGAACCACGGCGAGAAGTCGTCGAAGTTCCAGCCGGTGCCCAGGTCGATCGTGGCGTAGCCACCCACCCGCTCGGTGTTCGACCAGTCGCCCCAGATCGCGCCCTGGTATTTGGCGCTAAGCGAAGCCCAGAACGGACCATTGGCGTAGTCGACCGCGACATAGCCCGAATTCTTCGGCACGTTGAGCAAGGTCTTGCCCTTCGTGTTGTAGATGCCGTCGCCCAACGAGTCGAGGTTGTCCTGCATCAGGGCGCGCGCGTACGAATAGTTCGCGTACACCGTCCAATGGTCGTCCAGCTTGAAGCTGCTCTCGGCATTGAGGCCGCGCATGTGCACCTTCGGCAGCTGCGTATAGACCGTCAATGCGGTCGTCTGGTCGAAACCGGAGACCTGCTTGTTGTTGAGGTTGGACGCATAAGCGTCGACGTTCGCCGAGATGCGCTCGCCGTAGAAGCGCCAGCCCAGGTCGGCGGTGGTCGAGGTTTCCGGCTTGTTCGGCAGCGCGGCGGCGGCCGACGTGCCATAGCCGTACAGGGCGTTGCTCAGCAGCGCGCCGTTGATCGGTGCACGGAACGTCTTGCCGATGCCGAAGTAGAACTGATTCTCGTCGTTGAGCTGGTACTTCACTCCCGCCGTGGGCGTGAACTTGTGGAAGGTCGCCGTAGGCGACGCGTCGAACTGCGCATTCGTCGTGGTCACCTTCCCCGCCGCGCTGATCGAGCCGATCGAGTTCGGGTATTCGGCGATATAGCCATCACGCTTGGTCCACACGTACGCGAGGCTGCCGGAGAACGTCCACTGGTCGTTCGGCGTCCAGTTGTCGGTGACGAAGGCCTTCTCGTTCGTGGTGGTGGTGTACTGGTCGTACACCTTCTGCACCTTGCCATCCGGGTAGCGGATCAGCACGTCCCTGCCCCAGGTATCGACCGGTACGCCGGTCGACGGGTCCACCGGGACCAGCACCTGACCTTGCTGCTGGCGAGGACGCTCGTACCACACGCCGTATTCCAGGCTGTTGTTGTCACTCAGGTCCTGATTGAGCTTCGCGATCACACCGGGACGGTAGGTGTACGAATAGCTCAGCGAGTTGACCAGCTTCGTGCCGCCGATCTTGCCATCGCCATCGAGGTCGACGTTCACCGACTTGAAGTAGTTGTCGTTGGCCAGCGGATTCTCGGTGACCGTGCTGCCGCTGCCACCGCCGCCGTAGCCATACTGAAAATACGGGACGACAGACAGGCGCATGCTGTCGCTGAGGGTGAACTCGCCGTCGAGGCTGGCGAGGTAGTTGCGGAACGGGTTCTGGTGCAGCGCGTAATAGTTGCTGCTGGTGCTGCCCGGGGTATACGTGCCGAGGTAGCTCTGCTTGTAGTCGGCGGCGGCCTGGGCCTTCGTCAGCGACTCGTAGTTGGTCTTGACCTCGCGGTTGTATTGCAGCGAGAACGAGATGGAGTTCTTGTCGTCGATCTGCCAGACCGACTTGCCGTCGATCTTGGTCACCTTCGACTTGCCGCGGCCGCGCCACAGGTTCGTTTCGTTGTTGGAATACGACAACCACGAGCGCACGGGGCCGAGGTCGCCCGTATTGAGGCGCACGAACGTGCGGTGGTAGCTGTTGTCGCCCAGGGTCTGGCTGAAGTCCAGGCCGGCCTGGTGCGACGGATCGACCGTCACCCAGGCGATGGAGCCACCGGCCGCGCCGGCGATCGGGGAATCATTGTCCGGATAACCCTGCTGGACGGTGATGTCGCCCATGTTCTCGGTATCGCCGTATTCGGACGAGTAGATCTTGTAGTTACCGCTGTCGTTGATCGGCGCACCGTTGACCGTCACACCGATTTCGTCGAGCGGAAAACCCCGGACGCTGGCGTTGCCGTCGTTGAGGCCGGTGTAGTCGTCGGTGGACGACACCACGCCCGGGATCGAGTTGATCGCCTGCACGAAGGTCGCACCCGGCGCCGCCTTGACGATGGCCTCGCGGGACACCGTGGAAACGGCTTTCGGCGCGTCCTGGATGGACATCAGGCCGCCGCCGAGGGCCAGCGAGTTGGCCTTCACCTGCACCTCGCTCATCTGCTGGGTGGCGCGGCGCGTGGCGTTGTCGTTCGTCGTGTTCGAGCTGCTCGCCACGTTGGAACGTTGCGGCTGCGTGCCGGTGGCCTCGGCATTCTGCGCGTCCTGGGCCAACACGGCGCCTGCGGCCACGAAAAGCGTCACGGCGATCGCGGCCGAAAGGGAATTGCGGTTCATCGACTGGTTTCCTGAAGAGGATGTTTGTTTGGTGGGCCCTTCCCGAGGCCGCGCGAAATCATTCGATCCGTCACTGGAAATAATGGTTTTCGTAATTAATTGACGATTATCTCAGCGTCGATAGTTATTACGTTTGCGCAAGAAAAAATGTTTTCTCCAGACACGGCGAATCGCCCGGCAACATGGCCGGGACAAAAAAACACCGAATGATCCACTGAGCACCCAAGTCACTGACGTGGGCGACGTTTATCTCTTAGCGAGGCAATACCCTAACACTGCCGAATGACAGTTTAGCGATTATCTGACACTTCCCATCGGCGGGAAACAGGCTAGTTCTACACGAGCCAACGCGCCTCGAAAAACCGGCCGACCGGAATACCTTCCGGCCGGTCCGGACGAGTCAATCCTTGCCGAGGTAACGCGAGCGCTTCGCCGGCTTGAGCGACGCGAGGTCGAGCATCACGAGCCCGTCGACGCAACCGGCGAACTCGGGGTCCTCGCCGAACGCGAGGAACTGCACGCCCTGCGGCTCGACCAGGTCGACGTACTGGCGGTAAAGCACCGGCAAGGTCACGCCGAGGGCATCGAGGCGATGCTTCAGCTTGCCGAGGCCTTGGGCGGGATCGAGGCCTTCCAGTTCGCGGCGTACCGACTCGATGGTGGCTTCCGGAATCACGAACGGCTGGCGTGCGGCGGCCAGGCCCTGCACGCCGAAGAAATGCTGGTGCGCGGCGGCGATCCATTCGCGCGCCTCTCGCGGCATGCTCACCGACATGCTCACGGGCCCGAACAGGTAACGCAGTTCGCGATGCCGTTGCAGGTAGAGGCCGATGCCCTGCCAGAGTTGATCGAGCGCCCGTGAGCGCCAGTAAGCGGGTGCGATGAAGCTGCGCCCGAGTTCCAGGCCCTGGGCGAGGCGTGACTCCAGTGCCGGCGAATAATCGAACAGGCTGGAGGTATACAGCGCGCTCATGCCGTACTGGGTGATGAGGCGGCCGCCATGACCGAACCGGTACGCACCCACGATGCGCAAGGCCTTGGCGTCCCACAATACGAGGTGCTCGTAGAGCGGATCGTAGGCGTCGAGATCGCGGCGCTTGCCGGTACCCTCACCCACGCGTCGGAAGGTCAACTCACGCAGGCGTCCGATCTCGCGCATGGCGTAGCTGTCGCTGGAGCCTTGCAACAGCAGGATGCGCTTGCCATCGGGAAGCTCGGCCAGCAATTCGGCCTTGTCCAGTTCGGCGACCACGCGCTCCACGGGCTCGGGATGCGCCAGCGGGGTTTGTCCACCGAAAACGAGGCCGCGCTGGCGTGCGACGCGATACACGTGCCGGCGCATCAGCTTGGCCGCCCGCTCGGACGAACCGCCACTGGCCTGTTTCAATTCCTCGGAGTCGACGAGCTTGCCGATGCGGAAACCCACCCGCTGCTTGCCCGAGGTAGCCTCGCGCGGAAGCATCGCCGTGCTCAGCGGCTTGGCCAGCATCGACAGTCCGTAGAAGGCGACCGAATTGCGCGCGGCGATATGCACCGGAAGCACCGGCACGCCGGCGCGCATGGCGATGCGCGCGAAGCCGTCCGACCACTTGCCATCGCGCACGCCGCCGGGGCGCATGCGCGACACTTCGCCCGCCGGGAACATAATGAGCACCTCGCCCGCCTCGACCGCGCGGAACACGGCGCGCATCCTGGACGTGGCGCCTTTGCCGAAGACATCCACCTTCAGCAGCAACGATCCCAGCTGCGGCACCGCCGACAGCACGTCGTTACCGAGGATGCGGACATCGCGGCGGACCGAACCGATCAGCTGGATGAGGGCGATCGCGTCGACCATGCCCAGCGGATGGTTGGCCACGACGATCAACGGCCCTTCGACAGGGATGTTCTCGCGTTCGCGTTCGGTGACGCGACAGCTGACGCCGAGGTAATCCAGCGTCTTCTCGCAGAATTCGAAACCTTGCGCGGGGCCGGCAAACGCCAGCGTGCGATTGAAGCGGTCTTCGTGGGCCAGGGTTTCCAGCATGCCGACGAGCGGCTTGCGGAGACGAGGGTGCTGGGCCAGCCATGGCATGCGCTCCAGCAGGGTCTGATCGATGCTCAGCATGACTTGGGATCCCTTGACGTCGAACGATGGCTACCTTGCCGGGCCGGTGCGGAGTCGTGATTTCTCATAGTGCCTTCGAACATCCTCTTTGCCCCTGAGAGGGCTTTCGACCCATGCCCGGTGCCAGGAGCTTTCCTGGCCCCGGCCATGCTCGCGGGCAATTATGACAGTAACCCTACCGCCACGTATGTTCTTGCGGCAATCACCCTGACGTATCAAACCGCCAGGTGCAGATAGGCCGAAATGCCGGCGAGGAACATCTGCACCGACAAGGCGATGAGCAGCATGCCCATGAGCCGCTCCAGGGCCGTGAGGACGCTCTCGCCCAGCCAGCGGAACAGGAAGGTGGAACTGAGCAGGATGATCGCGGTGGTCAGCCAGGCCAGGAACAGGGCGATGCCCCATTCCGCCGTGCGGCCAGGCTGGGAATTGGTCAGCAGCAGGAGGGCGGCCATGGCCGAGGGGCCGGCGACGCCGGGGATGGCCATCGGCACGATGAAGGGTTCGCCCTCCCCCGTCTTGCCGAACACGCCGCCTTCCACCGGCGGGAAGACCATGCGGATGCCGATGAGGAACAGCACGATGCCACCGGCGATGCTCACCGATTCCTGGCGCAGCTGCAGCACCTTGAGGATGTACTGGCCGCCAAGCAGGAAGGCGACCAGGACGGCCAGGGCGATGAGCAACTCGCGCACCATCACCTTGCGCCGGCGCTGCGGCGGCACGTCCTTCAGCAGGGCGAGGAACAACGGGATATTGCCCAGCGGATCCATGATCAGGAACAGCAGGATGCCCGCGGACAACGTCGTCATCTGCGCTTCCATGGGGGAGAACTCCTGCGGCAGGTCAGTGGGTGGGGCGTAGATCGAGCACGGCGCCGCGCGCATCCGCGCCGGCACCGGAAAGCAGGTAGACGATGGCATCGGCCGCGGCGGTGGGCAGCGGTTTTTCCAGCGTGTTCTCGCCGTAATACGCCGCGCGACGCAAGGCGGTGCGCATCGGCATGGGCAACAGCGTATGCACGCGCATGGGGCCGCGGCCGTTCTCGGCGTGCAGCACCGCGGCCATGCGCTCCACCGCGGCCTTGGAGACGCCATAACCGCCCCAGTGGGCACGCGAAAGCAGTTCCGGATCGTCCAGCACGAAAACCACGGCGCTGTCCGGGGCCCGCGTGAGCAAGGGCATGCATGCCTGGGTCAATGCGAACGGCGCCGACACGTTCACCTGCATCGCGCGCAGCCAGTCGTCAGGCTTGTGCATCGCGATGGGAGTCAACTCGTTGAAGTGCGCGGCGGCATGCACGATGCCGTCGAGGCGGCCGAACTCGCCCTCGATGCCTTCGGCCAGCGCGGCGTAATCCGCGGGCGTGGCGCTTTCCAGGTCCAGCGGATGGATCACCGGTTCGCTGCCGCCGAGCGCGACGAGTTCGTCGTAGCGTTTCTCCAGCGCGCGTACCTTGCGCCCGGTGATCACCACCGTGGCTCCCGCGCGAATCGCCGCTTTCGCCGTTTCGCCGCCGAGGCCGCCGGTGGCACCGGTGACGATCACCACGCGGCCCGCGAGCGCTCCTGGCGCCACGGACCAGTCCTCGGGCAAGCGGGTGGAATGCAAGGCGTTCACGTCGCGGCCCCGGCCACGTCGGCCGCCATGCGCTTCAACTCGCCCGCGGCGTGCAGGTCTTCGACGATATCGCAGCCGCCGATGAATTCACCCAGAAGGAACAACTGCGGGAACGTCGGCCAGTTCGAATAGTGCGGCAAGCCCGCTCGGATGCGCGGATCGGCCAGCACGTTCACCGCGTGGAACGCCGCGCCGGCCGCCTGCAAGGCTTTCACGGCGCGATCGGAGAAGCCGCAGGTCGGGTATTCCGGCGTGCCTTTCATGAAAAGCACGATCGGGTGGGCCGCCACGATGGCCTTGATCTCGTCTACGACGTCCATAGCTCGGTTTTCATCATTAGAATGCGACTAGTTGCATAGTGTAGCAGCGCACGGCCTGACGCCCCCTGCCTACGCCCTTTCCCCCAGCCACCGCTAAGGAGTCCCGCAATGGCGTTCGAACTTCCCCCGCTCCCGTACGAAAAGAATGCCCTGGAGCCGCACATCTCCGCTGAGACCCTGGAATTCCACCACGGCAAGCACCACCAGACCTACGTCACGAACCTCAACAACCTGATCAAGGGGACGGAGTTCGAGGGCAAGAGCCTGGAAGACATCGTCAAGACCTCGTCCGGCGGCATCTTCAACAATGCGGCGCAGATCTGGAACCACACCTTCTACTGGCACTCGATGCGTGCCCCGGGCGGCGCCGAGCCGCCGGCGAAGCTGGCCGACGCACTGACCAAGGCCTTCGGTTCGGTCGACAAGTTCAAGGAAGAATTCGCCAAGCAGGCCGCCGCCAACTTCGGCTCGGGCTGGACCTGGCTGGTGCAGCGTCCGGACGGCTCCCTGGCGATCGTCAACACGTCGAACGCCGCCACCCCGATCACCGGCAGCGACAAGCCGCTGTTCACGGCCGACGTGTGGGAACACGCGTATTACATCGATTACCGCAACGCCCGTCCGAAGTACCTGGAAGCGTTCTGGAACATCGTGAACTGGGATTTCGCGGCGAAGAACCTCGCCTGAGTCCCAAAGGGCGGTTTCAGCGCCCTAGCTACGAAATGAGAAAGGCCGGGTCGCGAGACCTGGCCTTTTCGTTACCCGCCGAGCCCATGCCCCTGCGGTAATCCCTACGGAGCCCCTGAAGAAACCTCCGTGGGAGCCCGCACTCCGTGGGAGCCCGCCTCCGTGGGAGCCGCTTCAGCGGCGATCCCGCGCTAGCGGGCCAGTTCGAGGCAAGCAACCATCGCCGCTGAAGCGGCTCCCACAGGACCTTTTCGCAGGGGGTTTTTCCCCAGAAGAGGCCTTCTACAGAAGAGGCTTTCCACAGGGGCCCTCTCGGCCCCGTGCCTCGACCGCTTAGCCCAGCGCCTCGACAGCCGGGGCCACCTGTTCTTCCCGCCCCAGCGCGGCCCCCACCTCCACCAGCTTCGCCCGCAGGCTGCCGGCATCGGTGGCGCAGATCGTCGCGTGGCCTACCTTGCGACCGGGACGGGCTTCCTTGCCGTAGTCGTGCCAATGGCCGTCGACGGCGGACAGCACCGGCGCCGGGTCGGGCATCTCGCCGATCCAGTTGAGCATGGCGCTGGCCCCGCGCACGCCGGTGTCTCCCAGCGGAAGGCCGAGCACGGCGCGGATATGGTTCTCGAACTGGCTGGTATGCGCACCCTCGATGGTCCAGTGCCCCGAGTTGTGCACGCGTGGCGCCATCTCGTTGCCCAGCAACTCGTTACCGCGGACGAACAATTCCAGCGCGAACACGCCGACGTAATCCAGCCGTTCGGCGATGGCCCGCGCATGGGCGACGGCCTCGTGTTCCAGCGCATCGGAAGTACCCGGCGCGGGCGCCAGGCTCAGCGAGAGCACGCCGTCCACATGCCAGTTACGGGTGAGCGGCCAGGTGCGGAACGCGCCGTCGCGGCCGCGCACGGCCAGTACGGACAATTCGCGATCGAACGGGACGAAGGCCTCCAGGATCAGCCCATGCCTGGACGCGGCGTCGCCGAGCGCCGCCCAGGCGGCATCGATATCCGCCGGAACCTTCAACCGGAACTGCCCCTTGCCATCATAGCCGAGGCGGCGCGTCTTGAGGATCGCAGGGAGGCCGATGCGGCCGACCGCCGCGACCAGGTCGTCGCGGGTATCGACCACGGCGAATTCCGGCGTATTCAGGCCGGACTCGCGGAACAAGGTTTTCTCGGACAGCCTGTCCTGGGCCACGGCCAGGGCGCGCGGGTTCGGAAACACCTTGACCAACCCGGCGAGCCGTTCGGCCGTGGCCGCGGGCACGTTCTCGAAGTCGAAGGTGACCACGTCCACCTGCCTGGCGAATTCCGCCAATGCCGTTTCGTCGTCCCAGGGGGCGACCACCAGCCCGGACACCTGCCCGGCGCAGGCATCGGCGGCGCCGTCGACCGCGAGCGTACGGATGCCCAGCGGGGCCGCCGCCAGGGCCAGCATGCGGGCGAGCTGCCCGCCACCGAGGATACCGACGGTGGGGAGCGTGCGGCTCATGTGCGCGGGTCCGGATGGTCGAGGACGGACCGGGTCTGCGCGGCACGGAAGTTGTCCAGCGCTTCGGCCACGGCCGGATCGTGCAGTGCCAGCACGGACGCGGCGAGCAAGGCCGCGTTGGTGGCGCCGGCGCGCCCGATGGCCAGGGTGCCCACCGGCACGCCGGCCGGCATCTGGGCGATCGAAAGGAGGGAATCCATGCCGTTGAGGGCCTTGGACTGCACCGGCACGCCGAACACCGGCAGGGCCGTCTTCGCCGCGATCATGCCCGGCAGATGGGCCGCCCCGCCGGCACCGGCGATGATCACCTGGATGCCCCGCGCGCGGGCCGTTTCGGCGTAGTCGAAAAGCAGGTCGGGCGTGCGGTGCGCCGACACGACGCGGACCTCGTGGACGATGCCCATGCGGGTCAGCGTGGCGGAGGCGTGCTCCATGGTTTCCCAGTCCGAACGCGAACCCATCACCACGCCCACGCGCGGCGCGTTCGCTTCGTTACCCTCGTTGGAAGTCATGGCCCGAGCACCCAAAAGTCGCTATTGTAAAGGCATTCCCGTTTATCAGGTTGGCCCCCGGGGCCACTTCCCATGGACAAGCGTCTACTCGACATCCTCTGCTGCCCTGTCAGCAAACGCCCGCTGCGCCCCCTCACGGCGACCGAGCGCGACCAGCTCAACGGAGCGATCCGTGCCGGGGCGGTCGACACGGTCGCCGGCGAGAAAGTCGCCGACCCGATCAGCGAGGGGCTCATCACCACCGACGGCCAGCTGGTCTACCGGGTGGAAGACGGCATTCCCGTCATGTTGCCCGAGGCAGGCATCGGCACCCTCCAGTTGTCGGGCTTCGCGCCAGAAACGGGTCGCGCCTGAAATCCGTGACGCGAGTCACGCTATAAAGCATTGGTTCCCGCACAATGACGCTTCAGGCGGGGGCCAGAACATCCAGGATGCGCGATGAACAACGCGAGCGAGCCGTCCAACGTCGTCGATCTCAGTCAGCGCCTGGACCCGCGCAGTGAGAGCGTGGGCGCGTTGCTGGTGACGGTGCGCGGGCTGGCCACGAAGCGCCTGCACGCTCTGGCGTCGAACATGTTCGAGAACATCGACGACGCCCTGTTCGACCTCGCCGAGAAGGCCGAGAACAACGCGGCCCAGACCCAGTTCTTCGACGGCATGCGCGAGGTCCGCAAGAAGCGGGCGATCGTCGAGCGCACCTTCCTCGGCCAGGTCGCGCGCGACCTGGCCGATTTCTCCGCGGGCCGCACCCGGGCCCCGGACGCCGACGGCGCCGGCCGGCCACTCGCCAATATCGAACTCAGCCTCGTCGGCGAGAACGAACTGGAAGAATCCCTCGCGATCACCAGCATGATCGGCAAGAACGAGCAGCGCCTGGCGCGCGCCCTGTTCGCCGTGAACCAGCGGCTGTCGGTGATCTGCGGCGGCAACAAGATGGATGACGCATCCAACCCGGTCGGGCCGGCCTCGCTGGCCGGCGCGTTCCGCCAGGCCATGCGCGAGCTGATGGTCGAGGTCCGGGTCAAGCTGATCATCTACAAGCTGTTCGACCGCTACGTGCTCGCCGGCATCGACGAACTCTACGACGACATCAACAATGAACTGGCCAGCGCCGGTGTCCTACCGCAGCTGCGCCACGAGATATCCACCCGGCGTAGCGACGCGCCGGCACCGATCGGCCCGGTCTCCGCGGTCGCCGTGCCGCAGGCGTCCGCCACGCCGGTGACGGACGCCGCCGCCGCGGAATTCATGCAGTCGCTGCATGCGCTGTTCTCGGCGCGTCGCGACAGCGTGCCGGCGGTGGGCGGCCCCGTGGGCACCCCGCTGCCGACCGGCCCCCTGCCCAGCCCGGCGGAATTGCTCGGCGCGCTGACCCTGTTGCAGAGCCAGATCGCCACGCTGCCGAACACCGCCGCGCCGCTCGCCACCCAGGCCGACGTCAGTCGTGACGTGGCCCAGTTGAAGGAACAGCTTCTCGCCCAGATCGGGCAACTGCGTGGCCAGCAGACCGCGCATGTGTCGGGCATGGACGAGGACACCATCGATCTCGTCGGCATGCTTTTCGAGTTCATCCTCGAGGACGACAACCTGCCGACGGAAATGCAGGTGCTGCTCGCGCGCCTGCAGATTCCCTACCTCAAGGTGGCGCTGCTCGACCGCCGGATGTTCGCGCACAAGTCGCACCCCGCGCGCCAGCTGCTCGACGCGCTCGCCGACGCGGCGAAGGGATGGTCGGCCGAAGCGGACCGCGACGGACGTCTGTTCGACAAGATGAAGTCGATCGTCGAACGCCTGCTGCACGACTTCGACGACGACACGGCGATCTTCACCCGCCTTGCCGGCGAACTGCAGGATTTCCTCGACGTCAGCCGCAAGCGCGCCGAACTCGCCGAGCAACGCGTCGCCGAGTCCACGCGGGGCCGCGAGAAGCTCGAGCAAGCGCGCCGCCGGGCCGCGCAGGAAATCGTCGGCCGTATCGGCGGGGCTTCGCTGCCGCCGCTCGTCTACGGCATACTGACCCGTGCGTGGGCCAACTACATCGTGCTCACCCTGCTCCGCCAGGGCGAGGAATCCCAGGAATTCCGCGACTCGCTGCGCTTCATCGACGATTTCATCGCCAGCGCGCAGCCGGTGCACGACCTCAACGGCCGGCGCGACCTGCGCGCGATGCTTCCCGGCATCGAGCGCTCGTTGCGTCGCGGCCTCGCGGCCGTGGCCTTCCAGGAAACCGACACGGAACAGCTGCTGGGCCAGTTGCACGCGTTCTACCGCCAGCAACTCGGCGAGGCCGTGGGCGAGACCGTATCGGGGACCATCGTCGCCAGCGTGATGCCCCTGCCCGAGGCCATCCAGGCCATCGAGGAACCGGTAGCCGAATCGGAACCGGACGACGAAGTCGATTCCCTGCTCGACGAAGCCTTCGACGAGCGCAATCTCGCCCAGGCGCGCGAGTTGAAGGTGGGCCAGTGGCTGGAGTTCACCGCCGCCGATGGCACCACCGATCGCGCCAAGCTGTCGTGGATCAGCCCGATCAGCGGCCGCTACCTGTTCGTGAACCGTCGTGGCCTGAAGGTCGCCGACCACAGCCTCGCCGGCCTCGCGCAGGCCTTCGCCAGCGGCACGGCGCGCGTGCTCGATTCCACGCTGTTGTTCGACCGCGCGATGGACGCGATCGTGGAAAAGCTTCGCCAACCCGAATAAGGTAGCGGCCTCTTCCACGGAAGCCGCCTGCCGATGAGCCCTGACGATCCGCGACACCTGGCCGACGCGCTACCGTCGGCGAGCGAGATCCTTGCCGATGTCGAACGCGCCTTCGTCGAAGACGTGGGGCCGGGCGACGCCACGGCCGACCTGCTCGATGCGAAGGCGACCGCCACCGCCGTGCTGACCTGCCGCGAAGATGCCGTGCTGTGTGGCGCGGCGTGGTTCGAGGCGTGCTTCCGCAAGCTCGATCCAGACGTGCGGGTGGAATGGCTGGTCCACGACGGCGACCGCGTGGCGGCGGGAGCGACGGTATGCCGCCTGGCGGGCAAGGCGCGGGCGCTGGTCACGGCCGAACGGTCGGCGCTCAATTTCCTGCAACTGCTGTCGTCGACGGCCACCGTCACCGCGCGTTACGTGGATGCGCTGGCGGGCACCCGCACGCGCATCCTCGACACGCGGAAGACCATCCCAGGCCTGCGACGCGCGCAGAAGTACGCGGTGCGCTGCGGCGGCGGCACGAATCATCGCATCGGCCTGTTCGATGCGATGATGCTGAAGGAAAACCACATCATCGCCGCCGGCGGCATCCCGGCCGCCGTGCGTGCCGCGCGCATGATCCACCCGTCCCTCCCTCTGATCGTGGAAGTGGAAACCCTGGACGAACTGGCCGAGGCGATCGCCGCCGACGCCGATCGCGCCTTGCTGGACAATTTCACGCCAGCCATGCTCAAGGAAGCCGTGGAGTACACGGCGGGACGCATTCCGCTGGAGGTCTCCGGCAACGTGGAGCTCGACACCGTCCGCGCGATCGCGGAAACGGGGGTGGATTTCATCTCCAGCGGCGCGCTGACCAAGCATGTCCGGGCGATCGACCTGTCCCTGCGGCTGGACGTGAAGCACTGACGGCCGCCAGGGACTTGTGGTCGGCACAACCGGGCCACACACTGACCCCATGTCTTCCTTCACCGATCTCTTCTGGCTCTTCGCCCTCGCCGCCGGCATCGCAAGCTGGTACCGGCTGACCCGTGCACGCGAAGTCGCCGTGAAGGCGGCGACAGCCTTGTGCAAGCGGCACGGCCTGCAATTGCTCGACCAGAGCGTAGGCCTGCGGTCGATCCGCTTACAGGGTGTCGACGGCGTGCGCCGTCTGGAACGCTGCTACGGGTTCGAGGTGAGCGAGGATGGCCAATCGCGGCAGGCGGCACGCCTGTGGATGGCCGGGAACGAGGTGGCCAGCTTCTCGTTGCCGCTGTCGGGGTCGCCGGAACTGGAGACCGTGGTGGCGACCGACTCGGTGGTACACACCGGCAACGTCATCTCGCTGGCGGACCGTCGGCGGCTCCACTGAGCCGCCAGCGTATTACTTGACCACTCGAAGATGCGGCGCGCCCCGCTTCGGGCGATCGTCGTCGCCCCCGGCCTGCGGCGGGGCTTCATGGGCTTCGTCAGCCGCATCGGACGTATTCGCCGAGAGCGCTTCGTTCTCGTCGGCCGGGAACATCATGCCCTGGCCGTTTTCCTGCGCATAAAGGGCAAGCACGGCCTGCATCGGGATGACGATGGACTGGCTGACACCGGAGAACCGCGCCTGGAAGGTGATGCGGTCGTTGCCCAGGTCGAGGTTGGCCACCGCCCGCATCGCCAGGTTCAGCACGACCTGCCCGTTCTTCACGACATGGGCCGGCACCTGCACGCCGGGCTGGGCGGCATCGACCAGGACATACGGCGTGAAGCCGTTGTCACTGATCCAGTCGTAGATGGCGCGCAGCAGGTAGGGCCGGTTCGAAGTCATGCCCGCGTTTTCGTTCGTATCCATGGAAAGTGTCCTCGTCGTACCCGCCGGTCGGTCGGGAATCACCAGCCCCGGCAGGGCAAGGCCAAGAAGAGAGTTTACGGGATACGAGCCGCCTGGGAACTAACCGGCGCTGAAGTTGAAGTCCGGACGCATATCGCGTTCTTCCGGCGTGAGGCTGCGGGCGAAGCCCTGGCTGTGGAACAGGCGTTCGCCGTAGTCGACGATCGGCTTGCCCTCCTTGCCCAGGTCCACGCCCAGGTGGGGCAAGCGCCAGACCACCGGGGCGACCAGGCAGTCGATCAGGCTCATTTCCGGGTTGAGGAAGAATCGTGAAGCCCTGAACAGGGGCACGGACAGCAACAGGTGCTCGCGCAGGCGCTTGCGCGCGCCCTCGGCCGCCTTGCCGCCCTCGCCGATCGCCTCGATCTCGGGTAGCCAGTCGTTCTCGATCCGCCACGTGCCCAGGCGGAGACGGGCGCGGGACAAGGGATCGATCGGCATCAAGGGCGGATGCGGGTAGCGCTCATCGAGGTATTCGACGACCACGGCCGGGTCGTAGAGAGTGAGGTCTCGGTCGACCAGGGTCGGCAGCGTCCCATAGGGATTGAGTTCGAGCAGGTCCGGCGTGGGCTCGTCGGGCTTCAGGATGATCCGGTCGTAGGCGACGCCCTTGGCGGCCAACACGAGGCGCGTACGGTGGCAATGGATATCGTCGGCACTGGTATAGAGCGTCAGTGCCGAGCGCGAACGTGCGTTCTGGACCATGCTTTCGATCTCCCTCCCTGCTACCTGAACGAAAACGGGGCGACTGCGAGGCCGCCCCGTCGGGACATCAATCAGTGACTCTCGTGAACGTCCTTCCAGTACTCATGCTTCAAAAGGTACAGGAGGAAGGTCAGGCCGGCCAGGAACAGGATCACCCAGATGCCGACGGACTGGCGCTCAAGGGCCGCTGGCTCCGCCGCGTACTCGAGGAAGGTGGTCAGGTCGCGGGTGGCGCCGCGGAACTGTTCCGGCGTCATCCGGCCCGGCGTGGTGATTTCCAGCTTCTCCACCACCGCTTCCTCGCCGGGCTTGGCCTCGCCATGGACGGCCGACTGCAAGCCCTGCAACTCCCACAGGGGGTTGGGCATGGAGGCGTTCGGGAACACCGTGTTGTTCCAGCCGACCGGACGGCTCGGGTCGAGGTAGAACGAGTTGAGGTAATTGAAGATGAAGTCGACGCCCTTGGCGCGGGCTTCCAGCGAGAGATCCGGCGGGTCCTTGCCGAACCAGGCCTTGGCACTGTCGGCCGGCATGTGCGAGATCACCGGCTCGCCGAACTTCGCGCCGGTGAAGTTGAGGTTGGTCATCACCTCTTCTTCGGACAGGCCCAGGTCGGTGGCGAGACGCGAGTAGCGCACGTACTTCAGCGAGTGGCAGCCGACGCAGTAGTTGAAGAACAGCTTGGCGCCACGCTGCAGCGAGGCCCGGTCGGCCACGTTGGTCCCGGCGGGGGCCAGGCCCTCTTCGCCTTCGGCGGCGAGGGCGGGAATCGTGGCGGCCGCGAGGCCCAGCGCCAGGGCGAAGGAGTAGATATAGCGCTTAATCATGCAGCGTCACCCGTTCCGGAACCGGCTTGGTCTTCTCGAAGCCAAAGCGCGTGTAGATCCATACGAATACGAAGAACCCGAAGTAGCCAAGCACCATGAGCCGGCCGAAGGCGTTCTCCCAGGTGGTGACGTCCGCGCCCGGGAACCACTCGGGGATGACCTCGGCGGTGACGCCGGCGCCGACCAGGCCCAGGGCCAGGAAGGAGAACACCAGCACGCCCAGGGCGATGCGGAAGCCCAGGCCGCGATAGCGCACCGAGCGGACCTCGCCCTTGTCGATCCACGGCAGCAGGGCCAGCAGCAGGATCGCGCCGAACATGCCGATCACGCCCCAGATCGCCGTGCCGAAGAACGACGGGATCATGCGCAGGATCGCGTAGAACGGCGTGAAGTACCACGACGGCTTGATGTGGCTCGGCGTGACGAGGTTGTTCGCCGGGGTGAAGTTGTCGTGTTCGAGGAACCAGCCACCGAAGGTCGGCGCGAAGAAGATGATGAACGCGGCGATGATGAGGAAGAAGCCCACGCCCACCATGTCCTTCACCGTGTAATACGGATGGAACGGGATGCTGTCCTTCGGCTTTTCCGGGTTCCAGCGGTTGCCCTTCGGGCCGTGCTTGACGTCCACGCCGTCGGGGTTGTTCGAACCCACCTCGTGCAGCGCCGCCAGGTGCAGGACCACCAGGAGCAGCAGCACCAGCGGCAACGCGATCACGTGCAGCGCGAAGAAGCGGTTGAGCGTGGCGTCGGCGGGCAGGAAATCGCCCATGATCCACTCCACCAGCGAGTTGCCGATGTAGGGGATGGTGCCGAACAGCGAGATGATCACCTTGGCGCCCCAGAACGACATGTTGCCCCACGGCAGCACGTAGCCCATGAAGGCCTCGGCCATCAGCACCAGGAAGATCAGCATGCCGAGGATCCAGACCAGCTCGCGCGGACGCTTGAACGAGCCGTACATGATCCCGCGGAACATGTGCAGGAACACCACCACGAAGAACAGCGAGGCCCCGGTGGAGTGCATGTAGCGGATCAGCCAGCCCCATTCCACGTCGCGCATGATGTACTCGACGGAGTTGAACGCTTCCAGCGCACTCGTCTTGTAGTTCATGGTGAGGAAGATGCCGGTCACGATCTGGTTGACCAGGACCAGGAGCGCCAGCGAGCCGAAGTAGTACCAGAGGTTGAAGTTCTTCGGCGCGAAGTACTCCGTCATGTGCTTCCGGTACGTCGGCGCCAGGTTCGGCGCGCGCTCGTTGACCCAGTCGCCGATGCGGGTAAGGACATTAGCCATCAGCCTGCCTCCTGCGGGTCGACACCGATCTGGATATGCGTGTCGTCCACGAAGTGGTACGGCGGCACGGGCAGGTTCTTCGGCGCGGGCACGCCGCTGAAGACACGGCCGGACAAGTCGTAGCGCGACTTGTGGCAGGGGCAATAGAAGCCACCCTTCCAGTTCGCGTCGAACGGCTCCGGCTTGATGTCCGGCACGAAGTCGGGCACGCAGCCCAGGTGGGTGCACAGGCCGATCACCACCAGCCACTCGGGCTTGATGGAGCGGTTTTCATTGGTCGCGTACTTCGGCTGCTGTGCCGCATCGGACGACTGCGGGTCCAGCAAGCGGGGCTCGAGGCCCTTCAGCTGGGCCAGCTGGTCCTTGGTGCGATTGACGACGAAGACCGGAAGGCTGCGCCACGAAAAGGTGACTTTCTGGCCGGCCTCGATGGCACTGATATCGACCGTGACAGGCGCCCCCGCTGCCTTTGCCCTTGCGCTCGGTTCCCACGACTTGATGAAGGGCACGACCGCCGCGACCACTCCCGCCCCGCCGACAACTGCTGTCGTAACGGTTAGGAAGCGACGGCGCCCGTGATCGACGACTTCGTTCGCCATCAGGCTCTCCGGAACTTATGCCATTGAGAATGCGGACCCCAACGCCGGCTCTTTTCGGAAATCGGCTTCCGCAAATCGCGTCAGTGTAACGTCAGCACCAGCCACGTACAATAAACTGAACGCCACCCTGTCCCTTACGGGGGCCGGGGCCGCCACGGAACCGCCTGGATGCGGAAAATCAGGTTGCGCTTCGTGGGCAAGGCGATGCGACGACGACAGGACCCCTTCGCTCTTTCATGAAACACGCCGCCCGCACGCTCGCCTTCGTCGCCCGCTTCGTCGTGCTCGGCCTCGCCGTCGCCTTCGTGATCGGCTTGTTCTGGCCCGGTAGCGGCGCCTTCCTCCGTCAGCGTTTTTCCCCTGCCCCGGTGGGCGGGCAGGCCTCGACATCGACATCCACCATGGCGGGAGGGCCCGTCTCCTATGCCGACGCCGTGGCCAAGGCCGCCCCTTCCGTCGTAAATATCTACGCGAACAAGCTGGTGACCGAGCAGCCACGCGAGCTGTATTCGGACCCCGTGCTCCAGCGCATCTTCAGCGTCCCCACCGGTCCGGCGCGTACGCGACGGCAGCAGAACCTCGGCTCGGGCGTGATCGTGAGCGAGGATGGCTACGTCCTGACCAACAACCACGTCATCGCCAACGCCGACGACATCCAGCTGCTGCTCTACGACGGCCGCGTGGCCAAGGCCCGCGTGGTCGGCTCCGACGACGAGACCGACCTGGCCGTGCTCAAGGTGGATGCGGGCAACCTCCCGGCCATCCGGATGACCGACGCGGACAGCCGCCCCCGCGTGGGTGACGTGGTCCTGGCGATCGGCAACCCCTTCGGCATCGGGCAGACGGTGACGATGGGCATCGTCAGCGCCATCGGCCGCCAGCTCAACCTGTCGAGCCTGGAGAATTTCATCCAGACCGACGCGGCGATCAACTTCGGCAATTCCGGTGGCGCGCTGGTCAACGCCCATGGCGAACTGGTGGGAATCAACACCTCGCTGATCGGCCAGGCCGTGGGCGCGGAGGGCATCGGATTCGCCATTCCCGTGCAGAGCGCGCGCGACGTGCTCGACCAGATCGTGCAGACCGGCCACGTGGTACGCGGCTGGATCGGCGCGGACTACGGCGCCGTTCCCGTATCGGCGGACAGCGGCCTGCCCTCGGCGGCGCGCGGCGTGGTCGTCAACGAGGTCTCGCCCGGCGGCCCGGCCGCCCTCGCCGGCATCCAGCAGCGCGACGTGTTGCTGCGCCTGGGCGACGAGGACATCCTCGACCCGTCGGACCTGCGCCGGCACGAGGCTTCGCTGAAACCGGGTGTTCCGGTGCAGGTGTCGGGCTTGCGCTCCGGCGCGCCGTTCGCCACCACGGTCACCCCGACACAGCGGCCACCGAGCGCGCCGATGCAGGCCTTGCGGCAACCCTGATCGCGCCTTTTGTGGGAGCCGCTTCAGCGGCGATGCCAGGTGTCACAAGCTTGCCCGCTGCCGCGGGATCGCCGGCATAGCCGGCTCCCACAAGATAGCCGTGACCTGGTGGGAGCCGACCCTGTCGGCGATTGCCCTTGCCTCAAGCACCCCGCTCGGCCAACGGCACCCCGGCGCTCGGCCGATGCCGCAAGGTCTCCCCGTAGCGCTTCCTCAGCACGCCCACGCGCTCGACATAGACCTGGGTCTCGTCGTACGGCGGCACGCCGTTGTACTTCTGCACCGCACCCGGCCCGGCGTTATACGCCGCCGCGGCCAGACGCTCGTTGCCGTTGAAGTTGCGCAACAGCAAGGCGAGGTAACGCGCCCCGCCACGAATGTTCTGGTCGGCGTCGAAGGCGTCCAGCACGCCCATGTCGCGCGCGGTGCCCGGAATCAGCTGCATCAGCCCCTGCGCCCCCGCGACCGATAGCGCCCGTGGGTTGAACGCGCTCTCGGCATGGATCACGGCACGCAGCAGGGCCTCATCCACGCCGAACTCGTTGCTGGCCGCATGGATCGCGTCGCCATACGAGGTCAGGTTGAGCGCCACGCTGTTCCAGTCGATCTTCGAATGGACATCGCAGGCCGCGCAGGTGGCGATATAGGTAAAGAGCATCTTGATGCTCTGCCCCTTCGCGCCCCCGCCCGGCGGGATATTGGTGTATTCGACCCCGCCATCGGCGCGCGTGATCCGGTAGACGGCACCGCGCAGCACGCGAGACCCCTTCGGCGAAGCGGGCGCCGCCGCGGCGGTCAGGTCGCTGGTGGCCGATTCGCGGTAGTCCCAACTGCCCTTGGGTGCGGTAACCGGCGGCAGTGCGGGAACATCGTCCTCGGCACCCACGACCGCACCGGTCACCCCGGCGAGCGATGAAGTGGCCACGGGAGCCGACACGACGCTGCCGGAAACGCCCTTCAATGAAGGCGCCTCGGCCACCGGTTCGAAGACGGGAGCTTTCGCGGGCGCGGCCACGACGGCCGGTTTCGCCGGGCGTGCCGGCCCCGTGCTGCCAAGCCGCTTGCAGTCCTTGTAACCCGCCGTGCTGCCGGAGAACACGGTCTCGCCCGTGCTACCGACACATCTATAGAGGGAACCGGCCACGGCGGGCCCGGCCAGCAGGCCCAGCAGCAGGACACAGGCGCCCGCGGCCCTGCGCAGAGCGGGCCGGAATGTCAGGAAACGGCGGGCGGCATGGCCGGCGCTTTCCCCTGGCGTCGCGTCGTGAACCATGGGCGCGAGTGTGCCCGAGGGCCCCTCCCCTGCCAAGGGCCGCGAGCGTGACGATGTTCACGCAAGTCATTGATCCACGGCGGGCATCTGGCAAGGCGGGCGGGGGCGGCGTAAACTGCGCGGTTCGGTCAACTCCCACGAATCACGGTATCCCGGCCCATGAGCGGCAAGCTTTTCATCAAGACCCACGGCTGCCAGATGAACGAGTACGACTCGGCCAAGATGGCCGACGTGCTGCGTGCGTCGCATGGGCTGGAACTGACCCAGGACGAGGCCGAGGCCGACGTCATCCTGGTCAATACCTGCTCCATTCGCGAAAAGGCCCAGGAAAAGGTCTTCAGCCAGCTGGGCCGCTGGAAGGCGCACAAGCAGGGCGGCAAGCCCGTGCTGATCGGCGTCGGCGGCTGCGTGGCCTCGCAGGAAGGCGAAGCGATCCTCAAGCGCGCGCCCTACGTCGACCTCGTCTTCGGTCCGCAGACCCTGCACCGCCTGCCCGAGATGATCGAGGCGCAGCGCGCCAGCGGCAAGGCGCAGGTCGACATCAGTTTCCCGGAGATCGAGAAGTTCGATCGCCTGCCGGAACCGCGCGCCGAAGGCCCCACCGCCTTCGTCTCGATCATGGAAGGCTGCTCGAAGTACTGCTCCTATTGCGTGGTGCCCTATACCCGCGGGGAGGAGATCAGCCGTCCCTTCGACGACGTGATCGTGGAAGTGGCCCAGCTCGCCGAACAGGGCGTGCGCGAGGTCAACCTGCTGGGCCAGAACGTCAATGCGTACCGCGGCCCCATGCACGACGGCGACATCGCCGACCTCGCCGTACTGATCCACGCCATCGCGCAGATCGAGGGCATCGGCCGCATCCGCTTCACCACCTCGCATCCGCTGGAGTTCTCCGACTCGCTGATCGAGGCCTACGCCAACGTGCCGCAGCTGGCCAACTACCTGCACCTCCCGGTCCAGGCCGGCTCCGATCGCATCCTCGCGGCCATGAAGCGCGGCTACACGGCGATCGAGTTCAAGCAGCGCATCCGCAAGCTTCGCGCGGTGCGCCCTGATATCTGCATTTCGTCCGACTTCATCGTGGGCTTCCCCGGTGAAACCGACGAGGACTTCGAGAAGACGATGAAGCTGATCGACGATATCGGCTTCGACCAGAGCTTCTCCTTCATCTTCTCCTCGCGGCCGGGCACGCCGGCGGCGAACCTTGCCGACGAGACCCCGGCCGAGGTCAAGCATGCACGGCTGTCCCGCCTGCAGGCGGCGATCAACGAGAACGCGCGCAAGATCAACGAAGCGATGATCGGCACGGTGCAACGCGTGCTCGTCGAGAAACCCAGCCGGAAGAACCCGAACGAAATGACCGGACGCACTGAAAACATGCGCTACGTGAACTTCCCCGGCCATGCGCGGATGATCGGCCAGTTCGTCGACGTGGTGATCACCGAGGCGATGTCGAACTCGCTGCGCGGCCGGGTCCGCCTCGACGACGAGGTGGCGCTCGCCTCGTGAACGCCATGACCCTCTCCCAGCGCGATTTCGCCCTCGATCCCGAAGACAACACCCGCCTCGCCAATCTCTGTGGACCGCTCGACGAGCACATCCGGCAGATCGAGCTGCGCCTGGGCATCGAGATCGACCATCGCGGCAGCCTGTTCCGCGTGATCGGCGACGAGGCCTCGGCCAAGGCCGGCGAACAGGTATTGCGTGTGCTCTACGACGCCACCGAGACCGAGACCCTCACCGGACAGACGATCAACGTCCGCCTGGCCGAATCCGGCATCGATGCGCTGAACGAGCAAGCCGCCGAGTCCGCGCAAGACGTGGTCATCAAGGTCAAGCGTGGCGTGATCAAGGGCCGCGGCCCCAACCAGGCCCGTTACCTGCACGCGATCACCACGCACGACATCAACTTCGGCGTGGGCCCAGCCGGCACCGGCAAGACCTACCTCGCCGTGGCCAGCGCCGTCGAGGCACTGGAAGCCAACCGCGTGCAGCGCGTGCTCCTGGTGCGCCCGGCGGTGGAAGCGGGCGAGAAGCTCGGCTTCCTGCCCGGCGACCTCAGCCAGAAGATCGATCCGTACCTGCGCCCGCTCTACGACGCGCTCTACGAGATGATCGGCTTCGAGAAGGTATCCAAGCTGATCGAGCGCAACGTGATCGAGATCGCGCCGCTGGCCTACATGCGCGGCCGCACGCTCAACGATGCCTACGTGATCCTCGACGAAGCGCAGAACACCACCGTCGAACAGATGAAGATGTTCCTGACCCGTATCGGCTTCGGCTCGGTGGCGGTCATCACCGGCGACGTGTCCCAGGTGGACCTGCCGCGTCATGTCCGCTCCGGGTTGCGCCACGCCATCGAGGTGCTGCGCGGCGTCGAGGGCATCAGCTTCACCTTCTTCACCTCGCGTGACGTGGTTCGCCATCCGCTGGTGGCGAAGATCGTCCGCGCCTACGAGGCCTTCGAGCAGAAACAGGACGACGAGCGGTGAGTTCGACGGATGTGGCCGTGGGCTATGCCACGTCACGCCGGGGCGTGCCCGCCCCGGCCAGTTTCCGCCGCTGGGTGGAGGCCGCCCTCAAGGGCGCGCGCCGGCGCAAGGCCACCGAGGTGTCCATCCGCATCGTCGATGCCGATGAAGGCCGCGCGCTGAACCTGCAATATCGCGGGCGCGACTACGCCACCAACGTCCTCTCGTTTCCCGCGGACCTGCCGCCCGGCCTGAACCTGCCGCTGATCGGCGACCTGGTGATCTGTGCCCCGGTGGTCGCCCGCGAGGCCGCCGAACAGGGCAAGAAACCAGTCGATCATTGGGCCCACCTCACCATCCACGGCACGTTGCACCTGCTGGGTTACGACCACATCGAGGAAGCCGAGGCCGAGGCGATGGAGGGGCTGGAGACCCGGGTGCTGGCGGGGCTGGGCATCGCTGACCCTTATCTGGCTTGAGGCCGCCCCTCTTCCTGAACCGTCACACGAATTCCGTTAGACTGACCCTTCCGCCCCATAGGGCAGAACTCCAAAGAGTAATGAACGAGGACCCTGGTAGTACCAACGGCCCGGCTCACCGATCCTGGTGGGACCGCCTGGGCCATCTGTTTTCCGGCGAGCCGCGCAACCGCGACGAACTGATCGAAGAACTGCGCAACGCCCAGGTCAACGGCCTGCTCTCGAACGACACCCTGACCATGGTCGAGGGTGCGATCAAGGTGACCGAGCTCAGTGTCGACGACGTGATGGTGCCCCGCGCCCAGATCGTCAGCCTGCCGGTCGACGCCCCCCTCCCCGAAATCCTCGCCGCCGTGGTCGAATCCGGTCACTCGCGCTTCCCCGTGCATGGCGAAGACAAGGATGAGGTGCTTGGCATCCTCCTGGCCAAGGATCTCCTGAAGTATTTCGGCCAGAGCGAAGGCTGCGACGTGCGCGCCCTGCTCCGTCCCGCCGTGCTGATTCCCGAATCGATGCGCCTGAACGTGCTGCTGGCGGAATTCCGCCTCACGCGCAACCACATGGCGCTGGTGGTCGACGAGTACGGCGGTGTCGCTGGCCTCATCACCATCGAGGATGTCCTCGAACAGATCGTCGGCGAGATCGACGACGAGCATGACGACGAGGAAGATCCGGTGCTGGTGCAGCCCCTGGAGGAAGGCGGCTTCGCAGTGAGCGCGCTCACCCCCATCGCCGACTTCAACGAGGTGGCCGGTGCGCACTTCTCCGACGAGGAATTCGACACCATCGGCGGCATGATCACCTCGGAGTTCGGCCACCTTCCGGCCGCCGGGGAAGAAATCACCGTGGGCGGCTTCCAATTCCGTGTGACCGAAGCCGACGACCGCCGCGTGCAGCAGTTCCACGTCGCCCGCGCCAACGGAGAAGGCTGATCGCTACCGCCGCACCCGTGGAGGCCGCTTCGGTGGCCATCCCGCACAAGCCAACGCGTTACCTCCTGCTCTTGCTGCTGGTCCTGTGCCTCGCCCCTGTCGCCCGCGCGGGGATCGTCGACGCGCCTGCCGCCAACCTCGAGATATCGCTGATGACCTACGGTCCCGGCGATATCTACTGGGAGCGCTTCGGGCACGACGCGCTGGAAGTGCGGGACACGGTCAGTGGCGAGTCGGTCGCGTTCAACTATGGCGTGTTCGATTTCGACCAGAAGGGCTTCCTGCTCAATTTCGCGCGGGGAATCATGGCTTACCGCATGGATGCGGAAACCACGCAGTCAGACATCGACTTCTACGCGGGCGAAGGCCGCTACGTACGCCGCCAGCGCCTGGCGCTGGACGATGCGCAGAAGGAAAGACTGCGCCGCTTCCTGCTCTGGAACATTCGTCCGGAAAACGCCGGCTACCACTACGACTACTACGTCGACAACTGCACTACCCGCGTCCGCGACGCCCTGGACGACGCCCTCGATGGCGCGTTGAGCGACCAGCTGCGCGACAAGCCCGGCGGCATGACCTTCCGTGAACAGACCGCGCGGCTGATGAGCAACCAGCCCTTGCTGATGCTCGGCATGGACCTTGGCCTGGGGCCCTACGCCGACCAGCCGATGACGGCATGGAAGGAAGCCTTCCTGCCGATGACGCTCGAGGCGGAACTGCGCAACGTGCGCATCGGCGAAGGCGACGCGGCACGGCCGCTGGTAGTGGACGAGACCACCATCGCGCCTGCCCGCCTCGATCCACCACCGGAACAGGCGCCCGACCTGCGCTGGCCCCTGTTCGGCGCAGGGCTGCTCCTGGCGATTCCGCTCGCCCTGCCCTTCTTCACCAGGCACCGCGTGGCGCGCGGCATTTTCGTGGCCGCCGGTACGCTGTTCACCGTGTTCGCCGGCGTCGCGGGGTTGTTCATGCTGGGCCTGTGGGCCCTGACCCTGCACCGCTCCGCCTGGGGCAATTTCAACCTGCTCGCGTTCCAGCCACTCGCCTTCCTGCTGCTGCCGGCGATCTGGCGCCTGCGTCGCGCGGGCAGGCCCATGGGACGCCTCGCCCCCCGCATCGCCACGCTCTCCCTGGGCGCTTGCACGATCGGCCTGCTGCTCCATCTGTGGCCGGATTTCCCGCAACGGAACCTGCCCTGGATACTGTTCGCCCTGCCCTGCTGGGCCGCGCTTTTCGCAAGCTTCTGTCGTCGCCACGACTGAAAAACGCTCGCCACGACACAAATCGACTCACCCCGCTACCTTCTTTCGGGTAATTGACGGGCGCGCGCGCTTGGGTGCAAATGGACGTCCGAATTCCGAAGAAGAAATACGCTGGACGCCAGCCCGACAGCAGGCGCCAAGCTGGTGGAAATGCGGACCACGTCACGGAATACGTCCGCTTCCATCTTTCCGGCGCGCGGCAAAGGGAATAAACCCCCGCGCCAGACATCTGCACTTGTCCCCACAGGTGAACGGTGTACCGCAATCGATGAACCTGAAACCGAGTGACCTCCCCCTCCTCGTGTCCCTCGACATGCTCCTGGAAGAACGAAACGTGACGCGTGCCGCGTCGAAGCTGCATGTGAGCCAGCCGGCGCTTTCCGCCCAGTTGGCGCGGCTGCGCCGGCTGTTCAAGGACCCCTTGCTCGTGCCGTCCGAGACGGGACGAGGCATGGTGCCCACGCCGAAGGCGGAAGAAATGGCGGCCGCCCTGCGCGATGCGCTGTCCCAACTAGGCACGCTGGGCGATCCGAACGGCACGTTCGATCCCACGCGCGACGCGGCGACCTTCCGCATCGGCGGATCGTTCAGCGCCGTGAGCACCTTCGCCAAGCCATTGATCCAGGCGTTCCAGGAGCAGCGGAACCGCGAACTCAGGCTGGCTTTCCGCACGGGCTGGGAAGACGCGGACGTGTTGGCCCAGTTCGAAAGCGGCGAGATCGACATCCTCCTTGCTCCCAACGAACAGCTACCGTCCTCGCTGAAGATGCGTTCGCTGATGGCCGACGAATTCGTCATGCTGCAACGCACGGGGCACCCTCGCGGCACGCAGCCGCTGACCATCGGGGACTACTGCGCGCTCGGGCACCTGATCGTCTCCACGTCCGGGCGCATGTACGGCCTGATGGATGTCCGCCTGAAAGAGTTGGGGCTTGTACGCGACGTGCTGGTCTCGGCGCCGCATGGCGATACGGTCGGCCCGATCCTGCGCGCCACCGACCTCGTCTGCACTCTGCCGCAAAGCATGGTCGAAGCCGTCGGGCCCGGCGTGGAGGCCTACGCCATTCCCTTCGACATGCCGGACATGTCGCTGGCGATGGCATGGCACAGCCGCCTCGACAAACAACCCGCGCACCGCTGGCTGCGCGACGAGCTCATCCGCGTCAGCCACCGCCTGCACCCCACGCGACACGCGGAGCCACCCAAACCCCTGTTCCCGATCATCGAGCGAGTCCGCGATGGATATCACTGAGGCACTGCTTTCCCCGCTGGACGCCGATGCGCCTTGCGGTCCCAACCTCGAATACGACGCTCTTTTCCTCACGCTCGAATCGCTGGCCGCCGTGACGCCCGAACGCGCGGTGGGCAATACGGTGCGGCAAGCGGAGGAACCGGATTGGCGCGACGTGGCACAGCATGCGGAGACCGTGGCCCAGCGGACACGCGACGTGCGTGTCGCCATGCACCTGGCCAACGCGTGGCTGAAGACCGGCGGCCTTCCGGCCTGGTCCGATGGCATGGGCCTCGTCCGTGGCCTGCTCGAGCGCTACTGGGACGAGGTCCACCCACGGCTGGACGATGGCGATCCGCTCGAACGGATCAACGCGCTCGCCGCGTTGGCATCCACGGACGGCATGCTGCCCCACCTGCGTCGTGCACCGCTGCTCCACGCCGAGCGTATCGGCGGCTTCTCCCTGCGCGATCTGCGCGTGCTCAACGGCACGTTGAAGTCCGATGGCGGCGACAGCCCACCGGTGTCCCAAGAACACGTGGACCTCGTCGCGCAGCAGGCCGACGTGGAGGATCTGCGGCGTATCCACGACAGCGTCGTGGCCGCACTGGATCACGTGCAGGCGATCGGCAAGACGTTCGAGGAACGCACGCCCGGCATGGGACCCGACCTGGACGCCTTGTTGCGCGACCTGCGCGAGTTGCACGCCTTCCTGCAAGCCCTGGTGGCTTCGCGACTACCAGGGATGGACGTCGATGCGGGCGACGATGGGGCCACGCACGGTGACGACGCACCGGATACGACATCCGCCTCCTCCACCGCGACCCGTGGTCCTATTCGCGGAACGGCCGACGTGGTTCGTCTGCTCGACGAGATCTGCGCGTGGTACGCCGTCCACGAGCCGTCGAGTCCCGTCCCGCCGCTGTTGCGCCGGGCGAGCCAGCTGGTCGGCCTGAGTTTCGCCGATTTGCTCAAGGCCATCGCGCCCGGCGGGCTTCCCGAATTCCAGGTGTTGGCCGGCGACAGCGACGGCTGACCGGCCGCGACCTCCGGTCAAAGCGACGACGAACGGTACGCGATGGCCGCCAGGGCGCAAGCTAGCGCCGCGCCGGCAATCCACCACGGCCACAGGGCCGCCCGCCGCGACGTACGCGCGGCACCGGCGCGGCGCATCGGCAACGCTTGCGGGAACGCGGGCGCCGCCGGTGCCGGGCCGGCCGGGCGGCGCAAGGTGTGGATCGACGCGCCGCGCCGGCGCATGGCCGAACGCAGGAGCATGCGCCGGCGCAGCCGGTATTCGTGTGTATCGATGCGTGCATCGCTGTACGCGGCGTTCAGGGCCGCCAGTTCGCGGTTCACGATCACATCCCACTCCATCAGCGTATCTCCCTCACCAGGCGGAAACCGACATCGCGCTCGGCCGATCCGTCGCTCGGCCGCACCGTGTCGACCGAGCAGGCGTCCGGTCCGCTGCGGTAACTGCCGCCCCGCGTGGCGAACGCACCGCCCTTGGTCACCCACTCCCATACACCGCCGGTCATGTCGACGAGCCCCCATGGATTGGCGATGCCCTTCGTGCCGAAGTCGGGCGCCTTGAGCAAGCGACCGATACCCGAGGAAGGCGCGCCGCAGTTCCCTTCCTTGCTATCCCACGCGGCGTTGGCATGGGCTGCGAACGACCATTCGTCGTCGGTCGGCAAGCGATATGTGTGCCCGCTGACTTGCGACAGCCATGCTGCATAACGCTGCGCGAAAGCCAGGGGAATCGAGCGCGCGGGTTCGCCAGCGGCGATACCTCGCGAGATCGCGCAGGTGCGCGTCGCGCGGCAGAACTGATCGAGGTTGCCCACGGTGATCTCGGTGCGGGTCATGGCGAATGGCTTGCGACCGAACGGCACCACCACCATCGCGGGTCCATACGCGCCGACGGCGAAGGTATCGAAGCACTCGCGCGCGGTTCCGGCAAGTCCACGCCGTGCGCACGGATCGGGCGGGGTGACGACCGCGGGTGTCGAGCGCAGCTTTTTCACCACCGACTCCAGCGAGCCTTCCGGCAATGCCTTCGAAGCCACCATGGCCGTTTCCAGGTCCTTCAATCCATCCGGATCGGCTTCCTTCACCGCGGCAAGACGGCGACGCAGCTCGTCCTGATCGGCGGGTGATACCACCGGCGCCTTCGCCGCGGTCATCACGGCCGTGGCCAGGTCGTAACGCGTCAACGCCCTGCGCAGGTCGTCGCGTTCGCCGATGATCGCGAGGGCGCTGTCGATGCGTCCCGCGGCTTCTTTCCATCGCCCCCCGCGGCACGCCTCGCGCGCGGCTTCCAGGAACCCATGTGTCAGCAGGTTCGCCGCCTCGTCGTTGGTGTCGACGTTGCCACCGTCGATCTGGCGAAGCTGCTGGAAACTTTCGATCGCCTTGTCGAGATCGTTGGCCGCCGTCGCGCGGCGCAGCGATTCGAGGCGGGCCTCGTGCTCGGCGCGCGGCAGGTCCGGAGGCACCGCCGGGGCGGAGGATGCCGCGGCCGGCACCGACGAGGAGGCCGGAGCCAGCGCGATGCTGCGCGCAGCAAGCCGCGTGGACGAGGGATATAGCCGGCGCGCCGCCGCCAACCGATCGGCGGCCGCCTTCATATCGCCCGATGCGATCGCATCGCCAACGGCCGAGTCGAGCTTCAACTCGAGTTCGGGGTTCACCAGGAGACGGCTCTCCGGATCGATCTTGCGGATCTGGCCGAGAATCGCGGGAACATCATCGGCGCCATCGCCGAACAGGCGCCCCGCGAGGATCGCCTGGCTGAGCGATGTGTCCAGACGGTTCAACACGTCATCCCGCTCGTGCGCGACCTCCTCGCGCCGGCGGTCGAGCTTCGGCGCGAACGTCTTCAGGTCCGCGCGGAGGCGGAATGTCTCCATGGCCCCCGGGTAATCGAGACGGCCATGCGAAGGGTCCCAATGCGTGGCGAGCAGGCGCACGAGGAATCCGTCGATCGCCTCCGCGCCGTCCACCACGATGCGGCGGCGCTCGTCACCATCGAGCGCGGCCAGCGCGCCGCGAACCTGGTCTTCGTCACGAAAGCCATCCGCCTGGCCAGGGGCGAACCGGCGCAGCGTCTCGGCCACGTGCCTGCGTTCCACCTGCATCGCCGCCACCCACGCCCCAGCGACCGACAGGACCAGGACGAGGCCCGCCACGATCAGCCACGGCGTCGCCCGCTCACGCCAGCGCCGCTTGCGCAAGCCGGCCAGCACCACGTCGATGTCCGGGCTTCGCTTGTCCTTGGTGAACGCGACGCTGTCGCACAACGCCTTGTACTGGCGCTTGTCGAGGCCCGCTACCGGCGGTGGACGCTTGCCCGCGTTCATCGCTTCCTCGGCGTTGTCCTTGTCGAAGGGATGCCGGCCGGTGAGCAATTCGAAGACCACGCAACCGAACGCATAGATGTCGTCGCTGGCGGACGGTGGCTTGCCCTGGATCATTTCAAGGCTCGCATACGCCGGCGTCATCGCGCCGAGCGAACCGGCATCGAATACCGTGCGGTCGTCGCCGGCGTCGACACCTAGCTTGCCCGCACGCGCGATGCCGAAGTCGAAAACCTTGGCCACGCCGCTGGCGGTCACCATGACGTTGCCCGGCTTGAAATCCGAATGGACGATACCGGCGGCATGTGCACGCCGGAGCGCCTCGCCCATGCCTTCGATCAGGGGCCATGCCTCGTCGAAGCGCATGCCGTCACGCGCCTTGCCGCGGATGAGGGAGCGCAGGTCGCTGCCCTCCACGTACTCCATCGTCATGAAGACGTTGGTGCCGTCCTTGTCGAAATCGTAGACGCGTACGATATGGTCATTGGCCACCTGCTGTGCGCGACGGGCTTCGCGTTGCAGGGCGACCAGCGCGTCCGGATGCTTGCGGAATTCATCGTTGAGCACTTTCACCGCGACATAGGGATCGCGATCGCGCGCCTCCACCTTGCGCTCGTCGCGAGCGAGGTAGACCACGCCCATGCCGCCTCGCCCGAGTTCCCGCTCCATGAGGAAGCGCCCCTTCAACAGGCTGCCCACGGCGATCTTCTCGCCCTGGGCCAGGTCGGCGATGCGCCGCCAGCCCCCGTCTCCCGTGCCCAGCGAGGACGAGCCGGTGGCCGTTCCCTCGCCACCCGCCGCCGCATGTAGCGGCTTGACCACGGTCGCGTCGTCCTGCCCTGCCGTCGGCGTCACCGCACGCAGCGGAACCACTCGTGTCTCATCGTCGTCATGCTGGCTCATCAACAGGTTTCCTCGGTTTCTTCCAGCCGCACGACCACGGCCGATACGTTGTCGCGACCGGCGCGCCCGAGCGCACCGTCGACCAGGCTGGCGAGCAGCGCCGCGGGGTCCGCATGGCGCCGGCAACATGCCTCGATGTCTTCGTCGGTGAGTTCCTTGTTGATGCCGTCGGAGCACAACACGAAGCGCATGCCACTGCGCCGCTGGGTCAACGTCCAATCCACGTAGAGGCGATCCTCGGCACCGACGGCGCGGGTGAGCACGCCCGAAGCCACCGGCGTCGCCACGCCGAAGCGCGTCTCGTCGCCGCGATCGCCGTGCACGTGATCGCGCGTGAGGAGCCGCAGGCGTCCTCCTTCGTAGCAGTACGCCCGGCTGTCGCCCACCCAGCCACACAACACCATGTCGCGGGTGTGCACGAGTACCACCACCGTCGAGGCGATCGCATCGACACGGCGTTCGCGCGCGACCGAACGCAACGTCCGGTTCACACGCTGGAGTTCGTCCTCGATCGCATCGATGAAATCGGTGACATCGTCGATTCGCGGCAACCCGCGCAGCCTGTCGACGATCATGCCGCTGGCGACGTCGCCGGCGCTGTGGCCGCCGAGTCCATCGGCGACGACCCAGAGCCCGAGATCGTCGGCGACCAGGATCGCGTCTTCGTTGTGCCGCCGCACGTGGCCGGTTTCGGTGCGACCGGCGGAGAGATAGGGCAAGGTCACTCGGTTTCCTCGTGGCTTTCGGCAGCGCTGCCGTCGATAAGGCCCAGGTAATCGGCGGCGCCTGGCAACCCGCGTAGCGGTAAGCCTCCACGCGCGTCCTGGCCGCGCCACCAGACGCTGCGCACGGGGCTGCCGTCCGCCACCGTCCATGGCGGGGAAGCCATGCATGCCGGATGGGCGAGCGCGCGAGCCGCATGCTCGAAATCCGTCAACGATCCGCCCTCCCGGCCTTCGCTCACGGCCGCCTCGGCCGCGTCGAACCATGCCGGCACCGGCCATCGAGGCCATCCGTTCGCCGTCGGCGCGACCGATGCCGCAAGCACCAGGGGGAAGATGCGGCCGACCCGATCCGACGAGAGGGCGACGGCGCCCACCCAGGAGTTCGGCCCGCATACATGCGTCGCGAGTGCGAAGCGCCATACCGGTGTCGCCAGGCAGCGTTTCCGCCAACTCTCGCCCAGGTTGCCGGCGAGGCCGGCCATCGCCTCGCGGCATGCCCGGTCCCACGGTTCGACGAATTCCGGCGGAAGTCGACGCTGAACGAAGTCGCCGAGCAGCGGAAGCTTGCCGTGGAACCCACAGACCTCGTTGCCGATTCCCGCGCTCATGCGGGGCACCTGAAACGACGCACGCTGCTATCGCCGAACGGGTTATGCAAGCTCGCCGCCTCGATGTCCACGTTCGCATGTGTCGCGCCGAAGCCGAAGTCCGCGCCGAACCGGGTCTCCGTGCGCCGTTGCAGGGACGCCGCGTCGAGCGCATGGAACAAACCCCATTCGCCCGGATACTCCAGCACCGGGAGCGGCTTGCCGGACGTGTCCCAGGCGCTGATGCGTGTCAGGCCGGGCTTCGGACCAGGCCATTGCATCGCGACGGACACCGGCGCTTGGCCGGCCTTGTACTCGTAGGTCTGGCCATCCACTTCGATCGTCAGCCGATCGATGCCGACCGGTGGCGTCGCGATCGAAACGGTAAAACCGACCTGCGGTTGCGGCCCATCGCGGAAATACACTTGCCGGATCGTGTCCGCCAGCTGCGCCTCGGCGAGCACCCCGGCTCCAGCCTTCGCGCTGTCGGCATCACGGAAGGTCCATGACGACCCGCCGCTGTCCACGACGCGCGACAAGGTCTGCCGGAAGAACGTGTCGAAGCGGCCACCGTTGCCGAACAAGGCGGCGAAGTCCTGCAGAGGTATATCGTTGCCACGCGTCGCGGCGAAGGGGTAGCGCCCCTGCACAAAGCGTGTGCAATCGGCACCGGCGGCTTCGCGGAAGCCATCGGCCAACGCGCCGCTGGCACCCTTGCTTACCAGGGACTGGCTGCTGCCCACGAGGCTACCCACCCATCCGGATAGCGGCGGAGGCAACTGCGCCGCTTCGAGCCGCGCGGCGGCGAGCGTGGGATCGGGACGGCCGATCGCATCCGCAGCCGGATTCAGGCTCAGCAGGGTCTTGCTCAGTTGGTCGAGCGTGCCGAGGGTATGGTCCAGTGGGGTCGCGCCGACCGCGCCATCGGTCAACTGGTTGAGCGCGGCGAAGTGTTCGACGATCGGCGCGGACGCGCCATCGTCCGTACCGCCCGTGTTGTCGCGCACGAGCGCCAGCAGCGCCTTCAGCGGCGAACCCGGGCCAGCCAGTCTTGCGGCCACGCCGCTGGCTTCCTGCACGTTGCTCACGGGTTGCAGCTCGAGATCACCGAGCAGGTCATCCCACGCACGGATATAGTCGGCCACATAAAGCGCGCGCACCTGGGCGACGAGCGACACGCGCCGCAAGGGGTCCGCCGCCGTGGCGCCGAACACCCAGCCGTCGGCGACGAAGCGATCCACCGCGCTGGCGATCCCGCCACCCGGGCCGCCACCCGAGGCAGGTGCCGTCTGCACCATCGCGGTGAACACCGGCCGCGTGAACAACGCCGGTAACGGCCTGGACAGCGGCGCGCCACTGCGACGGCGGAATACATCGCCACGCAGCCCCAGGATGCGATCCAGCCGCACCGGCGCATCGCGACGCGACGCGCCGTCGATTTTCACTCCCCCGTAAACCAGCGTCGCCAGGTCCGCCGCGCGCAACGTGGCGCGGGCCGCTTCGACCAGGGAGTGATCGAGCGGCAAGGCCCGCATCTTGTCGTGCCCATCGAAGAGGATGCGGAAATGACCTTCCAAAGCCTGCACGAGGCTGTCCTCATCGGGAAACACCTCGCGCCATCGCTCGCCGGCCAGCAGAACGAGCTGGTCGCTATCGCGATGGCTGGTATCGCCGAGCATGAGGTAACCCTTGAGTACGTAGTAGAGCTGTTGCGGGTCGCCGGCAAGGCCACGCAAATCGTCACGGAACTGCAACGCGAGTCCCGGAACGACGCTGGCCTGGAACTCGCGCTCATGCGCTCCTCGTACTTCATCGAAAACCGCGTCACCCTGGAACAGTCCGAAGCGCATGGACCATGGCGTCCGATCGCGCACCTGCCCCGCCACCTGCTCGGCACGCTCCAGCGTGTCGAGGCGCTGCAACGCCTGCGCGTAGTACTGGCGCAACGATGCCGGCTTCGTACCCACGTCATCGCCGGGGAAGTCGTGCAAGGCCTGGTCGACACGCGCGACGTAATCGGCGTTACGGCCAAAACTCGTCGCCATGCCGACCACGAGAACGGCGCCCAGCACACCGATGCCACCGATCGCCGCCGCCTCGGCCAGGCGACGCCGACGCCATGCGGCCGGGTCGGCACCGACGAAGCCCGCCTCCGGCAGGATCGTTTCCTTCAACAACCGCTCGATGAAGTACGTTCGCCTCTGCGCGCGGACGGATACCGGCGCGGCGGCGTGCATACCGAAGGAACGTCCGACCGCCGAGAGCACGCGATCGATCGGTGTGCCTTCCTGCGTGCCCGACGTGAGGTACACACCGCGCAAGAGCGGCGGCCGTCCATAGGCATGGCTGCCGAAGACCGTCGAGACCAGCGGCAAGGCCGCTTCGCGGAATGCGCGCAACTGCTGCGGAAAGGTCAGTATCCGTGCCCGCCTGCGCACGTCGCGCTCGGCGTGCATCCGCTCGATCACGCGCTCGTCGATCCGCTCCAGCAAGACGTCGAATTCCGCACCCAGCAACGCCGGCGCGCCACCCTGCACGCTTTGCGCGGCGGTGAAGGTCGTGCCCCATACCTGGGCGCGCCCTGCCGGGTCGAGCGCATCGAAGAACTCCATGAAGCCCGCCACGAGATCGCACTTGGTGAACATCATGTACACCGGCACCACGACGCCGAGCTGGGTGCCGATCTCGTCGAGACGTCCGCGCAGCCTTTGCGCATGCTGCTGCCGCTCGGCATCCGTCATGGTCAGGACGTCGGCGACGCTCATCGTAAGCAGGATGCCGTTCACCGGTCGACGCCGGCGATGACGCTTCAAGAGGCCGAGGAAGCCCGTCCACGCCGAGGCATCGGCATGCGGATCGGAGTCCTGCGTCGTATAACGGCCCGCGGTGTCGAGGAACACCGCGCGATCGGTGAACCACCAATCGCAATCGCGCGTGCCACCGACGCCTCCGAGTGAACGCTGGCCCATGCCGCCGAGCAATGGGAACTCGAAGCCCGAGTGCTCGAGCAGGGTGCTCTTGCCCGAGCCCGGCGCGCCGATGAGCAGGTACCACGGCAGTTCCCGCAGGTCGCCACCGCCATCGCGACGCTTGCGCAGCACGGCCATGGCTTCGGCGAAGCGGTGGCGCAAGGCTTCACGCTCGGCACGCGCGCGCGCATCGGAATCCGCACGCGCCCCGTCGGGTTGCGAGGAGAGTTCTGCGCCGAGTTGCTCGCTGCGACGGGCAGCGAGCCAGCGACGTCCGATCAGGACACCGATCCACACGCCGGCCACCACGGCGATCGCCACGACCCGCGAGGTGACGCTGGCCAGTGGCTGTGTATCGCCGATGCCGAGATACGGGCCACCGAATCCGATCAACGATGCACACAGGGCGATGCCGAGCAGCGCACGTATCCAGGACGCATGGAACAGGTCGGCAAGGGTCTTCATCCGGCCTCCGGCATGAACAGGATCTCGACGCGACGGTTACGCGCGCGGTTGGCGGGCAGGTCGGGCGGTGTCGCGACCGGTTGCGAGGCACCGGCTCCGCTGGATTCCAGGCGACGTGGATCGCGCAGGTCGCGGCTTAGGATGGCGCTGACGTTGCGCGCGCGTGCCGCCGACAGTTCGAAGTTGTCCTTGAAGCGAAGCGACCGGATCGGCTGGTCATCCGTATGACCCACGACGACGATGCGGCCACGCAACTGGTCGAGCGCGCGGGCGACACGGGACAGCAGCGCCGCCTGCTCCGGTGCCACGTCCGCGCCGCCCGAGGGAAACATGTTCGTGGCGGCGAGGCGTAGCGTCGCCTGGCCGTCCGGCTTCTCGTCGATGGCCAGCGCCCCGCTGCGCTCGTCGCTGGCGAGCAACTGACGCAGGCTCGCGGCTGGGGGCCTGGCCGGTGTACCGGTCGCTGGCAGCGGCACGCCGTGCAGGCCGATGGCGGCAAGCCGCGAACTCACCGGATCGGTGATCCCGTTGAGGCGGCCGTGAAGGTAGACCCACGTACCGGCGACGATGCATAGCGCCACCAGCGCCGCCATCCACACCGGCATGCCACGCCTCGGCACGAGCGGCCGGTCCAGGCCACGCCATCGTGGCGACAACTCGGCGGGAGCGGCGGAACGATACGCCATGATCCGCCGGTAGAGATCCTCACGGCGATCCGCGAGCCGCGACATGCCGCCGGGCTCCACGAGGTATTTCCCGCCGAAACCGAGCGCGAGACACAGGTACATCATCTCGACGAGGTCGATGTGGCGAACCATGTCCTGGGCGAGGCGGTCGAGGATGGCGAAGAACTTCTCGCCGCCGTAGGTCTCGCCATGGAAGGTCACCAGCAGGGTCTGGCGCTGCCATCCGGTCTGGTCACCCCAGGGCGAATCCAGCACCGCCTCGTCCAGCATCGTGCACAGGACGTAACGCGCGGCCACGCCTGTCGGCGCGTCCACGCCGGCGCGCGCCGCCATGTCGTCGAAGCGGCGGATCGAAGTCATGGCGCGCTCGCGCAGGAACGCGGCGTCCGGTGGTTCGGCGCTGTTGCGCAATTGCGCGGCAAGCAGGAGCAACGGATTGGCCGCCCGCACCAGCGGGTTGCCGCCCGCCATGGGCAATTCCTGCGGCGCGGCGGCGGTTTGCCACCCTGGCTCGCGTTCACTCCGTAGCGGCGCGGGTGACGGTTCACGCGCGGCACTCGGACGCACGATGGTCGCGTCGTCCGGGCGATAGCCCGGCCTCTCGTCGGTCGTCATCGAATCAGTTCCTCACCGCCCACAGTTCGAGTTCGAGCCCATCGAAACCGTTACCGAAATGCAGCGCCACGCCGCCGGACGTGCGCAGGGTTTTCCACATCGGCGAGGCCTTGTCGAGTTCGAAATACTGGTAGCCCGCGTGGTACGGGATCTGGCGCGGCGCACTGGACATCGACGCCACGGCGATGCCGGGCAATTGCAGGTTGACGAGATCGCGGATCTTCTCGACCGGCCCGATCTTCGATTGCGAGGGCAGCCGGCGGCGCATGTCCGCCGCGGCGATGTCCGCCTTGGCGGCGAGCACGAAAGCGGCGCCATCGAACAGCGTCGTGTCCGCGACGGTGCCCACCCATACTCCGTACTTCCTCTGTTGCAGCGGTACCGGGATCGCCGTCTGCTCCAGGACGGCGCTGAGGCTCATGCGCAACGCATCGATCAAGGGCTCGAAACTCTCGCGCAGACGCTCATGGCGATACGACGGGAAGACGTCGCTGCGCTTGCCTGGCGTGGTGAAGGTCGCCAATTCCCCCGCCATGCCGAGCAACATCCGGTAGAGGTCTTCCGGATGCAGGAGCGGCGCCTCGGCCAGATGGGCCAGTTGGGGCTGGTAACGGTTGACCAGCTGGAGCATGAGGAAATCCGACAGCTCGGCGGTACTGGTGCGATCGTTGCCGGCCACGCGTGCGGCCAACGCCTCGCCGCGTTGATGCAGCAAGCCCAGCAACTCGGTGAGGAACAGGCTCAGGCTCGCCGAGGCACGACAGGACAAGGCGCTGGGAATGAAGCCGTCGTCGAGCACCACGCGGCGGTCGGCGCGGCATTCGACGAGGTGCGCCAGAGGCAGGTCGACCAGGCCCTCGCGCGGTTGGCTGGCGGCGACGAGCCGCGCGCTGAGCCCGCCGACCTCGAGCATCACCGTTCCGGTGGTGCTGCCCGACGCATCGGCCACCTCGGCCTCGCGAACGCGGAAGCGCGCCAATTGCCCTGGCGACGCGGTGTCGGGCCACACGCTTTCGGCCTGCGTCGCCGAACGCAAGGGCAAGGTGAGATGGATGACCTGGTCGCGCCAGTTCGGATCGATGTCGAGCGGTGGGGGCAAGGGATCGCGATCGGGCATGGAGAACGGCGTGCCGTCGGGAAAGACGCCGCGCGCGCGACGAATGCCGAGCTTGCCGATGGCCAGCAGGTCCCGCTCCAGTTCCAGTTCGTCGAAGCCCCATGGATGCGGGCGCAGCGTGGCCGCCCGCAATTCGATGTAGCGCTCCGTGTAACGGTCCTGCTGCTGCATGTGCTGCGGGCGAAGGAACAGTCCTTCGCTCCACACCACCTTGTTGAACGAGGTCATCGTGCGGCTCCGTCGCTCTTGAAGCGTGCCAGCTGGTCTTCATACGCCCGTGCGAACTCGTCGCCGAACAGGCGACGAAACCGTTCGTCGGGATCGGCGGCCAGGCCCTGGTAATGCGCGCGGTAGCGATCCCACGCGCCTTTCCCCGCACCGGGCAGGAAACGCGATCGGCGCGAACCTCCCTCGTCTTCGAAGCGTGCGGGGTCGAACTGGGCGATGAGGTCGTCGAAGGCGGCGCGTACGCCGGAAAGCAAGGCCACCTGATGGAGGCGGATATCGTCCATCGCGTCGACGATGGCCGCTTCGCCCGAGAGGAAGGCTTCGTTCGGCGCCGCGAGCAGGCGAGCCATGGCTTCCCCCGCCGTGGGCGCGAACTTCAACGGATTGTTTTCCGTCCGGCGGATCAGCGTGGCGGGCATGCGGAAACCGTTCTTCAATTCCGCGCGCGCACGAAGGACATCCATCACGCCCTCCAGGACGAGCAGGAAGAGCGGCTCGACAGCGGCATGTGTCGTGCCGGATGGCGATGGTGACGAAACGGGCGATGGCGGGGCCTCGACCTTCGCGTCCACGGCAACGGGTACCTCGGAGACTGGCATTTCGGCGACAGGTGCCTCGGTGGCTGTCGACACGGGGTCCGGCACCGGCTCGCGGAACAGGCTCCGTGTCCTGTCCCAGTTTTCCGGTAGCACCGCCGTCGGACGGGGCACGGCGTCGTGGTCCACACGCGGCACGACGAGATGTTCGTCCATCGGCGACACATGGCTCCAGGGTGTCGGGGAACCGACGGTCGACCGCGCTTCGTCCAGGCCCATGGGCGATACGGTCTGGAACCATGCAAGCGGGTCGAGTGACGCAGTCGCGCCTCCCTCGCCCGGAACCAGAGATAGTGACGGTGCCTGCGCGACGTCGATCGCCGGCGCCGGCGGCCGAACGGCAGGCGCGGTATCCGCGATGTCACGCGTTTCGCGCCGCGCCGTGGTTCGCGCCACCTGCTCGACAGGCGACTCGATGGCGACGAGGACTTCGAACGTATCGATCTGGACGAGGTCGCCGTCGCCAAGCAGCGCCGGCTCGCCGCCGCGAAGAGGCGTGCCGTTGAGCAACATGCCGTTGGTGCTGCGGTCCTCCAGGAAGTACAGGCCATTGAGATGGCGTACGACCGCATGCTGTCGCGAAACACCGTGGGCATGGAGCACCCAATCGCACTGCTCCGCACGACCGATGGTGAGGTCGCTCCCTTCCACGCGCACCGACGCCCGGTCGGCGATTTCCTCGGTACGTGCGCCGAGCACGGAGAGGACCAGGCTGGGTCCGGCATAACGGTTCATACGGAATCCTCCGATCGGAGCAGGCCAAGGGCCGATGTGACGAAGGCGCGGCAACGCGCGTCGAAGTCGTCGCCGGCCGCGGCAAGGGTCAACAAGGCGCCTGCGGCGACGACCGCCATCAGGTGTGCGGCGACGGGGGCGACTTCCTTGCCCGAGGCATCGAGCAGGAAGCCCTCGGACCATCCCGCGCTGGCGGCGATCAAGGCGCCCGCGCCGACGTAGTGGCGGCTGGCCGCATAGGCGAGCGCCTTGCGCCGGTTGGCCTCGTCACGATCGCGCAACCACGCCTCGGCGAGATGCAGCCCGGGGCGGTCTTCCTCGGCGATCGCCACGCCGGCGGCGCATTGGCACAACCAGGGCACCACGTAGCCACGCGGCAACAGGCGCATCTGCAAGCGCAACGCCGCGCCCGCGTGGTCACCGTCGAGCAAGGCCTGCACCGCGGCCCGCGGGGTCATTCCGTTGCTCAACCGCGCCATGGCGGCCGCGTCCAGGCCCATGTCCGTGGCGGCCCCGGTGATACTGGTCGTTGTCGTGGTCATAGCAGCAATGGCGGCGTGCCCTTGAGCACGGCCGGTCCAGCGGTGGAAGAAAGCATCAAGGCCGCGCCCGCGGTGACTGCGATGGCGGCGGTGGCGTTCACCGTCACCGTGGCACCCGCGGTCAGCGATACCGCCGCCCCCGACGTGATCGACGCCGCGCCTCCAGCCGTGAGGTTCAACGCGCCGGTGCCGGTCAGGCGCAACGTCGTGCCGGCGATCTCGATTTCGCCGGTCCGCCTCAGCACGATCCGGGCGAGGCCGGTGACGAGTTCGATCTCCTCCCCGGCTTCGATACGCAAGCGACGGCCCACGCGCAGGCTGTCGTCACGACCGATGTCGTGGCTGCGATCGCGCTTGATCGCGGTCGTTTCATCGCGGTCGATCGTGCTGATGTGATCGTTCTCCGCCTCGTGGCGGAGGTCTCGCTGGGCGTGCAGCAACAGTTCTTCCGCGCCCTTGCGGTCTTCGAAGCGAATCTCGTTCGCCTCGCCCGCCGAGCCCATCAGGCTGCGGCTGACGACACCGCTGCGGGTCTTCTGCTCCGGCAACGGATACGGCGGCTGGTGGTCCTGGTTGTAGACGCTGCCGATGATCAGTGGCCGGTCCGGGTCGCCATCGAGGAAGGCCACCACTACCTCTTGCCCCACGCGCGGAACGAACTGCGCGCCCCAGCGCTTGCCAGCCCACGACGAACCGATACGCACGGGGCAGGACTGGTCGGACTTCGGCTTGCCCGGCGTATTCCAGAAGAAGGTCACCTGCACGCGTCCGAGTGAATCCACCTGGATGTCTTCATCGGCCTGACCGTAAACGACGGCCGTCTGCACGCCCGCGATGGACGGACGCGGGGTGACCTGTGCCGAACGGAAAGGCTGCCGGCTACGGATGGCACGGAAGCGACAGGCGAAGGGCGCCTCGTCGGCATCCGGCTCCACGCCGCCCGCCTGGTAATCCACTTCGACCATGCGCGTCGTCGAACCGATCACCAGGTATTCCTGGTTCGCATCCGCCAGAGGGAAGTCCTTCAGGGTGAAGAGATCCCCGGTCGCCAGGCCGACCGCGTCCGTGGACCCTTCGCTGATCGCGTCGGCGACGTTGAGCGCATCGACACGGACCCTGGCGAAACGCTGGCCGTCCGCCATCTGCTGGGCATGGCCCACCGACCCGTATGGGTAATCGTAGATTTCCAGCCCCGGCACGGCATGGATATCGGGTCCGTCCGTCACCGGCTCGTTCGCAAGCAGCGAGGCCCTGGGTCTCTGGTAGTCATAGTCGTCCATGCGTACGCGCGTGGGATTCACGCTGCGGGCGACGTGCCAGTCACTGACCGATGCCTTCATCCGATGGCCGCGCTCGGTGGGAGGCGCATAGGGAAGCGTCTCGAACCCCGGCCGAGGCGCATGAGCGCCCAGCGCGTCGGCGAGCACCATCGTGTGGCTGGACGATGCGTGGGTGAAGAAGTAATAGATGCCTTCCTGCTCCATCAACCGGCTGATGAAATCGAAGTAGCTCTCGCGGTACTGCACGCAGTATTCGCGAGCCGTATAGCTCGCGCCCAGGGCGAGCCGCACGTCGCCGTACCCGAACTCCGCGAGAACCTCGCGCACGATCTGCGGCACCGTCTTGCCCTTGTAGATGCGGCAATCGGACGTTTGCCGGAGAAGCCAGGGCGTCGGCACGACGCGGAACGCATAGACCGCATAGCGAACGTTCTGGATGCTGATGAAGGCGCCCTGCTCCGCCTCGGCGACGATGCCGTTGAAGTAGCGGACGACGCCTTGCGGCGTGACCATCTTCACGGTCATCGGCGTACCCAGGAGTGCACGCAGGTCGGCCTGCGCGTTCTTGCTGATCGCTTCGATGCGCAGGTCGAACAACCGACCGAGCTCTTCCTTCGCCGTCATGTTGGCGAACAAAAGGGCATCTCCCATGCGGGACGAAAGGGTGATGGCATGCGCCATGGCCGGGTCAACGAGCCGACGGTTCGGCGGACCAGCCGGCGAGCCCGCGTCGCAGGACATTCCGCCAGGCGGTCTCGTCGCCGGCATACTCCACCGCCCCCGCGGTCGAGAGGTCCTGCCTGATCGCGACGAGCCACTTCGCCACCAGCCGCGTGAGGTCGCCACGGATGAACAGTTCCACCTGCCTGCACAGTTCCTTTCGCGCATCGCCGCTCTTCGGCGCCTGCGCCAGCGAGCTTCCCTCGATGAACCCCTTGCGCGCCGCCGGGTCCTGGCCCGCGTTCACCATGTCGCGCCAGGCCATCATGGGGTCGGCGGGCACGCCGCAAACCCACTTATAGAAAACGTCCTTGAAATCCTTCGCCTTCTTGCCGAACTCGATCGAATTGTGGTCGTTCGCCTCCACGCGCTCGTCATCCTGTATCCAGCTTCGTTCCCTCATGCGCGGATGCGCCCTTATCTCCAGCAGCAAGGGATACGAGGCGGCGAACTTCGAGTTCATGACACGGCGCCCTTCCGCCATGTCACCCCCGCTTCCATTCAACGCGTTGAAGTGACGCTCCAGTTTGTACTGCTCGAGGAGCAGGACGAAGCACGAGACGATGCAGCTCTCGAAGTCGTTGAAGACATGATTTCCGTTGGCCATGAGTACGTCCCCAACTACAGCGTGTAGATGTTGTTCAACATTTTCTGGCGATCGCCGCTGAAATCCTTGTGCGTGTAGTAGCGCAAGTAGTCGCTGGCATCGATGGGTCGCCACGTGGGCGAGTAACTGTTCGACGCCAACCGGTACCGGCAGAATGTCGCGACCTTGCTGTAGTCGTTGAACACCTTCTTGAGCGCGGGAAGATCGGCCATCTGGCGGTTGCCGACCACGCCGCGCATGATCTTCTCGACCAGCCGCGACCGGGCCGCCTCGGAGGTCAGCGCCACCACCTTCGCAAGGTCCGGATTCATCTGTGTTCCGCCACCAGCGCCACGTGCCAGCGCGTGCTTGAAATCGTCGCGCCCGGCCTTTCCGACCAGGTCCTTTTCCTTGTAGTTGTAGTCGGTGAGCACGATGCGCGAGCCATTTCCGTGGCTGTACGCGAACAATTCGAAATTCGGCGTGTGATAGAAATACGAGTGGCCCAGCCCCTCGTCGTCGACATACGAGACGTCGATCTCCGACCCGGCCGGAACGTTCGCGAAATTCGCCTGCCGGAAAGCGACCAGGAAGCGCGAGTAGGCCTCGGGCGTCAATGTCAGCGATATCGTCATATCAGTGCGCCCCGTCTTCGAACCGGTAGGTGAAACCGCCATCCGCGACGCCCACCTCCACTCGCTTCACCACTTCGCCTCGCATCGTTCGTTCGAGGAAGGCGCGACTGACATCGGGAAGCATCGTGTTGGTCAGGATGGCGTCGATCATGCGGCCGCCGGATTCGCCCTCGGTACAGCGCGAGACGACCCTGCCGACCACCTCGTCGTCGTACGCGAAGGGCACGCGATAGCGCGACTGCACGCGCTGCTTGATGCGCTCCAGTTGCAGGCGGACGATGCGTTCCAGCATGGACGCGCTCAAGGGGTAATAGGGAATGGTCACGAGGCGCCCAAGCAGGGCCGGCGGAAACACATCGAGCAGGGGCGCCCGCAGCGCGCTCGTCATTTCCTCCGGATCGGGTACGCGGCCCTCGCGGCCGCACAGCCTTGCGATCGTATCGGTACCGACGTTGCTGGTCAGGATGATCAGGGTGTTGCGGAAGTCGATGGTCCGCCCTTCCCCGTCCTCCATCACCCCCTTGTCGAAGACCTGGAAGAAGATCTCGTGCACATCGGGATGGGCCTTCTCCACTTCGTCGAGCAGCACCACCGAATAAGGCTTGCGGCGCACGGCCTCGGTCAGCACCCCGCCTTCGCCATAGCCCACGTAGCCCGGCGGCGCCCCCTTCAGCGTGGAGACCGTGTGCGCCTCCTGGAACTCGCTCATGTTGATGGTGATGAGGTTGTGCTCACCGCCATACAGGGTCTCGGCCAGCGCCAGCGCCGTCTCCGTCTTGCCCACGCCGGAGGTGCCCGCGAGCAGGAAGACGCCGATCGGTTTATCGGGATTGTCAAGGCCCGCGCGAGACGTCTGGATGCGCCGGGCGATCGTTTCCATCGCGTGGTCCTGGCCGATGACCCTACGCGCCATGAGGCTGCCGAGGTTCATCACCGTTTCCAGTTCGCTGCGCAACATGCGGCCGACGGGAATGCCGGTCCAGTCGGCGATCACGGTAGCCACCGCCTGCTGGTCCACGCTGGGCAGGACCAGCGGCGTCTCGCATTGCCGTTCGGCCAGGCTGGCTTGCAGGAGACGCAGTTCGTCCAGCGCGGCCACCCGGCCGGACTCATCGAGCGCGCCTTCCTCGTGCAGCCGGGCACGCAGGGCGAGCACCCGGCCGACGAGTTGCTTCTCCTCCGCCCAATCAGTTTCGAGGGCATCCAGGCGCATGCGCTCGTCGGACAGCTTCACCGTGACGGCGGACTCGCGGTCGGCCACGTCGATTCCCACCGTCTTTTCACGCACGATGATGGCCAGCTCCGTTTCGAGCGCCTGGATGCGCTTGCGGGAGTCATCCACCGCCGCCGGAATGGCATGCTGGCTCACGGCGACCCGCGCGCATGCCGTGTCCAGGAGGCTCACGGCCTTGTCGGGCAGCTGCCGCGCCGGGATGTAGCGATGCGAGAGCTTCACCGCCGCCTCGATCGCTTCGTCGAGCACCTGCACGCCATGGTGTGCCTCCATCACGCCCGCCACGGTGCGCAACATGAGCACGCCGCGCGCTTCGTCCGGCTCGCCGACATGCACCGTCTGGAAACGCCGGGTCAGCGCAGGGTCCTTTTCGATGTGTTTCTTGTATTCGGCCCAGGTGGTGGCGCCGATCGTGCGCAAGTTGCCGCGGGCGAGCGCGGGCTTCAGCAGGTTGGCGGCGTCGCCCGTGCCCGCCGCGCCACCCGCGCCGACCAGGGTGTGCGCTTCGTCGATGAACAGGATGATGGGGCGCTCCGAGGCGTTCACCTCGTCGATCACCTGGCGCAGCCGGCTCTCGAATTCGCCCTTCATGCTCGCGCCGGCTTGCAGCAGGCCGACATCGAGCACGCGCAATTCCACCTCGCGAAGCGCGGGTGGCACGTCGCCTTCGGCGATGCGCCGTGCGAAGCCTTCGACGACGGCTGTCTTGCCGACGCCGGCTTCACCGACCAGCATGGGATTGTTCTGCCGCCGGCGCATGAGAATGTCGACGACCTGACGGATCTCCTCCTCGCGGCCGACGACGGGGTCGATCTTGCCGGTACGCGCCTGCTCGGTGAGGTCGATCGTGTAACGCTGCAAACCCTCCCGTTTGCCGAGCGCGGCCGGGACCGGCTCGCTGGCGTCACCGCCTGGCCGCCCATCGATGCGGAACCCGTCGTTGGCGCCGAGGCGATCCTCCGGCGAGCCGGCGACGATGCGCGGCAGGTCGTCGATAAGGGCCTCGGCGCGCAGCTTTTCGAACTCGGTCGAGATACCGGTCAGCACATGCCGCAAGCGTCGCGTTCGCGCGATGGCGGCGATCAGGTAGCCCGTGCGCACGTGTGCTTCACCGAAACGCAAGGTCGCATACACCCAGGCGCGCTCGACGGCTTCCTCGATATCCGCCGACAGGTCGCTCACCGAGGAGGCGCCGCCGGGCAGGCGCTCGAGCGTGTCGGTGATGTCGCGGGCGAGACGCGAGGGCTCGATTCCCGCGTGGCGGACGATGCGGTGCAGGTCCGAGTCCGCCAGACCGAGGATCTGCTGCAACCAGTGCACGAGTTCCACCTCGCGGTGGCCACGCAGGCGGCACGCCACGGTGGCGCCTTCGATCGCCTTGTAGGCGATGGCGTTGAGCTTGCCGAACAGGGCGGCACGGCTGATGTCGGTCACGACGGCATCCTTGGGCGATTCGATGGGGAAAGGGGTTGCAGCACGAGGTCGTCGGCATCGCCGGGGCCAGGGAAGCGGCCCATCCAGGACGACAGGCCGAGCCGTCCCGAGCGACCCATGTGCGTGAGGGGCACCTCGTCGCGGCGGAGGATCACCTGGACGTCCCAGTCCTTCTCGTCGCCCGCATAGAAGCGGACCGCGGCGACGAGTTCACGCAGTGCCTCGCCACCCGGCTGGAAGCGACGGTAGTCGGACAGGCCTACCGGGCCGATGCGAATCCGGAACCGATGCTGCGCATCGCGCACGGCTGTACCCAGCACCGTCGCGGTACCCAGCGTCGCCATGCCGCCACCCATGCGCAGACGCCCGTCCTCCGGGAGGACGAGCCAGGCCACCGCGAATTCCTCGATTCTTACGGGCACGGCGAAGAAGGCGGCGAGGAAGGCGACAAGACCTTCGGCATTCCTCGCCTGGGACAGGACGCGCCCTGCCATGTACCGGCGGAAACGGTCAGGCAACGCATCACGTTCCGTCAGTGCGGGAATGCCGATGCCCGACAATGCGCCGAGGAAACCGGCGAAGGCGTCCTCGGTGGGGCGGTCCATCTGGACGGTGGGTTGTGCGTCGGCCCAGGCGCGATAGAAGAAGCTCAGCATGCGGTGGTGGAACACGTCCGCGAATGCCGTGAACGTGCGGTCCCGCGCCGTGCGCTCGCGCTCTAACACGTATTCGGTGAGATGCAAGGGCAAACCGCCGTTCGGTCCCCACAACCCGAGCATCAGGCTATGGACGCGCGGCTTCCCGCCTTCTGTTTCCACGCGATCGATGCTGCGCGGGTGGAAGGCGAGCGAAGGCGTGTGCGCCAGGCGCACGGGATCGTCCGCCGGCCGGATCGAATGGCCAAGCCTGGGGCGATCGTCGTATACGCACTCGATACGGCGCAACGCATCGAACCAGTCGAAGGAAGCCGGTTCGGCGCGTATCGCTTCGAGCAGCGCTACAGGATCGGGCGCGTGCCGGATCGAGCCGTCCACCGGGCTACCTCGTTGCGTTCCAGGGTATGCAGTACGGTTTCGGTGAACGAGTTCAGCGAGACGTACCTCGAGAAGAAGTGCTGCATGATGGAGCCGAACAGGAAGGTGCCGGTGCCTTCGAAGGCGCGCTCCTCGCAGGTGAGTCGAATCTCCAGGCCGCGTCCGTACGTGACCGGACCGGCGATCGGCAGGCGGCGGACGATCGGCGTGGAACGCACGTCACGCACGCCTTCGACGAGGCGACGCGATGCCGCATCGTTCTCGTCGCTGTAAAGCGAAAGCATCTCGCGCAGCGCCATCGCCCCCTGCTCGTGTTCCAGCAGTGACAGGTAATTGAGCTGCAGGTGGCTGATGAGCTTCCAGGCCGCCTGCCCTTCCGCGATCGCGGGCCGGGGGCGCGTGGGTCCGGCGAGGCAGCGCACGCTGCGCACCGGGGCGTCGCTGTCGAGCAGGAAATCCGTGCGTCCCTTTCCCACCGGCATGTGCAGCGGCAGATCGCGATTGCTGCAAAGCAGTCGCATGCCGACCTGGCGCAGGCTGCTGGCATAAGGCGCCTCGCGCCCGTCGACCAGGGAGAGGAACACTTCGCCGCCCGTGTAGCTCGACCTAGGGCCGTCACGACGTTGCCGCGTGGAGGCAAGACGTGGCTCGCGGCGCAGCGTGTAGAACGCGGCCGCGGGATCGTGCCACGTGCGATCCTGCCCGCCGTAGAAGGGGTGGAAGCTCTGCTCCGGCTCCTGGCTGTCGCCGAAACCCTGGACCTCGTCGACCTCGACGACCTCGAAATCCATGGGGCGCGCCCGATCCGCCAGTACGTGGTACTCGACAGCGCCGTCGCGAAGATGGATGCGATCGGCGCGTCGGGGGAACAGATTGATCGCCGGTGTACAGAACAGGCGCAGGTACGACGCATCGACCGCGTTGTCCAGCCGTGGTACCGAGCGATCCAGCCACACGACGATATCGAACTCACTCGCCGAAGACTGTTGCAGCACGCGATGCAGGCCGGTGAACGCCGCGAATTGGAAGCGTTGCGGACAGGCGAAGTATTCCTGCAACAAGCGATAGCCGCTGAACGAGCGATCGGAGACCGGCAGCAAGGCTTCGTCGTCCGCGAAGCCGCGTGCCTCGATGCGCACCTGCTCGACGAAGCGGTTCGTATCGCCGGCGATGACGGAGAAACCCAGGCCGTTGCCCAGCACCTGCTCATAGAGAAGCCCGGGCAGGTCCCCGCCGCCGGCGAAGAACAGGGGCAACTCGTCGAACGACAGCGCGTCCAGTCGCGCGCCTGCGCCGAGTTGGAAGCGCAGTCGCAAAGCGGCGCGGGGAGATGTGCCTGCGGGGGGCGACACCCCCACGGCCGCGATCGCCGCAGTACTCGCCAGGTAACGCGCTTCGCGAAGCTCCAGCGGCAGCAAGGTGACGGCGTGAGCGGTGCGGTATTCGCAGGCGGTCCGTTCGCCGAAACCGATCTGGCTGCGCAACGCGCTGCCACGCGGGACGAGGTGTCCGTCCACCGGAAGGCTCTCCGCGCTGTCAGGCGTCATCTCCACCACGGTCATGGAGGGGACCGGAGCGAGATAATGCGGGTAAAGCATGCGCAGCAGGTGCTGGGTGAACACGGGATGCTGTGCGTCCAGCTTCATCTGCACGCGCGCGGCCATGAATGCGAAGCCTTCCAGCAAACGCTCCACATAGGGGTCCGCGCACTCCATGCCCTCCATGCCCAGGCGGCCGGCGATCTTCGGATAGGCGCTCGCGAACTCCGCGCCCGTCTCGCGGACGTGCTGGAGTTCCTGGCTGTAGTAGTGAAGCAGTCGGGGGTCCATGATGCTCAGCCGAGGCCGTCGAAAACGCTGAAGCGTGCGGTTTCCAGATCGACCTCGGTCTTCAGGTAGAGATTCAGGGGCAACGGTTGCGCCCACATCGTCGACTCGATCCGGAAGGACAGCGTCAGGCGGTCCATCCGTGTCGTGTCCGCCTGCACGTCGACATGCAGCGTGGCCGGGTCGAGCCGTGGCTCGAAGGCGACGATCGCGGCGCGCAGGCGCTGGCTCAGCGATTCGATGTCCATGCCCGCGATGGCCGCACCGGTGAGATCGGGGACGCCGTAGTCGAGGACGGAGTCCTCCACGTACGGCAGCCCCACCAGGTCTTCGGGCGACCAGTGCCGCGTGCAGTTGAACAGCCAGCCCAGGTCGCGCACGACGTACTCGCGCAGGCGCGCCGCGGTCATGACGCGCTTCTCGCGGCTTTCCTCCGTCACATGCGGTTCGTCGTCGCGAAGGCGGTCCAGCAACGAAGGCTGGAGCCGCTCCTGGGTGGTCAGCTCGGCCATGGGTGGATCAGGCCTGACCCTTCACCTGTTGCATATCGTAGGTGAAGTCCTTGGTGCCGCCCTCCGCCTTGCCCTTGTCGTTCTGCGGCTGGAACGAGTATTTGAACTTGCCGAAATGCAGGGTGATGTTCTCGGTGAGGCGCTCGTCGCCACCGCTGCCACCCGTGGACACCGAGGTGACCATCACTCCCTCGCTCAACTCGATGGTGAGGAAGTCGGTCTGTTCGCCCGTGGCATTGGTCACGTATAGCGTGGCGCTGTCCACGCGCGCACCCGTGCAGCAGGCGTTGAGCAGCGCGTTGGAGCAGGAGTCGACGAATTTCGTGATCGTGATGTCCTGCACGTTGGCCTTGCCGCCCGAGGCATAACCAGCGCCGGTATGCAGGTTTCCGGAATTGCTGGCGCCCCACGCCCAGGCGATGATCGGCACCTGGCCCTTGTGCTTGGCGTGGTTGGACGCGCCCTCGATCGAGACCTGACCGGGGCCGAACTTGATGTGCATGTCGTATGCCATGGAACGCTTTCCTCAAAGGAATGTGGAATCAGGCGGCCTTGCCGGAAGGCAGGCGGGCGACCAGACGCAGCGATACGGTCAGGCCTTCCAGCTGGTAATGCGGCTTGAGGTAGAACTTCGAGGTGTAGTAACCCGGGTTGCCCTCCACTTCCTCCACGACCACCTGGGCCGCGGCGAGCGGCTTGCGCGCCTTGGTTTCCTCGCTGGAGTTCACGGGATCGCCGTCGACGTAGTTGAGGATCCAGCTGGTCAGCCAGTTCTCCATCTGCTCACGCGTGCTGAACGATCCGATCTTGTCCCGCACGATGCACTTCAGGTAATGCGCGAAGCGCGAGCAGGCGAACATGTAGGGAAGGCGCGCACTGAGCGCGGCGTTGGCCGTGGCATCCGGATCGTCGTACTCCTCGGGACGCGCGAGCGACTGCGCACCGATGAAGGCGGCCATGTCGGAGTTCTTCCGGTGCACGACCGGCATCAGGCCCATCTTGTCGAGTTCGGCCGAACGGCGGTCGGTGATGGCGATCTCGGTGGGACACTTCATGTCCACGCCGCCATCGTCGGTCGGGAAGACATGCGCCGGCAGGTTATCGATGATGCCGCCCGACTCGACGCCGCGGATGCGCGTGCACCAGCCGTACTGCTTGAACGAACGGTTGATGTTCACGCCCATCGCGTAGGCGGCGTTCTGCCAGGTGTATTTCGAGGAATCGGCACCACCGGTGTCTTCCTCGAAGTCGAAATCCTCGACCGGGTCGGTCTTCGCGCCGTAAGGCAGGCGGGCGAGCGTGCGCGGCATCGTGAGGGCGACGTATTTCGCATCTTCGCTGTCACGCAGCGAGCGCCAGGCGGCGTAGTCGGGCGTGGTGTAGATCTTCGCGAGATCGCGCGGATTGGCGAGTTCGTTCCAGCCATCCATGCCGAGAAGGCCCGGGGCGGCGGCGGCGATGAACGGCGCATGCGAGGCGGCGGCGACCTGCGACATGCCGCGAAGCAGCTCCACGTCCTGCGGGCTATGGTCGAAGTAGTAATCGCCGATCAGGCAGCCATAGGGCTCGCCACCCAACTGGCCGTATTCCTCTTCGTAGATCTTCTTGAAAACCGGGCTCTGGTCCCATGCCGTGCCCTTGTAGCGCTTCAGCGTGCGACCCAGCTCGTTCTTCGACAGGTTGATCACGCGGATCTTCAGCTGCGTGTCCGACTCGGTGTTGGTCACGAGGTGATGCAGGCCACGCCAGGTGCCTTCCAGCTTCTGGAATTCCGGGTGGTGCAGGATCAGGTTGATCTGCTCGGTGAGCTTGCGGTCGATCTCCGCGATATATGCGTTGATCGTCTGGGAGACGTCGTCGGAGACCATATCGGCATGGTCGAGCACCTGCTCGGCCAGCGTACGCACGGCGGACTCCACCTCGGCGCGGGCCCGCTCGCTCTTCGGACGGAATTCCTTGGTGAGCAGGGCCGCGAAGTCGCTGCCTTCGACGGTGTCGACGAGTGCCTCGGCGGCCTGGGTCTGTTGCGTGGCCATGGCTCAGCCCTCCTGCGAATCGGTGGGATGGCGCGCGGCGGCGAGGGCCGCCAGCAAGGCAGGGTCTTGTATCGCCTGGGCGATCAGCTTCTCCGCACCGGCCTTGCCGTCCAGGTAGGTACCGAGGTTGGCCAGTTGGGTGCGTGCCTCAAGCAGCTTCGCCAGCGGCTCCACGTTTCGGGCGATCGCCGCGGGGGAAAAGTCGTCGAGATGGGCGAAGGTCAACTCGACGTTCAGGCTGTTCTCGCCCGTCAGCGTGTTGGGCACGCCGATGGCGAGCGATGGCCGGGCCGATTCCAGGCGCTCGTTGAAGTTGTCCGCGTCGATCTCCAGCGCCTTGCGCTCTTCCACCGGAGGCAGGTCACCCGCGCTCGCTCCGGAGAGGTCGGCCATCACGCCCATGACGAAGGGGATGCTGACTTTCTTCTGGGCCCCGTAGAGCTCGACGTCGTACTCGATCTGGACCCGCGGCGCGCGGTTGCGGGCGATGAATTTCTGGCTGCTCTGCTTGGCCATCGTTTTTTCCTACGGCTGCAATAGATGCAATGAATCGGCTTGACAGTTTTATTTCATACCGTCAATCGAGCGGCCATTGTCGGCCAGTGCCGTCAGGAGCTGAAATCGTTCGTGGGTATATGAGGCATAAGGAGATGTGATGCCTCGCGATGCAACTTTCCGGTGCCGGGCCGCCACGGCTCCGCGCTGCAACGCATTGCCGCGTCACATGCCGACCGGCATCATGCCCGCCATGGCATCCGTCTCGATCCTCCCTGAAGTCGCATCCGCCCCTGTCTCGGGCGGCATGGTCGTCAACTGTGTCGCCTACCGGAACAACGGGCAACGCATCGGCGACATCACCATCGAAGCCATCAGCGACGTGCTGAAGGAGCCGGATACGTTCGTCTGGGTGGGCCTGCACGAACCCGACGAGGCCTTGCTGCTGAAGCTGCAGGAGGAATTCGACCTGCACGACCTGGCCATCGAAGATGCCCAGCACGCACACCAGCGCACCAAGATCGAGGCCTACGGCGACTCGCTGTTCATCGTGGCGCAGACGGCGCAGCTGGTCGGCGGCAACATCGCCTTCGGTGAAACGCAGATCTTCGTCGGGCAGCGCTACTTCGTGACGGTGCGCCACGGCGCCTCGTTATCGTATGCGCCGGCGCGACGCAGCTGCGAGCAAACGCCCGAGCTTCTGGCGATGGGGCCAAGTTATGCGCTCTACGCCGTGCTGGATTTCATCGTCGACAATTTCCTACCGATCGTTCGCGATTTCCGGGAAGAGTTGCACGAACTCGAAAACGATATATTCGCCGAAACGCTGAACCGCCAGACCATCAAGCGCCTCTACGACATGCAGCGTGAACTGATGACCCTGCGCCTGGCGGTCGTACCGCTGCAGGATCTCGTAGCGCAGCTGACACGACTGCATCCGCATCTTATCCACGATGAGTTGCGCGCCTATTTCCGTGATATCTACGACCATGTGTTTCGCGTCAACGAATCGATTTCGGCGATGCGCGAGATGCTGGGTGCGGCGATCAGCGTGAACCTCGCGCTTGTCACCTTCGGGCAGAACGAGGTGATGAAGAAGCTCGCCGGGTGGGCGGCCATGTTGGCGGCGCCTACGTTGATTACGAGTTGGTATGGAATGAACTTCGCGCACATGCCGGAGTTGGATAAGCCTTGGGCTTATCCGGCCATTACGTGTTTGGTGGCTTGTATTGTGGGTGGGATTTTTATTGCTTTGAAGCGGAATCGTTGGTTTTGACTGCACTGTTGTGAGGAGATGCTGGGACCCTGACAGCCCAAGCATCGACTAGGACTACAAATGATTGAACGGAATGCAGCTCTGGCTTGGCTATCTATCGCATTGGCGTAGCGACCATCCTATGGTCGCCCGAGTCAAAGAGGGCACTAGATACGTCTGACTTGAACCTTGTCATTTGGTCAAAGCCAACTCCTGCAAATCCTGTAAGGTTTCCCTTACAGACATTCCCCAGCGATGGATATTATGCTCTGCATAATCAATACCCGTCGTAATATCGATGGCGAACCAAGGGGAATTCATGACATCCGCGTTTTTCAACGGCGAGTCGACGCGCCGTTCGATTTTCATGGCACGAAGGTCGGTGTTAGGTCTGATTGCTACATGGATGCTCCTCTGGGGACATGAGGCACTAGCAAGCAGCCAATGGTGCTCCTCACCGCCGCCTAATGACTACCAGAGCGTGGCTGCTTGGTGTGTCCAGGAACAAGCCAAAACAATGAGCGAGCCTAATCCCGAATATCTGGTAAAGGCGTGTCATGCCACCGTAAACCCATATGCCCAAGTAGGTTCCAACGGCACTTTCTCTTTTACGTGGGCTCAATGGGGCGGCCTTCACAGCATGGTTAAGGATTGGCAGTGTGAGGCTACTCCTTCCCCCTCCCCGGCCAAGCCGTTGGGGCCGCCGCCCTGCGGAACCTGCGTGGGCGACCCCATTCATGCCGGCACCGGCAACGTATTTGTTAGAGAGGAAGACTTTCGTCTGAACAAAGCGCTCCATTTCCAGCGTTTTTATAACAGCAATGCTGCAACCGCAGGCCTTCGGATGGGCCCCCACTGGACTTATACTTATGCGCGGCGAATACGTTACACACCTGCATCTGGAGCAACCGCGCCTTTAGCCGTGGTGGTACGCGATGAAGGACAGGAATGGACGTACCAATACAACGGTGGAGTTTGGGGCGGCGAGTCAGACGTCTCTGATCAACTTAACTCAATCCGCGACGACAATGGCGCCATCACCGGATGGACGTTACGCAGGGTCCCCGACCACGCGACAGAAGTGTATGGCGCCGACGGCGCACTCATTCGCGTCGATGATTTCAATGGATCAAGTACTGTCCTCAGTTACGAGGCATTACCGGCAGACCCGAACACCGGCCGTAGACTTTCGATAGTCACAGATCAGCAGGGACGTACCATTCGATTCCAGTATGACAGTTTGAATCGCATCTCGTCGGTAACGACCACGAACGGTCTAGTCTATCAATATACATACGATGCAACCGGTTACTTGGCATCCATGTCTACCCCAGACGGATCGACCCGCGCCTTTCTTTATAACGAAGCGGCACACCTTGCTGCGCCACAGAACTACCCGCTTCTGACCGGCATTCTGGACGAACTATCGCAGCGATACGCCACGTATGACTACGACGCTGCTGGCCGGGGTATATCCACACGTCTCGGTGATGGCGTGAACCGTCACGACTTAACTTTTAATGATGACGGAACAACCACCGTCATCGATCCACTCAGAGGGGTGTCAAACCGCTCGTTCTGGCATGTAAGCGGCAGCGTCTACGCCAATACCCTAAGCGCTCCATGCGAAGACTGTGGTCCGATCCAAAGCCGAACTTACGACCTTCTGGGTGATCTCGTGCAAACGACAGACTTCAACGGAGGTACGACGACATACACCTACGATATCAACCATCTCCTCACTCAGAAGATCGAAGCCTCGGGAACGAGTGACCAAAGAGATACCCAGACCACCTGGAACGATCTCTATCAGCCAGTTGAAAGGCGTGTTTATAGCGGCGCCTCGCATGTCCTGTTCACGCGAACACTGTGGTTATACAACAGCAGAGGTCAACCCACTGCACAGTGTGACGTCGATTGGCGCAAGGCACCAGGATACGTGTGCACGAGCGGCGCAGACGCACCTGCGGGTGTTCGTAGACGTCTCAATACGTACTGTGAGGCAGTCGACATAGTAATCTGCCCCATTGTCGGACTTTTGCTAACTACCGATGGCCCCAGAGTGGACATCCAAGATGTTACCTCTTACAGCTATTATGTTGATGATGATGAGAGCAATTGCACGTCAACAGAGAGAGCCTGCCACCGCTTAGGTGACCTCAAGTCCACGACGGACGGTGCTGGCTTGGTCACTACCTATATCTCGTACGACAAGGCCGGAAGGCCCACCCGCGTTCGGAATCCGAACGGAACCCTGACCGATTACACCTACACCCCGCGCGGATGGATCGCGACAAAGACGATTCGGGTCGACCCAGCCGGCACTCCCTCGTCCGCCGATGCCATCACGACCATCGTGTACGACCCGACTGGCACGGTGCACTCAGTCCAGGATCCAGATGGTGTCGCCACGACCTACACCTACGATGCCGCCCATCGCCTCACCGACATCACAGATGCTAATGGAGCGCGGATTCACTACACACTCGACGCCGCCGGCAATCGCACCAGCGAGCAGGTATTGACTTCGACCGGAACGGTCACACGCTCCCTCGGTCGGACATTTAATCCGTTGGGCCAGCTCACCGCTCTGACCGACGGTCTGAATCGAACGGTATTCGTTGCGGGCTTTGCCGATAGCTATGACGGAAACGGCAACCTGGTGCACAGTCAGGATGGATTGTCTGTCCAACAGAAGCAGTCCTACGACGGTCTCAATCGCCTGGTGAGTACCATCCGCGATTACCAAGGTACCAACAGCGCCACCGCTAACGCGCAGTCGGTGACCAGCTTCGACGCCCTGGATAGGATTACCGGATTCAGCGACCCCGATGGTCTCAACACCACTTACGATATCGATGCGTTTGGCAATGTCACGGGTTTGCACAGCCCGGATACAGGGACGACAACGCAGACGTATGATGTGGCCGGTAATCTGGTGGGCACTGTGGACGCTTCCCAGGTAGCGACTGCCCTCACTTACGATGCTTTGGGGCGCCTTACGGGAACGACCTATCCTGATACGACCCTCAACGTCACCTATCACTACGACGAATCGGATTCCGTCACGGGGTGCACGGGAGGCTTCAGCAAAGGCCATCTGACCCGCGTGGTCGAAGGCAATGGCGGAATCGTGTACTGCTACGACGGCCACGGCAACGTGATCAAGAAGCAGCAGACGGTGGGAGCGGTAACCACGATGACCAGCTATACGTGGACCGTCGGGGATCGGCTTAAATCCATTACGACTGCCAACGGCACCACTATCGCTTACGGGCACGATGCCAATGGGCGCATCGCTACGGTGACAGCCACGCCGCTCGACGGGACGACGACGACCATTGCGTCGAACGTCACCTATCAACCCTTTGGCCCCATCGCGTCGTACATGCTAGGCAACGGCCAGGCGGTGACCCGCACCTATGACGCCAATGGCCAACTGACGGACATCGCCAGCACGGCCTTCTCGCTGCACCTGGCACGCGATGTTATGGGCAATGTGGCCGCCTTGGGCGACTCGGTGGGTGCTTCACCGGCGTCAGAAACCTATGGATACGACTCGCTATACCGTCTGACTGGAATAAACGACCCAAGCGGGAACGCGGTCGAGGCTTATACATACAACAAGACGGGAGATCGCCTATCCAAGGCGGCGCCAGGTTTGCTGACGGGAACCTACAGCTACCAGCCGGGCACTCATCGATTAGTAGCCGTAGGCACCACGACACGGCAGGTCGATGCAAGAGGCAATACGACCGCGAATGTCCTGCCGAGTGGGACATTCGGGTATGGCTACAACCAGCGCAATCGACTCACGGTCGTCCAGAAAGACGGGGTTACCGTGGGAACCTATGTGCTCAATGCACTGGGACAACGTGTACAAAAGACCGTTGGGAGCGTGTCTACCCGATTCGATTACGATGAAGCGAGCCAGCTGCTGTCCGAAATCGCCGATGGGGCTGCGCGAGACTATGTATGGCTGGACAACCTCCCTATCGGGATCGTTGATCGCAGTGGGTCTGCCGTGGCTATCAGGTTCGTCCACGCAGACGGCCTAGGCTCGCCGCGAGTCGTGACTGATGATGCCGGTGAGGTGCAATGGAAGTGGGCCTATCCCAGCAATCCCTTTGGTGAGCGCGCGCCTGTGTCGACAGCGGGATACGCTCTTAACTTGCGCTTTCCCGGACAATACTTCGATGCGGAGAGCGGGCTTAACTACAACGGCAATCGGGACTATGAAGCCACAACGGGTCGATATGTACAGAGCGACCCCGATGGTCTAGATGGAGGCATCAATACGTATGCATACGTTAGCGCGTCCCCATTGATGCTTATCGACACCTTAGGCCTTCAGGCGAATCCTGCGCCGATTCCTCCGCCTGGCTTTTTGCCGGGTCCCCCACCCGTGGGTGGTATGCCAGGTTTTGGGCCTCCCGCAAACGAACCATTCATTCCTCCAGGCACATTGGGCGCGGTATGTGGGCGCGTTATCGGAGTAGCAGGGTCTCTTTGGCCAAACCAAACTAGCGCCTGCGACCAGCCATACCCGCCAGAGGAGAACGGGTGTCCTGGCGGCCCTCAATGCAGCAAGGCTTCTGACTATCAAATTAGGCAAGCCGGCATCATGAGTGCGCACGAGTTTAAGTGGGACTACGTCGGTAAGAAACGGGCTAGCCAGTACGATATCTGCGCTTGTAAAGACGGTTCGATCATTTTGAAAGCTGTAGGACAATGCGGTCAGCCAGGGCCGTCTATCGAAACTCATGCAAGATGGCGATAGCATCTGCCCCGTTCAACATATGACGATGCCCGCTTTGAACCGAACCGTTGGCTTAGACCGCTCCGCGAGAGAACACTGTATGACGAACACCGATTCGATCTATTTCTGCGTGACCCTGAGCGGACACGAGTTTGACCCATATGCTTACGCTGAATCAAAAAACGCACCACCTGGTAAAGTGCATACGCGAAAGCATTCCGGTCCACCCTTGTTGGATGATCATCCTCCGACGTACTGGTCGAGCTTAGACCGCCTGTCATCACGCGACATGCTTACGATAGACATCGAAAATTTCTTGAAGTCCGTCAAGCAAACGGATCCTGCAAAATGGCACGGATTTGTTAGCGTCCAAGTTATCGATAATTCGCGCACCAACGACAAGCGTGGCGGTTACTACTTCTCTGCCTCACTGATTAAGCTTCTTGCAGAAATGGATGCCGAGATCGATATCGACGTTGCATATGGTGACTTGGCATAAAATCATTCCGCCAGAGTTGAGGGAATCAAATGCTTGGAAGAGAAACTTCGGCAATCTCGGATTGCGACCAATGCCGCGCAGAAATTGAAAAGTCCATTAATCTCTACTCGGACAGGCTACGTCGATATGCATATGCTGCGAAAAAATAGTAAATCGCTTACGTTGATTGCACTTCTTCTAAGTACTCAATGTGCAATCTCCCGCCAAGCACCGAACATTGTTGTTGACGCCATAGGGATCCAGCACGACTCTGGCCGAGTTGTACTCGTCATGGCCGTCACCAACTGCGGCCCGACTGCCTTGCATGCGGATGCTGGCAATATGCCCTGGGGCGAGAACACCGTAGGCCTTACATTGAGGCAGGTATCCGAGATGCCAGGAAGCGAGTTACGGCAGCTTATCCCTATCCGACATTCCGCCCCTGACGAAGTGGTCATTCCTCCCTGGGAGCGAATTAACGGGTCGATAGACCTCACGGAACGATTTCCCGATCTATCCCCTACAGATAAGTCCGAACGATTTGTACTTTTCTGGACATACAACACGTCCCTGCTTGCAAAAAATGGAGGCCACCAGGTTTCTGGCATCGTAAATTATCCTGACGATCCCGCATCCCGCAATCATGCGGGGAAGGACGGTTCCTCGGGATGTTCCAAGTCGTCATAGATATCTGACTCAAAACGTTGACGGCTCCGGCCTGATTCGAGATCACTGGGACGATCTGCAAAAAGCTGACTAATTTGTGCGCGCAACTTGAAGCATTGGGGATCGCCAGGCGCTCCATCCAGCGCGGCCGCAGAGTACCACCATCGGCAAGTTCCGTTCCGAAAGCACCACTTATTGCCCTCTAAACAGGAAGCTGCGATGTCTTTGGGAATAGGATAATGAACTATCCACAGGGAGACGCCGTCAAGCTCTTCGATATCGTAGATGGTGGCGATGGCGCCATGCTGGTTGTCGGAATTGCTGAATCGGCTGAATTTGCACCCGACTATCAGTTCGAGATGACGCCTAGTCGTGATGCCGGCGTTCTTGTGGTGGCCGAAGATGGGTCGCTTAAGTGGCGTCCGCTACCTAGGATGCCGCTCTTGTTTTGCAGCCGACCGCAAGGAGCGCAACGAAACATCGTTGAAGCGAATAAGTCTGTTCCACTTCCCTCAGCGGCGCTTCCTCCCTATCACGGGTTTTATGCGGACGGTCAGAGGATTGAACTTTTGGATGCCGTACAGTTCGCGCACGGTGAATTCGGGCGCGTTGTAGCGATAATTTCTGAAGACCTCTACTCGCCAGGCTTCCCAGCGGAAGAATGGGCTTACCTCAAGTTTGGATTTCTCATCGAATCACCGATAGCAGACATCCAATGGTACAAGGAGGCCGACGAGGACTTAGAACTGATGTCGCGAGCTTAAGTGTACTCAACTGTAAAAAGCGTCCCGCTTGTGCATGCGCATAATGCGCACCTTTCACACAGACAATTAGATCGGTTCAACGCATCGATGTCGTTACTAAGTGACTACATCAACATCTCAGGCAAGGGTCGACATGGTGATGAAAAGCACTGTACAGAACGCACTGATCCTAGCACTGGCCATGTCTTTGATCTCCTGTTCTGATCGAGTGACGCAGTTTGACGGGATGATACCGTCGGACGCGACAAATGTTTCTTATATACGTCAGTCTAAAGACGGTAGTACGTGGATCCAAAACTTCTCACTTGCACTTCAGATCGTGCCTCAGGGCAGGCAAAACATGGCTTCCATCAAGGAATTTTGCGATCTCGCTGTACCTGATCCGGCAGCTTTCGTACCGAACAACACTGCTCAGTCTTGGCGCAAGCAGATATGAAATATCCAGATGGACAAGTTGCACATCTTGGAGACGTAGTGACGCTCGGCGGACACGAAGGTCGGGTAGTCTGTTCTCTCGACGCGGAAGAATACGGAGATGAGCCAGATTACTCCGAAGCTCAGTGGGGATATCTTCGAAGGGGAATTATGGCTGAGTTTTCGGCCTTTGGATTGATCCACTTTGTGGAGCCCGAACATGACCTTCTGTTGGTTCGCAGGGCGGTCGTACCGGGGGCACGGTAGGAGCACGTGAGACGCGCCTACGACAGAATGAATATTCCCGAGGCGACATCCTCCCCTTAGTATGACGTTGGCCCAAGGACGGGATGACAAGTCATGCAAGTGGGACTTATCGCGAGTCGCGAGTATCTGGATGGCGAAAACTCCCCGCTCCATCGGCTGCTGCATCGATGCAGAGACGATATACGCAAGCTGAAGCTCACCTTGCGCGTTCCTGCTGATGCGTACGAAGCCGTCGGACGCATTTCTGGTTTCGCTGACTGCCCCACTTTGATTCCTTATCCAGGCGGTCGCCTTCACGACATCGTACGAATGGCCGCGTCCATCATCGATATCGCTGGAAGTGATGCCTTGGACGGAGTCATCCATCTGGCCGCACCCGGCGATGAGTCGATCCTTACCCCCGAAATACGGTCGTTGAAGCGCTTATGTCTCGTCCATGCCAAGCCTTATCTCATCACGACGGCTTCAGCCATTGGGTGGATCGAGGCGGAACGGATTCTTTGCGGACTGCCGCCAAACCCCTGCGACGGCTCACAGCACCCGTTCGCACACCAGACGATCGCGCTTATCGCGCACGATACATGGAAACCTTGCATGGTGGAATTTGTCGTCAAGCATTTCGCGCTTCTATCCAGCTTTTCTCGCCGAATTTGCACAGGCACCACAGGGCGTCGATTGAATGATCTCGCTCGACAACAGGGCTGGTCAGGAGATGAGGCGTGGGCCAAGTGCTACGAAAGCGGCCCCATGGGTGGCGATGCGCAGATTGCCGATCTCGTGCTTTCGGGGCAATGCCAGCATGTGATCTTCTTCCATGATGTGCGCGTGAGCCACCCGCATGAGGCGGATATGTTGCTTCTCGAGCGGGCTATCGCGGCAAGCACGGCCGACGTTGTTTATTTCAGTGGCGCTGCGGTGGCATACCGTTGGGCGGAGGCTTCCGAGCGAGGATTACGCTTACTTTAAGCGAAAGCACTTCGGGAACCAGGAGATATACAAGAACAACATGATTGCTCATCGTCAGCGTAAGATCATCTGGCGGCCACATTTAGCGATTCAGTTTGGGAGAGACAAGGCACATGTCCGATTCGTTACCAAATGTCATAACTGAGAGTGACGAGTACGAAACACTCACCACTGAAGAGCGCACGTCGTATTTACGTCGCCTGCAGAATATGAGCGATCTTGGACTTGGCTTGAGCACGGGCAGCCTGAGAAATGAATCGCCGGACTTTTTCCAGTTCGTGGAGAGTCTGGAACTTGATGTCAGCCTCCTTCAGGAGTTTAGCTCACCGCCAAGTGGTGGATTGAGTCGCTGGCTCATGCATTACTCCTGGACCTTCTACACATCACCGACCGCAATGCGCGACTCACTTGCACCAGAATTGATACGGCAAATAGACGCCCCCGCCCCCCTTAGCAACGCTCCTTTGCAAACTTTCGACGAGTGGTTCAGTGGATTGGGCCGCGCCTTGGTAGCTGCAACCGACGCCGTTTGGAGTGCAGCGACGTATGACGCGGCAATGTCCCGCCAAGTTGTATCGGACATCCTGCTCAGCCAGCTACTCACGGCCTGCTACAAGCTTCGGCTGAACAGGGCAGTTCCTCGGTAGGCGCATGAACGCTTCATTTATTGGATGCAGGGATGGCCGCCATGGGCGACCATCCCTCCCGTTCTTACTTCGCCCCCGGAGCCGTCCACTCCTTCAACCAAGCATTCACCGTCTCATGCCACTGCACGCTGTTCTGCGGCTTGAGCACCCAGTGGTTCTCGTCGGGGAAGTGCAATAGCTGGCTGGGGATGCCGCGACGCTGCAGCGCCGTGAATGCGCCCAGGCCCTGGGTGTCGGGAATACGGAAGTCCTTGCCGCTGTGGATGACGAGCATCGGCACGCGCCAGTCCTTCACATGGTTGACCGGGTTGAAGCGCTCGTAGTTCTCCGGATGGTCGAACTGCGTGCCGCCGTTTTCCTTTTCCTCGAACCAGAGTTCTTCGGTTTCGTAGTACATGGCGCGCGCGTCGAAGACACCGTCGTGGTCGACGAAGCACTTCCAAGGCTGGTTCCAGTTGCCAGCCATCCAGTAGACCATGTAGCCGCCGTAGCTGGCACCGAGGGCGCAGGCACGATTGCCATCGAGGAAGTTGTACTTCGACAGTGCCGCACTCCAGCCGGCTTTCAGGTCTTCGAGCGGCTTGCCGCCCCAATCGCCCGAGATGGATTCGGTGAAGGCCTGACCATAGCCGGTCGAACCATGGAAGTTGACGGTCACCACCGCGAAGCCCTGGCCCGCGTAGGTCTGGGCGTTCCAGCGGTAGCTCCAGCTGTTGGTCATCGCGCCCTGCGGACCGCCGTGAATGATGAAGGCTACCGGGTAGGTCTTGCCACGCTTGTAGCCGACCGGCTTCACCACGTAGCCCTGCACGGTTTCGTTGTTCCAGCCCTTGAAGGTGAAGAACTCGAAGTCGCCGGTCTGTGCACCCTTGATGCGCTTGGCGTTGAAGTGGGTGACCTGCTTGAGGCCCTTACCCTTCAGGTCCGCCGTGTAGAGATCCGCCGGGCGCTTGAGGTCATCGCGGGATAGCAGGATCTTCGAACCACCCGCCGAGAACGCACCCACGGAACCGTCGGTGACGAGAATGCTGGCCTTCCCGGTCGCCACGTCGATGGCGAACAGCGGGTGCTGGCCCTTGTCGTCGGTGGTGGTGTAGAGGGTCTTGCCATCGGCCGAGACCTGGAGGGCGCCGGCGGAGCTATCCCACGAAGGCGCCACCTCCCGCTTGCTGCCCGAGGCGAGGTCCAGGGCCATGATGCCGAAGCGGTCGGCCTCGGAGCCCGGCTCTTTCATCGCCGTATAGAACAAGGTCTTGCCATCGGGCGACACCAGGGGATTGGCGTCCCACGCCAGGTTCTCCGCGGTGAGGTTCACCGGTGCGGCAGAGCCGTCGGCCGGGACGCTATAGATGTCGAAGTTGGTCGACCAGGGTTCGGTCTTGCCGGCGATGCGGGCATCGAAGTAGACGGTCTTGCCGTCCGGCGAAAAGGAGAACTCATCGTCCCCACCGAAAGGCTTGCTGGGCACGTCGCCGTCGATGTCCCGGCTCAGTAACACCGGCTGCGAAGGAGCGTTGGCGTCGGCGATATAGAGCTGGGAGCGGCGACCGTCCGCCCAGGTGTCCCAATGGCGAACGAAGAGCTTGTTGTAGACGGTGCCGGTGGACTTGTCCTTCTCGCGGCCGTCCAGACGCTCCTTGGTGCAGGCCAGGTCGGGGCAGTCGGTGAATACGTCGTAGCTGAGGAGCAGCCTGGCGCCGTCCGGCGACAGCTTGAAGGCATTGACGTCCAGAGGGGCATCGGTGACCGCTTCACCGGCGCGGACCGTCAATGCCAGACCCTTGCCGGAAGTGTCGGCGTCGAACGAGCGGTGCCAGACCTGCGCCGTGCCGTCCTTCGGCGCTGTGTAATAGATGGACTTGCCGTCCGGCGCCCAGCGGGGAGATGAGCCTTTCTCCACGACCATGACCGGTTGCGGTGGTTTGTTGAGGTCGACGACATAGAGGGAGGTGACCCCCTTGTTGGCCGCGTAGTCCGTGGCTCGGACGGAGAAGAGCGCGTAGCGGCCGTCCGGGGACAGCTGGGGGTCCCCGACGCGGTCCATCATGACCAGGTCGCGGATGGAAAATGGGTGGGGGGTGGTGCTGTCGGCGTCTGCGGACAGGACGGGGCCGGACGCTAGGGCCAGGGCTAGCGCGGCTAGGAGGGGTTTCATGGTGGGGCTCCCTTGGGTTGTGCTTGGGTGGGGACGGTACGGGGGACAGGCCAGCTCCGCAAGCGAAGTTAGGTCCACCTAGAAAAGAACAGACGGCCAAACCGTGCGATACACATCACAGATCGCGCATGCCTGCGCAATTCGCCAATGCCTTGGTACGAAGCGTGCTATCTACTCCAGGATCAATCAGGGGCTCCATCATGAAATCCCACAATAAGAGAACATCGTCTGGCTTCACCCTTATCGAGCTAATGATTGTCGTGGCTATCATTGCGATTCTTTCTGCTATAGCCATCCCTGCATATCGCGACTACGTGGCGAGAACACAGGCTTCAGAAGGCTTCGAGATCGCCTCGGGTGCAAAAGCCGCCATATGGGAGTACATGACGAACAAGGGTGAGTTTCCCTCGTCAAACGAATCTGCCGGATTGCCATCGGCAACATCACTTTCAGGCAAATACGTTTCGTCGGTCGCCATTGGCCAAGGCGGAGTCGTAACCGTCCAATACGGCAGGCCGGATAGCAATGATTTGTTGCGGGATACGAACCTTCAGCTTTCGCCGGTGAACAATGGGGGGAGCATCTCCTGGGCGTGCAACGGCTCCATCAACCCCCGCTTCCTACCAAGCACTTGCAGAAAAAGCTGACTGAATACGTCAAGATGTGACCTTTTGCGTCACATGATTGAACCACAGCAACTGGCTGAATCCTCGAAATTTTCCTGTTGATCCACAAGCGTGACCGGATGCACAATCCCGGCACCGGCAAATATGAGGGAATATGCCGGTCGCGAACGCAATGGCATGTTCAATGCACGCTTTGCGGCGAGCTTCCTGGTCGGTTCCTGACCAAAGCAAGTGAGGGAGCATCCCTGCCCGGTAACAGGCAGGGTGCTAGGGCTCAGGGGGCGTCACTTTTTTTCGGTTAGTTCACACGTAACGAGGAAACTCCATGAAGAACGTCCAGAAGGGCTTCACGCTCATCGAACTGATGATCGTGGTCGCCATCATCGCGATCCTGGCTGCCATTGCCATCCCGCAGTACCAGAACTACATCATCCGCACCCAGGTGTCGGAAGGCATGAACCTGGCTGACGGCGCGAAGACCGCCGTTGCCGAGTTCTACAACAATACCGGTCACTACCCGACCAACAATACGTCAGCCGGCCTGCCCCCTGTCACCTCGATCAACGGCAAGTATGTATCGCAGGTCGACGTCAGCGGTGGCCAAATTGTAGCCACCTTCGACAAGGAATCGAACGACAAGATCAAGGGCTCCGGCAAAAATACGCTGGTGCTTTCGCCGTTCGACCAGGGCGGCTCGATCTCTTGGAACTGCAAAGCCACGAACGGCGGCACGAAGCAGACGACTGTTCCGGATCCTTACCTCCCGACCGCTTGCCGCCAGTAATCGACGATAACGCTGTCTCCGAAAAGGGCCGTTCTGCGGCCCTTTTCTTTTTGACCCGCCGACGTTCATCCATGAAGCCCATACCTCGCCCTTCCATCGCCTGGTGCTTCATGCTGCTCTCGCTGATTCTTGCGTGGTTTGCCTATGCCCCGGGACTTCACGGCGCATTCCTCTTCGATGACGCGGCCAACCTGCCCGCGCTCGGCGCGACCGGCCCCATCGACAATGTCCATGCACTGCTTCGCTACCTGACATCCGGAAGAGCCGACCCGACGGGCCGCCCCCTGTCGCTCGCCAGCTTCCTGATCGACGCGCGAGACTGGCCCGCGGCCCCATATCCGTTCAAACGGACCAATCTGCTTCTTCATCTGCTCAATGGGGCTTTGCTGTTCCTGACGCTTCATGGACTGGGCCTCGCCACGAAACTCGATCGCCGGACGGCGAGTATGGCCGCGGCGATTTCCTCCAGCCTATGGCTGCTGCATCCCTACTTCGTGTCCACCGTTTTGTATATCGTGCAACGCGAAGCGATGTTGCCTGCGACGTTCGCCCTCCTCGGCATCCTTTGCTCATTGCGATCCCGCTCGGCCTATCTTATGGAGCGTCGTCGTGCGGGCATCGCCTGGATCGCGGGTATCGGCATGTGTAGCGGGCTGGCCTTCCTTTGCAAAGCAAACGGCATCCTCGTTCCACTGCTGGTCTTGGTTGCACACGCCGTGCTACCTGCAGAAAAATCAACAGCCATCGCCGCGCATCGCCGCGCGTTATGGATCGCATTGGGTCCAATCGCGGCCGCCACCGTCGCATACCCCTTGTGGGCGGCGTTAGCCTCGATAGGTGCTCCACCCATTCCTATTCGTGGCTGGTCCGTGACGCAGCGCCTTCTGACCGAGCCCTCGATACTGTTCGATTACCTAGCGCAACTATGGCTTGTGAAGCCTACCGATAGTAGCTTGCTGCACGATGGCATCCAGATCGCGACCCGATTTACAAGCCCTTGGTACACGGGGTTGGCTGTGCTGGCCTGGTGCGCAATCAGCGTGATCGCCTGGCGCCAACGCCTGCGCCTTCCCTCCCTGGCACTCGCCGCTCTCTTCTTCCTGTGCGGTCACGTGCTGGAATCCAGTTCGCTCGCCTTGGAGCTGTACTTCGATCACCGTAATTATGTCCCAGCCATGATGATGTTCTGGCCAGTCGGCATCGGTCTGGCACGTTGGAAGTCCAACACGATCCCGTTGATCGGTGGCTTGGCCATGCTGGCTTTATTGGCGGCACTCACATACGCCAACGCAAGCCTATGGGGCCGCCCCCTCGATCAGGCGGTGAGCTGGGCCGAGGCACACCCGGAGTCAGCTCGCGCCCAGGCCTACGCCGCTCAGACTGAAGCGTCCGCCGGCCTCTGGACACGGGCTCGTCACCGCATAGATGCCGCCGAACGGCGATTCACCGACGAGCCCCAGATCGCACTCAACCTGCTCGATATCCATTGCGCCACGGGTGGCATATCTCTCACCGACCTCGCTTACGCAAGGCAATCCTTCGCAACCGCCCAGAGAGAACCCGGCCCCTTGTTGCTCAACTGGTTCGCCACGGCGGTCGACATAGCACGACGAGGCACGTGTCCCCATCTCGACCGGCAGGCCCTCAGCGATCTCCTCGACGCAGCCCAGACCAATCCCAGGATCGATGCCATTCCAGGGCGCCGCCAGGACATCTTGCATGTCCGTGGTCTGCTGGCCCTCGCATGGGAAGAAGCCGATGACGCCCGCGGCCTGTTCGACCGTGCCCTGGCCGAAGCGCCTACACCGGAAGCGGCACTGAGCCAGGCCGCGGCCTTGGGTAGCGCGGGCTTCCCCTCGCAAGGTCTTAGTCATCTGAGGTATTTTTCCACGTTGACTCCCCCGCGAGCCCACACCTGGCGAGATGGCATGCCCTGGATTCACGACCTGGTTCTCGAACAACAACGATACTGGCCGATCGAAATCGAACACCTGCGCGCCACGCTGGCCATGGATGCGCGGAGGCGTGGCACGTGAGGGCGATAACGACGCCCACCAAAGCATGGCTTATCGTCGCCGCCTTCCTCGTACTTACCGTGCTCGTCTACCGGCCGGGACTGGAGGGAGCGTTCCTCTTCGACGACTTCCCAAATATCGTCGACAACCCCGGCGTCAAGCCACCGGATGCTTCCATACCGAGCCTGGTTCGGGTGGCGATATCGTCCCCATCCAGCGAATTCAAACGGCCACTGGCGTCGCTGACATTCGCCGCCAACTACCTGGCTTCCGGAAGCAACCCCTTCTGGATGAAAGTAACGAATCTCCTCATTCACCTCCTGAATGGGTATCTGGTATTCCTTGTCGCAAGAAACATCCTGCGGATCGTGGCAGATCGTGGCGGCAGTACCGACATCAGCCGCAGCGACATCAGCGCCGCCTTGACCGCCGGCGCCTGGCTGCTCCTGCCGATCAACCTCACCGCCGTGCTCTATATCGTCCAGCGCATGGAGAGTCTTGCCAACCTCTTCGTCCTGCTGGGTTTGCTTGGCTACCTGAAATCCAGGTATGTCATGCAGACGCGGCGCACCGCTTCCCTGGTAATCGCAGCGGCGGCATCGCTCATCGTCCCGACCGTGCTAGGAGCGATGGCGAAGGAGACCGCCGTCATGCTGCCCTTGTATGCATTCGTCGCCGAGTGCGTGCTGTTCGGCTCGCAATCCGCCGCGTCCTCGGCGGGAACCGCACGCAAGCCTGACCGGGCTATACATATCCTCTTCGCGATCGTCCTGTGGCTACCCATGGTCCTTGGGCTCGCATGGCTGTTGCCGGGCCTGCTACGCCCTTCGGGATGGTCGACTCGCGACTTCACGATGTCGACGCGCTTGTTGACCGAGGCGCGCGTCATTCTCGACTACGTGGTGTGGACCATCCTTCCGACACCGGAGGGCTTGTCGTTCTATCACGACGACCTCGATGTATCGCGAAACCTCCTGTCGCCATGGACGACCCTGCCCTGCATCCTTGGCATATTGGTCATCGCTGTCGTGGCCTGGCTTGCCCGTCGAAAATTCCCGAACCTCACCCTAGGCTTGGGATTTTACCTCGCTGGCCATGTCCTCACCGGTACAATCCTACCGCTCGAGCTCGTGTACGAACACCGAAACTATTTCGCTAGCTTCGGACTGCTACTCGCCATCGTTCCGCTACTGGCCCAGCCAGCCTTCTTTGCGGCCGATACCGTTTGGGGTCGGCGCATAACGCTCATTGGACCCGCGACGCTATTCGCACTGTTCGCACTATGGATCGGCTTTACTTCGATAACGTCCTATGCTTGGAGCAACCCGCTCCGCCTCTCTCGCGAACTCGCGGAACGCGCGCCCGGATCGCCGCGCGCGCTGTACGAGCTTGGCCGGACCTATATCATCTTTTCCCAATACGACCCAGCATCGCCATTCACCGCTCTTGCCTACGCCCCGCTGGAGAACGCAGCCTCGCTTCCAGACGCTGGAATCCTGCCTGAACAGGCACTCATCTTTTTTAATGCACGCCTGCACCGACCCATCAAGAAAGCTTGGTGGGATTCCATGGAGCGCAAGCTCAAGAACAATAAGGTGACGGTCCAGGACGAGAGCGCGCTTTCCTCGCTGGTCCAATGCGATCGCGCTGGCCAATGCGACTTGCCTCCTGGCGAGCTCACACGTGTCTTCCTCGCCGCCTTGGCGCACCCCTTGCCTAGCGCTCGGCTCATGGCGGTCTATGGCGATTTCGCATGGAACGCCCTCAACGACCGGACATTGGGCAAACGCATGTTGGAAGGCGCTGTCCGCGCCAAGCCGGACGAGCCTGCCTATCGAATCACGCTCATACGCATGCTTATTGCGTCGGGTGAGTTGGAAACCGCTCGCACGGAACGCGCACAACTCGCGGCGCGGAACATCGGCGGCGCGTTGGACGACGAGATAGCCGCGGTAGACAAACTCCTGGACCACTGACGCCATGTCCCGTCGCCATATCGCGAGCAATCTGTTGGCACTGTATGTCGTGCAAGGCATGCAGTACATATTTCCGCTGCTGGTGCTGCCAATCCTTACGCGCGCGATAGGCCTGGAGCGGTACGGAGTACTGTCCTTCTGGCAATCGCTGGCCGCCGTGCTCGTCATGGTCATCGATTATGGATTCGGCTACTCATCGATCCGGGCCATCAACCAGTCGGATTCCCAAGCGCAACGGCAGAGAATTTTCTGGTCCACGACATGGGCGAAACTGATCCTCCTGATGCCCGCAACGGCGATCCTGATATGTATCGCCGTTGCCACTGGACGCGCGGAAGATCCGGACATCATCGTGGCGACGTGGCTCTCCTTGCTCGGTGCCTCACTGTCTCCGGCGTGGTACTTCGTGGCGGTTCGTCGCAACGTTCCCGTCGCCAGCCTCGGCGCGGCCGCTTCGCTGCTGTCGATCGTGGTGATGTTTCTTGCCGTACACGACACCAGCGATTTTCACATCGCGGCGTTCATCCAGTTAGGCATGCCCCTGGTTGCCTCGCTCATGATGCTGGCATACCTCGCGGCTCGCATCTCGCCGGGGCCGCCAGAGAGGGTCCCTGGCGCTGTGAGCCTCCGCTTCAAGGAAGGGCTCCCCCTCTTCATTATGACCATCGGCGCCGGGGCCTATTCGGCGTTCAACCCATTCTTGCTCGGACTGGTCGCTCCCTCCACCCAGGTGGCGGAGTACGCCCTGGGTGAGCGCCTGGCACGTGCAGCGAAGAACGGCGTGGGTCCCATCCTCTCGGCGATGTATCCCTACGCCGCCGAAGGAGAGCGCGGAACGAGCAAGACCCGCGCCTACCTGTTCCGGGCCGGAGTCGCAACCGTCGGGCTCAGTGCGCTGATCGCCGCCGTCCTGGCCCTCTTCGCGCCATTGGCTATCTGGCTCGTGGCCGGACCCGCCTTCCAAGGAGCGATCCTCACGACGCGCCTGCTGTCGATCAACGTCGCGGTGATCACGGCGGGTCACCTGGTCGGCGTACAATATCTGGTCGCCAGGGGAAAAGAGGCGCTAGTCACCACGATCACGGTGGTCTCCGCTCCCATACATATCGTTGCGTTTCTCCTGGCCGGCAGCCACTTCGGCGCCGTCGGCGGCGCTACCGCATACGTGGCGATTGAATGCGTCGTCACGCTTGCGTTTGTAGCCGTCGCTCTGAAGTCGAGGAATTCCCATTGAGACCGCTGTTCATCAAAGATGCGATTGACGAGGCAGCACCGGCATGAGCGTTAGGACATGGCCTACCCGGCTCATCAACAGCGTCCGCAAGTACGGAATGCATGGATTTATCCAGCGCGCGCTCGCTGGAGCGTGGAGAAAGGTTGTCGCATCTTGCCGCCACTGGCGCGACCACCGGGGTGCCTTCGTCCACCTCGGTACGCCAACGGGAGCCGATGTCGGCATCTTCGTCCTGGCGGGCTATAAGCCCGCATTATGGCCATTGACCCTTGAAAGGGTACGTCGGTATGCGCCGAAGGATGCGGACGTCTGCATTACGACTGCCGGAAAGCACCTGCCCGAACTTGCCGCGCTGTGCGCGAAAAACGGATGGACTTACCTGACCACATCCGCAAATAAGACGGGGCTGGTATTGAACAAGGCCATCGAAGCACACCCGAAAGCTTCGCGCTTGTTCAAACTAGACGAGGATATCTTCATAGCTGAAGGCTTCTTTGACGATCTAATGAAGGGATATGACGCCTTGTGCGAAACCGGCTCCTACAGGCCTGGTTTCTGTGCTCCCATGCTCAACGTCAATGGAATTTCATATGCAGGCTTTCTGGAACACCTGAATGCCACGGACGCATATCGCAAAGAATTCAGCGAGATTCGCCAGGCGTGCGATGGAGTACATGCGCACTACGATCCAAAAGCAGCCGAGTGGCTTTGGTTGCGCAGCCTTCCTTTCGACCAGGTAGCAGCCAACATTCGCACGCTGGCTGATCATCCTCCGGCATGTGCGCGACTTATCGGCTCGCGATTCAGTATAGGGGCCATTTATTTTGAACGTACGTTCTGGCAACAGATCGGTGGTTTCGCATCATCGTGGCGGCAGGGAATTCTTGGTGTCGATGAGTCCGATCTCTGCACGGCCTGCGTACTAGCTTCGCGCCCCATGTTCTACTTGAGCCACGTATTTGCTGGACATTTTTCCTTCTATCCGCAGGAGCGCGCGATGTTGGACTTGATACCTCGGCTCGCCTCGATCGATCCGGTTACCTTCGATGCAGCGCGGCAGGGCCAAGCATGAAGATTTGCGCCGTCATAGTGACGTTCAACCGCGCCGTACTCCTGGAAAGATGCATTGAAGCAATGCTTACGCAGACTCGTATACCCGATCGAGTCATGGTTATCGACAATGCGTCCACGGACGATACATCTATTCGCATGCAGGACTTCGCGGCGCGCGAACCGCGAATCGACTACCGCCGGCTCGTCACGAATACAGGAGGCGCGGGTGGATTCTCCGAAGGCATCCGCTTGGCATGTGCCGAAGACTTCGACTGGGTCTGGATTATGGACGACGACGCCGTGCCTCATCCCGACGCACTTAGGTTCCTTACCGAGCAAGCCCACGATCCCGCCCACCTCTACGGGTCGGTAGCAGTGAGGGAAGCGGACACTTCTTGGGTGCTCACACTCGTCGACGAGATCCCCGAACGTGATATCGCACGGGTGGTCGATATTCCAGAAAAAGCGGCCGTTCGCTTCCTCCCCTTTCTTGGCCTCATGGTGCATCGCGATCTCGTCGCCCGTATCGGCCTCCCCGACGCGGGGTATTTCATTGCCGCTGACGATGTCGAATACTGCATGCGCGCGCAACGAGCCGGAGCCAAGGTATATGTGATAGGGAACAGCCGGATCGAGCATCCGCGTGCGGAGATCTACCACGCGCAGATACCCGGACGGCGGCTGGCCTGCCTCCGCCTCTCTCCCTGGAAGCGCTATTACGATACGCGGAACCGCCTGCTGATTGCGCGGGAATACTATGGACTTCGTCTTTACACGCAGACGATTCCCGGCACATTGATTCGCTGGCTCGCTTGCCTGATACACGAGAAGCAGAGGCGACGCCAGACCTGGGCTTTTATCGCTGGGACGATCGACGGCCTACGTGGTCGCAAAGGCGCGCGGCATACTTCCTGGCACATCACGACCTAAATACCTATCGGGCAAGATACATGAACTTCCTCATTGCTGGCGCCGGCTTCGCCGGCTCCGTAGTCGCACGTGAACTAGCGGATGCGGGTCACCGCGTTCATATCATCGATCGACGCCCCCATATCGCCGGCAACGCCTTCGACGAGTACGATGCCCATGGCATCCTGGTCCATCGTTATGGGCCGCATATTTTCCATACCAATGGCGAGCGGATCTTCCAGTACCTCTCGCGCTTCACCGAATGGCGCCCTTACGAACACCGCGTCCTTGGCGTAGTGGACGGCGTGGCTTATCCGTTTCCAATCAATCGCGACACCCTAAACCGCCTATACGATCTTGATCTTGATGAGGAAGGCGCCGCAGCGTACTTCGAACGCGTTCGCGAGCCCCGCGAGCCAGTCGCTACCAGTGAGGACGTGGTACTCAACAGCGTCGGACGCGATCTGTACGAGAAATTCTTCCTTAACTACACGCGCAAGCAGTGGGGCATGGATCCCTCCGAACTGAAGGCGGGCGTTGCCGCTCGCATTCCCGTGCGAACGAACACCGATGATCGATATTTTACGGACACCTTCCAGGCGATGCCCGCCGAAGGCTATACCCGGATGTTCGAGCGCATGCTCGATCATCCATCCATCACGGTGGAACTCGGCGTCGAGTTCGATGAGGCACGCACCCGTATTGCAGCCGACCATATTGTATACACCGGGCCTATCGATGCCTACTTCGGCTATTGCTTTGGCCGTCTCCCTTATCGATCACTGCGTTTCGAACACGAATACCTGCCATCCAACGACCGCTTCCAACCGGTAGGTACCGTCAACTACCCCAATGACCACGCCTTTACCCGGATCACCGAATTCAAACACCTTACTGGCCAGAAAGCCGAAGGAACGTCGATCGTCCGCGAGTATCCACAGGCGGACGGCGATCCCTATTATCCTGTACCTAGCACCGACAACGAGGCGTTGTTCAAACGTTACGAAGTACTGGCCCGTGAGGAATCCAACGTGACATTCGTTGGCAGACTGGCCCAGTATCGTTACTACAACATGGACCAGGTCGTCGGCGCGGCGCTGGCCGCGGCGCGGACGCTGATTGGCTGACCCCCATGCGTATTGCCTTCCTCTGCAAGCGACGTTACATGGGCAAGGATGTCATCGACGACCGTTACGCTCGTCTCTATGAATTTCCGCGTCAGCTCGCACTGCTAGGCCATGACGTATTCGTTGGCAGCATCGGTTACCAGGGACAGGACGATGGCGAATGGGAGCACGATGCGCCGCCAGGACGCTTGCGCCTGTACTCCAGTGGAGTGCGTGCGCCCTGGTTGCCGGCTTTGCTTGCCTATCCAGGAAGGCTTCTGACCAGGCTACGGGCGTTCCAGCCCGACATAGTGATGGGTGCGTCGGATATCCCCAACATCGTCCTGGCGGCGCGGTTGGCTCGGAAACTCGGCGTTCCGTTGGCGGTCGATCTCTACGATAACTTTGAGTCTTTCGGGCAGGCAAAGCTTCCTGGCATGGTCTCCGCTTTACGCCACGCAACACGTTCAGCCGCTCTGGTCACCACCACCAGCCCGGCGCTCGCTGAGTTCGTGCGTGAGCGATATCGTGTTTCCGGAAAGATCATCGCCATGCCCAGCACCATCGACGGCGCGATTTTCCGTCGACGCGACAAGGCGCTCGCCCGAAAGGAACTAGGATTACCCACCAATGCTCGGCTCGTGGGCACGGCGGGAGGTCTTCACCTGAGCAAGGGCATCGGGGAATTGTTCGCCGCATGGGAGGTGCTAAAGGCGGATTCCCGCATTCACCTCGTACTAGCCGGTCCACTCGATGGCAGCGTGACCTTGCCCTCCGGCGACCGTGTACATTATTTGGGCCAGTTGCCGCACGAGCGTGTCGCCTCGCTCTTCAGCGCGCTGGACGTGGCAACCGTTTCCATCCTGGATACCGCTTTCGGTCGCTACTGCTTCCCACAGAAGGCCTACGAAATTCTTGCGACCGGAACGCCTATCGTGGCATCCGATATCGGCGCGATGCACGACTTGCTCGCGGCCTATCCTGCTTCGCTTTATCAACCTGGAAATCCGGCATCCCTGGCGAGTCATGTCGCTTCCTTGCTTGAGCACCCCGTGAAGGTCGATGTCGCCATAGACGACTGGACGACGCTCATTGCCAGGATCGAACCAGATCTGGCGGCCCTCGTCCATCGTTAGCGGCGGACCGCGCAGGCCACGATGCCGTCGCCCAGGTCGTAACGATAGAAGATGCGCTGCACCCAGGTGAACGGCACGAACATGTTTCCGCCAACGACACGCAACACCCGATCGATGATACGTGGCTGTGCCTGCGCGCTGCGAACGCTACGCTGCTCCGGCGACAATCCAGAGAATGTGTCCTCGCGGTCGACGATAAGACGATTGGAAATCCCACGGGTCAGTTCCGTCACAGGCCAACCATAGTTGACGATTCGGATGTCGCCGAAGCCCGTGCTTTCCAGCAGGGCACGCATCTGCGCACGTTCGTAACGCCGCACATGGCCGACCATGGCATCGGACCGGCCAAATTTCCGCTGATGCGCTGGAACCGAAACGATGATCCGCCCACCGGGGCGTAGTTTGCGAACCCACGTCGCAAGCACCGCGACATCGTCTTCGATATGTTCGAGAACCTCGAAAGCCAACAAGTAATCGAACGTCGCATCGGGTAACTCATCGATGGAATCCACGATTCGCATGCGCTCATCATCATGGACGAAGCGCTCGCGCATGATCCGCCGACTACTCTCACCCAAGTCGTGGGCCGTTCCAGAAAACCCCCGCCGGAGGAAGATCGATGACATATGACCGGTGCCGGCCCCCGCTTCCAGAAAGCGGCCAGGAGGCCAGTTCCGGGTCATGTCCGCAATGCAGGCTTCGCGCAATACCAGCTTGGGCTGTTTCTTGGCCATGAGCTCGTCTCAGTACTTACGGTTCAGGTGCCAGCCCCAGGCGGAGTCCACCAGGCTGTCGATATCACTGATTCGCGGACACCAGTCGAGTTCGGATTCCGCAAGCACGTGCCTTGCAACCAGTCGATCCGGATCTCCGGGGCGCCGGGGCAACAGATCGAAAGGTACCTCACGGCCCGTGATACGGCGAACGGCATCGACGATCTGCAATACCGAACAGCCGCGACCGGTGCCGAGATTGAACCGGTGCGCCCCTTCGTGTGATTCGAGATACCTGGCAGCAGCAAGGTGTGCCTGCGCCAGGTCGTTCACATGGACATAATCGCGAACGCAGGTGCCATCCGGCGTCGCATAGTCGTTACCGAATATCTGCAATCTTGTCGAACCTTCGGCGGCACGAAGCACGTTGGGAATGAGATGCGTCTCCGGCTCGTGCGACTCACCAATGCCCCCCGCCGGATCGGCCCCTGCGGCATTGAAATAGCGAAGACTGACGGAGCGCAGTCCGTATGCGTGCGCCGCCTGCTCAAGCAGTCGCTCGACGATCATCTTCGTGCTGCCATACGGATTGATAGGCCGAAGTGGTTGCGATTCATCGATAAGATCAGCGGTCGACATGCCATACACCGCGGCCGATGACGAAAATACGATACGCCCAACATCGCGCCGCCGCATGCTCTCAAGCAAGGCAACGGTTCCGGATACATTGTTTTTATAGTACGCAAGCGGGTTTGCCACGGAATCGCGAACGATCGAAAGCGCGGCAAAATGAAACACCGCGTCGGGATGGAATGACGCCATCGCCGCATCCAACCCGCTCTCGTCCAAAATATCGATGGCGGCAAACCGGGCATTGCCGATCGCCTGGCGATGCCCGGTCGAAAGATTATCGACGACCAGCACATCATGGCCTGCGCGCATCAGCGCCCTTACCATGTGCGAGCCAATGTATCCCGCCCCTCCGCAGACCAGTGCTTTCATCGGGACGTACCATCCATACAGTTCGAAATCAATCGCCCATAGCGCTCCGCCACCACATGCCAGTCGACATGTTCACGGGCCGCCTCACGGGCCCTGGCCGCCACAGCTTCCGCGGCGACAGGATCGGCGAGGCAGCGCAGTATAGACGTGGCCATGGCGCCTGAATCTCGCGGATCCACGCGGTAGGCAGCGGCCCAGGTACCGAGAAGATCGTCCAGACCTGGCACATCGCCAACAATGAATGGGCACCCTGTCGAGATAGCCTCCATCAGCGCGACTGGCAGGCCCTCCTGGTCTCCCGACGCATCTTGCACGAACGGCGCGACGAATACGGCTGCCCGACGGTACAGATCGGGTAACGCGCTTTGCTCCAGCGGGCCAGCGAAGACAACCTGCCCACGGATATTCAGTTCTTCCGCGTGTCTCTGCAAAGCCTCAAGCTCTGGACCGAATCCAACGATGCGCAGGCGGACGTCCGGACGGGCCGCGAGAATCGCGGGCATCGCGTCGAGCAAATGCACCAAGCCCTTCTTCGCAACCAGACGACCGACGAACAATAGTTCTGACGCGGAACGTTCCATGCCCGGGAGGGGCAAAAAACGTCCATCGAGATCGACTCCCATAGGAATCGTCTCCAGGCGGTTCACAGGAAGCTCCAACCGCATCACTTCGTCCCGCATCGCGCCGCTTACCACGCTCATGGCGGCCGCACGTCTTGCCACCCAGCGCTTGATCATCGTGAAGACAGGCTGACGGAAGCCGAACAAGTCGCCGCCATGTGAGGTCACGACATAGGGTATGCCCCGCCCAGCCATGGAGCGCGCCACGATACCGGGGGATATCAACCAGTGCGCATGGATGACATGGATTTCCCTGGTGCGTATCAAGCGACGCACAGCGACGTATTGCATGACGACAAAACTCGGAACGAGTAGCCATTTCCAGGCGGCACGGCGAAGATTGCTGGCTATGCCGCCATCGTTCACCAAGGTCTGGAGGCGCCTGGGCGCATAGCGATATCGGATCACTTCCACGCCGTCGAGCAATCCCGAAGGATCGGCATTGGGAGCATCGGGTACCACAGCCACCACATCGAACGTCGCCGCAAGGCGGCGGCAGAGTTCGTGCACGAAGCCAGGCTCGTGATCGTTGGCCCAACGCGGATACGTGGACGCCAATACCAAGACGGTACGCTTACCGTGCGACAGCAGCGAATCTTCCGAAGCCATATCGATCAATTGGTGTGCCGATAGGTCAACGCTGTGATCTGCTCGGAAATCAAGCCGATCAGAAACACGATGACACCAGCACTCCACAGGAGCGTACTTCCGTTGGTAAGACGTCCGTACGAAAAGAAAGTAAATGCGTAATTGAAGCAGCCAAGCACAAAGAACGCAGCACTGACCGGTACGAACAACTTCAGCGGCGAGTAGAGTGTAGCGATCTTGAATATGATCAACAGAAAGCGCAATCCATCCTTCAGGGGCTTGATGTGGCTTTTGCCAACACGCTGAGCAGCCTTGATGGGCTCGTATGCCACGCCATAGGCGCTGCGGAAGAACGCCATGGTGGAGGTTGTCGGATACGAGAATCCGTTCGGCAGCAAATGAAGGAATTCACGGAAGCGATCCGCGCGGACCACACGGAAGCCGGAAGTAAGGTCGGCCACCACCTGTCCGGTCATCTTGCTGGCCAGCCAATTGTAGAACGTGTTGGCAACGCCTCGCCCTACGCCCGCCTGGCTCTCCCAGTCGCGGGCTCCGACGACCATGTCATAACCTTGTTCGAGGCGGGCGATCAGGCGCTCGATGTCAGCGGGATCGTGCTGACCATCACCGTCCATGAAGACGAGTATGTCTCCTCCGGCTGCGCGCGCCCCGCGCTTGATGGCTGCGCCATTGCCCATCGAATAGGGTGAGGAAATGCAGGTCACGCCTATTTGCGCGCAGACCGTCCGGGTTTCGTCAGTCGATCCGTCATCCATGACGAGAACCTCCGCATGCGGATGCGATGCCCGTATGCGTGGCAGAAGCGTGCCCAGGGCTGAGGCTTCGTTTTTCGCTGGAATGATGATGCTTACACGGCTCAACAGAAACTCCCGGTCATGGTTGGCTCACGTCGTCATGGTGTCTTCTCCCAGCCCACCCACGCGCCAGCAACGCAGCCGCCAGAGCATGGGTGAACGAGAGGCGGTCTTTCACGTCAAGATGGGATCCGTCGGGACACTGGAATGCCGCTAACGCCGGCACATCCGAGAAATAAAGCCCTTTATGTCCCGCAAGGGACAATAGTCGATTCCAGAATAGACCCCGGGGGAAACGGATCTCGTCCGCCTCCTTCACCAGTCCCGTCTTTGGAAACATCACGAACACCACGCTACCGCCGCGGGCTTCGATCCTCGAAACCATTCGGCCGACAGCCCGTGCATTGTCCTCGAAATCGGTCAGCGGTGCCCGTGGCAAAGCTTTTATACGTGCTCCAAGCACCGCTTCGAAGGCAGCGGGATCGTTCCCGATGGGCTGTTCGTCAAGACCTGCGTTACGCATGGCACGACTGAAATAGAACGCGGGCATGGGTACAAGACTGTAATCCGCCTCACGCTCCCGGGACGGCAGTGTCACCAGGTATTGCGGCACCGCCCGGGGTGCGAGGGTGCGATGCGCCAGAGCCGCGAAGGGCCCCGCGCCATCCGCATACGACCTCATGAATCGTTGACGGATGGCGGCGAGTGCCGATTCCGAACTCGCAAACCCGAACGAGGTCGGGCGCCGGCTCGCCTGTATCCAGTGATCCACATATGACAATGCGGGCGCCTCGTGGTCGCGCCACACCAGATTAGCGTCCTGATAATCAACGAGTACGGTACCCGTTACTTGTTCGTCGGCGGCAAGATCAGCCAATACGGGAACGAAGGAGCTTCCGTCGATAGCGAGCTGTACCGGAGTCTTTCCAGTATCGCGACCCAAGGCGGCGAGGTCGATATCGAGTTGCGCTCTGGAAGCCCCCACGAGGATGAGCGCGCGCTGGCCGAGCGACCTGGCGCGATCACGCTCCTTTCCCCAACGTTCCGCGGAGTCCACGACGGTAGGCTTGAACCCGCGTCGTGCCAGCGTCCATTCCATACCGCCAACCACGAGGATCAGCAATCCAATAGAAACCACGAAAGGCAAGAGCCAACGCCCCTGCGGCGTATCTCTGCGCGTCAGATTGATATCAGAATTGGAAATAGATGAACGCACGGTCGTCTCCTCCGGAGGCGAGGAACACCCCGATCATGCAACATCCCGCAATCGCCGCACGAGCGCCTTCGGACCAGGTCGACGCTATTTGTTCCCACGTGGCATCGCGCACCCGCCACTGCCAGGCCACCGCCACCGCGACGATGACCAACGCCATCCATCCCTCCGCAGACGCGGCGCCGGGCCGCAAGACAGAGGACAGAAGCTGGACGCACGTCGCCGCATCGGGTGCCCTGAATGGTATCCACGCGAGACAGACACAGAGAAAGGTCACGACGGTGAGGACCGTGTCTGAACCTCGCGAGGCAAACCAGTTGGGCCACCTTGTCCTCGCGATGCGCTCCAGGACGAGGAACCCGCCATGAAGCGCCCCCCACGCGACAAACATCCAGGAAGCCCCATGCCAGAGACCACCCAGGAGCATGGTGACCATCAGGTTACGGCAAGTCGCCCATTCACCACCGCGATTCCCCCCCAAAGGGATATACAGATAATCGCGGAGCCAGGTCGACAGGGAGATGTGCCAGCGTCGCCAGAAATCAGAGAAGCCGCGGGCTGCGTAGGGAAATCGAAAGTTGTCGGGAAACGCGAATCCAAAACATAAGGCCAGGCCGATAGCGCACAGCGAGTAACCACCGAAGTCGAAATAGATCTGGCCAGCAAATCCGGCGATACCCGCAACGGCTTCCATCCCGGGATGGTTGAGCGGCGAACCGAATACTTCATCGACAACGGGCGCAAGCAATGCGTCCGCCAGTACGCTCTTGCAGAATAATCCGATCATCACAAGGGTGAGCCCCCATCCGATCTGATCCAGGCGTAGCTCCCTGGGCAAGGCGATCTGTGGCAGGAGCGCCTTTGCCCGCACGATCGGGCCAGCCACCAGATGCGGAAAAAAGGCCACGAAAAGCGCGTAATCCAGCAAAGGTGTATCTGCCTCGATCTCGCGCCGATACACGTCTATCGTGTAAGACAGCGACGCGAACGTATAGAACGAGATGCCGACCGGCAAAACGATGTCCCAACCAGGCGGTCGATAGGCGATTCCTGCGAGCGCGAGTAGTGCTTGAGAGTTCTGCAGGGCGAAGTCGCCATACTTGAAGAATCCAAGCAATGACAGGTTGGCAACCAGGCTGACGATCAGGAGTGTCCGCCGACGACCACCACGGCTCTCTCGCCAGATGAGGCGGGCCAGCCACCAATCCAGAGCCGTCGAGAACATCAGGATCAGCAGGTAGGGTGGGTTCCAGGCAGCGTAAAAGATATAACTCGCGACAAGCAGCATCGCCTTCCGAGCCGGCCATGACTTGAGCGACAGAAAAATGAGAAAAACGACCCCAAAGAACACGAGGAAGCTCAAGGAATTGAATAGCACGCAGGGTCCCCGGATTCAGCCCGCCGCCTCTGAAGGCCAGCTCTTCGCGGCCTCTTGGAAGGACTCGCGCCGCTGAATCCTACCGGAATTCACGCCCTTCACGAGAGTGCGGCTCTGTTTCCCCCGGCGCTGGCGTGACCAATGCCACATTCTGGAGTAGATTCAGCCGCGTATCTCGGGGAAACGGGTCCTTCATGGCTTCACAAATGCATACGCCGATCCTGGCGGGTCTTACCGGCATGGCACGCCGCCTCGTCACCGAGAACGTGCTGCCCGAAGCCGACGTGCGCAAGGCCGTGCAGGATGCCGCGGACAAGCGCGTCTCGCTCTCCGCCTGGTTGGTCGACCACAACCTCGTCGACAGCCCGAAGCTGTCCCAGGTGGCCTCGGCCGAATTCGGCATGCCCCTGATGGACATCGGCGGCATGGCCCCCGCCAACATGCCCCTGGACCTCGTCACCGAGGCCCTGATCACCAAGCACCAGGCCCTGCCCCTGTTCAAGCGCGGCAAGCGCCTGTTCGTGGGCATCGCCGATCCGATGCAGTCCCACGCGCTGGACGAGATCAAGTTCCACTCGAACCACATGGTCGAGCCGGTGCTGGTCGAGCGCGGCCAGCTGCGCCGGATCATCGATACCGCCCTTTCGGCCATGAGTGCCAATGTCCCCGGTTTCGCGGACGGAGGGCTGGACGAGCTGGTCCTGGAGTCCGGCGACGACGAGGGCGAGGGCACCACCGGCATCGATGCCAACGCCAATGACGACGCCCCCGTCGTCAAGTTCGTCAACAAGATCCTGGTCGACGCCATCAAGCGCGGCGCCTCCGACATCCACTTCGAGCCCTTCGAGGCGGTCTATCGCGTCCGCCTGCGCATGGACGGCATCCTGCGCGTGGTCGCCACCGCCCCGATCAAGTTGGGCAACCGTATCGCCTCGCGCCTGAAGGTCATGAGCGGCCTGGACATCGCCGAGCGCCGCGTCCCGCAGGACGGCCGCATCAAGCTCAACCTGACCAAGACCCGTGCCATCGACTTCCGCGTCAGCACCCTGCCGACCTTGTTCGGCGAGAAGATCGTGCTGCGTATCCTGGACGGCTCCTCGGCCAAGCTGGGCATCGACAAGCTCGGCTACGAGGACTTCCAGAAGAAGCTGTATCTGGACGCGATCGAAAAACCTTACGGCATGGTCCTGGTGACCGGTCCGACCGGCTCAGGTAAAACCGTATCGCTGTACACCGCCCTGAACATCCTCAACACCGAGGGCCGCAACATCTCCACGGTGGAAGACCCGGTGGAAATCCGCGTCGAAGGCATCAACCAGGTCCAGCAGAACACCAAGCGCGGCATGACCTTCGCCGCGGCGTTGCGCTCCTTCCTGCGCCAGGATCCGGACGTGATCATGGTCGGCGAAATCCGCGACCTGGAGACCGCCGAGATCGCGATCAAGGCGGCCCAGACCGGCCATATGGTGCTCTCCACCCTGCACACCAACGATGCCCCGCAGACGATCGCTCGCCTGATGAACATGGGCATCGCGCCCTACAACATCACCTCGTCGGTCACCCTGATCATCGCCCAGCGCCTGGCGCGGCGCCTTCACGACTGCAAGCGGGCCATCCAGCTGCCTGCCGCGGCCCTCCTGGCGGAAGGTTTCACGCAGGAAGAAGTCGACCAGGGCATCACCATCTACGAGGCCGTTGGCTGCGACAGCTGCAACGAGGGTTACAAAGGCCGCGTGGGCATTTACCAGGTCATGCCCATGGCCGAGGAAATCCAGAAAATCGTCCTGGAGGGCGGCAACGCCATGCAGATCGCCGAGGCTGCCCGTATGGCGGGCATCAACGACCTGCGCGCTTCGGCCCTGCTCAAGGTAAGGAACGGCGTCACCAGCCTGGCCGAGATCAACCGCGTCACCAAGGACTGATCCGGGTCTCGACACCGCCTGCGACACGTGAAGATGTGCGCCAGGCGGCAGAAAGGGACGCGGCCTAGCGGTCACACTAGAATAAGAACAGGGGCCGGCCCGGACGGGGCGGCCTACTGAAGCATCAATCCGGGGGGAACACCGCGTCATGGCTACCGCCACCGCCACGAAGAACGCACGCGCCATTGGCGTCGCGCGCGCCGAAGTCAACAAGCTGGTCATGTACGAATGGGTCGCCCTGGACAAGCGCGGCAAGCGCATGAAGGGGGAGATGCAGGCCAAGAATGCCGCCCTGGTCAAAGCGGAATTGCGCCGCCAGGGAATGAACCCGCAGACCGTACGCGAAAGGGCCAAGCCCCTGTTCGGAGCATCCGGAAGTTCGGTCAAGCCCCGGGACGTGGCGATCTTCAGCCGTCAGATCGCCACCATGATGGCCTCGGGCGTACCCATGGTGCAGGCCTTCGACATCATCGCGAACGGCCAGAAGAATGTCCGCTTCAAGAACATGCTGAACGATGTGAAGAACGGCATCGAAGGCGGCGCCTCCCTGCACGAAGCCCTCGCGCAGTACCCGGTGCAGTTCGACGAGCTGTACCGGAACCTGGTGCACGCCGGCGAATCGGCGGGTGTGCTCGACACGGTGCTCGATACGGTGGCGACCTACAAAGAGCGCATGGAAAGCATCAAGTCCAAGATCAAGAAGGCACTCTTCTACCCGATCATGGTGCTCGTGGTCGCGCTTCTGGTTTCGATGATCCTGTTGCTCTTCGTGGTGCCTGTCTTCCAGCAGACCTTCGCGGAAGCCAAGGCCGAACTGCCCGCCCCGACCCAGTTCGTCGTGGCCGCTTCGAAGTTCATGCAGTCGTACTGGTGGGTCGTGATCGGCAGCATCGTCGGCTCGGTCGCCGCATTGATCTTCTTCAAGAAACGATCGCAGAAATTCGCGCATTTTCTCGACCGCGTTTCACTGCGTATCCCCGTGATCGGCGACCTCCTGCATAAATCCGCCATAGCCCGCTTTGCCCGCACCCTCGGCGTGACCTTCCATGCAGGCGTCCCGCTGGTGGAGGCCCTGGACGCGGTTGCGGGGGCGACCGGCAGCATCGTCTACGGCGAGGCCGTGAAGCAGATGCGTGACGACATCGCCGTAGGCCATCAGCTTCAGTTGTCCATGCGACAGACCAACCTGTTCCCCAACATGGTGGTACAGATGACGGCCATCGGCGAGGAATCCGGCTCACTGGATTCCATGCTGTTCAAGGTGGCCGAGTTCTACGAGGAAGAGGTCAACACGGCGGTGGATACGCTGAGCAGCCTGCTCGAGCCGTTCATCATGATCATTCTCGGCGTACTCGTCGGCGGCATGGTCATCTCCCTCTACCTCCCCATCTTCAAGCTCGCCGGCACCGTCTGACCCCGATCGTTCAGGCAAGGCACAATACGAACCCTTCGTCCTCGCGGGCGAGGGGTTTTTCTTAACCCACGGCCGAGCCCATGCCCGACTTACCCATCGCCCTCTGGATCACCTTCGCCGCCGTCTTCGGCCTGCTCGTGGGCAGCTTCCTCAACGTGGTCATCCTGCGCACGCCGCCGCGCATGGAGTGGGAGTGGCGCAAGCAGGCGCGGGACGTCCTGGCGCTCGATCCAGTCGACGAACCCAAGCCGCCGGGCATCGCGCTCGAAGCCTCGCACTGCCCGCAGTGCAAGCATCGCCTCGCCGCCCACGACAACATCCCCCTGTTCGGCTGGTTGTTCCTGCGTGGGCGCTGCCGCTATTGCGGTACGAAGATCTCGGCGCAGTACCCGCTGGTGGAACTCTTCACGGGAGTCGCCAGCGCCCTGGTGGTCTGGCACTTCGGACCGACGCCGGCCGCCCTCGCCGGCCTGCTGTTCACCTTCTTCCTCATCGCCCTGTCCGGCATCGACGTCCGTACCCAACTGTTGCCGGACGAACTGACCTATCCCCTGCTCTGGATCGGCCTCGGGCTCACCCTGATCCCGGCGTGGCAGCCGCTGCCCGTGGAACCCTCGTCGGCGATCCTTGGCGCGTTGATCGGATACCTCAGCCTGTGGAGCGTGTACTGGCTGTTCAAGCTGCTCACCGGCAAGGAAGGCATGGGCCACGGCGATTTCAAGCTGCTGGCCGCGCTGGGCGCGTGGATGGGCCCGGTGTCGCTGCTACCGGTCATCATGCTGTCCTCGCTGATCGGCGCCCTGGTCGGCGGCGGCCTCATGCTGTTCCGCAACCATCAGCGCGACGTGCCGATCCCCTTCGGCCCGTATATCGCCGCGGCGGGCTGGGTCTGGTTCCTGGCGGGCGATCGGCTGCTCGCCGCCTACGTGCGCTTCACCGGCCTGCAATGAGCGGCTTCGTCGTCGCGCTGACCGGCGGTATCGCCTCGGGCAAGAGCGCCGTGGAACGGCGTTTCGAGGCACGCGGCATCCATGCCTACGACGCCGACGTGGCGGCGCGGGCGGTGGTCGAGCCCGGTTCCGAGGCGTTGGCCGAAGTGGCGCGGACGTTCGGTTCGGGGGCGCTGGACGCCGAAGGAAGACTCGACCGCGCGGCGATGCGCCAGCGCGTCTTCGACGATCCTTCCGCACGCGCGACGTTGGAAGGCATCCTTCACCCACGCATCCGCACCTGGCTGCGCGATGCCGTGGCGGCCGATCGCGGGCCGTACTGCATCCTCTCGATCCCCCTGCTCGTGGAGAACCGCGAGCACTACGCGTGGGTGGATCGCGTGCTGGTGGTGGATGCGCCCGAGGACGTGCAGGTCGAGCGGCTGACCCGCCGCGATGGCATCGACGCCAGCCTCGCCACGAAAATGATCCAGGCGCAGGCGTCCCGCGAGCGACGCCTGGCCATCGCCGACGACGTGATCGTCAACGATGGCGATGAAGCGGCGCTGGACGCGAAGGTGGCGGCGCTGGACCGGCGTTACCGCGAACTGGCCGCCTGACCCCGCGCCCCCGTCCGTTACACCAGCGAAGCCGCCGCCAGCCGTTCCGCGACGAAGTCGTCGGCCCGCACCGGCTGGCCGATGTGGTAGCCCTGCACCAGGTCGCAGTCCATCTCGACCAGTCGCAGCAGGGTCTCTTCGTTCTCCACGCCCTCGGCCACCGCCTCCATGCCCAGGCGGTGGGCCACGTCGACCATGGCCTGCACCAGCAGTTCGGTACGGCGGTCGGTGTTCATGGCGTCGACGAAGGTGCGGTCGATCTTCAGCTCGGTGGCCGGGAAGTGCCGCAGGTAGGCGAACGACGCATAGCCGGTGCCGAAATCGTCGATGGCCACGCGCACGCCGCGGTCGCGCAGGGAGCGCAATACACGCACGCTCATGTCCAGGTCGGTGAGCAGGGCCGTTTCCGTGATCTCGACGATCACCGCTTCCGGTGGCACGCCCCAGATGTCCATGGCGCCGATCATCTGTTCCGCGAAACCCTGCTCCGCGAACACGCGCGGCGACAGGTTGATCGCGACGTCCAGCGGACAGCCGCCACGGTGCAGCGCCGCGGCATGGCGCAGCGAGGCGTTGAGACTCCAACGGGTCAGCGGCACGATCAGGTCGCTGCGCTCGGCGAATTGCACGAAATCGGCAGGTGCCACGTGGATCTGGGCGGTCGTGGTCCAACGGGAAAGCGACTCCACCCGCACCACCTCGCCGGAGCGCAGGTCGCGAAGTGGCTGGAAGGCCACGTGCAGGCGATTGGCCTCGATGTCTTCGCGGAGTTCGCCGTAGAGGATCTCCACGGGCGTGGCGTCGGGCTGGTAAAGCGCGAACGGCTCGCCCACGCGCTGTGCTTCGTCATGGGCCAGTTCGGCGCGGCGATAGAGCAGCTCCGCGGAGGTGCCGTGTTCGGGATGCACCGCCACGCCGACCACGGGCCGTCCGTGCCAGGGGCGCTCGCCGCGCAACAGGGGCGTGTCGAAGGCACCTACGATGCGCGTGGCCGCCAGCAGCGCATGGGTGCGGTTGCGTACCGAGGGCAGCACCACCACGAAGCTGTCGTCACCGGCGACGAAGACCGTATCCACATGGCGAACCGCCTCCACCAGGCGCTCGCGGGCGGCCAGCATGATGGCATTGCCGAAGTCGTAGCCGAAGCGGAGCTGCGCCTCGCGCATGCCCTGCAACCGCACGACGAGCACGGCGCGCCATCCCGAATCGGGGACCACCCGGTCGAGGATGACCTGCACCGCAGGCAGGATGTCGGCACGCCGCTCGCTCATTGGACGAAATACTCCCGGGGGTCGATTCCATGGCTGCCCGCGGGCAAGGTACGCAGGATCTCACGGCGGATGCTGTCCGATTGGTTCATGAGATCGATGATAAGGAATTCCTCGAGCGCTGCCTTGTCCTTTCGCGTAAGGATAGCCACGCGGGGCTGCAGGCGGCGCGCCTGGTTCTGCATCATGACGATCGCGACCTCGCCCGTGTTCAACTCCACCAGCGAGCCTGTCGGATAGACCCCCATGCAGGCCTGGAACTGTTCCACCAGCTCGCCCTGGAACTCGCGGTCACGGCCTGCGTACAGCTGGCGGAGGGCGAGGTGCCGGGAGACGGCCGGGCGGTAGGGACGCGGCGTGGACATCGCGTGGTAGGTGTCGATGATCGCGGCCATCCGGCCGGACAGGGGGATGGCGGTGCCGGCGAGGCCCGCGGGATAACCGCTGCCATCGAAGCGTTCGTGGTGGGTCAGCACCATGTCGCGCACCTCGGGGTCGCTGACGCCGGCGTGGTCGAGGATGGCCATGCCCTCGCTCACGTGCTGGCGAGTCAGTTCCCATTCCTCGTCGCTCAACGGGCCGCCGCGTCCGAGCAGCTCATCGGGCAGCTGGGCCTTGCCCACGTCCATCAGCAGGCCTCCCGCGGCGAGACTGACGATGGCCTCGCCAGCGAATCCCATGTGCCTGCCGAACGCCGCCGCCAGCGTGCTGCAGGCGACGGCGTGCTGGTAGGTGTAGCTGTCGCGCTGGCGCAGGCTCTCGATCCAGAAGAAGGCGTCGCCACTGCGCAGTACGCTGGCGACCATCGGCCGTACGGCCTCTTCCACCGCGCCCGGCTCGATCGCCCGGCCGCCGTGGATGTCGTCCACCAATCGTTCGGCGAAGCGTGACATGCCGTCGAACGCCTCGCGGGCCCGCGGCAGTTCCTCGTCGAACGGCACCGTGTCCGTATAGCTGTGGCGAGCGACCAGGCGAGGGTTCAGTGCGGGCCGGGGCGCCACGACGGGCACGACGCGCGCGGGCGTGACACGCCGGTGCATGTCCACGAAGACGTACTTGCAGAACCGGCTCAGGCGGTCGATGTCGGCCCGCGAGGCGATCGGCAGGCCCTGCAACGGGAACGGCGTATCGGACCATTCGCAATCGAGACGGCTCACGTACATGCCGACCTCCAGATCGGCCACGAACACGCGTCTCTCCACCAGGTCGTACGCCACTCTCCTGCCCCCTTCCGAGCCACTGCGTTCCCATGCGGCGGCCGCCCACGCACGGTGATCCAACGGTTAGCGGCAGCTTCACGGAATCCTGTAGCCGCCTGTGAGGTAAAGGGTGTATCCCCGGTCCTATAGGCAGGCCCACACCTCCCTCGGAGATCGCCATGCGCCGTCCCTTGCTTCCCGTCCTGTTCCTCGCCCTCACCGCCTGTACGGCCGCCTCGGCCCGGGAGGAAGGTGTTCCCCTGCCCGCCCCCACCATCGATGCCTCGCCGGCCACCGGCGAGGCCACCGCCGTGTTCGCCGGTGGCTGTTTCTGGGGTGTCGAAGGGGTGTTCCAGCACGTGCGCGGCGTGAAGAGCGTGCGCGCCGGTTACGCCGGTGGCGACGCCGCCCACGCGAACTACGACGATGTCAGTGACGGGGACACCGGCCATGCGGAATCCGTGCGGGTGGTGTACGACCCCGCCCAGGTCACCTATGGCCAGTTATTGCAGGTGTTCTTCTCCGTGGCCCAGGACCCGACCCTGCTGAACCGCCAGGGGCCGGATGTGGGCACGCAGTATCGTTCGGCGGTCTTCTATGCCACGCCGGAGCAGAAGAAGGTGGCCGAGGCGTACGTGGCCCAGCTCACCGCGGCGCATGCGTTTGCGGCGCCGATCGTGACCGAGGTGACGCCGCTGAAGGCGTTCTATCTCGCCGAGGATTATCACCAGGACTACATGCGGCTGAACCCGGATGCGATGTACATCGTGGTGAACGACCGGCCGAAGGTGCTGGCGCTGCAGCGGCTGTATCCGCAGCGGTATGTGGCTGGCTGGGCTAACGGGCGCTGAGGCGAGACTGGCGGGCGTTGAGGCGGACCCGGATCGCCGCTGAAGCGGCTCCCACAAGGGCATCGCGGACAGGGTGGGTTCCGCAAGGTTGAATCGCCGACAGGGTCGGCTCCCACCAAAGCATGCAGCCTCGGCTTCGGTGGAAGCCGGCCAGTCGGCGATGCTCCTGGCCCTGGTGGGAGCCGACCCTGTCGGCGATGCTCTTGTGGGAGCCGCTTCAGCGGCGATGTCCTCACCCCATCGACGTCGACGCCCTCACCCCACCATCGGCAAGTTCAGCCCCTGCTCCCGCGCACAGCCGATCGCCTCCTCATACCCCGCATCCGCATGCCGCATCACGCCGGTCCCCGGATCGTTCCACAGCACCCGTGCGAGCCGCTTGTCCGCCGCCTCGCTACCGTCGCAGACGATCACCACGCCGCTGTGCTGGCTGTAACCCATGCCCACGCCACCGCCATGGTGCAGGCTCACCCAGGTCGCGCCGCCGGCCACGTTGAGCATGGCGTTGAGCAGCGGCCAGTCGCTGACGGCGTCGCTGCCATCGCGCATCGCCTCGGTCTCGCGGTTCGGGCTGGCCACCGATCCGGAATCCAGGTGATCGCGGCCGATGACCACCGGCGCCTTCAGCTCGCCGTTGCGGACCATCTCGTTGAAGGCCAGCCCGAGGCGGTGGCGCTGGCCCAGGCCTACCCAGCAAATGCGCGCCGGCAAGCCCTGGAAGCTGATCCGCTCGCGCGCCATGTCCAGCCAGCGGTGCAGGTGCGGGTCGTCAGGAATCAGTTCCTTCACCTTGGCGTCGGTCTTGTAGATGTCCTCCGGGTCGCCCGACAGCGCCACCCAGCGGAACGGGCCCACGCCGCGGCAGAACAACGGGCGGACGAACGCGGGCACGAAACCGGGGAAGGCGAATGCCTCGGCCAGGCCCTCGTCCTTGGCCATCTGGCGGATGTTGTTGCCGTAGTCGAACGTCGGCACGCCCATCGCATGGAACGCGAGCATCGCTTCCACGTGCTTGCGCATGGAGGCCTTCGCCGCCCGCGAGGTACCGGCGGGGTCGGACTTGCGCCGCTCGAACCACTCCTCCACCGTCCAACCGGAAGGCAGGTAGCCGTTGACCGGATCGTGCGCGCTGGTCTGGTCGGTGACGGCGTCCGGACGCACGCCGCGACGGACCAGCTCGGGAAGCACGTCGGCGGCATTGCCGAGCAGCGCCACGGAAACGGCGCGTCCTTCCTTCGCATATCGGGCGAGGCGCGCCAGGGCGTCGTCCAGGTCGGTGGCCTGCTCGTCGACATAGCGCGTCTTCAGCCGGAAATCGATGCGGCTCTGCTGGCACTCGATGGTGAGCGACGATGCCCCGGCCAAGCTCGCGGCCAGTGGCTGCGCGCCACCCATGCCACCCAGGCCGGCGGTGAGGATCCAGCGACCGGCGAGGCTGCCGCCGTAATGCTGGCGACCCATCTCCACGAAGGTCTCGTAGGTGCCTTGCACGATGCCCTGCGAACCGATGTAGATCCACGAGCCCGCGGTCATCTGGCCGTACATCATCAAGCCCTTGCGATCGAGCTCGTTGAAGTGCTCCCAGTTCGCCCATGCCGGCACGAGGTTGGAATTGGCGATGAGCACGCGCGGCGCATCCGGGTGCGAGGGGAACACGCCCACGGGCTTGCCCGACTGCACCAGCAGCGTCTCGTCGTCGCGCAGGTCGCGCAGGCTGCGCAGGATGGCGTCGAAGCATTCCCAGTTGCGCGCGGCGCGGCCGATGCCGCCGTACACCACCAGTTCCGCCGGATTCTCGGCGACCTCCGGATCGAGGTTGTTCTGCAGCATGCGGAACGGTGCCTCCGTCAGCCAGCTGCGGCAGGTCAGTTCGCTGCCGCGCGGGGCACGGACGGTGCGGGTGGTGTCGATGCGCGTGACTGCGGTCATCGGGGAGACTCCGTCGATCCAGGGAATCGCCGATTATGGTCCCGCGCCGCGACACCTCGCCATACGCGTCGCAGCAATGCCGCTCAGTGGCCGGCGGAACCGCTCCGCGCGGGCACGGTCTGCGTCGCCTCCGGCCGTTGCAGGGTCTGGTACCGGCGTACCGCGTCGTCCTGGCGCGCCCGGTACAGCTGTTGCTGGCTGCGGTCCGCGTTATCCAGCTGGTTGCGCAGGGCCGGATCGGTGGCGTTGGCGCGCTGCCGGTCCAGGTTCTCCTGGCGCAGCTGTTCGCGCAGCGCGTTCTGGTTCAGGCGGTTCTGCACCTGCTGCCGGTCGACTTGCCGCTGCCATTGCTGGTTGGGCGTGGGCGTGGTGATGACGACCGGTTTCGGACGCGGCGGCGGCGCCGCGGGCTTCGCCGGCTGGGTTTGCGCCATCGCGAACGCGGGCAGCATGGCGACCAGCCATGCCAGCAGGATATTGCGTGATGAATTGGTCATGGGACTCGTCCATCATAGAAGGATTGTTCTGTCACATAGCGTAAGTCCCCGCCCATGAACGTCACGTTGCCCCGCTGCGGCGCACTCGTCGTGCTGCTCCTGGTGGCCCTGTCCGGATGCGCCACGCGTCCCGCCAAGCCCGCTGTTTCGCCGCCGCCGTCGCAGGCCGTCCTGCTGGTTTCCATCGACGCCTTCCGCGCCGACTACATCGACCGTGGCCTCACCCCCAACCTCGCGGCGATGGCGCGCGATGGCGTGACCGCGCCGTACATGCTGCCGTCGTTTCCGTCGCTCACCTTCCCGAACCACTACACCCTGGTGACCGGTCGCGTTCCCGATCGCAACGGCATCGTCAACAACACGATGCGGGACGCGACGCTGGGCAATTTCAGTCTTTCCAACCACGCGGCCACGAGCGACGGGCGCTGGTGGGACCAGGCCGAGCCGATCTGGGTGACGGCACAGAAACACGGGCTGCACACGGCGACGATGTTCTGGCCCGGCACGGAAGCGGCCATCCACGGCGTGCGTCCGGACCACTGGATTCCGTTCGACGATTCTCTGACCTCGCGCCAGCACGTGGACAAGCTCATGTCGTGGATCGACGAGCCCGGCCCGAAGCCGGTGTTCGATACCTTGTACTTCGATGCGGTGGACCATGCCGGCCATGAATCCGGTCCGGATTCGGAGCCGTTGAACGCGGCGCTGCGCGAGGTCGACGACGCCATGGGTTACCTCGTCGCGCAGCTGCGCCAGCGCGGCCTCTACGACACGATGAACATCGTCGTGGTCTCCGATCACGGCATGGCCGACGTTCCGCGCGGCAACATCGTGTTCGCCGACCAGGAAACCGATCTCGACGCGCTCGACGCCGTGTCCTATGGCGTGGTGTCCACCTTCAACCCGAAACCCGGCGTCGATGGCTCCCGGGCGGTGACACGTCTCCTGGGCCCGCACGAGCACATGCGTTGCTACCGCAAGGAAGACCTGCCCGCACGTCTCGACTACGGCCGGAATCCGCGCGTACCGGCGTATATCTGTCTCGCCGATACCGGTTGGGCGATCATCAGCCACGACGTGCTGGCCAAGCGGACGATGCCCATGTCGCGTGGCGAGCACGGCTACGACAACCTCGACCCGACCATGCGCGCGCTGTTCATCGCCCACGGGCCGGCCTTCGGGCGGGGCGTGACGATCGCGCCCTTCCCGAACGTCGACGTCTACCCCTTGCTGGCCCATCTGCTCGGCATCGCGCCACTGGCCAACGACGGCCACCTGGAGCGGGTGGAGGGCGCATTGGTCCCGGCGGCGCATTGACATCGCCGGACGGGCAAATCCCGTAGAATCCGGCCATGCGCGAAATCTATACGTCACCCCGCCAGGACAACATCGACCGGATCGTCGCCCTGCTCACCGAGAACGGCATCGACACCTCGGTGACCAATCGATCGAGCTGGAACCGGCCCACCTACCAGCGCTTCAGCTATTCGCAGCGCCAGGACGACCGCGACTCCTGGCCGAAGGTCTGGGTGCAGAGCGCCGACGACTTCCCGAAGGCGCGTGCCCTGCTCAAGGAGATCGGCATCGAGCCGGTGGTCCGCTTCCAGGAGGAACTCCAGCTGCACCGCCAGCCGGATCGCCGGCCGGCCGCCCAGCGCACCGCCTCGCGCGTTCGCCTCATGGTGCTGGCCATCGTCGCGGGGGTGATGCTCGTCGTCGTGCTCAAGGCCACGCAGGTGCTCTAAATGGGCGGCGCGTGCGCAGACACCCCGCGGTGACGCGGCCTGCGCCATGGCGCTATAACATCGCTACATGACCGACCGTGTCCGCCTGTTCCAGACCCTGCCGCACACCTGCGGCTATTTCGCCGAGCGGACGGCGCAGAACCTCGTGGTCGATCCGGGCGCGCCGCACCTCGACAGGCTCTATGGCCCAGCCCTCGCGAAGGGTTTCCGCCGCGCCGGCGGCCACCTTTACCTGCCGCAGTGCGCCGCCTGCCAGGCCTGCGTGCCGTGTCGCATCGATGTCGACGGTTTCGTCGCCGATCGCGGCCAGCGACGCTGCCAGAAGCGTAACGCGGATCTCACGGTCACCGAACAGCTGCCCGGCTTCACCCACGAGCGGCATGCCTTGTATCAACGCTACCTGCACGCGCGGCACAGCGGCGGCGGCATGGATGCGGCGGATGCGGAAGACTTCCAGCGATTCCTCGCCGCGCCGTGGAGCCCCACCCTCTTCCTCGAGTTCCGCCTCGGCCAGCGCCTGCTCGGCGTCGCCGTGACGGATGTGGCACTGGCCGGCGTTTCGGCCGTCTATACGTTTTTCGACCCCGACGAAGACGCGCGCAGCCTGGGCACCTTCGGCATCCTGCAGCAGGTGGAGCTGGCCAAGCGCCGAGGGATACCGTACGTGTACCTGGGTTTCTGGATAGCCGGCCATCCCAAGATGGACTACAAGCGCCGCTTCCATCCACTGGAAATCCGCAAGCACGGCCGCTGGATCGCGATGCCCTAGCCGCGCGTCGCCCATCGCGCGATCACCGCGTGCAGGGCCTCGATCCCGTCGAACAGCGCGGCGGGTCCCGGTTGCAGGATGATCGGCGACTTGATCTCGTGCAGTTCACCATCACGCACGGCCGGCATATCGCTCCAACCCGGCCGCGAGGCGACATGCTCCGGCCGGAAGCGTTTGCCGCACCACGAACCGAACACGATATCCGGCGCGCGACGCACCACCTCGAGCGGATCGGCCAGGATGCGCTGTTTCGCCAGCGGCTCTTCGAGCAATTCGGGGAAGACATCGTCGCCACCCGCGATGCGCACGAGTTCTCCCACCCAGCGAATGCCCGTGATGAGGGGATCGTCCCATTCCTCGAAATACACCTTCGGCCGGCGCGGCAACGTCGCGGCAAGCGCGGCGATCCGGGCCAGGTTTTCCTCGGCGCGCACCGCCAGCGCCTCGGCCTTCGCCGTCGCGCCCACCATCGCGCCAAGGCGGCGGATGTACGCGACGATGCCGTCCACGCTGCGGTGGTTGCTGATCCACACTTCCACGCCGGCACGGATCAGTTCCCGGGCGATATCGGCCTGGAGGTCCGAGAAGCCGATGGCGAGGTCGGGCTTGAGGTCGAGGATCTGGCCGATCTTCGCACTGGTGAACGCCGATACCTTGGGCTTCTCCTTGCGCGCCCGCGGCGGCCGCACGGTGAAGCCGGAAATGCCGACGATGCGATGATCCTCGCCGATGGCGTAGAGGACTTCGGTCGGTTCTTCCGTGAGGCAGACGATGCGTTGCGGATAGGCGTCCGACATCAATGTCCCGAAACGGTCACGGTGATCTTGCGCTGGTGCGCCTCGTGGCGGTGCTCGTAGAGAAACACGCCCTGCCAGGTTCCCAGCAGCGGCTTGCCGTTGTGCACGGGAATCGAAAGCGACACGCCCGTGAGCACCGAGCGCACATGCGCCGGCATGTCGTCAGGGCCTTCGTCGCGGTGGCGGAACAGCGGATCGCCGTCGGGGACGAGCCGCGCGAAGAAACGTTCCAGGTCGGCGACGACGGTGGGATCGGCATTCTCGCCGATCAACAGCGATGCGCTGGTGTGTTGCACGAAGACGTGCGCGATGCCGGTCGATACGCCGCTGACCGAGACGACCTCGGCGATACGGTCGGTCACCTCGCTCAGCGAGCGCCCATGCGTATGCACGGTGAACGTGGTCTGCGCGACATGCTGGACGGGCTGGGCTCGGCTCATGGGAAGGCTCCGGTCACGGATAAAGCAGGTGGCTGGACCAGCTTGTACCGTCCCCGGCGTGCACGATCCGTTCGTGCAGACGGAACGTGGCGCCGTACCAGAACTCGATGCGGTCCGGCTCCACGAGGTACCCGCCCCAATGCGGCGGACGCGCCACCTCGCGACCTGCGAACTCCCTTTCGTAATGTGCCACGCGGTCTTCGAAGGTTTGCCGGTCCGGCAGTTCCTGGCTCTGCTTCGAGGCCCAGGCACCGATCTGGCTGCCGCGCGGGCGACTGGCGAAATAAGCGTCCGACTCGGCCTCGCCGACCTTGCTGGCACGGCCCTCGAAGCGAACCTGGATGCCCTCGCGGATCTGCTTCCAGTGGAAGCACAACGCCACCTGCGCGTTCTGCGCGATCTCGCCGGCCTTGGCGCTTTCGTAGTTGGTGAAGAAACGCAGGCCCTTCTCGTCGATCGCCTTGAGCAGGACGATGCGCGAATGCACGCGGCCGGTACGGTCGGCCGTGGCGAGGGTCATCGCCGTGGGTTCACGATCGCCGCTGGCCTTGGCCTCGTCGAGCAGGCCGCGAAAGGTGTCGAGTATCTCTGGGGTGAGCATGACGATGGACTATGCTGTCGGCCATGGAATCCACCGATGCTAGCACGCTGGCCGCCAGCGTCCTCGGACGTTTCGCCGCAGCGATCGAGCATGCGTCCCGGCCCTTCGTCCTGGGCATTTCCGGCTTGCAGGGCAGTGGCAAGAGCACCCTCGCCGCGGCGTTGATCGAGGTCGCGCGCGAGCGCGGCTGGGGGGCGGTGGCGATGTCGCTCGACGATGTCTACCTGACCCGCGCCGAGCGGGAAGCGCTGGCTGTCGAGGTGCATCCCTTGCTGCGTACCCGCGGCGTTCCGGGCACGCATGACCTGGCCTTGCTCGGCTCCACGCTCAGCGCCCTGGAGAAGGCGTCGCCCGAGCGCCCGGTACCGATACCTCGTTTCGACAAGGGGCGCGACGACCGCTACGAGGAGGCGCAGTGGCCCGCGATCGCGGAGCCGCCCCGGCTGGTGGTCCTGGAAGGATGGTGCTTGGGCGTGGAGCCGGCCGAACCGGACGAACTCGCCGAACCGTTGAATGCGCTGGAGCGCGAGGACGACGCGGATGGCCGGTGGCGGCGCTGGGTCGATGCGAGGCTCGCGGGTTACCGTTCGATATGGGAACGCCTCGATGCCCTGGTGGTGTTGCAAGCCCCCTCGTGGGAGGTGGTGGCGACATGGCGTGACGAAGCCGAACGCCCGTTGCGGGAACGCGGCGAACCGCGGGCGATGGACGAGGTGGAGCTTTCGAGGTTCCTGCAGCATTACGAGCGGATCAGCCGGCGGGCGTTACGGTCGCTGGAGGGGAAGGCCGATGTGGTGTTGCGGCTTGACGAGCACCGGCGCGTTTGTCGCCGCTGAAGCGGCTCCCACAAGGGGGCCTTCCTTCCATAAGGGCTTTGCTACCCACAAGAGACTTTCCTCCCACGGGGGCCTTCCACAGAGGGCTGATCTCTGCCGGCTGTGAGTGTGGGAGCCGCTTCAGCGGCGATGGGTGCTCGCCTCAACCTGGCCCGCTGCCGCGGGATCGCCGACAAGGTCGGCTCCCACCAAGTCGCACACCGGACCACTGCCCTCTTGTGGGAGCCTGCTCTTGTGGGAGCCGCTTCAGCGGCGATGGGTGCTTGCCTCAGGCTGGCCCGCTGCCGCGGGATCGCCGACAAGGTCGGCTCCCACCAGCTGCTTCCCATCAGGCTACCCGCGCGATGCTCGGTGGGAGCCGACCTTGTCGGCGATTCAGGTCAGCGCGGCGTAGCCGTCCCGTGCATCCGGCCACGCGCAGCGGAAGCCCGTCGCGCGAAGCCGCGCGTTCGACAGTCGCTTGTTGCCCACGCCCGCCGGCGCCGGACCATCCGCCGGCAGTGGCGCGCCGATCAGACGAGCCAGATGGTCGTAGAGTTCGTCGATGGGCAAGGGCGTGTCGTCCACACCGATATAGACCCGCTCCGGCGCGGCGATATCGAGCAGGCACGCGATCGCCGCCGCCGCGTCGTCGACATGGATACGGTTGGCATAGACCTGCCGCCCTCGGGGCACGGCCGCCTTGCCTTCGCGCAGCCGGTCGAACAATGGCGTGCGACCGGGCCCGTACAACCCCGCCAGTCGAAGCGATATCCCGCCCACCGGGCGGGCCGCCAGCCAGGCCTCGGCCTCGATCAACACCCGGCCATTGAAGCCCGGCGGCGACGGCGGCGTGTCTTCGTCGATCCACGCACCACCGTGTTCGCCATACACCGCCGACGAGGAGACGAACACTGTGCGCTTCGGCATGTCCGGCAAGGCCTCGATCACATGCCGCAGCCCATCCACGAAGACGGCGCGGTACGCGGCTTCCTCGCGGGCGTCCGGAGCGGGCGAGAAGACCAGGGCATCGATCCTCGGCAAGCCGGCCAGCGTCTCCGGACGGGTCAGGTCGCCGCGCAACCAGACGATGCCGTCGCCGGCGGGCATCTCGCCGCGGCGCAGGGCGAAGACGCGGCGTCCTTCCACGGCCAGCCGCCTCGCCAGGCGCGTGCCGACATCGCCGGCGCCAGCCACCAGGACGGTCTCGTATCTCTGCGCGGGGCTTGTTGCTAGCATGAGCGTGATGAATCCTTCGCCCAACCTGTTCCTGGTCGGCCCCACGGGCGCCGGCAAGACCTCGATCGGACAGCGCCTCGCGGCGCATTACGGCCTGCCCTTCGTCGACCTGGACGTGGAGATCGAGGCACGCTGTGGCGTGACGATCGCCGACATCTTCGAACGCGAAGGCGAGATGGGGTTTCGGGCGCGCGAATGTGCGCACCTGAACGAGTTTAGTCTGCGCGAGGGCATCGTGCTCGCCACCGGCGCCGGCGCCGTGCTCGACCCGGTGAACCGGCAAGCGCTGACGTCCCGCGGCACGGTGCTCATGCTCGGCGTCAGCGTGGAAGAACAACTCGCCCGGCTCGAACACGATACCGCGCGGCCGATGATCGCGGGCCCCGACCGCCTCGGCCGCCTGAAGGCGCTCGCCGAACACCGCAACTACCTCTACGAGGACATCGCCGACCTGATCTTCCACGGCCGCCATGAAAGCGTGGACGATGCGGTGCCGCGCGCGATCGCCCTCCTCGACCGCCACTGGAAGCGCAGCTGATGGAAACCGTCGACGTCGACCTTGCCGGGCGCGGCTACCCCGTCTGGATCGGACCGGGCCTCATCGCCGATAGCGCACGCTGGCGCGCGGCGATTCGCGGCAGGCACGTGTTGGTGGTGAGCAACACCACCGTGGCGCCGCTGTATCTGGACGCGCTGGCGAAAGGCCTCGACGGACTGCGCTGGTCGTCCTACCTGATCGGTGACGGCGAAACCCACAAGACCTTCGCCAACGTGGAGCGCGTGCTGGAAGCGCTGGGCGAACTCGGCGCCACGCGCGATGCCTGCGTGATCGCGCTCGGCGGTGGCGTGGTCGGCGATCTCGCCGGCTTCGCCGCCGCATGCTGGATGCGCGGCATCGATTTCATCCAGGTGCCGACGACGTTGCTCGCGATGGTCGACTCCTCCGTCGGCGGCAAGACCGGCGTGAACCTGCCGGTGGGGAAGAACCTGGCGGGCGCCTTCCACCAGCCGCGCGCGGTGGTCGCCGACGTCGACGTATTGCGCACGCTGCCGCAGCGGGAATACCGCGCGGGCCTGGCCGAGATCGTCAAGGGCGCGGCGATCGGCGATCCCGCGTTCTTCGCCTGGCTGGAAGCGCACGCGGACGAACTCGCCACCCGCGAGCCCGCGCCGCTGATCGAGGCGATCGCGCGCAAGTGCCGCTACAAGGCGGGCGTGGTGGCGCGCGACGAAACCGAGCAAGGCGAGCGCGCCCTGTTGAACCTCGGCCACACCTTCGGCCACGCGCTCGAAACCGCCGGCAACTACAGCGAGATCCTGCACGGGGAAGGCGTGGCCATCGGCATGGTGCTTGCCGCCCGTCTGTCGGAGCGCCTGGGCATGTCGCCCGGCGGGGATACCGCGCGCCTGGTCGCCCTGCTCCGACGGCTCGGCCTGCCGACCGAGCCTTCGCAGGCGCATGCCGCCAGCCGCTTGCTCGACCTGATGCGGCTGGACAAGAAGAACACCGCCGGCACCTTGCGCCTGATCCTCTGGCGCGGCATCGGCAAGGCCGAGATCGTCTCCGGCGTCCCCGACGCCGACGTGCTGGCCGTACTCCCCTGAAGCAGTCCGCAGGCAAACCGCCTACAATGATCGGCCCTGCGCCAGCCCGGATCGCTCGATGCGGATCTACCTGCAAACCATGCCCGAAGCGGGGACGGAAGCCCCACGCTACGTCCAGATAACGCTCGAACAGGACCTGCTCGGCGGCTGGACCCTGTACCGCGAAAGTGGCGTGCAAGGCGGCAAGGCGATGCTCAAGCGCGAAGTCTATGTCGACCGCGATGCCGCGTTGACCGCGTTCACCAAGGCGCGCGACGCCCAGATCAAGAAAGGGTTCAAGCTCATGTTCAGCCAGGGCCAGGAGTCGGCGCATGGCCGCTGACGCGCTTCGCAACGACCGCTTCCTGCGCGCCCTGCGCCGCGAACCCACCGACACCACGCCCATCTGGGTCATGCGACAGGCCGGCCGCTACCTGCCGGAATACCGCGCGACGCGCGCCCGTGCCGGCAGTTTCATGGGCCTGGCGACGAATCCGGAATACGCCTGCGAAGTCACGCTGCAACCGCTCGACCGGTTCGCGCTGGACGCGGCGATCCTGTTCTCCGACATCCTCACCATTCCCGACGCGATGGGCTTGGGCCTCTCGTTCGAGCAAGGCGAAGGCCCACGCTTCGCCAAGCCGGTGCGCGACGCCGCGGCGATCGACAAGCTCACCGTGCCGGATATGGATGGCGAGTTGCGCTATGTAATGGACGCGGTGCGCCTGATCCGCAAGGAACTCGGTGGACGCGTGCCCCTGATCGGTTTCTCCGGCAGCCCGTGGACACTCGCCTGCTACATGGTGGAAGGCGAAGGTTCGCGTGATTTCGCGCGGGTGAAGGCCCTGGCGTGGAACGATCCCGCCCTCGCCCACCGCCTGCTCGACACCGTGGCGCGCTCCGTGGCCGCCTATCTCGTCGCGCAGGCGCATGCCGGCGCGCAGGCGCTGATGATCTTCGACACCTGGGGCGGCCTGCTCGGCCCGGCGCCGTTCCGCGAATTCTCGCTGCGCTACATGGCGCAGGTGGTGGATGCGTTGAAATCCGACCCCGCCAGTCGCGATCTCCCGGTGATCCTGTTTTCCAAGGGCGCGGGCGGTCAGCTCGAGGCACTGGCCGATACCGGTTGCACCGGCCTCGGCGTCGACTGGACCCTGGACATCGGCGAGGCCCGCCGCCGCGTGGGCGGCCGGGTGGCGCTACAGGGCAATCTCGATCCGGCGGTGCTGCGCGCGTCGCCCGAGGTGGTCGTGCGCGAGGCGCGTGCGGTGCTGGATGCGTTCGGCAACTACCCGGGGCACGTGTTCAACCTCGGTCATGGCATCACGCCGGAAGTGGACCCGGAGAATGTGAAGGTGCTCGTGGATACGGTGCACGAGCATGGGCGGGTGATTCGGGCGGGCTGAGTCGAATTCAGGCGGACCGAGGCGGAGCCATCGCCGACAGGGTCGGCTCCCACCCGGTCACCTGACCACTCGGCGGCTCCGGTGGGAGCCGACCCTATCGGCGATTCGGGTACTAGAAGCGATTCGGCCCGGCGATATGGCACTTCGCCAGTTCGCCACGCGCCACGTTCGCCCCGTTCTGGTCGCCGGCCTGCAAGCGCATCTCCACCACCGTCTGCCAGTTGCGTGCGCAGAGGCTGCCCGACTTCGGGCCCATCTCGAACGACTGCTTCGCCAGCTTCTCCGCCAGCGGGTAGTCCTGCATGCGGATCGCGATCTCGGCGCGGTCCTGGATCAGCTCCGGTGCTTCCGGCGCCATCTTCAACGCCTGCACCAGCTTGGCGTCGGCATCGGCGTACTTGCCTGCGCGCTCGTCGGCCTGGGCGGCGTGCTCCAGGCCTTGCACGCCCGGATCGCGCAGCGGCGCGACTTCGATCGCCGACTTCTCGCGCTCACCCGCCGCGCGGACCTGGGCGACGATGTCATAGGTGGGTTTGCTGGGACGAGTGGCCTGCGGCGGAGCGGGCTGGCTGCAGGCGGCAACGAGGGTGACGGTGGCGATGGCACAGAAACGAAGGCGATGCATGGGTCAATCCGTAGGATTACTGGGAACGGCCGGCGTGGGCTGCTGCTCATCGCCGCCGCCGAACATACCCTTGAATCGCTGCCAGAAACAGCCCTCCTCCGCTTCCGGCACGTAACCGGCGACGAACGGGAACTGGCGGGCGCCTTCACACGAGGGATCGGTGCGCTTGCCGGTCTGCGTATTCACGTAGGCCATTTCCAGGCCTTCGCCGGGCGTGGCCGACAACGGGCGGGTCGGCAGCTTGCGGAAGAGTTCCTGCCACACCCGCATGCTGCCCGTGGCGCCGTACAGGCCGGTGGGCTTGTTATCGTCGCGACCCATCCAGACGATGGCGAGACGGTCTCCCGTGAAACCGGCGAACCAGCTGTCGCGCTGGCTGTCGCTGGTGCCGGTCTTGCCGGCCGCATGCAGCCACGAGAGCCCCGAATTGCCGATGGCGGCGGCGGTGCCTCCATTCACCACCTGCTGCATCGCCCAGGTGGTGAGACGCGCGGCGGTCTGGTATTCGCCGTCGCCACCCTTCACCTCGTAGCGCTTGATCGCCTGGCCCTTGTTGTCCATCACGCCGCGCACCGCCACCAGCGGCAAGGCGTGGCCGTCCGCCGCGATGTACTCGTACAGCTGCGCCACCTGCAACGGCGAGAGATCCACCGCGCCCAGCAGCAAGGACGGACTCGGGTTCACGTCTTCCAGCCCGAACGACTCCAGGAAACCCTTGATCCGCGGTACGCCCACCTGCATGCCCAGGTTCACGGTGGCGAGGTTCCACGAATGGACCAGGGCGTCGAGCATCGGCACCTGGCCGTGGATCTCGTGGTCGTCGTTCTGCGGTGTCCACGGCTTGCCGTCGGGCTGGCGCAGGTTGATCGGGGAATCGTCGACGATCGAGGCCAGCGACCACTTCGAGGGCTGCGCGAGCGCCACGAGATAGACCAGTGGCTTCACCAGCGAACCGATGGGACGACGCGCATCGAGTGCGCGGTTGAATCCCTGGTCGCCGGGATCGCGTGAGCCGACCACGGCGAGCACGCTGCCATTGGTGGTGTCGGTGACGACCGCGGCGGCCTGCGCGGCGGCACCGCGCTTGCCCAGCGATTTCATCGTGCCGAGGATCGCCTGCTCGGTGTACAACTGCGCCGATGGATCGAGCGTGGTGAAGATCGACAGGCTGCCGTCGCGCAACGCGGCTTCGTCGAAGTCGGCGGTGATCTGCGAGCGGACCAGCTGCATGAACGCCGGGAAGCGGTTGTGCGGCAGCTGGGCGTTCGCCGCGATGCCCAACGGCGTCGCCTGCGCGGCCTTGGTCTGCGCGTCGTCCAGCAGCCCGGTATCGTGGAACTGCTGGAGCACGAGGTTGCGCCGCGCCAGCGCACGGTCCGGATAACGGCGCGGGTCGTAGTAGCTCGGCCCCTTCACCAGGCCGATGAGCAAGGCGATCTCCTGCGGCCGCAGGTCTTCGAGACGGCGACCGAAGAAGAATTCGCCACCGGCGGCGAAACCATGCACGGCCTGGTTGCCCTGCTGGCCGAGGAAGACCTCGTTGACGTAAGCCTCGAGGATGCGGCCCTTGGAATAATGCGCCTCCATCAACAGCGACAGGATCGCTTCGTTCACCTTGCGCAGCATGTTCTGGCTGCGATCGAGGAACAGGTTGCGCACGAGCTGCTGGGTGAGCGTCGAGCCGCCCTGCACGGTGTGGCCCGCACGGAGGTTGGCGAACGACGCGCGCGCGATGGCGGAGAAATCGAGGCCGATGTGGTTCTTGAAGTCGCGGTCTTCCACGGCCTGCAAGCCCTGCACGAGCAGCGGCGGCACGTTCTCCAGGCGGACGATGCGGCGCTCTTCCTGCTGCGCGCCGTACAAGGTGGCGATGCGGGCGGGGTCCAGGTGGATCGACTTGACCGGCTTGTCGTTGGTGTCGTCGACCACCGAGGCGACCTGCCCGTCGGACAGCGCCACGCGGATACGATGCGGCAGTTCGCCACCGTCGGGCCCGGCGTAACCGTGCGAGGCGATCACGAAGCGCGAGCCATTCTTCGAATAGCTGCCCTGCACCTTGCCGCCGCCTTCGGTGGTGTAGCCGGCGAAGGTGAGTTCCAGTTCGAGCGCGGCGGGCGTCATCGGCACGCCCTGGGCCAGCGGCAACGGACGCGCGTAGACGCGCGTGGGCACGGCGAACACGAGGTCGTTGAAACGCTCCTGCAGGCGCGCGTTGAGGATCAGCGTGTACGGCAGGAGGAAGCCGAACACCAGGCCCATCACCAGCCAGAAGGGAATGCGCAGCCAGGGCCAGGCGGTACGCAGGAGGGAGCCGAGACGGGTCAAGAAAGCCAACGCGGGGAAATCCTGGGGAAGAAGACGTACCCGGATGATAGGGGCACACCCCCGGCGCCCATCTGAACGAACGCTGGCGGAGCCATGGCGACGCGCGTCAGCGCATCGGCCGCCAGGTCCCGGGGCCGGGCTGGAAGGGTCGCGGATGGACGTCCAGCACCCGCTCGAGCTCCCGATTGTCGGCGATCAGGTCGCTATCCAGCCGGCGGATCGGGCCACGCATGGCCGGCGAGACCAGGGCCGCGAGATCGAGGGCCAGGCGTGGGATCGGCGCGGGCAGCGTGGGTCCACCCGCGCTTCGTCGGACGCGGCGGAACATTTCCGCGGCGCTCATGCGCTCGCCTCCACCGATCGGGAACGTGTGGCCACGGGCGAAGGGCGAGCCGAGCGCGGCCATGATCGCGGTCGCGATGTCCTCGGCGTGCACCGGTTGCCGCTGGCCACGGCCGGCGGGAATCGGGAACACACGGCGGCGCAACGCCGCCTGGACGATCGGCGTGAGGCTCTTGTCGACGCCGGCGCCGTAGATCAGCGTCGGACGGAACAGTGTCCACGGCATCCCGCGGGACGCGCAGGTGGCGATCAGGGTCGTTTCCGCATCGCGCAGGCGGCGCGAGAGCTCCCTCTCTTCCGGTACGTCGGAATCGCGCTTGGTCTCGGCGCTCATCGACGAGGTGGCGATGACATGCGGCGTACCCGCCAGGCGGGTCGCGGAGAGCCATGGCGCGAGGTGGTCGAGCGGCCCGAGGCTGACCACGGCGTCGAGCGGCGGCAACTCGGGCATCGCGTCCGGCAACGCGCCCACGAGCCATCGGGAATCGGCCATTGGCTGCCTGCTGACCGCGAGGACATCCGCCCCCTCTTCGGCGAGCCGTGGAAGCAGGAACTGGCCGATCTGACCCGACCCGCCGATGACGAGAACCCTCATGCCGCCACTCAACGGCCGGTCGCGATGCGCTCGTACGCGCTCTGCAGACGCGGATCGTCGGGCGCGTAGCGGCGCGCATGGTCGAGCGCCTGGAAAGCACCCTGGCGGTCGCCCTGGCCGGCCCGCTGGAGGGCGTTGTCGATCCAGGCGCTACCCAGCCGGTGGCGCAGGTCGGCCTGCGAGGTGCCACCGGGCGCGAGATCGGACAGGGTGGCGTAGAGATTCTCGGCACGCTGGACGTTGCCGCTGGCCACCGCCTGCTGCATCTGCTTTTCCACCTGGGTGGGCAGGCCCTGCAACCCCGCACGTGCGGAGGCGTCGTTGCCGTCGATGGCCAGCGCGTTGCGGTAGAGGTCGTAGGCGCTGTCGCCCGGCGGGTCCATGATGTCGCCGCGCGACGCGGCGGCCTGGGCGCGACGAACGAGATCGGCGACCTTGGCCTTCTGCTCCGGCGTGACCGCCATGGAGGCTTCCGGCATCGTGTCGTCGCCCGTGGGCTGTCCGGCGACAGCGGGCGTTCCCGTCTTCGCTTCGCCGCCACCGATACGCGCCCGCGCCGCGGCCAGCTCCGCCGACTTCGGCGCGAGCTTCGCCGCCTGGTCGAGCAAGCGCGTCGCCTGGACGTCGTCCTCGCTGTCGAGCGCGGCATTGGCCTGGACGATCAGCGCCTGCGCCACCCGGCCGAGCCCCGCCTTGGCGTCGGCGTTGTCGGGGTCCGCGGCGAGGGCGGCACGGAACCGCGCCAGGGCGTTGTCGTCGCCTTCACCGATGAAGCGGCCCGCGCGCATCGCGTCGTTGCCCTGCTGGACCAGCGTGTTGACCGCCTGGTCGTCCTGTTTCCTGGTTTCCGCGAGCGCCGCCCGCAGCGACGGCAGGTCGCCGTAACCCGGCACCAGGAGGGCGATGCGATCCACCAGCGCGTTGGCCTTTGCCTTGTCGCCCGCCGCGATGGCCTGGCGCGCCTGCGCCGCGAGCGCGTCGCCCACCTTGTCGAGCCCGCGCGCCGCCACCGCATTGGTCTTGTCCGCGTCGAGCACGCGCCGGTACAACGCCCCGGCGCCGTCGTCGCCATCGAGCTTGCCGGCGGCGAACGCCTGCTGCGCCTGGTCGACCAGCGACTCGGTGCGCCCTTGCGGGTTGCGCGCCTGCGACAGACGCTGCGCGATACGCTCGACGTCGTTGCCGCCGCCGAGCAACTCACGGGCGACATTGAGCGCGGCTTCCGCGTCGTCCAGCTTGCCTGCGTTGAGGGCCGCGTCCGCCCGCGCCACTTCCGCCTGCCCCACGCGGCGCAGGCCATCGCGGGCCACGTCGCTGTCGGGTTGCTGGTCACGCGCCTTCTCGAAGAGTTCGCGGGCGCTGTCGCCGTTGGTACCGTCGAGGTGGCCCTCGTCCAGCGCATGATTGGCCTGGGCGAGCGTGTCGTTGAGTTCGGTGGCCGGCACCATGTTGCGCAGCCTGTCCTGTTGCAGCCACAACGCGGTGGCGGCACCGATCAGGACGAGCACCAGCACCGGAATCAGCCAACCGCGCTTGCGCGGCGGGCGGCGCTGGGGCGAAGGCGGCGGGGTGCCGCCACGCCGGCGCTCCACGTCGACGACGATGTGCGGCAAGCCATCGTCGGCCGGCGGAACCGGCGCGTCGAGGTCGTCCAGCCGGCCCAGCGTGGGTTCGGTGCGACCGCGCGATTCGCGGTCGTTATTGTCTCTGCGTCCGCTCATGGCAAGGCATCTTCCATAGGAGCGTCGCAGCTTAACATTCGGGCGTGAACGGCCGTTGTAGGCGGGATCGTCAGAGTTCCACGCGAATACGGCTGGCCGCCCGCTTGGCTTTCGCCAGGGCCTCTTCCACCGTGGCCGCGCGCGCCAGCGTCACCGCCATGCGCCGGCGGCCATGGACTTCCGGCTTGCCGAAGATGCGAAGCATCGTGCCCGTCTCGGCCAGGGCGTCGCCGACACCGTGGTACTTCGGCGCATTGCCCTCGCCTTCGACGAGCACCGCGCACGACGCCGCGGGAGCGAAGGCGTGGATCTCGGGCACCGGCAGGCCGAGGATGGCCCGCGCGTGAAGGGCGAATTCCGAGAGATCCTGCGAGATCAGCGTGACCAGCCCCGTATCGTGCGGACGCGGGCTCACCTCCGAGAAGATCACCTCGTCGCCGCGCACGAAGAATTCCACCCCGAAGACGCCCCAGCCGCCAAGGGCCGCCGTGACCGCGTCGGCCTGGCGTTCGGCGTCGGCACGGGCGGCATCGCTCATCGGCTGTGGCTGCCACGACTCGCGATAGTCGCCGTCTTCCTGGCGGTGGCCGATGGGTGCGCAGAACGACACGCCGTCGCGATGACGCACCGTCAACAGGGTGATCTCGTAGTCGAAGTCGACGAAGCCCTCGACGATGACGCGGCCACGCCCGGCGCGTCCGCCCGACTGCGCGTACTCCCACGCCCCCGGCGCATCGTCCGGCGAGCGCACCACGCTCTGCCCCTTGCCGGAAGAACTCATCACCGGCTTCACCACGCATGGCGTGCCCAGCTCCGCCACCGCGGCCAGGAATTCCTCGCGCGTGTCGCAGAAGCGATAGGGCGAGGTCGGCAGGCCGAGTTCCTCGGCGGCGAGCCGGCGGATGCCTTCGCGGTCCATGGTGAGCCACGCGGCTTTCGCCGTGGGCACGACGGTGAGTCCCTCCTTCTCCATCGCGACCAGCGTCGGTGTGTGGATGGCCTCGATCTCCGGCACCACCAGGTCCGGCTTCTCCTGTTCGATCACGGCCCGCAACGCCGCGCCATCGAGCATGTCGATCACATGGCTGCGGTGGGCCACCTGCATCGCCGGCGCGTTCGGATACCGGTCCACGGCCACCACCTCGACGGCGAAACGCTGCAACTCGATCGCCACTTCCTTGCCCAGTTCACCCGACCCGAGCAGGAGCACCTTGAGCGCGGTGTGGGAATGGGGGGTGCCGAAGGTCTTCATGCGGGAGGAATCCAGGGAAACGAAGCCGCCATTCTAGCCGCCCGGCCATCCGTCCAAAGGGGGGGATTGACTCGCGCCGCGAACGTGATGTGATGGAGCCGTCCCCGACAATCCGGAAGTACGCTCATGAGACGCTATCTTGCCGTCCTCGCCGTACTGTGCCTGGCCCCTTCGACCGTCCTGGCGGAGGAGCGCTGGATGACTGTCCTGCTGGACGGCAGGAAAGTGGGGAGCCTGCGTATCGACCGCCAGATCCAGGGCGATCGCGTGGTCACCTCCCAGGTGCTGGATTTCCGGCTGACGCGGGCGCGCACGCCGCTGGCCTTGCGCACCGAACTGCGCTCCACGGAATCGGAGAGCGGGTCCCCCCTCGCCTTCTACGCCAGTACCCGAATGTCGACCCAGGAAAACCTGGCGACCGGTGAGGCGCGTGACGACGGTACGTTCCAGGTGGCGAACACGGTCGGCGGGCAATCGAAGGTCAACCTGCTCGTCTGGCCGACCGGGGCGACGCTCGCGGAAGGCCAGCGTCTCACCATGGTGGCCCATGGATTCAAGCCCGGCACATCGTATCGCCTGCGCAACTTCGACTCGATCAGGCAGCAGGTGGCGAACGTCGACGTGGAGGTCATCGGCGACGAAGTCGTCGTCATGCCGGACGAGACCCGGCAGGCCCTCCACCACCTGCGCCAATCGATCGCCGGGGCCGGGAGCGATCGCAGCGTCGACATCTGGGTCGACGACAACGGCTTCATCCATCGCAGCCTCGCCCCGCTTCTCGGTTTCCGCCTGGAAATGGCGGCCTGCGACATCGCCTGCGCGCAGGCGCCCGACCAGGACATCGACCTGCTGCGCGCCGCGATGATCACGGCGCCCCGGCCTATCTTCGCCGCGATGCGCGTGGCTCCCATCCGCTACACGATCACCGTGCGCGGGGCGATCCCGAATCCGTTCATCGACACCGACGAGCAGCGGGTGAGGCCACTGGGCGACGGGGTGTATGTCGTCGACGTCGGGTTCGGCTCCCGGCACGGCGACGAGCCCGGCCCGCTGGCCGAGGACACGGCCGCCAACGCCTGGGTGCAATCGGACTCCGACGAGGTGCGCTCGCTGGCCAGGAGCGCGGTGGGCGACGCCACGACCGATCTGCAACGGATGCGCCGGCTGCGCTCCTTCCTATCCGACTACATCAACGTAAAGGGTCTCGACGTGGGATATGCCTCGGCCCTGGAGACGATCGCGACACGGCGCGGGGACTGCACCGAACACGCCGTCCTCCTCACCGCGATGGCGCGTGCACTCGGCATTCCGGCCCGCGTGGTGACCGGCGTCGTCTACGCCGATCGCATGGGCGGAGCCAGCCGCGTATTCGTTCCCCACGCGTGGGCACAGGCGTGGATCGACAATCGCTGGATCAGCTTCGATTCGGCGCAGCGCCGTTTCGATTCGAGCCACATCGCCCTGGGCACCGGCAACGGCGAACCGTGGCGTTTCTTCGCCGCGATGAACGCGCTGGGCAAGATCAGGATCGACCGCGCCATGCCCGGCGCGGCCCTTCTCGACCTGCCGCCGCCGAGCAACGCAAGCGGTCCGGTGGGGGGCGGACGCGGGGCGCCATGACGCAGGTCACCTTGACTTTGATATCACATTGATATCATATGATCTCACCATTCCAGGGGTCATTCCGTCATGAACGAACGTCCCGCCTCTTCCCTGCCGGGCATCCCGGCCGCCCTCGTACTGATCGTCATCGTCCTGCTCACGGGCTTGGGGACGTTGTCCCAGGTGACTCCCGGGGGTAACCCGGCGGTCGCGGGCGCCGTTGTCCTGATACCCATCTTCGCCTTCCTCGCCAAGGGGTTTTTCCAGGTCCAGCCGAACCAGGGCCAGGTGATGCAACTCTTCGGCAAGTACGCCGGCACGGAACGCCGCGAGGGCCTGCGCTGGACCAACCCGTTCTATTCCCGCCGCCCGGTGAGCCTGCGCGTGCGCAACTTCGAGAGCAGCCGCCTGAAGGTCAACGACAACGACGGCAACCCGATCGAGATCGCGGCGATCGTCGTATGGCAGGTGGTGGATACGGCCGAAGCGGTGTTCTGCGTCGACGACTACGAGAACTTCGTGCAGATCCAGAGCGAGTCGGCGTTGCGGCAGATGGCGCAGAGCTATGCCTACGATGCCCACGACGATTCGAAGCCTTCCTTGCGCAGCCACGGCGAGGAGATCAACAACCACCTGCGCCAGGAAGTGGAGGCGCGCCTCACGAAGGCGGGCGTCCAGGTGATCGAAGCCCGGATCAGCCACCTCGCCTATGCGCAGGAGATCGCGCAGGCGATGCTCCAGCGCCAGCAGGCGAGCGCCATCGTCGCCGCCCGCGAGCGCATCGTGGAAGGTGCCGTGGGCATGGTGGCCATGGCACTCGACCAGCTCCGGGCACAAGGTGTCGTGGAACTGGACGAGGAGCGCAAGGCGGCGATGGTCTCCAACCTGCTCGTCGTCCTCTGCGGCGACCGCTCGACGCAACCGGTGGTCAACGCCGGTTCGCTGTACAACTGAACGCATGGTGGGCGCTGAAGGAAAACGTTTCTCTTGGGGGGCCGGAGACCATCGCGGCTCGGCTTCGCCATCGTGTTGGCTTTCGCGTCGAGGAATGGGGAGCCGCCGGGCGCCGTTCTCTTCGCTAAGTCCTCGTCCGGCCTTCGCCTCCCTGCGGAATCGCTCTGAGAACGGCACCCGACGACTCCCCTCCGAACGGCGCGGTGGAGTGTTGGGCGAGCGGCGCGAGGGGGCCCTTGTGGGAGCCGCTTCAGCGGCGATGGGTGCTTGCGAAGGCCTGCCTCGAGGCCAACCACGCGATGAGTGAGAAAAAGGCTTACCCGTTGCGTGTGAGCGCCACCGTCCTCGAGGCCATGCAGGCATGGTCCGAGGACGAGTTGCGCTCGCTCAATGCGCAGATCGAATATGTGTTGCGCGATGCGTTGCGGCGCGCGGGACGCCTCAAACCGACGAAGATCCAGCCGGTGGACGATCCCGAGGATTGATGCGGCCGCGTTGGCGGAGCGAAACGCTCATGGCGACCCAGCCGGCGATGAAGGCGACGCCACCCACGGGCGTGATCGCGCCGACCACGCGCGGCGCACCGAGCGCCAGCGCGTAGAGGCTTCCCGAGAACAGCACGATGCCCACGGCGAACAAGCCCACCGCGGCGGCGCGCGCCCGTCCCTCGGGCAGACACGCCGCCGCCACGAGCAGGGCCAGCGCGTGCCAGAAGTGGTACTCCACGCCGGTGTGCCAGGTGGCCAGCGCCGATGCATCCAGGACACCGCGCAACGCATGCGCGCCGAAGGCGCCCAGGGCCACGGCGGATGCGCCCGCGAACCCGGCGAGCAGTGCGGCGGCGGTACTGACATGTTGTCGCATGAGCGTGGGTTCCTCGGTGGACGTGCCTGTTCGCCGGCGCGGGTGGCGTATCCTGCGCGGGATATCTCGCGGAGTGTCGCATGAAGTCGTCCACCTGCCGCCGGTTCGTACTGGCCCTGATCGCCTTGCTCGCCATGGTCGCGCTGAGCGCATGCCAGCGGGAACCGCAGCCCGAATGGCGGCTCACCGACGTATCGGGCCACCTGCCGGACCTGGATTTCAAGCTGACCGACGACAACGGCAAGCGCGTGACCGGCGCCGACTACAAGGGCAAGGTGGTGCTCATGTATTTCGGCTACACGCACTGCCCCGATGTCTGCCCGCTGACGTTGACCCAGTTGCACGTGGTGCTCGACCGCCTCGGCGCGCCCGCGGACAAGGTGCGCATCCTGTTCGTCAGCGTGGATCCCAAGCGCGACACGCCAGCGGTCATGCACGACTACGTGAACGCCTTCGACAAGCGCGCCGTGGGTCTGGTCGGCTCCGATGGCGACGTGGAGGCTCTGGCGAAGCGTTACCGCTCGGCCTTCACCCGTGAGCCCGATCGCGCCGACGGGAACTACGAGGTCAGCCACAGCTCCGCCATCTACCTGTTCGACGCCGCAGGCAAGGCGCGCTTGCTGGCCACGCCGTCCGCCTCGCAGGACGACATCGTCCACGACCTTCACCTGCTCACGTCGCTGGAGACCCGCCCATGAGGTATCGCCCGCTCGCTGCCGCCCTGCTCCTGCTCGCCGGAACCGCCGGCACCTCGCACGCCGCGGATACCGCCGGCGTGCAGGTGACCGGGGGTTGGTTGCGTGTCCTGCCGGGCAGCCTTCCCGCCGGTGGTTATGTCACCTTCGATAACACCACCGATCGCGCACTGACGATCGTCGGCGCGGAAAGCCCGGATTATGCCGAGGCGATGATCCACCGCAGCAGCACCGAAGGCGGCATGGGACGGATGGAGATGATGGACAGCGTGGCGCTGCCCCCGAAGGGCAAGCTCACCTTCGCTCCCGGCGGGTACCACGTGATGCTGATGCAGGCGAAACACCCGGTGAAACCCGGCGAGAAAGTGACGGTGACGTTCAAGCTGTCGGACGGCGGGACGATCCCCGCGACACTGATCGCACGACCGGCGAACGCCAGCGGTCCGACGGACTGAGGGCCGACCCACCGAGGGCCAACCCACTTCCGTGGAACAAGCTCTGGTGGCGTGCCTATTCCTGACCGGTCTATTCGATGCTCTTGTGGGAGCCGCTTCAGCGGCGATGGCCGCTTGCCGCCGCCCCGCCCGCTGCCGCGGGATCGCCGCTGAAGCGGCTCCCACACAAACCACGGGCCCGGCCCGACATCACTTGACCAGGAACTCCGACGGCGCGTCATGCGCACCGATCTCCTCGCGATAGAGCTGGTCGACCTCGGCCGCGTCGGGGCCGTCGCGCAGCCAGGTTTCCAGGCGGTCGATCGCGGAGGCGTCGCCGTACACGACCACCTCCACGCTGCCGTCGACGAGATTCCGCGCATGACCGGTGAGTTCCAGCGCGATCGCCTGCTCGCGCGCCGACGCGCGAAAAAACACGCCTTGCACCTTTCCCCCGACGACGAACCGCGCGGCTTTCATGTCACGACCCCTTGGCGATGGCCTCGTTGAGTTTTTCCGCCGTGACCGGGCCCACGAAACGCTGGGCGACATGGCCGTCCGGCGCGATCAGGTAGGTGGTGGGCAAGCCCTTGGGCGAATCGAAATCCTTCGGTGGCGCGGTGACGTCGACCTGAGCGATGGGATACACGACGGGATGCTTGCGCAGGAAGGCGACGATATCGCCGGCCTCGGTGTCCTCGAACGCGAGACCGATCGCGGAGACGTCCTTGCGGCTCTTCACGAAGTTGGAAATGTCCGGCATTTCCTTGATGCACGGCACGCACCAGGTGGCCCAGTAATTGACCACCACCCACTTGCCGCGCTGCGCGGCGAGATCGAACGCCTTGCCATCGAGCGTGGTGACCTTGAGTTCGGGTTTGGCCGCCGTGGCGGCGATCGCCGGCGTGACGATGGCGAGGGCCGCGATGGCGAACAGGCGGGGGATCATGCGGGGGTGTCCTCGGTGGGGGCGGGGATACGCGTGGAGGGGAACAACTGGTCGAGGCGCGCGCCAAGCGTGGCGTCGAGTGCCAGGGCCAGATTATCCAACAGGCTGAGCAGTTCCGGCGGCAGCTGGATGCCCAGGCGTTCCACCTGTTCACGCGGCCGCAAGGGAAGCCGGTACTGCGTGCAACGGTATACGCGCAGCAACTCGGTGGCGTCGAGGCTGCGGCTGAGCAACCAGCCGCCGGCTTCCCCACGCTGGATCATGTCGGCCCGTTGCAGGTCGTCGAAATAACCTGCGATCGCGCTCGACGGCAGGTAGGGTTCGCGCAGGCGGACCGTGGCGGGGTCCACGCTTTCGCCCGAACGCTGCGCATCGACGAAATGCTGCAACACGACCAGCAGCCCGATGAATTCGGCTCCTTCCGGCAAGGCCTCGTGGGGCACGGTGTATTCGAACGCGGAGATGGAGGCCGCGATGGAGGCGCCCAGGATCACGATGATCCACGACAGGTAGATCCACAGCAGGAAGATCGGGATCGCCGCGAGCGCGCCGTAGATCTCTTCGTAGTTGGGCGAGTTGCGGATGAACTCGGTGAACCCCCAGCGTGCGAACTCGAACAGGATCGCGCCCAGCATCGCGCCGATGGCCGCATGCCGCCACGAAACGCGGCGGTTCGGCACCATCGTGTACATGAGCACGAGCGTGACGAAGGTGATCACGAACGGAAGCAGGTTGAGCAGGCGGCTCTGCGTCGCGATCTGGTCCGCCGCTTCATGCAGCATCGGGAACGCGGTGATATACGAGGACAAGGCCAGCCCGCCGACGACCAGGATCGGGCCCAGGGTCAGCGCCGCCCAGTACAACAGCAGGCGCGAGGCCCAGCCACGCGGCTTGCGCACGCGCCATATCCGGTTCAGCCGGTCTTCGATGCTGATCATCATCGACACGGCGCTGAACAGCATCACCAGGATCGAGATGCCAGTGAGCTGGCTGGCCTTGTCGGCGAAGGCCAGCATGTATTCCTGCACCTTCATGCCGGTGGCCGGCACGAAATTCTGGAACGCGTAGTTCGCCAGCGAACCGCGCCATTCCGCGAACACGGGGAAGGCCGAGAGGATGGCGAAGATCGCCACCGTGAGCGGCACCAACGACACCAGGGTGGTATACGAGAGCGCGCCGGCGGTCTCGAAGCACTTGTCGTCGACGAAGCGCAGCCAGGTGAAGCGCGAGAAACTCAACGCGCGGTCGCGATCGATGCGCAGCGGCATGTCCATCCTCATCCAGTCCCAAACGATTGGGAACGCGTGGCAGTTCTGCGAGACTAGCGCCTTCGCAAAGGCGGCCATCCATGTCCCACGACGTCCTCGTACTCTACTACAGCCGTAGCGGCCACACGGCCCAGCTCGCCCGTTTCGTCGCCCGCGGGATCGAGGAAGTGCCGGGCATGCGGGCGCGTCTTCGCCAGGTACCCCCCGTGGCGCCGGTCACCGAAACGGCGATGCCGCCGGAACCCGAGGAAGGCGCCCCCTACGTGACACGCGCGGACCTGGTCGAATGCGTGGCCCTGGCGATGGGAAGCCCCACGCGCTTCGGCAACATGGCCGCCCCGCTGAAGCATTTCATCGATACCACCGGTGCGGAATGGGCCTCGGGCGTCCTCGCCGGCAAGCCCGCGGCACTGTTCACCTCGACCAGCACGATGCACGGCGGCCAGGAAGCCACCCTGCTGTCGATGGCCCTCCCGCTGCTCCATCACGGCATGCTCATCGTCGGCATTCCCTATACCGAGCCGGCATTGAGCAGCACGACGACCGGGGGCACGCCCTATGGGGCGAGCCATGTCTCCGGCAGCCGCGGCGACAACGGCATCAGCGAGCACGAACGCGAACTCGCGCGTGCGCTGGGCAAACGCCTCGCCGACGTCGCCCGGCGTCTGGGCACGCCCGCGTGAGCCAGGCGTCAAGTACCACGCAGAAGGTCGGGCTTGCGGCGTGGGCGGCCCTCCTGGCCTTGCAGTTGCTCTGGTACACCCTGTATCCGCCGGTATCGATCCCGACGTGGGTGGCGTTCGCGCTCACCGTGCCGCCCTTGATGCTGCCACTGCTCTCGCTGCCGAACGTGACCCGTGCCCTGCTCTGGGTCGGCATCCTCGCCCTGTTCTATTTCTGCCACGGTGTCTCCGAGGCATGGAGCTCCACGGCGGACCGCTGGCTGGCGGTCGTGGAGATCGTGCTCACCCTGCTGCTTATCGGCACGCTCGGCGCGGGCGTCCGCCGCCGGCGCTGATCCCCGCGCGGCGCATGTTGCGCAGCGTATCGACGGACGGACGAGGCCGGTGCAGGCTAGGCATCGAATCCGACGAGAGGACGCCACGATGGGTTTTGTGCAGGAAGCGCCGCGACTGGCGCATCCCTTCCGCGACGACCGCGTGCTCAACGCGTGGCTGGGCCACACGCTGCCAGCCGATCGCCTGGGGGCGATGCGCCCGGACCTGGAGGCGTTGGCCGATTACGCGGTCATGGCCTGGGATCGTCGTGGACGCACGCCACGCGGCGAACCCATCCTCACCCAGTGGGATGCGTGGGGCTCCCGCGTCGATCGCATCGCCCTGACGCCCGCCTGGGAGGAAGGCCCCGGCCTGACGACGAAGCACGCGGTATTGGCCGCGGGGCACGAACCCTCGCGCTGGGCACGCGTCGAGGAATTCGCCCGTGTCTACCTCTATCACGTGGCCAGCGAATTCTACTGCTGCCCGTTGGCGATGACCGATGGCGCGGCGACGGCGCTGCGCGCCTCGGGTAACGCACGCCTGATCGAACGGGCGCTGCCGCATTTCCTCAGCCGCGATCCGGCCACGTTCTGGCTGTCGGGCCAATGGATGACGGAAACGCCAGGCGGATCCGATGTCGGGCGTACCGAAACCACGGCCCGGCAGGACGCCGACGGCCAGTGGCGCCTGTATGGCCGCAAGTGGTTCAGCTCGGCCGTCGTGGGCGAGGCGGCGCTCGCGCTGGCGCGCCCGGAAGGGTCCGGCACGGGCACGGCGGCGTTGGCGCTCTTCTACGTGGAGACGAAGGACGAGCACGGCGCATGGCGTGGCATCACCATCGACCGGCTCAAGAAGAAACTCGGCACCCACGAACTGCCCACCGCCGAGATCCATCTCGATGGCCTGCCCGCGACGCCGGTGGGCCCGCTGGACCATGGCGTTCGCCAGATCGCCCCGATGCTCAACGTCACGCGCACCTGGAACGCCGTGTGCGCGGTGGCGAGCATGGCCAGGGCGATCGCGCTGGCGCGCGACTACGCCTTGCGACGCAGCGCCTTCGGTCACCGCCTCATCGACCATCCCCTGCATGCGCGCACCTTGGCGGACATGCAGGCGGAATACGAAGGCGCCTTCTCCCTCGCCTTCCATGTGGCGGAACTGTTGGGGCGTACCGAACAGGGCGAAGGCGGGGCCGACGACGCCGCCCTGCTGCGCCTGCTGACGCCCCTGGCGAAACTGTGGACGGCGAAGGTCTCGATCCGCGTGGTGTCCGAGGCCCTGGAATGTTTCGGCGGCGCGGGCTACATCGAGGACACCGGCCTTCCGCAACTGCTGCGGGACGCCCAGGTATATGCGATCTGGGAAGGCACCACGAACGTGCTCTCGCTGGACATGCTGCGTGCGCTGCCCAACGGTCTCGGGCCGCTCAGGCAGGCCATCCGGGAGCTCGTGCCGGAAGGGGTGCAGGAGCGCGGCATCATCGTCGGCACGATCGATGCGACGGAAGCCTTGCTGGGCGACATCGCGGCGGATCGCGCCGCCCTCGAAGCGTCGGCACGCGGGATCGCCTTTACCCTCGCGCGCACGATGGCCGCCGCCCTCCTCCTGCGGTCGGCGGCCTGGGCGGCCACCTCGGGCGATCCGCGTCCCGCCGCGGCGGCCCGCCGATTCATCGCGCACGGCCTGGACCGGTTGGCGCTGCCGGAAAACGAACAGGACATCGCGCTTGCCTCGGATGCGCCGGCGACGGGCCTTCACCGCTGAGGCGGCTCATCCGGGGCGCGCAATGTAGAATGATCGCCCCGCTCCACCCGGTTTCCAGGTCAATCATGCAGCAGCTCACCATCGTCACCACCGGCGGCACCATCGACAAGGTGTATTTCGACGACAAGTCGGACTACCAGATCGGCTCGCCGCAGATCGGCGACATCCTCCATCAGTTGGGCGTCGCCTTCCGGTTCGACGTGATCCCCATCCTGCGCAAGGACAGCCTGCACGTGACCGACGAGGATCGCGCGCTGATCCGCAGCACGATCGAGGCACAGCCGCATCGTCATGTGCTGGTGACGCACGGCACCGACACGATGGTCGAGACGGCCCGCGTGCTCGCAGGCATTCCCGGCAAGGTCATCGTGCTCACCGGCGCGCTCAACCCCGCGCGTTTCCAGGGGTCCGACGCGGTGTTCAACATCGGTTGCGCCGTCGGTGCGGTGCAGACACTGGCCGACGGCGTCTACATCGCCATGAACGGCCGTGTGTGGGATCCAGCCACGGTTCGCAAGAACCGCGACGCGAACCGTTTCGAGGCCGTCTGAACCCAGGCGGGCTCGACGCCGCCTCAACGCCGCGCGCGATCCTCGACCACCGCGTCGACGGTCGCACCGGCATCCATCAGGCCGGCCCCGCACCCCTTCGGGCAAGGTCCCGGCAGAGGCCGCGCATTGTCGACCAATTGCCGCGTGACGTCGTCGACGCCGATGGCGGGGTCGGCCGAACGCATCAGCGCGACGAGCGCCGCCACCTGCGGTGCCGCCATCGAGGTGCCTGCGTGGTACGCGAAGATGGAACGCTCGCGACCACGTTTGCCCGCGTCGACCGTGGACACGATGTCGTCCGCCCCGCGTTCGCGCAAGCTGCCGCCGGGCGCAGCGAGGGTGACGCGTTCGCCATGATTGGAGTACCACGCCATCGAGCCGTCACGCGCCAGGCCCGCGACCGTGACCACGCCGGGGCAGTTCGCGGGCACGTTGGTCGAGGCCTTCGCCTGGTCGTTGCCGGCGGCGGCGACCACCACCGTGCCGCGCCCGCGCGCTTGCTCGATGGCCCGCGCGATGGCGATGCCGCAGGCGCCCCGCCCACCGAGGCTCAGGTTGATCGCATCCGCACGGCGTTCGAGCGGGGGCACGCCCGGCACCGCGCCGCCACTGGCCCAGACCACCGCATCGGCGACATCCGAAAGCCGCCCACCGCAATGACCGAGCACGCGAACGGGTAACAGTTTCGCCTCGGGCGCCAGCCCCACGATGCCCGGCCGGTTGCCGGAACGCGCCACGATGAGGCCGGCCACGTGCGAGCCATGCCACGACGACGGAGCGACGCGCGACGAACCACAGTCCCCGGCGTCCCTCCAGTCACCTTCGTCGGTGGGATTCGCATCGCGGCCATCGCCGTCGCGCGCGGCGGCGGCGTCGCTCACGAAATCGTAGCCGGGCAGCAACTGGCCATCGAATTCGGGATGCGGGGTGATGCCGGTGTCGAGCACGGCGACCACCGCTCCCGTCCCACGCGTGTAGCGCCACGCCACTTCCGCATCCACGCCCACCTTGGGATCGTGCATGTACCACTGCCGTTTCCATAGCGGGTCGACGATGGCCGTGGCGGTGACGACGAGGTCCTCCTCGACGGCGGCGACGCCCGGAAGACCGGCGAGACGGGACACGTCACCGCCGTGCATCTCGAAGAGTTCGCCGCCCGCCGCGAGCGAACGCACATGCCGCGGCGCGTCGACTCGTGCGGTGCCGGCCATCGGACGGGGCGTGCGCGCGGCGCGTGCCGAATCCGCATCGACGAAGTGAACGATGTAGCGCGCTTCGTCCGCATGGGTGGACGGCGATAAAACGAGCGGGATGACAGCGGCGAGGAGAGCCAGGCGCATGGGGACGTTCCTTCGATGGCGCAGCGGGGGCTGCGGGGGTCGAACGAACGTAAGGCCCTGGCGATGGAGGGCCTATTCGACCCTGCCCACGTGGACACGTAGGAAAAACGACCGCGAACGAAAGAGGCCCGGGCGCTACCGCCCGGGCCTCGTCGAACGCACGTCGATGCCGTGGCTTACGGCGTCCAGGTCGCCTTTAGGGAGACGCCGGAGAACGTGGTATAGCCACGAACCTTGACGTAGTACGTGCCGGCCTGCGGTGCCGCGAACGTGCAGGTCTCGTTGTTGCCGTTGAGGTACGGACGGCAGTTGTAGCTCGAGGTCGTCGGCGCGGAGCCGAACTTCACGTAGAGATCCGCATCACCCGTGCCGCCGCTGGTGACGATGCTCAGGTTCGACGCACCGGCCGCGATGACCACCGTGTAGCTGAGTTCCGTACCCGAGCTTCCCGCCAGGCCGGTCTTGGCCACGCCGTTCTGCAACTGCGTGCCGCCACCGCCACCGCCGGTCGAGCAGGTCACGCCCACCGCCGTGAACGCCGCGGCGACGTCGGTCGCCGAATAGCCCAGGTCGGTCGCCGCGCTCGCCACGCCGCACGCACCGCTGTTGAAGGTGGAGCTGGCCGTCCAGTAGAGGGCATTGGCACGTGCGAAGGCCTTGAACGCCTTGACCGTATCCCAGCCGCTGGTCTTGGCCAGCACGCAGAACGCCTTGTTGTACACGCCCGAGGAGTAATGCACGTCGAGGCCGCTGTAGTAATCGGCCGCGTTGTCGATCGAACCGCCGTCCTGGGTCGGGTTGCACATGTAGCGCAAGGCGTCGCCGATGCCAGCGCTGGTCTTGACGATGTCCGAGCCGACCAGGAAATCGTTGCTGCCGCGGTCGTAGTATTCCGCCGCTTCGCCCGCGATGTCCGAATAGGCCTCGTTCATGCCGCCGGACTGGCCGCTGTAGGCGAGGTTCGAGTGCTGTTCCGTGTAGCCGTGGCTGATCTCGTGCGAGGTGACGTCGAGCGCGACCAGCGGATAGAACGTGCTGGCGCCATCGCCGAACGTCATCGAGCTGCCATCCCAGAAGGCGTTCTCGTAGTTGTTGCCGTAGTGCACCTTCATGACCAGCACCTGGTTCAACGGTGCCGCGCCGGTGTACGCGGTATACATGTCATGGACCACGCCGCCGAAGTGATGGGCATCGTTGATCGGGCCATAGGCACCGTTCACGGCGTCACCGCTGGAATTGAAGCAGGTGAAGCTCCACAGCGTGCCGCTGCCGGAGGTCGCCTTCTTCATGTTGTACGACTTCACGTAGGCGTTCTGCGCCGTACAGGTGGTTCCGGATTGCGTCACGCGCAGCGCGGGCAAGCCGTTCGCTCCCCATGTGTACTGGCCGACCTTCTGGTTGCCGCCCGGGCCCGTCGCGTCCACCTCGGCATTGGTGAGGCCTTCCCACTGCTCGATCACCTGCCCGGTGTTGGCATCGATGATCGCGGTCGGGCGAGTGGGATGATCGCCGCCGGAGAAGAACGAGGTCAGGTACACGAGGCGCGCCGGCGCGCCGTCCACCGGATACACGTAGAGGTCGGCCTTGGCGTTTTCAGGCTTGGCCGTCGCCGCGCCCAGCGTACGCGCCTGCTTCGTCAGCAAGGCGATCGCGCTGGCCTGGTCGATCTTCGGCGTCACCGAGGTGAGATCGACCTGCAGGTCCGAAGTGACGACACCGTTGGCGACCAGCGCATTGCCCTGGGCATCCTGCTCCACGGCGATGCTGCGTCCATACACCGGCACGCCCTTGAACGTCTGTTGCATGCGTACCGTCTGGGTTCCCTTCACCGTCGGCAGCGCATTCCTGGCCACGAACGAATTGTCCGCGGAAAGGCCGAGCTTTGCCGCCAGCTGATTGGCGGGGACGGCTCCGAGGTTCTGCGCACGGAGCGCCTGCTCGGTGCCGGCCGTGGCTACCGAGGTAGCCGCGATAGCCAGCGAAGCGACCAGGAGTTTCAAGCGAAAATGACTTGCCATTACGTTCCTCCTCCGGGAATGGGCCGCACGAAGCCATTGCGGTCGTGGGGACCACATTCCGAACGATATGAATTCGCGCCGCAGCGCGATGCCCGTTTTGTTCTGACTTGACGGCCTCCCCGCCGCAAGTCACGGTCAACCTAGCGCAAGATCTCGCGGTCGACTACCTAGGGATTTCCCTAGGCCGAAGGAAAATGCGACGCAGGCGGTGTCAGAGCATGCCGGTTTCGAGCTTCGCCGCGTCCGACATCATCGAATGGTTCCAGGGCGGGTCGAAGACGAGATCGACGTCCGCCTCGACCACCGTCGGGATGAGTTCGAGCTTGGTACGCACGTCGTCCACGAGGATGTCGCCCATGCCGCAACCGGGCGCGGTCAGGGTCATCTTCACGTAGGCGCGGCGGGCACCCTCGTCCGTGGTCTCGAGGGTCACGTCGTAGACGAGCCCCAGCTCGACCACGTTGATGGGGATCTCGGGATCGAAGCAGGTGCGGAGTTGCTGCCAGACCAGTTTCTCGACGTCCTCGTCGGAGGCGTCGTCGTCCAGCTCGATGGCCTTGGGCGGTTCCTTGCCCAGCGCGTCGGCGTCGTTCCCCGCGATCCGGAACAGGTTGCCTTCCACGTACACGGTGAAACTGCCACCCAGCGCCTGGGTGATGTAGCCGATCTGCCCGGCCGGAAGCGTCACCGTCTCTCCCTGCGGGACCATGACCGCCTGGCAGTCACGCTCGAGGGTGAAGGGTTCGCTGCTGAGGCTGAAACCGCTCATTGCTGTCCTGTGAAGGCCGCGCCGCGGCCGCAAAGTCGTCGATTATGCGCCCGCCGCGGGCCGGCGGTAAGCGTCTACCGGCTCTAACGTCGGGGCTGCGGCCTGCGCCCTCAAGAGCGCCGCGCCTTCCCGCCCGCTATCATGGCCGCTTTGCCCGATCCAGGATCCCATGCGCGACCTGACCGATACCCATGCCGGCTGAGCGTAGTCATCTCTCCGGCTTCCTTTTCGGCGCCCTCTGCGCCGTCATGTTCGGCTTCGCCGTGGGCGCCGTCTGGATGGTGCCGTCGATGATGTTCGGCCGCGCCCTGCCCGCCCTGGTGCTGCCTGCCGGCTGGATACTGGGCGTGGTGGTGCGCCGCTGGTTGCGTTTCCGCGGTGCCGCGGGTGCGTTGCTGGCCGCCGTGGCCACCTTGATCGCCGCCGCCTACACGGCTTGCCTGGTGGCTGCCGCGTCCATTTCGGGAATGATGGGCGTGGGCCTGGCACAGGCCATGAGCGACGCCGGGCCGGCCATGTTGATCGACCTGGCCCGCCTGGCCCAAGGTCCGGGTGACATCGCCCTGGTCCTGGCGGGCGCGGTACTGGCGGCCCTTGTCGCCTGGCCCCTGCGCGCCCGTGGTCGTCGCACCCATTGACTTCATAAACCGTAAATCCCTTGCCCCGGAAGATATTGCGCGAAACAAGCAGTCAACCGGCGGTCGCCGACCGCGTTAACCGGAGTAGACCAGGCCGTATGGAGCACGAGGATGCGAAGACCGACGACGCGGGGAAGGCCGTGAACGCCTCGATCGCGATCGACAGCGCATCGCTCGACGACCTGCGCGAGGTGCCCGCGAGCATGGATGCCTTCCTCGCATCCATCGAGCGCCGCGCGTGGCGCATGGCCGAGATCCATCTGGGCAACCGCGAGGACGCGCTGGACGCCGTGCAGGACGCGATGTTGCGGCTGGTCCGCCATTACGGCGAGAAGCCCGCGGAGGAATGGACCCCGTTGTTCTGGGGCATCCTGCGCAGGCGCATCGTCGACCTGCAACGGCGGCGCAAGGTGCGCTCGATCGTGGTGGGCTGGCTGGGCGGCGGCAAGGACGACGACGGCGACGAACTACCGAGTTGGGAACCGGCCGACGACAGCCCGGACCCCTCGGCCCGGTTGCAGGATTCACAGGCCTTCACGGATATCGTGGCGGCCGTGCGCAACCTGCCCCGGCGCCAGCGCGAAGCCTTCACGCTTCGCATCATGGAAGGCCTGGACGTGGCCGAGACGGCGGCAGCCATGGGCTGCTCCGACGGCAGTGTGAAGACCCACCTTTCGCGCGCGATGCATGCGCTGCGCGACCAACTGGAGGCATGGCGATGAGCCAGCACGATCGGGAACTCGAACGCCGCGCCAGGGATCTGTACCTGCGCGCCAGCCGTGACGTGGATCCGGCCGTGGCCGGCCGCCTGCGCGCCGCCCGTCGCACCGCGCTGGCCCAGCCACGCGAGTCGGCGATTCGCCGGCTGTTGCTGCCGGCGGGGGCGTTCGCGGTGCTCGCCCTGGCCACGTTGATGGTCTGGCAGCCCGGCGTGACGCCTTCGGCGCCGCCTGTTGCCAGCCAGGCGGCGGATGCGGATCCGAACGACCTGCCGCCGGATGCCGATGTCGCCGATCCGGCTTTGTACAAGGACCTCCAGTTCTATAGCTGGCTGGCCTACAACGACACCCCGTCTTCGTCTCGCAAGTGATTCCCATGCGCCGCGTTCCGCTCGTCCTCGCCCTGTTTCTCGCACTGGCGGCTCCCCTGGCCGTATCGGCGCAGGATCGCCCGCCACCCCCGCCCCCGGGCGAAGGGGAGCCACTTCCGCCGCCGCGCCCCTGGAGCGCGTTGACGGCCGACGAGAAAGACATCCTCGCGCCGCTCGCCAGCGAATGGGACGGTTTTCCTCCCCAACGCCAGTCGAGGATGCTCGACAAGGCGCAGCGCTGGCGCGGCCTGCCGCCGGAACGCCGTGCGGAAATCCGCGAACGCATCGAGCGGTGGCAACACATGACACCCGAGGAACGTGCCGAAGCGCGCAGGAACCGGCAGAAGTTCCAGGACCTTACGCCCGAGCAGCGTGCGAGGTTGCACGACGCCTTCGAGCGCTTCCGCAACCTCCCGCCGGAGCAACGCCGCCAGCTGATGGACAAGTGGCGGCAACAGTCGCCCGAGCAGCAGCGCGAAGCGATCGACCACCTGGGGCCGAACGACGCCTTGCCGCCGCCCCCGCCACCGCCCGACGGGCACAGGCCGCCTCCGGATGGCCCCAGGCCTCCGGACGGCTCACGCCCACCCCCCGGCGACTGAAAAGCCCCCTGGTAGCCCGGTGGAGGCCCGGTAGTCTGGTGGAGACCCCCGTAGCCCGGTGAGACCCCGTAACCTGGTGGGAGCCGACCCTGTCGGCGATGGGTGCTTGCCTCAATCTGGCCCGCTACCGCGGGATCGCCGGCAAAGCCGGCTCCCACAGGTTTGTTCCCATTTGTTCCCAAGCTCCCACCAGGTCTGTTCCTGACCGGTCTACTCGATTGGCTGTTGTGGGAGCCGCTTCAGCGGCGATGGGTGCTTGCCTCAATCTGGCCCGCTGCCGCGGGATCGCCGACAAGGTCGGCTCCCACCAAAGCACGAGGTCGGCTCCCACCAAGGCACAGGGTCGGCTCCCACCGGGGCGGCTGCCGGGTAAACTAGGGAGATGACCCAGACCGCCCTGGCTTTCCTCGACGCCCGCCGCTCCGTGCCTTCGCGCCAGCTCGGCGAACCCGCCCCCGATGACGCCACGCTACGCCGCCTGCTCGAGGCGGCGATGCGCGTGCCCGACCACGGCAAGCTCGAACCGTTCCGCATACGCATCCTGCGCGGCGAGGCGAAGTTGGCCTTCGGGCGCAAGCTGGCCAAGCGCGCCATCGAGGCAAATCCCGACCTGTCCGAGGCGAAGCGCGAGAAAGAACAGCGCCGTTACGAGCACGCGCCGCTGGTGCTGGTCGTTTCGGCCAGGATCGACGAAGACAGCACGGTTCCCGAACTCGAACAGAACCTCGCCGCCGGTTGTGTCGCCTATAACATCCTGCTGGGCGCGCAGTCCCTGGGCTACGGTGCGCAGTGGCTCACCGGCTGGGCCGCCTACGACCGCGACGTGGCGAAGCTGCTGGGCATGAAGAAGAACGAACACGTCATCGGGTTCATCCACGTCGGCACCCCCGTCATGGCGGCCCCCGAGCGCGATCGCCCCGCCTACGACGACATCGTGAGCACGTGGGAACCGTGAGCGGCGACTCACTCGTCCACCTGGTCGACGGCAGCCTCTACGTCTTCCGCGCCTGGCACTCGATGCCGGACGAATTCCACGACCACGAAGGCGAGCCGGTCAATGCCGTGCACGGCTTCACCCGGTTCCTTTGCGAATTGCTGGAGCGCAGCCGCGCGGAACACATCGCGGTGGCGTTCGACGCGTCGCTCACCACCTCCTTCCGCAATGCGATCTATCCCGCCTACAAGGCGAACCGCGAACTGCCGCCACCCCAGCTCGTGCGCCAGTTCGCGTTCTGCCGCGAGGTCGCCGCGGCGCTCGGGCTCACGGTGCTCAACGACCACCAGTACGAGGCCGACGACCTCATCGGCAGCGCCCTGTGGGGGCTGCGCTCGCACGGGTTCCGCGGCGTGATCGTTTCGGCGGACAAGGATTTCGGCCAGTTGCTCGGAGAGTTCGACGAGCAATGGGATTTCGCGAAGAACGTTCGCTGGGGCGCCTCCGGTGTCTTCGAACGCATGGGCGTGCATCCGCACCAGGTCGCCGACTATCTCGCGTTGTGTGGCGATGCCGTGGACAACATTCCCGGCGTGCCGGGGATCGGCGCCAAGACCGCCGCCGCGCTGCTCGGTCACTTCGGCAGCCTCGACGCCATCCTGGAGCGCATCGACGAAGTACCCTACCTGCGCATCCGCGGTGCCGCGGCCTGCGCCGTCCGCCTGCGCGAGCACGCCGACCAGGCGCTGCTATGCCGCCGCCTGACGCGCATCGCGCTGGACATCGCGGTGGCCGATACGGCCGACGCGCTCAGCCGGCGCGCCGGCGACGCTTCCGCCATCGACGACCTCTGCGAGCGCATCCGCTTCGGCCCCTTGACGCGCACGAGGCTGCGCGCGCTGATCTGATCCCCCGACGTCACACGGGCACGATACTCTTGTGCGGATACTTCGCCGTCCCTCAAGGAGCCCACCCATGCAGACCAGTCCCCTGCCTCACGCCTCGCCCGTGCCCGAAGACGCCGCCGCGCCCGAGGAAACGCTGTACCAGGGCAAATGGCTGACCATGAAGAAGCGCGGGCGCTGGGAATACGCCGTGCGCAACAACGCCGGTGGCGCGGTGATCATCCTCGCGGTGACACCGGACGACAAGGTCGTCTTCGTGGAGCAGTACCGCGTATCCATCCTCGCGAACACCATCGAGATGCCGGCCGGCCTGGTCGGCGACATCGCCGGCGCGGAGGACGAAGACGTCCTGATCGCGGCCCGGCGTGAACTCGAGGAGGAAACCGGCTATCGCTGCGGCCATCTCGAGTTCGTGCACGAAGGGCCCTCGTCGGCCGGCATGAGCACCGAGATGATCGCCTTCGTGCGGGCATGGGACCTGGTGCGCGTCGGTGCGGGCGGCGGCGACGAGACCGAGAACATCATCGTCCACGAGGTTCCGCGCGCCGAGGCCGGCAAATGGCTGTTCGACCGTGCCAAGGAGGGATTCTCCATCGACGCCAAGCTGTTCGCCGGGCTCTGGTTCATCGATCATCCCGAGGCCCACATGCGTTGATGTCAATTCTTGTCCTGCCGGGCTCCCACGGGTAGCCTTCCCTCTGCCTTGTCCGGCGTCGCCCATGTCCGTCCGTTTCGCTCATCTCCACCTGCACAGCGAGTATTCGCTGGTCGATTCGACCATCCGCATCAAGCAGCTGGTCGCCGCCTGCGTGCGTGCGGGGATGCCGGCGGTCGCACTGACCGACGAGAACAACCTGTTCGGCCTGGTGAAGTTCTACAAGCAGTGCACGGCGGCCGGCATCAAGCCGGTGGCCGGCTGCGACATCTGGGTATCCAGCCCCGACGACCCGCGCCCCTGGCGCCTCACCCTGCTCTGCCAGGACCGCGACGGTTACCTCAACCTGTCCCGGCTGGTCTCCCGCGCCTGGCGCGAAGGCCAGGGTACGGGCCGCGCGCTGGTCGACGCCGCCTGGATGCACCCGGAGAGCGTGCGTGGCCTGATCGCCATCGCCGGGCGCGAGAGCGAGGTGGCGCGAGTCGCGCTCGGCGCGGGCCTGACCACGGCGGGCCCGCGCCTCGAGTCGCTGCGCCGCCTTTTTCCCGATCGCCTCTACCTGGAGCTCACCCGCACCGGCCGGGAGAACGAGGAACACTGGGTACGCGCGGCCATGGCACTGGCCGGCGAGTACGAATTGCCCGTCATCGCCAGCAACGACGTGCGCTTCCTGGAGCGGGACGGTTTCGAGGCGCACGAAGCGCGCACCTGCATCAACCAGGGCCGCGTCCTCGCCGATCCGAAGCGCCCGCACGATTACAGCGAAGAGCAGTACTTCAAGTCGCCCGAGGAGATGGAGGCGCTGTTCGCCGACATTCCCGAAGCGCTCCAGAACACCGTCGAACTGGTGAAGCGTTGCAACCTGGAACTGAGCTTCGGCACGTATTACCTGCCGAACTTCCCGGTGCCCGAGGGGCATACCCTCGACACGTACATCCGCGAGCAGGCGCAACTGGGGCTAGAGGAGCGCCTGCGCAACCATCCGTTGGCACCGGGAAAGACCCTGGAGGATTACCAGGCCCGACTGGATCGCGAGGTCGACGTCATCATCCGGATGGGCTTTCCCGGCTACTTCCTGATCGTGGCGGACTTCATCAACTGGGGTAAGCAGAACGGCATCCCGGTGGGCCCGGGCCGCGGTTCCGGCGCCGGCTCGCTGGTGGCCTGGGTGCTGAAGATCACCGACCTGGACCCGCTCCAGTTCGAGTTGCTCTTCGAGCGATTCCTCAACCCGGAACGCGTGTCGATGCCCGACTTCGACATCGACTTCTGCATGGATCGCCGCGACGAGGTGATCGACTACGTCTCGCGCAAGTACGGACGCGACCACGTCAGCCAGATCATCACCTACGGCTCGATGGCCGCGAAGGCCGTGCTGCGCGACTCCGGTCGCGTGCTCGGCATGGGTTATGGCCAGGTCGACCGGCTCGCCAAGCTGATCCCCAACCGGCCGCTCGACCTCACCCTCGGCGACGCGCTCGGCCGCACGGAAAAGTCGAAGAAAGAACCCGATCGGATCGTCAAGGAATTCTGCGACGTCTACGAGCAGGAAGAGGAACCGCGCCAGCTCATCGACCTGGCGCTGAGCCTGGAAGGTCTCACCCGCAACGCCGGCAAGCACGCGGGCGGCGTGGTCATCGCGCCGACGCCGCTGACCGACTTCGCCCCGCTTTACTGCGAACCGGGCGGCGAAGGCGTCGTCACGCAATACGACAAGGACGACGTCGAAGCGGTCGGCCTGGTCAAGTTCGACTTCCTCGGCCTGCGCACGCTCACGATCATCGATTGGGCGGTCAAGGCGATCAACAGGCGCCGTGAACGGGAAGGCGTCGAGCCACTGGTGATCGAAGCGCTCCCGCTGGACGATCCCAAGGTCTACGACCTGCTGAAGAAGGCGCAGACCGTCGCCGTCTTCCAGCTCGAATCGCGCGGCATGCAGGGCATGCTCAAGGACGCGCAGGCCGACCGCTTCGAGGACATCATCGCGCTGGTGGCACTGTATCGCCCGGGCCCGATGGACCTCATTCCCAGCTTCTGCGCCCGCAAGCACGGTCGCGAGCCGGTGGAGTACCCGGATCCGCGCGTCGAGCCCATCCTGAAAGAGACCTACGGCATCATGGTCTATCAGGAACAGGTGATGCAGATGGCGCAGATCGTCGGCGGTTACACGCTCGGCGGCGCCGACCTGTTGCGTCGCGCGATGGGCAAGAAAAAACCCGAGGAAATGGTCAAGCACCGCGCGACATTCCGCGAAGGTGCCGCCAAGGACGGGATCGACGGCGAGAAAGCCGACGCGATCTTCGACCTCATGGAGAAGTTCGCCGGCTACGGCTTCAACAAGTCGCACGCGGCCGCCTATGCGCTGGTCTCCTACCAGACCGCGTGGCTGAAGGCGCACTACCCCGCCGAGTTCATGGCCGCGACGATCTCGTCGGACATGGACAACACCGAGAAGGTCGTCACCTTCCTCGACGAGACGCGCGCGATCGGCATCACGGTGCTGCCACCCGACGTGAACGCATCCGACTGGATGTTCGAAGCGGTGGAACCGCGCGTGGTCCGTTACGGGCTCGGTGCGATCAAGGGCGTGGGCCAGGGCATCTGCGAGGAGATCGTCGCCGAGCGCAAGGCGAAGGGGCCGTTCCGCGGCCTGGTCGATTTCTGCCAGCGCGTCGGTTCGAACAAGCTCAACAAGCGCACGATGGAAGCCCTCGTGCAGTCCGGCGCGCTCGATGCCCTCGGCGAAAACCGCGCCACGCTGCTGATGCACATCCCCGAAGCGATGCGCGCCGCCGACCAGGAGGCGAAGAACCGCGCGTCCGGGCAGGTCGACATCTTCGGCAACGCCTTCGGCGCCGCCGAGGCACCCAGCCTCATCGAATTGTCGGGAGCGGTGCCCGAGTGGCCGCTGGAGCAATTGCTGCAGGGCGAGCACGACACGCTCGGTCATTATCTCTCCGGCCATCCCACCGACCCGTGGAAAGCGGAGCTGGCACAGCTCTCCAGTTGCCCGATCGGCGAGATCCCGCAGCGCTACCAGCCACCGAAGCCGCGGCGCAACGATGACGACGAGAACGCCAGCCGCTTCCGCCGCGGCCCGGAGACGCCATGGACCGTCGCCGGCATGGTGGTCGGCATGCGCAAGCGCGGCGATAGCGACGCCTTCGTGCAGATCGAGGATGCCACCGGAGTGCTCGAAACGAGTTTCTTCCGCGAAGTGTTCACCGACGCCGCGCCATTGCTCACGCGGGGCAACCTGATCGTGGTGGAGGGCGGCCTGCGCATCGACGACTTCGCCGGGGGCTACCAGTTGCGCGCCCGCAAGGCTTACTCGCTCGCCGATGCGATGGAGCACTTCGGTCGCCTGCTCACACTGAAACTCAACGGCGTCGGCCCCGATTTCCCGCAACACCTGCGTCAGGCCCTCATGGGCTATCGCGGCGGCCGCACGCCTCTGCTGCTGGCCGGCTACCGCAACACCGTGGGTCAGGCCAGCGTCGAACTCGGTGAAGCCTGGCGCGTGCGCGCCCTCCCCGATCTCATGCGGACGCTACGCGCGCTTCCGGGCGTGCTCGGCACGGAATTGCGCCTGGTACGCCCAGCGGATTGAAAAGAAGGACCGGGTGCGCACACGCACCCGGTCCTCTTCCGGATCAACGACGCCGAAGCGACATCGCATCTCCGGACTCGACGAGGTAGACATCGTCCACTTGCACGGTGTCGTGATTGCCGCCTTCGTTGGCGATCTCTATCTGGACATGGGCCGGCGCACCGAACGGGACCCCGTTCACGATGAGTTCCACGATGCCCCACTCGTCTTTATGGGCGATCGTCGTGGTGGAACCGAGCGGCAGCGTATGTTCGCCCGTCGCGTCGCTCATCGACAACCGGGCCCTGACCTGGGTGTCGGCGTTATCGGCGCGAACGCGGAATCGCAGTGCGTAGGTGAGGCCTTGCGGCGACTTGCCGAAATGGGCATACACGTTCTGACGGATGCTCGCGCCGGTATAGAGCGAAGCGTACGGATTGCCGGATTCGTCATAGCCGATGCCCGGCAGCCCCGTGGCGCGTGTCCATCCATCGAGGGCGTGGATGAACTGCACGTTCTGCACCGGCAACCGACAGGCTTCGGTCCCGCCGAACTGATCGCAAGCGGGCAGATGGGAGGGATCGGCGCCGTCGCCTGCCCAGGCGATACCGGGCAAGGCGAATGGAGATAGCGCGAAGAGGAGCGTCGCGAAGCGCCGCTTGAGCAAAGGCATGGTCTTTCCCTGGACGATCGCCATCACCGACCCCACGGATGCGGCGACGTGCGCACGATGCGTACATCGTCGACCTGGAGCATCGTGGGGGTGTTCCTGTCCGTGCGCTCGATGCGCACGCCCATGAGCGCCGCTCCGTCAATGGCGATGCCGTCGACCTTGAGATCCAGAGGCTCCCAATCCCAGCCGACGGTGTGGGTCACCGTGGCGAGCTCGCTGCCACCCGACGAATCATCCGGTCCGGCGACAAGCAGGGTCACCGCCACATTCGCGGGCATGGGGCCGGAGCCCCGCGCACGCAGCCGCACCGTATACGTGTGCTTCGGCAAGTCCGCGCCGGCCTCGCCGGCCGGAATCGGCGCGTACGCCCACGCTGTGGCGCCCTGCCCCGGCAAGGCGAGCGTCCGCGAGTCGGGCGTGCTTCCGAGGTAGGGGGCAGGCATGCCTCGCGGTACGAGGAACTGCCAGCGGTACGGGTCCCGGGAATCGATCCGGGCCTCGAAATCGCCGTTGCGCAGGTCGACGAGACAACGGTCCGCACCCCCGGCCTCGGTGCAGACCGAATTCTTGATCGTGCCGGTGGAGGTGTCGGCCGTGGTCGCCTGCGCGGCGCCAGTTCCCGATGCGAAAGACAGCAGGGCTGCCAAAACCAACGTTTCGTTCTTCATGCGCGGATCTCCTTGAGTTTTTTTACCGCCACCATCCCGTGGCGGTGTGCATTCCAGCAAATCCAGCCTGCCGCGTGGGCGACCCTCACAGCCCGCGAGGTCGTCCCCCACACGCAATTCAGGGCGACCCTTCATTCCCGACCCGGGCGAGCCCCCACCCCACTCGGCACCTTCGAGGACTTGTCCGTCAATCACTTAGGATGCAGGAATCCATCCGTACCCTTACGCACGTCGGGGCCCTGCGCCACCCGGTATACTGTCGGGTCTTTCCGAACCACCGTTGCCCATGAATCCCAATTTCCTCGATTTCGAACAACCCATCGCCGAGCTGGAGGCGAAGATCGAAGAACTTCGCCACGCCAGCAGCGGCCAGGCGTTCAATATCGATGAGGAAGTCGGCCGGCTGCGCGAGAAGCTCAAGGTCAAGACGGCCGAGATCTTCCGCAACCTGACGCCCTGGCAGGTCAGCCAGGTGTCGCGTCATCCGGCACGTCCCTACACGCTGGATTACATCCAGGCGATGTGCGAGGAATTCCACGAGCTCAAGGGCGACCGCATGTTCGCCGACGACCAGGCCATCGTCGGCGGCCTGGCCCGGATCAACGGCCGCTCGATCATGATCGTCGGCCACCAGAAAGGACGCGACACCAAGTCCAAGGTGAAGCGTAACTTCGGCATGCCGCGTCCCGAGGGCTACCGGAAGGCACTGCGCCTGTTCAAGCTCGCGGAGCGCTTTCACATTCCCGTGTTCACCTTCATCGACACCGCGGGCGCATGGCCGGGCATCAACGCCGAGGAACGCGGCCAGTCGGAAGCCATCGCGCGCAACCTGCTCGAAATGGCCGACCTCCGCGTGCCGGTCATCTGCACGGTCACGGGTGAAGGCGGTTCCGGCGGCGCGCTGGCCATCGGCGTGGGCGATCGCACGCTGATGCTGCAGTACTCCACCTATTCGGTCATCACGCCGGAAGGCTGCGCTTCCATCCTCTGGAAGAGCGCCGACAAGGCCAAGGACGCCGCCGAGGTCATGGGCCTCACGGCCCCGCGCCTGCTAGAGAACGGCCTCATCGACAAGATCGTCCGTGAACCGCTCGGCGGCGCGCACCGCAACCCCCAGTCGATGGCGATCCGCCTGAAGGCCGTCCTGCTCAACGAACTCGACGAGCTGGAAACCCTGTCCACCGACGAACTGCTGGAAAGGCGCTACAAGCGCCTGCGTGCCTACGGCGCATTCAGCGAAGGCTGAAGCGGGCGGCGGAGCCGAAGGGGACGGGTTGCACGGCTAGCGCGTACCATCGGCTGACCGCCGACACCGGAGCCCGCCATGGCCAATGACGTCACCCAGAAGCTCGCCGTGTTGATCGACGCCGACAACGCGAGGCCGGCCATCGTCGACGGGTTGCTCGCCGAGGTAGCGAAATACGGTACGGCCCACGTCAAGCGCATCTACGGCGACTGGACGGGGCCCAACCTCAACGGCTGGAAAACCGCCCTGCTCGATCATTCGATCCAGCCGATCCAGCAGTTCGCCTATACCTCGGGCAAGAACGCGACCGACTCGGCGATGATCATCGACGCGATGGACCTGCTTTACGCGGAACGCTTCGACGGATTCTGCATCGTGTCCAGCGACAGCGATTTCACCCGGCTGGCGTCGCGCATCCGCGAGGCCGGCCTCATCGTCTATGGCTTCGGTGAGCAGAAAACCCCGAAGGCCTTCGTTTCCGCGTGCGACAAGTTCATCTACACGGAAGTCCTGGTCGGTACCGAGCAGAACGAGAACGAGGTCGTGTCCGCGCCCAGGAGCGCGCACGAACTTCGCGGCGACACGAAGTTGATGAACCTGCTGCGCAACGCCGTGGAAGCCGCATCCGATGAAAACGGCTGGGCCGCGCTCGGTGGCATCGGCAGCATCCTCAGCAAGCGCTCGCCCGACTTCGATTCGCGCAACTACGGTTACTCGAAGCTGAGCGGGCTCATCAACGGCATCGGCCTGTTCGACGTCGAGGAGCGCCAGTTCGGCAATGCCAAGCATCTCTACGTACGCATGCGCGGCAAGGCGAAATGAGCGTATCGCTGGCCGATCATCTCGATCGTTCGCTGCGCGAGGCGGAAGATGCGCCACTCGTCGTCGCCTACAGCGGCGGCCCCGATTCCACCGCGTTGCTGCATGCGCTCGCCGGCCGGATGCCCCGCCCGGCGCTGCGCGCCCTCCACATCGATCATGGGCTGCATGCGGAGAGTGGTGCCTGGGCGGTGCATTGCCGCCGGTTCTGCGAATCGCTGGAAGTGCCCTGCGAGGTGGTTCGCGTGGCGGTCGACCTGACACGAGGCGAAGGTATCGAAGCGGCGGCACGTCGTGCACGGCATGCCGCGTTCGCGACGTCGCTCCGGCCGGGCGAACGGCTGGTGCTGGCCCATCATCGCGACGACCAGGTGGAAACCGTCCTGCTGAAACTGCTGCGTGGCGCCGGTCCGGAAGGCCTCGCCGGCATGCGTGAACGACGCCCGCTGGGCGCCGGCATGTTGTGGCGCCCCTTGCTCGACCTGCCGCGCATCGCGCTGCTCGACCATGTCGCCGAACATGGCCTGGGCACCATCCACGATCCCTCCAACGACGATCCCCGCGTCGCCCGCGGTTACCTGCGCGCGACGATCGTTCCCGCGCTGGTCGCCCAGTGGCCCCAGGCCGCCATCAGCATCACGCATGCCGCGCGCCTGTGCCGGGAGGCCACCGACAGTCTCCGCGACGGCTGGATGGACGCCCTGTCCCGCTTGAACGGCCAGCACGACACACTGGATGCCATGGGCTGGCTCGCCCTGCCTCCCGCCTGGCGAGCGCCGCTGTTGGAATACTGGCTACACGCGGCGGGCCTCTCCGCGCCGACCATCGCGCAACGCGAGGCGCTCGAACGGCAGATCCGCGAAGCCGCGGCGGAACGCCTGCCGCTGGTCGGTTGGGGCGGGACCGAGGTGCGCGTCTGGAAGGGCCGGCTCTGGGCCATGCGGCGGCGTGACGCCTTCGACAGCGACTGGTCGGCGGCATGGCATGGCGAGCCGCTCGTGCTCCCCGGCGGCGGCACGCTTTCCCTGTCCAACGGCAGGCTCGCCCGCGCCGTGACGGTGCGTTACCGGCGCGGAGGCGAAACCCTGCGTCCCCACGGGGACAAGCACACGCGTGAACTGCGGGACCTGTTCCAACAAGCGGCCGTACCCCCCTGGGAACGCCCCCGCATCCCGCTGGTCGAGGTCGACGGCCGCCTCGTCGCGGTCGCCGACAAGTGGCTAACCGACGAAGGAAAAAACCTCTTCGATGCGGCTGGCGGACGGCCGGTGTGGCACCGCGACGATTGATCGAAACCGCCATGTGAGCTAGTTTTGCGGGCATGCCGAAGTCCCCCGCCACTCCCGTGCCCGCCTCCTCGATTGCCGAATTCGAGCACTCGCTGGACGAGCTCGAACAGCTGGTCACCCGCATGGAAGGCGGCGAACTCAGCCTCGACGAATCCCTGAAGTCGTTCGAGCGCGGCATCGGTCTCTACCGGCATTGCCAGACCGCGCTGGAACAGGCGGAACTGCGCGTGCGCCTGCTGCTCGATCCCGAATCCCCCGATACCGCCGAACCCTTTGACTCCCGCATCGACTGACCTGCCGGCACCCCTCAGGGCGCTGGTCGGCCGCGCCGACGACGCGCTCGCACGCGCCCTGCCCGCCGAAAACCTCCCGCCCAGCGACCTGCACCGGGCGATGCGTTACGCCGTGCTCGGCGGCGGCAAGCGCCTGCGCCCCTTGTTCGTCTACGCGGCGGGCCATGCGCTCGGGTGCGATGGCACGATCCTCGATGCACCGGCCTGCGCGGTGGAGATCATCCACGCCTATTCGCTGGTGCACGACGACCTTCCCGCGATGGACGACGACGCCTTGCGTCGTGGCCGGCCCACCTGCCACATCGTGTTCGGCGAGGCCATGGCGATCCTCGCCGGCGACGCCTTGCAAGCGCTGGCGTTCGAGATCCTCGCCACGCCACACGGCGGCGGTGACGCCGACCAACGTATCGCCATGCTGCGCGCGCTGGGCGCCGCCTGTGGCGCGGAGGGCATGGCGGGGGGGCAAGCCTTCGACCTCGCCGGCGTGGGCCAGCAACTGTCGCTCGACGAGCTGGAGCGCATGCATGCCTACAAGACCGGCGCGTTGATCAGGGCGTCGATCCGCCTTGGCGCACTCGCCGCCGGTTGCTCGGATGCCGGCATGCTCGCCCGCCTGGATCGCTACGGCCACGCCGTCGGACTGGCTTTCCAGGTCCGCGACGACATCCTCGATGTCGAGGGTGAGTCCGCCGTGATCGGCAAGACCGCGGGCAAGGACGCCGCCGCCGACAAACCCACCTTCCCGTCGATCATCGGCCTCGATGCCTCCCGCGCGCGCCTGGCCGGTCTTGTCGACGAAGCCCTCGAAGCCATCGAACCCTTGGGCGAACGTGGCGAATGGCTGGCCGAACTGGCACGTTATTCCGCACACCGCGGCCACTGATCCCGCTCCATCCGCTTCGTTGGATAACGCCTGACGTCGGGCAAGCGGAAGTCCGGAGCCACGGCTCGGCTGCGCCATCGCTTTTTTGCGTCGAGGCAGGGGAGCCGCCGGGCGTCACCCTGGGAGCGATTCCGCAGGGAGGCGTAGGCCGGACGAGGACTTAGCGACCAGGGTGACGCCCGGCGGCTTCCCTGCCTCGCGGCCAAAACCAATACGATGGCGAAGCCGAGCCTGACGGCGAAACATCACCGGAAAGGCGTGAAGAACCAAAAGAAAGCCCGCCGAAGCGGGCTTTCCGTCAAGGCACCCCAATCAGGCGATCAGGCGCAATGCGAACGGATACCGATAGGTGCCGGTCTGGCTCACCCGTATCGCCGCGATGATGCAGAACACGAGGTTGAACAACCACAGCAGCGGCGTCAGGAACGCGCCGATGACGACGAAGGCGAGCACCCAGCAGATCACGTAACCGATCAGCACGGTGATCTGGAAGTTCAGCGCCTCCTTGGCCTCGGTCACGAGGTAGCTCTTTTCGGCACGATCTTTATGGACCAGCCAGACGATGAGCGGCACGATGATGCTGAAGATGATCCCCGAGAGATGGGTGAGCATCGCGATGTTCTTGTCGTCGGTATTGGGTGCCGCGGAACCAGTGGGCTCGTAAGGCGGCGGGGACGGCGGGGGTGACGGCGGGACCTGATCGGACGGCGTACTCATGGCGGAACTCCGTGGGCGATGTCGCGCCCACTGTCCGATTCGCCCGGCCGCCTGTCAAGGCGACTTGCGGCACAGGGGCGGCCCGCACGTCCCGGCGATCACTCCCCGGCGATCGTCATCTTATCGACCAGCCAGGAGCCGGTGAGGATATGCGACCGGCGGTCGACGTCCGCGCCCACCGCCACCAGGTTCGCGTACATGTCGCGCAGGTTGGCGGCGATGGTGATCTCCTCCACCGGGTAGGCGATCTGGCCGTTCTCGACCCAGAAACCCGAGGCGCCGCGCGAATAGTCGCCGGTGACGATCGACACGCCCTGCCCCATCACCTCGGTCACCAGCAGGCCGGTGCCCAGCTTGCGCAGCATGCCGGCGAAGTCGTCGTCACCCGTTTTCACGAAGAGGTTGTGTACGCCGCCCGCGTTGCCGGTGGACGTCAGGCCCAACTTGCGCGCGGAGTAGCTGCCGAGGATGTAGCGCTGCAGCACGCCGTCGACCACCAGCGGCGCGTCGAGGGTGGCCACGCCCTCGGCGTCGAACACCGACGAGCCCAGGCCACGGGGAATCAAGGGCTTTTCGTCGATGCGGAACCACGAGGGCAGGATCTGCTTGCCCGCGTGGTCCACCAGGAAGCTGGAGCGGCGGTACAGGGAGCCGCCGCTCACGGCGCCCAGCAGATGGCCGAGCAGCGAGCGTGCCACTTCCGGCGCGAACAGTACCGGCGCCTGACGGGTACCGATGCGCCGTGAACCAAGACGCGACAGCGTGCGTTCGGCGGCCTTGCGGCCGATCGCGGCGGCGTCCATGAAATCGCCCGCGTGGCGCACGCTGTCGTACCAGTAATCGCGCTGCATGCCGTCGTCATCGCCGGCGATCAAGGCCACCGAGAGCGAATGCCGCGTGCCGCGCTCGCGGCCGAGGAAGCCGTGGGAATTGGCGTATACCGAGAGACTTTGTCCCGCATTCACGCTGGAACCATCGGAATTCGTGATGCCGGCGACGGCCCGGCCGGCCTCCTCGATCTCCTGGCCCAGGGCGATCGCCCCGTCCACGTCGATATCCCACGGATGCCAGAGGTCGAGGTCGGGGAACGACGTGGCCATGCGATCGGCGTCCGCAAGGCCCGAGGCAGGGTCTTCCTCGGTGAACCTGGCGATGGCGCAGGCCTGGTCGATGGTGGCCTGGATCGAGTCAGGGTTGAGGTCGGCGGTGCTGGCCGAGCCCTTGCGCCGGCCGAAGTACACGGTCAGGGCGAAGCCCCGGTCACGCGTGTGTTCCACCGTCTCCACTTCGCCCAGGCGCACGTTCACGTTCAGGCCCACGTCGACACTGGCGGAAACCTCGGCCTGGGTCGCCCCCGCGGCGCGGGCACGGCGGATCGTGTCCTCGGCCAGGCTGGCAAGGCGATCGAGGTCCTGGTGGCTGGTGTCGAGGGTGGCAACTTGGCTCACGTGGGCATCCCGGGGGCTGGCGGTTAGAATGGCAGGCCGCACGCGGCCGACCCGATACAGATGGGGTCGCGTCACCCGATCAAAAGCAACGCACCGCGCATGGTGCCATGGAAATACCGTATGAGCGTCCGTGTCGGCTACTACCGTCACTTCAAGGGCATGCCCTACCGGGTGCTGGGTACCGCCCTGCACAGTGAGTCGATGGAGGAAATGGTTCTCTACCAGGACCTCTACGACCAGCACCGCCTGTGGGTGCGTCCCGCCGCGATGTTCGCCGAGACGGTGGAGCGCGACGGCAAGACCTTCCCCCGTTTCACGTTCGAGCGCGAAGCGGATTTCAAACCCATCACGGATGCCCAGTCATGAAGCCTGTCGACGACCGTCCGCGCGATGGGGACGAAGAGGACTTCGGCCCGAGCCGCAGCGAGAAGCGCCGCAATGCCCTCGATATCCTGAAGCTGGCCGGTCAGCTCATGGAGTTACCGCCAAGCCGCATTCCTAAGCTGAACTTGCCGGACGACATCGTCGAGGAGATCGGCAGGACGCGGAAGATCACCGCGCATATCGCACGCAAGCGGCAGTTGGCCTTCCTCGCCAAGCAGATGCGCCGGCACGGCGATGAGGCCTTCACCGATGCGCGTGCCGCATTGGGCGAGGATCGCGACCGCCAGCGGCAGGAAGCCGCGCACATGCATCGCCTGGAAGCACGGCGCGAACGATTGATGGAAGGTGGCGACGTCGCCCTCGGTGAATTGTTCGACCAGTACCCGGATCTCGACCGCCAGCACCTGCGCTCGCTGGTTCGCCAGGCCAAGGCCGAGCGCGAGGCGAACAAGCCGCTGCATGCGTTTCGCGAGTTGTACCGGATATTGAAAGAGCTGGAAGCCGCTTCACCCGGGGAATGAGCCCGCGACGGGTGCCCGCTGGGAGAACCCCGGTGGAAGGACCTGGTGGAAAGACCTGGTGGGAGCCGACCCTGTCGGCGATGGGTGCTTGCCGTAACCTGGCCCGCTGTCGCGGGATCGCCGACAAGTCGGCTCCCACCAGGCTGCCGTAACCTGGCCCGCTGTCGCGGGATCGCCGACAAGGTCGGCTCCCACCAGGGTATGAAGGCTCTCGCCGAACCGCTGGCTCCATCGAGGCATGAAGGGCCATGAAAAAGGGCGGTGGATTTCTCCACCGCCCTTTCTTTCTGCCGGTTCTCGCCGGCTATCGCTTAGAAGCCGATCCCGAGTTCGAGATGCTCCGGCTGGGTCTCGATCAGCGTCGAACTCTGGTCGGAGACATCGTCGTACGCGAAGCCGTACGCCTTGCCGTTCACGCCGTGCAGATGCCAGAAGCGCGAATAGTAGTTCGCCGGCGACTGCTGGTAGAACGAGCCGGCATCCTTCCACAACGTCGTGTCTTCCATCACGTGACGATTGAACGCGGCGCAGATCTGCGCTTCGAGCTGGCCTTCCACGCCCCAGGGATCGCTCGACCGGGCCAGTGCGCCCTTGCCTTCGAGTACGTCCTGCGTGCTGGGCTTGGCCACCTTGAACAGCATGCCTTCCGGCTCGTCCTGTTCGTGCGTGTCCGCCCAATTGGTATGCGTGAAGGTCAATACGCCGTCGATCACGGTGCCTTCGAACCGCTTGTTGCCGATGGTCATCTGCAACACGTGGTCCTGGTAGTACGTCCACGACCGGTCGATGTAGTCGTCGAAGTAATGTCCCTGCGGCTGCCCGGCGTCGAACGCCGCCTTGCCCGGCGCGAGGATGCGGATCGGGTCGGCGTCGCTCAGCTGGAACTCCGCGGGCACCTCCTGGTTGTACTGGGCGAAGATCTGCGCGCGCGTCTGCGTGATGCCCGACGACTCGTGCCTCGTCTTGTCCCCACCATACACATCGAGCGACAACGGGATCGAGAACTGATCGACCTGCGTCGTGTTGATGAAGATGGCGTTGTCGTTCCAGGTGAACTCATACCAGTCGTAGTACACGCCGATGTTCGGGTCGGTCCCGTTGAGCGGGTTCGGTCCCGCGAAACCGATCGAACCGTCGGCCGCCTTCAGGATCTTGATGTACATCGGCTCGCCGATCGACACGAAGATCCGTCCGGAGTCCATCTTCGGCAACTTGAGCAGCTTGGCCTGCGCCAGGGTGAAGAAGTAGTTCGGGTAATTCTGGCCATTCTTGGTCAGATGCCCCGGACCATCGTTGTCTTCCACCGCGGCGGCGGTCAACGTGCCGTCCGGCTTGACCCACGAGAACACCTGCGAAGCCGGATCGCGGCCGATCACGGCGACGTAGATCTGGTCGTCGCGATACCTGCCGTTCGTCGTGTTGCGCAGCTGCGTACCGATGAAGCCCGGGTACGTCTCGTAGTTGAAGCCCTGCGACGGATCGTTGGCCTGCGGGTTCTCCGGCGGCGTGCCGGTGTCGCCGCCGCCATCGGCGGCATAGACGCCCATTTCCCACAGCGAGTACCCATAGGGGCTGGAACGCTTGAGACCTGTCATGCGCACGTACTGTGCCGACCTGGCCGGGAAGGTGACGGTTTCCACACCACCCTGGCTGTTCTCGTTGTCGTATGCCGGCGTCCAGGTCTTGCCGTCGATCGAGGTGTCGATGCGATAGGCGAGCGCATGCGCGTTCTCCCACGACAGCACCACCTTTCCGATCACCTGCACCGAACCGAGATCGACCTGGATCCATTGGTCGTCGGTGAAACCCGAAGACCAACGTGTCCCCGCATCGCCGTCGTTGACGTTCTCGGGCTTGAAGGCCACCGCGTTCTCGCTGTCGGAAGCGAGCACCGTCTTCTTCAGGGCGAGATTGCCCGTGGCGGGAACGCCCACGTCGGGCTGCTGCGGCTGGGTCTGCTGCGGCTGGTCACCCACCGGTTGTTGTGGCTGCGACGCGGTGGCGGCCTGGTAGACCTCGAACTCGAACAGCGAGTTGCCGTAGCCGGTGGCGCGCGCCGTGCTGTTGATGCGCACGTACTGGGCGGTCACCGCCGCGAACGTCTGCGTATCGACGCCACCCTTGCCGACGATCGGGTCCTTGAACACGGGCGTCCAGGTCTGCCCGTCGTTGGACGTATCGAGCGTGTACGAGCTCGAATAGGCGTTCTCCCAGCGCAGGATCACGTGGTCGAAGGTCTTCGGCGCACCGAGGTTCAGCACCAGGTCGGTCGGGTCGATGCCCGGTGCCGAACTCCAGCGGGTGGTGAAGTCGCCATCGACCGCCTTGGACGCATCCAGGTCGCCACGCTCGGGATCGACGTGCGACGAAGCGATGGCGCCGAGGGCGATGTTCACGCCGCCCTTGCCATCACCCGGCGTACCCGGGCTCGGCGGGTTGCTACCGCCGCCATCACCCGGCTGTTGCGGTTGCTGCGGAGCCGGGCCAGCCCACGTCGGCGGGTCGAAGCCGTCGGTGGAGTTGTCGACGGTCAGCGTCACATCGTCGCTCGCCGTCGTGATCCCCTGGGCGCTGACCACGTTCACGCGCAGCACGCTACCGTTCTGCGCGGCCGCGAGGGCCCGCGTCGCGTACGTACCGTCGGCCGTGCTCGACAGCAGGGACAGGACATCCTGGTCGTTGGCGTCCTTGGTCACGGTGTACCAGTCGTACGTCAGCGGACCCACGCCCGTCGCTGTCACCGCGAAGTGCGCCGAGCGGCCCACGCCCGCTTTCTGGGATGACGGCTGCCCGGTGATCACCGGGGCGACCGCCTTGGCTCCCTTCACGCACAACACGTGGCCAGGATTGTTTTCCGCCACTTCGCGGTGGACGTCGCCGGTCGAGTTCACCTGGAAGGCGAACGTCGAATCGTTCGGGTCCTTGCCTTCCGTCCAGGTGGTCCAGGCACCGGGGAACGCCGCCGTCGAGTAGTTCTGGCCGGCGATGGCCAGCGCTTCGGCGACGGTCGGCAAGCGCATGCTCGCCGCCGTGCAGGTCGAGATCGCCACGGATTGCGTGAACTGCGCGCCCTGGTCGGAGAAGCCGCGCTGGATGCGGTCCCACTGCAGGCCACTCAGGGTGTCGGTCACGAGGTTGGAACCGGTCGTCGTCGTGTAACGGTCGGTCAGGTTGCAGCAGGTGGGTGAGTTGTACACCTCGAACTCATACAGCGAGTAGCCGTAGTCCGTGGCGCGCGCTATGCCCTGCATGCGGACATAGCGTCCCGTGACGGGCTTGTCGAACGTCACATCCTCGGTGCCGCCGATGCTCGTGTCGGTGTGGTACGCGACATGCGTATCGAAACCGGTGTTCGGGTCATCCGAATACTGGATCTCGTACGAGGTGGCATGCGCGTTCTCCCACTTCAGCACCACGCGGTTGAACGTGCGCGATGCACCGAGGTCGACCGTGATGAACGCCTTGTCGTCGCCGATCTTCGAACCCCAGCGCGTGGTCTCGTCGCCATCGACGGCCTGCCATGCCGCGGTGCCCTGCGGGTTTTCCACTTCCGAGGCGAGCGTCGCCTTTTCGCGCGCCAGGTTCGCACCGGGCGGGGCCAGGGTGAGCTTGGCGGACGTGGTCGCCGCCGTGCCGGTGATGTTGCTCACCGAGACGGTGTACGTGCCGATATCACCCGGCTGCACCGACGGAATCGTCAGCGTCGGCAGGTCGTCGCCCACCGGCGTACCGTCGTGCGACCACTTGTAGTGGAACGGCGAGGTACCGGCCACCAGCGTGGATGCATCGAAGATGGCCGGCTGCCCGGGATTCGCACGAACGTCGGCCATCGTTCCGGTGATCACCGGCGGGCGCGCCGCGTTCACGGTGAGCGGAGCGGTGATCGACGGGGCGGAACTGCCGAAATTGCTGACGACCACGGAGTAACCCACGTTGTTGTCGGCCACGCTCAGCGTCGGCGTGTCATAGCTCGGGTTCGTCGCACCCGGAATGGGCGCGTTGTTCTTCATCCATTGATAGGTCAGCGTCGGCGACCCCGATGCCGCGACCTGGAAGTGGGCGCTCTGTCCCTCGTCCACGTTTTGCGGCTGCGGCTGGGCCGAGATCACGACCTGGCTGAACGGGAATACCTTCAGCGTGGCCGGCGCCGATGCCTGGTCCGGCCCCTGGCCGTGGACGACGACGGAATACGTGGAACCGTCGTCCGCCAGCGTCGTCGCAGGGGTGGTGTAGCTGGCACCCGTCGCACCCGGGATCTCGACGCCATTCTTCTTCCAGGTGAAGGTCAGCGGCGGAGCGCCCGAGGCCGTCACGGAGAAGCGGCCTACATCGCCGACGGTCACTTCCTGGCCGATCGGTTGCGCGATGATGGCCGGTGGACCGGAGACGGTGGGCGCGGCGGGCACGTCGACGATGTTGAACGTCGCGGAGCCCGTCAGCAGACCCGGTGCCGAGGCGGTCACCGTGACCTGGCCGGCCGCGAACTTCGAGCGCAGCGCGATCTTCTGCAGGCCGCCTTCGAATTGCAGCTCATGCGAGCCCGGCGAGTGATAGCCGTGCAGCGGCTCCGGAACGTAAACGCCCGGGTTGGCCGGCTGCTCTCCCGGCTGGAGACCGGCGCTGTAGTCGACGTACTGCTGCGTGCCGCCCTGGTAGGTGACGATGTCCGCACCCGACACCACGTCGAACGTCACCTTCTGCGACGCGTCCGGGACGACGACACCGTTCGCGTCGACCACCTTGGCGACGATGAAGGCGGCGTCCGACCCGTTCGCGGTGACCTGGAAGCGGGTGCCGTCGGGCCTGACCACCGCCGGCACCACATCGAGTTCGATATGGTCGGCCGTGCCCGCGGTCATCACCGTATCGGCCACCGGATTGCCGCTGTCGTCGGTACGTACGTTACCCAGCGCGTCGAGGCACTGGGCCGTCGCGCTGCCCTTCTGCCATGTCACGTTCCAGTGGACCTGGCCGGGCAGCTTCGTGGTCATCTGCGCCTTGTCGGAGCCGACGATCTTGCCGGTCAGTTCGTCCACCGCACCGTTCTCGGCGTTATAGGACGCATCGTCGATCGTGTCCCAGGTGTTGGGCGTCTGGTCGAGTCCCTGGGGCACGCCGTTGATCAGCAGGCGGACCTTCGGGCAGTTGCTGAACGCGTTGACCTGGATGTCGCCCGCGCGGTTCCAGTGGTGCGCCAGCTTGACGACCGGACGGAGTTCGTAGGGAACCCAGACCGATTCGTAGATGTAGTACAGCATGCGCGGGAAACGGTTCGCGTCGGTCATCGACGCGTTGTTGCCGCGGACGTTGTGACGGAAAGCCTTGATCGGATTTCCATCCGGATGGTTCGCGATGTTGCCGTTCGCGTCACGCTGGTAAACCCAGTGGGTATCGTCCTCGAGACCTTCCACCATCTCGATGACTTCGCCCGGGGTATCGGACATGTACCACTGCGCCATGCCGAAGGTGCCCACCTTGCGCGCCTGCGAGTACGGCACGAGGTAGTTCAAGGCGAAGGCCAGTTCGTGGTCGTACGAGTGGCGCAACGTACCCGGCCCCCAGTATTCCGCGCCCCATGCCGGCTTGTTCGGGAATTCCGTGGAGTGCAGGTAAGTCTCGCATCCCGCCTTCGAGCAGCTGAGGATGTCGCCATTGGCGGCATCGGGCGTGCGGTCGGCGGCGGCACGAGGGGCGATGTTGTCCCACGAGCGCGCGAGCGCACGCAGTTCCACCGCGAACGGCGTGAACATCGCGCCGTTGTCGTGTTCCCAGGCCAGGATCGACGGGTGGCTGCGATCGCGGATCACGATGTCGCGATGGACCTCGCGCTTGATCGTCCACATGTCGTTGCAGGCCTTGTCACCGGCGGCACAGGGATTGGCGAAACCGTTCTCGCCATCGCCGCTGGGCTGCACGATGAACACACCCAGCGCATCGGCGGCCTCGACGAACTCGGGGCTCGACGGCGAGTGGCCCGGACGCCAGAGGTTGCCACCACCGGCGGCAAGCTGCTGCAGGTCGCGCCACTGCTGCTCCTCGGGCACCGAGGAACCCAGTGCAGGATAGTCGTAGCGGCCCGAGCCGCCCCACATGTACTGCTTCTTGCCATTGACGTAGGGAAAATCCTTATCCCACGTGATGGTGCGGATACCGAGCGTGCTCTGCTTCGCATCCACCACGACGCCGTCGATGCTGACGGTGTGCAGCACCTTGTAGAGGTACGGCTTGCCGTCCAGGCTGTTGTTCGGATACCAGAGCGTGGGATGCGGGACCGTCAGCGTCTCGTCGAAGACCGGCGTCTGGTCGCTGGGAACGAAGTTCGGCGCCAGCGTCTTCTGCTGCTGGTCCGACACGACGACGTTGCCCTGGGCATCGACGATCTGCGTGGTCAGGATGACGGCCTTCGGGTCCTTCGTCTCGTTCACGACATTGGTCTGCACGCGAACGGTGGCGCTGCTGTGGTCGGCGGCGATGCTCTGCGTGCCGACGTACGTACCCCAAGTGTTCTGCCCCGCATACACATTCTCCGGAATATGCACGAAGTTCGTCACGTGCAGTTTTACCGGGCGGAACAAGCCGGCCTCGGCCTGGCCGAAGCGGAACGAGCCGGAGAATCCCGGGTCCTCGAAGAAACCGCCGCCGCTGCGGCTCACCTTGACCGCCAGCACGTCGGTGCCATCGAACTTCATCAGCGGCGTCAGGTCCACGATATGCGGCAGGAAGCCGATGACGTGGGTGGCGTTTTCATTTGGCTGGCCGGCCTGGTTGAGCACGCCGGTGCCATGGATGAACTGGCCGTTGAGGTAGACACGGTCGCCCGTGTGCGCACCCTCGAACTCGACCATCACCTTCTTGCCGGCGAACTTCGCCGAGTCGGTCAGCTTGACGCGATACCAGCTGGTCTCGCCGTCCAGGCTGCCCTGGCCGCCGCCGGACTCCTGGTTGATGAAGGTGGTGAAATCGTTGGCCGCGTGCGGGATGCCGACGGTCAGCCAGCTACTGTCATTGAAGGTCGGATTGGCCCCGTCGTCGCCGTTGGGCACCGGCGCGTACACCACCGGGTCGTTCGGATTGACGATGGCCTGCTTGGTGTACTTCCAGGGCCGTGCGCCGAGGTTGATGTCCTGCCGATCCGACGGCGCGAGCGTGACGGCCTGTGCCGTCGCGGTCACGCCGACGAACACGAAGGCGAGCAAGGCTGAGAGCCTCGCCCGCCTTTGCATGCTGCCGGGTGATGTGGGTTGTCGTTTCATTGGAGCGGGGTCCCCTGTTTGTGCCACGTGGGAACAGCGCGATGCTCGGCGCGCACGACGCCATCAGCCGGCGAACGAATCGCCGGCTGCCTGTGTCGTTCCGCGGTGAGTGGACTGTCAACCCTGATGCCGGTCTGTGCGAGCCCCTGCTGCTCTACCGGGTTTAGCCATCCATACGCTGTCTGCGCGGATCATCCGCCTGCGTAATGACAGTCACAATACCAAATAGGGGTAACGACCCGCGAAGGTCGACCATACGCTCGCGTTCCGTGACACGCGTCCGGTTTATCGCAAGTGGATAGGTTTGGACAAGACGGCTTTCGGTCAGGCGGCGGTGCCACCGACGGTCATGCCGTCGACACGCAGGGTCGGCTGACCGACGCCGACCGGTACGCTCTGGCCGTCCTTGCCGCACACGCCCACGCCTTCGTCGAGCGCCAGGTCGTTGCCGATCATCGACACGCGCGTGAGCACGTCCGGGCCCGAGCCGACCAGCGTGGCGCCCTTGACCGGACGCGTGACCTTGCCGTCCTCGATGAGGTACGCCTCGCTCGCGGAGAAGACGAACTTGCCGTTGGTGATATCCACCTGCCCGCCACCGAAATTCACCGCGTAGATGCCGCGCTTCACCGAGCGGATGATCTCCTCCGGCTCACGGTCGCCGGCGAGCATGTACGTGTTGGTCATGCGCGGCATCGGCAATTGCGCGAACGACTCGCGGCGGCCATTACCCGTGGACTTCACGCCCATGAGGCGCGCATTGAGTTTGTCCTGCATGTAACCCTTGAGGATGCCGTTCTCGATCAGCGTGGTGCATTCGGTGGGCGTGCCTTCGTCGTCGATGCTGAGCGAGCCGCGCCGGCCCGGCAGCGTGCCGTCGTCGACCACGGTGACGCCCTCGGCCGCCACGCGCTGGCCGATGCGGCCGGCGAAGGCGGAGCTGCCCTTGCGATTGAAATCGCCTTCGAGTCCGTGCCCGATGGCCTCGTGCAGGAGGATGCCCGGCCAGCCGGGACCGAGCACGACGGTCATGCTGCCCGCCGGAGCGTCCACGGCCTCGAGGTTGACCAGCGCCTGGCGCACGGCTTCGGCGGCGAACGCATGCGCGCGGCCTTTCTCGATCAGTTCCCGATAACCGTATCGACCACCTCCGCCGGCGTGTCCCTGCTCGCGACGGACGCCCTGCTCGGCGATCACCTGCACGTTCAGGCGTACCAGGGGGCGCACGTCGGCGGCCAGCGTACCGTCGGAACCGGCGACGAGGATCGTGTCCATCGTCGCCGCCAGGCTCACCACCACCTGTTTCACCCGCGGATCCAGCGAACGCGCGTAGGCGTCCACTTCACGCAGGAGCGCGATCTTCTCCTCGTTGGGCAGGCTCTCGACCGGATCGATCGCGGGATACAGCCCACGCCCGGTGGCGATCGCCAGCGGCTTGCCCGACCCCGCACCACCCTGGGCGATGGCACGCGCGGCACGCGACGCCTCCAGCAGCTGCGGCAGGACGATTTCATCCGAGTAGGAGAAGCCGGTCTTCTCGCCGGAGATCGCCCGTACACCGACGCCCTGCTCGATCGAATGGCTGCCGTCCTTCACGATGCCTTCCTCCAGCACCCAGGACTCGCTGCGCGAGTGCTGGAAATACAGGTCAGCGGCATCGATCGAGGGACCCATGAGCTGGGAAAACACCCGGTCCAGGTCGTTGGAGGCAAGGCCGCCGGGCGTGAGCAGGCGACGTTCGGCGAGGGAAATCAGGGAATCCATCAAGGCAGCCGGTAGCGAAAGCGGGAACCCCGATGATGGGGCCTGGAACCGTCAGGTTAAACCCTGGAGCCGTGTTTGGCAGGGCCCGCCGCGCCATTGCTTCGCCTCTTGAGGAGCTTCTCCTGCTTCTCCAGTACCGACCAGGGAACAATGGCATCCAGGGTGGCCGCCATGAGATCGCGTGTCATCTCGCGGTCGTAGGAGGCCTGGAGCCCCGTCCAGAATTCATCGGACATGCCGAAGAACCGGGACAGCCGCAACCCGGTATCCGCCGTGACCGCCCGCTTGCCGGCGACAATCTCACCGATGCGCGGAGCAGGCACGCCAATAGCCTTCGCCAGGCGGTACTGGGTGAGTCCGAGTGGCTTCAGGAATTCTTCCAGCAATATCTCGCCGGGGTGGGGATACGGAACCTCGCGCATACGGCGGTCCTCTTAGTGGTAATCGACGATGGTGACGTCATGGGCATGACCATCGCGCCAAACGAAACATACGCGGAACTGGTCATTGAAACGGATGCTGTACTGCCCGTCACGTGTCCCGCGCAGGGGCTTCAAACGATTTGCCGGTGGCCGTCTGAGGTCGTCCAGCGTCAGCGCGTCATGAATCGCCGCCAGCTTGCGAAGCACGATGCGCTCGATATTTATCCACCTTCGAACACGCTCGCCACCGAACAGTGCCTCGGCCTCCGAGTCGCCAAACGACTTGATCATGAGTAGTAACGCTGCTCGATAATAACGAGCAACGATACTATTCGCAATGATTTCCCCGATCAGCCCGCGTGCGACGCTGGCTGGCGTCAGCGCGCTTCGGGGGAGGTCGAGGGGCCGCCCTTGTCGATGGGTGTGAAGACAGGCTTATCCCAGCTGCCGGTGACGTGGTAACGCTTGCGCGCGGCCTGGTTGAGGCCCCTGCCGAGGATGCCCTGCACGGCGAGGCCCGCCGCCGCTCCCACCGGGCCACCCGCGAGGGCCCCCACTACCGGGAGGCTGCTACCGAGGTGAGGAACGACCAGCACTTCCTGGTCGTAGTCGCGCGCCTTGAGGCCGGCGCGGCCGGTGATCGTGATCTCCGCGGCGGGAGCGCGGATCTTCAGGTTCTGCGTGGTGGCATTGCCATCGGCGAAACGGAAATCTCCCGCGATCGAATCGAAGGCGAAGCCTTTGCCCAGGACATCGCCGAAATCCAGCGACAAGCGCCGCGGGAGTTCGGTCACCGAGACGAGACCGAACAGCCGGCCCACGCCGGGCTGTACTTCGAGGATGCGTCCGTTGGCGACGTCGACCCTCAGGGTGCCATCCATGTTCGCCAGTGCCAGCGCGGAAGGTCCGCCCGGCCACGCCGCGTCCAGCCGTGCCTCGGCGCGGCCACCCTGCAGGATGCCGGCGAAGCCGAGCGCATCGAACATGCGTGCCACGTCCTCGGAGGCGAAGTCCATCGACAGATGGGTGCGGCTGCGCTTCTCGTCACCGTTCCAGTCGCCCGTGGCGGTGATCTGGATGTTCTTCGACTGCGCCCGCAGCTGGTCGATGTGCATGCCCTCGTCGGTCGGCCAGGTTTCCAGCCGCGCCTCGCCGAGGCGCGCCTTGCCCAGGCGCATGTCCGTCACTTGCAGATGCAATGGCGGCAGGCTGGCGGGAGCCACGCCGGCTTCGTTCGCATCCGGCGGTTTCGGTGCCTGGGCAGGTGTTTCCCTGGCCTCTTCCGCCTTGGCCACCGTGGCGGCGACGGTCGTGGCGCCAGCGGCCACCGTCTTGCCCTTCTTCGCGGCGTCGGCCGCGTCATCGGCCGCGGGCCACCACAGGCGGTCCATGCGCGCGGTGATGCCGCGCCGACGCAGTTCCTCGTTAGGCACCGTCATCTGGCCAGCCATGGCGTCGCTGTCCACGCGCAAGGACAGTGCTTGCGCACCGGGACGGGCGACGAGATGCATGTTGGCGAAATGCTGGCCGAAGACTTCGCTGTCGTCCGCGCTCACGTCCAGCGCCGACAAGCCGGGCCCGCTGCCTCCGCTGGAAAGTCCGACCACGTATTGGACCCAGCCGGAAACATCGAGCCGGGCGGCGTGACCGCCGATCAGGTAACCCTGCGCGGGCATCGTCGCGGGTACCGTGCTGCCGAGATTGAACGCCGCGGCGATAGGAGCCGTGTCGGTCGGCAGGCGCAGGCGACCGCGCACGACATCGCCCAGCGCGACATCCAGGCGCGCGCCGTCCACGGGAAGTCCGACACGCACCGAAAGCGGCGTGGCGGCATTCGCCGGTTTCTTCACCGGCGTGGGCATCGTCAGCTCCACGCCACGCAGGTCGGAATCGACGCGCAGCGTCTGTGCGGTGGCATCGCCCTGCCCGGTCTTGCTCAGGTCGAAGCCGATGCGGAACGTGCCGCGTCCCTTCGCGATATCCGCCAGCCATTTCAGGTTTTCGAAATCGCCGATCATTTCGCCGACCGTGAAGGCGCCGGTGAGCGACGCATCGACGATCTTCGCCGGATCGCCGGTCGCACCCGCGATGGCGACGTCGAGGTCGGCGGGCTGGCCGCGGTACGCGGTCTTCAGGCCCTTGGCCGAGAAGCCCGTGCCATCGAACGTCATCGGCCCGGTGATCTTGTCGAGGCGCAGCTTCCACGCGTCGGCGACGAGGTCCGCGTCCTTGATGGTCGCCTTGCCTTGCAGCGTGAAGTCCTTCGCGCTCTTCAGGGGCATCAGCAGGTTGAAGCCGAATTCACCCGTGCCGCCGAGCTTCATCGCGTCGAGCGCCTCGCGGCTGCGACTGGCGACCGGGCTGTTCTTGATGAAGTCGAGATAGCTGCCACCGGTGCCCGCGCCGCTCACCTTGAGATCGAGGATGCCATCGGCGAAATCGGGGATGGCCGCCGACGCGGAACTCACGGCGTTGCCGAGCGAATGACCTTCGGTCGCCTCGACGTACATGCCGTTGCCGATGAAGTTGGCGACGGCGGCGACGCCCTCGGCACGCGGCCATCCCGTGCCGTAGTCGAGTACCAGGTCGGCGATCGCGGCACGTGCCTCGAAGCGCCCTTCCTGGTTCTTGAACGGAAACTCGCGCAGGTTGCCGCGAAGCAACGCCGAGCCGCCCTCGATGCGACCGGACACGAGTCCACGATTGAGCCAGTTCTGGGCGCCTTCCGACATCGAGTGAATCGGCCAGAACAGTTTGGCGGCGGGCACCTCGCCTTCGCCGAGCGCGACGTACATGTCCATGAAGGGACCGGTGTCGGCCGCCGGCAGGACGAGTTCGCCACGCACCTGGCCGCCGTAACCCTCGCCACGGAAATCCAGCGGGTCGACGCCGATGTGCCAGTCATCTTCGTCCTTGTACACCGCGATGTCGCCGCCAAGAGAGGCCATGACGAACGGTTTGCGGAACACACCCGTGGCGTCGATCGTGGTGGGCTGCTTCGGCAGGCTGAGCGCCAGTGCCTCGCCATCGCCGAACACCTCGCCTTTCAACGAAGACACGCCAGGCAAGCTGCCGCTGGCGTCGATGCCCACGCCGGAAAAGGTGGCATGCGCGAAGCTCACGCCGTCGACGGAGTTCCAATCCGCGCGAAGCTGGTCGAAACGTCCATGCGGATGCCCTTCGCCGAGCCAGCGCGCCAGCGATGGCGAGACTTGCGGCAAGACGCCCGCCCAGGGCAGCAGCGGCGCAAGATCGAGCGTGCGCCCGACCAGCGTGCCGTCGCTGCGATCCCCGGACTTGCGCAGCACGAGGGCGACGTCGCTGCCATCGTTCCCTGCCCAGTCGATACGCTGTCCGTCGGCGGTACGGTGGAAATCGACGACGCCATGCAGGCCCGCGGTGCGTACCGTGCGTGCCGGACCGCGAATGGCGAGGTTATCGAGGTCGAGCCGCGACGTCGCGCGCACCACGTGCGCATCGCGCCAGTCGAGCCAGGTTTCGAAACGTCCCTTGCCGCCCGCCAGGGCGTAGCCGCCGGCGTCGAAATCGCCGGTGAGCGCCGCGAAGTCGACATCGGCGCCCTTGACGTAAATGCGTCCGCTCGACCCGTCGTCGGCGAAGCGGCCGGCGGCGCTCAACAGTCCACTGACATGCTCGCGGCGCAAGGTCCCGCCGAAGCGGATCGTTCGGCCTTGCAGGCTGATCCGCAGCTGGTCGGCCACCAGGCCGTAGTGTCGCCGGGTGGTGTCGTCGGCGATGTCCAGGTGCAGGTTGCCCAGCCAGAGGTCGGCCGAAAGATTGCCCAGCGACACCTTCTGGGTGCCGCCGCCCGCACCGAAACCGTCGATGCTCCAACGCCCGTCGACGGCCCGGCGCAAGCCGAGGCGAAGATCGCTCAGGCGCAGGTTGATGAGGTGCCGCGACGGCAGCACGAACGCGCCGAAATCGAGCTTCACCGCCGCCTGCGGCAGGTGCAGCGGTTCACCGCCCTCCACCGGCGCGATGGTCACGTCGCGCATCACGAACAGCGGGCCCGATGGCCGCCAGAAGCCTTCCAGCGAGGCGAAACGCACCGGACGATGCAGGCGCTCGCTGAGCATGGCGGCCACGCGTTCCGGATAACGTGCGGCCAGCGGCAGCAACAGCTGGCCGAGCGCCATCACGATCGCGAGGGCGACCAACAGGCTCGCGACCAGACCCAGGAAGAAGAACCGCAGGCGTCGTGCGCGATGGCGCCAGTGCGGACTCACCGGCCCGGGTTCCGGCGGCGCGCGCCGGGTTCAGAGGAGGACGACATCGAACTGTTCCTGCGAGTAATGCTCTTCCGCCTGGAAGCGGATGCTCTTGGCGATGAATTCTTCCAGCTCCGCGACGGCCGCCGATTCCTCCTCGAGGATGCGGCCGACCACCTTGGGGCTGGCCATCACCAGGAGTTTCTGCGCGTTAAACTGGCGTACCGCCCGCGTGATCTCGCGGAATATCTCGTAGATCACCGTCTCGGCGGTCTTCAGCGTGCCGCGGCCGCTGCAAGCGGGACACGGTTCGCACAACTGGCGTTCGAGGCTTTCCGTGGTGCGCTTGCGGGTCATCTCGACCAGGCCCAGGGCCGACATCGGATAGACCGTGGTCTTCGCGTGATCCTTCGCCAGGCCCTTCTCGAGCATGCGCAATACCTGGCGCTTGTGCTCGTCGTCGATCATGTCGATGAAGTCGATGATGATGATGCCGCCGAGGTTGCGCAGCCGCAGTTGGCGAGCCGCCGCCTGCGCGGCCTCGAGGTTCGTGCGGTACACGGTTTCCTCGAGGTTGCGGGTACCGAGGTAACCGCCCGTGTTGACGTCGATGGTGGTCATCGCCTCGGTCTGGTCGACGATCAGGTAGCCGCCCGATTTCAGCGGCACTTCCTTGCGCAGCGCACGCTGGATCTCGTCCTCCACGCCATAGAGGTCGAAGATCGGCCGTTCGCCCGCGTAGTGCTCGATGCGGTCGGACAGCACCGGCATGAACTTGTGCACGAACTTGACCGTTTTCTCGTAGGTTTCGCGTGAATCCACGCGAACCTTCTCGATGCCGTCGTTGAGCGAATCGCGCAGGGAGCGCAGCGGCAGCGAGAGTTCCTCGTACACGCGCTCGCCGACCTTGGCCTTCTGGATGTTTTCCTGCACCACGCGCCAGACCTTGCCGAGGTAGGTCACGTCGAACGCGAGCGATTCCTCCGACTGGCCTTCCGCGTTGGTGCGCACGATGTAGCCCAGGTGGTTCTCGCCGATCAGCGGGTTGAGGATGTCCTTGAGCCGCTGGCGCTCGGTTTCTTCCTCGATGCGCACCGATACGCCCAGCGTGCGCGAATGCGGCAGGAGGACGAGGTAGCGCGACGGGATCGACAGGTGGGTGGAAAGCCGTGCGCCCTTGCTGCCGATCGGGTCCTTGACCACCTGCACGACGATTTCCTGTCCCTCGTGCACCAGCTCGGAGATCGACGGCACCGGCCCATGGCCGTTGCCCTTGCCTTCCACCGGCGCATCGGTCGGTGGCAACGGCGGGCGCACGATGTCGGAGGCGTGCAGGAACGCGGCACGCTCCAGCCCGATCTCCACGAACACGGCCTGCATGCCCGGCATCACGCGCTGTACGCGTCCCTTGTACACGTTGCCCACGTAGCCGCGCTTCTGCGCACGCTCCACGTGGACTTCCTGGAGCATGCCGTTCTCGACGATCGCCACCCGCGTCTCACGCGGCGTGACATTGATCAGTATTTCTTCGCTCACCGGCGCCCCTTTTCCTTGAGTCATCGTGCTTTATAGCCCGCGCGTCGACAGCCTGTCACTGACCGTGGAGGAGCTGGAAGGTTTCGAACAGGGGCAGGCCCATGACGCCGGAGTAACTGCCCGAGAGATGTTCCACGAAGGCCGCGGCGGCGCCCTGGATCGCATACGCGCCCGCCTTGCCGAAACACTCGCCGGTGGCCACGTAGGACGCGATGGCGCGCCCGGAGAGCGGCGCGAAGCGCACGGTCGATACCGATACCGCCTGCCGTTCCCCGCCGGCCTCCACCAGCCATACGGTCGAGAGCACCCGATGCTCGCGACCGGCAAGACGGCCGAGCATGGCCACGGCGTCCGCGGCGTCACGGGGTTTGCCGAAGACTTCGTCGCCGAGTACCACCTCGGTGTCGGCGCCCAGCACCCGTGCGCCCGGTTCGCCCATCACGCGTGCGAATCCCGCCCGCGCCTTGTCCCGCGCCACGCGTGACACATAGGCGTCCGCTGGCTCGCCAGGCTCGCGGATCTCCTCCACGTCCACTTCGAGGACCCGGTGGTCTTCGCCGATCTGGCTCAGGAGTTCGCGGCGGCGGGGCGATTGCGAGGCCAGGTACAGCACGGCGGTTCCTTCAGGCGCGGTGATAGGGGTGGCCTGCCACGAGGGTCGTGGCGCGGTAGAGCTGCTCGGCCAGCACGAGGCGAACAAGCATGTGCGGCAATGTCAGCGGCCCCAGCGACCAGGTCTGGTCCGCCCGGGCCAGCACCTCGGGCGCGTGGCCGTCGGGGCCCCCGATGAGGAAGGCGACATCGCGTCCACCCATGCGCCATTGCTCCAGCTGCCGGGCGAGGTCTTCGCTGGACCACGCCTTGCCGCGCCCGTCGAGGGCGACGACGTGGATGTCGCGTGGCAGCGTCGCCAGGATGGCGACGCCCTCGTCGAGCGTCGCCCGTGCGTCGTCGCGGCCCTTGCCGCGCGCACCGGGCTTTATCTCGACCAGTTCGAGGGGAAAATCGTGGGACAGCCGCTTCCGGTATTCGGCGAAGCCTTCGGCCACCCAGGCCGGCATGCGTTCGCCGACCGCGATGAGGCGAGCCCGCACGGCGGGCTCAGGCGTTCGCGGCTTCGGCGCCGTCGTCGCCGACGGTCCAGAGACGCTCCAGGCCGTAGAACTCGCGGATGCGCGGCATCATCACGTGGACGATGATGTCGCCGAGGTCGACGAGCACCCATTCGGCTTCGGTCTGTCCTTCGACGCCGAGCGGCATCACGCCCGCCTCCTTGGCGAACTTGATGACTTCGTCGGCGATCGACTTGACGTGACGGGCGGAGGTGCCCGATGCGATGAACAGGATGTCGGCGATGGAGGTCTTGCCGCGGACATCGATTTCACGGACGTCCTTGGCCTTGAGGTCTTCGAGGGCGGCAACCACGCGCTGACGCAGATGTTCGTTGGTGGCGGCGGACTTGGCCTTGCGGGATGCGGTCGAACTCAAGATACGGAAACCTCATGCGGCGGAATGCCGGGGTTGGGACGAGTATAACCCCGGGGGGTCTGGGGTGCGTCAAATGCCTGGGCAGGTAAAAGGCATCGCCGACAGGGTCGGCTCCCACCAGGGCGCCGCTGCCTGCCTGGTGGGAGCCGACCCTGTCGGCGATTAGCGCCCGAGGGCGCGATACGGCGCCAGCAAGGCCTCGTCCGCGAAGCACGCCGAGGGCATCAGGAAGCGCGGTTCGCCACCCGCCGCGAAGGACTCGCGGATCGCCGTGGCGGCGATGTCGAGCGGCGTGATCGCGATGTCGACCACCTGTCCGGATGGCCCGCTCAAACGTTCCACCCGGCGCCCGGCGATGAAAGCCGCCAGCTCACCCGACAACGGGTGGGTCGTCCCGGGCCGCGTCAGCACGCCCACGTGGGCGAACGCGAACAGTTCCCGCCAAAGGTGCCAGGACGCCAGTCCGGCGAACGCATCGGCGCCCACCAGGAGCACCAGCGACCGCTCCGGCCCGATGTCGGCACGCAGGGAGGCCAATGTGTCGACCGTGTAAGAGGGACCGTCGCGGTCCAGTTCGCGGGTATCGATGGCGAGGCGATCCTGTCCCCCGAGCGCCGCGCGCAGCAAGGCGACGCGGCCGCTGGCATCGGCGACCGGCGGCGGCCGGTGCGGCGGCGTGCGCGCGGGTACCAGGCGCACCTCCGCGTCGAGCGCCTCGGCCGCCTCCCAGGCGGCCCGCAAGTGGCCGTGATGGACCGGATCGAAGGTGCCACCGAGGATGGCGAGCGGGCGCGGCCGGCTCATGCGAACACGGTGGCCGCGCGCGGCTCGGCGATGGCGGCAACGAGCCTTTCGGCTTCCAGCCAGGGATCGCCTTGCTCGCGGCCCTTGGCCATGCGATCGATGCGCGCGGCACGGGCGAGGCAAGCCATCCAGTGCTCGCGCGGCGCGCGGCGCAGCGCCTTGCGGAAGAGTTGCTCACGCGCGGGCCAGAGACGTTCGGCCTTGGCCTGCGCGCCGAAATCACGGGCATTGGCCAGGCGCATGGCGAGTTGCAGCTGGTTGACCAGCCAACCCATGAGCGCGATGAGTTCGTCGCCTTCCGCGCGCAGGCCGGCGAGGATGCGCAAGGCGCGTCCTCCCTCACCCGCGAAGGCGGCGTCGGTGAGCTTGAATGCGTCGTAGCGGGCGCTATCGGCGACGAGACCTTCCAGTGTCGTGGCGTCGAGGCGCTGATCGCCGGCGAGGACGACGAGCTTGTCCACCTCCTGGGCAGCGGCCAACAGGTTGCCTTCCACGCGCTCGGCCAGCATCGCCACGGCGTCGGGGGTGGCCTTGACGCCGCGCGAGGCGAGTCGCGCGCCGATCCATTGTGTCCATTCATGCGGCCGCGGGGCGTTGAACACCACCTGGACGCCGCCCTGGTCGACCGTCTTGGTCCACACCGCCTCGTGCTTGCTGCTCCACTCGGTGGCGGTGATCAACAAGGTCGTGTCCGGCGGCGGATTGGCCACGAATTCAGAGATCGCCGCGCCGCCATCCTTGCCCGCGCGGCCGCCGGCGAGGCGCAGGTCGAGCAGGCGCCGGGTCGCGAACAGCGACAAGCCCGCCGAGGCACGGGCGAGATCGTCCCAGTCGAAGCGGCTGTCCGCCTCCAGCACCTCGCGCTCGGAGTAACCGAGCCGGCGCGCCATGGCGCGCACGGCATCGGCCGCTTCCAGCACGAGCAGTTCCTCGCCGGCCAGCAGGTAGACCGGCGCCATGCGGTCGCCGGCGAGATGCTTCTGCCACTGGCTGGGATTGAAGGGCACGCCGCCGGCTCAGTTCGAGGTGGCTGGCGCCTGCGCGGGCGCCGCCATGGCCGGATGCGCGCCAGCGGCCTGCAAGCGGAACAGGATCGCCTGGACCATGTCGCCGATGAGGCTGCGCTGCAGCTCTTCGGTCTGGCTCGCGGTACCGATGGTATTGGTCGCGTCGTAGCTGAATTCGCGGGACATATCGACCGCCTGCGACGGGATGATGATCGTGCCGTCGCCCGCCTTCGCGTTGAAGTCGACGTGGTAGCGCACCGCGTATTCCGTGACGCGGGCGGTGCCGCTGACGGTCAGCGAATCGGTGCGGAACGTGTTCGAGGTGACCGCCAGTTCGGCCGCGTCGATCGAGGGCTTGTCCACGATCGTCACGTCGGAATTCTCCAGCGCCCGGGTGAGCTCGCGTTCGAGCTTGCCGCCGCCGGATACCGTGAGATGGATCTTCTTCATCCCCGGTGGCAACGCCGCGCTCTGGCGCAGGTGGAAGCCGCAGGCACTGACCAGGGCCGCGATGGAGACCAGCGCGGCGATGCGAAGCGAACGAAGGAGGTTCGGGCTCATGGTTATCCTGCGACGATGTTGACGATCTTGCCGGGCACGACGATCACCTTGCGCACGGTCTGGCCTTCGAGCAAGCGGGCCACGTTGGGTTCGGCCCGCGCCATGGCTTCCGCCTCGTCCTTCGAGGCCGATGCCGGCACCTCGATGGTAGCGCGAAGTTTGCCGTTCACCTGCACCGCGTAGGTCAGCGAGTCGCGGACCAGCGCCGCCGGGTCCACTTGTGGCCAGCCGGCGTCCTCGACCAGGGTCTCTCCATGCCCGAGCACCTGCCACAGCGCATGGGAGACATGCGGGGTGAATGGGTTGATCAGCTGGACGATGGCCGTGAAGGCCTCCTGGCGCAGCGCCCTGCCCTGGGTGCTGGCGTCGTCGAACTTGCCCAGCGCGTTCAGCAGTTCCATCAGCGCGGCGATGGCCGTATTGAAGGACTGGCGGCGGCCGATGTCGTCGCCCACCTTCTGGATCGTCTCGTGCAACTGGCGGCGCAGCGTCTTGCGCGCGGCTTCGCCCGCGGCGTCCTCGCCCGAAGCGACGGACGAGGCATGCGTGTTGATATCGCGCCAGAGGCGGCGCAGGAACCGCGCCATGCCTTCCACGCCGGCTTCGTTCCACTCCAGCGACTGGTCCGCCGGTGCGGCGAACATCGAGAACAGGCGCACGGTGTCCGCGCCGTACTTCTCGACCATCGACTGCGGGTCCACGCCGTTGTTCTTCGACTTGGACATCTTCTCGACGCCACCGATTTCCACCGGCTTGCCGTCGGCCCGCAGCACCGCGCCGACGATGCGCGCGCGTTCGTCGCGCTGCACGTCGACATCGGCCGGGTTGAACCAGGTGCTGGAGCCGTCGGCTTCCTTACGGAAGTACGTCTCGGCGATCACCATGCCCTGGCAGAGCAGGTTCGTCGCCGGCTCGTCGCTGTCCACCAGCCCTTCGTCACGCATGAGCTTGTGGTAGAAGCGGAAATACAACAGGTGCAGGATCGCGTGCTCGATGCCGCCGATGTACTGGTCGACCGGGGTCCAGTAGTTGGCGCGTTCGTCCACCTGCCCGTTCGCACCGGGGCTCGTGTAGCGCGCGTAATACCAACTCGATTCCATGAAGGTATCGAAGGTGTCGGTTTCGCGTTCGGCGGCGCCGCCACAGGTGGGGCACGTGGTCTTGCGCCATGCCGGATCGGCCTTGATCGGCGATTGCACGCCGGAGAAGGCCACGTCTTCCGGCAGCACCACCGGCAACTGGTCTTCGGGCACCGGCACGGCGCCGCACGCAGGGCAATGGATCACCGGGATCGGGCAACCCCAGTAGCGCTGGCGGCTGACGCCCCAATCGCGGATGCGCCAGTTGACCCGGCGCTCGCCACGCCCGGCGGCCTCGAGTTTCGCGGCGATGGCATCGAACGCCGCCTTGAATTCCAGTCCGTCGAACTCGCCCGAGTTGATCAGCGTGCCGTAGTCGGTGTACGCGCCGGCGGTCTGGATGTCGTTCTCGAAGGTCTTGATCGTCTCGACCGCGGCGGACGACTGGTAAGCGTCCGAGGAGCCGCCATCCAGCGCGTTCTGCACCGTGTCGGTGCCGTCGGCGGCGAGATCGCGCTTCAGTTCCGCGACGGCGTCGACGACGCCACGGTCGACCACCACCATCTTGATCGGCAGGGAATACTTCTGCGCGAACTCCCAATCGCGCTGGTCATGCCCGGGCACGGCCATGACGGCACCGGTGCCGTAGCCCATCAGCACGAAGTTGGCGACCCATACCGGCACCTTTTCACCGGTGAGCGGATGCGTGGCGTCGATGCCGGTGTAGTAACCGCGCTTCTCCTGCGTTTCCAGTTCGGCCTCGGATACGCCGCCTGCCTTGCAGCTCTCGATGAATTCCGCGAGGCCCGGGTTACCCTCGGCCGCGCGCGTGGCGATCGGGTGCTCGGCGGCCACCGCCACGTAGGACACGCCCATGAGCGTGTCCGGCCGGGTGGTGAATACCGTGAGCGGCTCGTCCTGGCCATCCACGTCGAAGGTGATCTCCAGGCCCTCGGACCGGCCCAGCCAGTTGCGCTGCATGGTCTTGACCGCTTCGGGCCAGCCCGGCAGCGTGTCGAGGCCATCGAGCAGTTCCTGCGCGTAGGCGGTGATCTTCAGGAACCACTGCGGGATCTCGCGTTTCTCGACCACCGCGCCGGAGCGCCAGCCCCGGCCGTCGATGACCTGCTCGTTGGCCAGCACGGTCTGGTCGACCGGATCCCAGTTCACGACGCTGTTCTTGCGGTACACCAGGCCTTTCTTCATCAGCCGGGTGAACATCTGCTGTTCCCAGCGGTAGTACTCCGGCTTGCAGGTGGTGACCTCGCGGGTCCAGTCGTACGCGAAGCCCATGCGCTTCAACTGCTCGCGCATGTGCTCGATGTTCTTGTAGGTCCACTTCGCCGGCGCCGTGTTGTTCTTGATCGCGGCGTTCTCGGCGGGCAGGCCGAAGGCGTCCCAGCCCATCGGCTGGAGCACGTTCTTGCCCTGCTGGCGCTGGAAACGGCTGATCACGTCGCCGATGGTGTAGTTGCGCACGTGGCCCATATGCAGGGCGCCCGACGGGTACGGCAGCATCGAGAGGCAGTAATACTTCGGCCTGGACGTGTCTTCCGTGACCTCGAAGGCGCGGGTTTCGTTCCAGAAGCGCTGGGCGGCCGTCTCGACGACGTCCGGGGCGTAACCGCCCTGCTCGCGCGTGCCCTGATCGTGGGTGTCCTGCATGGAGTTCGGTACCAATGGAATGCTCGGTTGGCCGCAAGGAAAAACGCGGCGGTCAATCGCGGGAGACTATCCCACGGGGCCGTTCGGGCCAAGTGTTGAGGCCACTTGAGGTGGGAGCCGACCCTGTCGGCGATGGGTGCTTGTCGTAACCTGGCCCGCTGCGCGGGATCGCCGACAAGGTCGGCTCCCACCTTGAGCGGCTCACCGGCGCTCCCCCGGCTACTGGCAGGGAGGGTTCTGGCCGGCGGCCACGGCGCGCACGGCCGCGGCGACCTGGTCGGCCACCTTGCCAAGGGCGCGCTGGTGGGCCTCGACCAGGCTGCCGTACGTCGAGCCGGCAGGTTCGGCGACGCGCGACGCGCAGTTCGCGGCGACGCCCTCGGCGCCACGGACCGACCAGGAGGCTTCCAGCGTAGCGTTGCCGCCCACTTCCGAATCGAACCGGCGGACATCGAGCCGCACGCCGACGACCCGGGCGTCCTTTGCCCGTGGCAACCCGTGCACGTCGTGGGTCCCCAGCCGCGCCGCCAGATCGGCCGATAGCGCGCCGCGGATCTCGTCGCCCAACGGCGAGGCCCAACGTTCGCCATCGAGCACGGCGATGCCACTGGCGCCCTGGCGCAACACCAGCGCCGGCTGGTCGACCTGGGGCGGCACGGCCACCGGCTGCACGTCGATGACGAAGGCGGCGGAAGCCGCCGGCATCGGCGCAGACGGCGGAACCAGCGTGTGGAAGTGGGTCGGCGCGGAGGCGCAGGCGGCCAGCGAGCCGATCAGGATGGCGGCACCGGCGAGGCGGAGGGTATGCGTCATGGCTGTTCTTCCTTGCCCTGCTTCGTGGACGGCGGGGTATTGATCTTCGGCGGCGCGTCGGCGCCGCGACCGCGCAACAGCGCTTCCGGATGCCGTCCCAGGTAATCGGTGAAGGCGCGGACCGAACGCACGGTGCGTTGCAATTCCTCCAGCGTGTTGGCGATGTTCTGCTGCAAGGGCGAATTCTCGGACAAGGCGTCGTTGGCCGTGCCAACCGTCCGGTTCACGCCCTGCAAGGTCTTCTTCGCCTCGGGCAGGAGCTCGCCGTTGACCTGCTTCAAGGTGCCCTGGAGCTCCTTCAGGCTGCCGTCGAGGTTCTTGCCGATCGAGTCGAACGGAATCTTCTCGACCTTGTCGACGATGCTGGAAAGCTGTTCCTGCAAGTGGTCGAAATCGCCCGGCGTCGTCGGCACCTCCACCGGCTTGGCCTTTTCGTCGAACGCGACCTTGGGCGCCTTCGGGTCGAAGTCGAGCGCGATGTAGAGCTGGCCGGTGAGCAGGTTGCCGGTGCGCGCCTGCGCACGCAGTCCGTGCGCGACCAGCCCGCCCATGATCCGCGGGAACAGGCTGTCCTCGTCGCCGCCGACGGCCTTGGCCAGCTTCTCGTTGGCCTGGCCCAGGCGCTGCGGGTAGACCAGCGCACCGACGATGACCGGGAAGGTCTGTGTCTTCGGATCGTAGTCGAGGTTCACCGAGACCACGCGGCCCACCTTGACGCCCAGCAGTTCGACGGGAGCATCGACGGTCAGCCCGCGTAGCGAGTGTTCGAAACGCATGCGGATGTAACGCGGCTTGCCGTCGGGCGGTGCCAGTGCCGTGGTCTGGTCGCTGAAGAGGGTGTATTCCGCCATTTCCGGCGCGGGCGCTTCGTCATGCGGCCCCGGCGGATCCTGGAAGGCGACGCCGCCGGCGATCACCGTGGCCAGCGACTGCGTGTTCATCTTCAACCCGTCGGCACCGAGCGACACGTCGACGCCGCTGGCGTTCCAGAAGCGCGTGTCCTTTCCTACGAAGCGATCGTTGGGCCCGTCGATGAAGAGCTGCAACGAGACGCCCTTGCCGTCCTTGTCCAACTCGTACGAGACGATCCGGCCGACCTGGATGCGGCGGTAATAAACGGGCGAACCGATATCCAGCGAGCCGAGATCGGAGGAATGCAGGACGAACCGTCGGCCGGGCGCGCCATGGGTCACCGCCGGTGGTGTTTCCAGGCCCGTGAAGTCGCTTTGCTCCTCGTCCGAATCGCCGGCGTCCGCGCCGATGAAGGCGCCCGAGAGCAAGGTATCGATGCCGGATACACCGCTGGCCCCGATGCGCGGGCGCACCACCCAGTAACGGGTGCCCTTGGTGGCGAAGGCGCTGGCATCCTTCTCGAGGTCGATCATGACCGTGATGTGCGTGCGGTCGCGCGAGAGACGCATCGTCGTGACCTTGCCGATCACCACGTTCTTGAACTTGACCTGGGTCTTGCCCGCCTCGATGCCCTCGGCGGTGAGGAAGGTGACGGTGATCCGCGGGCCGGCCGACATGTAATGGTTGACCAGCAGCGAGATGCCGACAAGCGCGGCCACGATGGGCACCAGCCAGATCAGCGAGAAGCCCATCTTCGACCGGCGCACGACCGGTTGCGGCAGGTCCTCCGGCGGAGGCGTGTTTCCTACGTTGGTGTCGCTCATTGCGATTTCCTGTTGTCCCAGATCAGGCGGGGATCGAAGCTCATGGCCGATAGCATCGTCAGTACGACGACCACGCCGAAATAGACCACGCCGGGCAAGGGCTCGACGCGGCTGAGGATCTTGAAATGGACCAGGGCCGACAGGATCGCCACGACGAACACGTCGAGCATCGACCAGTAGCCGACCAGTTCCACGAAGCGGTACAACCGCGCACGCTGCTTCGCGACGAACCCGCTGGAACGCTGCACGGACACCAGCAGGTAACCCATGATGACGAACTTCAGCACGGGCACGATGATGCTCGCCGTGAAGACGATGACCGCGAGGCCGGGGGAGCCCGCCCGCCAGAGCTCCGCGATCCCGCTGAGGATCGTGTTGTCGTCCTTCGACGAGAGGCTCTGCGTGCGCATGATCGGGAACACGTTCGCCGGGATGTAGAAGATCGCCGCCGCCGCGAGCAAGGCCCAGGCGCGGGCGATGCTGCCGCGCTTGCGCGCGTGCAGGGCGTTGCCGCAGCGTGGGCAGTGCGCGTGCGGATCGTCCGTGTACGCCGTGACCAGCCGGCACACATGGCAGGACATCATGCCCAGCTCGCTGGCCCGCGGCGGCGCGTTCATGCCCTCGCCTCCCGCGTGATGTCCCAGAGCTGCCGCGGGTCGTGGCTGGAGAACAACGTGACCAGCAAGGTGAGGAAGCCGAAGGCCCAGATACCCGGCCCCGGCACCACGTCGAAATAGGTATGCGCCTTGACCACCGCGACGAGCGTGCCCAGCATGAACACCTCGATCATGCTCCATGGCTTCACCCTGACCAGGGTCGACATGGCCTGGGCGAAACCCGGTGCACGGCGCCCGTCGCGGGCGAACCAGAGCACCCAGCCGAAGATCAGTATCTGGCTGAGCGGGAAGAAGAACAGGGTCATCGCGCTGAGAAAGGCCACCACCTGGGCGCCATCGTTCCACATGGCGATCACCGCGCCCCACAGGGTGGTGGCCGCGGTCATCCCGGACAGGCCGAGCGTGACGATGGGCGAGACATTGGCGATGACGAAGACGATGAGCGCGGCGACGATCAGGGCGAACTGCGCTTCCACGCCGAGCCATTGGTGCCGTTCCAGCACGGCGCCGCAAACGACGCAGTCGGCGACCTCCCCACGGGCGAGCGGGCGCCTCCGGTAGACGGAGTCGCAGTGTTCGCAGACGATCAGTTCCTGGGCGTTATGCATGCCTTCCCGGCGCTTCGAGGCCGCACCGGCCCGCGCCATATGATCGCAAATCCGCGTAAACGGCGCATGACGCGGTGGATAGGAGTAGTCCTAAAAGGCCCCGGGGGCTTGATATGCTCCCGCCCTTCCCCGACTTACCGGGGCATCGACACCTTGTCCCAGGAGCCTTCCGTGAGCAGCGCCCAGACCCGCAATGAACATGTCTTCGACGCGACCACGGCCGGTTTCGAGAACGACGTCATCAACGCGTCGCTCCAGACCCCCGTCCTGGTCGACCTGTGGGCCGAATGGTGCGGCCCCTGCAAGTCGCTCGGGCCGATCCTGGAAAAGCTGGCCGCCGAGTACAACGGCGCCTTCCGCCTGGCCAAGATCGACGTGGATGCCGAACAGCAGCTGGCCGCCATGTTCGGTGTCCGCAGCATCCCCACCGTGGTCCTGATCAGCGGTGGCCAGGTGGTCGATGGCTTCGCCGGCGCACTGCCGGAGGGCCAGATCCGCGAGTTCCTCACCCGTCACGGCGTGCAACCGGCCGATGCGGCCAACGACGAAGACATCGCGCCGGCACCGGTTGAAACCGCCGAGGAAGCCATCAACCGCCTCCAGCAGGCCATCGCCGCCGAACCGGATCGCGCCGAACTGAAGCTCGACCTCGCCCTGGCCCTGATGCGCGCCGGCCAGGTCGAACCGGCCCAGGCCGAACTCGACGCCCTGCCCGCCAACCTCGCGACCGACGCCCGCGCGGTACGCCTGCGCAGTCAACTGGAACTGGCCCGCGCGCTGGCCGGTGCCCCGTCGCTGGCGGAGCTCCAGGCACGCGTGCAGGCCAACGATTCCGACTGGGAGGCACGCGACCTGCTTGGTGTGCGCCTGCTGATCGAAGGCGACGCCCCGGCGGGCCTCGACCAGTTCATCGATGTCCTCAAGCGCCAGCGCGACTGGAACGAAGGACAGGCGAAGAAGCGGCTGCTCGCGGCGTTCGCGACGATCGACGACGCGGAGCTGGTTGGCGCGTATCGCCGCAAGATGGCATCGCTGCTGTTCTGATCAGCGGCGCTTGCGCCGCACGTAGAGTTGCTTGCGCACCGTGGCCACGAGCTCGCCCGATGCCGTGCGGACATCGGTGTCGAACCAGCGAAGGCATTTCTCGCCGTTCGCGGTGGCGGCGCGCAGCTCGTCGAGCAAGGATTCCTCGACGCGGAACTCCGCATAGACATCCTCGCGACCTGGCGCGACGAAACGGATCTCCCCTGCCTGGTCCCATACGATGTAGTCGTTGCCGAGACTCTTGAGCACCATGATCATCCAGAACGGGTCGGTCATGGAAAAAAGGTTGCCGCCGAACTGCGTGCGCACGTAGTTGCGGTTGTACCAGGCGAGTTTCAGGCGCACCTTCGCGTACCGGTAATCGTCCATCCGCACCACCCGGATTCCGGTGAACAGGAAAGGTGGCCAGGCGTTGAGGATGCGCCGCAAGGTGGGTGCGTTCATGGCGCCCATGCTATCGGCCACCGCCCTCCGCGCAAGACCCCCGTTTCAAACGATAGCGGCGATTCAAGGCACGAGGACGGCCGCTCCGCTGAGACGTCCGGAACGCAGGTCGTCCAATGCATGGTTCGCTTCTTCGAGCTTGTAGGTACGGGTGGTGGCCCGCAAGCCGGCGCCAAGGGGGGATCCGAAGAACGACGTCGCGTCGTCACGAGTGAGGTTGGCGACGGAGACGATCTCGCGTTCCTCCCAAAGCCAGCGATAGGGAAAACCGGGGATATCGGACATATGAATGCCTGCGCACACCACCCTGCCGCCTTTTTTCACCTGCCGCAGGGCACGTACCACCAGGTCGCCGTCGGGCGCGAAGATGATCGCCGCATCCAGCGGAGTGGGAGCGCCGCCGAGCGACGAGCCCGCCCATGACACGCCGAGGGATCGTGCGAAATCCTGCGCGGCCACGTCTCCCTCGCGGGTGAAGGCATAAACCGTGCGTCCTTCCGCGAGCGCCATCTGGGCAACGAGATGAGCGGCCGCACCGAAACCGTATAACCCGAGGCATCGCCCACTGCCTGCACGGCGCAAGGATCGCCACCCGATCAGGCCCGCGCACAGCAGTGGCGCCAGGGCCACCGCGTCCCGATCCGTCGGCAGCGGTACGCAGTACGCCGCGTGGGCCACGACGTGGCTGGCGAAACCGCCCGGACGCGTGTATCCCGTGAATTCCGGTGCGTCGCACAGGTTCTCCCTGCCCTCGCGACAGAATTCGCAAACCTGGCAGGTGCCGCCCAGCCACGGAATGCCGACCCGGTCACCGATATGGAAAGCGTCGACCCCGGCACCCATCGCCACGACCCTGCCGACGACCTCGTGCCCGGGTATCACGGGCGGCCGCACTTCGGGCAACTCGCCATCCACCACGTGAAGATCGGTCCGGCAAACGCCGCATGCCTCCACGCGCACTTCGATGTCCCCCGGACCTGGCGCGGGAGAGTCGAGCCACACCAGCCGCAGGGGGGTTCCCACCGCTTCCAGCACCATGGCCCGCTTGCCCTGGCGAGCCGCCGCGCCGTCGCCATCGGTTGTCATCGCAGCCATCGACCGCCTCGTCCTCGTCGTCGTGGTCGCCAGCATGCGCCTGGCGGTCAGCGGGCAGGTTGACCTGCATCATCTGGGGCGCCGCCTTGCGAACGGCATCCCCATCGCTTCTAATGGATCGGCGACATCGACGAACTCCGGGGTTCTCCCGCGTACCGTCTCATCGAAGAGGATACCGCCGCGATGGCTTCGAACGAGCGGCCCGAGCACCGGCTACTGATTGTCGACGACGAGACGGAAGTCGCGACCATGCTCGCCCGCTATTTCGGCGGCCAGGGGTTCGAGGTGGTCACCGCGGCCGATGGCGAGCAGATGCGCCAGCGCCTCACCGAAGCGCGCATCGACCTGGTCATGCTCGACCTGGGCCTCCCAGGGGAAGATGGCTTTTCCATCACGCGCTATCTTCGGGAAACCTGGAAAGGACCGGTCGTGATCGTGACGGGCCGTGGCGATTCGGTCGACCGCATCGTTGGGCTCGAACTCGGTGCGGACGACTATGTGACGAAACCGTTCGACCTGCGTGAACTGCTCGCGCGGGTGCGCAGCGTGCTGCGAAGGACACACACATCCACCACCACCGTTTCCGAAACGCCGTGCGTCGGCGTGGACTATGCCTTCGGTGGGTTCATCCTCGACACACGTTCACGCACCCTGCGCTCGCCCGACGGAATTCCCGTCGACCTGACGACCGGCGAATTCGCTCTCTTGCGCGTCCTGGCCGAGAATGCCCACCGGGTGCTATCGCGCGACCAACTGATGACGCACCTCTATGGTCGCGCTGCCGGCCCGTACGACCGGGCCATCGACGTCCAGGTGGGCCGTCTCCGTCGGAAGATCGAGCCCGATCCGTCGCGCCCTGCGCTGATCAAGTCCGTGCGGGGTGCCGGTTACGTCTTCACCCCGTCGGTCACCCGGCCATGACACGGCCCAGCGCCTCGTTCGACGACAGCGGGCTGTTCCGCGTCCTTTTCGACATGGCCCCGGACGCCATGGTCGTCGTCGACCGGCTCGGTACGATCATGCTGACAAACCCCCAGGCGGATCGACTGTTCGGTTACCCGGCCCACGCACTCCACGGACGGCCCATCGAGGATCTTCTTCCCGCCGCGCTGCGCGACGTCCACGTGGCGCACCGCACCCAGTACATGGACAACCCTCGCGTGCGTCCGATGGGTGCGGGCTACGAACTCACGGGTGTGCGGGCGGACGGCACGGTCTTTCCCGTGGAGATCGGCTTGAGCCCGGCGCAGGTCGGAGGAAAACCCCTGTTCGCGGCGTCCATCCGCGACATCTCCGAAACGCAGCGAGCCCGGCAGGCCCTTGCACGGGCCCGCTACGACACCCGCGTCGCCGATATCAGCCGGCGCATCCTGCTGGCGGCAACCCACGACGCGGCCATGACGGAAATCCCCGCCCTCATCGCCGAAACGTTGTCCGTACCGACCGTCGCCGTGCTGCTGGTCGATCCGCATGGGGGCGGCCTCCGGATAGCCGCCGCTGTCGGTGTCGACGATCCCATGCGAATCCTGTTGACCGGCCTGCGCGGCTCGCAAGCCGGCGATCCCCTGCCCCGCGACGACCTGGATGGTGGACTGGTCACCCGAACCCCGCTGGGCGCGAACGCAGCGACCCATCCAGCCCTCGATGCGGTATTGGCCCTGTTACCCGACCGCGAGGCCCCCGCCGGCCATCTCGCCGTCGTGATTCCCCAAACCGAAACGTTCGACCGGGATCGCCAGCATTTCCTCCAGTCCGTGGCCAATGTGCTGTCCGCGTCGATCCAGCGCGGCCGCAGCGAAGAGCAACTGGCCCATGCGCAGCGACTGGACGCCCTCGGCCAATTGACCGGCGGCCTCGCCCATGACTTCAACAACCTGCTGACCATCGTCTCGGGCAACCTGCAGCTGCTCGAGTGGGACCTCGAGGCCGATGCCTCCACCCGCGAGACCATCGCCAGCGCGTCGCGCGCCGTGGAGCGTGGCTCGACGCTCACGCGCAAGCTGTTGAGCTTTTCACGGCGCCAGCGACTGAATCCCCAGCAGGTACGGACCGAACTGCTGCTGGCCGACCTCAGCGAGATGCTTGCCCGGACCCTCGGCGAACGCATCCGCGTCGTCGCCGACTGCCCCGTGGGACTGCCCGCCGTCTTCGCGGACCCGGGCGAACTGGAGGCCGCGCTGGTGAACCTCGCGCTCAATGCGCGCGATGCGATGCCACGCGGCGGCAAGATCAGTATCAATGCACGGTTGCATGAGCAGACCATGGATGGCGGCGACCTGCAGCCCGGCCCTTACGTCGTCTTCACCGTCGTCGATTCAGGCGAGGGCATGCTACCGGACGTGCTCTCGCGGGCGGTCGAGCCGTTTTTCACCACGAAGACGGGGGGCAAGGGCAGCGGACTGGGCCTGAGCATGGTCTACGGGTTCGTCAAGCAATCCAGCGGCAAGCTGTCCATCCATAGCGAACCCGGATCGGGCACGCGGGTGGAACTGTATCTGCCCTCGGTCGAGTACCGTGCCGCCGTCGCCCCCGCGGCGGATATCGTCGAAGGCGACGAGACCGTCCTCGTGGTGGAGGACGAAGAGGAAGTACGCCGGGTGGCGGCGTCCTTTCTACGCCGTCTCGGGTATACCGTGATAGAAGCCGGCACCGCCGAGACGGCACGCACCGCCTTCGACGGCCATCCCGAGATCGAGGTCGTGTTCACGGATGTGGTATTGGGCGGTACCGTAACGGGCCTGGATCTGGTGAACGAATTTCAACGCGAGCGGCCGGGCCTCAAGATACTGATGACTTCGGGCTACGAATATGGCGCGCCCGAGGATGACCGCCGTCGCCTGGGGGAACTCGAGTTGCTGCGCAAGCCTTATCGTCGTGAGCAACTCGCGACGTCGATGCGTCGCGTGATCGATGGCGGCTGATCACGCGGCCTGGGCGCAGCAGGCCATCGCACGCAGGCCATCGACATCCAGGACGCGTACTTCCCGGCGTTGCACCTCGATAAAGCGCAGATCGGCAAGATGGCTTAGCGCACGGCTGACGGTTTCGTGCTTGAGCGCAAGGAAACTGGCCATGTCCAGCCGGCTCATGCGCAGGATGAAGTGCTTCGCGCTATAGCCCAGCCGGGCGTGGCGCGCGGCGATGTCGATCAGGAAAGCGGCCACCCGCGGTTCGGCCGCCAGCGTGCCCAGCAACAGCATCCATGTACGGTCGCAACGGATTTCCGCCGCCAGCGCCGTGTGGATCTGCTCCTGGAGTTCGGGGATGCGTACCGCGGCCTTCATGACCGCCGGGTACGGCAGTTCCCAGGCTTCGCTGTCCTCCAACGCGATCACATCGCACGCATAGGCATCGAGGCCGATCGACTCCACGCCCGCCAGTTCACCGCGCATCTTGAAGGCGGTCACCTTTTCGCGGCCGTCGGTCGACGTGTCGCATATCTTGTAGGAACCGACGTGGACCAGATGAATGGCGCGGAACGGCTGACCCGCCCTGTACAGGTACTGGCCCGCGGCATGCTTGCGGCGTGTCACCGGCAACTCCCGCCGCAGCGCCTCCAGGTCGATGGCACTCAACGAGGGTGGCTGCACCGCCTGGCTCGTCCATGACGGATGGGTCGACGTACTCTGGCTGACGTTCGCGATCATGTCCTTTCCTCCCGGATGGTGGAGCCTTGCCATGCTTCGCAGCCTAGCCGCGCTCACTCATTCCCCGGTGTCAGGCGCGTATCCACGTGTAACGGTATGTAACAGCGGTCGTACCATGGCCCGGCCGCTCCAGCGGCGGACGCCGCGCTTGACGCCCATCAACACGCCGGGCCCCGAATTCACGTCAGATGATGTCGCCCTCATTGCGGAAGCCGCCGTGTTTCATCATCTTCTCGTTGCCACTGGGAGCCATCCACGGTCGTTCCGCGCCGTATGCGCGGGACTTCGCCTGGCCTGGTGCACCGGCATTCCGGTCACGATCCTGTTCGTCGTCGAAGTGTCGCCCCCGGGCGGGCGGGCCGAGCAGGGTTCGTCCCGCGACGCCATCGCGATGGGTGAACGCATGTTCGCCCGCGCACGAAGGATCGCCGCCTCGCTACGAGTCGATTGCACCTGCCGTTATGGATTCGGAAGCGACGTCGACAGCGTGATAGCAGAAGCCATGACGAGCCAGGGCTGCGACCTGCTGGTGCTTCCCCCGCCCCCGATCACGAAGCCAGCAGCAAGGGAAGCCGGCTGCGACGCATGAGGCTGAGGGTCGTTCCGCCGAATGCGAACGCAAGCGTGCGATGCCTGCCGGACGCGCCCGCGACGATCAGGTCGGCAGCCATGCTGTAAGCCTCCTCGAGGAGGATGTCCTCCGGCGGGCGCATCTGTGAATCGACGCAGGCGACCACCGCGGTAACGCCGTGGTGGGCGAGATGGGCACGCAGCCGCTCCGCACCGGCCACAGCCTGCCGCTGCGCGCGAGACGCACCGTAGCCCACCGCGATCACGATGCGTACGGTGGTGGCCTCGCGCAACCAGGGAAGCGCCTCGTGGAGCGCCCGGCACGCCTCCGGCCGGTCGTGCCACGCGATCAGTATCCGTCGCGGTGGCCCAGCTATCCGGGCGCAGCGCGGTACGACGAGTACCGGCCTGCCAGACATGGACACGACCTGGTCGAACCACCGAGGGCCGGCCACCATGGCCCGTTCGGGAGGCGCACCAAGCACGACCAGCCCCGCGGCGCGGACGCGCGCGACGATGTTCTTGGCGAGGGCGCGTTCCGGGAATTCCACCGCCGCGCAGGACAATGTCTGGCCCAGCCTCGCGGCGGTACGCCGCATCATGGCCAGGTGCGCCAATGCATCCTGCCGCCGTGCGAGGTGATCGGCGGCCAAGGCTTGCGCCATCGACACACCCCAGGGGCATTCCACCCGCGTTGGCATGGCGAGCGGGAGCCATGCCCGCCACGGCCGTCCCTCCCCGGCCACGGCCGCGGCGGCCTCTATGACGGTGCCATCGTGCGGCTCCATCGCCAACAAGCCAACGATGCCACCAAACCCAAGGGCGGCAGAGGCCAGGGAGTCGGCGGACGAGGCGGATGCGGGCGTAGCCATCGTGTGCCCTCAGTGAGAGAACAACACGGGGAGAGCCGCTTCCAGGAACAGGTCCCGGGTCGTACCGCCCAAGGCCCATTCGCGGAAGCGTCCGTGCCCATAGCCTCCTGCCACGATGAGGTCGGCATGGATGCGCGTGGCGCGGTCGATCAGCGCCATGCCGATAGAGCGACTCCCGGGGCTGATCGTGGTGCCGGTCACCTTCACGCCATGGCGCGCGAGATGCTCGACCAGCGATGCCATGCCGGCATCGTCATCGCCGGCCGCCTCGGTGGGAGATGCCGTAACGATTTCAACGCTATCGGCCGCGCGCAGGAAAGACATGGCGTCGTGCACCGCGCGCGCCGCCTCCGGCGTATCCGACCACGCCACCAGGACGCGTCGCGGCGGCAACGGATACGCCTTGCCAGAGGGCACCAATAGCACCGGCCGCCCGGATTCGAGCAACACGCCGGCGAAATAGGCGTGCACGACCGATGTGTCGAGCGGCTCCCGGTATGGCGTTGCCATCACGACGATGTCATTGCGCCGCACGGCCATGGCCGCAAGGCTGGCCGGCTCCACGCACAGCGCCTCCAGCAAGCGCGCGTCGCCGGGAACGGCAAGTTCGGCAAGTCGCGACCGCAACATCTCGACGCTCTTTCGTCCCGCCTCGCGCATGTCCGCGTACACCTCGCCGAAACCGGCATCCGGTATCAGGCCCCATGCATCGATAATGGGTGCGGGCATCACCAGCAACTGCAATACATCGAGACGACTGCCGTAGGCACGGGCCAGTGTCGCGGCGGCGTCCAGGGCCGCGGCGTCGCCGGGTGCGCCTGTCATGGCCACGGCGATATCCGCGTACGGCACGTGGGAGGCCACCCGTGACGAACCGGTGGCGCCGGCATGGATTGAAACGGACATGGGAACCTCGCGGCGACGTGACTGGCCTTCGTTATACGGCCGCCTACCCGTCGCGGGATTGACGCAGGTCAAGGCGCACTCCGCGTCCGGCACCACCATGTATCCGACACCTGCCGCGGATGTTCCTCTCACGATGGATCTTCTTATGGATCTCCTGGTCGCTGGCATGACGGCGATGCCGCCACTCCCGGGGCAATCCGACGATCCGTCGTGCGGGATCGGCGGCCTGGACGAGGACGAGGCGCGCCGGCGCCTGGAACGCGATGGGGCCAACACATGGTCGGCCGGACGCCAGCATCACTGGGTCCGGTTGCTTCGCGACATCGTGACGGAACCGATGTTCCTCATGTTGATCGTGGCCACTGCCATCTACGCCATGCTCGGCGACGGCGGCGAAGCGGCATTCCTGGGCGCATCCGTCCTTATCGTCATCGCCATCACGGTGACACAGGAGGTCCGGGCGCAAGGAGCGCTGGCGGCACTCCGCGAACTGGCGGCACCCCTCGCCCACGTACTCCGCTCGGGCAGGGAAAGGCGCATCCCCGCCACCGAGGTCGTGATGGGCGATACCCTCATGCTGCGTGAAGGCGACCGGGTCGCGGCGGACGGCGAATTGATCGACGGTACGGTCCTCGTGGACGAGTCGCTTCTCACCGGTGAATCGGTCCCCGTCGAACGCATATCCGGCGGTGCGGAGATCCTGGTGCATGCAGGCACGCTTGTGGTGGGGGGGCATGCGCGGATCCGCGTCACCGCGACGGGCGAACGCACCGCGTTGGGATCCATCGGCAAATCGATCGCGGAGGCCAGCTCGTTGCCGTCCGCCTTGCAGAAGGCGGCGGGACGCATCGTCAGGATCTTCGCGACGATCGCCATCGCCTTGGCCGTCATCCTGTGGCTGGTCAGCTGGTCATGGGCCGGAATGGCCCCCCTCGATGCCGCGCTGGCAGCCATTGCCCTGGCGATGGCCATCCTCCCCGAGGAAGTACCGGTGGTGCTTGCCGTGTTTTACGCACTCGGTGCCCGGCGCATCGCCAGGCACGAGGTGCTCACGCGCCGGCTCGCCGCCGTCGAAACCATGGGAACGATCTCCCTCCTCGCGGTAGACAAGACCGGTACGCTCACTCGCAACGAGATGGCCGTCACCGCGCTCGCCGACGTATCCGGAGGAGTCCGCATGGCCACCGAGCCCCTCGGGGAGGCGATGCGATCCCTGATGAGCGTCGCCGCGAATGCGTGCCCGCGTGGTTCCCTCGACCCGACCGACCGGGCCATCCTCACCTTCACGCGCACACACCTGCACGATCGTGCCGTGGGGGACGAACCCGTCGCATGGCACGAATACCCGGTGGCCCCGGGAAGGCCCTTCGTTTCGCGGGTGTTCGCGGGCACGGTTGCGGGTACATGGACCATGGCGACCAAAGGCGCGCCCGAAGCCATCGTCGATCTGTGCGGGCTGGACCAGGAGACGCTCAGCCGTGCCCTGGCCGAGGCGGCGGCGATGGCGGCGCGCGGCCTTCGCGTCCTTGCCGTGGCGCAAGCGGCTGTGCAGGGCGATGTCGCGCCGGAAGCGGTGCAGTCGATCCGTCATCGTTATGTCGGCCTGGTGGCGCTGGCCGATCCGCTCCGTTGCGACGTCCCGGCCGCCATGACCGAATGCCGTGGTGCGGGTATCCGGGTGGTGATGCTGACAGGCGACCACCCGGCCACGGCCGCGGCGATCGCCGCACAAGCCGGCCTGCGAAGCGATCACCTGCTTACAGGGGCGGAGATCGACCGTCTCGACGATGAGACATTGGCCATCCGCTTGCGGGAGACCGAGGTTTGCGCGCGCGTGCAGCCATCGCAGAAGCTGCGCCTCGTCGCGGCGTTCAGGCAGGCAGGGCATGTCGTGGGCATGACTGGCGATGGCGTCAACGACGCGCCGGCCTTGAGAGCGGCGGATGTGGGTGTCGCCATGGGGCGCCGCGGCAGTGACGTGGCGAGGGAAGCCGCCGACCTCGTCCTGCTGAGCGACCGTTTCGCCGCGTTGGTGAGCGCCATCCGGATCGGTCGCCGCGTCTACGATAACGTGCATCGTTCGATGCGCTTCATCTCCGCCGCCCACGTTCCCATCGTGATGCTCGCGATCGTGCCCGCGGTCATGCAATGGTCGCCCCTGCTGCTGCCTGTTCAGATCGCCCTGGTCGAGATGATCATCGATCCGGCCTGTTCCATCGTCTTCGAGGCGACGCCGGCCGCGAGGGACATCATGCGCCGCCCGCCCCGGCGACCGGACGAATCGCCCTTCGCCAGCCGCAATGTCGGCACCGGCCTGCTCGAAGGAGCGGGCATGGGTGCATTGCTGGTCGCAGCCTATGGACTGATGCTTTCCGCCGGCGTACCGGCCCCGTCGGCGCGGCTCGCCGCGTTCCTGGGTCTGCTGGCGACGACCGTCGTGCTCGTCCTGGCCGGTGGGGCCGACACGGCGGCGCCGGCGAAGCGGACACCCCTGGCGTCGGTGCTGGTCTTCGTCGCGCTGTCTGTCGCCGCCGGCGTGGCACTCATCCCCCCGTTACGGCACATCCTCGGATTTGCAGGCCCTTCGCTGCTCACCCTCGCCGTGCCTGTTTCATGTGCTGCCGGGGCCCTGCTTTGGCTGCGGTTCGTGAATTACCTGATCCACCGATACGCCCCTGCCCGCACGGGACAGGATCGGAAGCCGGCGCCACACCCTTATCGTGAGGAGAGCGAATCATGAAGATCCTGATACCCGTCGACGGCAGTGCGCACAGCACGCGTGCCGCGCGTTTCCTGCTACGCCGCTGGTCGGAGGCCAGCACGCCTCCGGACATCACCCTGGTCCATGTGGACGCGCCGCTGAACGCGCACATCAGCGGCTATCTCGATCCCGTCGCCGTGACGCAGTTCCATGCACACAACGGGACGATGGCGATGCGGCCCGTGCGCCGCCTGCTTGCCAGCGCCGGGCACATCCACGACGAACGGATGCTTGTCGGCGATGCGGCCGAAGAGATCGTGAGGCTGGCGGCGAAGGGGCGCTTCGACCTCGTGGCCATGGGCTCGCATGGGCGGGGTGCCGTGGGCAGCGTATTCCTGGGATCCGTGGTCCTGAAAGTACTGTCGCATTCGAAAATTCCCGTGCTCGTGGTCCGCTGAAAGCGACCCGACCACCCTCGTGAAATGGAGAAATCATCATGTTCAAGCACCTTCTCATCGCCACCGATGGCTCGGCCGTGGCAGCGCTCGCAACGCGCATGGCCGTGGATCTTGCGAAGACCTGTGGAGCGACGCTTACCGCCGTGCACGTGATCGAACCCTTCCGCGCCACCACCTACGGCGAAATGATGCTGCCGACGAGCGAGGCGGTGTATCTGGATAACGCGCGCACGCTTGCCACGCGTTACCTGCTCGAGGTGGAGCGGGTTGCCAAGGAGGAAGGCATACCGTGCACCACGGTGTGCGAGATCGGCGAACCCGTTCACCACGTGATCGAGGGTGTCGCCAAGGAAAGGGGATGCGATCTCATCGTGGTGGGTTCGCATGGCCGGCGTGGGCTCCAACGGCTCCTTCTCGGCAGCGAGACACAGAAGATCCTGCTGACGACACATCTTCCCGTGCTCGTATGCCATGCGTCGCATGCCGAGGGCTAGCCACTCCTTCCGGGGGGCGCTTCCGGAGGATTGACCTGCATCAACCGGCAGAACGCGCAGTCGCGCTATAACGCGTCATCGGTGCGCAAAACACGAGGGTTCCCATGGTGACGACCGCTTCCAACCCAGACCGCTCCACGCCCATGATGCAAACCTCCCTTCGCGCCGTGGGCGATGTGCTGGCTATCGTCGGTTCGCCCCGCGACGCCGCCTCTTACGTCAGCAGCCGCCTTGCGGCGCGTACCAACGGATCGGTGACCGGATGCTCCATGTCGGCGGCTTTCCTGGGACACGCTGCTCCCAGGGAGCCGACTGTCATGGCGCTCCTCGACCAGCCGCCCGCCGCACGGCGCCACGACGACCTCGCGCCGGGGGGCGATGGCGACCAGTTCATGCATCTCGCCCGGACCGCGGGGGTGCACGATCCACAATGGGCTGTCATCGAGAACGATGCCGCCGGACGACTCGCATCGCTCAGTACCTGGCACGATCTGGTCGTCGTCCAACGCCCCGCCGATCCGGATGCGAATCCGCTCGACGGTCTGAACCACCTGCTGCTCGGAACCGGCCTGCCCTGTCTTGTGCTTCCGGAGGTGTGCGCACCATGCGGGGTCTTCGACAACGTGATGCTCACGTGGGATGGCAGTGCGCCATCGACGCGTGCCATCCGTGCGGCATTGCCGCTGGTGGTGGCGGCACAACGGGTATGTGTCCTGGATGGCGCCGAACCCCACGCCGTCACGGACGGCATGCCGAGATTCGATCCGATGGCTTTCCTGGCCCGTCACGGTGTCGAGGTCACTCACAAGCGGTTGCATGCGATACCGTCCTCCGCCGGAGCGGCCATCCTCGACCGGGCACGCCGGTTCAAGGCCGAACTTCTCGTGATGGGCGCCTATGGACACACTCCGTTGCGCGAGCACCTGCTCGGAGGGGCGACGCGCCACGTACTGACCCACGGAACGATCGCCACGCTGCTTTGCCATTGACGGCTATGCCAGGCGGCATGGCACTCCGAACGCGGGACACGCCACGGAGACACCCCGTGCCTGCAGGATATCGCGCATGGCCGCCATCCCACCGTCCGGCTCGCCATGCACCAGGAATACCTGACGGCGGGGTTCCTCGCCCAGCCAGGCGAGCAGTTCGGGTTGACCCGCGTGGGCGGAAAAGCCATTGATGGTCCAGACACGCGCCCTCACGGGAACCTCGTGCCTGCCGATGCGCACGACCTTCTTGCCATCCACGATGTCCCTGGCCAAGGTGCCTTCGGCCGCGTAACCGACCAGGATCACCCCGGCACGTGAGCGGCCCAGGTTGTGCCTCAGGTGATGACGGACGCGTCCACCGGTGCACATGCCCGAACCCGCGAGGATGACGGCCCCTCCTTCGATCGCATTGATGGCCATCGACTCCTCCACGCCGTGGGTGAAGTGCAGGTGGGGCATCGCGAAGGGATCCTCATGCCGCAAGGCTTCCCGGAACCCTTCGCTGAAGCATTCGGGGTGGCGGCGAAAGATCGCGGTTGCGGATATCGCCATCGGCGAATCGAGGAAGACCCGGGTTCCCGGGGCTATCTTCCCTTCGCGCAAGCCTCCATGCAGGCAGTAGAGCACTTCCTGGGCGCGTTCCAACGCGAAGGTCGGGATGATGACATTGCCACGTGCCTTGAGCGTGTCCCCCACCGCGTCGAGGAATTCCTTCCGGGTAGCGTCGAACGACCGGTGTGGACGGTTGCCGTACGTGGTCTCCATGACGACGAAGTCGGCGGGAGGCGCCGGTACGGGGTCCCGCAGCATCCCGGACCCATGGTGCCCCAGGTCACCGGAGAACAACATGCGCCGGCGGTTCGTGCCGTCGTCCAGTTCCAGCAGCAGGAAGGCCGATCCGAGAATATGCCCTGCGTCGAGGAAAGTGGCGCGAATGCCGGGAGCGGCTTCGAATGCCTCACCGTATGCCGCGACCCGGTCGAACGCGTCGAGGGCACGAAACGCATCGTCCAGGCTGGAGACCGGCGTGGCATCGCGATCGCCCCGCGACCGGGCGCGCCTGGCCTCGTCTTCCTGGAGGGACGCGGCATCCAGGAGTACCACGCGGGCGAGATCGCGCGTCGCCGCCGTGGACACGATAGAACCGGCAAATCCGTCGCGCACGAGCTTGGGCAGCCTGCCGCAGTGATCCAGGTGGGCGTGGGTGAGGAGCACGATATCGATCGAGCGCGGGTCGAAAGCGAATCCACGCGTGTTGGCATCGAGTGCGCCATGCCCTCCCTGAAAAAGCCCGCAATCGACGAGTATCCTGCTGTCGCCGCATTCCACCAGGTGACAGGAACCCGTGACCTCCCGCGCGGCACCGTGACACGAATAAACGATCATGCGGCGGCATCCTGGCGGCAATCGATGGACAGCAGGTCATCCCTGGACGACGCGTACGCCACCGCGTGGTCGAGCATGGCCTCGCTCGTGGCGTGCACCTCGAACAGCGGCTGCCCCTTGTGCACATGATCCCCGACGCCCACCAGCAGGAACACACCGGCCTCGGGTATATCGGGAGCGCCAGCGAGCTTCGCCAATCGCGCCAGTTCACGGCATTTCATCGCCGTCACCCTCCCACCCGCCTTCGCCAGGACGGCGCGTGTATGACGAGCGATGGGAGGTTCGCGCATCCCGCCCTGAGCTTCGCAGATCGCTTCGAACCTCGCACCCGCGCGACCGCTGGCCAACGCCTCGGCGGCGAGCCGCCGCGCGCCGAGCTCGGTCATCCCGGGATCTGACAAGACAAGTACGGATGCCGCCAGGCGAATTGCCCGCTCGCGCAGTGCCACCGGTGCATCGGGCGCACGGCGAAGCACCGCCAGCACGTCGCGCGCCTCGAGCGCGGGACCGATGCCCCTGCCGATCGGCTGCGTTCCATCGGTGAATACCGCGCGAATCGCGATGCCCAGTTCGTTGGCAACGCAATAGAACATCTCCGCCAGCACTTCGGCATCTTCACGCGTACGCAACTTCGCGCTTGGCCCGACCGGGATGTCCACCAGCACGCTTGAAGCGCCGGAAGCCATTTTCTTCGCCAGGACCGACGCGACGATATGCACCGGCATGTTGATATCGAGCTGGCGCTCGATGCGCACCAGCCTGTCATCCGCGGGGGCCATGCCGATGGCTCCGCCCCATACGACACAGCCGTTCGTGCGCTCGACAACCTGCCGCATCCTTGCCTCATCCAGGTCCACCGGCGCCATGGTCTCCATGACATCCGCCGTTCCCGCTGCCGACGTGATCGCACGCGATGAGGTCTTGGGCATGATGACACCGAGGGATGCCGCGATCGCGACGATGATCGGGGTCGTGCGATTACCCGGCAGCCCGCCGACGCAATGCTTGTCGACGGGATGGCGGCCCGGCCAGGCCATGGTCCTGCCGGTGGACGCCAACGCCCGGGTCAACGCAACGACCTCGCGCATCGACAGGTTGCGATGCGCGGTGGCCACCAGAAATGCGGCCGTTTCCACGTCGGTATAGCGGCCGGCGGCCAGGTCGCTCACGATACCCCCGATCTGCTCTTCAGTGAGTGGCCGTCCATACATCTTGGCGCGGACCGATGCCAGCGAAGCTGGACGCACTGCAATGATGGAGGCGCCCTGGGTGTTACCGGCATGCATCGACACGGCACCCTCAAAGCTTGAGCGTGTGCACGACAAGGGTTTGATCGGAAGGATCGGGCGCCCTCGTGAAACCGAGGAAATGGGCGAGTTGGCGCATCTCGTCGTTCTCGGCCAGGTCGAGCGAGAACATGGTCTTGAACCCATTCCGCCGGGCAACCTCGATGAGGTGGCGCATGAGTGTGACTGCCAAGCCTCGATGACGCCAGTCGTCGGCGACCGTCACGGCGCATTCGCAGCGGGCGCGGTCATCGGTTGCGCTGTAGCGGCTGATGCCGACTTCACGCAGTTCACCGTTGTCGTGCGCCAGAGCCACGAAGGCCATCGTGTTGACATAGTCGACGTCCATCAGGCCGGCGAGCAGCGCGGGCGACGCTTCGCGCATCTCTCCCAGGAACCGCCACCGGCGGGACTCCGGGGACAGGCGCCGGATGAATGCCTGCTCGCGCTCCTTGTCGTCAGGCCGCAGGGGGCGGATCAGAACGCGCGTACCGTCTCCGAGCGACTCGATCCAATGATCGCCTTCGGTCGGCGGGAAACCGGGATGATCGGTTGAAGGTGTAGCGGTCTTGCTGGACATGACGGACTCCGGCATGGCGGGATGTGTGAAGTTCCCGTATAGGTATAGTCGAGGTGCCGGCGACACGACTTGACCGTCGTCAAGCGTTCGCGTCACGGGGGCCGCCGATGCTCGGTCTGTGCCGTCACCATTCCTCGCAAGGCAAGAATGTCCGGGCCCTCGCCGGGTCCACCGACCTCCACCGCGCGCATCGCGCCCTCGATCGTCGGCGGTTCCTCAATGCGCGAACAGGACGGGAATGGCCGACTCGAGGAACAGTTCCCGCGTGGTGCCGCCGAGTGCCCACTCACGCAAGCGGCTGTGGCCATAACCACCGGCGACGATCAACTGCGCGCGCGCCCGGCTGGCGCGATCGAGGATGACCCGGCTCACGGGCCGCCCGCGCGACTTGTCGGTCACGATCCGCGTCGCCACGCCGTGGCGTGACAGGTGGGCGGCGAGGCTCGTCCCGAATGCGTCGGCGCCCTCGAACCCCGTCGGCACCGGGTCGACCATGACGATATCGACGGCCTCGGCTGCTTCCAGAAGCGGCAGGGCATCGTGCACCGCACGCGCGCACTCCCGCGTTTCCGACCACGCCACCACCGCGTGCCGGGGAGGGAGCGAGACATCGCACGTGGCCGGCACGGCCAGCACCGGCCGCCCGGATTCGAGCAGCAGTCCAGCGAAATAGCGATGAACCAGCGCGGCGTCGGCGGGCGCATTGGCGGGCCTCGATATCACCGCCAGGTCGGTGCGGCGCGCGCCGGCCGCGGCAACATCCGGCGGAGTGTCGAACAAGGTTTCCAGCACGTGCACGCGGCCCGTGACACCGAGCGATTTCATCCGGTTGTCCAGGTCGATGGTCCGTTTCGCCGCCTCTTCCCGTATCCGGGCATAACGCTCCATGAGGTCGGGGTCGGGCATGAGCGCCCATGCGTCCGTCACCGGAGCGGGCATGGCCAGCACCTGCAGAACCTCGAGCTCTCCACCAAAACGACGAGCCAGCGACGCGGCGACGTTCAGAGACGTGTCCTCGCCGGGCGTTTGCGTCAGGACGACGGCGATATCGCGATAGACCGGCTCGTCATGGCCGGTCCGGTCGTGAACGGGTTTGAGGACGGGAGGGGAAGACATGGCGACCTCGTCTGGGTTGGCGTGAGAGTCGTTGTATCGCCGATCGCGACACCGAGGCTTGACGCATATCAAGCTGGCGCGGGATGCGGCGGTGCACGCTCGCCCTCATGGGTTACGGCAGCCGGTGGAGGAAAAATGATCAAGACCATTCTTCTCGTGATCGATAGCGCGGACGGGGCGGGGCGGGCGACGGATCAGTGCATGGCGCTGGCCGTCGCGCTGGGCAGCCAGGTCAGGGTGCTCTACGTGATGTCCCCCTTGCCGGCAGTGGAGCGGGCCGCGGACGCCCTGGGTGGCACATGCCGCGACCGCTGGGCCGCGCGTGCAGGCGAGGCGCTCGACGAAGCCGCCGCGGCCGCCCAGCGTCATGGCATCGCCGTGTCCACCACGATCGTCGTGGACAGCCGCCACGACATGGCCATCCTCGACCAGGCGGCGCGGCACCAGTGCGATCTCATCGTGCTGCAAGGCCATCAACAGGACGCCTGGGCGTCCAGGGCCATTGCCCGCAAGGTGATCCTGGACAGCAACGTGCCGGTCCTGGTGATGCCCTGATATTCCCCGGCCATGACCTATGGCACAGGTCGCCCCGCCCCCCGGCCCCGACCATCGGTCGATACATCCGCCAGGGGATCCGAGCCATGCGCCAATCGCTCCGCCGCGCCACCCTCGCCGCCGCCGTCGCTTCCGCGATGGCCTTTTCCGTGTCCCAGGCCATCGCCGGGGATCTCCCCGTGGCCGCCGACCAGCCCTACCCCGGCAACCTGACGCTGCACGTCGATCTCTCCGACGCGTCGAGGCACCTCTACCACGTACGCGAGACCATCCCGGTCAGCGCGGGCCATGCCATCCTCTACTACCCGAAGTGGATCCCCGGCGTGCACGGACCCTCCGGTCCGCTCTCCAACGTGGCGGGCTTCGTCATCACGGCGAACGGCAAGCGCATCCCCTGGCGCCGCGACCTGAAGGAGATGTACGCCTTCCACGTGGATGTTCCCGCCGGCGTGGACAAGCTCGAACTCGCCTTCGAGTACCTCGCTCCCGCCACGCCGAACTACATACCGCTCTCGTTCAACGAAGTGGCCTTCTATCCGGCCGGACACTACACCAGCCGGATCACGGTCGAGCCCAGCGTGAAACTTCCCCAGGGTTGGAAGTTCGCCTCGGCGCTGGAAACCTCGTCGCAATCCGGTGACGAGGTGAGTTTCAAGCCGGTGAGTTTCGAGAACCTCGTGGACTCGCCGCTGATGACGGGCAAGCACTTCACCCGCATCGACCTCGCGCCCGGCCAGGCCACCCAGGTCCACCTCAATATCACCGGCGATACGGCCGCCGGCGTCAAGGCCACCGAAGAACAGATCGCGAAGCAGCGTGCGCTCGTGGTGCAGGCGAACAAGCTCTTCGGCGCGCACCACTACGCGCACTACGACTTCCTGCTGGTGACCTCGGACCACACGAACCACTTCGGCCTCGAACACCACCAGTCCAGCGACGATCGCCTCTACGCGAACTTCCTCACCGATCCCGACGTGAACGTGGCGGCGGGGACCCTCCTGCCGCACGAGTACATTCATTCGTGGAACGGCAAGTTCCGCCGCCCCGCCGACCTGTGGACACCGACCTTCACCGAACCGATGCAGGACGACCTGCTCTGGGTCTACGAAGGGCTCACCGACTACTGGGCCGGTGTGCTCACCGCACGCTCGGGCATCTGGACCACCGACCAGTGGCGCGATTCGCTGGCCGCGATCGCCGCCGACATGTCGGCGCGCACGGGCCGCTCGTGGCGTTCGTTGCAGGACACGGCGGACGGTATTCCGCTGTCGTCGCGCGGTGGCAGCCAGGGCTGGGGCAACCTGCGCCGCGGCTCGGATTATTACCCGGAAGGCCAGATGCTCTGGCTCGACGTCGATACGAAGATCCGCGACCTGTCCGGTGGAAAACACACGCTGGACGAGTTCGCCCGCGCCTTCTACGGCATGGACAACGGCAGCTACGTTCCCAAGACCTATACCTTCGACGACGTGGTCTCCACCCTCAACGGTATCCAGCCTTACGACTGGGCGAGCTTCCTGCGCCAACGCCTGGACTACACGGGCGACACAATGCCCGAGCATGGCATCGAGGGAGGCGGCTGGAAGCTGGTGTACGACGACAAGCCCACGGCATTCGCGAAGACGGCGGAGAAGCTCCGCAAGACGGTCAACCTCGCCTATTCGTTGGGCATCCAGGTATCGGACAAGGGCGTGGTGACGGATTCGCAGTGGGATGGTGTCGCCGCGAAGGCGGGCATCGTTCCCGGTGTCACGCTGGTCGCGGTGAACGGCAAGGATTATTCGGCCCAGGTATTGAAGGACGCGGTGGCAGAGGCCAAGTCGGGCACCACGCCCATCCAGTTCCTGATCAAGGATATCGACGACTACCGCACTGTCGGCGTCGACTATCACGGCGGCCTGAAATATCCGCACCTGGTGCGCGGCGAAGGCAAGGACCTGATCGGGGCTATCGCCACGCCGAGGAAATAAGCCCCCCGGATACTTTCCGGACCTGGTGGGAGCCGACCTCGTCGGCGACAGGGTCGGCTCCCACCCGGACTAGTGGATGGCCGGTGCGGCGTGACATGCCGCGCCGGCCGTCACCTCAGTCGGTTTCGCGTGCCGTCTCGAACAGGAACCACACGCGACGCTCGGTCTCGTCGATCCAGTTCTCGATCAGGCTCGCCGTCGCGACGTCGGAGTACTCGTCGCACACCCCATGCGTCTCCCGCAGGGAGGCGGCCATGCGGAGGTTGTCGTCGCGCAGCTCCGCGAGCATGTCCTGCGGCGTGACGAAGTCGGCGTCATTGTCGGAAATGCGCTGCAGGCGCGCGATGTGCCCGATCGAACGGATCGTGGTTCCGCCGATCTTGCGCACGCGCTCCGCGATGTCGTCGGTGGTGGCGAAGATCTGCGATGCCTGCTCGTCGAGCAGCAGGTGGAGGTCGCGGAAACGCGGACCGGACATGTGCCAGTGGAAATTCTTCGTCTTCAGGTACAGCGCGAACGTGTCGGCGAGCAACGCATTCAGCGCGCCCGAGATGTCGCGCGTCGCGTCGGCACCCAGGCCGGTGCGCGTATTCAAGGCTGCCTTGCGCAGCTTCTTGGTCGCTTCGGGGTTTTTCATCGTGGCTGACTCCGCGTGATTGGACCCTCCAAGGATGCTCCGATTGCGTCCGTCGCGCTTGAATGAAACGCGCTCGCGATTCAGGCCAGAGGCAGGGTCACCACCACCCTCAGCCCCGGGCCGCCTTCACGGTCCAGGAGCTCGATAACCGCCCCGTGCAACTCGACGGCCCGTTTGACGATCGACAACCCCAGGCCGTAGCCCTCTCCCTGCGTGTCCACGCCGCGCTGGAACCGGGTGAACATGGCGGTGCGGCGCTCCACCGGAATGCCGGGGCCGTCGTCGGTCACCTCGATGACGGCACCTCGTTCGCCATGCCGAATCGACAATTCGACATGGCCGCCGTGTGGTACATGGCGAAAAGCGTTTTCCAGCAGGTTGCGGATCAGCGCGCCGAGGGCGACCCCATATCCGTTCACGAAAAGGTGGTCGGGCAACTCGATGCTCAATTCCACGCCACCGGTGCCGATCACCGGCGACATTTCCTCGACCACTTCCAGCGCGAGTTCCCTGAGATCCACGCGGCTTCGCGGCCCCGAAGCCGCGCCGGCCTCGAGCCGGGCCAGCGCCAGCAATTGCTCGGTGCGCCGTGCCAGGGAGACCAGGCATTCGCGAGCCGCTTCCAGCGCGGCCTGCGACTCGTCCGGTTGCGCCGAGGCCATCGCGTCCTCGAGGTTGATCATGGTCGAGGCCAGGGGCGTGCGCAGCTCATGGGCCACGTCCGCGCTGAACTGCCGTTCGCGTTCCAGCGCCCCTTCCAGCCGTCCGATCTGGTCGTTCAACGCCAGCAGCACGGGCCTCAGCTCGAGGGGCGCATCCGGCAGGTGGATCGGTTCGCGGCTTCCCGGCTCGCGCCGGGCCAGCGCCCCGGCCAGCGATTCGAGCGGCCCCAGGCCGCGGCGGATCGCCCAACCGACCAGGAGCGCCAGCAAGGGCAGGCCGAGAAAGGTCGGCAGGCCGTGTTCGAGCCACAGCGCACGGGTTATCTCGTGCCGGCTGTCATAGCGCTCACCGGCCCGGATGGTCACCCCTTCCTGCTCCATGATCAGGGTGAACATGCGCCATTTGTACTTGCCCTTGTGGATGTCCTCGAAGGCGCCGTCGGACGCGCGCGTGTTCGGTACCGCCGCCAGGTTTTCCGTGGCGAGCAGCAACGTGCCGTCCCGGTCGAACACCTGGAATCCCACTTCCGACTCGAAGGTGCGTCCCTGCACGGTCAGTTCCTGCGGGTGGTTGGACACGCTCGGGACGAGCATGCGGGCCGAACGTTGTTCGCGCAGCTGCTCGACGCCGATGCGGCCGACAAGGACTTCCAGCGTGCGCGCGGCCTGGGCGAGCCTGCCGTCGGACAGCTCGTCCACTTCTTCGAGCGTGTGCTTCGCGCTGAGGATGCCCAGCGGCAACAAGACCGCCGCCAGCACCAGGACGATCAACACCAGCAGGCGCGAGCGCAGGCTCGGCAGGGTCATTGCGGCTCCCGCGGCACCATGTAGCCGAAACCGCGCACCGTCTGGATCGCGCCATGGCTCAGCTTGCGCCGCAGCGAGTGCACCAGCACCTCCAGCGCGCTGGTGCTCATCACGTTGTCCGGGCCGTAGAGCGAATTCTCCAGCGATTCGCGGCGGACGATTCGTCCGGCCCGTTCCATCAAGGCTTGCAGCAGGGCGAACTCGCGCCGGGTGAGGTCCACGCGTTCGCCATGCCAGGTGACGTCGAACGTGCCCAGGTCGAGGCTCAGCGCGCCGGCCTCGAGCCGGTTCACCGCCTCGCCACGCACCCGGCGCGCCAGCGAGCGGATGCGCGCGGCCAGTTCGTCCAGGTGGAATGGCTTGATCAGGTAATCGTCGGCCCCCGCGTCGAGCACGCGGATGCGCGAATCCAGGGCGTCCCGCGCGGACATCACGATGACCGGCGTCTTCACCCGCAGGCGCCGCGCCTCGGTCAGCACGTCCATGCCATCCTTGCCGGGCAGGCCCAGGTCGAGCAGGACAAGGTCGGCGTCGTGGTCGCGCAAGGCCCGCAGCGCCTCGTTGCCCTCGCGGAACCAGCTGACCGAATAGGCTAGCCGCTCCAGGGCCCGGCGGATGGCCTCGCCAAGCTGGACGTCGTCTTCGACAAGGATGATGTGCAAGGCGAAGCCCCGGTATCCGATAGGTGCCGATTATCCTTTCGTCGAGCTTAGCGGGTCCTTAGGCATCGCCGCTGGAAAAGTCGACAAGACCCTTGGCGGGAGCCGAGACCCGTGGTGGGACCCACCCCCAGGGCAGACCTTCCGTGAGGAAGCGAAAAGACCACACAATGGGGAATTCCCCCGCCGGACGGTTCCATGCTCGCGATGCCCGCACGCCTCCTCCTCGCCCTGATCGCGGTGACCCCGATGACGATCCACGCGAAAGACACCTGGACCACGCCCGCCGAAGCCTCAGCGTTCCGCACCACGCCGTCCTACGCGGAGACCCAGGCCTTCCTGCGCCGCCTCGCCCGCGCCGCCCCGGACACCATCCGGCTGGAGACCTTCGGCACGACGCCCGAGGGCCGGCCGATGACGGTGGTGATCGCGGCGAAGGACGGCGACTTCACCCCGGAGCGGGCACGCGCGGCGGGCAAGCCCATCGTGCTGCTCCAGGCGGGCATCCATCCTGGCGAGATCGAAGGCAAGGATGCCGGGCTGATGCTGCTGCGCGACTTCGCCACGATGAACCGCCTGCCCCACCTGCTCGACCACGCGGTGCTGGTCTATATCCCCGTGTACAGCGTGGACGGCCACGAGAATTCCGGCCCGTACTTCCGCATCAACCAGAACGGCCCGGCCGAGATGGGCTTCCGCGGCCAGTCGCAATACCTCAACCTCAACCGCGACTACGTCAAGGCCGACGCCCCCGAAACGCGCGCCTGGCTTGCCTTGTGGAATACCTGGCGGCCCGACCTGCTGATCGATATCCACACCACCGACGGTGCCGACTACCAGTACGACCTCACCTGGTACGCCGAGGACCCGCACAAGCTCCCGCCATCGATCGCCGCGTGGCAGAAAGCCGCCTACGAAGAAGGCGCCATCCCCGCCTACGAACGGCTCGGCCACCTCGCCGCGCCGTACCTCGAATTCCGCGACGGCCGCGACATCACCAAGGGCATCGGGAATTTCGGCTCCGGTCCGCGCTTCTCCACCGGCTATGCCGCGATCCGCAATCGCGCCGGGTTGTTGATCGAGACGCACATGTTGAAGTCCTACGAGGTGCGTGTCCGCGCCGTTTACGATGTCGTGCGCAGCGTGCTCGATCAGGTAAACAAGGATCCCGCCACCTTGCTCAAGGCCTCGAGAGAGGCCGACACCTGGGCGGCATCGCTTTCGGCGAAACCCGGCGCGACGCTGCCGGTGACCTTCAAGGAAGATCCGGCCCCGAAGCCGTTCACGCTGAAGGGCTATGCCTTCACGCAGACCCCGAGCGATATCTCCGGCGATCTCTGGGTGCGATACGACCCGTCGACGAAGAAGAACTACGCCATCCAGAGCTGGAACGACCTCCTGCCCGACGTGGCCGCGCCGCTGCCCGCCGCGTGGGCGATTCCCGCCCAGTGGACCGACGTGATCGAACGCCTGGACGCCCACGGCATTCCCTACACCCGCACCGCCACGGCCGTCCGCGTGAGCGTCGACGCCGACCGGCTCTCCCAGCCGAAGTGGGCGGACAAGCCCTTCGAAGGCCATCACATGCTCCGCGATGCCACCATCGCGGCCGTGAGGGAAGACATCGAACTACCCGCCGGCACCGTCATCGTCCGCTCCGACAACGCCGACGCGGTGCTCGCGCTCAACCTGCTCGACGCCCGCGCACCCGATTCCATGCTGCGCTGGGGTTACCTCAATGCGATCTTCGAACCGAAGGAATACGGCGAGCCACGTGTCGTGGAAGCGCTGGCGCGAAAGATGATCGAGGAAGACCCGTCACTGAAGACGGCCTTCGAAGCCAGGCTCAAGAGCGACCCGGCCTTCGCGGCGAGCCCGCGCGCGCGCCTCGCCTTCTTCTTCGAGCGCAGCCCCTGGTACACAGCGCAGAAGGTTGGGGCGTATCCCGTGCTGCGCCTCGATGAGGCCACGTTGAAGACGCTGGATGCCGCACCCGCGAAGGCCGGAACTTAGCACCTCCGCGAGCGGCCGCTTCGGTCAGGCCACCACCTCGAAGGGCCGCATCATCTCGTTGGCCTCGTGCTCGGCGAGATGGCAATGCCACGCGTAACGGCCGGCGTATCCGTCGAAGGTGGCGACGATGCGGGTGACCATGCCCGGATAGACCTGCACCACGTCCTTCCAACCGCGCTCGTGCAGGGGTGGCTCCTGCGCCGGGCCCACGTAGCGTAGGGTCTTCTTCGCCACGTATTCGTCCACGTCGAAGGGCCGGCGGTCGAGGATCTGGAAGCGCACCATGTGCAGGTGGATCGGATGGGTGTCCTCGGTGAGGTTCACCAGGTTCCACGACTCCGTCGCACCCAGCTTCACCGATTCCGTCACCGGGTCGTGCCACCGCTTGCCGTTGAGCAACATCAGCATCGGGGTGGCCACGCAATCGCTGTATTCGTCCAGCGTGAGTTCGCGGGATTTCGACGCGGATGCTCCGGTCACGCGTGGCAAATCGCGGAGTACGTCGGGAACACGGCTGTCGTCACGCACCTGCCCTTGTCCCACGGCGAAGCGCATCAGCGGCAGGGCATCGTTCATCAGCTCCACCGCGCCACCGCGCAGCGCGGAGAAATCCACGACCACATCCAGGCGCTCCCCGGGCGCCATGAAGACCGATGTCATGGTCGCCGGCGCGGCGAGCAAGCCCTGGTCGGAACCGATGACCTGGAATGGACGTCCATCGCGGAAGCGCAGGTGATAGAAGCGCCCGTTCGCCGCATTCAGCACGCGCAGGCGATAACGGCGCGGCTGCACATCCGCGCGGGGCAGGATGGCGCCGTTGACCAGCGTGAGGTTGCCGAATACCTCAGGCACCCACGGGGCCTTCGCATCGCCGGAATCGGGGTAGTAGAGACGGCCGTCGGTGCGCAGCAGGCGATCCGCGATCACCAGCGGCAACTCCTGTTCACCCGATGGCAATCCCAGCGAGAGCTCGTGCTCGTCGCGTAACAGGTACAAGCCCATCAATCCGGCATACATGTTGAGCCGATTGATGCCCATCGCATGGTCGTGATACCAGAGCGTGGCCGCGTCCTGCGCGTTGGGGTAATGGTGCCGGCGCGACTTCCCGGGCACGTACCAGTCTTCCGGGTAACCGTCGTCCTTGCGCGGCACCTTGGCGCCGTGGAGATGCACGATGGCGCGTACTTCGGGCTTGTCCGCCTCCGCGCCGCAGATCGCGTGATCCACGGGCAGGAAGTGACGCGCCGGCAGCGCGTTCTCCCAGACCACGTCGAAAGCCTGCCCGCTGCGTGCTTCGATGGTGGGCCCGGGATAGTGCCCTCCATAGGTCCACAACGTCGTCGGCGGCAGGTCGCGATGCAGCGTCTGCGTGGTCTCGGCCATGCGCATCCGCAGCGGCTTGCCGCGGGTCGGACGCAACATGGGAGGGATCGGCAATTCGTCGACGAAGGGTGCGAGCCGGGAGGGATCGACCAGGCCCGGCATGCGGGTGGCATCGCCCATGGCATGCATGCACAGGCTGTTGCCCACCTGCCCCGCCGCGGCCTGCATCGCGTGCATGTCGTGCGCGAACAGCCGCGACGGGATCCACCCCGCCGCGGCCATCCATCCCGCCGTCGTCAGGAAACGACGGCGATCAACCATGCCCACCGTTCCCGAACGGCCAGAACGGCCAGCCACCCGGATGCTTCGGCTGACCGGTCGATTCGTCGAGGATCAGCTTGCGTTCGAACAGGCGCGGCAGGAAGAAGTCGAACATGCCGTCGAGACGGCCGGCCTGCGCGTCGGTCGAGCCGCCGCCGATGCGCTGGCTATCGAGCCAGTTGTCCTCGATGAAGCGGGTGATCGAGCTCTGGTCGGTCACCGAATGGTCGACCATGTTCTCGCGTGCCCACGGGGAGACCACGACCAGCGGCAGGCGCGGGCCGAAGCCGCAACGGCCCTGCGCCGGCGTCGTGCCGTCGAGACCGGGCAAGGTGCCACGGCCGTTGCATACGCCCGCGCCGTCCAGCGCGTCGGCACTTCCCGTCGAGGCAATCATGCGCGGCGGTTGCTGGTGGTCATACCAGCCGTCCGAATCGTCGTATGCGATGACGACGGCCGTATCGCGCCACTCGCCGCTTTGCTGAAGGGCGTTCAACACGTGGACGAGGAAGGCCTGTTCGTCGATTGGATCGGAATAACCCGCGTGACCGTCCTGGTAGGCCGGCGCCTTGAGGAAGCTCACCGCCGGCAGGTTGCCCGCATCGAGGGCGTCGTAGAAGTCCTCGATGTCGTACTGGTGGTTGGCCTGGTCGGTCTTGCCGATGGCCGCGATGGAGGAAGGACGCACGTGCGTCGGGTTGGCCGTCGAGGGGTAGTACTGGAACGGCGCATGGTGCGGGCTGTAGTCGTTGGAACTGGCGTTGGTCACCTTCGACAAGGTGCGGCGCGTGCACCCCGTGCTGCCGTCGGGATTGGTGCGTGTGAGGTCGAAACCGCCCTGGAACCAACCCCAGGTGATGTTGCGGTCGTTGAGCAGGTCGCCGATGTTGCGGCCACCCATGGTCGCCTGGTTGGCCGTGGGTGAAGAGCAGACGTCGCCGATCGGATCGGGGTCGCCGATCATCGTGAGGCCGCCATGGCCGTCATCGGTCTCGGCGCCCGTGCCGTTGAGCGTGGCGACGACACCGGCGGTCTGGCCGGCGATCAGGTTGAGCGCTCCCGGCGTGGACGGACCGAAACCCGTGCCATAGCTGTTGTCGCTCATGGCGAAGTTCTGCGCATAGTTCCACAGCGCGGTGACGGTGTTGCCATCGTAGTAGCCCATCACCTGGCCCTTGCCTTCCTGCGTGGGATCGCCACCGGGCAAGGCCTCGCCACGGCCGGTGTACAGCGGGAACAGGTCCATCTTGCCGCCGTCGAAGGCGCGTTGTTCGGAGGTGTAGCCGTGATCCTGGTCGGCGGTGGCGGCTTGCGCGCGGGCGAGGCGGAACGGGTTGATCGCGGCGTCGCCGTTGCCGGTGTTTCCGGCATTTGGGTTGGCGGTAAGCAGGGCATGCGTGAGGCCGTTCACCGGCGGCGTGAACGGCCGCGCGTAGAAGGCCGGTTCGCCGCTGGGATTGGCCGCGAAGGGATAGGTACCGAAGTAATGATCGAAGGAGACGTTCTCCTGGAAGATCACCACCAGGTGCTTGATCGGCGTGGCGGTACGCGGATCCTTGTTGCCGTGACCGCCATGACCGAAGCCAAGGGCGCTGGACGCGGCCCCGGCGGGCGCGTTGACGGCCTGCTGCGCCGCGACGATCGACGCGGCGGAAAGGGTGAGCACGCAGGCGATGCCCGCGGCCAGTAACTTGCGCATGACAGATGCTCCTCGGAGGTGGATCGACCGATTGCCGTGGGCCGCATCCCCTGCCATGCGGTCGCCGCAGCGTAGGAAGCCGGTATGACAATCCGGGGACATTCGCCGCGAGTTATTGCGAAATGCGAGGAACCATGACTTTCGTCACAGTCGGCCCTGCATGGGGGCCGCAGCGGATATGCTGGGGAGCAACGGTGCCGGGGGCACCGTCATCGACACCATGAAAGAGGGAAATCCATGACCAAGCAGTATCTGAAGCCGCTCGCGCTGGCGCTGGCCGTCGCGCTCGCCGGCACGGCGTGCAGCAAGCACAACGATGCCGACACGGCGGTGCCCGGTGGCAACCAGCCCGCCACGCCCAGCAGCGCGGCCCCTGCCACCTCCGGCACGGCCGCGGCGGCCAAGCCTGCCGGTCCGACGTTCAATATCGCCGACCTGGACACCGGCATCGATGCGTGCGGCGACTTCAACGGCTTCGTCAACGCCAAGTGGGTCGCGGCCAATCCGATTCCCGAAGACCGCACCCGCTGGGGCGCCTTCGACCAGCTGGCCGAGAACAGCCTCAACACGCAGCACGACATCGTCGACGCCATGGACAAGGGCGCGGCGAGCGCCAAGCCCGGGTCGATCGAACAAAAAATCGGCCTGCTCTACCGCTCGGGCATGAACGAAGACGCCATCGAGAAGGCCGGCGTCGAACCGCTGAAGCCCGAACTGGCCAAGATCGACGCCCTGAAGACCTCGCAGGACATCGTCGATTTCCTCGACACCAGCTTCAACGACGGCAATGGCTACGTGTTCGGCTTCGGCTCGGGTGCCGACTTCCAGAACGCGAAGATGCAGATCGGCTACGCCCAGCAGGACGGCCTCGGCCTCCCCACGAAGGATTACTACACCGATCCGAAGCAGGCCGAAAACCGCAAGGCCTACGTCGCGTACATCGCCAAGACCCTGACCCTCGCCGGCGTGCCGGAAGACCAGGCGAAGAAGCAGGCCGACGAGGTCATGAAGTTCGAGACCCAGCTCGCCGCCGCGTCGCTCGCGCCGGTGGAGCTGCGCGCTCCGGAAAACCAGTACCACTTCGTCACCGTCGCCGAAGCCAACAAGGCCACGCCGCATTTCGACTGGCAGAAGTTCTTCGCCGCCCAGGGTGTCAATGTCGACAAGGGCTTCTCGCTGTCGCAGCCGAAGTTCTTCAAGGAGTTCGACAAGATGCTGGCCACCACGCCGGTATCGACCTGGCAGGCCTACCTGCGCTTCCACGCCATCGACAGCGCGTCGCCGTACCTGTCCAAGGCGTTCCAGGACAACAAGTTCGATTTCTACAACAAGACCCTTTCCGGACAGCCGCAGCAGAAGCCGCGCTGGAAGCGCGTGCTGGCCACGGTCAACTCGTCGATGGGCGAGGCGCTGGGCCAGCTGTACGTGGCCAAGGTGTTCCAGCCGGAAGCCAAGCAGCGCGCCAACGAATTGGTCGACAACGTGCGCAACGCCCTCAAGGCGCGTATCGAAAAGCTCGACTGGATGAGCGACGAGACCAAGCAGAAGGCGATCCAGAAGTGGAACACCTTCCTGCCCAAGATCGGCTACCCGGACAAGTGGCGCGACTGGTCGGGCCTCGACGTGAACGGTGAGAACTACTACGGCAACATGCTGGCCGCGAGCAAGTTCAACTATCACTACGACATCGCCAAGATCGGCCAGCCGACCGATCGCCTCGAGTGGGGCATGACCCCGCAGACGGTCAACGCTTATTACAACCCGACCGACAACACGATCAACTTCCCGGCCGCCATCCTGCAGCCGCCGTTCTTCGACGCCCATGGCGACGACGCGATCAACTACGGCGGTATCGGCGCGGTGATCGGCCACGAGGCCAGCCACGGCTTCGACGACGAGGGCAGCCAGTTCGACGGCGACGGCAACAACAAGAACTGGTGGACCAAGGAAGATCGTGCGAAGTTCGACGAGCGGACCGCCAAACTGGTGGCCCAGTTCAACGAGTACGCGCCGATCAAGGACCACCCGGACCTGCACGTCAACGGCAAGCTCACCCTGGGCGAGAACATCGCCGACCTGGGTGGCCTGAACGTGGCCTACGACGCGCTCCAGGAAGCCCTGAAAAAGAATCCGCAGGAAGCCCAGGAGAAGATCGACGGCTACACGCAGGACCAGCGCTTCTTCCTCAACTGGGCGCGCGTGTGGCGCAGCAACGTCCGCGAGAAGCAGGCGATGCTCTACCTCAACGTCGATCCGCACGCACCCGCTTCGCTGCGCGCCATCGGCGCACCGTCGAACATGGAAGCCTTCGCCTCGGCGTTCCAGTGCAAGCCCGACGCGAAGATGGTCCGTGCCGCCGACAAGCAGGTGAAGATCTGGTAACGGCGACACCCCATCGCTGATGGTGCCCAAGGCGCCGCACGCAAGTGCGGCGCTTTTTTGTTTGGAGCCGAATCGCTCGGCCGGGAGCCGACTGCAACCTTTTTGCTGGAAGCCTTCTTTTGTGGGGGCCGACTTTGGAGACCGACTTTTGTGGGAGCCGACTTTTGTGGGAGCCGACTTGTCGGCGATCCCGCGGCAGCGGGCCAGGTCGAGGCAAGCACCCATCGCCGACAAGTCGGCTCCCACAAGTTAGGGCAAGCACCCATCGCCGACAGGGTCGGCTCCCACCCGGTTGGGGCAAGCACCCATCGTCGACGGGGTCGGTGCTACCAGAGGTCGGCCTCCTCATATAGAAAGCCCCCCTGCCGCCAGAGCATCCACCGGGCCCCGTCTTCATGTAATTGCAAATCGTTCTCATTAAATTTACGATATGCGTCCAGACGGGTCCCGTACCCGCGTGCGTCTCGTTCCAGGGAACGACCAGAACCCAGCCCAGCGCGTCCTGAAAAAGGCCGTGCGACGTTGGCGCGTGCGCGGACGAAGGCCGTTCCTCATTCGTCTTCAGACACGCAAGGAAATCTCCATGGCCTTCATCAAGAGCCGCAAGCACGCCGCTCCCGCGGTGCGTACGGTCGGTGCCGCCGTCCTGCTCAGCCTCGCCCACGGTGCCGCCGCCAGCGACGTGCCCGCCGATATCGCGGCGCCGCCCCAGCAGGCCAAGGTCAATGATGCGCAGGCCCTGCCCGGCATGCAGGTGGATGCCGACCGTGGAAGCGACTACCGCGTCGACAAGGTTTCCTCGCCGAAATTCACCCAATCACTGCTCGACACCACGCAGACCATCCAGGTGATCGGCAAGCAGCTCATCCAGCAGCAAGGCGCCACCACGCTTACCGAGGCACTGCGCAACAGTCCGGGCGTGGGCACCTTCTTCGTCGGCGAGAACGGCTCGACCAATACCGGCGATTCGATCTACATGCGCGGCTTCGACACCTCCGGCAGCATCTTCGTCGACGGCGTGCGCGACATCGGCACCGTGTCGCGCGACGTGTTCAACATCGAGCAGGTGGAAGTGACCAAGGGTCCCGACGGTACCGAATACGGCCGCACCGCGCCCACCGGCGCCGTGAACCTGGTGACCAAGCAGCCACTGCTGGGCAACGGCATTTCCGGGTCCGTGCAGGTCGGCAGCGGCCAGCGCCGCCGCGCCACCGCCGACTGGAACCAGTCGATGGGCAACGACGCCGCGTTCCGGCTCAACGTGATGGGCCAGGACAGCGGCGTCTACGGCCGCGACCAGGTCGAGACCAACCGTTGGGGCATCGCGCCCTCGCTGGCCTTCGGCCTGGGTACGCCAACCCGGGTGTACCTGAATTACCTGCACATCAAGCAGAACAACGTGCCCGACGGCGGCGTGCCGACCATCGGCCTTCCCGGCTATAGCAGCCCCGATGCGCGCGCCTTCCTCAACGACGCGGGCAAGGTCGATCCCGATAACTTCTATGGCACCGGCCAGGATCACGACCATGTCACCCAGGACATGTTCACGGTCATCGTCGAGCACGACTTCAACGAGAACCTGGCGCTGCACAACACCGCGCGCTGGGGCCGTACCACGCAGGATTACCTGCTCACGTCCTTCATGGGCTCCGCCGCGAACCTGCGCACGCCCGATCCCGCCAATCCCTCGACGTGGACCATCGCGCGCAGCACGCCGACCTTCAAGCACCAGTCCAACCGCATCGCCACCAACCAGACCAACCTCACGGCGACGATCGAATCCGGTGCGGTCACGCAGAACATCAGCACCGGCATCGAGCTGACGCAGGAACAGGCGCGCACGATCGGCCTGGGCGCGCTCGGCGGCAGCACCTGGCCGGCCGCCAACCTCTATCATCCGTACTCCGACGTCGGCGGCCTGCGATATGGCGAGACGGGAGCCACGAGCGAAGGCAAGACCAACACCGCCGCGGCTTATTTCTTCGACACGCTGAAGTTCGGTGAGCATTGGCAGGTGAATGCCGGCGTTCGCCTCGACCACTACAAGACCGACTTCAACAGCCTCGTGGTCTGCGGCGCCCGCAACGGCCCCGCCTGCGGACGCCTTCCCGCCGGAAGCATCGTTCCCGGCGTCGATACGAGCATCAGCGACAACCTGGTCAACTACAAGATCGGCGTGCTGTACAAGCCGGCGGCGAACGGCAGCATCTACGTCAACTTCGCGCAGTCGCAGGAACCGCCGGGCGGCAACACCCTCACGCTATCGTCCTCCGCAAGCAGCGCCGACAATCCTAACTTCGATCCGCAGAAGGCCCGCACCGCCGAGATCGGCACGAAATGGGACCTGCTCGGCGAGAAGCTGCTCCTTACCGCCGCGCTGTACCGCACGACGGTCACCAACGAGCTGACCCAGGACCCGACCGACCTCCTGTACTACCAGGTCGGCAAGAAGCGCGTGCAGGGCATCGAGATCTCGGCGCTGGGCAAACTGACCGAGGATTGGGCCGTCAGCGCCGGCTTCACCACGATGGATGCCACGGTCGAGAAGGGTGCGGGCGTCACGGCCAACGGTTCCGACGACCTGGCTTATACGCCGAAGAAGGCCTTCACCGCCTGGACCACCTACCACCTGCCCTTCAACCTGACCATCGGTGGCGGTGCGCGTTATTCCGGCGAATTGCAGCGCGGTACCGATGGCGCGATCGGCACGCCGGCCTACACCAGGGCCTATTGGGTGTTCGACGCGATGGCGAGCTATCCGGTGAACCGGCACCTGGACATCCAGCTCAACATCTACAACCTGTTCGACAAGGAATACGTCGCCGCCATCAACAAGAGCGGCTACCGCTACACTCCGGGTACGCCGCGATCGGCCATGCTGACCGCCAACATGCGTTTCTGATCGACCGGAGGAAGGCCACCATGCTGATGCACATCCCCGACGTCCTGGACAAGGAGCAGGTCGCCGGGATACGCGCTGCACTGGAGGGCGCCGAGTGGACCGACGGGCGGCAGACCGTCGGTCCACAGGGTGCGAAGGTCAAGCGCAACCTGCAACTGCCCGACGCGTCGCCGTTACGGCGCGAGCTGGGCGACAGGGTGGTGGCCGCGTTGAATCGCCATCCGCTCTACCATGCCGCCGCGCTGCCGCTGCGCACGCTGTCGCCACGTTTCAACCGCTACGAAGGTGGTGGCGAATACGGCTTCCACATCGATGGCGCCGTCATGTCGACCGGTCAGGGCGACACGCATGTCCGCAGCGATATCTCCTGCACGCTCTTCCTCAGCGAGCCGGAGGAATACGATGGCGGTGAGTTGATCGTCAGCGACACCTATGGCGAGCACGAGGTGAAGCTGCCGGCCGGCGACGCGATCGTCTATCCATCCTCCAGCCTGCATCGGGTCACCCCTGTCACCCGCGGCGCACGCATCGCCTCCTTCTTCTGGGTGCAGAGCATGGTGCGCGACGATGGTGCGCGACGTCTCCTGCTGGAGATGGACACCGCCATCCGCGCGCTTTCGGCCAGCGGTGCCGACCAGGCATCGATCCTGCAATTGACGGGCGTCTACCACAACCTGTTGCGGCGCTGGGCGGAGACCTGAGCCCCGGTTTCACGAAAGGTAGGCATGGGGGCCTCGCGGGCGGATAATTGGCGCCCCTCGATGTCTTGGCTTCCCAAACGCATGTTCCAACCCGGTCAACGCTGGATATCCACCGCCGAGCCTGAGCTCGGTCTCGGCACCATTCTCCGCGTCGAAGGACGCAGCGTGCAGGTGCTCTTCGCCAAGTCGGGCGTCCTGCGTCCTTATGCGGCGGACAGTGCTCCCCTGATCCGCGCGGAGTTCCGGGCCGGCCAGCGCGTGTCCGGCAAGGGCATCGCCTTTCTCGTCGAGCGCATCGAGGAACGCGAGGGCCTGTTCGTCTATCGCGGCGAAGGCCGCGAACTGGAGGAAGGCCAGCTCGACGACGAACAAGCGTTGTCCCAGGCCGACGATCGCCTGATCGGCGGCCGCACCGATCCCAACGACCGCTTCGACCTGCGCCTGGAAGCCTTGCGCCGGCGCGCCGATGCGCGCCGTTCCGCCGCATGGGGCCTGGAGTCCGCCCGCATCGGCCTGGTCCCGCACCAGCTGCGCGTGGCCGGCATCGCCTCCGCGCGACGTCCGCCCCGCGTCCTGCTTGCCGACGAGGTGGGCCTGGGCAAGACGATCGAGGCCGGCATGATCCTGGCCCGGCAACTCGCCGCCGGACGTGCCGGGCGCGTACTCGTCCTGTTACCGGAAACCCTGGTCTACCAGTGGTTCGTGGAACTGCTACGCCGCTTCAACCTGTCGTTCTCGATCTTCGACGAAGAACGTTGCGAAGCCATCGAGCAGGCCAGCGACGGCCGCAATCCGTTCGAGGACGAACAGCTGGTCATCTCCGATTTCGCCTTCCTCGAATCGTCGCCGCGCCGTGCCACCCAACTCGTGGAAGCGGGATGGGACCTCGTCGTGGTCGACGAGGCGCACCACCTCGAATGGACGCCGGAAGGCGCCAGCCCGCGCTACCGCCTGGTGGAGGAACTGGCCTCGGCGACGCCGGGAGTGATCCTGCTCACCGCCACGCCGGAACAGCTGGGCCGCGCCGGACATTTCGCCCGCTTGCGCCTGCTCGATCCGCAGCGCTACGCCAACCTCGAGGCCTACCTCGCCGAGTCGGCGGGTTATGGTCCCTTGTCCGATGCGGCCAGCGCGCTGGCGGAAGACAAGCCGTTGAACGACGAACGGCGCGCCTTGCTCGCCGACCGCTTCAAAGGCGACCGCGAACTGCTTGCCCTGCTCGATCGCGCCGACGCGACTGGCGAGCTTCTCGCCGCCCTCATCGACCGCCATGGCACCGGCCGTGCGATGTTCCGCAACCGGCGAGCCGGCATCGGCGGCTTTCCCCGTCGCACGCCCGAATTGCTGATCATCGACCCGGACACGCTCGACGCGGGCCGTCGCGATGCCCTGCTGGCGGAATTCCGTTCGGATATCCAGCAACCGCCCGCGGCGCTGGAGTTCGACTATGCCGACGACCCGCGCCTCACGGCGCTGATCGCCCTGCTCGAATCGCATCCTGCGGACAAGTTCCTGCTCATCTGCCGCAGCCAGGCAAAGGTGATGGCGATCGAGGACGCGTTGCGCACCCGGAGTGGCGTCGGCGTGGCCCGGTTCCACGAGGGCCTGGGTATCGTCCAGCGCGACCGCAATGCCGCGTTCTTCGCCCAACCCGATGGCGCGCGCCTGCTGCTCTGCTCGGAAATCGGTTCGGAAGGGCGCAATTTCCAGTTCGCCCATCGCCTGGTCATGTGGGACCTGCCGCTGGACCCGGACCTGCTCGAGCAACGCATCGGCCGCCTGGACCGCATCGGCCAGAAACACGACATCGTCGTCCATGTCCCCGTCGTGGAACAGAGCGCGCAGCATGTGCTCGCACGCTGGTACGACGAAGGCCTCGACGCGTTCCGCAGCAGCCCCGCCGACGGCCGTGAACTGCTGCGCCGCTTCGGCGCCCTGCTCGCCACCCTCGCCGACGAACATGCCCGCGAAGACGACGACCGCGACCAGGAACTGGATGCGCTGATCGCCGAGACGCGCGGTGCGCACGAAGAACTTTCCGCCTTGATCCACGCGGGACGCGACCACCTGCTCGAACTCGCCGCCAGCCGCGATCCGCATGCCGATGACCTCGCGACCAGCTTCGCCGCCGAAGACAAGGACCCGGCACGCGACGCATTCATCCAGCGCCTGTTCGAAACCTATGGCGTGCACGCCGAGGAACTGGCAACCGATATCGTGCTGCTCGATCCGCAATACCTCTCCACCGACGGTCTTCCCGGCTTCGCCGACGGTCCGGTCTCGGTCACCTTCTCCCGCGAGCTGGCGCTCGCGCGCGAAGAACTCCCCCTGCTACGCCTGGACCACCCGATGGTGCTGGCCGCGGTCGACCTGCTCGTCTCCGGCGAGGACGGCAACGCCGCCTTCCTCGTCGACGATGCCCTTCCCGTGCGAACCGCGTTGCTGCAAACGGTGTTCGTGCTGGAGATCGTGGCCGAACGCACGCTCGATGCCGGTCGCTTCCTGCCGGCGACGCCGCTGATGCTCACCGTGGACACCAAGCTGGGGGAACGTGCGTCCTTCCGTCCCAGCGACGTCGCATTGCGTCGCGCCTCGGACCGGAACATCGAGGTGCCGCGCTATCGCAAGTTCCTGTCCAAACTCGTCCCGCCGATGCTCGAACGCGCGCAGGACCTCGCCGAGGCACGTGCGGAAGTACTCAAGGCCGAGGCGCTCGAAGCCGCGCGGCACGAACTGGATGCGGAACACGCCCGCCTGGTCGCGTTGCACGCGGTGAATCCGTCGATCAAGGACGAAGAGGTCGACGCCATCGCCGCCGAACGCGACGCCCTGCTCGCCGCCATACCCGAAGCGAGGTTGCGCCTGGACGCCGTCCGCTTCGTGGTCAGCCCGGACTTCCTCGCCCTGCGCTGAGCCTAGAACCGCTGGCGTGGCGGCGGCCTGACGCCCCACGCCCAGAGCAGCACGAGGCCGGCCGCCAGGCCACCCAGGTGGGCGAAATGGGCGACACCGGACAGCGTGCCGGTGACGCCGAAGACCAGCTCGGCGACGCCGTAAAGGGTGACGAAGAGCCAGGCCGGAATGCCGATCGGGATCGGGATCAACATCAGCTTCTCGCGCGGGAACAGCATCGCGAACGCACCGAGCAAGCCGAACACGGCACCCGACGCACCCACCGTCGGGTACATGCGATCGGGCTCGAACAGGTACACCACCGCCAGTTGCGCCACCGCGGCGGCGACCAGGCATACGAAGTAATAGATCGTGAAACGCCGCGTGCCCATCACCCGCTCGATCAGGCCGCCGAACATGTACAACGCGTACATGTTCAACACGATGTGCATCACGTTGCCGTGCATGAAGCCGTAGGTGATCAGCTGCCACGGCCGGAAACCGATACCCGCCACGCCACCCGCGCCGAGGTCGACGGCGATGTCGTGACCGAACGGCCACAAGGCGAACCAGCGCGTCAGCGCCAGGGTGTCCTGGTCTTGCAAGAGATACTGCAGGGCGAACACCAGCACGTTCGCGATCAGCAGGTTCCGGGTCACCGGAGGCAGGTTGGTCGGCATCGGCGCGGCGTCAGGCGGCGAACGGCGTGGGTTGGAGGATCTCGATCCAGTACTGGTCGGGATCGCGGATGAAGGCGATATGGCGCATGCGTCCATCGCTCAGCCGCTTCTGGAAGGTGACGCCGAGAGCCTCGAAGCGCGCGCACGCGGCTTCGACGTCGGGCACGCTCACGCAGAGGTGGCCGAATCCGCGCGGCTCGCTGTTTCCGTTGTGGTACGCGAAGGACGGGTCGTTTTCCGTGCCATGGTTGTGCGTCAACTCGAGCACGCCCGGTTGTCGCAGCACCCATTCCTTTCGCGCATCGTCGTCATCGGGAATCACCCCCTGGTCGCCGACCAGCACGAGATAGACGATGGTGAACGCCGCCTCCGCGAACACGCTCTTGTACACGGGAGTGAAGCCCAGCACGCGCGTGTAGAAATCCAGCGAGACGTCGAGGTCGCGCACGCGGATCATCGTGTGGTTGAACACATAGCCATGGGTCGCCGCGTCGGGCGTGGCGGTGACGCCGGGGAGCGACGTGAGGTCGGAGAGCGGCATGGGGCGATTCCTTGGGACAGGTCCCAAGGGTGGCTGCGCCGGCGCCGCAATTCAAGCGGCGGCGCGGGCGGCATCAGGCGCTCCGCAGGTTCCGGCGGTCCAGCGACAGCAAAAGCAGCACCGTCGCGAGCGCCGCATAGGCCGCGACGAACTGCCACACCAACGATCGCGACGCCGCATCCAGCGTCCACGGCAGGTAGACCGACCCGATCGGCTGCACCGAATGGATCAATCCGCACGCGGTGAGCAAGCCACCCAGTGCCACGATGCCTGCTGCCTTGCGCACATGCCCGTCGATCATCGCCACCACGAAGCTGGCCCAGATCATCGAGGTGATGATGAAGCCATTGCCGAGGATCACGATCACCGCCATGGCCGAGACGCCATGCGTACCGTCGGCATACAAGGCGGCGAAATGCGCCGGATCGACGATCGAGGGATCGCCGAGCTTGATCGCGACCATCCGTGCGATCGCCGGAAAGAAGCTGAAGACCACGGCACCGGCATAGCGCAACGGCGTCGCTTCGAAGGCCTGCGTGGTGATGCCGATCGAGACGAAGACGAGGATCGGCGCCAGCACGGCCACCGGCAGCAGTTCGACGAGATTGGAGAGGTAACCGAACACCCCGCCCAACCCGATGACCAGGCCGGTGACCAAGGTGTATCCGGTGCGTGCGCCCATCGCCTTGTACGCGGGCTGCCCGATGTACGGCGTGGTTTGCGCCACGCCACCGCAGATGCCCGCCACGAGCGTGGCGAGCGCCTCGACCAGCAGGATGTCGCGCGTGGGATAGTCGTCACCCGCCGCGCGGGCGCTTTCGGTGACGTTGATGCCACCGACCACCATCAACAGACCGAACGGCAGGATCAACGGCAGGTACGGCAGCGTCGCCGGCAAGCCCTGCACGAAACCGAGGTTCGGCCACGGGAAGCCCAGGCGCCACTGCCATCCCGCGGGCGCATGGTAGCCGGTTCCAAGCAACCCCGCCGGGCCAAGCCCGTAGTAGAGGATCACGCCGACAAGGAAGGCACCCAGCACGCCGGGCATGCCGAACGGCAACCGTCGTTTCGCGATCAGTGCATAGAGCACGATGCCAAGGCCGGCGAAACCCACCACCGGCACGCGCAGGATCTCCACCAGCGGCAGGAAGCCCATCAGCACGAGGGCGATACCGGCGATCGATCCGAGCAAGCCGGCCCTCGGCACCGTGCGCTGGACCCAGGCACCGAAGAACGAGAGGACGAACTTGAGCACGCCCATCACGACCAGCGAGGCCATGCCCAGGCGCCAGGTGGCCTCTTCCGCCGCCATGGCATCCATGCCCGCCTGGCGGTAACCGGCGAATGCCGGGCCCAACACGAGCAGGGCCATGCCGATCGTGGTGGGCGCGTCGATACCCAGCGGCATGGCGGTGACATCCTGCCGGCCCGTGCGCGCGGCCAGGCGATGCGCCATCCACGTATAGGCCAGGTTGCCGAGCAGCACGCCCAGCGCCGTGCCGGGAAACATGCGGCGGAAGACGAGGTCGGCCGGCATGCCGAAGATGCCGATCAGCGCCGTGGCCATGAACGCCAGCAAGGAAAGATTGTCGACGACCAGGCCGAGGACACCGTTGAGATCGCCACCGCCGAAGCGGCGTCGCGAAACCGTGGACGCGGCCATCAGAACGACACGTCCGCGGGCTGGGTCACGCGAAGCACCGACTGGTCGCCGGTCTTCGCCTTCCAGGCGGCGCGGATCGCATCCACGGCGGCGCGCTGCGCGGGGGCATCGGCGTAGAGGAGGACGACGAGCTTGGACCGCAGGCGCTCAGGCTGCGACTCGTTCGCACCCTGCCATTGCCCATAGGCGTCGATGACGGTCAATCCACTCGGAAAGCGCGGCGTCACCTCCTTGTCGAGAAAGGCCCGCCAGGCTGCTTCGTCCACGCCGCCCTGGCCGCCTGCCGGCCCGAGACCGAAATAAAGCTCGGTACGCACCCATCCTTGTGCGCTTCCCGGGTGTGCCGTGTCACCGCTGAGCGTGGCGCTGGCCGCGCTTCGATGCACCGGCGCGGAACAACCCGCCGACGCGAGCAACGAGGTGGCCAGGAACAAACCGGCGAGCAGCTTCATGCGAACCCCTAGGAATGACATCGAACGGACGTCCATACGGCCAGGCGTCCAGCAATCGGCACAGCGTACACCGCAACGCAACAAATGGGCGAGGTGGGCTCGGCTTCGCCCTCGCGGTTGGGGTGTGCGGGGCAGAGCCGTCGGCCGCCACCCTCGTCGCTCCGGTTGCACCGTCGCTCGGGAAGGGAAGCCGCTGCGCGGCCATGTTCTATGGCTGGCGCCCCGTCGCGCCCGTCGCGCCGGGCGGGGTTTCCGACTCGCCTTCCATGGCTCGGCGGAAACGGCCGGCCATCCAGGCCGGCCCCCTGACGGGCCTTTTCGCCCGTCGCTCCTCGGTTCCACACGTCGCGACGAGGGTGGCGGCCGACGGCTCTTCCGAGCACTGAGGTGTTGTGTGGCACAAGCAACGCCCGCGACCGGGGGATGCCCTCTCCGTGTGCCCCCCCACGCGGGTGGGAAGCGGGCTGGCCCGCGATTCGCCACCCTGTTTCGAGCGAATGAGGCCGTGCATCGCCACCGAGCCAGCGGTGACAAGCCTCGCTCGATCATCGCAAGGCCTCCTTCGCCACCGGAGGGATTGAGGAATCGCGGGCCAGCCCGCTTCCCACCCGGGCGCGGCAAACGGCAAGCGATTAGGGGCAAGTGGCACGCAACTAGCGGGATGGCGAGCGTTGCTCTTTCAACCCACCCCCGTGTCGAGAGAGCTGCCGGGCGCCACCCTCGGCGCGACATTAGGAGCCGAGGACGGGCGGGCGGAAAAGGCCCGCCAGGGGGCCGGCCAGGGATGGCCGGCCGTTTCCGCTGAGCCAGGAGGGCGAATCGGAAACCCCCGCCCGACCGTCCGAGCCCGAAGGGGCGCAGCCATCAAACACGGCCGCGCAGCGGCATCCCTTCCCAAGGGACGGCGACTACCGTCGCGCCGAGGGTGGCGCCCGGCAGCTCCCCCGCCACGCAACGAACGCGAGGGCGAAGCCGAGCCGTACATGCAACCAGCCCACTGCCGCGGGATCGCCGACAAGGTCGGCTCCCACCGGGAGCACAAAAAAGAGCCCGGCTTTCGCCGGGCTCCTTTCTTACAGCTACTACCGATCTTGCAAGGATTACTGCTGAACCTGCAGTTCCGTGCGACGGTTGCGAGCGCGGCCTTCGGCCGTGTCGTTCGTGTCGATCGGGTTGTTCTCGCCGTGGCCGATCGGGCCTTCCAGACGATCCGCACCGATGCCGTGCGAGGTCAGGTAGTCGAACACGATCTTCGCGCGACGCTCGGACAGGCCCTGGTTGTACGCGTCCTTACCGACGCTATCTGTGTAACCGGCAACCGTGACCTTGACCTGCGGGTAACGCTGCAGGGTGTCGACAGCCTGGTCGAGGACGCCCAGCGATTCGCTGGTCGGCTCCTGCAGGGTCGGACCGATGTTCGTCTCGCCCTTCTTCGGACGGTCGAACTTGAAGTTGACGCCGCGCAGGTCGATGACGACCTTCTGCGGGCAACCATCCGGACCGACGATCGTGCCAGCCGGGGTGGCTGGGCACTTGTCGTCGCAATCGTTCACACCGTCGCCATCGCTGTCGAGGGTCGAGCAGTCCGGAGCAGCCGGAGCCGGTGCGGCGGCGGGAGCCGGGGCAGCCGGCGGCTCGCCGAAGCGCGAGACGATCGAGAAGCCGAGGAACCAGTCACCGTAGCCGTTCTCGCTGTCGGTGGTCTTGTCGTCCCAGTCGTAGCGATAGCCGGCTTCCACGCGGAAGTCGGAGCTGTCGGTGATGGTCTTGGACACGCCGACGCCGAGCTCGGCGGCCGGGGACCAGCCATTGTCCGACGGGTTGTGGTGGTACGAGCCCATCACGCCGGCCAGCAGGTACGGACGCCAGCTGTCCCACGCACCAGCGTAGAAGCGGGCGGCAACGCCGTAGCTGTTGTTCGACCAATGGCCAACGCCATCGTTATCGCGCTTGGTGCGATCGGCGAAGATGTCGATCGACGCGTTGTTCGAGATGAACTTGCCGAAACCCAGGCCGTAGTAAACCTGGCGGCTGTTGGTGTTGCGATCGGTGTCGTTGTAGTAACCGCCAACCGTCGGGGCGATGTACCAGCGGCCGTCATAGCCGTTACCCGCCGTGTCGGCGGATTCCTGCGCGTGAACGGCACCCACGCCGCCCAGGGCCAAGCCGATCAGCAAAAACAAGCCCTTACGTTTCATCGGTGTCTCCTCATTATTGGTATTCGCGTCCGCGCTCCACCCCAGACGGAAATCGCGCGTAGAACTCTTGTCGAATCCGGGGACTTCGGCCGTCCCTCGCTTTCATACCCCTTCAACGGGCGGCGGCAGTTTAGCAAAAATCAAACAATTGAGCACCTGCTAAAAACCGCCGTTCATACTTGAGTCACAGCCATTATCAAGCCGTGAAGAGCGTCATGAACTCGTGAATGGGCATGGCGTCGAGTTTTTCCGGCGAGGAAGTGACCGCGAGGATGCGCTCGACCCGCTCTGCCGGCAGCTCCGCACGCAGGGCGGCCTCGAACTTCTTCAACAGCACGGGAATGCCCTCGGCACGACGCTTGCGGTGGCCGATCGGGAAATCGATCGAGACTTTCTCGGTGGACGAGCCGTCCCTGAAGAACACCTGGACCGAATTGCCGATATAGCGCTTTTCCGGATCGAAGTAATCCTTGGTGAATTGCGGATTCTCCACCACGGTCATTTTGTCGCGCAGTGCGTCGATACGGGGGTCCGCGGCGACGGCGTCGTTGTAATCATCCGCCGTGAGACGGCCAAAGATGAGTGGCACGGCCACCATGTACTGGATGCAATGGTCGCGGTCGGCGTAGTTCGCCAGGGGGCCGGTCTTGTCGATGATCCGGCAGCCCGCCTCCTGGGTCTCGATCACCACCTTTTCCACCTCGTCCAGGCGGCCGGCCACCTGGGCATGCAGCGCCATGGCGCACTCGACGGCGGTCTGCGCGTGGAACTCGGCGGGGAAGCTGATCTTGAACAGTACGTTTTCCATCACGTAGCTGCCGAAGGGACGCTCGAACTCGAAGGCCTTGCCCTTGAAGGCCACGTCGTAGAAACCCCAGGTCTTCGCCGTCAGCGCGGAGGGGTAACCCACCACGTCGCGGTAAACGGCGTTGATCGCATGGGTCACCGCGCGACGGCAGGCGTCACCGGCGGCCCAGCTCTTGCGCGGGCCCGTGTTCGGCGCGTGGCGATAGGTGCGCAGGGCGCCGTTGTCGATCCAGCTGTGCGAGACCGCCGTGGTGATCCGTTCCTTGTCGCCGCCGAGCATGGCCGTGGCGACCGCGGTGGAAGCGAGGCGAACCAGGATCACGTGGTCCTGGCCAACGCGGTTGAAGCTGTTCCTGAGCGCGTAGCAGCCCTGGATCTCATGCGCCTTGATGGCATAGCCGAGCACGTCGCGCACGGTGAGGGGCTTGCCGCCCTCCTTCACCGCCTTGCGGGAAAGGTAGTCGGCCACCGACAGGATGGCGCCCAGATTGTCCGAGGGATGGCCCCATTCGGCGGCCAGCCACGTGTCGTTGAAATCGAGGTAGCGGATCTGGGTGCCGATGGCGAAAGCCGCCTGGACCGGGTCCAGTTCGTGCGAGGTGAACGGTACGCGCGTGCCACCGGGCAATTCGGCGCCCGGGACGACCGGGCCCAGGTGCTTGACGCAATCGGGGAACTTCATCGCGAGGGCCGAGCACGCCAGGGAGTCCAGGAGCATGTAGCGCGCGGTGTCGTAGGCCTCCTGCGAGTCGACCGTGTAGTCGGCCACGTAGTTGGCGATGTCCACCAGCGGCTGGTCCGGATCGGGACGCGTGGCGGAACGGATGTCGTGTGCGCTCATGGACTTCACTCGCGATGGGTTGGGAAAGCCGGCGATTTTAACCGGTGAGCCCCCATGCATGTCTTGCCGCGCTGCATCCCAACCGCCACAATGCGCCCCACTACAACCCAAAGGGGAGTAGTTCCGCGGGGGCATCTGTCGCTCCCGTGCGCGACGATCGTCAGTACGGGCGCCCCACGCGCCCCGGTCATCGCGGCGGCTTCGCGCCGGGAACGAGACTTTTGCGGTGACGGCGGGCGCGCGTACCCGTCGCTGCCGCATTGGTCCACACAGCGCGCGAAGGGTCTCACCGCATGGATTTCCTCACTCCCGAATTCTTTTCCGGCCTCGCCGCCATCATCCTGCTAGACCTCGTTCTGGCCGGCGACAACGCGATCGTGATCGCGCTGGCGGCGCGCAACCTGCCTCGCCACCTGCAGAAGAAAGCCGTCTTCTGGGGCACGTTCGGCGCCATCGCCTTGCGCATCGCCCTCACCTTCGCGGTGATCTGGCTGCTGAAGCTCCCGGGCCTGATGCTGGCGGGCGGCATCCTGCTGTTGCCCATCGCCTGGAAGCTGCTCAAGCACGAGGAGCACGACCCGAACATCACGCCAGCCTCCAGTTTCTGGGCCGCGATACGCACCATCGTCATCGCCGATGCCCTGATGGGCCTGGACAACGTGCTCGCGATCGCCGGCGCGGCCAAGGGCCACATGGGCCTGGTGGTGCTGGGCCTCGCCATCAGCGTGCCGCTGGTGGTCTGGGGTTCGACGCTCATCCTGAAGTTGATCGAGCGCTTCCCGGTCGTCGTCTATATCGGCGCCGGCGCCATCGCCTGGACCGCCGCACGAATGATCGCCCACGACCATCTGGTGGCGCCTTGGTTCGACGCCCGTCCCTGGGCGCCGTGGCTGCTCGACGTGATCCTGGTCGTGGGCATCTGCGGCGGCGGCTGGTTGTGGGCGCGCCGCGCGCAGCGGAAGGCGCTGGCCTGAGCGGATGCTGAAAATCGCCACGGGGCAAGGAGTGCCCTGGTGGGAAGCCGCCTAGGCGGCGATGGCGCTTGCCATGACCCGGCCCGCTGCCGCGGGATCGCCGACAAGGTCGGCTCCCACCACAAGCGACAGGGCCGGCTCCCACCACGAGAAAGAGGCCGCCTCGCGGCGGCCTCGGGATTCCCCCCGGCAAGGCGGCCGGCATCACGCCGGCTCGCCATCCGGATGGTCAGAAGCGGAAACGGACGTACGCGGCCGGTCCGTTGAGCTTCATGTCGAGATCGAGGTCGTAATTGCGCTTGTCCTGGTGCAGCTTGATCTTCGTATAGGCGTACTCCGCGCCAAAACCGACGTTCTGCCATGGGAACCATTCCACGCCGAGCGCCGCATCCCAGATGTGGCCATTGAGCGAACCGCCGTTCCGCTTCACCCCGGACGCGTTGAAATACATGCGCCATTGATCGTTGAACGCATGCCGCCAGCCCAGTTGCAGGTTGGGCGCCCACGCATTGGTGTCGCTGGCCGAGCCGTCCTGGAAGGTCTGACCGTTCACCGTGGCCGTGCCATAGATGCTCGCCTGCACTTTGTAGTACGCGGCGCCCAGGCCGACGCCGAACACGTCGTCGCCCGTACCGAACCACCACTTGTACGCGGCGCTGCCGAAGGTGAACTTGAGATCGCCCTTCACGCGCGCGCTCGCGGCGATGGGATTGCCGAGGAAGTTGATCTGCTCGGACAGCGTCTTGGAATGCGAGCGGTCGACCTCGTAATAGTCGAAGGAAAAGCCCTGGTGCTCGCCGATCAGGAAATCCAGGCGGACACGAGGCACGGTCTTGTGCTTCTTGAAGTCCAGGTCGTCCTCGAGGTTCACGTCGCCGCTGGTGTTGAAGATGCCCGTGTTCGCACCGATCGTCGTGTCGTTGTTGGTGTAGTAGCCACCCACCCATACACTAATGTTGTCCAGCGCCGGCGACTGCGACTTCTTGTTGCTGTCCTGCGCATGCGCAGTGGCACCCAGGATGGCTAGCGAAGCGATGGCCAGGCCCGCGGTGGCCTTGGCGTAACGATGTGGACGTGTGCGCATGTGGAACTCCCTGCAAAGTGTGTGTGTTCTAACCCCCCTGAAATCTTAACGATCCATGATGTGTGCGGCGCGTGCACGGGAACCCGAACGCGTTCGAAACGCGTTCAGGTGGGAATGAGTGAAACCCATGTGAACCTACAAGGTGATGGGGACGCGCACCGTGATCGTCGTGTCGGGTGTGTCACCCGTCACACCTACGCCGAGCGTCACGTTCAACGTTTCCTTGTCGTTGAAGCGGTAGGAACCGCCCACCAACAGGGAGCCCAGCGTCACTCGCGCGGAACCCGGCAACGGATGGTCGTTTTGCGTGGTCCGCGCGACGAAGGCCTGGTCGTAGCCGATGCTGATCGATGCCTTCTCGTTCAACGACAGGCCCATGCCGATGCTGATATCGGCGATGTCGCCGGCCTTCACGTCACCCAGGAACTGCTTGCCGGCGAGAAGTACGTTACGGCTGACGTTCTTCCGCTCGAAATTATGCAGATAGCTAAGGTTGCCGAAGAACACCACCGGATCGGATGGATACAGCCAGGTAACGCCCAGCTGTGCCGAATAGAAGCCCGATCCCGTCGGGTTGCGCAGTGGCAGCCCCGTGCCGGTGAAGTTCTCCACGCAGCGCGTCACGCAGTCGCTGGTGACTTCGAAGGGGTCGCGGCCCGTTCGCGACTTGGCGCGGAACCAGCCGACGTAGTACGGCTTGTCCGCGCCGCCGTCGTTGATCTGGTAACGCAAGGTGGCCTCGATGTCGCCAAGACCCTTGCCGCTCGTGGTGAACAGGCGATCCTGTGCCGTACCGGTGAATATCTCGCGGCTGATCGTGTCCGTATGCGTGTCGACGTAGGGAATGCGTACTTCGACCTCCATGCGGTTGGTGAGGCCGTAGCGGAACGCCACCGCGCCTGTCTGGGTGGTGGTCTTCACCTGGCGCACGTCGACCAGGCCGATCAGGATGGCCGGAATCACCGTGTAACCGACCAGCGCGACACGATCGCTCGACGAGTAGCCGTACTGGTAGGAAGGTTCGACGATCAGCTTGCCCTTGGGCGTGAGCACGCCGGGCTGGTCGAAGATCGGAGCGACCTCGGGAGGGCGATCGTCCGTTTCCGGCCGTCGTCCCACCGGCTGCGTGGCGACCACCTGCCCGGACGTCGCCGCCGGGGGCGCGCCGGGCGGCGGCGCGCCCGGGACCTCCTGCCCCGGCGTGGCCTGCGCGCGCGGATCGGCGAGCGCGGCGGAGCCGCCGCGCGCCTCTTCCAGCGCATTGAGCCCGACCGCCTTGCGCAGGTCGTTGTAGTTCATTTCCTGCACGGCCAGCTCGCGCTTCATCTGCTCGAGTTCGGCGAGTTGCTCCGCCATGCGGCTGCGCATCGCATCTATGCGCCTTCCTTGCGCGTCGATCTTCTCGCGCAGGACCGGATCGATGGTGGCCTCTTGCGCCAGGCATGCGCCGATCCACATCGGAAGCACCGCGAATGCCAGGGCACCCGCGCACGTCTTTGCCTGCATCACCCTGCCATTGCGATACATGCGTCAATTCCCCCGGAACTTGATCACCGCGTCGTTGACCGACTCCGCCATGCGGATGTTTTCGAGCATCCGCGCACTGTTGACCGACGCGTCGATGGTGGTGGTGGCCGTGATGGCCTGGTTGTCGAGCGAGTTCTGCACGATGAGGCCTGGCAGCGCCGAATTCGGCAGCGCGGCCGAGACGGTCGCCAGGGTTGTCGCCGCACTGCCGGATGCCGCCGCCGGAACCGTGGCGGCCGGCGTGGAGGCTGCGCCCGTATCCTGCACCGGGGACGTCGGCACCGCGCCCGCCACGCCTCCGGCACCGTTGGTGACGACCGTGGTGCGCAAGGCATCCTGCAAGGCCGCCGCCTGGTCCCGGGTGATGTTCGCGATGTCCGGAACGGTGATGGTCGTGCGCATCGCTTCCATGCCGTTGATCAACACGGTGCGCTGCAGCGCGAAGGAAGCGCGAAGGTTGTCGCCGAAGTCGAAACCGCCGCGGATACGGTCCAACCGCACGTCGGATACGCTGCGGTTCGCGGGAAACTCGGCGGCGCAGACGGTGGCGCAGGCACCACCAAGGATGGCGGCGGTGATCAGTGTTCGGGTTTTCATATATCCCCCGGTCCGCGCTTGGGCATCACCAATGGCTCCAGCCCGTTGCGCTGTATGCCGTCTCCGATGGGTGCCGCGGGAGCGACCGCCCAGTCGCGTGGACTGTTGAAGATGGCGCGGTCGCGCTGGTTGTGGATGACGAAGACGACACCGTTGTTCCACATGGCGTCGAACCGCCGCTTGGACATGGCGCGTGTGCCACGGGCCGGATCGCCCACCAGCACGCGGCCGTTCTTGTAGCCCTTCACCACGACGAAGTGGTGATAGCCGCGCTCGTTGATGAGCACGATCGCGGGAACGCCTTCGTTGTCGAGCTTCTCCAGCGGCACCTCGAAGCCATCGGCCTCGAAACCGCGCGAGGCGAGGAACCGCTTGATATCCAGCAACGAGAATCCCTCCTTGCCGATCTTCGCGCGATCGCCGTGGGTGTACATCACGTCGAAGGCGGACTGCTCGTCGACCGGATAGCCATATTGATAGGTCAACAGCGTGGCGACGGCGGCGGAGCCGCAACTGAAGTCGTACTTCTGCCGGATCGTGTTGCGGAAGCGCGCCTCTTTCAGGCTCGTCATCCGCACCGGGTACGAGGTACCCGGGCTGGTCTGCACCTCCGCCTTCATCGCCGGCGCGGCGGGCGCCACGACGACGAGCAAGAGTGCGAGGGCACAGGCGGCCTTCATGGATTCATCCGCACGTTGACGATGGTGGAGTTCTGGATCAGCACGTTGTTGCCGGAGTTCTGGATCACCGTCGGCAAGCCGGCCGAGTTGTCGAACGCGCTACCCGAGACGACATTGCCGCCGCTGATGGTGTTCTTCGCCTCGGTGTCGCTCATCGTGCCGTTGAGCGTCTGCTGGTTGATGTTGTTCGTGGTCCCGCTGCCACCGGTCATGGCTTGCAGCTGTTCGACGGGAGTGGCCTTGCCGAACGCGGCCGGTGGCGGTTCATTGGCGGGAGGCGTGGCGAACGCGGTTCCGCCGACGCAAGCCAGGGCTACCAGGGCCCACGCCCGTCGCGCCCGATGTTCGTGTTGCTGCCGCATGGGTGTTCTCCTGAAGGTGCTGGTGCTTCCCTTCGGATGACCACGGAGCGCCGGAACGCTCCGTGGTTCCCTTTGCTACCGGTCCAGCCGTTACGGAGCCGAGCCCACGCTGAGGTTGGCCTGGACATTCACGCCCTGCTGGATCAACGACGCCGCGCCGCTGTTCTGCGCGAAGTTGGAGATGCCGGCGGCCGCCGCGCCCGCGCTGCCCATGTTGTTGGACATGTCGAACGCACCCGCGTCGGCATAGGCCGTGCCACCCGCGCCACCGGCGCCACCGTCGGCACCCGCGCCTGCGCCACCCGTGCCCGACGCGCCCGCGCCACCGGCACCGCCTTCGCCGCCGGCCGCCATCGCCGTGCCACCGGCACCGCCTGTGCCGGTTCCGCCCGTGGCCGTTCCGGTCGCGTCGCCGGAGGTTCCCGCGCCGCCCGTACTGGCGCTTGCGCCACCGGTGCTGGCCGTGGAGCCGCCGGTCGCCGTGTCGGCACCCGCACCGCGCGCGTTGGCCCGGCCACCGTCGCCGTTGGCGTTACCGCCATCGCCGGAGCCGTCGCCGCCCGCGGAGGCGGTCAACGCACCCGCGTCGCCACTCGACGCGGAGCCGTCGCCACCGACCGCGCCGCGCGCACGCGCGTTGCCGCCATCTCCGCCCGATCCGCCCGTGCCGCCGTAACCGACGGCGCCGTAGCCGTCGCCGCCACTGCCACCGCGTCCGCCATTGGCGTTACCGAGGTTGCGGGCGATATTGCCGATGCCGCTCACGCCCACGTTGCTGACGCTTCCGTTGAGCACGGTGTAAGAGATGGCATTGGTGGTGTTGAACGATCCGGACGTGGTGTCGGTCCGGCTGTGTGTCGAGCTGTCCGTATAGGTGGAGCTATCGGAATACTGCACGGCAATCGATCTGCGCTGCGCGCTGGCACCCGAGGATCCGGTCTGGGTGTCGTCGGCCATGGCCGGCAAGGCAAATCCGATGGCGAGGCAGATCGCCGTGGCAATAAGAGTCTTACGCATGGGAGAGTCTCCTGTGAGCGACGCGAAACCCCTGTTTTTTCGGGATGACCGGACGTCCTGCCAACGCACCGGGTGAAAGAACGGAGCAAATTGCGTGCCTTCGTCAATCCGCCTCGCAAGAACGTGCTGCCATGCGGATTTAGCGTTTTTCGCGGACCGGCCGTAGGGCCCCGCGTGTAAACGCGGCGATACACGCCGTAACGCCGCTGGGGCGCCTGGCCCACTGCTGCGCCCGCCCTTGCCGTCGGCGCCGGTTGCGACGATCATTCGAACGATCGTTTGAACCGGAGCCTCCCGTGGCCTACCCGCACCTGCTCGCCCCGCTCGACCTGGGTTTCACCACCTTGCGCAATCGCGTCCTCATGGGCTCGATGCATACGGGACTGGAAGACAAGGCGGCGGATTACGACAAGCTCGCCGCGTTCTTCGCCGAACGTGCGCGTGGCGGCGTGGGCCTGATCGTCACCGGTGGCATCGCGCCGAACATCCAGGGTTGGCTGAAGCCGATGTCGGGGACGATGTCGATGCCCTGGCATGTCGGCCGGCATCGCAAGGTCACCCGCGCGGTGCATGCCGAGGGCGGGAAGATCTGCATGCAGATCCTGCACGCGGGACGCTATGCCTACCAGCCGTTTTCCGTGGCACCGTCGCGGATCAAGTCGCCGATCACCCCCTTCACGCCGCGCGCGCTGTCCGCACGAGGGGTGGAGCGCAGCATCGATGCCTTCGTGCGCAGCGCGAAGCTGGCGCGCGATGCCGGCTACGACGGCGTCGAGGTCATGGGTTCGGAAGGTTACCTGATCAACCAGTTCCTCACTCCGCGCACCAACAAGCGCACGGACCGCTGGGGTGGCCCGGCCGAAAACCGCATGCGTTTTCCCATCGAGATCGTGCGCCGCATGCGTGAGGCGCTGGGCGGGGATTTCATCATCGTCTACCGGCTGTCCATGCTCGACCTGGTCGACGAATCGCAGTCCTGGACCGATATCGTCACGCTCGGCAAGGCCATCGAAGCAGCGGGCGCGACCATCATCAACACGGGTATCGGCTGGCACGAGGCGCGCATCCCCACCATCGTGACCAGCGTCCCGCGCGGCGCGTTCACCTGGGTGACGCGGCGCATGAAGGGCGAAGTGGGCATTCCGCTGGTGACCACCAACCGGATCAACATGCCGGACGTCGCCGAACGCATCCTGGCCAACGGCGACGCCGACATGGTCTCCATGGCGCGCCCTCTGCTGGCCGATCCCGAATGGGTGAACAAGGCGCGCGCGGCGCGGCCCGAGGCGATCAACACCTGCATCGCCTGCAACCAGGCGTGCCTCGACCATGTATTCGAGAACCGACGCGCGTCGTGCCTGGTGAATCCACGCGCGTGCCACGAGACCGAGCTGAAGATCCTGCCCACCGCGACGAAGAAGCGCGTGGCTGTCGTCGGCGCGGGCCCTGCCGGCCTCGCCGCCGCGACCACGCTCGCGGAGCGCGGTCATGCGGTGACACTGTTCGATCGCGCCACGGTCATCGGCGGACAGTTCAACATGGCCAGGCGCATTCCCGGCAAGGAGGAATTCAGCGAGACGCTGCGCTACTTCGACCATCGCCTCGACGCCACCGGCGTGCAACGCCGGCTGGGCACGCCGGCGACCGTGGAGGTCCTCGCCGATGGCGGCTTCGATACCGTCATCCTCGCCACGGGCGTGCTGCCGCGTGCGCTGGATCTTCCCGGGGCCGACCACGGAACAGTGCTGAGCTACCTCGACGTCCTGCAGGCCGATGCGCCCGTAGGCAAGAAGGTGGCGATCATCGGCGCCGGCGGCATCGGTTTCGACGTGGCGGAGTTCCTCAGCGAAGCGGCGCCCTCCCCCACCACGGATATCGGCCGGTGGACGAAGGAATGGGGCGTCGACATGAGCATGGCGACACCGGGCGGCCTGATGCCCGCACAGCCGGAAAAGCCGGAGCGGCAGATCTGGCTGCTACAGCGAAGCGCCGGCCGCCCGGGCGGCCGGCTCAACAAGACGTCCGGCTGGGTGCATCGCGCCACGCTGAAGAACAAGCGGGTGCAGATGATCGGTGGCGTCGCCTACGAACGCATCGACGACCATGGGCTGCATGTCGTGATCGACGGGCAGCCACGGGTGCTGGACGTGGACAACGTGATCGTCTGCGCGGGCCAGGAACCGAACCGCGACTTGCACGACGCGTTGGTCGCGCGCGGCGTGGACGTGCGCCTGGTCGGCGGTGCGGATGTCGCCGCCGAACTGGACGCGAAACGGGCGATCGACAAGGCCACCCGCCTGGCGGCGGCGTTGTAACTCTTGTGGGGGCCGGCTATGCCGGCGATTCCTGCGGAGCGGCATATCCATCGCCGCTGAAGCGGCTCCCACAAGAGAAGCGTGTCCCCAATCCCTGGTGGGAGCCGACCCTGTCGGCGATGGGTGCTTGCCATAAGCTGGCCCGCTGCCGCGGGATCGCCGACAGGGTCGGCTCCCACCAGGTTCTTGGGGCTTAACGCTTCTCGATCGGCGTATACGCCAGGTCTTCCGGCCCCGTGTAGTTCGCGCTCGGACGGATGATCTTGCCGTCCTGTCGTTGCTCGATCACATGCGCGCTCCAGCCGGAGGTGCGTGCGATGACGAACAACGGCGTGAACATCGCCGTCGGCACGCCCATCATGTGATATGCCGAGGCCGAGTACCAATCGAGGTTCGGGAACATCTTCTTCAGTTCCCACATCAGCTTCTCGATCTTCTCCGATACCTCGAACAGGCGCGGATTGCCACCATCGGTGCAGAGCTTGCGCGCCACTTCCTTGATGATCTCGTTGCGCGGATCGGACACGGTATACACCGGGTGCCCGAAGCCGATGATGATCTCCTTGCGCTCGACGCGCGCGCGGATATCCGCTTCCGCCTCGGCCGCGTCGCGATAACGCGCGATGATTTCCATCGCCACTTCGTTGGCGCCACCATGCTTGGGACCGCGCAACGCACCGATCGCGCCGGTGATCGCCGAGTAGATGTCCGATCCGGTGCCCGCGATGACACGCGCGGCGAACGTGCTGGCATTGAACTCATGCTCGGCGTAAAGGACCAGCGAACGGTCGAGTGCGTGCGAATGCAGGTCGCTCGGCTTGCGCCCGTGCAGCAGGTGCAGGAAGTGCGCCGCGATCGATTCGTCCTCGGTCTCGGTTTCGATCCGCTTGCCGTTATGGCTGAAGTGGTACCAGTACAGCAGCATCGAGCCGAAGCTGGCCATCAGGCGATCGGCGATGTCGCGCGCGCCGGTGAGGTTATGGTCGTCCTTCTCCGGCAGCACCGTGCCGAGCACCGAGGCGCCCGTGCGCATGACGTCCATCGGGTGCGTCGACGCGGGCAGGAGTTCGAGCGCGCTCTTGACCGGGGCCGGCAAGCCCCGCAGCCGCTTGAGCTTGGCGCGGTAGGCGTTCAACTCCATCCAGTTCGGCAGAACCCCGTGCACCAGCAGGTAGGCCACTTCCTCGAACGAGCCCTTCGCCGCGAGATCGTGGATGTCGTAGCCGCGGTAATGCAGGTCGTTGCCGCTGCGGCCGACCGTGCACAGCGCGGTGTTGCCGGCCGGCACGCCGGAGAGGGCGACCGATTTCTTCGCCTTGGGCTGGGTGGTGGTGTCGCTCATTGCGTAACTCCTTAACCCTTCTTGGAGAACAGTTCGTCGAGGTGACGTTCGTAAGCGTGGTAACCGATGCGGTCGTAGAGTTCCTCGCGCGTCTGCATCGTGTCGATGACGTTGCGCTGGTGACCGTCGCGGCGGATGGCGTTGTAGACGTTCTCGGCGGCCTTGTTCATGGCGCGGAACGCGGATAGCGGATAGAGCACGATGCCCACGCCGACGCTACCCAGCTCCTGCGTGCTGAACAGCGGCGTCTGGCCGAACTCGGTGATGTTGGCAAGGATGGGCACCTTCACCGCGTCGACGAAACGCTTGTACGTCGGCAGGTCGTAGGCGGCCTCGGCGAAGATCGCATCGGCACCGGCCTCGACGCAGGCGATGGCACGCTCGATGGCGGCATCCACGCCAAGCACGGCGATGGCATCGGTGCGGGCGATCAGGAAGAAGTCGGGATCCGTCCTGGCATCGGCGGCGGCCTTGACGCGATCGGCCATTTCCTCGGTGGTGACGATTTCCTTGCCCGGACGATGACCGCAGCGCTTCGCGCCGACCTGATCCTCGATATGGCAAGCGGCGGCGCCGAACTTGACCAGGCTTTTCACCGTGCGGGCGATATTGAAGGCACTGGGACCGAAGCCGGTATCGATGTCGACCATCAGCGGCAGGTCGCAGACATCCGTGATGCGGCGGACATCGGTGAGCACGTCGTCGAGCGTATTGATGCCCAGGTCCGGCAGGCCCAGCGAACCCGCGGCGACACCGCCTCCGGACAGGTAGATGGCACGGAACCCGGCACGCTTGGCCAGCAGCGCATGATTGGCGTTGATCGCACCGATCACTTGCAGCGGCTGTTCGGCCGCGAGCGCGGCGCGGAAGCGGGCACCGGCCGAGGGTTGCTGTGCCATGGAACTCTCCGAAGCAAAGAGAGCCATTTTAGCGCACCGCCGCGACGAGGCCTTGCTGCGTCGCGGGAGAATGCCACTTCACGCGGGCACCGCTTCGCGGAGCCGCGTCCCTGTGGGAGCCGCTTCAGCGGCGATGGGTGCTTGCCTCGGCCTGGCCGCTGCCGCGGGATCGCCGCTGAAGCGGCTCCCACAGCGGGGCGGGGCACGGCCCTCTCAGGTCCGTCTTTGCCCGCAGTGCGGGCCGCGGGCAATGGCCTGGCGAATTTCCTCCAGGGCGCCCGGATCGTCCAGGGTGGACAAGTCGCCGGGGTCGGTGTCCTGCATCAGCGCCTGCAGGGCACGGCGCAGCAGCTTGCCCGAGCGGGTCTTTGGCAGTGCGCCCACCACGTAGACGCAGGCGGGACGCGCCACGCCCCCCAGCAACTCCACCACGCGCCGCTCCATCGCCTGCGCCACGTCGCGCGGATCGTCCGTGACGCCTTGCTTCAGCGTGGCGAAGACGGCGGGTACCTGCCCTTTCAGCTCGTCGGCGATACCGACCACCGCCACCTCGGCCACCGCGCCGAGCGTCGCCACCGATTCCTCGATCTCGCGCGTGCCCAGGCGATGCCCGGCCACGTTGATCACGTCGTCGGTACGTCCCAGGATGAAGAAGTAGCCATCGGCGTCGCGTACCGCCCAGTCCAGCGAGCTATACAGCAGTTCCTTGAAGTGGCCGAAGTAATTGCGCCGATAGCGCTCGTCGTCACGCCATATCGTCGTGAGGCAACCCGGCGGCAAGGGCGGCTCGATCACCAGCACGCCTTTTTCCCCTGCCGGTTTTTCCTCGCCGGTCGCCTCGTCGATCACGCGCATGCGATATCCGAACGTCGGAAAGCCGGGCGAACCCGGCTTCACCGGCTTGAGGTCCAGTCCCGGCATGAGGGACAAGGCCGGCCAGCCTGTTTCGGTCTGCCAGTAATTGTCCACCACGGTCTTGCCGGTACCGGTGGTGAGCCAGTCGTAGGTCGGCTGGTCGAGCGGCTCGCCCGCGAGGAAGATCCACTTCAGCGACGAGAGATCGTACTTCCCCAACCACGCCGCATCCTGCTTCTTCAGCACGCGGATGCCAGTGGGCGAGGAAAACATGGTGCGTGCCTTGTACTTCTCGCAAAGGCGCCACCAGATGCCGGGGTCGGGACCGGTGGGAAGCCCTTCGTACAGGATGGCGGTGCATCCACCGATGAGTGGGCCGTACACGTTGTACGAGTGCCCCACGGCCCAGCCGACGTCCGATGTGCACAGGATGGTCTGGCCCGGCTGCAGGTCGAAGATCGCCGTCATCGAAACAGCGAGCGCCACCGCATAGCCGCCTACATCGCGCTGTACACCCTTCGGCCTGCCCGTGGTACCCGAGGTGTAGAGCAGATAGCTCGGCTCGTTCGATTCCAGCCACTCGACGGGAACCCTCGCATCGAGGTGCTTCTCACGCAGCGGCGCGTGGTCGACGTCGCGGTCCGTCACCCATGCCATGTCGGGATCGAGTCCACGCCGGACGACGAGCACATGCGCCGGTGGCGCCTTCGCCTCGCGCAGCGCCGCGTCCACCAGGGGTTTGTACGGAATGATCTTGCCGCCGCGCATGCCCGCATCGGCGCAGACCAGCAGCTTCGGCTCCGCATCGTCGATGCGCAGGGCCAGGTTGTGCGCGGCGAAGCCGCCGAAGACGACGGAATGGATCGCGCCGATGCGTGCGCAGGCCAGCATGGCGAACACCGCCTCGGCGATGTTGGGCATGTAGATGACGACTCGATCGCCCTTGCCCACGCCGAGTTCGACGAGGATGGCCGCGAAGGCGTTCACCTCGCGATGCAGTTCGCGGTAACTGATCTCTCGGGTGACGCCTGTTTCGGTGGACACCGCGACGATGGCGAGCTGGTCGCCGCGTGCATCGAGATGGCGATCCACCGCGTTATGGCAGAGGTTGGTGGTTCCACCGACGAACCAGCGGCGGAAAGGCGGGTTGGACTGGTCGAGGATGCGCCGCGGTGGCGTTTGCCAGTCGATCAACCGCGCTTGCTCGCCCCAGAACGCCTCCGGTTCATCGACCGAGCGTCGCCAGGATGCCTCGTAGTCCATGAATGCGCCTCCGGGATGGATTCGTCCTTGAGGGTAGGACAGTGGTTACCAGGGTGCCTCTGGACCTTGGTCGAAGAGCATCGCCGACAGGGTCGGCTCCCACCAGGCATCGCCGACAAAGCCGGCTCCCACCAGGGCATGCATGGCCCGTAGCTCAGGAGGGAAAGCATGCATGGCTCCGGCTGTGGTGGGAGCCGACCCTGTCGGCGATTCGAGTCCGCGAGGCGTCCCCTACCTGCCCTGCCCCGGCCGCGCCACGCCGTACATCTCCCAGGCGATCTTCTTCAACAGCGCCTGCCGGTCGTCACCCTCGGTGTAGAGGTCGAAATGGGTCTTGTCGGGAAGGAAGCGGATATCGCTCTTCGCGTGCAGGCCGTCGAGGGTTTCCTTGAGCAATTTCGCAGCGCCGTCAAGGTAGAAGGTATCGGCCGTGCCGACGATGACGTGGATCTTGCCATCGAGGTCCGGCTTCAGCGCCGGCCACTGCGTGCGCAGGCGCTGGGCGATGTCGTAGTGGTCGCGCCAGTACGCCGCGACGGCGGGGTCCACCGCACCGGTGACGCGGTTGAACAGCTGCTGGGGCCGGCCGTCCTTGCCACGTGGCGAGAACACCCATTCGAACGAGGCGAACTGGCCGCCGTAAGCGCCCAGTACGTCTTCCAGCTTGACGAAGGTTTCAAGGGAAGCGATGACCTTCCCCTTGTCGCGCACCAGCGGAATGGGCGTGCCGTCCGGCTTCTTGTAGGCGTTGCCATTCACGGCATAGATGTCGACGCCGGTGAAATCGCGGAAATCGCTGGCATCGGGCGAGGTCGACCAGGTGCCGCCGAACTCCTTGGGGTAACGCGTCTGCAACCACAGCGTCGCCCAGCCGCCGGACGAGTGTCCGGTGAGGAAGCGGCCGCCGGGCTTGCCGTCCATGCGGTAGCGCCCTTCGAGCCACGGGATGTATTCCGTGGTGAGTGCCTGGCCCCACGGCCCGTTGTTCACCGAGTCGGCGAACTCGTGCGTGCCGGTCGGGCCCGATTCGTCGAGCAGCACCCAGATCATCGGCGGCATCTCTTTTTTGGACATCGCCAGCCACAGGTAGGCGATCGTCCCCGCGTAACGGTCGAAGCCGCCCGTGAAACCATGGGTGAGGAAGACGGTGGGATAACGCGTCGTGCCCTTGGGATCGTAGCCGGGCGGCGTGACCACCCAGGCGCGGACCGACACGGGATGGCCCGCGAAGGCGGTCAGCAGCGGGCTTTGCAGTATCTCCGCGTGAGCATGCTGGCGCGCCTCCGGCAGGGCGTCGCGAACCGCCTGCGGCGCCATCGGCGGCAGGACCCAGGGATCCCGCGGCGGCACGGCCTTGCTCAGTTTCAGCACCGGCAGGCTGCCACCCGGCGTGAGCTTCACCGGCGTCACGTCGCTGATGAGGTCGCCGGCATGGCGGCCGCCATAGTTGTAGTCGTTATCCACATCGAGCACGGCCTGGAAGAAGTAATCCCCCGGTGGCAGCGTCGAGAACCCTGCCGGGAACGCCTCCCCGTCGGTGTCCAGGTCGACCGACTGGCCCGGCGCGATCCATGCCACCTCGCGAGCGGCCACGGACACGGCCTTGGGCTGGAACGGATTGGTATCGACAGCCTCGAGCTTGCCGTCCTTCGCCGCCGAGGCGGGCGCGGCGAACAGGATCAGGCGTCCCGAGGTGCCCTTGTCGCTGGCACCGTCGAGCGTGACGCGGACGATGCGGTGCGCCAATGGCGCGTCGTCGGCATGGGCGGCAAAGCCCGCCGTGGCAAGCGCCAGGGCAAGGATGGCGCGGGCGGATAGAGCTTTCATCAGACGACCCCTTCTCGAGCCGCGGGCGCGCGGCGTGGCAACATCGCCGATCCTGACACGAGACGAGGAGCGAACGGAATGGATACCGAGTGGATCAGCCGACATGCCTTGTCGCTCTGGGCCGCACTGCTCGTTCTTGCGCTGGGCGGTGCGGACGTGGCGTGGCGTCGCGCCATGCGCCGCCGCGAAGGCCACGACGCGGCCGCCCGCGCGTTCCTGCGGCCCGCCACCGCCGTGGCCGTGGTGGTGGCGATGCTGGTGATCGCCACCGCGATCGCGGTCGAGGTGCGTGAGGCGGCCGGCCTGACCGTGTTCGATGCGGATCTCGCGGCGGCCCTGCGCGAGAACATGCCCACGGCCGTGCTGCGCGCCGTGGCCCTGGTCACTCACGCCGGCGATCCCCTCGTGGTCGGCATCGCCACGTTCGTCATCTTCCTCGCGCTGCTGTGGCGCCGTCATTTCCGCCTCGCGGCCAGCTGGATCACCACCCTGGTGGGAACCGCCGTCATCAACAGCGCGTTGAAGGCATGGTTCCAGCGCGAGCGGCCCCTGCACGACCATGGCTTCATCGTCGAACACAGCTATAGCTTCCCGAGCGGCCACGCCTCGGGGTCGATGGTGTTCTACGGCATGCTCGCCTACGTGGCGCTCGTGCTCTGCCCGCCACGCTGGCACCGGGCCATCGTGGTGGCCGCGGTGAGCATGATCACTATCGTCGGGATCAGCCGCATCCTCCTGCAAGTGCATTACTTCAGCGACGTGATGGCGGGGTATGCGACCGGGCTGGCATGGTTGACGCTGTGCGCAGGCGGCGCGGAGTATTTCCGGCTCCGCGAGGGGCGCAAGAGCCTGGCGTGATTTCATGCGGTCGTGACACCGCGAATGGTTGTTTTGGCGAATGAACCCATGCCCTTGCTTCGCCATCGTCATGAACGCCGGATCGGGCAAGCAGGACGCCGAGGCCGCGCGCGCCGAGATCGCCTCGATCCTCGACGCGGCGGGCCGCCCGCATCGCTTCTTCCTCATCGACGGAACCCGCGACATCAAGGACCTCGTCCGCGATGCCGCCGCGCACGCGAAGCGGGAAGGCGGAGCCATCGTGGCCGCCGGCGGCGATGGAACGATCAACTGCGTGGCGGGAACGGCCTGGGCCGAGTCGCTGCCCATGGGTGTGCTGCCGCAAGGCACGTTCAACTTCGTCGGCCGTACGCACGGCATTCCCACGGACACCCGCGGCGCCACGGAAGCCCTGCTAAGGGCGACGCCCTCCGATACCCAGATCGGCATGGTCAACGATCGGGTGTTCCTCGTGAACGCCAGCCTCGGTCTCTATCCGCAGGTGCTGGAAGACAGGGAAACGTGGAAACAGCGTTTCGGCAGGCATCGCATCGTGGCGCTGTGGTCGGGACTGGCGACGATGATGCGCGGCTACCGCCCCCTGCGCATCGAGGTCAGCGACGGCGAGCGCACGCGCCAGTTGCGCACGCCCACGCTGTTCGTGGGCAATAACGCGCTGCAACTCGAAAAGATCGGCCTGCGCGAAGCCGCCGACGTGATGCGTAACGATGGCACGCTTGCCGGCCTCGTGTTGAAACCGATCGGCAGGCTCACCATGCTCGGCCTGATCCTGCATGGCGCGCTGGGCAAGCTCGGTGAAGCGGAGAACGCCGTGAGTTTCGGCTTCCGCGAAATCACCGTGACACCGAAACACCATCGCCATGCGATCAAGGTGGCCGTCGATGGAGAGATCGTCAGGCTCATGCCGCCACTGGTCTTCCGCGCCGCGCCACGACCGCTGTCCCTGCTCACCGACCGCACGCGCAAGCCGGGCGAGGATCCGGGATGAGCGTGATCGTCCAGATATCCGATCCGCACTTCGGCACGGAGCGGCCCGAGGCGGTAGCGGCGCTCCACGAAGCCATCGTCGCGTTGCGGCCGGACCTGGTGATCCTCTCGGGCGACGTGACCCAACGCGCGCGCCGCGCGCAGTTCGCGGCGGCGAAACGCTTCGTCGATGGCTACGACCGTCCCACGCTGGCGATCCCCGGCAACCACGACGTGCCCTTGTTCAATCTCTTCGCGCGCATCGTCGACCCCTTCGGCGCGTTCCGCCATGCCTTCGGCCATGACCTGGAACCGGAGTTCGAGAACGACGACGTCCTGGCGATCGGCGTGAATACCGTTCGTCCGTCACGGCACAAGGACGGCGCGGTGTCCGATGGCCAGATCGATCGCGTGTGCCGGCGGCTGGCGCGGGCCCGCGTGGATCAGCTGCGTATCGTGGTCACGCACCAGCCCGTGCATGTGATCCGCGAGAAGGACGTCGCCAACCTGCTCATCAACCACGAACGGGCGATCGCCGCCTGGGCCGCCGCGGGTGCCGATCTCATCCTTGGCGGCCATATCCATCTGCCCTACGTGCGCCCGCTCGATACGCAGGCACGCCATCTGGCCAGCGAGTTGTGGTCGGTGCAGGCGGGCACGGCGGTATCCCGGCGCACCCGTGAAGGAATCAGCAATTCGTTCCATGTGATCCGCCACGAGGCATCGCGGGATCGCGGTGCCTGCGTGGTGGAGCAGTGGGATTATGACGAGGGAGAACGACGCTTCGCCGCCGGGGTGACGACGCCGATCCGGCTGGGGCGATCTAGCTAGCATCCATCGCCGGCAGGGTCGGCGATGCTCTTACACGTACTGCATCTTTCGCGACACGCCCCCGTCGACAGTGAAGTTCTCTCCCGTGATGAACCCCGCCTGCGACGACAGCAGAAACACCGCGAGCGCCGCGACATCGGGCGGCACGCCCGCCCTGCCCACCGGGTGCTGCGCATGGTCCGCGGCGGACAACGTCGGTTGACGTCGCTGCGACGGTTTCTTCCAGTCGTCCACGACGATCCATCCCGGATTGATCGCGTTCACGCGTACCGGTCCCGCGCTGATCGCCAGCGCATGGGTGAAGGCCACGATCCCGCCCTTGCTCGCGGCATAGGCTTCGGTGTCGGACTCGGACTGATGCGCACGCGACGAGGCGATGTTGACGATCGCTCCGTTGCTCTTCTTCAACGCCGGCAACGCATGCTTGCTGCACAGGAAGACGCCGCCGAGATTGGTGTCGATGCGGCGTTTCCATTCGTGCCACGCAAGGCCTTCGACAGGCCCCGTATGCGCATCGGCGATGCCGGCGTTGTTCACGAGCCCGTCGATGCGGCCGAAACGACGCAACGCGCTGCCGACGAAGCGCTTCACGCTGGCTTCCCGGGAGACGTCCAGGACCAGGAACGCGGCGCGGTCGCCCGCGTTCCACTCGTCCAGGCAGGCCTTGCCGGCTTCCGCGTCGAGGTCGCCGATGATGACGCTGCCGCCGGCCGCCAGCACCGCCTCGGCGATGCCCTTGCCGATGCCTTGCGCGCCACCGGTGACGAGGACCACCTTGCCCGGCCACTCGACGGCGGCGGAGGCGGGCAGCGGTGAGGACGGTCTGTGATGGGGCATCGCGTTTCTCCTTCACGGTCCACGCGGATCGTCCACGTTTTCCCGTGCAGGCGGCGTCATGCGCGCCGGTAGTAATCCATCTCGCGGTATCGCCTCGCATACAGGCCGAAAGCCAGCGCGGCCACGGCGGCGAACACGGCGAAAAAGAACATCTGGAACGCGGCGGTACCCATGCCGGTACCGGCGATGCCGGCGAGGACCGTCTCGTTGCGCACACCCGCGTTAGCCAGCAGCACCCAGAGGTTGCCCACGGTGACGCTGAGCGTCCAGAAGCTCATCAACGTGCCCTTCATCGAGGGCGGCGCCTGGCTATAGGCGAATTCCAGTCCGGTCGCGGACACGAGCACCTCACCCATCGTGAGAAACACATAGGGGAGGATCTGCCAGGCGACGAAGACCGGATCGCCACCGTCGATCGCGAGCTGGATCGCGCCGACGATCATCCATGCGACGGCCGAGAGCGCGATACCCGTGGTCATGCGGCGCAAGGCGGTCGGTTCGATTCCCGCGCGCCGCAACAAGGGGAACAGCACGAGGTTGTTGAACGGGATCAGCAACAGGACCAGGGCGGGATTGATCGCCTGCATCTGCGCGGGATGCAGCCATTCCGGCATGGTCATCGCGTTCGCCTGGAGTACCCAGGTGGATGCCTTCTGGTCGAACAACGACCAGAACGGGGTGACCAGCGCGAACACCAGGAGCACGCGCAATACCGCGCCGACACCGTCGACCGCTTCGTCCGGATGCGTGCCCCGCGCGCGTTCCAGCTGCATGCGCGTGCCGATGCCGACGCCTCCGAGCAGGCAGACGAAGGCGAGGCACAGGGCGGCGACGATACCCAGCATCGGTGCGAGCGCCAGCGACGCGAGGGCGAGACAAGCGGCGAGGACCGCCACCGTCAATCCCGGCCTTCCCTGCCCCGGTGCACGCGCTAGCAACGCCGTAAGGACGATCTTGGTGAATCCATGGGGATCGTTGCCAGCCGGCGGCAGCATCACGTAGTGCCGTCGGCCACTCCAGAACACCAGCGTCGCGACGAACATCAAGGCGCCGGGAATGCCGAACGCCACCGCGGCGCCGTACCGGTGCAGGAAGAAGGGCATCAGCAGCGAGGCCAGGAAGGAACCGACGTTGATCATCCAGTAGAAGGCGTCGAACACCACCTTGGCCAGGTGCCGGTTGCCCTCGTCGAACTGGTCGCCGACGAAGGCCGCGACGCAAGGCTTGATTCCGCCCGCACCCAGGGCGATCAATGCCAGCCCCGTATAGAAGCCGGTGACGCTGTGCTCGAACAGCGCCAGGCACAGGTGGCCCACGCAGTACACGAGGCTGAGCCACAACACGGTCCGGTACTTGCCGAACCAGCGATCGGCCAGCCAGCCGCCGAGCAGCGGAAAGAAGTACACGCCGATCACGAAGGTATGGAATACATCTTTCGCCGCCCCCGGCCGCTCCGTCTCCGGCAGGTACATGAGCAGCGAGGTGACGAGGAACGGGGTGAGGATGTTGCGCATCCCGTAGAAGCTGAAGCGCTCGCAGCCTTCGTTGCCGACGATGTACGGAATCTGTCGGGGCAGGCGCGCGCGCTGGGCGGCGTCGATGTCTAACGTGGTCATGGCCTGGCCCGAAAGCGGTAAAAACGGTGGAATCCTAAACGAAACGATCAGGCCACTCGCGCTAACCTTGCCGCCATGCCCCCTACCCGAACCCTCACCCAACCGATCCCCACCGGCCTCATCGGCTATGGCACGGCGGGCGCCTTCTTCCACGCCCCCCTGATCGCGGCCGCCGAAGGCCTGCGCCTGGCAGCCATCGGCAGCCGGCGTTGCGACGACATCCTGCGCGACTTTCCCGAGGCGAAGGCATACGAAAACCCTCAAGACCTGCTCGCCGACCCGGCGATCGAGCTGGTGGTGATCGCCACGCCCAACGAGAGCCATGCTTCGCTCGCCCGTGCCGCGCTGGAGGCGGGCAAGCACGTGGTCGTGGATAAACCGTTCACCTTGAACGCCGCCGAGGCCGAGGCGCTGATCGCCCTGGCGTCGGAACGCGGTCGCAAGCTCTCGGTCTTCCAGAACCGGCGCTGGGACAACGATTTCCTCACCGTGCGCCGTCTCGTCGAAGACGGCCGGCTGGGCGAGGTCGCGTACTACGAAGCGCATTTCGACCGGTTCAGGCCGGAGATCAAGCAAGGGTGGCGCGAAACGGAGGCACCGGGTTCCGGCCTGCTTTACGACCTGGGCGCGCACCTTATCGACCAGGCTCTGGTGTTGTTCGGCCTGCCGCTGGCGGTCACGGCCGACGTGACCCGGCAACGTGCCGCCGCGCGGGCCGACGATTACTTCCACCTCGTGCTCGATTACGGCCGCCGCCGCGCGGTGCTGCACGCCTCGGTGCTCGTGCGCGACCCCGGCCCGCGCTATCTCGTGCATGGCGACGGCGGCAGCTTCGTCAAGTACGGCATCGACGGGCAGGAGGCGGCGCTGCGCGAGGGGCGGCGTCCCGGCGGCGACGGCTGGGGCGAGGACGACGCGGCCCTGTTCGGCCGATTCACCGACGCCGACGGCAGCGTGACCACGATCGAGACCCTGCCCGGCCGCTACACCGCCTTCTACGACGGCGTGGCCGCGGCGATCCGCGATGGCACGGCGCTACCGGTGGAGGCGCGCGAGGCGCGCGACGTGATCCGCGTGATCGAGGCGGCGCAGGTGAGCGCGCGGGAGCGGCGTACGGTTCCGCTCTGAAGGGCGTTCAGCCCTCGCCCGTCGCCACCGCACGCGAGGGATCGCTCACCCAACCGCTCCACGACGGTGCATACAGCCGCGAGCCGCACAGGCCCGCGTACTCCATCGCCAACAGGTTGTGGCAGGCGGTGACACCGGACCCGCACATGTGCACGACATCCTCCGCCGGGTGTGGGGCGATCATCGCGTTGAATGCCCGCGCCAGTTCCTCCGGCGAACGGAACCGGCCTTCCGCGTCCAGGTTGTCGGAGAAGGGACGATTGCGCGCACCGGGCACATGACCCGCCACCGGGTCCAGCGGCTCCACCTCGCCCCGGTAACGCGGCGCCGCACGCGCATCGAGCAGGAGCAGGCGGCCACTGGCGACCCCTTCGGCCAACGCTTCCGCGTTCACGGTGCCCGCCTCGTCGAAGACGGCATGCACCGTCGTCGGCTCGCGCAGCGGCAGCACGTTGTCCGTGGGCAGGCCCTCCGCCAGCCACGCCGGCCAGCCACCATCCAGCACCGCCACGTTGTCGATGCCGGCCAACCGCGCCAGCCACCAGAAGCGCGCGGCGGCGAGCGATCCGCCGGCCGCGTCGTAGACGACCACCTGCACGTCGGGCCGCCACCCGGCGCGGGAAAGCCATGCCGAGAAGGATGCGGCCGATGGCAGCGGATGGCGACCGCGCCCCTGCGAAGGCGTCGCCATGTCGGCGAGGTCGCGGTCGAGGTCGGCACGCACCGCTCCCGGTACATGCGACAACGCATAGTCCTGGTCACCCTTGCCCGGATCGCGTCCTCCCGGCTGGTTGAGGTCGAAGCGCGCGTCGACGAAGAGTACGTCGTGCGCCGGCAAGTGGGCGGCCGTGGCCGCGTCGATCAGCGTGCGCGAGATCAGCATGGGTGACCCATCCGTTTCAGCAGGTTCAACAGGATGGCCGCCGTCACACCCCAGATGCGATAGCCCGCATGGAGGAACTCGACCATGTCGCGGCGGTGACCACGGAATTCCATCGTGTAGCGGCGCAGGTTCGCCGGTTCGAGGAAGAACGCGAAAGGTACTTCGAACACTTCGGCCACCTCGCCCGGGTCCGGCTTGAGTTCCGCGTTGGCGGCAACGCGCGCGACCACGGGCGTGACCGAGTAGCCACTGATGGTCTCGAACGATTCGAGGAAGCCCAGCGGCGTCACCATCGCCGCGTCCAGGCCGATTTCTTCCTGGCTTTCGCGCAGCGCGGCAGCCACCACGCCGGCATCGTCGGGTTCGACGCGGCCACCGGGGAAAGCCACCTGCCCCGCATGCTGTTGCAAGGTGTCGGTGCGCACGGTGAGCAGCACGTTCTGCTCGCGGTCGTCGCGGATGCCGATCAAAACCGCGGCCGGACGCCTCGGCGCATCGCCGATCAATTCGGCCATGTCATCGTGGTTCCACCCGCGCGGGCCAGGGGGTGCCTCCAGGGGAAGCAGCGCGCCGCGAAGCCTCTCCAGCATGTCGTCCATCAGCCAGCCTGCCGGCGGGGCAGGATCTCATCCATGATCCACAGCTTCTGCGCATCGTTCAGGGTCGACCACCGGGCGATCTCGTCGCCCGTGCGCAGGCAGCCCATGCACAGGCCGCGCGCGTCGAGCCGGCAGACGCCCGTGCAGGGCGTCAAGGGAAGCGTGGAGGAGGTAGCGATGGCCATACCGTCGGCCATTCTAGCGCGAGCGGAGGCGGCGCGGCGGCGCCGGCCCTACTGGCGGATATCGACCAGTTCGATCTCGAACACCAGGGCTTCGTTGGGGCCGATGCGCGGCAGTTCGCCGCGTTCGCCATACGCCAGCGCCGGCGGGATCACGACCTTCCAACGATCGCCGACCCGCATGCGCGGGATCACGTCCTGCCAGCCGGGGATGACACGGTTCACCGTGAACGTCACCGGCTTGCCATGCGCATAGGAGCTGTCGAATTCCGTACCGTCGATCAATGCGCCACGATAGTTGACCACCACCGTGCTGGTGACCTGGGCCTGCGGACCGCGACCCTTGGCGAGCACGGCGTACTGGATACCGGACGGCAAGGTGACCACGCCGGGACGCGTGCGGTTGCGCGCGAGGAAATCGGCGCTGCGCTTCGCGTTGGCCAGGGCCACGCGGCGGAATTCCACCGCCGAATCGCGTTGCACCTTGGCGTCGAAATTCACCAGTTGCTGCTGCATCACGTCGATTGACACGCCGGGCGGCCGCTTCGCGTAGCCGTCCTGCAAGGCCTTCACGAGGACGGCGATATCGACGTCGGGTTGCGCGCTGTTCGCGAACTGGGTGCCGATCTGGTAACCGATGGCGTACGACAGCTTGGTCTTGTCGATCGCCGGGGCACCCGAGGCCGGTGCCGTGGGCGCCGACTGCGCGCACGCCGCTCCGGCGGACAGCGACAGCGCGACGAACATGACCAGGAAACGCAAGGGTGACATCCCGTTCTCCGTGAACCCGGAACCGTGGGCGTGCGTGGAGGATAGTCCATCGGCATCCGGCCCGCCCGTTCGCCATGAGACGCCAAGCCGGGGGCAAAGGTTCCCCTGCCTGCTACCATCCGCCTCCTTGTCCCGCCGCCAGGAACCCGACATGGCCTTCCGCACCCTCACTACCGCCGACCGCGGCGCCGTCCGCACGATCACCGTCAATCGCCCCGACAAGCTCAACGCGTTGAACCGCGAAACCATCGGCGAACTGACCCTGGCCTTCCGCCAGGCGGCCCAGGACGACGCGGTGCGCGTGGTGGTGTTGTCGGGTGCCGGTGAGAAAGCCTTCGTGGCCGGCGCGGACATTTCCGAGATGACCGCCTGGTCGCCCGTGAAGGCGCAGGCCGCATCCCGCGCGGGACAGGACCTGATGCTCACGATCGAGCGCCTCGGCAAGCCCGTGATAGCCCGCATCCAGGGCTATGCGCTGGGCGGCGGCATGGAGCTGGCGATGGCCTGCCACCTGCGCGTGGCCAGCGAGAAGGCCCGTTTCGGCCAGCCCGAGATCGGTCTCGGCCTGATCCCCGGATTCGGCGGAACGCAGCGGCTGACCCGCCTCGCAGGGCGCGGCGCGGCGTTGGAGTTGTGCCTGCTCGGCCAGCAGGTGGACGCGGCGCGGGCCGAACGGCTGGGCATCGTCACCCGTGTCGTCGCCGCCGAGGAACTGGACGCGACGGTGGACGCGATGGCCGATCAGCTGGCGACCGCGGCGCCGCTGGCACTGAAGGGCATCCTCGACGCCGTGATCGAAGGTGGCGAATGCGCCATCGACCAGGGCCTGGCGTTTGAAACGCAGGGCTTCGCCATCGCCTTCTCCACCGAGGACATGCGCGAGGGCACCTCGGCTTTCCTCGAACGGCGCAAGGCTTCGTTCAAGGGCGTGTAACCACCGGCCTCAGTGCGACGCGCCGCGGTAGTTCAGTTCCCCGGCCGTCACGCGCACGTCGAGACGATTCTCCGGCGGAGCCAGCTGGCAGGTCGCGTACGGCGTGAACACGCAAGGCGGATTGCGCGCCTCGTTGAAATCGATCACCAGCTTGCCGTCCTTCGCCAGCGGGGTGTCGAGGAAGCGCGCCGCGCCATAGGTCTCCTTGCCGCTGGTGAGGTCGGCGAAGACGAAGAACAACGCGTCCGGTGTTTCCTGGACCGGATACAACTCGAACGTCCTGCCCTCGTGCACGAACACGGCCTTGCCCGGAACCTTCTCCTTCTCGATCGTGCCCAGCACCGTGCCCATCTCCAGTTCCATCGGTGGATCGAACGGCACCCAGTCGGCGACGATCCGCCAGGCCGGATCGATCGGGAAATAGTCCAGCCCCCGGAATCCCGTGCGCGTTTCCGCGTTCTCGTCTTTCACGCGCAAGGCCTTCCGGCCGTCACGCGCGATCACGAAAAAATGCGCCGAGCCGAAACGTACCTCGGTAGCGGCCTGAGTCGGCGACGCATCGTCCACCAGGACCGCGCGTTCCACCGTCCTGCCGTCGACGAGGACGCCGCTACCCTTGGCCGGTTCGAACACGACGGTGCCCCGCTCGTCGAGCGTGGCGACGCCCAACCGCTCCGGGCCCACCTTCAACACGATGTCGTTGTCCGGCGCACTGCCCAGGCGGTTGGGGCCGGGCTGCAGCCATTCGAGCCCGACAAGGCTCAACCATCCGCCTGGCGCCGTGAGCAAGGCGAGGCGTTCGGCGCGCGCTCGTTCGACGGATGCGGTTTCGGAGGGGGAAAGCATGGGTAAACCTCGGCATATGGACGGCTGGCCGTCCGATTCTTGGAAACCTATCGGCCGCGCAGGAAAAGGCGGTCCAACTCACCCAGCGACAACTGCACCCAGGTCGGACGGCCGTGGTTGCACTGGCCGGAGCGTTCCGTGGCTTCCATCTCGCGCAGCAACGCGTTCATTTCAGGAATGCCGAGGCGGCGTCCGGCGCGCACGGAGCCGTGGCAGGCCATGGTGGAAAGCAATTCGTTTTCCAGTTCCTCGAGACGGCGCGAGCTACCGTGCTGGGCGAGCTCGGCCAGTACGTCGCGAGTGAGCTGGCTGACGTCGGCGCCTTCCAGCAGCGACGGAATGCGGCGAACCACCACGCCAGCCGGACCGCTGCGCGACAACTCAAGGCCCCACTCGCCGAGTGCGTCGGCGTGCTCCTCGGCCGCCGCCGCTTCCTTCGCGCTGACCGCGATCGTCAGCGGCACGAGCAACATCTGCGAACGCAGGTTGGCGGTGATCCGGCCGCTCTTGAGCTTTTCGTAGGTGATGCGTTCGTGCGCGGCGTGCATATCGACCAGCACGAGGCCGTGTTCGTTCTCGGCCAGCACGTAGATGTTCTTCAACTGCGCGATGGCGTAACCCAGCGGCGGGACATCCCCACCCTGCTCCGCCTCGCTGCCGGACGGCGGCGTCCACGAGGTCGCGGGTCGTGGCGGCGCGATCGATCCGAACAGCGTGGCGTAGTCGGCCAGCGGCTCGTCGCGCACGCCGAGGCTCAATCGCGACTGGCTCGATGCCTGCGGCCATGCCGGCATCGCCGGCGACGACGGCAGGCGGTTTTCGTAGGACGTGCCACCGGCTGCCGCCATCAGCGGGACGGAAGGCTCGGCTATCGGCGCGGACACCCCGGCGCGGGTCTGTGCCAGGGCCTCGTGCAAGGTACGGAAGAGGAAATCGTGGATCAGGCGCTGCTCGCGGAAACGGACCTCGTTCTTGGCGGGATGCACGTTGACGTCGACGCCTGCGGGATCGAGTTCCAGGAACAGCACGAAGACGGGGTGGCGCCCATGGAACAGCACGTCCGCATAGGCCTGGCGCACCGCATGCGCGACCACACGATCGCGCACGAGGCGGCCGTTCACGTAGAAATACTGCTGGTCGGCCTGCGAGCGGGACGCGGTCGGCAGGCCGACCCAACCGGACAGCCGCATCCCGGCGGCGGCATGTTCCACGCGCAGCGCCTGCCCCGGGAATTCCGGGCCGAGCACTTCGGCCACGCGTGCCAGCGCGGCGTTTTCGTCGCGCGCGGGCTTGAGCAGGCGTACCGGCTTGCCGTTGTGGCTGAGGCGGATATCCACGCCTTCGCGCGCCAGCGCCAGCGACTTCAGGAGATCGTCGATATGCGCGAACTCCGTGCGTTCGGCGCGGAGGAACTTGCGCCGCGCGGGCACGTTGTAGAAGAGGTCGCGCACTTCGATGGTCGTGCCGGGCGGATGCTGGGCGGGACGCGCCTCCTGCAGGCGGCCGCCGTCGACATCGATGCGCCATGCGGAGTCTTCGCCCTGCTGGCGGGAAGTCAGGGAGAAACGTGCCACCGACGACACCGACGCCAGCGCTTCACCGCGAAAGCCCATGCTGGCCACGCGCTCGAGGTCGTCGAAGCTGCCGATCTTGCTGGTCGCGTGCGATGCCACCGCCAGCGCCAGTTCCTCGCGCGGGATACCGCCGCCGTCGTCGCGCACGCGGATGAGCCGCACCCCGCCCTGCTCGATGTCGACCTCGATGCGACGCGCACCGGCGTCGATGCTGTTCTCGACGAGCTCCTTCACCACCGAGGCGGGACGCTCGATCACTTCTCCGGCCGCGATCTGGTTGATCAGTTCAGGTGGAAGGGGACGAATGGGCATGGGACACGACCTGACGGGCATTCAGGTCGAAAGAATAGCCCAAGCGGGTGCGGCCCCGCTTCAGCCCGACGGAATCACCATCACCGTGCCGATGCGCACATTGTTGTCCGTCATCTTGTTGGCCAGCTTCAGCGCGCCGACCGATACCCCGTACTGCTGGGCGATGCCGGTCAGCGTCTCGCCGCGGTTGACGCGATGGACGTCGCGGACGTTTTCGTCGGCGCGCGCGGTGGATTTCTTCACCGGCGCGGGCGTATCGGCGGATGCGAGCTGCCTGTCGTCCGGCTTCGTGGCCTGCTTCTTCGGCGGCGGCGTGCGCGCCGCCGACTTCACCGCGCCGGAGGCGACGGCATCGGCGTCGGCGCCTGCCGCCGGCGTGGCCGGGGTAGACGCCGCCGTCGAGGCGACCGACGTGCCGTTCCGGCGTGCCGCCTGGGCGGCGAACCAGGTACCCGGCGGGGGCATCGACTCGAAGTAGTTGCGCACGCCGCCCAGGACGGCGGTGGCGAGTTCACGGCGGTGGCCGTCGTCGCGCAGGCGTCGTTCCTCGGAAGGATTGGTGATGAAGGCGGTCTCGACCAAGATCGAGGGCACGTCCGGCGAACGCAGCACCACGAAGTTGGCCCGCTCCACGTAGCCACGATGGGTGGGACCAAGGCGGCCCAGCGCTTTCAGGACGTTGCCGGCGATCGATTCGCTGGCCTGCATCGCGTAGCCCTGCTGCAGGTCGAGCAGCACGGCGGCGAGCGTGTCGTCCTTGTCGTCCAGCGACACGCCGCCGACAAGGTCGGCCCGGTTTTCGCGGTCGGCCAGCCAGCGCGCGGCTTCGGAGGTCTTGCCACGAGGGGACAGCACCCAGACCGACGAGCCCTTGGCGTCGCTGTTCTTGAACGCGTCCGCGTGGATCGAGACGAACATGTCCGCGTTGTGCTCGCGCGCGATCTGGTAGCGCCGCTTCAGCGGAATGAAGTAATCGCCATTGCGCGTGAGGACCGCCTGCATCCCTGGCTGGCGATTGATCTGGTCGGCGAGTTCGCGCGCCACCTGCAAGGTGACATCCTTCTCGCGCAGGCCGGTCGCGCCGCGCGCGCCCGGGTCCTCACCCCCGTGGCCAGCGTCGATGGCGACCACCACCTTGCGCTCGGCGGCCAGCATCGGCGGCTTGCCCGCGGGAACCGACTTGCCGCGTGAGCCGCGCGGCGCGGTCGCGGCAGTCGCCTCGGCCGGCGCATCCGCCACGGAAGGGGCGTCGTCGGTGACCGGGTTGTCGCCAGGATCGCTCTGCCCGCCGGGATAGAGATCCAGCACGAGGCGATAGCCGTAGTCGCCGGCGGGCTTGAGCAGGAAGCTCTTCGGCTTGGCCTTCGGGTCGACCGTGGCGACCATGCGAGCGCTGCCACCCTGCTTGCCGGCCGTCATCGACTTGAACAGGCCTTGCCCACCCGGTGCGGCGAAGTCACCCGACACGGCGCTCCCGGCGATGTCGAGGACGACACTGCCCGGGGTATCGCCCTGGGACATCTTGTAGGTCGCCGGACCGGACAAATCGAACACCACCCGGGTGTATTCCGGGCCAGCCCAGACCCGTGCGGCCTTGATGTCGGCCGCTGTCGAGACGGCAGGGGCAAGCGTCGCGACGGCGGTCACGCACGCAAGGAGGCCAAGTTTGATAGTGATTCCCCTCATACGGCCAGGATTGAACTGCAAGCGCCCGCTGAATGCAAGACGTTTTCCCTTGTTAATCCATGACCTGCGAAACCTTCGTCAACGGGCGTACAGGAATGCCTCGCAACCGACGACCGGGGATGCCGGTGGGAACCGCCTTGTGTGTCGATGCAGAACCTGTTGAAACACAAGGCCTTGTACGCGCGTCAGGTGCGCCAGACACCCAGCGATCGGAGGATGTGTTCTCCCACCGGAGACCGCGCCTCGAAAAGGACGGCACGTCCCTGCCCTTCGTGGCGGAAGCTCAATTCGAGGTCGGCCGCCGGCAACGCACCGGTACCGCGCTCGGGCCACTCCACCAGCACGATGGCCCCCGGTTCGGCCAGGCTGTCCAGCCCCAGCCATTCCAGTTCACCCGGATCGGCGATGCGATAGAGGTCGAGGTGGAAGGCCCGGCGCTCGCCGATGTCGTAGCCCTCCACCAGGCTGTACGTGGGGCTCTTCACACGTTCGCCGACGCCCAGGGCCCGGAGGAACGCCCGTGCGAAGGTGGTCTTTCCCGCGCCGAGGTCGCCGTGAAGGTAGGCGACGAGGCCGGCGGGCACCTGCTGCGCGAGGCGGCGTCCCAACGCCATGGTGGCTTCCTCGTCGGCGAGGTTCCATTCCAGGGCGCTCATGCGTCGAGTCCGTTGACGAGTCGACGGAGTGGGTCGAGCAGGTCGCCTGCCAGCAGTCCTCGCTCACCTGCCCGTGCCGCGACGTCGGCCGCGCGCGCGTGCAGGCCGACGCCAAGGCAGGCCGCCTCGAAAGGTTCGCAGCCCTGGCCCATGAGGCCGGCGACGATGCCGGTGAGGGTGTCGCCCATGCCGCCGCTGGCCATGCCGGGGTTGCCCCAGGGGCACACCGCCACCTGTCCGTCGGGCGAAACGATCAGGCTGCCGTTGCCCTTGAGGACGACCACCGCGCGATATCTCCTCGCCATCTCGCGCCCGGCGGCGAAGCGATCCGCCTGCACGTCCGCCGTCGCGACACCGAGCAAGCGTCCCGCCTCGCCCGGATGGGGCGTCAGAACGATGCGCGCCGGGAGTGGGCGTGGCTCCGCATGCAGCAGGTTGAGGCCATCGGCATCGAGGACCGTGGGCAGGCCCGCGTCGAGCGCCGTCGTCCACAAGGCATGGCCCCAGGCGGACTGGCCGAGGCCCGGACCGAGCGCGACGACGGAAGCCTTTTCCAGCATCGGCTGCAAGGCCTGCGGCCCATTGACCCCATGCGCCATCAGTTCCGGGCGTGCCGCGTTCATCGCCAGCACGTTTTCCTCGCGGGTAGCCACGCTGACGAGGCCGGCGCCGGTACGCAATGCCGCCTCCGCGGCCATCCTCACGGCGCCGCCCATGCCATGGTCGCCGCCGATGGCGAGGACATGGCCGTTCCCGCCCTTGTGCGAGTCGCGTGGACGCCGAGGCAGCCCGGCCGGTTCGAGCAGGCGCGCATCCGGCGCCTCGAGGATGCTCCCCGGCAGGCCGAGGTCGAACAGTTCCACTTCGCCAGCCACCTCCGCGCGATAGGTATGCAGGCCGCGCTTGTGCACGATGAAGCTCGCGGTGGCGGCGGCATGGACGGCGACACCCGGGCATGCGCCCGTGTCCGCCGAGAGGCCGGAAGGTACGTCCAGCGCGAGCACCGGCAGGCCCGATGCGTTGACCGCTTCGATGGCGCTGGCCGCCTGACCTTCGGGAGCGCGGTTCAGGCCCGTGCCGTAGATGCCATCCACGATCACGTCGGCGGGCGGTAGCAGGTTCCAGTCGGTGAGAGGATGGACGGCGCCCCCCAGCGCCTCGAAGGCTTCGCGGGCACGGGCGGCATCCCCTCCCTTCGGCGGATCGAGCGCCACGAGATCCACGGATAGTCCCGAGGCCAGCGCGTCCCGGGCGACGAGATAGCCGTCGCCACCGTTGTTTCCCGCGCCGCATACCACGCGCAGCCGCCGTGCGGCGGGCCAGCGCCGCAGCAGCATGGCGAAGGCGGCAGCCGCCGCACGCGTCATCAGTTCGAAGCCGGGAATGCCGAGCTCGTCGATCGCGCGTCGGTCGATCGCGCGGGACTGCCCGGATGTGAAGAGGGCGATACCGAGATGGGGTGCGGTCATCGGACGATTATAGGAGCCCCCGGTAGAATGGACGCATGTCCGCTTCCTCTTCCATCGACTACGCCGCCCTCGCCGCCCAGATCAAGCAATGGGCTCGCGAGCTCGGTTTCGCGGACGTGGGCGTCGCGGGCATCGAGCTGGGCGACGACGAGGCGTACCTGGAACGCTGGCTGGCCGAAGGACACCACGGCGAAATGGACTACATGGCTCGCCATGGCAGGCGGCGTAGCCGTCCCGCGGAACTGGAGCCGGGCACGCTTCGCGTGATCTCCGTTCGCATGGATTATGTACCGCCGGGCACGCCGAATGCCTGGGATGTCATCCACGACCGCGAGCAGGCCTATATCGCCCGCTACGCCCTCGGCCGCGATTACCACAAGGTGATGCGCAACCGCCTGCAGAAGCTCGCCGCGAAAATCGAAGAGCGTGTCGGCGACTTTCGCTATCGTGCGTACGTCGATTCCGCACCGGTGCTGGAAAAGGCGATCGCGCGCAACGCAGGGCTCGGCTGGATCGGCAAGCACACGGTACTGATCAACAAGCGCGCGGGTTCCTACTTCTTCCTCGGCGAACTCTATACCGACTTGCCGTTACCCGTGGACGAGCCGGCCAGCGCCCACTGCGGCAGTTGCCGGCGCTGCATCGACGTCTGCCCCACGCAGGCGATCGTAGGGCCGTACCGGCTGGATGCACGCAAGTGCATTTCCTACCTCACCATCGAACTCAAGGGCAGCATTCCCATCGAGTTGCGCGAACCGATGGGCAACCGCGTCTTCGGTTGTGACGATTGCCAGCTGGTTTGCCCCTGGAACAAGTTCGCGCAAGAGGCGACCGAGCCCGACTTCGCACAGCGGCATAGCCTTGATGGACCCAGGCTGGTCGACCTGTTCGCCTGGAGCGAGCAGGAGTTCCTCTCGCGCACGGAAGGCATGGCGATACGCCGCGCCGGCTATGAAGGTTGGCTGCGCAATATCGCCGTGGGCCTGGGCAATGCGCCCACAAGCGACGAAGTCATCGCCGCGCTCGACGCGCGCGCCGGCGATCCGTCACCGGTCGTGCGCGAGCATGTGGCGTGGGCCCGGGAACGGCACGACCGCTAAGGAGTCAGGCCATCCCGCCGGATTTGCGCACGATCAGCATCGCCATTTCCAGCGACTGCTCATAGTTGAGTCGCGGATCGACCATGGAGCGGTAGGCACGATCGAGGTCACCTTCGACGAGGTCGCGGGCACCGCCAAGGCATTCCGTGACATCTTCGCCCGTGAGTTCGAGATGCACGCCGCCGAGACGTGTACCGGCCGCGGCGTGGATGTCGAAAGCCTGGTCGAGTTCGCCGGCGATGTTGGCGAAGCGCCGGGTCTTGTAGCCGTTGCTGGTGCTCTCGGTGTTGCCGTGCATCGGATCGGCCACCCACAGCACGCGACGTCCCTCGCGCTTCACCGCCTCGAGCAACGGCTGCAGGTGCGTACCGATCTTGTCGTTACCCATGCGATGGATGAGGGTCAGGCGGCCCGGCTCCTCGTTCGGGTTGAGGACATCGATCAGGCGCAGCAGATCGTCCGCCTGGACCGTCGGGCCAACCTTCACCGCGATGGGATTGCGGATGCCACGGAAGTACTCCGTGTGCGCGCCGTCGAGCGCGGCGGTGCGCATGCCGATCCAGGGAAAGTGCGTGGACAGGTTGAACCAGCCGTCCTGTCGCGGCACCCGCCGGGTGAGGGCTTCCTCGTAGTGCAACAGGAGCGCCTCGTGCGAGGTGTAGAAGTCCACGCGCGAGTAGCTGGAGATCGATTGCCCGGCGAGAGTCTCCATGAAACGCAGCGAATCGCCGATGCTGGCGACCATGCGCTTGTATTCCGCGGCGAGCGGCGAATGCTCCACCCAGGCGAGATCCCAGTATTCGGGATGGTGCAGGTCGGCGAAGCCACCGTCGATCAATGCGCGAACGAAGTTCATCGTCATCGCCGAGCGTGCATGCGCCTTGATGAAACGCTGTGGATCGGCGCGGCGCGCCTCGGGCGTGAACTCGGGGCTGTTGACCAGATCGCCCCGGAAGGCCGGCAACGTCACGCCATCGCGGGTTTCCGTGTCGGCCGATCGCGGCTTCGCGTACTGGCCGGCGAAACGACCGACGCGCAACACCGGTTTCTTCAGGCCGTGCACGAGCACGAGGCTCATCTGCAACAGCACCTTGAGCCGATTCGAAATGATCGGGCTGTTGCAGTCCGCGAAGCTCTCCGCGCAATCGCCGCCCTGGAGCAGGAAGCGTTCGCCGTCCTGCGCTTCGGCGATGCGCTCCTTCAGCGCCAGGATCTCCCACGAGGTGACCAGCGGCGGCAGTTCACCGAGCTGCGCCAGCGCGCGGTTGAGCTCGTCGGCGTCTTCGTACGTCGGCTGCTGGAGGGCGGTCCTCGACCGCCACGAGCCCGGCGTCCAGTCGATGGACGGGGGAACTACGGCTTTGAGGGAGTGCTGCATGGGGTAATGCCTACGTGGAAGCGCCTCGCGAGGCGCGGAAAGTCAACGAACGCTGCGGCGCAGGGACAGGAGAGCCCACACGACGAGAACGACGAACCAGAACAGGGTCCATCCCGGCATCGGCACGCCGAGGATCGGCTCGATCTTCGCGCACTCGCCAGAGCCAGTGAACGCCAGTTTCAGCATCTTCATGAACGGAAACGCGTCGAACAGGTAGCCCAGTCCAGGGCCGCAGGCAGGAACCTCGCTGGCAGGAAGAGACTGCAGCCACAGGTGACGCCCTGCCGTGCCGATGCCCCACAGTCCACCTAGCGTGATGAGGATCGCGTAGGTGGCGCGAGCGCCGCGCTTCACCGGCGCATGCAACCCACCGATGAGAAAGAACAGGCCCATGAAGCACACAGCGATGCGCTGGAAGATGCACAGCGGACACGGGTCCAGGTGCATCACGTACTGCGAGTACAACGCAAAGCCCATGAGGGCCGCGCAGACAACGAAAGCAGCGAGATAGCGTGTGCGGAAGGACCAGTTACGAGGGTTCATGTGGGGATGGTGCGATGCGGGACACCCACGTTAACTCTTTGTGTAGGCACTTGTCAGCAGGCGCACGCAGTTTCATTGGTAACCATGTCAATCACTTGTGAGGTGCGCAGAGAGCACGGAGGTGTTGTGTGCACAAGCAACGCCCGCCATCTGAGCGGACACTGCCCCCGTGTGGATGCCGTCCCTGGAGGGGAGCCGTCTTCGTGCGAGATCCCCTCACCGTGGTGGGAGCGGACCGTGTCCGCGAACCCTCATCCCGGGATGAGCGAACGAGGCGATGCATCGCAACCGAGCGAGCGGTGACAAGCCTCGCCCGATCAGTGCAAGCCTCCTTCGCCACCGGAGAGATCGAGGATTCGCGGGCCAGCCCGCTTCCCACCCGGGTGCGGCAAGTGGCAAGCGACACGGAGAGCGACACGCGACACGTGGCTAGCGGTGCTCTGCCAACCAATCCACCCCAGGGTCGAAAGAGCTGCCGGGCGCCACCCTCGGCGCGACATTAGGAGCCGAGGACGGGCGGGCGGAGAAGGCCCGCAGGGGGCCGGCCAGGGATGGCCGGCCGTTTCCGCTGAGCCAGGAAGGCGAATCGGAAACCCCCGCCCGACCGTCCGAGCCCGCCGGGGCGCAGCCATCAAACACGGCCGCGCAGCGGCATCCCTTCCCAAGGGACGGCGACTACCGTCGCGCCGAGGGTGGCGCCCGGCAGCTCCCCTCGCCGCACACGACGAGCGCGATGGCGAAGCCGAGCCGCAAGCTCCCCCCATCCCACGACACAAAGCAAAAAAAACCCCGGCAGGTTTCCCGGCCGGGGTTCTTTCGATCAAGCCTGGAAGGGCTTAGTCGGCGTCGACTGCTTCGCCCGCGGTCGGGCGGTCCACCAGCTCGACATACGCCATCGGGGCGTTGTCACCCGGGCGGAAGCCGCACTTGAGGATGCGCAGGTAGCCGCCGGGACGCTCGCGGTAGCGAGGACCCAGCTCGACGAAGAGCTTGCCGACAGCCTGCTTGTCGCGCAGGCGCGAGAAAGCGAGACGACGGTTGGCGACGCCATCGGTCTTGGCGAGCGTGATGAGCGGCTCGGCGACGCGACGGAGTTCCTTCGCCTTGGGAAGGGTGGTTCGGATAAGCTCGTGCTTGATCAGCGACGAAGCCATGTTCTTGAACATCGCTTCGCGGTGGCTGCTCGTGCGGTTGAGCTTGCGACCGGATTTCTGGTGGCGCATGGCGTTTACTCTCTAAGTCTATTGTTATGAAAAGCCGGTCAGGATGAGCCGACTTCCCGCGGTTACCCGCTGATGCAGGGCACTAAGAACGCCCCGCTATAAGAGCACGGCCTCTTTGGACCGCTTTGGAATCCCGGTGGAAGTGCGCGAGGCATCCGCCGGGTGGTGCAAAGGATCGGGGCGATCGAATGCCGATCGCCCCGTGAAACATCAGCCCAGCTGCATGCCGTGGGAAAGACCCGGCGGCGGCCAGTTTTCGAGCTTCATGCCAAGGGCGAGACCACGTCCGCCCAGCACATCCTTGATTTCCGTCAGCGACTTCTTGCCAAGGTTCGGCGTCTTCAGCAGCTCGACCTCGGTCTTCTGGACCAGGTCGCCGATGTAGTAGATGCTCTCGGCCTTGAGGCAGTTCGCCGAACGGACCGTCAGTTCGAGATCGTCGATCGGACGCAGCAGGAGCGGATCGAACCCACCCTTCTCCGCCTTGGTCGAATCGCTCTCGCGGCGCGAGAAATCGCCGAAAACCGACAGCTGATCGTTGATGATTTCAGCAGCCTTGCGGACTGCGTCTTCAGCACCGATCGTGCCGTTCGTCTCGATGTCGAGCACGAGCTTGTCGAGGTTGGTGCGCTGCTCGACACGAGCCGCGTCCACTTCGTAAGCCACGCGCAGGACCGGCGCGAACGACGCGTCGAGCTGCAGACGGCCGATCGGCCGCGTCTCGTCATCCGGGTGCTGGCGCGCGCTGGCCGGCTGGTAGCCGACGCCACGACGCACCTTCAGGCGCATGTTCAGTGCCACATCCTTGGTGAGGTGGCAGATCACGTGCTCCGGGTTGACGATTTCAACGGAATGATCGACCGCGATATCGCCCGCGGTGACCACGCCCTTGCCCTTCTTCGACAGCGTCAGGGTGACTTCATCACCGCTGTGCTGACGGATGGCGACATCCTTGAGGTTCAGCAGGACTTCGATCACGTCCTCCTGCAGGCCTTCCAGGGTGGTGTACTCGTGCAGCACGCCGTCGATTTCGACCTCGACGATCGCGCTGCCCGGAATCGAAGAGAGCAGCACGCGGCGCAGCGCGTTGCCCAGGGTGTGACCAAAGCCACGCTCGAGCGGCTCGACCACCACCTTAGCGCGGTTCGCTCCAAGCTGCTCGACGCTGAGGCCACGAGGCCGCAGCACACTAGTTGACGAAACTGCCATGCAAGGCTCCGGTGGATTACTTCGAGTAAAGCTCGACGATCAGGGCTTCGTTGATATCGGCCGGCAGATCACCGCGATCCGGAACGGCCTTGAACGTGCCTGCGAACTTCTTGCTGTCGACCTCGACCCACGACGGACGAAGATCCATCGTGTCGTAGATCGTCGCCGCTTCCTGCACGCGCAACTGCGTGCGGGCCTTCTCCGTCAGCGAGACCTCATCGCCCGGGCGGACATGATAGGAAGGCACGTTGACCTTCTTACCGTTGACCGTGACGGACTTGTGGGCCACGAGCTGGCGAGCCTGGGCGCGGGTGACCGCGAAACCCATGCGGTAGACGACATTGTCGAGACGGCTTTCCAGGAGGCGAAGCAGGTTTTCACCCGTATTGCCCTTCTGGGTCGAAGCCTTGGTGTAGTAGTTGCTGAACTGACGCTCAAGCACGCCGTAGATGCGCTTGACCTTCTGCTTCTCACGCAACTGAACAGCGTAGTCGGACAGGCGGGCGCGCTTGTTTGCGCCATGCTGGCCGGGCTTGTTTTCGAGCTTGCACTTGGAATCGAGCGCGCGGGCGGGGCTCTTCAGACCGAGGTCGGCACCCTCACGACGCGCAAGTTTGCAGGTAGCTCCACGATAACGGGCCATGGGTATGCTCCTTAGACGCGACGCTTCTTGGGGGGACGGCAGCCGTTATGCGGAATCGGCGTGACGTCGATGATGTTGAGCACCTTGTAGCCCAACGCGTTCAGAGAGCGCACGGCCGACTCGCGGCCCGGGCCGGGGCCCTTGATGCGCACTTCCACGGTCTTCACACCGTAGTCGCCAGCGGCGCGGCCGGCCTTTTCGGCGGCGACCTGCGCTGCGAACGGGGTCGACTTACGGGAACCGCGGAAACCCGCGCCGCCCGCCGTCGCCCACGACAGGGCGTTGCCCTGGCGATCGGTGATCGTGACGATGGTGTTGTTGAAAGAAGCCTGCACGTGGGCCACGGCATCCGTGACGACGCGCTTGATCTTCTTCTTGGTTTTAACCGGCTTAGCCATGATCGGTATCCGTTACTTCTTGATCGGACGACGCGGACCCTTGCGGGTACGGGCGTTGGTACGCGTGCGCTGGCCGCGCACCGGCAGGCCGCGACGGTGGCGCAGGCCACGGTAGCAACCAAGATCCATGAGGCGCTTGACCGCCATGCCGATTTCGCGACGAAGGTCGCCCTCGACCGTGTACTTGGCGATCTCCGCGCGGATCTTCTCGACCTCGCCTTCGCTGAGCGACTTGATGGGGGTGGTCGCAACCACGCCCGCGTCGACGCAAACCTGCTTCGCCCGCGAACGGCCGATTCCGTAAATGCTCTGCAAACCAACCCAGACATGCTTCTGGACCGGCAAATTGACACCCGCGATGCGCGCCATGATGTACTGTCTCCGATGCGTTTCGTGCGCGGTAAACGCGCAATTCTAACCGTAATTAACCTAAACGGGAAGTCCTGCGGCGCTGGGCGCCAAGGCCTCCCCTACTTGGGGCCTCCGTCGCGTCTCAGCTGCGACGGAGATTGGACTTCTTAAGCAGACTCTCGTACTGGTGGCTGACGAGATGGGCCTGGACCTGAGCCGTAAAGTCCATCACCACCACCACCACGATCAGCAGCGAAGTGCCGCCGAAATAGAACGGGACGTGCCAGGCGTTCTGCATGAACGTGGGCACCAGGCAGACCAGTACGATGTAGAGCGCGCCAACACCGGTAAGCCGGGTCATGACGCCATCGATGTAGTCCGCCGTGGCACGACCCGGGCGGATGCCCGGAATCAACGCGCCCGAACGCTTGAGGTTATCGGCCGTTTCCTGCGAATTGAACACGATCGCCGTATAGAAGAAGGCGAAACCGATCACCAGCACCGCGAACACGATGTCGTGGACCGGCTCACCCGGGCTCAGCGCCGTGGTCAGCCATTGCAGCCAACGGGACTGGTGGGCAGAGCCGAACCAGGTCGCCGCGGTCGCGGGGAAAAGCAGCAGGCTGGTCGCGAAGATCGGCGGAATGACGCCCGCCATGTTGATCTTCAGCGGCAGGTGCGAGGTCTGGCGCTGGAACTGACGCTGGCTGCCCTGCTTCGCGTAATTCACGGTGATACGCCGCTGGGCGCGCTCCATGAACACCACGAAGGCCGTGACCGCCAGGATCACCACGGTGACCATCAGCAGCTTCAGGACCGACAGCTCGCCGTTGTTCGCCATGGACAGCGTGTGCACGATGGCACCCGGCAAGCCCGCGACGATACCGGCGAAGATCAGCATCGAGATACCGTTGCCGATTCCGCGCTCCGTGATCTGCTCACCCAGCCACATCAGGAACATCGTGCCGGCGGTGAGGCCGACGACCGACGCCATGACGAAGCCGGCACCCGGCATGTAGACCACCGGTGCGCCGCCCGTGGCGACCTGCTTCTGCAGGGCCACCGCGATGCCGAACGCCTGGAAGGCCGCGAGGCCCACCGTGCCAAAGCGCGTGTAGGTGGTCATCTTGCGACGACCCGCCTCGCCTTCCTTGCGCAATGCCATGAGCGACGGAATGACCGAGCCCATCATCTGCACCACGATCGACGCCGAGATGTACGGCACCACACCGAGAGCGAACACCGAGAAGCGGGACAGCGAACCACCCGAGAACATGTTGACCATGTTCAACAGGCCGCCACCACCCTCGACCAGGCTCGTCATCGCCTCGGGGTTCACGCCCGGAACGGGAATGAACGAGCCGAGACGGAAGACGATCAGCGCACCGATAAGGAAAAAGATGCGCTGACGCAGTTCCGTCAGTTTGCCCAGCGAGCCGAGCGTTGTGCCCTGCGCTGCAGCCACCTGATTACTCCACGCTGCCGCCGGCGGCTTCGATGGCCGCCTTGGCGCCGGCCGTCGCAAGCACACCGGAGAGCTTCACCGCACGGGTGATTTCGCCCTTCAGGACGATCTTGACCTTCTTCGCGCGGCTGGTCACGAGACCGGCGGCGTGCAGGGCGATCAGATCGATGGTGTCGGACTTGACCGACGCCAGCTGGTACAGCATGACCTGTTCCGTATCGGCCTTCTTCAGCGAACGGAAGCCGACCTTCGGCAAACGACGCTGCAGCGGCATCTGGCCGCCTTCGAAACCGACGCGGTGCGTATTGCCGGCACGGGCGTGCTGACCCTTGTGACCACGGCCGGCGGTCTTGCCGAGGCCGGAGCCGATACCGCGCGCGACGCGGGTACGGGTCTTGCGGGCGCCCTTGCCGGGCCTGAGTTCATTAAGACGCATGACGTTTACTCCTCGACCCGGACCAGGTAGTAGACCGTGTTGATAAGGCCACGGACCTGGGGGCTATCCTTCAGTTCGCGCACATCGTTGAGCTTGTTCAGGCCCAGGGCCTTCACGCTCAGACGATGACGACCCTGTACACCGCGAAGGCCCTTGACGAGGCGGACGCGGACGGTGCCGGTGTTTTCGTTGTTCTTAGCCATTGCCGAGGACCTCTTCGATCGTCTTGCCACGCTTGGCGGCAATGCGCTTCGGCGATGCAACGGCCTGGAGGCCCTTGATCGTGGCGCGGACGAGGTTGATCGGGTTGCGCGAGCCGACGGCCTTCGCAAGCACGTCCTTCACGCCGACCACTTCGAGGACGGCGCGCATGGCACCGCCGGCGATGACGCCAGTACCCTGCGAGGCGGGCTGCATGTAGACGCGGGCCGCACCGTGGTTCGCCTTGATCGCGTACCAGAGCGTGCCATTGTTCAGTTCGATCGACACCATGTTGCGGCGGGCGCGTTCCATCGCCTTGGAAATGGCGACCGGCACTTCGCGCGCCTTGCCATAACCAAAGCCGACGCGACCCTCGCCATCGCCGACAACGGTCAGCGCGGTGAAGCTCATCTGGCGGCCACCCTTGACGGTCTTGGCCACGCGGTTGACGGCGATCAGCTTTTCAAGCATGCCGTCCGAATTTTCGCGATCTGTCGAGGACATCTCTCTTTCCTGTCTGCCCGGACGTACCGGGACTTCTGTTTACGGCTTGGTCGCCGCTTGGAGTTGTAGTTACAGCGGGCGGCACCGGTCCCTGGGGACCGATGCCGTGGCCTGACGCCTCTTAGAACTTGAGGCCGGCCTCACGCGCCGCGTCGGCAAGAGCCTTGATGCGACCGTGATAACGAAAACCCGAGCGATCGAAGGCAACGGCTTCGATACCGGCGGCCTTGGCGCGCTCGGCAACGACGCGACCGACCGTGCTGGCGGCCTCGATGTTCTTCTTGCTCTTGAGGCCTTCGGCCACCGACTTCTGCACGGTCGAGGCGGCTGCCACGACGGTGCCGTTCGGTGCGAAGACCTGGGCGTAGATGTGCTGACCGGTGCGGTGCACGCTCAGGCGGGCGACGGCGAGCTCACGGATGTGGGCACGGGTCGACTTGGCGCGGCGCAGGCGGGAATCGTTCTTGTTCATCGTCTCGTCTCCAGAAAGCGGATAGGCCGATTAGGCCTTCTTGGCTTCCTTCAGGATGATCGTCTCGCCGGCGTAGCGGACACCCTTGCCCTTGTAGGGCTCCGGCGAACGGAACGCGCGGATCTTCGCGGCCACCTGGCCCACGAGCTGCTTGTCGGCACCCTTCACCAGGACTTCCGTCTGCGACGGAACTTCGATGGTGATGCCTTCCGGCGCCTCGAAGATCACCGGGTGCGAATAACCCAGCGAGAGGTTGACCGACTTACCGGTGAGCTGGGCGCGGTAACCCACGCCGACGAGCTCGAGCTTCTTCTCGAAGCCGTTGGCCACGCCATGGATCATGTTGGCGACGATCGCGCGGGCGGTACCGCCGAACTTGTCGTCGGCACCCTCGGCGAGAACGACGTTCGCGACGCCATTCTCCTGCTGGAACGAAACGCCCGGCAGTTCGTGGGTGGTCAGGGTGCCCTTCGGGCCCTTGACGGTGACGGTGCCGTTGGCGATCGAGAGTTCGACGCCCTTCGGCAAGGTGATGGGCTGCTTGGCTACACGTGACATGTCGGGACTCCTTACGCCACCTGGCCGATGACTTCGCCGCCCAGACCCTTCGCACGGGCCTGCGCGTCGGTCAGGAGACCGGCGGAAGTCGAGATGATCGAGATACCCAGGCCACCGAGGACCTTCGGCAGCTCGTCCTTGCCGCGGTAGACGCGGAGACCGGAACGGCTGACACGGGAGATGGTTTCGATGGCCGGACGGCCTTCAAAGTACTTCAGCTTGATCTCGAGGACCGGCTTGCCAGCTTCGTCAGCGGCACGGGCGTCGAGAATATAGCCTTCGTTCTGCAGAAGCTTGGCCAGGGCCAGCTTCATCTTCGACGACGGCATACGGACAACCGACTTGCCAGAGGCCTGGCCATTACGGATGCGCGTAAACAGATCGGCGATGGGATCAGTCATGCTCATAAGAAAACCCTTGAGAGTGCACCGATATCCGAATTACCGGAAATCTTAAATTGTAAAGCCGACAATCGTCGGTCTGCGTTGCGCAGACCGACGACTATAACAGCTTGCCCCGCCGTTGGCGAGTTTTTTACCAGCTAGCCTTGCGCAAGCCCGGCACGTCGCCACGCATGGTGGCTTCGCGGAGCTTGTTGCGGCCCAGGCCGAACTTGCTGTAGACGCCACGCGGGCGGCCGGTCAGGGCGCAGCGATTACGCTGGCGCACCGGGCTGGCATCGCGCGGAAGCTTCTGCAGCTTGGTCTGGGCTTCCATCTTTTCGTCGTACGACGCAGTGGCGCTCAGGACGATCGCCTTCAGTTCGGCGCGCTTGGCGGCGAACTTCTTCACGATCTTGGTGCGCTTGAGGTCGCGCTCGACCATCGAGGTCTTGGCCATGTTCTACCTGTGATCAGTTGCGGAACGGGAAGCTGAAGGCTTCCAGCAACGCCTTGGCTTCTTCGTCGGTCTTGGCGGTGGTGGTGATGGAGATATCCATGCCACGCAGCGCGTCGACCTGATCGAAGTCGATTTCCGGGAAAATGATCTGTTCCTTGATGCCGAAGTTGTAGTTACCACGGCCATCGAAGGCACGACCCGAGACACCACGGAAGTCGCGCGTACGCGGCAGCGAGATGTTGATCAGGCGGTCCAGGAATTCCCACATCTGGGCACGACGGAGCGTGACCTTGCAACCGATCGGCCAACCGTCGCGGATCTTGAACGAAGCGACCGACACGCGGGCCTTCGTCGTGATCGGCTTCTGGCCGGCGATCTTGGTCATATCGGCCACGGCGTTCTCGAGGATCTTCTTGTTACCGGCGGCTTCGCCGACGCCCATGTTGAGCGTGATCTTCGTGATGCGGGGCACTTCCATGACGTTCTGGTAACCGAAGCGCTCAGTGAGCTTCTGCATTACCGACTCTTTGTAAAACGATTCAAGGCGGGTCATGACTTCGATTCCTTACGCGTCGACCACTTCGCCCGAACGGAACACGCGCACCTTGCGCCCGTCCTCGAGCGTCTTGGTGCCCACGCGCTCGCCCTTGTTCGTGGCGGAGTTGAAGAGCTGTACGTTGGAGATATGGATCGAGGCCTCACGTTCGACGATTCCGCCCGGCTGGTTGGCCTGCGGGTTCGGCTTGGTGTGGCGCTTGACCAGGTTCACGTTCGAGACGACCACGCGGTCGCCATCGACGCGCAGCACGTCGCCGCGCTGTCCCTTGTTCTTGCCGGTGATGACGACGACGTTATCACCCTTGCGGATACGGTTCATGGTCTGGCCTCCGCTCAGAGCACTTCGGGCGCGAGCGAGACGATCTTCATGAACTTCTCGCTGCGCAGCTCGCGGGTAACCGGCCCGAAGATACGGGTTCCGATCGGCTCGAGCTTGTTGTTGAGGATGACGGCCGCGTTGCCGTCGAAACGGATCACGGAACCATCAGCGCGGCGCACACCCTTGGCGGTACGAACCACCACGGCGTTGTACACCTCGCCCTTCTTGACCTTGCCGCGGGGAATGGCGTCCTTGACGGTCACCTTGATGACATCACCGACGCTGGCATAACGGCGCTTCGAGCCGCCCAGCACCTTGATGCACATCAGTTCCTTCGCGCCGCTGTTATCGGCCGCGGAAAGCATGCTCTGTACCTGAATCATGGCAGCTCTCCTTAGACTTCAGCGCGCGTGACGATTTCGACCACGCGGTGATGTTTGGTCTTCGACAGCGGACGGCATTCCGCGATGCGGACGAGGTCACCCTCGTTCGCGCCGGTTTCGTCGTGCGCATGGAGCTTCGTGGAACGGCGGATGATCTTGCCGAGCAGCGGGTGCTGCACCTGGCGCTCGATCAACACCGTCACCGTGTTAGCCATCTTGTTGCTGATGACACGACCCGTGAGGGTACGCGCCGTCTTCGTGTTATCGCTCATGTCCGCCGTCCTTACTTCTTCACGCCGAGCACGAACTTCGTGCGGGCGATGTCACGCCGAACGCGGCGCAGCTGGTGCGGCTGGGTGAGCTGTCCGGAGCCCTTCTGCATGCGCAGGTTGAACTGCTCCTTGCGAAGGTCCAGCAGGTGCTGCTTCAGCTCTTCCGCCGACTTCTCTTTGATTTCTTTGCTGGCCATTACATCACCGCCCTGGAGACGAACTGGGTCTGGACGGAGAGCTTGGCTGCCGCCAGACGGAACGCTTCGCGTGCCGTCGTCTCGTCGACACCTTCGATTTCATAAAGCATGCGACCCGGCTGGATCAGAGCGACCCAGAACTCGACGCCACCCTTACCTGCACCCATTCGGACTTCGATGGGCTTGCGGGTGATCGGCTTGTCCGGGAACACGCGGATCCAGAGCTTGCCGCCACGCTTCACGTAGCGCGTGATGCAACGACGGGCCGCTTCGATCTGACGCGCGGTCAGCTGACCGTGCGTCGTCGCCTTGAGGCCGTACTCGCCAAAGCTCACGAGGTTGGAATTGAATGCCAGGCCATCGTTACGGCCCTTATGCATCTTGCGGTACTTGGTACGCTTCGGTTGCAACATGGCAACGCTCCTTACTTGGCAGCGCGCTCACGCTCGCGGCGGTTTTCACCACCCTCGCGGCGCGACGACTGCTGAGGCTGCTGTTCTTCCTTCGACTCGGCCGTGGCGGCCGCCAGATCGAAGATCTCGCCCTTGTAGACCCAAACCTTGACACCGATGATGCCGTACTGGGTCTTGGCCTCGGCGGTGCCGTAGTCGATGTCCGCGCGCAGGGTATGCAGCGGAACACGACCTTCGCGGGCCCACTCGGAGCGCGCGATCTCGGCACCGTTCAAACGGCCGGAGACGTTGATCTTGATGCCGAGGGCACCGAGGCGCATCGCGTTGCCGACCGAACGCTTCATCGCGCGGCGGAACATGATGCGACGCTCGAGCTGCTGGGCGATCGATTCAGCGACGAGCTGGGCGTCGAGTTCCGGCTTGCGGACTTCACTGACGTTGATGTGCGTCGGAACGCCCATCATGTCCGTGACTTCCTTGCGCAGCTTCTCGATGTCCTCACCCTTCTTGCCGATCACCACGCCCGGGCGGGCGGTGAAGATCGTCACGCGGGCGGTCTTGGCCGGGCGCTCGATCTGAATCTTCGAGATACCGGCGGCGGCGAGCTTCTTGCGCAGCATCTCGCGGACCTTGAGGTCGGCCGCGAGGTACTGGGCGTACTCACCCTTGTTTGCGTACCACTTCGAGTTCCAATCCTTGGCAATGCCGAGGCGGATACCGGTGGGATGAACTTTATGACCCATCGTGTCTTACCCCAGTCAGTTGCCGACAACCACAGTGATGTGGCTGGTGCGCTTCAGGATGCGCGAACCGCGACCTTTGGCGCGGGCGTACATACGCTTCATCGCCGGACCTTCGTCGACGAAGATGCGGGCCACCTTGAGCTCGTCCACGTCGGCGCCGAGATTGTTTTCGGCGTTGGCGACGGCGGAGAGCAGCACCTTGCGGACAAGGTGGGCGGCTTTCTTGTTGGTGAAGGCGAGCACGTCGCTGGCTCGGCCCACGGGCATGCCGCGGACTAGGTCAGCCACCAGGCGTGCCTTCTGCGCCGAGATGCGGGCGCTGCGCAGGATCGCTTTGGCTTCGGTGCTCATCACTTGCCCTTCTTATCGCCTGCGTGGCCCTTGTACGTACGGGTCACCGCGAACTCGCCGAGCTTGTGCCCGACCATGTTCTCGTTGATCAGGACGGGCACGTGCTGGCGGCCGTTGTGGATGGCGATGGTCAGACCGACCATCTCCGGCAGAATCATCGAACGACGCGACCAGGTCTTGATCGGACGCTTGTTGTTGGCGGAAACGGCGGCTTCCACCTTCTTTACGAGGTGCAGGTCAACGAACGGACCTTTCTTTAGAGAGCGCGGCATGATCGTTTCCTATTACTTGCGACGACGCACGATGAACTGCTGGGTGCGCTTGTTGTTGCGCGTCTTGTAACCCTTGGTCGGCGTACCCCACGGGCTGACCGGATGACGGCCGCCGGAGGTCTTGCCTTCACCACCGCCATGCGGATGGTCGACCGGGTTCATCACGACACCGCGAACGGTCGGACGGATACCCGCCCAGCGCTTCTTACCGGCCTTGCCAAGCTTGCGCAGGCTATGCTCGGAGTTACCGACTTCGCCGATGGTGGCGCGGCATTCGACCGGCACGCGACGCATTTCGCCGGAGCGAAGACGCAGCGTGGCGTAACCCTGCTCGCGAGCGACCAGCTGGACCGAGGCACCGGCCGAACGCGCGATCTGCGCACCCTTGCCCGGCTTCATCTCGATGCAATGGACGGTGGAACCGACCGGGATCGACCGAAGCGGCAGGCAGTTGCCCGGCTTGATCGGGGAGTCGGAACCCGACACGAGACGGTCGCCCACCGCCACGCCCTTCGGCGCGATGATGTAGCGGCGCTCGCCATCGGCGTAGCACAGCAGCGCGATGTGCGCGGTGCGGTTCGGATCGTATTCCAGACGCTCGACAACGGCGGCGATGCCTTCCTTGTCACGCTTGAAATCGATGATGCGGTAAGCCTGCTTATGACCGCCGCCACGATGACGCGTGGTGATGCGACCGTAGTGGTTGCGGCCACCCGTCTTCGACTGCGATTCGGTCAGGGGCGCGTAAGGTGCGCCCTTGTGCAGACCTTCGGTCCGCACGCTGACTGCGTCGCGGCGGCCCGGGGAGGTCGGCTTGTGAGTGATCAGTGCCATCTCAATTCAACTCCTGGCTCAGGCCTTGGCCGACACGTCGATCGTGTGACCGTCGGCGAGGCGCACGTAGGCCTTGCGCTTGCCCTGGCGGTTGCCAGTGCGGAAGCGGAACGACTTGACCTTGCCCTTGGTGTTCACGAGGTTCACGTCCACGACCTTGACGTCGAAGAGGTGTTCCACGGCTGCACGGACATCGGCCTTGGTCGCCTCGGGCGCCACGACGAAAACGTACTGGTTGTTCTCAGCAAGGCGAGCCGACTTCTCGGAGATGTGCGGCGCGCGAAGCGTGTTGAGCGTGCGTTCGGTGCTCATGCGAGCCACTCCTCGACCTTCTTGACCGCGTCCACCGTCATGACGACGAAGTCGCTGCCGACCAGGCTGACCGGATTAAGGGCCAACACGTCGACGACGTGGATGTACGGAATGTTGCGGGCGGACAGGTACAGCGCCTCGGTGGCGTCTTCCGACACCAGCAGCACGCGACCCTTGACTTCGAGCTCGGCCAGCTTCGCGATCATGCCCTTGGTGCTCGGGGCTTCCATCGACAGCTCGGAGACGACCTTCAGGCGACCCTGACGGTTCAGCTCGGCGACGATCGAACGGATCGCGACGCGGTAGGCCTTGCGGTTGACCTTCTGCTCGAAGCTGCGCGGCTTGGCCGCGAACGTCACACCACCACCGACGAAGATCGGAGCGCGGTAGTCACCGTGGCGAGCGCCGCCACCCTTCTGCTTCTTGAACTTCTTGGTCGTACCGGACATCTGGCCACGAGACAGCTGGGCCTTCGTACCGGCACGGCCAGCCGCCTGATAGGCGGTGACGACCTGGTGGACGAGGGCCTTCTTGTACTCGCCGCCGAACACGTCGTCCGACACGGTGAGCGCCTTGGCGCCAATAACGTTGAGTTCCATGGCGTCTCTCCTCAGCCCTTGGTCGTCGGACGGATCACGACGTCACCGCCCGGCGCGCCGGGGACTGCGCCCTTGACCGCGATCAGGTGACGCTCGGAATCGACCGTGACAACTTCGAGACCCTGCTGGGTGCGGTTGACCGCGCCCATGTGGCCCGACATCTTCTTGCCAGGGAACACGCGGCCCGGCGTCTGGCGCTGGCCGATCGAGCCCGGGGCGCGATGCGACAGCGAGTTACCGTGCGTGGCGTCGCCCATCTTGAAGTGGTGACGCTTGATGGTGCCCTGGAAACCCTTACCCTTCGACACGCCGGAAACGTCGACCGTCTGACCGACGGTGAAGACGTCACCCGCCGAGATCTCGGTGCCGATCGCGTACTTGCCTGCGTCTTCCGCGCTCACGCGGAACTCCCACAGACCGCGGCCCGGCTCGACCTTGGCGTTGGCGTAATGGCCCTTCAGCGGAGCCGTCAGGAGCGAGGCGCGCTTGGCACCCGTCGTGACCTGCACGGCGCTGTAGCCGTCGTTTTCTTCGGTCTTCACCTGCGTCACGCGATTCGGGGTCGCTTCAATCAGCGTCACCGGAATCGAGCGGCCGTCTTCGGTGAAGAGCCGGCTCATGCCGCACTTGCGGCCAACCAGTCCGATACTCATCTTCGTATCCTTTTATCCGCTCAGCCGAGCTTGATCTGCACGTCAACGCCAGCCGCGAGATCGAGCTTCATGAGCGCGTCCACGGTTTTGTCGTTGGGGTCGACGATGTCCAGAACGCGCTTGTGGGTACGGGTCTCGTACTGGTCGCGGGCATCTTTGTCGACGTGCGGCGACACCAGAATGGTGTAGCGCTCAATCTTGGTCGGCAGCGGGATCGGGCCGAGGACCGTAGCGCCGGTGCGCTTGGCCGTCTCGACGATTTCGCTGGCCGAACGGTCGATCAGACGATGATCGAACGCCTTGAGCCGAATGCGAATCTTTTGGTTCGCCATAAAACCGTGTCCTGTTATCGAAAGAACGTTCTTGTGATTCGGAGGGGCTTCTCGCCACCCCGCACAACCCTGGTGCTACTTACGGGTACCGCAACGGGCCGCCCTGGAACGGTGTGAAACCGTCCGGAACGACCCGAAAAAGTCAGGCAGGCCGAGCTATCGGCCTGCCTAGACAGAAAAGTATAGAATACGCAACGAGATAGGTCAACAGAGCTTACGCCCCGTGGCCCGTTGGCACCCTACTCGGCATCCATGCCTGCGAACTCGAAGCACATTCCGTGCGCCTCATTTCGCGGTGTCCGGTCGCCCACACATGGGGACCGGGAGGTATAGCCCAGCGAATATAACCTATCGCCGGGCCGATGGGAAGCCCTCGGGAGGAACGATATCGGGTGGCCGCGCCTTCCCCGGCTGGATCATTCACGACCTGCGTCGGCACCCTATCGTTGCCGGAGGGGAACGTAATCCCCATAGCGCTTGTCCGCGCGGCCCACGCGAGCGCACAGCTGCTGGCCGCACAATCGAACATCGGCCTGGTTATAGGCCCGGAGCAGATCGGCCTCGATCTGCTGCTGCGCGATGACCTGCTTGTAATGCCACCCGAGATAACTTCCCACCGCGAGCACCGCCAGAAGGGTCGCCAGCACCCCTGTCACCAGCCAGGCCGCCTTGTTCACGAAGGTCGCCAGCTTGCGCTGCGTCCCAACCATCGCATCCGTGCTCGCCTGCATGAGGCGCCGATGCTCGGCCGCTGCCCGGGCCACTTCCGCGAGCGGTTCGTTCAAGCCCATTCGCACGGTCCGCGTGGCATCCGCCGAGATCGCACCCAAGCCCGCATCCGCGGCCTGGCGCATGATGCCGGGTAGAGCCCGCACGGTCCGCTCTTGTTGCTCGGTGGCCTGACGGTGGCGCGTATCCATCGACTCGCTCATGCGCGACAGCCGCTCCACCATCATCGCCACCTGCACGGTGGCGTTCCTTGTACCTTCCTCGCGCATCGCCACTCCTTACAGGCGCATCACCGGACCGCCGATCTCCCGGACCTGCGACACCTGCTGTTCTTGCGCCTGTTGCAGCTGCGCTTCCAGTGCCGCGATGCGGTCTTCCCTGTCCACCTGCTGCGCCGCTTGCATGTGGAATTCCTGGGCGGCATGGGTCTGGCCGACCTGTCGAAGCGCTTCCATGAAGCCCTGGTCGTCCTGCTCCATGGCCTTGCACAGGTAGTCGAACATCTCGTCCATGCCCGCGGTCGCCGCCAGTGGCGGCATGCCGGTACACTCCTGCTCCTGACCCAGCATGTGCCAGGGCGCCGACAGGTCCAGCGGAACACCACGAGGCAAGTCGTCCAGCCGGCGATGATGCAGGTCGGGCATATAGTTGCGCGCGAATACCGCCGCCGGCTGGTTGCCTTCCTTGTCCCAGAAGTTGCCGATGCCGTGTGCGGCGGCGATGGCGCCCACCTCGCCGACCGGCGACAGGCCACCCTGCTTGTGGCGCTGGTAATCGGCATGATCCATGTAATCGACCGTGCGGCCGATCGGCTCGGCCATGCTCGACACCGGGTCGTGGTACATGCGGTGGTTGACGACGCGGTCCTGGGCGGATGGCACATCCAGGCCCAGCCCCTCGGCCATGGACCGCGCCCCATAGGTATTGAAGGTTTCCGCGTGTATGCCGGCCGATTCGGGCATGGCGGCTTGCAGTTGCGCGAGGGCGCCGCCCAGGGAGTGACCGGTGATGCTGATGTCGCTTACGGGGATATGACTCTTCTCGGCATGATCCAAAGCCCAGCGCATCGTGCGGGCAGCCTCCGGCCATTGGGTGGGCGCACCCATCATGCCCATACCTAGATCAGCGGTGATGTCATGGATGCTGGAAGGGTCGGTGCCTTTGTTCGTGACGATAAGCTGGCGAGTCGTCTCGTCCTGCATCACAGCACCGCGATAGTTGGTGGCGGAAGGGGGAGAGACGTAAATCACGTTGTAACGACGAGTATCGCTTTCTATTTCTTCGCCGACAGTCAGCGGCTCATAAACTTTCTCAGCAAGAAAGGCATATTGTTCGGAGGGAAGAGACATATCCAGTTCCTTGGATAGAAGTTACTGCTAGTCGCCGTCAGAAGCAGGCGGGCTTGGCGCAACATTCGTCTTCACGGGCTCGACGAAATTGCTGCGTCTGAAGTAGCTGGGTATGCGCGGATGCAGCGGTGCCGAGTCCTCGGAGACATGGACCGTAATGGGAACGCGACTGTAATGAGGCTTGTCCGGCACCGGCCATCTGCCATAGCAACTTTGCGGATGGTCATCTGCCCGGAACTGGCAAATGGTCTTGTACGTAGAACCAGGAGCCAGCATTTCCCTAGGAAACCCCCAGTCGCTCGAAGCCCTCCTTCCCGTGTAGGTGTCATGAATCCGGAAATAGGGCGAAGCAAGCTCCCAGTTGCAATTGCCTTCGTTGTACCGGTCCAGATAGATATTGAACCGCGCCTGTTTCGGGTTCCGGCTTTCATTGGGAATGTCGAACGTCCCGTGGGGATAGACAAAGCTGCCGCCGCCCCTGAGGGGATCGAAGTAGCCACATTCGCGTTGCTGGTTCTGGTACAGCGCACTCATGACGACAACGTAGCGCTTGGCATCCTCAGGATGGTCGAACGTCACCGTGACGTGCAGCGCCTCCTTCGGATGCGGATTCAGGGGCGGCGGGCTGAGGTCTTTTTTCTCGGCGCACGCAGCCAAGGCAGGAAACAGCAACAGCGAAAGCCATACCCAAGTGCGGAGGTTCATGAGGACAGCTTAGCGATACGGCATGAGGACATCTTTAGAAGAATCCTCAAAATCGCGTGCTTTTGTTATGCGTGCCGATCGGGGCAGCAACAAACACCTATCACTCATGACACCGCGCTCGGCCCGACTTCGCGTCAAGGTACGAAAGAGCCGGCGAGTGCCGCCCTCGGGGCCGTTAGCGCAGGCGAGTGATCCAGACGGATCAGGCCCGCAGGGGGCCAACCATGGATGGTTGGCCTTCTTCGCGAGACAGGATGTCGAGTCGAAGAACCCCGGCGGGTTCACGACCCGGCCGCAGGCCATTGATACACGGCCGCGCCAGCGGCCCTTCCTTGAGGGGTCGCCGGAGGCGTGGCCCCGAGGGCGGCGCTCGCCGGCTCTTGCCGCGACGCGCACGCCGCGATGCCGAAGGCGAGCCCAAGCCACCAAAACACTTACCGAAGAACAAAAAAAAAGCGGAGGCTTTCGCCTCCGCTCTTCGATAACCGGACGGGTCACCCCGCCCCGGCAATCCTTCTTACTTGTTGATCTTGGAGACGACGCCGGCGCCGACGGTACGACCGCCTTCGCGGATCGCGAAACGCAGGCCTTCGTCCATCGCGATCGGGAAGCCCAGCGTGACGCTGATCTTCACGTTGTCACCCGGCATCACCATCTCCACGCCTTCCGGCAGCGTGATCGAGCCGGTCACGTCCGTCGTGCGGAAGTAGAACTGCGGACGGTAGTTGCTGAAGAACGGCGTGTGACGGCCACCCTCGTCCTTCGACAGGATGTACACCTCACCCTCGAACTCCGTGTGCGGCGTCACCGAACCCGGCTTGGCCAGCACCTGGCCACGCTCGACGTCTTCACGCTTCAGACCGCGAACCAGCACGCCGACGTTGTCACCGGCCTGACCTTGGTCCAGCAGCTTGCGGAACATCTCCACGCCCGTCACCGTCGTGGTCTGGGTGTCCTTCAGACCGACCACTTCGGCCGGGTCACCCACCTTCACGATGCCGCGCTCGACGCGACCGGTCAGCACCGTGCCGCGACCCGAGATCGAGAACACGTCTTCCACCGGCAGCAGGAACGGCTTGTCGATGTCGCGCTCCGGCTCCGGAATCCAGCTGTCCAGCGCATCGACCAGCTTGATGATCGACGGCACGCCGATCTCCGACTGGTCGCCGTCCAGCGCCAGACGCGCCGAACCGTGAATGATCGGCGTGTCGTCGCCCGGGAACTCGTACTTCGACAGCAGCTCGCGCACTTCCATCTCGACCAGCTCGAGCAGCTCGGCGTCGTCCACCATGTCGGCCTTGTTCAGGAACACGACGATGTACGGCACGCCCACCTGGCGCGACAGCAGGATGTGCTCACGCGTCTGCGGCATCGGGCCGTCAGCGGCCGAGCACACCAGGATCGCGCCGTCCATCTGCGCCGCACCCGTGATCATGTTCTTCACATAATCCGCGTGACCCGGGCAATCGACGTGGCCGTAGTGGCGCAGCGGCGATTCGTATTCCACGTGCGCGGTCGAGATCGTGATGCCGCGCGCCTTCTCTTCCGGCGCCGCGTCGATCGAACCGTAGTCCTTGAACTCGCCGCCAAAGCGCTCGGCGCCGATCTTCGTCAGCGCAGCCGTCAGCGTGGTCTTGCCGTGATCGACGTGACCGATGGTGCCGACGTTGACGTGCGGCTTCTTACGCTCGAACTTACCCTTTGCCATGACTCTAAACCTCTAAAAGAACGTTGTATGTTTAAAGAAGAAGCCCTTATCAGGACTTCTTCATGACCTCGTCGGCGACATTCTTCGGCGCCGGATCGTAATGATCGAATTCCATCGTGAACATCGCACGACCCTGGCTCAACGAGCGGATCGTGGTGGCGTAGCCGAACATCTCACCGAGCGGAACCATCGCGTTGATGGTCTTGCCCGACGGCGTGTCGTCCTGGCCGGTCAGCATGCCGCGACGGCGGCTCAGATCGCCCATGATGTCACCGACGTAATCTTCCGGCGTCACGACCTCGACCTTCATGATCGGCTCGAGCAGAACCGGGTTCGCCTTGGCGAAGCCCTGCTTGAACGCCATCGAGGCAGCGAGCTTGAACGCCATTTCGGACGAGTCGACATCATGGTAGGAACCGAAGACCAGCTTGACCTTCGTGTTCACGACCGGGAAGCCAGCCAGCGGACCCGACGTGATCGTCTCGCGCAGGCCCTTCTCGACCGACGGGATGAATTCCTTCGGAATCACACCACCCGTGATGTCGTTGATGAAGAGGAAGTCGTCCTTGATCTGGGCGGCAATCTTCTCGTCCGCACGGTCGGCCGCGGTGATCGGCGACAGTTCGATCACGACGTGACCGTACTGACCCTTACCACCCGACTGCTTGGCGTGCTTGTAGTCCGACTTGACGTCCGACGCCTGGATCGTTTCGCGATAAGCCACCTGCGGCTTGCCGACGTTGGCTTCGACGTTGAACTCGCGACGCATGCGGTCCACCAGGATGTCCAGGTGAAGCTCGCCCATGCCCGAGATGATCGTCTGGCCGGACTCTTCATCCGTACGGACGCGGAACGACGGATCTTCCGCAGCCAGGCGGCTGAGGGCGATACCCATCTTTTCCTGGTCCGACTTGGTCTTCGGCTCGACCGCCATCGAGATCACCGGCTCGGGGAACGACATGCGCTCGAGCGTGATGATGTGATCCTGCGCGCACAGCGTGTCACCGGTCGTGACGTCCTTCAGGCCGACCGCCGCGGCGATATCGCCAGCGCGGACCTCCTTCAGTTCGTGACGCTCGTTGGCGTGCATCTGCAGGATGCGGCCGATGCGCTCCTTCTTCGACTTGACCGGGTTGTACACCTGGTCGCCGGCGTTCAGCGTGCCCGAGTAGACACGGAAGAACGTCAGCGCGCCGACGAACGGATCGGTCATGATCTTGAACGCGAGGGCGGAGAACGGTGCATCGTCCTTGGCTTCACGGGTGTCCGGCTTCTCGTCTTCGTCGATGCCTTCGACCGGCGGACGGTCGAGCGGCGACGGCAGGAGATTGACGACCGCGTCGAGCATCGCCTGGACGCCCTTGTTCTTGAACGCCGTACCGCAGAAGACCGGGATGATCTCGCTCTTCAGCGTGCGCAGGCGCAGGCCTTCGATGATCTCGGCTTCGGTCAGCTCTTCGCCACCGAGGTACTTGTCCATCATCTCTTCCGTGGCTTCCGCCGCGGCCTCGATCATGGCCGTACGATCGGCCTCGGCCTTGGCCTGGAGCTCGGCGGGAATCTCGACGTATTCGAACTTCATGCCCTGGGACTCCATGTCCCACTTGATGGCCTTCATCTTGAGGAGGTCGACGACGCCCTCGAAGTTGTCCTCGGCACCGATCGGCACCTGCATCGGCACCGGGTTGGCGGCAAGGCGGCTCTTCAGCTGGTCGATGACCTTGTAGAAGTTCGCGCCGGTGCGGTCCATCTTGTTGACGAACGCAAGGCGCGGCACCTTGTACCGGTTGGCCTGACGCCACACGGTTTCCGACTGCGGCTGCACGCCACCCACGGCACAGAGAACGAACACCGCACCGTCGAGAACGCGGAGCGAACGCTCCACTTCGATGGTGAAGTCGACGTGTCCCGGGGTGTCGATGATGTTGAAGCGATGCTCGGGCAGCGAACGATCCATGCCCTTCCAGAACGCCGTGGTGGCGGCGGAAGTGATGGTGATGCCGCGCTCCTGCTCCTGCTCCATCCAGTCCATCGTAGCGGCACCGTCGTGCACCTCGCCAATCTTATGACTGACACCGGTGTAGAACAGGATGCGCTCCGTGGTCGTGGTCTTGCCGGCATCGATGTGAGCCATGATGCCGAAGTTGCGGTAGCGCTCGATGGGCGTAGTGCGTGCCACGGTCTTTCCTCAATCTGGAGCTGTAATTACCAGCGGTAATGCGAGAAGGCCTTGTTGGCCTCAGCCATGCGATGCGTCTCTTCGCGCTTCTTGACGGCGCCGCCACGGGATTCCGAGGCTTCGAGCAGTTCGGCGGCCAGCTTGCGCGGCATGGACGTCTCGCCGCGCTTGCGCGCCGCGTCGATCACCCAACGCATGGCGAGAGCCATGCGACGGCCCGGACGGACTTCGACCGGCACCTGGTACGTGGCACCGCCGACTCGGCGGGACTTCACCTCGACGGCCGGGGCGATATTGCCCAGGGCCTTCTCGACGAGCTGCACCGGCTCGGCGTTCTTCTCGCCGATGTGCTGCAGGGCGCCGTAGACGATGGCTTCAGCGACGGACTTCTTGCCGGACTTCATCACCATGTTGATGAAACGGGCAATCAGCTGGCTTCCGTGCTTCGGGTCCGGGAGGACCACACGGGCGGGATGGGAACCTTTACGCGACATAATTCTTGTCCTCTACTCAGCTCTTCGGGCGCTTGGCGCCGTACTTCGAGCGCGACTTGCGACGCTTGGTCACGCCGGCGCAGTCGAGACTGCCGCGAACCGTGTGGTAACGCACACCGGGGAGATCCTTGACGCGACCGCCGCGGATCAGGACCACCGAGTGCTCCTGCAGATTGTGACCTTCGCCACCGATGTAGCTGATGACTTCGAAACCGTTGGTCAGGCGCACCTTGGCAACCTTACGCAGCGCCGAGTTCGGCTTCTTCGGAGTGGTCGTATAAACGCGCGTGCACACCCCGCGGCGCTGCGGGCTGCTCTGCAGGGCCGGCGAGGCGCTCTTGTACGCCTTCGGGCTGCGGGATTTGCGCACCAACTGGTTGACTGTCGTCATGCGAAGCTATTCCTGAGAAACATAAAGGCAGACCGATAGATCGGCCCGCCAGAGAAGCGTTGTTGACGTGCGCCGCCCGCGAAGCGGGCCAGCGCCCATCGTCCTTGATTCCGAACACGAGGCGCATCCTTGCGCCTCATTTCGTATGTACGAGCAAAACCCGGGTACGGGCCTTACTCGGCGCTATCGTTGGACCCGGCGGGAGCCTCTTCGAACGTGACAGCCGGTGCCGAAGAACCCGAGAGGGTTTCCAGCTCCGAGGCCGTCAGTCCGCCCTGGCTACGACGCGAAGCGTGGTATGCCAGACCCGTACCCGCAGGGATTAGCCGCCCAACAATAACATTTTCCTTCAGGCCACGCAACGTATCCCGGGTGCCACGGACCGCCGCCTCGGTGAGGACGCGAGTGGTTTCCTGGAACGAAGCCGCCGAGATGAACGACTCGGTGGCCAGCGAGGCCTTGGTGATGCCCAGCAGGACCGACTCGAACTCGGCCCGACGCTCGCCCCGCTTCTCGGCGCGCTCGTTTTCCTCGTTGATCCGGACGCGCTCGACCTGCTCACCGCGCAGGTAGGTGCTGTCACCCGGCTCGGTGATCTCGACCTTGCGCAGCATCTGGCGAATGATCGCTTCGATGTGCTTGTCGTTGATCTTCACGCCCTGCAGGCGGTAGACGTCCTGGATCTCCTTGACCAGGTACGAGGCCAGCGGCTCGACACCCAGCAGGCGCAGGATGTCATGCGGATTCGGCTCGCCGTCGACGACGGTTTCGCCCTTCTCCACGTGCTCGCCCTCGAACACGATGACCTGGCGCCACTTGGGAATCAGCTCCTCGTGCTCGTTGCCGTCCACGTCCTTGATGATCAGGCGCTGCTTACCCTTGGTGTCCTTGCCGAAGCTGACGATACCCGAGCGCTCCGCGAGGATCGCCGGCTCCTTCGGCTTGCGGGCTTCGAACAGGTCGGCGACGCGCGGCAGACCACCCGTGATGTCGCGGGTCTTCGAGGTTTCCTGCGGGATACGGGCGACGACGTCGCCCACGCCCACTTCGGCACCGTTCTGGATCGAGACGATCGCACCGGCCGGCAGGAAGTACTGGGCCGCGATGTCGGTGCCCGGCAGCTTGAGCTCACGGCCCTTGCTGTCTTCCAGGCGGACGATCGGGCGCAGGTCCTTCGCCTGCGTGCCGCGACGCTTCGGATCCGTGACCACCGCCGACTCGAGGCCGGTCAGTTCGTCGGTCTGCGACTGCACGGTCACGCCATCGATGAAGTCGATGAAGCGGACCACGCCGGCCACTTCCGTGACGATCGGGTGGGTATGCGGATCCCAGTTCGCGACGGTCTGGCCAGCCTTGACCGGGTCGCCGTCCTTCACCGCGATGGTCGCGCCGTAAGGCACCTTGTAACGCTCGCGCTCGCGGCCGTTGGCGTCGATGACGCTCACTTCACCCGAACGCGAGACGGCGACCAGGTGACCCTGCGAATGCTCGACCGACTTCAGGTTGTTGAACTTCAGCGCGCCGGTCGTGCGGACCGTCACGTTGTCCACCGCGGCGGCACGGGACGCCGCGCCACCGATGTGGAACGTACGCATCGTCAGCTGGGTACCCGGCTCACCGATCGACTGCGCGGCGACCACACCCACGGCCTCGCCCATGTTGACCAGGTGACCACGAGCGAGGTCGCGGCCGTAGCACAGGGCGCACACACCGTGGCTGGCACGGCAGGTGATCGGCGAACGGACCTTGATCAGCTGCACGCCGGCCTTGTCGAGCTGGTCGACCAGGTACTCGTCGAGCAGCGTGTCGCGGGTCACGATCGGTTGGTCGTCATCGCCCGGGGCGTAGACGTCCTCGACCACGACGCGACCGAGCACGCGCTCGCGCAACGGCTCGACCACGTCACCGCCTTCGACGATCGGCGACATCAGCACACCGTCTTCCGTGCCGCAATCGTGCTCGGTGATGACGACGTCCTGTGCCACGTCGACGAGGCGACGGGTCAGGTAACCGGAGTTCGCGGTCTTCAGCGCGGTATCCGCGAGACCCTTACGGGCACCGTGGGTCGAGTTGAAGTACTGCAGGACGTTCAGGCCTTCGCGGAAGTTCGCCTTGATGGGCGTCTCGATGATCGAGCCGTCCGGACGGGCCATCAGGCCGCGCATGCCCGCCAGCTGACGAATCTGCGCCGCGCTACCACGCGCGCCGGAGTCCGCCATGATGTACAGCGAGTTCATCGACTTCTGGTTGACCGTGTTGCCGTCGGCGTCCTGCACCTTCTCGGTGCCGATACCGTCGATCATCGCCTTGGCGACGAGTTCGTTGGTACGCGACCAGATGTCGACCACCTTGTTGTAGCGCTCGCCGGCGGTCACCAGGCCCGACTGGTACTGCTCCTGGATCTCGACGACTTCCTTCTCGGCTTCCTCGAGGATGCCCTTCTTCTCGGCCGGGATCTTCATGTCGTCGATACCGATGGAGATACCGGCGCGCGTCGCGAAACGGAAGCCGGTGTACATCAGCTTGTCGGCGAACACGACCGATTCCTTCAGGCCGAGCAGGCGGTAGCTCTGGTTGATCAGGCGCGAGATGTTCTTCTTGGTCAGCTCGGTGTTGACCAGCGCGAAGGGCAGGCCCTCCGGGATGATCTCGGCGAGCAGGGCGCGACCCACCGTGGTATCGACCAGGACGAGGCGCTCGACGCGCTCGCCATCGACGGTTTCCACGCTGCGCACGCGCACCTTCACCTTCGCGTGCAGCTCGACCGCACGGTTGTCGTACGCGCGACGCACTTCGCCGACGTTCGCGAACACCATGCCGGTGCCCTTCGCGTTGATCAGCTCGCGGGTCATGTAGTACAGGCCGAGCACGACGTCCTGCGACGGCACGATGATCGGCTCGCCGTTCGCCGGCGACAGGATGTTGTTCGAGGACATCATCAGGGCGCGGGCTTCGAGCTGCGCCTCGATCGACAGCGGCACGTGCACGGCCATCTGGTCACCGTCGAAGTCGGCGTTGAACGCCGTACACACGAGCGGATGCAGCTGGATCGCCTTGCCTTCGATGAGGACCGGCTCGAACGCCTGGATACCCAGGCGATGCAGGGTCGGCGCACGGTTGAGCATGACCGGATGTTCGCGGATCACGTCTTCCAGGATGTCCCACACCTGCGCTTCCTCGCGCTCGACGAGCTTCTTCGCGGCCTTGATCGTGGTGGCTTCACCACGGGCCTGCAGCTTGGCGAAGATGAAGGGCTTGAACAGCTCGAGCGCCATCTTCTTCGGCAGGCCGCACTGGTGCAGGCGCAACGTCGGGCCGACCACGATGACCGAACGGCCCGAGTAGTCGACGCGCTTGCCGAGCAGGTTCTGGCGGAAGCGGCCCTGCTTGCCCTTGATCATGTCCGCGAGCGACTTCAGCGCGCGCTTGTTCGTGCCGGTGATGGCACGGCCTCGACGGCCGTTGTCGAGCAGCGCATCGACCGATTCCTGCAGCATGCGCTTCTCGTTGCGCACGATGATGTCGGGCGCGGCGAGTTCGAGCAGGCGCTTCAGGCGGTTGTTGCGGTTGATGACGCGACGGTACAGGTCGTTGAGGTCGGAGGTCGCGAAGCGGCCGCCGTCCAGCGGAACGAGCGGACGCAGGTCGGGCGGCAGCACCGGCAGGACGGTCATGACCATCCATTCCGGCTTGTTGCCCGACTCGAGGAACGCCTCGATCAGCTTCACGCGCTTGGTGAGGCGCTTCAGCTTGGTCTCGGAATTCGTCGACGAGATCTCTTCCTTCAGGCGAATGACCTCGCCCGGCAGGTCGAGGCTCTTCAGCAGCTCGTAGACGGCCTCGGCACCCATGCGGGCGTCGAATTCGTCACCGTGCTCTTCGGTGGCTTCCAGGTACTGGTCTTCGCTGAGCAGCTGGCCGCGCTCGAGCGCGGTCAAGCCCGGATCGATCACCACGAAGGCTTCGAAGTACAGGATGCGCTCGATGTCACGCAGGGTCATGTCCAGCATGAGGCCGATGCGCGAAGGCAGCGACTTCAGGAACCAGATGTGCGCGGTCGGGCTGGCCAGTTCGATGTGGCCCATGCGCTCGCGACGGACCTTGGCCAGGGTGACCTCGGTACCGCACTTCTCGCAGACCACGCCGCGATGCTTCATGCGCTTGTACTTGCCGCACAGGCATTCGTAGTCCTTGATGGGACCGAAAATGGCCGCGCAGAACAGGCCGTCACGCTCAGGCTTGAACGTGCGGTAGTTGATGGTTTCCGGCTTCTTCACTTCGCCGTACGACCACGAGCGGATCAACTCCGGCGAAGCCAGAGCGATCTTGATCGCGTCGAAATCCAGCGTCTGTCGCTGCTGGTTGAACAGATTGAGCAGGTCTTTCATGCGTAATCTCCGGTAGCCGCGACGATCACTTGATCTCTTCGAGTTCGATGTCGATGCCGAGCGAGCGGATTTCCTTCACGAGTACGTTGAAGGATTCCGGCATGCCCGCGGCCATTTCGTGGTTGCCGTCCACAATGTTCTTGTACATCTGGTTGCGGCCCTGGACGTCGTCCGACTTGACGGTCAGCATTTCCTGCAGGGTGTACGCGGCGCCATACGCTTCCAGCGCCCAGACTTCCATTTCGCCGAAGCGCTGGCCACCGAACTGCGCCTTGCCGCCCAGCGGCTGCTGGGTAACGAGCGAGTACGGTCCCGTCGAACGCGCGTGCATCTTGTCGTCGACGAGGTGGTTCAGCTTCAGCATGTGCATGTAGCCGACGGTGACCGGGCGATCGAACGCCTCGCCGGTACGGCCGTCGAAGAGCACCGTCTGCCCGGATTCCGGCAGGTCGGCGAGCTTGAGCATGTGCTTGATCTCGGACTCCTCGGCACCGTCGAACACCGGCGTCGCCATCGGCACGCCGTCGCAGAGGTTGTTCGCCAGGGAGACGATCTCGTGGTCGGACATCGACTTGAGGTCGACGTGACGCACCGCGCCTTCCGCACCGGCGTTGCCGTGGTTGTAGACCTCGTCGAGGAACTCGCGCAGCTTGGCGGGCTTCTCGTTGGCCTGGATCATCGCCTCGATCTTGTGGCCGAGACCCTTCGCCGCCCAGCCGAGGTGAACCTCGAGGATCTGGCCGATGTTCATACGCGAAGGCACGCCCAGCGGGTTCAGCACGATGTCGACCGGACGGCCGTCGGCGGAGAACGGCATGTCCTCGACCGGAACGATCATCGACACGACACCCTTGTTACCGTGGCGGCCGGCCATCTTGTCGCCCGGCTGGATGCGGCGCTTGACGGCCAGGTAGACCTTGACCATCTTGAGCACGCCCGGCGCGAGGTCGTCGCCCTGGGTGATCTTGCCCTGCTTCTCCTTGAAGCGCTTGTCGAAGTTCTCCTTGTGGCGCTTGACCTGTTCGGCCGCACGCTCGAGGAACTCGGACACTTCCTCTTCCTTGACGTTGATCTTGAACCAGTCGTCCTTCTTCAGGCCGTCCAGGTAGGCGTCGTCGATCGTGGTGCCGCGCTTGAGGCCACCCGGGCCGCTCATCGCCGTCTTGCCGACCAGCTGCGAGCGCATGCGGGCGTAGATCGCGCCCTCGAGGATGCGGAACTGGTCGTCGAGATCCTTGCGGATCCGCTTCAGTTCGGTCTCTTCGATCTGCTTGGCGCGCTTGTCCTTCTCGATGCCGTCGCGGGTGAAGACCTGCACGTCGATGACATTGCCGTCCATGCCCGGGGGCACGCGCAGCGAGCTGTCCTTAACGTCCGAGGCCTTCTCGCCGAAGATCGCGCGGAGCAGCTTCTCTTCCGGCGTGAGCTGGCTTTCGCCCTTCGGCGTGACCTTGCCGACGAGGATGTCGCCCGCCTTCACTTCCGCGCCGATGTACACGATGCCGGACTCGTCCAGGCGCGCGAGCGCCTGCTCGCCGACATTCGGGATGTCCGCGGTGATTTCCTCGGCGCCGAGCTTGGTGTCGCGGGCGATGCAGGTCAGTTCCTCGATGTGGATCGAGGTGTAGCGGTCTTCCTGCACCACGCGTTCGGAGATCAGGATCGAGTCTTCGAAGTTGTAGCCGTTCCACGGCATGAACGCGACGAGCATGTTCTGGCCGAGCGCGAGCTCGCCGAGGTCGGTCGAGGAACCGTCCGCCAGCGTGTCGCCCACCGCCACCACGTCACCCACGTTCACCAGCGGACGCTGGTTGAGGTTGGTGTTCTGGTTGGAGCGGGTGTACTTGGTCAGCGTGTAGATATCGACGCCGGCATCGTCGTCGCCGACTTCGGCTTCGTTGACGCGCACGACGATACGGGCCGCGTCGACCTGGTCGATCACGCCGCCACGACGGGCCGACACGGTCACGCCCGAGTCACGCGCCACGGCGCGCTCGATACCCGTGCCGACGAGCGGCTTCTGGCTGCGCAGGGTCGGAACGGCCTGGCGCTGCATGTTCGCGCCCATCAGCGCGCGGTTGGCGTCGTCGTGCTCGAGGAACGGGACGAGCGCCGCGGCGACCGACACGGTCTGCATCGGCGAGACGTCCATATAGTTGATCTCGGCCGACGGACGCAGCTCGGATTCACCACGGAAACGGCAGGAGACGAAGTCCTCGATGAACTTGCCTTCCTTCGTCAGCGGCGAGTTCGCCTGCGCGATGACGTGATCGCCTTCCTCGATCGCGGAAAGGTAGTCGACCTTGTCGGTGACCTTGCCGTTCTCGACCTTGCGGTACGGCGTCTCGAGGAAGCCGTAGGCGTTGGTGCGGGCGTACACGGCCAGCGAGTTGATCAGGCCGATGTTCGGGCCTTCCGGCGTTTCGATGGTGCAGACGCGGCCGTAATGGGTCGGGTGCACGTCGCGCACTTCGAAACCGGCGCGCTCACGGGTCAGGCCGCCCGGTCCGAGCGCCGACACGCGGCGCTTGTGGGTCACTTCGGACAGCGGGTTGTTCTGGTCCATGAACTGCGAGAGCTGCGACGAGCCGAAGAACTCCTTCACCGCCGCCGCGACCGGCTTGGCGTTGATCAGTTCCTGCGGGGTCAGGCCCTCGGATTCGGCCAGCGACAGGCGCTCGCGAACCGCGCGCTCGACGCGGACGAGACCGATGCGGAAGGTGTTCTCCGCCATTTCGCCGACCGAACGCACGCGACGGTTACCCAGGTGATCGATGTCGTCGACCGTGCCGGTACCGTTGCGGATGTCGATCAGCACGCGCAGCACGTCGAGGATGTCGGAGGTTTCACCCTGCTCCGCGACCAGGCGCTGGCACTCGTCTTCCTTGCGCTCGGCGAAGTACTTGTGGTCGTACAGCACGCCCGGGCCGATGACGTCCTTGCGGCCGACGCGACGGTTGAACTTCATGCGGCCGACGGCCGAGAGGTCGTAGCGGTCGAAGGTGAAGAACAGGTTGAAGAACAGGTTCTGCGCGGCGTCCTTGGTCGGCGGCTCACCCGGGCGCATCATCCGGTAGATTTCGACCAGGGCCTCGAGCTGCGTGCGCGTGTTGTCGATGCGCAGCGTGTTCGAGATGTACGCGCCACGATCGAGATCGTTCACGTACAGCGTCGGCACCGTCTCGATGCCGGCCTTGCGGAAGCGTTCCAGGTGCTCGGCCGTCAGTTCGTCGTTGGCCGCGGCGATGATCTCGCCGGTGTCCTTGTCGACCATGTCGATCGCGACGATGCGGCCGACCGGGTAGTCGTCCGGCACTTCGAGCGTGGTGATCTTCTCGCTGGCGAGCTGGCGAACATGGCGCGCGGTGATGCGCTTGCCGGCTTCGACCAGCACCTTGCCGTCGATCACGAGATCGAACGAGAGCGTTTCACCGCGCAGGCGCTCGGCGACGAGGTCGAGGGTGACGCCGCCCTTCTTGCCCAGGTGGAACACGTTGTGTTCGAAGAAGATCTGAAGCATCTCTTCGTTCGTGTAGCCGAGCGCGCGCAGCAGCACGGTCACCGGCAGCTTGCGGCGACGATCGATACGGGTGAACAGCGCATCCTTCGGGTCGAACTCGAAGTCGAGCCAGGAGCCACGGTAGGGAATCACGCGGGCGGAGAACAGCAGCTTGCCCGAGCTGTGCGTCTTGCCGCGGTCGTGATCGAAGAACACGCCCGGCGAACGATGCAGCTGCGAGACGATGACGCGCTCGGTGCCGTTGATGATGAAGGTGCCGGTCTCGGTCATGAGCGGGATCTCGCCCATGTAGACCTCCTGCTCCTTCACGTACTTCACGGCCTTCTTGGACGCCGGGCTGTCCTTGTCGTAGATGACCAGGCGGACGGTCGTGCGCAGCGGCGCGCCGAACGTCATGCCGCGGTTGCGGCACTCGCGCTCGTCGAACGCCGGCTCGCCGAGCCGGTAGTCCACGTATTCGAGGGCTGCGTTGCCGGAATAGCTGGAAATCGGGAACACTGACTTCAGCGCGGCATGCAGGCCCTTGTCTTCACGCTGCTTGGGGTTGACCTGCTCCTGCAGGAATTCCTTGTACGAGTCGGTCTGGATCGTCAGCAGGTTGGGCACGCCCAGCACGGGCGGACGCTTGCCGAAATCCTTACGGATGCGCTTCTTCTCGGTAAACGAGTAGGTCATGGTGGGTACCGCCTCGGTTCAGTAATGGGTCGATCAAAATCGGATGAATCGAAAATCGGAGATCGAGATTCGTACCGCAGGGCATCGCTGCCCTCGACTCCCGATGTCCCATTTCCGACGGAGCAACAACGGACATGGAACGTGGAACCCGGCCTGGAACGGCCAAAGCCCGGGGGCTTACGCCCCCAGGCTCACTTGACGCTATGTCGAACAGCTGGCGCGCAAGGCGCCGATTACTTGAGTTCGACCGTGGCGCCGGCAGCTTCGAGATCCTTCTTGAACTTATCGGCATCTTCCTTCGAAGCCGCTTCCTTCACGACGCCGCCGGCCTCGGTGAGGTCCTTGGCTTCCTTCAGGCCCAGGCCCGTGATGGCGCGGACGGCCTTGATCACGTCGACCTTCTTGTCGCCGGCGGACTTCAGGATCACGTCGAACTCGGTCTGCGCTTCGGCAGCCGGGCCGGCAGCGGCCGGGCCAGCGACGGCAACCGGGGCGGCAGCCGAGACGCCGAAGGTGTCTTCGATCGACTTCACCAGCTCCATGATTTCCATCAGGGACTTGGCCTTGATGGCTTCGACGATCTGTTCGGTGGTCAGGGTGGACATTGTTTCTTACCTTCTGAAATGGGGTCTTATGGAAATAAGTCGACGAATCAGGCTTCGGCCGGGGCTTCGGCGGCGACTTCGCCACCACCCTGCTTCTCGCCAACGGCCTTGACGGCGCGCGCGAACATCGTGACCGGCTCGTTGAGGACGCGAGCCAGCATGGCCAGCGCTTCCTGACGGGTCGGCAGCGAGGCAAGCACGTCGACGTGGGCGGCGGGAAGGAGCTTGCCTTCCACGGACACGACCTTCGTCTTGAGCTTGTCGTTGGTCTTCGCGAATTCCTTGATCAGGCGGCCTGCGGCGCCCGGTTCCTCAGTGGAGAACGCATAGAGCAGCGGACCGACGAGAGCGTCCTTGACGACCTCGAATTCGGTACCGGCCACGGCGCGTGCGGCGAGGGTGTTCTTGACAACTTTCAGGAACACGCCCGTTTCACGAGCCTTCTTGCGCATCTCGGTCATCTGGGAGACCGTGGTGCCCGCGTATTCGGCGGCGACCAAGGAGTGAGCCTTCGCGGCGACTTCTGCCAGCTCGGCGACTACTTCTTGCTTCTGAGACAGATTGAGAGCCATTGCACTCCTCCAATTGAACTCCGCTCACGACTCCTGCCGCTTGCGGTCCTGGGCGACATCGTCCTGACGTCGGGGACGCGGGGTCCCGGGTGGTGGCCTTTCCAGATTCGAAACGAATGCCAGAAGGGGCTGCACCATCTACGCAGGCCGGATCCGAAGAGGCATCCGATTAAGCGAACCCGCTACCGACGACGGCGTTTCCTTGCCAACACGAGCTCCCTGCTCGTCGCCGTCGCGCGCTGCTCGCGCCTACGGTCTTTGACGGCTGCCCCGGTATTGCAACCGGAGCTGCCCTCAAAAACGTGCCCCCGCCGGCCTGGCCGGCGAGGGTCGTAACTCTTGCTTACTTGGTCGAGGTGTTCACGGTCGAGGTATCGACCGGCACGCCCACGCCCATGGTGCTCGACAGCGACACCTTCTGGATGTACTGGCCCTTCGCCGCAGCCGGCTTGGCCTTCAGCAGATCGGCGATCAGCGCGTTCAGGTTGTCCGCCAGCTGGGCGGCTTCGAAGCTCGCCTTGCCGATGGTGGCGTGGATGATGCCGCCCTTGTCGTTGCGGAACTTGACCTGGCCGGCCTTGGCGTTCTTGACGGCCGTGGCGACGTCGGCGGTGACCGAGCCGTCCTTCGGGTTCGGCATCAGGCCACGGGGACCGAGCACCTGGCCGAGCTTGCCGACGACGCGCATCGCGTCCGGCGTGGCGATGACGCGGCCGTAGTTGAGATCGCCCGCCTGCATCTTCTCGGCGAGGTCGTCCATACCGACGGCGTCGGCGCCAGCCGCGAGGGCGGCGTCGGCCTTCTCACCGGCCGGGACGAACACGGCGACGCGAACGGTCTTGCCGGTGCCGTGCGGCAGCAGCGACGAGCCGCGCACGCCCTGGTCCGACTTCTTCGCATCGATACCCAGGCGGACCGAGACGTCGACCGACTCGGCGAACTTCGCCTTGGCGTTGTCCTTGACGATCTTCAGTGCCTCGTCGAGACCGTAGGTCTTGCCGGGCTGAACGGCGGCCGTGGCGGCCTTCATACGCTTCGTGAGCTTTGCCATGTCTTAACCCTCCACCACCAGACCCATGGAACGCGCGCTGCCGGCGATCGTACGCACGGCGGCATCCAGATCGGCCGCCGTGAGATCCGGCTCCTTCTGCTTCGCGATGTCCTCGAGCTGGGCACGGGTGACCTTGCCCACCTTGTCGGTGTTCGGCTTCGGCGAGCCCTTCGCCACGCCCGTGATCTTCTTGAGAAGGATCGAGGCCGGCGGGGTCTTCGTGATGAAGGTGAAGGTACGGTCCGAATAAGCCGTGATCACGACCGGGATCGGGAGACCCGGCTCGAGCTTCTGCGTGGCGGCATTGAACGCCTTGCAGAACTCCATGATGTTCAGGCCGCGCTGACCGAGCGCCGGACCGACCGGCGGCGACGGGTTCGCCTGGCCGGCCTTCACCTGCAACTTGATGTAACCAATGACTTTCTTTGCCATTTATCTTTCCTCGCGAGTGCTGGCGCCTTGCGGCTCCTCGCTGTAGACCGTCCGTGGAAGTGGTAGGGCCGCGCCTGCGAACCCCTGAAACACGGACACGCCGGAGCACAAGACTCCAGCGTGAACCGGGCATTATAGGCGTCCGGCCCGGGTTAAGCAAACCCCATGCCGAATGGGCTGGCCGGGGCCAGCCAGAAGACCGTCAGGCCTTCTCCACCTGGCCGAACTCGAGCTCGACCGGGGTAGAACGACCGAAAATGAGCACCGCGACGCGCAGGCGGCTCTTTTCGTAGTTGACTTCCTCGACCACGCCGTTGAAGTCGTTGAACGGGCCGTCAGTGACGCGAACCATCTCGCCCGGCTCGAAGAGAACCTTCGGACGGGGCTTTTCGACACCCTCGCGGACGCGGCTCAGGATGGCCTCCGCCTCGCTGTCGCGGATCGGGTGCGGACGGTCGGCGGTACCGCCGATGAAACCCATGACCTTCGGGGTCTCCTTGACCAGGTGCCAGCATTCGTCGTCGATACGAGGCGTCTTGCCGCTGGTATCGGTCTCGATCTGGACCAGGACATAACCGGGGAAGAACTTGCGCTCGCTGCGACGCTTCTGGCCACCGCGCATCTCGATGACTTCCTCGGTCGGAACCAGGATCTCACCGAACTTCTCTTCCATGCCCTCGCGCTTGACGCGCTCGTCGAGGGCCTTGCGAACCTGCTGCTCGAACCCCGAATAGGCGTGAACCACGTACCAGCGCTTGCTCATGCCTTACCTCAATGTCCGAGTTTCAACAGCCAATCGAGCACGAGCGACTTCAGCAACCAGTCGATCAGCCCCATCAACAGCGAAAGAATGACGACGACCACCATGATGATGCCGGTGGTCTTCAACGTTTCGTCGCGCGACGGCCAGACGACCTTGCGCAACTCGAACTGCGATTCGGCGACAAAGCCGCGCAGCTTGCGACCCGGGGCCGTGAAGGCGCCGATCGCCAGGGCGGCCGCGACAGCGACGAGCACACCGGCAACGCGCGCAAACGACGGCACGTTCGGGTTATCGCTGAAATAGTAGAAACCGACGATGCCTGCGGCAAGCACGACCAGCGCAAGCGCCAGCTTGCCGATGTCGGCCGGGCCCAAACCCTTGGCTTCTTGTGCCTTCGTATTCATGCGCACTCAAGAGTGGCACGCCAGGAGGGACTCGAACCCCCAACCTGCGGTTTTGGAGACCGCTGCTCTGCCAATTGAGCTACTGGCGTACAAATAAAACAGTGGAACCGCGAAAGCGGGCGGTCTACGACCCACCCGCCCCGCGACCGGGTGCCGGCCCCGAAGGACCGGCATCGCTTGTCTTCTTACTTGTTGATCTTCGAGACGACGCCGGCGCCGACGGTACGACCGCCTTCGCGGATCGCGAAACGCAGGCCTTCGTCCATCGCGATCGGGAAGCCCAGCGTGACGCTGATCTTCACGTTGTCGCCCGGCATCACCATCTCCACGCCTTCCGGCAGCGTGATCGAGCCGGTCACGTCCGTCGTGCGGAAGTAGAACTGCGGACGGTAGTTGCTGAAGAACGGCGTGTGACGGCCACCCTCGTCCTTCGACAGGATGTACACCTCACCCTCGAACTCCGTGTGCGGCGTCACCGAACCCGGCTTGGCCAGCACCTGGCCACGCTCGACGTCTTCACGCTTCAGACCGCGAACCAGCACGCCGACGTTGTCACCGGCCTGACCCTGGTCCAGCAGCTTGCGGAACATCTCCACGCCCGTCACCGTCGTGGTCTGGGTGTCCTTCAGACCGACCACTTCGGCCGGGTCACCCACCTTCACGATGCCGCGCTCGACGCGACCGGTCAGCACCGTGCCGCGACCCGAGATCGAGAACACGTCTTCCACCGGCAGCAGGAACGGCTTGTCGATGTCGCGCTCCGGCTCCGGAATCCAGCTGTCCAGCGCATCGACCAGCTTGATGATCGACGGCACGCCGATTTCCGACTGGTCGCCGTCCAGCGCCAGACGCGCCGAACCGTGAATGATCGGCGTATCGTCGCCCGGGAACTCGTACTTCGACAGCAGCTCGCGCACTTCCATCTCGACCAGCTCGAGCAGCTCGGCGTCGTCCACCATGTCGGCCTTGTTCAGGAACACGACGATGTACGGCACGCCCACCTGGCGCGACAGCAGGATGTGCTCACGCGTCTGCGGCATCGGGCCGTCAGCGGCCGAGCACACCAGGATCGCGCCGTCCATCTGCGCCGCACCCGTGATCATGTTCTTCACATAATCCGCGTGACCCGGGCAATCGACGTGGCCGTAGTGGCGCAGCGGCGATTCGTATTCCACGTGCGCGGTCGAGATCGTGATACCGCGCGCCTTCTCTTCCGGCGCCGCGTCGATCGAACCGTAGTCCTTGAACTCGCCGCCAAAGCGCTCGGCGCCGATCTTCGTCAGCGCAGCCGTCAGCGTGGTCTTGCCGTGATCGACGTGACCGATGGTGCCGACGTTGACGTGCGGCTTCTTACGTTCGAACTTACCCTTTGCCATGAGCGCTAAACTCCGCTGGAGCCAATGAGATAGTAAAAAAGGAACCGCCGCGGACGACGAAGATGGTGCTCATGACTGGAATCGAACCAGCGACCTCTTCCTTACCAAGGAAGTGCTCTACCGACTGAGCTACATGAGCACGTGACGCAGCACGCGTGAGAACAATGGAGCGGGAGACGGGAATCGAACCCGCACAATCAGCTTGGAAGGCTGAAGTTCTACCATTGAACTACTCCCGCACTACGCGGAACTCGTCTGGTGGAGGAAGGTGGATTCGAACCACCGAAGGCGTAAGCCAGCAGATTTACAGTCTGCCCCCGTTGGCCGCTTGGGTATTCCTCCAACAAAGAACGCCTATTGTCGCGAGCGTCCCGGAAACTGTCAACAACTTCCGCACGCTGAAATCACATGCGGCAGCGGCTTCCGAACGCCGTGACACCCCGCCGGACGGGTACCTGGCGAGGGGGCCGCGCAGTGTAGCGGCGGGCTCGGGGGAAGTGAAGCGTTTGTGCGGAACGAATCGCCGACAGGTCGGCGAATCAGGCCTCGCGGGTGGCGCGGACCAGCGGCTCCATCGCGCGCGACATTTCCATCAGCCTGAGCGCGTATTCCTGGAGGCGCCGATCCTTCTCTTCCACGGGCGTCCACGGCGGCACCGCCGTGGGCTTGCCGCCGTCGGGCTTGTCCAGTGCCACGAAGACCATCACGCAGCTGGTGGCCAGGCGTTCTTCGCCGCTGCGCAGGTCGCGCGCAAGCACGTCCACCGAGAGGTGCATGCTCGAGGTGCCGGTATGGATCAGCCGTGCCCGCACCGTGACCAGGTCGCCGATCAGGATGGGGGCGAGGAACTGGATGCCGCTGACCGACGCGGTGACGCAATAGGCGCCACTCCAGCCCACCGCACAGGCGTAACCTGCCTGGTCGAGCCATTTCATCGCCATGCCACCATGGACCTTGCCACCGAAGTTCACATCGGTCGGTTGGGCCAGGAAACGGAATTCGACCTCGCGCTGGGTACCGGACATGCCCTTACCTGTCTGGGAAAAGATCACATTATGACGCTCCGGCGGCTTGTGGGGCCGCCCGGGGCAGCATAGATTCCGAGGCATAGCCCACTGGAGCCCTCTATGGTCCTTCGCAGCGTCGCCTCGCGGCTCGCCCTGGGCGTTCTCCTGGGGTCGGCGATCGTCCTGGTGGTCACAGGCGGGCTGATGCTGTCGCATACCCGGGAACAGATACTCAAGCAGACGGAGCGCGAGGCCGCGGCCGTCTCAGGCTGGGCTGCGACTCGCATAAAAGGCCGCATCGACGGTGTCGCCAAGGTGTCCCAGGTTCTCGCCGGCATCCTGGGCACGCGAAGGGACGAAGCCCCCGCCCTGATCAGGGACACCCTCGCGGTCAATCCGGAGCTGGTCGACATCACCGCCGCGTTCATCCCGCTCAACACGGATGCGCCCCGCGACGAGGACGCACCGGTGGCCCGCCGCGCGATCGATGGCAAGCTGGGCATGGGAAGCCGCCTGGCCGATCCCGAGTTGTACTGGCGGGCACCCTGGTTCGTCCGCGGACTGAACTGCGAGCGTGGGTGCTGGCAGGCACCCTTCCATTCGGTGGACCGCAGCGACCCCCTGGTGGGTTATTCCGTCGCCATCCCCGGCAAGGCCGGGTCCGTCATCGGCGTGGCCGACGCCACCATCAGCCTCGGCTGGTTGCAGCAACTGCTGGGGGAGCTGAACAAGCCGGACCACGCCTCGGCCTTCGTGATCGACGCCAGCGGCGAATTCCTCGCCCATGACTGGACGTCGTACATCGGCACGCGCGGCAGCAAGCCGCTGCTCGCGGCCATCGCCGAGCGGCGCAATCCCGCCAGGATCACGCCCGAGATGGGCGGTCGCGTGAGCGAGCCGGTGTGGGTCTATTTCGTGCCGATCCCCGGCACGACCTGGACGTTCGGCCTGACCATGCCCGAGCGGCAAGTCCTGGCGGACCTTCGCCAGACTTACTCGGTCGATATTCTCCTCGGCGTGCTCGCCCTGGCCGGCGTGTCCCTCATCGCGTTGGTCATCACACGGCGCCTGATGGCTCCGCTCGTGGTGCTTTCCGATCGCGTCGAGGACGTCGCGCGCGGCGAACTCGATTTCGCCCTGCCCCAGCTAAGGCGCAACGACGAGGTGGGCCGCCTCACGCGAGCCTTCGACCAGATGCGCCATCAGCTAGCCGGCCATATCGACTCCGCCAAGCGCATCGCCCGCGAGCAGGAACGCATGACCAGCGAGCTGGAGATCGCCCGGCAGATCCAGCTGGCCCTGATCCCCGAGCCGCACTGGCTGGCGGCGGACGGCAGGATCGAGTTGCATGCCGCGCTGCGCCCGGCGAGCGCGGTGGGCGGCGACCTGTACACCTATTTCACCCTCGGCGCGCGGCACGTCTGCGTCATGGTGGGCGATGTCTCGGACAAGGGCATCCCCGCCGCGCTGTTCATGGCGCGCACGATCACCCTCGCGCGCACCCTCGCCACCCACGCCCGCTCGCCCAGCGACATCCTGGGTGCGCTGAACCGGGAGCTTTGCAAGGGCAACGACACCTGCATGTTCGTCACCCTGCTTTGTGGTGTCGTCGAAACCGAGACCGGACTGCTCACGCTGGCCAGCGCCGGCCACGAACAACCAGTGCTGCACGCCGGGGGCAGCGCCATCCTGGTGGATGTCGAAACCGGGCCGGCGCTCGGCCTGGACCGCGAAGCGCGCTACCCTGTACGCGTACTTACGCTGCTAGGGGGCGATACCTTGCTCATGTACACCGATGGCGTCAGCGAGGCGCATGCGGGAAACCAGCGCCTTTACGGCACCCACGCGATCCTGGACAGTGTCGCGCGCATCGAGGAAGGCGCCGCGCCGGAAGCCTACGTGGAACGCATCCTCGGCGACATCGATGCTTATGTGGACGGGGCTCCCGCCTACGACGACATCGCACTGCTCGCGCTCACCTGGCACGACAGCGGCGCCGAGGGAGTCCGCCTCGATGCGGTTGCGCATTCCTAACCGGCTCGAGGACGTGTTCCTCGCGCTGGACCGTGCCGAAGGCACGCTGGACCGTGCCGAGGTCGATCCCGCCTGCCGTGCGGACGTGCGCCTGGTACTCGAGGAACTTCTGGTGAACACGGTGCGCCATGGCTACCCGGACGGGCGCGATGGCAGCATCGAGATCACGCTCCGGATCGAGGCCGATGCGGTCCACCTGGAATTGCGCGACGATGCCATGGCGTTCGACCCGCTTCAGCACGATCTCCCCCATCTCCCGGGGGACATCGCCCGCCGCGATATCGGCGGCCTCGGGCTGCACCTGGCCCGCAGCATCGCCAGCGACTTCCACTATGCACGCGATGCACACGGCAATCGTGTCGTCATCCGCTTCGACCCTTTCGACGAGCCCGCCACATGACCCTGATCGTCCGCAGCGAAAGCCCGACCACCGACCGCAGCACCGTGTGGCTCGAAGGGCGGCTCGATGCCGCGACGTTCGCCGCGTTCGACGAGGCGATGCACGACATCACGCCCCTGGTCGACAACGGTGGCACCCTGGTCATCGACCTGTCGGCGCTGGAATACATCAGCAGCGCCGGGCTGCGCAGCCTCGCGCAGCTGCGCAAGCAGATGCACGATCGCGAGGGCCGCACGCTGCTGCTCAACCCGCAGCCGCAGGTCAAGAAGGTCTTCGACATCGTGAAGGCGGTGCCCGTCGCCGAGGTCTTCGCCAACGTGGCGGAACTCGACCTGTATCTCGACCACATGCAGCGGCAGATGACCGCGCCGGAAGGTTGAAGGCGCCGCGTCAGTTCCTGTTGCCGTCGATCAGGCTCGACCGCAACGTCTCCAGTTGGCGCTTGAGTCCGACCAACTCGTCGACCTCGCAGCCGGTCGCGCAGAACACCTCTTCCGGCACGTGGCCTGCCCTCGCGCGCAGTGCCTTGCCTTCGTCCGTCAGGGTGACGATGACCTGTCGCTCGTCCTGCGTGCCGCGCGTGCGCTGCACCAGCCCCGCCGATTGCAGGCGCTTGAGCAAGGGAGTGAGCGTGGCGGAGTCGAGGTACAGGCGCTCACCCAGTTCGGAGACGGTGATCCCGTCGCCTTCCCACAGCACCAGCATGACCAGGTACTGGGGGTAGGTGAGATCCAGCTTCGCCAGCAGCTGGCGGTAGAGCTTGCCCATGGCCAGGTTCGCCGAATACAGCGCGAAGCACAACTGCCCGTCGAGGGTACGCGGGGGGTCGAGGCCTTCTGGCAGGGACTTCTTGCTCATAGAGCGAAGATAGGGTTGTCGATATTAGATTGCAAGCGATTTAATTGCGCTTGCCAAGCAAGGGCGAGGGGCGGATATGATCCGTTCCATCCATGGGGAGGGGCCGCGATGATTCAGGATGTCTGGAGCGCTCTGTGGAACCCCGTGCTGGATGTCATCTTCATCATCGACGACATCATCAAGCTCATTCCCTATCCCTTGCTGTTCCTGATCGGCGTCCTCTCGGTACAGGCTTGCTTCGCGATCGATGTCGCGTTCGCTACCGATGCCGCGAATGCCACGCGCCAGTTGCTCCACGGCGCGTTTCTCGACCTTCACGGCATCCTGTGGACCCTGGGCATCGCCAGCGGCCTCGTCGCCTGGGCCGCCATTAGCAAGGCACTCGACGCTCGCTCGGAGCGCCGGTCTCGTCGCCGCCCGTACCGTGGCCCGCTGCCGCGGGATCGCCGCTGAAGCGGCTCCCACAAGGGCTCTCACAAGGGCTCCCACAGGGGTTCCCACAGCGGCTCCCACAGGGCTTCCTCCTCGCAGGGATTCCGCTCAGACGTTGAAGCGGAAGTGCAGGATGTCGCCTTCCTTGACGAGGTATTCCTTGCCTTCCAGGCGCAGGCGGCCGGCTTCCTTCGCGCCCTGCTCGCCCTTGAACTTGATGAAGTCGTCGTAGGCGACCGTTTCGGCACGGATGAAGCCGCGCTCGAAGTCGGTGTGGATGACCGCGGCGGCCTGCGGGGCGGTGGAGCCGGCGCGGACCTGCCAGGCGCGGACTTCCTTTTCGCCGGCGGTGAAATAGGTCTGTAGGCCGAGCAGCTTGTAGCCCGCACGGATCACGCGGTTGAGGCCCGGTTCGTCGAGACCGAGGTCCTTGAGGAACTCGTCGCGGTCGGCGTCTTCCAGTTGGGACAGCTCTTCCTCGATGGCCGCGCAGACCGGCACCACTTCGGCACCCTCTTCCACGGCACGGGCGCGCACGGCGTCCAGGTGCGGGTTGTTCTCGAAGCCGTCTTCCGCGACGTTCGCGATGTACATCAGCGGCTTCATCGTGATCAGGAACATGTCGCGGACGAGCGCCTTTTCCTCGGCGTCGAGGCCGGCGGCGCGCGCCGACCTGCCCTGGTCCAGGGCCTTGGCGAGCTTCTCGAGCACCGGCTTCCTCGCCAGGGCGTCCTTGTCGTTCGCCTTGGCCGAGCGGGTGGCGCGGTCGAGGGCCTTCAGCACGGCCTCCAGATCGGCCAGCGCCAGTTCCGTGTCGATGGTCTCGATGTCGGCGATCGGGTCGACCTTGTTCGCCACGTGGATCACGTTGCCGTCTTCGAAGCAGCGCACCACGTGGGCGATGGCGTCGGTCTCGCGGATATGCGCGAGGAACTTGTTACCCAGGCCCTCGCCCTTCGACGCGCCGGCGACCAGGCCTGCGATGTCGACGAACTCCATCGTGGTCGGGATCACGCGCTGCGGCTTCACGATGGCGGCCAGTTCGTCCAGGCGCGGATCGGGCACGGGAACGATGCCGGTGTTCGGCTCGATCGTGCAGAACGGGAAGTTGGCCGCGGCGATGCCGGCCTTGGTCAGCGCGTTGAACAGGGTGGACTTGCCGACGTTGGGAAGGCCGACGATGCCGCATTTGATGCCCATGGCGAATCTTGTGTCCGGTAGGTGTAGGGGGCGGTCAGGCGACCGTGTGCAGGCGCTTCATCGCCTCGTCGAACTTGCCGTCGAGCGCCAGCGGCAGCACGTCGAACGCGCGCCCGATGCCGTGCATGATGGCGTCCTCGTCGGCCGCGTTCGGGCGGCCGAGCACCCACGGGGTAACCTTGTCCTTGTGCCCCGGATGGCCGATGCCGATCCGCAGGCGATGGAACTTGCCATGGCCCAGGTGGGCCACGATGTCGCGCAATCCGTTCTGGCCGCCGTGGCCGCCATCGAACTTCATGCGGACGGTGCCGGGCGGGAGGTCCAGTTCGTCGTGGGCGACGAGGCACTCCTCCGGCGCGATCTTGTAGTAACGCAGCGCCGAGGCGACGGCGATGCCACTCTTGTTCATGAACGTCGCGGGCTTGAGCAGCCAGACGGTTTCGCCCCCGATGCGCAGCTTGCAGGTCTCGCCATGCAGCTTGCCGTCGAAGGCCCAACGTTCCCCCTGGTCCATGGCCAGGGCATCGACACACCAGAACCCGGCGTTGTGCCGGGTCCTGACGTATTCGGCCCCGGGGTTACCGAGGCCGACAATAAGACGAAGTGTCGCCATGGATTAAGGCGGGGCTTTGTGTGGGAGCCGCTTCAGCGGCGATGAACGCCATGGCGTCACCGCTCCGTTGGCTTTTCGCCGATGAATCGGCTCCCACATGGCGCCGATTACTTCTTCTCTTCGGTCGGGGCTTCGCCGCCCTCGGCGGCCGTCGCCGGGTCGACTTCTTCCTGGATCGAGGCCACGGTGACGACGGCGACGTCGTGCTCCTTGCCAAGGCCCAGTTCCGGGATTTCCACGCCGGCCGGCAGCTTGAGGTCGGACAGGTGGATGATGTCGCCGGCCTTCAGGTCGGCCAGGTCGAGTTCGATGAACTCCGGCAGGTTCTTCGGCAGGCACGAGACGGTCACTTCCGTCAGGTTGTGCGAGATCACCAGACCGGCGGTCTTGCCGGCCGGGGACTTCTCCTGGTTCAGGAAGTGCACCGGAACGGCGACCTTGATGGCCTCGTTCTCGTTCACGCGCTGGAAGTCCATGTGCAGCATGAGCTGCTTGAACGGATGCTTCTGCCAGTCCTTGATCAGGACCTTCTGCTTCTTGCCGTCGACGGTCAGTTCGATCACCGACGAGTAGAACGACTCGAAACGCGAGCCGAGCAGCACGTCGTTGTGAAGGACCTGGATCGCCTGCGGGGCTTCGCCCGCGCCGTACACGATCGCCGGCACGTAGCCCGCGATGCGAAGGCGGCGGCTCGCACCCTTCCCTTCCACACTGCGGCTCGTGGCCGTGAGCTGATGATTGGTAGCCATGGTGTTGCCTCAAGTAAACCGCCTCGCGGCGGTGGGTAAAGGGCTCCCCCGCGACCAGGGGAGCCCGAAAAACGGTCTATCAGTCGATGTAGAGCGAGCTCACCGACTCGCCGAAGGCGATGCGGCGGATCGTCTCCGCAAGCAGTTCCGCGACCGACAACTGGCGGATTTTCGCACAGTTACGGGCGTTGTCGCGCAACGGCAGCGTATTGGTCACCACCAGCTGGTCGAGCTGGGAGTGCTCCAGGTTGTCGATCGCGGCACCCGAGAGCACCGGATGCACGCAGTAGGCGACGACCTTGCGGGCGCCCTTTTCCTTCAGCGCCGCCGCGGCGGCGCAGAGCGTGCCGGCGGTGTCGACGATGTCGTCCACCAGCACGCAGGTCTTGCCTTCCACGTCGCCGATGATGTTCATGACCGTGGCCACGTTCGCCTTCGGGCGGCGCTTGTCGATGATCGCGAGGTCGGCGTCGTCGAGGCGCTTGGCGAGCGCACGCGCACGCACCACGCCGCCGACGTCCGGGCTGACCACGATCAGGTCGTCCATGCTGTGGTGACGCCAGATGTCGGCCAGGAGCACCGGCGAGGCGTACACGTTGTCGACCGGGATATCGAAGAATCCCTGGATCTGGTCCGCGTGCAGGTCGATCGTGAGCACGCGGTCCGCACCGGCCGTGGCGATCATCTTCGCGGCCAGCTTCGCCGTGATCGGCACGCGCGCCGAACGCGGGCGGCGATCCTGGCGGGCGTAGCCGAAATACGGCATCACCGCGGTGACACTGCCGGCCGAGGCGCGCTTGAGCGCGTCCACCAAGACCAGCAGGTCGAACAGGTTCTCCGCGCTGGGCGCACCCGTCGGCTGGATGACGAAGACTTCCTGCTTGCGCACGTTCTCTTCGATCTCGACCTGCGCCTCGCCATCGCTGAACCGGCCGACGAGGGCCTTGCCGAGCGGAATGCCGAGACGGGCGGCGACATCGTCGGCAAGCGCGCGGTGCGCATTGCCGCTGAACAGCATCGGGGTGGACGTATCCACGGAGGAACTCCTGGCGTGAGAGTGGGTTGGTTCGTCTTTGCCACCGCGAACGGTGGCTGGGGCGGCAGGATTCGAACCTGCGCATGCGGGAATCAAAATCCCGTGCCTTAACCAGCTTGGCGACGCCCCAACAATTCGTTCCAGCGAGCCGACCCGCTCGCCATGGTTTTGCCGCAGCCCGCGGCCCTACCCGTCCTTACGACACGATTCCCCTCGCCTCGACCCGGCTCCGCGCCAAAAGCAGCGGCGAAGGATCGACGCCCGCCGCCACATGGGCGGTGAAGCCCCCGGGACAGCGCGAGGCGACGCCAAGCGCCGCCTCGTGGGTTCTCGTTTCCAGGAAAACGCAGCCGCCGCTGCCGGACAGGCGTGCATGGCCGAAGCCTGCCAGCCAGTCGAGCGCCGCGGCCACCCGCGGATGGCGCGCACGGACCACCGGTTCGAAGGCGTTTTCCGCCGAATCCCCGGAAACAAAGGATGAAATTGTCGCCCGCGGGGCGTTACGTGTCAATTCGGGAGCGGCGAACAGGGCCGCCGTGGGAACGTGTTCATGGGGGTCGACCACCACGTACCAGCGCCGTGGCAGCGGCGTGGGGACGAGCCGTTCGCCCACGCCTTCGGCCCAGGCCGAGCGGCCACGGACGAAGACCGGCACGTCGGCGCCAAGCCTCAGGCCCAACGCCGCCAGGGTGTCTTCGTCCAGGCCGGTGCCCCAGAGCGTGTTCAGCCCGACCAGGACGCTGGCCGCATCCGAGCTTCCGCCGCCGAGGCCGCCGCCCATCGGGATGCGCTTGGACACCGCGATCTCGGCGCCGAGCGCCGTACCGGTCTCCGCCGCCAGAAGGCGGGCAGCGCGAACCGTGAGGTCGGCGTCCTCGGGAACGCCCGCCACGGGCGTGGGGCGGGTGATCGCCCCATCGGCGCGGATGCGCAGGCGTACCTCGTCGCCCCAGTCCAGCAGACGGAAGACGGTCTGCAACTCGTGGTAGCCATCCTCGCGGCGTCCGACGATGCGCAGGAACAGGTTGAGCTTCGCGGGCGCGGGCCACACCGTCCAGTCGCCCTCGGCCAGTGGCTCCAGCTCGCGGCTCATGAACACGCGCAGGTGGTCGGGGAAGCCGTTCTCGCGATCGCGCGCGAGTGCCCGGGCGAACACCGGGGCATGCTTGTCGACCACCCGGAACCCGTGCTTCGCATAGAACGGCGCGTTCCAGGGCACGTCGGCGAGGGTACCGAGGTCGACGCGTGCATAGCCGGCCTCGCGGGCCCAGGCGCAGGCGTGCTCAAGCAGCGCGGCGCCGACACCCTTGCCACCGAAGGCGGGCAATACGTCGATCTCGGCGATACCGATGGCGTCGGCGGCGCCATCGGTATCGAGGCAGACGAATCCGATGACCTCGTCTTCCACCGAAGCGACCCAGACCAGGCCACGCGCGATCAGCTGGCGGACGATGTCCGGCGGCAAGGCCATCTGCGAATACGACGGCCACGCCTCGTGCCCACGGAACAATTCGACCGCCGCACGCTCGATCGCGCACAAGTGCTCGGCATCGTCATCGTGGGCGCGGGTGATGGTGAAATGCATGGAGGGAAGGCCGGCTCGGAAGGCGCGGAGTATACCGGCGCGCTTCGCCCGAACCGGTCGGCTACCTGCCGAAGGACCAGTCCTCGATCGACAGGCGCACCTTGTACGGCGCCTTCTCGGCGAACACGCGCACGGGCATCGGCGGTTGCTTCGCGGCATCCCACTGCCGGTAATCGACCGTCCAGCCATCCTGCACCAGGCGCGACGGCAGGCGGTCCGCCCCAAAGACGATGTCCGCGGGACCGCTGTCGGCACGCAGGCCGAGCACCCAGCGCTTGAGTTCGGTCATCGGGATCTGCCAGCCCACGGCGCTGGCCATGAGCGATTCCGCGTCGGGACCGCGGCGCGTGCCACCGTCCAGGCCTTCCAGCTCGGCCCCTTCCGGACCACCGGTGAGGCGGAAGCTGCGCCCGGTGACGGGTGCGCGCACGGTGAATTCATAGCGCTCCCCGTCCTGGCGCCAGGTGAGCCCGCCAGAGCCGGAGTCCTTGCCGTCGGAGACGGAAAGGCGTCCTTGCAGGGTCCAGTGGTCGCTGTCGGCGAGACTGCGTTCGCGCTGTTCCTGCATGCCGAGGGTGACGGCGTCACCGGCCTGGTGGACTTGCGGACGTGTCGTGGCGCAGGCGGCGAGCAGGAGGGCGATCGCCGCGAGGAGTAGGAGCCGGGTCATCGGTGGGGGAAGCTCACGGGCGGGGTGGAGGCTGCGCTTCGCGTTCATCGCCGCTGAAGCGGCTCCCACAGGGACTCTCGCTCGGTAGTGAAGTCCTGTGGGAGCCGCTTCAGCGGCGATGAACGCTTGCGGAAACCCATCAAGGATTGAGCTTCCGCTCGGTCTTCTGCAGCGTGGCGTTCTTCGGATCGATGCGGCGCACCTCGTTCAACAGCTTGCGTGCTTCGTCGTGCTGGCCGCGACTCCATAGCACCTCGGCCAGGTGCACGCCGATGTCGGCGTCCTTGCGCTGGGACCAGGCCCCGCGCAGGGTGCTTTCCGCCTGGTCGAGTTGACCCTGGCGAAACTTGAGCCAGCCCCAGGAATCGGCCACCGAGGGATCGTCCGGACGTGCAGCGCGGGCGGCCTGGATGAGGCTTTGCGCTTCGCCGAGATCGCGGTCGTTGTCGGCCAGCGTATAGCCCAGCGCGTTGCTGGCCTCGATATCGCCGGGCTTCAGTTCGAGCACCTTGCGGAAATCGGCCACGGCCTGGTCGATCCGGCCCGCTTCGGCATAGGCCAGGCCGCGGCCGTAGAGCATCTCGGTGTCGTCGGGCTTCACGCGGAGCGCCTTGTCGTAGGCATCCACGGCGGCATCGAAGCGGCGCGCATCCATGTATAGCTCGCCATCCACCGCGAACGCCTTGCGCAGTTGCTCGGGGCGATCAGCGTAGGTGGTCTGCAATTCGGCCACGATCTCGTGGGCGTCGTCGTCCTTTCCTTGCAGGTGGAGGATCACCGCGCTGCGCACCGAGGCATCGAAGATGCGCGGATCGTCGTCGCCCACGGCGGCGTACCAGTCGAGCGCGTCTTCCTGCTTGCCAAGCAGTTCCGCCAGTTGGCCGAGGGTGAAGGCGTTGTCGGCCTGGACATCGTCCGGCTGCTTGCGGATCTCGTCGTACAGGCGGCGGATCGCCACCTTGTCGCCGGCGCGCGCGGCCAGCGTCATGCGCATGGCGTAGGTATCGCCGTTCTGGGGACCGCCGGCGAGGAGTTTCGTCGCGGCCTTCTCATCCCCGCCCTGGATCAGCAAGGTGGCGTAGGCGAGGCGCAGCCGGGGGTTCTTCGGATCCTTCGCCACGGCCTTGGCGAACAGTTTCTTCGCGCCTTCCTTGTCGCCCGCCCGGAACTTCTGCTGTCCCGCCCAGGCATAGGTGGTGCCATCGTGGAAACGGGTCAGCGCGGCGTCACCGACGGTTTTCGCGTAGTCGTGGCGGCCCAGGTTCTCGCCCAGTTCGCTCATCGCCAGCCAGGCGGTGGAATCGTTCGGCAGGCGCTGCGGCGTCGCGACACGCTCGAGCAGGACACCGGCCTGGGCGGCATCGCGCGCGCCCACCAGGATCCGCCCGAATTCGCGCCAGGCGTCGGGATCGCCCGTGGCGACCAGGGCCTCCAGCTGGCGCTGGGCGTCGGCCGTGTCGCCGCGGTCCAACGCCATGCGCGCCCGGCCCGCGGCCAGTTCGGCGGGCTTGGCGCCCAATGCCGCCCAGCGGTCGAGGGCCTTGCCGGCCGCCGCCTGGTCGTGCACGGCCAGGGCCAGTTCGGTGGCCCGGGCGGCTACCTTGGGGTCGTCGCTGAGTGGGGCGGCCCGCCCATAGGCTTCCGAGGCGCCCTTGAGGTCGCTGGCGGCCAGGGCGAAGTCGCCGGCCATCAGCTGGGCCTGGAGATCGCGCTCGGGCGGGACGATGGCCACCTGCAGGCGGTCGAGCGGCTGCACGCCCGTGCGAATGGCCTTTGGCGCCTCCACGGGGGCCGTGACGCAACCGCCCAGCGCCGCCGCCACCGCGGCCAGGACCACAAAATGCCGCACTTGCTTGAACTTGGACCGACCGCTCAGCACACTACTCTCCGTCATTCCCGATAGGCGTCTGCAAGCGCCCGACGCCTTGTGAGCGCACAATGCGCCCTTAGCTTAGCCGACGCCACCCAAGCCGACCCAAGCCCGTCATGCCACTCATCGCCCTCGGGCTCAATCACCTCACCGCGCCGGTCAGCCTGCGCGAGCAGGTGGCATTCGACGCCACGGTGGCACCGGAGGCGCTGGGCGACCTCACCCGGCAACCCGGGATCGAGGAGGCGATGATCCTCTCCACCTGCAACCGGACCGAGCTTTATTGCAGCGTGGCGGAAGGTTTCGAGGCGGTGCCCGGCCAGTGGCTGTCCCGGCAACACCGATTGACCCCGCAACGCCTCGACGAGTTCCTCTACCGGCACGACGAACACGACGCCGTTCGCCACATGTTCCGCGTGGCCACCGGGCTCGATTCCATGGTGCTGGGCGAGCCGCAGATCCTCGGCCAGGTGAAGGACGCCTACCAGCAGGCGCGGTCCGCGCAGAGCCTGCGCGCCCCCATGGAACGGTTGCTCCAGCACACGTTCGCCGTGGCCAAGCGCGTGCGCACGGATACCCGGATCGGCGCGCATACGGTGTCCGTCGCCTATACCGCCGTGCGGCTGGCCGAGCAGGTCTTCGCCGACCTGCGCCAGGCCTGCGTGCTGCTGATCGGCGCCGGCGAGACGATCGAGCTGGCCGCGCGCCACCTCGCCGACAAGAGCGTACGCCGGTTGATCGTCGCCAATCGCACCCTGGAGAACGCGCAGGAACTGGCCGGCCGGTATGGCGCCTACGCCATCTCGCTGGCCGACCTGCCCCGCCACCTCGCGGAGGCCGATATCGTCATCACCTCCACCGCCTCGCGGCAGCCGGTGGTGACCCGCCGCATGGTCGCCGACGCGATCGCCGCCCGCCGGCGCCGGCCGATGTTCATGGTCGATATCGCGGTGCCGCGCGACATCGAGGCCGAGGTCGCCCAGCTCGACGACGTCTACCTCTACGGCATCGACGACCTCAAGCAGGTGATCGACGAGAACCGCCGCTCGCGTGAACTCGCGGCCCGCGAGGCGGACGCCATCATCGACCTTCAGGTCGAGCGCTACATGGCCTGGCGCCGCGCCCTGAGCCTGCGCAATCCCGCTGTGGACATGCGCATCGCCGCCGAGTCCCAGCGCGACGAGGTCCTGGCCAAGGCGCAGGCGATGCTGGCCAGGGGTCGTCCCGCCGACGAGGCCCTCGCCTTCCTGGCCAACACCCTGACCAACAAGCTCCTGCATACGCCCAGCGCACGCCTGCGCGACGCGGCCATGTCCGGCGATCTCGACCTGCTCCATGCCGCCGGCCGGCTCTACGGACTGGACCCGGACGACGACGTTTCCGCATGATGTACGGCTACAGCCGGACCTCGTGCCCCGAATGACCCCCTCGATCCGCCGCAAACTCGAAGCCCTCGCCGAACGCCACGAGGAGATCGGCCTGCTGCTCGCGCAGCCGGACGTCCTCGCCGACGGCCAGCGCTTCCGCGACCTTTCGCGTGAATACGCCCAGCTCGAACCCGTCGCCTTGTCGTTGAAGGACCACGACCGGGCCGAGCGCGAACTCGCGGAATCCCGGGCGATGCTCGACGATCCCGAGATGCGCGACATGGCGGCCGACGATATCGAACGCATCGAGTCGCAGCTGGCCCGGCTCGACAGCGAATTGCAGGTCCTGTTGCTGCCCAGGGATCCACGCGACGAAGGCAACCTGTTCCTCGAAGTCCGGGCCGGCACCGGCGGCGACGAGGCGGCGATCTTCGCCGGCGACCTCTTCCGCATGTACGCGCGCTATGCCGAGCGCCAGCGCTGGCATGTGGAAATCCTGAACGCCAACGAAGGCGAACACGGCGGGTACAAGGAAATCGTCGCCCGCATCGAAGGCCGTGGCGCCTATTCGAAGCTGAAGTTCGAATCGGGCACGCACCGCGTGCAGCGCGTGCCGGAAACGGAATCGCAGGGCCGCATCCATACCTCGGCGGCCACCGTCGCGATCCTGCCTGAGCAGGACGAGGTGGACGACATCGAGTTGCGCGACGCCGACCTCAAGGTGGATACCTTCCGCGCGTCCGGTGCCGGTGGCCAGCACGTCAACAAGACCGATTCGGCCATCCGCATCACCCACCTGCCCACCGGCACCGTGGTCGAGTGCCAGGACGAGCGCAGCCAGCACAAGAACCGCGCCCGTGCGATGAGCCTGTTGAAGGCACGCCTGCTGGATGCCGAACGCAGCAAGCAGAGCGCCGCGCAGGCGGAATCGCGACGGCTCCAGGTGGGCTCCGGCGATCGCAGCCAGCGCATCCGCACTTACAACTTCCCACAGGGCCGGATCACCGACCACCGCATCAACCTCACCCTCTACCGCCTGACCGAGGTGATGCAGGGCGACCTCGACGAACTGATCGACACCCTCACCCGCGAACACCAGGCCGACGAGCTGCAGACGCTGACCGCGGGCGGCTGAGGGCGTCTTGCCGCACAATGCCCTCACCTCCCCCGCGGAACACGTCGATGGGCAAGAAGAACAAGGCTTACGAAAAAGCGCTCGAGGAATTGCAGGTCGAGCTGGTGGGCCTCACCCGCTGGCTGCGCGCCACCGGCAAGCGCATGGTGGTGATCTTCGAAGGCCGCGACGCCGCGGGCAAGGGCGGAACGATCAAGGCGATCACCGACAAGCTCGATACGCGCGCCGCGCGCGTCGTGGCGCTCGGCAAGCCTTCCCCGGGCGAGGACACGCAGTGGTACTTCCAGCGCTACGTGGCCCATCTGCCCCAGGCGGGCGAGCTCGTCCTGTTCGACCGCAGCTGGTACAACCGCGCCGTGGTCGAACCCGCCATGGGCTTCTGCACCGACGAACAATACGATGCCTTCATGAAGGCCTGTCCCACCTTCGAGAAGCAGCTCACCGATGACGGCATCCTGCTCTTCAAGTACTGGCTTTCCGTGGACCAGGACCAGCAGGAGGAGCGCTTCGCCGAGCGCGCGGCGGATCCGCTGAAGCGCTGGAAGCTGTCGCCGGTCGACCTGAAGGCGAGGGAAAAGTACGCCGAGATGGGCGACCTGCGCGACGCGATGATCCAGCGCACGGATACCCGGGACGCCCCCTGGTTCGTGGCCGATTTCAACGACCAGAAGACCGGGCGCCTCGACCTTATCCGCCACCTGCTCGACCAGGTGCCCGACAAGATGTGTCCCGACAAGGAGTTCGACCTCCCGCCGTTGAAGGGCAAGCCGAAGAAGGACAAGGTCACCCGCAAGGCGTCGCGCGTGCCGAAAGCCTACTGACCCGCCGTGGCACGCCGCCGCACGGGCGCCCTGCGTGGCAGGCGCCCGTTGCGCGACAACCGCAACCATTGACGCAAGGCCAACAGGCCGCCCGCCGATTCGATCATCGCCGCCGGCACCCACATGATCACGCCGCCGATCAGCTGGCCGGTGAGCACGTTGAGGGTGAACGCCCGGCCGCAGATCTCGAAGATGGGATAGAGGTCGGTCTTCGAGAAGGTGACGATGGCGCCGGCCACGATCTGTGGCGTCATCGTGATCCCCGGCGACAGCACCCGCCAGCCCGGCGCCATCCGGCCGGGCGGCTTGGGCCGGTGATCGAGCACGAGCCACCAATAGGACAGGCCCGACAGCACCATCGACCAGTTCATCGCGCGATAGATGCGCCAGTCGAGCATCGCCAGGGTCTGCATGTCCGGGATCAGCCAGACGAGGATCAGGGCGACGAAGAAGACCGTGACGAAGACGGGGTTGAAGGCCAGCGTGGCGAACACGCGCCACGGCGAGGATCGCCGCGCCCGGCGCAGCCGTACGCGCCATGCGAGCGGCAGCCCCGCGCGCAGCGCGGTACCCGGATACGCGGCGATGAGCAGCAGCGGCGCGAGGTGGTGCAGCAGCACCTGCTGGATGCGATGCATGAAGAACTCATGCTCCGCGAAATAATCGAAGTACGTATGCAGGGCGATGTAGATCATCGCCATCCCCGCCCAGAACGCGACGCGCCGTTCCATCGGCACCCGCAAGCGGCGCGACCCACGCACGTACAGCCAGGCCGCCGCGACGAAGACGGCAAGGAAGACCCAGGAGAATTCCCAGGGCACGATCCATTTCAGCACGCCGTCGAGCATGCGCTCAGACCACGCGCCGGCTGCGCCGCGTGCGCCGCCAACCGTAGATGAGGCCGATCAGGGCGACCAGGCCCGGCACCAGCACGATGTTGATGAACTTCAGGCGCAAGCCCAGGGCATCGATCTCGGCGTTGAGCTGGTGCTGCACGTCGCGCAGCTCCTTGCCGATCGCCAGCTTGCGTTGCAGGTACTGCTCCACCTCGCGGCGCTGCTCGGCGGTGGCGGTCGTGGGCGTCGCGCCGTTCTTGGCCGGCTGCAATTCCGTGAGACGGCGCTGGGTCTCGTAGAGTTCGTTTTCCAGTTCGCGCTTCTTGACCAGGAACTTGCGATCGGCGGCCGCCTGCAAGGCGCGTACACGGGTAAAGGGCCGCTGCGAATTCACCCTGCCGCGAATGGAAAGAAGCGCCGTCGAGCCACCCAGGTTGTCGACGAGGTTGGCCACGAAGTCGCCGTTGTTCGCGAACGGGGTGAGTTGCTGCTGGCCCAGGAGCGGCTGCACGTCGATCCACAGGCGGTCCGACAACAGGTCGGTATCGGCCACCAATACCACTTCACCCGGCGCCGCGGCACGGTCCAGGTGACCACGATCGTGGCGTTCCGGGAAAGCGGTGCGGAAGGTATCCCTCAGCCGCGCGGCGAGCACGTAGCGTTCGTGCGTCGGTTCATAGTTCTCCAGCAGGCTGGTGGGGTCGCCCGCGGCGTCGCGCACGCGCTGCGCGGACATCACGGCGGCTTCGTCCGAGGTCTGGACCAGCGGGATCAACCGCGCCTTGGTGTCGGTCGCGAGCTCGAAGAAACCGGCGGTGGAGAAATTCACCCGTTGCAGGCTGGCCGTCACCACGTCGTCGTGGTTGAGATCCTGCGCGCCCAGGCCCAGCATCGCCGGATGGCCGATGCTGTTGCCGTTCAGTTCGATGGTCAACGCCTGCGAGCGGTCGAGCACGACCTTGGTCGGATCGTAGACCACGCCCCAGGCCTCGAACAGCCGGCGCAAGTCGGAATCGTGATCGTCGACGACGCCGTGCGCATCCACCAGCGGCGCATTGTCCATTTCCGAATCGGGATCGACGAACACGACCAGGTGGCCGCCGTGCAACACGTACTGGTCGATGGCGTACTGCGCGTCGTCGGACAGGCGCTTGGGATGGATGAGCAGCAGCACCTTCAGGGCCGGATCGATCCGCTTCAGTCCATCCGGGTCGATGCTGGTCACCTCGGCCAGCTGGTCGAGCTGCCTCACCACCGCCCAGGAGGGTTCGCCGATCACCAGGTTGCCCTCGACGGGAAGCGAACTGATGACGCCCAGCCGGGGCTTTTGCGGCATGCCCAGTTCATACAGCAGCTTGGCGATGTCGTATTCGACGAAGGGCTCCCGCGCGGGATCGAAGAACGGAATCGCCTGCGGCGGCACGTCGCCCGTGCCGGCCGTGCCGACCAGGCCGAAGAACACGCGTTCGCCATTACTGCCACCGGTGGCGGGCGTAAGGCCATAGCTTTCGGCGGCATCCTCGTCGTCGGAATAAGGTACCGGGTCGATCACCTTGAGCCGGATCCGGCCATGCGCGCGAACCGCGATCTCGCGCAGCATCTCGTGCACGCGCTGTTCGTAGCTGCGCAACTGCGGCAGGTCGCGGGTCGCATGCTCGGAAAAATACAGGGTTAGGGTGAGCGGCTTGCGCAGGCTGTCGACGATGTTCTGCGTGCCCGGCGTCAGCGTGTAGATGCGATCGGCCGTGAGGTCGATGCGCGCCGTGCGCAACGACATGGAACTGATCGCGATGGCCACCAGGAAAAGGCCGGCGATGCCGAAGAGCGAGAGGCGCAGGAGGAAGGAGCGCGAGAGGTGGAAATGGCGCATCGTCAGCGCGTCCGCTTCAGGTCGAGCACGATCACGCTGGCCGTCAGCCAGGCGGTGATCGTGGCGAAGAAGTAGACGAGGTCGCGCAGGTCGAGCACGCCACGCGCAATGGCGTTGGCATGCCGCGCGATGCTCAGCTGTCCCATCGCGCCGATCAGTTTCGGTGGCACCGAGTCCTGGAAGAAATCCAGCACCTGCGGCTGGCCGACGAGCAACAGCACGAAACAGACGGCGGCGGTGAGGATGAAGGCGATGATCTGGCTACGCGTCGCGGTGGACATGCAGGTGCCGATCGCGATGAAGGCGCCCGCCATGAGCCAGCTACCCACGTAACCGGCCATGACGACGCCGTTGTCCGGGTCGCCGAGGTAGTTCACCGTGATCCAGATAGGAAAGGTCAGCATGAGGCAGATGCCGATGAACGCCCACGCGGCAAGGAACTTGCCCAGCACGGCCTGGGAGATCGTCACGGGCAGTGAGAACAGCAACTCGAGTGTTCCAGACGCGCGTTCCTCCGCCCACATGGACATCGTCACCGCCGGGACCAGCACCAGGTACAACCAGGGATGCATGTCGAAGAACGGCTGCAGGTCGGCCAGGCCGCGGTCGTAGAAATCGCCGGTGTAGAAGGTGAGAAGGCCGGCCAGCACGAGGAAGATCACCATGAAGACATAGGCCACTGGCGTGACGAAGTAGCCCCAGAGTTCGCGTCGCGCGATCGCCAGCACCGCGCTCATGCCTGCACCCCGCGCGGTTGCGTGGTGATCTGCCGGAAGACCTCGTCGAGCCGGCCCCGTTCGAGCTGGATCTCGGAGATTTCCAGGTTCTGCGTGCGCAGCAAGGCCTGTACCTCGTCGAGGATCGGTTGCCCGGCGCGCGGGAACACCGTGACGCGGCCGTCGAGCGGGTCGACTTCCACGTTCGCCACGCTGGGAATGCGCGCCAGCATCTCGCGAGATACCGCGCTGCCCGCGGCGCTGAAGGAAACCGCGCCGTGATAGCGCGAGCGCGCCTCCAGTTCCGCCGGCGTGGCATCGGCGAGCAAGCGGCCATTGGCGATGATCGCCACGCGGTTGCACAGGGCGTGCACTTCTTCGAGCAGATGGGTGGAAATGAGGATCGTGCGCTCACGCGCCATCGCGTCGATCAACATGCGTACCGAGTGTTTCTGGTTGGGATCGAGGCCATCGGTCGGCTCGTCGAGCATCAGCACCGGCGGATCGTGCAGGATCGCCTGCGCCAGGCCGACACGGCGGCGCAGCCCCTTCGATAGCGTGCCGATGGTCTGATCGAGCACTTCCTCCAGCTCCAGCCGCATCACCACTTCGTCGAAACGGCGAAAGGCGACGTCGCGCTCCAGGCCGCGGACACGGATCATGAAGACGAGGAACTCACGGATCGTCATCTCGCCGTAGCTGGGCGCACCCTCGGGCAGGTAGCCCAGGGCGCGCTTGGCCGCGAGGGGTTCCTTGCGCACATCGTGGCCGCACACGCGCGCGGTGCCCGAGGTGGGCGTGAGGAAACCCGCGATCATGCGCATGGCCGTGGACTTGCCCGCGCCGTTGGGGCCGAGCAGGCCGAGCACCTGTCCCGGTTCGGCACGCAGGCTCAGCGAATCGACCGCGGTCAGCGGGCCATAGCAGCGGGTAAGTCGTTCGGCTTCGATCATCGGCTGGCAGTGTAGCTGTTGCTATGGAATCGCCGACAGACCATGAAAGATCTTCGCGTATTTCCGGGGTTCATCGGGTGGCTGGCTCGGCTTCGCCCTCGCGTTCGTCGTGTGCGGCGAGGGGAGCTGCCGGGCGCCACCCTCGGCACGACGGTAGTCGCCGTCCCTTGGGAAGGGATGCCGCTGCGCGGCCGTGTTTGATGGCTGCGCCCCTTCGGGCTCGGACGGGCGGGCGGGGGTTTCCGATTCGCCCTCCTGGCTCAGCGGAAACGGCCGGCCATCCCTGGCCGGCCCCCTGCGGGCCTTTTCCGCCCGCCCGTCCTCGGCTCCTAATGTCGCGCCGAGGGTGGCGCCCGGCAGCTCTCTCAACCCTGGGGTCGGTTGGTGGGAAAAGCGACGCTCCCGCACCCGGGTGGGTGTTTCACACGGAAACCGCGTTCCTGGACTTCCACGAAGAACCATAAAAAAAGCCCCACCGTTTCCGGCGGGGCTCTTCCGTCTTCGCGTCAGCGCGATTTACTGCGCGGCGGCCGTGCTGGCCGGAGCCGGCGCGGTGCCGGCAGGCGCGGGAGCCGTGGACGAACCGGCGGGAGCCGCTTCCTCCAGGCCCGGCTGCTTCATGCCGGCTTCCTGTTCCGGGGTCTGATCCGGCACGTCGCCCTGCAGCGGCAGGTAGATCTCGAACTTCTGCTCGTCGTAGCCCTCGATCGTGCCCTTGTTGTTCACCGGCGCCTTCACCTGGATGTCGTAGGCACGGTAGGTCACGTCGTCGTACTTGTAGCCGTGGGTCTGCGAGTAGGCCGCCAGCATCTGGCGGGTCTGCGGCAGGCCGGCACCGGTGCCGTTCCACTCGGCCTTGAGGGCCTTGCCACCGAAGGCGAGCACGGCCTTGACGTTGCCATCGACGACGATGCGGCCGTACTTGTCCTTGCTACCCGGCGCGGCCGAATCGGCGGCGGCCGGCGCGGCGGCGGTCGAAGCCTCGGCCGGCGCGGCGGCGTCGAGCGACGGACGCTGGGCGGCGGTGATCTCGACGTCCTGGCCGTTGAGCTTCAGCGTGGTCGAATCGATCTCGGCGGCGACGTCGAACGTGTAGTTCTGGTCGCCCCAGTTCGTGGTGAAGGTGATGCGCGGGCTGACGATGTTCACGCCGAGCTTCTTCGCCGCGGCCTGGATCTCGGCCATCGCCTTGTCCGACGCGGTGTCGACATCGTCGAGCGTGCGCGGGGCGGTGGTGGAGACGAACAGGATCGGCTTGGCCGGCTGGTCCGCGATCGACGGCACCATCTTGCTGTAGTCGATGTTCGGGATCGCCGCCATCAGGTTCTGCAGGTTGGACAGGCTGAACTGGATCAGCGCATCCGGATCGCCGTGGATATAGAGGTTGGAGAAGCGGCTGATGAGGTTGAAGCCGTACGAGACGTCGTACGACCAGTTCACCTTCACGAGCTTCTGGCTGCGGCCGGTGCGCTCAAGCTTGATGGTGAACTTCTTGTCCTCGCCACGCCAGGCGTTGTCGAGGTTCCAGACGATGGTGCCCTTGCCCGCATCGGAGATCTGGGCGAAGCCCGGATCGATCGAGGCGATCTCCAGCGAGCCGTCGCCGACCTTGGGGTCGCCGGCCTTCCAGGCGATCTTGGCACCGGGGCCATAGGCCTTGCCGGACAACTCGAACTGCACCTTCGGGTCGAACGACCGCAGTACGGTGTAGTCAGGGAAGCGGCGGAAGTTGCTGAAAACGTCGTAAACCTGACGCAAGTCCTTGCTGATCAGCATTTCGCGCTCGACATGTCCAGTCGAGGGCATAGCTACGCCGACCACGACACCGAGTACGGCGACGATGACGAGGGCGACAATAAATTCTAACAGACGCGTCATTCCACGGTTCTCCGAACGTCTTACGAACAGGTTCCACGCGCGGCCATGGACGCCGTGCGCTCACCCCTGAAGAATCGGCCCGTGGCAGGGGTTCGCCCGCGCCGAAAGAGCCGATGGTACTTGCTCGCGGCGGCGAACGCCATTGGGTCCCCTGCCCTTTTTCGCAAGCGCGCACAAGCGGATTTTCGGCCGGAGTGGCGGGCTTCGTACCGAACAGTCAGCGCGGACTCAGACGATTCCCAGCTCCAGGGCCTTCAGGACGGCGCGGGTACGGTCGCGGACGCCCAGCTTCGAAAGGATATTGGAGACGTGGTTCTTCACCGTGCCCTCGGCCACCCGCAGGGAATTGGCGATTTCCTTGTTGCTGTAGCCGCCCGAAAGCAGCCGCAGGATCTCGGTCTCACGTTCGGTGAGCGGGTCGGGCTGTTCCAGGCTGGAGAACTGGTTCTGGATCCGGCCCACGCCGGCCAGGAGCCGCTGGGTCACCATCGGCGCCACCAGCGAGCCGCCCGCCGCGACCGTTCGCACGGCCTCCACCAGCTGGTCGAGCGACACGTCCTTGAGGAGATAGCCGCGCGCGCCCGCCTTCAGGCCGGCCAGCACCAGCTGGTCGTCGTCGAACGTGGTGAGGATGATGGTCGGCGGCAGTTCGTTACGCCCCCCCAAGGCCTGGAGCACCTCGAGACCGCTCATGTTCGGCATGCGCAGGTCGAGCAGGACCACGTCCGGCCGCACCTGGGGAATGGTCTGCACCGCCTGCGCGCCATCGGCGCATTCCGCGACGACACGGATGTCGCCGGCGAGGTCGAGCAGGGAACGAATGCCCTGGCGAACCAGGTTCTGATCGTCGACTAGGCAGACGGAGATCATGGGAGATCCTCGGAAGGAACGGAGAGTTTGGCACGCGACGCGTCACTGGGCTCGTCGTCGAGCAAGGGATCGAGGACGGGCCTCGGCGGCGCGTGCGCCAGGGTGGATTCCTCGCCCAGCGGCAGGCGCGCGGTCAGCGCGAAACCGCCGGCGGGGTCGGTACGAAAGGTGACGCTGCCGCCGAACTCGGCCAGGCGCTCGCGCATGCCGGTGAGGCCGTTGCCCGGGCGGAACTCGCCGCTGCCCCGGCCATCGTCGCGAGCGTCGAGGCAGAGTTCGTCGGGGCCGGTGTGGCGGAAGGTGAGCCACAAATGGCGCGCGTTGGCGTGGCGCACGGTATTGGTGAGGATTTCCTGCGCGCAGCGCAGCAACATCTGCGCCCGGCGCGGGTCCTCGACGCCGAAGCGTGGCGGCACGCTCAGCCGCACGTCGAGGCCGGGCACCCCTTCCATGAGGCTGCGCAAGGCCTGGGTGAGGTCGATGGCATCGTCCTGGCGCAGTTCGCTCACCACCTCGCGAACGTCCGCCAGCAGTTGCTTGGCGGTGCTCTGTGCCTTCAGCACGTGCTCGCGGGCGGTGTCGTTGGTGAGGTGGCTGGCCACTTCCAGGTTCAGGCTGAGGGCCGTGAGATGGTGGCCGACCAGGTCGTGCAGGTCCCGGGCGATGCGCATCCGCTCGGCGATGCGGGTGGATTCCGCCAGCAAGGCGCGGGTGGCGCGCAGTTCCGAGTTCAACCGGCGCAGTTCCTCGCGCTCGTCGGCCTGCTGGCTGGCGACCATCGAGGTGATGAAGACCAGGGCCGAGAAGCCGAAATACAGGCAGGCCTGCATCAACGACTGGATGAACGAGAAGCCCGGCACCTCCAGGAACACAGGTACGAGGGCCAGGTGCGCCACGACCATCCAGGCGATGCCCATCGGCAGGCTGACCAGCCATGGCACCACCGTCGCCACGATGATCAGCAGCAGGGCCGCCACGCCGCTCTTGCTCAGCACGCCGATCGCCAGCGCCGTGCCGGTGAGGATCACCAGCACGGCCACCCGGGTCGCGCCGTCCACGCGCGAACCGAGGTTGCGGGTGAGCAGCCAGTACACGAGCCCGAAAACGAGGTAGCAGGCCGTCCACGACAGCAACGCCACGTCGCCGATCTGCCCGGGCTCGTGGCCGGCGCGCTGCATCGACAGCGGCAGCCCGACGCACAGGAAGACGAAGTACGTGGCGTACCTGAGCAGGCGGACGTGATTGAACTGGACCTTGGACATGCCCGCATCATAGGGCTTCACGCGGCCCGCACCACCTGACTGAAGTCACGTGCGCGTCCACGGCAAACACCGGCTTTACAACGGTTTTACATCCACGCGGCGCTCCCCGGCGAGGCCGGAGCGTGCCATAATGCCGCGCATTCGACGGCCCGGGGGTCGTCTTTTTCCAGAACACTCAAGCGGAGCAACGAATGGCCCTTGCCATCCGCGACGTGTGCGAGCACGACCTGGATGCCGTGCTGGCACTCAACAACGAGGCAGGCACCGGCATCCTCGCCACGGACCTCGCCCGCCTGCGTCACCTTTACGACATCGCCCACTACTTCCGTGTCGCCGAACAGAATGGCCGCATCCTCGGTTTCCTGATCGCCATGCGTCCCGACGCCGAATACGCCAGCCCGAACTTCCGCTGGTTCCAGGCCCATTACGAAAGCTTCGTGTACATCGATCGCATCGTGATCGCGTCCGAATCGCGCGGTCATGGGCTGGGCCGGATCTTTTATTGCGATGTGCAGAGCTATGCCGAGGTACGTGTGCCGCTTTTGACCTGCGAGGTCTTCCTCGAACCACGCAACGACCAGACCGTGCTGTTCCACGGCACCATGGGCTTCCAGGAAGTCGGCCAGCAGAAGATGGGCCGCACCGGGCCCAAGGTGAGCCTGCTCGCCCGCGAGCTGCCCAGCTTCCCCTTCGTGCGCGAGCGCTACCTCGAGCAGGGTGGCCTGCCCGCCGTGGAATGGCTGGCCGAACGCCACCGTCCGATCGACGGTGCGGGGGTGGCCGCGTGAACGCCCGCGCCGAATCCCTCGAAGCGGCCTGCGACCTGCGTTTCGGCCAGGTCGGCATCGCCTGCGTGCGTGTGCGCCGCGTCGACGCCGCCGCCCTGGTGGAGGAACTGGAGCGCCGCGTGCGCGCCGCGCCGCAGATGTTCTCCCGCGCCGCGGTGGTGCTCGATCTCTCGCATCTTTCGAAACTGCCGGACGACGGCATGGTCGATGCCCTGCTCGAAGCCATCCGCAGCGCCGGCATGTTGCCCGTCGGCATCGCCTACGGCACCAGCGAGACCGAAGCCCTCGCCGAGCGCATGGGCCTGCCCCTGATCGCCAAGTTCCGCGCGCAATACGAGCCCGGCCACGGCGAAACGCCGCCGGCCGAACCGGCCAAGGCCCGGGCGGAACCCAAGCGCGGCGTAGCATCGCCCGAGCCCGCCGTCGAAAGCGGCGGCACCGTCACCGCGCAACACCACGGCGGCAGCACCGTGCGCTCCGGCCAGCAGGTCTACGCCCGCGACCGCGACCTCGTGGTGACCGCCACCGTCGCCAACGGCGCCGAGGTCATCGCCGACGGCTCCATCCACATCTACGGCAGCCTGCGTGGCCGCGCCATGGCCGGCGCGCAGGGTGACGAATCCGCACGTATCTATTGCTCCGACTTCCGCGCCGAACTGGTGGCGATCGCCGGGCACTACCGCGTGTTCGAAGACATGCCCAAGGAATTCGAAGGCCAGCCCGTGCAATGCTGGCTCGACAATGGAAAACTCATGATCGCGCGGCTGTGACACGGCCGCCGTCGCTGGCAACACTCGGAGACATCTCTTGACTGAAATCATCGTCGTCACCTCGGGCAAGGGCGGAGTCGGCAAGACCACCACCAGCGCCTCCCTCGCCACCGGCCTCGCCATGCAGGGCAAGAAGGTGGCCGTCATCGACTTCGACGTCGGCTTGCGCAACCTCGACCTCATCATGGGCTGCGAGCGCCGCGTGGTGTACGACTTCGTCAATGTCGTGCACGGCGAAGCCACCCTCAAGCAGTCGCTGATCAAGGACAAGCGCCACGAGAACCTCTTCGTGCTCGCCGCGTCGCAAACACGCGACAAGGATGCCCTGACCCAGGAAGGCGTCGAGAAGGTCCTCGACGAACTGACCAAGGAAAACTTCGACTTCGTCGTCTGCGACTCGCCGGCCGGCATCGAGAAGGGAGCGCACCTGGCGATGTACTTCGCCGATCACGCCGTGGTCGTGGTCAATCCGGAAGTCTCTTCCGTGCGCGACTCCGACCGCATCCTCGGCCTGCTCTCGAGCAAGACGCGGCGCGCCGAAAAGGGTGAAGCGCCGATCAAGCAGCACCTGCTGCTCACCCGCTACAACCCCAATCGCGTCGAAGCCGGCGAGATGCTCAGCGTCAAGGACGTCGAGGAAATCCTCGGCATCTCGGTGGTCGGCGTCATCCCGGAATCGGAAAACGTGCTCGCCGCGTCCAACGCCGGCGTGCCGGTGATCCTCGACGACAACTCGAACGCCGGCGCCGCCTACAAGGACACCGTCGCCCGCATCCTCGGCGAAGAGCGTCCGCTTCGCTTCCTCGAGCCGGTCAAGAAGGGCTTCCTCAAGCGCGTATTCGGAGGTTGAGCATGGGTATCCTCGATTTCCTGAAGCGCAAGCCCGAGGCGACCGCGGGCGTGGCCAAGGAACGCCTGCGCATCATCGTCGCCCAGGAGCGCTCCACGCGCGGTGGCCCCGATTACCTGCCGCTGCTGCGCAACGAGCTGCTCGAAGTCATCCGCAAGTACGTGAACGTCGATGTCGAGGCGGTCAACGTCAGCCTCGAACGCGACAGTGGCCACGAGGTGCTGGAGCTTTCCGTCGCCCTGCCCGATGGCAAGGTCGTGGGCAAACCGGCCGCTTCGGCCAGCTGATCCACCCATGGGCGACCATCCGGCCGGGGCGGTCACGCCGCCCGGCACCGATCCCGCCGACGCCGTCCTGCGCGTCGGCGAGATCGGTTTCGACGAACCGCGCAGCCTGCTCGAACGGCATGGCCTCGCACTCGTGGCCATCGCCGACGGCGAAGCCATTCCCGGCAGTTTCTGGGGCGATACCGAAGCCGGCATCATCGGCACGACGGTCTATGCGCGTGCCGACACGCCGGTGCACTCCCTGCTCCACGAAGCGTGTCACCTTCTCGTGCTTCCCGAGGAGAAACGCGCGCTGGTGCACACGGACGCCACCGATTCCATCGAGGAAGAAGACGCCACCTGTTACCTGCAGATCGTCCTCGCCGGCCAGCTGCCATCGGTCGGTTCCGCACGCCTCATGGAAGACATGGACCGCTGGGGCTACACCTACCGGCTGGGTTCCACCCGCGCCTGGTTCGAACACGACGCCGCCGAAGCGCAAGCGTTCCTTCGCGCACGCAGCCTGCCCGTCGGCTGATCGACCGGGGCGGCTGGGGCGGCTGCTTTGAGGTGGGAGCCGACCCTGTCGGCGATGGGTGCTCGCCGTAACCTGGCCCGCTGCCGCGGGATCGCCGACAGAGTCGGCTCCCACCCGCTCTTGGGGTTCACCACTCTCGGGGTCCACCACTCTCGGTTTCTACATTCCCGGTTCCACGCTCCCGGCATCCATACCTTCGGCTTTCGCGCGGGCAAGGCCACGGCGTTCCAGGTGGAGATAGGCGACCCAGGCGGCCAGTCCGAGCAGGCAGAGCGACATGGCGCCCAGGCCGAGAGTCAGCATGCCGCCCGAGAGCGCCGGCGAAAGCACACCCGCGACCAGTGCCGTCAGGATCAGGCTGCCGAAGGCCTGCACCGATGACACGCCGCCGCGTTGCTCGGGAAAACGGTCGAGCAGGAGCAGGGTCAGCGTGGGGAAGGCAAGCTGCACCCCGCAGCCGTAGAGCATCAGCGGTACCGTCGACCATGGCACGCGCGGCGCATCGAGCGTCAAGGCGAAAGCCAGGTTGATGGCGCACGAAGAGAGCATCGCGGCATAACCCCACGCGACGGTGCGCGCCGCGCTCACCTGCCCCGCCACCCGCCCGGAAATGAAGGCTCCCGTGACCATGCCCGTCACCACCGGCACGAACAGCCAGGGAAATCCGTCCGCGCCCAGGTGGAGCAGGTCACGGATCACGCGCGGCGCCGAGGCGATATAGAGGAACAGGCCGGCGAAATTGACCGAACTCGCGAGCGCCAGTGGCCAGAACGGCAGGTCGCGGGCGATGCGCAGGTAGCCAGCAAGCAGCGGCCGCGGACGAAACACCGTGCGCCGCTCCCCCGGGTGCGATTCCACCAGGAAATACGCGACGCCCAGGGTCAGCGCCGTCGTGAACGCCGACAAGGCCCAGAAGATGCCGCGCCAGCCGTCGATGCCGAGCAGCCAGGCACCCACGATCGGGGCGATCGCCGGCGCGACGCCGAAGATCATCATCACCTTCGACATCATCCGCTGCGCTTCCTCGCCGTGCATCGTGTCGCGGACCACGGCGCGGCCCACCACGATGCCGGCGCCGCCGCACATGCCCTGCAACACGCGGCAGCCCAGGAGGAAGGTGAAACTCGGGGCCAGCGCGGCACCCACCGAGGCGACGGTGTAGATGGCCATGGCCGTGACGATCACGGGCTTGCGTCCATAGGCGTCGGACAGCGCGCCGTGGAACAGGCTCATCACGGCATACGCGAGCAGGTACACGCTGAGCAACTGCTGCAAGGCGACGTCGCCCACGCCGAAGTCGCGGCCGATGTCCGGAAAGCCCGGAAAGATGGCGTCGATCGAGAACGGCCCGATCATCGACAGGGCCGCGAGCAATAACGGCAGATGGCGACGCGGATCGCGGGTCGCGGAGGACATGGTCCTGCAAGGCCGTGCGGGGAAGTCTTGCGAGTATAGCGGCAAGAGGTCGGACCCTCGCCGTGGGGCGGGCGAAGGCCCATAATCGATCCATCGATCTCCATCGGGGGTAACGTGGGTTACACCGGTTTCCTGGCCGTCGGGATAGGCGGCATGCTGGGCTGCTGGCTGCGTTGGTGGCTGGCCGTCGTATTCAACCCCCTGTTCCCCACGCTTCCGTTGGGGACCCTGGCCGCCAACCTGCTCGGCGGCTTCCTCATGGGCCTGACCCTCGGCGTGTTCGACCATTTCCAGACGCTGCCCGTCGAGGCGCGCCTGCTGGTCGCCACCGGATTTCTCGGCGGCCTCACGACTTTTTCGACGTTCTCGGCCGAAACTACCGCCCTGCTGCTGCGCCAGCAATACGGTTGGTTCGCCGCGCATGTTGGACTCAACCTCGTCGGTTCGATCCTCATGACGATCGCCGGCCTGGGCATCGCACGCGGAGTATTGAAACACTTCTAACCAGCGCCACGCCGCGCGGGGCGGCGAGAGGGTCACCAGGGAATCAATCAATCGATGAACCACGATTCTTCTTCTCTCAAGGCACGTGCACAGGATCTCCTCGAACACGCGGGGGTCACCATCGGCGGCGACCGCCCCACCGACATCGCGATCCACGACGAGCGCACCTACGCCCGCGTCTTCGCCCACGGCTCGCTCGGACTCGGCGAGTCGTACATGGACGGCTGGTGGGATGTCGCCGACATGTCCGGTTTCTTCACACGCGTACTGTCGTCGCACCTCGACGACTCGTTGCGCACGCTCGACACGCTGATCGCCCACCTCAAGGCGCGCTTCCTCAACCTCCAGCGCGGCGAGCACGCCTGGGAGGTCGGCCGCCAGCACTACGACCTGGGCAACGACCTGTTCGAGGCCATGCTCGGCAAGCGGCTGGTGTACTCCTGCGGCTACTGGGCCCAGGCGGACAACCTCGACGACGCGCAGGAAGCCAAGCTCGACCTGATCTGCCGCAAGCTCCAGCTGAAACCCGGCCAGCGCATCCTCGACATCGGCTGCGGCTGGGGCGAGGCACTGAAGTTCGCGGCGGAACGCTACGGCGTGAGCGGCGTCGGCGTCACCATATCGAAGGAACAGGCGGAATACGCCCGCGCGCTGTGCGAGGGCCTGCCGGTGGAAATACGCCTGCAGGATTACCGCGAGCTCGACGAGCGCTTCGACGCCATCCTTTCCGTCGGCATGTTCGAGCACGTCGGCGGCAAGAACTACAGGACCTGGTTCGAGGTGGCCCGGCGTTGCCTGCGAGCGGATGGCCTCGCGCTGCTGCACAGCATCGGCAGCAACGGCGCGCCGGGACGGCCCGACCCATGGATCGAGAAATACATCTTCCCCAACTCGGTGATCCCGGCGATGAGCCAGGTCGCCGCCGCGCTGGAAGGCCTGTTCGTGGTCGAGGACTGGCACAACTTCGGCGCCGATTACGACCGTACCCTGATGGCGTGGACGGCCAACTTCGAGGCGGCGTGGCCACGGCTTTCGGCCAGTTACGACGAACGCTTCCGGCGCATGTGGCGCTTCTACCTGGGCTGCTCGGCCGGTGTGTTCCGCAGCCGCCGCGACCAGTTGTGGCAGCTCACCCTGTCGCCACAGGGCGTGCGGGGCGGGTACCGGGTCCCGCGCTGACGTCTCCATGACTTCCCGCCCCTTAGGGTCGGGGCATGAACCCACAAGGCGTCGCCCGCGACGAGGTCGTGGAAACCGATGTCCCCGCGCGGCTCGACCGGCTGCGCTGGGGGCGCTTCCATACCCTCGTCGTCGTGGCGCTGGGGATCACCTGGGTACTGGACGGCCTCGAGGTCACCATCACCGGCTCGATCGCCGGCGCCCTGAAATCGAGCCCCGTGCTTCACCTCACCGACATGCAGGTCGGCCTCGCGGCCAGCCTCTACCTGGTGGGTGCGGTCGCCGGCGCCTTGTTCTTCGGATGGCTTACCGACCGGCTGGGCCGGAAGAAACTGTTCACCGTGACGCTGGGCCTCTACCTCGCCGCCACCGCGGCCACGGCGCTCTCCCCGGACTTCCTGACCTTCGCCCTCTTCCGCCTGCTCACCGGTGCCGGCATCGGCGGCGAGTACGCCGCGATCAACTCGGCGATCCAGGAACTGATTCCCGCGCGTTACCGTGGCCATACCGACCTGGTGATCAACGGCAGCTTCTGGCTCGGCGCGGCCGCCGGCGCCCTGGGCGCGGTCGTCCTGCTGGACTCGGGCTGGGTGTCGGCGGAAATCGGCTGGCGGCTCACCTTCGGCCTGGGCGCCGTGCTCGGGCTCGGCATCCTCCTGCTCCGCCACTGGATACCGGAGAGCCCACGCTGGCTGATGCTGAGGGGACGCATCGGCGAGGCGGAAGCGATCGTCGCCGAGATCGAGCGACGCATGGGCGTCGCGCCGCCGGACCGTCCGCTGGCGAGGCTGCGGCTGCGGCCGCACGGGCTGACCATGGCCGACGTCGCCTCCACGCTGTTTCGCCTGTACCCGAAACGTACCGTGCTCGGGCTGGTCCTGATGGCGACCCAGGCCTTCTTCTATAACGCGATCTTCTTCACCTACGCGCTGGTGCTCGGCCGCTTCTACGGTGTCGCCGATGCGGACGTCGGGCTCTACCTGCTGCCCTTCGCGGCGGGCAACTTCCTCGGGCCGCTGCTGCTCGGGAGGTTGTTCGACAGCGTGGGCCGCCGCCCGATGATCGCCATCACCTACACGCTGTCCGGCCTGCTGTTGTTCGCCACCGCGTGGCTTTTCGTGCACGGCATGCTCGATGCGCGCAGCCAGACGGTGGCCTGGAGCGTCGTGTTCTTTTTCGCCTCGGCGGCGGCCAGCTCCGCCTACCTGACGGTAAGCGAGAGTTTCCCGCTGGAACTGCGGGCCTTGGCCATCGCCCTGTTCTACGCCTTCGGCACGGCGCTGGGCGGCGTCGTGGGCCCATGGCTGTTCGGCAGCCTGATCGGCACGGGCGAGCGGGCGGCCATCGGCTGGGGCTATGCCCTCGGTGCCTTCCTCATGCTGGTCGGCGCGGCCGCGGCGGTCCTGCTCGGAATCGCGGCCGAACGCCGTTCGCTGGAAGACGTCGCCGCGCCGCTCGGGCGCGTCGACGACTAGTTGGGGACGCGGACAGCACTTTCCCCGCCGTACCGGTAAAATGCCTACCTAACCCATCCAGTCAGTCCACCAGGGGAATACAGGGCGTGCAGCAGCGTAACTTCGAGGTATCGGTGGTCCAGCCGGGCGGAAAGGTCGCCATCGAGATCGAGTTCAACGAAAAGGTGCACGGCCTGTCCGGCGACACCGTGTGGCTGTCGCTCGAGGACGATACGAGCCTGGAAGACGCCGAGGCGCTGCGCGCGCTGCTCGAGCGGATCGGTCACCGCATCACGGTGACGAACGTACGCTCCTGACCGGCGTGGCGGTGTCCTTCACGGCCACCGCCAGGGGAACCACGTTCGGCGATAGCCGATGGTTCACGCCGTGCACCTTGCCGCAACCCAGGCAATGCCGGGTCATGCCCAGCCCGTGTCGCGCCGCGCGCGGCACGCCGAGCAGGCAACCGCACACATAGCACCCGGCGATGGCGCCCCGCTCCCACAGGCGAAGACGCACGGTCTGCACCGCGGCGACGCTCAGCGCGACCGCGAGGCCGCCCGCGAAGGTCCAGCCCGGCAGGTTCGAGTAGAGGGAAAGGGTGCCGAATTCGCCCGGTAACTGCTGCGCCGCCTTCAGGCCGGCGGCGGCGAGTGCGCCACCGGCCAGGGCGAGCGCACCCGGCAGGTAGGCCCGAAAATACATGCGTCCCGCGTACGACATGGCACTCCCCTTCCCCAGCCGGATCCTCCCGGCCGGGCCAGAGTGTCGGTACGAGGGTCTACCGATCGTGAACGGCGGGGATCAGCCCCGCGCCACCTCGCCGAACGAGGGCGGACGATCGGCCATGGCCTTGCCGAAGGATTCGTTCGGCGTCTCGCCCATGACGAAGCTCAGCGTACCGCCGGCGGCCAGTTCCTTGTGCGGGATCCAGCTCTTCGTCCACGGCTTGCCGTTCCAGCTCACCGACTGGATGTACGGGCGGCCGGGGCCGTTGTCCTTCGCCTCGATGACCAGTACCCGGCCCCCACCGACCTGCACTTCCGCGCGGTCGAGCAGCGGGCTGCCGAAAACGTAGTTCGTGCTGACCGGGTCGACGGCGTACAGGCCCATGGCGCTCATCACGTACCAGGCGCTCATCTGGCCGCAATCCTCGTTGCCGGGAAGGCCGTCGGGCTCGGGCAGGTACATGGTCTCGAGCAGCATGCGCACGCGCGCCTGCGTCTTGTGGTGGGCACCCGTGTACGCGTAGAGATAAGGCATGTGATGCCCTGGCTCGTTGCCGAAGGCGTACTGGCCGACCATGCCGGCGATGTCCGGCGGCGCGTTGTCCGGCAGGGTCGGGTCGGCATTGAACAAGGCGTCGAGCTTCTTCTCGAAGCCTTCCTCGCCACCGAACAGGCCCATGTAGTTGTACACGTCGTGCTGGTTGAGGAAGGTGGCCTGCCACGCGTTCGATTCGGTGAAATCGCGCCACCGGTTCGAATGGCCGATGGCGATCGGATCGAAGGGCTGCAGCCAGGTACCGTCCTCGGCGCGCGGGCGCATGAACTGCGTGTCCTTGTCGAACACGTTGCGGTAGTTCTGCGAGCGCTTGCGCAGCAACGACGCGTCGTCGGCATGGCCGAGCGCTTCGGCCATGTGCGCCACCGCCCAGTCGTCATAGGCGTATTCGAGCGTCTTGCTGACCGCCTCGCCTTCCTTCTCGCTGGGGATGTAGCCGAGCTTGCGGTAGTACGGCAGGCCGAAGTAGTCGTCCTGCATGGCCCGGCGGCGGAACACCGGCCACGCCTTCATGTAGTCGATGCCGGTGAAGCCCTTGGCCTGCGCCTCGGCCAGCACCACGGCGGAGTGGTAGCCGATCATGCAGACCGTCTCCACGCCTTGCAGCGGCCATACCGGCGCGCCACTGGGGCTTTCCACGGCAAGACGGACGAGTCCGTCGACCAGGTCGGGCACGCGCTCGGACTGGTACAGGGTGAACAAGGGATGCTCGGCACGATAGGTATCCCACAGCGAGTAGGTGCTGTAGTTGTGCCGGCCCTCGGGCAGCGTGTGCACCGCGCGGTCCATGCCGCGGTAACGGCCGTCGATGTCGCTGAACACGGTGGGCGCGAGCATCGTGTGGTACAGCGAGCTGTAGAACGTGCGCTTCACCTTGTCCGAGGAGGAGGCGATGCGGATCTTCGACAGTTCGCGTTCCCACTCCGCCTCGGCCGAGGCACGCACGCCGTCGAAATCCCAGCCCGGGATCTCGCCTTCGAGGTTGCGCATGGCGCCATCGATATCCACGCCGGAAATGCCGACCTTCACCAGCAGCGGCTCGCTCGACGCCTTGTCGAAGTGCAGGGCCGCCTTGAGTTGGTCGCCCTTGACCGTGGTCGTTCCCTTCGGCGCCGGCTTGTCGTTCTCGTAAAGCGTGGCGCTGGCGATCGGCCGCGACACCTTCATGGCGAAGTAGATGACACGCCCGCTCGCCCACTGGTACACCCGCCGGCCACCGACGATCGTGTCGTTGCCAACCACGGTGAGTTCCACGTCGCTCAGACGGGTCGGCTTGTCCATGTCGTCCTGGTAGCCGTGGGTCATGTCCAGCAGCAGGTGGGCGTCGCCGTCCTTGCCGAAGGTGTAGCGGTGCATGCCCGCGCGCAGCGTAGCCGTGAGTTCGGCGAGGATGTCGTGCTGGGTGAGCTTCACCCGGTAGTAGCCCGGGTGCGCCGCTTCGCTCGTGTAATGCGAACGGTAGCCCTTCACGCCCGTCTTGTAGCCCTTCGCCGGCTTGCCGTCGCCCTGGCGTTTCGCGTCGAAACGGGACGTATAGTTCACGCCGTCGAAATCGCGATCACCCGGCTGCAGGCGCACCGGCCCCATCGAAGGCATCACCAGGAAATCGAGCATGTCGGCGGCACCGGTGCCGGACAGGTGCGTGTGCGAGAAACCCATGATCGAGCCATCGCCCTGGTGATAGCCGGACGAGGCGTCCCACTGCGCGTTGTACGTGTCCGGGCTCAGCTGGACCATGCCGAACGGCCGCGTCGCACCCGGAAAGGTGTGACCGTGGCCGCCCGTGCCGACGAAGACGTCGACGTAACGCAAGACGCCTTCCGCAGCGGTGCCGCCGCTGGCGGAGGAAGCGTCCAGGCCTTCTTGCACGCCACTGGCCAGCGCGGTGAGGGAACCGACCTGACCCAGTGCCGTGAAGGCGGCCATTCCTTGCAGAAAACGTCGACGGGTAACCATGAATCGCTCCAGTTCGGGCGGCGCGTCAGACGCGCCGCAGGGAATCGGGTTGCTTGTCGGCGAGATGGACCACCAGCTCGCCGAACAAGGTATTGGCCCAGGCGAACCACGAGCGGGTGAATTGCTTCGGGTCGTCCTGGTCGAACGCTTCGTGCATGAAGCCGGTACCGGCGTGGGTCGTCTTCAGCCAGTGCAGGCACTGGCGGATCTCGGCCGTATCGTCGGTGGTGAAGGCTTTCATCATGATCGACATCGGCCAGATCATGCGCAGGCCCTCGTGCGGACCGCCGACGCCCTCACCGGCCGTGCCCTTGAAGAAGTATGGATTCGCCGTGCTCCAGACCTGCGCGCGCGTGCGCTCGTAGCGGGCGTCCCGGCCCGTGCACTCCAGGTAGGGCAATGCGAGCAGGCTCGGCACGTTGGCGTCGTCCATGAACAGCTGGTTGCCATAGCCGTCCACTTCGTAGGCCCAATAATCGCCATGCTCGCCCTGGATCGTGCCGTACTTCTCCACGGCACCGGCGATCTCGTCGGCCAGCGCATGGCACTCGCTCGCGAAGGACTGGTCGCCGAAGAAGGTGCCGTGCATCTGCGCGAGGCGGCGCAACGTCACCACGGCGAAGAGGTTGCCGGGGATATTGAACGGATACAGCGTGGCGTCGTCCGAAGGACGGAACATCGCGTGGATCATGCCCACGGGCCGCGTGGGCTGGCCGTAGCCGTGGAGGAACTGGCTTTCGGTCGGATTCGGCGACGGCCGCTGGAACTGGTAAGGACCGGTGCCGTCCTTGCGCTGCTGTGCGCGGAAGGTGGCGACGATGAGCCGCGTCGCGGCGCGCCAGGACTCGTCGAAAGGTTCGCGGTCGCCCGTGGCCTGCCAGTAGCCGTGCGCGAGGCGCACCGGGTAGCACAGCGAGTCGATCTCCCACTTACGTTCGGCCACCCCCGGCCGCATGTCGGTCTGGTCGGCCTGCGCCCATTCCAGCTTGCTCTTGCCCTTGGGATCAGGCAGGAAGGCGTTCGCGTAGGGGTCGATCGAGATGCAGCGCGACTGGCGGCGGATCAGTCCGCGGAACAGCTTGCGCAGGGCTTCATCCTTCGCCACCAACGGAAGGTAAGGCCACACCTGGGCCGAGGAATCGCGCAACCACATCGCGTCGATGTCGCCGGTGACGACGAAGGTGTCCTCGTAGCCATCGAGGCGACCGACTTCCACCGTGGTATCGAGCGTGTTCGGGAAGCAGTTCTCGAACAGCCAGGCCAGTTCGGGATCGGCGATCTTCTTCTTCGTCGAGGCGATCAGGCTCTCCACCGCCTCGCTGGTGAACTTGCGCTTGCCCACGGGTGGACGCTTGCTCGGGAAGCGCGAGGCGGCGAAGGCGACCGTGCCTACTCCACCGACCGCCGCCGCGCCAGGCACGAGCGACAGCCACTTGATCAGGTTGCGACGGCTTGGGTTCACGGCTTGGTCTCCTTCAGGGCATCCACGAGCGAACGTATCGTGACCGCGCGACGAAGCGCGTCGATGTCGACCTTGCCATCGACGGCGATCTCGACGCTCTCGCCCGGCAGAAGATCGAACGCATTGTTCGACAGGCGCACGTCGAGGTCACCGGTATCGATCCACACCGCACGGGCGAGGCGCTTCGCGCTCACGCTCAGCAGTGGTCCCCGTGCCCCGGCGCGAACCGCGATGTCGAGCCCTGGTTGCGCCGGCAACGCCAGCGTGCGTGCCGCGCCGAAATACAGCAGGTGATGCGCGGCGACCTTGCCTTGCTCCATCAGGTCGAACGACACCACGGTATGCCGCGGATCGGCTCCCTTGAGCAGGGCGGCGTCATCGAGACTGGCGACCGGCGTGCTGGACAGCGCGGCGGCCTTCACGGGTGTGTTCTCTTCGCGCAGCAGCTTGCCGCCCATGTCGTAGACACGAGTACGCAGCGTGGCGTCGAACGCATCGGTGCGGTCGGATACGGCGAAGACACCCGTCTTGCCGTCCCTGCGCAGCGGCACCACGTCCACCGGCGCGTAGAAGCGCTTGGCATGGAACTGCAAGGCCTTCCAGCGGTTGAAGTAGTCGACGCTGGCCCACGACGCGCCGGGCCATACGTCGTTGAGTTGCCAGTACAGCGTGCCCATGTTGCGCGGGCGCGCGCTGCGCAGGTGCTCTGCGGCCAGCTCGATGCCTTCGGCCTGCATCACCTGGCTCAGGTACACGAACGAGGGGAAGTCCTTCGGTTCGCCGTATTCCTGGCGGATGTACAGCAGCAGGCGCTGGTTGCCGTCGCCGTTCGCGAACTTCTGGTGCGCCCGCATCACCTTCGACTCGGGCTGCATGTCGTCCGCCTGGGCGAAGGCCTTGATCGTGGCCATCACGGGGAACGATTGCAGGCCGTACTCGGACTGGAAGCGAGGCGTGATATCGAGGTAGTGGGAGATCGGTTCGGAGCCGGACCAGACCTTCCAGTAATGGACGTCGCCGTCGTTCTCGACGTTGGCGGGGCCCTCGAAATCGGTGCTCGGCGAGCTGGCCCAGTAAGGCGTGCCCGGCGACAGCTCGTTCACCACCTTGCGCAAGGTGCCGCCGAAGAGCTCGCGCATGCCGTCGTCGATCCGCTTGACCTCGTCGGCGTTGACGAACTTGCGGAAATCCTGGCGATCCGGCCAGTCGTCCCAGCCGGTCTGCACTTCGTTGTTACCCGCCCACAACACGATCGACGGATGGTCGCGCAGACGCGTGACCTGCTCCACCGCCTCGATACGCGTGTTCTCGCGGAAGGCGTCGTCATACGGCGTGATCGCGCCGCCGAACATGAAGTCCTGCCAGATCATCAGGCCGAGCCGGTCCGCCATCGCATAGAAGGCGTCGTCCTGGTACGTGCCGCCGCCCCACATGCGCAACATGTTCATGTTGGCGTCGTGCGCCGACTGCAGGATCGCCTGCTTGCGTTCGGGCGTCACGCGGGAGGGAAAGCTGTCGAACGGGATGAGGTTGGCGCCCTTGGCGAAGATCGGCACGCCATTGACCACGAAGGCGAAGCCCCTGCCCCACTGATCCTTCTCGCGGCGCAGCTCCACGCTGCGCAGGCCGGTTTCGCGCTCCGCCTCGGCGACGGTCGCGCCATCGACGGCGACAGCCGCATGGAAACGGTAGAGGTTGGGCTCGCCGTAGCCCACCGGCCACCAGCGCTGCGGACGATCGATGGCCACCGGCACGGCGACATGGTTCTCGCCGGCTTTCAGCGCGACATCCCGCGTCTGTTCACCATGGCGGCCATCGGGCGCGGTCCACTCGACCTTCACCGTGGCTCGCCCGGCCTTGTCCGCGCGGACATCGAGCTGCGCCTGCAAGTCGGCCGTGGCCTCGTCCACCTTCGCCTGTGCGATATGCAGGTCGGCCACGCGCCATCCGTCCCAGCTTTCCAGCCGGACCGGGCGCCAGATACCCATGGTGACGTAGCGCGGACCCCAATCCCAGCCGTACTGATAGTTCGCCTTGCGAACATAGTTGGAGGTCTGCTTGCCCTTGGGCTCGTCGCCGAACGCCGAGTCGAACTCACCCGGCAACGAGTACGGCTGCTTCATCAGCCAGGGCTGGAGCCGTGCGATCGGGGATTGGAAATGCACCTGCAACGTATTGGTGCCGGCGTGCAGGCTGCCCTTCACCGGCAGGCGCCAGCGGCGGAACATGTTGTCCGCCGCGAGCAGTTTCCTGCCGTTGAGGCTGACCTCGGCAAACGTGTCGAGGCCGTCGAAAACGAGATCGACGTGGTCGCGCTTCAGCGCGGCCGCGTCGAGTTGGAAATCCAGCTGGTAATCCCAGTCGGTAAGGCCGATCCATTGCAGGCCGGCCTCGTTGTCGCGCCAGAACGGATCACCGATCCGCCCCAGCGCGAGCAGGTCCGTCTGGACGGCACCCGGCACGACGGCCGGCTGCCAGTCCCTGAAGCGCTCACAGGATCCATTGCAGGACATGGCTCGCACGTGCTGGTCCTCCGCCCCGGGAGCGAGGCGGAACCGCCAGCCGGCGGAAAGGTCTTTCTCCACCGGCGTGGCCGCGCCGGCGACGCCGGCGATGAGCCAGGCCGCCAACGCCAGCGACGCGCGGCGCATCACAGCTTGAAGCCCAGCGTCATCATGTACGTGCGGCCGTTCTTGTAGGCATTGAGCGGCTGGCTCGGCGTGTTGTTGTAGACGAAGTACGTCTCGTCCAGCAGGTTGGTGGCGTCGAGCGACACGCGGATGTGTTCGTTCACCTGGTAACCCACCGAAGCATCGAGTTCACGGAAGATGCCCGTGATCTGCTGCGACTGCAACTGGGCGATCGAGGTGAAGTACGAGGAACGCCAGCTATAGGTCACGCGGGCGCTCCACGGGCCCTGCTCGTAGAACGGCGACAGGTTGAACGAGTTCTTCGAGTTGTACGGCAACGGGAAATCGTTGCTGGTGTCCGCGTCGGAGTAGGTGTAATTGGCGAGGAGCCCGAAGCCGTAGCGGAAATTCTGCTGGTAGCTGAGCGATGCGCCCTTCACCTTGGCCACGCCGGCGTTGATCGGCACCTGCATCTGGTACACGTCGTCACGCAGGTTGGTCAGGTTGTAATGCGTCTCGGCGACATTGGTGTTGAGGATGTAGCCGGAGATGCGACGGAAGAACAGTTCCGCGGCGAGCACGCTGTTTTCCGAGAAGTACCACTCGGCCGACGCGCCGTAGTTGGTCGACTTGTACGGGCCCAGGTCGGTGTTGCCACGCGAGCCGGTCAACGTGCGGTCGTCCAGCGCGACATACGGCGTCATCTGCTGGTAGCGCGGGCGGGCGATGGTCTTCGCCGCGGCGAAGCGCAGGGTCAGGTTGTCGGCCGCGTCGTAGGCGATGTTGAACGAGGGCAACCAGTCGTGGTACGTGCTGCGCTTGTTCACGGCGCCATAGACGTCCGGGCCGATCGCGTTGTAGCCATTCACGGTATCGCGGGTGCGGAAGTAGCGCACGCCAAGGTTGCCGCGATAGTCGTCACCGGCGAAGTCGCCCTGGATGTAGAACGCGCGGTTCTGCTCGGCGACGCTGTAGGTGGCCTTCGGATCGAGCGACACCGTGCCATTCTTCAGGCTCTGCACATAGGCCTTCATCAGGCCCGGGTCGATCGTGGTCCAGTTGCCCATGTTGCCGGAGGAGCTCAGGCCGTCGAGGTAGCCGCTGGGCGTGCCGCCGTCGGCGAAGTCGGCCAGCGAGACGCCGCTGCCGTCCTGGCTGGGCAGGCGCGCCGCGTAGGCGTCCTGGCCGTCCAGGTGATTGGTGGCCTTGATGCCGACCTCGATCTGGTTCAGCGGGCCCCAGCTGACGTCGTGGGCGAAGTCGGCCTGGAAGTAACGCTCGCGGTCGTAGCTCGGCGCGTAGCTGTAGCCGGCGCCATGGGCGAGCATCGCGGAGGCATCGTCCGCGCTGTTGTAGTTGATCTGCGGATGCTGGCCCTTGAGGTTCCAGTCGAAGCCGCCGAAGCCCTGGAACTGCATGTTCCAGATGCCGTCGGAACCGCCCGTGGAACCGGTGTAGCCGATCTGGCTCGACGCGGTCCAGCCGTCACCGAACCAGTCGGCGCGCAGCTGGGCGACGCCGGTGTTCACGGTCGAGTCGCGCTCGTAGCCGTCGAGGTAGGTCGAGGTGTTGGCGTTGTAGCTGCCGCTGGTGGCGACGCCGTTGTTGAAGCCCAGCGCGGTGGCGTTGGCGGCCGAACCCGACCACTCGCCGTAGTGGCTCTGGTTGAAGTTGTTGAACTTCTCGGTGACGTACAGGCCGGTGAAGTTCAGTTCGAACGCGTCGTTCGGCTTCCACTGCAGGCCGGTCGACACGCCGTCGCGCGTGCGGCGCTGCTGGAACCAGGCGGTGTTGATCGCGGTGGGATAGACGCCCTTGGCGTCGGCCGGGACCACGGACGGATTGAACTGGTGGTCCGGGTTGGTGTCGGTGGGATCGTTCACGCGCTGGTAGCCGAAGATCTCGGTGCCCTGGCGGTCGATGATCCGGTCCGAATGCATCAGCGAGCCGATCACGCCGAAGGTGCTGTCCTTGTTCTTCCAGCTATACAGCACCGAAGCGTTCGGCTTGCCCTTGTCGGCGCGGTCGTTATAGCCATAGCTGACGCTGCCGGTGAGCGTGTTCGCGGGCAGGTCGAGCGGACGGCGCGTGTTGACGATGACCGTGCCGCCGATGCTGCCTTCATCGATGTTCGCCTGCGGGGTCTTGTAAACCTGGGCGTTACCGATGATTTCCGAGGCGAGCAGGCTGTAGTTGAACGAACGGCTGTCCGGGTTGTTCGGGTCCGAGGTCCAGTTCGTCGAGGCCACGGTCTGGCCGTTGAGCATCAGGCGGTTCAGCGCCGGATCGGTGCCCAGGATGCTGACCTTGTCGCCTTCGCCGAAGTTGCGATCGACGCTGAGGCCCGGCAGGTGGGAAAGCGACTCGGCCACATTGGTGTCGGGGAACTTGCCCACGTCTTCGGCGGAAATCGCGTCGACGATCGAATCGGCGTTGCGCTTCAGGTCGAGCGACTTCTGCAGGCTGGCGCGGATACCCGTGACCGTGATGCCGTTGAGGTTCGCGGCATCCTGGACGTTCGCCTCCGAACCCGGCGCCGCGGCCGGCTCGTTCTTCTTCGCCGTCGCGGCGGCGGGAGCGGGGGTCGCCGCGTCCTGCGCCATGGCGCTACCCGTGGCGAACAGGCCAGCCATGATGGCCATGGATAGCGTGCTGATTCGGTGGTTCACATCGATCTCCTGGAAATGATCGCAGTCAAGGAGACGACGCTCGCGCATCCGCCCCCTTCCCTGCGTGGTGTCTTCTTCGGAACGAACGCCACCGCGCAGGCCGAGGCCCGCGTTCGCTACCGTTCGTTCCATTGGATTTTGGTTTCTTGCCCTGCGCCCTACCGCGATCGCCGTACATGGCCGGCACGGCCCGCTTGCGTCGTCGTCGCTATTGCAGTGGTGTGACTGAGCGGATTTTTAGGGGCCGCTGACAACGTTGTCAACCGATTTTTAACTCGATCTAAAGATGGCAGGTTTGACGTAAATCGTTGTCGTAAATAGAAATAATAAAATCGAAGAAATAGTGCAGTGCGGAAATTCGCAGGCACGATTTGGATCGATCCATGGAAGCGCCATACATGTGACGATAAACCGTAAGTGGCTTTGCTAACGAGGCTTTTCCCCGCATAGCTGCGAACGCCAAACGCCGTGCCGTGCAAACCGGCGGCTTTGCTGCGATGCAGCGCGAAAATCGCAGGTTCGGCCGTTGTTTTCCTGGCTGCGCGGAGGGAACGGCCGACCACACGCACGAGAGAAATGCCCTGCCATCCCTCGATAGAGGTAGCAGGCCATGGGGCTGAAATGCCTCCGCCAGCGGTCGGTACCGGCCGGTCGTGGGAGCCACCTGACTGTGGGGGCCGCTTCAGCGGCGATGGGGTGCTTGCCGCAACCTGGCCCGCTGCCGCGGGATCGCCGCTGAAGCGGCTCCCACAATTTTCTTGTGGGAGCTCGGGACTCGCGCTATTTCTTGCGCGGACCCTTTCCGCGAGTCGTCGAAGCACGCTTGGTCGGTGCGCGCTTGGTGGATGCCGTAGCCGTTCTCTTGGCCGGAGCTTTCTTGGCCGCCGTTTTCCTGGCAACCGATTTCGTCGCCGTCGACTTGCGCGCCGGAGCGGCCTTTTTCACCGAGGTGCTACGCAAGGTCTTCGTGGCGGCGGCCTTTTGCACGGCCTTGCGGCGCTCCGGCGATTTCTGCGCGGGCGAAGGCGCGTCCACCTTGGGCTTCGCCGTGCGCCTCGCGTTGAGTTCGTTCGCCGAATTCAGCGGACGCCACGACCGTCCACCCAGGGCCAGCAAGGTATCGGCCGAGGCGGGGCCGGCGCTGCCGGACGCGTAGTTCGGGAAATCGGCGGGCGTGCGCTGGGCCCAGTCGTCGAGGATCGGTTGCACCGCGCGCCAGCACGCCTCGACCATGTCGGCCCGCTGGAACAAGGTGGCATCGCCGGTCATGCAGTCGTACAGCAAGGTCTCGTAGCCGACATTGGGTTCGGCGCGGAACCAGTCGGCGTACTTGAAGTCCATGCGCACGGGCGCGAGTTCGACGCGCGGGCCGGGGCGCTTCACGTCGAACTGCAACGAGATGCCTTCGTCGGGCTGGATCTGCAACACCAGCCAGTCCGGACCGAACGCGTCCATGCCCGTGCCGCGGAACGGAGCGAACGGCGCGGACTTGAAGCGGATCGCGATCTCCGTGGTGCGCCGGCCCATGTGCTTGCCGGTACGCAGGTAAAAGGGCACGCCCGACCAGCGCCAGGTGTCGATCGACAACTTCATGGCGACGAAGGTCTCGGTGACGGAATCGGGCGCCACGTTCGGTTCGTCGCGGTAGGAGATCGCCAGTTCGCCGTTCACCGCGCCGGGGCCGTACTGGCCGCGTACGGCGTCCTCGGGCTGGATCGGACGGATCGCCTCGATGGTCTCGGCCTTGCGCGTGCGCACGGCCTCGGCGTCGAACGAGGTCGGCGGCTCCATCGCGACCATCGCCAGCAACTGGAACAGGTGGTTCGGCACCATGTCGCGCAATGCGCCGGTCTGCTCGTAGAACGAGCCGCGACGCTCGACGCCGACCGTCTCGGCCACGGTGATCTGCACGTGGTCGATGCGATCGCGGTTCCAGATGGGCTCGAACAGGCCGTTGGCGAAGCGGAAGGCCATGATGTTCTGCACCGTTTCCTTGCCGAGGAAATGATCGATGCGGTAGATCTGGTCTTCGCGCAGCACCTTGAGGATGCGCTCGTTGAGCGCATGCGCGGAAGCGAGGTCGTGGCCGAACGGTTTCTCGACGATCACCCTGCGCCAGCACTGGCCATCGGGGCCGCCGTCGTCGACCAGGCCGGCCTCGTGCAGTTTTTCGATCACGTCGCCGAAGAAACGCTCCGGCGTGGCGAGGTAGAACAGCACGTTGCCCTTGGTGCCGCGGCGGCGCTCCGCATCCTTGAGCTTGATCGCGAGGCTCTGGAAAGCGGTGAGGTCGTCGAAGTCACCGGCGTGGTAGGTCATCTGGCCGCTCAGCCAGTCCCACGCTTCGGCGTCGAGCTTGCCGCCGCTGTTGCCGACGAAACGCTCGAGCGCGGTGGTCAGGCTCTTCTTCCAGGCGTTGTCGGTCATCTTGCCGTGATTGAAGCCGATCACGGAGAAGTTGTCGGACAGCAGGCCGGTGCGGCGCATGTTGTAGAGGGCGGGAACGACAAGGCGGCTGGTGAGGTCACCAGCGGCGCCGAAAATCACGACGGTACACGGGTCGGCCGGGTGAGCGCGTGAGGCGACGCGCTTCGGTTGGGCTTGGCTCATGCACGGACTCCTTGGGGATCGAGGGCTTCGGGGGTGGCGTGGACATCTGCCGTCGCGCTGTAACAATGCGCAAGACTGAAAGCGGCATTAACCAACGCGACGTGTGAAAAGGCTTGTGGGAAATTACCCAGCAGTCGTTTCGACCGTGGATCGTACTCCTCCGCGAGCAGGCCGAGGTCGTTCGCGAGCCCGATGAGGCGCTTGAACAATTCGCGTGCTTCGTCGTAGCGGCCGAGCAATACGTAATTCTCCACCAGCCAGAAGCTGCATGGCAGGAACTCACCCTCTCCCGGGGGCAGGCCGTCCACGCCGCTGCGCGTGTCGTAGCGGCGCACGAAGCCTTCGACAAGCAGGTCTTCCTCGATCGCCCGCACCGTGGCGACGATGCGCGGATCGTCCGGTGGCAGGAAGTCGGTCAGGGTCACCAGGAGCAGGCTGGCATCCAGTTCGGTCGACCCGTACGACTGGGTGAAGCAGCCGCGCGCGGGATCGACGCCCTTGGCCAGGATGTCGGCCTTGATTTCATCCGCGATCGCGCGCCAGCGCCGGGTGAAGCCCGGATCACGACCGTGCCGGTCCTGTTCGGCGGCGCGCTGGAACGCCAGCCAGGCCATCACCTTCGAATGCACGAAATGGCGTGGCTCGCCACGGATTTCCCAGATGCCCTCGTCCGGCTGGCGCCAGATCCCGGCGAGGTGCTCCAGGAACACCGTCTGCACGTCGTCGGCCTCCGGTTGCAGGGTGACCCCATGGCGGATGGCATGGGCGAAGGCGCCGACGAGTTCGCCGAAGATATCCAGCTGGAACTGCGCCGAGGCGGCGTTGCCGATACGTACCGGCTTCGCACCCTCGTAGCCGGCGAGCCAAGGCACCTCGTATTCCTCCAGGCGACGTTCGCCGGCCACGCCATAGAGGACCTGCAACTGGTCCGGCGATCCGGCCACCGCGCGACGCACCCAATCGCGCCACGCACTGGCCTCGTCGTGATAGCCCGCGTTGACCAGGGCCGAAAGCACGAAGGTGGCATCGCGGGCCCAGCAATAGCGGTAGTCCCAGTTGCGCTGGCCACCGAGTTGTTCAGGCAACGACGTGGTGGGCGCCGCGACGATGCCGCCGGTGGGCAGGTAGCTCAGCCCCTTGAGCACCACCAACGAACGGCGGACGATCTCGCTCCACTCGCCGCTGTCGTTGCAGCGGTTCGACCATCCCTCCCAGAACGCGAGCGAATCGCGCAGTTCGGCATGGGGATCGAGCGCGGCGGGCGGTGGCAGGTGCGAAGGACCCCAGGCCATCATGAAGGGAACCGAATCGCCCTTGCCCACGACGAAGCGGGCGATGCTGTGCATGCCCTCGCCTTCCACGGCCACGGGACTGCGCACGACCAGCATGTCCGGGCCCGCGACGGCGGTGAGGGTGGTCTCGTCCAGGCGGCTGACCCAGGGCACGGCGTTGCCGTAGTCGAAGCGGATCGTGAGCACGGCTTCGAAATCCACCCGGCCCTCGATGCCCTCCACGATGCGCGTGACACCCACCTGGTCGCCGGCGAACGGCATGAAATCGATGACCCTCGCCCGTCCCGTGGCCGTACGCCATTCCGTCTCGAGGACGAGGCTGCCGTCGATGTATCGGCGCGTGCATGCGGCGTCGGGATCGGCCGGAGCGATTCGCCATCGGCCGTTGCCTTCATCGCCGACGAGGGCGGCGAAGCAGGAAGCGGAGTCGAAGCGGGGCAGGCATAACCAGTCGATCGAACCGTTCCGTGCCACCAGTGCGGCGCTTCGGCAATTGCCGAGCATCGCGTAGTCCTCGATCAGGGATGCCATGCTGTCCTCGTCGTTTCGACCGCCAGTCCCCTGACGATAACGAACGGGCCGTTAGGCCGGCGTGTCCACATCAATGCGCGGGGCTGGTCCGCCGTGGCTGTGCCGCCTGGAACATGCTGTGCGCAAGTTCCTGCTCTCCGTAGATCACGTCGCTCGCGCCCAGGCCGTCCAGATGGGCGACGCATTCCACCGAGTGCGCACGCGCCACGATGGGGAGGTCAGGGCGCAGGGCACGCGCGGCGCGAACGATCTGCCCGCCTTCGAAAGGGTCGGGCACGGCGACGATCAACGCCCTGGCACCGGCGAGGTTCGCCTCCGCCAGCACCGGCGCGGCCGCGGCGTTGCCGATCACGATCTCGGCGATGTCCTTTCGACGCAGTTCGCGAACCGCATCCTCGTCGGACTCGATCACCAGCGTTCGCGTCCCGGCGGCATGCAGCTCGTCGAACACACGGCGGCCGACGCGGCCATAACCGACCAGCACCGTATGCCCGGCGATGGCGTCGGGATGATCCTCCGGAGCGTCGGAATCGTGCTTCGCGATCCACCGGTCGAGTGCCACGAAGAGCAGCGGGTTGGCCAGGATGGATACGATGGCCGCGGCCAGCAACACATCGCGCGCCTGTTCGCTCAACAGGCCCAGCGACACGCCGAGGCCGGCGAGGATGAAGGAAAACTCGCCGATCTGCGCGAGGCTGGTCGCGATGGTGAGCGCCGTCTTCGCCGGCCGGCCGAAGGCACGCACGATGGCGAAAGCGGCCACCGACTTGCCCACGATGATGATGAGGCAGGCCGCCAGGACGATCCAGGGGTGTTCGAGCAGGATGCCCGGGTTGAACAACATGCCGATCGACACGAAGAACAACACGGCGAAGGCATCGCGCAGCGGCAGGGTTTCCTCCGCGGCGCGCTGGGACAATTTCGACTCGCCCATCATCATGCCGGCGAAGAAGGCGCCGAGTTCGAAGGAGACGTCGAACAGGTGGGCCGCGCCGAACGCGATGCCCAACGCGATGGCGAGCACGGCGAGGCGGAACAGTTCACGCGAGCCGCTGGCCGAGACCGCCTGGAGCGTCCATGGGATCACGCGCTTGCCGACGATGAGCATCAACGCGACGAAGACGACCACCTTGCCGATGGTCCATGCCACCGTCTCCAGCAGGGCGCCCACGTCGGTCGCCGCCCCGCCCTTCTCCGTACCCAGGAACCCGCCGATCGCCGGTAGCAGCACCAGGGCCAACACCATCGCCAGGTCCTCGACGATCAACCAACCCACCGCGATGCGGCCGCGATCGCTGTCGAGCAGGCGGCGTTCCTCCATCGCGCGCAGCAGGACCACCGTGCTGGCCACCGAGAGCGCGAGGCCGAACACGAAGCCCTGCGCGAGCGGCCAGTCGAGCAACCAGCCCAGCAGCATGCCGAGGCCGGTGGCGACACCCATCTGCACCGCGGCCCCGGGAACGGAGATGGCCTTGACCGAGAGGAGGTCTTTCAGGGAGAAGTGCAGGCCCACGCCGAACATGAGCAGGATGACGCCGAGGTCCGCGAGTTCCTGGGCGATGTGCGCATCGGCGACCCAGCCCGGCGTGAACGGGCCTGCGACCACGCCGGCGACGAGGTAGCCAGCCAGGACAGGCAACCTCAGTCGGTGGGCGATCGCGCCGAAGATGAAGGCGAGAACGAGACCACCGACGATGGTGGCGATAAGCGGCGTGGCGTCGTGCATGGGCGGCTCCCTGAGTCGTCCAGAAAGCAATGGGGGCAAGCGCGGGGCCACGCAAGCGCCACATGAGTGAGACTTGTCTCAACCCACTGCGGTTGTGAACTCCTTGGGAGCTGGTGTAACTCGTGTGGGAGCCGCTTCAGCGGCGATCCCGCGGCAGCGGGTCGGGCACGGCAAGCACCCATCGCCGCTGAAGCGGCTCCCACCGTTGGGTGGCTTCCACTTGACTGGGTGACTTCCACTCGACCACTGCCCGGGTTCGTATTCCGTCAACCCGCCGCCGTGAGCACCGCGAGGAAATCCTTGCCGTAGCGCTTGAGCTTGTTCTCGCCCACGCCACTGATCGAGGCCAGTTCCTCTTCGTTTCCTGGCAACGCGCGGAGCATGGCCAGCAACGTGGCGTCGTGGAAGATCACGTAGGCCGGAACGCCGTGCTGCCTGGCCAGCTCGGCGCGTACGCGCCGCAGTTCTTCCCAGAGCGGCTGTTCGATCGCCTCGATACCGAGCGAACCGCCCGGCACGCTAGCCGGCGACCGCGTACCGCGGCGTCCCTTCGCCGGCCGCGCGTCCTCGCGCAACCACACCCGGCGCTCGCCTTTCAGCACCGGCCCACTGGTGGACGACAGGCGCAAGGTGCCGAAGCCCTCGGGATCCGCCTCGATCCATCCGGCCGCGAGCAACTGGCGAAACACCGAACGCCATTGCGTGGCATCCATGTCGGCACCGATGCCGAACACCGTGAGTTTGTCGTGGCCGAGTTCGCGCACGCGTTCGCCCGCTTCACCGCGCAGGATGTCGATGAGGTGCCCGGCGCCATAGCGCTGTCCACTGCGGTAGATGCACGACATCGCTTTCTGCGCCGCCAGCGTGGCATCCCATGTCTTCGGTGGCACCAGGCAGTTGTCGCAGTTGCCGCAGGGCTCGGGATAGGTTTCGGCGAACGCTTCCAGCAACAGCTGTCGGCGGCAGCGCGTCGCCTCCGCATAGCCGAGCAACGAGTCGAGTTTCAAGCGCTCGATGCGCTTGCGGTCGTCGCCCGCTTCCGATTGCGAGATCATCTGGCTCATGGTGACGACGTCGCCCAGGCCGTAGACCATCCAGGCCTCGGCGGGGAGGCCGTCGCGGCCGGCACGCCCGGTTTCCTGGTAGTAACCCTCCATGCTGCGCGGCAGGTCGAGGTGGGCCACGAAGCGCACGTCGGGCTTGTCGATACCCATGCCGAAGGCGACGGTGGCGACCATCACCACGCCTTCCTCGCGAAGGAAGCGTTGCTGGTGCCGGGTTCGTGTCTCCGTGTCGAGACCGGCGTGGTAGGGCAAGGACTCGACGCCGGCCTCCATCAGCCATGCGGCGGTCTCGTCCACCTTGCGCCGGCTCAGGCAATAGACGATGCCGGCCTCGCCGCGGTGCCCGTCGAGGAAATCGAGCAGCTGCCGGCGCGCGTTCTGCCGCGGCGCCACGCGATAGCGGATGTTCGGACGGTCGAAACTCGAAACGAAGCGGCGCGCGTCGTGCAGGCCCAGCCGCTCGACGATTTCCTCGCGGGTACGCTCGTCGGCGGTCGCGGTGAGCGCGATGCGCGGCACGTCGGGGAATCGTTCGTGGAGGATCGCGAGCCCACGGTACTCGGGCCGGAAATCGTGTCCCCACTGAGAGACGCAATGGGCTTCGTCGATGGCAAACAGCGCGATGGGAATGCGCTCGAGCAGGCCGAGGAAACGCCCCGTGAGCAGGCGCTCGGGTGCCACGTAGAGCATGTCGAGTTCGCCGGCCAGGAGCAGTTCCTCGACCTCGCGTTGGGTCGCCGCGTCGAGGCTGGAATTGAGGTATCGCGCTTTCACGCCCGCTTCGGTCAGGGCATCGACCTGGTCCTGCATCAAGGCGATCAGCGGCGAGACGACGATTCCCGTGCCGTGGCGCATGAGGGCCGGAATCTGGAAGCAAAGCGACTTGCCCCCGCCCGTGGGCATGAGCACGAGCGCATCGCCTCCAGCGGCGACCTCGTCGACGATGGCCTGTTGCTGGCCGCGGAATCCGGGATAGCCGAATACGGAATGGAGAAGATCGAGGGCCTGGGACTGCATCCGTCCATGCTAACAAACCGGCACGACGTGCCGGCATAAGACGACAGCTGAACGGGATGTAGGCCTACACCGATTTGGGACGAAGGGTTGTTTTCTTTCCTTGCGAATCGGCAGGTAATGGGGCCGGGCATGCCGCCCCGCGACTCCATAGCGTTTCACGTCCTCAAGAGGGGGGATGTCATGAAGAAAGCGCTCGTTCCCGCAAGCCTGCTTGCAGGCGCCCTGCTTGTCGCCGCCTTGCCCACGTTCGCCGGGGGAGGACGCATCGGCTTCCATGGCGCCATCGTCGAACCATCCTGCCCGGCGGGCGAGGGCAAGCTCGATTGTCCGGCGCGCCGCCAGGGCGACGCCATCATCCGCGTGCTCGATGCGCGCCAGGCGCGAACCGACGCCAGGCTGTCGTTGTTCGACTACGCCCTGCGCCGCGATCCGTCACGGCCATGGCGCCTGGTCGAGGTCACCTACCGCTGACTCCGCGGACGGGTCATCCCCAGATGGCACGATCGAGGTCATGATCCAGGCCGAAGGCGCTCATGGGCACGCGTCCGTCCTTCACGACCACCCCTTCGGCCTTCAACCGCCGGCACTGTTCGCGATAGCTCCGCGTGCCGGCGGGAATCCCGATCTTGCCGTCGGCACGCAACACGCGATGCCATGGCAGATCGGGACGATTGGGCGCATCGCCGAGCACCCGGCCGATCAGACGGGCGCGTCCGGGATACCCGGCGCGAGCCGCGATGGCGCTGTAGCTGGCCACGCGGCCACGAGGAATGGCCGCGACCGCATCGATGATCCGCCGCGCCCGCTCCATGCGGGCTTCCTCATCGTCGAGTACATCGCTCATGGTCGTTTCGTGCATGTCCGGAACCTCCGTTGAGCGTACCATCGGAAGCCCTCGACGACGGACCAGCAGGCAGTCATGCGGCATTTCGAAGCGATTCGCTCCCACCTGGGCGGCATCCACAAGCTCCGCCAGAACGAGCCCTACATCATCAGCTTCGACCTCGAGCTGCCCGACGGGCGGCACCAGGGCATCTACCTCGCCGAACTCGAGGACGCCGACGGCCAGCGTTTCCTGCGCCTGTCGACGCCGATCGGCCCCCTGGCCGGCGTGGATGCGCGGCGCTGCCTGCGCTTCAATTGGGAGCAGCGCACCGGATACCTGGCCGAAGCCGATCTCGACGGCTCGCCCTATCTGCACCTGTGCGAGAACCGCCCGTACGACTACCTGGACGAGCGCGAACTGGCCCGGCTGATCGAGGAACTGGGTGCCATCGGCGACCAGCTCGAGCAGGTCGTCAATGGCGAGGCCGACGCGCTGTAGGCCTTAGAACAGCAGGTAGCCCAGCTTGACCAGGCCGTAGCCGAGTCCTGCCGTGATGGGCAGGGTGAGGATCCATGCCCAGACCATGCGCTCGACCACCGACCAGCGGATGGCGTTGAAGCGCTTGGCCGCGCCCACGCCCATGATCGACGCGGAGACGTTATGGGTGGTCGACACCGGGACGCCGAGCATCGAGGCGGTGAGGATCACGGCCGCGGAGCTGCCTTCGGCGGCGAAACCATTGATGGGATGCAGCTTCACCATCTTGTGGCCGAGCGTCTTGATGATGCGCCAGCCGCCACCGGCGGTACCCCCAGCCATGGTCAGCGCGCAGACCACCTTCACCCAGACGGGAATCGGAAAGCCGCCGGCCGCGGCCGGGTCGTGCGGGATGCGCAGGAAATGCAAGAACGCGGGCAGGTGGTCGAACTGGCCGGCCGCCGTCGCGCCAGCCAGGGCCAGGGCGATGATGCCCATGCTCTTCTGCGCGTCGTTCATGCCATGGGACAAGCCCATGGCGCTGGCCGAGACGATCTGCGCCTTGCCGAAGAAGCTGTTCACGAAGGGCGTGCGGCCGAAGCGGTGCAACCGGCCCTTGCGGCTGGAGAGGAAGCCCAGCAACGCATAGAGCCCCCCCATGATGGCGAATCCGATCACGAAGCCGAGGAAGGGCGAGACGATCATCGGCACGATGACCTTGGGCACCACGCCCTTGCCGAGCCACCAGTGCGCGCCACCCTGCCACCAGATGATCGAATGGAAGTTATCGCCGGCAGCGGCCAGCGCGGCACCGCACAGGCCACCGACCAGGGCGTGGCTGGAACTGGAAGGCAGGCCCAGCCACCAGGTGATCAGGTTCCAGATGGTGGCGCCGAGCAACGCGCTGATCAGCAGGTGCGAACCGACCTCGACCACGCCCGTGTCGATCAGGCCCGAGGCGATCGTCGCCGCCACCGCCGTGCCCCAGAGGGCGCCCGCCAGGTTGGTGACGGCGGCCAGCAGGACCGCCTGGCCTGGCGTGAGTACCTTGGTCGCGACCACGGTGGCGATAGAATTCGCCGTGTCGTGGAAGCCGTTGATATAGGTGAACGCGAGGGCGATCAGGACGACCGCGATGACCATGCTCATGGGCCGCCCGCCGTCAGGAGTTCTTGAGCACGATCGAATACACGACGTTGCCGACGTCCCGGCACTTGTCGACGGCCTTCTCGACCAGTTCGAAGAGGTCCTTGGCGAGGATGGCCCGGAGCGGATCGGAAGCTTCGGCGTAGAGGGTGCGATAGGGGTCGAGCAGCAGGCGGTCGGCCTCGGACTCCAGCGCCTGGAGCTGGTCGCGGAGCTTCTTCACCGGGTCGATCTTCAGGCCGTGGCGGAGCTGGCCGATCATCGCCACCACCACGTCGGCGGATCGCTCCAGCAGCGCCGCACGCTGGCTGAAATCGATGCCCTGCAGGCGCTCGGCGACGATCACGTAGCGTTCGGCGAACTTCTCGATGGTCTTGGGGATCTTGTACAGCGCCGAGTTCAGGGCCTCGATGTCCTCGCGATCCAAGGCGGTGACGAAGGTGTTCACCAGTTCCTCGCCGATCTGGCCGTGCAAGGCCTTCTCGCGGGCCCGCGCGGTGCTGAAGGCGGCCATCACCGGGGTACGGTCGGTCTGGGTGACCAGCTCGTGCATGGCCCGGGCGCTTTCCCGCGCGGCCTCCGCACTGGCTTCGAGCAGCCCATAGAACTTGTCGCCCTTACCGAAGATCGTCTGGAGTGAAAACATGGCGTCGCCTGGGGAACCTTGGGGATTTATGACGCTAATGTTACCGGACTGGGCCTGGCGGTGCCGTGGGCTTTCGCCGACGAACCTCCACGACCCGGCACGGCCCATCTGCTATATAAGCCCCCGATGCTCTCCGAACTCCTGCTGGTCCTCGTCCTGTCCCTCGGCAACGGCTTCTTCGCCCTGTCCGAGATGTCCGTCGTCGCGTCGCGCAAGAGCCGGCTCAAGCAACTGGCCAGGGACAGCCGGCGCGCCCGGGTGGCCCTGCAGCTGGCCGAATCGCCGGAGCGCTTCCTCTCCACGGTCCAGGTCGGCATGACCCTGATCATCCTGGTCACGGGTGCCGTGGCCGGCGACAGCCTGGGCGAGAAGTTCGCCGAACTGCTGCACGGCGGCGGCCCGCTCTGGCTGGAACCGTACGTGCGCGTGGTCGGCTGGCTGCTCGGTTTCCTGCTGATGTCCCTGGTCCAGATCGTCATCGGCGAACTCGTGCCCAAGCGCGCGGCCCTCTCCGCCCCCGAGCGCATCGCCTGCCAGATCGCCATGCCGATGCTGGTGATTTCGCGCATCACCCTGCCGATGGTCTGGCTGCTCAACCATCTGTCCACCGGCATCCTCCGCGTGCTCCGCCTGCACCGGACCAGCGCCAGCGCCGCCACGGAAGAGGAAATCCGCCTGCTCGTGGCGGAAAGCGCCGAGCAAGGCATCCTCGACAGCGACGAGCGCAACATGGTGAACCGCGTGCTGCGCCTGGGTGACCGCACGGTGGACTCGGTGATGACCCCGCGCATGAAGATCGCCTGGCTGGATGTCGCGGCCTCGCGAGAGGACAACCTGGAGGTACTGCGGGAGACGCAGTTCTCGCGCTACCCCGTCTACCGTCGTGACGAAAGCGAAGTGGTCGGCACGGTCGAGGTGAAGTCGCTCATCGGCTCACTCGAACGCGGCCAGGTCGATCTCTTCGCCCGCGTCGCCCGACCGCTGTTCGTACCGGCCACCGCCCGCGCCCTCGACCTGCTCGAAGCCTTCCGCGACGCCGACACCCAGCTCGCGCTGGCGGTGGACGAATACGGCGACATCGAAGGCCTGGTCACCTTGAACGACCTGCTCACCGCCGTGGTCGGCGCCACCGCCCCCGCGGCCGACGACGCCGGGCAGGCGGGGCCCATCGTGCGCCGCGACGATGGCAGCTGGCTGCTCGACGGCTCGCTGCCCGCCGACGACCTGCGCGAACTGCTCCAGCTGGACCGCCTGCCCAACGAGGAAGAACACGACTTCCGCACGGTGGCCGGCATGATCACCACGCAGTTCGGCCACATCCCCCAGGCTGGCGAATCCTTCACCTGGCAGGGCAACCGCTTCGAAGTGGTCGACATGGACGGTGCCCGCATCGACAAGGTGCTGGTCAGCACGGTGGGTGCCGAGGAGCCCGTTGCAGGCGAATGACGAAGGCGCGGTAACGTAAAGCGGCGGTTCAAGCGCCGACCGCGACAGTCGTTGCATGACCCCGACCGAACCGCGCGAAGACAAGACCGCCGCCCTGCTGAGGGCGGCGCTCATGTCCACCCCGGGCGAACGGATCACCATCGAGCAATTGCTCGAGCCCCTCAGGCGCCGCGCCTTCGGCTTCCTCCTGCTCTTGCTCGCGATACCGAATTTCATCCCGGTGCCGCTGGGCATCGGCGGCATCATGGGCGTGCTCGTGGTCGCGCTCGGCCTGGAAATGCTGATCGGGCTGGAACATCCGTGGATTCCGGGCTTCCTTCGTCGGCGCACGATGTCGCGCGAGGGCCTGCTGCGTTTCCTCGACCGCATCGCGCCCATGACGCGCCGGCTGGAAAAAATCTGCCAGCCGCGCCTGCAACGCCTCACGCAGCGCCCGTTCACCTTCGTCTCCGGCGCCATCATGATCCTCATCGGCATCCTGCTGGCCTTGCCGATTCCGTTCACCAACTACGTATTCGGCGGCATGCTGATCGCCTTCGCCTTCGCGCTGGTGGAACGCGACGGCGTGCTGCTGATCGTGGTCTGGGCCACGACGGTGGCGATCGTGATCGCCTCGGCCACCTTCAGCCGGGCCCTGGCCGATCTTTTCCGTCACATGTTCTAGCCGACGGGCGGCGCGCGGGCTTGCGGGAGCCGTGCCGCGCGGGCGATCCTGCGCGCTTTACCCAGGCGACGACGATCCATGGAAAATCCCGGCTACGCCCGCCGCCTCACCCTCATGGACGCCGCGCTCATCGTCGTGGGCGGGATCATCGGTGGCGGCATCTTCCTCAATCCCGGCATCGTCGCGCAGCGCACCGGCTCCGGCTGGGTGCTGCTGGGACTCTGGGTCGCCGGTGGCCTGCTGACCCTGATCGGCTGCCTCTGCTACGCCGAACTGGGCGCGCGGCGGCCGGAGGCGGGCGGCAGCTATGTGTACCTGCGCGAGGCCTTCGGGCGGCTGGCCGGATTCCTGTTCGGATGGACCATGCTGCTGGTGATCTACAGCGGCAGCAGCGCGGCCGTGGCGACCATCTTCGGCAGCTACGCCACATCCGTGTTCGGCCTTTCGCCCGGCCTGATCAAACCGCTCGCCATCGGCGCGCTCGTCTTCGTCACGGGGCTCAACCTCTTTGGCATCCGCTTCGGCGCCCAGGTACAGAACGTCTTCGCGATACTGAAGCTCACCGCCATCGTCGTGCTGGTGGTCACCGGCGTCGCTTTCGCGGGAGCCGGCACCACCCAGGCGCTGGAGGCGAGCCCGACCCAGGTGACCGGCAGCCTCGCCGGTGCCCTGCTGCCGGTATTGTTCGCCTTCTCCGGCTTCAGCTACCTCAACAACCTCGCCGGCGAAGTCCGCGATCCGCAGCGCACGCTGCCGCGAGCGTTGATCGTGGGCATGCTGGTGGTGATCGCCGCCTACGTGCTGACCAACTACGCCTACCTCGCCGTGCTCGGCCACGACGGGCTCGCGGCCAGCCAGGCACCGGCAGCCGATGTGATGAGCCGCGTGTTCGGCACCGCCGGCGCGAAGCTGATCGCCATCGGCATCGCCATCTCCACGCTCGGTTTCTGCAACATCACCCTCGTCGCCGGCGCCCGCGTCCTCCAGGTGATGGGCCAGGACGGCCTTTTCTTCTCCAGCGTGGCCAGGCTGCACCCGCGCTATCGCACTCCGAACATCGCGCTGATGATGCTTTCGGCGTGGGCCATCGTGCTCGTCTGGATCGCCAACTACGGGCAGCTGCTGGATTTCGCCGCGTTCGGCGACTGGGCCGCCTACGCGGTCACCATCGCCACGCTGTTCTGGTACCGGCGGCATGCCCAGGGCCGGCCCGCGTTCGCCACGCCCGCCTATCCCTTGCTACCGCTGGTCTTCCTCGCCACCGTGATCGGCGTGGTCGTGGCGTACGCCTGGGACAAGCCACTCAGTGCCGGCGTGGTCTGCCTCGTGGTGCTGTCGGGACTGCCCGTCTACGCGGTGTGGCGACGGCTGTTCAGTAAAGTCGCTCGCTGAACCATGGCACGGATGCCACAATGACCCGGTTCAGTTGAGGAAAGCCGATGGCACAGCAAGGTCCGACGTCTCCCGTACCCGTTCCGCCCAAGCAGGACGCCCGTCAGCCGGCGCCCAAGCCGGTACGTGAAGGCATCGACCTCATCGTCAACGACAAGCGCTACCGGCACACGGGCGACAAGACCATGCCCCTGCTCTGGTACCTGCGCGACGTGCTGCGCCTGACCGGCGCGAAGTATGGCTGCGACCAGGGCGATTGCGGCTTCTGCACGGTCATCGTCGACGGCAAGGCCGTGGCCTCCTGCCAGACGAAGATGGAAAAGATGTCCGGCAAGCGGGTGACCACGGTCGAGGGCCTGTCCGCCGCTGACGGCACGCTGCACCCCGTGCAGCAGGCCTGGATCGACGAGGACGCCATCATGTGCGGGTTCTGCCAGCCCGGCCAGATCATGGCCGCGGTGGACCTGCTCTCGCGGCAGAAGAATCCCTCCGACGCGGATATCGACAAGATCGGCAACCTCTGCCGTTGCGGCAGCTATGGGCGCATCCGCAAGGCGATCAAGCGCGCCGCCGGCGCGATGAAGGACCCGAAGGCATGAGTGGCGAGGTCCGACTTTCCCGCCGCCGGTTCCTCAAGTACGCCGCCGGCACCGCCGGGGCGCTGGTCATCGGCGTCGGCACCGCGGAGGCCCTGGATCGCCCGCCGCCGCTCGGCCTGCTCGGCGACGCCTGGGCCCAGGTCGGCCCTTACCTGCGCATCGCCGCCGACGGCCGCATCTACATCGGCGTGCGCGATCCCGACAACGGCGAAGGCACGGCCACGTCGCTGGCGCGGATCATCGCCGAGGAACTCGACGCCGACTGGTCGCGCGTGATCGTGGAGCCGCTCGGCCTCGGCGTCACCCAGGGCAACGGCGAACCGAAATTCACCTACGGCCGCCAGCGCAGCGGCGACGCCACCAGCATTCCCGCCGCCTGGGCCGACCTGCGCCAGGCCGGCGCGCTCGGTCGCTGGCTACTCCTGCAGGCGGCCGCGCGCCGCCTAGGCGTCCCGGCGGAACAGCTTCGTGGCGAAAGCGGCATGGTCGTCGCCGCCGACGGACGGCGGATTTCCTATGCCGACCTGGCCTCGGCCGCGGCCGGCATCGACGCGCCGTCGACACCCCCGCCGGTGAAGCAGGCCGAGCGTTACCACCTGATCGGCCAACCCGCCGGGGACATCGACGCGCGCGCCGTCGTCACCGGCACGCTGCGCTATGCCTTCGATGAAAGCATCGGCGATCCCGTGATCGTCGTGCTGGCGCGGTGCCCCTACCCCGGCGGCTCGCTCGACACGGCCGATCGCGACGCGGCGAAGAAGGTCGAGGGCGTCTTCGACGTCATCGAGATCACACCCGAGCAAGGCCAGCAGCCCGGCCTCGCCGCGCAGGCACCCGCCCTGGCGGTGCTCGCGCGCGACACCTGGTCGGCCTTGTCCGGTCGCGCCGCGTTGAAGGCGACCTGGAAACCCGGAGGCACCACCGAACAGTCGAGCACCATGCTCGAGCAGAAGGCGCTCGACCTGTTCGGGGACGATGCCGCCGCGCCGACCACCGTGCGCAACGACGGAGATATCGCCGCCGCGCGCAAGAAGGCCGCGCGCGCGCTCGAAGCCACGTATTTCCAGCCCTGGGTCGCGCATGCCACGGCGGAAACCCCCAATTGCGTCGTCCGCCTCGACCCGGACACCAGCGTGACGGTGATCGCCGCCACGCAGTCGCCACGCCAGGCGTACACGGTCGTGCAACGCATGACCGGGTTCCGTCCCGAGCAGATCGACATCCAGGTGCCGCGTGGCGGTGGCGGTTTCGGCCGCCGGCTGGAGCAGGACTACATCGCCGAGGCGATGGCGGTCGCCCTGGCCAAGAAACCCGACGAGATCCGCAACCGGCCGGTCAAGCTGCTCTGGACCCGCGACGACGACCTGGCGCGCGACTATTACCGTCCGCTGGCGGTACACCGCCTCAACGCGTCGCTGGATCGCAAGAAGAACATCGTCGGCTGGCACCAGCGCATGGCGAGCCCGTCCGCGCTGGCGGGACGGGCCACGCCGGACAATCGGCTCTGGCAATCGGAACTGGTCGCCGACGCCCTGCCCGCGGGACTCGTTCCCAATTTCCGCAGTGACTGGTACCCGCTGGAATCGACGCTGGCCCGCGGCGAGTGGCGGGGCTCGCCGCACGTCACGCCGACCTTCGCCAGTGAAAGCTTCATCGACGAACTCGCGCACGCGGTGAAGGCCAATCCGCTCGACTTCCGTCTCGCCCTGCTCGGCGAGGCGCGCCAGTTGCCGTACAACGGCCGTGGCGGCCCCATCGACACCGCGCGCATGGCGAACGTGCTGAAGCTCGCCGCCGACAAGCTCGACTGGAGCCGTTGGCTGCGCAGCGAGAATGGCCTCGGCATCGCCTGCGCCTATGTCTTCGGCGCCTACGTGGCCCACGCCATCGAAGTGGCGCCGACCACCGATGGCATCGACATCCACCGCGTGGTCTGCGTCGCCGACGTCGGCCGCGCGATCAATCCCCTCGGCCTGGAAGCCCAGTTGCAGGGGGCCACGCTGGATGCGCTGTCCACCGCCCTCAACCTCGCCATCACGGTGAAGGACGGTAAGATGCAGCAGACCGGCTTCCGCGACTACCCGATCGCCGCGACGCAACCGATGCCCTACGAGGTGGAGACGGTGATCGTGCCGTCCACCGTCGATCCGGCCGGCGCCAGCGTGATCGGCGTACCCTCGGCGGCGCCGGCCCTCGCGAACGCCGTCTTCCGCGCCACCGCCGTGCGGGTACGCCGATTGCCCCTGCTGCGCGAACTGGCGCGACTGCGCTAGTCCTTGTCTTCCACCGCCCCGAGGTACCGCATGACCATCGCATCGTTTACCTCGGGCCCTCCGGCCCAGCGGACCGACGCCGACCTGATCGGCAGCAACAAGCGCTTCTACGACGCCTTGTGGACGGACGCGAAGCTGTTCTCGCCGGAGCAGTTCAATACCTGGCCCCTGGTCGCCGAACTGGCCGCGCAGACCGCGCGACGGCTCGAAGTGGCGCCGGGCCTGCGTCCCCGCCTGCCACTGGCGGACACCCAGTTCGTCGACCTCAGCCGACCGGCGCTGGCGGAGCTCGGCCGGCACGGCGCGCGCGTGGCCAACGCCATGATCGGCGCCCTGCCCTTCCGCGACGCCAGCTTCGACTTCGTCTGCGCCTTCGACATCCTCGAGCACGTGGTGGACGACGAAGGGGCCCTGGGCGAACTGGCCCGCGTGGCCGAACCGGGCGCCCGCCTGCTGATCTCGGTGCCCCTGCACCCGGACGCATGGACCGCCTTCGACGACTTCGTGGGCCACTACCGCCGCTACGAGCCCGAGGCGATCCGGGCCTTGCTGGACCGGCATGGATTCACCATCGAACGCAGCGCCGTCTACGGCATGCAGCCGAAATCGTCGAAGCTGCTCGACCTCGGGCAGTGGTTCCTGACCCACCAGCGCGCCCGCGCCATGTGGTGGTACAACCGGGTGTTCATGCCGCTGGGCGTGCGTTTCCAGAAGCCGTTGGCCTTCACGACCGGCTTCGAACCAGGGCCCGGAGTGGACGAAGTCCTGCTGGTCTGCCGCAAGGCCGCCACTTAAATCGAGTAAAAACAGGGGCTTTACACATGGCGCGGCGCAACTGGTTATGATGCGCCACCTTTCCCGCCCCGGACGCAAGCTGCATGCTCTATCTCATGCACGAATGGCAACGCTCGATGCTCAGCCCGCTCTCCTACTGGGCCGAGGCGGGCGCGAAGATGTTCGGCGACATCGCCAGCCCGTTCGCCCGGGTGCCGGGCGCGGAACGCGCCGCCGCCGGTTACGAACTCATGTACCGGCTGGGCAAGGCCTACGAAAAGCCTGAATTCGATATCCACAGCGTGCACGCCCACGGCCACGACGTCGCCATCGTCGAACAGGTCGCCATGGCCAAGCCGTTCTGTACCCTCAAGCGGTTCAAGCGCTTCTCCGACGACCAGGCCACCGTCGACAAGATGAAGAACGACCCGGCCGTGCTGGTCGTCGCGCCGCTGTCCGGACATCACTCCACGCTGCTGCGAGACACCGTCCGCACGCTGCTGCGCGATCACAAGGTGTACATCACCGACTGGGTCGACGCGCGCATGATCCCGCTCGACCAGGGCTCGTTCTCGCTGGCCGACTACGTGTCGTACATCGAGGAATTCATCCGCCACGTCGGCGTGCATCGCGCGCACGTGGTCTCGGTCTGCCAGCCCACGGTGCCGGTGCTCGCGGCGGTATCGCTGATGGCCGCCCGTGGCGAGGCCACGCCGGCCACGCTCACCCTCATGGGCGGTCCGATCGACACGCGCAAGAGCCCCACCAGCGTCGACAACCTGGCCACCACGCGTCCGCTGTCGTGGTTCCGCAACCAGCTGATCCACAAGGTGCCCTATCAGTACCCGGGCGCGGGCCGCGAAGTCTATCCGGGCTTCCTGCAGCACGCGGGATTCATCGCGATGAATCCGAGCCGCCACGTGATGTCGCACTGGGACTTCTACGAGAACCTGCGCAAGGGCGATCTCGACGACGCCGACCAGCACCGCAAGTTCTACGACGAATACAACGCCGTGCTCGACATGCCGGCCGAGTACTACCTCGACACGATCGAGACGGTGTTCCAGGAACACCGCCTGCCCAAGGGCACCTGGGAAGTGCACGGCGAGCTGGTGCAACCGGCGAAGATCAAGGACACCGCACTGCTCACCATCGAAGGCGAGCTCGACGACATCTCCGGCCTTGGCCAGACCGAAGCGGCGCACGGCCTGTGCAAGGGCATCGCGAAGAAACGCCGCAAGCACATCACGATCGAGGGCGCCGGCCACTACGGCATCTTCAGCGGCCGCCGCTGGCGCGACGTGGTCTATCCGGATGTCCGCGATTTCATCAAGGCCTTCGACCGCGGCAACAGCAACACCGGCGCCCAAGGCACCCGCAAAGCCTGATAACCAGCCCCGGTGGATAACCAGCCCTGGTGGGGATGACCAGCCCTGATGGGGATGACCAGCCCTGATGGGATGAGTAACCCTTGTAGGATGACCAGCCCTTGTGGGAGCCGACCTTGTCGGCGATCCCGCGGCAGCGGGCCAGGCTGAAGCAAGCACCCATCGCCGCTGAAGCGGCTCCCACAAGAGCATCGGGTAGACCGGTTAGGAATAGACCTGGCGGGAGCCGACCTTGTCGGCGATCCCGCGGCAGCGGGCCAGGGTGCGGCGAGCACCCATCGCCGACAGGGTCGGCTCCCACCAAGGTCGGCTCCACCAGAGGCGGCCCCACCAGGCGAAAGCTTGCCGCTAGAGCAGGGCCCAGCCCAATAGTCCGATCACCACGAAGAACGGCACGGACCACACGTGGAAGCTCGCCCACGCCTTGCGCTCGCCGAGCAGCCGCAGCGCGATCAGGTTCGCCAGCGAGCCCAGGACGAAACCGAATCCGCCCACGTTCACGCCGAAGGCGATCGTGCGCCAGTCGTGCGAATACTCCGCCAGGAGGATCGCCGCGGGCACGTTGCTGACCACCTGTGAAGCGAGCGCGCCGGTGAGGTACAGGTGTGGCGCGTGCTCCAGGCCCAAACCCGCCACGAACGAACGGACCCCGTCGAGCCCCGCCAGCATGCGCAGGTCGATGAACATGAGCACGAAGGTCAGCAACAGCCCCCAGTCGATGCTGGCGACGACACGCCGGCGCAACGCGAGGAAGACCACCACGACGCCGAGCAACCCCCAGCCCACATATTGCAGGTCGGCCAGTACGATGAAGGGCACGTAGAGCAACGCCGCCACGCCGAGCATCATGCGATCGACGGGCTCCCCACCACGCTCATGCACTTCCAGGGGCATGGCGGGAAACGCAAGCGCCGTCAGTGCGAGCAACAAGGCCAGGGCGATCGCGACGAGCGGCAGCATCTCCCAGACGAAGCCACCGAATCCGTTGTTCCATTGCTGCCAGAGGAACAGGTTCTGCGGATTGCCGATCGGCGTGAGCATCGAGCCCGCATTCACCGCCAGGGCTTCGAACACCACTAGGCGCGTCGCCGGCATGCGTGCGATCCGGCACATGCTCAGGGTCAAGGGCACCATCACGAAGAGCGACACGTCGTTGGTCAGGATCATCGACAGCACGGCCGTGGCCGCGACGAGGCCGAGCGCCGCCACGCGCCGCGTCGAGGTGCGATCGATCAGCCAGCGTCCCGCCATGTCGAGGGCGCCGCTGGATTCCACGCCCTTGGTAAGGATCAACAGGCCCGTGAGCGCGGCTATGGTGGGCCAGTCGACCAGGGAGGGCCAGGCGGCGACGCGTGAAGGCCGTGCGATCGCGAGGGCGATCGACACGGCCAGCAATACGAGGAAGAAGACATCGCGGCGCAGCGCGCGCAACGAAGGAGGTAGCCACATCATGAAGGAAGGATCCCGCCGCCGAGGACGGGATCATATCGGCTTCCGGCGTGGGTCAGCGATTCTTGTCCGGAACGTCGACGCGGCCGGTGACACCATGGTGGTCGACATCGCCGCTGCCTTGCGTGCGAACCCGGAGGTCGCCACGAACGCCGTCGACGTTGAGGTCGCCCGAACCGATGGTCCCGACTTCCACGTTGCCGCCGATGTCACTGAGCTTCGCGTCGCCCGAGCCGACCGTGCCGATGCGGACGCCACCGTTCACGTGCTTCGCCTCGAAATCGCCGGAGCCCACCGTGTCGACTTCCACGGGGCCGGTGCCGTCGAGCTTCACCTCGCCGGAGCCCACCGTGGTCCGTACCGACCCCTTGATGTCGCTCGCTTCCAGTTCACCCGAGCCCGACGAACTGTCCAGTGACGCGACGCCGCGCACCTTCGCTTCGCCCGAGCCCACGTTGACCATGACCGGGATGGTCGACGGCACGCTGGCCTCGACCTTCAGGTCGCTGTAGTGACTGCCGAAACCGGACCAGCCACTGTTGCGGTTGTTCTTCAGTTCGACCAGGAGCGTGTCGCCGTCGCGTTCCTGCGTGACGACGAGGTTGTCGACGGTTTCCTGATCGGAGGCGCAGGCCTTGCCGCGCACCGTTCCCTTGCCTGCGGGCGCGCCGCCGGAAAGGTGCAGTTCGTAGGCATGGACGGAGAAGCGGACGGCGCGGACGCCGGAAAGATCGAGATCGAGGTTGCGATCCGCGTGGAACTTGCACTGGTCGTCGGCCATGGCGATGGCCGGTACCAGCAACAGCGAGGCGAGAAGCAGGTGACGCATGGAAATCCCCTCCGGTGGATGCGGTGTGCCGGTGATGGATGCCAGCCACGCGCAAAAGGTTGTAACCGCGATTTCACACGAATCTGAGCGGTTGGCAACAAGCCCGTCAACCGCCGGCGAGGCGGCACGTTTTCCCCCGTGCAAGTCCAACCGGGAGATCACCCTATGCAACGCAAGACCCTTCTCGCCAGTGCCGCTTCCCTTTTCCTTGCCGGTTCGGCCGCCTTCGCGTTCGCGCAGGATGCCACCCCCAAGACGCCGCCCGCCCCGGCGGCCCACGCCAGCCAGCCGGCCGACCCCCAGCAGGGCCCGAAGTGGGACCGCGATGGCGACCGTGGCCATGGTCGCGGCGAGCATGGCGGCTGGGGCCGTCACGGTGGCGGCATGGCCCGCTCCGGCGTCATCGGCGACCTTCGCGCGCTCGAACGCCTGTACATCGTGTCCGGCCGCAGCAAGGAACTGCCGGCGCTCTACAACGATGTGCTGGCCAAGTCGCAGAACCCGATGGTCCGCGATTACGTGTACCGCCACCTGGCACGTGCGCAGATGCAGCCGCAGAATCCGGACGCCGCCATCGCCACGATGCGCAAGAGCCTCGACGAGAACCTCGCGCAGGACCAGAAGCGTCACCAGGAAATGGAGCAGTTCAAGGCGCACATGGCGCAGCGAATGGCCGATAAGTCGGCTGCTTCGAAGTGAAGTGAGGGAAACGGGGCCGCAAGGCCCCGTTTTCTTGGGGCATCTGTTGCGCCTCTGTGGGGCCTCTGCCGCACCTCCGTGGGGCCGCCCCATTGTGGGAGCCGCTTCAGCGGCGATGGATGCTTGCCTCACCCTGGCCCGCTGCCGCGGGATCGCCAACAAGGTTGGCTCCCACAAAGGCTGCTTGCCTCACCCTGACGCGCTTGCCGCGGAATCGCCGATACATCGGCTCCCATAGGGCTGGCCATGCCACGACTACCTGGGTGGGGGCCGACCTTGTCGGCGATTTGCGATCAGCCTGCCTCGCGCTTCACCCGGCGCCAGAGCATCTCCTGCTCCTGCAACGAATAGGACGCCAGTTCGCGCCCTTCCATCGCGGCAAGCGCCTCCATCGCGCGGAAGCGCCGCTCGAACTTCGCGTTCGCACCACGCAACGCGCGCGACACGTCGACCTTCGCATGCCGCGCGAGGTTCGCCGCCACGAACAGAACGTCGCCGATTTCATCGGCCAGGCGTTCCTCGTCGGCGCCGTTCTCGAATTCGTGGCGGACTTCCTCGATCTCTTCCTCGATCTTGTCGAGCACCGGCCGATGGTCCGGCCAGTCGAAGCCGACGTTCGCCGCGCGCTTCTGCAACTTCACCGCGCGCTGCCATTCCGGCAACCCACGTGAAATACCGGCAAGCGCGCTGGTGTCGTCGGCGCCCTTGGCCGCGCGTTCCTCCGCCTTCAGGCGATCCCAGTCGCGCGAGCGCGCAAGGTCGCTGGCATGCGTCACGTCGCCGAAGACATGGGGATGACGACGCAGCATCTTGTCGCAGATCGCCTCGACGACATCGCCGAAGGCGAAATGCCCCGCTTCTTCCGCCATGCGTGCATGGAACACGACCTGCAGCAGGAGATCGCCCAGTTCGTCACGCAGGTCGTGCATGTCCCCACGGTCGATCGCATCGGCGACCTCGTAGGCTTCCTCGATCGTGTACGGCGCGATCGTGGCGAAGTTCTGCTTCACGTCCCAGGGACAGCCGTTCTCCGGATCGCGCAGGCGCGCCATGATGGCGATGAGGTCGTCCACCGGGCGCGTCACGCGGCATCCTCCGGATCGACCAGCCGCGCCGCCCAATCGACCGAGGTATCGCCACAGGCGATGAATTCGGGATTGATGAGCGAATCGCGCGTGTTGTAGCGAAAGGGGCGGCCCGCCAGGTCGAGCACGGCGCCACCGGCTTCCTCGAGCACGCATTGCGCCGCGGCGGTGTCCCATTCGGACGTGGCACCCAGGCGCAGGTAGATGTCCGCGTCACCCCGCGCGATCACGCAGAACTTGAGCGAGGAACCGAGCACGAAGGTCTCGTGATCGCCGAGGCGATGGAGCAGCGCGAGGCTACGGCCACCTCCGTGCGAGCGGCTGCCGGTGACCCTCAGCAGGCCGTCGGCGCGGCGCGTGTATATGCGTTCACGCGGCCCGTCGATCGTGGACTGCCGCCAGGCACCCTCGCCGCGGGCGGCGGCGTACAGATCGCCCGTCACCGGGACGAGCACCACGCCGAGCACGCTGCGATGGTCCTCGATGAGCGCGATGTTCACCGTGAACTCGCCATTGCGCTTCACGAATTCGCGCGTGCCATCGAGCGGGTCGACCAGCCAGTAGCGCCGCCAGGTACGCCGCTCGGCCCAGGGCGCGGCGAGCGCCTCCTCGGAAATCACCGGCACACCGGGAGCCAGTCGATGCAGGCCTTCCGCGATGATGCGCTGGGCGGCGAGGTCGGCGGCGGTCACGGGTGAGTCGTCGTCCTTGCTGATCACTTCGAAATCCTGCGCATACACCGCGAGGATCGCCTCGGCGGCCTGTCGCGCGATGGCGCAGACCGGATCGAGCCATGCTGCCGGCGATACGCTCATGCGGGACGGTACCGTCCGGCCAGGTATTCGCGGGCCATGAACAGCGCGGCGATCGAGCGGCCTTCGGTCACATCGTCACGTGCGAGCAGCTCGTGCAGCTTGTCCATCCGCCAGGGCACCACTTCCAGTTCCTCGGGCTCGTCGCCTTGCAGGCGCTCGGGGTAGAGGTCTTCCGCGAGGACGACGTGCGCGAGGTGGGTCATGTACGAGGGCGACAACGACAGCGTGCCGAGGATCTTCAGCTTGCGCGCGCCGTAGCCGACTTCCTCCTTCAGTTCGCGATTCGCGCCCTGCTCCGTCGTCTCGTCGCCATCCAGGCGGCCCTTCGGCACGCCCAGTTCGTAGCGGTCCACGCCAACGCCGTATTCACGCACGAGCAGTACCGTTTCCGGGTCGCGCATCGCGACGATCAGCACGGCGCCGAAACCGCTGCCCTTCAGGCGCTGGTACGTCCGCCTTTCACCATTGGAGAACTCGAGGTCGACCTCTTCCGCACGGCGGAGGGGACTGTCGGGCGCATCGCGCGTCGCGAGGATCGTCGGGCGTTTGTTCATCGGGCGATTGTAGCGCCGGTGAATCGCGCCAGTGCCTCGGCGTGGATGGCCGGCGTGCCTGCCAGGACGCTGCGCGTGTCCAGGCCGGGCGCGGCGCCATCCAGGTCGGTGAATACGCCGCCGGCCTCGCGGACGATCACCGCCAGGGCGGCGATGTCGAGGATGTTCAGGTCGGATTCGATCACCAGGTCGAGGCCACCACGGGCAAGCAGGTGGTAATGACAGAAATCGCCATAGCCACGGATGCGATTGCTGTCGCGGATCATCGCGCCCAGCGCGTCCCATCGGGCATCCATCGTGAGGGTCTTCACGTTGCCGGTGGAGATCGATGCCTCGCGCATCGTCGCCGTCGACGCCACGCGCACGGGATCTCCGTCGAGGAAGGCGCCACGTCCGCGCACGGCCCACATGCGCTCGCCGTATACGGGAGCGGAGGAAACACCCAACACCAGTTCGCCACGATGCATCAGGGCGATCTGCGTGGAGAAGAACGGCGTGCGACGGACGAAGCTCTTCGTTCCGTCCAGGGGATCCACCAGCCACAGGTATTCCCGCGAGGTGTCGTCCGCCCCGTATTCCTCGCCATAGATACCGGCTTCCGGCAGGGCTTTCGCGAGGATCGCGCGGATCGCCATTTCCGCTTCGCGGTCCGCGACGGTGACCGGCGTGTCGTCGCCCTTCACGATCACGTCCACGCCGGCGCGCCAGTAATGCTGGATGATCTCGGCGGCCGCTCCGGCGGCGTCGCGCGCGGCGGCAAGCGCCTTGTCGAGGATGTCTGTCATGGTGTGATCGAGGGCGCCAGCCCCGCCTTGCGTTGGAGGTTGACGGAACCGTCGCGGCCCACCGGGCCGAAACGTGCGATGAGATGCGACAACGCGCTGTCGGCGATGCGGGGAACCAGCTTGCCTTCCATGCGCCAGCCCAGCGGCGAAGCGGCCAGCGCCGCGTTCACCGCCAGCGAGCCCGCGCCGTCGTCGGCGAGCGCGGCGCGCAGCACCCCGCCCTGGCTCGATGCCCGCAGCGCGATATCGCCGAGGACGACATAGCCCTCGGGTGTGCGCACGGCGGCCTTACGCCAGGTGATGTCGGCATCGAGGGCCACCGGCCAGTTGCCTTGGAGTTCGGCGCGTGGAATACGCCCTTCCACCACCCCCGCCGGCACCAGTCCGGGCGGCAGGGCCGGTCCGGCCAAGGCGCCGGCATCCATCCGGAAATCGACCCCGCTCCAGGTCGCGTTGTCGCGGCCGGTGCTCTCCAGATGGCCGTCGAAACGCCCCGCGCCGCCGTCAAGGTGGATATCCAGGTGCGTGCGTCCGAGGATCGCGTCTCGCCCGAGACGCCAGGTGGCGACGCCGAGTTCGCGGCCGTCGGCCATCGCCACGCGCCCCGCGCGGCCATTCCACAGCGTGCCCGAGAGTTCGTCGAGCACCACGCCGTGGACCTGCCGCGCCGCGAACGGCACGGCGATGCTCGCCGGCAGGAACCAGTATGAAAGCCCCGCGGCGACGGCCAGCAAGGCGACGAGCAGGGCCGTCCAACGCAACCACTTCAAACCATCACCTCACCTCTCGACTTGAGGACCGGGGGGCACGGGGCGATGATGGGCGGATGACCGACGCCCTTTTCGCTTCCCCGGCCGCCGACGCGCTCGTCGCCCGCGACCTTTCCGTCCTCTGGCACCCGTGCACCCAAATGCACGACCACGAAACCCTGCCCATGGTACCCGTGGTGCGCGGCGAAGGGGCGTGGCTGGTCGGCGCGGACGGCAAGCGCTACCTCGACGCCGTCAGTTCCTGGTGGACGAACCTGTTCGGCCACGCGGAGCCACGTATCGCCGGGGCGCTGAAAGACCAGCTCGACCGCCTGGAGCACGTCATCTTCGCCGGCTTCACCCACGAACCCGCGCTGGAACTGGCCGAGGAACTGGTGCGGATCACCCCGGCGGGGCTGGAGCGCGTCTTCCTCGCCGACAACGGGTCCGCCGCCATCGAGGTGGCGCTGAAGATGAGCTTCCACTACTGGCTCAATCGCGGCCACGGCGAGAAGACCCGTTTCATCGCGCTCACCGGCAGCTATCACGGCGAGACCCTGGGCGCGCTTTCCGTCAGCGACGTGGCGCTTTATCGCAAGACCTATGCCCCCCTGCTGCTGACGCCCGAACTCGCGCCCTCGCCGGACACCTACGAGGGCGAACCCGGCGAGACGGCGAAGGACATCGCCATGCGCCGCCTGGGCGAGATGCGCGCCTTGCTCGAACGCCATGCACGCGAAACCTGCGCCGTCATCGTGGAACCGCTGGTGCAATGCGCCGGCGGCATGCGCATGTACGACGCGTCGTACCTCACGGGCCTGCGCGCGCTGTGCGACGAATTCGACGTGCACTTCATCGCCGACGAGATCGCTGTCGGCTTCGGCCGGACGGGAACCCTGTTCGCCTGCGAGCAGGCCGATGTCTCGCCGGACTTCATGTGCCTGTCGAAGGGGCTTACCGGAGGCTTCCTTCCGCTTTCCGCGGTGGTCACCACCAACGACGTCTACCAGGCCTTCTATGCCGAGTACGCCGCCGGCAAGGCCTTCCTGCACTCGCACAGCTACACCGGCAACCCGCTCGCCTGCCGCGCGGCCACCGCCACGCTGAAGATCTTCCGCGACGATCCCGTGCTCGAGCGCAATCGCGTCCTGGCCGCGCACATGGCGTCGCGTATCGCGCCACTGGTGGATCACCCGCACGTGGCCGACGTACGCCAGACCGGCATGATCGCCGCGATCGAGCTGGTCGCCGACAAGGCATCGCGCAAACCTTTCGCCGCGGTGGAACGCCGGGGCCTGCGCGTGTATCGCCACGGCCTGGAGCACGGCGCGCTGCTGCGGCCGCTGGGCAACATCGTGTACTTCATGCCGCCCTACGTGGTCAGCGAGGCGGAGATCGACTTCATGGTCGACACCGCGATCGCGGGCATCGCGAAAGCGGTGGCCTAGACGCGCGACAAGCCCACCGGCAAATGGCCCAGGCGGTCCATCTCGCCGTCCGCGAACAGGTCCGGATGGGCGAGGTAGTCCATCGCGAAACCATGGGCGTCCGCGCCCCAGAACAATTCATCGCCGATGGCGAGCGTGGGTACGCCGAACACCTGCTGCCGCATCGCCTGTTCGAAGTTGGCCTGCAGCCGGGTCTTCACCTCGGGAGCGGCCAGCGCGGCGCGTACATCGGCTATCCCGAGCGACGCCGCCAGCGGCTCCAGTGCCTCGGCCGTATCCGCCGGACGCCCGTGCGCCCATATCCATTCGAAGATGGCGCCCACCGCCTCCACGCTGGTCCCCGCCGCGATGCACAGGCGCAGGGCCGGCAGCGGATTGAACGGATGCGTGGGCGGGAACCGCAGCGGGATACCCGCCTGGCGCGCACGCCATTGCGCATAGCGGTAGGTGAATTCGCGCTTGCGCGGAATCTCGGCCGGGCCACGCTGGCCCATTTCCTTGAGCAGCGCACCGAACAGGATCGGCCGCAGGGCCACCTCGCGCCGCTCCGCGAGTTCGCGGATCGACTGCCATTGCAGCCAGGAGAACATCGAGACGAAATCGAAGTACCAAGCGATCGGCATGGGCGGCTCCCGGAAAACCCCATGGACGATAGCGGGCCGTGGGGCTGGCTACAATGCACGTTCCGTGACACGAGACACATCATGCGCACCATACGCATCCACGTCGACCTTGCCCTGGCCGCCGGCCAGGAGATCACCCTGCCCGCCCAGGCGGGAGAGCACGTGGCCCGCGTATTGCGGCTGGACGTGGGGGCGCCCGTGGTGTTGTTCTCAGGCGGCGACGGCATGGAGTACGACGCCACCCTCGTCGGCGTGGGCAAGCGTGAGGTCGTCGCGGCCGTCGGCAGCGGGCGCGCTGTCGCCAACGAATCCCCGCTCGCACTCACCCTCGCCCAGGGTGTCGCCCGTGGCGAGAAAATGGACCTCATCGTGCAGAAAGCGACCGAGCTCGGCATCGCCCGCATCGTGCCGATCCTCACCGAACGATCGGAGGTGAAGCTCGATCCGGCACGCGCGGAAAAACGCCTCGTCCATTGGCGCGCGGTGGCCGCCAGCGCGTGCGAACAATCGGGCCGCGCCCGAGTTCCCACGATCGATCCGGCACTGCCCTTGTCGGCGTGGCTGGCATCGCTCGACGGCGATGCATCCCCACGGCTTGCGTTGCTTCCGGAAGGAAGCAAACGCCCCGGCGAACTCGGCCTGCGCGAGTCGGCCATCCTCGCGATCGGGCCGGAAGGCGGCTTCGGCGAACGCGACCGTGCCGCCCTCGCGTCGTCGGGTTTCCTCGGCTTGAAACTCGGCCCGCGCATCCTCCGCACGGAGACCGCCGGCCTGGCGGCGATCGCCGCCCTGCAAGCCCTCTACGGCGACATCTGAGCGAGCAATGCCGCTTCGACGCGGCGCATGACGCTCTCGTCGAGCAGCGGCAGCGCGTCGAGGGCCTTGAGGTTTTCTTCCAGTTGCGCGGTCTTGCTCGCGCCGAGGATCACCGTCGAGACGTTCGGATTCTTCAGGCACCAGGCCAGCGCGAAGCGTGCGAGGGGAAGGCCGAGGTCGGCCGCGATCGGCGCAAGCGCGCGCACGGTCTTCAGGCGCGCGCCGTCGTCTTCCAGCAAGGCCTCGCGCAACCAGGCGTAATCGGGATGGCCCAGCCGCGAATCGTCCGGCACGCCGTCGTTGTACTTGCCCGTGAGCAGGCCCGAGGCCAGCGGCGACCAGACCGTGGTGCCCATGCCGTAGCGCTCGTACAGCAGGGCGTATTCCCGCTCGAACCGCTCGCGGTGCAACAGGTTGTACTGAGGCTGTTCCATCGACGGCGCGATGAGGTTCCGCTCGCGCGCCACGCGATGCGCTTCCTCGATCGAGGCGGCCGGCCACTCGCTGGTACCCCAATACATCACCTTGCCCTGGCGGACCAGGGCATCCATCGCCAGCACCGTTTCTTCCACCGGCGTGTCGGGATCGGCACGGTGGCAGAAGTACATGTCGAGGTAATCGACACGCAGGCGCTCGAGGGCCTGGTGGCAGGCATCGAACACGTGCTTGCGCGATAGCCCTCGCTGGGTCGGCTTGGGTTGCTCGCTCGCGCCGAAGTACACCTTGCTCGACACGGTGTACGCATCGCGCGGCAGGCGCAGGTCGGCGATGACGTCGCCCATCAGGCGCTCGGCTTCACCGGCGTTGTACGTTTCCGCGTTGTCGAAGAAGTTGACGCCATGGTCGTAGGCGAGCGCGATGAGTTCGCGCGCCTGCGAGCGACCCACCTGCCGGCCGAAGGTGACCCAGGCACCGTAGGAAAGTGCGGAGACCTTGAGGCCGGTCGAGCCGAGGCGGCGGTATTCCATGGCGAATTCCTAACGGATGAAGTGGAGGATCGCGAACAATACGATGGCGGCGACGATACCCGCGATCACGTCATCGAGCATGACGCCGAGCCCCCCTTTCACACGCCGGTCGAACCAGGCGATCGGCCACGGCTTCCACACGTCGAATACGCGGAACAGGATGAAGCCCGCCGCCACCGCCCACCATGGCGCGAGCAGCGCGGGCAGCAAGGCGATCCACTGGCCGACGAATTCGTCCCAGACCAGGCTGCGATGATCGGCCACGCCGAGGAGGCGGCCGGCGACATCGCAAGCCCATACGCCGATGCCGAATGCCACCGCGACGACGGCGATCCAGGCGGATAACGGCAGGTCGCGCAGCAGCAACCACGGAAGGATCGCCGCCAGCGAACCGAAGGTCCCCTGCGCCTTCGGTGTCAGGCCCGAGCCGAAACCGCAGGCGATCCACCCTGCCGGCGAAGCGAGCAGGCGGCGGCGATCGGCGGGGTCGAGGGTGTATTTCGTGCTCACGTGGCGAAATGGTTCCAGCCGGTGCGCGATGGTTCATGCACGCCGCCGCGCTCGTCGAGCACGCGCACGCCGCTGCCTTCCACGACGCGGCCCACGCGCGTGGCGCCGCAGCCGAGGCGTGCCATCGTGCTCGACAGCTCGCCCGCCCGGTCGGCCGGCACGGTGAAGCAGAGTTCGTAATCGTCGCCACCGCCGAGCGCGAAATCCAGTGCGTCGGCTTCCGCGAAGTGAGTGAGCAACGCCGACGAGCGCGGCAACAACGGGGCCTCGATGTCGATACCCACGCCACTGGCCGTACAGATATGACCCAGGTCGGCGACGAGTCCATCCGAGATATCGATGCAGGCGGTGGCGATGCCACGCAGCGCCTGCCCGGCCGAGACACGTGGCGTCGGCCGGTTGAGCCGGTCGACCAGGACGGCATAGGGCGAGGCGTCGGCCTCGGCAAGGCAGCGCAGGCCCGCGGCCGCATCGCCCAGCGTGCCGGTGACCATGACCACGTCGCCCACGCGCGCGCCCGAGCGAAGCAAGGCTTCGCCCGGCGTCGTGAACCCATGCACGGCGACCGTCACGGTCAGGGGACCGCGTGTGGTGTCGCCGCCGATGAGGGCAAGCCGGTACGGCGTGGCCAGTTCGGCGAAGCCGCTGGCCAGGCCGTCGAAGAAGGCCTCGTCGCCACCGGGCGTCGTAAGCGCCAGCAAGGCCCACGCCGGGGTGGCGCCCATGGCGGCGAGGTCGGAAAGATTCACCGCCAACGCCTTCCAGCCAATGTCGGCCGGCGACGTACCGGGCGGGAAATGCACCCCTTCGACGAGGGTGTCGACGGCGATGGCCAGCTCGCGGCCGGCCGGCACCGCGACGATGGCGGCATCGTCACCGATGCCTTCGATCACGTCGTCGCGATGGACTTCCGTATGCCGGCGGATGCGTTCGATCAGGTCGAATTCCATGCGTTTCCCTTGGAAAGAAAGCGCGCGGGAATCGCGGCGCCTGGATCAGGATCGCTTTTCGGCGGTACGCCAATGCGTCGCGAGTTTGTCTAGCACGCCGTTCACATAGCTGTGGCCGTGATCGGCACCGAAACGCTTGGTGGCTTCCACCGCCTCGTTGATGACGACGCGGTAGGGGACGTCCGGACGGTACTTCAGCTCGTACGCTCCCATGCGCAAGGCCGCGCGCTCGATCGGATCGATCTGCGCGACCTCCCGGTCGACGAAGGGCTTGATGCCGTCGTCGAGCTCCTTAACGTGCTGCTCGACGCCGCGCAGGATGTCCTCGAAGTATTCGAGATCGGCTACTTCCATGTCCTGCTCGTGGCGGAACTGCTCGATGACACTGGCCATCTTGCTGCCGCCGACCTGCCAGGCATAGAGCGCCTGGAGGGCACGGCGACGGGCACGCGAGCGCGCGGCCAGGTCGATGCCATGCGGAGGGTTGCTGCTCATTTCCCGAGCTTCGTGTAGAGGTTGACCATCTCGATGGCGACCATGGCCGCATCGGCGCCCTTGTTTCCCGCCTTGGTGCCGGCCCGTTCGATGGCCTGCTCGATGCTGTCGGTGGTCAACACGCCAAAGCACACGGGTACGCCCGAGGCGTAGGCGGCCTGGCCGAGGCCCTTGGCCGCTTCTCCGGCGACGTAGTCGAAGTGCGGCGTGGATCCCCGGATCACCGCACCCAGGCCGAGCACGGCGGCGTAGTTGCCCGAGCCGGCGACCTTGTAGGCGGCCTGCGCGATTTCCCATGCGCCGGGGACGCGGATCAGGTCGATGGCGTCGTCTTTCACGCCGTGGCGGACCAGCGTGTCACGCGCGCCCTGGACGAGCGGTTCCACGACGAACGCATTGAAGCGGCCGGCCACGATGGCGAAACGGCCCTTGGGAGTGGCGAAATCGCCTTCGATGATCTTCATGCAAGGTATTCCTGTGGCGAATAGGCCGCCGCGCGACCGGACATTTTACGGGGTTTTCGGCCTGGGGTGGCCGTCGAAATCGAGCGTGGCGCGTCCAGCGGCGACGGCGAGGCGGCCGGGCGCCCCGAACGGCAACGTGAGCTTGGCGGGTCCGTGACCGAATGGCAGCCCGCGAACCACGGGGATGGCGGCCACCTCGGCGATGCGTTCCAGCGCCACGTCGAGGTCGTAGCCGTTGTCGTATTCGGAAACGCGGTAGCTGGTGAAATCGCCCACCAGCAAGGCCTTCTGCGTACCCAGCACGCCGGCATGGAGCAGGTGGTAAAGCATGCGCTCCACCCGGTACGGAGGCTCGGCCACGTCCTCGACGAAGAGCAGGCCGCCCTCGATCGCCGGGAAGTAAGGGGAGCCGACCAGGCCGGCGAGCATGGCCAGGTTGCCACCCCACAGCGTGCCGCTGGCGGTCACGTCCTCGGTGGACGGGGCGACCCACTCGGCATGGACCTCGTCGCTGGCCAGCGTGTGCCAGAAATGGTCCCAGGTGAGGGTATCGAGTTCGCTCGCGCCGAAATCCGCCCCGAGCATGGGCCCGCCGAAGGTGACGACGCCGCCTCTCGCATACAGGGCGCATTGCAGGGCGGTGAAATCGCTGTGCCCGACCAGGGCGACGGGCGCACCGCGCAGCCGGGCGCCGATGCCCTCGTAATCGAGCATCGGCAAGAGCGGATGGGCTCCGTAACCGCCACGGATCGCCAGGGCGATGTCTGGCAGCGGGCGGGAGGGGTCCGCCAAGGCGTTCAGGTCGGCCGCGCGCTGGGCATCGGTGCCGGCGAAACGCAGGTCGCGCCGCGCCAGGACTTCCTTGCCCGTGACCCGGTGGCCCGCCGCTTCGAGGCGGGCGACGCCGCGCCGCATGGCCTCTGGGTTGTGTGGATAGCCGGAGGGGGCGATCAGGCGGATGTCATAGCTGGGTGGCATGCGGGGCGTCGTCGGGGAAAGGGCTAGCAATAAGCTGTGAGGCGTCGTTTCGCAACCCGAGGCCTCGCATCAGCCCGCTTGCTCGACGACTTCCAGGCCGAAACCCGCGATGCCGACGAACTTGCGCGGCGTGCCCATCACGCGCAGGCGGGTTACCCCGAGTTCGGCGAGGATCTGCGCGCCCAGGCCCAGTTGGCGCCATTCCTGGTCGTCCTTCGGCGGCGGCATCGGCGCATGGTCGCGCTTGAGCCGCGCCAGCAACGCCCCGGGGGTATCCTCGCCGGAAAGTACGAGCAACACGCCGCGCCGCTCCGCGTCGATGCGGCGCAGCGCATCGGTCACGGTCTGGCCGAGATCGTCACGCTTCAGGTGCAGCACGTCGGACAATGTGTTCCGCACGTGCACCCGCGTCAGTACCGGCTCGCCGTCGGCCACGTCGCCGCGGACCAGGGCGAAATGCAATCCATGGCGGATCTGGTCGCGGAAGGCAACCAGGCGGAACGCGCCGAACTCCGTCTCCACGTCTTCCTCATGGACACGCTCGACCGTCTTCTCCGTCTCCAGGCGATAACGGATCAGGTCGGCGATGGTGCCGATCTTCAGGCCGTGCTTCGCGGCGAACACCTCGAGTTCGGGACGGCGGGCCATCGAGCCGTCGTCGTGCAGGATCTCGATCAAGACCGAGGAAGGTTCGAGGCCCGCCAGTGCCGCCAGGTCGCATCCGGCTTCGGTGTGTCCTGCGCGGGTCAGCACGCCGCCCGGCTGCGCGGTCAGCGGAAAGATGTGACCGGGCATGGTGATGTCGGCGGGCTTCGCCTCCTTCGCCACGGCCACCTGGATGGTGTGCGCGCGATCGTGCGCCGAGATGCCGGTGGTGACACCCTCGGCCGCCTCGATCGAGACGGTGAAGTTGGTGTGGTATGGCGAACTGTTGTCGCTGACCATCGGCTTGAGGCCGAGCTGGCGCGTGCGTTGTTCGGTGAGGGTGAGGCAGAGCAGGCCGCGGGCTTCGCGAACCATGAAGTTGACGTCTTCCGGCCGCACCTTCTCGGCGGCCATCACGATGTCGCCTTCGTTCTCGCGATCCTCGTCGTCGAGGATCACGACCATGCGGCCGTTGCGCAGGTCCTCGAGGATCTCAGGGATGGTGTTGAATGACATGTCGCGGTATTCCTCAGGCGAAGCCGTGCTGCTTCAGGAAGGCCTCGTCGAGGCGCGGGCCGTCGCCGCTGGAAAGCAGGCGTTCGACATACCGGGCGACCACGTCCACCTCGATGTTCACGGCATCGCCGGGACGGCGCGCCGAGAATGCCGTATGTGCCACCGTATGGGGGATAAGGTTGACCCCGAACCGGTTTCCGGTGACTTCGTTCACGGTGAGGCTCGTGCCGTCGATGCACACCGAGCCCTTGTGGGCGATGTAGCGCGCCAGGTCGGCGGGAACCTCGAACGTCCAGCGCTGCGATCGCCCGTCGGGCAGCACCGACACCACCTTGCCCGTGCCATCGACATGGCCGGAGACGAGGTGGCCACCGAGACGGTCGGCCAGGCGGAGCGCCTTCTCCAGGTTCACCGGATCGCCGGCCTTGTGCTTGCCGAGCGTCGTGTGGGAAAGGGTTTCGTTGGAGACATCGGCGGCGAAACCGGCCGCGTCGAAGTCGATCACGGTGAGGCAGACACCGGAAACGGCGATGCTGTCGCCGAGGGCGACGTCGGCCATGTCGAGTCCGGATGCATCGACGGTGAGGCGGACGTCACCGCCACGCGGCTCCAGCCGCGCGATACGGCCGACGGCCTGGATAATGCCCGTGAACATGTTCAGTGGCCTCCCTGAAAGGAGGCGATGGGGCGAAGCTGGGTTTTCATGAAACGTTTCCCGCGGTGGTGAGCGAAAAACGCCCCAAGGCGCATGGCGACACGCACCCGGCGAGGAGCGCACGACGCCGTCTTCTTTCATCCGGACTGTGACCGTCGGCTCCGGCATCGGACCGGATCTGCTGACCTCCCGGTGGACCGGGAGCGCTCGCGGGCTCGTTTCCTCGCGGAAACCTACCGCCGGTGGGGAGTTTCGCCCCGCCCTGAAGACGCTATGGAAGCCGGTGTCCCGAGGGACCCCAACCGGCGCAGGATAACATGGGGCCACCCAGGCCAATGACAACTCGATAGCGGCGACTCCGCTCTTGCGGGAGCCGCTTCAGCGACGATGGGTGCTTGCCTCAATCTGGCCCGCTGCCGCGGGATCGCCGGCAAAGCCGGCTCCCACAAGCCGGCTCCCACACAGGGGCGGCTCTCGCGCAGGCATCAGCCGCGGAGCACCTGGTCCATCACCCAACTGGTGCGCGCACCCGTGCGAGCCGTCGAGGGACAGGTGCCCCGCCCTGTCAGCTCCGCCACGATGCTCTCGATCAGCGGTTGCTGGATGTGTTCGGGGTTGGCGACGCGGATGTCATCGACACGCCCGCCGGATTCGAGCCGGATCGGGGCGTCGCCGAAGGTGGCGAAGATGAGCCGGCCACGGTCGCCGACGATCTCCACGCGATCCTCGCGCCGGTCCGCGCCGAAATTCCACAGGCCGGTACCGAGCACGCCGCTGCCGAAACGGAACGCCATCGCCACGGTGTCCTCGGCCGGATAGACGTCCATCTGGTTGGAGGCCAAGCCTCGTGCGTCGACGATGGGACCGAGCAGGAAATCGAGGATATCCAGCGTATGGCAACCGATATCGACGAAGATGCCGCCGCCGGAGATCTCCGGACGTAGCCGCCACGGCAGGTTGGCCCGATCGCGGTAGCGCGGATCGAGCGGCTGGTGGAGCAAGACCTGGACGATGCGCGGCGTACCGATGGCACCCTCGCCAAGCAGGCGGGCGATGGTGCGGAAGCGCGGAAGCATGCGACGGTAGTACGCCACGAACACCGGCACGCCGGCGGCTTCGCCCGCCGCGACGATGTCCTCGCACTCCGCGTGGTCGACAGCCATCGGCTTCTCGACGTACACCGGCTTGCCGGCCGCGATCGCCATCAAGGCGTATTCGCGGTGGCTGGAAGGCGGAGTGGCGACATAGATCGCATCGACCTCCGCATCCGCGATCAGGCCGCGCGCGTCGTCGTACCACCTCGGCACGCCATGCCGTTCCGCGTAATCACGCGCCTTGACGGCGTCGCGACGCATGACCGCCACCAGCGACGAGTTCGGTACCTTCGAAAAGGCGGGACCGCTTTTCACCTCGGTGACGGCGCCGCAACCGACGATACCCCAGCGAACGTGCGTCAACGGCGGCACGGCTATCGGCCCACCTCGGCGGACCCTCGCTGGACGGTGGGGCGCAACCGAAGACGGGTATCGTCGCCGACCTGGCGGCGGTCGATGGTGTCGAGCTTCCAGCGCGACGCCATGTCGTCCAGTGGAGGCAAGGTCAGCATCGGCCGTGCCGTATGGCCCAGCAGGACGGGCGCGATGTAAACCAGCAGTTCATCGGCAAGCCCGGCCGCAAGCAACGCGCCGCATAGAACCGGCCCGGCTTCCACGTGCACTTCGTTGGCATCGCGCTGGGCGAGCCCATGGAGCGCGGCGCGCAGGTCGAGGCCGCCGCCATCGTCCTCGCGAATGACGGCACGCTGGACGCCGGCAAGGTGCGCGGGCACGGAGGCATTCTCCGCGTGGAGCAGCACCGTCGGTGCCGCGTCGTCGAGTACATGGGCGCCCGCCGGCGTGCGCAGGCGCGTGTCGAGGATCGCACGCAGTGGCGGCACGAAACGCTCGTCGCCGGGCAGGCGCACGGTGAGGTGGGGGTCGTCGGCGATCACCGTGCCGCTGGCGGAGAGGATCGCCGAGGCACGGGCACGCCAGCGCTGCACATCGGCTCGCGCGGCCTCGCCCGTGATCCATTTCGACGAACCGTCGGCGAGCGCGGTGCGACCGTCGAGGCTCATCGCCAATTTGACGCGCACCCAGGGCCGCCCGCGCTGGATGCGACTGAAGAAGCCGATGTTGAGCTCGTGCGCCGCGTCGCGCATGAGGCCTACCTGCACGCCGATCCCGGCGGCGCGGAGCTTCTCGATGCCGGCGCCAGCGACCTTGTCGAAGGGATCCTCGTGCGCGATCACCACGCGGCCGACGCCCGCGGCGATCAAGGCATCGGCGCACGGTGGCGTGCGGCCGAAGTGCGCGCAAGGTTCAAGGGTGACGTAGGCGGTGGCGCCGCGCGCGGCTTCACCCGCTTCGCGCAACGCGAACACTTCCGCGTGCGGCTCGCCGGCCCGCTGGTGCCATCCGGTACCGAGCACCGTCTCGCCGCGCGCGATCACGCAGCCGACCCGAGGATTGGGCTGGGTGGTATGCAGGCCGCGTTCGGCCAGACGCAGGGCATGGGCCATGTGGACATGGTCCATGGCCGGGAAGAACGGCCGCGACATCAGGGCTTGCGCCCTCGCCGCGCCGCATCCAGCAGCGGCAGTTGCAGGCCTTCGAGCGACGGCAGGTCACGCTCCAGCTTCTCGATCTCCTCGCGGAAGGCGTGGACGTCTTCGAAACGCCGGTAGACCGAGGCGAAACGTACGTAGGCCACCTGGTCGAGCTTCTTCAGCTCACGCATCACCAGTTCACCGACCTGGCGCGAGGGGACTTCGCGTTCGCCCATGCGGCGCAGGTCGTTGATCACCGCGCGCATCGCGGTATCGACCGCGTCGCTGGCGACCGGACGCTTCTGCAAGGCGCGCTCGAAGCTGACCCGCAGCTTATGCTCGTCGAAAGGCTCGCGCCGGTCGCCGGACTTCACGATGGCCGGCAATTTCAGTTCGGCCGTCTCGAAGGTGTTGAAACGCTCGCCGCACTGCGGGCATTCGCGACGGCGGCGTACCGTGCTCCCGTCTTCGGTGAGACGGGAGTCGATGACGCGCGTGTCTTCATGCTGGCAGAACGGACAGTGCATCGATCAGCCGTAAACCGGGAACCTGGCGCACTGCGCGGTGACCTTGTCGCGTACCGAGGCGATCACGGCGGCGTCCGCGGGTGCGTCGAGCACGTCGCAGATCCACTGGGTCAACTCGATGGCATCGGCTTCCTTGTAACCGCGGGTGGTGATCGCGGGCGTGCCCACGCGCAGCCCCGAGGTGACGAAGGGCGAACGCGGATCGTTCGGCACCGCGTTCTTGTTCACCGTGATGTGCGCCTTGCCGAGCGCGGCCTCAGCGTCCTTGCCGGTGACGTCGCGGCCGATCAGGTCGATCAGCATGAGATGGTTTTCCGTGCCGCCGGAAACGATCTTGTAGCCACGCTCCATGAAGGTCTTCGCCATCGCCTTGGCGTTCTTGACCACCTGGGCCTGGTATTCTTTGAAGGCGGGTTCCAGCGCTTCCTTGAAGGCCACGGCCTTGGCCGCGATGACGTGCATCAGCGGCCCGCCCTGGATGCCCGGGAAGACGATGGACTGCAGTTTCTTTTCCAGCTCCTCGCCAAGCCCCTTGGCGACGATGATGCCGCCGCGCGGACCGCGCAGGGTCTTGTGCGTGGTGGACGTGACCACGTGCGCATGGTCGATGGGGTTCGGGTAATGCCCCGTGGCCACGAGACCGGCGACGTGCGCCATGTCCACGAACAGGTACGCGCCCACCTTGTCGGCGATGGCGCGGAAGCGCGCCCAGTCGAGCACCTGCGAATACGCGGAGAAGCCGGCGACGATCATCTTCGGCTTGTGCTCGACGGCGAGTTTCTCGATCTCGTCGTAGTCCACCAGCCCGGTGTCCGCATCGATGCCGTACTGCACGGCATGGAAGATCTTGCCCGAGAAGTTCACCTTGGCGCCGTGGGTGAGGTGGCCGCCGTGGGCGAGGCTCATGCCCAGGATGGTGTCGCCCGGCTGGAGCAGGGCGAAGTACACCGCCTGGTTGGCCTGCGAACCGGAGTGCGGCTGGACATTCGCGTAGTCGGCGCCGAACAGCTTCTTGAGGCGGTCGATCGCCAGCTTCTCGGCGATGTCGACGTATTCGCAGCCACCGTAGTAACGCTTGCCGGGATAGCCTTCCGCGTACTTGTTGGTCAGCGAGGAGCCCTGGGCTTCCATCACGCGCGGGCTGGCGTAGTTCTCCGAGGCGATCAGCTCGACGTGATCTTCCTGGCGACGGGTCTCGTCGGCGATGGCCTTGGCGAGTTCGTCGTCATAGCCGGCGATCGTTGCATCCTTCGGGAACATCTCGACCTCATGGGAACGGGTGGGGAAAGAAGACCGAAAGTGTAGCGTTAGCGGCAGTTTGCGGCCACCACCCGCCTGAATCGGGGGTATTTAGCGGCAAGGGACGGCACATACGCGGGCGTATGCCGCTCGATGGCGTAGGCGGTACCCGCGCCCGCTTTCTTCTGCGTAGCGGATCACAGCCGGCGAACGTAGGCTACCCCCGGGCTCGCACGCCCATCCCCAAACTGAAAGGAATCCCATGAGAACCATGGATAGCGGCCGGCTGCGCCGGCTTTGCCTTGGGCTGGCTCTTGCCAGCCTTTCCCCGCTGGTGGTCTCCGCGGCGGCTCGTGACCCGGCGCCCGACGTGCCGGGCCGCTTCGACACGGCGGTGGCCACAGGCCTCCCTGCCGTCGTCTCGACCGGCGCGCGCGACCCGGCACAGACCATGGCCACGACACCCGCGAACGACGAACTCGTTGTGCGCCGCCGGGTCGAGAGCCGCTCCACCTACTCCGACGCTCGCCCCGTGGAACTCTATGATGTTCAATTCCGTGGTCGCGACGCCGTGGCGCTGCGCCACGGAACAAACCTGCACATCACGTCGATCGATGACCGGATGCTGCGCTCCACCGCGTTCAAGACCGGTGCGGAACATCCGACCGAGGATGTCTTGCCAGTGACTGACGGGTCGCCACAGGGACCGATCGACGAGGAACCCACGCATGAGAGCGGGGAGAATCTCGCGGACGACCCCACGGATGAAAAGGAATCCCAGGACCTGCACGTATTCGCTTTCGTGCACGACGACGTGCGCCTCAACGACGACGACATCTTTGCGCGATTCTTCGGTTGGTGGATCAAGCGCATGGAGTTCGACGTGCTGGAGGATCGGCGCGTCCACGTTCATCTTCGCCGGAACATTCCGGGGGTGACCCAGCCCTCGTACGGTCACAAGGGCGCGCTGTCCCAATGGATAGATGTGGCACGTGAATACCTCCATCCCGAACTCGCACCACCCTCGACCATCATGCGCATCCGCCAGATCCTCCTGGTGAATGGAAAATCGGTCGAACCCGGCGCCGCCGGCATCGCGAATGGGCAGCCGGGCTCGTACGCCATGGCTAGCACCACAGGCAGCATCGCCGTGCCCGCCCACGAAATCGGCCACATGCTGAATGCCTCGCATGGAAACGCGGAGCGGCGATTCACCGGCCCCTTCTCCACCTGCGACACCATCATGTACCCGGTAGATCCCACCGTGCTGTGCAAGGCCTACAGCCTGCCTAACGTCGACCGTATACGCCGCTTGATGGACTACCGCCCTCCCCGCTGAGCGGCGTAAAGGCGCACCGAAGATTCCACGTTCGGCACCTACGAGTTCGCGTGGGCGGGGACTGCAAGCGACAACCGGTGCATCGCGAATACTGGGCGGCCTCGCGCGCATCCATCACGACCGCGACATCTCCACCCGGACCCAAGGACGAACCATGCCCAACCACGACCGCAAGACACACTCCCGCGTGATCCTGAGTACCTCGATGGCGCTTGCCTGCTGCGCGGCGTTCAGCGCGCAAGCCGCGCGTCACGAACCGATATCGCCGGCGGAAAGCACCAATGCAACCGCCGTCGCGAGGTTCGACGCGGCGATCGCACAAGGTCTACCCGCGCGGTTGCGGTTGACCGGGTCGAGGTCAGGTCAGGCCCGCGGCGACGACGACCTGCGCATCGAAGGCAGGCTCGAAGGCGATGTCGTCTTCGCCGACGGGACGCATGGCGTCACATATGACGGCATGTGGCGTGGCGCCAGGGTCGTCGTGACCCGATCGCGCGGCCATCTCGACATCACGTCGCTCACCCGCTCGGGCATCGACGTCACGGGCTATACCGAGGGGAGCGACGAGGTCGAGCATGAAACCCTGGCAGACGATCCGCGTGACCGGTCCGCGCGAGCGGCCGTGGAAGCCTCTCCGTCCGCACCCTCCGACCCCCCCGCCGCTCCCGACGCCGCGGAAGAATTGAAGCCCAATCGCCTCACCTTCCACCTGATCCTTCACGACGACACCCGCGGCACGTACTCGCATCACATCCATGCAGGTTACGTCGCCTGGTGGCTCGCCGATTTCCAGCGCAGGATCGCGCCCGGAAGAGTGGTCGACGTTCTCTACAGCCGGGACATCGCCGGCGTCACGGACGTCCGCTACGGCTACCTCGGTACGCTCCACGACTGGTCCGACGCCATGGAACGCTACGCCAGCGAACGAGGCATCCCGCGCACCTACCGCCACAAGTTCCTGCTCGTCACCAAAGGCATGGTCGAACCCGATCGCTACGGGCGCTCGTGGCAGAAAGGGTTCGATGGCATGGCGTCGCTCGACGGGAGGTACCCGGAAGTCGCCCACCAGCTCGGACACCTGCTGGGAGCGAAGCACGAACGGGCCGAGGTGCGCTACCAGGGTTGGTGGTGCGAGACGAACATGTATGCGCCCAGTCTTGTCCTGCGCTCGAATTGCTACGTGTACTCGCGCGCGAACATGAGCCTGATCGACGACTACGTCAGGACGGGCGAAGGGTTCATCAAGCACAGCCGGTGGTCGGAGGATTGATGCTCGCGTTCATCCATTGAAGGGATCGGCGCACGGACTACCCGGCTAGCCGGATAAACCTGTCCCGATACACCGTCCCGGATACAGGCCAGCGCCTCATCGCGCTGGTTTGGGGCACACCATCGGACGGACAAAATGAGGATCACCAAACAAGCCAGGGAAAGCCACATGAAACATCCGATGACCATGCTGCGTACCGTCGCGGTTCTCGGCGCGAGTTGCGCCATGTCGCCGTCGATCGCCACGGACGGGCCGGACGACGAGATCTCCGTCGTCGCGCGGTTCGACCGGGCCCTTGCCGCGGGGTTGCCGCAGACGATCCTCCTTCCCCGGGACAACGAACACGATATCGAGGAAAGCGAGGCCGGGTCACTGACGTTGCTTTCGCGGATGGCCGTGGACATCCGGATGCCCAACGGCGACACCATCGACATGTTCGACGCGCGCATCGACGGTGCCCGGGCGGTCGTCTCCCGCCGCGCCGACCACGTGGACGTGACGATGCTGCGTGACGACAATCTCGACACACGGGGCTTCACCCTTGGAACGGACGAGACCGAGCATGTGATCCGCGCGGGAGCGGACCCCATCGAATACTCCGGCCAACCGGACCCCATCGCCCAAGGGTCGAGCGGCACGGGTACGGTACATGTCGTGTTTCCGGAGCGGGCGGCGAAAGACGCTCCGCTCACGATCAATATCTTCGTGCACGACGATACCGGCATCGTCGACGGGCACGACCTGTACCGCGACTACCTGTCCTGGTGGCTCGCGGAACTCAGGGAGAAGATCGTGCCCGACCAGGCTATCAAGGTCGACGTCGTCGGCCGGATACCAGGGGTGACCGACATGAAATACGGGGGCAACGCCTCCATCACGCGCTGGACGAGCGTGGTGGCCGAACTGGTGGAGAAACAGGGCTACCGGCGTACCCACAAGGACAAGTACCTGCTGTTCACCAAGAACGAGATATCGCCCGGCCTTTCGGGCGTCGCGCTCCGGAACAAGAGTGAGGCCATCGCATCGAAGGCCGGGGGCTACACCATCATCGCGCACGAACTTGGCCACACGCTCGGGGCGCTGCACGAAGACGCGGAAATTCGTTATGGCGGCTGGTGGTGCGAGACGAACATGTATGGAAACCACTCACCGTTCCGCTCGCACTGCTACGTGTACTCGGACAAGAACCGGGCACGAATCCGCGACTACATCGCCCACGGCGCGTTGTAACGGGGCCAGGGGGAGGGGAAACCCCTCCCCCGCCCGTTTTCGCGACCCGGACGAAGGCCGGGCGGAACGGGGCATGGGCCGGCCGGACGCGGTACAATTGGGGTTTGCCCACCCGGCATCCAGCCGGGGGCGCGGCTGTGCCTTACGGAGCGTCCATGCAATACATCTACACCATGAACGGGGTGAGCAAGATCGTCCCCCCGAAGCGCCAGATCATCAAGGACATCTCTCTGTCGTTCTTCCCGGGCGCCAAAATCGGCCTGCTGGGCATCAACGGCGCGGGCAAGTCCACGGTCCTGCGGATCATGGCCGGCGTCGACACCGATTTCCAGGGTGAGGCACGCGCCAATCCGGGCACCAAGATCGGCTACCTCGCCCAGGAACCGGATCTCGATCCGAACAAGACCGTTCGCGAAGCGGTCGAGGAAGGCGTCTCGGAAGTCCTCGACGCCCAGAAGCGCCTCGAGGAGGTCTACGCGGCCTACGCCGAGGAAGGCGCCGATTTCGACAAGCTGGCCAAGGAGCAGGAGGCCCTGGAGGGCATCCTGGCCGCCAACGACGCCCATGCCCTCGAACGCCAGCTCGAAGTCGCGGCCGATGCGCTGCGACTGCCGCCGTGGGACGCGAAGATCGGTCCCCTGTCCGGCGGCGAAAAGCGCCGCGTGGCGCTGTGCCGCCTGCTGCTGTCCAAGCCGGACATGCTCCTGCTCGACGAGCCGACCAACCATCTGGATGCGGAATCGGTCGACTGGCTGGAAACCTTCCTGCACGACTACCCGGGCACCGTGGTGGCCGTCACCCATGACCGCTACTTCCTCGACAACGCCGCGGAATGGATCCTCGAACTCGATCGCGGTCGCGGCATTCCCTGGAAGGGCAACTACACCGAGTGGCTGGAGCAGAAAGACCAGCGTCTCGCGCAGGAAGCCAACCAGGAAAAATCGCGCCAGAAGGCGATCAAGAAGGAACTGGAGTGGGTGCGCTCGGCGGCGAAGGGTCGCCAGTCGAAGGGCAAGGCCCGTCTCAACCGCTTCGAGGAACTGAACTCGGTCGAGTACCAGCGCCGCAACGAGACCAACGAGATCTTCATTCCGCCCGGCGAGCGCCTGGGCCAGGAAGTGATCGAGTTCAAGAACGTCACGAAGTCGTTCGGCGACCGCGTGCTGATCGAGGACCTCTCGTTCAAGATCCCACCGGGCGCCATCGTCGGCGTGATCGGCCCGAACGGCGCCGGCAAGTCGACCATGATGAAGATGATCATGGGCAAGGAAACGCCGGACAGCGGCGAGGTGAAGCTGGGCCACACGGTCAAGCTCGCCTACGTCGACCAGTCGCGCGACGCCCTCGATCCGAAGAACAACGTGTGGCAGGAGGTTTCCGGCGGCTCGGACATCCTCACCATCGGCAACTTCGAGATCCAGTCGCGCGCCTATATCGGCCGCTTCAACTTCAAGGGCACCGACCAGCAGAAGATCGTCGGCCAGTTGTCCGGCGGTGAGCGTGGCCGCCTGCACATGGCCAAGACCCTGCTCCAGGGTGGCAACGTGCTGCTGCTGGACGAACCCTCCAACGATCTCGACGTCGAGACGCTGCGCGCGCTGGAAGACGCCCTGCTCGAATTCCCGGGCTGCGCGGTGGTCATCTCGCATGACCGTTGGTTCCTCGACCGCATCGCCACGCACATCATCTCGTTCGAAGGCGATTCGCACGTCGAGTTCTTCCCGGGCAATTACAACGAGTACGAAGCCGACAAGAAGCGCCGCATGGGCGACGATGCCGGTCCCAAGCGCGTGAAGTACAAGAAGCTGGTCTGATACGAGGCCGATCGCGGCCAAGGCCGCTTCCCACCCGGGAGCGGCTTCCCACCCGAAGGTAGGCAAAGCCGCCACCTACGGGTGGGACGCGGCCTCGGCCGCGATCCAGTTCGACCCGGTCCAACCCAAAAGCGGTGCCGCCCATGAACTTCTCCAACGCCCTGAAGAACGCCTGGCGTCGCAACGATTCCCTGGTCTGTGTCGGCCTCGACCCCGAGCCGGGCCGCCTGCCCGCCGGGCTCTCGGGTAACGAAGGCATCTTCACCTTCTGCCGCGACATCGTCGACGCCACCGCCGGCCTGGTCTGCGCCTATAAGCCGCAGATCGCCCACTTCGCCGCGCAACGCGCGGAAGGCGTCCTGGAACGGCTGATCGCCTACATCCACGACACGTATCCGGGCATCCCGGTGATCCTCGACGCCAAGCGTGGCGATATCGGTTCGACGGCGAAGCACTACGCGGCGGAGGCCTTCGACCGCTACGATGCCGACGCGGTCACACTGAACCCTTATCTCGGCCACGACTCCATCGCCCCGTTCCTGGAACGCGCCGACAAGGGCGTGATCCTGCTTTGCCGCACATCCAATCCGGGCGGCAAGGATTTCCAGGCACTCGACTGTGGCGGCGAGCCGCTCTACATCCGCGTGGCCGAGACCATCGCCCGCGACTGGAACGGAAACGGCAACTGCGCGCTGGTCACCGGGGCAACCTGGCCGGAAGAGCTTGGCCGGGTCCGCCGGGTGGTGGGCGACATGCCCCTGCTGGTGCCGGGCATCGGGGCACAGGGGGGCGACATCGAAGCGGTGATGACCAACGGCAGGACAGCCGATGGAACGGGCCTGATGATTTCCTCCTCGCGCGCCATCCTCTACGCTAGTGCCGGTCCCGACTTTGCCGACCTAGCACATCGAGCGGCCGATGAAATGAGAAAATCGGTCAACTTGTTCCGTATTTAAGTAGCAAAACCAAAAGCAGTCGCAAATTGTACGATTTAGCAACTGCAAAAGGCTTACGCTGCCGCTCCGCGCTATCGAACAATACCGGGCTAGAAGCGCCACAGCGTTCCACCGGAGTTGTCATGCCACCTATCAACCGAGGTTTTTCCCAACGCCTGCATGTCGCGCTGGACATGGCCGGCGTGAAGAAAGGCCGCGGCCGCATCACCCAGCTTGCCGACCTTTTCGACGTCAGCCGGGAAACGGCTCGCAAATGGCTCAGCGACCTGGGCTTGCCCGAACTGGAGCGCCAGATCGACATGGCGACGCGGTTCGGCGTCAATTTCGAATGGCTGGCCACCGGCCGCGGTTCTCCGAACGGCGCCACCGGCGTGCGCGAAAGTCCCGCCCTTTACCGCGCGGATTCTCGCGAGCAACTGCGACTGGTGGGGCTCGTCAGCCGCCTGCCGAAGGAGCGCCGCAAGGCCCTGCTGGTCATCATCGAAGCACTGGCGGACGCCGAGTAACTCCGGAAATTCTCAGTCGTCCCCGATGTCCATGCCGGGAAACAGCACATCGGTGAAGCCGAACTTCGTGAAATCCGTGATGCGCGAGGGATACAGGCGACCGATAAGGTGATCGCATTCATGCTGCACCACGCGGGCGTGGAACCCCTCGGCGGTACGGTCGATGGGCGAGCCCTTCGGGTCGATGCCCTGGTAGCGGATCAACGAGTAGCGGTTCACGGCACCACGCAGTCCCGGCACGGACAGGCAACCCTCCCAGGCCTCCTCCATGTCCTGGGAGAGAGGCGTGATCACCGGATTGAGCAGGATGGTCTGCGGCACCGGTGGCGCATCGGGGTAGCGCTCGCTGCTGTCGAACCCGAAGATCACCAGTTGCAGGTCGACCCCGACCTGGGGCGCGGCCAGGCCTACGCCACCCGCGTCGTACATGGTGTCGAACATGTCCTGGATGAGGGCCTCGAGTTCGGCCGAGCCGATCATCCCGGAAGGAACGGGCGGCGCGATACGCAACAGGCGCTCGTCACCCATCTTGAGGATCTCGCGAATCATGGGTTTTTCCCTGGGGAGTGGGGATACCCGCAGCATGGCGCCGGAACGCGCCCGGCTCAAGCCTTTTGGTCCGGCGCGGCACGCACCGGGCCTCCTTGACCATTCGACCAATGGCTAATACGCCAAATGCCTTGCGGAGATTGACCCCCAAGGCATGCAGGACGACCCTTGTCGCATCCGCAAGGGGAGCACGACATGCAAAGCGCCATTCCCAAACCCAGTCCCGCGGGCAAGATCCTGTGGACCGCCATCGCCATCGTCGGCGCCTGGTGCCTCGGTGTCGTCGCCCTGCGGCGCGGCGAGCCCATCAACGCCATATGGCTGGTCACCGCGTCGGTGGCCGTCTTTCTCATCGGCTACCGGTTCTATAGCCGGCTGATCGCCACCCGGCTGCTCCAGCTCGACCCCACGCGCGCCACGCCCGCCGTCCTGCGTAATGACGGCCTCGACTACGTGCCGACCGACAAGTGGGTGGTATTCGGGCACCATTTCGCCGCCATCGCCGGCGCGGGTCCCCTGGTCGGCCCCGTGCTCGCCGCGCAGATGGGCTACCTGCCCGGCACGCTGTGGATCCTGGTCGGCGTCGTCTTCGCCGGCGCCGTGCAGGATTTCATGATCCTAGGCCTCTCGCTGCGACGCGACGGCCGCTCGCTGGGCCACATGCTGCGCGAAGAACTGGGCGAAGTCCCGGGCGTCATCGCCATGGTCGGCGTACTCGTGCTGATGATGATCGTGCTGGCCGTGCTGGCGCTGGTCGTGGTCAAGGCGCTGACGCACAGCCCCTGGGGTACCTTCACCGTCGCCGCGACGATCCCCATCGCGCTTCTGATGGGCCTGTACCTGCGCTACATCAGGCCGGGCCGCATCCTGGAGGTTTCCATCATCGGCCTGGTCCTGCTGCTGGCGTCGATCTGGTACGGCAAGACCGTCGCCGACACGCCGGCCCTGTCCGCCCTGTTCGACTTCGACGCGAAAGGCCTGGCGTGGCTGTTGATCGGCTACGGCTTCTTCGCCTCGGTACTGCCGGTATGGCTGCTGCTCGCGCCACGCGACTACCTGTCCACCTTCCTCAAGATCGGCACGATCGTGCTGCTCGCCCTGGCCATCTTCCTCGCGGCGCCGACACTGCAGATGCCGGCCGTCACGAAGTTCATCGACGGCACGGGCCCGGTCTTCTCGGGCAATCTCTTCCCGTTCCTGTTCATCACCATCGCCTGCGGCGCGGTGTCGGGCTGGCATTCCATCATCGCCTCCGGCACCACGCCGAAGCTGCTGGCCAACGAGGGCGAGGCACGCATCGTCGGCTATGGCGGCATGCTGATGGAGGCCTTCGTCGCCATCATGGCGCTCATCGCGGCGGCCTCGCTGCATCCGGGCGTGTACTTCGCCATGAACTCCCCCGGCGCCCTGGTCGGCACCACGGCCGAGCAGGCCGCGCAGACGATCAGCACCTGGGGTTTCCTGGTCACGCCGGCCGAATTGACCGAGACGGCGAAGAACATCGGTGAGAGCACCATCCTCGGGCGCGCGGGCGGCGCACCGACGCTCGCGGTGGGCATGGCGCAGCTGCTCCACGGAATCATGCCCGGCGAGGGCATGATGGCCCTGTGGTACCACTACGCCATCCTGTTCGAGGCCCTGTTCATCCTCACGACGGTCGATGCCGGCACACGCGTGGGTCGCTTCATGATCCAGGAACTGGCCGGCATGGCATGGGCACCGCTCAAGCGGACCGAATCCTGGCTCGGCAACGTCGTCGCCACGGTGATCTGCGTCGGCCTCTGGGGATACTTCCTGTACCAGGGCGCGGTCGATCCGCTGGGCGGCATCAACACGCTATGGCCCTTGTTCGGCATCGCCAACCAGATGCTCGCGGCGATCGCACTGATGCTCGCCACCGTGGTCACCGTGAAACTCAAGCGCGAGCGTTTCGTGCTGATACCCGCCGTGCCCGCCGCGTGGCTGGTGACCTGCACGTTGACCGCCGGTTGGCAGAAGATCTTCGACGCCAAGATCAGCTTCACCGCGGCGGCGCAGAAGTACGCCGATGCGATGGCCAGCGGCAAGCTGCTCGCGCCGGCCAAGTCGATGGACGAAATGCAGCGGATCGTCACCAACAACCGCGTGGACATGGCACTCACCGCCCTGTTCATGCTTCTGGTCCTGACCATGCTGTTCTTCTCGCTCCGCGCCATCGCCCGCGCCTGGCGCGCCAACCACCCGACCGCGCACGAGGAACCCTACGTCGCGCTGTCAAGCGTGGCTCCCTGAGGACAACGCCATGAACCCCGATGCACGAACGGCACCTCGCTCGCTGTGGAAGTGGGCGGTCCAGACCGCCCGCCTCTGCTGCGGCGTGCCCGACTACGACGTGTACGTGAAACACCTGCGCGAGCACCACCCGGAGCGCGCCGTGCCCAGCTACGGCGAGTTCTTCCGGGAGCGGCAGGAAGCGAGGTACCGCGGCACGGGCGGCCGCTGCTGCTGAGGTTCCCGCTACCCGCGGCGACGCTTGCGCATGTTCGCCCGCGAATCCGCGATCATCGAGTGCATGGCCGCCGCGGCCTCGTTCGGACGGCGGCGGCGGATGGCTTCGTACACCGCCCGGTGCTGTGGCAGCGAGTATTTGAAGTTCTTCGCGTTACGCGCGGACATCACGAAGAACGTGGCCAGGGCGGTTTCGATCACGGCGAACAGCGAGCTCAACAACTCGTTGTTCGTCGCCGCGAGCACCGCCTCGTGGAAGCGCAGGTCGGCCTCGGCCCAGGCATCCAGGTCTTCCGCCCCGTCCATGGCTTCGAGGGCCTCGGCGATCGTCTCCAGTTGCGCCGGGTCGCGCCGTCGCGCCGCCGCCATCGCCGCCGCTGGCTCGATGATCCCGCGCATTTCCACCAGTTTCTCGACGAAGTCATCGGTCGGCATGGCCGCGCAACGCCAGGCGAGGACGTCGGCATCGAGGTGGTTCCAATGACGCGGGTCGCGCACGCGCATGCCGGTCTTCTGGCGCGTCTCGATCAGCCCCTTGGACCCCAGCACCTTCAGTGCCTCCCGTAGCACCGTACGGCTGACCTCCATCTGCCCGGCCAGTTGCGACTCGCCGGGCAAGGCGTCTCCAGGTCGAAGCACGCCGCCCACGATCGAGCTGCCGATATCCTCGATCACCTGCGCGTGCAGGTTCCGCGCGCTTGCCGCCTTCAATGCCATGGGCCCTTCCCGATGTGCTACCCGGCGCACATCGTAGCCGCACCCACCGGCGAGGCGATGACGCGGCGCAGCTTGTCATTTGTCGGACAAATGTGGTTTGGTCGCCTGACTTTACCGAAGGGAGTGGACTTGCGATGAAGTTCGTAACGAGCCTGGCCACCGCGATCCTGCTGGCCACCACCACCGCCGCGACGGCCGGCGAAGCAACGAAGGCATCGTTCGGCAGCACGCCGGACGGCACGGACGTGACGCTGGTCACACTCACCAACGGCCACGGCATGACGGCGAAGATCCTCTCGCTGGGCGCCGCGCTCTACGCCCTGGAAGTGCCCGACCGCAACGGCAAGCCCGGCGACATCGTGCTCGGTTACCCGGACATCAAGGGAACCTTCGCCAAGCCGCAGTACTTCGGCGATACCGTGGGCCGCTATGCCAATCGCATCGCCAAGGGGCGCTTCACCCTGGATGGCAAGCAGTACACGGTGCCGGTCAACGATGGCCCGAACTCGCTGCATGGCGGCAAGCTCGGCTTCGACAAGGTCGTCTGGACCGTCGACAAGGTGGAGTCCGGCGCCCGACCCAGCGTCACCCTCACCTATGTCAGCCCCGACGGCGACCAGGGCTATCCCGGCAAGCTCACCACCACCGCGACGTACTCGATCGACGACAAGAACGAACTCACCATCGAGTACACGGCGACGACCGACGCGCCGACCATCGTCAACGTCACCAACCATGCCTACTGGAACCTCGCCGGTGAAGGTTCGGGGAGCGTGATGGACCAGAAGCTGATGATCGCCGCCGACGCCTACCTGCCGACCGACGCAACCGCCATTCCCACGGGCGAAATACGCAACGTGGCCGGCAGCGACTTCGATTTCCGCAAGGCCAAGCCGATCGGCCGCGACATCCGCGACGCGAAGGAACAACAGCTGGTGTTCGGCCGCGGGTACGACCACAACTGGGTGGTTTCGCGCAAAGAGGCCGCGCAACCGCGCGAAGTGGCGCGGGTCAGCGATCCGAAGAGTGGACGCGTGCTTTCCCTGTGGTCGGCGCAACCGGGCCTGCAGTTCTACTCGGGCAACTTCCTCGACGCGACCACCTCGGGCAAGTCCGGCGGCGTCTATCGCCAGGGCGATGCGTTCGCGCTGGAGCCCCAGCTCTACCCCGACACGCCGAACCGCCCGGAGTTCGGCTCGGCGCGGCTGGAGCCGGGCCAGACCTACCGGAACCTGATGATCTACAAGTTCTCGGTGGACAAGGCCACGAAGTGACCCCGCAGCCTGCTCACACTTCGTGATGCAACGCTTCCGCCGGCTTCTTCCGGCGGAAGCGCGGCGCGAGCTCCACCATGTACATCGCCGCCAGCACGAGCCCACCACCGCCGAGCATGCGCACGGTGAGCGCGTCGACCCCCAACAGCACCGCGAAGCCGGCAGCGAACACCGGCTCGGTCGTCATCACGATCGCGGCCCTCGTCGCCGGCATGTGTGCCTGGGCCCAGGTCTGCACGAGCATCGCCAGCGCGCCGGCGACCAGGGCCATGTAGAGCACGGCGATCCACGCCTTGGCGTCCGGTGGCATGGCCGGTCCGCCATGCGGCAAGGTGATCGCCAGGCAGACGGTGGCGATACCGGCCATCTGGATCGCGGACATGCCGAACGCATCGCCCGGCTTCGACCAGTGGCCCAGCCCGACGATGTGCAAGGCGTACAGCGCCGCCGAGGCCAGCGTGAGCAATACGCCCGTATCCACCTCGAAGCCGTTCAACGCCAGCACTCCCAGGCCCACGGTCGCAAGCGCCACGGCGAGCCAGGTGCTCCATGGCATGCGCTGGCGGAACAGCAGCAAGGCGAGGATCGGCGTGATCACCACGTACATGCCGGTGACGAAGCCACTCACGCTGGGCGAGGTGCGTGCCAGTCCTTCGGTCTGCAACCATTGCGCGACGCCATAGAGCAGGCCGAGGCCGAAGCCACGCAGGCGCTGTTTGCGGTCGAGCCGTCTCAGTGGCACCGCGAAAAGCAGCAACATCGTCACCGCGGCGATGACGAATCGCACCGCGAGGAAATCGACCACGGACATCCGGCCGACCACGTCCTTGATCAGGACGAAGGTGGAACCCCAGATCGCCGTGACCGCAAGCAGGCCGAGGGTGGCGAGACCACCGCCACGCGCCGTCCCACTCATCGGCGCTTCCGCAGGAGCTGGCCGGGAATCTTCAGGAGGAAATGGGCACGAATGCCCAGCCATACGACGGCGCGCACCAGTGGGTTGCGCGCGGCGGGGTCGTGGCGGCGGAACCACAGGTACATGCTGCGATGCTTGTGCCGGCTGACGAAGACGGGCCGGTGCCGGCTGGAACCGCCCTTGCCGTGCAACACGCGAACGTCGCCGGCGAGCAGCACCTTGTAACCGGCATCGCGGGCGCGGCGACAGAGGTCCATGTCCTCGCAGTGCAGGAAGAAGGCCTCGTCGAATCCATGGAGACGCTCGAAGACCTCGCGCGGGATGAGGATGATCGCTCCCGAAACGATCTCGACCTCTTCGGCCCCGTCCGGGATCGGCCCCGCGATATCGATGCCCGTGTCGCCTCCGCGGCCCAGCTTCGTGGCGAGCGACCGGCGCAGCAGGGGATCGCGCCGCCGCGAGGCCGGATCGGGCCGGCCTTCGCTATCGCATACGACCGCGCCGACGATGCCCGTGTGGACGTCGACATGCGCCGCCATGCGGGCGATCGTATCCGGCTCGACGAGGCAATCCGGGTTGAGCACGAGCAGGTGGTCGCCACGTGCCTGCGCGGCACCGCGATTCACGGCCGGCCCGAAACCGAGGTTGGTCCGGTTGTAGATCACCCGCACGCGATCGTCGCCGGCGTAGGCACGATCGAGTGATTCAGGCACGCCGTCGGTGGAGCCGTTGTCGACGACGATGACCTCGACCGGCACGTCGCTGGCGAGCGCGTGCTCGACGCACTCGCGCGTGAACGGGCCGCTATCGGCCAGGACGATGACGATGCTGGTGAGGCGGGGACTGTTCACCGGTCGATCCCCGTCCTCAGCCCACCCATACCCGGGCATTGCGGAACATCCGCATCCACGGTGAATCCTCGCCCCACTGCTCCGGATGCCAGCTGAGCTGGGCGCTGCGGAATACGCGCTCGGGGTGCGGCATCATGATGGTGATGCGGCCGTCGCCGGCGGTGAACGCGGCCAGGCCGCCCGGCGAGCCATTCGGATTGAGCGGATAGCTTTCGGTCGGCTTGCCGCGGTTGTCGACGAAGCGCGCGGCGGCATGGCTCTTGGACGGGCTGCACACATTGGGGAAGTGCACACGGCCTTCGCCGTGCGCCACCGCGACGGGAAGGCGCGACCCGGCCATGCCACGGAAGAAGATGCTGCCCGAGTCGAGGATCTCCAGCGTGGCGACGCGCGCCTCGTACTGCTCCGACTGGTTGCGCAGGAACTGCGGCCAGTGCTTCGCGTCGGGGATGATGTCCTTGAGGCCGGACATCATCTGGCAGCCGTTGCAGACGCCGAGGGCGAACCGGGAGCCGTCTTCGAAGAAGCGGGCGAACTGTTCGCGCAGCGCATCGTTGTAGAGGATCGAGGTGGCCCAGCCACGGCCGGCGCCCAGCACGTCGCCGTAGGAGAATCCGCCGCAGGCGGCGAGGCCGATGAAGTCCTTGAGATGGTGACGGCCATTGGCGAGGTCGGTCATATGCACGTCCACGGCGTCGAAACCGGCGCGACTGAACGCCGCCGCCATTTCCACCTGGCCATTGACGCCCTGCTCGCGCAGGATCGCCACGCGCGGGCGCACGCCGGTCACGATGTACGGCGCGGCGATGTCGTCGGCGGGATCGAACGTCAGCTTCGGCGTGATGCCCGGATCGGCATCGTCGAGCCGCCACTCGCTTTCCTGGTCCGCACTGTGCGGGTTGTCGCGCAGGCGCTGCATGGCGTGGCTGGTTTCGTTCCAGGCACGGAAGAGCTCGGTCCAGTTCCACTTGAACGCCGGCTCGCCGTTGAGGTGCAGCTTGATGCCGAGCTTGTCCTTGGGCCGGCCCACGTTGTGGGTCATGCCGGCGAGGTTGTGCTTGACCAGCAACTGTTCGAAGGCCTCGCGGTTGGCGACGGCTACCTGCACCACGGCACCGAGCTCCTCGTTGAACAGGGCGCGCAACGTGGCATCGGCCCAGCCGTCGAGTCGCAGTTCGAGGCCGCAATGGCCGGCGAAGGCCATTTCGAGCAACGTCACGATGGCACCACCATCCGAGCGGTCGTGGTAAGCCAGCAGCAGGCCGGCCTGGTTGGCTTCCTGTATCAGCTCGAACATCGCGCGCAGACGCTTGGGATCGTCCAGGTCGGGTGGTACGCCGCCACCGCGATTGAACACCTGGGTGAGGGCCGAACCACCGAGGCGGTCGCGGCCCGCGCCGAGGTCGATCAACCAGAGGTCGGTGTCGCCGCGATCGAGCTTCAGCTGCGGCGTGAGCGTGCGCCGCACGTCGTCGACGCGGGCGAAGCCGGTGATCACCAGCGAGACGGGCGAGACGGTTTTCTGTGCCTTGCCGTTCTCATCCGTCCACACGGTCTGCATGGAGAGGGAATCCTTGCCCACCGGAATGGCGATGTCGAGCGACGGGCACAATTCCATGCCGACGGCCTTCACGGCGTCGAACAAGGCGGCATCCTCGCCCGGATGGTTCACGGCGGCCATCCAGTTCGCGGACAGGCGCACCTCGTCGAGCTTGATCGAGGCGGCGGCGAGATTGGTGATCGCCTCGCCCACGGCCATGCGCGCGGCATCGGCACTGGAGAGCAACGCCACGGGCGCGCGCTCGGCCATGGCCATGGCTTCGCCGGTATAGCCTTCGAAGTCGGTCATGGTCACCGCGACGTCGGCGACCGGCACCTGCCACGGGCCGACCATCGGGTCGCGTGCGTTCAGGCCACCCACGGTGCGGTCGCCGATGGTGATCAGGAAACTCTTGCTGCCCACGGCCGGCAGCCGCAGGACGCGCATCAGCGCCTCGTCCATGCCGATGCCGGTAAGGTCGGCGACGAGGTCGACGCGCGGCTTCACGCGTACCGCGTCGCGGTGCATGCGCGGCGGCTTGCCGAACAGGACATCCATGCGCAGGTCGATCACGTCGATGTCGCGGCGCGTGTCGCGCACGATGAGGCGCGGTTCTTCCGTCGCTTCGCCGACGACGGCGAACGGGCAGCGTTCGCGGGCGCAGAAGGCCTCGAACAGTTCGATGTCCTCGGCGCCGATGGCGAGCACGTAACGTTCCTGCGACTCGTTGCTCCACACCTGCATCGGCGACAGCGTGGGATCGTCGCAAGGCAGCTTCGACAGGTCGATGACACCGCCGACGCCGGCATCGTTGAGGATTTCCGGGATGGCGTTGGACACGCCACCCGCGCCCACGTCATGGATGCTCACGATGGGGTTGCGCTCGCCGCGCGCCCAGCAGGCGTCGATCACCTGCTGGCAACGGCGTTCCATCTCGGCGTTGTCGCGCTGCACGGAAGCGAAATCGAGTTCGGCGCTGGAGGTTCCGGATGCCACCGACGATGCGGCGCCGCCACCGAGGCCGATGAGCATGGCCGGACCGCCGAGCACGATCACCTTGTCGCCCGGACGCACCTTGCGCTTCTGCACGTGGTCGGGACGGATCGCGGCGAGGCCACCGGCGATCATGATCGGCTTGTCGTATCCGCGACGCACGCCCTTCTCGCCGGTTTCCTGCTCGAAGGTACGGAAATAACCGCCGAGGGCGGGCCGGCCGAATTCGTTGTTGAACGCGGCGGCGCCGAGCGGGCCGTCACGCATGATCTCGAACGCCGAGGCCATGCGCGGCGGCAGCGGACGTTCCTTTTCCCACGGACGTGGCAGCCCCGGAATACGCAGGTGCGACACCGAGAAGCCGGTGAGGCCGGCCTTCGGCTTGCCACCGCGGCCGGTCGCGCCCTCGTCGCGGATCTCGCCACCGGCACCGGTGGCGGCGCCCGGCCACGGCGCGATGGCCGTGGGATGGTTATGCGTCTCGACCTTGATGGCGTACGGGGCGGCCTCGGCCACGGTACGGAACACGCCGTCCTCCGGGCTGACGAACAGGCGATGGCCCTCGTAGCCTTCGATCACGGCGGCGTTGTCGTGGTACGCGGACAACGTATGCGCCGGGGACTTCTGGTGCGTGTTCTTGATCATGCCGAACAGCGACGATTCCTGCGTCGCGCCGTCCAGCGTCCAGGTGGCGTTGAACACCTTGTGCCGGCAGTGTTCCGAATTCGCCTGGGCGAACATCATCAACTCGGCGTCGGTGGGCGCGCGGCCCATCTCGGCGTAGCGTTCCGCGAGGTAGTCGATCTCGTCGTCCGCGAGCGCCAGGCCCAGCTCCTTGTTGGCGGCGGACAGCGCGGCACGGGCGTCGCCGCCCAGTTCCACGCGACCGAGCGGGCCCGGCTCGCCGGCGAGGAACAGGCCCGAGGCCTGGCTCAGCTGGTCCAGCGGCGATTGCACCATCGGATCGCAGAACGCGGCCATCACGGCGGCATAGGCCGGCGTGCCGGCCTCGGGCATGCCGCTGACCCGCCAGGCGGTGCCGCGCTCCACGCGGCGCACGTCGAATCCCGCGCCGTGGAGGATATCGGTGGCCTTGCTGGACCAGGGCGAAATCGTGCCCAGCCGAGGCACCACCCAGAAGGTGGCGTCGTCGGGCGTGGTGTTCTTCGCCTCCAGGACCGCGAGCAGGCGCGAGCGCGCCTCGCCTTCCGGCGGCACGTCGGCATCGACGAAGTACGTGAACCAGGCGGCCTGCACCCGCGTCCCGTGATGCAGGGCATCCAGGTGGGCGTTCAGTCGTTCGAGGCGAAAAGGCGAGAGGGCGCTCTGCCCGTCGAGTGCGATCATGCGGGGGGAATAGGCGCAGCAGGAAAACGCCTATTCTACATGATGTTGCGCGGCAACATTGGGGGTGCCCCGGGGCCGGGGCACCGGGGTCAGCCCCCGCGGCGCCCGGCGCTGCCCGGCGGGGCGCTGAGCGCCTGCAGCAACTGGGACGGGGTGACGTAGCCGCCGACCACGTCGCCGTTCTCGGTGACGATGGTGGGGGTGCCGTTCACACCCAGGCGCTCGCCGAGTTCGAACTCGTCCTTCACCGGATTGGCGCAGCTGGCCGCCTTCGGCGTGGCGCCCTTCATCGCCTCGTTGAAGGCGTTCTTGCGATCGGCGCTGCACCACACCGACACCGCCTTGGTATACGAGGGCGTGTCGTTGCCGGCGGTGGTCTTGACGCCTTCCCGCGGCCAGAACACGTACTCGACAGCGATGCCCTGCTTGTTGAATTCATCGATATGGGCGTGAAGCTGGCGACAGAAACCGCAATCCACGTCCGTGAACACCGTGACCGTGTGCTTCGGGTTCGCCGGCGCGTACACCAGCCGCTGCGAAGCCGGCAGCTTGGCCAGTTCGGCCTTGCGCAGGGCCGCCCAGCTGGCCGCGCTGAGATCGGTCTTGGCCTTCAGGTCGACGAGGTTGCCGTTGATCATGTAGCGGCCGTCGGCGGTCACGTAGACCATGCGGCCAGAGGCGATCACCTGGTAGAAGCCCGGCATCGGCGCCGGGGCGATGCTGTCGACCTTGATACCCGGGCCGAGGGCTTCGACCGCGTCGCGGGCGGCCTTTTCGTCATCGGCCGCGCAAGCCGTCATGGCGAATGCGCCGGCCAGGAGCGCCGGCAGGATTTTCTTCAACATCGGTTACGACTCCATCGGTGACCGGGGGAAACGCGGGAACGCCTTGGAACACGTTCCGCGCATTCGGTTCCCCCGATTGTGGCACGGCTCAGCCGCGCGGGTGGTGTTGGGCGTGAAGCCGCTTCAGACCTTCCTTCGCCACCAGGGTGTATATCTGCGTGGTGCTGAGCGCGCTGTGACCCAGCAGCATCTGCAAGGCACGCAGGTCGGCGCCGTGGTTCAGCAGATGCGTGGCGAACGAATGGCGCAGCACGTGCGGCGAGACCCGCTTCGCCGGTATGCCCACCTGCATGGCGTAACGCTTCACCAGCGTCCAGAACATCTGCCGGCTCATCGCGTCGCCCCGCCGGGAAAGGAACAACGCCGCCGGTTGCCCGTGACCCTTCGCCAGCATCGGCCGGGCCTCGCGCAGATAGGTTTCCACGTGGGCCAGCGCCTCTTCGCCCACGGGGACGAGACGGTCCTTGCCACCCTTGCCGGTGACGCGAAGCACACCCTGGCGCGGGTTCAGGCCCGACAACGGCAAGTCCACCAGTTCCGATACGCGCAAGCCCGAGGAGTACATCAATTCGAGCATCGCGCGGTCACGCAAGCCAAGGGGCGTGGCGAGGTCGGGAGCGACGATCAGCGCCTCGATCTCCCGCTCCGCGAGGGCCTTGGGCAGGCTGCGCGGCATCCGCGGACGTTGCATCAGCAGCGTCGGATCCTCGCGCTTGCCTTCGTCGCGTGCGAGCTGTGCGTAGAAACGGCGGAACGCCGACTGGCGCCGGGCCATGCTGCGCACGGAAACCGGTTGGCTGCCGTGGTACGCGGACAGGTCCTCGCGCCCCGCGCTCGCCAGTGAGCGACCCCGCGTACCGAGCCATCGCGCCAGTTGTCGAAGGTCGCGCCGATAGGCGTCCAACGTGCGATCGGCCAGACCGTCTTCCGCCCACACGCGTTCGATGAAGCGCTCGATCAGGCGCGCGTCATCGGCGGCGAGTTCGGCGGAAGCGGGGCTATCGACGAGGGACATGCGGGCACATCGGCAAGAGATGCCCGCATGGTCTCACGGCCGGCTCGCCGGGCTAAAGCCTCTGGAGACTGGACTGGTATCCCGCGATCACATAGCCGAGCTGGTGCTCGACGGCTTCTTTCAGCAGCGCGCGATCGGCGTCCGTCAACTTCGACTTGCGTGCCGCCAGGGCGAGTTTCTGCATCGCCTCGACCAAGCCATCGGCCTGGCCCTGGAAGACGCCCGCATCGACAGTGACGATACCCGCCAGGTGCCGGTCGGCTCCATCGCGTAGCCACTGGAATTCGGTGGGACTGACCTGTCCATCGCCATCGAAGTGGCGAAGGTGGGCGTCGAGTTCGGAAAACGACGACTGAAGCTTGAGGCTCATGGCAATACTCCCTATCGCGATAGAAACGCTGGTGGACTCCCCTGTCCGATGTGAACGTTACGACTCCGCGGCGTTAAGCCCGCGTGAACCCTTCCGAATTTGCCCTTTGTTGCGACAATAGACGCCTGACAGCCCGGGGACACCATGACCGATGCATCGATAGCGCCCGCATGGCGCCGTTTCACCGCCATCGTCTACGACGCGCTCGCCGTCGTGGCCATCGTGATGGTGGTTGGCCTCCTGGCCCAGTTCGCGACGGGTGGGCACCTCGTCGATGACACGGGCCACCTGCTGGCATGGTGGTACCAGCCCTTGCAGGGCCTCGTCGTCGGCGCCTACTTCCTCGCATCGTGGATGCGTGGCGGGCAGACGCTCGGCATGCGCCCGTGGCGGATTCGCGTGACGGACAACCAAGGCCAACCCGTGAACGGAAAGCGTGGTCTGGTGCGCCTCGTGGTGGCCGCCTTGCCATTGGCGCTGCTGACGATCTACCCGCTGGTCCCGCTGAAGGCGGCCCTTCTGGCGCCGCTCGCGGGCTGGGCCATCCTGCTGCTTCCCACCTTCTTCGATCGCCGTCGGCGCGCGATCCACGACATGGTCGCGGGCACGGAAATCCGGAACCTGCCTACTTGAACTGATCGGCGGCGGGGACCCACGAACCGGAGCTGGGTGACGGGGCGGGCACGTTGATCTTGATGGAAGGCTCGCACCCCGGCGGCAACGGTCCCCCCGTGATACGCGCGGTGGTGCAGAGCGCGGTGTTGTCCAATGCCACCGGAGCCGCGGCCACGGTGGCGCTATTGGCGGGGGGCAGGTTCTCGGCCAGCGGCTTCGCCGGCGCCATGGTCTGGTTCTTCACCAGTTCGTCGGGATTGGCCGGTTTCGGCGGCGGGTCGCCACCGCAGCCCAGGGTAAACAACGACAGTGCCTTCATCGTGCCGCCCGCGTTGCCAGGACCGGCGACGCAATTGATCCGGATGCCGCGCGGCAACGAGATCGTCGGGCGCACCGTCGCCGCCTCGACGCCCTGCCGAATCGCCGTGTCGACCGAGGATTCGCCCTTGGGCGTCCACGCCCCCTCGAAGCGCGTCGCCTTGTAATCGATGTGCACGCGGGCGCCGGACTGGGGCTCGAGCTTTCCACGGGGCTTGAGTTCCACGTACGCACCGACCTGGCCGGTCTTGTCACCTTGTCCGCCGACGACACCATCGTCGCGCTGGGACATGCCGTTGGCGCCGGTGAGCCGCGTGCCCTCGTCCATGCCCCGCGCGGCACCGGGCTTGCCGCTGTCAGCGGTGGCACCCGGCGTGTTCGAGCCAGATTCGCCGGCCGTGGTCTGGCCGGGAACGAAAGCTTGTGCGGGCGCGTTGTCTCCCTTCGTGGCAGTCCGTTCGCTGGCCGCCTTTCCTTCTTCAGCCTGTGTCTTGGCGGTGGACTCGCCCGCTGCGCTATCGCCGGGCGCCTGCCCCGGAGGCGCCGGCGCGGTGTCCACGCCCGCCACTGGCCGTTGCAGGTCCGCCGGCGCGACCGCCGGTGCCTGCACGGCCGGCTTGTCGGTGCTGGCGACCGGTGCGGAAACGGTCGGCTTCACCGTGGCGTCCGGCAACGGGACGGCGTCCAGTTCGGCGGTGGCCTCCACGGCGGGCGCGCGGACCGTCTCGACCGCCACCTTCGGCGGTACGGGCCGGGCATCGAGCGTGAGATCGGGCTTCGGCGCGGACGGTTCCGGGGAAACGTCGGGAAGTGGCGTGTCCTGCGGCGTCGGCGGAGCGGACGACTCCTCCACCTCCGGCCGTGCCACCGTGGCGAGCGTCACCGCCGTGGTCGGCACGGGGGCGGTGTGCTCCGACGTGAGGGTGGGCGGTGTCGGCGTGACCGCCATCTGCGCGGCGGGCGTCTCGGGAATGGCCAGCGACGCCGGCGGTGGCATCGGTGCCAGGCCTTCGGCCTGGGCCTTGCGTACCGGCTCCGGCTGGAAACGTGGCGGGACGACCTGCGGCTTGGGCGTATCGACGGCGAGATCCGGTGGCGCCTGCGCGGGCACGGGTACCTTCTGGAGTTCGGGCTGCGCCGGCGGCGCCTTCGGCTGGGTCAGCGGCCGTTCGATCGTCGCCGCCACGCTCGGCGGCGGCGCGCTGAGTTTCACGTCGGGCCTTGCCTGCGGCGGCGGAGGCGCCACCGGCACGGCGATGGCGGGAAGCGCCTTTTTCGTCGAAGCGACCGACGCGGCGTGTGAACCGCTCGACGCCCGGCTGGCCTTGGATCGCGAGGTGGACCAGCGCGTCTTCACCACCGGGGCCTTCGAAGGCGTGCCACGCACGGGAGGCAGCGGCGGTGGCGGCTTGTCGATCAGCCGCACCTGCAAGGCGTTGGTGTCTTCCGGTTCCGGTGGTGGTGGCAAGAGTTCGTAGGCCGGACCGAGGATCATGCCGAACAGGAACATCAGGTGGACGAGGATCGTACCGACCCAGCCAGCGATGCGAAGAAGCCGGTCGCGCGGCTTTTGACGCAGGCGGCGCCGGTAGACGAGCGCGTTCATGGCCGCCTCGCGGGGCGAGACGGGCAAGGAGTTCGCGGCGACCTGGCGATCGCTGTCCGGCAGGAAATGCTTCGGCATGGACCGCTAGTGTCCATGCTGCGTTACAAAGGCACAATCGCCACCTTCGCGCGGCTCACCTGCCGAAGCGGCGTTCGCGCTCGGCGTTCTCCTGGTCCATCGCCTTGATCGGGATGTCCGTGGCGCAACCCTGCGGCAGGGGCTTGTCGGCGCGGAACGCGGCGATGCATTCGGCTTCCGTCGGCGGCGCGGGCTGGTCGGGGAGGTCTTTCACGGCGGGATTGGCCGGCGCCATGTTGAGGCGCACGTCGCCATCCTTCTTGGATGCCTTCGATGGATCTTCGCCGCCACAGCCCACCGGGAGCACGAAGAACACGGTGGCGCACTTGATCCGCGTGCCGTGGCCGAGATCGATCGTCTTCTTCACCGTGGTGGATTCGATGGCCCGGCGCAGGCCCTTGTTGAGCACGTTCTCATCGCGCGGCGCCCAGTCCTTTTCGAAACGGGTTTCCTTGTAGGTCACCGTGGTCTTGTGCGACATGATCGTGGTGTCGTCGGTCGGCTTGCGCGCCACGAAATCCGCCTGCGTCGTGGTGCCCTGCTGTTTCGGCATGACGATGGAGCCGTCGGCACCGAAAAGAGCGGGTGCGGGCGACGGGGCGGCCGGCGGCGCGGGCGTGCTTTCCGCGGGCGGCTGTTCGGGCACGGGCTCCTTGCGCCGGGGTGGTTCGGGTCGCGTCGCCTCGGGCGAGCGAACCTTCGGCGGAGGTTCGGCGACCGGTGGCGGAGGCGGCACGTCGGCCACCGGTGGCGCGGGGCGAGCCGGTTCGATGAAGCGCACTTCGAGCACGTCGTCACGATCGACCGGCGGCAAGAAACCGGCGGGCAGTCTCGGCTGCATCTCGTAGCGCACCACCATCACGATGAAGACGTGCAGGACGAGTGCCACGACCATCGCCAGCACACGCCGCAGGCGGTCGCGTGGGGGCGGCCGCCTGCCGATGGCGTGCAGCGCCGACAGCGTCGCGGCATCGATCGGCTGCAGCCCACGCGGGCGCGCGGCGTCCTCCGGCTCCAGACGGTGGGGTTCGATGAAGGGCGGTGGCGCCTTGCCGGGGTATTGCACGCGTGCGAGGGTCCCTTTGGCCTCGTGGAGAAAGTCGAACAGCTTAGCGGCGATCCGCTAAACGCAGCGTAAGGCCTGGCCCTCAGACCGTGGGCACCCCGGAAGATTCCCGACGCCACTTGATTCCGGGGCGGGGAAGGAGAAGGCTTGGGTCCGGGCCCTGCCCCGAATCACCGCCATGCCGTCCGGGACACCCGGACACACCGAAGGAGGGACGCATCGTGTCGCCATCCACGGAACACATCCGCAGCCTGGCCCTTGCCGGCCACGCCGGAGCCGGCAAGACCACCTTGTTCGAAGCGATGCTCCACGCCGGCGGCGCGCTGACCGGCATGGGCAGCGTCGAACGTGGCAGTACCGTTTCCGACACCGATCCGATGGAGAAGGCCCGCGGTCATTCGATCGACGCGTCCATCGCCTCCATCGAGCGCAACGGCTATCGCATCCACCTGCTCGATACGCCCGGTTATGCCGACTTCCGTGGCCCCGCCCTAGCCGCGCTCGCCGCCGCCGACACCGTCGCGATCGTCGTCAATGCCGCGAATGGCATCGAGCATGGCACGCGCTCGATGATGGCCCATGCGAAGCAACGCGGCATCGCCCGCATCGTCGTCGTGAACCGCATCGATGCGGATGGCGTGGACCTCGCCGCGCTGGTCGACGACCTGCGCGAGGAGTTCGGCAACGAATGCCTCCCCCTCAATCTTCCCGCGTCGAAGGGACATTCCGTCCGCGACGCCTTCTTCCAGACCGCGGGCGACACCGATTTTTCCTCCCCCGGCGAAGCTCACCGGCGAATCATCGACCAGGTCGTGGAGATCGACGACGAGGTGATGGAACACTACCTGGAAGCCGGCGAATCCGCCTTGTCGGCGGCGGAGATCCGCGCCGCGCTCGAACATTGCCTTCGTGACGGGCATCTCGTGCCCATCGTGTTCACCAGCGCTCGCGACGGCGTCGGTGTCGTCGAGTTACTGGACCTGGTCGAAAGGATCCTGCCCTGCCCCAGCGAGACGAACCCGCCCCCGTTCCTGGACGCGAACGACAAACCCTTCGACGTGACCGCCGATCCGGCACGCCATGTCATCGCCGACGTGTTCAAGATCGTCAACGATCCCTTCGTCGGCAAGCTCGGTGTCTTCCGTGTATGGCAAGGCTGCGTGCGCAAGGACTCGTCGCTGTTCGTCGACGACGGGCGCAAGCCGTTCAAGGTGGCCCACCTGTTTCGCCTGAAAGGCCGCGAACACGTCGAGATCGACGAAGCGTTGCCGGGAGACATCGCGGCCGTGGCCAAGATCGACGATATCCACTTCGACGCCGTGCTGCACGATGCGTCGGACGAAGGACGCATCCACCTCGAACCGGCCGCCTTTCCCGCGCCGATGTACGGCCTTGCCGTGGAGCCCGCGCACAAGGGCCAGGAACAGAAGCTGTCGCAGGCCCTGGGCAAGCTGGCGGAGGAAGATCCCTGCTTTCGCGTGGAGCATCACAAGGAACTCAACGAGACCGTGGTGCGGGGTCTTTCCGACCTGCACCTGAAACTCATGCTCGAAAGGATGAAGGCGCGCTACGACGTCGATGTCATCACGCATCCACCGCGCATCGCGTATCGCGAAACCATCGGTGCGGCGGCGGAAGGCCACCACCGCCACAAGAAACAGACCGGCGGCGCGGGCCAGTTCGGCGAGGTGTTCCTGCGCGTGGAACCGCTGGATCGTGGCGCGGGTTTCGTCTTCGACGACCAGACCAAGGGCGGCGTCATACCGGGGCAGTTCATGCCGGCGATCGAGAAAGGCGTCCGCCAGGCCTTGGATCATGGCGCGATCGCGGGATATCCCATCCAGGATGTTCGCGTGATCGTCTACGACGGCAAGCACCATCCGGTGGATTCCAAGGAGGTCGCCTTCATCAGCGCAGGCCGCAAGGCCTTCCTCGATGCCGTCTCCCGCGCGCGGCCGCTGGTACTGGAACCGCTGGTGGACCTGGAGGTGTCGATTCCCGATCACTACGTGGGCGACGTGACCGGCGGCCTCGCCTCGCGACGGGCGCAGATCATGGGCACCGATTCGCTACGCGGCAGCGAGACGCTGATCAAGGCCCGCGTGCCGCTGGCGGAACTCGTCGACTACCCGACCCAGCTCAAGGCCATGACCGGAGGCCAGGGGCGCTATGCGATGGCCTTCAGTCACTACGACACCGTTCCGCCGGGGGTGCAGAAGAAGCTGGCCGAGGCGTGGAAGCCGAAGGTGGAGGAGGACTGAGCCTGGCCCGGGAACTGGGGCGGGCTGAATCGCCGACAGGGTCGGCTCCCACCGGGATCCCACAGGCCTGGTGGGAGCCGACCCTGTCGGCGATTGGCCGTCAGGCCGTCTTGCGCTTCGGCTTCAACATGGTGCCGATGCACTTGGACGAACCGCAGCGACAGCCCCATACCTTCTTCAACCGCGCCGTATGCGGCATGTCGAGCGTGATGCCGTAGTCGTAGGTGAGTTCCTCACCCGGCGCGATATCGCGAATGGCCTCGATCAGCACGCGGTCGTTCTTCGACGGCTTGCCTTCCACGGCTTCCTCGATCAGCGCCTGGCAGTTCGGATCGCAGCTGTGGTTGATCCAGCGCGCGGTGTTGCCATGGCTGTTGCCGTCGACGATGAAGCGTTCGTTGAGGGTGAACAGGAAGGTATGCCCGGTTTCACCGCCGTCGCCGTAACGCTTGTCGGCCTGCGCGTGGGTGATGCGGTCGCCCTTGTATTCGATGATCTCTTCGCCGGCCTTGATCGGGGCGGTGGCGAAGACGCCGTTTCCGTGGATGGGCGAACGTCGTGCGGCGATGCGTCGGGTCATGGGGAAATCGAAGTCTCGGAGATAATCGCTGATGATGCCTGCTCGCCAGCCGCTTGGGAACCGCGTTTGAAACGCACGTCTCGCGCGCACGGCCCGGGCGGCGCTACCATCGAACAGCTGTTCGACTCCCCTTGCCGGAAGCCCAGGGAATGATCTCGATCGTCCGCCGTCCTTTCATCCGTTCCGCCCTGCTCGCTTGCGTGGCCCTGCTGGCCGCTTGCGGGCCCGCCAGGAAGAGCGTGTTTCCGCCCTCCGTCACCCTCCAGGAGGTCACGGCCAAGCCCGGCGGGGTGTGGCACATGACCTTGCGCATACGCAACAACAGCTACGGCGGAATGTCCTTCGAGACCTTCCAGGGCACGCTGCGCGTCGGTGAGCTCGGCGGCGTGCTGCTCGACGCGAAGATCGACCAGGACATCCCCTCGTTCGCCGCCGACGTCGCGACGATCGACCTGTTGCCGACCGCCGAGATGTCGAAGGCTCTCGCCGAACTGGCCGCCAAGGGCAGTTCCGGCGCCCTCCCCTACAGCATCGATGGCCGGGTCAGCGCCACTCCGGAGAAGGAAGACGCGTCGCGATCCTTCCCCGTCCACGGCAAGAACTGGCTTTCGCCCGTGCCGGGCATCCCCGATACCTACCGTTCGCCCTGACCCAGGATCATCCGCATGACGATTTACAAAGCACCCCTCGACGACATGCGCTTCGCGCTCTACGACGTGCTCGGCGCCGAAGCCGTGCTCGCTCGCCTCGAGGGTGGCGAAGGGCATACGCGCGACCTGCTCGATGCCGTGCTCGATGAAGCGGCCCGGTTCAATGAACAGGTACTGGCGCCGTTGAACGCACCGGGCGACGAGGAAGGTTGCCATTTCGACAAGGCCACGCGCACCGTCACCACGCCGAAGGGGTTCAAGGAAGCCTATCGGCAGTACGCGGAGGGCGGCTGGGCCGGCCTCACCGCGCACGAGAAGTTCGGTGGGCAGGCGTTGCCCGCCGTCCTCGGCACGCTGACCAAGGAAATGATCGACTCGGCGAACCTCGCCTGGGGCATCTATCCCCTGCTCTCCCACGGTGCCACCAGCGCCCTGGAGCATCACGGGGACGAGTGGCAGCAGGAGGTCTTCCTCAAGCCCCTCGTCGACGGCCGCTGGACCGGCACCATGTGCCTCACCGAACCGCAGGCGGGTTCCGACCTCGGCCTGCTGAAGACGCGCGCCGAACCGAACGCCGACGGCAGCTACCGTGTCACCGGCACCAAGATCTTCATCAGCGCCGGCGAGCACGATTTCGCCGAGAACATCGTCCATCTCGTGCTCGCGCGCTTGCCGGATGCGCCCGAGGGCAGTCGCGGCATCTCGATGCTGGTCGTGCCGAAGTTCAAGGTGAACAAGGACGGCTCCATGGGCGAGCGCAATGCCGTCGCCGCCGGTGCCATCGAACACAAGATGGGCATCAAGGGCTCCGCCACCTGCGTGATGAATTTCGACGAGGCGGAAGGCTGGCTGGTCGGCCCGGCACACAAGGGCCTCGTGGCGATGTTCACCATGATGAACGCGGCACGCCTGGCCGTCGGCATCCAGGGCCTCGGCCTGGCCGAGCGCGCTTTGCAGAACAGCCTCGCCTATGCGCGCGAGCGCCTGCAGATGCGTGCGTTGTCGGGACCGAAGCTGCCGGAGAAACCGGCCGATCCGCTCACCGTGCATCCGGATGTGCGCCGCATGCTGCTGACCCAGCGCGCCTTCGTCGAAGCCGGACGCGTGCTCGCCACTTACGCGGCCTTGCAGAGCGACATCGAGGCTCGCGACACCGATCCCCAGGCGCGCAAGGCGGCCGGCGAACTGCTGTCCTTCCTCATCCCGATCGCCAAGGGCCTGCTCACCGAGGCCGCCCAGGAATGCACCAAGGAGGCGCTGCAGATCTTCGGTGGCCACGGCTACATCGCCGAGCACGGCATGGAGCAGTTCGTCCGCGACGCCCGCATCATCACGCTCTACGAGGGCACCACGCAGATCCAGGCGCTGGACCTGCTCGGCCGGAAGATCATGCAACTGCAGGGCGCCGGCCTGAAGCATTTCCTCGGCGAGATCTCCGCGTTCTGCCAGGCGAACCAGGCCAACGAGGACATCAAGGCCTTCGTCGGGCCGTTGGCCGTGGCGACCAAGGCCTGGGGCGACCTGACCCAGGCCATCGCGCAGAGCGCACAGGCCAATCCGGAGGAACTCGGCGCCGCCGCCGTCGACTACCTGTACTTCTCCGGCTACGTGACCCTTGCCTACTTCTGGGCGAAGAGCGTGCTGGCGGCAGGTGGCTCCGCCCTTTCCGCCGACGCGAAGCAAGCCAAGCGCGACACCGCGACGTTCTACTTCACCCGCATCCTGCCACGCATCCACGTGCACAAGGCCGCGATCGAGGCGGGCGTGGCGACATTGCCCGAGGTTCTTTGACCGCACCGCCCGCTGACCGGACTGGTGGGAGCCGACCTGGTGGGAGCCGACCTGGTGGGAGCCGACTCTGTCGGCGATCCCACGGCAGCGGGCGAGTCCGGAGCAAGCACCCATCGCCGATGAATCGGCTCCCACAAAGGCACGCCTACAACCTCGCGGGGCTTTCCCCCGCATCCGTGAAGGTGTAGAAAAAGGCTTCCGCCCGGACCTTTCGCCACGACGGTGCCAGATACGATGAGCGACGCCACGTTCCTGATACGTCTCGCCGAGAGCGACGACGACGAGTTCATCCTTGGCCTGGTCCCGCGTTTCGTCGACTTCCCCCTGCCTAACGGGCGCAGCCGCAGCGATTGCCTGAAGGGCATCGAGGCGGACCTGGTGAAGCACCTCGACGAGCAACCTTCGAACAGCTACATCTTCGTCGCCGAGAACGAGGACGGCGAACCCGTGGGATTCGTGCACCTCCAGAAGACGAAGGACTTCTTCACCCATCGCGACAACTGCCACATCTCGGACATCGCGGTCGCCGAGGCCTACGAGGGTGCCGGGGCCGGCAAGTTCCTGCTCGACCATGCCTACGCCTGGGCCAAGGAACATCGCTGCCAGTTCGTGACGCTGGCGGTCTTTCCCGGCAACGAGCGCGCCCGTGACATGTACATGAAACACGGTTTCGACACCGACCTCATGCGCATGGCGAAACCCGTTCGCTGACGAAACACCCAACCCTGGTGGGGCCGACCCTGTCGGCGATCCCGCGGCGGCAAGCCAGGTCGACGCAACATGGTGGGAGCCGACCTTGTCGGCGATCCCGCGGCAGCGGGCCAGATTGAGGCAAGCACCCATCGCCGACAAGGTCGGCTCCCACCAAGGATTTCCTGCCCACAAAAAAAGGCCGCCCGAAGGCGGCCCTCTCCGATCGATCCGAACGAGAGCCGGTCAGGCCTTCGCGGTGGTCTCTTCCAGGCGCTCGCGCGCATCCAGGCGAGCCGCCATGCGATCGATGTTGGCCAGCGACACGAGATGCGCGTAGATCCAGCCCAGTGCGCCTTCGCGCAGGAACTCGTGGGCGGTCTTCTCGTCGAGGCTGCGAAGCTTTTCCTCGTTGATCACGAAGAGGCCGTTGAGGTTGATGCCCTTGCCTTCCTTCTGCAGCGTGATGGTGCGCGGCTCGAGCAGGCCGTGTTCGCGCAGCTTGCCCATGAACCACTGCGTGCGCGCGACGTGGTCCTGGAACTCGCCCAGGAAGTTCACGGCATTGGTCAGGGCCGGCGCGTCGGTGCCGTCTTCATTGAAGAGGCGCTCGCCTTCGCTGTCGTTGAAGCCTTCATAGGCCTCGTCGAGGAAGACGGTGAAGTCGTCGCCCTCGGCACCGGCCGGCTTCTCGGCCAGCACGAACGGGTAACGGCGGACGAAAGCCGGCACATAGATGCCCTGCTCCCAGAAACCGTTATCGCCGACCAGCAGGTTCTCGCCCTGGCGCAAGCCGAGCAAGGCCATGGGGCCCGCCTCTTCCATCGTGTTTCCGGCGAACAGGATCGGGAAATCGCGCGCGGCCGGCGCGAACTCCACGCCCGTCAGCGGCACGGAGTGCGCGGTGGCGGCGAAACGGATGTTGTTCACGGCCTTCAGACGCAGGTCGCGGTGGGCGGTACGGTTCAGGGGAACCGGACGCTCGTAGAAAAGCACTTCTGCCACTGTGTAACCCTCATGGACCCGCCGGACCTGGGAAGCCACCCCGGCCCCCCTTCCAAACCCGCCGGGCGCTCGAATGCGAACGCCCACTATAACAGCGGTCAATGACAGGAAAAGCCCCCGCAAGAAGCGTACCGGGGGGTGCTTTTCTGTCGCAATTATCGGCTATGCTCGGGTCGAAGGCCTTGCGAGGCCGAGGATCGGATGGTCGATCCGCACGGAGTTCGGCTTGCTGGAACGCTCTTTCGCTTATGTGAAGGACGAGACACGATGACGATGGAAGTGCTCCAAGAGGACCTGCCGAGGGTGTCCGCGCTGCATGCGACGCGGGTGCTTTCCCTCGATGCGGCGGGTCGCATCCTGGACTGGATCAGTTGGCAGGATGCGGTCTGCCTCTATGTACGCGGCGTGGTGGCCTGGACCCTGGGCGACCCCTGCGTCACCGTCCATGGCGGCATCAACCGGACCAGCGGCCTGCGCAGCAGCCTGGAACTCCACCCGATCGTGGCCAGCACGGGCCACTGCCGCGAACACGCGATCGATCCCGCTCCCGCCCTCACCAACACCGCCCTCTTCGCCCGCGACCGGCACATCTGCCTCTATTGCGGCCACCAGTACACGCGTCACGAACTGACCCGCGACCACGTGGTGCCGTTGTCCAAGAAGGGTGCCGACGAGTGGGAGAACGTGGTCAGCGCCTGCCTGGCCTGCAACCTGCGCAAGAGCAACCGGACCCCACAGCAGGCCAACATGCCCCTGCTGGCCGTGCCCTACCGTCCGAGCTGGGTCGAACACCTGATCCTGTCCAACCGCAATATCCTGGCCGACCAGATGGAATTCCTGGTCAGCCACCTGCCACGGGACCGGCGTCCGGCCTGAGCCGGGCCCAAACCGCCCGCAAGGATTCACGCCTCGTCCCTTGCCCCGGCCCCGCCGGAGGCGAACAATAGGCGGATGAACGACCTCTCCCGCTACCCTTATCTGGCGCAGATCGATTCGCCGGAGGACCTCCGGCGCTTTCCGGTGGACGAACTGCCGGCGATCGCCGATGAATTGCGCCGCTACCTGATCGAGGCCGTGGCCTCGTCGGGTGGTCATTTCGGTGCGGGCCTGGGCGTGGTCGAACTCACCGTCGCCCTGCACCACGTGTTCGAGACCCCGCGCGACCGCCTGGTCTGGGACGTCGGCCACCAGTGCTATCCGCACAAGATCCTCACCGGCCGGCGCGACCGGATCACCACGATCAAGAAGAAGGACGGGCTCGCCCCCTTCCCCCGCCGCGAAGAGAGCGAGTACGACACCTTCGGCGTAGGCCACTCGTCCACCTCGATCTCCGCCGCGCTGGGCATGGCCCTGGCGCTGCAGCGCCGTGGCGACCCGCGCAAGGTGGTCGCCGTGATCGGCGACGGCGCGATGACCGCCGGCATGGCCTTCGAGGCGCTCAACCACGGCGGCGACGTCGAGCCGAACATGCTGGTGATCCTCAACGACAACGGCATGTCGATCAGCGAAAACGTCGGCGCGATGACCAAGATGATGGCCCGCGCGATGTCCAGCCGCACGCTCAATGCATGGCGCGAACGGGCCAAGAAGGCGATGCCGCGCGAATCCTTCTTCGGCCGCTTCTTCAAGCGCTGGGAAGAACACGCCAAGGGCATGTTCGTGCCGTCCACGCTGTTCGAGGAACTGGGCTTTCACTACACCGGCCCCATCGACGGCCACAACATGGCCCAGCTGGTGAACGCGCTGGAGACGGTGAAGGCCCTGCCCGGCCCGCAGCTGATCCACGTGATGACCACCAAGGGCAAGGGCTACGAGCCGGCCGAGAAGGCGCAGATCGAATACCACGCGGTGGGACCGTTCGACCCGGTCGCCGGCCTGGTCAAGAAGGGTGCACCGGCCAAGCCGACCTATACCGATATCTTCAGCGACTGGCTCTGCGACATGGCGGCGGCCGACGAGCGCCTGCTCGGCATCACCCCGGCGATGCGCGAAGGCTCGGGGCTGGTCCGCTTCTCGAAGGAATACCCTCAGCGCTATTTCGACGTGGCGATCGCCGAGCAGCATGCGGTGACGCTGGCGGCGGGCATGGCGGTCGAGGGAGCGAAACCGGTGGTGTCGATCTACTCCACCTTCCTGCAGCGCGCCTACGACCAGGCGATCCACGACGTGGCCTTGCAGAACCTGGACGTCACCTTCGCCATCGATCGCGCGGGCGTGGTCGGCCCCGACGGCGCCACGCATTCGGGCAGCTTCGATCTCTCGTTCATGCGCTGCCTGCCGAACATGGTGATCATGGCGCCGGCCGACGAGAATGAATGCCGCACCATGCTCAGCACCGGCTTCCAGTACAACGGCCCGGCCGCGGTGCGCTATCCGCGCGGCACCGGCCCCGGAACGAAACTGGCCGAGACGCTGGAAACCTATCCGATCGGGAAGGCCGAGGTGCGCCGCCGAGGTCACCACGGCCTGGCCATCCTGTCGTTCGGCACGATGCTCGCCCCCGCCGCCATCATCGCCGCGGAAGTCGACGCCACGCTGGTGAACATGCGCTTCGTGAAGCCACTGGACGAGGAGCTGATCCTCGAACTCGCGCGCTCTCACAAGGCCTTCGTCACCATCGAGGACAACGCCATCGCCGGCGGCGCCGGCGCGGCCGTGGCCGAATGCCTGGCGGCGCACGGCGTCACGTTGCCGATCCAGCACCTTGGTCTTCCGGACGTCTATCTGGAACACGGCAGCCGCGAGGAAGTGCTGACCATGGCCGGCCTGGACCTGCCGCAGATCCGTCATGCGATCCGCGCGCGGTTTCCGCAGTTCGTGGATGCTCCGGTGGCTAGCGCGGGGTGACCCGCGCCTTAGTTTGGGAACACCGGCAATGCAAGCAGCGGCGTATCGTCGGTCTTCCAGATATCGACTTCGTAGGGAATCTTGTTTCGATCCACGAATAACGATGCGAGCACGTGCACGCCGTCCAGATCGGTGAAATCGACGTCGGCGATCAATTCGCCATGATCGCGATCCGCCTGCCGCTGGAGGACGAAGCCGCCCCTGATGCCTTCATCGTCCAGGTTCTCGACACGCACGTCGTCCATCCAGGCCGCGCTCGGGCGAACCAGCCCCCCTTTTCGCATCAGATACGCCAGCAGGGAGCGCTCTTCTGGTGTCAGTGGCCTCATGCCCTTAGTCCCGATGTTGAAGCAAGGGCAAAGTGACACTCGGCTGGAGTGAGTTCTCTCATGCTGAAGCCGACGTTTCGCACACGAGTTCGTACATTCGCTTGCCGTCGTAGTCGAGCAGCAGGGTGCCGAACCGATCGATCGCCTCAATCCCTGATCCAGACAAGAGTTCCTTCAGTCGCATCGTGCGATCCGGCGGATCATTTCGACGGGACACAGGATCTAATGACACGAGTTACTCCAGAGTCGCATGACCAATTTCTTATCCAGTGCCTCGACCGATGGAGGCAGGGAAAATTCCTCGTAAGGAATACTGCTCCGTATCACCTCGCCCGCAGCCATGCGGAAATCGCACGATGACGGGCAAAACCCGAGGTTCCTTTCCCTGATGGGAAAGATCCGGCCATTTACCTCGACCCGTACATCACGGCTATGTGAATCGAGGTACCCAGCGCTGTTAGGCCATGAACCCTCCTCGATGCACCAAGCCTTTCCTGACGTGTTCTCGAGTTCGACGTCGAATCTCTTCAGTGCCCGATTGTCGGAGACGTGTACGAGGTTGCTGATGTCCTGGTGGTTATGCGACCTGAGTGACGCGCAGGAGACCACGCACGCGAAGATACCTACCAGCAACGATTGTCGAAACAGGGTGCTCATCGAGAGATATCCGTCAAACGATTGGGGCAAGCCGGCTCTCCTTTCCGCGTCAGACACGCCCACAGTGAGCGATCTTCCGGCGTCGGTGCTCTGTTCCTTATTCCTCCCGTTGAAGTAGAGGCAAAGTGACTAGGGGGAAAAATCAACTTTCCAGAGATCTACTTCGTAGGGATGATCGTTCACATCGACGTATAGCGACGCCAATACCTTGACACCGTCACTATCGTCAAACTCGACCTCACTCAACAAATGGCCGCGTCCCTGATTCGCTGGCTCGACGATGACGTAACTTCCCATACCCCCATCGTCCAAGTCGTCCACTTTGACGTCTGCCAACCATCGCTCGCTCGGTTGCCTTAAGCCACCTTTTTCCATCAAGTGCCGCAGAAGCGAGCACTCAGCTGGAGTAAGTTCTCTCATGGTGAAGTCCTCGGCGTCGTTAAGCGTCCGACATTTATTGAACCACTCGGAGTACGAAAGGCGTTATACGTAACCTCCACACCATCCACCTGCACTGTTCCCCTGTACAATTGACCCGACTGAATTTGCCTTGAAACTTTCGCCAAGTCGGTCATAACAGCATCACTTACACTTTTCCGCGAAAGGCCTGCTTCTTCTACATGTCGGAATGCATGGAATGCCTGATTCTCATTACGCCCAAAGGTCACTGCGACACGCTCGCTAATTCGCAGAGCGCCCGCAACACGGCCCACCAACTTACCCAAGAGGCCGCCAGCCATCATCATCGCGCCCTCTTTCGCCCCAAATGCACCTGCTTTCTCCAAAGCATCTGCTTGGTCGCGCATAATATGCGTCCGGGTTTGCCGAACCTCGTCGCATTCAGAAGTGTCGCATCCACTGTTCTGCTCTGGCGGCTCGACGCTGCTAGATAAGGCAAAAGGGGACGAAGATGGCATTTCACCTCTGATGCGAGGTTCCGGATAGACACATCCAGCGGCATTCATGCCACTGCCGCAGCTAACCATACCTGTTGGATCGGTGAATCGATACGGATTGCTCGATGCGTATTGATAGCGACCATATCCATTGATCATTCCAGGCTCATAGACCGCAGGATCAGTCGACAAGAATCTCGAAAGTGATGGATCGTAGTATCGGGCTTGCATGTACAGCAAACCGCTTTCGCTATCTCCGATATGCCCCGCATAGCCAGGACCATCAGCTCCGCTACCCGCGACCGATGAGCCGTAGGGGTTGTAATCTTGCCAAGCGATCACCCCACCACTGGCATCCGTTATAGCCAACACCGTTCCTTGCTCATCCGTATAAAAATAAGAAATGCTTTTCCCCGCAAATACATTAAGACTAGTCGATAGAAAAACAATACATACGAAAATGTTGAAACAACTTCTCAGGTAGCGGAACAACTCCTTCCGTGGCCGAAAATCAGGTGCCCCGTCGTCAGAAACTTGCATAGACATAGCCACTCCACGGTGAGCATCCACTGGCGTTACATGCCCTGACTCGCATGCTGATCTGGCCTATCACCTCGCCCGTTTCCTCGATGAAAATCGACGAAGGTGTCGTACCCGCGTCTTGGTAGTCGGTTCCAATTCCCGGAATGTTCCGTTCGATCTGATAGTTCGTGGTGGTGGCGACCGCGTTCCAATGGATCTCGTACTGACGTTTGTAGCCAGGCCCTGTCCGCCCGCCGGATACGCCGGATGGCGTGGTGGGAGGTAGTGCCACGGTGACGACGGCCTGACCGCTCCAGGGGCCGCATCCCCCTGCGTTGCACGCCTGCACGGCGTAGTAATAGGTGCCATTCTGCTTGCCACTCAGGCTCCAGGCGCCGCCTCCCGTATTGCCGATCAGCGCCCAGCCCCCTCCGTTGACGTTCTCGAACACGTTGTACGACGTGGCGCTGGCTACACCACCCCAGCTAATCGTGTAGGCACCGTTGATACTGGTGCCGCCCCCCGCTATTCCCGGTGCGGCTGTTGGTGGCAAGGTAATGCCCACCGCATTGCTCAACCGATAGCCGCTGCATCCGCTGCTGTTGCAGGCCTGCACCTGGTACTGGTACGTGCCGCTGGCCGGCGTGCCGAACGCCGCGCTGGTGGCCGCGCCGTCGTACACCGTGGTCCAGGCCCCGCCGTTGACCTGCTGGATGACCACGTAACGCGTCGCCGTCGCGCTCGCCGCCCAGCTCAACGTCACCGGTCCGGCGACCGGGGCCGAGGCGCTGGCGCTGCCTGGCACCGGCGGTGGCAGCAGCACGCTGACGGTCCAGGTCGGCCCGAACGGCGCGCAGCCGCCCGAGGCACAGGCCTGCACCTGGTAGCCGTAGGTGCCCGTGGCGCGACCGCTGGCCGACCAGCTCGTCGCCGTCGAGGCCGAGACCGTCGTCCACGCACCGCCGTTGACGCTTTCCCGCAGCGTGTAGGACGTCGCGCCGGCGATCGGCTGCCAGCTCATCGCGACGCTGCCGTTGGCGCTGCTGCCCGCACCGCTCAGCGTGACATACGGTCCGGCCACCAACGGCGTGAAGCCGAAGCTCTGGAACCAGGCGATACCCTCCTGCACCGGCTCGAACTGCACCCGGCGCCCATTGCCCAGCAGGAGCGCGGACGGCGTCGCGATCGTCACCGCCGCGTGCTGGCCCGGGGCGATCTCCGGGATGCCCTGGCGGGTGACGTCGAACTGCACGGCGTTGCCCGCCGCGTCGATCAGATGATTGCCCAGGTTCACCGGATGCGGCGCGGCCGAGGCCAAGGTCACCGTGCCGTTGTTGGCGATGTCCACCGTGGTCAGCACGCTCTGCCCGTCCGCCGACAGCGAGGGCGCGGCGGTGATCGTCAGGGTCACGTTGACCTGCTCGCGGCTCAAGCCGGTGACGTTGTTGCAGAGGTTGCCGGTGCCGGCCGTGGGGCAGGCCGAGTACGGGCCGGCGTCCACGGTCGTGTTGTTCGGCCAGTCCTGGAACCAGCCCACGCCGGCCTGCAGCAGGCTGAAGCGGATGCGCTTGCCGGTGCCCAGCACCGCGGGCGCGGCGACATGCAGGGTGATCGTGCCGTGGCCGCCGACCGGGATGTCCGCCGCCAGGTTCACTCCCGCTTCCGGCTGGGTCGCGGCGCCGGCGCTGTCCAGCAGGTGATACCCCATCTGCACCGGGTACTGGCTGTTGGCCGTGAGCGGCCGCGTGCCGTTGTTGGCGATGTCCAAGGTCACGTCGATGGTCGTGCCGTCGAGCGAGAGGCGCGGCACGCCGACGATCGCCAGCGCCGTCCTGACCTGGGCGGGTTTGAGGATGTCGATGTTCTCGGTCGCCTTGGCGACCAGCTTCTTGCCCAGGTAGACGTACGCGCTGCCCAGCCGCGTGGCCGGGTCCAGCTCCCACATCAGCTGCCCGGCGCTGTTGTACGCGTAGTAGGTGGTGCCCGCCGGGGTGACCTTCTTCACCCGGCGGCCGGCCGCGTCGTAGGTGTACTCGCCCTTGCCCGGGATTGCCGTCAACCGGTTGGCCAGGTCGAAGGTGAGCCCCTGCCCGTCCTTGTTCACCGTGTTGCCGCGCGCGTCGTAGACGAAGGCATGCACCGTGGTCGCGCCATTGACGATCGCGGTCAGCCGGTTGCTACCGTCGTAGGCGTAAGTGTTCGTGCCGCTGCCGTTGCTCAGGCTGCGGATGTTGTTCAAGGTGTCGTAGGTGTAGCTCTCCGTGCCCCACAGGTTGCTCGCCGTGGCCGAGAGCAGGCGGTTCAGGCCGTCGTAGCCCATCCCCTTGGTCCGCTGGCCGTTCGCCCGGTCGAGGATCTGGCTGACGTTGCCGTTGCCGTCGTAGGTGAAATCCTCGCTGACATTCAGCGTGGCGCCCTGGCCGTAGGTGAAGTTGCTCAGCAGGTTGCGCGCGTTCTTCTGCGCCAGGTAGCTGCGGCCGTTGCCCAGCGTGTACGAGCGCACGTCGCCGTCGGCGAAGTAGGCGATGCCGTTGGCGTAGCCGCCCACCGTGGTCGGCCGGCCCAGCGCGTCGGGGTTGTAGGCCATCACCTCGCCGTCCGGGTACAGCACGGTGCTCAACGCCCCGTTGGGGTCGTAGCCGTAGCCCAGCGCCCAGCGCCAGCCGTCCACCGCCAGCACCTCGGCGGTGAGCAGGCCCAGCTTGTTGCGGCCGAAGGTCCAGCCCACCGTGCCCGAGGTGGCCGTGGCCGGGTTGCCCAGGGCGTCGTAGGTGAAGGTGCTGGGCGCGGTGCCGGTGGGATAGACCACCGAGGTGACCCGGTTCATCGCATCGTAGGCGCGCACCGTCCGGGCCGTCTCGGCGACCTGGTCCTGGCCGCAGCCGGCACCGTTGAACGAGGCACCGGACACACTCCAGGCCAGGTTGTCGGCCCCGTCGTAAGCCAGGATCTCGCTGCCGGACTCCGGCTCCCACGTGCGGCACAGGCGATGCTCGCTGTCGTAGGTCATGGTCTTGGTGACCGACTGGCCGGCGCCGCCCTGGGTGATCGACAGCGGGTTGCCATAGACATCGCGGGCGATGGTCTGCACCACGTTCTCCGGCGCCTGCACGCTGACCACGTTGTCGTAGGCGGGCTGGTCGAAGACCTGGTACCAGGTGGTGGTGACGTTGCCCTTCGGATCGGTCACGCGCTTGGCCGCGCCGGACAGGTACTGCGTGGTGGTGGTCAGGTTGCCCAGCTCGGAACTCTGCGTGGAGCTCGTCGGCCGGCCCAGGGCGTCGTAGCCGGTCGCCACGCCGGCGACGATGTTGGTTAGGTCCACCGCGCCGTCGACCGGGTAGGACGCGAACACCTTGCGCCCCTTCCAGTCGTAGTCGGTGCGCGAGGACACGTAGAAGGCCTGGTCGCTGGCCCGCGCCGAGCCGGACATCACCGGACGCAGCATCGCGTCGAAGTCGGTGCGCTGGAACCGGTCGCCCTGGTAGACGATCCGCACCCAGTGGTTGCCGTTGACCCCGCGCGCGGGGCCCACGTAGCTGTACTGGAAGGTCTTCGGCGCCCAGGCCACGGCGTCGCCGGCCGGGTAGTCGATCCGGGCCAGGCGGCCGATCGCGTCGTAGCCGTAACTCGTGGTCGCGCCGGCCTGGTTGGTGATCGCGGCGATCTGCCCGAAGTCGTCCACGCTGAGCGTTTGCGAGGTGGCGTCCGGGTAGCCGATCGCCTGCGGGATGCCGCGCTTGTAGTTGCCCAGCGTGGTGGTCTTGCCGTTGCCGTCGGTGAAACTGGCCAGCTGGCCCTGCGCGTTGAAGGTGTAGCCCATCACCTTGCGGCCGAACCGGTAGCGCTCGGACAACGTCAGGCTCGCTGGGTCG